>CAWKDQ010000013.1:0-308296 GCA_963848435.1 uncultured Conexibacteraceae bacterium | reverse complement strand
GCTTCATGCCCGC
The DNA here is from genome assembly GCA_963848435.1 of uncultured Conexibacteraceae bacterium. Classification (GTDB taxonomy): domain Bacteria; phylum Actinomycetota; class Thermoleophilia; order Solirubrobacterales; family Solirubrobacteraceae; genus Palsa-465. The sequence goes on along the minus strand of CAWKDQ010000013.1, from coordinate 308,283 downwards.
GAACATCGGCAAGGTCGAGCTGGGAGTCGGCGCCAGCCGCCGCTGAGGGCGCCGGCTGTGGCGGCAAACGGCGGCCGGTGACGGCGTCCACCGCTGCCGCCAGTCCGTTGACCGCCATGATTCGCAGGCCGTCGATCAAAGCAGCCTCCTGGGCCTGCTCAGCCGGGACCACGAGCCCGGCGAGGCTGTGCCGGCGTGCGCCCTCGGCGACGGCGAGCGTACCGGCTGCCGGTCTCAGCTCGCCGCTGAGCGACAGTTCACCGAACACCGCCACGTTCGCGAGCGCCGACGCGTCGAGCTGACCGCTCGCCGCCAGCACCGCCAGTGCCAGCGCGACGTCGAAGCCGGGGCCGGCCTTCCGCAGCGATGCGGGTGCGAGGTTCGCCGTGATCCGGCGCTGCGGGAACTCGTAACCCGAATTCTGGATCGCTGAGCGCACGCGCTCACGGGATTCCCGGACCGCGGTGTCGCCCAGGCCGACCACCGTGAATGCCGGTAGGCCGGGACGAATGTCGACCTCGACCGTGATTCGACGAGGCTCCACTCCATCGATGGCGAATGTCGTGACGCGAGCAAGCATGGCTCTGAACGTAGGGCCACATATGTGTCGTAAGTGTCACGCCGTGTGACGTCTCTGTAACAACACCGCTGCTTGTCACACATTCGACACACGGCGACACAGATCCGTGACACATGCGGGCATAGCTTCAAGGGATGCCCGACCAACGAAGAATCGAGCTCGGTCGAGTCGGCGAGCAGATCGCCGCTGACCATCTCGTGCATCGCGGCTTTCGGATCGTCGAGCGCAACTACCGCACACGCTGGGGTGAGCTCGACATCGTCGCGAGCGACGGGCGAACGCTCGTCTTCTGCGAGGTGAAGACGCGGGTCACACCGCGGGCCGGCCGTGACCCGCTCGAGTCGGTCCACCAACGCAAGCAGATACAGCTGCGCCGGCTCGCCGGACGCTGGCTCGCCGAACGCCGCGATCACCCGCGGACCGCCGATCTCCGCTTCGACGCGATCGGCATCACGCTCGCGCCCGACGGCCGGCTGCTGCGCCTCGATCACCTCGAGGCGGCGTTCTGAGCAGTCGCGCTGACGGTCAGCCGAGGCTGAGCTGCTGGTAAGCAGCCGACTGGAACGAGAGCCGGTGTAGTGGCGTAACGCCGAGTCGCTCGATCGCGCTGCGATGTTCCGGCGAGGCGTATCCGACGTGTTGAGCAAAGCCCCAGCCGGGATTGCGCTCACCCACGCGGCGCATGTATCGATCCCGGGTCTCCTTGGCGAGCACCGACGCTGCTGCGATCGCCGCGCTGGTCGCGTCACCCCTGATGACGGCGCGATGCTCGTAGCCGAGTTCACCCACGCTGAAGCCATCGCTGAGACATATCGCGCCGTCGCAGGCGACATTGGCGAGCGACTCGCGCAAAGCCGCCAGGTTGGTCACGTGCAGCCCGCGGGTGTCGATCCCAGGGGCACAGCGGGAGACGATCGAGACTCTGGCCGCCACGCGGATGATCACCGGGTACAGCTCAGCGCGGGAGGCCGGCGTCTGACGCTTGGAGTCGTTCAAAGACGCGAGTGCACGAATGTCCGCCCGCGTCAGCCGCTGCTGGTCAAACAGCACCGCGGCCGCCACCAGCGGGCCGGCCAGGCAACCCCGCCCTGCCTCGTCAGCCCCAGCCACGAAGCGCACGCCGAGTGAACGGTCGTGAGCAAACAGCCTCGGTCCGGGTTGCAAGCGCCTCATCCTGCTGAGGCTACCCTCGCCGGCACTCGCCAGCGGGCGAGTGCCGGGCGCGACTCACGGCCTGAACGTCTGCGAGTTCGATCAGAGCAAGCCGATGCGGTCGATCGGCCAGTACGTCGCAAACGCCTCACCGACGATCCACTTCTGCGGGACCGGACCCCAGAACCGGCTGTCGTCTGAGTCGCCACGGTTGTCGCCCATCATGTAGTACTCGCCGGCCGGAACCACGATTGTCTTCGCGAACGTGCAGTTCGCCGATGCGCCGCCGGTGCAGGCCTCAAAGCCCGAATCGCGGGCCCAGGATTTCGGCTCGTAGCCGACTGTCTCCTTCGTTCCGTTGCGCCAGACGTAGCCGTCGCTGATCCTGAGGTGATCACCCGGGAGCCCGACGACCCGCTTGACGAAGGTCTGGTTCGACTCGGCCGGGGTTCCCTTGTCGCACGGCTGCTGCCTGCCGGAGCCCTGAGCGGGATTCCCACACACGGGGCTGATCGGATCGGCCCCAGCCGGAGGGTGGAATACGACGACATCGCCGATGCCGGGATTGGTGCTCAGGCGGTTGACGAGGATCCGCTGGCCCACGACCAGTGTCGGAACCATCGACTGGCTCGGAATCTTGTACGGCTTGACGAGGATTGCTTGGATCAGCAGCGCCAGGCCGATCGCGACCGCAACCGTCACGACCAACTCGACGACGTTGGCGACCGGGCCCTTGGGCCGCTTGGTCCTGGCGGCCATCGGTTAGGACCCGAACGCCGTGGCCGGGCTTCAGCTCTCGTCCGCCGGCGCGTCGGCGCCGACGTCAGTAGCTGCCTCGGGCACAGCCTCCGTCACCGCGGCTTCCGGCTCCTGCGCGTCGACAGCCTCCGGGGCATCCTGTGCATCGGGCTGCGCAGCCTCCGGGAAGGCCTCGCCGTAGAGCAAGCCGCGCTCCACCAGCTCCTCGGGACCGGTGTTGCGGCGCTCGCGGACGCGGGCGCGCTTGCCGACGCGGTCGCGCAGGTAGTAGAGCTTGGCGCGGCGCACGTCACCGCGCGCGGCCACCTCAATCTTCTCGATCTTGGGCGAGTGCACCGGGAACGTACGCTCCACACCGACGCCGAACGACTGCTTGCGCACCGTGAAGGTCTCACGTGCGCCGTGACCCTGCCGCTTGATCACAACGCCCTCGAACACCTGGGTGCGGCGACGGGTGCCCTCGATCACCTGGAAGTGGACGCGCAGGCGATCGCCAGCGTCAAACTGCGGGACTCGGCGGAGCTGGGCGCGCTCCAGACTTTCGATGACGGTGCTCATGGTTCGTGCTCGTCTCGCCGGCAGCACCGGCATCGGTGGGAAAACGGACAGAAGGAAGTGCGCGGCTCAAGAGCGCGCGGCGGCCTATGGTAGCGAACGGTTGCGCAGGCGCGACTGCTCCAGGCGCCACTCACGAACATTGGCGTGGTGGCCCGAGAGCAGAACCTCGGGTACATGCCAACCACGGTACTCGGCCGGCCGCGAGTAATGCGGGTATTCCGGGGCGCCCTCGAGAGCCGCGCTGAACGACTCCTCGACCGCCGAGTCGGCGTGTCCCAGCGCTCCGGGTTGCTTGCGCAGTACCGCGTCGCAGACGACCATCGCTGCCAGCTCGCCGCCGGCCAAAACATAGCGACCGATCGACAGGCGATCGGTCGCGAAGTGTTCGAGAATCCGCTCGTCGAAACCCTCGTAGCGCCCACACAGGAGCGTCAGTGCCGGTTCAGCCGAGAGCTCGTCGACCAGCGTGTCGTCCAAGACCCGCCCGCCGGGCGTCAGCGCCACGACGCGGCGTCGGTTGCGAACCTCGGTCGGATCGGCACCGTAGCGCGCGCGCAGCGCGGCGTCGACGACGTCGACCCGGAGCACCATTCCGGCACCACCACCGAACGGCGTGTCGTCAACCTGTCCGCCCGTGAGCGGCGTGTGATCGCGGTAGTTCACGTAGCCAAGCCGATGCCCCTCAGCGAGGGCGTTCTGAACATGCCGCTGGGATTCGAACCAGGCGAATGCCTCGGGGAACAACGTGAACACGTCGATCTCCATCTCAGTCCTCCCCCAGAAAGGCCAGGTCCACGTCGATCTGATTGTTCTCCAGGTCAACGCTGCGGACGGCGTCTGATATGAGCGGCACCAGCAGCGCGTCTCCACCGTCGATGCGCTCCACCTCTAGCACCTCGCACGATGGCAGCGCCAGCAGCCGCCGAACAGCGCCAAGCTTCCGGCCTGCGTCGACCACCACGCAACCCTGGAGGTCCTCTGCCCACCACTCGTCCGCTTCGAGTTCCGGCGCCTGGTCGCGGCTGACCAGCAGCTCAGTCCCGCGCAGCGCCTCTGCGTCATCACGGCTGCTGCATCCGGCGAGTCTGAGAATCAGGTGCGCGTCGTGACCGGCTCTGCGGTCTATCTCTCGGTCAGCCCCTGCGACCTTCAACCGCTCGGCGGCCCGAAGGAGTTGGGGGTTGGCCCCCGTGACGTGGAAACTCCCGTCAAGCCCGTGCGGCCTGCCGACGCGGCCCGCATGGAGCCAACGAGGATCGTTCTCGGCGTTGGACACGCCGTCCCGTCAGTCGACGATGTCGATGAAGACGCGGTTACCGTGCCGCGACGCCGCGCTCTTGACCACGGTTCGCAAGGCCGTGGCCGTCCGCCCCCCGCGGCCGATCACATTGCCGTAGTCATCTCGAGCGACGGAGAGCTCGAGGACGACGGAACCGTCGTCCTCACGCACCTCTTTGACCTTGACCTCGTCAGGGTCGTCCACAAGCCCCCGAGCCAGATACTCGAGCAGATCCCGTGTCGAGGAGGCGTCGTTGCTCAACCGGCGATGCCCTGCGTGCGCAGGAGCTTCTTGACGGTGTCGGTCGGCTGGGCGCCACGGGCGAGCCAGTCCTTGACCTTCACCTCATCGAGCACAATCGTCGACGGGTTGGTCTGTGCGTTGTAGTGCCCGACGGTCGCGATCACACGACCGTCACGCTTGGAGCGCTGATCGGCGACGACAACCCTCCAGATGGGGTTCTTGCGTCCGCCGACACGCGTTAGTCTGATCCTCACTGCCATAGTCGCCAGAGGTTAGCGTGCCTGGCGCATAAGCGCCTGGAGGTCCGGCGTCTTCCCGGAAGCGACGACCTTCATCAGCTTGCGCATCTGCTCGAACTGCTTGATCAACGCCTTCACGGCCTGCACGTTCGTGCCCGATCCTTTCGCGATCCGCAGACGCCGCGAGCCCTTGATCAGCTCAGGGTGGCGGCGCTCCTGCGGCGTCATCGCGAGGATGATCGCCTGGATCCGGTCGAACTCGCGCTCATCGACCTTGACCCCGCGTAGCTCCTTGCCCATCCCGGGGATCATCCCGAGCAGGTTCTGTAGCGGCCCCATCCGGCGGATCTGCCGTAGCTGCTGGAGAAAGTCCTCAAGGTCGAACTCCTGATTGCGAAACTTGCGCTCAAGCTCGCGGGCCTGATCCTCGTCGTAGGCGTCGGTGGCGCGCTCGATCAGCGTGAGCACATCCCCCATCCCGAGAATCCGCTGCGCCATGCGGTCCGGGTGGAAGCGTTCGAACTGATCGAGCTTCTCGCCGGTCGAGGCGTACATGATCGGCTTGCCGGTGATCGCCTTGACCGAGAGCGCTGCGCCGCCACGGGCGTCGCCATCGAGCTTGCTCATGATCACGCCGTCAAAGTCGACGGTCTCACCGAACTGCTCGGCAACATGTACGGCGTCCTGACCGGTCATCGCGTCCACAACCAGCAGCACGGCGTTGGGCCGAATCGCCTTGCGGATGTCCGCGAGCTCCTTCATCAGCTCTGCGTCGACATGCAGGCGCCCGCTGGTGTCGACGATCAGCACGTCCTTGCCCTCTGACTGCGCGCGGTCGCGGGCCCAGGCTGCGATCTCAACCGGACTGCGGTCGGTGCCCTGCTCGTAGACGTCCGCGCCGGCACGGGCGCCGACCTGGATCAGCTGCTCTACGGCAGCCGGTCGATACACGTCGCAGGCGGCCACGGCGACGGAGGACCCATGCTCCTGCTTGAGGTAGCGGGCAAGTTTGGCCGTGGCGGTTGTCTTGCCTGAGCCCTGAAGCCCCGCCATCAGGATCACGGTCGGCGGACGCGACGCGAAGCTGACCTCCTCTGACTCACCGCCCATCAGCTCGGTCAATTCGTCATTTACGATCTTGATCACCTGCTGACCGGGATTCAGCTGTCCGATCACGCCGGCTCCGAGCGCGCGCTCCTTGACCGCGTTGGTGAAGTTCTTGACAACCTGGAAGTTGACATCAGCCTCCAACAGCGCCAGCCGGATCTCACGCATGGCGCTGTTGATGTCGGCCTCCGTCAGCGTGCCGTGGCCGCGGACGTCGGTGAGCGTCGCCTGAAGGCGTTCAGCCAGGGAATCGAACATCAGGATTGAGCTTAGGCGCTCGGGCCTGGTCCCGCTTGACCAGGCCCGAGTCCTACGCGATGCGGTCGCCGGCGAACAAGCTCAGTCGATCCGCGCGATGTCGTTGCTCGCGAACTCCTCTTCCGGCAGGACACTGCCGAGCGTCGGCCGCTGGTGCAGGTACTCGGCACCCTTGAGGTAGTAGTAGACGATGGGGATGAATCCGAGCGCCATCCCCCCGAGCCCGATCGCCAGAACCACTGTCGACAGACCTGGAATCGACTTGATGAATATGAACGTCATGAACGCGGCACCGAAGAACGGGAACACGCCCATCAGCAGGAAGTTGGAGACGGACTTCAGCAGGAGCCTGCGAAAGGCGACTACAGCCGCGAAGCCGGCGAGCGCGTAATAGATCGCAATCTGCAGGCCGATCGAGCTGATCGCGTCCGAGAGGACGGTGCCGATCGACCCGAGAAATTGCGACAGCGCGAAGAAGACGAGCGAGACGATCGCAACCACAGCAGTCGCGAACACCGGCGTGTTCCAGGTCGGATGCAGCACGCCGAACGCCTTCGGCAGAGTCTTCTCGCGCGACATCGCGAACAGTGAGCGGGTGACCTGGATCAGTGTCGTCTCGAGCGTGGCGATCGTCGACAGCGCGACCGCGACGATCATCATCTTGGCGCCGAAACCCCCGCCGATGACGCGACCGTAGGCCTCGAGCACATTGGAGCTGCTGCTCTGGATCGCCGGCTGCGACATCACCATGTTGATGCAGATCGTGAACAGCTCGAAGAGGACGAACACGATCAGCACGCCGATGATTCCGCCGATCCCGGAGTTCTTGTGGCTGTCCTCGGTCTCCTCGCCGAGGTTCGAGGAGACATCCCAGCCCCAGTAGTAGAAGGCGGCGAGCAGGGCGCCTGCCACAAACACGTTGAACGAGCCGAAGTGGCTGAAACCGAGCCAACTCGGGGAGAAGCTGATCTTGTGGTGGTGGAAGATGCCGAGCACGCCGAACACCGCGAGCAGCAGCACCTCGACCGACGACATGACCCACTGTGCATTGGCGGTGATCCGTACGCCGCGGGCGACGAAGTAGGCCATCACCAGGAACCAGAGCGCACCTACGAACGTAACCCAACCGGCGTGACTGGCGGCGCTGGCGCTGAATAGCGACAACGTGACCTGACCGGCCGGAATCGAGCCGGCGACCATGAAGATCGTGGCCGACACGACCAGACCCCAGCCGGTGAAGAAGCCGAGGATCGGATGGAGAACGCGACCGACCCATTCGTAGGCCGCTCCTGCACTGGCGCCCAGTTTGTTCAGGTGGTGATAGGCGACGGCGATCCCCATCATGGGGATGCCGCACCACAGCAGCGACGCAGGCGCCGCGAAGCCGACCGCAGCGACGATCGCCGCCGTGGTGGCCGCAATCGAATAGGCGGGAGCGCTCCCCGCAACCGCCATGACAATTGCGTCCCAGAAGCCCAGGGCGTTGCGCTCGAGGGAGTGTTCGTGCGCGTCGCGCTGCCGCTTGGGGCCTACATCACTGACAGCCGACATACAGCTCCCTCCGGTTGTGCTTCAGTGCGGCGCCGGTCAACAGTGCATGGCCTCGGCGCTCCGTTCGGGCATTTTCTGCCAACACCGTCCCTCACGGATTGGCCGCCTGTCTAGCGGTAGGCGGGAAAGACTATCCCCTCTGGCGCTCAGGCTTCGCTGATTCGCTACGACTTGTCGTCGTCAGAGCCATCCTTCTGGTCACTTTGTCCAAACATGCGCCCGATGTTGCCCGCTGCCTGGCTGAACTCCGACGGGATCACGAACACCTTGTTGGCATCACCCTGCGCCAGCCTCGGCAGCATCTGTAGATATTGGTAGCTGAGCAGCTTCGGGTCAGGGTCGCCGGCGTGGATCGCACCGAACACCGTCCCGATCGCCTGCGCCTCACCCTCGGCGCGCAGGATCGCGGCCTGTTTCTCACCCTCCGCGGTCAGGATCGCCGCGCGCTGCGCGCCCTCGGCGGTCAGGATCGCCGCCTGCTTGACGCCTTCGGCGTTCAGTATCGCGGCACGGCGGTCGCGTTCCGCGCGCATCTGCTTCTCCATCGCCTCCTGGATCGTGCTGGGCGGATCGATCGACTTGATCTCGACCCGGTTGACGCGGATACCCCACTTGTTGGTGGCCTCATCGAGCACACCTCGCAGCTGGGCGTTGATGTGGTCGCGGCTGGTGAGCGCCGCCTCGAGCGACAGCGAGCCGATCACGTTTCGCAGCGTGGTGACGGTGATCTGCTCGATCGCCTGCAGCGGGTTGGCGACCTCGTAGGTGACCGAGCGCGGATCGTTGACGGTGAAGTAGAGGACCGTGTCGATCTGGACAACCAGGTTGTCCTCGGTGATCACGGGTTGCGGCTCGAAGGACACAACCTGTTCGCGCAGGTCGATCAGGGGTCGCAGCCTGTCGACGAACGGCACAACGAGTGTCATTCCCGGGTTCAGCGTGCGGTGGTAGCGCCCCAGACGCTCGACGATTCCCGCCTTGGCCTGCGGAACGATTCTCACGGTTCGCGCGAACGCGATCAGCAGGAAGATGACAATGACACCCGCAACGATCGCCTCAACCATGTCCAGATCCCTCTCTCACTCCATTACGAGCGCGGTCGCGCCCCTGATGTCGACAACTTCGACGCTCGCACCCGGCTCGATCACGCGATCGTCGTCGAGCGATCTAGCGCTCCAGACCTCATTGTCGATCCGCACCCGGCCGATGCCCTCGTGGTTGACGATGCGCTCGAGCACCACCGCTCGCTTACCGACCAGCGCGGCCGCGCCGGTGCGCAGCACGGGACCCTTGAACAGCCGGTGTTGAACGAGCGGCCTGATCGTGAACAGCGTGAGGATCGAGGCGAGCACGAAGACGACCCAGGCCGCGACCCCGCCCAGTGCCGCGTCGGCGCCGGCGGCAAGCACGGCGCCGACCGCGAACGGCGCCAGGTAAAAGCCCGAGCCGCTGAGGATCTCTCCCGCTCCGAAGACACACGCCATAACCAACCAGACGATCCAACCCGCCATTTGCAGCGAGCTTACTCTCAGGTGATCAGTGCACGTGCGAAGTCGGCTGCGTCGAACGGCCGCAGGTCATCGAGCTGCTCGCCGATGCCGATCAGCTTCACCGGAATTCCGAGCTCCGTCGCAATGGCCAGAGCGATCCCGCCCTTGGCGGTGCCGTCGAGCTTGGTCAGGACCAGACCGGTCACATCGATCGCCTCTGAGAACAGCTGCGCCTGACGCAGGCCGTTCTGCCCTGTGGTCGCGTCGACCGTCAGCAGCGTCTCATGTGGCGCGTCTGGGATCTGCCTGGAGATCACCCGCCGGATCTTCGCAAGCTCGCCCATCAAGTCCTCCTGTGTGTGCAGTCGCCCCGCCGTATCGACGATCAGCACGTCCGCCTGCTGCTCGATCGCCACCGTCATAGCCTCGAATGCGACAGATCCGGGGTCGGTTCCATCAGGTCCGCGGACGAACTGCGCGCCTGCGCGATGTGACCACTGCTCCAGCTGCTCGACGGCCGCGGCGCGGAACGTGTCAGCGGCGGCCAGCACGACTGAATGGCCGAGCTCACGGCTGAGATGGTGAGCGAGTTTGCCGGTCGTTGTGGTCTTGCCGGTGCCGTTGACACCCGCCATCAGGATCACGGTCGGCTTCGCTCGCAGGTCGATGTGGTCATCACCGACACGCGCCGTCTCAGCCAGCAGCTCAGTGAGACGCCCAGCCAGAGCCTCGCCTCCGGTGATGTCGCCGGCCGTCGCCTCGCGCTCAAGCTCGGCGACGACCCGGGCGGTGGTGCGGGCGCCCACATCGGCATAGATCAGGGCCTCCTCGAGCCGCTCCCAGGTTTCATCGTTGACCTCCTCGAACAGCGTTGCCTGCAGCTCGGCGCCCAGCGCCTGCCGCGTCTTGCGGAGGTTCTCACGCAGCCGCGAGAACATCCCGCGGCGGCGCTCCGCGACCATCGCCTGAGGCTCGGGGTCTGCCGCAACCCCGACATCGTCGGTGAGGAACAGGTCCGACCAGTCGCGCGCCATCAGCGCATCTGGGCCGCCGGCGGGTCCAGCATCTCAGGCGACCTCGCGCAGTGGCAGTCGCCGCGAGACCACCTTTGAGATTCCGTCGCCGCCCATCGATACGCCGTAGAGCGAGTCCGCTGCCTCCATCGTGCGTTTCTGATGCGTCACGACGATGAACTGAGCGCGGTCGCTATAGGTGTCGAGCAGATCCAGGAACCGCGAGATGTTCAGGTCGTCGAGTGCAGCCTCGACCTCGTCCATGATGTAGAACGGGCACGGCCGCGCGAGGAAGACGGCAAACAGGAAGGCAAGCGCCGTCATCGACTTCTCGCCGCCGGAGAGCAGCGTCAACCGCTTCATTGCCTTGCCAGCCGGCGTTATCTCGATCTCAACCCCGAGTAGATCCTCGTCCTCGGCCACGTCCCCGTCATCCAGGGCTTCGGCGCCCTCTCCCTCAGCAGCATCCGCCGATCCGTCTGCGTCGTCCAGCTTCTGCCCACCTAGCACGGCGGCCCTCCCCTCGGACTCCGCGACCAGGCGCAGTCGTCCGCTGCCGCCGGGGAATACACGCGCCGCCAGCTCCTCGAAGTTCCGGGCTGCCGCGTCGAAGGTCTGCTCGAACGTCTCGTGGATCTGCCGATCCGTGTCCCGGATCAGCCCCTCGAGCTCGCGCAGCGCGGTCTCAAGGTCGGTTCGCTGGGCCTCTAGCTCCTCGACGTGCGCGAGCGCCTCCGCATACTCGTCCTGAGCCAGTGGATTGACGGGCCCGAGTTGCTCGCGCCGCTTTGCAAGGCGCTCGAGCCTCGTCCTCAACTCCTCCCGACGTTCGGGCGCCAGAGGCTCCTCGGCCTCGGCCGCTTCGAGCTGAAGTTCAGCTGCCAGCGCTCGCAACGCACCCTCGGCGTCCGCTGTCTGATCGCGTGAGCGCTGCAGGCTGACCTCCGCCCCGGTAAGCGCCTCGCCCGCGGTGTGCAGTCGTGCCTGGATGCCCGCCTCCTCCTGCGCGCACTCTCGAAGCTCAGCAGCGATGCTCTCCCCGGCCTCGCGGTCACTGGCAAGTTCCGCGTCGAATCGGGCCTTGCATTCCGCGATCGCGCCTCCGAGCTCGGCAAGCTCAGAGTGAACCGTGGTGATCGCGGGAACCAAGCCCTTGTCGCGAGCGATTCCGGCCTGCAGACGCCGAACCTGACCGCTTCGACGGGCGCGCTCACGCTCAGCGTGCTCCAGGCCCGAGCGCTCAGCCCTCAGCTGAGCCTGAAGCTGCGCTCGCCGATCGGCCGCCGGTCCCTCATCCGGTGCGGTGCGTCTCCGCGTGACCGCGGCCTCCAGCCGGCGCCGCTCCTCGACCGCCTCGTCAAAACTGTCTCTGGCGGCTCGCTGGGCCGCGATTGCCTTCTCGCGCCCCGCGTCCAGTTCAGCCCCCCGCGCAGCGGCGGCCTCGACCCCGACCCGCGCCGCATGCTCGGCGTGCGCCGCGGCCTCGGTGGCCTTGATGAGCTCCTTGCGGCGGTTGCGCTCGGCCAGAACCCGCTCCTCACCGACCTTCGCCGCCTGCCTCAACTCACCGCTGAAGCCGGAATACACCCGTCCCGCCGCCGTCACCGCAACGCCTGCGAAGCTGTCGGGAACGGAGGACACGTCCTCCACGATCCAGACATCGCGCAGCAGATCCCGGGCAATAGCCGCGGCCCGGCTGTCGCCGGAAATGTGTTCGCAGAGCAGCGCGGATCCGGGTACCGGCGGCGCTGACGCGGCGCTCCCACGGTCACAGGGGCCGCGGAGCACCAATACACGCCCGCCGTCGCGTCCAGCCCTGTCGAGCAACTCTCCTGCTGCTGCGCGGTTGTCCAGCAACGCCGCTCCGAGCCGCCCGTCGAGTGCCGCTGCGACGGCCAGCTCATACCCCGGAGCGACTGTCAGTGCGTCCGCCAGCGAACCGGCGCCACCGGGCGCCGCCTGGTGGCTGCGCAGGAACTGATTTACAGCCGCCAGTTCTCCCCCGGCACGTGCGCTCTCGCGTCGCGCCGCTTCGACGACTCGCTCAGCCTCGCGCACCTGTGCCCGGGCGGCCTCGTGGGCCGCGTCAGCCTCGTCACGGGCCAGTTGAGCGGCCTCCACCGCCTTGACCCGCTGCTGCTCCAGTTCGCCCACCGCCACCAGTTGCTGCTCAAGCTCAGTCAGCTGTCTTGCCAGCTCGGCCTCACGATCGTGCTCCAAGCCCTCAAGCTCTCTGCTCAGTACAGCGATCCGCTGCTCCGCGTCGGGATCGGGTCGATCGGCCTGCGCAGCCGCGAGCAACTCCGCCAGCTCGGTCTCCGCACGGGCAAGCCTCGCGGACACCGTCTGCGCGGCGTCCCGCACGGAGTCGGCCCGGAAGCCGACGCGATCGGCCGCCGACTGGGCCGCAAAGCTGCGACGCGAGAGCTCCTCGCGCTGGGTGGAGCGGGCGGCGAGGGCCTCCTCCGCCTGCCGGCGACGGGCCGCCACCGCTTCCAGCTCGCGCTCCACGGTCGTACGCTCGGCGCGGGCCTTCATGGCCTGCTCCGTCGCCATCTCGAGTTCCGCGCGTCGGCAGCGCAGCTCATCGCGCGACAGCTCCCAGCGCACCTCCAGTGTCTGTCGATGGATGCGCTCGTGCAGCTCGGCTGCCTCGGCCTGACGCTTGAGCGGCTTCAACCGTGAGCGCGCCTCGCGCTCGACGTCGAGCGCGCGATCGAGATTGTCCTGGGTGTGGCCGAGCTTGAGCTGGGCGCGGCGACGGCGCTTGCGATGCTTGCCCAGGCCGGCCGCCTCCTCGATCAGCAGCCGTCGATCACGCGGCTTGGAGGTCACTATCGCCTCGACGCGGCCCTGAGAGATCACCGAGTGCATCTCCTTGCCCAGGCCGGTATCGGAAAGCACCTCAATCACGTCGATCAGCCGGCACCTGGCGCCGCCGATGCGGTACTCGCCGTCGCCGTTGCGCTCCAGCCGGCGCAGGATCGAAACCTCGGGGCCAAGGCCCAGGACGCCCTCAGAATCGTCCAACACGAGCTCAACCATCGCGCTGCTCGCCGCCTGCCGGCCGGGCGCCCCACCAAAGATCACGTCCTGCATCGAGTGTCCTCGTACCGCCATCGGCGACTGCTCGCCGAGCGCCCAGAGCACGGCGTCGGTGACGTTCGACTTACCGGAGCCGTTGGGGCCCACGATCACGCTCGTCCCGGGTCCAAACTCGAGCCTGGTGCGCTCGGGAAACGACTTGAAGCCCTTCATCGTGATGCTTTTCAGATACATCTCTTCACCGTCTACTGCCCCTTACCCGCCACGGACACATGCTCGAGCGCCTCCTGTGCAGCCGCCTGCTCGGCGTCCTTCTTGCTGCGTCCGGTGCCGCGCCCGATCTCATCCTCGCCGATCCGTGCCGAGATCGTGAAGGTGCGGTCATGCGGCGGCCCGGTCTCCTCCACGACCTCGTAGCGCACCAGCGCGCCACGCCGTGCCAGTCGCTCCTGCAGCGCGGACTTGAAGTCGACAGGATTCTCGAGCGCCTCCGCGAGCTCCTGCTGGAACGCCGCGACCACCGCCTCGGCAACAGGCTGGTAGCCGAACTGCAGATAACAGGCTCCGATCACAGCCTCGGTCACCGATGCCAGCACACGTTCGGTGGAGACGAGATTCGACAGGCCTGCTGCCGCACCGGCGGGCGCGGCAGCGACAAGCCGTGCCGGCACACCCAGGCGCTCTGCGACCGCACGGCATGAGCGCCCTGAGACGGTCTGAGCACGAATCTTTGTGAGCTCGCCGGCGCCGTAGCGATCGGGATCGAGCAGCGGGAAGATGTGGGAGGTGATGGCCAGCGACAGCACGCTGTCTCCGAGGAACGCCAGCCGTTCGTAGGAAGCCGAGCGCTTGGGTGTCCAGGAGGCATGCGTGAACACCGTCTCCGCCAGATCCGGCGAAAGCGCGTCGAGCAGGCTGCGAAGCCGCGCGACAGGCTCGCTGGGAACCTCGACGTCAGTTGTCACCGGCTGCGTCGCCCGTGGTTGTGACCCCACTCGCGAGCACGAACTCGACCGCCTGCCCGACGGTGAGGATTCTCATGGCCTCCTCGTCGGAGATCCTCACGCCATAGCTGTCTTCGAGCTCCTGAACGAGCGTGTACAGATCCAGCGAGTCAGCTTCCAGGTCCTCCCGGAAGCGCGTCGTCTCGCTGATCGACGCCGGATCGATCTCGAGCTCATCGGCAAGATGCGTGCGGACCACGCTGAGTACCTGCTCACGAGTCATGGGCCAGCAACCGTAGCCTCCTGCCCGGACGTGGAAAGCGGTTCCCCGTCCTTTGCAGCGGCTTCGTCCTCGGACCTGCTGCCGGGCCGGCGCAGGGCGCCGGCCTCCTCGAGCGCAGCGCGCGTCCGTGCGATCACGTTCTCCTCGACTCCGCGGGCGGCCACCTCGGTCGCCCGCGCGAAGCCGTGACGGGTGAAGCGGCCGTGACAGACGATGCCCAGCTGCCGCAGGCCGAGCATGTATGCCCCGCCGGTGACCTCGGGGTCGATCTCCTCGCGAAGCCCTTGGATCGAGGGCTTCAACAGGAAGCCACCCACCTTCGCCCGAAGCGAGCGCCCGGCCGCGTCACGCAGCAGCTTCAGCGTCTCCGAGGAGACGCCCTCGATCAGCTTGAGCGCGATGTTGCCGGTGAAGCCGTCTGCAACGAGCACGTCGGCGACATTGCCGAGCACGTGCGTCCCCTCGATGTTGCCCACGAATCGCAGCCCGGCTCCACCGGTGCCGCTGAGGCGGTCATGGACCTCCTTCAGGTCCTGCGTCCCCTTGGCAGGCTCCTCCCCGTTGGACAGCAGCGCCACGCGCGGAGTCTCGATCCCGAGCACTGCCTGGGCGAAGGCTGAGCCCATGTGAGCGAACTGAACAAGGTGCTCGGGCCGGCAACTGACATTTGCGCCCACGTCGAGCAGCAGCAACGGGCCAACCCCGGGGCGCGGCAACGGCAGCGCCAAAGCCGGCCGGTAGATGCCGCGGTCACGCTTGATGTAGGAGTGTGCGGCGACCAGAGCCGATCCGGTCGAACCGCCGGACACGAGGGCCTGAGCCCGGCCATCGGCGACGGCCTTGGTTGCCTGCACGATCGACGCCTCTGGCGTCGACCTCACGGCAAGGGCAGGATCGTCGGCCTTCGCGATCGACACAGGTGCGTCGATCACCTCGACGCCGTCGGCGACGGCGGAGATCCGCGACGCGTCGGCGAAGAGCAGCACGCGCACGCCCCGCGCCGCCGCCAGCGACGCGCCCTGCGCGACCTCGTCGGGACCGAGATCGGCCCCGTTGCCGTCAACGGCGACCGTCACCATCGGTGACTGACGCCTCAGTCCAGCGAGGAGTCGGTGTTGACCACGGTGCGCCCCTTGTAGCTACCGCACACCGGGCACACACGGTGCGGCAGGCGAGGGTTGTGGCACTGGGGGCACGCGTTGGTCGCGGCGGCGCTGACCTTGTGGGTCGAGCGGCGCTTGGTTGTGCGTGAGTGAGACTGTTTCTGCTTGGGGACGGCCATGGCGCGTCAGGCTAGCAGGCCTGCCCGACGCTGCCGCGTCTCAGCTGTCGAACCTGATTTCCGACAGCTTCGCCCAACGGGAGTCGGGCGCCGCGTCGTGATGATGTTCGGGCCCGGCGTTGTTGAGATCGGCACCGCAGACCACACACAGGCCGGCGCAATCCTCGCGACAGAGGATCGCCCTGGGCAGGTTCAGGGCCAGAGCATCGCGGGCCCAGGCTCCGAGCTCAAGCGCCCCGCCGTCGACATAGGGAGAGTCGAGCTCGTCAGCCTCTCCGGGCTGCGAGACCTCCCGGGCGTCCACCGAGTAAACCGCCGATGCCGGTTCCAGGCAGCGCATGCATGGCCCGCGTAGGCTCGCGTCGAAGCGCAGCCGCAGCGCGTAACCCTCACCGGTCGTGCGCGAGATGTCCAGCCGGACCGGAACCAGCGCGGGCTCGACCGCATATATGTCACCGCCGAGCTCGAACGGCTCGATCCGGACCGCCAGATCCACTCGCCTGCCCTCGCCCGAGGTCAGTCGCAGCCCCCGGAGATCGAAGCTGTCAACCGCTGCAGCCATGCCTCTCAGAGTAGAGGCTGGCGCGCGCCCCAGAAGTTGGTCGAAGTAGCGCTAGTCGGCAGCCCGCAGACGACGCGGCGCAGGCGGGTGGTCGAACAGCGCGCGCGGCCGTGCGGCCTCATCCACCGCCGCAGCCGCAAGCTCGTCATCAGGCGCCACACGCACGTCACGTGCGACCTGAGTGATCTGTTCGACCCGCTCGAGCTCGGCTCCGCTCGCCACCGCACCATGCTCCGCGAATCGCCGCGCGCTGGGCAGGACGCGCGACTCATACGAGCCGACGGCCTCGTTGTAGGCCTTCACCGAGCTGTTGAGACGACCGCCGAGGGTCGCGATCAGGCTCGAGAGCTTCGCCAAGCGTCCATGCAACTCGCGTCCGAGCTCGGAGATCGCCTGCGCAGACTCGGTCACGCGTTCCTGCTGCCAGCCGTACGCGACCGAATGCAGCAGTGCCAACAGCGTTGTCGGCGTCGCGATCAGCACCCTCCGGGCCATCGCATCCTCGATCAATTCGGGGTCCGCGTCAAGCGCGGAGCCGTAGAGATGCTCGCCGGGAAGGAACAGCACGACGAAGTCCGGCGCCGACTCCATGCCGTCCCAATAGGCCTTGTCAGCAAGCTGCTTCACGTGCTTGCGCAGCAGCCGTGCGTGCGCCTGCAGATGCTGAGCGCGGGTTTCTTCGTCGGGCGCCTCATACGCGTCGAGAATCCCCTGCAGTGGGGCTTTGGCATCGACCACGACATGCTTGCCGCCCGGCAGGTTGACGACCATGTCGGGCCGCAGCGTCCGATCGTCGCCGTCGAAGCTCGCCTGCTCATTGAAGTCGCAGTGTGGGACCATGCCGGCGAGCTCGACGACCTTCCGCAGCTGCATCTGTCCCCATTGGCCGCGCGTGTTCGGCTTGCGCAGCGCCGTGACCAGGGCGCCGGTCTCACTCCGCAGACGCTCGTTGGCCTCGGCCAGCTGGCGCATCTGCTGTGCAAGCATGCCCCGAGACTCGTGGCGTTCCCGGTTGAGCGCCAAGAGTTGCTGGTCAACACGCTGCAACTGGTCAGACAGCGGCCTGACCATCTGCTCAACCGCCAGCCTGCGCTTGTCGATCTCTCCCGTGGCCTGCGCCTGACTGGCCTGGAGTTGTGATCGGTTGAGCTCCGCGAGCTGCTTGACGCTGGCGTCGAGCGCCTCTGCGCTCATCGCCTTGAAGGACGAGGACATCTGCTCCTGCCCCTCGCGAAGCGCGCGGATGCGCTCGCGCATGATCAGCGCGGTCACGCACGCACCGACGACGATTCCGGCGACCAGCCAGACGGCATTCATATCGTCAGGATCGCGCCCGCCTCGGACGGAACCGGCGAACGCAGGTTCGGGTCAGGCGCCGAGCGCCTGACCGTCAGGCGACTTCGGCGTGCTCGTCCTTGCCCGCAAGGCGGTCTCGGCCGCGCTGTACGGCAGCGATGAACTTCGACAGGTTGACCTCGAGCGTGTTCAGGATCTCATCGGCGTAGTCCTCGGCGCCGAGCCGGATCTCACGCTCGCGAGCGCGCGCGTCCTCGATGATGTCCTCGGCCGCACGTTCGGCCTGCTTGGTGATCTCCTCCTCGGAGACGAGCCTCTCCTGGCGCTCACGCGCCTCCTTGACGATGCGCTCGGCCTCGCGCTTGGCCTCGGCGAGCATCTCCTGGCGTTCCTTTACGATCCAGCGCGCCTGCTTGATCTCCTCAGGGATCGTCGCGCGCATCTGGTCGAGGATGTCGTAGATCTCCTCCTTGTCCACGCGCACCTGATCCGTGAGCGGCATCGGCTTTGCGTTGTGCACGAGATCGTCGAGCTTGTCGATCAGTACGAGTACATCCATCGCGATCCTCTGTTTCGTCAGCGGCTGATTCGTTCCTTCAAGGCCTCGGCGACCGCTTCCGGCACCAGACCATCGATCCGACCACCGAATGTCGCCAGCTCCTTGACCCCGCTGGACCTGATGAAACTGTACTTTGCCGAGGCCATCAAGTAAACGGACTCGATGTCAGGGGCCTGAGCACTGTTCAGCTGGTTGAGCTCGAGCTCATACTCGAAGTCGGAGATGGCGCGCAGCCCACGGACGATCACCTTGGCCCCGCGGGCCCGCGCAAAGTCGACCGTGAGCACGCTGAACGGCTCGACCTCGACGTTGCCGAGGTGGCCCGTGGCCTGCTGTATGAAGCTCACACGCTCCTCGGCGGTGAACAGCGTCGAGCCCTTGCGCATCGGCAGGTTGACGACCGCAACTATCACCCTGTCGAACATCGCGGAGGCCCGCGAGATCACGTCGAGGTGGCCGTTTGTGACCGGGTCGTAGGAGCCGGGACAGACTGCGATTCGATTATCGGGCACCATGGATTCTGATCAGCGTGTCTCCGTAACGCCGCTCCAGCAGGAGCGGCAGCTCGAGCTCCAGGGGTGAACGGCGGTCGCTCTCGGCCACTACCCGAGCCTGATCGGACAGGACGGACGGCAGCGCGCGCGACAGTTCGGCGCCCAGCGAGCTCGCCAGGCGATATGGGGGGTCGAGAAAGACCAGATCGTATTGGTGATCGACGACCGGCGTGCAAGCGAGCGCCCGCAGTGCTGAGAGCTGGATGACATCCGCCGCGAGCCCGAGCTCGGAGAGGTTGCGCCTGATGACCGCCACTGCGGCGGCGGCGGAGTCTACGAACGTCACCTCGCCGGCCCCCCGCGACAGCGCCTCGATCCCAAGCGCCCCGGAACCCGCGAACAGGTCCAGGACCTCCATCCCCTCGACCGAGGCCAACATCGAGAACAGCGCTTCACGAACACGGTCGGAGGTTGGGCGCGTGGCCGAGCCGCGTGGCGCTAGCAACGACCGCCCTCGGTATGTGCCCGCGACGACCCTCACGCCAGGATCCGCGGCAGCGCCGATGCCAGCAGAGCATGCTCGGGCCACTCGAGCTGGGGATCTGCGTCAAGCAGCGAACGGCCACAGAGAACGGCGCGCTCCAGCAGTTCGGCGTCCTCTGGAAGTTGAGCGAACCGGTACTGCATGTCGTGCCCCGATTGGCGCATGCCGGCGAGCTCGCCATGGCCGCGCAGCTCAAGATCCACCTCCGCCAGCCGGAACCCATCCGATTCCCGCTGCAGCGCCTGCAGTCGCCGCGAGTCTCGGCGCCCAAACAGCAGGCAGAGTGAATCGTGCTCGCCGCGGCCGATACGACCCCGCAACTGATGGAGCTGTGAGAGCCCATAGCGATCGGCGTCCTCGACCAGCATCACCGTCGCGTTCGGGACGTCGATGCCGACCTCGATCACCGTGGTCGCCACCAGGATCTGTGCTCCGCCCGCGGCGAAGCGGGCCATCGCGTCCTGCTTCTCGGCGGGGCGCATCTGGCCGTGCATCAGCACCACCTCGTAGTCGGCGAACGGTCCCGACCGCAGCCGCTCGTACTCCGATGTCGCGGCACGTGCCTGCAGTAGGTCCGACTCCTCGACCAGCGGGCACACGACGAACGCCTGGCGTCCGCTGTCCACCTCCTCACGGATCCGCGAGTACGCCCTCGAGCGTTCTGCATCACTCGAGCACAGGTGGGTCGTGATCGGGCGGCGACCCTTGGGCAGTTCGCGAAGCATGGTCATGTCGAGGTCGGCGTAACGGCTGAGTGCGAGCGTGCGCGGGATCGGCGTGGCCGTCATGTGGAGCTCGTGAGCACTCTGCCGGGTGGTGCTGGCAGCGGCGAGCGCCGCCCGCTGACCAACGCCGAAGCGGTGCTGCTCGTCGATCACGACCACCGCGAGCCGGTCGAACACCACAGCTTCCTCGATCAGTGCGTGGGTGCCGACGATCAGCGACAGCTCGCCGCTCGCGAGCTTCCCCAGCAGGTCCGCCCGGCGCCGCCCCGGAGTCGAGCCCGTGAGCAGTCCGGCGGTCACCGTCTCGGTACCGAGGAGGCCCTGAAGCGTCTGGAAGTGCTGCTCGGCGAGCGTCTCCGTCGGCGCCATCAGCGCCGCCTGATGACCATGCTCGACCGCGCGCAGCATCGCATGGAGGGCGACGACCGTCTTGCCGGAGCCGACCTCGCCCATCAGCAGCCGCTGCATCGGCGTGCTGGACGCCAGATCGGCGTCGATCGCCTCCAGCGCGGCCCGCTGGTCGCCCGTGAGCGCGAATGGCAGCTCGCGCTCGAGCCAGCGCTCAGTGAGATCGCGGGGGCCCGCCAGCGGCTCCGCCGTCGCGTTTGCGGCGCGATCACGGCGTCTGCGTTGCAACGCCAACTGGTCCATCAGCAGCTCCTCGAACGCCAGCCGTCGACGCGCCAGCTCCTGATCGCCATCACCCGCGGGAAAATGCGCGGCCCGCAGCGCCGCCGGGCGATCGAGGAGCCGTTCGCGCACACGCAGCGACGCTGGTAGCGGCTCGACGAAGTCATCGAAGTTGGGGGCATGCTCGCGCACCAGCGCCAGAATCTGGGTGGACGAGAGTCCGTCGGTGGCGGCATAGTGGGCGACGCCGGGGTTGCCGGGGTGGCGGGCGGGAAGCAATTCAGCGTCGCCCGGGAGCTGGTCGGTCGGCGCGTGCCCCTGGACCGTGAAGCGACCGCGGCCGTCGGCCTTGCCGTGCAGCATCAATCTGGTTCCCGCGGGATAGCGGTCGACCAGCCAGGGCTGGTTGAAGAAGGTCACCCGCTGGCTGCCGCTCGCGTCGGCCACAGTCGCCTCGACCAGCGGCCTCATGCCGCGTCGCCTCACAGGCCTCGCGGCGATGCGCCTGACCTCGACGACGATGGTGGCCGTCTCCCCCTCGACCAGGTCGCTGACCGATCGTGCCTCGCGGCGGTCTCGCGGCAGATGCTCGAGCAGATCGCCGACCGTCCTGAGACCGAGCGCCTCGGCGCCCTGCGCGGCCTTGGCGCCCTGAAGACTCAGCCGCCGCTCGAGTTGCCTGGGCGACGGGTAGCGCACCGGCGCGGCCGCAAGCTGGTCGGGCGTCAGGTGGTTGGTGGCGGCAAAGGCTCTCGACATCGTGTCACGATCCCGTTGCACAGCTTGACCATCGGGGCGGTCGGCCTACGATTCAGGGCATGACCGACCTGATCGTCTATGTCTCGAGGGTGACGCGACTACCGCTGCTGGCGGCGGATGGGTCCGATGTCGGCCATGTGGTCGACGTCGTGCTCGACATGGGTGGCCGTCCCCCGCGTGTGAACGGCTTCGTGATCGGCAGCATGCAGCGTCGCAGGGTGTTCGTCGGTGTGGGGCGCGTCGGTGAGATCGACACGCGCGGAATGCGCCTGCGTCGCGGCGCGATCAACCTGCGCCAGTTCGAGCTGCACGACGGCGAGAAGCTGGCCGCGGGCGAATTGTTGGGCAGGCGCCTGAACGGCCGCCGTGTTGTTGACATCGGCCTGCAGCCGGCCCCGGAGCCGTTCGCCTGGGAGGTCGCGACCGTCGCGCTTGCCGCCGGCCGACGCATGCCCGGCCGCAAGCGCACACCTGAGGTGATCGACTGGAGCGAGGCGGGTGAGCTCTTCGCCGAGCAGCGCCCCGTCGACCGGCAGGCGGCAACGCTCGGGAGCCTGCACCCCGCGGAGATGGCGAATGAGATCCGCAGCATGCCGCTCAGCCGCCGGCGGCTGCTGGCCGCGGCGCTCGAGGATGACCGCCTGGCCGACCTGCTCGAGGAGATGCCCGAGGACGAGCAGGTGCGGCTGATCGAGGGGCTCGACCCGGAGCGGGTCGGGCGCGTGCTCGACGAGATGGAGGCCGATGACGCCGCCGATCTCCTCGGTGAGTTGTCGCTCAGCGAGCAGGAGCAGCTGCTTGCCGCGATGGACCCCGAGGAGGCCGAGAGCGTGCGCCGGCTGCTGACCTACAAGCCTGACACGGCCGGCGGCCTGATGACGCCTGAGCCGATCATCCTCGCGCCAACCGCAACCGTGTCGGAGGCGCTCGCGCACGTGCGCAACCCGGACCTACCGGTGCCGTTGGCGACACAGGTGTTCGTATGCCAGCCGCCGCTCGAGACGCCGACGGGCCGGTTCATCGGCGTCGTCGGCATGCAGCGGCTTCTGCGAGAGGCTCCGTCCAAGCCGCTGGGGCGCTGCATCGACGAGGACTGGGATCCGGTCAAGGCCGATGCCTCGGACCGCGAGGTGGCCGGCAGGCTCGCCGCATACAACGTTGTCGCGCTGCCTGTCACCGACGAATCAGGCCGCCTCCTCGGAGCCGTTACGATCGACGATGTGCTGGATCGCGTATTGCCGCGCGGCTGGCGCGTCACGCATGCGAGTATCTGACCAGAACGAAAGCTTCCGCTGATGCCAGACGACACCGAGAACGAAGATGGCTCGCAAGAACGACCTCAGCACCCCGCGCGGCTCCGGTGGCGGCAGCGGCTACGACGCTGACGCATTCGCGCGCTTCGCCGAGTCGGTGGCGCGGTTCTTCGGAACCGGCCGCTACTTGGCGATGCAGTCGATCTTCGTGGTGCTCTGGATCGGGCTCAATGCCTTCCTGGCTCTTGAGCAGGGTAGGAAGCACGCGTTCGATCCCTATCCGTTCATCCTCCTGAACCTTGTGTTCTCGACCCAGGCCGCATATGCCGCGCCGCTGATCCTGCTCGCGCAGAATCGGCAGGCCGACCGCGACAAGGAGGAGATCGAGCGCGACCGCGAGACAAACGGGCGTTCGCTGGCGGAAGCCGAGTTCCTCGCTCGTGAGATCGCCGAGGTGCGGCTGCTGCTCGAGCAGAAGGCCGACCGCGAGGACCTGATCGCTCCGATCGAGCAGCTCACGCACGCGATCGAGCAACTGCAGGGAGTCAGCTTCTCCGACGACGAGTCCGATGACGCTGACTCATTCAGCTGAGAGCAACCACCAGTAGCCAACCTGGCCTCCCACTGAGAGCTCGAGCTCGACGGCGCCATCGACCAACGCGCGAACGGCATCATCGTCGAGCGGCGCATCTGAGCCCCGCAGACAGCTGACCAGTTCGGCGTCATCGGCCAGCTGGCCGATGACCTCGCGGAGCGCCTGCTCCGGGTCGCCCCACGCCACGAGCTCATCGTCGACGAAGCCGATCGCATCGCCAGTGCGGAAGCGGCCCTGGGCGTCGTCACGTGCCGCCCGTGCCACGGCTCCCGTGCGAAGCTCATCGAGGATTGCGGTCATGGCGGCGGCGTTGTCCGTGCAGCTGCGGAATTGATCGAGCGCGACGGCCGCCGCCAGGCCGCCCTGCAGCGACCGCGATTGAACCACCGCCACGTGCTTGTCAGAGAGCTCGGCGGCGCGCTCGGCGGCCATGAACACGTTCGCGCTGTTGGGCAGCAGCACGACGTGCTCGGCTGGGACGGCGTGGATCGCGGCCAGCAGATCGTTGGTCGAGGGGTTGAGCGTGGCTCCGCCGTCGAGGCCGGCTACGCCGAGGCCGTTGAACAACTCGCGGAAGCCCTCACCGGTGATGACCGCAACGGCGCCGCAGACCGCTGCAGCAGCCAGGCCGGCACCGAACACGGCCGCGGGCCCGGCCAGGCGGGCCTCTCGTTCGGCGACCTGCTCGCGCATGTCGGCGATATCGATGCGGGACACCTCATGTGGTGCGAACACGGCCATCGCCGCGTCGGGCGAGTCGGTATGCACGTGAACCTTGAGCGTCGAGCGATCGCCGACGACGAGCACCGAGTCGCCGAGCTGCTCGAGCTCGGCAAGGTAGGCCCGCTGATCGAGGACATCGCCCGTAACCGCGAAGTTCGTGCAGTAGCGATAGCTCGTTGACGCGTGCTGCGGATGCGAGACCTTGGCCGGAGCGTGGTGCTCGAGCTGCACCGTCTCGCTGCCCCGCAGGGACCCGACCATTCCCGCCAGCACCACCACCAGGCCATAGCCGCCCGCATCCACAACACCGGACTCACGCAGCACCGGCAACAGGTCGGGACCGCGGTTGACAGATTGCTGCCCGGCCTCGATCGCATGCTCCATGACATCGGCGGCGAGCGTGTCCTGCTCCGCATCAGTCGCATTCGGGCCAAGGCGCGCCTCCGGCATGTGCGCGAGTTCACTGGCCACGCGGCTGGCCATCTCGCGCACCACAGTCAGGATCGTGCCCTCGGCCGGATCCCGCACCGATCCGTACGCCTGGTCCGCCGCCCGCGCGAGCGCGGCTCCGATCAGCACCGGATCGATCAGCTCCCCAGGTCGACTGATCAGCTCCTCGGCGGCGCCGCGGATCAGCTGTGAGAGGATCACTCCGGAGTTACCGCGCGCGCCCAGCAGCGCGGCGCGAGCAACCGACCCGACGATCTCATCGCGGCCGAGCTCGTCCAGCGTGCGTTGCTCGGACGCCGCCAGGAGCCGGTCGAGCTCCTCCAGGACGGCCCGCATCGTCAGCACCATGTTGTCGCCGGTGTCACCATCGGCGACCGGAAACACGTTGAGATCGTTGACCTCCTGGCGCCGCCCCTCGAGCGCGACAAGGCCAGCCTCCACAAGCGCGCGGAAGCGAAGAATCGCGGGGTCGCTCATCGGCGGCCTTGCGGGATGCGCCTAGCGGGCCTTGACGACTTTGCCCGCCTTGAGGCAGCGGGTACAGACGTACACGCGACGCGGCGTGCCGCCGTCGTCGATGCGGATGCGCTGAAGGTTCGGATCGAACCGGCGATTGGTGGCAACCATCGAGTGGCTGCGGGAGTGGCCGAAGGATGGACCCTTGGCGCAGACATGACAGACCTTTGACATACGGCGGTCGAGTATATCGGGCTGCGACCAATCTGCGCTCACCGCGTCCGGGGAGCGGCACACCGGAACGTCAACGCGTCTCGATCACCACATTCGTCGCCTTGACGACCGCGGTGGCGCTCACCCCAGGCGCGAGCCCAAGGTCGTCCGCCGCCTCGCGGGACATCAGCGAGACGATCCGGTAAGGCCCGCAAACCATCTCGACCTGTGCCATCACCTCGTCGCGCTTGACGGCCACGACCACGCCCGTAAGCTGGTTGCGAGCGCTCGAGCGGCCACTGCCGCCGCGGTCGTGCAGCAGGCGCGATAGCTCCGCTGAGGACATGAAGCGACGGTTGCCGCGGCGCTCGAAGCTCACGCGACCCGCGCGTTCCCATCGTCGCAGCGTGTCGACGCTGACGCCGAGCGCGGCCGCAGCCGCACCGATCCCGATCAGGTCGTCGATCTTCGCTGCCGCGGGCTCAGCACTCATGACCACTGACAACCATCAGGCCGAAAAGCCCGCCCGGCGTGGTCGCTGCGAAAGTTCGCGCCTTACGGCGAGCGAGGCCAGCGCCGCCTCGACGGCGTGGCGACCACTGTCGCGCTTGCCTCCCCCCTTCACCCGGGCGCGGGCCTGGTCGACGGTGTCGACGGTGAGTACGCCGAAACCCACCGGCACACCACTGCGCAGCTGAACCTCCTGCAATCCCCGTGCCGTCTCCGCGCACACGTAGTCATAGTGGTCGGTCTCCCCGCGGATCACGGCGCCCAGCGCGATCACGGCTGCGTAACGGCCGCTCTCTGCCGCGTAACGGCTGATCAGTGGCAGCTCGAATGAGCCAGGCACCTCGAAGCGGTCGATCTCGGTGACCCCAGCCTCCTGCAGGCCGTCGCGTGCGCCCTGCTCGAGTGCATCCGCGAGCTCGACGTAGAACCGTGCCACGCACAGCGCAACCCGATCGTCACTGGCCATCGGGAGCCTCCTCGTGACCCTCGTCGCCGGCCGCCATCTCCAGCCGCTGCCGCGCCCGCGCGGCGTCGAGCTCGTGCTCGCCGTGGATCATCTCGTCGTCGAGGGCGAGCGCCTGGTGATGGAGCATGTGGTCGAGCTTGTCGCGCTTGGTCCGCAGGTAGGCCTGATTGTGTTGGTTTGGGGGATGCACGATCGGGATCTGGTCGGTGACGATCAACCCGTGACCGGAGAGCCCCGAGATCTTCCGGGGATTGTTGGTCAGGATGCGGACGCTCGTGAGTCCGAGGTCGACCAGGATCTGTGCGCCGATCCCGTAATCACGGAGGTCGGCGGGAAGTCCGAGCCTGAGGTTCGCCTCGACCGTGTCCAGTCCCTCCTCCTGCAGTTTGTAGGCGCGCAGCTTGTTGAGCAGGCCAATGCCGCGCCCCTCCTGGCTGAGGTACAGAAGGACGCCGGTTCCCGCCTCCTCGATCATCGCCAGTGCCGATTCGAGCTGCTCGCCGCAGTCGCAGCGCAGCGAGTGGAATACGTCGCCCGTCAGGCACTCCGAGTGCACTCGCACCAGCACATCCTTTGCGCCGTCGAGGTCTCCCTTGACGAGTGCCACATGGTGCTTGCCGTCCAGCAGCTGTCGGTACCCGTAGGCCACAAAGTCGCCAAACGTGGTCGGCAGCCGCGTCGATACCACCCGCTCGACGAGCTTCTCGGTCCGCCGGCGGTGGGCGATCAGGTCCGCGATCGTGATCATCTTCAGCCCGTGCTTCCAGCAGTAGGCCTCGAGGTCTGCCCCGCGCGCCATCGATCCGTCCTCGTTCTGGATCTCGCAGATCACTCCGGCCGGGTTGAGTCCGGCCAGGCGGGTCAGATCGACCGACGCCTCGGTGTGGCCGGTGCGCTCGAGCACGCCGCCATCCTTGGCGCGCAACGGTCGCACGTGGCCCGGTTTGACGATGTCGGCCGGGCCCTTCGTCGGGTCGATCGCGACCTGCATGGTGTGGGCCTGGTCCTGAACCGAGATGCCGGTCGTGACCCCCTCCCTTGCCTCGATCGTCACCGTGAACGGCGTCTCATGAGCCGATTCGTTCTTGAGCGTCATCAGTTCCAGACCCAGCGCCTCACAGCGCTCGGCGGTGAGCGTCAGGCAGATCCAGCCGCCCGCCTGGCGCTGCATGAAGTTGATCGCGTCGGGCGTCACGAACTGGGCGGCCATCACCAGATCACCCTCGTTCTCACGGTCCTCGTCGTCAACGACGACGATCATCTTGCCTTCGGCGATCTCCTCAAGTGCCTCCTCGATCGTCGCGAACGGGCTCCTGACGGTGCTCATGCTCCCGTCCCCCCCGGCATCAGCCACTCAACGCATTTGGCCAGCATGTCAACCTCCAGGTTCACGGTCGTGCCCGCCTCGGGCACCCGGTTGGCGCGCCGAGCGTTTCCGGGATGACTGCAACGGTAAAGGATCAACCTCACCACTCCCTGATGCGGGCGGTCACGAGCAGGTCCTCGCCGACCCGTTCGCAGTCGAGTGTCAGCAGACGCACCGCGTCGGAGATCGCCTCCACGCCCTCGCTCTCGAGCGGATCACGAGCTGTGCGGCCGCCGAGCACCAAGGGTGCAATGAACAGTCTCATCTCGTCGATCTCACCGGCGTCCAGAAACGCCCCGGCGAGCTTCGGTCCGCCCTCCAAGAGGATCGACGTGACGCCGCCGGCACCCAGCTGGTCGAGCGCAGCACGCACCCGCGCCGGCTCGTTCTCGCCGCTGGCGCAGATCACATCGACCCCACGGGCCGTGAGCGCATCGGTATCCGCGCGGCGGGCGGCGCGTGAGACGACGACCGTCAGCGGAGCCGTGGCGGTGTCGTCGAGAAGTCGCGAATTCAGCGGAACCTGAGCCAGCGAGTCGAACACCACGCGCCTCGGCTGGCGGCCAGCGAGCATGGTCGACTCCGAGCCGCCGATCCGGGCGGTCAGCGCCGGATCGTCGGCCAGGGCCGTGCCGATCCCGACGGCGACCGCGTCGCTGGCGGCTCGCCACTCGTGCGCCAACATTCGGCTCCGTTCGCCTGAGATCCATTTCGAGTCTCCCCCGCGGGTGGCGACCTTGCCGTCCAGGGACATCGCCGACTTGAACAGCACCCAGGGCCTGCCCGTGCGGGCGTGCTTGCGAAACGGCTGGTTCTGCAGTCTTGCGCGGGCGGCGAGATTGCCCGCCGCAACGTGGACCTCGATTCCGTCATCGCGCAGAATCCCGAGCCCACGTCCGGAGGCATGCTCCGACGGGTCGTCGGACGCGACTACCACACGGCCGATTCCGGCCTGCTTGATCGCATCGGTGCACGGCGGCGTGCGACCGTGGTGGCAACACGGCTCGAGTGAGACGTAGATAGTGGCGCCGCTGAGATCCTGATCTCCGGCGGACCTGATCGCTTCGACTTCCGCATGGGCAGAACCGGCTTCGCGGTGGAAGCCCTCACCCACGACCTTGCCGTCTCGCACGATCACCGCACCCACATACGGATTGGGACTGACGCGATTGCCGCCGAGTGCGGCAAGATCGATTGCGCGCTGCAGGTGTCGGCTATCGGTTTGCGTGGTCACTGGCACCAATACCAGGATAGGTCGGACGGCTCTCGGCGCCTGGGTCAGGCGTCCGCCCAGGCGGCCGCGGCGATCTGCTTGAACGCGGCGCCCGGGTCGTCGGCGCCGAACACCGCCGAACCGGCGACGAGCAGGTTCGCCCCAGCTTCCGCGACGCTCCGCGCGGTGCTCGCATTTACGCCTCCATCCACCTCGACGGCGATCTCCTCGGCCAGCATCGCTCGGAGTTCGCGCAGCTTCTCGAATGAGTGCGGGATCAGCAGCTGATGGCCCCAACCAGGGTTGACGCTCATGCACAGCGCCAGATCGAGCACGCCGTCCGCGGCGGCGTCCGCCAACGCCCCGATCGGGGTCGCGGGACAAACGGCCGCGCCGGCTGTGCAGCCGCCCTCGCGCACAGCCTGGAGCGCGTAGTGCACATGCGGCGTCGCCTCGACATGAATCGTGATGATGTCGGCGCCGGCACTGATGAACTCGCCCACCTGCCGCTCGGGACGCTCGATCATCAGGTGGACGTCGACGATCCCATCCACAGCGTGGATCCGATCGGCCAACGCGGCCACGGCATTCGGGCCAAACGTGATCGGCGGTACGAAGTGCCCATCCATCACGTCAACGTGAATCACCCGCGCGCCGGCCGCCAGCACCTCGTCGACCTGCGAGCCCAGCCGCGCAAGGTCTGCGGACAGAATCGATGGCACGAGCTGACGCGACCGGAGCAGATCCGCTGCACTCACGACCCGAGACCTCTCATAGGACCTTCAGCATGCTCCCCTTGCAGTGGTTGCACTGCACGATCGCAGTCGTCGACATGCGCACGATCGTGGAGTGCTCACCGCAGTTGGGGCACACCGACTGCAACTCGTACCGACTCATGCAGTAAAGGCAGCGGTAGCGCCCCGGTGAGGCACTTGGCCGCAACCATGGCTCGTGGCAGTTCGGACACTCCGGCCCCATGATCGCCTGCACATCATCCACTTTTCCAACTGTAAACGACCTCACTCCGAATGCCGAAGCAGGGCTACGAAGAAGCCGTCCGTCCCGTCGCTGCTCGGCAACAGCTGCCACCGGTCCTCGCAGATGAAATCCGGTTGCTCGCCCAGGAACCGCTCGAGAACCCCGACTCCCTCGCGTCGGCTGATCGTGCAGACCGAATACACCAGCGTCCCACCGCTGCGCAGGCACGCCGCGCCGGCCCGCAGCAGCTGCTCCTGATTCGCCGCGAGCGTATCTATGTCGCCTCGACGCGGCTGCCAGCGCAGATCCGGGCGCGCCTGCAGGGTGCCAAGGCCGCTGCAGGGCGGATCCACGAGCACGCGATCAAACAGGCGCGAGTCGCTGAACCCGCGGGCATCGGCACGCACGACCTGGACGCTCCGTGCGCCCATCTGCCGGCATGTCTGGGTGAGGGCGCGTGCCCGACCCGGATGGATCTCGATCGCCACGACCTCGCCCTCGCCCCCCATCAGCGCCGCCAGGTGCGTGGTCTTGCCACCTGGAGCAGCACAGAGGTCGAGCACCCGGTCCACCGGCTCGGGCGCCAACACGCGCGCCACCACCGCCGACGCCCGCGACTGCGGCATCAGCGCGCCCTGGCTGAAGAGCTTGGACCCGAACGCGTCAAACGCTCCGTCCACCACCAGCATTTCCGGGAGCTCGGGCAACCCGGGATGGTACTGCCAGGGTGGTGCCGGCCGAACCTTGACCGCCCGGGCCGCCTCCGCTGACGCTCCCGGTTGAGGGGAGAGAAGCGCAGCGCGCACCTGCTCGGGTTCTGACCGCAACAGGTTCACGCGAATCGCGGACTCCGCCGGCGTGTTGACGCTCCCGAGCAGAGCTCTAGCCTGCTCCGGCCCGAGCTCGCGCCACCACATCTCGGCCAGCCAGTCCGGGACCGAGTGCAGGACAGCGGCACGCTCCGGCGTCCTGTCGTCGAGCCTCGCCAATTGCCCCTGCGCCTCACGGCTGGCGCGTCGAAGCACGGCGTTGACCATCTGAGCGCCGCCGCGACTTGACTCCTTGGCGAGTTCGACGCTCTCATTAACGGCGGCGTAGTCGCTGACCCCTCCCAGAAACAGCAGCTGATAGAGACCCATCCGCAGAGCCGCAAGCACCGCAGGATCAAGCCGGTCGAGCGGCCGCGACACGAACCCGGCGAGCACGTGGTCGAGCGTGCGCTTACGCTGAACGGTGCCATATGCGATCGTCGTCGCCAGCGCCCTGTCGCGCTGACCGAGATCGGTGGCAGCCGTGTGCAAAGCGCGGTCGGCGAACGCACCCTGCTCAAAGACGCGCCGCACGACGGCGTACGCAGCCCGCCGTGAGGGAGTGACACTCAACACCGCGTCACCTCCTGAGTCCGCGCTGATAATCGGCCCACGACATCCGCCGCTTGCCGGGCGGCTGCACGGTCAGCAGTTCCAGCGCCTCACCATCCACCCGCGCCTCCCACACCCCCAGCCGCGTGCCGTCAGGTTCCTCGATGTAGGCCCCGATATGCGGACTGAGGGCGCGCACGCGCCGCGCCTGCACCACAGCCGTTTCCAGCTGACCGATGCGGCGGTCCTCCGCGGTGATCTTCTCGGCATAGGTCACCCCGCCCTCCGCCTGCTCATGGCAAGGCGGATCTTCGTCCAGGGCCCGAACCAGCAGATCCCCGCCGAGCTGCTCCAGTTTCGTGGCGAGCGTCCCGCAATCGTCATCAGGCTCGATCGCGACGGCAGCCTGTAGGCAGATCGGACCGCTGTCCAGTCCGGCCGTCAGCCTGATGATCGAGACGCCGGTCTCGGTGTCGCCGGCGAGGATCGCACGCTCAATCGGGGCCGCCCCGCGCCAGCGCGGCAGTAACGACGGATGGACGTTGAGGATCCTGTGTTCAGACAGCATCGGCTCTGCGAGCAACGCGCCGAACGCGCAGACGCACAACACCTCAGGGCGGACTTCCGCGATGCGAGCGCGCGCCTCCGCTGAGTTGACCGATTCCGGCTGGTAGACATCGAGTTCCAGCTCGCGAGCCACCTCCACGGTTGGCGGCGCGGTGAGCTTGCGCCCGCGGCCCTGGTGGCTGTCAGGACGGCTGACCACCAGCGTTGGCCGGTGCCGGGACTCATACAAACACCGCAGCACCGAGCCCGCGAAGCCAGAGGTGCCGAGGTAGACGGTCCTCACTCGGCCCGCTGCTGTTCCTGCCACTCGCGCAGGACTCGCATGGCCTCCCTGCGCTGATCCCGCGTAGTGCGGTCGAGGATCAGCACGCCGTCGAGGTGGTCCATCTCATGTTGGATCACACGCGCTTCGAGGCCAGAGGCCTCGACCAGGATCAGTTCGCCGTACTCATCCTGGGCGCGGACCCGCACGTGCACCGGTCGTTCAACCTCGACCTGGACCGACGGCAGGCTAAGGCAACCCTCGTCCGCGATCTCATCCTCCTTGGACGACCATTCGATCACCGGGTTCGCCAGCGTCGCGAGCGGTGCGTCGCCGCTGACGCGATACACCAGCAATTGGTGCAGAACCCCCACCTGCGTGGCCGCGAGGCCGATGCCGAGTGCGTCATCCATCAACAGGCCCATCCGCTGCACCTCGCCACGAAGCGCCTCGTCGAAGTGCTCCACCTGTCGCGCCCTGGTCTTGAGGATCGGATCGCCGAACTTCCGCACCTGCGCAAGTGCCGCATCGCGGCGCGCAGCGACCTCGGGATCGAGCTTGAATTCACCGTCTTCCTGCTGCTCCACCTCCGCGTCGAGCCCAGCCTCGGCGTCCTCACCGGATGCGAGCGGCTCCTGCGCTTCGATCTCGTCGATCGTTTCGGTCACACGCCCAGTCTAATGGGCGTCCCGGGAGGTAACTCAGCACCAAACGCGTCCCGTCCGGCTCCGATCGCGGGGGCTGTCTCGAAGCATTTTCCTGCGATATCGTGTGCGATATCGCAGCGATATCGCACCAAAACCAATCCGAGGAACACCCCGCATCGCTGCTGCTTCGCGCTCTGCGCACGTTGACGCCTGAGCAACAGGAGGCGGTTCTACTGATGTTGTTCGGTCATCCCGGCACGACCGCCCTCGCGAGCGAACGGGGCGACACGTCATGGCGCGCACTCGCGGCGCTCAAGGGCCTGATCCCGCTGGGTGCCGATCCACAGATGGTGCCCGTGAGGTTCCCCGCAGCTCGATACGAGCAGCTCAAGGCCTGGTGCGAGCAGCACAACTTCCCGATGGCCGCTGTGATTCGCGGCCTGGTCGAGCGGTTCCTCGACTCCGAAGGCACGTAGCGTCCCTGAGCGCTACTGCGGGTCGACGTCGACGCTCAACGCCACCTCGCGAAATGCGCGATCCGCACTGACCGCGTCGACAGCGATGCCAACGGCGCTGATCGCAGCGGCGCGATCGGTCGATTTGACGACCAGTTGCGCACGGGCTCTCGCGCGCAGCATGAACAGCGAGGCTGGCCCAAGGAGGCTCAGGCCCTGCCCGGCCGCAGCAGCGATCCGCTCACGCAGCGCGGCGGCAGCCGCGTGAGCGTCACCGGCCTCGGCGGCCCCACAGATCACCCGCACGAGTGTCGTGAAGGGCGGGTACGCGAGCGCTTTGCGACGACGCAGCTCCCCTCGCAGAAACGTCTCCGAGTCATGCGCAGCCGCGAGGACTATCGGGCGCGCGCCCGGCTCGGTCGTCTGCACCAGGACCCGCCCAACTCCCTCCATAGGACCGCGTGCGCCGCCCCCGCCAGATCCGCCGCGACCCGTCCGGCCGGCGAGCTGCGTGATCAGCGCGAAGGTGCGCTCCTCCGCGCGGAAGTCGGGAAACCGGAGCGTCTGGTCGGCATCGATCACAACGCCGAGTCCGACGTCGGCGAAATCATGGCCCTTGGCGATCATCTGTGTGCCGACCAGGACGCCGCTGGCGGCCGTGTGGAAACGCTCGAGGATCTGCGCACGCGCCTCCAGTCCTGCAGCGTCGGCATCGAGGCGCAGCACCGGGAAGTCCGGGGCCGCAAGAGCCTGCGCAAGTTCGTGCTCGACCCGCTCGGTTCCGGCGCCATGTCGCGCGACCGAGACCGATCGGCAATCGGGGCAGCTGGACGGGATCCGCTCGCGGTGGCCGCAGTGGTGGCAGGCGACAACACCACCAGCGCGGTGCAGCACCAGCGCCACCTCGCAGTTGGGACACATCCAGACCCGGCCGCAGGAGCCGCAGGAGAGGAAGTTCGACCAACCACGGCGGTTGAGCAGCACGATCGCCTTGCCGCCGTCACGCCTGCAGTCGGCGAGCGCGAGCCGTACGTCGGGGTGTAGGGGGTTGTGAAGGCCGCGCATGTCGACGATCTCGACCTTGGGCAACGACCGGCCGTCCACTCGCCGCGTGAGCCGCAACCGGTTGACCCCGAGTACCGCCTCGGGGCGGGGTGTGGCGCTGCCTGACAGGAGCACCGCAGCGTGGTCCTCAGCCCGACGGCGCGCGACCATCCGGGCGTCGTAGCGCGGGTCGCTCTCGTGCTTATACGAGCTCTCATGCTCCTCGTCGACGACGATCAACCCAATGTCGGGCAACGGCGCGAACACGGCCGACCGAGGGCCGACGCCCACCCTGGCCTCGCCTCGAGCCAGACGCTGCCACTCGTCATACCGCTTGCCCACGCTCATGCCCGAATGCATCACAGCGACGATGTCTCCGAACCGCGCCTGAAACCGTCCCAGGGCCTGTGGCGTCAGCGCGATCTCAGGCACCAGGATGATCACGCCGCGCCCCTGGCTCAGAGTCGCCTCGGCGGCCCGAAGGTAGACCTCCGTCTTGCCTGAGCCGGTCACTCCGTGAAGCAGGAACTCTTTCGGTCCGCGATCGGCGCCGCGCCTGTCGGCACCAGCGAGCGCCTCCAGGATTGGCGCCAGTGCGGACGCCTGCTCGACCGTCAATGGCGGTGCTGAAGCGAGGTTGGATGAGACCGTGTGGGTCGCTGGACGGCGGTGTTGTTGGGTCAGGTCAAGAGTTACCAAGCCACGCTTGTGCAGGCGCCGGAGCAGCTGTGTGCCGAGTTGGGAGGCCAGGTGTGGCTCCCTGGAGAGGGCCACGAGAGCATCGCGTTGGCCCGGGGTCAAGCGGATGTGCTCCTCGAGAGCCGAGCGGCCGGCGCCCGTGATCGACGCCGTCAGAACCCGCTTCTCCCTGATGCCCTTGGTCGCTCCGGCCGGCAGCAGGACCTGGAGCGCGCGGGCCGGCGTCGAGCAGTACTCGGCGGCCATCCAGACCGCCAGCGTGACCAGGTCGGGTGGGAGCCTGGTGGGCAGCAGCTCAGAGGCAGTCGCAATCCGCTCAGCCGGGACGTCCGAGGTTCGCGCCCGGCCCGCGATCACTGCCAGGATCTGGCGACCCGCGAATGGCACTCGCAGCAGCGAGCCGACCTCCGCGTCCACGAACGAAGCCGGCAGCTCGTAGTCGAACAGTCCACGGATCGCACGCGTCTGCGTCAACGGGATGACGCGCGCGATCACCTGCTGCCGCGTCGCTCGTTGCGCTCGACGAAGTCGATCATCAGCGGGATGCCCTCCATGCGATAGCGCTCGCGCATGCGGTTCTCGACGTAGTAGGCATAGTCGCGAGTGACCAGCGCGTGGGAGTTGACCTGGATCGAGAAGCGCGGCGGCCGCTCGCCGGTCTGTGTCATGTAGATCAGCTTCAGCCGTTGGTTGCCGTGCCGGCGGTTGTTCGATGACGGCGGCTGGCGGCGGGCCACGATGTCCGAGATGAAGCGGTTCAGCTGTGAGGTCGGAATCCGTCCTCGGCTGCGATCCGCCAGGCCGATCGCCTCGACCAGGATCCGGTCGACGTGGCGGCCGGTCCTGGCACTGGCCGTCAGGATCCGGGGTCGCAGCCGAAGCTTGCGGTTCACACGGGCGCGCTCGCTGTCGAGCTGGTCCGGGCCGATCGCGTCGTGCGACCCGGATACCTCCTCCTGCAGGTCCCACTTGTTGAGGACCAGCGCGGTCGCGCATCCCGTCTTCATCGCCATCTCCGCGATCCGGAAGTCCTGCGAGGTCACCCCGTCGGTGGCGTCACACACCACCAGCGCGACATCGGCGCGTTCGGCGGCCCGTTCCGAGCGCAGTGCCGTGTAGTACTCGAGCGATTCCCCCACCTTCGACTGGCGCCTGATGCCGGCCGTATCGACAAGCACGATTGCTCGTTCCTCGAACGTCAATGGCAGGTCGATCGCGTCACGGGTCGTGCCGGCAAGCTCCGAGACGATCACACGGTCGGACCCCAGGAACCGATTGACAAGCGAAGACTTTCCGACGTTCGGCCGTCCGATCAGAGCAAGTCGGATCGGATCGTCAGGCGAGGGTTCCGGGTCGTGTTCAGGCCCGACCTCGACCACGCGGTCGAGCAGATCCCCGGTCCCGAGGCCCTGGGCGGCCGAGACGGCGACTGGTTCGCCCAGGCCGAGCTGGTGAAACTCGTAGGCCAGCGAAAGGTCGCGCACCGAGTCGACCTTGTTGGCCGCGAGGATCACCGGGATCGTGACCTTGCGCAGCAGATCGGCCATGTCCAGGTCACCAGGACGCACGCCCGCCTTGGCGTCGACCACGAGCACCGCCACGTCGGCCTCCGCCAGTGCCTCCCGGGATTGCTGCTGGATCTGGCGGGCTAGGTCATCGCGGTCTTCGAGGTCGACACCCCCGGTGTCGATCAGCGTGAGGTTTCGGCCGTTCCACTCGGTCTCGAGCTCCTTACGGTCGCGCGTGACGCCCGACTGCTCGTGCACGACAGCCTCACGCGATTCCGTGAGACGGTTGACCAACGACGACTTACCGACGTTCGGGTATCCGACGATCGCTACCTTCATGGCGCTTCGAGCCTAGCGACCAGGGACAAGCGCGATCACGCGCTCCACCACCTGCTCGAGCGTGAGGCCCGTGGTATCGAGCCAGGTCGCGTCCTGCGCCGGCTGCAACGGCGAGTCGGCGCGGGTGCTGTCGCGCTGGTCGCGAATCGTCTGCTCAGCGAGCACCGCGGCCGGCTCGGCCCCGATCTGAGCCGCGCGGCGTCGAGCGCGCTCCTCCGGCGTTGCGGTCAGAAAGACCTTCAACTCCGCCTCGGGCATGACGACGGTACCGATATCCCGACCCTCGGCAACCCAATCGCCGTGGGCCATCAGCCGTTGCTGCTGCGCAACCATCGCCCGACGCACGGCAGGCTCAGCCGCAACCCGGGAAGCCAGCTCTGAAACCTCGGGAGCGCGGATCTCGTCGGTCACATCCTCGCCGTCGAGCAGGACCCGCTCGCCGAGTGACAGCGTCAGGCCGGCGGCGACAGCAGCGGCGTCGCCGCCGGAGCGCAGGCTCTCGAGTGCAACGCTGCGATACATCGCGCCGGTGTCGAGGTAGGTGAAGCCGAGCGCGGCCGCGACCGCCTTGGCGACCGTGGATTTGCCCGAGCCGGCAGGCCCGTCGATTGCGATCACCATCAGCCGGCCGCTTCGATCAGCTGTACGTCCGCCCCGGTAACCGGCCAGACCTCGAAGAAGCTCGGGAAGGTCTTGCCCACGCATCCCGGTTCCTCCAACAGCACCGGCACCTGCGCACCGATCACCGAGAACGCCATCGCCACACGGTGATCCTCGTAGGTCGGAAGCCTGACTTCCGCCCGTGGCGCGCCGGGATGCACGCGCAGATGGTCAGGCCCCTCATCGACCGTGATCCCGAGCCGTCGCAGGTTGCCGGCACAGGCCGCGATCCTGTCAGACTCCTTGACCCGCGCGTGGCCGATGCCAGTGATCGTGGTCGGGCCCTCCGCGAACACCGCCGCGCAGGCGAGCGTCATGAACACATCAGAGCTGTTGCCCATGTTGACCTCGACACCGCGTAACTGGCCCGGGCCAGTCAGCTCGAGCGCCTCGCCGTCACGGACCGTGCAGCCCATGCTTTCGAGGAAGCCGACGAGCTCGATGTCGCCCTGCGCGGTCGCCCGGCGATCCAGCCCGATCAGCCGCACCGTCGTTCCGGTGACGGCCGCGGCTGCCAGGAAGTAGGAGGCGGTCGACGCGTCAGGCTCGACCGCGAACTCGGTCGCGACATAGTCGCCACGCCCGACGACCATTGAGTTGGGCCGCACCTCGACGTCCACGCCGAACGCTCGCATCGCGTTGAGCGTGAGGTCCAGATACGGACGGCTGACGACCGTGTCGAACTCCAGGTGGCTATCGGAGCGCGCAAACGGCGCGGCCATGAGCAGCCCCGAGAGGAACTGGCTGGAAACCGAGGCGTCAACCCCAACCTCGCCGCCGGCAAGACCTGTGGCGTCGATCACGAGCGGAAACGCCTGACCGACGATGCCGGCGCCCTGGGCTCGAAGGGCATCGAGCACGGGGCCAAGCGGACGGCGCCGCAGTTGAGGATGCGCATCGACGGCGAAGCGCCCCTCGCCCGCCGCGAGCATCGGCACCAGGAAGCGGCCGACGGTCGCGCCCATGCCGCAGTAGACCTCGGCGTCGCCGCAGGGCGGTCCTCCGAGGCCCGCGACAGCCCACGTGAGGGCTTGATCGCCACCGGCATGCTCGTCAACGCCGGCGCCGAGTGTGCGCAGCGCCGCCGCCATCGCCAGCGTGTCATCTGCGACCAGTGGCTGCAGGAGGGTCGTGGTGCCCCCGGCGACGCCAGCCAGCAGCAGCGCACGGTTGGTGATGCTCTTGGAGCCAGGTACGCGGGCCTGCCATTTCGCGGGCGTGGATCCGGGCGCGACCCGCGCCAATGCCGTCATCGGGTGAGTCCGGCGCGGTCGGCCGCGGCCTGTTCGCTCCAGCGCACTAGCGCCTCGCGGTCACCCGCCATGAGACTGTCGCGGATCTGGACGAGAGCGGCGATCGCCTCCTCGACCGCTTCCCCGAGCAGATCGTGGTTGGCCATATAGATATCGCTCCAAACAGCGCTGTTTGAGCCGGCGACGCGGGTCGCGTCGCGGAAGCTCGGGCCGAGCGCCGGCTTGCCGCCGAGCGCCGTCAGCTGGGAGACGAGCACGTTCGCAAACACGTGCGGCAGCTGCGAGACAACAGCCATGAGATGGTCATGTGCGGTGGCATCGATCTCGACCGGTAGAGCGCCGAGACCGCTCACCAGCGAGCTCACCGCATCGAGGGTTGCAGCCGACGTGGATCGCGAGGGAGACAGGTACCAGGTCGCGCCATCGAACAGCCCCGCGCGCGCGTGCTTGACGCCGCTTGTCTCAGCGCCCGCGAGCGGATGCCCGCCCACGAACCTCGGATCCGAACAGGCCTGCACAACCGCGCGCTTGGTTGAGCCCACGTCGCTCACGACGCAGCCATCGCCGGCCGCTGCCAGCGAGGCACCGACCAGGGCAGGAAGTGCCTCGACCGGCGCAGCCACAAACGCCGCCTCGGCACCGTCGAGCGCGGCCTCGATCGAGCGCGCAGCGGTGTCGATCACCCCTGAAGCACAGGCCTGCGAGCAGGCGGCCGGGTTGAAGTCCCAGCCGCTGACCTCAGCTCCGAGCCGCTCCTTTGCCGCCAGTGCGACCGAGCCGCCGATCAACCCGACGCCGATCACCGCCACGCGCATGTCGCCTACCGGGTCACCGAGCCGACGCTCACAGGGTCAGGCGCGGAGCCCACGGCGCGTGCGGACGGCCGTGGCGAGGGCTTCCAGGACCTCAACCGTCGTGTCCCATCCGATGCAACCGTCTGTGATCGACTGGCCATAGGTGAGTGTCTCCGCGGGCCCAGGTGGCTGGTTGCCGGCGACCAGGAACGATTCGATCATCACGCCCGCGATCGACGGGTCGCCGGCGCTCAGCTGCTCGGCGACCACTGCCGCGACGGTCGGCTGGCGCTCGGGCTGCTTCTCGCTGTTGCCGTGTGAGAGGTCGATCACAACCCGCTCGCGAAGGCTCGACTTATGCAGAAGGGCGTTTGCCGCCGCAACCGATTCGGCGTCGTAGTTCGTGCCGCTGCTGCCGCCGCGCAGGATGATGTGACAGTCGGTATTGCCGCGTGTGTGAAGGATCGCCGAGCGACCGTCGGCGTCGATGCCGGCGAACGCATGCCGCGCAGCTGCGGCTCGTACCGCGTCGACGGCCACCTGAACGTTGCCATCGGTGGCGTTCTTGAAGCCGACCGGCATCGACAGACCTGAGCCGAGCTGGCGGTGGATCTGGCTCTCGGTCGTCCGCGCCCCGATCGCTCCCCACGAGACCAGGTCGGAGATGTACTGCGGTGTGATCGGATCGAGGAACTCGCAGCCGACGGGCAGACCCAGACCCAGCACCTCGAGCAGAAAGCGACGCGCGAGCCGCAGACCGGTGTTGACATCGCCGGAACCGTCCAGGTGCGGATCGTTGATCAGGCCCTTCCAGCCGATCGTGGTCCGCGGCTTCTCGAAGTAGACACGCATCACCACGAGCAGGTCGCCGGCCAGGCGTTTTGACTCGGCACTGAGGCGCTCCGCGTATTCGCGGGCGGCGACGACATCGTGCACGCTGCATGGTCCGACAACCACCATCAGCCGGTCATCGACGCCGTCCAACACCGCGTGCGCGGCACTGCGGCCGTGGAGCAGCACAGCCACCCGCTCGTCGTCGAGCGGCAGTTCATCGAACAGCTCCTGCGGGGTGATGAGCGGCACCAGGCGCTCGATCCGCTGATCGCGGACCGCGTCTCCCTGGTTCGCACGAATCACGGTCATCATCGCTGTTTCTCTTGGTGGCGGGTCATCGTCTTGGATCCTCTCACTCCTGAAGGACTGTACGGAAACTGCCGTCGCGGGTTACGTCGCGCGGCTCGGCGCCTCGGGCTCCCTGCGGCGCTCGGCTCCATGGTCTGCCCGCGCGCCTTGAACGGACAGCAGAGGTGTGACAGCCGAGCGCCTAGCTAAATCGCCAGGCGTAATAGGGCGCGTAGAAGGACCAGCCGAAGTTGTTTGGGCAAAGGCCGTTCATACGCGTCTTGCGAGATTCTAGACCAGCTCGTCAAGCGCGGACAGGAAGCGGGCGTTCTCCGTGTCGGTGCCGAGTGTCACCCGCGCGAAGCCGGGACCGCCGAGGGTCGTGCCGGCCCGCACGATCACGCCGCGCTCACGGAGCCCGTCGACGATCGGCCCGTCTTCGCCGTCTTCGGCAAGTCGTACCCAGACGAAGTTCGCGTCGCTCTCCGCCACCCAGAAGCCGCGCTCGCGAAGCGCCTCGGTCACCACCGTCCGCGCGGCCACCGTGGCGACCACGCGGCGCTCAACCTCATCCTGATGCCTCAGTGCCTCAACCGCAGCGGCCTGTGCGGCACTGGTGAGATAGAACGGTTGGCGGACCTGATCGACCGCGACCCGGAACGAGTCGCTCCCGCAGAGGCCGTAACCGACCCGCAGCCCGGCCAGCCCGTAGACCTTGGAGAACGTGCGCAGGATCACGAGGTTCGCGTGTCTGTCCAGCAGCGGTAGCGACGCGAATGGGTCGCCGATCGTCAGCGAAAATTCGACGTAGGCCTCGTCGAGGATCACGCAGACGTGGTCCGGGATCACCTTCAGGAAGTCCGCGATTCGCTCTAGCGGCAAGGCCGTCGAGCTCGGGTTGTTCGGGTTGCAGATCAGGACCAGACGCGTCGCGACAGTGACCTCGGCCGCAATTGCATCGAGGTCGTGCACTGCCTCGCCCGTCA
The DNA here is from genome assembly GCA_963848435.1 of uncultured Conexibacteraceae bacterium. Lineage (GTDB taxonomy): Bacteria > Actinomycetota > Thermoleophilia > Solirubrobacterales > Solirubrobacteraceae > Palsa-465. Next base: position 267,011 of record CAWKDQ010000013.1, on the reverse strand, counting down.
GCGGAACCTCGATCGCGCGCGCGCCCGAAGCGGCGGCAAGGTGGGGGTAAACGCTGAATGCCGGCCAGGCGTAGACGACCTCGGCACCGGGCTCCAGAAGCGCGTCGCCGGCTGCGAGAATCAGGTCACAGGAGCCCTGGCCGAGCGCAACCCGCTCCCATGGCACCGAGTAGCGGTCGGCCAGCGCCCGGCGCAGCTGCATGTAGGAGGGATCCGGGTAGCGGTTGGCCCCGATCATCGCCAGCCGCGCGGCTTCCACAACGGGCTCCATGGGCCCGAACGGGGTTTCGTTGGAGGCCAGCATCGCGACGTCAGCCCCGAGGTCGTAACCGGCCGCCACCGGATACACCGGGATCCGGCGGGTCTTCTCCGCGAACTCGACTGCCATCGGGCTCAGCCTACTGCGCCGAATCGAGGTCCGAGCGGAGCACCCGGGCCGCGCCGAGGTACACATGCCGCGGAGTGTGGTCCTCCGCCGCGTAATAGTGGAGCAGCGTTCGCACGACGCGCGGCAGCGAACCAGGCACAGGAACCTCCCGCGTACAGAGCAGCGGTACGCGGTTGAGCCCGAGCTGGCGCGCGGCGACGGCCGGGAACTCGGCGTCGAGGTCCTCGGTCAGCGTGAAGATGCAGCTGACCATCGCCTCGGGCAGCAGCTCGTTGCGCGAGATCAGCTCGCGCATCAGCTCGTCAGTCGCGGCCAGGATCGATGCCGCATCGTTACGCGCCACGCTGTTGGCCCCTCTGAGTGCGTACAACCGGTGCATCGCGGCGGGATTCTGCCAGACAGGCTTTATCCCGGCATGGCATCCTGCCGCGCGTGCCCATCGTCCTGATCACGCTGCTGGGCGCCGCGCTGCGCTTGATCGGGATCGGTCACCAGGGATTCTGGTACGACGAGTCCTATACGGCCGAACTCGTGCGGTACGGCCCCGGGCGGATGCTCGGCCAACTGCCGCACGTCGAATCGACTCCGCCGCTCTATTACTGCGCCGCCTGGGTCTGGGCGCGGATCTTCGGGTTCGGACCTGCCGGGCTGAAGTCGCTGTCCGCCGTTTGCGGGACGCTGACGATCCCAGTCGCCTACGCCGCGACCGAAATGCTCCTGCGCAACCGGCGTGCAGCGCTGATCGTCGCGGCGCTGACCGCTTTCAACCCGTTCCTGATCTGGTACTCGCAGGAGGCGCGCGCCTATTCGATGCTGGTGCTGCTGTCCGCCTGCAGCCTCTGGGCGTTCGCGCACACCCGCGAGCGACCGCGGCCGCGGTCGCTCGCCCTGTGGGCAGTCGCTTCCGCGCTCGCGCTGCTGACCCACTACTACGCCGTGATCCTGATCGTGCCCGAGGCACTCTGGCTGCTTTACCAGCATCGGCGCAGCCGCAGTGTCCAGCTGGCGATCGCGTCTGTCGCGCTGGTCGGTGTCGCACTGCTGCCGCTGCTGCTGGCACAGGACGGAACCCACAACAACAGCTGGATCGCGCAGTCCTCCTACCCTCGCCGCCTGGCACAGCTGCTGCCGATGGCGGTGCTCGGGCCGGAGACACATCTGCGCACTCTGCTCAAGCTCCTGGGCTTCGCCGCGATCGCGCTGGGGATCGGGTTGCTGATCTGGCGCTCCCGCAGTGAGGAGCGCCGCGCAGCGCTGCTGCCGGGCGGCATCGCGCTGGCAGGTCTGATCCTCAGCGCCGGACCGGGCCACAACACGCTGCTGGCGCGCAACCTCCTGCCCGTCTGGTTGCCGGCGGTGATCTTCCTGGGCGCAGGGCTCGGCGTGGCGCGTGCGCGTGCGGCCGGACTCATCGCGACCATGGTGCTGTGCGCAATCGGGCTGACCGCCGCGGTCAGCGTCGCCACCACCTATGCGTTCCAGCGTCCGAACTGGCAATTGCTCGCGGACCTGCTCGGGCCATGGCCGAACCCTGGCACCGCCGCGAGCCACGCTCGCATCGTGATCATCCAGGACAACCCCGGCGGCATGCCGCTCGGCCTCTACTTCGACAACCTCCGCTACATCAAGACGCCAAGCGTCCGCGACGTGAGCGCGATCGACGTCATCGCCGTGGCCGATACGCATACGCGTGAGGGCTTCTGCTGGTGGGGTTCAGCCTGCAACCTGGTCCCCTCGGAGCTCGACCGCAACTACTCGATTCCCGGTTTCCACATCGTCGCCCGCCGGCGCGTCAGGCAGTTCCGGGTGCTGGAATTGCGAGCCGCGCACCCGACGACCGTCCGGCGCACCTCGCTGCCTAGGGCAGCCCGCAACGAACGCGGGCACTTCGTGCCGTCCGGTAACGCGCAACTGAGCGACGCGCAACTGGTCCAGCAGGGCTGACGGCTCTCTGACAGTCTCTCGCCGGTGGAGCCGACCGCAAAACTGGAGTTCTCTGATCAGCAGTGGGCCTCGCGACTGCTGTGGACGCTGGTAGGTGCGTCGCTGCTGAGCTGGGCGTTCGAGCTCGAGAACGGCGCTCCGCGTTACGAGTGGGCGGCGCTGCTCGCGATCGTCGCAGGATTCTGGGGCCTCGCCACGGCGGTCGCCAGCTGGCTACCCGAACCGGCGGCCGGCGACAGGCGGTTGCGCGAGTTTCTGGCCTGGATCACGGCGCTCCTGACCGTGGTCTCGTTCGGCGCCTGGGTGGTGCTGCAACTCCACAACATGCCGAGCTACGGCACCGACGAGCTCGCCTTCGACCAATACGCCGGCGAGCTGGTCCGGCAGGGCCTGAATCCCTACACGCACACGATGGCGCCGGCGCTGCCGCTGTTTCGCGTCTCATCCGGAGGCTACACGTACACGCTGGCCGGCCACGGCGTCACCCAGCTCTCCTACCCGGCCCTGTCATTCCTGGTCTACGTGCCGTTCCTGGCCCTCGGCTGGACGCTCGATCTGGCTCCCGGGCTCGACGTGCTCGGCTGGGCGCTCGCGGTGCTGCTGATGTTCAGGCTGCTGCCGCGGACGCTGCGCCCCGCGGCGCTTGTGCTCGGCAGCGTCGGCGCATACGTGAGCCTGTCGGCGATCGGGCTCACCGACATGGTCTTCATGCCGCTCCTGGTGCTCGCAGCCTGGCGCTGGGACCGCTTCGACGGGCGCGACTGGCGCACGTACCTTGGACCGATCGCGTTCGGCTTGGCGATGGCAGCCAAGCAGACACCCTGGCCGATCCTGCCATTCATCCTCGCCGGTCTGGTCTGTGACGACCTTGCACGGGGCGGGATGCGCGCCGGCGCCGAGCGCTCGAGGGCCGCGAGGGCCGGTGCCGGACGCGCGGGCTGTTACCTGGTGGCGGCCCTGGCCGCGTTCCTGCTCCCGAATCTGCCGTTCATCCTGGCCGCGCCATCGGCTTGGGTGCACGGCACCCTGACGCCGTTGGTCAACAGCCTCGTGCCGGCAGGCCAGGGCGCGATCGGCTTCAGCCTGTTCCTGCGGATCGGCGGTGGCTCACTGCTGGCATTCTCACTGCTCTCGGTTCTCGTGCTGATCCTGCTGCTCGTCGCCTACATCGGCACCTATCCGCTGCTCAAGCCCGCCGCGTTCCTGCTTCCCGCGTTCGCCTACTTCTTCGCCGTCCGCTCGTATGCGATCTACCTCGTCGCCCTGGTGCCTCCGGCCCTGATCGCCGCGAGCACGACATCGCTGCCGACGTTACGAGCCCGGCACACGCATGGCCCGATGCGCTGGGCCAGATCGACCCGATGGGCGGGCGCGATCGCCGGCACCGGGCTGGCATCCGCGGCGCTCGCCGCATATGCGCTGGCCGCTGGCCCGCCCCTGTCGCTGCGGATCACCGGCACGCCTCAGAACGCAGGCGGCTCAGACCTGGCGCAGAAGGTCATCGTTCAGGTCACAAACCACACCGACCGATCAGTGTCGCCAAGCTTCGCAATGCAGACCTCGTCGGGAGTCACGAGCTTCTGGACCATCTGGACCGGACCACACCAACTCGGCCCCGACGCCTCGGCCACTTACACACTGCTATCGCCGAACACGCCGTCGGAACCGTCGGTCGGCGATGGTCTCACGGTTCTAGCATTTCTCTCGAATCCCGACTCGGTGAGCGTCAGCCCGTTGTATGCGCCACCGACATGGCACATCGGCTTCGATCCCCACTCCTTCAACCAGATCCTGCCTCCGGGGACGACCGTGAACCTGCACCTGCATCTGCTGAGTCAGTGGGACGGGCCGATCCGTGAGGCGGGAGTGCCGATCAGGGTCACGCAGACCCCCACCGGAAGTCATTCCGTCGCCACGCTCAACCACGGGCTCCCGGGCGGCTCGACCGCGGTGTCGACGAACACCGCAGGGGTTGCGACGGTCACGATAACCGGCGTTCGCAGCAGCCTGCTGCCAGTGATGATCTCCGCCCACCCGCCGAACACCGGCCGTCCCTACGTCGCGGTGCCGTCGGGCACGCTTGAGCTTCGCTTCGCGTCCCACTGATCCTCACCGCGGCCGGCGCTGCGCAGCAGACTGACCTCATTGGCACTCAGCCTGCGGTGCGCACCCGACGCGAGATCACCCAGGCGCAGCGGCCCGAAACGCACGCGCTGCAGCTCGAGCACCCGATGCCCGACCTGCTCGCACATCCGCTTGACCTGACGCTTGCGGCCCTCATGGATCGTGATCTCAAGCGTGTCCGAGCTGACCCGCGTAACGCGGGCGGGCGCGGTGATCCCGTCGTCGAGCTCGACGCCACGCTGCAGCGCGCGCAGGGTGTGCTCTCTCACGGGTGGATTGCCCACGACCGCGCGATAGGTCTTGTCTACCTCGAAACTCGGGTGAGTCAGCCGGTGTGCGAGCTGGCCGTCGTTGGTCAACAAGATCAGCCCGGTCGTGTCGGCGTCCAGCCGACCGACCGGATACAGCCGCTGAGGCGAATCGACCAATGAGACCACCGTCCGTCGGCCGTGCGTGTCGCTGGCGGTCGAGACCACACCCGACGGCTTGTTGAGCGCGTACACGACCAGCTCCTGCGGCGAGGAGCCGACAGCGATCCCGTCGAGGGCCACACCGGAGTCGGCTTCGACGTCGCGTGCAGGATCGGTGACGGTGTCTCCCGCGACCGTCACACGGCCAGAGCGGATGATCTGCTCAGCGGCTCGCCGCGAGGAAACGCCCGAGGTCGCGAGGAACTTGGCAAGCCGCATCGGCGTGCCACCATAGCCCGGATGGATCTGAACCTGCTCGCAGACACCCTTGTGGAGTTGGGGCAGCCCCGATACCGGCTCGAGCAGGTCTGGAGGTGGACGGCCGCGGGCGCGGCCTCCTACGAGGAGATGACCAACCTGCCGCAGGCTCTGCGCGACGCGCTCACCGCGACGGTGCCCTTCTCGACGCTGATCCTGGAGCATGAGGCTCACGCACGCGACGGCACGATCAAGGCCCTGATGCGCACCGCCGACGATCGCCCGCTCGAGGCGGTGCTGATGCGCTATCGCGACGGTCGCCGCTCGCTGTGCGTCTCCTCCCAGTCGGGCTGCCCGCTGACCTGCGCGTTCTGTGCAACCGGCCAGATGAAGTTCGGGCGCAACCTCACGGCCTTCGAGATTCTCGACCAGGCGCTCCACTTCCAACGCATCACAGATGTCGATCACTGCGTTTTCATGGGCATGGGCGAGCCGCTCATGAACCTCGACAACGTGCTTGCAGCCTGCCGGCGGCTGCCCGATCTGGGCATCACCAACCGCCGCACCGCAGTGTCGACGGTCGGTTGGATCCCGGGGATCGATCGTCTCACGGCCGACCCGATGCCGCTGCGGCTGGCGCTCTCTCTGCACGCCGCTGACGCGGCGCTGCGCTCGGAGTTGATGCCCGTGAACGACCGCTACCCGCTGGCGGACGTTCTGGCGGCGTGCGAGCGCTTCTACGAGCGCAAGCGGCGGATGGTCTTTGTCGAGTACGTGATGCTCGGCGGCATCAACGACGCTGTCGGCCAGGCGCGCGCGCTGGCAGCGATCCTCGATCCGAAGATCTACAAGGTCAACCTGATCCCCTACAACCCGACCGACGTCGGCATGCAGGGCTCGACGCCACGGGCGATCGATGCGTTCCGCGCCGAACTCGAGCGCCACGGACTCGGAGCGACCGTGCGACTAACGCGGGGCCGGGATATCGCGGCCGCCTGCGGCCAGCTGGCAGCAGGCGCGCTCAGCACCGACGCAGCAGTCGCGACCTCGGCGGGAAGCTGACCGGTCCTGCGGGTCTCACTCTGCCGCCCGTGCCTCACCCGCCCGCAGCAGCCGCTCGCGCAGCTCCTCCTCGAGCTCCGGTGAGGGATCGAAGGCGCTGATCGGTGGCAGTTCGCCGATCGCCTGCAGCCCGAACAGCCTCAGGAACAGCTCGGTCGTCCGGTAGAGGACGGCTCCGAACTGCGAGCGCCCCGACTCCTCGACGAGCCCGCGTTCGAGCAGCGTTGCGGCTGCCGATTCCGCGTTGACACCACGGATCCGGGCGATCTCCGGGCGCGAGACCGGCTGCAGATAGGCGATGATCGCGAGCGTCTCGGCCTGCGCCGGCGTCAGCGGCGGTGTCCGCGGCCGCGCCAGCAGGCGTCTGGCGGCATCTTCGGCCTCCGGATGCGAGCTCAACGTCCAACCGCCGCCAAGCTGCCTGAGCACCAGTCCCCGACCATCCCGGTCCAGTCGGGCTCCGAGCGCCTGAAGCGCCTCGGCCACCGCCTGGGGATCTGCCTCCACCACCTCCGCGAGCGCGTCTGTCGGGACTGGCTCGGAGGAGAGGAACAGCAGCGCCTCGAGTGTGCCGTCGAGTGCGATGCTCATGGCCTGAGGCCGGTCATGCGTGGCGCCCGATCATGCGCTGCGCTCGGCCAGGGGCGGGTTTCCTGCGGCGCTGATCTGAATGTCGCCGAACGGCTGGTCCTGCGACCAGGTCAGCTCGCCCTGCTTGTAGAGCTCGAGCAGGGAGAACAACGTCACCGCCACGGTCACGCGATCGGCACCGTCGACCGCCTGGTCGAAGTTGAAGGACCCGCGCCGCAGCAGCCCACGCAGAAGCGTCAACCGTTCCGCGACGGTCACCTTGGAGACGGGTATGTGGCGTGTGTCGACCTCCGGCGGCAGTACCAGCAGCTGGCCGATCGCACGCGCGAGGCGGTTGGGGTCATACACGGCGGTGGCCTCCGGCATGGCCGCCTTGCGCAGGTGAACCGGCAGTGGCGCGGAGCGGAAGCGGTGTCCGGCCTGATCGCGCAGCAGCTCCGACAGGTGCTGTGCGGCCGACCGGTAACGATGAGCGTCCAGCAGCCGTTCGAGCAGCTCGGTCGCTGCCTCACCGGGATCAAGGTCGATCTCCTCGATCTCCTCGCCCGGCAGCATCAGTCGAGACTTGAGTTCGAGCAGCGCCGTGATCAGCACCAGGAACTCGGTCGCGGCCTCGAGGTCGAGCTCACCCCGCGACTCGAGGTGGTCGATGTAGGAGATCACGACATCGGCGAGGTCGACCTCGAGCAGGTCGACCTCCTCGCGCAGGATCAGCGTCAGCAGCAGATCGAACGGTCCGGCGAAGACCTCCAGGTCGAGCTCCAGATCAACCAGCCGCAATGGCCTTCTGGTGGCGGGCGCGAGACTCACTCGCGGCGAATTTAGCGGGCCGGCCGGACCGGTCCGACGCCCATCGCGTTGCGCACGTCGAGCATCGTCTCGGCGGCGATCGTACGCGCCTTGCCGGCGCCGTGCGCGAGGATCGTCTCGAGCGCGCCCTCGTCCTCGCGCAGCGAGGCATACCGCTCGCGGACCGGTGCGAGGTAGTCGGCGACCGCCTCGCCGACAGCGAGCTTGAAGTCGCCGTAGCCCGAGCCATCGAACTCCCGCTCGAGCTGCTCGATCGAGTTGCCGCGCACGACCGCGAGGATCTCCAGCAGGTTGCTGACGCCGGGCTTATCGTCGCTGTGCCTGATCTCGCGACCGGAGTCGGTCACCGCCGACCGGAACTTCTTGATGATCAGCTCGGGAGTATCCAGCACGTAGACGGTTCCCTGTTCGTTGCCACCGGTCGTCGACATCTTCTTCTCGGGGTTCTGTAGATCCATGATCCGGGCGCCGACCTCCAGGTAAACGCCCTCGGGCACGACCATGATCTCGCCGTAGCGCGAGTTGAAGCGAGTGCTGACATCGCGCATCAGCTCGACGTGCTGGCGCTGATCATCGCCGACGGGAACGGTGTCAGCCCGGTACAGCAGCACATCCGCAGCCATCAGCACCGGGTAGTTGAAGATTCCCGCCGAGACCAGCTCCTGCTGCGCGCCGGACTTGTCCTTGAACTGCGTCATCCGTTGGAGCTCGCCGAAGGCGGTGACGCTCATCAGCAGCCACTCGAGCTCGGAATGCTCAAGCACGTCGCTCTGGCGGAAGAGGATGCAGCGCTCAGGGTCGAGACCGGCACCGAGCATCAGCGCGGCGAGGTCGTAGACGCCTGTGCGCAGCCCCGCTGGTTCGTAGGCGACGGTGGTCGCGTGCAGGTCCACGATGCAATAGATCGCGTCGCCGCGGTCCTGGAAGGCCACATATTGCGCGATCGCGCCGATGTAGTTACCCAGGTGCTTGCGGCCGGTGGGCTGAATTCCGGAGAAGATGCGCATCGCGTCCGCAGGCTAGCGACCGGCACCGCGCGACGGGAAGCCAGGGGCGTTTGGGGGCATTTTCGCCCCCAAACGCCCCTGGCTTCCGGCATCACTGCGGCTTCCGGCTCATGGCAGCGTCGAGCGGCCGTCGGCGTCGAGCGGCCGCTCTGTGCGCGGCTTGTCCCGACGCGCCAGCCGCCAGGCGACGATCACACCGGCAATCCCCCCGAACAGGTGCGCCTGCCAGGAGACGCCAGCGTGCGGGATCAGGCTCGAGAGCAGCACCGCGCCCCAGACGACCCCGACCAGCAGCCCGACGGCCAGTTCCCAGAGGCTGCGGTCGAAGAAGCCGCGAGCCAGCAGATAGGTGGCATATCCGAACACGATGCTGCTGGCGCCGACCTCCTCGCCGCTGCCGAAGATCCACGTCCCCAGCCCGCCGACCACGATCACGAAGCCGGTCACCAATGCCAGGCGTCGGGCGCCGTGCAGCGCGATGATCGCGCCCAGGAACAGCAGCGGGATCGTGTTGGCGAAGAGATGCTGGAAGCTCTCGTGGATGAACGGCGCCGTCAGGATTCCCCACAGCCGTCCGACGCTGCGTGCGTACAGCCCGTCGCCGTCGAGTCGATTGGAGTCGAGCGTGTTGATGACCTCGATCCCCCACATCAGTGCCACGATCGCGGCCAGCAGCAGCAACCCCTCGCGCTGCTGCTGTGTGCGCGCGTGCAGCTGATCCGCGCTCGCGTGCAGTCGCGCGCTGCGCGAGCCCGTCTGCGAGCGCTGAGGTGCCGGGGCGTCGAGGTCGGGGCCGTTCATGCAGACAGGATGGCAGCGCGCGCGACCGCGAGCGCGACCGCGATCCGGGCCGGCAACGAGCGCAGGTCCACGAACTCGTCGGGCGTATGTGCGCCGCCGCCGCGCGGGCCCAGGCCGTCGATCGTGAGCGGGATCGACGGCGCAAAGTGACTGGCGTCGCTGGCTCCACCGCGCCCGCGGGCGACGATCGGGCGCCCGAGCAGGGCTGAGGCGGCCGAAAGCAGCGGCGCGGCCGCCGCCTCCGAGTCCATTGCCGGCCACACGCGCTCCATCACCGGCTCGAGCGTGACACCGGCAACCTCGGCCGGAACCGCCTCGAGCACCCGTTCGAACGCGGCAGTGTCGATTGAGCGCATGTCGAACACGAGCTCGCCGGCGGCGGGGACGACGTTGAACGCCTCGCCCGAACGCACCACGGTCGGGACGACGGTGAGCTGCATCTCGCCCTGCGGCGCGTTCGTGGCCTCGACCGCAATCGCAGTGTGGGCCAGCGCCAGCAGTGCATTGCGGCCGTTCTGAGGAGCCGAGCCAGAGTGCGATGCGCGTCCCGTCGCCCTCACGCGCATCGTGCCGGCCCCCTTGCGGCGGACGATCACGCCCTCCTCGCCCGCCTTGCTGATCTCACCGGCCTCAAAGCAAAGGCAGGCGTCGAAGCCGGCGAAGCGCTCAACGTGCCCGAACCTGTCGATCCGCCACTCCTCGTCGCATACGAACAGCACGCTCATCTGGGCGAACGCCTCCGGCTCCTCTGAGAGCGCCCGCGCCACCGCCAGCGCGATCGCGTCGCCACCCTTCATATCGGCCGCGCCGGACCCGTAGAGCCGCTCCCGCTGCTCGGTCGGCGGTCTGTGGTCGGGGTGGGAGACGACCGTATCGAGGTGTCCGAGCAGCAGCAGCCGGCCGCTGCCGGTGCCATCGAGCGTGGCCAGCACGTCGGGCGCGCAGCCCTCGGTGGAGCACGGCAGTCGCTCGAAGCGCCAGCGGCCTGCCCGCGGTTGGTCCTGCTCGAGGAAGCGACGACACAGCACGATCGCCTGCTCGGTGCCCTCGACCTCACCGGAAGGCGTTGAGATCGCGACCAGCTGCCGCATCTCATCGAGCACACGTGGCGCCACCGCCGCGGCGAGCGCGCTCAGTTCGCGATCCACGTCACTGCTCTCGGCCTGGCACGGGGCTCACAGCTCCTGGCGCAGCACCGGGTGGCGTGCGGCGCCGGCTTCGTCGAGCCGGCGCACCGGTGTCGAATACGGCGCGCCGCGCGCGATCTCGGGGTCCTCAGCCGCCTCCCGGAGGATCTCGGCGACGATCTGCGCGAAGCGATCAAGCGTCTCGCGCGTCTCGGTCTCGGTCGGCTCGACCAGCAGCGCCTCGTCGACAATCAGCGGGAAGTAGACGGTCGGTGGGTGGACGCCGTGATCCAGCAGCCGCTTGGCGAGGTCGAGCGTCCTGATCCCGAGGTCGCGTTTCATCGGCGCGCCCGAGAGCACGAACTCGTGCATGCAGAGGCGCTCATAGGCGGCCGGCAGGTGCTCGAGCACGCCCTCGTTGCGGAGCTTGGCCATCAGGTAGTTGGCGTTCAGCACCGCAACCTCAGAGACCTCGCGCAGCCCGCCGGCGCCAAGCGAGAGGATGTAGGCGTAGGAGCGCACGAACACGCCGTAGTTGCCCTGGAAGCCGCGCATGCGCCCGATCGATTTCGGGCGCTCGTTATCGAGGTCGTAGCTGCCGTCGCGGCGGCGCACGACCTGCGGGCGCGGCAGGTATGGCTCCATCGCCTCGGTAACGGCGATCGGTCCGGCCCCAGGGCCGCCGCCGCCGTGCGGCTGAGTGAACGACTTGTGCAGGTTGAAGTGCACGATGTCGAAGCCCATGTCGCCCGGGCGGCAGATGCCCATGATCGCGTTGAGGTTGGCGCCGTCGTAGTAGAGCGTCGCACCGACCCCGTGCATGATCTGCGCGAGCTCCTCGATCTGCGGCTCGAACAACCCCAGCGTCGAGGGGTTGGTGAGCATCAGACAGGCAACGTCCTCGGTCGCCTTTGTGCGTAGGTCGTCGATATCGACGTTGCCGTTCGCATCGGTGCCGACCTTGACGAGCTCATAACCAGCCATCGTCACCGTCGCCGGATTCGTTCCGTGGGCGGTGTCGGGTGTCAGGACCTTGCTGCGCCGCTCACCGCGATCCTCGTGGTAGGCGCGCGTCAGCAGGACACCGGTGAGTTCACCATGGGAGCCGGCGCTCGGCTGCAGCGACACATGCGGCAGGCCCGAGATCTCTCCTAGGGCATCCTGCAGCCGCCACATCAGCTCGAGCGCGCCCTGCGCTGACTCCGGCCGCTGCAACGGATGCAGCCTGGCGTTGCCCGGCAGCGCTGCGACCCGCTCGTGCAGCTTCGGGTTGTGCTTCATCGTGCATGATCCGAGCGGATAGAAGCCCGTGTCAAGGTCGAAGTTGCGCTTCGACAGGCGGTTGAAGTGCCGCACGATCTCGGGCTCGGCGATCTCCGGCAGCCGCGCCGGTTCCGCACGCCGCATGGCCGCCGGGATCAGCTCATCAAGCGACCGTCGCGGCACGTCCAGTGGTGGCGCGACGAAGGCTCGGCGGCCGGGCGCAGAGCGCTCGAAGATCGTGAGCTCATCGTCCGCCGCCTCGATGAACGAGCGTGCACGGCCCTGCTCGGCGGCGCTCATGCCAGTGCCTCCGCGATGGTGCCGGCCAGCAGATCGATGTGGGCGCGCGTGCGTTGCTCGGTGATCGCCACCAGCAGCTCGTCGCCTGAGAGTCGGTAACCCGGGTTGATGCCAGCCTCCCGGCAGCGCTCGATCACCGCGTCGAGGTCGCCGTCGACCCGGATCGGGAACTCACGCACCACCGGCTGTGTGTGCGAGAGCGACACGCGCGGGATCGAAGCCAGGCGCTCGCGCGCGTACGCCGTTCGCTGCAGCAGCAGTTCCGCCAGCTCGACCAGGCCCTGACGGCCAAGCCAGCTCAGGTACACGATCCCCGCGAGGGCGTTCAGCGCCTGCGCGGTGCAGATGTTCGAGGTCGCCTTCTCGCGGCGGATGTGCTGCTCACGCGTCTGCAGGGTCAGCACGTACCCACGCCGGCCATCCAGATCGCTTGTCTGCCCGGCGATCCGACCCGGAACACGTCGCAGGAGCGCGTCGCTGACGGCGAAGAAGCCAAACGACGGCCCGCCGTAGTCCAGCCGGTTTCCGAGCGTCTGGCCCTCACCGACGACGATGTCGATCCCCTGCGCGCCCGGTGCTGTGAGCAACCCGAGCGGAAGCGGGTCTGCGGCGCAGATCGCCAGGGCGCCCACATCGTGCGCTGCGCGGGCCACGTGTTCGAGCTGCTCGATCGCGCCCACGAAATTGGGCTGCGCCACGATCACGGCGCTGACATCCTCATCCAGGGCCGGGAGCTCGGTCACACCCTCGGTCAGGGGCGCCACCTCAACATCCATCTCCCAGCCGTGCGCCAGCGTCTCGAGCGCCTCGATCGCATGCGGATGAACCCCACCAGAGACGATGAACCGGCGGCGCCCGTTCTGGACCTTCGCGAGGTAGCCGGCGGCGGCCACGGCGCTCGGGCCCTCGTAGACCGACGCGTTCGAGACAGGCAGCCCGGTCAGCTCACTGATCGCGGTCTGGTACTCGAACATCGCCTGCAGCCCGCCCTGCGACACCTCCGGTTGATAGGGCGTGTAGGGCGTCAGAAACTCAGACCTCGAGACGATCGCGTCGACCAGCGCGGGCACGTAGTGGTCATACATGCCGGCCCCGAGAAACGTGACCTCATCCTCAGCGCTGCGGTTTCGCGCCGCAAGCGCGCGCAGCTCACCAAAGACCTCCTGCTCCGAGAGCCCCGCGTCGAGAGCCAGCGGCTGCTGCAACCGCAGCCCCGCCGGCACGTCCCCGAACAGGTCCTCGACCGAACCGACACCGATCGTCGCGAGCATCTCGCGCAGATCGTCATCGGTGACAGACGTGTAACGACTCAAGTCAATGTCCCAATGTAGGCCTCGGCATCCATCAGAGCTGCGGCCTCACTGGGATCCGACAACCTCACCCGCACCAACCAACCGTCGCCGTAGGGGTCCTCATTGATCGTCTCCGGCCTGTCGGCAAGCGCCGTGTTGCTCGCTATCACCTCGCCCGACAGCGGCGCGATCACATCCGAGACGGCCTTGACTGACTCGACCTCGGTGTACTGCTCATCCTTCGTCAGCACCGCCCCCACCTCCGGCGGTGAGAAGAACACCAGCTCACCCAACGTGTCCTGCGCAAACCAGGTGATCCCGAAGGTCGCCTCATCCCCCTCGATCCGTGCCCAATCATGCTCGGCGTGGTAGGAGAGATCGTCGGGATAGTGAGGGTCAGACATCTACTGGGTCTCCTTCCGATACAGGGGCTTGGTCTCGACCACCGCCTCGCGGGTGCTGCCGCGAACATCGATCTCGATTGGGTTTCCAGGCGCAGCCCGGTCGGCTGAAACGTACGCCATTCCGATGCCTCGCTCCAGACTCGGCGAGAAGCTGCCGCTGGTGACGACCTCGCCGGTCGTCTGAACCGTGCCCGCCGCCGGAAGGACGGCGTTGCCCCGGCGCGCGATGCCAGGCCCTTCGATCACGAACGGAACCAGCTTCAGTTCGGGCCCGCTTGCCCGAACTTCCGGCGATCGCCTCCGCGCCGATGAATCCGGTCGCCTCCGCGCACGCCCATCCCAGGCCGGCTGAGATCGGATCGTGATCCTCATCGAGGTCATTGCCGTAGAGGTGGAAGCAGGCCTCGAGTCGCAGCGTGTCGCGGGCGCCGAGTCCGATCGGCTGGGCGCCTGCGCCAAGCAGCGAGGACCAGAGCTGTACGGCGTGGTCCGGATCGACCAGCAGCTCGACCCCGTCCTCGCCGGTGTAGCCGGTTCCGCAGACGAGTACCGAGGCCCCGGCAACCATGCGCTCACAGCAGTGCATTCGCGGCGGCAGCGATCCATCAGCAAGCCCCTGCACCAGCATCCGCGCATCCGGCCCCTGAACCGCGAGCATCGCGAAGTCAGTCAGACGGTCCTCGATGTCCGCGTCGAACTCGCTCGCATGAGTCCGCATCCATTCGAGGTCGCGCTCATGGTTGGCGGCGTTGGTGACCGTCAGGAAGCAGGCCTCGCCGAGCCTGTAGATGAAGAGATCGTCGAGCACCCCACCGCCTTCGTTGCAGAGCAACGAGTACTGGGCGCCACCCTCGGGAATCCTGCGCACATCGCTTGAGACCAGGCGCTGCATGCGTTGCAGCGCATCTGGGCCGGTGGTCCGGACCTGCCCCATGTGCGAGACGTCGAATACCCCGGCGCCGTTGCGTACGGCGAGATGCTCCTCGCGTATGCCGGCGTACTGGATCGGCATCTCCCAGCCGGCGAAGGGCAACAGCTTCGCGCCCGCCGCAATATGCGCAGCGTGCAGCGGGGTGCGTCTCAGCGCTTGCGTCTCATGCATCCACGGTCAGCGTATAGCGGTCCGTGGATATGCGGCGAGAGCCTGCCCTGGATGGTTTCCGCGACCTAGCGGTCCTTCAGGAACGACGGGATGTCGATCTCGTCGTCCCGCAGTTCCAACGATGAGCGCTGGCCTTCGTCGAAGGTCACGTCGCGCCTGGACTGCCGTTGGCGGGGTGAATCCGCCGGTGGTTGAGTGCGTCCAACACGACCGCGGAACCCGCGGCCGTGATCAAAGCCCGTTGCGATAACGGTCACGCGCACCTCGTCGGTCATCCCGTCGTCGATCACCGCGCCGAAGATGATGTTGGCGTTGGCGTCGGCCGCACCCTGGACAATCTCCGCCGCCTCGTTTACCTCGAACAGACCGAGGTCGTTGCCGCCGGTGATGTTGAGGAGGATGCCGTTGGCGCCCTCGACCGACTCCTCCAGGAGCGGTGAGGAGATCGCCTCCTTGGCCGCCTCCCCCGCGCGGTTCTCGCCGGTCGCGGCGCCGACGCCCATCAGCGCCGAGCCGGCGTCGTGCATGATCGTGCGCACGTCGGCGAAGTCGAGGTTGATCAGCCCGGGGATCGTGATCAGGTCGGTGATGCCCTGCACGCCCTGCCGCAGCACGTTGTCTGCCTCCTTGAGCGCGTCGGTAAGCGACGCCCGCCGCTCGACGACAGACAGCAGCTTCTCGTTCGGGATCACGATCAGTGTGTCGACGAACTCGCGCAGCTTGTCGATGCCCTCCTGGGCCTGCCTTGCGCGCTGAGTCCCCTCGAACCCGAACGGCCGCGTAACAACACCGACCGTGAGCGCGCCGATCTCGTTCTTGGCGATGTCTGCGATCACCGGGGCTGCGCCGGTGCCGGTGCCACCGCCCTCACCCGCGGTGACGAAGACCATGTCAGCGCCCTTCAGCGCCTCCTTGATGTCGTCGCGCGACTCCGCGGCGGCGCCCTGCCCGACCTCCGGGTTGGCGCCCGCGCCCAGACCCTTGGTGAGCTCGGTGCCGATGTTCAGCTTGATGTCGGCGTCACACATCTGCAGCGCCTGTGCATCGGTGTTGGCCGCGATGAACTCGACGCCGCGAAGTCCTGCGTCGACCATCCGGTTGACGGCGTTGGTGCCGCCACCGCCGACGCCCACGACCTTGATGACTGCCAGATAACTGCCGCTTTCCATGGTGCCGTCCGACCCTCGATTCAGGCTTGAGCGTTTGAGCCGCTGCTGCGACCCTCGCTTGAGCGTTATACCCGCTCCTGCGTTCCTGCGGGAGTTTCTCACGTTACGCACTTAATTTCGGCGGCGTCAACGCGAAGTCGCCTCGCGCAACAATCCTTGCAGATCGGCCAACTCTCAATCACTCGCCGAGAGTGGCGATTTCGGCGCCGTCACCCTCAACTAGAGGTCGAGATTCAGCCGCCGGATGTGAGGCCCACCGCCGCAGCCTGGGTGGCCGTCACATCGGCGCCCGCCGCCGGCCTACTGGGATCGCTGACGTCGATGTAGGCCGCACCGGCGGACTGACTGTTCTGCAGCACGGCCACGGCTGCGTCCCACTTACGACGCAGCTGCGTGGACAAACCGAAGTAGATCTGTGGACCGTTCCGCACCTGCAGGATCACGCCGTGCGCGGAGCTCGGTGCCGCGCTGACGATGTGCGAGAGCAGCGCGTAGGGCGCCGCACCGAGCACGGCGATCGCCGCACGAGCGCCGGGCTGGGTGATGGTGGTACCGGCCGGCGCCGACGTGAGCGAGATCTGCGGGAGCGTGGCGTGGACGACCGTCGTCGTGGGAAGCACATCGCCGGCCGCGTCAAGAACCCGGTCCTGCCCGTTGATCTTGGTGAGCGCAACCGGAACCCGCTCGACGACGTCGATCCGCACCGCGTGTGCTCCCTCCCGCTCAACGGTCAGCGAGCGTACGTACGAGTAGGGCTCGACGGCCGCCTCGAGTTTGGAGATCTCGATATGCAAAGTCGTCATCCCGAGCGCAGCCTGGGTCAGCGCATTGGTGATCTGCGGGACATCCGGTCCGGTAAGCCCAGCGACCGTGACGTGATGAACCTTGACGAACGATGAGGAGCGATACCACATCCACCCCAGCCATCCGACCATCACGAGCACGGCCACCAACGCCAGCGTGTGCAGCGAACGCAGTCTTCGCGGAAGGATCCGCGGTACCGAGAGGCGGCCCACGAGTCGTCGGTCCGGGGTCCAGTTGCCGCTGCTCACGAGCGCCACCAGTCCGCCGGGAACGCAACCGGCCCGAGACCCTGGACCTCAGGCTCGAGCTCGACACCGAACGCCTGCCTCACGCGCTCGCGTCCGGCGGCCATCAGCGCGATCACATCCGCGGTGGTCGCACTCCCGAAGTTCTCAACGAAGTTGGCGTGCTTGGCGCTGAAGCCGGCGCCGCCGACGCGCAGGCCGCGGCACCCGGCGGCGTCGAGCAGCTGGCCCGCGCTGCGGCCGTCGGCGCGCGGGTCCTCGGGGTTCTTGAAGGTCGAACCGAAGGTCTTGATTCCTGCAGGCTGCGCCTGCTTGCGGCGCTCGCGCAGATCTGCCAACGTGGCCCTGACGTCGACCTGGTCAGCGGGCTGCAGCCGGAAACTGGCGCGGGCCACCACCTCGCCGCCTCCAAGGTTGGAACGCCGATACTCGAAGCCCAGCTGCTGAGGCGTGCGCCGGTCGGTGCCCGCGCCGGAGGAGACGTCGACCCACTCGAGCACGTCCGCCAGCGCGCCACCATAAGCGTTCGCGTTCATGCGCACGGCGCCGCCGACCGTTCCAGGGATGCTCACACCGAACTCGATACCCGACAGGCCCGCACGCGCGGCCGTGGCCGAGACCGCCGGCAGGCGCGCACCGC
The DNA here is from genome assembly GCA_963848435.1 of uncultured Conexibacteraceae bacterium. GTDB lineage: Bacteria > Actinomycetota > Thermoleophilia > Solirubrobacterales > Solirubrobacteraceae > Palsa-465. The sequence goes on along the minus strand of CAWKDQ010000013.1, from coordinate 249,270 downwards.
CGCCGCACACGAGCCGGTCGCCGGCGATGCCGTCGAGTTCGATCATGGTCAGTTCGCTGTCGAGTTTCAAAACCAGTCCCCGCACGCCGGCGTCCGCTACCAGGAGATTCGACCCCGAGCCCACGACCCCTACCTCGAGCTCTGCGGCTGCCGCCCAGGCGAGCAGCCGCTCGAGTTCGTCAACGTCGGCTGGGCGCGCGAAGAACTCGGCGGGGCCGCCGGTCCGGATCGTCGTCAGCCGCGCGAGCGGAACGTCCCGCTGCACGCCCGCAGGAAGCTCGGCCATGGGGCCAAGCGTAATGCTCGGCCAGGACGCGCCCGCTCAGCCGGCTGCAACCAGTTCACGCCCCAGCGAATCGATATCACCGGCACCCATCACAAGACAGAGGTCGCCCTCGCGTAGGGTCGAATCCAGCCAGCGCCGCGCATCCGCCTTGGTCGGCACCCAGGCAACGGGGCGGCCGTCGGCCGCATCGGCCGCCGCTGCGGCGACTAGATGTCCGTCGACGCCTGGGAAGTCCTCGGCGCGCTCGCGCGCCGCGTAGACGTCGACAACGCCGCATACATCGGCGCCTGCAAGCGCAACCCCGAACTCGCGTGCGAGCGCGCGCGTGCGTGAGAACAGGTGCGGCTGGAACAGGACCACGAGCCGCGTGGGCGCCAGCGTGCGGGCGGCCGCAATCGCGGCGGCGACCTTCATCGGGTGATGGGCGTAATCGTCGTAGACCCAGGCCCCGGACACGGTCTCGCCCACGCGCTCCATACGGCGGCGCGCGCCCTGGAAGTCGGCGATCGCTGCCACCGCAGTCTGCGGGCCGGCACCGGCTGCGGCGGCAGCGCTGAGCGCACCGGCGGCGTTCACGGCGTTGTGCAGACCGGGCACGGCCAGTTTCACGTCGAGCTCGTGCCACCGGAAGCGCGCGCCCGAGGGGGTCAGCTGCGGCGCCACGGCGTCGTAGGGGACCAGTTCACCGGCGCCGGCGGCGATCGCCAGCAGCTCCGGGCGATCCCAGACGACGGCGACGCGCGCACGGCCCGTGAACTCCGCGAACGTGCGCTCGAGGTCCAGGCGCGAGGAATACGTCGCGTGGTGGTCGAGCTCCGAGTTGGTCAGAACCGCTATCTCCGGCGCGTAGTTGAGCAGCGAGCGGTCGGACTCGTCCGCCTCGATCACGATCCATTCGCCGCTCCCCCAGTCCGCGTTCCTCCCGGTGTCGCGCAGCTCGGCTCCGACCGCGTACGCAGGGTCCATGCCACAGCCGCGCAGTATCTGAACGATCATCGCCGTGGTAGTGGTCTTGCCGGCGGCGCCGGATACAGCCAGGCAGCGCTTGAGCGTCGCGATCTCGGCCAGCAGCTCGGAGCGGTGCATCAGCTGTGTGGCGGCTGCTCGCTCCGGGTTTTCAGGTCCGATCGCGCTCGAATAGACGACCTCCGCTCCCAGCGGCACGTTGGCGGCATCGTGGCCGATCGCGGACTCGATTCCCAGCTGCCGCAGCGGCCTCAGATACGGCGAGTCCCCACGATCCGAACCGGTTACCGAGGCGCCGAGTCTGTGGGCGATGAGCGCCAGCCCACTCATACCGGCCCCGCCGATCCCGACGAAATGCAGCCTCCGGCCGCTCCAGTCCGGCGCGTCGGCCACGGTCAGGACTCGAGCTCACCGACGTGGTGGCCGGCTGCGACGGTGGCGGCACCCGCGGCATGGAGCACCTCGGATGCGATCACCGCCGCCGCGTGCGGCCGCGCCAGGCCAAGCGCTGCTCGACCCATCGCCTGGAGGCGCTGGGGATCGGCGACCAGCTCGTCAACCTCCTCGCGCAGTCGCTGCGGGTTCAGCTCCGCGTCCGGGATCAGCACGGCCGCGCCCGCGCCCGCGAGGTAGCGCGCGTTGACGGTTTGATGATCGCCGGTGGCATGCGGGTATGGGATCAGTACTGACGGACGGCCAGCCGCGGCCAGTTCCCAGATCGAGCCTCCGGACCGAGCCACCACCAGGTCGCAGGCGACGATCGCCTCCATCAACCCGTCGATGTACCCCCGCAGGTCGTAGCCTGCGCGCGGAACCTGAAGCGCAGGCAGGTCACGATCCCCGGCCGCATGCAGAACCCGGAACGGGCGGTCCCGGAAGGCGTCGATCGCGGCCTGGTTGATCGAGCGCGCCCCCTGCGAGCCCCCGAACACGAGCACGAGCGTCTCTTCCCGGCCGACGTCGAAGCGCGCTCGCGCAGCCTCGCGGTCGTCGGGAACGGGCGGGATCGGCCGCCCCGTGATCACGAACTTGGAACCGTGATGGCCTGGGAGTGGCAGTGCCGTGCAGACCCGCCGGGCGAATGGCGCCAGCAGTCGGTTCGTGAGCCCCAGATGGCCATCGATCTCGGCGATCACCAGGGGCACGCGGGTCAACGCCGCGGCGATGCCGACCGGTCCCGCGACATAGCCGCCGCCGCCGAATACGGCCCGTGGTCGCAGCCGTCCGAGCAGCGAGGTCGCAGCGGCGAGCGCCGTCGCATCGATCGCTGCAGCCCGCGCTGCTCCCAGCGGGGAGCTGCGCGGGAGCGAGACGATCCTGAGCCTGTGGAACCGGTACCCGGCCCGCGGCACCAGCGTCGACTCCGCTCGGTCGCCGCCGACGAACTGAACCTCGGCGCCGCTAGCCCTCAGCTGCTCGGCGACGGCCAGCGCCGGTACCACGTGACCCGCGGTACCGCCGGTCGCGATCAGGATCAGCGGAGCCTTCACGCGCAACCGCCGCGGTCCGCCGCTGCTCGCGTCGATCGACCAGCCGCAGCTCGCGCGTGGCCGGGCGGGCGATACCCATCAGCAGCCCCATGGAGACGAGCATCACGAGCAGGTTCGTCGGCGCATACGAGATGAACGGCAGCGGCACGCCCGTGAGCGGCGCGATCCCGAGTACGACGAAGATGTTGAGGATCCCTTGACACAGAATCAACGAGGTCAGGCCGCTGGCCAGCAGCTTGGTGTAGCGGGTGGCGGCGCGACGCGCGGTGCGCATCCCAGCGTAGGCGATCATCCCATACAGAGACACGACCACGAGGATGCCGAGCAGGCCCAGCTCCTCCCCCACGATCGCGAGGATGAAGTCGGTCTGGGCCTCGGGCAGCCACAGCGCCTTCTCCGTGCCCTGGCCGAGGCCGACACCGGAGAAGCCCCCAGACCCAACCGCGATCTGGCCCTGAGCCGATTGATAGCCATTGCCCGACTCCTGCGCAAAGGGATGCAGGAATGCGGTCAGGCGCGTCGCCTCATACGGGTGCACTAGCAGCATCGCACCGAGAGCCAGCACCGCGACAAAGCCGATCCGCGTGAGGTAGCTGCCGGGCACGCCGGCCACGACCAGGATCGAGACCATGGTGAGGAACACGACCAGGGTGGTGCCGAGGTCGGGCTCGACCGCGATCAGCAGGCAGGCTGGGCCGACCACGACCGCGAGCGGCGCGATCGCCTGCTTGAAGCCGCGCTCCATGCGACGCGGATGATCGGCGACGTAGCGCGCCACATAGAGGATCAGCGCCAGCTTCATGAGCTCGGAGGGCTGGAACTGGATCGGGCCTGCGGCAAACCAGCGGCGCGCCCCCAGAACCTGTATCCCGATCCCAGGCATCAGCACGGCCAGCAGCAGCCCGAACGCGCCCAGCAGCATCATCCGCGTCACGCGCTCACTCAGCAGGTTCATTCCGAACCGCTCGGAGAGCCGCATCGCGACCAGGCCGATGGCGGCGGCGAACAGGTACATGAGGAATTCGCCTGTCCCGTACCCGCCACCGTTGATGACGCCCTGCGGCGAGGACGCGCTGTAGACCATGACCGCGCCGAAGGCGATCAGGCACAACGTCGCGGTCATCAGGATGCGGTGCTCGAGCGGTGGCGCGACCCGGCGCGTGGCACGTGCTTGAGCGGGACGCTGACGCATCCCGGACTACTTCTACATGCGAAGGCTGAAGCCTTCAGTTATCGGTCGGACTTATGTATCCGCAAGCGTGCCGCGGCGGAGGCCGTGGTGGCCGTCGGCGAGGCGCCCTGAACAGAGGCCGCAGCTGGCGCCCTCGCGGCCTCGGGCTTGGCCGCGCGGTCGGAGATCTGATAGAGCGTGAAGCCGATCGCGCCGCAGGCCGCCGCGACGATCCAGAAGCGCAACATGATCTTGGTCTCCGACCACGCCTCGAGCTCGAAGTGGTGGTGAATCGGCGCCATCTTGAAGACACGTTTGCGCCAGAAGCGGAACGAGAAGACCTGAATCAGGACCGAAAGCGCCTCGATCACGAAGATGCCGCCGATCACGATCAGCAGGATCTCCGTGTTCGTCATCACCGCCAACGCCGCGATCGCGCCGCCAATCGCGAGCGAGCCGGTGTCGCCCATGAACACGCTGGCGGGGAAGCTGTTGAACCACAGAAAGCCGATCAGGGCGCCGCACAGACAGCCGGCGGCCAGCTCGAGGTCATGATCACGCGGGGTCACGAAGGTGATCCCGATGTAGGCCAGCAGGGCGATCGCGGCGCAGCCGGCAGCCAGGCCGTCCAACCCGTCCGTGAGATTCACCGCGTTCGTCGTGCCGGCGAACACCAGGTAGATGAACAGGATGTACCCCGGACCGAGGTCGATGTGCGCATGGAACGGCCGCAGCGAGACCGACTCGGACATATGCGCCTTGTGCGTGGCGATCCACCAGAGCCCGACCGAGATCAGCAGCAGCACGACCATCTTGGTGCGTCCGCGCAACCCCAGCGAGCGTCGCTTGACGATCTGCGTGTAGTCATCGGCGAAGCCGAGCAGCCCGCAGGCGATGGTCGCGCCGAACACGCCCATGGATGCCCAGTCGCGCGTGGACAGGCAAAGGTACGGCACCGCGAACGAGATGATGATGATGATCCCGCCCATGATCGGCGTACCCGCCTTCACCTTGTGGCCCTCGGGACCCTCCTCGCGGATGTTCTTGCCAAGACCGTGATCGCGCAGGAACTCGATGAAGCGGGGGCTGAGAAACAGGCACATCAGCAGCGCCGCCGAGCTCGACAACAGCACGCGCCCAGCCTCGGAAGTGAGCGTGTGCGAACCGTTGACCGTGCACACGAGCCTGTGGGCGGCGGTGACCGTGCAGGTCAGCGTCTTTCCTACCCCGGCCGTTGCCGGGAGTGAGTGGGCCGGGGTTGCACCGATCACGCCGGCGTCACCGCCATCAGGGTCTCGCACACGCGCTTCAGGCCGACCCCGTTGGAGGCCTTGACGAGCACGACGTCACCGTCGCCGATCAGCTGCGGCAGCAATGCGCTGGCCGCCTCGGCGTCCGCCGCGTGATGGTGCTCGCCGTGGAAGCTCGGAGCCATTGCGGCGGCGAGCGGGCCGACGGTAACGAGGATGTCCGCGATCCCGTCAGCGTGAGCGCCGATCTGCTCGTGGAAGCCGATCGCATCGGCACCGAGTTCGAGCATGTCTCCAAGCACCGCGATCCGACGCCCATCGGCTTCAGTCGCGGCGAGCGCGTCGAGCGCTGCGCGCATCGACACCGGGTTTCCGTTGTAGGCGTCGTCGATCAGGATGATGCCTGCGGCAAGCAGGTGGCGCTGGCCGCGGCCGGGCGAGAGCGCGAGCTCGAGCCGCCCGCTGGGCTGGACGCCGACCGCGAGGGCGGCGGCCACGGCCGCGAGCAGGTCCTGGCGCAGGTGCGCCTCCGCGAAGTTGATATCGAGGTGGATCAGGCCGCCGCCCGCTCCCCGCGCGTCGATCTCGACGCCGGCGGCGTCCTGCGAAGCGAACGTCACGTCCGCCTGCGGACCGAAGGTGACGGTTTTCAGATCCTCGCGCAGATGTGGTGCGAGCAGCACCTCGCCGGCCGGCACGATCGCGGTCGCACCCACCGGCAGGGCGGCGATCAACTCGGCCTTGGCGGCGGCGATCGCCTCGATCGTGCCCATCAGCTCCAGGTGTGCCGGACCGATGCTGACGATCACGCCGACGTCAGGCTCGGCGATTTGCGCCAGCTCGGCGATCTGTCCGGCGCCGCGCATCCCCATCTCGAGCACCAGCACCTCGGTCCCGGATGGGGCTGAGAGGATCTCAAGCGGCATGCCGATCTCAGTGTTGAAATTCGCACGCGAGGCGACCGTCCGTCGGTGCGGCGAGAGCAGTCCGCGGAGCATGTCCTTTGTTGAGGTCTTGCCCGTCGATCCGGTCACGCCAATCACCTGAGCACGAAGCTCACGGCGCCAGGCCGTCGCGAGGCGCTGCAGCGCGACGAGCGGGTCCTCGGAGGCGAGCACCGCTCCCAGCCCAGACGGTTGCGCGCGAGCGTCCGCGGCTTCAGCACCCGCCACGTGCTCGGTGGAGGTCAGGACCCCCCATGCGCCGCTGTCGAGCGCCTGCTGCGCGAAGACACCGCCGTGCGTGCGCTCCCCGGGCAATCCGACGAATAGAACCCCGGGGCCGGCATCGCGCGAATCAATCGACACGCGATCGGGGCCAGGGTGGCCCGATACCGGATCGGTGCCGGCTGCGGGGCCCCGTACGAGCTCAGCTCCGGAGGCACGCGCGATCTGATGAGCATCCCAGCGCCTCATCTGCTCAGGCCAGGGTACTTGCGTTGCTGGACGCCAGAAGCGGTCTCACGCGATCCCGCGCAGAGCCGCGCGTGCGACGGCGACATCATCGAACGGGATCTTGCTCCCAGCCGCGAATTCCTGGCCCTGCTCGTGCCCCTTGCCGGCGATCACGACCACATCGCCCGCCTGCGCTCCGGTGATCGCCGCCTCGATCGCAGCATGTCTGTCGGCGTCGTGATCGACCTGTCTGTCGATTCCCGACAGGATCTCGGCGATGATCGCCTCCGGATCCTCCGAGCGCGGATTATCCGAGGTGACAATCACCCGATCGGCGAGGCGAGCGGCGATCTCTCCCATCAGCGGGCGCTTGCCACGGTCGCGGTCGCCGCCGGCGCCAAAGACCACGTGCAGGCGCGTGTCCGTCAGGCCGCGCGCGGCGCTCAGCACGTTCTCGAGCGAGTCGGGCGTGTGCGCATAGTCGACCAGCACGGCGAAGGGCTGCCCCTCGTCAACCGTCTCGAACCGGCCTGGCACCTGCCCGGCCTGCTCGATGGCCGCGACAGCGGTGTCGAAGGGAACGTCGCCGGCACGCGCGGCAGCCACCGCAGCGAGCACGTTGTAGACGTTGAAGCGGCCGCGCAGGGGCGAGCGCAGCTCAGCGACGCCATCGGGCGAGTGCAGCGTGAACGCCGACCCCGAGAGGTCGGTCCGGAGGTTGTCCGCACGGTACGTGGCGCCGGGGTGGTCGAGCGCGAACGTGATCGGTGCGGCTATCTCCGGGTCCGTCACGAGACGGGCTCCGTAGACGTCGTCGAGATTGATCACCGGCCGCCGCGCCGCCAGGTCGGTGAACAGCCGCCGCTTGGCGAGGAAGTAATCCTCCATCGTCGGATGGAAATCGAGGTGGTCCTGAGTGAGGTTCGTGAACACGCCCACCCTGAAGTGTGAGCCGTCGACGCGCGCCAGCTCGAGCGCGTGCGATGAGACCTCCATCACACAGGCGACGTCGCCACCGTCGAGCATCGCCCGGAACATGCGCTGCAGGTCGATCGCCTCCGGAGTGGTCCGCGCCAGCTCCGACTCGACTCCGCCGACGACGCTCTTGACGGTGCCCAGCAGGCCGGTCTGACGACCGGCTGCCTGAAGCAGCGAACGGATCAGATAGGCGGTGGTGGTCTTGCCGTTGGTACCGGTGACGCCGATCAGCTCGATCGCGGCCGTCGGGTCGCCGTAGAACGTCGCGGCGGCCGGGGCCATCGCACGGCGCACGTCCCCCACTACGACCTGCGGAATGTCGAGGTCGAGTTGGTGGTCGACGACCAGGGCTGCGGCGCCACTTGCCACAGCATCCTTCGCGAACTCATGGCCGTCGCGCATGAACCCGCGCACGCAGAAGAACACGTCGCGCGGCCCCACCACCCGGTTGTCGTACGCGAGACCGGCAACATCGACCGCGGGGGCGCCCGGAAACAGAACGTCCAGTTGCATCGGCGCCAGAGGGTAGCCGCCGCCGTGGTCGGCCGTTAGGGCTTGCTAGTCGTCGGCTGCGTAAATGCCGTTGACGGGCACGGCTTCGGGCACGGGTTGATGCCGAAGTGCGGGACCGCCCAACCGACGATCTTCTGGAACGCCGGAGCCGCCACCGAGCCGCCGTAGATGGTGCCCTTCGGGTAATTGACGACGACCGCCACAACCAGCTTCGGGTCGCCGGCCGGGACCATACCGATGAAGGAGGCGATGTAGTCGGTGTTCGAGTACTTGCCGTTGACGACCACCTGGGCGGTACCGGTCTTCCCGGCCATGTCGTAGCCGGGAATCGCCGCGCCCGACGCCGTGCCGTCGTCGGCGAGCACGCCGCGAAGCATGCCGCGAAGTTGGGATGCCACCACCGGCGAGATCACGCGTCTCCCTTTTGGCGCAGCGACCTTCCTGCCGCCCACCGACTCCAACAGCTGAGGGGTACGCAGGATGCCGCCGTTGGCGATCGCGTCATAGGCCTGAACCATCTGCATCGGCGTCACCGACTCACCCTGGCCGAACGGCAGGTTGTACATCGAGACACCCGAATAGCCGCCGACTGGGCGCACGATGCCGGTCTGTTCACCCGGGAGCGCGACGCCGGTCGGCTTGCCGAAACCGAAACGATCGACCCAATAGCCGAAGCGCGTGGCGCCTAGTTTTTGACCGATCTCGACGGCACCGATGTTGCTTGAAACCTGCAGGATCTTGCCGACGGTCATCGTCTCGTAGCCATGAGACTCAGCGTCGCGAATCGTCTTGCCGTACGCCTGCAGATATGGCGGAATGCCAAACTCGGTGTCGGGCGTGACCTTGTGATCCTGCAGCGCGCCGGCGACGGTGATCGCCTTGAAGGTCGAGCCGGGTTCGTATGACAGGTCCACAGCCTGATCGTCGGCGGCTGCGACCTGGCCGTTGACCGAGGTCCAAGCCGAACCGGGCACGTGGTTCGGGTTGAGCGCCGGCCAGTTCGCGAGCGCAAGCACGTGGCCGGTCTGAGGGTCGGTAACGATCGCGGTCGCGCCCGCCGGCTTGTACTGCTGGCCGACGCCTGCCAGAACCTGTTCAACCTCTGACTGCAGAGCGGCCGAGACGGTGAGCTTGAGGTTCTGGCCGGCGACCATGGTCTTGGTGGCGTCCACGGAGATCGCGTTGCCCTTGGCGTCAATCACGGTGCGCCGCTGGCCGGCCGTTCCCGCGAGCTGCTTGTTGAACAGATATTCGAGTCCATCGCCGTGGCTGCCTGAGCCGACCCAGCCGAGCACCTGACCGAGCTCGGTGCCGAGCGGATAGGAGCGGCGCTCGACCGGAATCGGTTGGGAGATGCCGTTGTACCTGAACGCCATGATCTCGTTGGCGGCCTTCGGGGAAACGGTGGCGAGCTTGATATAGCCGGTTTTGGGCCTCGTAAGGTCGGCCAGGGTCGCAGCCTCGGTCATCCCCAGCAGTGGCGCTAGCTTTGCGGCGACGGCCTGCGGGCGCCTGTAGGTCTGGATGATCAGATACGGGTCGGCGATGATCTCCTCAGCCGGTTCGCTGAGCGCGAACGGGACGCCGTTACGGTCGGTGATCTCGCCACGGGGAGCCGGAACCGGCGTCGTCTGGACCTGCTGGTCGTTTGCCGCTGCTGAGAGCGCGGCACCGCGAAAGAGTCCCAGGTAACCGGCGCGGGCGATCGCGAGGACCAGCAGCAGAACAAAGACCCCGAAGAGCAGACCGACGCGCCGATCGATGACGTCGACTGTCCTGCGTGGGGTGCTCGTGGCCATGGTCAGCCCGCGAGTCCGCTGCCGCCGGTTGCAGAGCCCGTGGTGCTGGACGTGCTCGGCGTCACCGTGCCCGCTGTGCCCTGAGTGGAGCCGGCGGTCGGGGTGCCGGCAGCGGGCGGCGTACTCGTGCCCGATGTTGCAGCGCCAGTGGTCGCGGCGCTGGTGCCCGCGGTCGCGCCTGTGGCGGCGGTGCCGGTGGTCGCGGCGGAGCTCGCGCCGGCAGCGGAGCCAGCGCCCGCAGCGGAGCTCGCGCCCGCAGCCGATGTCAACGCGGTTCCGGTCGAGGCGGCGCCCGTGACACCCGTCGCCACGGTGCCCGTCGACGTCGCGCCGGCGCCCGCCGTGGCGCCTGTCCCGGTCGAGGTCGAGGTCGCCCCGGTCGTCGGGGCCGATGTCGAACCCGAGGAGACGGTCCCGGTTGAGGTCGTGGTCGCGGCCGGTGCAGTGTCGCCGTTCGCATGACGCTCACTGGCCAGCCCTGCCAGGAACGCACCGGCCGCCGGCGTCTGGATGTTGCCTACCGCCGCGCGCACGTGGGTCCCGACCTGCGCGGTGACGAAGTGGATGTCCTCGGGGCCTGGCATCACCATGCCAAGCTTTGCCGCGAGACCCTGAATTCGCTGGTTGCCCGACAGCTCCGAGACCTGCGACCGAAGCAGCTGGTTGCTGCTCTCGAGCGCCGTCGCCTGTTGCAGCTCGCGTCCGACGCTCGAACCGAGCTTGAGAACCTCGACGCGCAGACCCACGATCGCGACCAGGCTCACTCCCAGCAATGGGATCCAGGCCCGACCGCGCACCAGACGGTCGAGCCGCGGCAGCTCGCGCGGACGAGACGATACGACGCGGCATCGCCCGCACGTGCGCGGCGTCCCGGCGACGTGTTGGTGACAAGCGACGATGCGGCGCCGTGACGCGCGGGCTCGTGGCACCGGGTGCGGGTTTGGGTGTACGCGCTTCGCGCGTAGCCGTGCGCGCCGCGGGCGTGGCCGCGCGGACTGCGGGCCCGGCCGCGCGGGGTCGTGGAACGGGGCGCGTGACAGTACGGCCTGCGGGCTGCGCGGACCGTGTCGCGGCAGCGGCCTTCGGTTTGACGGTGCGGCGTCCGGCCGTCGTGGCGGCTGCTGGTGGCATCGATTACCTCGTCTGGAGCTTCCTGGCAACGCGCAGATGCGCTGACTTGGAACGTGGGTTGGACGCCACCTCGCCGGCGGTGGGCGCTACCGCCCGACGCGTGAGGATCTCCGCCTCAGGGTCGTGGCCGCAGACGCAGATCGGGATGTCCGGCGGACACAGGCAGCCGCGGGCCTTCTCCGTCAGGAACCGCTTCACACGCCTGTCCTCGAGCGAGTGGAACGAGATCGCTGCGAGACGTCCGTCGATGGCGAGCAGGTCCCAGGCCAAGGGCAGCGCATCGTCGATCTGGGAGAGCTCGTCATTGACGGCGATCCGGAGCGCCTGGAACGTCCGCTTGGCGGGATGGCCGCCGGCGAATTGCGCAGGGATCGGAACGGCCGCCTTGATGACATCGACCAGATCCTGGGTCGTCTCGAGCTGTGACCGCGAGCGTTCCCGCGTGATTGTCCGGGCGATCTGGGAGGCGAAGCGCTCCTCCCCGTAGTCGCGCAGCAGGCGGGCGATACTGCGCTCGTCCCACCCGTTGACGACGTCGGCCGCCGTCAGATCCTGGGACGGGTCCATCCGCATGTCCAGCGGGGCGTCATAGGAATAGGAGAAACCACGTTCCCAGGTGTCGATCTGCATCGAGGACATCCCCAGGTCCATGTAGATCAGGTCGGCCGCGACGCCTTCATCGGCCAGCAGTGAAAGACCCGAGACGAAGTCGGCCCGAATGAAGCGCGTGTCACACGCCACTTCGGCCGCGAGCTCGGCGAAGCGCTCCTCAGCGATCGGGTCGCGGTCGATGCCGATCAGCGTGCCACCCGAACCGATGCGCTCGGCGATCAGGCGGGCGTGACCGGCACCGCCGACCGTGCAGTCGATCGCCACCGCCCCGGGTGCAGGGTCGAGAAGCTCTATCAGCTCGCCGGCCAGCACCGGCACATGAGGAGTGGTCATGTCAATCAGTGTGGTCAAAGCTCGCCGCAATCTCGGGGAAGCGAGCGAGGACGCTCGCGTTGTAGTCCGCGTACACGGTGCTGTTCCAGACCTGAAGGCTCGTGCCGGCGCCGGTTATCACGACGTCCCTGTTCAGGCCGGCGAACGCCCTGGCCTGTGGAGGCATCATCAGACGGTTGGCTGAGTCGAGCTCCATGTCCCAGGAGTTCGCGTAGAGGCCGGTCCGCAGCAACTCTGCACGCGGCGAGAGCGGGTGCAGGCTCGCCAGCGACGACGCGGCGAACTCGTCGAAGGCCTCGGCCGGCCAGATCGACAGCGAGCGCGGACTGGTCTCGCCGGTCGGCGGAGTGATCGCGACGATCACACCGCCCGCAAGTCCAGCACGGAACTTGGCCGGGACGGTCAGCCGATGCTTCGCGTCGAGCGCGTGTTCGAAGGTTCCGCGGAAGATCAAGGGTTCTCATGCGTCTGGCCGAAATTTGAGGCCCGGGTGGCTGGGTGGGAGGAGCCCTGCCACCCGGGTCTCTGCATGCGTGGCCCACCATAACCCACCCTCTCCCACATTGCAACCCAATCTGACACAAATTTCCCACTAACACCCCCACTCCCCCCACTGGCCCCACTGCGACCCTCAGGCGACGAGCTGCTCAGGGCCGGCCGCGACTGTGGCGTTGAGGTCGATCAACCTGTAGCCAACCCCCCACACGTTGATCACGTAGCCGGCTCCGTGTGCCGCGAGCTTGCGTCGCAGCCGCGAGGCGTGCGAATCGAGCGTGCGGGTCCGGTGCGCGGCGTGGCTGCCGTCGCCCCACCCCCAGACCATCTCCATCAGCTCGGCCCGCTTGAAGACCCTTCCCGGCTCCCGGGCGAGCGCATGCAGGAGGCTGAACTCCTTGCTTGAGAGCAGCACCTGTTCACCGTCGACCCAGGCCTGACGCGACAGCGCGTCGACCTCGAGCGTCCCGACCCGGATCCGAGAACTGGTGGTGAGCCGCTGGCGGCGTCGCAGCAGAGCCGCGATCCGAGCTCGGAGCTCGGTGTAGGCATAGGGCCGTGGCAGGTAGTCGTCGCAGCCACGCTCGAGACCTCGCACGCGATCAAGCAACGAGGCGTTGTGGGAGGTGAGGATCAGCGGCAGGCCCGGATCCACGCGGGAACCGCCGTCGCCGGCCTCACGCACGAACTCCAGCAGCTCGAGGCCGTCGCCGTCGGGCAGCTCCATGTCAACGACCATAAGGTCGACGAACGACTGCGCCAGCAGGCGTCGCGCGCCCTCGACCGAACCTGCCTCGAGCGCCTCGTAGCCATCGGCTGTGAGGTTGCTCGCGAGGAACGTTCGCACATCGCGATCGGCGCTGATCAACAGGATCGTGTCCTGCTGTGAAACGATCTTCTCCACCAGTTGCACGGCCGCCTCCATCCGTCAGTCGCAGGTTGTGACCAATAGAGGCTTTGGCGCGATCAGATGAACCCCCCGGGCCGGCCGGCAGATCGCCGGAAAGCCGCAAATTCCGGGGTTCAGTGCAACATCACGTTCAGCGGATGCGCCGTGGCAGGAAACCTAAATAAGATGCCGACGGCATGTACCGCCGCGCAAACTACTCCTCAGGTGAGGACTTCGTCCTGGAGTACGGAGATCTGAGGTTCACCTTCAACGAGCGTGACTTCAGCGAGCGGTGCGAGCAGGCAGCCAGACGACTCGGCTTCATCGGGGATGCTATCGCCGAGAACGAGTGCGAGGATCTGATCAACCTCGTGGTCAACGGCGAGGTCACCGATCCCGCCTCCGCACTCGGCGAGCATGTCAACGAGTGCTGGCCCGAGCTGGTCGGCCCCTCCGACCGGTCGCTGGTCCACTGGCTGCGGCGCCTGATCTTCCGCAGCGCGTGGCTGGATCAGCGCGTCAAGGAGGGCGAGCTCGATGTCATCTTCGACGACGACAACGGCACCTTCGTCTACATCCAGCCCGACCGTGGCGGCGAGCCGATCGAGCTCGCGCCGGAGCCGAGCTGGGACCGCGTCGCCTACGTCCGCCGGTAGTAGAACCGGAGAGGTTGCCGCCGCAGCCGTTCGGCCCGGCGCCCGAGTTCAGCCGACCTTGATCAGCGCGATCGTATTCGCCACGAACAGGATCGCGAAGAGGACGGTCCAGCGGTTCAGGTTGCGCTCGACGGTTGAGCCGCCTCCGAACGGGCTGCTGCCGCCACCACCGCCGCCACCGCCGCCCATGCCGAACCCGGAGAGGCCGGCGTCCTTGCCCGAGTGCATGAGCACCAGGAAGATCAGCATCACCGAGATGAAGACCTGCAGGACGTCGAGTACGAAAGTCATGTCGGGCGATGATGGTAGCTACTCGCCGCCCGAGGCCGGGTATTCAACCTCCGGCCCATTTCCGTTGATGCCCTCCTGCTCCTCGAGCGCGTCAAGCTGGTGCAGGACCTCGATCGCCTCGGTCCGCAGCGTCGAATCGATCGCCTCGAAGTCGTCGTCTGAGAGCTTGCCCGTCTGGTGGTCGAGCTCGGCGTCGCGGATCTCGCGGTACTTCGCGTCACGCGCGGCCTCGAGGTCGATCCGCTCGATCGACTCGAGGGCCGGGTCTCCGGCGCTCCGGGGCGTCAGAGCGGCGGCACGCAGCGGGGCACTGACGAACCAGACGACACCCAACAGCAGGAGCAGGAGGATCAGATAGGCCATCGCGCGAGGACCTCAGGCCAGCTCGCGCACGGCGACGCGCGAATGCTCGGGAGCCGGGCGGCGGGGGCGCGTGAACAGGGACGGCGGGATCAGCGAGATCAGCCCCCCGATCGCGACGATCGTCGCCCCAGCCCACAGCCAGGTGACCATCGGTGAGACGATCACGAGGAAAGCGACCACGTGCGGCTCGCTCAGGTACCGCGCGGTGATGTCCCGGACGACTGCGTCGCGAGCCTGCCAGAAGTTCAGGCCGTCGATGTTCATCGCGTTCAGCTCGGCGTTCAAGCGCGCGTTGAACTCAGCGTTCGTCATGTGCGGATAGCGCTTGATCAGACCGCTGGAGAGCGAGTTGTACAGACCCGCGAACTTGCGGTCGCCCTGTCTGATCAGCCTCTGCAGCACGTCGGTGTTCGCCGACGCGACGGTCCAGATGTCGCGCAACGGCCCGGCGTCAAGACCGATAGTGCTGTCGGCATTGGTGCTGTCGAAGAAGCGGCTGATGAAGCCGTCAGCTGCGCTGGTCGACGGATAGAAGCTCTGGATCGGGTTCAGGCGCGTGACCTGCTTCCCATTCTTGGTGACGTTCAGGATCGCGCCGAACGAGACCCGCTCGGAGGTGGCGGACGCGGTCGGTCGCACGTAGTGGAAGTTGTAACCGCCGGCGTACACGCTCTGCCCGGCCCTCAGCGTGGCGTTGCGCGAGTGCTGGAAGGACGACGACGCGGCAACGCCGATCAGCATCACGGCAAAGCCGAAGTGAGCGATGTAGCCGCCATAGCGGCGGCGGTTGCGTCGCACGAGCCCGATCAACGCCACCGGCCAGCTGTCGTGGGTGATCGCCCGGCGGGCGGCTGCACCGCGATAGAACTCCTGCAGGACGGTGCCGATCACGAACGCGCCGAAGCCGAACATCGTCACCGCCAGCGGTTTGCCACCCGCGTCGGTGAGCACCAGGACCAGCACTGTCACCGACAGGCCGAAGGTGACCGGGAACACGAACTGCCGGCCGAGGTTCGCCACCGTCGCACGACGCCATGAGATCAACGGGCCAATCCCGGTCAGCAGCACCAGCACCAGCGCCAACGGCACCACGAACGGCGTGAACGCAGGCGGCCCGACGGAGATCTTGGTGCCTGTGATCGCCTGTGAGATCAGCGGGAAAAGCGTGATCCAGAAGATCACGAACGTCATCGCGACCAACACCACGTTCTGCAGCAGGAACATCGCCTCACGCGACACCAGCGAGTCGATCCGGTGCTCGGTGCTGAGCAGGTCGCGGCGCCACGCCACCAGGCCGACGGAACTGAGGAACATCACGCCGAGCAGCACCACGAACGGCACGCCGAGCGTTGAGGCGCCGAACGCGTGGATCGAGTCCAGCACGCCCGAGCGGACCAGGAACGTGCCGAAGATCGCGAGCGTGCCGAACGTGAGCACCAGCGACACGTTCCAGACCTTCAGCATCCCCCGCTTCTCCTGGATCTGGATCGAGTGGATGAATGCGGTCGCGATCAGCCACGGCATCAGCGCCGCGTCCTCGACGGCGTCCCAGCCCCAGTAGCCGCCCCAGCCGAGCTCCGTATAGGACCAGCGCGCACCCAGCACGATCCCGAAGCCCAGGCACAGCCAGGCTGCGAGCGCAAATCGTCGGGTATCGCGGATCCACTCGGGACCGAGGTTGCCGGTGATCAGCGCACCCACCGCGAACGCGAATGGGATCGCCATCAGCGTATATCCCGAGTAGAGCATCGGCGGGTGGATCATCATGCTCGGGTGCATCAGCAGCGGGTCGAGGCCGGCGCCGTTCGTCGGTGTCACCGAGGTGGTCTGGAACGGGTTGGCGGCAAAACAGGCGAGCGCCGCGAAGAAGCCCTGTATCCCGAACAGAACCGCGGCGGCATAGGGCGCGATCTCACGCAGGCGCCGGCGTGTCAGGTACAGCGCCACGCTGCCCCAGAGCGCGGACAGCGTGACCCAGAGCAGCAACGAGCCCTGCTGCGATGACCATGGCGCGGTCAGCTTGTAGAAGATCGGGATCGTCGTCGACGAGGTGTCGGCGACCACCTTGAAGCTGAACTCGTTGCGCAGGAACGCGATCTCCAGCAGTCCGAAGGCGACCACGGCCAGCGCGGCCAGGGCGTACATCGCGCGCCGGCCCGAGTCGACCCACTCAGGCCGCCGTTCCCTGGCGCCGTGGATCGACGCCGCGATCCCGTACAGGCAGACGCCCAGGCTGAGCAGCAGGATCGCGCGGCCGAGCTGTGCCATCAGCTGCTGACCGCCGCTGCCTCGGTCGCCGGAACGCCGGAGTTGTTGGCGATCGCGCCCGACGCGGCCTGGTACTTCGACGGGCACTTGGTCGTCAGCGAGTTCTCCTGGCCGACGAACCTGCCGTGGTTGTCTGTGACGTTGACCATCACAGCCCGACCCTGCGCGAACGGATCCGGAACCACGCCGGTATACGTGACCGGGACGGACACCCTGCGGTTGGGGCTCAGCACGCTGAAGCGGATCGTGCTGCCGGCGCGGCGGATAGAACCGTTCTCAACGGTGCCGGCGAGGATGTACTGCCCGCCGGGCTTGGCTCTGTTCATGAGTTGCGCGGCGTCGAGCTCGTCGCGACCGGCGCTGAAGCTGACGTAGATCAGCGCGCTTGCGAGCAGCAATGCTGCAGTCAGTGCGACCGTCAACCGGATCGCGCGCTTGCGATTCGGGTCCATGGGAGACGCGATTCTCCCACACTCACGTAAGACGCCGGCTCACTTCAGACGTTCACGCGCCGCCTTGGCCCAGCTGTCTGCGACCTCCCGCATCGACTTGGCCTGCGACGCCGCGAGGTGAGTGATCCACTCGAACTCCTCCTTGGCCCGGCCCTTGGAGGCGGCGGCGCTGATCGCCTTCAATGCCTTTTCGTAGTTGGCCAGGGTGCTCTCGCCCGCCTCCCGGCTCATCTCGATCAGCTTCTCGTTGAGCTTGCGGGCCCGCTCCGCGATCGCCTCGGCCTGGGCTGAGTCGGCGTTCACGTGGATCCGCACCGAGGGCTTTGCCTTCGAGCCGGCGGCCGAGGCCGTGCTCGCCTTGCTCGCACCGGCCTTGGCGGCAGCGGGCTTAGCCGAGCTCGCCCGGGCCGTGCTGCGCTTGGCGGCAGGCTTCGCGGTGCTTGACTTCGTTGATGTCGATTTGGCGGCGGCGGCCCGCTTGGCCGCCGCAGGCTTCGCGGTGGTCGACTTTGCCGGAGTCGACTTGGCGGTGCTGGTCCTCGCGGTCGTGGCCTTGGCGGTGGCCGGCTTGGCGGCGGCCGGCTTCGCTGAGGCTGACTTGCTCGTGCCAGAACTGGCAGAACGGGGCTGCGGCATCTGTGCTCCTTCTCTTGACGCTTGGGGACTCACGCGGATCGTCGGGGTGCAGCCCTGACCCTACACACCCCGAAGGGCAGACTGCGCTCAGAGTGCCCGCCCCGCCATCATCCTGCTCGATGTTCGAGATCCGCACCCGCGCGACTGGTGGCCGCGCTCGCACCGGCACGCTGCACCTCGCGCACGGCGACGTACAAACCCCGGCATTCGTCCCGCTCGCCACTCGCGGGGCGGTCAAGACGCTCGACCCGCGAGACGTCGAGGCCCTCGGCTACGAGATGGTGCTTGGAAACACCTTTCATCTGTACCTCTCCCCCGGCCCCGAGGCGCTTGACAGCTACGGCGGCCTCAACGAGTTCATGCGTTGGCCCCGCCCGATCATCACCGACTCCGGAGGCTTCCAGGTGTTCTCAATGGGTCATGGCAGCGTCGCCGATGAGATCAAGGGTCGGGGTCACGGCGGCCGAGCGGACTCCAACGGCGCGATCCTTTCGATCTCGGAGGAGGGTGTGCGCTTCCGCTCCTATATCGACGGCGGCGAGCGCTTCATGGCACCGGAGACATCGATGGCCGTCCAGGCCGCGCTGCACTCGGACATCGCCCTCGTGTTCGACGAATGCACTCCGTTCCATGTGACCCGCGACTACACGGCGCGTTCGACCGAGCGCACCCACCGCTGGCTCGAGCGCTGCCTCGACTGGCATGCCGTCAACGGGCCGTCCGATCAGTTCGTCTACGGCATCGTGCAGGGTGGCGTCGAGTTCGACCTGCGCACAGAATCGGCACGGACCGTCGCGGCGAGCCGCTGCGGCGGGATCGCAATCGGCGGCTCGCTGGGCCAGGACAAGCCGCAGATGCACGCGGTCGTCGACTGGAGCACCGCCGCGCTCGAGCAGACCGCGCCCGAGCGCCCGCGCCACCTGCTCGGAATCGGGGATATCGATGACCTGCTCGTGAACGTCGGCCTCGGCATCGATACGTTCGACTGCGCGATGCCGACACGGCTGGCCCGCCACGGCGTCGCGATCGTGCCCGATCCCGAAGCCCGCTGGCGGGTTGACCTCGCCAAATCGAGGTTCCGCAACTCTCGGGAGCCGATCATGGAGGGCTGTCCCTGCCCCGCCTGCAGCGCCGGCTTCACGCGCGGGTACATCCACTACGCGACAAAGGCCGGCGAGACGACCGGCCCGCGCCTGCTGACGCTTCACAACCTCAGCTTCATCCAGCGACTGATGGCGGACCTGCGCGACGCGATCGATGCGGGAACGCTGGCCGACGTCACCGCCGCGTTCTTCTCCGGCGCACCCCCCTCGGTGCGCTAGACTTGACAACAAGCGACTTAGATTTTATTCTTCTGCTCGCAGTTGATCATCGGATTCTCAGGAGGCAGTAATGGCATTGGTTCGCAGTCTTCCGGCGCGCTCGGTGTACTCACCGCAGAGTGACATCACGCGTCTGTTCAACAGCTTCTTCGACACAGCCACCCCAGTCGGCGCCTCGCTGACGCGTCAGGCTCGCAGCTTCGCGCCGGCAATCGACATCGTCGAGAAGGACGACGAGTTCGTACTCACCGCCGACCTGCCGGGTCTGTCGGAAAGCGACGTCAAGCTCGAGATTCTCGATGGCGTCCTGACCATCTCAGGCGAGCGCAGGTCCGAGCATGACGACAGCGGCGAGGGCTATCGCCGCATCGAGCGCTCCTTCGGGAGCTTCTCTCGCAGGCTCAGCCTGCCGAAGGGTGTCGACGCCGACAGCGTCAGGGCCAGCTTCACCAACGGCGTACTCGTGGTCCAGGTTCCCAAGCCGGCTGAGAGCCAGCCCAAGCAGGTCGAGATCGCGGCCGCGGCCTAACAGACGGGTCGGGGCGGCCGCTGGACGCCGTCCACCGACAGCGCGTTGCGGGGGTGGGGCCCGGCGACCCCCCACCCCCCAGCGCTCAAACCGTCACTTCGTGTATTGGTCGATCAGCTGCTGCACCTGTTCGACCGCATGGTTCCAGTCGTTGGCGATGACCCGCTGCACGTGAATGGTGGCCTGGTGGTTCTGGTGCAGCGCCACCACAACGACGGCCACGGCGATCGCCGCGATTGCCAGCAGCGACAGCAACATCCAGGCGAGCCTGCGGCCGGTTCGGCGCGCAGCTCGAAGCGGAACCGGGTCCCGATGCTGCTCCCGCGTCTGCGCGCGCTGGGCGGGCACCGCGCGCGGCGCGACGCGGGTCACGGCGGTGTCGGCCGTGTGCTGGTCCCGCACCGCAGGCTGGACGCGGACGGGCCGCGGTTCAGGTGCTGGCAGCACGCGCGTCGGGGCCTGGCTGCTACCGAGATGGAGGGTCGCCGCCTCGTCCTCCCAGGGCGAGATGCCGTCAGCCCCGTCCTCGATCATCTCGGACAGCTCGATCGCGGTGCGCGGCCGCTCATCGGGAACAACTGAGATCGACACGGCGATCGCCTCCGACAGGGTCGGCGGCACCTTCGGGTTCAGGCGCCGCAGTGGGATCGGCGACTCGCGTTGCTGCTTGAGGGCGAGCTCGGACAGCGAGTTCGCCTCGTAGGGAAGGCGCCCGGACAGCAACTGGTAGGTGACGACACCGAGCGAGTAGAGATCGGCCGCGGGACCCGCATCCTCCCCGCGCGCCTGCTCGGGCGAGAGGTAGGCTGCGGTTCCGAGCACCGAGCCGACCTGGGTGATACTGGTCTGGCCGGTCGCGCGAGCGATCCCGAAGTCCGCCAGCTTGACCACGCCGCTCTCGGAGACCAGCAGGTTGCCGGGCTTGACATCGCGGTGAACGACACCGTTGCGGTGGGCGTAATCGAGCCCACGGCAGGCCTGCGCCACGATGTCAACCGCCTGAGGCACGTCAAGATGGCCGCGCTCGCGAAGGATCTCAGCGCAGGAGAGGCCTGGCACGTACTCCATGACGATGAAGTGCTGCTGCGCCGCCTCATCGAAGCCCGAGTCGAACACCTGGACGATGTTGGGATGCACGAGTCGCGCGGCTGCCAGCGCCTCGCGCCGGAATCGCGACACGAACGTGGGGTCATCCGCGAGGTGCTCGGCCAGCAGCTTGACCGCGACGTGGCGTTCCAGCCGCTCGTCCACGGCCAGCAACACCGTCGACATGCCGCCGACGCCGACTCGGCCCTCGACCCGGTAGCGGCCCGCGATCATCGAGGTTATGCCCATCAGAACCCGCCCGTCGTGCCCGCGCTGGACGAGCCGCTGCCTGCGCCTGACGTCGCGCCCGTCGTACTCGTCGTCGGGGTTGTGTCGCCGCTGCCGCCGCTGAGCCCAGCCGCTCCGGCCAGCCCGGTGCCGCCGCTCGGCGGCCCCGCGGGGGTCGTCTGCTGAGGCTCCACCGGGGTGCCGCCGGTGGTCGAGGTGAAGCTCTGGGTCGGATAGGTGGTCGTGGTGACCGTCGGCTGCGTATAGGTGGTGGTCGTGTAGGTGTCAGTGGTCGCGGTCGTCGTTGTCGTCGCGGTCGTCGTCGTCCGTGTGCGCGTGCGCGTCTTGGCCGGATGCGTGGCCACGGCGCAGGCCGTCGTCGTCAGATCCTGAATTGTGCTGGCGCCCTGGTCGAGATTCGAGACGAGTGTCGAATTGACGCTGCTGAACTGGTTGAGATCGGCTTGGAAGGTGTACAGAGCGTTGCGGGCGGTCGCGCACTCGCGGCTCCCCAGCGCCAGCCTGACCTTGTCGAGCTGCCGGGTGAGCTGCTGAGACTGCGCCGAGGACAACAGACCGCTGCTGCCGTTCCCGCTGCTGCCGCAGCCCGCCAATACCGCGGCTGCCACGCCCGTGCCTGCCGCCAGCAATGCCCTGGTTGCGAACCCCATCCTGGTCCGACTGTAGCCGCTGGTCCGGTGAAATCCGCGTGAATTCCCCGGTTAGCGCGGCAATTGCAGCTATTGCCCGAAGCTCAGCCGCTCTGCCAGCACGTCCGGCAGGCGCGCGGCCCGAATCGCCCAGGCGGCGCCCTCGATGTCGTATGCGACCCGGCGATAGGCGGCCGTCCACGCTTCGGTGTCCAGCAGCATCCAGGCCGCCCGTGGGTTCCCATCGCGCGGCTGTCCGACGCTGCCAGGGTTCAGCAGCCAGTGGCCGTCAGAGAGGTCCAGCTCGTCCCCTTCGCGCCGCGTCTCGCCTGTCGTCGCCTCTCCATCAAGGCGGTGAAACTCAAGCGCCACGTGCGTATGGCCGACCACTCCGATCCGTTGCGGCTGCAGGTCGAATCCGAGCTCGGCCTGAAGCGGCGAAAGCACGTACTCCCAGACCGGGTCCCGTGGGCTTCCGTGGTAGAGGCTGACCACCTGCTCCTCATTCTTCGACGAGAGCCCCTGCAGAAAGGCGCGCGTGTCGTCGGTGATCCGCTGCTGGGTCCATTCGGCGGCCCGGCGAGCGGCGTCGGAGAAATCGGTGACGGCCAGCGCGCCGGTCACCGCCAGGTCGTGGTTGCCGGCCAGGCAGATCTCGGTGCGTTCGCGAACGATCGCGACGCAGGCGTCGGGATCGGCCCCGTAACCGACGAGGTCCCCGAGGCACCACAGCGCATCGCACTGTTCGGCCTCGACCTGCTCGAGCACCGCCTCCAGCGCCTGCAGGTTGGCGTGTATGTCAGAGACGATCGCTATCCGCACGGCATGCCTGGTCGCGCGGACACGTCCGCTGAAACGCTGCTCGCTACTCCCCGCCGTCCAGCGGATCGTCGTCGTCGGGACCGAGCGGGTCGCCGCCGTATTCGGGCAGACTCTTGATGTTCTCGCGCGTCTGCCACTTGCCGTAGTTGTCCTGCATCGCGTCGATCAGCTCGCGCATGAACTTCGGCGAGAGGTTGACCCGCGTCACGACGACGCCGGGGACCTCCTCGTCCTCGATCTCGTGGTCGACCCGCGCGAAGGTGATCGTGAACTCGTAGTCGGAGTGGCTGACGTTCGCGAAGTTCGAGTAGTTGCCGGCCATCATCTCCGGCGAGAAATGGATGTTGATGTGTCGTTCTGGCTGATTCTGGTCACTCATATGCGCCTAGTATCACACCGGTGCGAATCATCGTCGTCGCCGTCGGTCGCCTGCGCCCGCCGTTTGCCGATGACATCGCCCATTACGCCAAGCTGCTGGGCCGCTATGCGCGGCTCGAGCTCGTCGAGGTGCGCGAGGACCAGCGGGTCGCCGCGCGGATTCCGGAGCGGGCATTCGTATCACTGCTGGAGACCCGCGGCCAGGAATTCGACTCGGTCGGCTTCAGCGAGTTTCTCGAGCAGCGTCGAGCCAGCGGCCGCGACCTCTGTTTCGTGATCGGTGGCCCGTTCGGCGGGCTGGCGCTCGACCGCGTCGACCATCGCCTGTCGTTGGGCCGGATCACGCTGCCACATCAACTCGCGCGTGTCGTGCTGCTGGAGCAGATCTACCGCGGCCACAAGATCATCGCCCGCGAGCCCTACCACCACTAGTAGATGCCGCCGGCGGGCAGCTTCCGTCACGATTAGCGACCGATGCCCGACCGCTACCAACCACCAAGCCGGCATTCGAGCGTGGAGCGGCGCGTGACCGAAGCCGACCGGGTCCAACGGGCCGTGATCGCGCATCGCCGTCAACAGCGACTGGAGCTGCGGCAGTTCACGAGGCGCCTGGGAATGCTGCTGGCGATCCTCGCGACCGTGATGATCACCGGCGCGCTTGTCTTCTCGGTCGTCGAGCGCACGTCGGTTCCCTACGGCTTCTACTGGACACTCGACGCCGTCACGACGCTCGGATCACTCCCAGCGCCCGACGACTTCGGTGGGCGGATGATTCTGGTGGGCCTCGAGCTGTTCGGGATAGGTACGCTCTTCTATGGCCTGGCCACGGTCGCGGAGTTCTTCGTCTCCGGGCAGCTGAGCGGCGTGCTCGCGTCCCGCCGGACACAGAAGATGATCGACTCCTACACAGAGCACTACATAGTCTGCGGATATGGACGCGTGGGCCGGCAGGTTGCACGTGACCTGCGAGAGCGCGACGCCAAGATCGTCGTGATCGACCACGACCCGCTGCATCGCGACGCGGCCGGCGCAGACGGCATCCCCTACATCGAGGGTCATGCCTCCGACGACGAGATCCTGATCCAGGCTGGAATCCGTCGCGCGACGGCCGTGATCGCCTGCGTCGACTCAGATGCCGAGAACATCTTCATCGCGCTCAGCGCCCGCGAGCTCTCGGGTGAAGTGAAGGTGATCGCGCGGGCGTCCGCGGATGACGCCGAACGTAAACTGATCCGCGCTGGCGCCAACGAGGTGATCTCGCCGTACAAGATGACCGGCTCAGAGATGGCCCGCCTGGCACTGGAGCCCGCGATCCACACATGATCGATCCGGTCTCCCAACTGCGGCAGACGCTGGGCGCTGCCACCACTGCCCTGCGTGGCAGTGGTGGCGAGATCGACTCGCACCCGGACGCGAAGCTCGAGCGGCCCAAGCGGGCCGGGCAGGGCGATTACGCGACCAACGCGGCGATGCTGCTGGCGCCGGCCCTTGGCGTGGCCCCGCGAGAGATCGCCGGCCGGCTCGGGGAGGAGCTCGCGCGCGGCCTCGGCGACTCGCTCGAGCAATTCGACATCGCCGGCCCTGGCTTTCTCAATCTCGTCCTGTCGGACGCGTGGCACCAGCAGGCGCTGCGCGAAGTGCTGGCAGGCGGACCGGCGTTCAGTGCCGGCGGGGCCCAGCGGGCTGAGCGGATCTCGCTCGAGTTCGTCTCTGCCAATCCGACCGGGCCCGTTGTCGCGGCCAGCGGTCGTCACGCCGCGTACGGCGACTCCTTGGGCAGGATCCTCGAGCATTACGGCCACTCGGTCACTCGCGAGTACTACGTCAACGACGCCGGGTCACAGGTGCTTCGGCTCGGCGAGTCGGTTCGCGCTCGTGCCCTCGGCCAGGACCCGCCAGAAAATGGCTACCAGGGCGACTACGTCACGACGCTTGCCGACCAGATCAGCGGAGCCGCCGACGAGTCGGTCGACATCGCGACGCTGACTGAGACCGTCGTCGCGACCATGGTCGCCGGGATCAAAGCGACGATGGCCCGCTACGGCGTCGACTACGACGTCTACTTCAGCGAGAAGAGCCTGCACCAGGGCCAGCCGAGCGTCGTCGATCGCGCGATCGAAGAGGTCCGCGCCGGCGGCCAGGTCTACGAACACGACGGCGCCCTGTGGCTGCGTACGACGAGCTTCGGTGATGACAAGGACCGCGTACTGGTCCGAAGCGGCGGCGAACCGACCTACTTCGCCTCTGATGTCGCCTACATGGAGACCAAGCGCGAGCGCGGGTTCGAGCGCCAGATACTGGTGCTGGGTGCCGACCACCACGGTTACGTGGGCAGGCTGAAAGCTTCCTTTCAGGCGCTCGGTGGAGATCCGGAGCGGCTGGAGACGCTGATCATGCAACTTGTGCATCTCGTCGAGAACGACGCGCGCACGAAGATGTCCAAGCGCCGCGGTGAGTTCGTGACACTCGACGATCTGCTGGACGAGATCGGCGTCGACGCCACGCGCTTCTTCATGCTGCAGAGTTCGCACGACCGGACACTCGACCTGAATCTCGATCTGGCACGGTCGCACTCAGCCGAGAATCCGGTCTACTACGTTCAGTACGCGCATGCGCGGATCGCCTCGATGCTGGCGCGGCTCGGGCCTGAACGCGTCGATCTCGCTGTTGCGGCGGGAGCCGATTGGAGCTCGCCAGCGGGCGAGCTCCACCCCTCCGAGCGGGAGCTGATCAAGAAGCTGTTGGCCCTGCCCGAGGAGGTCGCCGATGCCGCTGAACGTCGGGCACCTCACCGGATCGCGGCCTACGCGCTCGAGCTGGCACAGGAGTTCACGGCCTTCTACCGCGACTGCAAGGTCGTCGGCGCTGAGCCGGACACGACCGAGTCGTTTCGGATCGCGCTGTGCGTCGCAAGCCAGACACAGCTCGCGCTGGTGCTGGGCCTGCTCGGCGTCAGCGCGCCCGACGCCATGTGATCGACCTGGGAACGAGGGCACTGCGTTACGCGCAGCGCCCGGCTCGCGGAGCTCAGATGAAGTCCGTCAACTCGTCGTCGAGCCGCCGTGCATCGTCTGGCGGCAACGGCGAGGCATTCTCAAGCGGCTTGGCTGCGCGGGCGCGGGCGCGCCATTTGGGCAGCGTGTAGATGAGCAGCCCCAATCCCGCGACGAAAATCGCCGGCGGCAGGATGTAGATCGTCAGGTTGAAGCCGCTGGCCTGCGGTCGCGCCAGCACCTGCTGCCCGTACTGATCGACCATCGCGTTCTTGATCTGAGTGACCGTCAAGCCTCTGGCGATCAGCCCCTGGAGCGTCTGCTTCTCCGAGATCGCCTGCGGCGAGTTGACCTGGTTGAGCGGTTCATGGCAGGTCGTGCACATGAACTGACCGACGATCGAGTAGAAGCCCACCTGGGGCTCGGCGGAGGCGCTCGCCGCCGGCCCTGCGCCCGTAGCGCTGATGGCAACCCCCAGCGCCATCAGCGCCAGAAGCGGACGGAGGCTCATTCCCGTGTGCCAAGCGCGCGGTTGAGCGCCTGATCGAGCCATGCCTTCGTCAGCTCGTTCGGGTCTGCGGCGATGACATCGCCGCGGCGGTCGATGATGAACGTCTCCGGCACGCCGGTGAGTCCGTAGGGGCCCGCGAAGTTGCCGGCGGGGTCGAGCAGAACCGGATAGCGAAGGCCGTTCTTCTGCATGTAGCCCTGGGCATCGCTGCTGGAGTCGTCGTAGGTGACGCCCACCAGCTCCCCTCCATGCCGCGCCAGCGTCTGCTGCGCCTGCTTGAGCAACCCGACCTCCCCCTGGCACGTGGTGCACCACCCTGCGAAGAAGTTGACCATGACCACCCTGCCATGCAGCTTCTCGAGGCGCTCTCGCTGCGCGGAGCCCAGCAGCTGCAGTGGCATGTCCGCGTTGGGCGCCAGCGGCTGCTCGCCCCGGTGCACCTGTGCCGACAGCGCGTTCCCGGGCCCGCTGCGCGACACGCCGAAGGCCAGCACCGCCAGCAGCCCCACCACCACCAGCACCATCACCCCTGGGATCATGAACCTGCGCATCGCCTCAGAGACTAGTGGGTGCAATCACGATCGAATGGCCCCGGCGCGAACGCGGCAGACAGCGGCAGAGCTTGGGCTTCCGAGGCTCTCGGCCCAGTTGAGCATCCGATCGGCGCCGGACACGGATTGGACATCTGTCCACAATAATTGCGCCCCGTCCCCACGGCGATATGGTGGCGCCACCGGGCGACGGACGCTCGCGCTATCCCACGGAGGGGAAAATGATCTTGGGTCCATTGGGTCGGTCTGCGGCGCTCACGTTCGCGGCCGTGCTGGGAGCAGCGGCAGTCGGTGCGAGTTCCGCATCCGCCGCGACGAACGTTCCCGGGGTCAGTGTCTTCGCCTCAGGTGCTGCTGATCAGAACATGCTCGAGAACGGCGGCGGAGCCAAGAGCGGCTTCGGCTCCGACTGGTCCGGCCTGATCTCAACCTGGCGCAACAACCCATCAGCGACCCAACACTGGGGCTACACATTGCCCAAGCGCGAGGGTGCCGCCACCTACAACTACCAGCTCACCGGCAACCCCCTGATCACGTTCACGCCGACATCGGAGTCGAACGCGTTCAATGAGTTCGGCACGGTCGTCTCGCAGAACCCCGGCACAGGAGTAGTCGGCAAGGTCGATCAGACCCAGGACCCGGTCGCCTACCACCAGAATCCGCCGGTATTGGACGGGTTCATCGCGAACGAGGGACCGGGCCAGATTCAGATGCAGGCAGCCCACAGCGCCGCGGCGCCCGCGCATGAGATCAATGTTCCGATCGCACAGACCCCGGTCACGGTCCTGTTCAGCCTCCCGTCCGACATCAGGCTCGCCGCCGATGCCAAGCTGCCGTTGATCAACAACGAGGCGGGTGATCGCTTCTCGACGATGCAGGCAATCTTCGATGGGAAGGTCGGCCCGAGCCACGGGTATCCGGCAAACACATGGGGAGCGCTGCTGATGCGGACCGGGTTCATCCGGGCGGGTTCTGAAAGCTCCGGCGGGCACAGATCGTGGACCAGGTCTCGGGACTTCAACCGCGGGCAATCCTGGGAAAGACGAGGAGCGAGGCCGACCCGACCCGAATTTGACGACACCGGTTCGGCAAGCGCCCACACGGGCGGCTACCAGCCGTTGGAGCTTGAGGTCAGGTATGGCAGTGCCCCAGAGACGAGGGCGATCCAGACGTTCCTGAGCTTCAGCGGAGATCCGAACTTCCAACTGCCCTTTGGCGGCAACTGGACGCCGGGTGAGGCCGAGGCCCACTGGCCGGCGGACGCCACCGACGGTGGCGGCAGCAACGGTTATCCGTCGGGCCCGCTCGGGCCCAACACGGACGGCGCGACGTTGGTGAAGAACACGCTCGCCATGCCAGGAACGATCGGCTACGCCACCATGCCCGACGCCGTGTACACGGTCGCCGGAGAACCGTTCGACGGCTCACCGCAGTCCACGACCTACGACGGCTCAGCGGCGCATCAGTATCTCTTCGCCGAACTGCAGTCAAATGAGGAGCACTCGCACATCCGTCACTATGCGGAACCCGGTCAGGTCACCACCAACCCCAGCGGGTCACTGGAGGCGGTCCCAAATCTCTACACAGGCGCCGCGATCAGCGGCGAGTGCGGATACCCGAGCCATCACGCCTTCGTCGGCGAGTGGTGCGAACACCAATCGGGGTACGGCGACTGGTTCGCCGGAAGCCTCAGTGATCCCGACGTCTACGGCCACTCACATCCGACGAGGTCCGGGACACCCGTGAACGCGTACCCGATCTCCGAGGTCACGTGGCTCACGGCCTGGAACCGCTACGACAGCAACCTGTCCGGCCCGACCTTCTACGGCAGCACGGCGAACTCCACGGACACAGGAAACACCGTGGCCGCATACCTCAACTGGGTCACCAAGCCAACCGGCGGGCAGGCCGCGATTCAGAGCTCCAAGGTGGGCTACGCCGCACTCCCGACCGGACTCATCCAGAGCGAGGCCCAGCTGTACGCATCAGAGATCGCGACCACGGACGTGCTCGGCTATCCCAGCCATTGAGACGCTGCGTCTGATGTCCCGGAGATTCGGGTGGTTCGATCTCCGGGACCTCATCGCCTGCCGACTCCGCCTCTGCACCCTGAAGGGGGGCTCAGGCCCCTCGTTCCGGGCTAGAATCGCTCCGGCGCGAACGTAGCTCAGTTGGTAGAGCGTCGGCTTCCCAAGCCGAAGGTCGCGGGTTCGAAGCCCGTCGTTCGCTTCCAGCGAAAGCCCTCCAAATGGAGGGTTTTTTGTTTCTCGGAGACGCTCAGACGGGCCAAAGATCCGAGGCTATGGGCAGCTCATGGGCAGCGCGGATGAGCGCGCGGCCTCAATTGCGGCCTCTGCGCTGACGTTTTCCTGGTCCTCGAGCTCGTCGATGACGTGCCCGTAGGTGCCCAGAGTCAGCGCTGCACCGTGGCCGAGTGGCGGCCACCGTCACCGGTGCCGGATCGAGCATCGCCCGCCGGATCGCCTCAACGGCGCTCGGCGCCAATGGCGTTATCTCAGGTGACTTTGGGACCTGTCGCAGCATTATGTGTCGAAAGTGCGTAATAGCTAGATTATGGCACATCAGTTGCCTGTGGTTTGATTCACATAATCGTGCATCCGTAGCATCTCGTAGCACTGACTGCTACGCTTTGGTGATGGCTCGAGAGATCTCGGTCAGAGACTTACGCAACCACACCGCCGAGGTCGTGGCGGCGGTCCGGTCCGGCGAGCGCCTGTCGCTGACCGTCAACCGGCTCCCCGTCGCTGACATCGTCCCGCATACCACGACCCGCAGTCCGTGGGTGCCAGCGATGACTCTTCGCACCCTCGTCGCGGGATCCGGCGCCGACCCGGGCCTCCTGGCCGATCTGGCCGACGTTCGCGGCTCAATGCTTAACGCATAATGAGCCGCGCGATCGCGGACACATCGGTCTTCATCGCGAGAGAGACCGGCCGTCAGCTCGGCGAGCTGCCGGACGAGATCGCCGTGTCCGTGATCACCGCAGCAGAACTCGAGCTCGGCGTCCTGCGTGCTGAGGATCCGACCGCCCGCGCGGTCAGGCTCCGCACGCTCTCGCGCGTGCGCGCCGACTACCCCCTCCTCCCGATCGATGACGAAACGGCGTCGTGCTTCGCACGGATCGCCGACGAGGAACTCCGTGCCGGCCGCAAGATCCGCCGCCACGATGCCTGGATCGCGGCAACAGCACTTCGCCACGACGCGGCTGTGCTAACCCAGGACACCGACTTCAGCGCGTTCTCCGCAGTTCGCGTGATTCACGTCTAGCTCGAGCTGACAAACGCGTCATTGCAAAAAGCGTCCCGAGCAGGCTCTCCGGTGGGCCTTCGAGGATGCCTGTCGGGGATCGGAAGCAGTGACCGCTGGCCGCGCGATGGGGTGCGGCGGCGGCGGTCAGAGGCTCGTTGCGGCAACGAAAGCAGCATCCGTTGAACCAACCAGGTGAGCCTTTACTGGTATAGTAAAGGCATGGCGCGCATCTCCACCAAGAACCAGATCACGATCCCGGTCGCCGCTCTGCAAGAGGTCGGACTCCACGCCGGCGAACAGGTCACGATCGAACCAAGCGGCGACGGCGAGCTGCGCATCCGCCGCTCGACCGGCACCTTCCAGGAGGCGTTCGGAGCGCTCACCGGAACCTACCCGGCCGATTACCTCGCCCGGCTGGACGCCGAAGACCAGCGACGATGAAACTGCTGCTCGACGCGGACGTCCTGATCGGCGCGCTCGACCAGCACGACGCACACCACAACAGCGCAAGGGCGCTGTTCACACGCTGGCATCACGACCAAGACGCCGTCGCGATCAGCGCAGTCAATCTCACCGAGGTACTGATCGCCCCCTCAGCGAACGCTGGGAGGCTCGCTACCGCAAGGCGCGCGATCGCCGCCCTCGCTGTGACGGTCCACCAGCCGAACGAGGCGATCGCCGTCGAGGCCGCACGACTCCGGCACCGCCACCCCGTCAGCCTCCCCGACGGCTACTGCCTAGCCACCGCGAAACACACCGGATCCGCGCTCGCGTCCTTCGACCAGAAGATCCTGAAAGCCGCCAAGCGCGAAGGCATCACCATCGCCTGAAGCGATCACGGCCCGCACCCCAAACAACCACCCCGCAACGGCAAATCGCGGTCGACGTTCCCTACCTTTCGCCAAACGCACGTTGCGCGGACACTTTCCTGACCGTGCGCGGACGCAGCGACGGGTGAGGGCGTCAGGTTAACTGTGTAGGCGGGTTGAATGGTTAAGTGTAACGGTGACTCGCTCGGCGGTCGATGGGTGACAGTCAGTTTGCATCTGGGACGCGGTCGCCGAAGTGGATCTTGAGCGCCAGCAGCGCTGCTGTCCAGTTCCGGGTGCGGGTCCATTGCGGGGTCGCGTTCTGCAGACAGAGGTAGACGAGCTTGCGGGCGGCGTCCTCGTTGGGGAAGCTGCCCTTCGTTTTGATCGCTTTGCGCAGCTGCCGGTTCAAGGCTTCGATCGCGTTTGTATCCGGCATGAAAGGCAGTAGATGTCGCTGCGCCCACGACTGGCTGCGGGCTGTGTTCGTCGTCCGGGTTGGTGATTACGGTGCGACCGTCCGGGCCGCGGGGCATCTGGGAGCCAACGCGGTTGGGCAGGCCGTTCATATACGTTGCGCTTCGAGCGCGGGTAAGCGTCTGATGTGGCGTTAGTCGAGATCGAAGGCGGCGTGAATCGCTTCGGTCAGGTCGGGCTCCTGATCCTCGAGTAGCAGCCCGATCTGCTCGCCGAGCGCGTCTACCGGGACTGTTGTGATGTGGTCGCACGCGATCGCACAGTCGTGGCTAAGCCCGTTGCGGACGCCGACGTGAACTTCCGTCGACAACCCTCGGATCGTGCTTGTGATTGGTGCGATCGTCACCGAGTTGAGGTGCGGTCTAACGATCTCACGGGTCAGCACGAGGACCGGCCGCGATTTGTCAAGCGCTGCGGTGTGGATCGGTCGCATCAGTCCTCGACGCGAACTCCGGCAGCGTATCCGGCAAGCCCTTCGAGGTCGGGATCTGCGCCGACGGAGGCAAGGATCTGAGCGTCACGCATAGCGACCATCCGCCGCCGCTCACGCTCTAGTGCTCGGGTCACAACTGCGGCCCTGCTTCCTTCTTGTCCGC
The DNA here is from genome assembly GCA_963848435.1 of uncultured Conexibacteraceae bacterium. Lineage (GTDB taxonomy): Bacteria > Actinomycetota > Thermoleophilia > Solirubrobacterales > Solirubrobacteraceae > Palsa-465. The sequence goes on along the minus strand of CAWKDQ010000013.1, from coordinate 217,075 downwards.
TCCCGACGATCTCATCTACGAAGTCAACGAGGTCATCACGCAAACGAACAGCGATCTGCTTGCTCATACCAAAATGATACCAGTTCGGGATGCGGCCTCGAGAGTGAGACCTGCGTACGCCTGCGCACGCATATCACGAGCGCTCCCGCGGCCGACCTCCTTTGCGCGTTGGTAGGCATAGCGATCTCCTTCGCTGATGCCTACACAGTTCCTGTGACGATCCCGGGCATCAGGGCGGGGCGAGTTTTGGCGCTGGTTGCGGAGTTGACGCTCGCCTCTGGTGGGGTGGAGGTGTACGTTGGCGGGCGTGAGTGGCGGCAGACGGCGACGAGGATCGGGCGGTCATCCTGCTCGGGTTGCTGAGCGCCGTGAGCGCCAGCAGGCCCGACTCGGTTCTGAGTCGGAGGAGGTCGGTATCGCGCGGGTGATCGCGCGGTCGGCGTCGGAAATTGACTCGGCGCTTGACGCCGAGGCGTGGGCGGCGCACTTGCTTGGGACGTTCCGTGAGCAGCGGCACGGGCTGCCGTTCCCCGATGCCGTTGCGGTTGATCCGGTGCTTTTGTTCGGCGAGCCGCTGGTCGCGCGGTTGGCGAGCTTCAGCGACGCGGGTTCCGCGATCACGCTGGCGGCGATAGCGAAGCTCGACAACGGTGAGCTGGGGGTCCTGGCTGGTGAGTTGCTCACCAGCTCACGGGCGACGGCCAGCGCTCCGGAATGGGTCGAGCAGATCGGCGAGTCGGAGATCGTGGGTGCCGCGGTGATTAGCGAGGCGGTATTCGACGACGCCTGCACGGTGTTGCTTGAGAGTCGCCATCCCGGTGGCGAGACGATGGCTGTCGGCGTCTTGATCGACCGCACCCTGGGCGGGCTGGCCAAGGACGTGCTGCTCGCCGAGTCGATCGAGCAGGTAGCGGGCTCGATCGGGCGCCACTCGGCTGAGGAGGAGGCCGAGCTGGAGCTGGAGCGTGTCGAGCCGGGGGTCGCCGCAGGCCTGATCCGCTCGGCGATCGCGCGCACGGACATGACCTGGGATCCGCCCGTCGCCGATGACTTCTGGCCCGGGCGGGCGCTGGCGCTCCTGCGCGTCGACCAGACCCCGGGCGTGGTCGAGCCTCCTGTGCCCTCTGAGCTGTCGGTAGCGGAGCGCGACCGGTTGCGCGACGAGTTTCTCGCCTCGCCCGAGGGACGCGAGTTCGCGCCGGACGGGGACGCCGCCTGGGTGGTATCGCTTGCGATCGACTTCTGTGCTGGCTACACCGGCGGCGACCCGCTGCGCTGGAGCCCGGTGGTTGTCGAGTTGTTCATGAGCGACTGGGTTCCGCGCAAGGTTCTCGCGACTCCCGAGCTGCTCGCATGCCTTCCTCGGGCGCTCGACGCGTGGGTGCGCTTTGCTGCCCGTCGGCGCGGGATCCCGGAGTGGGCGGCCAGCGAGACCCGAGGGTCGATCGGCGACTGGGAACAGGAGATGGTCGAGGCTGCCCTCGACCCGGCTGTGGGTGGACCGTCCAAGCAGTTCCTACTGGCGGCGAAGGCGGCGGGCGTTGACCTCGAGGATGGGCAGGCGGTGGGCACGTTCATCAAGGGCTGGAACGCCCGCAGCGAGCTGGACCTCCCCGAAGTTGAGGTGCCGGTTGCGATCGAGCCCGACGACCTGCTCCAGCTTAAGGTCGTGCTTAGAGGGGTCAGCAAGCCGCCGGTGTGGCGCCGTGTTCAGGTCGGCGCTGACGCGACCTTCGCCGAGCTCCACGAGGTGATCCAGGCTGCGTTTGGGTGGACCGACACACATCTGCACAGCTTCGAGTACGACGGCGTGCGGATCGGCGTGCCGGATCCTGAGTGGGAAGACGATTGCGCTGACGAGACCGAAACTCCGCTCGCAGAGGTGCTGCTCGGGCCAAAGGATCGCATTCGCTACACCTACGACTTCGGCGACGACTGGGAGCACGACATCATCCTGGAGAAGGTGATCGAGCCGAACACCGATGACCGCAGGCCGGTGCTCATGACCGGCAAAGGCGCCTGCCCACCGGAGGACTGCGGCGGTCCCTGGGGCTACGCCGAGATGAAGGGCGCCGGCGGCGTCGATCCGGTGGCGTTCGACCTAGAGCTCGCCCAACGACGGGTTCGCGCAGTCGGCCGCTGAACGCCAGCGTGCAACCACGCAGACGTGCCCGGGGCGACGGCATCGCGCCGACACCTGCATTCGTGCGCGCAGGGAGCATCTGCTCGACCGAGCTCAGGCACCTCCTTCGCGCGGAAGGTAGGCATCCCGTACAGCGATGCTTTCACCTTGTGGCCGACCCCGCCGCTCGCGAGTCGTTTGGCGAAAAGTCCGAATCGGCAGTGCACTCGCGCTTGTGGCGGACGTCCTCCGGCTGCCAACTGCGAGTAACGTCACGGCTACTGTTCACCTGTCTCGCCCCAGGCTCGGGCTGTTCTATGGGCAGCTCATGGGCAGCCCAGCTCGACCCACTCAATACCGCGAGTTGTGTGTAAAAGCCGCATCCTCAATGTTCACCGGACACTCCGCAACTTGGCGCAACGGCGCGCGACGGCTCTAAGTCTTTCCCAAGCCGAAGGTCGCGGGTTCGAAGCCCGTCGTTCGCTTCACAGAAAGCCGCGATGTACGGGTTCTGTGCTTGGTGTCGACGGTCATGCCGATTGAGCGAAGCGGATTCCGTCGCTCGCCAGCTCGGTTCCGTCCGGGCTGATCACGTAAGCGTCGTAACCGGCGAGCGCGGTGACGAACCCGATCTCATCCGCCCCCGCGATTACCAGCGCCGTGGCGAGGGCGTCGGCCATCGCCAGGCTCGGCCCGGTGACCGTTGCCGAGGCTGCCATCGTGATCGGCTTTCCAGTGTGGGGGTCGATCAGATGCTCGCCCCGTTCGTAGGCTCCCGAGGTCGCGACGGCCGCGTCCGCCTCGATGATGCAGGCAAGCGCGTCCACCCGCCACGGATGGCGGATCCCGACGCGCCAACGCTCGGCGGCTGACGGCCGGCCGTGGACCGCGAGGTCGCCGCCCGCATTGACCATTGCCGCGGGCATACCGGCCTGCACGAGTTCATCGAGGGCCCGGCCGGCCGCCCAGCCCTTGACCAGGCCCGTTGGGTCAACGCCCCCCGGCATCGCCCACGGGTCGAACCAGCCCTGCGATGCCGCCGTGGCGCGCTTGCACAGACCCAGTACGGTCGCGACTTCCGCTGGCAGCTCCGCGATCGACGCTTCGCCGCGCCTAAGGCGGCTCACAGGGCTCTGTGGCTTCCAGGTGCTGAAGGTTTCATCAGCCTCATGGAGTGTTCGGCAGGCCCGCGCGAGCGCCGCGTGAGTTACGGCATCGCTGAGCACCCCGGGGTGCACGACGAAAGACACGACCGTCCCCATCACGTTCTCGGCATGGCCTATCGTGCGGCCAGCCGAGACGCCGGCGGTCATACGTGCAGCTTGTCGAGCGCCGATTGGACCGAGAGCGCGTAAGCCTGGCTGGTATAGCTGGCGCCGGAGATGCCGTTGATCCGGGCGCTCTGTGCGGAGAGCACCTCCGAGCGCAGCATCGGAATCACCTGCGCGGCGAGCTGCTGTGAGTACTGTTCAGCGGTCTGCAGCCCGTTGACCCTGACGTCCTCGATCCGGTTTCCGCGGACCTTCACCGTTACCGACAGGGCCCCATAGCCGTATTGCTCGCTTGAGCCGACCGCGGAGCGGGCGACCAAAACAACCGGTGCGTTGGAACCAGTCCGGCTTGCGGATATGGAGGCGCCGCCTTGCTGCTGCTTGCGCGGCAACGCGGCCCGACCCGCCGTGGGTAGAGCCAGTTGGGGGGCGCTCGAATGGAAGCTGAGCACTCCGACAAGGCCGACCGCCGCCGCGGTGATGAGGAGCGCAACGCGTCCGATGGGTTTCATGGTGTCCGCTCCTGGCCTGATCGAATGCCTACAGGCTGTATGCCTCGTAGTGAACTGCGTCGGCGGGCACCCCGACGTCCCGGACGACGGCAACTGTGTCGCGGACGAACTCCTCGGGTCCGCAGACGTACACATCCTGCTCGGCGATCCCCGGTACCAACTGCCGCACCCGGTATGCGTCGAGGCGGGAGTCGTCCCGAGAACCGACGATGACATGCAGCTTGCCCCGGGCCCTGCGCACAAGTTCCCCGACCTCTTCCGTCAGGACCGCATCCTCGTCGCGTGACACACGCAGAATCACAGCCGGGCGCGTCGAGCGAGGCAAGTCCTCGAGCAGTGCACGTATCGCGGTCACACCGATACCGCCGGCTATCAGGACCGCGCGTTCACGGCGTTGAGCGTGTGAGGTGAACGCACCGTACGGCCCCTCAATCGCCACCCGCGTCCCGGGCTTAAGGGTCGCGAGCCTTGCGGAGTGGTCACCGCTGTTCTTGACCGTCAGCCGCAGGTGGGTCGGAGTGGGCCTGGCCGAAACCGAGTACGGATGCGCCTGCCACCAAAGGCCCTGCTGAAGGAACCGCCAACAGAGGAACTGCCCGCCGGAGACCGGTAGGCGCTCCAGCCGCCGGCCCTCGCAGATCACCGAGACCACGCCGTTGGTCTCAGGGCGGACCTCGACGACCCGCAAGCGATGGCGCACACTCCGGAATGCCGGTACCCCAAAGCGGAACACGATCACCACACCTGCGGTGGCCGCCCACACCACAGACCACACCAGTTGCGTCAGCGGGTGCTCAACGAACGAGGGTCCAAGCGCGATCACGTGCGAGAACGACAGGGCAAGCGCGAGGTACATGACGAGGTGCAGCGTCCACCAGGTCTCACGCCGCAACCTGCTGCGGATCGCTCGGATCGAGGCAATCCCAGCCATCATCATCAGACCCAATGCGACCGTGGCGGTCACCATGCCCGGGTAGCCGCTCAGCAATGATCCGAGCTCATGGCCGACTCCGGTTCTAGCCGCCTGGGCGTATCCAATCGTGGTGAAGATCGCGTGCAGAGCGATAAGCGACAGCGGCCACGGCGCGAGCCACCGGTGCCAGCGCAGCAGACCGCCGAGGCCCAGGACACGCTCCACCAGCGGGATGCGGCTGACGAGCAGCACCATCACCAGGGCGAGGTACATGCCCGCCAAGCCGGTGACGCTCCCGATGAAGGTCACCGTCCCACCCGGCGCCACCAACTCGGAATGGGTTTCCGCGGCGATCGCCAGTCCGACCGTCGCGCCGAAGCCCAGCCCAACGACCGCCAGCGCGGCGTCCGCTATCCAAGGCAAAGGGCGCGCCGAGCGCAGCGCCGTGGGGCGTCGGCGGCCCGACCCGCCGAGCGGCGAAACCGGGTCGGCGGTCACCGACATGACAAGCCCGGCTTCACTGTTCGCCGCTGGTCGAATGACACGATCGGCGTGACTGGCGCCCTGTTGCGGGTTCCTGGTCATCGGCCATACTCGCAGTCTCGAGCAACCGAATTAGAGTCCAGTAAGAGCAATATGAGAATTCACCCATCAACTGCAGAGGCCGATGCGCGGCGCGACGCGAGCTCGGGTCTGGCCGTACGTGATGCCCGTCGAGCTGGGAAGGCCGAGCCGTCAGGTTGACGGAAGGAAGAGAACGTCGATGTTGAGCGCGGCGTAGGTGGGCGCGGCACGACGATCGGCGCTCAGGAGTTGGTGGCCGTGATGTGTCGCGGTGGCTGCGATCAGTGCGTCATAGAGCGCGCCGCCGCGGATGCCGTGTGAGATGGCGGCGCGGAGGGCCTCCCTGCTCGCGTCCGCCGGGAGGGTGAGCCATTCGGTTGGGAACCGTCGCTCGAGCCAATCGAGCACTGTTGGCGGTGCCAGGCGTTGACCTTGCGGCATCCGGCTGAGCGCGGCCGTGGTTTCGAAAGCCACGTGCGCGATCAGTGATGACTCAGCGGCGGCCATCGCCGAAACCGCAGACAGGTGCGCGACATGCCACGGTGCGGCCGCCGCGATCGTGACACTGGAGTCCGGCGAGATCAACGCCGGATGCGGTCGATCGTTGCGCGCACGTCATCGATCGTGAGCGGCGCCATTGGCACGTCCGTCGTGATCACCACACCGTCGGGTCGATCCTCCACACGCGCAGGGACGTCAGCGACCGCAAGTTCGATCATGCCGTCACGGGCCGCGATCTCCAGTTCGGTTGGCCCAGTGATACCCAACTCGTCACGCAGTGACTTGGGAACGACCAACCGTCCGACCGCATCTATGGCAATTCGCATGCCAATAGATTACCAAGGCAACGTCCAGCGAGTTCATGACTGGGCGATCGCGATGACACGTTGCGGCCTCAGGTGGTGGCGTCGCGGTACAGGCGGAGGGCGATCAGGAAGAACACGATTGTGATTCCGGCTGACCACGCGAGTGATTGCAGAACCCAATGCCCGGCCGGACCGCCTTCGAACAGAGCACGAACTGCGGCGACGGTGATACTGAGCGGCTGGTTGCTGGCGAACCCCTGTAGCCAGCTCGGCATCGTTGAAACAGGGACGATCGCGTTTGAGGCGAACATCAGGATGAAGAACGGCAGGATGCCTGCGACCTGGGCGGTCTCGGGGTCTTTGGTGGCAAGGCCGATCGCCGCGTAGACCCACGAGAACGCGTAACCGAATGCCAGGATCACGGCGATCCCGATGATGATCGAGCCGGCGTCACTGTGGAAACGGAAGCCCACGAGCAGGCCCAGTGCGATCATGATCGCGAGCGAGACGAGGCTGCGGCTGATGTCGGCGAGAGTACGGCCGGCGAGCACGGCTGAACGCGCCATCGGCAGGCTGCGGAAGCGGTCGATGATGCCGCTCTGGAGGTCCTGCGCAAGCCCGATCGAAGTCGTCATGCCGCCGATCAGCACCGCCTCGATGAACACGGCAGGCACGACGTAGTCAACGTAGCCGCCGCCCGGAACCCGAATCGCGCCACCGAGCACGTAACGGAACAGGACGAGCATCAGTGCCGGCTGTAGAGTGCCGATCACGAGCATTCGCGGGGTTCGGGCGATCCGCAACATATTCCGCTTCGCAACCCCACCGATGTCACGGAGCGCCAGCCCGGGCGTCATCGCGGTCGACGTGGGTGCGTGGATCGGTTGCGAGTCGCTCACGTTGCCGTGGCCTTCAGCGCGGATTGATCGTGGTCATCGGCAGTGGTGGAAGTGCCGGTGATCGCGAGGAAGACGTCATCCAGCGACGGGTGCCGGATCCCGAGGTCATCGAGCGCGATCCCCGCCTCCTCGAACCGCAGTCCGACAGCTATCAACTGTCTGGTGCCGCCGGCAGTCGGGATGCTGACCCGCTTTTGATCAGGATCTATGTGGGCTCGACCGGTGGTGATGTCCTCCATGACCACCGCGGCACGCTGCAGATCGGAGCGGTCAGTTATGCGCGCTTCCAGCGTGTCGCCGCCGAGCTGCGCCTTGAGCTGCCCAGCGGTCCCGTTCGCGATCACTTTGCCTTGGTCAATCACGACGATCCGCTGCGCGAGGCGTTCCGCCTCCTCCATGTATTGAGTCGTCAGCAGCACGGTCGTCCCGGCCGCGACGAGTTCCTCGATGAACTCCCAAACGTCGTTGCGGGTGCGGGGGTCGAGGCCGGTGGTCGGCTCGTCCAGGAACAGCACCGGCGGTCGCGCGATCAGGCTCGCGCCGATATCCAGCCGCCGTCGCATCCCGCCGGAGTAGGTCTTAACGAGCCGGTCACCTGAGTCGGTCAGTCCGAACCGCTCGAGCACCTCCTGGGCGCGGCGGCGGTACTCGCGCTTCCCAAGGTGGTACCAGAGCCCGACCAGCTCGAGATTCTCGCGGCCGGTCAACAGTTCGTCCACCGCCGCGTACTGGCCGGCCAAGCCGATCACGCCGCGCAGTGATCCGGCGTCCGTCACGACGTCGTAACCGGCAACCCGTGCGGCGCCGCTGTCTGGGCGGAGCAATGTCGTCAGGATGCGCACCAGCGTGGTCTTGCCGGCACCGTTCGGGCCCAGCAGCGCGAGTACCTTTCCCGACTCGGCGCTCAGATCGACGGTGGCGAGCGCCTGCGTCTTGCCAAACCGCTTGCTGACTCCATCGACCTCGATCATCGGGGTCGTGCGCGGCTAGGCGACAGAGGCGACACGGGCGGGTGGGCTCTGATGGTTGCCACACCGGCCGGTCATGGTTGTGCCTCCGAGGAGCCGATCGAAGCCCGGGCATGCAGCTCCAGATACGGCGCCAGGTACTTGGCCGCGATCTTCGCGCCGGCGGGCCAGTCGGCATGGTCCGCGACGACAGAGGCTGACCCATGCGCCCCGGTCAGGTGTGCACTGAAGTACAGCGGCTTGGCTCCACCGAGGAGCATTCCGCGTATCTCTGGCTTGAACCTGCTCGGCTCGATCGATACGCCGGCGAGCCTGGCGATTTCCTCAGCGGCAACATCGGCCTGCTGAGCCGCGATGCCGCCCTGCTTGAGCGCGAAGTCTGTTGCGTCGCCCGCCGCGAACACCCTCTCCAGACCGCGGACACGGCAGTGGGCATCGACTGGGATGAAGCCATGGCTGTCGAGCTTGGGCACGCCTGGAGTCGAGGGGCCGAAGAGCTCAGGCAGCGCGATGATCCGATCGAAACTCAGGGTGTCGCCCTGAGGGAACAGGCTGACCTGGCCCGGCCCCGGGGTTTCGGCGTGGGTGCCGCAGATGATCTGGATCCCGGAGCTCTCGAGCGTCTCCCTGACCGCGTGGCTGACCACACTCCCCAGGACTGCCAGGGGCGCGTCCTCGGAAGTGACGATCGTGATCGACACCGTCTCGTTCATGTCGTCGGCTCGGCCCGCGGTCATCAGAGCCAGTTCGTAGAGCGGCAGCGGCCACGGCATCGGCTGCGGGGCGATGAACGCGAGCTTGTGGATGTAGCCGCCCTCGAGATCCTGGATCAGGCCGTGCAGCTGTTCGTCGAGCTTGCGATCGTCGATCGTGATCGCGTGCCTGAAGCGAGGATGAAGCCGTGCCCCGGTCGCCAGCAGCAGCGCGTCGTAACTGAGCTGCTCGCCGGCCTCTGTGTGGACCGTTTGCCTGGGGGCGTCGAGCCACTTGAAGGCGTCGTGCCTGAGCTCGACGCCGATGTCGTATGCGATCTCCGCCAACGAGTAATGATCGGTACGCGGACCCGCGAACGGCTCGCGAACGCGAAGCGGTCGGTATACGAACTCTGACTCGGGGGCCAGCATCGTGGTGGTGACACGGTCGCCCGCAAGTTCACGCAGGGCGAGCGCCGCCTCCAGGCCGGCGACGCCACCACCGGCGATGACCACACTGAATGAACGGCTGTGGGGGCTCATTGCTCCAACGTACGCAGGCCTCGCAGGCTGATCAGCCGCAACGATATGCAGCTTCGTTGTGGCGAACTACTGACGGAGCGACGCGCTCGTGCGATGACGATGGTTGCGTCATGGACATGCACTCCGAGAACCTGACCTCACCGACTCGAGTCCCGTGAGCTCCGCCTCATGTCTACGTTCGGTGTTCTGACCGGCGGAGGCGACTGTCCCGGCCTGAACGCGGTGATCCGTGCGCTCGTGAGGCGCGGGCTCGCCGACGGTCACCGCTTCGTCGGCTTCCACGGCGGCTGGCTGGGGCTTCGTGATGACGACTCGGTCGAGCTGACGCGTGATAACACAGACGGTCTGGTCACTCGCGGGGGGACCATTCTCGGCACCTCCCGCACCGACCCACTGTCCAGCGGACAGGAGGGGCTTCGCGCGTTGGAGGCTACGCTCAGCCGCCACGCGATCGCCGCAGTGGCGGTGATCGGAGGAGATGGAACGCTGGCCGCCGCGCGCGATCTCCGTCAAGCGGGTGTGCCGCTTGTGGCAATACCCAAGACGATCGACAATGACGTCGGAGGCACTGATTTCAGCGTCGGCTTTCACACCGCGGTGCAGACCGCGACTGATGCGATCGACCGCCTGCACACAACCGCGGAGTCCCACAACCGGGTGATGATCGTTGAGGTCATGGGCCGCCATGCCGGGTGGATCGCAACCTGCGCCGGACTGGCGAGCGGTGCAGACATGATCCTGGTGCCTGAGCGGCCAGTCAGCATCGGTGACGTGTGTGATCACCTGCGGCGCCGCCACGATGGCTCGCGTAGATTCTCGATCGTCGTCGTCGCGGAAGGCGCGACCGTGGCAGACCACACCCCAGAGCACCCTCTGGAGCTCGCGACCGCGCTCGCAAACGGCTCAGAGAAGTGGACCGCCCCCGTCCGCAGGGACCCTCACCCGCTCAGTGCGCAGGTCCCCACCGGTGTCGGGTTCGCGCTTCGCGACGGGATAGAGGCAACGACGGGCTTCGACACTCGCGTCACGATCCTTGGGCATGTCCAGCGTGGCGGGACACCGGTGGCGTTCGATCGGATTCTGGCCACGAGGTTCGGCATCGCAGCCACCGAGGCGATGTCGGCCGGCCATCTCGGGACGATGGTGGCGCTTGCGGGTGAGCACGTGGTCGAGGTCGATCTCGAGCAGGCGCTCACCGCTCCGAAGCTGCTGGACCCAGACCTGTATGAGGCCGGAGCCGTGTTCTTTGGCTGAGCGCCTGACTGCGATTGCCGCCGCGGGGTTTACCGAGGCGCACTCGCCGGTGTACACGGATTCCACGCGAGTATCCGCTGATGAGACTGGAGGTATGACCATCACCACTGCAATCACCGAGCCAGTTCGAACCTTCGCCCAGCTGCGCGTGACAGACGTTTCCTATGCCGGTGGGAAGGGCGCCAACCTCGGGGAACTGACCTCGGCCGGCGTGCCCGTCCCGCCAGGGTTTGTCATCGGTGCACCGGCGTACGGCGCCTTCTGCGAGGAGACCGGGCTGCGCGATCGCCTCACAGAAGCACTCCACGGCGTGGACGAGGAGGACACCGCAGCGCTGGCGGCTGCCGCGACCGCGGCTCGCGACGCGCTCGACGCGAGCGCGATGCCCGACTGGCTGGAGCAATCGATCAGATCCGCCTACGAGGAGCTGTGCGGCAACGAAGGTGACTTGGCCGTCGCCGTACGGTCCTCCGCCACCGCCGAGGACACGGCAGCGGCGTCGTTTGCGGGCATGAACGAGACGTTCCTCAACATTCGCGGCGGGGACGCCGTGATCGATGCCGTGCGCCGCTGCTGGCGTTCGCTGTTCGGGACCCGGACCGTCTATTACCGTGCCTCACGCGGGTTCGACCAGGCGGGCATGGACATCGCCGTCGTCGTGCAGAGACAGATTGCGTCAACACGGTCTGGCGTGATGTTCACCGCCGACCCATCGACTGGCGACCTCGGCAAATTGGTGATCGAGGGCTCGTTCGGCCTGGGCGAGGCGGTCGTCTCCGGCCAGGTGTCCCCAGACCGCTACATCGTCGACAAGGCGACGCTGCGTGTACTCGCGCGCGAGGTCCACAACAAGGAGCTGGTGATCGAGCCCGCCGCTGGCGGTGGAACCTCCACGCGCCCGACCACCGAACAGGAGGCGCACCAGGCGGTGCTCTCCGACGACGAGGTGGTCGCGGTGGCCGACCACGGTCGCACGATCGAGGAGCACTACCGCTCGCCGCAGGACACAGAGTGGGCGTTTGACCCGGACGGCAACCTCTGGATGTTGCAGAGCCGGCCGATCACAACGCTCGGCCCGCATCCGGCTGGGACTGAGCCCGAAGCGGCAGCCGGGGGCGCAGGAGCCGCAGGGACCGCGCAGGCGGGCAACGTACTTCTGCACGGACTCGGCGGCGCTCCCGGCTCCGGCAGCGGCGCGGTGCGAATCCTGAGCACGTTGGCTGACGCCGGCAAGCTTGCCAGCGGAGACGTCCTCGTGACGCACATGACCTCACCGGATTGGGTGCCGCTGATGCGACGCTCAGCGGCGATCGTCACCGACAGCGGCGGGATGACATGCCATGCGGCAATCGTCTCGCGTGAGCTCGGGATTCCGTGCGTCGTTGGAACCGGCGAGGCGACTCGCAGGCTTCGCGACGGAGAGCTCGTCACCGTCGATGCAACCCACGGCTTGGTTGTCGAGGGGGTCTTGACGACCGCGCCGACACCGGTGGCCCCAGGGCAGGACGCTTCGGCGACTCGCGCCGGAACCCGCGTGGTGACCGGCACCAAGCTGCTGGTCAACCTCTCCGAGCCCTCACAGGTGGCGAAGGCCGCCGCGCTCGAGGTCGACGGCGTGGGCCTGCTGCGCGCCGAGCTGATGCTGATCGAGGCGCTCGCGGGAACCCACCCGAAGCTGCTGATCGAGCAGAGCCGCCAGGGCGAGGTTGTGGATCGCCTTGCGGAGGCGCTGACCACGTTCGCCAACGGCTTTGCACCGCGGCCGATCACGTACCGCACCTATGACTTCCGCACCAACGAGTTCCGCGGCCTTGAGGGCGGCGAGCGGTTCGAGCCCGAGGAGAGCAACCCGATGATCGGTTTCCGCGGCGCGCTGCGGTACACGGTCGAGCCTGAGATCTTCCAGCTCGAGCTAACTGCGCTGAAGCGAGTCTGGGATGCCGGTCACACCAACCTGCACGTCATGCTTCCGTTCGTTCGCACGGCGGATGAGCTGGCCCAGTGCCGCAGCCTGATCCGTGACGCCGGGCTGCTGGACCGCCCCGGCTTCGAGCTGTGGGTGATGGCCGAGGTCCCGTCGGTGCTGTTCAACCTCGAGTCCTATGCGGCGCTCGGAGTCGCCGGGATCTCAGTTGGCTCCAACGACCTCACGCAGCTGCTGCTCGGAGCCGACAGGGACTCCGAGCTGCTCGCGGCCACCTTCGACGAGCGTGATCACGCCGTCGTGTCATACCTGCAGCAGCTGATCCCGAAGGCACGCCGGCTCGGACTGCGAACATCGATCTGCGGCCAGGCTCCCTCGGTCCATCCCGAATACGCCGAGCTGCTGGTGCGGGCCGGGATCGACGCGATCTCAGTGAACCTGGACGTCGTCGAACGGACGCGCGGGCTGATCGCTTCAGCCGAGGCCCGCGTGCTGCTCGACGCGGCGCGGTCACAGCAACAGTGATCGCATCTGCTCCACAGGGGCTGCGCGGGTGGTGGATGACTCCACCACGGACGGGGATCCGACGCATCATCTTTCCGTGGGAGTACGGCCACCTGCGCGGCTGGGCGCAGGTGCGCATCGTCGCGGGCGTCGTCCTGGTCGGCCTCGGGGTCGTAATCCTCGCCTTCGGTGGGTCGGACTCGAAGACCTACATCTGGGCAGTGGCGTTCCTGGCTGCCGGCGTGGCCGACTTCGTTTTCGCCGGATGGTTGCTGAGCATCGCTCGCGCAGATCAGACGCCAACGCTGACCGGCACCAGCACGCGCTGAGCCAGGTCCACCAGACGGCTCGAGTAGCCGTACTCGTTGTCATACCAGGCGATCACCTTGAGTAGGGTCTCGCCCTCCCCCTCCTCGATGCTGGTCAGACCGGAGTCGAAGATCGACGAGTAGGGAGACCCGACTATGTCCGAGGACACGATCGGATCGGTCGTATAGGCGAGGATCCCGAGCATCGCTCCCTGGTCCGCGGTCTCCGCGAAGATCGAGTTGACCTCTTCGCGGCTTGTCGGCCGCTCGGTCCCGACCGTCAGGTCGACGAGCGAGCCGGTCGGCGTCGGTACCCGTAAGGCGAAGCCGTTGAGCTTGCCCTCGAGGCTCGGGATCACGAGGCCCAGGGCCTTCGCGGCACCGGTGGAGGTCGGGACGATGTTGATCGCCGCCGATCGGGCGCGACGCGCGTCCTTATGCGGACCGTCGAGCAGCATCTGATCGCCGGTGTAGGAGTGCACGGTCGTCATCAGGCCGTACTTGATGCCGATCGAGTCCTGGATGACCTTCGCCACCGGCGCCAGGCAGTTGGTCGTGCACGATGCGTTCGAGATGATGTGGTGGCGCTCCACGTCATAGACCTCATCGAAATTGACGCCCAGCACGACAGTGGCATCCGGCGGCTCCGCGCCCTGCGCCGGTGCCGAGATGATCACCTTCGAGGCCCCGGCCTGCAGATGTTGCGCTGCGGCGGACCGCGTGCGGAGGTGGCCGGTGGATTCGATCACCACCTCGACCCCAAGGTGGCCCCAGGGCAGGTCCTGCGCATCAGCCGTGGACATGACCTGGATCTCATGGCCATCGACCACTATCGCTCCCGCTTCCTCGCTGACGTCGGCTGGGAAGCGGCCGTACGAAGAGTCGTACTTCAATAGTTGCGCGAGCGTGTGGGTATCGGCCAGATCGTTGATCGCGACGACTGTGATGTCGGCATGACGTTCGATCGCAGAGCGCAGGAATGCCCGCCCGGTGCGACCGAATCCGTTGATGGCTACCTGAACCGGCATGTCTTACCTCCTGGATTGATGCCAAGGGTGTCCAACCATCTAGATCAGCTCGGGCTGCATCTCGATCGCGCCACAGGGACATTCCTGTGCGCACAGTCCGCAGCCCTTGCAGAAGTCGAGGTCGAACGCGTAGGCGTAGGCGCCGGGCGGATCGAGCTTGATCACGGCGTTGTCAGGACAGACGCCATAGCAGTTGTCGCATGCCAGGCAATTGCCGCAGGACATGCAGCGCCTCGCCTCAAACAGCGCGTTTGACTCATCAAGCCCAAGGACCACCTCGTCAAATGTGGAGGAGCGGCGGACTCTGTCGAGCTCCGGCTGGAGCGTCTTCGGCGCGTCGGAGTAGTACCAGGGGTTGAGCCGCTCGAACGGCAGCTGCTTCGGAACCGGCGACGGGCCGACACCGGTCAGGCTCGCGCTGTCGCGCACGCCCCACTCGGCGTGTCCCTCCTCGCCCAACAGCCAGCGATCGATGCTGTGCGCTGCGCGACGGCCATGCCCGATCGCCACGGTGACGGTGCGCTCCGCCGGAACCATGTCGCCGCCTGCGAAGATCCCGGCGTGCCCGGTCATCAGGTTTTGATCGACCTTGACGACACCGTCCTCCCTCTCGATCCCGGCGACGCCCTCGAGCAGTGAGAGGTCGGTTTGCTGACCCGTCGCGAGCACGAGCGTGTCGGCGTCGAGCTGCTCGAACTCTCCGGTTGGCTGTGGGTATCCGCTTTCATCCAGTTCCATCCGCTCGATTTTCAGCCGGCCTTCATCGGCGTGCTTGATCGTCGTCAGCCACCTGACCTGGATCCCCTCCTGCAGGGCCTCTTGAAGCTCGGACTCCTGCGCCGGCATCCGGTCGCGGGTGCGGCGGTAGACGATGATGGACTCCTCAGCGCCCAGTCGCTTGGCGGTCCGGGCGGCGTCCATCGCCGTGTTGCCGCCGCCGTAGACGGCCACCCGCCGGCCCAGCAGCGGCGGGCCGGCGGACCCGTCCCCCATGTCGCGCAGCATCGAGACCGCGTCGACGATCCTGGCTGCCGATCCCGCGGGCACGTAGGCGCGGCTCGCGATTCGGGCGCCGACCGCCAGGAAGACCGCGTCGAAATGCCCCTCGAGCTGCTCGGCGATCACGTCGCACACGTTGCGCCCGAACTCGAACCTGACGCCGAGTTCGGCGATCCGCCTGACCTCGGCGTCGAGTACCTCACGCGGGAGGCGGTACTTGGGGATCCCGTAGCGCATCATGCCCCCGGCGACGGGGGCCGCGTCCCTGATCGTGACTTCGTGTCCCAGCAGTGCCAGGTGGTAGGCGGCCGACAGCCCCGACGGACCGGCGCCGATCACCAGCACGCGCTTGCCGCTGGGCGCCGCAGCCTGCTGCGGCCGCCAGCCCGCGGCGATCCCCTGATCACCGAGGAAGCGTTCGACCGAGTTGATGCCGACGGTCTCGTCGAGTTGCGCGCGGTTGCAGGCCGTCTCGCACGGGTGGTAGCAGACGCGGCCGCAGATCGCCGGGAACGGGTTGCGTTCGATGATCTTGCGCCACGCCGCCTCGTAGCCGCCCTCCTCGGTGTGGTAGAGCCACTGCTGCACGTCCTCTCCGGCCGGGCAGGCACCGCCGCACGGTGCGGTCAATCGCACGTATTCGGGCCGCTCCGTCCGCCACGACCCGGTGTGATTGGCACGGCTCGAACCGACGTCGAGCGTGATCGCGAACGGCTTCTCCCGCGCGCTCATGATGCGCCCTCCGCGTGCAGCGTCCGCTCGTCGGACTCGACTTTGTGATGCAGTCCGAAGCGCTCGATGTTGCGATCGGCGCGCGCCTGGATCCGCGCGATCACATCGTCGCGACGGACGGGCGAGAACAGGTGACGGAACCGTGTCTGGAGCTTCAGATACTCCTCCACTGGGACGCGTCGGCGTATCGGCGTGGCCGCGGTCACGTCGCCGTGGGCACCCTCCCAGACCGGGAAGATCCCCGTCTCGGTCGCCAGCCGCGCGAGCTTGATCGAGTCACCTGCGGGAGCTCCCCAACCCAACGGACAGGTGACGAGGATGTGGATGTAGCGAGGGCCCCGGATCGTCATCGCCTTCTGCACCTTGGCCTCAAGGTCACGCAGATCGGCGATCGTCGCCGTTGCGACGTATGGGATCTCGTGGGCGAGCGCGATCAGCGGCGCGCTCTTGCCCTGCCCCCATGGCGCGCCGGGGTCCTCGCCGACCGCCTGAGTCGTGGTCGTGAACGCCGCCGGCGGAGTGGCACCGGAGCGCTGCACACCGGTGTTCATGTAGGCCTCGTTGTCGTAACAGATGTAGAGCACGTCGTCGCCGCGCTCGAACATCCCGGACAGACAGGCGAAGCCGATGTCGACCGTGCCGCCGTCGCCGCCCTGTCCGACCACGCGGGTGTGCGTGTTGCCCTTCGCGCGCAGGGCTGCCGCGATCCCGGTTGAGACCGCTGCCGCGTTGCCGAACAGCGAATGGATCCACGGCAGCTGCCAGGAGCTCTCCGGATATGGCGTCGAGAAGACCTCGAGGCAGCCGGTCGCGTTGGCGGCGATCACATCGCCACCGGTCGCGCGGATCGCCGTGTCGAGTGCGTAGCGGGCACCGAGCGCCTCGCCGCAGCCCTGGCAGGCTCGGTGCCCGCAGGTGATCGAGTTGGCACGCTCAGCCGCCGATTGGACCGAGCGCTCGTCGGGGTCGACAAGCCGGTTGCCCGCAGCGAAGCTGCCTGTCTGGAAGTACTTGAGTCGCGTGTCGGTCATTGGAACCCGCCTTTCACACTGAGCTCGCGCCGACGATCCCGAGGTCGCGGAGCATGTTCTCCGCGTGCGAGCCCGAGCGCCGCATGGCCAGCATCCGCTGCAGTTCACGATCGACCAGCGAGCGGTCCAGATCGACGAAGGTCGTGGCCGGAAGACGGCCGGCGATGCCGTCTCCAAACAGGCGGCGCAGCGAGCTCTTGGTGATCGGTCGCCCACCTAGTCCCGCGATCGCGGTGTGCACCGGGATCTGCAGCCCCTCAAGGGCCCCGTGCACGTTCTGGGAGACGATCCCGCCGATTCCGATCGAGAGCGCCTTCTCGAGCACGATCACACGCTTGGCACCCTCCAGCGCCCTGCGAACCTCGTCCGCCGGCCACGGTCGGAAGGTCTTGAGCGCGACCGCGCCGATCCGCACGCCCTCTTCGCGCAACTCGTCGACGACATCTTCGATGGTGCCGAGCACCGAACCGAGCGCGACCACGATCGTCTCCGCATCAGCCGACCTGTAGTTGCGCAACAGGCCGCCGGCTGGCCGGCCGAAGGACTGTTCGAACGCGTTCGCGATCTCAGGGATCAGGTCGAGCGCCTGCATCTGCTTGTAGTGGGCGAGGTAGCGGACCTCGGTATATGCGTCCGGTCCGACCATCGCGCCGATCGTCACCGGGTCCTGCGGATCCAGCAGCTGGCGAGGCTCGAACGTGGGCAGGAAGGCATCCACCTGTTCCTGTTCGGGGAGCTCGACGCTCTCGACAGCGTGCGTGAGGATGAACCCGTCCATGCAGACCATCACCGGCAGCGACAGCGCCTCCGCGATCCGGAAGGCCTGCACATGCACGTCGACCGCCTCCTGGTTGGATTCGACGTAGAGCTGAATCCATCCCGAGTCGCGCTGCGACATCGAGTCCGAGTGATCGTTCCAGATGTTGATCGGCGCGCCGAGCGCGCGATTGGCGACGGTCATCACGATCGGCAGACCAAGCCCGGAGGCGTTGTAGAGAGCCTCGCACATGTACAGCAGGCCCTGGCTGGCGGTCGCCGTGTAGCTGCGGGCGCCGGTGGCGCTTGCGCCGATCGCGACCGACATCGCCGCGTATTCGGACTCTACGTTGACGAATTCGCAGGGGCTCAGCGCGCCGGACTTCACGAGTCGTGAGAGGCCCTCGACAATGTGCGTCTGCGGTGAGATCGGGTAGGCACAGATCACCTCCGGACGGCACCTGGCGACGGTCCGGGCGACGGCCTGTGAGCCTTCAATCTGCTCACGCACCCGCCGCTACCCCCTGTGTCGCCTTCCCGCTGGAAGGCGACACGAGCCGAGCCGCCGCCTCAGCTGCGCGGACATTGCCCTCACCGAGGTCACCGGCGAAGCGTTCGCGGATGGCTGCGACGACCGATTCGACCGTGACGATTCCGGTCAGGGCCGCAAAGGCTCCGAGCAGTGCCGCATTGGGCAGTGGCCGGCCGAGGTGCTCGCGCGCCAGTTCCGTCGCGGCAACGGTGCTCATCCGCTCGGGCCGGAAGCTCGCGCAGAGATCTCCCAGTCGCATCTCCTCGACGCTGTGCGAGCTGTTGATGAGCACGTACCCATCGCGCTTGAGCCCACCGAACACCTCGACGTGATGCAGCAACGTCGGGTCGACGATGATCACGGCGTCCGGCTCGCTGATCGGCTCGCGCGTGCGGATCACGCGGTTGTCGATTCGGCAGAACGAGATCACCGGCGCACCGGTCCGTTCAGAGCCGAAGCTGGGAAACGCCTGCGCCTCATGGCCCTCGCGGAACGCGGCGACCGACAGGAGCTCGGCTGAGGTGACAACCCCCTGTCCCCCGCGCCCGTGGATCCTCGTCTCGAACATGGCTAAACGAGCTGTGCGTCCCGGTCGCTTACTGGCCGCGGTCGTTCTCGCGAATTCGCCATAGCACGATGATCTCTTCGCGCGTGGGTATCGACATCGGCGATATATGCGCAACTGGTTACGGGCTTTTACGCACGCTTGCACGGTTGCTGATGTGAGACCAGCCTCAACCCGCAGCCGCGCTGCAACATCCGTGGCCGCTGCTGATCGCCACGGCGGAGATCTACGGTTCCGGCAGCCGCCGCCGGCCCGTAGCTTGATGACATGACCTCAACGTCTATCCCCTCGCCCGTGGAGCGATCCGGTGACGTCGCTCTACGGGACGGCTCAACCGTGCATGTGCGACCGGTGACCGCCGATGACCGCGATGCCCTTGCCACTTTCCTGCGCACGATGTCACCCGACTCACTCTATTTTCGTGGCTGCGGTCACATCGACGTGGAGTGGCTGTCGGACTGGTCGGCTCAGATCGACTCGGCCAGTCGCTACGGGTTGGTGGTCACCAGCGGAACACCCGCCCGAATCGTCGCGCATGCCTCGTACGCGCGGATCGATGATCACCGAGCTGAGGTGGCGTTCGAGGTGGCCGACACTCTGCACGGGCACGGCATTGGCACCCTGCTGCTGGGACAGCTTGCCGGAATTGCCGCCCAGCACGGGATCGACGTTCTGACGGCCGAGGTGATGGCGACAAACCGGAAGATGCTCGGTGTGTTTTCGGAGAGCGGCTTTCCGCTCACCGAGCACATGACTGCGAACATGATCGAGATCTCGTTTCCCACAGCGATCTCCGGGGAGGTCCTGGCGGCCTTTGACCGGCGGCAACACACTGCGTCCTACAGCGCCGTGAACAGCTTTCTGCGGCCGGATTCGGTCGCGGTGGTGGGTGCTTCGCGAAAGCCGGATTCGATCGGCGGAACGCTCATCCACAACATCATCGAGGGCGACTTCAACGGATCGGTCTATCCGGTCAACCCGCACGCGAGTGAGATTCTCGGTCTGCCCGCCTATCGCTCGGTGCTCGACCTTCCTGAGGCTGCCGACCTGGCGGTGATCGCCGTCCCCGCTCCCCATGTCGTCGACGTCGCATCGGACTGCGTGAAACGGGGTGTGCGGGCGATCCTCGTCATCTCCTCGGGCTTCTCAGAGGTTGGCGGCGACGGTACGACACGCCAGCGAGAGCTGCTCGAGGTCTGTCGCGGTGCCGGGATGCGGCTGATCGGGCCCAACTGCCTGGGCCTCCTGAACACCGATCCGCAGGTGAGCCTCAACGCGACCTTCGCCAGGCGGGTACCAGCGGCTGGCCCGATCGCGATCATGTCTCAGAGCGGCGGCGTCGCGATCGCGCTCATGGATGTCGCCGCCGAGTTGGGAATCGGCGTCTCATCGTTTGTTTCGGTCGGCAACAAGTCCGACATCTCGGGCAACGACCTACTCGAGTACTGGGAGGAGGATCCGGGCACCGAACTGATTGCGATCTACCTCGAGTCGTTCGGAAACCCGCGCAGATTCGCTCGCATTGCTCGGCGGGTCAGCGCCCGCAAGCCGATCCTGGCCGTCAAGTCCGGCAGGACGCCCGCCGGATCGCGCGCTGCCTCCTCGCACACGGCCGCGCTGCTGTCAGCCGCCGACGTGACGGTTGACGCTCTGTTCCGGCAGGCAGGGGTCCTTCGTGCCGAGACGCTCGGGGAACTGCTTGACACCGCCGCCCTGATCGGCACCCAGCCACTTCCACGCGGCAAACGGGTCGCCATCGTCACCAACGGTGGCGGCCCGGGCATCATGTGCGCCGACAGCTGCGCGGCGACCGGGCTCGAGGTGGTCGAGTTCTCAAAGGGGCTCCACAAGGCACTGACCCGTTTGGTCCCCGAGCACGCGGCCGTCGGAAATCCGATCGATCTGACGGCGGCCGCGACCTCCAGGAATTACCAGAACGTGATCGAATCCCTCGTTTCCAACGACGCCTGCGACGCGATCATCACCCTGTTCGTCCCGGCACTCGGCACGAGTCCCATCGACATCGCAAGGGCCATCGATGCGGCCGCGGCGACAGCTCCGATTCCGATCGCATCGGTATCGATGGGCGTTCAGCAGCAAGCCGGCACCGAGTCGCGCCAATCGCGAGGTGCGGCACGATTCCGCCTTCCCGAGGATGCCGTGCGAGCCCTTGCGCAGGCCGTCGAGCATCAACGCTGGCTGGCGCGGCCTGCGGGGGTCGTGGTCGAGCCGTCGGGCTGTCGGCCCGATGAGGCCACCCAGATCATCGCCGCCGGCATATCGGCCGGCTCCGGCTGGTTGTCGGCCGCCGACGTCCCGGCCCTGATCGATTGCTACGGGATCCCATCACTGCGCATGGAGATCGCAGCGACGGCTGAGGAGGCGGTCGCGATCGCCGCCAGACTCGGCGGCCGGGTCGCGCTCAAGGCGAGCGCCCCCGGGCTCCTGCATAAGAGCGACGTGGGCGGAGTGATTCTCGATCTCGAGGGAGCCGATGCCGTCGCCGCCGCCGCCCGAGCGATTCGGGGCTCGGTCGCCGCGGCGGGGTACGAGCTCGACGGCCTGGTCGTCCAGCAGATGGCTCCGACCGGAGTCGAGTTGATCGTCGGCGTCGTCCACGATCCGAGCTTCGGGCCCGTCGTTGCCTGCGGCGCGGGTGGAACTGCCGCCGAGCTGCTCGGTGACGTGGGCGTCCGGATCACACCCCTGACCGATATCGATGCGTCCGAGCTGGTGCGCTCGCTGCGCACATTCCCGTTGCTTGACGGCTACCGCGGTGGCCCACGTCTCGCCGTCAGCTGTGTCGAAGAAGTGCTGCTGCGCGTGAGCGTGATGGTTGACCGTCATCCCGAGATCGCGGAGCTGGACCTCAATCCGTTGATCGTCACCCCTGACGGTGCCTATGTGAGCGATGCCCGGATACGGGTGCAGCCGCCGGTGCCGGACCGGCCGATCGGCGTGCTGTAGCCGTCCTGCGCCGCTGGACGTCGCAGTCGCAAGCAAACAGCCCTTTCATGACCACCGTCGCCTCGGGTCCCCAACCGCCCCCGCCTGGTCTTGATCCGCAGGAGACGGTGGCGCGACTGTACGCGCACCTTGGCACGCAGCCCGCGGGCCTATCGGAGCGCGAGGCCGAGCGCCGGTTGCTCCAGTACGGGCCCAACGCGATCGCTCACACCGCGGGACCGCGTTGGTTCGGTGAGCTCGTCCGGCAGCTCGCGCATCCGCTCGCGCTGCTGCTGTGGCTGGCCGCGGCGCTGTCCGCCGTCAGTGGCAACCGGACTCTGGCACTGGCGATCGTCGCGGTCATATGCCTGAACGCCGCGCTCGCATTCGCACAGGAACAACAGGCGGAAGCGGCGACTGAAGCCCTGCGGGCTCTGCTCCCGTCCCGGTCGAGGGTGCGGCGAGGCGGCCGGGAGGTCGAGGTGGATGCAGGTGAGCTCGTGCCGGGTGACATCGTCCTGCTCGACGAAGGCGATCGGCTGTCAGCGGACGCCAGACTGATCTCGGGCGAGCTCGAGCTCGACATGGCCGCGCTCACGGGCGAGTCCCAGCCTGTTGGACGCAGCGCAAGGACAGATGCACGCGCGCCGTCGGCGCTCGAGGCTCGCGATCTTGTGTTCGCCGGGACGCTGTGCACGTCCGGTGCTGCCGAGGCCGTGGTCTACGCGACCGGCACCGCAACGCAGCTGGGCCGGATCGCGGCGCTCTCTCAGCGGGTCAAGTCGGACATCAGCCCTCTGCAGAAGCAGGTCAACAGCATCGCCTGGCTGATCGCCGCGATCGGCGTCACCGTCGCCGTGATCTTCTTCTTCATCGGGCTCGGCCTGGCGGGTCTCTCGCTCGCCGCAGCCGTCACCTTCGCGATCGGGCTGCTCGTCGCCAACGTCCCCGAGGGGCTTCTACCGACGATCACCCTGTCGCTCGCCGGTGGCGTGCGGCGCATGGCTGCACAACGTGCGCTGGTCAAGCGTCTTACGGCCGTGGAGACGCTCGGTTCGACCGATGTGATCTGCACCGACAAGACCGGCACGCTGACGGTCGGGGTCATGAGCGTGAAGAGCTGGTGGACAGCATCAGGCGAGCTGGATCCGGGAATCCGCCCTCTCCCGGCGACGACCGAATCGCTGCTGCGGACCGCGATCCTCTGCAACAACGCCCATCTCGAACGCAGCGCGTCCGGGGACTGGTTCCGCACGGGCGATCCCACCGAAAGCGCACTGATCGAATCCGCACAGCGATTCGGGGTCGACTGCGCAGCTGCACAGGAGACACGAGCCGTCCAGCGTGCGCGCCTGTACAGCTTCGACTCCAGCGTGAAGCGCATGACCACGCTCGACCCCGCCGGCGCGGATCATTGGGTCTACCACGTGAAGGGCGCCCCGCTTGAGCTGCTGGTGTGCTGCTCGCAGGTCGATACCGATCAAGGTCCCCGGCCGATGACCCCAGCGGACCGTCTGGAGGTGCAGGCGGTCGTCGACTCCTACGCCTCCAAGGCCCTCAGGATCCTCGCATTCGCGTCCCGCGAGGCGCCCGGACCTGGCGGTGAGCAGCGCGCGGTGGCGGAAGCGAACCTGACGTTCCTCGGCCTCGCCGCGCTGGCCGATCCACCGCGGCCCGAGGTCGCAGACGCCGTGCGCGTCTGCAAACGCGCCGGCATCCGGATTATCGTGATCAGCGGTGACGATGGCAGGACCACGGCGGCGGTGGCTCGGGAGGTGGGAATCGTCACAGGAACACCGACCGTTGTGACAGGCAGCGAGCTGGCAGCGTTGGGGCAGGACGATCTGGATCAGCTGCTGCACACGACCCAGGAGCTGGTCGTCGCGCGATCCAACCCCGAGACGAAGCTACACATCGTCGACGCGCTGCAGGCACAGGGGCACACCGTCGCGATGACTGGTGATGGCGTCAACGACGCCCCGGCCCTGCGGCGCGCGGATATCGGCGTGGCCATGGGCGCCTCCGGCACCGATGTTGCACGCGAGGCGGCGACGATGGTGCTGACCGACGACAACTTCGCCTCGATCGTCGCAGCGATCCGGGAGGGACGGGTGGTCTATGACAACGTCCGCAAGTTCATCACCTACATCTTCGTGCACGCCGTCCCGGAGGTGGTACCCTTCCTCCTCTTTGCGCTCAGCGGAGGCGCAATCCCGTTGCCGCTGACAGCACTTCAGGTGCTGGCGATCGACCTCGGGACCGATACGGTCCCCGCACTCGCGCTGGGGCGAGACCCGGGAGAGCCAGGAGTCCTCGAGCGACCGCCGCGGCCGCGCAGCTCGGGCATCATAAGCCGAGCGATGCTGTCCCGGGCATGGCTGAGACTGGGGCTCGTGGAAGCGCTCCTGGCACTCGCGGGGTTCTTTGCGGTGCTGCTGGCTGCAGGCTGGTCCGCGGGTGATCCGACAGGCGCTGGTTCACCGTTACACCATGCATACCTGCAGGCGACGACGATGACATGGGCGGGGATTGTGTCATGCCAGATGGGGGCTGCCTTCGCGGTTCGGACGACAACGGCCTCGTGGCGGGAGGTGGGCTTCCTCAGCAACCCGCAGCTACTGCGAGGAGTCCTCTTCGCGCTCGTGTTCGCCGCAGCCATCATCTATGTACCGGCGCTGCAGTCGGTCTTCGATACGGCTGCGCTGCCACCGCGCGATATCGCGATCCTGGCCTGCTTCGCGCCGCTGGTGTGGGGCTCTGACGAGCTGTGGCGCTGGCACTGCCGCCGGCGGGAACCGAATCAACGTAGAAACCCCACAGGCGCACAGTAGCTCGTCCGGATGGGGGCGCCTGGCGACGGTGAGATCGTCTGGTTCGTGGCGCACGCATGCGCACCAAGAGACTGATCCCGTTCAGGAGATATGAAATGGCACTCACAGCAGAAGCGACACAGGCCGTTCACACCATCCCCGGGACCTACCACGCCGGGGTCGTTAATAGCTTTGAGAAGCCTCTCACCGTCGAGGCTGTCCCCACACGTCCGCTCCGGGCGGGACAGGTCCGGGTCAAGGTGGAGGCGTGTGGGCTATGCCACACCGATATCCACGCAGCTCACGGCGATTGGCCGATCAAGCCAAGCCCGCCCTTCATACCCGGACACGAGGGAGTCGGCGTGGTCGTCGAGCTCGGACCGGAGGTGACCGAGATCAGCCTCGGCGAGCGCGTGGCGATGCCGTGGCTTGGCTACGCGTGCGGCATGTGTGACTACTGCGTGTCCGGTCGGGAGACGCTGTGTGAATCCCAGGAGAACATGGGCTACTCGATCGATGGTGCGTTCGGGGAGTACGCAACCGCCTACGCGCGATTTGTCGTAAGCGTGCCTGAGAGCGTCAATTCGTTCGACGCCGCACCTCTGACCTGCGCGGGTGTCACGACGTACAAGGCGGTGGAGGTCGCCGGCACTCGACCGTCGGATCTGGTGGCTGTGTTCGGCGTGGGCGGCTTGGGGCACCTCGCAATTCAGTACGCCGCAATCGCAGGCGGCAGCGTCGTCGCCGTGGATCTCTTCGACCAGAAGCTGCAACTCGCACGTGAGCTCGGAGCCGAGCACACCGTGAACGCCTCGACTGAGGATCCGGTGGCGGCGATCCAGCGTCTCGGCGGAGCGGATCAGGCGATTGTGCTGGCCGTGTCCCCGACGGCGTTCGAGCAGGCGTTCAAGTCACTCAAGCGAGGCGGCACCCTCGTATGCGTCGGTCTTCCGGCTGACAATGAGATGAAGCTGCCGATCTTCGAGACAGTCCTCGGCGGCATAACGATCGTGGGTTCGATCGTGGGCACCCGCACCGACCTGCGGGAGGTCTTCGAGCTGCACGAGGCGGGCAGGACGCAAGTGATCTACCACTGTGCTCCGCTTTCTCAGGTCAACGAGGCGATCTCCGACGTTGAGGCCGGCAGGGTTGCGGCCCGAGTCGTCCTCGCAATCTGAAGCGGCTCCGCACGGTCTGACCGATGCCCCCACGGACGCCTAAAGCGAGACTTGAAGCCAGAAGAGACCGCGTGCTCAGGCCAGTAGCCCATCCGATCAGAGAGATCATTCATGCCCAGCAGACCACCCCCAATTGACAGCGACGTGCGAGTCGCCCCGACACTCTCGCTGCGGGGCATCTTCAAGTCGTTCGGGCCTGTCGACGTGCTGCGCGGCGTAGATCTCGATGTCTATCCAGGAACGGTGACGGCGCTCTGTGGCGATAACGGCGCAGGAAAGTCGGTCCTGATCAAGACTGTCGCGGGTCTCTGGAGCCCGAGCTCAGGGACGATCACGTGGGAAGGGCGCGAGGTCCGCCTGCGCAACCCTCGGGACGCTGAGGAGCTTGGCATCACCACCATCTATCAGGACCTGTCGCTGTGCGACAACCTCGACGTCGTCCAAAACCTGTTCCTGGGCCATGAGAAGCTCCGGCACTGGACCCTCGATGAAGACAAGATGGAGGAGATCACGCGCCGAACTCTCCAGGATCTCGCCGTCACCACGATTGAGTCGACGCGCCAAAAGGTCGCCTCGCTGTCGGGCGGACAGCGCCAATCAGTCGCCGTCGCAAAGGCCGTCATGGCGAATGCGAAGCTCGTGATCCTGGACGAGCCGACGGCGGCGCTCGGGGTCACCCAAACTCGCGTGGTCCTTGACCTGATCACTCGTCTCGCGGCAACCGGCGTAGCCGTGCTGATGATCTCCCACAACCTGGTCGATGTTCTCCAGGTCGCCGACCGCATCGCGGTCATGTACCTGGGGCGGATCGTCGCCAACGGTCCAACAAGCAACTTTGATCAAACGAGTGTTGTTGCTGCCATGACCTTCGGGGGTGAGTCGGCGCCGACGCAACCATCGGCTGTTGCCCCGGCGATCGCGACCGAACCCACGGCAGCGCTCAGCTGAGCATCTGTGCTGCGGCTGCATCGGGCTCAGCGCCCAGAGCGAAGCGAGAAAGACCACATCGGGCCGGACTGCTTCACGGGCCGGACTGCTTCACGGGCCGGACTGCTTCACGGGCCGGCCGCACGGCGTCCTGGGCAGTCTCGTCTCGGGCGGCGGAGTCTGTTCGTGCGTCGGCCGGCGGTCAGGGGCTCCGCTACTGAGCAGAGCGACAACCTCGCCATCGGATACTGGAGAGAAGTCCCGGTAGAAGCGGCCTACGCAGCGCAGTTCCCGCGGAATCGTGGGACATACCACCTCATCACATTCCTCAGTCACCAGCGCGACCGACTCGCGAGCGCCAACCGGAACCGCGACCACGATCCGCGCGGCTTTGCGAGCGCGTAGCGCCCGCACTGCCACGAGGGCCGTCAGCCCGGTTGCGAGCCCGTCGTCGACCACAATCACCGTGCGCCCCTCGACGTCCATTTGCTGACGGCCATGGCGGTAACACTCGACACGCCGACGGAGCTCGCGGGCCTCCCGCTGAAGCGTCGCCTCCAGCAGCCGCTGTGTCATGCCAACGCGCCGAGCGGTATCGGCGTCCAACACCGCAGTGCCGTCTTCAGCGACCGCCCCCACCCCAAACTCTGGATTGCCAGGCGCCCCTAACTTGCGCACCGCCAGCACATCAAGCGGAGCCTCGAGCGCACAGGCGACCTCGAACGCAACCGGAACTCCACCGCGTGGCAGCGCGATGACCACCGGCCGCTCTTCAGCCAGCCGCGTTAGAACCGCAGCCAGCTGAACCCCGGCGTCGCGGCGATCCGAGAAGACCATGCCTAAATCATCACCCCGAACGTCAGCCCACGCATCCCCAGCGCCCCACATGGCTAACCAGGGATCTACCCACGGCGGGCCGTCTTTGGCGGGTTTCCCGCTACAGAGTTCGGTATCCCGCTCGCGATCGACGGTGCCCGGTACCGATTCCGTGCAATCGGGTTGGCGCGAGCATCTCCCCGTGCACCGAGCGATCCCAATCGCCGCCGTGATCATCGCAACTGCTGCCGCGATGCTCGTGGCTGCTCCCATCGGTGGAGCGCACACGTCCCCCGGTCACTTGTGTCTGAACGGTGATCCGCCGTTGTACGCGTCCGTGAAGACAAGCTGCCGGCTCGCTGGGACCATCGTCACCGGCTACGTCAATGCCTGCCATCAGTCTGCCAACTGCCGCCTGAAGGTGAGGTCGCCGGCGTCGCCAGCCCGCTACAGCATCGCGTGTCAGCGGAGCGGCCGCCACCGCGCCGGCAGCGTGTACTGCCACGCGACCGCCGACATCGGCATCTGGACAAGGTTTCGGGCGCTCATTTAGACCCTCCCAAGCAATGACATTTCGTGCCGCGACGCGAACATGAAGGCTGCAGCCCTTGCTACGGAACGTGTGCATCCCAAGCGAGTCGTTCTACGGATGCGGAACCTCAGTGATCACGCAAATGTTTGTGCTGTCACCAACAAATGAGAGGAAGTGAGTTATGCCCGGAATGCTGACGCGCTGGGATCCGTTCGGTGAGCTCAGCGAACTACGCACCCGCTTCGACCGCATGTTCGACGATCTGGCTGATGGCCGCGAGCGCACATGGACGCCGGCGATCGATGTCGAGCGTGACAATGGCAACCTCGTCGTGCGCGCGGATGTCCCGGGGATCAAACCCGAGGAGGTCAGGATCGAGGTGGCTGACGACATCCTCACCGTCTCCGGTGAGCACGAGGAGCGCACGGAGGAGAAGGACAAGCACTACGTGCGGCGCGAGCGTCGTTACGGGTCCTTCAGCCGCTCCATGGCGATACCCGCCGGCGTCGATGCAAAGCAGATCAAGGCCAAGACGCACTACGGCGTTGTCGAAGTGACGATCCCGCTCCCCAGGGAGACCGCCAAGGAGACGGTCATGATCACACCGACTGCCGCCTGACACCTCCGACGCTTGGGTCGGCCACGAACAGTCCACAGGGCCCGTGGCCGGCTCAGCCTACGGGCTAGTGGCTGGCCCAGGCTACAACGAGCGCGTCATGCCCAGCCTACGGCGAGCGCGTTACAAAATGGACTCCCTGGAGCCCTTCGAGTGAGAAGCCCTCGGCGGCTCCGGGCGAGACGTCGATCATGAACTGCGGCAGGCCCCAGCGCCCGTACTGGTCGGCGTCGATGTAGAACGGCGCCCCCGCGATCTCGCCGAGCAACATGTCGTTTGGGCTGATCGGAAGCTCGCCTTCCTTCAGGCACATCGGGGAACTCCCGTCGCAGCAACCCCCGGACTGGAAGAACATCAGCGGCCCGTGGGCGGCCTTGAGGCGACGAATCGCCTCAAGCGCCGCCGGGGTCGCCGAGACCGCGAGCCTGGGCGGATCCGCGAGTCCCATTGCTAGAACAACCCCATCGGGTTGGGGTCGTAGCTGACGAGCATGCACTTCGTCTGCGAGTAGTGGTCGAGCATCATCCGGTGGTTCTCACGTCCCACGCCGGAATACTTGTAGCCGCCGAACGCTGCGTGAGCCGGGTACTGGTGGTAACAGTTGGTCCACACACGGCCGGCTTTGATCGCGCGGCCCATCCGGAACGCGCGGTTACCGTCACGCGTCCAGACGCCGGCGCCGAGCCCGTATAGCGTGTCGTTGGCTATCCGAAGCGCGTCGGCCTCGTCTTTGAACGTCGTGACCGCCAGCACGGGGCCGAAGATCTCCTCCTGGAAGACCCGCATGTCGTTGTGTCCCTTCAACACGGTCGGCTCGTAGTAGTAGCCACCCTCGAGCCCTCCGTTCAGATCCGGACGCCGCCCGCCGATCAGCACCTCGGCGCCTTCGTCGCGACCGATCTTGACGTATCCCTCGATCTTCTCCAGCTGCGCCTTTGATACCTGGGCGCCGATCATCGTCGTGCGGTCCAGTGGGTCGCCCTGCTTGATAGCGCTGATTCGGTCGAGGCACCGCTCCATGAACTCGTCGTAGATCGCTTCATGAATCAGTGCACGTGATGGGCACGTGCAGACCTCACCCTTGTTGAACGCATAGAGCACGAGTCCCTCGATCGCCTTGTCCAGAAAAGCGTCGTCGGTCGCCGTCACATCCTCGAAGAAGATGTTCGGTGACTTTCCGCCGAGCTCCGTCGTCGACGGGATCAGGTTCTGCGCGGCATATGACATGATCAGCCGCCCAGTCACCGTCTCACCCGTGAAGGCTATCTTTGCGATTCGCTTGTTGGACGCCAGGGCCTTACCGATCTCAGCACCTGGGCCGTTGACGATGTTCAGCACGCCCGCCGGAAGGATGTCTTGAATCACCTCGGCGAGCTTCAGAATCGACCACG
The DNA here is from genome assembly GCA_963848435.1 of uncultured Conexibacteraceae bacterium. GTDB lineage: Bacteria > Actinomycetota > Thermoleophilia > Solirubrobacterales > Solirubrobacteraceae > Palsa-465. Next base: position 186,936 of record CAWKDQ010000013.1, on the reverse strand, counting down.
GGGTCGGGCTTGCCGGCTTGAGCACGGTGCAGTTCCCGGCCGCGAGCGCTGGAGCGATCTTCCACGCCGCCATCAACAGAGGGAAGTTGAAAGGGATGATTTGCCCGACGACGCCGAGTGGCTCCTGGAAGTGATAAGCATAGGTTTGCTCGTCAATCTCCGAGATTCGCCCTTCCTCGCAGCGGATAGCACCAGCGAAATATCGGAAGTGGTCAACCGCGAGCGGGATGTCGGCCGCCAGCGTCTCGCGCACCGGTTTGCCATTTTCGTAACTCTCCGCGACGGCGAGCATCTCGAGGTTGCACCCAATCGCGTCGGCGACGGCGTTCAGCACCGCCGCGCGGTCCGCCGGCGACCGGCTACCCCAACCATCCTTGGCTCGGTGTGCGGCATCAAGGGCCAGCTCGATGTCCTGTGCGCTCGAGTTGGCAACCTCGCAGAACGCCTCACCCGTTGACGGCGTCACGTTCTCCCGGTAATCGCCTGTGGTCGGCGCGATCCAATCGCCGCCTATGAAGTTGTCGTAGCGCTCCTTGAGCGGGACCGGACTGCCAGGCGTGCCCGGGACCGCGTACGTGGTCGTTGACTCGGCGATGGCCATGGGAAGCTCCTTGGATCTCGGCTTGGTGGGTGTAAGCACACCACCACTCTCATCCGGGAATCACATCCGTGCCAGGTCGCATTCCGAATGAGGGAAAACCACGGTGACCGTGGCCGCGCTCAGGCCTATTGTGGGAGACGTAGGCATCGACCAGGAGGTTGTTGTGCACACCGTGCATCTGCGAGGCCGACGCGCCCCTGACCGAAGTCGGAACCGTGCATGAAGTCGGAACCGTGCACAGTGCATAGCAGCCACGAGATTGAATGGAGTCACCATGTCAACTGAGACAGATACGGGAGCACGTGTGGGCGACTGGATCGAGGTGCGTGGCGTGCACGGCCAGCCATCGCGCTGCGGACAGATCGTAGAGCTGCTCGGCGGCGAGCAACACAAGCGCTACCGCGTGCGCTGGGACGAGCAACACGAGTCGATCGTATACCCGGCCGACGGGATGCTCATCACCCCACAGCACCAGCCTCGCCCGCGCGCCCGCGGCCGTTGAAGCTCGGTTTTCCAGCGGAGCCCGTAGGGAACCACACGAGGTTTTGTGCCAGACCCGGATGCCACGGCCCAGGCTGGCTCATAGATTGACCAAAAAGGGTCAAATCATGTGCGCAGGCGTTGCGTCATGACACCCCAGAGACAGGAGACAGCCATGAAAGCGCTCGTCTATCACGGTCCGGGTGAGAAAGGTTGGGACACAGTTCCCGACCCGGAGATCGTTGATCCGACCGACATCCTCGTCCGCATCGACACCACGACCATCTGCGGCACCGATCTGCACATCCTCAAGGGTGATGTGCCTGAGACCAAGCCAGGCACGATCCTTGGGCATGAGGCAGTCGGGACCGTTCAAGCCATCGGCTCGAGCGTGAGCACAGTCGATGCCGATGACCGAGTGCTGCTGTCATGCGTCAGCGCTTGCGGACGGTGCCGCTTCTGCAAGGAGGGTCACTACGGCCAGTGTCTGGGTGGCGGAGGCTGGATCTTCGGTCACACAATCAACGGCGTCCAGTCCGAGTACGCTCGCGTTCCGTTCGCGGACAACTCCGTCTACAAGGTCCCGGACGAGCTCACGGACGAGCAGGTCCTGTTCCTGGCCGACATCCTTCCGACATCGTTCGAGGTCGGAGTGCTCAACGGGGCGGTCAGGCCCGGTGACACCATCGCGATCGTCGGCGCCGGCCCGATCGGGTTGGCCGCGATCATGACCGCCAAGCTCTACACACCCGGCCGCATAATCGCGATCGACCTCGCTGACAGCCGTTTGGATGGTGCTCGTCGGTTTGGAGCTGACACGACGATCAACAACGGCCGAGAGAACGCCGTGGCCAGGGTCATGGAGCTGACCGACGGCTTGGGCGTCGACGCTGCGCTCGAGGCAGTCGGTGTCCCCGGCACCTTCGAGCTCTGCACGCAACTGGTTCGCCCGGGTGGACACGTGGCGAACATCGGCGTGCACGGAAAACCCGCTTCGCTACATCTGGAAACGCTCTGGATCCGTGACGTGACGATCATGACGGGCCTCGTCGACACCTTCAGCATCCCGCAGTTGCTCGCTCTGATCAGCAGCGGCCACCTGGACCCATCGCTGTTCGTCACACACCGATATGAGATGGATGACACGATGTCGGCGTACGACACATTCGCACGGGCAGGCGACACAGGTGCGCTGAAGGTCGTCATGTACGGCCCCCACAGCACAAGCGCCGCTGGCGCAGAGGCGGCCCAAGCGGTGGCAGTCTGAGCGTCACGCGCGGGTCCGATGGGACGGCGTCGTGTCGGACGCCGTCGTCGGTTTCGGGAGTCGGGCTCCACCGGTCCCGCGCCGGCGCACATCTGCGCCACCGGGCAGCGGTTGCTGCCGTGAGATGTCGCGCTGGATGCCGGACAACTACTGAGTTCCAGTGCGGCGTCAGCCCGATGCCGTCGCGTGTACGCGACCGTAGGCTGTGCGACACAGGTCAACAGCAGCCCCCCAAACGGGAGTCACCGATGCCAATCCATGATCCTCCTCTCACACATATTCGCGTCTCTGACGTGATGCATACGGGCATCCTCACCACCGATCCATCGGTTCGGCTTCAGGTGGTCGCGCGGCTGATGTCCGAACAGCGCGTGCACGCGGTGGCCGTCGCAGACCCCGGTCAGGCGCGTCGCCCCTTTGGGTTTGTCACGACTGCAGCCATCGTGCGTGCCGCAGCAAACGCCAGTGCCGAGACTGCTGGTGAGGCCGCGACGGAGGTCGCAACTGTGCTCTCCACAGACTCGCTCGACGAGGCCGCCAGCAAGATGCTCGAGCATCGCGCCGAACACCTGATCGTGATCGATGCCGCCACCGGTTATGCCAGCGGGATCCTGTCCGCGCTGGATGTGGCCGCGGCTTACGCGGATTTCTAGGAAGCGCCCGGAGGCGTCAAAGCTCCGCCTGCGGGGATACTTCGAGTGCGATACCGGTTTCGCGTTCGGATACCTCCCAGAGCTTCGCGATGGCGCTGTCCATCCCGAACCTGCGCAGGATCGGCTTGCGCACCGGAGCACCGCTGTTCACGAAAATTGGACCGTAGAACTCGCCGCCCTTGGCTGTCGGGTCGGTGGCAGCCCGTAGTTGTGAAAGGGCGCCGTCATCTGCGGACATGCCCGTGCGCTGCGCCATGAAGTGGAAGAACCGCTGGGACGCCCCGCCTCCCGACCCCACCACGCTGGCGGCCTGCAGGTCGGTGTTTGACAGTCCGGGGTGCGCGATCAGACTGACCGTGTTTGCACCCACCCGGCCCAGCTCACGCTGCAGCCCGAGGCCGAAATGGAAGTTGGCCAGCTTCGCCTGGCCGTAGGCACGCCAAGCGCTGTACCGGCCCTCCAGGTGGGGATTGGCCACGTCGACGGCACGTCCGATGTGGTGCGCTCCGCTGGTCACGGTCACAACTCGGGATCCGGGCGTGCGCAGCAGCGCCGGCAGCAGGAGCGCGCTCAGCGTCCAGTGGCCAAGGTGGTCGACGCCGAACTGCATCTCGAACCCATCGACCGTGCGCGCCTCGCTGATTGCCATCACGCCCGCGTTGTTGACCAGCAGGTCGAGCGCATCATGGGTGGCGAGAATCTGCTCCGCGGCCTGCTTGACAGATGCCTGCGACGACAGATCGAGCGGAACCAGATCCAGTGAGGCGTCCGGGACGATTGCCCGGATCTCCTCGACGGCAGCGGCGGCCTTCCGCTGGTTGCGCACCGCCATCACGACATGCGCGCCCTTGGCCGCCAACTCTCTGGCCGTCACCAATCCGAGTCCGCCGTTCGCACCGGTGACGACGGCCGTTCGACCGCGCTGGTCGGGAATATCGGTCGCTTTCCAACTCACTAGGACCCCCAGAGCTGACTGAATGGTTGATTCAGCCTAGTGAACGAGCAAGCGACAGGTCAGCGCACTGTGATCCTGGAGAGCATGCCAAGCATCTCGTGGGACTGCGGGGTTCCCATGAACATCGAGCAGTACAGCTTGTAGGTACCGGGCCTGAGTTGCGCGACCATGGTGGCCGTGCCCCCAGACTTCAGCCAGACCTGGCCGCGGATCCTGCCGTCTCCGCTCGCCGTGACCGGACCTTGGATCGTCAGGTTGTGGGCGTCTTCTCCTCGGTCATACACCTGCAGCCTGACGGTGCCGGCAGCGACAACACTCTCGGAGGGAGTGATCGACCATTCACGTTCATCGACGGTCAGGTTGTGCGGAAGTGGGGGCGTGGGCATGATCAACCGATGCCGTCGGAGGGCACCGGTGCTGGGCGGGGCCGCCGCGGCAATCGCTGCCAACAGGGACACTCCCACGATCTTCGCGATCATTGCAGCAGGCTCGTTCCGCCGTCGTAGCGATGGATCCCGGGGAACGGCCCCTTCGGCAGGATCGCCGCGGGGTCGCCACCGAGCCATTCGCTGATCAGCGCCTGATAAACGGTCCGGAAATCGGTGATCGGAACGAGGTTGTCGTTCTCGTCGCCCTGCACACCGGGGTGCTCCCCGGCCAGGCCGCCGCGGACACTCGAGCCGCTGACCATCACCAGTCCGCCGGCGCCGTGGTCGGTTCCCAGAGAGTCGTTCGATCCGATCCGTCGTCCGAACTCCGAGTACACCAGCGTGAGTACGCGCCGCTCGATCCCGCGCGCGCTGAGGTCCGCCTTGAACGCGGCCAACGCCTGTGAAAGCTGCGAGAGCTGTGGGTCCTGTGAGGTGATCTGGTCACCGTGCGTATCGAAGGACCCCCAGTCGATCGTCACGATACGCGTCCCGAGCCCGGCAGACAGCAGCGTGGCGGCGAGCTGGAGTTTGTTGGACAGGTCCGAGTTCGCAGGGTAGCCGGGAGCGGTTGATACCCCGTTCAGATGACTGACCTGCCGGGAGACCTGCACGGTTTCCCCGTAGATCGCCCGAGCTCGCTTGAGCGACACGTTGTTGCGGCTCGCACGAACGGCGGCGAGCTTCGCGATGTCCTGATTGGCACTCTCACCAGAGAGCTGAAAGCTGGTGTCGGTCAGGTTGCTGATCGCGCAGACCGGCGCGGTCTCGCTGAGGATCGACTTGGACAGCGCAGAGTCGATCGAGACCGCCTGCAACGGATTGGTCTTCGAGCCGTAGCGGTCGAGCCAGCGACCGAGCCAGCCGGTCTGCATATCCTCGAGCGCGCCGGCAAACCAGTAGTCGCGACTCTCGAAGTGCGACAGGTTGGCCGGCTGGTAGTCCGCCGCCGGGAAGATCGCGAGATCTGAGCCCGGACCACCCGATCCGTCTCCGTACAGCGTGTCCAGTCCGGCGGAAGCGCCGTTGTTACCGGTTCCGGACACGAGCGGATTGGCGAACGCCAGCGTCTGACCAGTGCCATCCATGGCCGTCGTACCCACATGCCCGCCACCGGAAGGCCCGAGCACACGCGCAATGTTCGACCGCTGGGAAACGTAGCCCGGATATTGGGAGGACGACACCGGCACGATCGCGTTGAGGCCGTCATTGCCGCCGTTGAGATAGATGCAGACGAGGATCGTTTCGTTGGCAGGAGCTGCAGCACGCGCTGAGGCGGCATCCCAAACCGCTTCCCAGCTCAGATGGGCCGCCGAGTAGATCGAGGCCATCCCGATGGCGCTCCCGAGCAGGAACGTACGGCGGCTTGCTTGGCCGGCTGGAGGCCTCGGGACCCCGTCCGGGAATCCGGCGAGGGCCTCGGCCGGTATCGGCACGCGTGAAGTCGGTTCGACCCCCTCGACCAGGCTGTCCGAGCGGGCACAGTCAGCGCAGCGCAGCGCACGGATCTCCCCGACGGTCTTGTCTGACCGGCCGTGGCCCGGTTCGTGTTGCGTCTCGTCGCTCATCACATCACCTGTGCATCCGGTCCGGCCAGGATCAGCGCCCGTAGCGCGATCTGGCGATTGATTCGCCGTTCGGGCGTCGAAGACTGGGCTCGCTCGGCATAGCGCTTGATCAGCGCCCGCGTGTGAGCGGCCAACCAGGGCGAGCCGACGGCCGCGTAAGCGCGGTCATAGGCCTGCTTGGCCGTCTCGTTGGGCACGTCCTTGATCTTTGCCTGCTCCAGCAGCGTGGTGATGAAGGCGAACCGCGCCAGGGCCGTGTCCGTGTTGAGCCAGGAGATGCCGCCCTCCCATCCGGCCACGGTCGGCGGGAAGTACGGAAGCTGACCCATCGCGTCGAGGTAGTCCGAGGCAGTCGTGTCCTTCACCTGCAGCTTCATCGCCCGCATGGCGCCTACGACGTACACGATCGGCGGCTTTACCATGTTCGGCTCGTCAAGCGAGGAGAACAGATCAGGATGCGTCAGGATCGCCTGCATCAGCGGCTTGAGTTTCATCTTGCTCTTCACATACAGGCGCGTGAGTGACCGCAACGTCGCCGCGCGCGGTGGCTGGACGATGAACGCGCTCCAGAGCGCATTGACGATGAACTCCGGGTGTGCAGGCCGGCTGAGGACCAGTTTGACCGCCTCTGCCGTGGTGAGGTTCTCGAACTTCCCGAAGACCAGCTTCGGCCCGTCGTACCACCGAGACTGGGTGAAGTACGAGAACACCTTGTTTGGATTGGCGTCGTTGATCTGCCATCCGGACAGCGCTTTGGCGAGCTGTTCAACGTCTGTCTGGCTGTAGTTGGGTTTGCCGGCAGCGTTTGTCACGCCGAGCGTGAACAGCTCCATCAGCTCACGGGCGTAGTTCTCGTTCGGTGCGCCGCGCACGTTGAGCTCTCCGGTCAGATAGCGGAGCATCGACGGGTCGATCGTGACCGCGTAAGCCATGTCATGGAATGTCGCCTTGGGATTGTTGGCGAAGTCCGCGTACTTGCGGAATAGCTTCGTCTGTGTCATCAGCAACTGCGGCGGCGACACCGATTCGCGCGAGTTCGCCCAGTGCCCGTGCCAGAAGAACGTCATGCGCTCGACGAACGGGTTGATGGCCCGGTTCATCTGGTCGACCCAGCTCAGGACCAGATCATCGTCGTTGCCTGTGGGATCGAGCGGCTTCCCCTGATCCGTGCCTGGGCTGCCGCTGTAGGCCGCCGGTGTGTTGAGCAGCCAGTCGACCGTGGCGCCAAGCGTTCTGCCGGTCCAGCGCTTGCGGTCGGCGTCTGAGGGGCCGAAACCTGCACGCCAGAACAGGCGGTCAACCATCGCCGCGCTCATCGGCGTCTCCGTTGTGATCCTGCCACCTCGCCTGGCGACCGGCCTTGTCGGACGTTTGCTCATCTGCAGCCCTCCGCTACAAGGTTCCGGAACGCAGCCAACACCGTTCTCCCGTTGAGACGGAAGTCACCGAGCCGATCGTCGACGTCGTACCAGACAACGCCCGCGAGCTTCGGCATCGAGGTGGTCCGCAATGTGCTGAGACTCAGAATCCAACCGGCCTTGTCGCCGCCGACCGCTGTCGAACCGGTCTCCGCGATCCAGAACGGCTTGGCTGAGAGTGACTCGATCTGCTTGTAGGCCGCGGCGAATACAGCACCCGGATCGGTCCATGTCAGTCCGCCACGGTTCCCGAAGTTGTAACCATCGGCCCCAACCAGGTCCACCTGGCCACGACCTGGGAAGTATTTGACGATCGCGTTGGCACCGTTGTCCGGAGTACTCCATGCATACGGGGTCCAGAGCATCTGGATGTTCGAGCCGCCGGGGGCCGAGCGGACAACGCGGCGCACGTGCTTCCAAGCACGGATGAAGTCGCTGGGACTGTTGCGATTCACCGTTCCCGACCACGCGTACCACGGCGTGTTCATCTCCGGCATCGGTCGCAGGATCGCTCCGGCGCGAACCTGCCGGAGTTGCGCCACCAGAGCCCGCAGCGACGCGTCGTATCTGCCGGCGGTGACCGCACTCAGCCGATGAGTCGGCCGATCGGCGCCGTCAGACCCGTCGTCCGGCTCCCAGGTCAGCAGGAGTTCGGCATCGTCGCGGTTGGCAGCGGCGATCAGCGACGACGGGACGGTTCTGCCGGCAGTCAGGTATGCCGAGATGACCGTGATGCCGCTGCCGGCGCTGCGCTTCAGCGCCTGCAGCGTCGGGACCGCCTGGTCGGCGTAAACGCCCACTCGTACGCAATCGGCCGCCGCTACGGGCGTGGCCACCGCCGCCGTCGCGATTCCTGCCGCCAGGCTCAGCGTGGTCCGCGCTTGGCGGCTCATGCCGACACCGCGCCCCTCTTCTTCGCTGTCGCCTTCGACTTGGTCGAGCTCACCAGGCCTGTGCAGGTCCGGTTCCCTGATGGCCGACGGACGTATTTGATCGGACCTGCCGCGTCGGACGTCCACGCCACCGCCGCGCTGACCGCCACCACCTGCAATCTCACCCGTTTGCAGATCGGGGTGTGTGGGTGCAAACCACGCAGCTTTCGGGTCCTCTCGACGATTCTGGTCGCACCATGCTTCCCGACAGTCTCGAGTTCATAGCGGGTTGCACCAGGGCTGTGCGCGCTGAAGCTGACTGCACCCTTGGCGTTCGCGTGCAGGCCAGTGGGGGACGAGTTCTGCAGATGGTTTCCGGCCGCACCAGTGGAGTTGCCGTCACCACCGTCCGTGCTCACCAGCCGTTGACTGTTGAAGATCTCGGAGTTCGTGTAGGCGGTGATCGAGCCGCCGGCTCCACCGGGACCCTGGTCGCTGCCGTAGCCGCCGCCGGATCCACCGGCCGCTGAGAGCGAGGCCAGCACGCCGATCGCGTGAGCGATCAGCGTGATCCTGCCGCCGGCGCCACCGACGCCGCCGAGCTGGTTGTTCGCGGAGTTGCCGGAGCCCGCGCCTCCCTGTGCGCTGGCACCACCACCTATGCTCAGCGTGCCGTGGTCGGCTGCGATGAGCAGATTGCCGGCCTGCCCGCCACTCCAAGGCGGCGCACTGTTCCCGCCGGCGCTGGACCCATCGGTGCGCACATCTCCGGCCACCGATAGGTTGTCGGCCGCCTTCAGCTGGATCGGTCCACCGCTGTTGCCTGGACCGACGCCCTGGTCTCCGCCCTCAGCGTCGACCCGTCCGGCACTGATGGACCCGGCGGAGCTGACCACGGAGATCGATCCTCCAGCCCCCGCGAACGCCGGGGCAACCTGGGAACCGTCGCTGCTTCCGCCGACGGCGAGCAGCGCGCCCAGCGTGGCGCCCTGCGGCGCAGTGATCGAGATCGGCGCGGCGGTGGCGCCGCTCCGCGAGGAGCTCGAGCCGCTTCCGCCACTGGTGTTGAGGTCACCGCTCGCGACGGTCGCGCCCGAGACGATGATCGGCCCGCCCGCGGAAGCCGGCCCGCCCCGCGCATCCACTGCACCGACTGCAACTGCCCCGCCCGACTTCAGGCCCACCGCCGCGCCGGGCACACCGACTCCGCTCGGGCCATTCGCGCCGGACGTGTCGATCGTGCCGCTGACCGATATCGCGCCGGACGCCGTGAGCTTGACCTGATTGGAAGATCCGGGCGCGGAGCCAGCTTCCTGGCTGTTGCCGCCATAGGTGACGATCGACTCGGTGTGAACGCTGGCGCCGCTGATTGTGACCGCGCCTCCTGTGCCACCGCTGCCGCCACCGCTCGGGGCACCCTGCCCCTGCGTGGAGATCTGGCCGTCGACATCGACCTCGCCTCCGTTGGCGCTGATCGTCACAGGGCCGCCTGCCTGCATCTGCGTGAGCGGATCTCCCGGCGTGCGCGAGTTCGCGCCCTCAGTCTGGATGTTGTTGCCAACAAGGACTGCCTGCCGCCCGCCGATCGACACAGCTGCACCGGGAGCGAAGATCCCCTGGATCCCGATCGGGCCGCTCGCGGACATCGTCACCGAGCCTGACGGATAGCCTGTGTCGCCGCTCGTATCGATCTGCCCGGAGACCGCAATGCTCGCACCGCGGAGGCTCAGGCTTCCGCCGGCACCGTTGGTGGCACCACTCTCCAGATCGATGCCGCTCGCAACCGTGAGCGGTCCAGCAGACTGGAGTGCCAGTGACCGCCCACCGACACACTGCCCATCGCCGAGACCAGGCACGTAACAGCTGTCGATCCGAGCGTCAGGGCCGAAGTAGATCGATGCCGCTCTGATCGTCGTATCGCCTGTGAGCCGCAACTCACCATCCACGTACACGATTCCGTACGACTGCGTGCCGGACAACGTCACAGCCGGATCACCACTGAGGACGAGCAGGTCCGACGCGCTCGCCATGGCAACGTTCATAACGAGCGCCGCGAAGACGGTGGCGAGGCTTCCGGTCAGAAGTCGGCGCACAGTCAGGAAGAATCGTTCCGGGTGGTCGAGCGCTTTAGCTTCCGCACTGCAGCTAAGACACATGTCCAGCCCGATCCGAATTAAGGCTTTGTTCCGCTAGATCTGTTCCACTCGTAATGTGACCATCCTCCGAGCTCATGACCTCACCAAGGCGGTCGGCAGCGGGCGCGGGGCTCGGCGCCTGATCGATGGCGTAGGCCTTACGGTGGAGCGGGACGAGGTCGTCGCGATCCTCGGACGGTCTGGCAGTGGCAAATCAACCCTGCTTCACGTGCTGGGGGGCCTTGATGCCCCGGACTCGGGGCAGGTGACCGTCGCCGGCGAGCGCCTGACCGGACGCCGCAGCGGAGCGCTTTCGCGCATCCGTCTGCGCCATATCGGCTTCGTCTTCCAGCAGTTTCAACTGATCGACGAGCTCACTGGGATCGAGAACGTTCTGCTGGCCGCCAGACTCCCGGGCGCACCAGGGGGTGGCACCCGACGCGCACACGAACTCGTGGCCGCCCTTGGTCTCACGCAGGTCGCAGACCACCTTCCACACGAGCTGTCCGGTGGCGAGCAGCAGCGCTTCGCGATCGCACGAGCACTAGTCAACGATCCTGAGCTTGTGCTGGCGGACGAACCCACGGGCTCGCTTGATCAGGAGAACGGAGCTGCGGTCCTCGAGATCCTGCGGACGCTCCCGGGGCGCGCGGTCGTGCTCGTAACCCATGAGCTGGAGGCGGCCGCGATCGCTGACCGCGTTCTGACACTCCGCGAAGGTCGCCTCGAAACATTGGATCCGTGCCGGTGACACAGCTTTCAGCGGCACTGAGGACCGCGCTCGCGGGACTGCGCGCTCGGCGTGGGCGTGCGTTCACGACCGGACTCGGTGTCGCTCTGGCGGCGGCCATGCTCGCCGCCGCCGTCGTCATCTCCTACGGCCTTGGCACGGGCTTTACGCGAGCCGCGAAGGCTGCCGGACTGCCGACGATCGTGGTCCGCTTCGATCCGGAGCGCACGTCAGTCGTCAGGCACCGGATCCTGGCTTTGCCGGACGTTGCACGCTACTCGCTGCGGTTCGAAGTAACAGCAGCTCGGTTCGCATACGACGGCCACCGCACCCGCACCGGCGTGGTGGAGGTGCTCGACCGGCCGGGCGTTCACGTCGGCTACGACGTCGTGGCGGGTGAGAACCTCCCGCCACGTGGTTCAGATGCCCTGATCGAGAAGGGTCTCGCCGAGTCGTGGGGAGTGAAGCTCGGGGACACCATCCAGGTCGCCGGACTCGGTCCGGAGAAAGTGGTCGGAATCGCGGAGGGACCTGATGACGTCGGCTACCCACTGGCCGCGCCTCGGATCTACGTCTCGCGCCCGGCACTCGACGCCCGCTATGGTCGCGAGCGTCAACCGCGCGTGAATCTCGCCGACATCTACCTCCGCGACCCGCGGTACGTCAACGAGGTACTCACCCAGGCGCGCGCTATCGCGTTCGGCCTGAAGAACGTTCAGTTCCTGACCAGCGCGGGGATCCGCATCCTGCTCGACCAGGCGGCAGGCATCGTCATCGATCTGCTGATCGCGCTGTCAGTCATCGCCCTGATAACCGCCGGTGTTCTGCTCGCGGCCTCGGCGCGGGCCGAGGTCCAGCGCCGGCTCGGAGCTATCGGGGTACGCCGGGCGGTGGGAGAGACGCGCGGGCAGGTCGCGCTGGCTCAGGGTCTCGAAGGACTGCTCGTCGCGCTCCCGTTCGGTTCGCTCGGGATCGCGGCCGGAGTGCTGTTGACCGCCTCACCCGATTCGCGGCTCCTGACCCTTCTCAACGAGCCCTCGCCGGCGTCTGCGCTGATCATTCCAATCATCATGGCCTGGCTTCTTGCGGTCCTCGTTCCTGCGCTCGGTGCTGCCTGGCCGGCCTGGCGCGCGGCCGGTGGGGTCGTGATCGAGCTGCTGCGCGGCGGCGATGTGAGCCGACGCACGCGACGAACCAGGCGGACGCTGACCGGTGGCCTCGGCCTCCTCGGAGCGCGCCTGATCAGCGCGCGGCGTTCGCGGCTCGCCGCGACCATCGTGACGCTCGGGCTGTCGACCGCGTTCGTGCTGCTGATGCTGTCGCTTGCTTCGGAGCTCTCATCGCTCGAGACCGATCCTGGCGCGCTCGGCAAGAGGTACGCACTCACCGCCAACCTACCTCCCTTCGCCGTCCCGCGGGTCCGGGCGATTCCAGGGGTTGCGGCCGTGGCGCCGCGCTTCTCGACGCTGGCCGCCGACTCCTTCGAGCTCGGCGAGACGATCGATGTGATCGCCTATCCGGGAAACCACGTGACCTTCGAGGCGCCACCTCTGGTCTCCGGGCGACGCCTGCTCGGCCCGCGTCAGGTCGAGGTGGGAGCCGGGCTGGCGGACGCCCTCGGCCTGAGCGACGGCTCGATCCTCGCGGTCGAATTCGGCAACGGTGTCGAAGCCCGCTTCACCGTCAGCGGCATTGTCTCCTCGCTCCAGAGCGATGGGCGAGTCGCCTACGTCTCCGCGCAGGGGTTGCTGCGCGCAGACCCGAACGTCGGCGAGGAGCTCGCCGTGGTCCTCGCGCCCAACGCGAACCAGGACGCTGTGGAACGAGCGCTTGTTGGTCTCGGGGCCACGCCAACCAGTGCCGCCGGGGCGACCGCGAAGGGCGTACCGCTTGTCAACGTACTGCGGACGATCCTCCGAGCCGTCGCGATCGTCGATGGCCTCGTGTGTCTCTACGCCCTGATTCAGGCCTGCGCGCTGACGGTGTTCGAACGTCGTCGGACGATCGCTGTGCTGCGCGCATGCGGGGCAGGCGTCGCCGCCGTGGCATGGGTGCTCACGGGAGCTGCGGCGATGCTCGTGGTTCCTGCGGCGATCATGGGCGTACTGCTCGAACACTTTGTGTTCGGACCCGGGCTGTCGCACCTCGCCGAGAATTACGCGACGCTCCCGCTCGACGCGGGAGCGTCGCAGATCATGGTCGTCCTGGCCGGGCTGGCGGTCGCAGCCGGCGCCGCCGTCGCCTACGTGTCGTCTCGGGCAGGCCGCGAGTCCGTCGTCGAGGGGCTGTCCCCATGAGATCGGTGAGCCGACGGTGCTTCCTGCGTGAGTCGGGCACGATGGGCCTGGCCGCGATCGGGCTGACAGCGGGCGGACTGGGCGGCCTCGGACTCGCTGCCTGCGGCAGTGAACCGAGTACCGCGCCGCCGGCTGCGGACGGCTCGACGCTCGTGTCCACCTGGGCAGATCCGGCCGGTACTGGCCAGCTCCAGGTCGGTCCGGGCGAACCGCTGGTGGCGCGCGAGGAACTCAGCAGCGCCTCCGCGCATCGAACTATGCTCGGGACCGTCGCTCATCTGACAGATGCCCATGTCATGGATGCCGCCTCTCCGGCACGCGTCACATTCCTGGCGCGCCTCGGCCCCCCGTTCCAATCAACCTTCCGTCCTCATGAGGCGCTCACCGCGTCGGTCTTACTCGGCGCTGTCAGAGCTGTTCGGGCGCTCGGACCCGACCTCGTGATCGAGGGGGGCGACCTCATTGATAACGACCAGCGCAATGAACTCGAGCGTGCGATCGCCGCGCTCGTTGGCGGCGAGGTTCACCCGGGTAGCGGGCCGCATGGTTACTTTGGCGTTCAGTCTGAGGTTGATCCAGATCCGTTCTACTACCGTCCGGCGGTGGACGCCCCCCGGCACCCACAGCTCCTGCGGGACGCGATGGCACCTTTCCACTCACCCGGGGTCGGCGCTCGGTGGCTCCCGGTTCTGGGCGACCACGACGTACTCGTCCAGGGAGAGCTGGTGCCGACCGATCTGACCCGGATGCTCGCGCTGGGAGACCGTGCCCTCTGGACGTTGCCGGCCCAGATCAAGCTCCCCCCTGGCGTGAGGCTGGAGTCGTCCACCTCGCCTGACGGTCCACCATTTTCTGGGAGTGTGAACGAGTTCCTGCGGGAGGCGCTGCAGAGCCCAACCGTGAGAGTTCCGGCCGACAGCCGCCGAACCGAGCTCTCGGTCGAGGACGTGATCGCCCTGCTTCGTGCGGCCACCGGCGGGGTCGGCGAACGGGACCGGCTCGACTTTGTCCACGACCTCGGTGGCCGCCTACGCTTTGTGGTTCTCGACCTCGCGAGTCGGGTCGGTGGCTCTGGCGGTCGGGTGGTCGACGGCCAGGCCGAGTTCCTGCAGTCCGCCCTGGATGGGGCCGGCAACCGATTCGTGGTGTTTGTGAGCCACCAGACGCTGCGCCAGTCGGTCGGGGGAGGCGCCATCCAGGAACTGCTCGACTCCTCGCCAAACGTCGTGCTGACACTCGCGGGGCACACGCACCACAACCGGATCCGCGCGCGCGAGACCGTCCACGGCGGCTGTTGGAACATACGAGACCGCTTCGATGATCGACTACCCCCAACAGTCGCGCGCGCTCCGCTTCTACGAGACCGTCGACGGCGGGATCGCGATCGAGACCTGGATGCTCGACCACGTTCCCGGCAACCGCGTCGCAGAGATCTCACGCGAGCTTTCGTTCCTACAGGCGACGGGCGGGCGCCCGGGTCGGTTCGCCGGATCGCGAACCGACCGCAATGCCGTGCTCTACCGTCGCTCGGCGTAGACGGCGTTGCGCGACGCTACGCGGCGATCGGAACGCTGAAGCGCACGCGCGTGCCAACCGGCGTCGCGGGCAGCCAGATCTCACCACCGTGCGCGTCGACGATAGCTCGCGCGACCGCGAGTCCCAATCCAGCGCCGTTGGCGGATCGCGCCGCATCAGCACCGCTGCGGTAGAAGGCCTCGAATACGAGCTCGCGCTCCGCCGCGGGGATACCGTCGCCGCGGTCCTCGACCTCCACTTCGACCGAGTCACGGAGCGATTCGGCGCGGACGACCACGGTGCCGTCCGCAGGAGAGTGACGTATCGCGTTCTGGATCAGGTTGAAGAGCACCCGCTGAAGCTTCTCCGGGTTTCCTCGTGCCGGAGCCAGCTGGTCGGGGAGATCCGCCATCACGGCGATCCCGCGCACGTCGGCCTGAGCTCGCATGGCGTCCACGGTCTCTGCCACAAGCTGGCCGACGGCCACCTGCTCGAGGGTCCAGTTGATATCCCCGGCTTCGAGCCGTGACAGCTCGAAGAGGTCGTCGATGAGCGCCGACAGCGCCTGGATGTGAGTCAGCATCCGCCTGACGTACTCGCGCCTGATCTGGCCGTCGACCAGCTCGTCATCGATTGCCGTGGCAAGTAGCTGAAGCGAGGTGATCGGCGTGCGCAGGTCGTGCGAGGCGGCGGCGATCAGATGCCTGCGTGCCGATTCGGCCTGATCGCGAGCCGCCTCCTCGACGGCTAGCCGGCCGATCATCGAGTTGGCGGCATCGGCAAGCTCGCGCAACTCGATCACACCACCGCCAGCCTGCAGCTCCACTTCGCGCTCGCCACCACCCACGGCCACCAGGCCATCGCGGATCGTCGCGACATCGCGTGTCAGCGCCCGCGACAGGCGACCGGCCGCCGTGACACCGAGCAGGCCGCTGAGCACAACGATCACACCGACCAGCGCCGCGTCCTTGCCAGAGACGAACATCATCAACCCGAGGATCAGGAGCGTCAGGAGCAGCGGTGTGATCACCACCGCGATCACGATCGAAAGCTGGCGCGAAAGTGGTCTGGCGGCTGCGTGGCCACGGGCGCGGATCACCAACTCGGTCCCCGCAGCGGTTGCCAGACCGACTCCCAGCAGGACTGCGAGCACGATCGCCGTGTGCGGGACGCCGAGGATGGCGACGCTGACAGCCACCGCACCGACGGCCAGCGCGAGCATCGAGATCGATCGTCGCTGGGCGTGCCGACTGACGAAGGTCCGGATCGCGGTCATGGCTGGAACCGGTAGCCGATTCCCCACACGGTCTGCAGGTGACGCGGCTCAGCCAGATCGGCCTCGATCTTGGCGCGCAACCTGCGGATATGGACGGTGACTGTCGACGTGTCCGTGTAGAACGAGTACTGCCAGACCGCATCCATCAGCTGGTTGCGGGAGAACACCTGGCCGGGATGCATGATGAAGAACAGAAGCAGGTCGAACTCGCGCGCGGTCAGTTGGGCTTCCACCCCGCCGACGAGCACACGGCGTGAACTCGGATCGACGACCAGGTCGCCCACCTCGATCGCCTCGCCCTGACCCGCGGGCACATCGACGCGACGCAGAACCGCGTCGATCCGCGCGACCAGCTCCGCCGGTGAGAACGGCTTGACCACGTAATCGTCGGCCCCGAGGCGCAGGCCGATGATCCGATCGGACTCCTCGCCCTTGGCGGTCAGCAGAATGATCGGCATCCGGTCGGGATCCTGTTCGCGAAGCCTGCGCATAACCTCCAGACCGCCCAGCTTTGGCAGCATCAGGTCGAGCACGACCAGGTCGGGACGGCGCTCGCCGGCGGCCTCAAGCGCCTGTGCTCCGTCTGCCGCGATCGCCGTTCGATAACCAGCACGCTGAAGGTACCGGCAGACCACCTCAGTGATCGTGGGCTCGTCGTCGACCACCAGGACCGTTCGACGAGTATCGGTCTCCATCGCAAGATCCTCCCAGGCCGGAGCGTGTGGTGAGCGCGCGGACATATCGAGGTTCATACGCGGAGCGGAGCATCGGCGAGCTCGGCCATCCCGTCCGCAAACTCCTCGGCTGGCACGAAGCCGAGCACCTCCCGAGCGAGCCGTGTTGAGGCGAAGACGTGCCGGACGTCACCGAGTCTGAAATCGCCGGTCACAATCGGCGCGAGCTCCCCGTCGAAGGCTGTCGACAGGGCGCCGGCCATTTCGAGAATGCTGCGAGGGCGGCCGCTGCCGATGTTGAACGCGCCCGTGACCGGGACCGGTCTGGTGAGCGCCAGCAGATTGGCGCGAGCCACGTCGCGCACGTGCACGAAATCCCGAAGCTGTCCGCCGTCCTCGTACACGCGCGGCTGGCGGCCGCACTCGAGCGCACTACGAAAGATCGAAGCCACGCCGGCATACGGCGTGTCCCGCGGCATCCGCGGCCCGTAGACGTTGTGGCAGCGCAGCGCCGTCACCGGGACGCCCGTCTCACGTGCGAACGCGAAGCCGAGCTGCTCCTGATGAACCTTCGTTGCCGCATACACGTTCCGCGGATCGAGCGGTGCCGTTTCCGGCACCGCCTCGGCCACCAGTTCGGCACCGCATTCCGGGCAGGTGACCTCGAATTCGCCAGCCGCCAACGCCTGAGCTGCGCGCGGGCCTGGCGCGACGATCGCATGCCGCTCGCAGCGATAGCGGCCCTCGCCGTACACAACCATGCTGCTCGCCAGCACGACGCGCCCGTCGAAGCTCCGGCGTGCGAGCTCCCCGAGCAGCACCGAGGTTCCAAAGTCGTTGTGGCTGACGTACTCCGGCAGGTCGAGGATGTTGACACCGAGACCGACCATCGCCGCCTGATGGCAGACAGCATCAACATCGGCCAGAGCGCCGGCGACCGTCGCGGCGTCGCGCACGTCGCCATTGATGAACTCCGCGCCTGGATGGACCTCAGGCCGCTGGCGGTGCGCGCTCGGCAGTATCACGTCGAGCACACGCACCGCGTGTCCGTCGGCGATCAGCGCCTCGACGATGTGCGAGCCGATGAAGCCGGCGCCTCCGGTGACGAGAATCATGCTCTGAAGGTAGGCGCTGATCGCGCCGCTTTCCCACTTCGAGTCGGCTGTTCTCAAACTCGTAAGAGTTTCTCCGTAGGCTCGGGCTCCGTGATCGACGTGATCCTGCCGGTGCTGGACGAGGCCGAAGCGCTGCCCTCGGTGCTTGGCGCGTTTCCGCCGGGCTTCGCACCGCTGGTCGTCGACAACGGCTCGAAGGACGGCTCCGCCGTGGTCGCCAGGGCCCTCGGTGCCCGCGTCATATACGAGCCGCGACGTGGCTTCGGATCCGCCTGTTACGCAGGCCTGGCCGCAGCTCGAACCGATCTCGTGTGCTTCATGGACGCCGACGGATCGCTGGACGCCGGCGAGCTCCCGCAGGTCAGCGATCCCGTCCGCTCCGGCACCCTGGTGCTCTGCCTCGGGGCGCGGCTGGCCGAGCGTGGGGCGTGGCCGCTCCACGCGCGCACGGCCAACCGCCTGATCTCACTGGAGCTTCGGCGGCGAACGGGTGCGCGGCTGAGCGACCTCGGACCGATGCGGTGCGCGCCACGCGAGCGGTTGCTCGCGTTGGCGCTGCGCGACCGGGCGTTCGCGTGGCCGCTTGAAATGGTTCTCGCCGCCGCGGCGGCGGGCTGGACGATCGGCGAGACCCCGATCACCTACAGACAGCGAGCCGGTGGCGTCTCAAAGGTGACCGGTTCGGCTCGCGGCACATACCGCGCGGTGCGCGACATGTCGCGGCTGCTCAGCGCCCAGACCGAAACCCGTTGATCGCATAGGCGAGCCCGGAGATCGCAAAGAGAACTCCACACAACAGCAGAAAGCGCGGGAGGTAGCCGTGCTCGGCGATTCCGCTGGCGTTCTGCGCCTGGTGAGCGCCAAAGCCGAGCACCGTCGGAAACACGGCTGCGAGCACGAGCACAGTCACGAGCGCCGGCACCCGCACATAGGCAGCGACACGCTGCGGCAACCGGCCGACCGTGAGCCGATCGGCGAGTGAGTACAGCGGCAGCAACACGAGGTCGTGAAGCACGATCGCCGCGCCGAACCAGATCAGCACGCTGACCAGATCCCGCGGCCGCTGAGTCCAGCCGATCACCGCAGCCCCGGCGATCAGCAAGCTCGCCAATGTAGCCAGCAGGTGCGTAGGGCCTGCGCCGTACCGTGACCAAAGCCGGCTCATACCCGCACCTCGGTGAAATGCATGCTCGTAACCCACTTGGTGCAGTGCACACCGGGAATCGCCGGGCTGATGATCCGCGCCGGATACCCGTGATCGAGCGATAGGGGGCGCCCATTCACCGACAGAGCCAGCAGCGTGCGCGGGTCCGAGACCTCCTGGTGGCCGAGGGTCGCCTCACCATAGTTGCCGTGCTCCAACGAGGTTGAGGTGAGCGTCGCCTCACCGTGAACACCGACCATGCTGGCGAGATCGAGAACCCGCACGCCGGTCCAGGTCTGTGTCGTGGACCAGCCCTCAACGCATGCGATCGGGAGCTCGTAAGTGTATTGCGGAAGCGCCTGCAGCTGCGCACGCGTGAACACGATCGAACTGCTTCCGCTGACCGAAAGCCGCCAGCCGTCGCCGACCGCAGCCGGTTTCAGGCCTGTTCTGGCCCAGGTCTTGTTGACCGGAAACCCAAGCGGTCCCGGCCGTGTGCGGCCGCGCGGCAGCAGGAACGCCAGACCCCGGAGCCCGCCACCGACCGACTGCCCGATTCCCTGTGAGAGCAGGATCAACGAGGCACCGCCGACGGCACCCAACAGGGCGCGGCGCGAGATCGTCACAGGCCTCGGGTTCGGGCTGATCAGCCCACTCCCAGCTGTTGCCGCGAGCACCTCCTCGCGCGTGGTCAGCGAACGGCGCATCGTCCCGAACTTGAGCGTGACGTGAGCGATCATCGCGCCGATGAACACCCAGGCTCCGTAGTAGTGCGCCTGCGTGAAATCGAAGTTGAAGATGTACCAATACTGGATGTTCAGGATTCCGGTGACGAACTCGAACAGGGCACCACCAACCAGCAGCGCGAGTGACAGCCGCTCGAGTGCATGCGCCGTGTTACGGACCGGGGGCCACTCGAACAGGCGTGGGATCACCGACCACAGCTTGGTGAGCAGGACCGGGAACAGCGCCAGGCCGATCGTCACGTGCGCGCCCTGGGTCACCGCGTACAGGAAGCTCGGGGCAGGCGGCCAGCCGAACAGGTAGAAGTCGAGCGGGCCGAGATGGCGGCCAAGCGCGTTGTCGCCGAACCCAGGTTGGTAGGCATCGTTCGACAACAACCCGGTGATCGCAACTATCGGTAGCCCGATCAACAGAACCAGGCCGAGCATCGCGGTTAGTCGCGGCGATCTGAGCGGGCTACGCCAGAACTCCGGGCGCGTGGGCCCCGGCGGCGGGGGATCGGGATCGATGGCAGGCAATCGCACACCCACGAGCGTGAACATCACAGGCTCCGATTACCAGGGCTGGAGCAGTCACCGTTCTTCTTTTGTAAGGACTTCCGGGTTGACTCCAGACCGTGCACAGAGCGGCGCTTCTCGTCATTGCCAAACAGCCGCTCGCCGGCCGCGCCAAGACGCGGCTGACACCACCGTGCACCCCGGAGCAGGCGGCGGCGCTCGCAGATGCGGCGCTGCGGGACACGCTGGAAACCGTCGCCAATGTGCCTGTGGCGCGACATGTGCTCGTATTCGAGGGTGATCCCGCGCCCTGGCGCCCGGACGGCTTTGAGGTCATCGCCCAACGTGGAGACGGCCTCGGGCACCGCCTGCAGGCGGCGTTCGATGACATCTCGGGCCCGGCGTTGCTGATCGGCATGGATACCCCGCAGGTGACGCCGGCGCAGCTGGACGACGCCGTATGCGCGCTGACTGATGCGAGTGTCGACTCGGTCCTGGGCCCTACGGCAGATGGCGGCTACTGGTGTGTCGGCTTCAGACGCTCGGTACCCGGCGCATTTGACGGTGTGCCGATGAGCAGCCCCGAGACCTGTCAACGCCAACGACTGCGCTTCGCGGCACTCGGCGTTCGCGTCGCGGACCAGCCGCTGCTGCGGGACGTCGACACGATTGAGGACGCGGAGGCCGTTGCTGCGATCACCCCCGGCACAAGATTCGCGAGAACGCTCGAGGCGATTCGGTGAGGGAAGCGATCGCTCTCTATGAGAGCGCGTTGGAGGACGCTGCGGTGAGCAGTGGGCCAACGGGCCCACTGCTCCAATTCGAAGATGGAGACTCGCTGCCGTTCCCGGTGGGGCGCTTCCTCGCTGCCGCCGACCCACTCGACCGCCGTGTACTGGAGGGTGTGCAGGGGCCCGTGCTCGACGTCGGATGCGGCCCTGGACGGCATCTGCGTGAGCTAACCGCGCGTGGTGTGTACGCGCTGGGTGTCGACCTCAGCTCGGTGGCAGTCGAGCTGGCTCGGAGCGGCGGCGCACGAGCGCTCGTCGCCGATATCTTCGGCGACGTCCCGGGGGCCGGAAGCTGGCGCACCGCGCTGCTGCTCGACGGCAACATAGGCATCGGCGGCGATCCAGTGCGTCTGCTCACCCGCCTGAAGTCGCTGCTGGCCGGTGACGGCGTGGTGCTCGTCGAGCTCGATCGACCGGGTGCGGCGATACCGGCGGTCAGAGCGCGCCTGGAGCTCGCAGGCGAAACCAGCGACTGGTTCTCGTGGGCCCGAGTCCCGGCCGGTTTGACCTCGGCGATCGCCCCGGAGGCGGGCATGACGATGGAATGGGAGTGGTCGTGCGCGGGACGCTGGTTCGCCCGGCTCCGACCGAACGCCTGCGCCTGAGCCTGCCGGCCGGTGGCGTGCACGTCGCCGCCTGGGGTGCGAGGCTCGTGGTTCTGGCTGCTCTGGCGCCGATCGCCGTCTACGTCTATATCGCCTTCCATCGGCTCGACTACCCCTTCGAACTCGACTGGCTCGAGGGAGGCGGAGTTGAGATAACCCGCCGCGTCATGGAGGGCCAGTCGCTCTATACCGGCCCGACTCTCGCCTACGTCAGCTACACCTACACCCCCTTATATGCCTGGATCTCCGCGGCCGTGGCGGAGATCACCGGGATCGGCTTCCTGCCGCTGCGACTGGTCTCGTTCGTGTCCTCGCTGGTGGCGATCGGCGCACTTTGGCGGCTCACGGTCGACGCCACCAACGACAGGGTCGCCGGCGCCGTGGCCGGCGGACTCTTCGCAGGAACCTACGCCCTGACCGGATGGTGGTTCGACATAGGCCGGGAGGACTCGCTGTTCGTGGCGCTGACGCTGGTCGCCCTCTGGCTCGGACGCCGGGCTCAGGGAGCTCGTGCCGGAGCCGCAGTCGGAGCGCTCGCCTTCCTTGCGTTCTTCACCAAGCAGATCGGGCTCGTCGCGGTGCTGCCCGCGCTCGTTTGGTTGGCGCTGATCCGGCCGCGCGCAGGCCTGGCCGCCTTGGCGGCTCTCGCGGCGCTCGTCGCCGGTTCGACGCTGCTCATCGATGGTCTCACACATGGCTGGTACGGCTACTACATCGTCGGCGAACTGGCCGGACAACCGTGGGATCCGCGTGTCTGGGTCGGCTTCTGGACTCACAGCCTCTACCGTCACCTGCAGCCGGTGACCCTGATGGCGGTAGTGGCGTTGGTCGGGAGCACCACGGTCAGATCACGATCTCTGATCCGTGAACGATCGCATCGCGGGCGGGCGCTGCCCGCGATCCTCCGGGCACGCCAGGGACGGGAGCTCGGTGTTGGCTACGAGCTCACGGCGGCGGCCGGGCTGTTGACCGCTGCCTGGTTCTCGCGCCTTCACACGGGTGGCTATCTGAACGTGCTGGTGCCCGCGTATGCGGGGTGCGCGCTGATCGGCGGCCTCGCCTTCGCACGAATAAGGCGATTCGGCGCGTTGCCCGCACTGCTGGTGGTCGTGCTCGTCCTGGTCCAGTTCGCGCAGCTGCTGACGCTCCCGAACCACGCGTTCCCACACCAATCGGTGCGCACGGCGGGAGCCGAGCTGATTGCCCGCCTGCGCTCGCTTCCTGGGCCTGTGCTTGTCCTGGCACACCCCTGGTACGCCACGCTGGCGGGCAAGGGAGCCTTCGCGCAGTCCGACGCGATCTTCGAGGTCCTGCGCTCAAGCGACTCACGCGGATCCACCTACCTGCGGCGTGAGCTCGCAAACTCGCTCGACCGCCATCGAATTCAGGCGGTGGTGCTCGACCACCCACCTCCCAAATGGCTTGCGCCGCAGCTCAACCGCGAGTTTGTCCTGAAGTCTGATCAGATCACAGCGACGCTGCTGCGGCCGCCGTCCGACCTCCGTTCAGGTCCAACGTTCCTGTATCTGCGGAAATAGCTACATCTCGCCGAGGCGCAGCACGGTCCCGGCGGGAGCGAGGCTTTCCAGCGACTCGAGTTCTGGCAACCCGCGCGACAGGAGCTCCGCAAAGGTGCGCGTTGACCGCCCAATCAGCTCCAGCAGGGTCGCGACCGGCGTCGGCTCCCCGGGCGTCACATTGTTGGCGTAATCCGTGACGAACCCGATGAGCACGAACGGCAACTCGAGCTCGCCGCAGAGCACCGTCTCCGGACCCCCCGTCTGGCTGACAGCCGTAACCCCGGCCTTGGCGAGCGTCGCTATCTCGGCAGGGGTGTTGAACCGCGGGCCATCCACGTGCCCGTAGACACCCGTTGGTCGGAACGGATGGCCGCTGGCTCGAGCGGCTTCGACAAAAGCGTCACGCAACTGCCCCGAGAAGGGTCCGCCGTGCAACACCCAGTGTCCACGCCTGGGATCCCCGACGTCCACGAAGAATGTGCAGAGCCCGCCATCAGGCAGGCGGTTGGACAGAAAGTGGAGGTCATCGAAAATCACAACCGATCCGAGTTCGAGCGCCGGATCGACCGCCCCGCATGCGGTCAGACCGATCACCGCGGTGGCGCCGAGCGACCGCAGCGCCCAGATATTCGCACGGTGGTTGACGAGGCTCGAAATGCGCGTGTGATCGCCGTCATGCCGAGCGATGTGCAAAGCATCGACCCCCGCGTACAGCCCCCGAGTGACGGTGACCTCACCGAACGGAGTCCGGACCTCAACCGGTTCCCCACCCTGGAATCCGGGCAGAGCGTAGGTGCCCGAACCCGTGATGATCCCCACCAGCATGGCAGCGGATGCTATCGACCGCCGGCACCGCAGAGTCTCAACTGCACCAGCGCCGACGGTGCCCGCGGCACCACGGTTACTTCGTCAGGCGACGAGCGCGTGAACAGCCGAGGCGAGCACCGTCAGGATCAGAATCATCCAGAAGGCGGCCGGCCAAGAGGGCTCGATATGAATCCCACGAAAGTTCATGCTTCCTCCTCCCCGGTGGCTGAACGACGGGGCCTGCGCCGTTCACAACCACTTCACGAGCACATTAGAGGTGCAATGCGGAAGTGGGATTAGGGCAAGATTTCGGGGAGGTTGTGACAAAGGGCACGTGGCCCCACGCCATCGCTGTTCCCCTCCGGGTCACCTCGCGAAGCTCGCCGTCAGCGAATTCTGCGCGAGTGCTGTGAGCTCCGCGAGATCGAGGCCGAGAGCTCGGTGCAGTGCCAGATAGTTGTCTGCGACGTATCCGCCGAAGTAGGCCGGATCATCGGAGTTGATCGTGGCCACGACACCGGCATCGAGCAACCGGGGCAGCGGATGCTGCTCCAGGGAGCCGACACATCGCAGCCGCACATTGGACAGTGGGCATACGGTCAGAGGCACCTGATCGGAAGCCAGGCGCCGCAAGAGGGCTTCGTCCTCCACTGCCCTGATGCCGTGATCTATGCGCTCGACACCGAGTACGTCCAGAGCCTCCCAGATGTAGGCCGGCGGCCCCTCCTCGCCGGCATGCGCGACCTTGCGCAGGCCCAGATCCTCAGCCGCAGCGAACACCTCGCGGAACGCGCTCGGCGGGTAGCCGACTTCGGCTGAGTCAAGTCCCACCCCCCGGACGATGTCGCGATGCCGCGCCAGACCCTCGAGCGTGTTCATGGCCTCGAGTACCGGTCTGTCCCGGACGAAACATGCGATCAGGAGCACTGTGATTCCGTACCGCCGCGGCGCCTCCTCGATCGCCACCCGCAACCCCGCCACGACATCATCTATCGGCACGCCGCGACTAGTGTGGGCCTGCGGGTCGAAGAACATCTCCACGTGCCGCACGCCATCGCCGGCCGCACGCTGCAGATAGGCATCTGCCAGGTCGGCGAAGTCGACTGGACGACGGAGCACCGCGGTGCATTCGTAGTACAGGTGCAGGAAGGACTGCAGGTCCGCGAAGTCGTAGGCGCGTGTAAGCGCCTCAACTGACCGGAACCGAAGCTCGACACCATTTCGCTTCGCCAGGGAAAACGCCAGACCGGGCTCCAGTGTGCCCTCGATGTGCAGATGCAACTCAGCCTTCGGAAGCGCACGGATCTGCTCAATCATCCTCAACCACTCATTCCGGTCGGCCCGCATGTCCAACTCCGGGGCCGTCTATGAAACCGCGAGTCCGTGAGCTTCGCAAATCCGCCGCAGTCTCGATCGGACGCGAGGTTCTGGGCTCGGTGGGACGTGCGCTGGTGGAGTCGGCGGTCAGCTCCGCCGTCGCGCCGGTCACCGCGCTCAGCGCATCCGTGCTCTATTTCGCGTTGCGAGGAGACCACCTCCGACTTCGGGTCGTCGACATCCACCACCAGGCAGGCCTGAGCGGTCAGCCTCCAGCTGACCGCTCGCCGGTTTGCTGACGTCACCGCTGGGTGCGAGGCGTGCTACGAAGCTGCACCGTAGGCAGTCGCAATGAGCAAATCTGATCAGTCATGAGGCCGACCCGGGTCCCGCGTGAGGTGCCAGCCACTGCACTCCTCGCAGCGGTAGCTGGTCAGCTGCTCACCGAACTGAGTGCGATCCCAGAGTGCCGCGGCGCGAGCCTCTTCCTCGGTCGCAAACCAGCGTTTGCTCGCACAGACCTCGCGCCGCCGCGCCCCACGCGCCTGCTGGTCTGCGAACCAGCGCTCGATGTCACGCTCGGCCATGAGCTAGACCTGCGTCTTGCGAGTGGTCAGCGCGAACGGGCTCCCCTCCGAGTCCCGGCAGATCGCCCATGGCGCACCCGGATGTATCACTTCGCCACCGAGCTCCTGGACGCGCCGCAACGCCTCCTCGAGACCGTCGACCTCGAAGTACGGGAGTGACTGTGTATCGCCGGGTCCCCTGCCCCGCTCGTGAACTCCGAGCACCGTCCCATCCGTTCGCGTCTGCCATCCCCGTCCTTCGTCCCCGGATCGAGGGGTCAGTTCGACGCCCAAGACGCCGCTCCAGAAACAGCAGGCGCGATCCGGATCGTCGGCCGGGAACTCGATGAGCTGCAATGGCGAGCGCACCGACACCACGATACGTTGCCAGCGCTGCAATCTGCAGGGCGGAGAGGAGGTTCACCTCTGGATCCGTGAGCCAGGGCCTACTCTCCAAGCTACTGGGCGATCGCGATTGCGCTACCAACAAAGAGATGCTTGTACGCGCCACCCGCTGGTTCTTGATCGGAGCACCGGTCGTCGCCGGGATCCTGGTGCTGATCTTTGGCACGGCAGGGAGTATCTCTACGACGTTCGGCATTGTCCTGATCGGCATCGGGCCGATCGTTTGGATGTGGAACTGGCTGGTGCGGATGTCCTTCGACGAGTGCCGACCGGAGCAGCCCCGTGTACGCGAGCAGCCCCGTATACGAGAGCAGCCCCCCGTACCCGAGCAGCCCCCCGTACCCGAGCAGCGCCCCGTCCTCGAGCCGAGCAGCAAGCCGCCGCAGGACGAGGCAACGCCCCGTCATCGTCAGGCTGCTGATCGCCACAGTCGAGCGAAGCTGACTCGGACGCCGCGTAAGCGTTCTTGACGGCGATCCACCGGTGATTGCGGGCCAATCCTGGCCTGAATCCCGGTTAGGGTTGATCCACTGCCCACGACCGGAAGGAACAACGTGCCAGAGCGAGACGGCTATATCCCCGGGGTCCCCTGCTGGATTGACACTGCCCAGCCTGACCAGGACGCCGCCGTCGCCTTCTACGGCGGCCTGTTCGGATGGGAGTTCGAGGACGTGATGCCGACCGGATCCGGAGGCCATTACTTCATGGCGCGGATCCGCGGTTGGGATGTCGCAGGCATCGGCCCGTTGCCGGAGGGCGCGCCGCCGATCGCGGCGTGGAACACCTATGTGCAGGTCGAGAGCGCCGACGAAGCCACCGCCGAGGTCAAGGCGGCAGGAGGAGCGATTCTGACCGAGCCGTTCGACGTGATGACCGCGGGCCGGATGGCGGTGCTAAGCGATCCCGAGGGGGCGGTGTTCTGCATCTGGCAGCCGCAGCGGCACAAGGTTGCCCGTGTCATCAACGAGCACGGAGCGCTGAACTTCAACGGGCTCGCGACAGGCAATCTGGATGCGGCAAGCGGGTTCTACGGCTCGGTCTTCGGATGGCGTGTGCTCGGAGTCGGCGACAGCTTCAAGGCCTGGGCACTCTCGGCCTATGGAGATCACCTCGAGCAGTTGCAACCCGGGTACTCGGCAGAACGTTGCGGAGATGGGCGTCCCCGGCTTCGAGGACGTCGTCGCGAGCATCGAGCCGCTCCAGCCGGGCGCTGCGCCTCACTGGACTGTGACCTTCACGGTCGACAGCGCCGACGAGATCGCACAGAGGGCGGTCGAGCTGGGCGGCAAGGTGCTGGCCGCCCCGTCCGACGCACCGTGGGTGCGCATGACCGTGCTCTCAGATCCGCAGGGCGCGACGTTCACCGCCAGCCAGTTCGTCCCCCCGGACGCTTAACGAACCCACCGACGCCACGTCGATCTCGGCAACTCCTCAATACGACCCGAGCAGGCGGTTCGCCTCGGCGAGCGCGCTGTAAAGACTGTGCGCGTTGACGGACACCTGGTGCCCGTCAACCGCAGGCTCGATCGTGAGGACGGCCTCGCCTTCCTGAAGCGCAGTGGAGCCGAACAGCTTGCCATCAAGCCAGAACTCAGCGGTGCCGTGGTCGGCTTCCTCCAGGCTTATGACACGGACCTCGATCTCACTCACGGCAAACCTCCTTCAGGTGGGAACGGCATCACAGCGCTCGCTACGCTCGAGACACCGATCAACCGCTGAGCGACGGCCGTAATGCTAGATCAAAGCTGGCGCGGTTAGAGTTGCGTGATTGTCCGTGACCCCGCACTCGATCGAGGTCGGCGGAGCCCAGCGCCGACTCCTGGTGGCCGCGCCACTCGGTGCGCCAGCAGCCATCGTGCTCAGCATGCATGGGAGCACCTCGACGCCGGAACGGCAGATCCGCCTCAGTCGCATGGTTCCGCTCGCCGCGCAGGGTGCGGTGGTCGCCTTTCCACAAGGCTCGATTCCGTCACGGTCGGGTTGGGACTGGGATCTGTCGAGTGACGTCGCCTACCTCGACCGCGTGGTTGACCACCTGCGGGAGACCTTCGCGGCAAACGCGGTGCCGCTGTGTGTGAGTGGCATGTCGGGCGGGGCGAGGATGGCCAGCGCGTTCTGCTCGTCGGGCCGCAATCCCGCGACCGTGCTCGGTGCGGTCGCCGGCCTTCGAATGCCCGCGGTCTCACGACTCGAGACTCCCGTGCGTGTCGTCGCGTTCCACGGGACCCGAGACAGGATCAACCCCTACAACGGGGGTACGACAGCGCGCTGGACCGAGAGTGTGCCCGAAGCGGCGGCGGCGTGGGCCCGCGTGAACGGCCACTCTCTCGAACCCGACCGGACAGCGGTCACGGGCTCGCTGACGCGTCTCTCCTACGGGTCTATCGACGATCCGGCACCGGTAACTCTCTGGGTCTGCAGCGGGGCGGGGCACACCTGGCCCGGGACTCGGCTCTCGCTTGGACTGCGCCTGTTTCTGGGCCGCGTGTCCAACGACGTCGACGCCACTGCCGAGATCTGGCAGGCGGTCCCGGCAGCTGACAGGTGACAGCTGAGAGCGGACGGGCGAGAGGCCGCGACGCTGAGGGTGGCGGCTGATTCTCGCCGCTACTCCGGCTTGAGGCTCCAGGTCGGCAGGTCTTTGAGTGCCGCCTGATAGCGACGCTTGTAGACGGGCCGGAAGAAGATGTTCCAGGTGGTGGCGATCACGGCCACCACCAGCAGGCCCCCGAGCGCCTTTCCGATGATGATGAACGCGACGACGCACGCAAGTACCAGTGTGCTGATGATGATCGGCACCCGTCGGAAGCGCAGTTGCGTGGCTCGCAGCTCCGCGTACTGCTCGATCGGGATCTGGTTCGTGTCCCAGGTACGGCCGCAACTCGGACACGTCCAGCGCGCGCCGTAGTGCAGGTAGTTGACCTCGCCACAGTCGCAGGTGACCGTGATCAGCGGCCCACGTTGGATCGTCTTCGGCACCTCGGCTTCCGCCGGCTCGACCGACGAGCCGCTGTCTGCCGAGCCGTTGCGAACGCTCTCAGTCCCCATCTCTGCACTCAAGACTACGGCAGATGCCGCCCGGGTCGTGGGCCTGCCACGGCGACCACAACCCCAGGACGGCGACGCAGGAAGGGCCGACGCGGCGCATCGTCAGTGAGCCGGTGGCTCCCATCCCTCGAGCTTTGTCGGGTGATAGTCGGTGCCGACCATCGCCGAACCCTCGACCCAGGGTCCCAGCTCGGGCTGCGGGAACTTGGCGTGGCGCTCCTTGAGCACGATCCCGTAGGAGTTGCCGCTCTGCAGGTGCTTGATCAGTACCTTGCGGGCGATCTCATCCTTGCGCTCATCTGGAATCGGGAAGTAGATCTTGATGAACGAGTTCGAATACCGGTCGAACACGGCCGGGACACCATCCTCGGCCAACAGCGTGACGTCCTCGAGCCAGTTGATGTCCTCGCCCGGGGTCGCCGCGAGCAGATCCACGTCGTCCAGCAACGACGCGTCCTCCTGATAGGGGAACCGGCGTCCAGACAGGTATTCCGCATCGATCGCAACGACCTTGTCGGGTTCGTCGTTCAGCCTGCGGGTCTCCGCCTCACTCATGGTCCATCAGCCTCCTGATCGGCGACCGGCCCCTCATGCGCGACCAGCCTCCTCCGGCTGGGCGAGGTAGTCGATCGGATTCTCGACATGGCGCTCCAGCAGACGCTCGATCCGCGCCAGGGTCCGTTCCTCAGAAACGCCGGGAATGTAATCGGTGCCGGCCAACGGCACCTTTGCCATCGCCGAGGCCTCGACGGTCAGCGCGCATAGATCCTCGGGCTCGAGCGAATGGACATCGGTCTTGCCGCAGGCGCGAGCGAGCATCTGACATTCGAGCGTGAGGGTGTGCAGAAAGTTGTACACACGGTGCGCCGCATCCTCGACCACCAGCCGCTTGCGCAACTCGACGTCCTGAGTCGCGACACCGACCGGACAGCGCCCGGTGTGGCAGTGGTAACAACGACCCGCTGGCACGCCGACGGTGCCCTCGTAGTCGGTGACGCCCGGGATCTCCTTGTTGCAATTGAGTGCCATCAACGCAGAGTGACCGATGGCAACCGCCTTGGCGCCCAGTGCGATGCACTTGGCGACGTCGCCGCCGTTGCGAATGCCGCCGGCCACCACCAGATCAATCTCGTCTGCGAGGCCGACGTCCTCCAGTGCACGCCGGGCCTCCGGGATCGCGGCCATCAACGGGATACCCGTCTCCTCCGCCGCGGTGTGCGGGCCCGCGCCGGTGCCGCCCTCGGCTCCGTCCAGATAGATGATGTCCGGGCCGCACTTGGCGGCCATGCGCACGTCGTCATAGACACGCGCGGCACCCAGCTTGAGCTGAATCGGGATCTCGTAGTTGGTCGCCTCCCGAACCTCCTGGATCTTGAGGCTGAGGTCGTCAGGACCGAGCCAGTCCGGATGCCGGGCGGGCGAACGCTGGTCGATGCCGGCCGGCAGCGAGCGCATCTCTGCCACCTGCTCGGTCACCTTCTGGCCCATCAGGTGGCCACCGAGCCCGACCTTGCAACCCTGCCCGATGAAGAACTCGCACGCGTCGGCAAGCATCAGGTGGTGCGGGTTGAAGCCGTATCGGCTCTGGATCACCTGGTAGTACCACTTGGTGGACAGGTCGCGCTCGGGCGGAATCATGCCGCCCTCACCAGAGCACGTGGCCGTACCCGCCATCGATGCGCCCTTGGCAAGCGCCATCTTCGCCTCCAGCGACAGCGCACCGAACGACATGCCGGTGATGTAGACGGGGATGTCCAGCTCGATCGGCTTGGCGGCGAAGCGCGCTCCCAAGACCGTCTTGGTCTCACATTTCTCCCGGTAACCCTCGATCACGAAGCGCGTGAGCGTCCCCGGCATGAACATCAGCTCGTCCCAGTGCGGGATCTTCTTGAACATCGAGAAGCCGCGCATCCGGTAGCGGCCGAGCTCCGACTTGACGTGGATGTCGTCGATCACCTCAGGCGTGAAGATGTTCGAGTGCCCGAGGACGTTGCGCGCCATTGGTGCGTTCTCGTCAGCCATTTCGCATCTCCCTTAGAGCACGAGCTTGCGCTCTGATGGCTCGAGCGCGTCGTAGTTGTAGAGCTTCTTGCCGCACACGAACTTCGTGAACTGCGGTGGTGATCCCAACCCGTAGATCCGGAACTTGCGCTCGATCAGCTCGGTGTCAGCGTCGGTCCATTCGCCCTCGACACAGTCGACACCGAGCGATTTGACGCTGCCCGCGACGTAGAGCTCACCGTCGTACATCGAGTCGCCCAGGCCCGGGCCGACATTGCCACAGAGGATCTGGCGGCCCCGCTGCATCATGAAGCCCGTCATCGAGCCGGCATCGCCGAGCGCGATGATCGTACCGCCCTTCTGGTCGATGCCGGTGCGAGCACCGACGCGCCCCTTGATGACCAGGTCGCCACCGCGGATCGCGGCGCCGGTGAGCGAGCCCGCGTTGGATTCGATCACGACCACACCGGACATCATGTTCTCGCAGGTGGACCAGCCGACCCGGCCGGCGATATGAACTTCGGGGCCGTCGATCATCCCCAGCGCGAAGTACCCGAGGCTGCCCTCGAAGTTGATCTTGCACCTGGTCAGCAGACCCGCACCGAGCGAGTGTCGAGCACCGGGGTTGAGCACGGTTACCTCGGTCACACCCTGCTCGTAGAGCAGCCAGCGCAGCTCCATGTTGATCCGGCGCGTGGTCATGTCGCGGGCGTCGAACTGAGCACGCCGACCATCGATCTCGGCAACCTTGAGTACGCGCGCGTCAAGCTCCACGAGGCCACGGGCGTCATAAATGGGCGCGTCTGCCTCAGCCTTCACAGTGTCCATACCATCACCGTGCTCTCGTAGGGATCATAGGTTTCGATCTCATGGTGGATCACCGCGCGGATCGCCATCTCCTCGGAGGCGAGCGCCACCATGTCGTCACCCTCGTACAGCACCAGCGGCTTGGCTGCGAGCTCGTCCTTGGCAACGCCCAGCGCATCCTCCGACACGCAGATGTAGGTGAAGACGCCGTCCAGGTCCTCCAGCGAATGATGCATCGCATCTTCAAGCGACTCGCCTCCCGCCATCCGGTCGGCCAGGTACACGGCGATGATCTCCGAATCGCACATCGATGCGAAGCGGTGACCGTTAGCCTCGAGCCGCCGGCGCCACTGGTGGTAGTTGGTCAGCTGCCCGTTGTGCACGACGGCGACGTCGGAAAACGGGTAGGCCCAGTACGGGTGGGCGTTGGCGATGTCAACGTCAGACTCCGTCGCCATCCGCACGTGCCCGATCCCGTGCGAACCGAAGTACCCGTCGAGCTCATAGGCGCTTGACACGGTATTGGCATCCCCGAGGTCCTTGACGATCTCCAGCGAGTGCCCGAGCGAGAGCACCTCGGTCTGCGGTATCGACTCGACGTATTCAGCCAGATGCTTGAGCTCGCCGTGATACTCGAGCCGCGCACCGAACGTGTACTCGTTGATCGTGTCGGTGCTGAGCACCGTCGCCCCAGCCGCGCGCAGGCGTGACTCGGCCTCACGCCGGCGCCTGCGCACATCGTTCTCGAAGTCGAGATCGCGAAGGGCCGTCGAGTCAGCCAGCTTGATCCGGATCAGAAGCTCCGGTCCCGGGGCGCGATAGAGCGCGTAGCCGGTGGAGTCGGGTCCCCGATGCTTCATCGACTGCAACATGCTGGTGATGTCGCGGCCGATGTGCTGTCCGCCGTTCCCGCTCCGATAGATGATGCCTGCAATTCCGCACATTTACGGGAGAACCTCCAGGTACTCGTCGCGCTCCCAGTCGGTCACGGCCGCCAGGTAGCGCTCCCATTCATCGCGCTTGTAGTGGTTGAACACCTTGTAGAGGCGGCCCGGCATCGCACTCTGCACGACGTCGTCGGCGGCCAGCGCCTCGAGTGCCGCACCCAGGCTGTCAGGCACCTTCTCGATCTGGGCGCCCTGCTCGAGCAGTTCGTAGGTGTTTCCCTGCTGCGGCGGCCCGGGATCTAGTTCGCGACGCACACCGTCGAGACCGGCGCGCAGCAGCGTTGCGACGGTCAGGTACGGGTTGCAGGAGGAGTCCACACCGCGGTACTCGAAGCGCCCGCCGGAGGCGACTCTAACGGTGGTGGTCCGGTTCTGCCAGCCCCAGTTCTTGTAGATCGGCGCCCAGAACCCGGTGTCCCACATGCGGCAGTAGGAGTTCACCGTAGGGTTGCCGACGCACATCAGCGCCGGGAAGTGCTCGAGCATGCCACCGAGGAAGTGACGGGCGAACGTCGAGAGCTTGGCGGGACCGTCAGGGTCGTAGAAGACGTTGTTGCCCTGATCGTCGACTAGCGTGAAATGATGGTGGTGGCCGTTTGCCGAGACACCGGTGAACGGCTTCGGCATGAAGGTCGGCAGCAGGTCGTGCTTGCGCCCGACCGCGGCGCACACCTGGCGGTAGGTGGTGATGTTGTCGGCGGTCCGCAGCGGCCGGTCGAAGCGGAAGTTGAGCTCGAGCTGACCCGGCGCGTCCTCGTGATCGCCGTAGCTCATGTCGAGTCCGAGCGCCTGACCGTAATCGACCACGTCGAGCAGCACAGGCCGCAGCTCCTCGAACTGATGGATGTGGTAGCAGTAGGGCTTCGTCACGCCGGTCGGCACCTCGCCCTCCCGCGGCTTGCGCAGCCACATCATCTCGGGCTCGATTCCGATCAGGAACTGGAACCCGAGCTCCTCCTCGAAGTCGTGGGCGATCCGCTTGAGGTTCTGGCGCGGGTCGGCGTCGAGCAGCTCACCGGTCTCGGTGTCATAACAGTCGCAATACACCCGCGCCACCCGGTTGTCCCACGGCAGCACCGCAAACGTGTCGAGGTCCGCGATTGCCGCCAGCTCCGACTCCTCGGGTCCGAATCCGATGTAGTTCCCGTAGCGGTCGGTGAAGAGATTTGCGGTGGCCCCGTAGACGAGCTGGTAGCCCTTCTCGGCCACCTGTGGGAAGAATGAGGAGACGACGCCCTTCCCCATCACCCTGCCGGTGATCGATACCTGCTGGAAGAAGACGTACTTGATCCCCTCCGCCTCGATTCGCCGCGTCAGCTCCTCTATCTTCGCGGCGCGACCTGGCGCGTTGCGCGCCTCCTCGAGCGTTGCTGGCGCCGGCACGATACGCGGGCTCGCAAGCACCGTGTCAACGCCGCCTCCGAACTGCGTGTTCCCGTCTACAGCCATTCTCGCTCCTTACGCCGCGGTCGCTGCCCGACTGGACAAATTGGTACACGCGGCTTTATATCAAGTGCAACTAGCTGTCGCAACGTGGCAGGATCGGGGTTTGTTACACTATTGCGCTACGCCCATTGCTATTGCGCACTCGGCAACGCACTGATGCCACAGGAGGCTCGCTGATGCCAACCACCGAAGTTCCCGCCTTCGCCGAGACCCTGGTGATCGGCGCCGGCGTCCATGGCCTGTCGACCGCCTGGCACCTAGCCCGAGCAGGACGTCAGGTGCTCGTGGTCGACAAGGCCGATGTCGGCGCAGGAGCCTCCGGGATCGCCTGCGGGATCGTCCGCAACAACTACTTCCAGCCGGCGATGCAGGAGCTGATGGCCGCCTGTGTCGAGGTCTGGGAGTCCGAGTCTGAAGCACTGCATTTCCACCCGAGCGGCTACATCGCGCTCGGGCCTCACGCCCAGGAGGAGGACCTGATCGCGGTCTTCGAGCGCCAGCAGCGCATCGGCTACCCGTCGGAGCTGCATGTCGGCGTCGATGAGGTCGCCGCGCACATGCGCTCGCTCTACCACGACTGGCGCGCACCCGGTCTTAGCGTGTGCCTGCACGAGCACGCCGGCGGCTACGGCTTCAATAGGGAATCGATGCTCGGGCTCGCCGGCCTGGCGCAGGCAGCCGGGGCGCAGATCGCCACAGGCGTTGAGGTTCTCTCCTTCGAGTTCGACGACTCCGACGCGGTCACGGCCGTGAACACCAGCGCCGGCACGATCGCCGTCGATCAGGTGGTCGTAGCCGTCGGGCCCTGGGTCGCTTCGCTGTGGGAGATGCTGGGTCTGCCTGACCGGCTCGATGTCAGCCAGCCTGACGGCACGACGGTCACGGATCAGCCGATGTGGACCTACTGGTACCTGCAGGAGGGCGAGGCGGCGTTCGACCCCGCGATCTTCGTGACCGACGACGGCACCACCTCCCCCGTGCTGCACGTCGACTCCGATCAGCCTCTGCGCACAGACGACGGCAGGCTGATCACAGACGAGGCCTGGGGCGTCTACTTCAAGCCCGACCGAGACAGCATTCAGGGTGGCGCGGCACCGATCCCGCAGGGTCACAGCTTCACCGTCGACCCCTACCCCACCGGCACGGTCGACGCGGGCTTCCCCGACATGTGGTCCTCCTCGCTCTCGCACTGCCTGAAGCGGTTCGAGGGCGCCCGTGAGCGCTACCGCCAGGTGCGCTCAGGCGGCGTCGGCGCGTTCACCGTCGATAACTTCCCCGTCTTCGACTACATGCGCCCCAACGCGTACGTGATCGCCG
This sequence comes from uncultured Conexibacteraceae bacterium, assembly GCA_963848435.1. Classification (GTDB taxonomy): domain Bacteria; phylum Actinomycetota; class Thermoleophilia; order Solirubrobacterales; family Solirubrobacteraceae; genus Palsa-465. The sequence continues at coordinate 150,990 of CAWKDQ010000013.1, read as the reverse complement.
ACTCCAACCATGGCTACAAGATGATCGCCGTGGGCAAGGAGGTCGCACGGGTGATTCAGGGCGAGCACTCCTCCCTGCTACACCCCTTCCGCTACGAGCGCTTCGCGACCGGCGACCTGCATCCGGTCTCACACAGCCCATACCCCTGGAGCTGAGCTCTGGCCGGGCTCGCCGCTGCCTCGCCCGCGGCCCGATCACCGCGTCCGCCGGGGAGGCTACGGGAGTTTGGGGGCAGAAATGCCCCCAAACTCCCGTAGCTTCCGAGCTTCCGCGCGGGAGCCCGGGGCCGAAATGGTGAATTATTCACCCTTTGGCCCCTCGATGATCGGCCCTCCAGCGCCGCGTACCCCCTCCAGCGCCGCGTACCCCCTCCAGCGCCGCGTGACGGTACCCCCTCCAGCGCCGCGTACCCCCTGCAGCGCCGTGTACCCCTCCGACGCCGTCTACCCCGCCCGCCCCTCCGAGGCTGCGACCAAGCTCGGCGGCAGCTTCGAGCAGTGGCTCACGGAACGCCCTGCGGGTGACAGCCGGGAGTCGCGACGCGGGGCCCTGGAGCCCGACTATCGCCGCCAGTTCGCCGCTTCTGCCGAACGCCGGCGCGGCCAGCGCGGCCAGGTCCGGCTCGCGCTCGCCCACGGCTTCGGCGAACCCCTGCCGGCGGACGGCGGCCAGATCGGCCGCGAGCGCCTCCGGCTCGGTCAGGGTGCGCGGCGTGTAGCCGCGCAGCGTGCGCGGCAGCGGGCGCTGCGTGCCCCCGGGCCCGCCGAAGGCGAGCATCACCTTGCCGGCGGCGGTGGCGTGGGAGACGCTCGGCCTGCCGACCCGGGCGAGACTGACCACACTCGAGGGTGAGGGAACGAAATCGACCGTGACCGCCTCATCATCGCCCGGCAGCGAGAGCGTCGCGGTCTCCCCCGTCTGTTCGACCAGCCGGGCCAGCCGCGGCCGGGCGAGCCGCGGGACGTCGAGCTGTGCGATCACGTGCTCGGCGAGTGTGACCAGCCGCAGACCGAGCCGGTAGGGCCCGCCGGGCGTGCGCGTCACCAGGCCGGCCTCCTGGAGCGTGGACAAGAGTCGCGAGGCCGTGCTGGCATTGACGCCGATCCGCCGCGCCAACTCGTTCACGCCAAGACCGGACTCGCTCTCCGCCAGCGCATCCAGCAACTGCGTGGCCCGCGCGACCGACCCAACCGAACGACCCGCGCCAACCGAACGACCCGCGCCAACCGAACGACCCGCGCCAACCGAACGACCCGCGCCGTCTGGCCCGGGGGGGTTCATCGGCCGTTGCTGTTCCGGCTCCGCCCGGCGCCGGCGCCGGCGCCGCCGCGCCTGGCTGCACCCTGCCTGGACGTGACGCGCGCCGGACGCGGCGCGTCGAGCGAGCGCATCACCATCACCTTGAGCCAGTCGGGCGCGAACAGGTCACGGCTGTAGGCGACGCGTTCATCGCGCCCCGCGAAGATGAGCTCCTCGAGCTCGAGCCCGGCGGCGGTGCCGCGGATGCCGAGCTGCCTTCCCGCACGACCGCGTGACGTCAGCACCACCGGCATCACGCGGGTCTGTGCATAGGTGACCGGCACGCCGCCCGCGATCAGCACGTCAAGCACCATCTTGCCCGCGGCCACGCTCACCGATAGCGCCTCGGCATCCGGGAGCGTGACCGCGGGATGGACGACGTCGAACATCGATGCCACCGGCTCGCCGTCGGCGATCAGCGTGCGCGTGATCGTCATCGCTCCCACGCCCGGCTCGAGCCCCAGCGCCGCACCGACGTCGGTGCCCACAGGCCGGCACTCGACCCCGACGTCGACCGCAGTCAGGACGACTCCGCGCCGCGCTGCGACAGACGAGTAGGGCTCCAGCCGCTCGAGCCGTTCGTCGAAGGCGCTGGGCACCGCCATGCGGCCGACGAACGTGCCACTGCCCTGCCGCCGGGCGATCTCCCCGGTCTCCTCCAGGCGCTGCAGGGCGCTGCGCAGCGTGCCGCGGGAGACGCCGAGCATCGTGGCTACCTCCTGCTCGGGCGGCAGCCGGTCGCCCTGGCGGTAACGCCCGGGCGCCAGCCAGTCACGCAGCGCCCGCTCGGCGCCGTCGACCAGCGACGGGCGCCCGTCCTGATCGCCGCCATGCGGCGCACCGCTTTCAGACACAGTGGCCATGCGCACATCGTATGTTCCCGGACGGTTCCTGTGCTAGTTGCCCGGCCGGTGACGCAGCGCCGAGCCCCACTGGCGAGCAGGCGCCGCTCGCTTAGCAGTTCCAGCCAGAGCCGTCAGTGGCTGACGGCGGCCGCGGCAAGCTCGGAGACGAGCTGATCCTCGTAGAAGCGCTCGAGCTTGAAGGGCTCGATCAGCTCCGGCTGGCGCCCGGTCGCGACCAATTCGGCCAGCGTCTTGCCGACGATCGGGGCGGCCTTGAAGCCGTACGTGCCCCAGCCCGCGCTGACGTGGAAGTTCTCGACCTCGGTCTGGCCAAGGATCGGGCTGTAGTCCGGGCTGAGGTCGCACAGTCCCGCCCAGCTGCGCAGCAGCCGCGCGCGCTCGAACTGCGGGAACAGCTCCAGCGCATGCCTGGTGACGTCCTGCAGGAAGTTGAGCGTGCCCTGCATGCGGTAGGTGGTCCACGGCTCGATCTCGGCGCCCATCAGGAACTCTCCACGATCGGTTTGACTGACGTAGACGTGCATCTGTGAGCTCACGATCACGACGTCCAGTAGCGGCTTCATCGGCTCGGTCACGCAGGCCTGGAGGATGTGGGTGGTGATCGGCAGCGGCACGTTTGCCATGTCGCAGATCAGCGTGCTCCATCCGGCTGTGCAGTTGAGCACCTGACCGGCGTTGATGGTGCCACGGTCGGTGATCACCTTTGTGATGCGGTTGCCGCTGCGCTCCATCCCCAGTACCTCGGTGTTCTGATGGATCTCGGCGCCACCGCGGTCGGCCGAGCGCGCCAGTCCCCAGACGACGGCGTCATGGCGGATGATCCCGCCGGGCGGGTGGTAGAGCGCTCCGAGCACCGGATAGGTCATGTTCGGGTTGTCGACCTGCATCGCCGGCGCCAACCGCTTGATCTCATCCGGGTAGATCAGGCGACTGTCGATGCCGTTTAGGCGGTTGACCTCCGCCCGGTTGGCCATCACGAACATCGCGCGGTCGCTGTGGGCCAGCGTCAGGTGTCCGCATTGCGAGAACAGCAGGTTGAAGTTCAGCTGTTCTGAGAGACCCTCGTAGAGCTTGACGCTGGCATCGTAGAAGCGCGCACCCTCCGGCGTCTTGTAGTTGGAGCGCAGGATCGTGGTGTTGCGGCCGGCAGCGCCCGAGCCGATGTAGCGCTTCTCGAGGATCGCTATGTCCTTGATCCCGTGGTCGCGCAGGTAGTGAGCGGTCGCGAGCCCGTGGGAGCCGCCGCCGATGATCACGACGTCATAGGAGCTCTTGAGCTCGGCCTGACGGCGCCACATCCGCCCCGGACGAAAGATCTCACGCATCGGCTGCCTCGCTGATCGGGAAGGCTGTCAACTGATCCACCCCGAGCGGGTGCCCGCCGAGGTGCGTGCCGGCGTCGGCGACCACCGACCACATGTACTCCGCGGTGGCCCAGCCGAACAGGAACAGGTAGCGCTGCTCGCCCTCGCGAATCAGAATCGAAGGCTGGCGGCCCACCGAACCCGGCCGCAACGCCCGCACAGGCGTCACGCGCGGCCGCAGGTCGATCGCGCAGAACCGCGCGAACGTCTCCCGCGCCTCGAGACCGACCACTGTCATTGCCGCGAATGTGCTGGTCACATCAATTGTCGCGAGCCCCGAGGTCGCGGTCGCCAGCGGTGACTGACCGATCACGAGCGCACGCGTCTGCGTAAGCCGGCACCACCATGCATCACCGAGGCGCACGGCCTCACTGAATGGCAGCGCCGTGCCGGCCGCGGCGTCGAGCGCCGCCGACTCACCCTGGAGCTCGAGCTTCGGCAGGTGTGAGACATCGGCCCAACCAACCGTATCGGTGACCGTCTCGGGACCCTGAGGGTGCTCAACGGCAAGCTCCCAGCCAGCACGCTGCTCAAAGCGGATTCCGGCAGCTCGGCTCTGCTGCACCATCGGCGAGTGCGCGAGGCCCTCGCCGGCTGTCGCCGGAGTCAGGAAGTCGAGGTTCACGAGCGCAGCAGCTCCCCGTCGGGGTCGTAGAACGGACGCGTCTGAATCGCCGCGCGCATCTGCTTGCCGGCATCGGAGATCGTCACCGTGGCGCCGTCGTGTGCTACGACCTCCGGCACCCAGGCCATGCCGATCGTGCGTCCCAGCACAGGTGAGTGACGCGCGCTGGTCACCTGCCCAGCGGGATTGCCGGCCTCGTCGAGGATCACCGACCCCTCGATCGGAACCTGGCCGTCGGCCAAGGTGAAGCCTACGAGCATCGTGGTCGGCGTCTGCTGCGCGTAGTGCTCGAGCGCCCAGCGACCGATGAAGTCCGAGTCCTTGTCGAGCTTGACCGCCCAGGGCATCGCAGCGCCGTACGGAGTCGACTCCGAGTCGGTGTCCTGACCGACGATGATGTGCATCTTCTGCAGGCGCAGAATCCGCTGCGGCTCGAGGCCGAACGGGCGCAGACCATGGTCGCGGCCGGCCTCCATCAGCGCGTCCCAGACATGCTGGCCATTGGCGGCGGGGTAGTGGATCTCATAACCGACCTCACCAACGAAGCCGATCCGCAGGATCAGGCACTCGACCCCGGCGATCTGTCCCTGCTTGGCGTCCATGTACGTGAACGACTCAGGCGAGCAGTCGAGGTCGGTCGCGGCTGCCAGGATCTCCCTCGCACGCGGACCCGCCAGGTTTATCGCGGCCAGGCCCTGAGTGACGTCGGTCAGCAGCACGTCGGTGTTCCAGGCCGCTCGCCACCACGAGAACCACTCGTCGACGGCCCCGGCTCCGGCCGATGTTGTCGTCACGTAGAAGGTGTCCTCGTCAATCCGACAGACGGTGCCGTCGTCGACGATGCGCCCGGCGTCGGAGCTGATCACCCCGTAGCGGATCCGGCCGGGTGCCAGATTCGACAACCGGTTGGGGTAGAGGCGGTCCAAGAACGCGCCCGCCTCAGGCCCGCGCACGATCAGCTTGCCGAGTGTCGAGACGTCGATCAGACCGGCGGCGCGGTTGACGTTCAGCGCCTCACCGGTCGGATCGCCGTAGTCGTAGGGTCGGCGCCAGTCTCCGGCCCACTTGACGTTGGCGCCCAGCTCGCGGTGGCGCGGGTGGATCGGTGAGCGCTTGGCCGGCTCGACGGGGCGACCACCGAGAATGCCCATCGGCACCGAGACCCACGGAGGGCGCGCGGTGGTGACGCCGACATCACCGAGGCTACGTCCGGTCTCCTGCGCCATCAGCCGCACGGCTGGGAGCTGGCACATGCGGCCCTGGCATGGGCCCATCGTAACCGTCGTGTAGCGCTTGGAGAGCTCGATCGAGTCATAGCCCTCCTCGATCGAGAGGTGAACGTCCTTGCTGGTGACATCTTCACAGAAGCAGGCGAAGCACTTACCGTGCTTCTCGCCCGAGACCGGAGGGGCGACCGCCACCAGCTCGGCCTCGCTGCCGTCGAGCAGCCGCTCGAGCTCAGCCACCCGCGCAGCCACCTGCTCAGTGCCGAGTTGCAGGGCGGTGGCCGCCCGCAGCCCCGCGAGCTCACCGGACCACGCAGCGCGCTGCGCGCTGTCGGCACCTGCGACCTCACCGGCCGCGTGCACGCCAACGGGCAGGGAGTCGAGCGCGAAATGGCCGCGCCCGTCGTCATAGGCGGTGGTGGCGCCGGCCTGCAAGAGCAATGAGCTTGCCGGAATCGTGCCTCCGGAGACGATCACGAGGTCGCAATCGAAGCTGCGCTCGGCGGCTGCGCCGCTCGCACCGGTCGGCGCTACGGTCGCCTTCTCGACCTGCTTCTTGCCGCCGGCGGCCACAACGGTGTATCCGCTCAGCAGCTCAACGCCGCCTGCCCTGAGCGCTGCCGCCGCGTCGCTCTCGGTCGGGCGCAGGTCGACGACCGCGACGATCTGGACGCCGGCGGCGCGCAATGCTGCCGCGGCTGCGATGCCACGATCGGAGGTGGTTGCCACCACCGCTCGTTGGCCGGGGCTGACCCCGTAGTTGGAGAGCAGCCGGCGGGCGCCGCCGGCCAGCATCACGCCCGGCAGGTCGTTGCCGGCGAACACGAGCGGTTGCTCGATCGCGCCGGTCGCGAACACATGCTCTGCGGCGCGTACCTGGTGCAGCGTGTCGTTCTGCCAGACCGGAACGAGGCCATCGAAGTAACCGAGCGCCGAACCGCGGTCGATCACCTCGACGTCTGCGGCGCGTGCAGACTCGACCAGCGCCATCAGCTCGGGCGGACGGCCCTCGAGCAGTCCCTGGCCACCTGGCTCGGGTCCCTCATCGACGAGCACGACGTCTGCGCCCAGGCCGGCGGCAGCGATCGCCGCGTGCAGTCCGGCCACGCCACCACCGGTGACCAGCACGTCTGCGTGACGGCGGCGGTATTCGGTCCGCCATTCGCGCTCGGGTTGAAACTCGCGCAGCTTGCCGAGCCCGGCCGCGTTTCGCAGGATCTTCTCGTACAGCGGCCATAGACGCCGCGGGCGGATGAACGTCTTGTAGTAGAAGCCGGGCGGCGTGAAGCGACTGCCGTAGAGGTCGGTCGCGCGCATCGCGTCGAACTCTAGTGAGGGCTTGGCGTTGATGTGCGTGACCTCGATGCCCTCCCGCGCCGGCTCGGTGCAGGCGCGCACGCCCGGGCTGCCGTCGACCGCACAGATGCAATTGGGGCACTGGCCAGAGGCGCACATCAGTCCGCGACGGCGGTGATATTTGAAGGAGCGACTGAAGGTGCGCTGGCCCGCGGCATAGAGCGCGGAGGCGATAGTGTCGCCGGCGTAGGCGGTGATCTTCCTGCCGTCGAACGTGAAAGTCAGCGTCCGCGTGCGATCTATTCGCTCGCCGGGCTGTGGTTGCAGGCGGGTCATGGGAGTGACACCGACTTCACCTCGTTGGTGGTCGTGTCGCGCTCGGCTATGAACCAGGCGCGGCAGCCTGAGCGGTGATACCACCACTCGCGCTGGAGACCGGCGACATTGACGCGGAAATAGTTGTACGTGTTGAGCTCACGGAAACTCGGACGTTCGGAGGGGCGGACGGAGATCTCGCCGCCGTAGCCGAAGTCCGTCACCTCGCGCACGCCGCAATTCGGGCACTCCAGGGTGAACGACATGGCGGCAACCTAACCGGCCTGCTTGATCCTGTCCAATATCAAGTTGTCAACGTTTGATTCGCTATTAGAATCACAGAGCATGGAGCTCCGCCAGCTGCGCCACTTCGTCGTGCTCGCCGAGGAGCTCCACTTCCGGCGTGCCGCTGCCCGGCTGCATATCTCCCAGCCGCCGCTCAGCAAGCAGATCGCCGCGCTCGAGCAGGAGCTCGGATGCCGGCTGCTCGAGCGCTCGCGCCGGCGGGTCGCGCTGACCCCCGCCGGTGCCACGTTCCTGCGCGATGTGCGAGGGGTGCTGGCAGAGCTTGACGTTGCCGTGTCGACAGCGCGGGCACTCGCGGCCGGCAGCGCGGGCGTGCTGCGGGTCGGTTTCGTGGGCTCGGCGCTCTTGTCGATCGTCCCGGCGGCGGTGCAGGCATTCACGGATTCGAGACCAGGAGTTGAGGTCGAGCTCAGCGAGCGCTCCACGATCGACGCGCTGCGGCTGCTGCGAAGCGGCACGCTCGACGTCGCCCTGGTGCGCCCGCCGATGGAGCCCGACGCCGCGCTGCACAGCGAGCTCGTGCTGCGTGAGCGGACGATCGCCGCCGTCCCCAGCGGCCACGCGCTCGCGCAGTTGCGCAGGATCCCTTTGCGGCGCCTTGCCTCCGAGCCGCTGGTGCTGTTCCCGCGGATCCAGGCACCCGGCTTTCACGATCTGCTGATCGGCGAGCTCGCCGCGACCGGACGCTCGCCCCAGGTGGCGCAGTACGCGCCCGAGATGACCACGATCATCGGCCTCGTCGCGGCCGGCATCGGCGTCTCTCCGGTACCGGCCTCAGTCGCCCATCTCGGCCTCGAGGGGGTCGCCTACCGGCAGCTCGCGGGCGCCCCTGACACCGAGCTGATCGCCGTCACGCGCGCGCAGGAGCAGGCGCCCCTGGTCGAGGCGTTCCTGACCGCCGCGCGTCAGGCCGGTCGGAGTCAGGACCGGCGCAGCGCCGGAGGGCGAAGTGCGGCCGCCCCCGCACCCCCGGCCTCCCCACCCCCGGCCCCCGAGCCCGCCACGGCCTGAGTCGGCGCAACCCGAGTCGGCGCAACCAGAGTCGGCGCAACCAGAGTCGGCGCAACCTGAGTCGCCACGGCCTGAATCGGCGCAACGTGAGTCGCCGCTACGCGCGCAGCAGCATCGACGAACCAACTGAAGACTCGCCTGAAGCGCACATCGATGCGCCACTCCTCCTGGAGCTCCCACTGCACTCCGAGCACCTCCGCGCCGTCGAGCTCGATCGCCTCGGCGACGCCGTCGGGAGCCTCCGCCGTCACCCGCAGACCCTCTCCCAGCTCGCCCAGCGCCTGGTGGTGGAACGAGTTGATCGTCGCGGTCTCACTGCCCAGCGCGGTCGCGAGGATGCTCGGCGTGGCGATCGTGATCGGATGGCGCGGATGCTCCGGGATCGGCGAGTCCCGGCCGAGCGCGACCAGTTCCATCCGCTTCCAGGCGAGCCAACCGGGATCGGACGGGTGCTCACGCCACGCGTCATGCAGGCGCACGTCCTGGACCATCGTGCCGCCACGGGCGACATTCAGGACCTGCATACCCCGGCAGATACCCAGGATCGGCAGGCCCCGTGCGATCGCGGCCCGGGCCAGCTCGAGCTCGAAGGCGTCGCGCCGGGGTTCGGTCGCGGCAAGCAGCGGATCGGGCTCCTGGCCGTAGTGAACAGGGTCGATGTCGCGGCCCGGAGCAAGCAGCAGGCCATCCATGCGCGCGAGCGCAGGCTCGATCGCCTCGGGCAACTGCGCGAGCATCACCGGCATGCCCCCGGCGTCGTAGACCGGGCGCTGCACGCCGACCCCGCCATAATCGCCAAAGTCGTGCATGCTGACGGATACGCCGATCAGCGGACGGGTCGCGTGGCTGCTTCCTGAGATCATTTGAACATATTTGTATAGGGCGCTATAAGGGCTTAGTCTACGTGCCACATAGTGGCGAGCATCACAACCTCCGGAGGAGCGAATGGCAGAGAAGATGTGGAATGGGGAACCCTTCTGGGGCCTCGGCCATGAGTGGGACCCGGACTGGGTGCTGACCGATCGTCAACGTGAGCTTCAGGAGCTTCTGATCGAGCTCTGCCAGACGCAGATGCGAGCCAACGCCAAGATCTCCGATGACAACCTCGAGTATCCGCGCAAGAACCTCGAGCTGCTCGGTGAGCACGGCTTCCTCGGGCTGACGGTCCCGACCGAGTTCGGCGGGCTGGGCGAGAACCACGTCGCCTTCCACATGACCTGCGAGACGATCGCGCGCTACGGCTGCGCATCGACCGCGATGTGTTACGTGATGCACATCGGCGCCGTCTCAACGATCATGCTGCGGGCGACCGACGAGCTGATTGACAAATACATCCGCCCGCTGCGCAGCGGGAAGATCGGGACGCTCTCCTACTCCGACCCTGAGACCGGATCACACTTCTGGTACCCGATCTCCTCGGGCGCTGATCGGACGCAGGACGGCTACCGGGTGCGTAAGAAGGCATCCTGGACGACCTCCGGCGGCTTCGCCGACTTCTACGTGGTGCAGACGACCAGCCCCGACTTCAGCGGTTATGACGACCTCTCCGTGTTCGTGATTGACGGTGAGCACGTCAAGTCGCAGCCCTCCACCTGGGACGCGCTCGGGCTGCGCGGCAACCAGTCAGGCCCGATTCAGGTCGACGACGTCGAGATCCCCGCCACGCAGATCGTCGGGCCCGAGGGCGACGGCGCCGCCTCCAACGACGAGGCCGTCGACCCGTTCTTCCTGGTTGGCTCCTCGGCGGTGTGGAACGGCCTCGCGCTCGGCGCGATCGACATTGCCAAGCGCCAGACCACCCGCAAGCGCCACGTCGATGTGGGCCTGCGCGTGGCCGACTATCCGACGATCCAGGATTACGTCGGCGAGGCGATCATGGACACCAACGCCTGCCGCCTGTTCGGCTTCTCAGTCGCACGCGCGATGGACGACGTCACCGACGACAACACGAAGCGGATCGCTCCGGGTGAGCTGGCCCGCGCCAACTACCTGCACTGGGCCTGGCAGATCAAGTTCGAAGCAGCCAAGAACACAGCCCACGTCGTCGACAAAATGCTGCACGCGTCCGGCGGCAGCGGCTACAAGCGCGACATGGAGCTCGAACGCTACCTCCGCGACGCCAAGGCGGGCTGGGTGATGGGCCCGACCAACGAGGTCCTGCGCCAGTTCGTCGGCAAGGCTGCGCTGCTCGGCTTCGACAGCCTCGACTACTGGAACCAGACATACAACCGCCGCGCGGTCGAGAACGAGGTTCGCAAGCTCGACGACGCGGGCAAGCGCGAGCTCGCGGAGGAGCTGCTCGCGCAGGTCGACAAGGCCTCAGCGTGAGGTAGCCGGGCGGGCCAGCCCATGACCAGCTTCGCGGACCCCCCGCTGCTGCTTTCCAGCGGACTCCTGAGCTCCGACCCGGCCCTGGAGCTGCACCCGGTTCGGCCGGGGGGCGCGACGGTGGTCGAGCTCGGAGGCGACGACGAGCTGCGAGTCATCGACCGCCACGGCGGCCAGGTCGCTGAGCTGACAGCGATAGGCGCTCCGCTCGGAGCTGCGCCTGACGCAGATGCGTCCGTTATCCGTCGCGGCGGCCCGCTGGCCGCCGCTCTGTCTGCACGTGGACTGAAGGTCAGCGAGGCTCGGTGCACGCGGCTCTTCGGCCCGGACTCGGCGCCGGGCAGCGAGCTGACGCTGACGGCGGTGGGTAAGACCACCGTCGTCGTGGCCGCGCCCGGCGGCCGGGTGATCGACGGCGAGGCCCCGGCAACCGAGCTGCAGCTGCTCGTGCGCCGGGCCACACCGCGGGGGCGCGAACCCTCCGAGCTGCCACCGCCGCTCGCGGAGCCGCGCTTCGAGCTGCGGATCGACGCCGCCAGCGCCCAGAGCTACGAGGTCCGGGCCGGCGAGTACATCCAGGTGATCGACGTACAGGGCAAGCAGTGCTCAGACTTCCTGGCGTTCCACCGCGGCGGGCTCGAGCGCGGGCTCGAGCGCGGGCTCGATGCGACCGTCACGCGCACGCTGATGGGCAACGCCTACCCGCAGCCTGGCCTTCACGGCAAGTTCTACGACCTCGACATGAACCCGCTGGTTGAGGTCGTGCAGGATACGGTCGGGCGCCACGACACGTTCGCGCTCGCCTGTCAGGCCAAATACTACGAGGACCTCGGCTACCCGGGTCACGTCAACTGCACCGACAACTTCAACGGCGCGCTCGAGGGGTTCGGCGTCCCCCCGCGCCGAGGCTGGGAGGCGCTCAACTTCTTCTACAACACCGCGTTTGACTCCAACATGCGGCTGATCTCCGACGAACCGTGGTCCCGGCCCGGTGATTACGTGATGCTGCGCGCGATGGACGACCTGGTGTGCGCATCGTCGGCCTGCCCCGACGACATCGACCCGTCAAATGCCTGGGAGGTGACCGATGTCCACGTTCGTGTGTACTCGCCGCAGAACAAGTTCTCGATCGCGATCGCGCGCCGCGTGACCGCCGATGCCGAGCCGGTCTTGACACGTGAGACCGCGTTTCACTCCCGCACCTCGGAGCTCACCAGGAGCTTCGTCGAGTACCGCGGCTACTGGCTGCCGCACTGCTTCAACAACGAGGGCGCGATCGCCGAGTACTGGGCCTGCCGCGAGCGCCTGGCGGTGATGGACCTCTCGCCCCTGCGCAAGTGGGAGGTGCTCGGCCCCGATGCCGAGACACTGTTGCAGTGGCTCGTGACCCGGGACATCCGCAAGCTGTCGGTCGGTCAGGTCGTATACACGGCAATCTGCAACGAGGCCGGCGGGATGATCGATGACGCCACCGTGTTCCGGCTCGGCCAGGACAACTTCCGCTTCATCGGCGGCGACGAGTACGACGGCATCTGGATGCGGAAACTGGCAGATCGCCTCGGGCTGAGGGTCTGGATCAAGCCGACGACCGACCAGCTGCACAACATCGCCGTGCAGGGTCCACTGAGCCGGGAGGCGCTGGCGGAATTCGTGTGGACGCCACCCTCGCAGCCGTCGCTGGCGGAACTCAAGTGGTTCCGCTTCCTCGTCGGCCGCATCGGCTCCTACGACGGCGTGCCGATCGTTGTCGGCCGCACCGGCTATACGGGCGAGCTGGGCTACGAGATCTTCTGTCACCCCTCCGACGCCGAGGCCGTCTGGGACGCGGTCTGGAAGGCGGGTGAGCCGCGTGGGATCAAGGCGCTCGGACTCGAGGCGCTCGACCTGCTGCGGATCGAGTCGGGGCTGATCTTCGCCGGCTACGAGTTCGACGACCAGGTCGATCCGTTTGAAGCCGGAATCGGGTTTGCGGTGGCACTGGACGGTGAGGACTTCGTCGGCCGTGACGCGCTGATCGAACGCCACGCCCATCCTCAGCGCGTGCTGGTCGGTCTCGAACTCGAGGGCAACGAGGCGGCCGGGCACGGCGACGAGGTCTGGGTCGATCGCCAGCGCGTCGGCGTGGTCACGAGCGGCATGCGCTCACCCCTGCTGCACTCCTCGATCGCGCTGTGCCGGATGGCCGTTCAGTATGCCGAGCTCGGTACACACGTTGAGGTCGGCAAGCTCGATGGCCTGCAGAAGCGGCTGCCAGCGACGGTCGTGCGCTTCCCGTTCTACGACCCGGAGAAGAAGCGCCCGCGGTCATGAGCGAGTCGCGCGACGACAGGGGTTCGGACGAGCGTCGCGGCGTCGCGCAGCTGACGCGGGTCGCGAAGGTGGCGCCGCCCGTGGTCAGCACGGGGCTGATGCCGCCGCCCGTCGAGAATCGGAGCAGGTCGGCAACCACGCAGCAGCGCCGGAAATCACAGGCGCCCGCCGTGCCGGCGGGGGCGCCGCTGGCGGCACCGCTCGGAGTGGCGCGGCTGACGCCGAGATCAGCCAAGGCTGAGGCAGCCGCACGGCAGCTGCGCCAGGTGATGGGCCGGTTCGCGACCGGGGTCACAGTCGTCTCGACCACACACCGTGAGACCGTGCACGCGATGACCGCCAACGCATTCATGTCGGTCTCCCTGCGGCCGCCGCTGGTGCTTGTCTCGCTGGGCCGGTCGCGCATGAGCGAGATGCTGCCGCGAACGGGCCGCTATGGCATCAGCATGCTCGCCGCGGGACAGGAGGACCTCGCGGCCCACTTCGCCGGCATGCGCGAGGCCGCGAAGGCGCCGGAGTTCATCTGGGAGCACGGGTTCCCACTGCTCTCAGGCGCGCTGGCCCACGTGGGCTGTCGCGTCGCGGACATCCACACCGCCGGCGATCACGTGCTCTGGATCGGCGAGGTCGAGCACCTCAGCCACCGTGACGGCCAGCCGTTGCTGTTCTACGCCGGCCGCTTCAGCACCCTGCAGGAGCTGTCGGACAGCACCGCCGGTACCTGAGCGACCGACGCGCGGGACGCGGCCGCGTGCCGATTCGAACAAACTTGTGCAAATCGCGTTGACCCTGTTTGTACAAACTGGTATTAATGCCCGCGATGGCGCCGGCGGGCGCCTCACCGGGAGGTGAAGCCGCCGACCCGTCTCAACCCCGAGGAGGGACGAGCATTGGCAACTGCCACGGTTGAGGACACACAGCTCCTCAAGACGCTGCGCTGGTATGACGGTTTCGTCATCGCACTCTGCAACCCAGGGTTCCTACTGGGGAGCCTGGGGTACACGCTCGGGATCTTCGGGGCGGCCGGATCGATGATCCTATGGGGCGCCTCAGCGACGATCGGCCTGCTCCAGGCCTGGATCTACTCGGAACCGGCGACCATGTTCGGCCATCGCAGCGGTGGCATCTCGCTGTACGCGCATGAGGGCTGGCGCAAGCACACGACCCTGGTCGGCCCGCTGGCGGCGTTCGGCTATTGGATCGGCTGGTCAGTCGTGCTCTCGATCTTCGGCAAGGTCATCGGCGACCTCGCGACCGCCCAGTGGTGGCCCAACTCGCACCTTGCGATCGGCTTCCTCGGCAACACGCTGACGCTCTCCTCCTTCATCGCGATCGGCTGCATCGTGTTCGTGTGGGGCTTCAACATCTTCGGCCTGCGCTACGCCGTGTGGCTCACCTATGCCTGCGCCGCGCTGCTGATGGTGCCGTTGGTGCTGTTCGTGATCTACCCGTACTTCAGCGGCGACTGGTCCTCCTCCAACATCCACGCGAGCTTCCCCGGTCCCTGGGGCGGGGTGAAGCTCGCCATCGTCTACATGTTCATCCTGGCCTGGTCGACCTACGGGACGGAGGTCTGTGCGACCTTCGCGCCTGAGTACAAATCGATCCACGAGACACACCTGGCGCTCCGCAGCGCCTCGATGTTCATGCTGACAATCTGCGTCCTGCTGCCGCTCGGCCTGGGTGGTACCCACGGCGTGATCTCCGGACTCGCAGCCAACCCGGCCAGCGCAGAGGGCCAGTTCTACACCTCCGCGATGACCACGCTCGTCGGCCATGGCGCCGCCGCGTTCTTTACGATCTGCATCATCGCCAGCCTGCTGCTGTCGATGACGTCCTCGACCTCGGATGCCGGGCGCGCGCTGTTCGGGATCTCCCGAGCCGGCATGACGATCAAGCAGTTCGGGGTGCTGAATCGGTACCACGTCCCGGCCCGTGCGATGACAATGGACCTGTTCGTCAACGTGGTGCTCGTGCTGGTGATCAAATCCAACCTGGCGATCCTCTACATGAGCAACATCGGGTACGTGCTGGCGCACGTCTTCGCCCTCAGCGGCTTCCTGTTACTGCGCCGGGACCGACCAAACTGGCCGCGGCCGATAAAGCTCGGCAACGGCTGGCTGCCGGTGGTGGCGTTCCTGTGTGTCCTGAACGCGTTCTTCCTGGTGGTCGGCGCGCTGGCGCCGAAGCTCAACGGCTATGGCACCTGGACGGACTTCGCCATCGGCGTCGGCATCCTGGTCGCGTCCCTCTTGCTGTTCGTCTACCGCCACAAGGTCCAGGATCGCGAGAACATCCGCTTCCACGAGGACGTGCCGCTGGTGCCGGACGAGCGTGAGCTCGCGGAGATGAACCGCGGGCCGGCCCCCATCCCGACGCCGACGGCCGCCTGGAACGCCTGACGGTCCACCAGACGTCCTCTGATCGTCGCGCGGAACCCGCCGCGCGACGATCAGCGCCATCGACCGACGTTGGCGCGAGTGTGATGTGATTCCAACGGTGCGGCGCGAGATCCCGCAGCTGAGGCATCCGATCGTGCAGGCGCCGATGGCCGGCGGCCCCTCGACGCCCGCGCTCACCATTGCCGTGTCAAACGCCGGTGGCCTCGGCTTCCTTGCGGCCGGCTACCGCACGGCGCCGCAGCTTCAGGACGACATCGCTCAGACACGGGCCGCGGTCGAGGGCAATCCGTTCGGAGTGAACCTGTTCCAAGTCACCGAGCGCGAAATCGACGATCTCGCGCTCCGCGCCTATGCGCGGGCGATCGAACCAGAGGCGACGAGGTATGGCGTCGCGCTCGGCGAGGCCCACTTCGACGACGACAGCCTCCATCGGAAGCTGGCCGTGGTCCGAGAGCTGCGGGTGCCGATCGTCTCCTTCACCTTCGGCTGTCCCGCGCCCGCGGTGATCGGTGAGCTGCAGGCCGACGGCATCAGCGTCTGGGTGACGGTCACCGAGCCCGACGAGGCCAGTGCCGCTCTCGAGGCTGGAGCTGACGCACTGATCTGCCAGGGCGTCGAGGCGGGCGGCCATCGCGGCAGCTTCTTGGATGACGATGGTGTTGGTGAGCTCGGTCTGCTCAGCCTCCTGCAACTTGTCGGCGCGATCACCGACTTGCCGCTGATCGCCTCCGGAGGAATCATGGACGGGTACGGGATCGCCGCCACGCTGGCTGCGGGTGCACGCGCCGCCCAGCTCGGGACCGCCTTCATGCTATGCCCGGAGGCCGGCACCAACGAGCCACACCGGCTGGCGCTGACGCGGCCCGGGGCGACGGCCATCACACGCGCGTTCAGCGGCAGGCGGGCTCGCGGGATCGTCAATAGGTTCATGCGCGACCACGATGCTCTGGCACCCTCGGCCTACCCCCAGGTGAACCAGCTCACCTCTCCCCTGCGCGCCGCGGCGCGCCAGGTGGGCGACGCCGACGCGATCAACCTCTGGGCCGGGCAGGCCTACCGGCTGGCACAGGCTCGCCCGGCCGCCGATCTGATCGAACTCTGGAGCGAGCAGCTCGCGCGCGTCTGAGCGCCGCGGGGAGCGGCCCGCGACCGATCATCAAGCCAGGGCGGCGAGGCGATGGAGCTCCGCCTCGCTCGTCCACGCCCCAACCGAGGCGCGCACGAGCCCGGCTGACGGGATACTGCGGACGATCACTCCCTCAGCCATGAGCCGCGCCACCTCGGCATCGGCGTCGTCGGCCCGCCACGACACGAGCGTCGAGCGTCCGCGCGCGGCGACCTGATGCCCGCGCGAGCGCAGCAGTTCGGTCAGCAGCTCGGCTCCTGAGGCGGCCCGCTCCTGGACCCACTCCCAGCCCGCCCCGGCCAGAACCTCCATCGAGGCCAGCGCCCACGCACTGCGAATCGCCGCCGGGAAGCCGTCGTCGAGGCGCCCCGTGCCCTCTGCAAGCTCCGAACCGAGCGGATCATGGGGATCGGCCAGCGTCGTGAACCCTGGGAAACGGCGGCTCGAGCTCGTCGAGTCGATCGGGCCGCACGTAAAGCGCGCCGCTGCCCTCCGGGCCGCACATCCACTTCTGGCCCGAGGCCGCGTAATAGTCGACTCCGAGCGCATGCACGTCCACCGGGATCGCGCCGAGCGCCTGTGCGGCGTCGAGCAGAATCGGGACGCCGGTGGCGCGCAGGGCGGCGACGTCCATCACCTCGCCGCCGACCCAGGAGACGTGCGAGCACGCGATCAGCCTGGTATCGGCGCCGCACCTCACCAGGCAGCTCGGCGAATGGCACCACCCGCACCCTCACACCGTCGCGCTCGCGGGCCCGCCGCAGCGGGGCAAGCAAGCCGGGGTGCTCCTGGTCGCTTGTGAGGATCTCGTCCCCGTGCGAGAAGCGAAGTCCGCCTAGCACGGTGTTGACGCCGTAGGTGGTTGAGCTGGTCAGCGCCACCTCCCCCGGCTCGGCGCCGAGCGCCGTCGCGTAACCGGCCCGCGTACGCGCCGCCAGATCGTGCACATGCTCGAAGTAGGCCGGGCCGACCCGCCCCTCGATCAGATCACCGTGCATCCGAGCTCTGACCGCATCGCGCGCAGCCTGCGGAACCGGGCCCTCGGTGCCCGCGTTGAGGTAGGACCAGCGCTCGAGGACCGGGAACTGCTCGCGAAACGCAGGCGCTGCGACTTGCGGTGCCATGCCAATCAGTCCATCACAGTCCAGACGTCCGCGCGCCGCGAGATGCTTGCGGCGCCATCACGTCCCGGTGACGGTCTCGGGAAATTGGCATCGGTTGATCCGTCAACTAGCATTGTTCACATGGCAGTCGCATCTGAAACCTCCCGATTGGACGGCGCGGCCCTCGAGGCGTGGCGCGAGCTACCTGCAGAGCCACGCGGCGATCGTGCGCGTGCTCGACGCCGAGCTGGTCGCCCAGCATGGGATGACAGCCCGCGACTACGAGGTGCTGCTGTACCTCGCCCAGGCCGATGATCACCGCCTGCCGATGTCGGCGCTGTCGGAGCGTACGATGCTCACGCGCTCCGGCATCACACGGCTGATCGACGGCCTCGTTGACCAGGGTCTGATCGAGCGTGTCTCCTGCCAGAGTGACGCCCGCGTCTCCTACGCTCGTCTCACCGACACGGGCTACACGAAGCTCAAGCAGGCCGGCTGCACGCACGTGGCCGGCATCGAGCGTCTCTTTCTGACGCACTTCACCCCCGATGAGCTCGCGCAGCTCGCCGGGCTCCTCAGCCGCCTGCCGGGCGCCAGTCTCGGCGGCTCCTGCACCGCCGCCTGACAGCCGGCCGCGGCCCTCGCGAGCGCCAGGAGAGGCGCCGAAGCAGCGGCGAGGCGCCACAGCGACGAACATACTTGACAGATCAACCAAATTGCGTGTAAGCTTGTAGTTGTTAGCTCAACCGCTTCCCAGTAAAGGACTCTGATGTCAACCATCACCCCAGACGCAATCCAGGCCGGCAGCTACGCGGTCGACCCCGCCCACTCGAACGTGGGCTTCGAGGTCAAGCACATGGGCATCGCCACTGTGCGCGGCGCCTTCAAGAAGTTCGAGGGCACTGTGCAGGCCGGCGACGGCCAACTGACACTCTCCGGCCAGGTCGAGGTCGCGAGCATCGACACCGGCGATGAACAGCGTGACGGCCACCTGCAGGCGCCGGATTTCTTCGACGCCGCCCAGTTCCCGCAGATCGCGTTCAGCTCTACCGGCGCCGACACCGCCGACGGTGGCAGGATCACGCTCAGCGGCGAGATCACGATCAAGGGTGTGACCAAGCCGATTCAGCTCATCGGTGAGGTCGCGGAGAACGGTCAGGATCCGTGGGGCAACGAGCGCATCGGCTTCGAGGTCGAGGGCAAGGTCGACCGCCGCGAGTTCGGCCTGGACTGGAACCAGGTCCTCCCGAACGGGAACCTCCTGGTGGCCAACGATGTCAAGCTCGTCGTCAGCGTCTCGGCGGTCAAGGCCGCCTGAGCCGTGATCAAGGTTCTTGCCATCTCCGGCAGCCTGCGCAGGCTCTCGTACAACACGGGCCTGCTGCGGGCTGCCAAGGACCACGCCCCGGACGGGGTCGAGATCGAGATCTACGACGAACTCGAGTCGCTCGCGCCCTACAACGAGGACCGTGAGGACGACAGGCCGGCGGGCGTCGCGGACCTGATGGCCATGATCCGTGAGGCCGACGCGCTGCTGATCGCCACGCCGGAGTTCAACACAGCGATGCCCGGCCAGCTCAAGCACCTCGTCGACTGGGGCTCACGCCCCTACGGGCCCGACGCGGCGCTATATGGCAAGCCGGTCGCGGTGATCGGCGCCAGTAAGACCGACTACGCCGGGATGTGGGCGCAGGACCAGCTGCGCAAGGCGCTCGGCATTGCCGGCGCCCGCGTGACCGACGTCGAGCTGGGCGTCGCCCGCGCGCACGAGAACAAGTTCGACGAGAACAGCAATCTGACCGACCGGGAGGTGCTCGAGCAGCTCGAGCACGTCGTGCGCGAGCTCGCCGAGCACCACCGGGCCGTCGCTGCCATCTAGGCTCGGGGCAGCGCGATGACGACTCAGACACAGATCGCCACCGATACCCGGATCGGGGCTGTCCATCTGACGGTTCCGAGCCTCGAGCGTTCGGGCCCCTTCTACGAGCGGGTGCTGGGACTGACCGGTTCAGAGCAGGCCGACGGCTCGGTTCTGTTGGGAGGGGCGGCGCGCTTGCCGCCCCTCCTCTCGCTCACGGGCGACAGCGCCGCGACACCCCGCAACCCTCGCGAGACGGGCCTGTTCCACTTCGCGATCCTGGTGCCGACGCGACGTGACCTGGCGGTCGCACTTGTGCGTCTGGCGCAGGCCGGCTGGCAGCTGAGCGGCGCCTCGGATCATCTGGTCAGCGAGGCCCTCTACCTCAATGATCCCGACGGGAACGGCATCGAGATCTATCGCGATCGCGACCGGTCGCAGTGGCCCCACGACGCCGAGGGTCGCCTTGAGATGGCGACCCTGCCGCTGGACCTCGATGATCTGCTGGCCGAGCTCGCCGAGGCGCCGATCGACCTGGGCGCAGACGCGCTGATGCCGGCGGGCACGCGCATCGGTCATGTGCACCTGCAGGTCGCCGAGCTCGAGGAGATCGAGCACTTCTACGCAGACGTGCTCGGCTTCGAGGTGATGGTGCGTGGCTATCCGGGCGCGCTGTTCGTGGCCGCCGGGCGCTACCACCATCACATCGGACTGAACACCTGGAACAGCCGCGGCCGCCTCGCGCCGACACCGGGAAGCGTGGGCCTGCGTGCGTACGAGGTCAGGTTGCCCGACCAGACCGCGCTGGCGGAGCTGCTCGCTCGCGTCGACGCCGCCGGAATCGCCGTCGAGCCCGGTCCCGGGGGCTCGACTTTGGTTCGCGACCCCAGCGGCAACGGAGTGCTGCTGACGGCGTGAGCTCCGGTGTCAGGTGCTGTCGCCGGGACCGGTGCGGTGCGTGCCTCCACGCGCGTCACCACGGGCCCGCGAATGTTGCCGCCGGAGTCATTGAACCTGACGCGCCGCCAGGCACCGGTCGCCCGCGCCCTCGGAATGATCGACGGCGTCCAGCCGCGCCCGGGCACCGACGCCCGCTAACCTACCGGTCCCTGGCGACGTGGGAGAGCGGCTATCCAGCGGCCTGCAAAGCCGTTTACACCGGTTCGAGTCCGGTCGTCGCCTTGGCAAAGCATGCAGCTGCGGTTGGTACGCCGTCGCACTATGCGCGACTTCGAAGAACACGCGCCCTGGTCGAACCGAGCCGTCGCGATCATCCGATTTCAGACCGGTATCGGCCAGCCCGTGTAAGCCTCGGCGAGGAATCGTCGGCCTGCCTCTGATTCCACGACGGTGTAGAGCTCACCGAGTTGCCGCTTGCGGTCGAACTCGCTGGCATCGGGGAGCGAGTGCAGCATGCTCGTCATCCACCACGAGAACTGCTGCGCCTTCCAAGTGCGGCGGAGCGCGATCTCGGGATAGCGCTCGATCCTCGAGCTGTCACCGCCGATCAGCAGCGCGTCTAGCGCCTGCGCCAGCACGACCACGTCGGCAACGGCGAGGTTGAGCCCCTTCGCACCGGTGGGTGGCACGGTGTGCGCCGCGTCGCCGACGAGCGCGAGCCTCCCCCGCCGGACGCTGCTGGCGACGAAGCTGCGAAAGCGCAGCACGTCACGCTGGAAGATGTCGCCCTGGATCAGCGGGTGCGGAGCGACGCGCTCACACAGGGACGCCCAGATCTGCTCGTCACTGATCGAGTTCGGATCCATCTCAGGGTCGCACTGCAGGTACATGCGCTGAACCGACTCGTTGCGCTGGCTGATCAGCGCAAACCCATGCGGGGAGTTGCTGTAGATCAATTCAGGCGCGCTGGGCGGCGCGGCGCAGAGAATCCCGAACCAGGCGAACGGGTACTCGCGGAAGTAGCCATCCGTCTGAGACCCGGTCACCGCCGCCCGCACTACGCTGCGCGAACCATCCGCACCGACCACGAAGTCGGCCTCGATCCGAAGCGGCCCGCCGTCCGGACCGATCGCCTGAATCGCAGCCTGCTTGCCGTCCTCCTCGACGCCTGTCGCCCGCACCCCGAAACGGAGGTCCTGACCAGCCCCCAGACGTGCCGCAATCAGGTCCTTGAGCACCTCGTGCTGCGGGTAGAGCCAGACGTCACGGCCGACCAGCGCGTGAAAATCAATCCGGTGGCCCTCACCGTCGAACCGCAGCTCAATCCCCTGGTGCGGATGGCCCTCACACATGACCCGGTCAGAGGCGCCCGACTCGCTCAGGACTCTGACAGTCCCAGCCTCGAGGATCCCGGCACGCACCGTGCTCTCAATCTCCGCACGACTACGACTGTCGAGCACAATCGAATCGATGCCGACCGCCGCCAGAAGGTGCGAGAGCAACAGCCCCCCGGGGCCGGCGCCCACGATGCCGACCTGAGTCCTCACACCGGCCATCGCTCTCCATCTCCCACCGATCTGATCCGGAGCCCATACCCCGGCCCGGAGTGAGCAGCCCGGTCGAGCGGCGACGGCGAATTGGCGATGTCGTACATGACCAAGAGCTGGTCAATCGAGGATCGCGACGGCTCGGGTCAGCCCTGCGCTCGCGCCCTTGATCTTCAGCGGGAAGCACGCAACGGTAAATCCCGTAGGCGGAATCGCGTCCAGGTTGGTCATGCGCTCGATCTGGCTGTACGGGCGATCGATTTGGTGTGCAGCCCAGAAGATCCCGGGCTCGTCGCGCTCGATGGCGAGCTTTGCCTGTACATCGAGCGGCGCGTCCCATCCCCATGCGTCGATTCCCATTACCCGGATCCCTTGGTCGTAGAGCCAGAGTGTGGCCTCCGGGCTGACGCCACAACCGCGCACCATGTAGTCCGGGTCGTGGTAGAAGACGTCTCGCCCGGTCCGGACGAGCACGATGTCTCCTGCCTTCAGGTCGTGGTCCGCGACGGCGATCCCTTTCTGCATCTCCTCAACTGTTACGGCATCGCCGTCGACCTTGTCGTGGGCATCGACGACGACCCCCGGAGCGAAAAAGCTCTCGAGTGGCAGCTGGTCGATCGTCTGTGCCGGCTCGTCCTGGATCACAGAGTTGTAGTGCCAGGGTGCGTCTACATGCGTGGCTGCGTGTGTGCCAATGGTTAGCCGTTCACCGCTTGGGCCCTCGGCGTTTCGCAGTAGCCGCGCCGGCACCTTGAATCCGTGCTCGAGCTCGCGCGCCCCAAACGCATGGTCTGTGTAGCTCACGTCCACGCGCATGAACTCCGGCAGGTCCTTCGGCATGCTCTCGATGGTGTGCGAAAGATCGACGATGCGCATGGCTCTCCTTGTCGGTGAGGTCTGTGACCTTTGCTTCAGATGCGGCTGCTCAGTCGCGGACCGCGGCCGTACCCTGCAACCACGACGAGGATCAGCAGACCAAAAATGATCTGTTGGTCGGCGCTGCTGTACCCCTTGCCGACCAACACCGTCGACAGGACCGTCAGGACGAGTGCGCCCAGGACGGTCTTCCAGTAGTCACCACGGGCACCGAACGCGGTGCCGCCAACGATTACCGCTGCGAGCCCCTCGAACAGGTAGGGGTCGCCGGCGGAGATGTTCCCGGAACCGGTGTAGCCCGCCACCAGCACGCCCAGGAGGCTCGCGAGGAGCGCCGAGAGCCCGAACGTGACGATCCAGACGCGGCGAGTGCGGACGAGCGCCAGTTCGGCCGCGACCGGATTCGCACCCGTCGCGTACAGACGGCGACCGGATCGAGTCCTACGCAGTCCGAAGCCAAGAACAACGGCGAAGACGGCCCACATAACAACAACTGGAGGGATGCCGACCCCAAAGGTGTTTCCGCCGACGGACGTCAATTTGCCCAGAAAGGTTGGAGCCGGCCCGGTGGCCGCGCCTTTTGTCCACACGAGCAGCGCGCCGGTGATGAGCGAAGCCATACCCAGGGTCACGACCAACGACTGGATGTTGAAGCGATGGGAGAGGTATCCGTTCGCTGCGCCGAGCGCGAAGCCGAGCACGACGATCAGCGCCAGAGCCGGGATCAGCGCCCAGTGGTCGGTGCCACAAAGCTGCGAGATAAGTATCGAGCCACCTGCGATGAAGGCCGGAATCGAAAAGTCAATACCGCCGACCAACACAACAAGGGTTTGACCGGCGCCTGCAAATCCCAGGAACGTGGCGGCCACGAGCATCGCCTTGATGCTGCCCGAGGACGAGAAGTATGGAACTGTCGCAGCGCCCCAGATGAAGAGCGCGATCAGCGCGAATATCTGAAACAGCTGAAATCGTGTCTGGAGGCCGACCAGACGGGCCCAGAGCGAGGGTGCATGCGGGTTCGACGACTCGTTTGCCGCAACGCTGTCGCCATCGACGACGCTCATGCCGCAGGCACCTCCATCGAGCCAGCTCGCGCCGTATCGTCGTGCGACGAAACGCTGCTGCTCTCCTTCGCCAGCACGGCACTGAACACAAGTGCCGCCAGCAGGATCGCGCCGTAGATCAACTGGAGCCAGTTGGACGAGACGTTCAGTGCGTCGAGCAACGTTTGGATCATGAACATGATCGCCGCGCCCAGAACCGAGCCTGTGAGGCTTCCGCGACCGCCGAGTAGCGACGTACCACCGATCGCGACAGCAGCGATGGCCGGCAGCGTGTACTGGGTCGCCTGGCTCGCATCAGCTGACTGCGTCGCGGCAGCAAGTGCGATCCCCGCGAGACCGGCGAACGAACCCCCGAGGGTGTACGCGATTATCCGAACGGCGGTGACGTTCACACCAGCTGAATATGCGGCCAGGTCATCGCCGCCGACGGAGTAGAGCGAGCGCCTGTATGCGGTACGCCCAAGTCCGATCCACACGATCACGGGAACAATCAGCAGGAGCAGAGCCCCTGGAATCGGCCCGACCTTGGTGCCCAGCGACGTAAGCCAGGCGACGTTGGCCGATGCCGGATTAGGCAGCACGGCCAACCCAATCCCACTCAGCACGAACAATCCGCACAGCGTCGCGAGGACAGTTTGGAACCGGAAGACGCCGACGAGCACGCCGTTTATCGCCCCGACGAATGCTCCCATCGCGATTGCGAAGGGGATGTCGACCCAGACGCTGTCCGTTCCATGCGGAATCAGGACACCGACAACCATGATGCTGACAAGGTTGAGCAGCGGACCTATCGAGATGTCGATTCCCCCTGCGCCGCTCAGGACCGCGGGTGTGGTGGCCATCGCGGCGAGCGCGAACGGCGCGAAGTCCGCGAGCGTTGCGGGCCAGGAGCTCCAGGCCGCGAAGCTGGACTGCGCGATCTGGTTTGCGATGAACAACAACAACGCCACGACCAACGCGAACCCCCACGGCCGCGCGCGTAGTGCTCTCAGCACAGGATCAGGACTCATTCTGATCCTCCGTGTTCGATCCGAAGAACGCGGCTACGAGGCCGTTTCGGGTCAGGCGCTCCCGTGGTATCTCAGCGACCGGCGCACCATCACGAAAGACCACCACGCGATCCATGAGTTCAAGGTGCTCATCGAGCTCAGTGGAGAGCATCACCACAGCTACGCCTTCGGAGGCCAGGCGCTCGAGGACACCGTAGAGGTCCCGCTTGGCACCTAGATCGATGCCTCGGGTCGGGTCGTTGAGCAGCAACACGCGCGGGTTTGCTGCGAGCCACCTCGCAATGATCACCTTCTGCTGGTTGCCGCCACTGAGGACCGGTATCGGCTGCCCCGGATGACCGATGCGAATCGCCAGCTGCTCGACGTATCGCTTCAAGCGGGAGACGGCATGGCGCCACAGGATCACACCGCTCCGGGTGTCCTGCGAAAGCGTTGGCAGCGCAAAGTTTTCGCTGATGGCCAGCGCTGGAAACAGCGATTCGGCTCGGCGGTCTCTCGGCACGTAGGCGACGCCATGCCCGAAGGCCTCATGCGGAGAGTGCACCTCTTGGCCATCGACCACCAAGGTCCCTGAGACGGCGCCGGCCCCGCGCAGCGCGTTGAGAAACGCGTCCTGGCCGTGACCCTCCAGCCCTGCGATGCCAACGATCTCGCCGGAGCGCAACTCGAAGTCGATCCGGGCCGCCCCGGGGCGGAGCGTCAGTCCGTGCGTCCGGATGCGGACCTCGCCGATCGGCCGTTCGGCCGCACCGGTCATGTCGGTCACCAATGCACCGTGCTGGTCCCCGGTCATGTGCCTAACCAAAAGATCGGTGTTCGCTTGCTCGCGCGTGAGCGTAACGACCGACTCACCGGATCGCATGACCGTCACACGGTCGGCGAGCTGCTCAATCTCGTCCATCCTGTGCGAGATGAAGATCGCGCTGGCACCCCGAGCGCACATCTCGCGGACCACGGAGAACACTCGTTCGCACGTTGCCACATCCAGCGCAGAGGTCGACTCGTCGAGGACGAGCACCCGCGGAGAGCGCACCAACGCTCGGGCGATGCAGCACGCCTGGCGATCACTCAGCGAGAGCGACTCGACGAGAGCGTCGAGCGCGGGAGTCCGGCCCAGCAACTGCTCGAGAACCTCAGAGGTGCGTCTTCTGCGTTCCGTCTCGGCCACAGGGGAGCGGAAGAGGCCGTCTACCCCGAGCCAAACGTTGTCGACGACGGATTGGGGACCAACGACGAGGACTTCTTGGAAGACCGTCACGATCCCGCTCTCCTGCGCGGCGCGGGGTGAGCGTCGGCCAGATATTGGCTTCCCCTCAACGCGGATCTCGCCAGCGTCGTGGCTATGAACGCCGGCCAGGATCTTGACCAACGTGCTCTTGCCTGAGCCGTTCTCCCCGACGATTGCGTGTACCTCACCGGCCACAAGCTCGAACGAACACGAGCGCAGCGCCTGCGTGGGTCCGAACGATTTCGCCACGGCAGTAACGCTCACAAGCGGCACCACCGGCCGCGCCTCCTTCGACGCGGCCGGTGCACCGGCTGGCTGCTCCAAACCTCCCATCTTCTGGCGGGTTCGAGCGACCGGTCTACTTGTTGAACAGCTTGGCGAGATACGTCTTAGGCAGCCACGGGCCCTCCACCACTGTCTCATCCGTCGGGCCGGCCCCTGCGGGGATCCACTTCGACAGGTTCGAGCTCGTGAAGACGTCGCTCAGAGACGCCAGCTCGCTGATCTTCGGGCCGTGCCCTGCGATCAGTTGCCTGATTGTGTAAGCCGTCGCGCCGACCACACCCGAGGGCGTGATGCTGAACGCTGACGAGAGCTTGCCCGGGTTGGCCTTGAAGTAGACGAGCTCACCATCGGCGGGTCCAGCGTCGACGATGAGCGGGAGCGGACGACCGGCCTGCTGGAACGCCTGCAGGATTCCTGACGTCATTCCGGCAGTCTCGACCACACCTGCGATCGGCTGCGGATGGCTTGAGAGGTAGCTCACCATCGCGCCCTCGGCGACCTGCGGCTGGAACTCGCCGACGACGGAGTCGTCAAAGGTGATTCCGGGGCAGGCTGCAAAGGCACGCTTCCAACCAGCGAAGCTCTCGGTGTCGACGCCGGTGCCGGGCACGCCGTGAACGCCCACCACGAGGCCCTTGCCACCGATCTTCTTCGCGAGCGTCGCGCCAGATACGACTGCGTCGCCGACTGAGTTCGGGGTGATGTTGATCGAATCGGGCGAGGGCGTGGAGTTGATGATCGAGATGAACGGGATGCCTGCAGCCTTCGCGGCCTTAGCCAACGGGATGAACGACGCCGGAACCAACGGCTCAGCAACGATGAAGTTGACATGCCTCTGGAGCAGCGAATGGACCTGCTGGATCTGAGTCGTCAGACCGGTCGGTGGAGTTGTCAGAAGAACTACCTTCTTGACGCCCTTTATCGACTTCAGCTGCTTTTCCAGTTGGGGGATCAGGGCTGCTTGGGTCGGGCTGACGGCTGCTGTTACGGCGACACCAACGGTGTACGGACCCTTGCCCTTCGCCTTGAAATGCGCATACGCGCTCCTGTAGATCGGCGTCGCGTAACCGTTGAACTGCGACGTATACGCCTTGCCCAGCTTCTTCAGAACACCGCTCTGATCGTGGTAGCCCAACGCCGGGGTTGCCCCACAGCCGGAAGCAGCAGCTCGGACCTTCGCGGCACTGGCTGAACCAGCGAACGCGACGCCGACTGAAGCGAATAGGGCGCACAAAACGACACCGACGCGACCAAGTCGCATCGAAATTAGTTTCCTCATGACTCTCCTCTCCAACGATGAACAAATGGGCGGCGTGAAGCACGAACTCCGATGGATCGCGGTCTCCTACCGCCTCCTGCAGGTGGGAGTCTAGGCCACCTATGCGAAAGGTCATTCTAAATCGAGACGGAGGCGTGTCAACGTCCAACCAGAGCAGAATGGCCCAATTACCCCGCTACTCGGGCGCTGATGGCCTCAATTAAGCCTGCCCCAACCTCGTGCTAACAAACCAGAACCACAGTTTCAGTTCCCGATGGATGTCTCTCCGAAGAACCAACCGGCGCTGACACCAAGGACCGGCGAAGACCCGTCCCGCCAAAGGCCAGGTCACCGGACGTCAGTTGGTCGGGCAGCACCGCGTGCTCGCCTACGCGAGGAAGCATTCTAAATTCTCGCCAGACCGTCCGCAGCTGACTCACGGTTTGCGAACGGTCCAAATGGCCGGAGCATTGGTGTTTGGAACACCTTGACATGATTCGCCGTGCTCACGTACAGTCGGGCAAACCAGAATGCGAGTTCCAATTATTGCTGTAGTGGTTACGGCGTTGTCGGCGACTTCAGCGTCGTGAGGAGGAGAAACCCATGTCAGAGATACTGCTGTCGCAGTTGGCTCACGTCGAGCTGATCTCGCCCAAGCCAGAAGAGACCGTGAAGTGGATGGTCGATGTCCTGGGACTTGAGGAGACCACCCGCGAGGGCCAATCGGTGTACCTACGCGGCTGGACCGAGTGGTTGCACTCGAGCCTGGTCGTCACCGAAGGTCCCCGATCGGAGGTAGCGCACATCGCTTGGCGTACCTACGGTCCTGAGGACCCTGAGACGATCGCCGATCGTCTCAAGGGGAGCGGTCTTGAGCTTGGATGGGTCGACTCCTCAGTCGGGCATGGACCTGCGTTTCGGTACAGGTCTCCAGTTGGTCAGCATGTCCACGAGGTGTTCTGGGAGACCGAGCTCTACCAGGCGCCGCCCGAGAAGGTCGAACTTGATTTTCAGAACCGCCCGCAGAAGTTCCCTGCTCGCGGTGCGTGCGCGAAGTACCTGGACCACGTGACGGTCGCCTCGCCAAACATGCATGAGGACATCGCCTTCTACAAGACGCTTGGGCAGCGCCACACGGCCCAGATAGATGCAGAGCCAACCTTCACCGTGTTCTCGACCATGACGTGCAACGGCATTCGTTCAACCCACGACCTGGGGATCGTGCCGGACTTCGGCTTCAGCGGACGCGTGAACCACATCGCCTACAGCGTTGATCAGCGCCTCGACGTCGAGCGCGCAGCTGAGGTGTTCATGGCAAACGGGACTCCTATCGAGTTCGGTCCCGGGATCCACGGAGTCGATGAGATCACCTATCTGTATGTGAGAGAGCCAGGTGGATTCCGGATCGAGATCAACGCGCCGGGTTGGATCAACGCGATGCCCGACTGGCAGGCGACGAAGTGGAACCCGACTCAGGGTGGGACAACGTTCTGGAAGAACGTCGCGATGCCCGACTCAATGATGGAGTCCTGGCCGATGCCGGAGAGCACCGACGCAGCGACCGAAGGGTTCCGTTCGACACAGCTGTTCGTCGAGAAGTAGGGAGAAGACGATGAAAGTTGGACGCGTCAAACACGACGGAGCACCACATGCCGCGATTTTCGAGGAGCAGACCGTGCGAATCCTGTCCCCGGAAGACGATGTCCTCGATGTGCTCACGCGCGGGGCCCGCTCAGCTTCAGTAATCGCAGAATCGCCGCTTCCTGAGGTCAGGTTACTATCCCCGATCGAGCCCCCCTCCATTCGTGACTTCTCGGTTTTCGAGCAGCACATCGAGGGGATCATGCTCGGGCTGGGGACGCCAATTCCCCAGGCTTGGTATGACTCGCCGTTCTGCTACTTCTCGAACCCCGGATCGGTCACCGGAGCCGGCGACGACATCGAGGTGCCGCCCGGATGCGCAGATCTCGATTTTGAGCTCGAGGTCGCGGCTGTCGTCGGATGTGCAGGCCGGAACATCCGCCCCGAGGACGCGAATAACTTCATCGCCGGATACACGATCTTCAACGACTGGTCGGCCAGAGATCTGCAGTTCGCCGAGATGAAACTCGGTCTTGGTCCTTGCAAGGGAAAGGACTCCACGAACACCCTGGGGCCGTGGATCGTCTCTGCCGATGAGCTTGAGCAGTACCGCGTTGGTGACCGGCTCGATCTGGACATGCGCGCGAAGATCAACGGTCGTGAACTCGGGGACGACACGCTCGCCAACATGGCCTGGAGTTTTGAGGAGCTGATCTCATACGCGTCGCGGGGCACGTGGATCCGGCCCGGTGACGTGCTGGGATCGGGTACATGCGGCTCCGGAGCGCTGCTCGAGCTCCGCGGCAGAAACGGCGCAGATGATTACCCGTGGATCGCTGCAGGTGACAGGGTCGAGCTGACAGTCGAAGGGATCGGCACCTTGGCCAACACGGTCGTCGCCGGGGTTGATCCGATTGAGCTCGCGCCAGCCCGTCCTGGGCAGCTTCGAAGCAGGGCAGTCAAGTGAGAATCGATGCTCACGCGCACGTGCATCCTCCGGAATACCGCGAGATGCTCGGGCCACTGCCGCTCCCGGCTTCAACCGTTGAGGGGCTGCAGACCATGATGGAGAAGTACGAGATAGACGGTGCGGTCGTGTCCGTCGGCCCTCCCGGGGCATTTATGGGTGACGCCAGCAAATCGGTCAGGATGGCACACGCCGCGAATGACGGCATCGCGGAGCTGGTAAGGAGTCAACCAGGAAGTTTTGCCGGGCTTGCGACCCTGCCATTGCCGAACCTCGACGCCGCCCTCACCGAGCTCGAACGCAGCCTCGACGAACTCGACCTGGACGGCGTCATGCTCCTGTCGAACGTCGCCGGCGTATACCTGGGCGATGCCGAGCTGGATCCGTTGTTGGAGCTCCTTGACGAGCGCGGAGCGTACGTGTTCGTGCATCCCGGCTTCCCTACCTACCAGCCACCGTTGCAACACCCGGTCTGGCTGTATGAATTCCCGTTCGAAACCGTACGCGCGGTCACGAACATGATCTACAACGGCGCGCTCGAGCGCTTCCCAAGGATCCGCATTCAGCTCTCACACCTCGGTGGGGCCATACCTTTCCTGGCTCACCGGATCGCGTCGCTCGAGGCTCGAGAGCCGGAACAGGCTCAGAACGCGCCAGCCGGAGCCCTCGAATATCTCAGCCGACTCTATTACGACACCGGCCTCGCGAATAACGCGCCGGCGCTCGCAGCAACAGAGCTGATCACCGACATCGGGCACGTCGTGTTTGGCACCGACTGGCCGTATCTCGCGTTCCCCCCGACCGGTACGGATCCAGCGCCGGGCCTGGACACGCTCGGAGCTGACCGACGTGAGGCAGTGGAGTCGCTCAACGTGCAGGCGCTGGTGCAGAGGCTCCCCAAAACCACCGGCTGAACGATCAGAGGGGAAATGGATACACCAGCAAAGCCGCTGATCGTCATCGTCGGCGCCGGCCCGGCAGGAATCGCCGCAGCATTGGCCGGAGTCCGGTCGGGCTTGAACGTCACGATCCTCGAACGATTCCCCCAAGTCAGACCCGCCGGCAACATCCTGAATCTGTGGCCACCTCCCCAGAAGGTGCTTGAGCTGATCGGTGTCGATATCAACGATCTTGGGGCGCCGAACCAATCCGAGTTTCGGCGAGCGGACGGGCGCGTGCGGGCGCAGGTCCGACTGCCTCAGGACGTCATGGACGCATACGGGGGTGGGTTCATTGGTCTGCTCAGGCCAGGCCTATACCAGCGGATGCTCGGCACGCTTCCGGACCACATCGTTCGTTACGAACACAACGTCACCGGCTTTACCGACACTCCCGAAGGGGTCAAGGTCCACCTGGAGAACCGTCCGGATCTCGAAGCCGCCGCGCTGGTCGGCTGTGACGGAATCAATTCGATCGTTCGCCGTGAACTGTGGGGCGATCATCCGACCCGTAACCACAAGCTGCATCTGGTCGCGGGCTACATGTTCTGCGACGCACCGGAACCGGTCGCGATCATCGCCCACAATCGTCGTACGCAGGGAAGCTACTCAGCGATCGTGCATGAAGGAAAGACCGGCTACGAGTGGTGGATGCTCGAGGCGTTCGATCCCGATTCAGCTCCACCTACCGATCTGCGGGCGCATGCTCTGAAACTCTCTGAGGGCTTTGCGGCTCCGCTGCCGTCGCTGATCGAGCAAACCCCTGAAGAGCATGTGTTCCGTTGGGAGATTCGCGATCGCAAGCCCCTCAAGCAGTGGGTCAGGGGACGCGTGAGTCTTGCTGGGGACGCGGCACATCCAACTTCCCCCTACGCAGCCTATGGTGCTGGCATGTCGATCGAGGATGGCTACTTTCTGATGGCGGAGCTTGAGCGTGTCGACCTGCAAGACCCAGTCGCAACGAACGGGGCACTGCAGGCATACGAGGAGCGACGCAAGAAGCACACCGCAACCATCAGCCAGATGGCATGGATGAACGGGATCATGTTTCACCGAATCCCACGCTGGCTCGCACCGGTGCGCGACCTCTTTTTCGATCACACGCCATTCCTGCAGAAGGTCATCGGGGAGGCCACGCCGACACAAATCCTCTCTCAGCTGGCCGAAATCGACGCAGTTGAAGCACAGAGGGCGACGTCGACGACCGCCGTGCGGCGGCACGGCGACCGCCAGTTCACCGGGTGGTAAACCTCTACCATCTGGGTGATTGTTCGTTGGCGACCGCCCAGAACATACGGTGACGGACGTTTGCAGGACGCAACGCGAACGTTCATTCGCGTTGCGTCGAGGCATTCAATGCTTATGATTCCCTAACCGCATTGCGATCGTCAGCTATCGACACCCGCATACCGGCGCATTAGAATGGGTGCTCCAAAGAGTGAGCCTGCGTGCGGCGGACCGTCACTCCAAGGATTAGGATCGAGACTATGTCTGGCCCGGATACCCTGATTCGCCCACCACTCCAACGTCGTAGCCAGGAATCACTGGAGCGGCTCCTCGACGGAGGATTCGCGGTCCTCCAGGAGCAGGGTTTCGAGGGATTCACGCTGCAGGAGGTGAGTAGGAGAACCGGGGTCTCGATCGGTTCGATCTACGCTCGCGTCCCGAATCGAGAGGCGCTGATCCTGGCGATCTACGAGCGCGCAATGAGCTGGACCGAGGAAGAGGAAGCTCACCAAATCGAGCTGGCCTTATCTCTGGAGGGTCGTGAGCCGCGCGAGCGGATTGAGGTACTGGTGGCCGCCGAGCTGCGGACCATGCTTTCCCACGCGGACACCCTGCGCGTCTTCATGCGGCAGGCGCCGTTCAATCCGGAGATGTGGGAGCGCGCTGCCGAGAAGTCGCAGCAGAACGGGAGCGCATTCAGAGAGGGCATTCTGACTGTCAGGGACCACATCGACCATCCCGATCCTGAGCTGGCCGTGGACATAGCCTGGCGGATGATCTATTGCACGGCCGCGCGACGAATCACACACGGGGCTCGTTTCGAGTCTCGGCGCCCGGTTAGCGAACAGCAGCTGGTCACGGAGCTCTCGCGAGCAGTCGCCAAGTACCTGCTGTAGAGCCGCTGAAATGGAACGTGCTTGCTGTGCGCTCGGCTTACGTCTTCGGTGGACCACTCAGGTCCGCGTGTCTTCGACGCGCTTGGCTTTGAACTCCGTCTTCGGCAAGGTTCCGTAGGGCAGGATTTTAATGGCGGGCCGTAGCTCAGAGCATCATCCGAGCGCGGCTGGGTCCAGGTCGCCGTCGTGATGCCCTCACCAGGCGGTCCATCCACCGTCGACCTTGAGCACATGCCCGGTTACGCTGGCTGACGCGTTGCAGGCCAGATACCGGACAGCACGAGCGACGTCTTCGATCTTCGCCAATTGGCCTGTGGGCAGCCGTCGCTTGAGGATCTCGTCGCGAAAATCCGGGTCGGCGAGCATCGGACGTGTCATGGGCGTGTCCACGAAGGTCGGCGCGACCGCGTTGACACGGATTCCCTCGCGTGCCCACTCGACCGCGAGTGCCTTCGTCATCCCGTCGACCGCGTGCTTGCTGGCGCAGTAGGCCACACGCCCCGGGTAGCCGACGGACCCCATCTGTGAGGACATCGTCACGATCGACCCGCCGGCGCCACGGTCGAGCAGGTCGCGACCGAAGGCACGACAGGCGAGGAAGGTCGAGCGCACATTCAGATCGAACAGCAGGTCCCAGTCGCGGAGCGTGTAATCCCGCGCCGGCCCTGTCCGGTTGGTGCCGGCGGCGGTGACCAGCACGC
This sequence comes from uncultured Conexibacteraceae bacterium, assembly GCA_963848435.1. Classification (GTDB taxonomy): domain Bacteria; phylum Actinomycetota; class Thermoleophilia; order Solirubrobacterales; family Solirubrobacteraceae; genus Palsa-465. The sequence continues at coordinate 117,077 of CAWKDQ010000013.1, read as the reverse complement.
TCAGCTCACCGAGACCGGTCGCCCGAGCGACCGTCTGCTCGACGGCATCCTCATCGGTCAGATCGGCCACCACCACTGTCGCGACCGACGGCCCTGGAGCGGTGGGCGGTCGCGAACCCGACATTTCGAGCGCCGCGATCTCCCCAGCGGCTTCGGCCAATTCAGCGCGGGTGCGCGAAACCAGGACGACGTGGGCGCCGGCACTGGCGAGCTCGATCGCGCATCCACGCCCCAGACCACGGCCGGCGCCAGTCACAATCGCCACCTGTCCGTCGAGCCGCCAAGGATCGGTCACTGGGTTGGCTGCCCGCTGAGTGGTGTCAGTCGGCCTGACGCGCGGCGCGTTCCAGCCGCACCTCGGCGGTCATTGCATGACCTTCGAAGTGCTCCTCGTGAGAGATCGCGGCGACCGCCGGCGCCACAAGAGCTGTACCGGCAGGCGTCAGCCGCTGGTAGGTGCATGTTTTGAGGAACTTGCCCACCCACAGGCCTCCGGTATAGCGCGCGGCGCGGGAGGTGGGTAGCACGTGGTTGGTGCCCACCGCCTTGTCGCCGTATGCGACGGTGGCCTGATCGCCCAAGAACAGTGACCCGTAGTCGCGCAGATGCTCGAGGTACCAGTCGAGCTTGGACTCGTCCACGTGAACCTCGAGGTGCTCATTGGCAGCCTCGTCGGAGATCGTGACTGCTTCCTCGTCATCAGCCGCGATGGCGATCCAGCCGTGGTTGTGCCAGGCAGGGCCTGCAACATCCGCGGTCGGGAAGGTCTCAAGCAGATCCTCAACCTCATGTTGGATGGAGCGAGCGACGGACTCGCCGATCGCAATGCAGCCGGCGGGTGAATTGGGACCATGCTCGGCCTGACCGAGCAGGTCGATCGCGACCAAACGCGCGTCGGCCGACCCGTCGGCGATCACCAGCACCTCGGTCGGTCCGGCCATCAGGTCGATGCCAACCCGGCCAAACAACTGCCGTTTTGCCTCGGCGACGAATGCGTTACCGGCGCCGACCAGCATGTCGACCGGCTCCAGGCCATCGATCAGACCGAACGCCATCGCTGCGAGACCCTGAACACCGCCGAGGCAAAGCACAGCATCCGCGCCGGAGGTTTTCATCGCGTACAGCATCGACGGGTGTATGCCCTTCTCACGCTGCGGGGGCGCGCAGCCAACCACCTGCGACACACCCGCGACCTTGGCGACAAGCACCGTCATGAACGATGACGCAAGCATCGGGTAACGCCCGCCCGGCACGTAAGCACCCACGGCGTTTACGGGAATAAGCCTGTGCCCGAGAACGACGCCTTCGCCCACCTCTACCTCGAGCTCGCTGACCGTCCCGAGCTGTGCCATGGCGAACGTTCGAATCTGATTCTGAGCGAAGGCGATGTGACCCTTGATCGCGTCGCCGACTGTCGCTGATGCACGCTCGAACTCGGCATCCGAGGTCACGAAATCATCGGGCGCCCAGTTGTCGAACTCCTTGGAGTAACGCCGCACCGCGTCGATGCCGCCGGACTCGACGTCGCGCAGGATCTCCGAGACCCGGGCTCGAAGCTCATCGGTCGCCTCCGTTGTCGGAGGATTCGGCGCTTTCAAGTACCGGGTGCTCATGCGGCTCCCCTGTCGCTCGTCCGGACCGCCCGGTCACCGGACAACGGCCGGTGCCTCAAAGTGCTCAACCTCGGGCGCGGCCGCGAAAAACTGTCCGATCAGCTCGCGCCAGCGCGTGAACAGATCCGACTCACGGAAGCCGGTCATGTGATCCTCGACGGTGTCCCACTCGTTCAGGAGCAGATACGTCGACGGCCGTTCAATGCAACGCTGCAGTTTCAGCGAGCGAAAGCCCTCTGCCTGGGCGATCACCTCCTTCGCCTCCATGACCGCGGCCTCGAAGTCAGCCTCCGATCCCGATTTGATGGCAAAGACCGCCTGTTCGAGTATCACGCTACGCCCTCCTCATTGCTCATTGAACTTTGTGCTGACCCCCACTGACTGCTCAGGCGGGGCGCTTGGCAGCACGACTGACCAGCCACCGTCTACGACCAGATTGGCCCCCGTGATGTATGAGGCTTCATCGCTCGCCAGGAACACCGCCGCATTGGTCACATCGTCGGCGGTACCCAGCCGGCCGATCGGTATAGCCGTCGCAATCGTGCTCATCGGATGAGCGGATGCGAGCAGGTTCTCCTCGGCGCCAGGCGTCGCAATCATTCCTGGGCTTATGCAGTTGGCTCGAATGCCATACGGTGCCCCCTCGGCCGCCAGTTGACGCGTGACGGAGATGACGCCGCCCTTCGAGGCGCTGTGGGCCACGCGCTGGTTGGACATTGAGCCGGTTATGCCTGCGGTCGAACCGATGTTCACGATTACGCCCGCACTCTCACGGAGATGCGGCCAGGCGTACTTGCAGGTGAGGAAGACCGAGTCGAGCTCTGCGGCCAACGTGAAGCGCCAGTCCTGGAGCGACTGCTGCTCGATAGGCCCGAAGCGAACTGCGCCGGCGTTGTTGTAGAGGATGTCGATGCGTCCGTGGTCAGCCACAGCTCCTGCGATCCAGCCTCGGACCGACGCCTCGTCGGTGACATCAAGGAAAGGCACGCCGTGCTCAGTCAGTAGGTCCCCGCCGACGACGGTTGCTCCCTCCGCGGCGAAGCGCTGCGAGGCCGTCAGGCCTTGACCTCGAGCGGTTCCGGAGATCAGCACGATCTTTCCCTCGAGTCGGCCGCTCATGTCGATTCTGCCGCCGCGTTGAGGGAATGGGCTGACTGACAGTGCCTCCTGGCCATCTGTGCCTTCGTTCAGCTGACCGGTGGTGCCGCAATACACGGATTACGCTGTCGTCCCAGGCCTGTGATCTCGCCAACCATCACATCGCCTGGCTTCAGCCAGCGATTGCCATGGTGGCCGGCGTTGCCGGCCGGAGAGCCCGTCAAGATCAGGTCGCCGGGGGCCAATCCGGCATTTCGCGAGGCATAGGCGACGAGCTCCTCAACGCCGTAAATGATGTCGTCAACCGACTCGTCCTGCATGACTTCGCCATTGACACTCAGAGTGATGCGAAGCTGACGCGGGTCTTCGATGAACTGTCGTGGGACGACGTACGGGCCGGTGGGAAAGAACGTTGGCCGGCATTTGCTTTTGAGGAAATCCGTCATCGGGAACGCGGGACGGTGCTGAACGTCTCGGACGCTGATGTCGTTGGAGATCGTGTAGCCGGCGACGTGCTCCATTGCGTGCGCCTCGTCGACGTTGGAACCGCCGCGGCCGATCACAACCGCAAGCTCAAGCTCCCAGTCGGGGCATTCGCCGGGCTTCCACAGCACGACGTCGTCCAGCGCGCCGCACAGCGCGCTGGGGAGACCAGCGAACATATAGGGCTCAGTCGCGATGCGATCTTGCAGCTGCTTCTCGGCGACTTCGCGGAGTTCCTCGATCGGGCGGGCGTCACCTTCACGCTGTAGGTGCGACACGACGATCTCTCGCACGTGTTTCTTGTAGTTGGCACCCGCGCAGAGGATCTGGCGGGGAATCAGTGGCGGCAGCGGTTGGACATTCGCATAGTCATGCGAGGTTTTGCATTCCGGAAGGTCCCGTGCGATATCGGCAAGCGTAAAGAAACTCGCGTCCCAGTCATCAAAGAGATCGCCCGTCGTTATCTCGGTGCCCAGGCGCGTCCGGAGATCCAGAACCGCTTGGTCCACCACGAGCCCGGGAAATGGGCCGGACTCCCCCGCCGTGAATGTTCCGAGGCCGAAGCGGGTCGTGTCAGGTGTCATATCAACTCCGTGTCGTGGGCCTAGAACGGCGCCATCGCCGCTTCGGTAACCGCCTGGCGGGTGGCCACTGGATCGATAGGCTGACTGTGGTCGATTTCCCAGCGCCCGATCGCTTCAGAGCCGTCCTTGACCATCCGGCAGCGGTCATATCTCCGCTCTTCCCAGGCGGCGAGCGTCTTCTGCAGATCGCGGTCTACCGACAGTTCTTGTGCGAGCACGATTCCGTCCTCGATCGCCTGGGCGGCACCCTGCCCGCAGTGAGGTGAGGTGGCGTGGGAGGCGTCCCCGATAAGCACGACACGGCCGCGATACCACGGCCTGGGCAGGAGGATCGTCTCTACCGGCCGATATACCACGGCCGTGTCATCGACGATCAGGTCCCGATGTTCGGCGACCGGGCCACCGAACTGCGCTAGCCGCTCCCTGTACACGGCCGCCAGACCATCGACCGGTAGCCGGACACGAGCGCCCTCGGGCGGCTTCTCGATCGTGAGGATGTACATCATGTCCTCGGAGAGCGGACAGAAGCCTGCCGTTCCCGTCTCTCCGATGAACACCCAGATCTTATTGAGGCCGTCGATCCTCGGCAGGTTGTAACGCCAACACACCTGGCCGGTGTAAGTGGGCTGGATATCCGTGCCGAAAATGGCGCTCCTCGTGTCTGAGTACAGCCCGTCGGCCCCGACCACGAGGTCGTAATCGCGCTCGTCACCATCCGTGAAAGTTACGTGGACGCCGGACTCGTTCTCGTGTATCGAGGTGAAGGTGACGCCCGTGCGAACGTCCGCGCCGGAACTCAGGACGTGTGACTGGAGGATTGAGTGGAGTGCGGGGCGCTTGATGCCGTTGCCGGGTGGCAGTCCTTCGATCATCGATGGCCAATCGTTGTCGCCAAAGGGGATCTGACCGCTTCCGTCCCAGGTCTTGTCCCCGTACATCGGACAGCCGTGCTCGACCGCCTCGCGGGCGAGACCGAGTTCGTTCAGTGCCCGGAGGGCGTTCGCTGGCTGGATGATGCCCACGCCATAGACATCCCAGGCTGGGTTCTTTTCCACAACGTCGACGGTGTATTCGGCTCGGCGCAGCGCGATTGTTGTTGTAAGCCCGCCGATCCCTCCACCGACAACGAGCACTCTCTCCACTCGACTCATGTGCTGACCCTTCCTAGGTGTTCGTATACCTCAGAGTTCACGGTTGACTCGGCCCGCTTCCCGGCAAGAACTTCAGCGACGTTGCGAGCCGCCAGGGTCGCAAGGTCTGCGACCGATTCCTCCGAATAGAACGCAACATGTGGTGTCGCGATGACGTTCGGCAAGCTGAGCAGAGGGTGACCGGAAGGCAAGCGCTCCGGCACGAATACGTCGAGCGCCGCCCCGGCGAGTTGGCGTGTGTCGAGCGCGGCCACGAGCGCATTCTGGTCGACAACCGCTCCACGCGCCGCGTTGATGAGGTAGGCGCCTGGGCGCATCGCCGAGAAAAACTTCTCGTTGACCATCCCCTCTGTCTCGGGCGTCGCTGGGACGTGAACCGTCACAAAGTCGGAGCGGACCGCGAGCTCGCGAAGACTCACGCACTCGAACTCGCTGTCAGTCTGGAGATGAGGATCGTGAACGACGACGTTCATCCCGAGGCCCCTTGCCCGCTCGGCAACGACTCGGCCGATCTTCCCCAAGCCCACGACTCCCAGTGTTCTGCCGGCGATTCTGATCACAGGCGTGAACACGCCGAGAGACCAGTCATCGTCGTGCACGGCTCGGTCATAACGGTGGATCCCACGGGCGAGACAGAAGATCATGCCAAAGACGTGCTCTGCGACTTCGTCGACGCAGTAGGCCGGCACGTTGGTGACCGGAATGCCGAGACGCGTCGCTTCGTCCACGGCGATGTTGTCGACCCCGATTCCGTACCGACCGATCACGGCCAACTTCTTGCCCGCACGCACAACCTCGGATGTGACGTGCGCAAAGCATGTGAGGATCGCGTCGGCCTCTGGGACCAGTCGCAGGAGCTCTTCCTCAGCGCCGGTATCGGCGTGGATGAGTTCGGCGTCGACCTCCGACAGCACAGCGGATTCAAGCTTGGTTGAGTCCCATGTGAAATCGGTGACGAGGACTTTGAAGGTGCTCACTGCGAGCCCTCCCCGGCTGGACCCGCGCCGATTGCTTGAGAGCTGATGCTTGTCGGCTCTGGCTGCGGTTGCCACGACAGTCCCAGCGCGGACGCGGACGCGAACAGTTCACCATCGTCTCCGAGTTCACGCTCGATCCGCAGGATGCGGTTGTACTTTGCAAGCCGCTCTGACTGTGCGACTGACCCCACCTTGATCTGACCGGCACCCGTGGCCACCGCGAGGTCAGCGAGCGCGGGATCTTCGGTTTCTCCTGAGCGTGCGGAGATCACCGCTCGATAACCGACTTGGGCTGCACGGTCGACAACCGCGAGCGTTTCGGTGAGCGTGCCGATCTGGTTCATCTTGACGAGAACCGCATTTGCCGCGCCCTCTTTGATCCCGCGATTCATGCGTTTGAGGTTGGTGGTGAACAGATCGTCGCCGATGATCTGCAGGCGCGACCCGAGAAGGCCGGTGAGCGTCACCCAGCCGGACCAGTCGTCTTCGGCAAGAGGGTCCTCTATGGAGACGATTGGGAACGCATTCGCGAGGTCTGTGAGCATGCCGGCCATCTCGGCCGCGTCGCACTCTCGACCCTCGGAACTCAGCACGTAACGGCCCGTCGTGTCGTTGAAGAAGTGAGTTGCGGCGACGTCAAGGGCATAACAGATGTCGTGTCCCGGGCGCAAGCCAGCTGTCTCGACGCCGTGTTGCAGCACTTCGAGCGCCTGCTGGTGTGAGCCAACCGGCGGACCGAAGCCCCCCTCGTCCGCCTTCAGCGTTGTGTATCCGGCGCCGCTGAGCGCCTTGGCGGTGCCGTTGTAGACAGCGACACACATCTCGAGAGCTTCGCTGTAATTTCGGGCGGAGACCGGAATCACCAGAAAGTCCTGGAAGTCAATCTGACGGCCTGCGTGCATTCCGCCGCTGATGATGTTGATCATTGGGATTGGCAGCTTGGGGGTTCGGTCACCCGCCAGATAGCGCCATAGAGGCTCTCCACTTGAATTCGCGGCCGCCCGCGAAACCGCGAGCGATACGGCGAGCATCGCGTTCGCGCCGAGCCTCGACTTGTGGTCTGTGCCGTCGAGCGCGATCAGCGTCTCATCGATTGCCGCCTGATGCGTCTCAAGGCCATTGAGGGCGGGAGCGATGATCTCCGTCACGTTGCGAACGGCGTTGCGCACACCAAAGCCGCCGTAGCGGCCGCTGTCGCCATCGCGTAGCTCCAGCGCCTCGTGACGCCCTGTCGATGCACCCGAAGGGACGCTGGCGGCGGCGGTGACCCCGTCGCTGAGGCGGACCGCTGCCTCGACCGTGGGGCGTCCGCGTGAGTCGAGGATCTCCAGAGCGGTCACACGGTCGATCGTGGCCGTCACGATTGGAGCTGTCCGCTTGGCGTCAGAAGACGTTCTGTGGAGGCGAAGATCAGCTCGAGCTCGGGCTCCTCTGATGTGATCACTTCTCGCGCAAGGCGCTTCAGGAGCACGCGCTGATGCTCATCGAGATACTCGAGCTTGGATTTGCCGTCGACGCGACACAGCATCAGGACGCCGAGCTCGGTCGCCGAGTCGGCCTCGGTCGCGCCGGCCTCACCGGCTGCCGACTGGTATGCGCTGAAGAAGGCACGGGCTGCATCGAGCAGTTCACCCTTGCGCTCCGGATTGTGGATCGCCTTGCTGACCAAGTGGGTCAGCATGAACCCTGTGTCGAAGGCCGGGTCGCCCCAGTGGGCGACCTCGAAGTCGAGTGCCAGGACGTGGTCCGGGTAGACGATCAGGTTTTTCGGCGAGTAGTCGCCGAGGACCAGCGTGCGCCGCTTCGTCGTCAGTCGCTCGATGTCGCGATCGATCAGTCGAGCCAGGTCGGGATTCGCCAGGACGGCCGTCCAGTGATACGGATCAACGCGTCCCTGGATCAGCGGCATCAAGTCGTCAAATGTCGTGGCCAACAGTCTGTCATCCGCAGTCTTTCGATGGATTCGACCGAGCAGGTCGCCCGCTTTTCGCGCGACCTCAGACTCGACGACGCCATCCAGAAGCGCCCCTTTCCAGACGTATCCGCCTGGCGCTGCCGCCGTCATCGTGAAGACAAATCGATCGTTATCGCAGTCGAGTACCCGCGGCACCTCGCCATCCTCGAGGATCTCACCGAGGGCACGCATGCATTTGGCCTCGACGATGATCCGGCTCGGATCGAATTCCCAGACCTCCTCAACCAGCAGCTGCGGGAGCGACTGCTTGACGACGAGCGCGCCCTCGGCCCACGACACCATCAGCACGATGTTGGAGATGCCGCCCGAGAGCACGCGCACTTCAGGATCTACATCTGGGCCCAGAAGCCGGCGGCCGCGCAGATATGAGGCAGCGTTCTCAGGGGTCAGCCGAAAAGCCGCGGTCGCGTCGGCCTCAGGCAGCCTAGAAGCTCTCCCAGTCAGGTCCGGCACGACGCTCTCCCTATCCTCCATCTGGTGGCGAGTAAAACACGAACCTTCATTCGTGTCTAGCTTCGCCAGCGTTAAGCGAATGACTCATCCGCCAAAAATTGGGCTGTGCGCGCGCACAGCCGCGAGCCTGTAATAGTACGATCGCTCTAAAAGCTGCCTCTTCATGAAAGCAAGATCCCTCCCCTCCGACAAGATCTGCGGAAAGACCGAACGGGCATTGATCACGCGTGACAATCAGGCGGTCGCCCAGTGACCGATTTCCGGGGCAAGACGATCATCGTCACCGGCGCTGCATCTGGGATCGGACGCGCGTGCGTCAGTCTCCTGCGTGAGCGCGACGCAACAGTGGTTGACGTGGACGTCGCCGCGAGCGCCGGAAACCAGATGGATGTCTCGGACGAGGCCGCCTGGAACGCTCTGATCGGCTCGCTGCCGGCGATCGCTGGTCTCATAAACGCGGCCGGTTTGACGCACCGCGCCCGTATCGGCGACTTGCAGGCGGAGGACTTCACCCGTGTCATGGCGGTCAATGCGCTCGGGCCGCTGATCGGTATGCAGTCCGTCGCTCCGCGGATGGGCGCGGGCGGGTCGATCGTCAACATCTGCTCGCTCGCAGCGCTCACTGGTCATTACACCGCTGCTTACACGGCCAGCAAGTGGGCGCTCCGAGGCTTGTCCCGTGCCGCGAGCATGGAATACGGCTCGCTGGGAATTCGTGTCAATGCCGTCTTCCCCGGTTACATCCAGACTCCGATGACCGCGTCGGCACCGGAAGCGTTTCTGGACGCAAGCCGCGCCGCAGCACCGCTCGGCAGAGCCGGTGAACCGCGGGAGGTTGCTGAGTTGTGCGCCTGGCTCCTTTCCGACGAAGCCTCCTACATCAATGGTGCTGAGATCACGGTCGACGGTGGCACGTGGGCGCACGGCGGAGCCAAATTCCTGTCTGATGCCGTGAGACCACCGGAGTGAGCGGCGAACATGAATGAGATGTCCCGACCAACGGTTCGTCGAGTCATTACCGGCCATCGCCAGGACGGACTGGCGGTGGTCGTCGAGGACGAGTTCCTCCCGCACAGCGAACTGGCAGAAGAACCCGGACGGACAGACGCCGCGTTTTTCCATCTCTGGGCGACGACAGCTGCGCCCGTTCCGCTGGGAGACGAAGCGCTACTGACACAGCGGGAGGGTAGTCGGGCCACTGCGGTTGGTACAGGTACCGGATCAGTGCTCAGGATCGGCATGCTGGCCCCGGGAGCACGATCACCGATGCATCGCACGCAGACCCTCGACTACGGAATCTGTCTCGAGGGAGAGTGCGACATGGAACTTGACAGCGGTGACAGCGTCACCATTCATGCGGGCGACGTCGTGGTCCAACGAGGCACAAACCACGTTTGGCACAACCGCTCGGAGAAGCCGTGTCGGTTTGCCTGGATTCTGCTCGACGCCGAGCCAGTGACGATCGCGGGCGAACAGTTGGGCGCAAGTTGGCTCGATGACTCTCGGCACTGAGGTCGACATGATCTTGGAACCAGGTCTCAGCAGATGAGCATGGCAGGCCCGGAATCGGCGATCAACGAGTTGCTCGAACTGGACCAGCGCCGACGCCCAGCGCGCGCAGAGTACGATATTGCCACGTTGCGCGAGTTGTCTTCTCCGATCCTGACCAAGCACACACGCGGCGATCAAGGCTTGCTGGAGAGCCATCTGGCGTGTGTTGCGGAGCACGTCGACATCGTGGAGCTTCGCGGCCGCGCTCTGAAGATGCAGGTCCACGAGGATGTGTCGTCATGACTGGTGAAGCCCCACCCGCCGCCCCGCGTCCGATGACCCCACTGTTAATGCAAAGCGTCGCCCGCATCGACGTCACTGGCGGACCCGACAAGATGGTTTGGTTGCCCTCGGAACAGCGACCTGTGCCGATGGGCATGCATGACGAACTGGCCGAGCACTATCACGCGGCACCCGGAAGTTTCGAGCCTCGGGCCAGCACTCTGGATTATGTTGTCGGCGCCGTTGGGGCGTGTCTGACGGGTACGTTCAAACGAGCGCTGTCAGCTCGCGGCGTGACGATCTCACCTGGAGACCTCAGGGCAGAGGCGATAGGTCAGATCGTGGTCGAGGGCGACGTTCCCGTGATCCGATCCATCGAGGTCCGGTACACGCTGAATGGCACCAGCGAAGACGAGCATGAGAAAATTCAGCGTGCGCACGCGGTTCACCACAGGGCCTGCGCCGTCTCCCGCAGTGTCGATCGAGCGATCGACATCCGCACTGTGCTCGAGCTGATCTGACACGGTGTATTGGAGGAGGCTCGAGCGGTGTCCTGAGTGGGGCCCCGGATACGTGCTCTCTAGAGCTGTGCGGGCCTCAGCCAACGTGGACGCGATCGCTCTGGGCCACTCTCGCGCCCCCGTCTCGCCTCGCCGGACCGCGGTTCCCTGCCGGCGGCCGGCACGTGGCGCTGCAATCAAGGTAGGGTGAGGTGGCAATGGGGGACGTGCTGGTACTCGCGCTGCTGGCGTCGCTGAATCCGACACTCGTCGGTGCCACGACGGTGATGATGCTGCTTGACCGGCCGGCGCGGCTGATGGCGGGGTATCTGCTGGGCGCAACCATGACCAGCGTCACGCTCGGTCTCGTGATCGTCTTCTCGTTGTCGGATTCGAGCGCCGCCAACACAACGCAGCATTCACTCACACCTGGCGTCGACCTGGCGCTCGGCGCGCTCCTGCTGACAATCGCGGTCGTCCTACGCTCCGGAAAACGGGAACAGTTCCAGCAGCGGCGCCGGGCCAAACGGGCAGCGAAGCCCGATAAGGGCCCACCCCGGTGGCAACGCGAGCTCAACAAGGGTTCCGCGAGGACGACGTTCATCGTCGGCGCGATGCTCACACTTCCAGGGGGCTCCTACCTCGCCGGCCTCGCCCGCATCGACAAGCTGCACGAGTCCTGGCCAGTCACCGTCCTGATCGTGATCGGGTTCAACGTGATCATGCTCTGGTTGCTCGAGGTGCCACTGGCGTCGTTCCTGGTTGCCCCGGACTGGACTCCAAACGCAATCGCACGGGCAAGAGCTTGGGTCGGTCGCAACGCCCTCATGTTCGCAATCCGCGGCTGTCTCCTGATCGGCGGGCTGCTTATCCTCAAGGGCGCAGTTGGGCTTATCGCCTGACCGCCAGACGCAGCATCGGAGGCGACTGAGCCATGCCAGACGACCCGACCACGCCGGACGATCCAGCCACGCCCGACGACCAGACCGCGCCGGACGACCCAGCGGGCGAGAACGACTCGCCAGTGATCGCGGCCGAGCATTGGCTCGATAACCGCCTGAACCGCAGCGGGCTCCGCCCTCGCGACGCGGCATTCCTGATCGCCGGCTTCTGGGCGATCGCGGTTGTCGTGTTCGGGGTCGTCGAGCGACTCGTTGATCACAAAACCTTTCACACCATCTGGCTTGGGATCTGGTGGGCGATCGAGACGGTGACGACCGTCGGCTATGGCGATGTGGTGCCCGACCAGGTCGTCGGCAAGGTCATCGCCGGCCTCCTGATGCTTGGCGGCCTGTCACTGCTGTCGGTCGTGACGGCCGCCATCACCAGCGGTTTCGTGTCGCGAGCCGAGGCACGCCGGCGATCATCCGGACACGATCCGGTCGTACTCAAGCTCGAGCAGATCACCCGGGAGCTCGAGGCCCTCCGCGAGCAGCTTGACCGGGACCGCGATCAGCCGTAGCGGCCCCCCTGCGATGTTGGGTCAGGGTCGGCCGGCGAGGACGAGCGACGCCATGATGGCGATTCCCCTGGCCAGTACTCACTCGTTGGCGAGGGGCTCAACGTCGGTCGCGACTGGGCGGACCCGGCTCGAAGGAACTCCCGTTTCCACGTCGCGGTGGTTCGCGACTGACAGCTATACTCGCGCTCTCCGCGGCTGTAGCTCAGTTGGCTAGAGCGTCTGCTTGCCATGCAGAAGGTCGAGAGTTCGAGTCTCTTCAGCCGCTTATCAGAGAGACCCTGCAGCAGATAGCTGCGGGGGAGTTCAGGGAGCATCTCGCGGCTTATGCCGACGTTGTCCATGCAGGGCGCGAGCGGCTGCACATGGACCGTTCCGCCGGCGCGATCGTCGCGCTATGCGTCGGTGACACGCCGATGTTCACAGCCACAGTTCGTCCGCGGTATCTCGAGCAGAGTCGCTGTCGTCGACGCGCTTGACGAGTGCCGACGAACGCTTCGGCTACACCACAGAAGCCTGGAACCGCTTCCGCCTTACGAACGGATCGGGCTTACTGGGCATGCTTGGCTAGCCGGCGGATGTCGGGAGAGAGCCTGGAGCGTGTGATCCGGTCGCACTTCCCAAGGCCCGCTGACGGGGTCACGGAGCACGAGCATCTGCATCTCGTCGCATGGCATGATTCAGGAGCTTTAGACTCGAGCGCATACGTTCGAACTCGTTGATTGACCGGGGGGTCAGCATGCGCAAGAGTGTCTGGACGACGATCGCGGTTGCAGCGGCCATTGCTGCCGTGGGTGGTTGCGTCGAGGTGCCGGGCGCCTCAGCGGCGAGCAAGATCTGCCCGAAGATCAAAGGGCATGAGTGGCAGTCCTCCATCAACTCCAGCTCGGGGAACAAATACACATCAGAGGCAGTCGGCAGCGTCACGTGCGCCCAGGCAGCGACCTGGATCAAGAAGCTGAGCGCGGACAGGACCGGTGCGCCTGGCAGCAAGCTCAAGAACGGGCCGAAGGGCTACCACTGCTCCGCTGCTGAACTGGAAAAGCATGGGTATGTCGAGGCCGGCACGTGCTACACCGGCACGGCCGCGTTCCCGAAGAACGGGTTCACTTGGGGCCCGTGATCGACCTGCTGGGGTGAAAGCTGGAGGCCTGGCACTACAGAGTTTCCGAGTACGACCGCCTGTAGGCGGTCATGTCCGATGGGTTTGCCTCGTAGCTGTGCTGAGTCGATCCCCGCAGCACCGATCGCCGCCAACAGGATCGCTAGGGAAGCTGAAACCAGTCTTTCGCCGCGGCCCTGAATTGCTCTGGGCTTAGGTCCCCAGCGTGTTCGGGCACGGCTCCGATTAGCGGTCTGGTGTGACAGCTCAGATATTCGCGGTTGCTGAGTTCGACGGGAGTGGGACGGCGTGGCCAGGAGCCGATCACCAGGCCTGCGATTGCAATACCGCGGCGGGCCAATGCCTCGACGGTCAGCTCGGTGTGGTTCAAGGTGCCGAGCGCTGCTCGGCAAACAATGATTGCTGCGGCGCTGCCGCTGGCGTTTGTGGAGGCGTCATCGCTGTCGGCGGTGGCGGTCGCGGTCGCGATGTCGGCTAGGGTGCGGCCATCTTCGTCGAGTTGGACCAGGATGCCTCCGGCTCCCTCGACCAGCGTGTGGTCGTGCTGTTCTGTGAGCCGTCGGATCGTCGAGACGTGTTCGGCGGCGCTCGGCAGCGTGATGCCAGCAAGCCTCGCTGCGGCGACGGGTGCCATTGGGTCCGGCAGTCGGATTCCCTCGTGCGCTTCGGCGTCGGCGAGCCGCCGCACGACGTCGATGTCTCCGTCGCCGTTCTCGAGGCCGGCCTGGGTGGGCTTGTATACCGCGACGCTATGGCCGGCGCTCGCCAGTGTGGCGGCCAGCGCGGCGGTGACGACCGTCTTCCCGACACCGGTGTCAGTGCCGGTGACGAACACGGTCCGCGGCAGGACAGCGCCCGCGATGAGTCTCATCGAGTACCGGTCGTTGCGGGTTCGGCCCTAGCGGCAGCCGCCGCGACTGCGGCCGCCGCTGCAGCATCCTCGGGGTCGATCCCGGCCCGCGCAGTAAGGCGCAGGCGGGAGATCCCATCCGGCACGCTGGGCGGCCGAAAGCAGCCGACCAGAACCCCCGCCTCATACATCCGTTCAGCGGCCGCGACCGCGTCCTCTGGCTCGCCCACGAGGATCGACTGCACGGCCCCGGCGGAGCGGTCGATCCCTGCGGCAGCGGCGATCGCGTCAGCGACGCGGTGTAGCTCTTGAACGCGTTCGGGCTCGGCGGCGATCACCCGACAGCCGGCGGCAGCCGCCGCGGCAGCCCCGGGTGCCAGTGCCGTGTCGAAGATGAACGTGCGGGCGGTGTTGACGAGATGCTCACGCAATAACTCTGAGCCGAGGACGGCTCCGCCCTGGGCGCCGAGCGATTTCGACAGGGTTGCCGTCATCGCGACGTGCTCGGCGCCGGCCAGTCCGGCCTCGTGAACGGCGCCGCGGCCACCACCGACGACGCCGATGCCGTGTGCCTCGTCCACAACCAGGAGCGCTTCGTAGTTGGCGCATAGTGCGGCGGTGGCAGACAGATCGGCGGCGTCACCAAGAACGGAGTAGATAGATTCGATGACCACCACCGCGCGTGGCTCTGCACGGGCCTTCAGCAACACCTGTAGCGCGTCGAGATCGCGGTGTGGGCAGATCTGGACGGGCGACCTCGATAGCCGCGCGGCATCGATGAGTGACGCGTGGATGTGCGCGTCGGTGATGAGCAGCGTGTCCACGTTTCCGAGTGCGGTCAGAATCCCGAGGTTGGCTGTGTAGCCGCTTGAGAAGGTCAGACAGGCTGGCTGCGCGGTGAGCGTGGCGAGCTCCTGCTCAAGCGCTGCGTGCACGGTGGTCGTGCCGGTCACCACGCGGGAGGCGCGTGCGCCGGTCCCGAAGCGCCACGTCGCGGCGATCGCTGCTTCTCTAAGGCGCGGATCGCCGGCCAAACCGAGGTAGTCGTTGGAAGCCAAATCAAGCAGCCCGTCCTGCGACTCGGCGTTGCGGCTGATGTCGTCGCGGCGCACCCGCGAGCGACGGATCCGGTCTTCGGCCTCGGTCTCCAGCCACGTCCGGATGCTGCTCATCTAACCGTGGACCTCGGCCACTGCCGCAACGATCGCCGCACCGATCGCGGCCACCTCCGGTGGCTTACTCACGTATGGCGGCATCGTGTAAACAAGGTCGCGGAATGGCCTGAGCCAGACGCCATGCTCCAGCGCCGCTCGCGTCACAGCTACGACGTCAACCGGCCGATCCAACTGCACGATGCCGACGGCACCAAGCGCCCGCACGTCCGTTACGGCCGTAAGCTCGGCCGCCGGGGCGAGGGCTGCTGTCAGTTCCCGGCCGATTTCCACCACCCGGTCCAGGCGTTCGCGGGTCAGCAGCGTCAGGGAGGCGCTTGCGACCGCGCAGGCCAATGGGTTTGCCATGAACGTCGGACCGTGCAGCAACTCTGGCTGTTTCGAGCGGGTGATCGCCGCCGCAACCGTATCGCTGCACAGCACTGCCGCAAGTGACATGTAGCCGCCCGTCAACGCCTTGCCGACGCACATCACATCGGGCGCCACATCAGCCCAATCCACCGCGAAGAGGCGGCCCGTTCGCCCGAAGCCCGTCGCGATCTCATCGGCGATCAGCAGAATCCCGTGAAGGTCGGCGATTCGGCGCAGCTCGGCGACAGCGCGGGGCGGATAGATGTGCATGCCACCTGCGCCCTGCAGTACGGGCTCGATCACGATCGCGGCAAGCTCCTCCTGGTGGCGGTCAAGCACCTCCTCTACCGCCCCAAGCCACTGGTCCATCTCGGCATCAGCTGAGCCGCCCACGACGACTCCGCCCGCGACCGTCGGCGCCGTCGGCGGTCGCGGCACGAACAGCTGCTCACTAACCAAGCCAGAAAAGAGCGAGTGCATCCCGTCGACCGGGTCGCAGATGCTCATCGCGCCGGTGGTGTCGCCGTGATAGGCGCCGCGCAGTGCGACGAACCGCCGCCGGTCCGGTCGCCCGCTGGCGGCCTGGTACTGGACGGCGAGCTTCATAGCAACCTCAACTGCGACCGAACCCGAGTCTGCGAAGAACACGTGCTGCAATGGTGGAGGGCTGAGCGCGACCAGCTGCTCAGCCAGCGCGACCGCGGGCTCGTGCGTGAGTCCACCGAACATCACGTGGCTGAAGCGTGCGGCCTGCTCGCTCAGGGCGGCGTCCAGTACGGGATGGCGGTAGCCGTGGATCGAGCACCACCAAGAGCTCATAGCGTCGATCGCGTCAAAGCGCGCACCGTCAGCCGCCTCGAGCGTCAGCCGGACCCGGTCGGCATCCACGACCGCGTACGGTGTCGGGCCGTCCAACGCCGCGTAGGGATGCCAGACGAGGCCTCGATCCCGGGTCAGCAGTCCCCTCGCGGCCCACTCGGACCTCCCGGCCTGCCCAGTGGCCGCGGCCGCGACGCTCACCTGTTCGGAGCCAGGTCTGTCCCGGCGCCGCGCCGGCGTGCTGTCACATCGGGCTGGTGGTCGGTGACCGGTGGGTGTACCGCCGCCTGGTCTGAGAGGACGCGGAACCCTGCATCGGCGATCATCTCCAGATCGGCAGCGGCAGCCTGCCCCTCACTGGTCAGGTAGTCGCCGAGGAACAGCGAGTTCGCCAAATGCAGTGCCTGGGACTGCAGTGATCGCAGATGGATCTCCCGGCCACCTGCCATCCGGACCTCTCTGTCAGGGCAGGTGAAGCGAGCGAGCGCCAGGATCCGCAGGCAGTGCAGTGGCGTCAGCAGCTTGGTCCCCGCCAGCGGTGTCCCATCGAACGGCATCAGGAAGTTCACCGGAATCGAGTCGCTCTCCAGCGTCCGCAGTGCAAAGATCGCGTCGATCACCTCGTCATCGCTCTCGCCCATACCGACGATCAGGCCCGAACACGGCGACAACCCCGCCTGCTTGGCCTTTGTGACCGTCGCGACGCGGTCCTCGTAGGTGTGAGTCGTGCAGATCTCGCCATAGCGAGACTCGCTGGTGTTCAGATTGTGGTTGTACGCGTCGACCCCGGCGCTCTTCAACTTCTCAGCCTGGCCATCACGGAGGATCCCAAGGCAGGCGCACACCTCGACCCGCGGATGCTGAGCCTTCAACTCGTCGACGAGCTCCGCGACGCGCTCAACATCGCCCAGACTCGGACCGCGGCCACTCGCGACCATGCAGATCCGTGAGGCACCACCACGAATCCCCGCCTCGGCTTGCTTCAGGGCCTCCTCCTGCGGCAGCCACCGATATTTGAGCACGTCAGCCTCCGAGCCGAGCCGCTGGGAGCAGTAACTGCAATCCTCCGGGCAAAGGCCCGATTTGAGGTTGACCAGATAGTTGACCTTGACCCAGTTTCCGAAGTGCGCCCGCCGCAGCCGTGCACCGGCCGCAACCACGTCGACAACCTGAGAATCCGGGGAAGCCAGTATCGCGTGCGCATCGTCGCGACTCAGCGTGCCGCCGTGGAGCTGCTGCTCAGCGAGATCAAACCAGTCTTTGAACACCGTTCAAACGCTACCAAGAACGACGACAATACGGCTGTGTCACTGAATAGAACGCAGATCGTCGACGCAGCCGAGGACATCCTCACCCACCACGGGCTCAGCGGTCTAACGATGCGCCAGCTCGCGCTGCACCTCGGAGTGCAACCCGGCGCGCTGTACTACCACGTCGCGAGCAAGCAGGACCTGTTGGTCGCGGTCGCCGAGCGCATCCTAAATCACAGCGAAACCGCAATCTCGGCCGACGACCCAACCCAGGCCGCACTCGACATGCGCGCCGCTCTACTACCGATCCGTGACAGCGCCGACGTGATCTCATTCGTCAACGCATTCCGCCCGACCAGACTCATTCCGGCTCAGGCGCTCGTGAAGCTCTTCGACGGAGAGCTTCCAGAGCCGCATGCGCGCTGGGCCGCGCAAACCCTGATTCACTACGTCCTCGGCTTCGTCGCCGAGGAACAGAACCAAGCAGAGTTGGTCCGAGCGCGAATCGTCAGCGACACCGCCGACCACGCCACCGCCGAAGAAGCCTTCCGATTCGGGGTCAAGGCGATCCTACGCGGACTTCACAGCGCCGCTCAGGACGATGAACTGTCCAACTGACCGACAACCTGCCGAGCCCAAAACGGAGACTGCGGCGCGGGTTGCCCGCCGCTGCGAGGCAGCAGCGTCCTCAGCTGACCGGTGTGTGGCCTAGCGCCTGAGGGCAGCGGGCTCCAAGTCGGGTCCACGCCAGCCATCGTCATCGGGGTTGACGTTGGAGCCGGGCGGGACGATCTCATCGATTCGGTCGAGCACGTCGGCCGTGAGAGTGACGTCGGCCGCAGTGAGCTGTGACTCAAGGTGTTCCATCGTGCGCGGTCCGATAATCGCCGACGTCACCGCCGGATGATTGATGACAAATGCGATTGCCATTTCGATGAGGGTTATGCCCGCTTCGTCGGCGAGCTTGGCAAGCGCGTCGGCGGCTTCGAGCTTTCGTTGGTTGACGGGGTTGGTCATGTCGTAGCGGCCCGGGAGTCTCTCGGCCCGCGCCGAGGACGGCAGATCGGCACCGAGCCGGTACCGGCCCGATAGCCAGCCGCCGGCGAGTGGACTCCACGGGATCACACCCATTGCGTAACGCTTGCAGGCCGGCAACACGTCGTTTTCTATCGCACGAATCAGCATCGAATACGGCGGCTGCTCGGACCGGAATCGTTCGCGATTGCGTTCCTTTGCGCACCACTGTGCCTCGACGATCTGCGAGCCGGGAAACGTCGAGGACCCGAAGTAGCGGATCTTGCCCTGATGGACCAGGTCGGTCAGAGCGCCCAGCGTGTCATCTATGTCGGTCGCAGGGTCCGGACGGTGTATTTGGTAGAGGTCGATCCAGTCGGTCCCAAGCCGACGCAGGGAGTTCTCGACCTCCGCGATGATCCAGCGCCTTGAGTTACCGCGCATGTTCGGGCCATCGCCCATCGGAAATTGCACCTTGGACGCGAGAATGACATCGTCACGACGCCTGCCGGTCAATGCTCTGCCCATGATCTCCTCCGACTCGCCGGCCGAATACACGTCGGCTGTATCGATGAAGTTGATTCCGGTATCGAGGGCCCGGTGAATGATCCGGATGGACTCGCCCTAGTCCGGGTTCCCCCAGGAGCCGAACATCATCGCGCCCAGGCACAGGCAGCTGACCGACACGCCAGTGTTTCCTAGTGCAGTGTCCCATTAGTCTCTTGTAATTAGAAGGAACTTGTAGTACGGTCGTGTTGTGGCGCGTGCTGCGGCGACGATCGAGCTGACCGAGGAAGAGGAGCGGACGCTCAGAGCGGTGTTGCGGACACCGTCTGCGTCGCAGCAGGACGCGATGCGCGCGCGGATCGTCTTGCGTGCGGCCGAGGGTGCGACGAACACACAGATCGCTGGTGAGGTTGGGGTGTCGTTGCCGACGGTTGGGTTGTGGCGTCGGAACTTCTGTGAGCGGCGTCTGGATGGTCTTTCAGACGCGCCCAGGTCGGGACGGCCTCGGGAGATCGATGACGCGGAGGTTCAGCGGGTGCTGGCGATGACGTTGGAGCTGCCGCCGGACGGCAGCACCCACTGGAGTGTCCGGCGGCTCGCGGCCGCGACGGGGATCTCATCCTCGACGGTGCACCGGATCTGGCGCGATCACAAACTCAAACCCCATCAGGTTCGGTCGTTCAAGTTCTCCAAGGACCCGCAGTTGGCCGAGAAGGTGGTCGACGTCGTCGGTCTGTACTTGGATCCGCCGGACGGCGCGATCGTCCTGTCAGTGGATGAGAAAACGCAGATCCAAGCTTTGGATCGCACCCAGCCGACGTTGCCGATGAAGCCGGGCAAAGCGCAACGGATGACCCATGATTACAAGCGCAACGGGACCACAAGCCTTTACGCCGCGTTGGAGATCGCGACCGGCGAGGTGACCGGCAGCTGCTACCCGCGTCACACCCAGCAAGAGTTCCTCGCGTTCCTCAACCAGATCGTGCGCGCCTACCCCAAGGTGCCATTGCACGTCGTGCTCGACAACAGCTCGACGCACTCCACCCCAGCCGTCAAGGCCTGGCTCGACAGGCACAAACGGGTGCAGTTCCACTTCACCCCAACCAGCGCGTCCTGGATGAACATGGTCGAGATCTGGTTCTCGATCCTCACCAAACAACACGTCCGCCGCGGCGTCTACCACGACGTCCCGGAACCGATCGCAGCGATCGAGCACTTCATCGAGGGCTACAACGAGCGTGCACAACCGTTCGTCTGGACCAAGACCGCCGAGCAAGTTCTCGCCAAGGCCATCAAAAAACAAGACACTTCAGAAACGCTGCACTAGGTATCGCTGCTCCATGTCTTCCTCTCGTTTGCTGTGAGTTGTCCCGGAACGTAATCCACCCTCTGCGACTCAGCGCTGCCGAGCCATCAGGCATCCAACGCGGATGCGAACGCCATGCTAGAGAAAGCACCCTCCGTCCTGTTCGTGAGCGTGAATCAAGACGACGCCCAGTCGCCATCCGGTCTGGCGAAGCTATGCCTGCTGGCGGCGGATCGACCAAATGCGGTGGGCATGGATCGCGGCGAGCTTGAGCTCCGCGAAGCCTTAACCAGGCGGTCAGCCAGCGATTTGGTGAAGCGTTTGGGCGACTTCGTCGGGCGCTGAGAACATCGCCCAATGTCCCGTTGGGAGTTCGCGCAGGTCCCAGTCTGGATCGGCGAACGGGGCGGCACGAGGGTCTCCCTGCGAGATCAGCTCCTTGACTGCGGCGACGTTAATTCCGCCTGCGGTGCAGAAGATCACTGATCGACGGACGCCTGAGGGTCTCTCACGCTCAAGTCGCAGCGGCGTGGTGAAGGTCGCGTAGGGTTGCGGGCTGCCGCGGTCTGCGATCGCCCTGAAGTGTTCGTCGGTCAGTCCTGTCGTGCTGCCGAACTGGCCCGTCTCGAGCGTTGCGCGGTCCGGGACCGGCCAGCGCCACCCGTCGCCCTGACTATCGACTGCCGAGCGCTGAGATTCGCGTTGCTCGGGGGTTTGCACGTCGCTGATCGCGATCCCGTCGGGTAGCGGCGAGGAGTCCAGATAGACGACGGCGTTGAGTCGTTCAGGCCGGCGGTCGGCCGCTCCGGCCACTACCACGCCGGCGTAACTGTGCCCGACGAGCACGGCGCCACGTAAGTCCTCGTAATCAAGAACGCCGAGGACATCCGCAATGTGGGTGTCGAGATCGACGCTCGGGTCGGCCAAATGAGCGCGGTCGCCGAGGCCCGTGAGCGTGACCGAATGAACATCGTGACCGAGGGCACGCAGCTGGCCGGCGACCTCTCGCCATGCCCAGCCGCCCAGGCACGCGCCCGGGACCAGCACCAAGGGACGGAAACTCATTGCTGATAACAGCATCCCAGACTCACAAGAACTGGGCCTACCGGAGCGCTCATAATGCAGGCGCTGGGACCTGCATCAAACCCCGGAGAGGTCCGCCTTTCCGGCCCGCCAAGGGACCATCGCAGCGACAGGGGTCGTTACGCGACGGACCGTGGGTGGATGATCGCTTGGTGTTCGGTGCGATGATTCGAGCGTGTGGTTGAAACCACCTCGCGGCGTGTACGAGACCGTCCTCTATGCCAAGGATCTGGAAGCGGCGACCGCGTTCTATCGCGATGCGCTTGGATTGAGGCTCGTCGAGAGCGTCGACGGCCTTGTTGCGGCTTTCCGACTGTCGGACGGCTCAATGCTGCTGGTGTTCGATCCGCGCAACAGCTCGATGCCGGAAAGGCTCGCCCCGTCCCACGGTGCTGCCGGTTCGGGCCACGTTGCTTTCCGCGTGAACGGCTCCGAGCTCGCTGAATGGCGCACCCGCCTGCTTGAGCTGGGCGTTGCGATCGAAAAGGAACATGCCGACCCCGAAGTGGGCCAACTGTACTTCCGCGATCCCGCCGGCAACTCGGTCGAGCTGGTTCGAGGGGAGCTCTGGCCACTCTGACTCGGATGAGCTGCGCCGTTCGGGTCACTGCGCATGGGCTGTCGCCCAAGGATCGTTCCGACCCCGACCACGTTCGGCCTGAGATCAATTGACTCTGTCCGACGATCTGAGTTCGGCGCCGATCGACCGTCGGGCACTTCTGAGGGTCATGGGCGCCGTGACCCTGGCCACACCCGGGCTCGCGCTGCTGCAGGATTTGACCGGCGCCACTCCAGTTGCGTCCGCGGCGACGGCCGGAGCCAGCGATTCGCAAGCGTCGAGTCCTCAGGCACCATCGGTGACACTCGGCGGCGCCAACGTGCGCCCACCGTCGATACCGCTGGCCGTCCGGTCTCCTTACCTCTCGAGCTGGCTGCCCGCGACCACCCTGACTGCTGCCGCCCCGCAGTTCTGGAATGGAGGTGCCCGCGGGTTTGCCGGTCTGGTACGAATCGACCGGCAGCTCTACGCCTGGGCGGGCCAGCCGGTATTGAGCGGCAACGTGACCGTGACACCCTTGACGGCAGTGTCGACGGAGGTGACGGCGACTCGCTCGATCTTCACGGCCGCCGCCGGAGGTGTGGAGTTGATCGCGGAGTGGCTCTCTCCGGTCGAGCCCGGCAATCTTGAACTGCAGTCCGTTCCGCTGTCGTTGTTGACCATCTCAGTGAGTTTCGTCGACGGGAACTCACACGACGTCCAGGTCTATGCCGACATCACAGGCGAGTGGGTCTCCTCGACCGAGAGTGCGCTGATCGAGTGGCATCAGAACTCCGATGGCACCGGGCGTTATTGGACGGTGGAGCTGCAGAGCCCGAGTCCGCTCACGGAGACATCCCAGATGGCCAATTGGGGCACGGTCGTCTGGGCGGCGCCGACTGGTACGTCACTCGCGTACCAGTCGGGAGACTCGGCCACGGTGCGCAGCCAGTTCGCGTCCAATGGGACCCTCCTCGACAGCTCCGATCCGACCCCGCGGGCCATCGACGATAGTCAACCGGCGTTCGCCTTCGCCGTCGACTTCGGCTCAACTCCGGGCTCTACCAACTTTGTACTCGGGCATGTACGCACTCCGCTGATCAGCTACGGGCAGTCCGCGTCCGCGACACAGCTGCTGCCGCTGTGGATGAAGTACTGGCCGGACGGATGGCGGTCGATGACCGCCGCGTTCATCGCTGGCGCGTCGTCGGCGCGCCAGCGTGCGATTTCGCTCGACGCAGAACTGAAAGCGGACGCTACGGCGGCAGGCGGGCCGGGGTATTCCGCCGCCTGCGCTCTCGCGCTGCGTCAGTGCTACGGAGGTACGGAGCTCGCCATCGGCCCTAACGGCGATCCCTGGCTGCTCGGTAAGGAGATCTCCTCAGACGGCGACACGAATACGGTCGACATCTTTGATCAGGCGTTTCTCGCCTGGCTCTTGCTCGACCCAGAGATGATCCCATTGGTTATGGCGCCGATTCTGGATTGGTGCGCATCCTCGGCCTGGCAGTCGGCTCTCGCTTGGTCAGGGATATCTCAGCCCTACTACTGCGTGCACGACCTTGGTGTGTACCCGGTCGCGTCAGGTCGTGTGCCGGGCAACGGCGAGCAGATGCCGATCGAGGAATCCGCTGGGATGCTGATCATGGCGGCCGCATATGCCCGCGCCGTCGGAGCCTCGGCAGCAAAGCCGTTCCTGAGCCGATCGCAGCAGTTGTGGACCCAATGGGCCAAGTATCTGGTGACTCAGGTTCCAACCCCGGCCAGGCAGCTTACGACCGATGATTGGGCTCCCGGCTACTCGCCAATCACGGCTTCGGTGAACCTCGGGATAAAGGCCATCATCGGACTTATGGCTGCGAGCCAGATCGCGACGATCATCGGCGACGAGGCCAACGCCACCACGTGGTCGGATGCTGCAACCGAGAGCGTCGGGCCGTGGATCAGCCTGTCGACTGACGCGTCCGCCGGCAACTATCTCAACCTCGACCAAGGCGACACCGGCAGCTGGTCATCTCTCTATAACGCCTACTACCAGTTGGTGATCGGCGTTTCACTGGTGCCAGATCAGATTGCGGCCAATCAGGCCGCGTTCTACATGAACAAGCTCGCCCCGTATGGCATGCCGCTTGAGACCAACACCCCTCTCACCAAGACCGCCTGGCTCTTCTACCTCCCGGCCTGGCTCAATGGCTACCCGATCGCCGACGAGCTGATGAGCCGCAACGTGGCCTACATCAACGACACCCCCTCACTCGTCCCCTACGGCGACCGGTACAACACCACCAGCGCCACCGAGGTGAGCGGGATCCAAGCTCACCCAACCCTCGGCGCGGTCTTTGCACTCCTCGCGGCACGGATATCGCCCTCGAGCGGCACGGAGGTCGGCGGGCCCCCGACAGTCAGCACGCCAGCGCAGACGACACCATCGCCTGTGTCCGTCAAGGTTACTGCGACGGTCAAGCCCGAGCCGATGCTCACCATCTCCATCAGCGACGGTGGACTGAAGCTCTCAGGCAACGATGTCAGCATCCATGTCCGCGGGTCCAAACGTGCTGCGTGCCACGGTTCGCTCGAGCTCGTCTACACCCGTGACGTGATGCTCAAAGATCACAGACGCAAGCGTGAGAGCACGCTGATCGGTCGCGCCAAGTATTCGATTCCGGCAGGGAGCTCGCGCACCGTGAAGATCAAACTGACCGCAGCCGGCGTCAAGCTGCTGCGGAACGCGAGAAACATATCGGTCGTCCTGAACGCCAAGGTCGCAGGCGGCATGTCGATATCCAAGCGCACGACCATCCACCAGCCACCTCGTCGCTGACTCTCTTTTTGCCGTATCCGATGTTCCAAACTTCGGCTGCTGCCCCGCCACGGCGTCTCGGGTTTCAGCGGTTGACACCGTTTTCCCGACGGCACCACTCCCGCACTCCGGTCGTCAGTGCCGTCGGATATGGAGTGTTAGCGGTTGGCGTCTGAGACTGAGAACCCACGCCAGGGCGAGAG
Source organism: uncultured Conexibacteraceae bacterium (assembly GCA_963848435.1). Taxonomy (GTDB): domain Bacteria; phylum Actinomycetota; class Thermoleophilia; order Solirubrobacterales; family Solirubrobacteraceae; genus Palsa-465. The sequence goes on along the minus strand of CAWKDQ010000013.1, from coordinate 91,995 downwards.
GCAGGAGACCAAGCACGAACACGAGCCATGGCGCCGGATCGTCTGGGTGTGAGACGACCTGGGTATGCACGTCTGGCGTCGTGACCGGCGTTCCGGCACTCTCGGTCAACCGCTCCACGGCGGCAATGGCCGCGCTTCCCAGATGCTGTCCGGGCAGCGGCAGCTGGGTCGTCCCCGTCGCGGTGCGAGTTCCCGGCGCTGTGACGTCGGAACCGTATCCGTTGGGCATGATCACCAAGACGGTGCCGTGGTAGATCAGCGCAAGCTCGCGTCCGAGAAATTGAGCGTAGGCCTCGGGCCGGTGCCACAGCCCAGTGATTGATCCGAGGTCCTCCGGAGACCCCACGATCGCTACGCGAAGCGGGTAGCCCTTGCGCGCGCTCTCGCCGAGCATGGCGTTCAGTTGCAGCTGTTGGCGGACCGGAACGTTGGCGTCCGCCGGCAGGAACAGCTTCTGGACAGCCAGGACGTCGCTGGCTGGGTCGCCGTCGGCGTACGCGGGGGTCGCGACGCCGGCCATCACCGCCAGGGTTAGGAGAGCGACCGCTGAGAATCTGGCAACTAGGTGGTGACGACCCGTGGACATGCGCGTAAATTCCAACCTGTGTGGGTTCCTGAAGTGGTTGGCGATGCTATCTGCGGTTGAGCGGATGATGGGTCGTGCCGATCGTATCCCGGTTCGCCTGGTCGTACTGGTGGCGGGGCTGTTGATGCTGGCCTCGACAGCTCCTCCGTCTGCACAAGCGCATGGAGCGGTCGATCCGGTGGCGTCGAGCTATTCGGCGCACATAAAGGCAGTCCCGACCGGGATGACCGCGAGCGTGGTGGACGGTGATCTGCGTCTCTGGCTCCGGGTGCCGGCCGGCAAGACGGTCGAGGTTCTCGACTACCAGGGCGCTCCGTATCTGCGTTTTGCGAATGGTCGCGTATGGGCGAACGAGAACTCAGAGATGTACTACTTCAACCAGACCCCGCCTGAGAGCCCGCCGCTTAACCTCAAGCGGAATGCGCCTCAGCGCTGGCTGCCGGTTGCTAGCGGCACCAGCTACCAGTGGCACGACGGGCGACTCCACGCCTTCGCTTTGGAGGCTGCGGCGCCGGGTACCTCATATGTCGGTCCGTGGCGGATACCGGTCCTGGTAAACGGGCGCCGCTCCGCGGTTTCGGGAACACTCTGGTACCGAGGTGGTCCGTCGATCATGTGGCTATGGCCGATCGTGATTCTCGTGCTGTGCGTTCTTGCAGGGTGGCGTCTACATGAGTCGCGCATCGACATGCTGTTGGCGCGGACGGTCGCCGGTCTCACACTTTTCGGGATCACATTGGCGGCGATCGGTCGTGATCTTCACGGCCGTCCTGGCATGTCGGTCGTCGGTCTGGTTGAACTCACGGTCATCTGTGCGCTGACGGCCTGGACCGCCTGGCGGGTGCTTCGCAACCGCGCCGGATCGGTGACGTTCTTCCTCGTCTCGATCGCTGGGATCTGGCAGGCGCTTTCGTTGATCCCAACCCTGTTCAACGGCTATGTACTGCTTGCGGTGCCGCCGTTCCTGGGTCGCCTCGCCACCATCATCTGTCTCGGTGGCGGGATCGCGCTCATCTGGCCGGCCGTCAGCGTGTTCCGCCGCGAGCGAGAGGAGGAGCCGAGCAAATCGCCTGGCGATGGGGCGGCTTCGGCTCTGGCCTGAGAGGACTTTAGGCCTCGGGCCCTGAGCTCGAGGTGGAGTATGTTGATGCCTGGATGAACGGTGGGTCTCTCAGGCTGCCGCGGCTAGCGGCTCGGGCCGGGCTGGTTCCGGTGGCGGCGTTTGCGGTACATCAGCTTCGGTATCTGCTGGCCTATGGCAGGGGCACCAGCGCACAGCTGACCAACACGGGGCACTCGTACCTGCACTCTTTGGTTCCCTGGATCATGTTGCTCGTCGGGACCTCCGCCGGCGCGTTTCTGTGGTCGCTTGGCCGGGCGGCCACCGGCAAGCGCTCGGCATCTGGCAGGAGCCTCTCTTTCCTACGGCTGTGGCTCGTCTGCGCCGTGTGCCTGGTTGCGATCTATTGCATGCAGGAATTCCTGGAAGGTCTATTTGCGACCGGACATCCCACGGGTTTAGAGGGAATAGTCGGATTCGGGGGGTTGTGGGCGATTCCAAGCGCGATTGGTGTCGGCCTGGTGCTTGCGACGATTCTGCACGGAGCAGGTTGGACGCTGGAGCAGGTCAGAGTTAGGAGCCGACCGGCTCTCGCTTTGCGAAGTCAACGGGTTCCGCTGATCGTGCGTCCGCGTGATATTGCGCGGGCGCCGATCGGTCCGTTGGTTCGTGGCTGGTGCGATCGCGGGCCGCCGCTCCTGGTGACGGTATGCGCCTCGCCGAGATAAACGGATAGGCGCACACATCCGCTCCAGGCGGCAGCCGCTCCCCGAGGTCGCGACGGGCTGCGATCACGCAGATCAAGTCACGCGGCGCGCGCAGCAAAGGGCTGTCCTGAGAGCGCACACGTCCACCCAAGGAGGAGTCCTCAATGAGTACAAGCGTCAGTGAGCACCGTGTGCGCGGCGCTTCGAACGCGCCTTCGACAGGGTCCGACCTGTCGAATGCGCGAGCATATTTTCGATCCGATGTCGGCAGGTGGCTGCAGACAGCGCTACGCCTGCTTTGGCTGCTCGGCGGGGGCCTACAGTTTCAGTCGTTCATGTATTCGAAGGGGTTCCATCCAGATGCTGACCGGCATGACCGCTGGCCAGGCGGGCTGGCTGGCCAGCAGCATGAGCTGCTGCGCTCGCGCGGCCGGGCACGACTTCACGATCTTCAACGCGCTGTTCGCCTCGCCCTAGAAGCTGAGGTCAGGCGATGAGCGCACGCCCGATCTCTGGAAGGGGGCGCGCGATCTTGCGCATGTTCCTTCTTCCCGGCCTCTGTGCCGGGCTGCTGGCCGGCTGCGCGGCCGCCGACAAGACCACAGCCACTTCTGCCCAGACCAGTAGCAACGGCGCCACGGCCATGGTCAACATGAACATGGGTTCAGGCGCGGCGGGCGGAACCGTGGCGTCCAAGATCAAGGACATCAAGCCGGTGCCCACCCAGGTACTCGCCTCGACGAAGTGGCAGGGCATGGCCATCTCCGCCGACGCGATGACAGCGGTGCCGTTCATCGTCTTCAACGGCACTCACGAGCAGGTCGTCAAGCCGGCCCCCAACACGACCTTTCACCTGATGGTTATGCTCAGTGACGCTCAGACGCACGTACCGATCCCTTATGCGTCGGTGTGGGCGACTATCCGGAAGGGCTCGAAGCTCATCTACGACGAGCGGCTGTGGCCGATGATCTCCCGCTACATGGGTCCTCATTACGGCAACAACGTCTCACTTCCTGGCGCCGGTGATTACAAGCTGAGCCTGCTCGTCTCGCCTCCGGTGTCCGCACGTCACGTGGAGTACCAGCACGTGTGGCTCAAGCCGCACCATGCAAGCTTCACGTTTCACTGGAGTCCGAACTCGTGAGCGGACAAGGGAAGGATGAGCGGCCCGAGAGCGGGCTCACGAGGCGAAGGTTCATGATGGGCGCGTCGCTGTTGACCGCCGGTGGTATCGCCGCAGGCGCCACGCTCAGCAACTCCGATGCCAATGACGTCCCTCAGCAAATCCCTCGGGGTACCCTGCCTGCAGCCGTACCTCACCTTCCCGACCGTCAGTTCGCCTGGGGCGCGAGCCTCCGAACCGACAGCCACGGAAACACGATCGCTCCCACCCATGACCGTCTGCTCATGTTCGAGGTCATCGGTCGACCAACGCCAGCCTACGCACGCCTGTTGGAGTCGTCTCTGCGCGAGCTCGAGCGCGCCTTCCCGTGGGGTCCCGACGGTCTGCTCTTCACTGCAGGTTGGGCCCCCTCCTACTTCCAGCTGATCGGGGAACGGTCCCCGATCCCGGTGGCCCGGGCGTTGTCGGACTTTGAACTACCAGCGATCGATCGGTATCACCTGTGCCTGCACCTCGCGTGCGATGACCAGAGCCGTCTGCGAGACATCGAAGCGGCACTGGTGCACGGCGCGCCGCTTAATGGCGGTGATCGCAGCGTGTCGCTGGCCAGCATCCTGCGCTGGCGAGAGACTCGCACTGGCTTCACCGGCCCTGGGCTTCCCGCAGCTCACCAAGATGTCGGCGGCATTCCGCCCGGGCGCCCGGTCGCGACGTCGACACCGCTGTTCATGGGATTCAAGTCGAACCTCAAGCGCAATCAAGCCACCGAGGACGACGTCGCGATCCAAACCGGTCCGTTCAGTGACGGCACGACCATGCACGTGAGCTATATGCGCTTGCGTCTGGAAAGCTGGTACAAGAATCTCGGCGCACGTGGGAGGGTCGCCCGTATGTACGCGCCACAGGTAACACCGGAGCAGGCAGCTCGGTTCACCAATGATGCCGAAAGTGACCCACAGCTTCTGAACCAGGCAATCGGCAAATACGGCGTCATCGGCCACGCGCAGACATCCGCGCGGGCCCGCCGAAACGGTCGACCGATCATTCTCCGGCGGGACTTCAACACTGTTGACGGAGGGCAAGCGGGCCTGCACTTCGTTTCCGTCCAGCGCACGATCGCCGACTTTGTTCGTACGCGCACCGCGATGAACGCCGCCTCGGCCCAGCTTGAGAACCCGGTGATCGGCGACACGGTCAACAACGGGATAAACGAGTTCATCTTCGTCCTGAAGCGCGCCAACTACATCCTCCCCGCCCGCGTCGACCGTTCGTTCCCGATGCTTCACGACCGTGCCAAGGCGTTCGTGTGACCTCCGATGCGCCGGCTCGGAGAACATCCTCGCCTTCATGACGCACTGCGGGGCCTCGCGTGCCTGACGATCGCCTCTGCGGCCATCCTTGGAGCCGCTAACGCGTTCTGCGCCTCAGCCCAGGCAGACGGCGACCCCGGAAGCGATGTCCTCGTCTATCAGCCGCTATTCCTCGCATCCGACGCCGGCGTGTCAACAGTGCAGCAGGTGCAGATGGGGGACCTGATCCAGCTGACCCGCAAAGCCGGTTTCCCCTTGCGCGTCGCGATCATCGCCAAGTCCGATGATCTCGGAGCAGTCACTGCCCTCTGGCAAAAGCCCAGGGTCTACGCGCGTTTCCTCGGACTCGAGCTGTCACTCGCCTACAGAGGCCCGCTGCTTGTCGTGATGCCCAACGGCTTTGGCTTCCACTGGCAGGGCCACGCCCTCAATGCGGACTACGACGCGCTCGGCCGCATAGACCAGACTCCTGGGGCAGCAGGCCTCGTCTCCTCAACCAATGCGGCAATCACCGCGCTGGCCGCTGCAAACGGCGTTCACGTCACGCCGCGATCACGTACGAGCGCAAGTAGTCCGCGGGACACTGCAACCGGAGCCAATCAAACCCGCGGGACGGTCCGCTCGGCGCCAACAAGCACACGGGCTCTCGCGTTCATCGTGCTGGCACTGCTCGCGGCCGCCATCGTCGTTGCCCGCCTCCTCTACGGCCGCCACAGACAACAGATCAGCTCGGCAACGCGACGCCTGAGCAGGCGTCTTCTCGCCCACCGCCGTGCGTCACTGAGCCTGACCATCACAGCAGTTGCCGCCGTCATCCTGGCGCTGTTCTTCCCGCTCGCGCCATCCCAACAGATTTCGCCCGCGGCCGCCCTGGGGAACAACCCCGTATTGGATCCGGGCACCTCACTCGACCTCCGCGCGCACAACTTCAAACTGACGAATCAGTTCGGACGGCAGGTCTCGCTGCGGAGCTTCCGTGGGAAGGTCGTGATCCTCGGCTTCAATGACTCCGAGTGCACAACGATGTGCCCGCTGACGACAACAGCGATGCTCGATGCAAAAGCCATGCTCGGATCGGCCGGATCGCAGGTGCAGCTCATCGGCATCGACGCGAACCCCAAGGCAACCTCGATCGAGGACGTGCTCTCATATTCGGAGGTCCACGGCATGGTTCACGCCTGGGACTTCCTCACTGGCCCGCTGCCACGTCTCAGGTCGGTCTGGCGTCAATACAGCATCGGGGTTGAGATCAACCACAACCTCGTCGATCACGACCCGGCCGTCTTCGTCATAAGCCCACAGGGACGGATAACGAAGCTCTTCCTCACCCAGCAGTCCTACGCAGCTGTCGGCCAACTCGCACAGCTGCTGGCCGCCGAGGCGTCACGCGTTCTACCTGGCCATCCACAGGTCCACTCCCACCTGTCCTACGCCCACATCCCTGGCATCAGCCCCACGCAGCAGACCTCACTGCCCCACGTCGGCGGTGGCAATCTCAAGCTCGGTCCCGGACACCCACGTATCCTGCTCTTCTTTGCCACCTGGGACCGCCAAATCACAGGGCTCGCCGGCGGACTCGAGGCGCTCAGGCGCTACCAGTCACAGGCGCGACGCCAAGGGCTGCCACAGCTAACCGCCGTCGATGAGGGAAGCGTTGAGCCACGAGGAGCGCTTCGTTCGTTCATACACACGCTCCCGTCCGGACTGAATTATCCGATGGGCATTGACTCCACAGGCCGCGTCGCCGACGGCTACGAGGTAGCGGGACAACCGTGGCTGATGGAGGTCAACGCGACCGGGCAGATCGCCTTCTACTACTCGGTCGCGGCACTCGGGTGGCCAACAACCGCCAGGCTCGCCCAGCTCGCACGCGAGGGCCTCCAACGCATACCGGCGACCAACAGCGCGTCAGCCCTGGCCGGGTCACCCGCGAAGCTCACCGCCCTGCACCACCAGGCCTCTCGGCTGATCGGCGGCTACTCCTCCCTCTCCAAGCGGATCCGCTCCCTTCGCGGCTATCCGATCGTTCTGAACGTATGGGCCTCCTGGTGTGCGCCATGCCGCACCGAGTTCAACCTGTTCGCAGCCGCATCAGATCGATACGGGCGACGAGTGGCGTTCATCGGCGCCGACGCAGAGGATTCCGGCGCGGACGCACGAGCGTTCCTGCACCAACATCCCATCAGTTACCCAAGCTACAGCGTCTCAACCACCGGTCAACTTTCCCCACTCGCGTCCATCGAAGGCCTCCCCACCACGATCTTCATCAACAAGCAAGGGAGAGTCACCCACGTCCACCCCGGGGAATACGACTCCCAAGGAGTCCTGGACTCCGACATCGCGACCTACGCAGCAGGCTGAGCACCCGAACGTTCCGACCCGCGAGTTCATGTCCATCGGCGCAGTCATATCGCCTGGCACCGCCAAGGTGCCGACTTGAGAACGAAGCTGGTTGGCCTGGTGGCGGCATGTTTGCTCATCGCAGCGTGCGATTCATCGACACCGGCAACCCGTTCACGACCACCCAGCGCCGGCTCCCGAACCACCGGAGCGATACCCGCATCATTGCTCGCCCGGGAGCGGCCAATCGGACGCGGACCCAGATTTCAGCCAGACCTACGTGGGTCTGTGACTGGTACCTGCACCACGCCGCTGGGCCGCCGCAACGCCGTTCACGTCGAGATCTTCGGCGCTGACCTCGTTGTGTTGATGCCTGCCGGAATCGGTACGCGGCCGCCACGAAGGCTCACCGACGGGCGAGTTGTTGGAGCCACCTGCTTCGGTGAGCTCGTGACACTCGACCCGACCGGCACTGTTTACCTGCGGTTTGGCCATAGAGTCACACTGGGAGACCTTTTCGATGACTGGGGCCAGCCACTGACCGCCACTCGGATCGCGTCCTTCACCGGCGGACAGGTGCGCGTCTACGTGAACGGACGTCGGCGTCGAGGAGCGCCACGCAGCGTGCCACTCACCACCGGATCGGAGATAGTTCTCGAGGTTGGGCCGCAGGTGCCGCCGCACCGCCACTTCACCTTTCCGTCGGCTCCGGCCGCCGGGTTGCTGTGAGTACCGCGCTGATTCCTCCTGGAGCCGCGAACCGTCCTTTACGTCGGAGTCGAGCGGTCGACCGCGACCCGTCAAGGTAGCTTGGAAGCCGGCCGTTCGAGCTAGGCTTGTCTTGAGATCGACCCTTGCGCCCTGTCTACGCTGAGGTGGGAGCGACTCACAGCAAGGTTTCACGGCTCGACGCGCACTTCGCGTCGCTGAGGGAGGTGACGGGACATAGTGGACCGCCTCGCAGGACGGTCGCGGTGCGTAGAAGTTTTCGGTCGCATGGCCGGGAGCTCTCGACGGTCTGCGGCTCGCGGGACGGCACTGGCTCGCGTCTGCATCATGCTGTGCGTCGTCTGGGTCGCAAGCAGCGTTATCGCACCGGCGTGTGCAGCCGCGAGGAGGACGGTTGTCACTGTCGTCAGTGACTCTGTTGCCGCGTCGATCTCATATGTGCCCGCTGCCCAGGCGGATCTCGAACACGGTCTGGCCGTGCGGCTTGATCTCCGGGTTTGCCGGCGTTTGGTCGAGCCGAGCTGTCCCTACCAGGGGAGCGCACCACCAACGGCGTTGAACGCGGTGAGGTCATATGGCTTCCGGCTCGGGCACGTATTGGTGGTCGACGTCGGGTATAACGACTCGTCCTCGGGTTACGCGCGAGGGATCGACAGAATCATGCGTGCCGCTCTTTCACAGCGGGCGCGGAGCGTGGTCTGGGTGACGCTACGGGAGGCAGGGGCCTACGCCTCGGACTACAGATCGATCAACACCGAGATCAAGTCGGCCGCGAGGCGGTGGCCGGAGCTGATCGTTGCGGACTGGAACGCCTTCAGCACGGGAAAGCCATGGTTCGGCACGGACGGGTTGCACCTCAACCCATCCGGAGCGACAGCCCTTGCACGCTTTCTCCGGCCATTGGTGATCCGCGCGAGCTCTCAAGACCGGCGCAGCCGGTGACACGCTGGGAGCAGGGTCACGCGTCGCGGTCGGGCAACGCTCGCATCGCATCGGCGATGAGAGGCGTTGGGTCTTCCCCGGTGCCGCTCGGATAGATCAGGCGCTGGTCGGAGAGGACGACGAGCGTTGCACCTGTGTTGGGGTACTCGACGACATCGGGGCTGTTGGTGGTGGAGACGACCAGATAGCGAACGGGCGCGTCGGAGCGGTTGACCAGACCATGGGCACCCGCCCGCCCCCGAGGGAATGCGACCACCGCGCCGGCAGGCAAGAGCTGCGTCCCGCCCGAACCGTGAAGGGACAGCGTGCCGGCAAGGACAAGTAGCAGCTCCTCATTGGCGTGGTGGACGTGCAGCGGCGAGCCGACGGCACCGGGCTCGAGCTCGAAGATAGTCGCGCCGAGCTCCTTCGCCCCGGCCTGAGCGCCCACCGCAGCGACGTGGCGACCAGGGAATCTGTCCGGGTGCCAGCTCGGCTGGTTGAAGTCAACGGCCACCAAACGACCCTAGCCGATCTATCGGCCGCGCCGGATCCTTGCTGGAGCGATCAATGGCCGTCTGTTTCGTCGAGCCACGCCGGCGCGTGCCGGGCGGCCCACGCTCTGCTCACGCGCCCCCCGAGCATGGAACGCAGCGCTTCGCGATCGATGAGCGCAAGTGTGATGTGACCCAGGATCAAGATCACGAACAACACGGCGAGCCAGTTGTGAACAAATGTGGCGCCCGCTCGCCATGAGAGCGGGAAGGGCACATACCAACGAAGAAGGGCGCCCGTCCCCAACATGACGAGCGCGCCGCCGACGACGAAGGCCGCGTTCAGCTTCTGCCCCGCGTTGAACTTGCCGAGCCGTGGTCGCAGTTTCGAGTGCCGGCGGCCTGAAGCGGTGTCCACGAGGCCGCGCAACCACTGCAGGTCCGCCTCGGTCCAGCCGTTGATACGACTGACGTCGCGACGCAGGCCGCGTCCCCAGCTACCCACGAGCCCGATCAGCAGCGGCAACGGTAGGCCGAGCCCCACGTAGAGGTGCACCTGCTCGACGAGCCGGCGTCGTCCGACAAGAGCGATCAGCGGGCTGAAGTACAACGCTGCTCCGGTGACTATCAGGGTCAGGAACAACACGGCGTTGACCCAGTGCACGCCGCGTTCGACACGGTCGAACCGGAGCATCGATCGTTGCCTGGACCGCTCAGTGGGTGCTTTGGTCGCGCTCATCGTCGCTCAAGCGGGCTGCGTCGGCGGACTTCCGCTGATCCAGGCGTTCACCGGATAGCCGTTCTGCTCCCAGTAGCCAGGCTCTGCGCGGGACACGAGCTCGATCCGAGAGAGCCACTTGATCGACTTGTAGCCGAACATCAGTGGCACATAGAGGCGAACCGGGCCACCGTGTTCACGCGTCACTGGCGCATTCAGCATCGAGTAGGCGGCGATCGCCCCAGTTTCGCGGGCCTGATCAATCGTGAGACTCTCGGTGTATTCGCCATCGAACGACGTGAGCTGGAACGCCGTTGCCGCCGGATCCGCGCCCGCACGCTCGGCCAGGTCGACGAGACGTACCCCGACCCAATGGACATCGGTCACCTCCCATCCGGTGACGCACTGGAAGTTGTGAGTGATCCGAGTCGCAGGAAGCGACCGAAGGTCAGCCTCGGTCAGGGAGAGCGGACGCTGGACTAGGCCGTCGACACGCAACCTGTAGTCCGCGGGCGCAGCCGGATACCCGCCGGTGATGGTGTAGAGCGTGAATTGGCCGCCCCCTGGCAGGAGGCTCGCGACGCTGTTGGCGTGCAAAGAGTTGAGCACGCTGGAGATTCCGGCCTGCACGTGCGAGCCGAACAGCGTTCCGAGCGCGCCGAGTCCGAGTACGGAGAGAACGGTGCGCCTGCCGATTGGCTTGCTCCATGGCTCGCTTGACGCCTCGACCTTGTGGGCTGCGCCGGGCCGTCGGCCCGAACCCTCGCCGGATGGCCCATCACGGGGGAACGGCTCTTGCTCAGACATCAGCGCAATCGAACGCGCCGGAGAGCGATCGACGATCTGCCGCTGCAGAGTCAACGGCCATAAGAGATGCTAAGACAACCACCATGTCCAACACTATGGTCACCGAATGCCGCCAATCCGTTACACGATAGTCCAGGGCTACGATCCGGCAACTCTTTGATCCCACCGAGCGGCGAGCGCCTCGTGCTTGATCTTCGCGCTGCGCCGGGCGGCTCTGGCTCAGTCCGTGAGTCGCGCAAGGCCATCGCGCACGCAACCCGGCGCCTCGAACCAGGGAAAGTGACCGGCCGCCGGCAACACTGAAAGCGATCCGCTGCGAGATAACTCGGCCGTTGCCTGCGCGGCCAGCCCCCACGGGATCGGACTGCCGGCGCCCGCGATGATGTGATAACGCACGGCGCCGGCCGACAGGCTGGCTGCGACCGCCTCAAGGTCCTTTGTCATGGCCTGAATCAAACCCGAATAGGCGTCGATTGAAAGCCGCACATCGGGCATCGCAGAGATGTGCTGAGGATCGGCAAAGTAGGCAGGCCATACGAGTCGCAATGACTCTCGCGCTTCCTCCTCTGTGCCTTCCCCGGCCATCGCGCGATCGTCGAGCTCAGTCGCGCGTTCACGGTCAACTCGCGGCGTCCGCGCGGCCATCTCCGCTTCAAATGCCGCCGCTCCACCGTCACCAACCACACCAATCGGCTCGATCATGAGCGCGCCGATCAGCCGACTCGGATGAGCGGCCGCCACCCGCGCGGCAAGATGCCCACCCCACGAATGTCCGGCCAGGATCGCCCGATCCCACCGCAGATGGTCAAGCACCGCCACGACGTCAGCGATCGCCTGAGCCATCGTGAACGGGCCCTCCATAGTCGACGGCGGCAACCCGCGCTGTTGAAATGCGGCAACGCGCGCATCCCCTCCGATGTCCGCCGTTACCTCGTCGAGATACTCAAAGCTGAGTCCGGGACCTCCGTGTAACAGCAGCACCCGACTACCAGAACCTTCAACCCAACCGCCCAAGACCCCGCCGACCGTGGGCGCTGCAAACAACTCACGCACGACGCCAGCCTAAACGATCCAGGTTGAAGATTCACTGCACGGCTGATCATCGACCACCGCCTTCACAGACAGCGACCACCCCGTTCACAGACAGCGAGCGCCCTCACACCGAAAAGCGACACCCTCGAGCGCTCCCGGTGTAGGGTCTGTGGCGCGGCACCGCTACCCATCCGCCGCGTTGAGAGCGAGATGACGCATGGGTGTGAGCGACAGTGATGTCCGGACAGCACCTCAGAAAGCACCTCAGGTGCTGGTGGTCTTTTTCACGTACACGCAGCAGAGTGCCATGGTGGCGGACGCAATGGCGGCGGTTTGGCGCGAGCTTGGCGCCGTCGTGGACCTGGCCCGTATCGAGCTGACCGACTCCCGTTACGCGGAGAGGTTCACGCGGTTCCCGCTGAAGCGTCCGTACCTGGACATCATCGGGATGATGCCAGCGCAGGTGCGCGGCGCGACGGGGCAAATTGAGATTCCTGCTGTGGCAAGCGACGGTGACTATGACCTTGTGGTTATCGGGTCGCCAACCTGGTGGATCAGGACGAGCCTGCCGATCCGCTCGTACCTGAAATCTGACGCGGCAGGCCGAATCCTCAATGGCAAGCGATTCGCGACGTTCGTGGTCTGCCGCCGGTACTGGGGCTTCAATCTGCGGGCGGTGCGCAAGCTGGGCACGGCGCGGGGTGGTCAGTGGGTGGATGGCATCCATTTCTCGTTCGAAGGCGGCCAGATCCGCTCGCTGCTGGCGTTGCTCAGCTACTTCGGAAAGGGCGAGAACCGCGACCGCTACCTCGGCGTGAGGATCCCGTCGACGAACCTGAAGCCGGATTACCTCGGGCAGGCACAGGCGTTCGCGGCCTGGCTCGCGAATGAGCTGAACCTCGACGGAAGCAATGGCGTCAATGCTGAGGCCGGGCCAATGAATGACATAGAGGAAGGCAGTGTGTGAGCGACCAGACCGTAGACCGCAGCAGACTTCCGATCCAGCGTGCACCGTTCGCAGGTGTGGCGAGCGAGACGCTTGCCGGATCGCAGCCGGATTGGAACCAGCTCGATCATGTGAGGCCACCTGAGGGCTCCCCAAATGTGCTGGTGGTCCTGATCGATGATGCGGGGTTCGGCAATCCTGCAGCCTTCGGGGGCCCGATCAACACCCCCAACTACGATCGGATTGCCGGCGAGGGTCTCCGCTACAACCGCTTTCACGTGACAGCGATGTGCTCGCCCACGCGAGCGGCGCTGCTGACAGGACGAAACCATCACGCGGTTGGCATGGGTGGCATACCTGAGGCCTCCGGCGGCTTCCCGGGTTATTCTTCGATGCTGCCGAGAGACGCCGCACCGTTTCCGAAGGTGCTCAAGGAGAACGGCTACTCCACCGCGGCAATCGGCAAATGGCACCTCACCCCGGAGAAGGAGCAGGGTCCAGCGGGTCCGTTTCATCACTGGCCCAACGCCTGGGGCTTTGACTATTACTGGGGCTTCCTGGCCCCTGAGGCCAGCCAGTTCGACACGATGATCGCCGAGAACCAGAAGTTCATCGGTGTTCAGGACGGCAAGAACGGGCAACCATTCTATTTCCCCGAGGCGATGACCGACCAGGCGATTGACTGGCTGCACGGCGTCCGTGGCCACAATCCGGAGAAGCCATGGTGTCTCTATTACTCCACGGGTTGCAGCCACGCCCCACACCACGTCGCGAAGGAATGGTCGGGTAGGTACCGAGGGAAGTTCGATCAGGGGTGGGATGCCCTGCGGGAGGCGACGTTTGAGCGGCAGAAGCAGCTCGGAGTCGTTCCACCCGACGCGATCCTGACTCCGCGCGATGACTCAATGCCTGCGTGGGATTCGCTGGACGAGAACAGCAGGCGCGTGTTCGCGCGCCAGATGGAGGTCTACGCGGGCTATTCGGAGAACGCCGATCACCACGTCGGCAGGCTCCTCTCCTCTATCGAGGAGATGGGCGAGCTCGACGACACGATCGTGATCTGGATCTGGGGGGACAACGGCGCCAGCCTTGAAGGCACCCCAACGGGCTCGTTCAACGAGGGCACCATGCTCAACGGCCTGCCGCTGACCGATAGCGAGCAGATGCAACTGACCCTCAAGTGGGGCGGCTTGGAGGCGTGGGGCACCGAGATGATGTATCCGCACTATTCGTCTGCCTGGGCGTGGGCGAGTAACACTCCGTTTCGCTGGGGCAAGCAGATCGCCTCCCATCTCGGCGGTACCCGAAACCCGCTCGTCGTGCGTTGCCCGCAGCTCATCAAGGACAGCGGCGGGCTCCGGTCACAGTTCACCCACGTCACCGATATAGGACCAACGATCCTCGACATGGTCGGAATTCCGCAGCCGACTCATGTTGACGGCATCGAGCAGCAACCCATGACCGGCGCGACGTTCGCGGGCTCGCTGGCAGATGCGAACGCTTCCGAACACCACACGCAGCAGTACTTCGAGAACTACGGAAACCGCGCGATGTACAAGGACGGCTGGTGGCTGGCAATGAGAATGCCGCGGATCCCCTGGAAACTCAGCCCGGAGGTCCTCAAACAATTCGCTCCCGGCGTCTGGAAGCCCGACGAGGACCCGGTCGAGCTCTACTACCTGCCGGATGACTTCTCTCAAGCAGCCGACTTGTCAGATAGCCACCCCGAGAAGGTCGATGAGCTACGGAGACTTTTCTGGGAAGAAGCCGAGAGGTACCACGTCAAGCCTCTGTTGGCGGGATTCTCCGCGTTCTTCGGCTTGGTGCCGCCGATGGGTCAGAACACCAAGACCACCTATCACGGGAGCGTCGAGAACATAGCTCCAGGTGCAGTGCCTCGGATCTACAACCACTCGTACTCGATCACCGCCGACTTACACATCCCCGACGAGGGGGCTGAGGGCGTCATCGTCGCCGAAGCCAGCCATCTCGGAGGCTTCTCACTGTTCGTTCAGGACGGGAAGCTGAAGCACACATACGCATTCCTCGGTGTGTTCGAGTACAAGCAGGAATCCGAGGGGCCGCTGCCGACCGGGGACGTGAAGGTGACAATGGAGTTCCAGGCAGACGAGGCCAAACCCGCAACACCAGGGAACGTCACGCTCTTGGTAAACGGTAGGCCGGTCGGGGGTGGTCGCATCGAACACTCCGTGCCATTCATCTTCAGTGGGTATGCGGGGATGGACGTCGGTCTGGACAACGGCCTGGTGGTCGATCGAAGCTACGCGGACAAAGCGCCATTCGCGTTCACCGGAACGGTCAAAAAGGTTGTGTTCGACATCGCCCCACACCCCGACGACGATCAAGAAGAAGACCTACACGCACACGCCGCACAGGTAGACACCGCGCGCGGCATCAGCGGCTAACCCAGGTCGAAAGAGACACCATGAGCGACACACAGTTCGACGTCGTAATCGCGGCGTACCTAATTCCCGACCTGGCGCATAAGGACTTCGACGCGCTCGTAAAGCTCGTCGAAGACAAGCGGCTCGAAGTCGAGGGCATCGTGATCGTCAGCGTCGACTCGGACGGCACCGCCACCGTCCAGGAGACCGGCGACCACCTTGGACGAAAAGGGGTGGCGATCGGCGGCGGGGTCGGGTTGGTGGTCGGGTTGTTCTCCCCGCCCCTACTCGCGGCGACCGTCGTCGGCGGCGCGCTCGGCGGCGTGGCCGCAAGATTCGCCAAACACAAGATCGAGAGCGGACTCGAGGAGAAGATGGGTGCGGCACTGCCACCAGGCTCAGCCGGCGTCGTGGCGATCTACGACCGCACGGAGGCCGACACGGTCGACACAACGCTCAGCAACGCCGTGCGGAAATCGGTCGCGCAGGTTGACGGCGGAGGCGCGACGGCGCTGAAGGCAGCCCTCGCAGAAGCCCAAAAGGGAATGGCCGGTTAGCACCGTCCACACGCCCTCGGCCCGGACCCTCACCAAAACTCTTCAACCGGCCCTCGATAGACGTTAGGCTTCCCGACTCGAGGCAGGTGTCGGGACTTCTGCGCTGAAGCTCAATGTGTCCGGAGAACCGACCGGGATCGTCGAGTGGAGGTGGTGTTTCGTGTCTGACCAGGTCACTGGGGGAACTTCCGGCGTCGCGGGGTGGATATCCGCGGAGCTTCAACAGGATGTCATCCAACCGATTGCAGACTTTCAGAATCCGGATCAGGAGTGGCGTCGACTGTTCTCGGAACTGCTGGGGACGTTCCTTCTGGTGACGGTCGCCGCCGGCGGTGGGATGATGGGAGCGGCGTTTCCGGGCAGCATCAGTCGTACCGCGGCGGTGGTCTCGCCGGGGTTGATGGTGATGGGAATCATCATGTTCATGGGGAAGGTTTCGGGTGCTCACCTGAATCCGGCGGTGAGCATCGCGTTTGCCCTGCGCCGAGACTTCCCGTGGCGGCGGGTTCCCGGTTACATCATCGTCCAGCTGATCGGCGCGGCGCTGGCGGCGCTGGTCCTGCACGCGGTGATCAACGTATCGGCCGTTCACGGTTCGAACTACGTCGCGTCGACCTACAGCGCGGGAGCAGGTTTCTGGATGGAGATGCTCCTGACCTTCGGATTGGTCAGTGTGATCCTGGGGACGGCTTCTGGCGCGCAGAACATCGGCATCATCGCCGCGCTGGGGGTCGGCGCCTACATCGCGCTCGCGGGGCTTTGGGGTAGCCCCATCTCCGGAGCATCGATGAACCCGGCACGCACGTTCGGCCCTGACCTCGTCGGTGGCAAGTTCACCGACTACTGGGTCTACATCGCAGGCCCGATCGCGGGCGCTGCAGTCGCGGTTGTTGTCGCGTTCGTGCTCCGCGGTCCTGGCGGCGGCATGTCCGGCTCGACTGCAGCGCAGGGCGCCCTTCACACCGAGGCCGAGATACAGCAGCAGAAGGAATCGGTCCAGCAACCGTCGACCGATCCGTGAGTGAAGTGACTTGATGATCCCGGCGACCGGTGACTCGAGGGCTCGTCAGAGCCGTTCAGGCCATCGCCGAGCCATCGAGGTCCTCACGTGTGAAGCTCGGCAACTCGGTGAAGCTCGCGCGCAACCGATTCTCCCATGTCTCCCTGAGTTTGGTGAGCACCGGTGAGTCTGCGTCGATCCGATACTCATCGGCGCGGAAGCTGTCTCGGGCGTACAGACTCAGGTCATATGGTGGCCCTACCGAGACGTTCGCCCTGGAGGTGCTCATCATCGAACCAAGCGCGATCTTTGTCGCCGTCTCGGCATCAACGTGCAGCGTGGCAGCCATCTCGAGCAGGAACTTGCCGTACTTCGTCTCACCGATCTGCAGGAACGGCAGCTCGTCGGAGGCGCGTATGTAATTCCCCTCCGGGTAGACCAGCAGGATCTCAGGCGCCTCATCCTCGACCTGTCCTCCCAGAATGAATGTCGCGGTCGCGTCGATCCCTGTCATCGCGTCGCGGTGTGCAGCGACGACCTCACGGCTGATGCGGCCCAAATACAGGGCGGCTTCGAAGAGATAGTTGACGGAGGCCAGGCTCTCGACGTCGCCAGACATGTCGAGGTCCCGGCGGATCCGGTCGAGCACCTCCTGCGTGGTCGCCAGGTTCCCGGCGGACTCGATCACGAATAGCCGCCTGGGGCCAGGGAGCATCACGTGCTGCTTGCGGTAGGTCCCGACGTTGTCCACACCGGCATTGGTGCGGGTGTCCGCGAGGAAGACCAACCCCTCCTTCAGGCGCATCGCCAGGCAGTAGGTCATCTCAGACTCGCAGGCTTGATCTCATCAAGACCGGTCACACCATATCGAGCAGCGGGCCGAGCGACAGCGGGCCGTCCGTGTGCCTTGCGCCGTAGGCCGCGGGACGCTCGGCGGCAGGGGCGGGCGAGATATCCACGCGGGTGGGCCAGGCGCCGCCCCTGGCGGTTGTGACAGGATCGAACCATGGGGGCGCAGGCTCGCGATCTTGTCCTGGTCGCAGCCGCGATTGCGGCTGCGCCACTGCTCGCGGATTACATCTCGCACTGGGTGCGGATACCGCTCGTGGTGTTCGAGATCAGTCTCGGGATGCTGCTGGGGCCTGCAGTGACCGGCTGGGTGAAGCCGGACCAGGCGTTGCGTTTCCTGGGCACGCTCGGCCTGGCGATGCTGTTCCTACTGGCTGGATACGAACTCGACTTCGAGCGGGTCCGCGGCCGGCCGCTACGCCTTGCGGGGCTCGGCTGGGTCTGCTCTTTGGCGGTGGCCACCGTGTGTGGCATCTCGCTGTCACCGACTGTCACCGCCGGCATCATCGTTGGAATCTGCCTCACCACGACCGCCATGGGGACGATCGTGCCGGTGCTCCGCGACGCCGGCGAGTTGTCCACACGGTTCGGAAGCGCCGTGCTTGCGATCGGCGCCGTCGGTGAGTTCGGTAGCGTTTGCCGCCACCGGACTTCCGATCATCGTGGCGGTGACCACGATCGGGGTCAACGCTCACGAGATTCGCCACTCCACCGCCGCCGCGCTGGTCGGAGCGGGGATGCTCTCCGTGCTCATGCTTCCGCTGCTCGGACTGACCATCAGGCGGAAGCAGCTCGCTGCCGGGCACCCTGCCTAGGGAGGCCAACCCGCGCAACGCACGCAAGCCCGCGATGTGCATGCAGGGCATCGCACGTGCCACACTAGAGGTGCAATGTCACGCAACCTCGTCGAGCTGATCCGGCGTCATCACCTGACCGACGCGCCAACCGCGCTCGACGTGCTCAAGCAGGCGGTTGAGGAGCACCGTGAGGTCACGGACGAGGACATTCGGCGAGCCGCCGAGCGGACCGGACTGCCCGAGGCGACGGTCTATGGCGTGGCGGGCTTTTACGACGACCTTCAGGGCGTACGCGGCGACCGGCACGTCAGAGTCTGCAGCGGCACCGCGTGTTTCGCAGCCACCGGCGGCGCTCACCTCGACGAGGTCAGCGCCGGACTCGGCCTGTCATACGGTGAGGTCAGCACAGACGGCTCGGTCTCGCTGGCAGAGACGGTCTGTCTTGGGTTCTGCCACAGCTCCCCGGCAGTCCGGGATGGCGAGACCATCGGCGCCGGACCGGAGGCAGTCGCGCTCACACTGGCCGGCGGCCAGCGGGCCGCCGGCGAACCTGATTGGCAGAGCCTGCTGGATGAGCCGGTCCTGACCCGCCCCGGTGATTGGTCGGGGCTGCGCCGGGCGCTCGACGAGCTCGGACCGGAACGGCTGCTGGATGAGGTCGAGCGTGCCAACGTCCGCGGTCGCGGTGGCGCCGGCTTCCCGGCCGGCGTCAAGTGGCGCTTCACCCGCGGGGCGACGGGCTCGGAGAAGTTCATCGTTGCCAACGGCGATGAGGGCGACCCCGGCTCCTATATCGACAAGTACCTGATGGAGCGCAACCCGGCGCTGCTTCTCGAGGGGCTTGCGCTTGCGGGCTATGCCGTCGGGGCCGCGCATGGGTTCGTGCTGACCCGCTCGGAGTATCCGCTGTCCAAGCCCGCGCTCGACGCCGCGATCGCCCGGGCGCACGCTGACGGCTGGCTCGGCAATGACATCCAGAACTCCAGGTTCGAGTTCGACGTGACCGTGGTCGAAGGTGCCGGCTCGTATGTGGTCGGCGAGGAGACGGCGCTGCTGGCCTGCCTGCAGGGGCTGCGGGGCACGGTATCCGCGCGACCGCCGTTTCCGGCCGAACGAGGCGTCTATGGGATGCCGACGGTGGTCAACAACGTCGAGACGCTCTGCAACATCGCCTTCATCGCGGCCCGAGGCGCCGACGCCTACCACGCACTCAGCCCGGATACCGAGACGGCAGGGTCCAAGCTCGTGTGCTTCAACGAGCGCTTCAACCGGCCCAGTGTCTATGAGGTGCCGTTCGGCATGACGATGCGGCAACTTTGTGATGACGTCGCCGGTGGTCTCCGTGACGGCCTCAGCATCAAGGCGCTCCAGATCGGCGGCCCGCTCGGCGGCATCCTGCCGGCCAGCCTGATCGACACGGTGTTCGACTTCGATCCGCTCGCAGCCGAGGGCTGCATGGTCGGGCACGGCAGCATCGTCGCGTTCGACGACCTCGTCGACATACGCGCATTGGCAGTGCACCTGCTGGAGTTCGGCGCACACGAGAGCTGTGGAAAGTGCTTTCCCTGCCGCATCGGGCTGCGACGCGCTCACGAGATGTTCAGCACCAACGAGGCGGTCGACCGCGCGCGCTTCGAACAGCTGCTGGAGACGCTCGAGCTGGGATCGCTGTGCGCGCACGGATCCGGCATGCCGGCGCCGATGCGCAGCCTGATCCGCCATTTCGAAGACGAATTGGGGCTGACCGCATGACCACCGTGACCGTCGACGGCGTCGAGGTGACCGTCTCCGAGGGCGGCACGATCCTGGACGCGGCCACGCCAGGCCGGCTCCTGGGTCCCGACGCTGTGCTTCGACGAGCGCCAGGCGCCGTTCGGGGCCTGCCGTGCCTGCATGGTCGGCGTCGAGGGCTCGGCCAAGCCGCTGCCCGCCTGCACCACGCCGTGCCGTGAAGGGATGGTCATCGACACCAATGATCCGGCCGGTCGCCGGGTCGCCCACGCAGTCGTTGAGCTGGTCCTCTCCGAGCTGCCGACCGCGCCCGAGCCGCACACCGAACTGGCGCAGGTCGCAGCGCGGTTGGAGGTGACCGATTCGCGCTGGCCCGGGGCCAGACATTCGGTCTCACATGACCTGCGTCACCCCTACCTCGCCTTCCAGCACGAGCTGTGCATCTCCTGCGGGCGCTGTGTGCGGGCCTGCGACGAGGTCCAGGGTACCTTCGCGCTCACCGCCACCGCGCGTGGATTCAATGCGAACATCGCCGCGGGAATCGGTGCCGGTTTCCTGGAGTCCGCCTGCGTCTCCTGCGGTGCATGCGCCGACACCTGCCCGACCGACGCGATCACCGAGAGCCTTCTGCTGACCGGCAATTCCAATGGTGCAGCGCCGCCCGCACCCCGTCTGCGCAAGCGCCGACGCCCGCCAGAGTAAATTGGACAGATATGGATACCGAGCGTTACGACCGAACCGTCACAACGACCTGCGGCTATTGCGGGGTCGGATGCAGGCTGGAGGCGCACGTCCGCGGAGGCCGGATCGCCTCGATCTCACCGGCGCTCGACGGTCCCGCCAATGAGGGGCACACCTGCCTGAAGGGCCGTTTCGCCCACCAGTTCACGCGCTCGCGCGATCGCCTCACCTCGCCACTGATCCGGGAGGGAGACGGCTTCCGGCCGGCGAGCTGGGAGGAGGCCTACGCTCGGATTGTCTCGGAGTTGACGCGGATCAAGGGCCAGCACGGTCCTGACGCGATCGCGGGTCTGGCATCCTCACGCGCCACCAACGAGGACTGCTACGTGATGGCGCGGATGATGCGCGCCGCCGTCGGCACCAACAACATCGACAACTGCTCGCGGGTCTGCCATTCGCCGACTTCCTTCGCCCTGCGGAGGTCCTTCGGGCTGTCCGGCGCGACCGGCTCGTTCTCAGATATCGATCACGCCGACGTGGCAATCCTGATCGGCGTCAACCCGACCCAGGGTCACCCCGTCGTCGGCGCCCGTCTCAAGCAGGCCGCGCTGCGCGGCTGCAAGCTGATCACGATCGACCCGCGCCGGATCGAACTCGCCGATTACGGCGTCCTGCACCTCGGCCCGCGTCCGGGCACCAACGCCGCTGTCGTGCTCGGGCTCTGCCACGTCGTGGCGCGGGACGGGCTCACCGACCCCACCTTCATCTCGGGGCGCACCGAGGGCTACGAGACGCTCCTCGACCTGCTTGAGGGGTACAGCCCGGTGGCCGTCGAGGAGATCACCGGCATCCCGGCTGCCGACCTCGAGCGCGCGGCGCACATCTACGCGGAGGCGGAGCGCGGCAGCCTGCTGTGGGGACTGGGTGTGACCGAGCACAAGTACGGGTCAGAGGTCGTGCAGCTGCTCTGCAACCTGGCGATGATGACCGGTAAGGTCGGCAAGCCTGGCTCGGCCCTGCTGCCGCTGCGCGGCCAGAACAACGTTCAGGGCTCCTCGGACATGGGCGCGCTGCCGGACACCTACACGGCATACCGATCGGTCGCGGATGAGGACACGGCGCGCAGCTTCGAGCAGGCCTGGGGTGTGCCGCTCAGCCGGCAGAAGGGATACACGATCCCCCAGATGTTCGACGCCGCCATCGCCGGCGACCTCAAGGCGATGTACATCTTCGGCGAGGACGTGGCTCAGACCGACCCGGACACGGCGCACGTCGTTGCCGCGCTCGAGAAGCTCGAGTTCCTCGTCTGCCAGGACATCTTCGAGACCGAGACGACCAAATACGCCGACGTGATCCTGCCGGCGTCGGCGTTCCTGGAGAAGGCCGGCACATTCATCAATGCGGAGCGTCGCTTCCAACTGGTCGAGCCCGCGATCGATCCTCCCGGTGGCGCCAAGACCGACTTCGAGATCATCACGACGGTCTCCCGGTTGCTCGGCCACGATATGGGTTTCGAGACCCCGTGGGAGTGCCTGGACGAGATCGCACTGCTGACCCCGGCCTACGCCGGCGTCAGCCGCGACCGGATCGGCCGCGACGGGCTCCAGTGGCCAGTCCATCCCGATGGAGTCGACTCCCCCACCCTGTACGACACCTTCTTCGACAACCCCAGCGGCAGGGGTAAGTTCGCAGCACTGCCGTACAAGCAGCCGGGCGACGCGGCCGACGCGGAATTCCCGCTGGTGCTGGTCACAGGACGGGTGCTGCAGCATTACAACGCCGGCACGATGACCCGCCGCACCGAGAATGTTTCGCTCGTCGACAAGGATGTGCTCGAGGTGCATCCTGACGATGCCGCCCGGTTGTGGATCTCAGAGGGCGACCTGGTGTCCGTGCGCAGTCGCGTCGGGCGCATCGAGCTGGAGGCTCAGGTGACAGATCGGATCGAGCCCGGCCACGTTTTCACCACGTTCCATTTCCCGGAGACGCGGACCAACCTGCTGATCGGCCAGTCAGCCGACGTCAACACCTCGTGCCCCGAGTACAAGGTGGTTGCCGTCGATGTGCGGCCGGTGGCTGAGCATCCGGCCTACGTGCCGCAGCTCACCGGCGCGGTCTGACTCGCCCGCCGGCGCCGGTCTGAACTCGCGTAGCGCCCTCGCTTCAGCGGAGCTTGACCGTGAGCTGAGTCACGATTTTGCCTGCAAGTGACCAGGTGAAGGTCTCGCGCGCGCTCATCCCCCGCGTGGAGAGCTTCACGAGATCATCGACCGGCTCGCTCCAATCGACTCCCGCAAGGTGCCTGTTCAGGCAGTGCCTCGAGGCCCGCTTCCGGATCGTGACCGCGTAGCAGAGCTTCAGCGTCTCAGGCACCCCGAGCGGCGTCGCAATCAGCCGCAGAGAGACGCTGCGGCCGTGTTTGGACGCAACCGAGGGCCGGTACCGAGTCGGCGACGGCATGGTGACGCCCTCAACCTTCGAGTCCCCGCTCGCGCACGAGGGATTGATCGTCCCATTGCCGAGCGTGCAGGTCTGAGTGTCCGGGTTGGCCGCCACCATGACCCAATAGCGACCGGGCAGCAGCTGGATCTGCTCGGTCCAGGCGCCGGCGGCGATCTGTTCAGCCGTGAGGACGCCCACGTCGGCAAGGCTCGCGGCGGGGAACGTGCCATCGGAATTCCGTGCGGGTGCTTTGGCCACATAGATCGTGACGCCCCCGACGGTTTGGGCAGCCCCTGGAGCCTTGAACGTGACCACCAGGCGCCTGTCTTTCGGGGTCACGCTCTTCAACACCGGAGCCTGAGCAGCCGCAACCGCGGGCATCAGCAGAAGGGCGGCGATCACACCTCCGAGGACTTTGATTGTCAAACGCAGGAGTCCACCTCCGCACTAGCTTACGCCTGACGACACGCCGGCTGGTAATGATCTCGATACCGCGGGGCGTGACTCACGGGCGCGAGCCTGTGGGATCACCCGTGCCGGGTGAATATCGATCACCCTCGAGGCACGGACACTCCACTCAGAACATGGCTGATACCCCAGACTTCGGCTTCGTAGAGCCCTCAAGCGCCCCGGACTCGTCGCTTCCAGCGTGGTGGGTTCCGGCGCTGTTCGGCGTGCTGAGCCTGGCGGCTGGGCTCGTCGTGATCATCGAGCCGCACACCAGCCTGCTGGCGGTGGCGGTGGTGATCGGGATCTATCTTGTGATCGTCGGGATCGGAGTGATCGCCGTCGGCTGGGAGCTCCCGAACAGACGCGGGCTGGTGATTGCCGCGGGCATCCTGGCGATCGTCGCCGGCGCGTTCGTGATCGCCCGACCGGGCTCGGCCGTGCACGGGCTGCGGATCGTGCTGGGGATCTACCTGCTGGCCGCGGCCTGCGTCCACTTCGGAACGGCAGCGGTGGACAGCTTCGTCAGGCGTACCGAGGTCATACGCGGACTTGTCGACCTGGCCGGCGGCATCGTCCTGCTCGTTGCACCGAAGCTCGGCCTGGCCGCGTTCGCGCTGATCGTTGGCCTTTACCTGGTGCTCAGCGCGCTGCTTGAGCTGACGGCCGCCTACATCCTGTACCAGGCGCACAAACAGACCTGACCTGACGGTCCGTGCCCAGCCGGCTGTTCTTCTGGCTGCGCGGTTAAGATCGCCGCAGGCTCTGGGGAGGCTCGACCGCCGGTCACCCAGCGCGGGTGAGGCGACATCACCCAGGCGTCTGGAACCGTAGAGACGGTGGCGACCAACTACGAGATTCGCATCAAGGGACGGGTCGGCGACAGCGTGATCGCGTCGTTTGACGATATGACGGCTGTTGTGCATCCGCCGGAGACGGTCCTGACCGGCGCAGTCAGCGATCAGGCACAGCTACACGGACTGCTGCAGCGGATCGAAATGCTCGGTCTAGAGCTCATCGAGATCCGCCGCGTAGGCTCCGACGCCGGCTAGCGCCCAAGTGCCGCAAACGCCGCAAACGCCCGACAGGCTCGGCGTTTGGGTAGATTGGGGGCGCACCGCGACCGGCGGTGAAGCCACGGGTGCGGCGCGAGCTCAGAAGGGAGCAACTCGTCCAACGGCAAGCGACAATGCGGTGGGCGATCGGGACAGCCACCAGTTCGAAGGGGAGCGCGTCGCGATTCGTCGTGCCACGGCCGCCTGCAGCGGTCCTCAGAAGCAGGCTCTTCGACCGGCTCGACACTGGCTCCAGCGACCTTCTGACGCTTCTGACAGGGCCCGCCGGAGCTGGCAAGACCGTCCTCATGAGCACCTGGCTGAGCGAGCGGCCCCCCGCCGATCCGGTCGTCTGGATCTCGATGCAACCCTCGGACGGACGTCCCGTCCGCTTCTGGGGCGAGCTGATCAGGCGGCTGCGCGAGCTCTTCGACGAGCCGCTGAACTCACTCCCGGATCCCGACGACGGACTCAGCGATGACTTCGGCTCACGCTTTGCCGCCGGCGCCGAGGGCCTACCGGAACCCGTGCTGGTGGTGCTCGACGACTTCGAACAGGCGCAGTCACGCGCGCTGGCAGACAGCTTCGACCTGTTCCTCCGCGGGCGCCAGCAGCGCCTGCGGCTTCTGATCGCCAGCAGGCATGATCCGAGCGTTGCGCTCCAGCGCCTGCGTCTCGAGGGGCGGCTGACCGAGCTGCGCGCGACCGATCTTGTCATGACACCCGAGGAGTCCCGGGAGTTGCTGGCAAGCGCCGGTGTCGCCCTCACCGACGAGGATGCGGAGGTCCTGCACGAGCGAACAGAGGGCTGGGTCGCCGGGCTCAGCCTGGCCGCGCTCTCACTCAAGGACCACCCGGACCCCCCCAGGTTCGTGCGCACCTTCGCCGGTGATGAGCGGCCCGTGGGCGATTACCTGATCGAGGAGGTGCTTCAGCGCCAACCCTCGCAGCTGAGGGACTTCCTGTTGCGCACCAGCGTCGTCGACGTGCTCGAGCCCGGCCTCACCGAGGAGCTCACGGGCCGGCCCGACGGCATGCACACACTCGAGCAGTTGCGGCGCAGCAACGCCTTCCTGGTGCCAACCGACCAGCGCGGGCGGCGTTACCGCTACCACCCGCTCTTCAAGGAGTTGCTGCGCAGCCAATTGCGATATCAGACGCCCGAGACCTTTGCGCTGGAGCATCGGCGCGCAGCGCGCTGGTTCGCTGGCGCGGGGCGACCCGCCGAAGCGGTCTGGCATGCGATGGCCGCAGGCGATCAGCAGATGGCACGGGCCCTGGTCGCCCAGCAATGGCTCACCCTGATCCAACAGGGGCACTCCCGCGACCTGCTCCAGTGGGTGCGCAGCCTCGGCGGCCAGGCGGTGTCGACAACGCCGGAGCTGGCCCTCGCGGGTGCTGCCGCCGAGCTCGATGCGGGCGACCTCGATGCCGCCCGCAGCTATCTGCAGATCGCTGACGATCATGCCGGCGCCGTGCCTGCCAAGCAGCGCGCGCGCTTCACCGTCTCCCGGGCGATCGCGACGATGCTGGAATGCCGTGCACGCGGCGACCTGGAGGCCACGAGGGATGCAGCACACAAGGTGCTCGCCAGCTGGTCGGCCTCCGACACCGACCAACTGTCGCGCGGCGTGGCTCAGCTGCACCTCGGCGTCGCCGAGGGCTGGCTCGGTGATCCCGTCGGCGGTCGACGCCGGTTGGAGCGCGTGCTCGAGAGCAACCGCGGAGCCACCAACGATGGGCTAACGCTCGATTGCCTCGGCCAGCTTGCGCTGTTCGCGGTCGTGGATGGTCGGCTGCGCGAGGCCGCGACCTTGGGCCGCTCGGCTCTGCAGATCGCCGCCAAACACGGCTGGGACGAGCGTCCGGTGGCGGTCGCGGCGTATCTTGCGTTGGCCATCACCCACCTGCAGTGGGCTGACATCGAGGAGAGCGGCCGCCTGCTCGACCAGGCGCTTGCCGCGACACAGCGATCACGCGAGGCGATGACCAGCCTCGTCGAGCTCGTCCATGGCCTGCGCATCGGCCGCCACGACCCCGCGCAGGGGCTGCGCATCGTCCGCGTTGCTCGCCATGAGATCGATGCCTCAGAACTGCCGGATGCGCTGGCCGTTATGGCGGCCCTGATGGAAACACTGCTGGTGATCGACTCGGGCGACCTCGAACCGGCGCGGCTTACACTGGCGACAGAGCCCTGGATCGAGCTGGTGCCGCTCGAGGCGGCGGTTGCCCGAGCTCGGATAGCGCTTGCCGACGCAGACCCGTCCGAATCACTGCGTGAACTCCAGCCCTGGCTGGCCGAGAGCTCGACCGTGCGCTACCTCGGCAGCCGCATCCAGGCGCTCGGCCTGGCCTCACTGGCGCACAACCTCATGCACAACGACACGGCGGCGCTGGAGGCACTCGAAGAGGCGCTGGCGCTGGCCCAGCCGGAGGGCTTTCGACTACCGCTGATCCTGCTCGGAGCGCCGTTGCGTGCGATGTTGAGGCGACGTATCCGCGCCGGCACCGCCCACCGCTCCCTGGCCGGGGAGCTGATCCAGCGACTCGACGGAGACGAGACGCCGGAGCTGGACTCGGGCTCGCTCGTGCTGCTCGACCCGCTCAGCGATCGCGAGGAGGCCGTGCTCCGCTACCTACCGACCGTGATGTCCAAGGCCGAGATCGCCGCGGAACTCTTCGTCTCGGTCAACACCGTCAAGACTCATACCAAGAACATCTACCGCAAGCTCGGTGTCGCCACTCGCAATGACGCGGTGCGCCGTGCCAGGCAGTTGAACCTGGTGTGACCCGCGCCGGCGGCCCCGCTGGGCCACCGGCGCGCCTGAGCGCCCGTGGGCGCAACGTATCAGTTGGCCGAATCGCCGTAGATGAAGAGCCCGTGCAGGATCCAGAGGCTGAGCGCGAACACCGCAAGCGACCAGAACGGGTACGAGGGCATGTCGAACAGCGCGCCCATCATCGCCAGCGAGGCGACGACGATCGCGAACCACCGGCCGAACTCGTTGCCGGCCCAGAGCGACGCTGCCGCGAAGAGCTCGAAGACCCCGAGGATCAAAGTGATCCAGCCCCACGTGTGCAGGTCGGAGAAGACGTAGTGGGCGTTCGCCGTGAAGAAATGCGAATTGCCGATCGCCGCGATCCCCCAGACGACGTTCAGGATGCCGCCGATCAGCAGCAGCACCGAGGCAAGAACAACGCGACCCGCCCCCTTGACCGATCCGCCGGCCGACTCCCCGGAATAGCTCATCCTAACTTCCTCCTCCTTGTGGGAAATGTCATTTGACTGGCTTTAATTCCGCGCCACCCAACTTATCCCTGCCCTATCCGCCGACGCGAGCCTCGCAGATCGTCCGTCTCACCCCCGAAGGGTGACGCGCGGTCACCCACCGGCCCCCGATCCTGTGCGGTCGTGAGCACCGACCCACCGACTGAGCCTGCCGGCGTGCCGGCGCCGAGCGTGCCGGCACCGAGCACCGCGGCGCCTTCCAAGTCCGGTCCTGCTCAGCCTCCGGCCTCTGACACTCGATCAAGACGGGTCTGGTCCCGGATCCTGATCGGGATCGCGTCGGTGCTGACGGTCGTCGCGATCCTCTCGATCTGGGCGAACCGCCAGGTGCTCAACGCGGACAATTGGTCCACCACCAGCACCCAGCTGCTCCAGGACCCCGCCGTCCGCGCGACCGCCGCCAATTACATCGTCGACCAGATCTACGCGAACGTCGACGTCTCCCAGAAGCTCAGCTCCGCGTTGCCGCAGCGGTTGAAGCCGCTGGCAACCCCGCTGGCGGGGGCGCTGCAGAACGGCGCCGTGTCCGCCACCGAGCTGGCGCTGTCTCGACCTGAGTTTCAGAGCATCTGGCGAAGCGTCAACCGTGCAGCCGACCAGCAGCTGATCAACATCGTCAACGGCCAGTCGGGTTCTGTGCACTTCAACAACGGCCAGGTGTCCCTGGACCTGCGGTCGATTGTGAACCAGGCCGCAAAGCAGCTTGGAATCAGCGCCGACCTGGGTGCCAAGCTCCCTCCCTCGGTCGCCACCCTGGTGGTTCTGCGTTCCAAGCAGCTGACGCTGATCCAGGACTTCGGCAGGATTCTGAAGGGCCTATCGCTGATCCTCACGATCATCGTCCCGCTGTTGTTCGCCGCAGCGCTGGCAGTCGCTCCGCCCAACCGCCGGCGCAGGACCCTGATGACGATCGGGATCTGCGGTGTCGTGATCGGTCTGCTCGTTGTGCTGATCCGTTCGATCATCGTTGGGCAGGTTCCGCCCGCACTGACTCAGGACGCGTCCATGCAGGCGACCGTCAGCTCGGTGGTGTCGATCGCGACCTCGCTGCTGACGCAGATCGCTGGGGGCGTTGTCTTCATCGGTGCCGTGCTCATCGCCTGCTCCTGGTTCGCCGGTCCGGCTTCGTGGGCGACCGCCGCCCGTCGCTGGCTGGCGCCGCACGCGCAGGCTCATCCAGGCGGAATGTTCGCCGTGGTCGCCGGTATCCTGCTGATCCTGTTCATCTGGCAGCCGTTCCCGGCCACCGGCAAACCGATCGGCATGTTGGTGTTCACGATCCTGGCGATGGTCGGCACCGAGGTCCTGCGTCGGCAGATGCTGCGCGAGTTCCCCGACGCGCACCTGTCGCTGGCGGGCTCCGACGCCGGCGGCGTCGCCCCCGCCTGATCAGCCGCCCGGCGGCTCAGACGACCCGGTTACGGCCGGTTTCGCCGGCATGGGCTCTGCAGCTGGTTCCGCCGAGGACTCGAGTGCGCCACCGGCGAGCAGCTTCATACTCATCTTGATCGCGCGGACGGCGCTGGATGCGCCTGCCTCGAGCGCAAACCCGACGGCGGTAACGATAACGCCCGGGATGAACAGCGCATGGCTACCGAGCATCAGGATCCCAACCCGGCTGAGCACGTAGGCAGGTGCGGCGGCCACACCGCTGAGCGTCCCGGTCACCGCGGCATTGACGAGCTTGTCTCGTCGCGTCATCCGCTTCGTGTCCGCATTGAGCAGACGCGTCGGCACCGACACGTAGGCGAGCATCATCAGACCGACGCTGATCCCCATGAAGAGCGTGAACCAGTGGCGCCCGTGGCGCGCCGCGAAGACCGCTGACCAGCCCACCAGCACTCCGATCACCGCGCCCGAGGTCACCACCATCCGCCAGTTGCGCCGAGCGCTTCGCCGTCCCTCGGGAAGCGAGGGGCCATCCGGGTTCATGATCGCGAAGGCGGTGACCGCGTTCAGATAGAAGGCCCCGATCGTGATCACCGCGACCAAGGCCATCGCCGCCCATGATCTCCAGCCGGTGATCTCGTGAAAGCTCCTGCCATGAAGGACGTGGACCTTGAGATCGAACATCGCCAACCACACCCACATCGCCGGCAGCACCTGCAGGATCGTGAGCCGCCAGTTGGAGAAGATCAGGCGCAGACCGTCAATCAGCAGGACGAGCGTGCTGATCGTGAGCGCGAGCGGCGCCAACCAGCGGTGGCTGCGGCTGACCTCGAGGACGGCCTCCTCGATCTGCTGCGGATCGCCGTCCCGTATCGCCTGGACAAGGGTCCTGGCCCGGCTTGCGAGTTCTTTGCGCACGCCTCGATTTCACCAAATCCCGGGCGAGTGGTCATCACCCATGCAGGGTGAGTGTCTCGGGCCGGCGCTCAGCCGCGTTGGAGCGCGGCGTCGAAGGCTGTTCGCGGTCAGCTGCCGGCGAGCGATGGATCGGCGTGTCCCGGCTCCGCGGCGGCCGGGTCGGCCTCGGGAGCAGCTGAGGTGGCGGCCGAGGCCAAGCGGGCCTCGGCCGTGCGTGAGCGGCTCAACTCGAACGCCACGAAACCGGTGCCCGCGAGCAGCACACCAACCAGCGTCCAGCCGAGCGCGGTCGTGGCGAGGCCGATGTACTTGAGGCCGGAGGCAAGGATCACGAACGCGATCACGGGCCTGATGTAGCGGTCCGGGATGCTCGAGGACAGCTTCGCGCCGATGAACACCGCCGGCACCGAGCCGATGATCAGTGAGGCGGTCAGGCCGAACTGCACGTTTCCGAAGATCAGCGCTCCGACCGCAGCCGCGAGTGTCAGCGGGACCGCCTGAGTCAGGTCGGTCCCGACGAGCTGCTTGGCGCTGATCATCGGATATAGGAACAGCATCATCACGATCATCAGCGACCCCGACCCGACCGAGGTCAACCCGACGATCACACCTCCGATCACGCCGACCAGGATCGTCAGGGCCGGACGCGGTGTGATCTGGCTGACATGAGCGTCGCGTTCTGCTCCGGAGCGGCGGTCGAGGAAGAAGCGCAGGATCATCGCGGCGGCACCGATCAGCAGCGCGGTACCCAGAATCATCTCGATGTGCTTGACGTCGGTGGGCGAGTCCCCCATCAGGCTCAGCAGGTAGGAGCCTAGGATCGCCGCCGGCACCGAGCCGCAGGCCATCAGCACCACGAGCCTCCGGTTGACCGTGCCGGCGCGCCAGTGAACAGCCGCGCCGATCGGCCGCATGACCACGGAGGCGACCAGGTCACTGGAGATGGCGGCTGTCGGCGTGACGCCGAACAGAAGGATCAGCATCGGCGTCATCAGCGCCCCACCACCCGCGCCGGTCATGCCGACGAGCAGCCCGACGACTGCGCTTCCGAGGACGATATAGGGATCGATGTGCATGCGAAACGGGCCTGGTGCGGGCCGGGCTGACCACACTAGACCGATTGGAACAATCGAGTCTAGCCAGGTGCACAGCTCGATCGATCGGGCTTCCGGTGCTCTGAGCCGCTAGCTTCCCGCTCATGCCCGAGCAATCAGTGCCCGAGACCCGCTTCCGCTTCGTCTGCGCTCCCTCCGCTCTGATGGGCGCCCCGGCCGGCTGGGCGCGTGACATGCTTCGCGAGGGAGAGGTCGCCCTGCTGGGCGCCGAGGGCCTGGACGCCATCGACTCCGTCGCGCACGATCTCGAGCAGAGCGTCATCTCCGTCGTTCGGACCGAATCGACGCGCGACCTCGAAGACACGACCGTGATCGGCTACGCCGGGTCGCTGCCGCTCGTTTGGCTGGCCGCCGATTTCAGTGAACCGGTTCGCACTTGGGCCCGGGATCGTGGTCCGATGACGCTGCTGGCGGAGTCAGCCGGCCCGCTCGACGACGGGCAGCGCCGGCGGATCGACCGCTTCGTGGCGATCCTCGGGCGCCAATCCGAGTAACCCGTGGGCTCCGCTCCGTCACCGAGGTCTACACGACCTCGAACGTGTAGCCCTCGAAGATCCCTGTCTCGATCACGCCAGGCAATGCCTTCAGGCGCGCATGGAACCCCTGCTCGATCTCATCGAACCAAGCGTCGATCACGAGGTTGCCCGACTCGGTAACCACAGGGCCGTCCTTACCCTCGGCGATGCGCAGTCCCCACGAGCCCGAGCCGTGGGTATCGAGCCAGCGGCCGACCAGATCCACCGCGGTACGCTCGACCTCAACCGGGATCGGAAAGCCCTGCCCCAGCCGTTCGACGTGCTTGCTCGCGTCGATCGCCAGCAGCATCCGTTTGCAGGTGAACCAGAGGATCTTCTCTCGGAACATGGCGCCGCCCCGGCCCTTGAGCAGGCGTCCGTGCGGATCGACCTCGTCGGCACCGTCGACTCCCCACTCCGGCTGTACCGAGCCAAGCGGCAGCGTCGGGATTCCGAGCCTCAATGCGGCCATCTCCGTCTCATAAGAGGCGGTCACAACCCTGATCGAGAGCGACTCGCGACTCGCACGCTCACCGATCGCCCAGAGCGCAACGTACGTCGCCGATCCGGATCCGATTCCGATAAGCGCACCGTCCTCCACGCGTTGCGCGACCCGCTCGGCGACCTCGCGCTTGGCGTCGAGGTTGGCGATGCTGACCGGCCAATGCAGGGCCGGTGACGCATACCAAGCCGATAGGTCCTCACTTCCGGTCGCCACTGTGACCGGCAGCCTATCGCCAGGGGCAGACCGTAGGCTGCACGCGCCGCTCAGGCAGCCCGTCGCCCGGCGGCGCCGTGGAGCCGGCGCTTGGCTTCGAGCAGCCTGTCGTCAGCCGCCCGGAGCAACACCTCGATCGTTGTTCCGTCCTCCGGGAACACCGCCAGTCCGACGCTGGCGCTGAGCGCCTCGAACCCGTTGGCGGCCTCGGACACGGCGGCAACGATCCGCGCGGCCAACACCCGGGGATGCTCGGTCTCAGGCGCGATGACACAGAACTCATCGCCGCCGAATCGAGCGACCGTGTCCTGCGAGCGCAGTGCGCGAGTCAGCGCCGCGCCGACATCGCGCAGCATCTGGTCGCCGGCAGCGTGTCCGTGGCGGTCGTTCAGCAGCTTGAAGCCGTCGAGGTCGAGCATCACGACGGCGAAGCGTGCGTCGGCGCGGCGATGTCGGGCGAACTCATATTCAGCCATGGACATCAGCAGGCGGCGGTTGGCCAGCCCGGTGAGCGGGTCGCTGAGGGCGTCGTTCTGAAGCGCGTCGCGCTCGCGTCGCAGCCTTCCACCGGTGCCCAGGGTCACGAGCAGGCAGGCGGCGGGCACGAACAACGCCAGCCACAACGGTGGCATCACACCCCGCTGTACCGCGGCAGCCGCAGCGGCGCCGACCAGCCAGACCGGCGCGGCACTCCAGAGTCCTCCGCGAGTGGTGTGAGCCACAGCCGCCGCGAGCAGCCCCGCTGGTAGGCACAGCCAAAACCCGTCGGCACCCCCGACCGCAGCCGCGATCAGACCCGCGACGAGTCCGATCAGGCCGACACGCAGTGGCGCGGGCGCAACTCGACGCGACTCGGGGGGCCGCGGTGGACGCAGCTGATCACTGACACCCGGGCGTGCCATCAGGCTAGTTTGGTGACCTCACCGGACGGGACCGGCGTAATCTCCTGCCAATGGGCTTCCGCGTCCTCAATCCCGGTGAGGCCTACTGGCGCCCCTCAAACCAGATGGGTGTCGCCAACACAAACCTCGCCCAGCAGCTCGGGGCAGAGACGCTCGGGGCAAGGATGTGGAAACTGGAGCCGGGGCAGGCCAACACCCGCCACCGGCACCGCTCCCAGCACGAGCTGTACGTCGTTATGGAGGGGACGGGCCGCATTCGCGTCGACGGCGAACTGCTGACGCTCGAGCCGCTGGCCGCCGTGCTGGTGGAGCCGGACAGTCTGCGCCAGGTCTTCAATGACACCGATGCACCGGCGCTCTGGCTTGTCGTCGGTGCCCCGGTCGAGGACGCCAACACGCTTGCGATGACGCCCGAGCTGATCGCGGAGCTCTACCCCGACGGGCCCCGCGCGCTGCCGCCCGAGCTCTCCTGAACCTCAGAGCGGGCGATACATGACCAGCAGGCCGACGTAACCGTGTGCCGGATGCCTGAACGCCTCCGGTACGCACGTAAGCACCTCGAATCCGAGCGACTTCCAGAGCCGGACGGCACGCTCGTTGGTCTCGACGACGGCGTTGAACTGCATGGCACGGAAGCCCTGCTCTCGCGCCCAAGCGATCACGCGCTCAGCCAGAGCACGTCCCGTGCCCCGCCCCGGAGCGTGCGGATCGACCATGAAACTCGCAGATGCGACATGGGACCCGTTGCCCGAGCGGTTCGGGTAGGCGCTGGCGAACGGCCAGATCGCAGGCCAATCTGCATCGGTCGCCTCACGGATCACCACCGCCGCAAGGTACCACCGTGCCGGATCCGTGATCTGCGTACCAGATCGTCGATTCGCGGCCACCGCTGCCGAGCCGGCGGGGCGTCAGGCGAGAGCGACACCGGCGGAGAAGCGGCCCCGGAAGCGTGTGGCGCTCGTAGCCGCGAAGGCTGCCGCCACACAGCCGATCACAAACGGCGCGCGCACACCCAGCGGGCCGATCGCCACACCACCGAGAGCCGAGCCGGCCGCGAGTCCGCCGATCAGTCCTGACAGCAACCAGCTGAAGGCCTCGTGCTCGGTTCCGGGCACCACCACCTGACCGACGAGCAGGTACTGACACGAGAACACCGGGGCCACAGCCAGCCCGGCGATGAAGCTGGCGACCGCGGCGGCGGCGATCGAGTTGGCCGCCAGAAGCGGGATCGTGACGGCGCAGTCGAGGAACAGGAGCATGCAGTAGCGGGACCCCAACGGCGCTCGCCAGTGCGTCGTGCTGTAGCGGATCCCCCCTGCCATGCTGCCAAGACTCCACAGCGCGAGCAGGTAGCCGGCCGCCGCCTGAGAGCCGTTGTGCAGCGCAAGCGCCGGAATTCCGACCTCGACGGCGCCGAGCCCAACGCCCATCAGGGTTACCGGCAGCAGCAGCCAGCGCAGGTCGATGCTGCCCAGAGCCGAGCCGGCGTGGCGATGCCCGTGCCTGTGCTCGGGCACGGCGTCCAGCAGTGGTGAGCGCAGGAACAGGAGTGTCCCCAACACGCCGATGACGCTCAGCGTCAGCACGGCAGCCTTCGGTGAGAACGTGGTGATGATCACCGTCACCAGCAACGGACCAACCACCCATATCGTCTCCTGCGCGATCGCCTCCAGCGCGTAGGCCGTCTCTCGCACCGACGGCTCCTGGAACAGGTCGCGCAACAGTGTCCTGACCACCGGGGCGATCGGCGGCGTCAACGCTCCCGCGAATGCCGAGCATACGATCAGCACGAGCGCATCCGCGTGCGCATCGGCCGCGACCGCCAGCAGCACGTACATCATCCCCTGCAGGAGTGCCGCTGGTCCAACGACCCACCGCCGGCCGACGCGGTCGATCATCCGCCCCAGCACAGGCGCGGCGGCCGCGGCGGCCAGCGCGTTCGCTCCGACGGCGACGCCCGAAGCCGCATAGGAATCTGTCGAGTCGCGCACCAGCAGGAGCACGGCAAGCGCCGACATGCCCTGTGGCAGTCGTCCAAGGAGTGCCGTGCTGAGCAGCCGTGAGCAGCCCGGCGCCGTGAGCACGGACCGGTATTTGTTGGCCATGCCTTCATGTAAGCAGGCGCCTGCAGGCGCTCAGCCGAGGGCCGTTCGAGACTTCCCGGCCGCAGCCTCCGCCCGCTCCGCCGCAGCTGCGGCCCTGCTCACCTCCTCCGCCAGCTCATCGTGGCGGCGATGCAGATGGGCGAACGCCGCCGCCAATTCTTGCGTCCGGCGTCGATCCCGCTTGACGAGGTGGACGGTGAGCCCCGCGGCTATGCACGCGCCGAGATCAGACGTCACGTTTGTGTAGTTGCCCCCGATCAGCTCGGCCCGCGCGCTCACGTTCACGCCTATCAGCGGCAGCACCACGAGGAACACGCCCAGGCCGGCCAGAAAGATGATGTGGGCGTGACTCGAGAGCACCCGAGGGACCAGCGAAAGTGCCCGATCCAATGGACTACCCGGATCCGTCTGGGGACCGACCACCTGCGAGGAGCCTTCCGATTCCTCGCTCATCGCTGACGCGTCATTGACGGTGCTCATCGCGCCTCCTGGTGCATTGTCGCTTGAAAGATCTCCGGTCATGGTCGCACTGCTTGCGGGTTGCCGGCAGTGACCTACATCGTCGTTCACCCTGCGAATTCCGACCGCTGGCAGCCGCAAAGTCTTACAGTGCGTGCTTGTGAGCGAAGACACTGGCGTGAGCGTCTTACAGCAGACGATTCTTCAGCCGTCGACGGAGGCAGCGATCTTTCTCGTGATGGTCGTCCCGGGCGGCGATGAGGGCGGGCTGTGCGCTGCCCTCGCCGACCTGCCCGGTCTCAGGCGCTCGGTCGGCTTCCGCATCCCCGAGGCGGGCCTCAGTTGCGTGGCTGGAATCGGCTCCGACCTCTGGGACCGCCTGCGGGCCGGGCATCCCAAGCCGCAGGGGCTGCATCGCTTCATTCCGCTGTCCGGTGCCACCCACACGGCGGTCTCAACCTCCGGGGACCTGCTGCTCCACATCCGTGCTCACCGGCTGGATCTCTGCTTCGAGCTCGCGCAGCGGATAGCCGACAGGCTGAGCGGCCTCGCCCGAATCGTCGACGAGGTCCACGGGTTCCGTTCGTTCGACGAACGCGACCTGCTCGGCTTCGTCGACGGCACCGAGAATCCGGAGGGTGAGGCGGCGAGCAACGCGATCACGATCGGCGTCGAGGATTCGGCGTTTGCCGGCGGCAGCTACGTGATCGTCCAGAAGTACCTCCACGACCTCACAGCGTGGGACTCGCTGTCAGTCGAGGAACAGGAGCGGGTAATTGGCCGCACGAAGCTCAGCGACATCGAGCTGCCCGACGACGTCAAGCCATCGAACTCGCACGTCGCGCTCAACACAATCGTCGGTGAGAACGGCGAGGAGCGCCAAATCGTGCGCTTCAACATGCCCTTCGGCCGAGTCGGTGCAGCTGAGTTCGGCACGTACTTCATCGGCTACGCATCCGACCCTAGTGTGATCGAGGAGATGCTGCGCAACATGTTCATCGGCAACCCGCCCGGCAATCACGACCGCGTGCTCGACTACTCCACCGCCGTGACCGGAACACTTTTCTTCGTGCCCACCACCAACCAGCTCGAGGGCATGGCGGAACCGCACCCAGAGCCGAGCACCGTGGTCAGCGAATATGAGACGACAAGCCACGACGGATCGCTCGGGATCGGCGGTCTGAGAGGAGCATCAGCGTGAACCATCTGCTTCGTTCGCACGCGCCGATCAGCGATGCCGGCTGGGAACTGCTCGACCAGGAGGCCCGTGAGCGCCTGGCCCCGGCCCTGGGCGCACGTAAGCTGGTCGACTTTGATGGTCCTCACGGCTGGACCCACTCGTCGACGAACCTTGGCCGGGTTGAGGCAGTCCAGGCCAGCCCCGACGGGGTGACGGCGCTGCGGCGGCGTGTCCTACCCCTGATCGAGCTCCGCGCCGATTTCAGCCTTTCGCGAAGCGAGCTCCAGGCCGCCGATCGCGGCGCGGGCGACGTCGACCTGAGCCCGCTCGATGCGGCCGCTCGGGAGATCGCGCGCGCGGAGAGCGGCGCCGTCTTCGACGGCTGGGCCGAAACCTTCAGCGGTGTGATCGCAGCCACCCCTCATGCCACCCTCAAGCGTGTCAAGGCCGAGAACTACGCAGAACGCGTGACCGCGGCGATCGAACTGCTGCTCGGATCTGGAATCGACGGTCCCTATGCACTCGCTGCCGGCCAGGACCATTACCGGCTGCTGGGCACGGCTCCAGTACCGGGTGGCTATCCGCTGAGGGAACACGTGTCGTTGCTGCTCGGCGGTCCGATCGTGTGGGTCCCCGGCATCGACGGCGCTGTGCTGCTCAGCCGGCGCGGCGGTGACTTCGTCTTCGACAGCGGGCAGGACATCTCACTCGGCTACGACTCGCACGACGCCGACCAGGTGAACCTCTACCTGCAGGAGAGCTTCAGCTTCCGCGTGACCACGCCGGAGGCCGCCGTCCACCTGACCGGCTGAACCTGTGGCCGAGACTGGTGTCCGAGCGCGCGGCGCCGGACGCCCTGGCCGCCAAGATTCGGTTGCAGGCGTACCCTTCAGGCATCGACAACCACCCGATCGTCATCGCCTTGAAACGCGCTCCCATCCCCTACGTAGTCGTCGGTGCGACGGCCAGCGTGGCGCGGCACTCCCGCCGACCGGCCGCCGTGGGTGCCCGGGCACTCTCGGCCGCCGCCTGGCCGGCGGCCGCGATCTGGAATTCGCCGCCGTGTTCACCGGTGCGCGCACGCGCCGACGCGATCTCATACATGTGGGGCCAGGACGGCGTTCTGCTCACCGCTGAGGTCGCCGCCGGGGTCCGCCGCCTCGCGGCGCAGCTGTCGCGGGCGCTGGCGGATGAGTTCGCCCATTCAGGGCTCGGTGATGAGCTGCTCGACCGGCTGCTGCGCTCCGGCGCCTTCGACCGGATCGTGAGCGTCGTGATCAACCATCCGGCCACAGAGGCGCTCGTCGGCAGCGTGGTCGACGATCCCGGACTCGATCGCCTGATCGATCGCATCATGGACAGCCGCATGCTCGAGGAGATCACGGCGCGTCTGCTCGCGAGCGAAGAGATGCAGCAGGTGCTCGAGTACGTGACCGGCTCACCCGAGCTGCGTGCGGTGCTCCGCCGCCAGACGGTCGGTCTGGCCGACGATGTCGCCGTCGGAGTTCGCACGCGGACGGTCGTCGCCGACGACGTGGCCGAGCGCATCGCCCGCCGTCTGCTCAGGCGGCGTCCGCCTCAGGCCGACGAGTGACTCGCAGACCGCCCTTCGGCTACGTCGGACTCGTGACCCGCGGGGTTGCATTTCTGGCCGACGCGCTCGTGATCAACGCGATCGCCGTGCTCCTCGGCGGCGCGGTCAACCTGATCGCATCTCTGCTGGGTGCCAGCGGAAACATCGACACCGTCGGGGCCGTGCTCGGCGCGGCGGCCTGG
This sequence comes from uncultured Conexibacteraceae bacterium, assembly GCA_963848435.1. Classification (GTDB taxonomy): domain Bacteria; phylum Actinomycetota; class Thermoleophilia; order Solirubrobacterales; family Solirubrobacteraceae; genus Palsa-465. The sequence continues at coordinate 52,892 of CAWKDQ010000013.1, read as the reverse complement.
TGGGTCTGGAGCCTGTTCTACTTCGTGACGTTCTGGGCACTGACCGGCCAGACGGTCGGCAACCGCATCCTTGGGATTCGCGTGCTCAGCTGCGTCGGCGGAGGTGACGTCACCTTCAGTCAGGCGGTACGGCGATTCATCGGCCTGACGCTGGCGATCATCCCGCTCGGCGCCGGCCTGATCCCGATATTGACCGACCCGCGGCGGCGCGGATTTCAGGATCGGCTGGCCGACACCGTGGTGCGCTGGGATGTCGACGAGGAGACCGAGGCGGCCGTCCGGGACCAACTTCATCAGGATGCTGTCGAATCCGACCGTGGTGAGTCCGCCGGGGGTGGCCCGCTGGCCACCCCCGGGGGTCCGGGCGCTCAGTCGGACGAGCCCGTGACGGTGGTCGACGAGGTAGTGCCCGCGCCGGCGGCAGCGCCCGGAGCGCCACTCGAGCCGTAGCCGAAGCTGCAGCGGGCGCCTGTCGGGCAGGGTGGTGCCTCCGGCACCGGATCGGTGACCGTGGTTGTCCCGGAGGCGGTCGTGATCTCAGCCTTCGTCGGCGTCGCACTGCCCGGCCACCACCCAGGTACCACCCGTTCTTGACCGTGGCCTGCACCGGGTCGCCGTTACTGACCGGACGCGGTCGTGAGCGGCGGCCCGTCTACTCCGGCGGTCGTGTCGGCAGCCTGAGAGTGAACGGGATCGCAATCAGGGCGATGAGCGCCAGGACCGACAGCGAAGAGCGGAGTGCGTCGATTCGGGCGCTTGCGTTCTCGTCGACAACAGCGGTGACCGTTGCCGGTGGGACGCCGGCCTTCTGGAGCGCCGTCTCGAGTTCGGCATCGGAGATGAACGGAACGCCCGCGGTCAGCTGCTCGCTGGCCTGAGCCTTGACCGAGGCAGGAATCGCCGGGTTGGCCTGGACGCCGGCCATGAACGATCCCGTCAAAGCGGCGATCAGAACCGCACCGCTGAGCGCCGTGCCGATCGATGCGCCGAGGTTGGTCACCGTGTTCTGCAACCCGCCCACCTCGGCGCTCTGCTCATCGGGAACGGCGGAGACCGTGACCGCGCCGAGCTGTGAGGCAAGCGCACCCACCCCCAGGCCGGCAAGCACCATTGGCCATGTGACGATGTCCGCCCCGGCGCCGGCCTCGAGCGCGCCGATCAGAACGACGAGGCCCGCAAACAACGAGGCGAACCCGATCATCACAACGCGACGAGGTGACGCGGACGGAAACACCCGCGGAATTCCCGCGGCCGCGACCAGCAGTGCGATCGAGAGCGGCAGGATCCGCACGCCCGTCTCTATCGCTGACAGGCCAAGCGCGACCGAGAGGAACAGCGGCACCGCGAAGAACGTGCCGGCCTGCAGCAGATACTGGAAGAAGAACGAGATCAGACCGCCGCGCAGCCTGATGTTGTGCAGAATCGTAGGATCGATCAGCGGCTCACGCCCCTTGGCGATCTGCCGCCGCTCCCAGGCGACGAAGACGTAGAGCGTCACGCCACCTCCGAGCAACATCCAGATCGTGGGCGACAGTCCGAGCCATGACGGCGCTCCAGGCTTCGGGACGACAAATCCCCACGCACCGGCTCGCAGAATCCCGAAGACGATCAGCGCAAGCCCCAGTGCTGAGAGTACGGTCCCACCAAGGTCCAGGCTGGGGCGCGAATCGGGCACCGCCTCCTGGATTCGACGTGCGCGCATGAGGATCACGAGCACCACAACCACCTCCCCGACGAACACCAGCCGCCAGGACAGATACGTCGTGAACAGCCCGCCTATCAACGGACCGACGCCGACCGCGATCGCGCCCGCTGAGGCGACCATCCCATAGGCACGTGGACGTTGCGGTGCCGGGAAGTTCGTGGCCACAAGCGCGACGATGGCGGGCAGGATCAGCGCCGCACCGATCCCCTCCAGGACCGACCAGCCGATGATCAGGACGGGAAGGCTGCCGGCCATCGCCGTGATCAGCGAGCCGCATCCGTAGACCACGCATCCGATCGCGAACGTGCGCTTGCGCCCAAGGATCTGCCCGATCTTGCCGCCCGTGATCATCAATGACGCCATCACGAGCGTGTAGAGCGTGATCGCGGTCTGGATCCCGGTCACATCTGTGCCGACGTCCTTGGCGACGGTGGCGATCGACACGTTCATCACCGAACTGTCGAGCGTCATCAGAAACTGGCCGGCGGCCAGCGTGGCCAGGATGTACCTGGCGACCTTGCCGTCGTGTGGATCTGCTCCAGTCGAGGTTATGGTCTCTGCTCCTGCCGCGGCGATCGTGTCAGCAGACTCGAGTGGCCGCGCAGCGCGGTCGGACGATCCGAGGGCAGAAAACCGCCCCACCTGAGCGGGCCGCTGAACATGGCGGCGAGCTTATTCGATGCCCGCTCGAGTCGGCGTCGCGGGATCACTGCGGCACACTACTCGACGCTACGGGGGGCCACACCGATGGCACGCAGCAGCGTCAACCGGTAGTGTCCTGCATCACAAAGTCGGGACCTCCCCCAGCTGGCGCCGGGACAGAGGTCAGTTTCCGCTAAGTCCCACAACCATTCTGGGGAGTAAGTCCAACCAAATGCTTATCACCGCAACGTCGTATCCGTTCCTGGGTGTGCTGTGGTCGATGCTGATCTTCTTCGCGTTCATCGTCTGGATCTGGATCGCGATTACGGTCTTCATGGACCTCATCCGCCGCAAGGACATGTCGGGATGGGGCAAGGCCTTCTGGATCATATTGGTCATCATCCTTCCGTTCCTGGGCATCCTGGTCTACCTGATCGCCTACCACAACGGCATGGCAGATCGTCAGAACAAGGACGCTCAGAAGGCTCAGGCGCAGTTCGACGACTACGTTCGTCAGACGGCCGGCAGCGGCGGCGCGGCGAGCGAGATCGCCAACGCCAAGCAGCTGCTCGACAACGGCACCATCACGCAGGAGGAGTTCGACGCCCTCAAGGCCAAGGCCCTGAGCGGCAGCAGCAGCTGATCTCGGCGAGTGGGACCGCCGCGAGGCGGTCCCACTCGCAAGTTCCCTCGGCTCGCGCTCATAGCAGTCCGGCAACCCCGTTGCCGACCAGCACCAACCCCATCAGGGCCAGAAAGACCGCAAGGGCCCCCATCTTGTTGTCCTGCATCCACCGGGACAGCCGCTCGACACGACGACCCGTGACATCGGGATCGACGAGGTAGGCGACACTCGGAACCTCGATCAGCAGGAACTTCAGCACCGCGAACACGCAGATCGCGGTCACCGCCTCAAGCCAACCGCGATCGTCACGCGCCAGATGGCCGGCAGTCAGAAAGTCGAACGGGCCTGGCATAGCGAGCAGTGCGCCGGTCGCCGCGGCGATGACCATCGATCCGTCGTGTAACGCCGCGTATAACCGCGACCGCCACTGGGAGCCTCCGGCACCAGGGTCCGCCGTTGAGCCGTCGCGGCGGTGCGCCAGCAGCGCACGGCCGCGATTCAGCAGGCCCCGACCCGCAACAGTGCCAAGCAAGAGCGCGATCACCAGCGTGACCACGCCGACCCCGATGTAGGCGCCTGAACCCAGCCCCGAGTCGCTGCTGCCCGCAAGCGTGCCGCGCGACTTGAATACGGCAAAAATCGCCAGATTCACGGCTACAGCCATCGCCACCCCCGCCGCGCAGCAGATCCACAGCAGCGCGCGGGCATTGGGCAGAGCCATGAGCAGCAGCACGACTGCCAGCAACTGGGGGTAGATCGCGGCGGCAAGGCCGTAAAGCACTACTGAAACCATCGACCTGCCCCCAGTGTCTGTCTCTGCTCGTGCCCTGCGACTGCGACAGCAGACGGCACCGGGCAGCAAGCCAGGAGCCGCGCCAGCGAGCAGGCCCGATCAGCTGCGCCGCTGGTGCCGCGCCGCTGCTGCCGTCGCCGTCGAGCGTTCGAGGTTCGTGTTGAGCGCCGTCCCCGCTGAGGTCGGGCCACCATCCGGGAGGCCCTGTTCGCACTCGGGCGGTCAGGCCGACGGCGCAGACCTTGAGATCTCAAGAACCTTTCCGCGGGAAAATGCCGCCGTCCCGCACCCGAGCGTCAGCCTCCAGTGCGGCTGCGGCCTGGGTGTCAGCGAGATCCCGCAGTCGTGCACGCAGATCGAGGTCGGTCATCGCCAGCATTCTCGCGGCGAGCAGACCGGCGTTGCGAGCACCGTCAATCGCGACCGTCGCAACCGGAACGCCCCTGGGCATCTGCACGATTGACAGCAGACTGTCCAGCCCATCTAGATTCTTGAGCGATACCGGCACGCCGATCACCGGCAGACACGTGACAGCCGCCAGCATCCCCGGAAGGTGGGCCGCCCCACCTGCGCCGGCGATGATCACGGACAGACCCCGCGCCTCGGCCTGCTGGCCATAGGCGATCATTTCGACCGGGGTGCGATGCGCCGATACCACGCGTGTCTCCACCGGCACACCAAGCTCATCCAACACTGTGGCGGCCTGGCTCATGACGCTCAGGTCACTGTCAGACCCCATTACCACGCCGACGATCGTTTCAGACATTCCGCTCCAGCCTACCGGCTGCCTCCTGCGCCCGAGCCAGGGCCTCCTCAGGCGTGGCGGCGGCCACGGTGACATGCCCGAGCTTGCGTCCAGGCCGCGCACTCTTGCCGTACAGGTGCACGCGGGCCCCTGGCACGGCCAACGCGTCGGCCAGGCGCGATGCTGGATCCGAACCGTCACTCGGCCCGACCACGTTCACCATCGCGGCCGCGGCGGCAACGGGAGTTGTGAGCCCGAGGGGCAGGTCGAGCACCGCGCGCAGGTGCTGCTCGAACTGGGAGGTGGAGGCCGCCTCCGTGTGCAGATGTCCGGTGTTGTGGGTCCGCAGAGCCAGCTCATTGACGAGCACGCGATCATCGCGGGTCACGAACAGCTCAACAGCCATGATCCCTTCCAGCCGGATGTGCTCGGCCAGCGTCCGCGCGAGACTCTCCACCTCCTCGGCCATGTTGGCGGGGATACCGGCGGGCATCACCACAGAGCGGCACATACCATCGAGTTGACTGGTCTCGACCGGCGCGTAGATGGCGATCTCACCCGAGGGTGACCGGGCCACGATCACCGCAAGCTCCCGAGCAAGGTCAACCGCCTCCTCGACGTAGAGCTCGAGCCCTGCGGTGGCCGCTTCAGCGAAGGCCGCCTGGGCCTCCTCACCGTTGGAACACATCCACACGCCACGTCCGTCGTATCCGCCGCTTCGCGCCTTAAGAACCAAGGGCCAGGCGTGTTCGGCAGCGAACGTGTCGACGTCCTCCAGGCTGGCGGCGGCGGCGTAGGCCGGTACGGCTGCCCCACCGAGCGCCGACAGTGTCCGGCGTTGGTGGAGCTTGTCGACTGCCAATTCGAGTGCCGCACGCGACGGCCGCACCGGCATGCCTCCAGCCTCGAGTTCGGCGACAGCTGTGAGATCGACCAGCTCGTGCTCGAACGTGAGCACGTCGCAACGCTTTGCAAGCTCGGCCAGGGCCGATCCGTTTCGGCCCGACCCCTCGATCAGCGGGACTCCCGCGCGGGCAGCGGCATCGCCGTCTGCCCCCAGACAGACCAGCTCAAGATCCAGCGAGATCGCAGCCTGCCAGCCCATCCGGGCAAGCTGTCCGGCGCCGACCATGCCAATAGACGAGCGCGTGCTGTCCTGCCCCATACCGACCGAGGGTATCGACGCCGCCACCTCCGAGCGGGCAGGTCTCGATCCGGCGCACCAGCCCGGCACGACTCATCCGGCGAAGGTCGCGAATGTCCAATGATTCCCGTCCGGATCCGCGATCGTGCAGTCACGTGACGGATAGTCGGTCTGGTCCGTTAGCGGATGAATCACCGAGGCCCCCAGCGATACAGCGCGAGCCATCACGGCGTCCGGATCCGCGGTGACGACGTGAAGCGAGCTCGTACCGGGCTGACAGGGCGTCGGACGCTCGCCGGTGCTTGACAGCAGCACTCGACCGCCCTCTGGCCAGTCGAGTTGGCAGTGGTGGATCGAGCCCGCCGTCTCCCCCGGGATCATCAGATCCTCGCCGAACCCCAGTGCGAGCAGCCACGTGTACAGCGCGGGCGCGTCCTCGCTGACGAGACTGACCCAGATGCTCGGCTGCATTGTTCCAGTGGTCCGCACGGTCATCAGGCGGAACTCTACGACTCCGCGGCGCCCCGGGTGCGGGACGCGATCCAGGTCTCGGCGTCGGCATGGGCATCCCTGACGGCGGCGCCGAGCCTTCGACGTGCGGGATAGACGTCGTCGGCACCGAGCCGATTGCGCATCCCCGTGACCTTAAGCTGACTGCGGACGCGAGCGCTGGCAGAGACGATCATGAGTTTGGAGCCTACGTCGGCAAGCTGTGTCGAGTAGCGGGCAAGGACGTCTATGAACGTCGTACCGAGATCCTCGTGGCCGCGAAGGCGCACGATCACGACGCTGTTGCGTGAGCGCTGGTCGACCACCGGGAGTGCCGACTCGAACTGAGCCGCCGCCGCAAAGAACAGGCTCCCGTAGGGCACGAGCACGATGATCTCGTCTTCACCCAGTCGCTCGGGCGCGTCGAGTTCGACGATCGACCCGTCCTCCTCAAGCTCCCAGCGCGTCAACGTGAGCGACCCGGACTCCCGAATCACGTACAGGATGAGCGACAGCCCGACTCCGACGAGCACCGCGAACTGCAGCGGGATCAGGATTGTGAGCACGAAGGTTACGGACATCACGGTTCGTTGCACGGGCCCTATACGCCAGACGGCTACGAGGTCTCCGGGCTTGATCGTCCGGAACCCGATCAGCATCAGGAGGCCTGCGAGCGCCGGCATCGCGATGTGGCTCGCAAGGTCGCCCAGGGTGAGCACCACCGCCGCCATCACGATCCCTGCAATCACGAGCGACTGGCGCGACCGAGCGCCGGCGTTGACGTTGATCGAGGTGGCCGACACGGAACCCCCGACCGGCATCCCGCGCAGGAGCCCGCAGGCGAGGTTTGCGACTCCCTGACCGATGAAGTCCCTGGAGCCCTCCGGCGGCTGCCCATCCGGATTGAGGAAGTTGGAGGAGACACCGGCCCCCTGCACCAGACCCACGAACGCCAACGAGAAGGCCGGGACCAGGAGCTCCGGCATCAATCGCAGCGACGGCGCGACCGGGGTCGGAAGCGCGTTCGGAACGACGCCGAGGTCCTTCAGCGTCGTCACCCCCGCGAGTCCGAGCAGCGGCACCAGAGCGGAGCCGGCGATGACCGCGACCACCATCCCGAGCGACCCGACCGGCGTGCGTTCCAGCGCGATGATGATGGCGATCGTCAGGACACCGATCGCCACGCTATCCCAGTGCAACTGCCCGAAATGCACGATCGTGTCCAGGGCTCTGATGAGGCGGTTGGACCCGTTGCCGCTGTAACCGGTTAGGTTCGTCAACTGTCCGAGGATGATGTTCACCCCGACTGCGTTGATGAAGCCGACCATCACGGAGTTCGAGACGAACCGCATCAGGGATCCGGCCCTGAGCAGACCGGCAGCCACCATCACGCATCCCGTGAGCACGGAAAGTGTGAACAACGCCCGTTGCCCGTCGTGGGCGTGATGCACCGCCGGAACGTCGGCGATCAGAACAGCCATGGCGCCCGTGGCCTGGATCGCCATGAACTCGGAACTCGTGCTGACCGCGCCCGCGACGGTCCCAACCATGTAGCCGTACAGCCCGGCGATCGGGTTCACCCCCGCGAGTAGACCGGTCGCAAGCCCGTCGGGAATGCTCTCGACTCCGAGGACCAGCCCCGCGACCCCGTCCGCGCGCAACGTCTCGCGCTGGATCCCAAAACGACGTCTCACGCAAGGCCCCGGATCGGCCCAGCGGGCATCGTGGCAGCATACGAAGTCGCCCGCAGGAAGCACGGACGCGATCTGCTCGCCGAGGTCAACACGCTTGGGCGTGCAGTCAGCGGCTAGCGCAGCTGCTCACGGCACTCTCATTGCGGTCACGCGACCGGGGACCCCGGAGGGTCAGAGGTTCCTCCACTGCCGGCGGACTGCGTTCTCCTCCTTCTCGCGCGCAGTGCGCCTCGCCCGAGCCACCTTCTGTGCGGCATCGTTGCGGTTTGCGATCTCCCGCGTCACGTCGGCAAAGGTCGCCCTTCGTGGTGGCTGGTCGGGGTCAGGCTTTTGCCGGTTGGCCATGGCATGCTCCGTTCCTGTCGCTCCACTAAGGGCTTGGCCACGGGAGAATGCGAGAGCAGAACACTCGGCTGTGGGACTGCCTTTACGACTGTAGCGCCTCAGGGATCGCCCATGGGACACGGCCTCCACCCGAAACGCACTGTCTATCCGGCACCCGCAGGGCGGTCTCCGATCGCTCCTGCCCCTCGGCCAACCGATCACCTCGGAAATCGACGCGATTCTGCATCCGTGAGTCGGGCTCTCGCTCGTTTGGCCATGCGCTTGAGGTGTCGACGCTGATCCGCGGACTCGCCTTCTCCAGTGTGATCGTCCGTGCCGTGGTCATTGAGCTCCCACTGGCGTTTGAGCGCTGCGAATCGAAGAATGCGCAGGTGCGGGTGAGTCACGAGCTCCGGTCACCTAGGTCGGGAACCGGCAGCGAGACGGCGACGGCGTCAGGAAGTTGGGAACTGACGTCGTCGAGCGTGGACAGGCGCCATCCGAGCACATGCTCCGGACTGGTCACAGCCTGGGGAGGACTGCCGCACTGTGGACAGGTCACACCGGATACCGCAGGTGACTGCATGAAACGCAATCGGCAATCAGGACAGCACAGGTGTGTCGCGGCCGAGCGTCTCGCAGCGGTAGCCATGGCTACCCGCCTCTCTGCTCTTCTGATGGAAGCAAACCGCCCCGGAAGCGAGAAGAGCCTGGGCCCACTGAGCGCATACACAGCTTACCAGTATCCGCGTTCCTCCAGACCGCGTGGAGGCGGCCGAGGTGCGGCCGGTGTGCATTCGGCGGCATGACAGTCGATTGAGCAAGTTAGCCATCGGATCCTCACCGGCGAGCCCGCCCCAGTAACGTCAACCCTGGTTGTGAGCGAATCCGCTGATATTCGACGCGCGCTCGCTCTCGGTCTCGGGGGCGGGCTGCGCTCGTTCGCGCCACCGGTCGCGTCTGCCATCCACCATCGCGGTCCGGTGTCGGCTACTGCGCGCTTCATCATCTTCGGGGCTGCCGCCGCGGAACTCGTCGTGGACAAGCTTCCGAGCACGCCCAGTCGCTGGTCACGGCGCGGAATGTTGCCCCGCTTGATGTTTTCCTCTGTTGGCGGTGGCATGCTCGGCGGCGGGGCGGGGGCGGGAGTCGCTACGGCTGCTGCAGTTGGCTCGGCATTTGTCGGCTCACGGGTCCGAGCCGGAGTGGTCGGTCGCAACCGGCAGCTGATCGTGGCGGTCTGCGAGGACGCGCTCAGCTACGCACTCGTACTGGCTGCGACTTCGTGACAACCCACTGTGTCCTGGTGGAGCGAACCAGGGCAACTCCTCTGACGCAGCCCGGCCTGCTCCCGGAATGAGTGCTGGGTCACCCGCGGTTGGGGTGTGAGATCATCGTGCTTGTGTCGCGGTCGGTTCAGATCCTCGCGTTTGACGGTATGGAGGTGTTGGATTACGCCGGTCCGTACGAGGTGTTCAACGTCGCCGGCGAATTGACCGCTCCGAGCGCGTTCACGGTGGCTTCGGTCGGTGTGACAGAGCGTCCGGTTGGGCGTGGGGGCTTCAGGGTCATACCTGACTTCACACTGGTCGATGCGCCAGCGTCGGACGTCCTGGTTGTGCCGGGCGGCGCTGGGTCGAGGGCTCTGGTGGGTGACGAAACAGTGCTTGCCTGGCTACGGGATAGGGCACCGGTCTCCGAGTTGCTGATGACCGTATGTACAGGTGCTCTGGTTGCCGCAGCGGCCGGTCTGCTCGACGGACTGGAGGCTACGACGCATCACACCGCGTTCAACGAACTTGCCGCGATCTCACCTAGTCTCATCGTCGTCAAACGCCGCCGCTTTGTCCGATCCTCCGAGGCGATCCGTACCTCCGCCGGCGTGTCTGCAGGGATCGATCTCGCGCTGGCGGTCGTCGAGGAACTGGTCGGTCTTGATGTGCGCGCCTCTGTGGAGACCGAGATGGAATGGATGTGGCGGGATGGCCACGTCGGCTGAGCACCCGGCATTGGCGGGTCCTTCGAACCTCCGTTGACGCCGGTGCCGATAAGCGGGACGATTGACGCGGGCAACCCAAAAAGGGAGGGACCAAATGACCCGCATGATGGCCGATTGTCGCCGGTTCCCGAGCGAGAGCAACTGCTCGCTTGTGATCATCGGCGAGGAGGACGAGGTCTTGCGTGCCGCGTCTGAGCATGCCGCTTCGGTGCATGGTCACACAGATGGAGCGGAGACTCGCGACACGATCCGCCAGTTCCTGGAGCCCGCCGAGAGCTACACGCTCGAGGCGCGGCCGCAAGAACCGATGCCGTCATAGGCACGTGGGGCGCTGCGTCGATCCGGACGCTCGGCGCAGCGCTCTGCAAGAGGCCTTATCCCTCAGCGAGGACCACCAGGGTGTCGGGGTGAACCCCGTCGTTCTTCATCGCTTCGGCCGCTTGCTCCGTCTGCATGAATTGCTGAAACGCGGCGAAGTCGGGAATCTCGACGATCATTCCGACCCGGTTGGAGCCCTGGGGATCCTTGAACGTGCGAGCGGTGATGCCGAGGGGTCCGAAGACCTCCTCACGCTTGGGTGAGCTCAGCCAGTGGTCGACGTTGTCAACCTCGTGAAACGCCAGGTAAGTGGCCATTGTGCCTTCTCTTTCCCACAGCCAGAAGCTGTGCGCTGTTGGTGTCCGATCGATTTGCGGTCTGACACGCAGACCCGAACTGTCTTACGTTGAGATGAGCACCGCGCCGACGGCGAGAGCAACCTACACGAGGCCTCATCAGGCTGGTGACTTATTGAGCCGACCGGCCGATCTGGCGCAATCGGACGTCCTGAAGTGGTGATCAGCGGGAGGCGCCCGCGTCCCGAACCCCACTGGCTATGGCGAGCGCCACGAGATCCGTAGCAAGCACTTCGATTGCGTCGTACGGGGCGTCCGTTGTGCCGGTCGCAATGCAGAAGATCGTGTCGCCGTCGTACATGGTGTGCGCTGGGCGCACCGCTCGGGCAATCCCGTCATGTGCGACGGTCGCGATGCGGTTTGCCTGCTCCTTCGTGAGCTTTGCGTCCGTCGCGACGATGCCGATCGTCGTGTTCGCGCCAGGCAGCAGCTCTGTGCTGGCGTCCCACCCCAACAGCGGCGCGATCCATTCATGACGCTCGTCGTCCCAGATCCCGCCGACACTGTTGGCGACCATGACGGCGCTTACTAGCGCCTCACCGACACGACCGCTTGCGATTCCGACGCCACCGCGTGCGCTCTGACCAGGGCCGCCAGCCTTCGCGACCGTTGCGCCCGTGCCGGCGCCAACGGCGCCGACTGCCGGCTCCGCGGTGGCCGCAAGGCACGCGTCGTATCCATCTTCGGCAGACGGCCTGGCCTCGGGATCGCCGACGAGCAGGTCAAACAGCACGGCACCAACCACGCCCGGAATCGGCACCGTGCCGAACACGGCACCGTGGCCGCGCTCCTCCAGATATCGCATGACCCCCGTCGCCGCCGCAAGGCCGAAGAGGCTTCCCCCTGTCAGCAGAATTCCGTGAGCCAAGTCGATCACCGTTCCCGGACGCAACCCATCGGTCGCGAACGTGCCTGGAGCGCCACCACGCACATCCACGCCGGCGACACCCCCGCCGGGACAGAGCAGCACCGTGCAGCCCGTGCGTCCGACAGGGTCGCTGGAGTGCCCTACCATCACGCCATCTGGGAGCAGCGGCTCGAGCATCCACCCGACGTTTTACCGCAAGCGTCGCCCGCACGACGGCGCCGCGTGGCTCATTAGCGTCTGCCTGGACACGCACAGGCGCCGAGGGCGGGATGTCATGCAGGTCGCCGTGAAGACCTGCGCGGTCTACACCGATCTCGCGGGCAGGCTCCGGCGCCTGATGCCGCACCACCAAAAGTTCTACGCCGCCAGATCCAGCTTCTACCACGCGGAGGGCAGCATCCATCAAACGGCCAGCTCACGCGGCTTCACGGTCGTCATCAACGCTCTACGGACCTTGGTCCGGAGCTTGACCCGGCGCCCCTCAAACGCCAAAACCCCCATAACGGGGGGGTTTGACAAGTACCGCTACCGGGATTCGAAGCCGACGCAGCCAGGTTGAGATTCGGGCTTCTTACCTGCAAACACGTGGTTTCCGAGCTCTCGAGAAACCGCCACCAGAGGGCAGGAAACCGCTCGGGTCCGCTCATGGCTGTGGCGCAACTGTGGCGCATCGGCGCGTCCCGACCCGATAACGCAGATCTGACGAAGCACCTGGTCGGACCCGCCGCTTGCGGCTGTTGACGGTGCGCTGGCCGCCGAGACGAGACGATCCCGTTGCATCGCTTTCGTCGATCCCGTGGCTGCCGTACGCGGGAAGCCGAGCATTTCTCGACGCTGCATAGGCGCCGCCTCCTGATCGGGTGGCAGGCGAGTTCCCTCTGATGCGCGGCGACGCAGGCGCATCCGATGCGTAGGTGGGCTGCTCGACGCCGAAGGGAAGCGGGTCTGCGCACGAGTGTTGTGTGTAGATGTGGCCGTCGAGAGAGCGCTCGTGCCCTCGAGGTCCGCCTCGTCAAAGCAGGTCGCGGAATGCGGCCCATCTCGGCGCTCACACTTCGGTGTGCAATGCTGCTCACGTGAGCGATCTGTCGGAGCTGATGCGCGGAGCAGACACGCTGCCGGTGCGTGTTCGCTATCGGATATGGCATGACCACCGGCTCGCCAACGCTGCGCGCGAATCAAACGGTCACGAGTTGGCAGGAGTGCGCCGCCTGAGTCCAGGACCGGATGATCTCTCGCAATCGGAGATCATCGTTTCCATCTGGCGGTCCGGCGACCGTCTACGGGTGCAATACGCCGGCGGGTTAGAAGATGGCTCGTTTGGAGTGAGAATGGGAGAGCGGTGGTGGGACTGGAATACGCACCACGGTCGAGCAAGAAGCAGCGATCAAAGCCCGCCCGACTCCGCCTGGATCGGGAAGGAAGCCGACAAGTTCCTTGACCCGGTCGGGCTACACGGCGCGTTGCGCTTCGGCCCAATCAGCCACGGCACGCGAGTTGGCAGGCCGGTACTGATCGTCGGTGCCTGGGCCCCCCGCACTCCTGACCACGAGGACACAGCTCCGCCCGTACCCAGAGTGATCGGCGCTCACGCAGACCGCTACAGGGTCGAGGTAGATGCCGAGTGCGGAATCATCCTGAGCGTCCACGCGCTCGTCGCCGATCGCGCGTTCCAGACCATCGACGTGATCGAACTCCAAATCGACGGCACGGTCGACGACGAGACCTTCGAGTTCCACCTACCACCGGCCTGCTAAACAATCGTCTGAGTTCGCGATCTGGCGCCCGACCTATCGCGTCTCGATCAACCCACCACTCGGCCGGCGCTGGCCGCCCAAATCAGGTCTCTTGGTTCGGCTGCGGGATGCCCGCGCCGCCGGGGATGCGAGTCTCGGCCCCGTGATCCTCTGGTGGCATGGCGATCGTGACGGCCCCCTGGTGAGGCGATCACTGACGATTCACAGCGCTAGTGGAGGGTCAGCGGCTACGCCGGCGAGAATTCGGGGAGGCTGCAGGTGATGATGGCGCTGGTGTCCCGCCCGCCCGGAACCCTCGTGAACAGAATCATGCGTCCATTCCGGGCGCCGGTTCCACCAGGAGGGCCGATCGCGCTGATGAACGTCTCTGCTGCCCGCGGAGATGGAAGCATCGCGGCCTCTCCTACCATGGCGCCAGTCGCTCGGGCCCTGATTACATCGATCATGCGGTGGCCCGCTCGGTGCTTCTTGGCGACGAGGAAGTGCGTGGTGCGGAGGCACGCATTGAACGTATCCATGGGGTTGCTCCCCCCTCCGGCGGTAATCAGCACCGCCACGAGCACGGCAACCAGCACCAGAGCACCGAGAATCACTGCGAAGTGACGGCGCCTCAAGGGCGTTGGGTGTTGGAGCACGCAAGATCTTAAGTCGTGGTGACGCGCTCACCGGCTCCATTCCCTACGCCCCACACTGCCACTATCGGGACGAAGCGATAGCTGAGGCTCGGGGGGTGACGCTGACGGTGATCTCTACGTTTGGCACATCGACGACCTCGTCCGGTTGGCCTGACAGCCAACCGACTCGAGCCGCCGCGGCGTAGAGCATGTCCTCGCCAAATTCGAGGTCGTCCGGGGTGCGCTCGCTCTCCAGGAGCATGTACCCGGGACCTGCAGCTCGGCCATTCAGCGGCCCGACTTGCTGCCCCCATGACACCCCACGCTCATCGGTCCAGCCACCCTCGACGATCTGGCGCCGTCTGCCCGGCAGCGGCCCAAACTCGTCGGAACCGCCTCCGATTTCGTTCGCCGGAGGCGAGACGCTCGTGCGAAGCTCGATGGTCATCTGTCGGGTAGCTACCTTGCCCGCCCAACCCGCTGCGGCAATCGCTTCCCAGAGCATTTCCCAATCCCGCCGCACCTTCCATGAAGACGCGCGCGTCCGGACACCCCGAGCGTCGCGGCACCGCGATAGTGCCGCTCGACCGCGTCAGATAGAGGACCGCTGCTCATGAGCCGACACAATAACCGGCGAAGTTCTTCTTTCTCCGTTTGCGCTCCTTTGGGCATGCTTCGTCTCAGGGTTGTACTCCACCACGCACGGGCTCTCGGGGTCTGTTTGTACGGCCCCGGTAGCCGTGCCCAGACATCGGATTTCGTGTGCGTGCTTTGAATGGTCGAGGCGGCCTTTGTCGGAGCAGGTCGGGCTCCCACAGCGTCAGGGTTGGCGGCGCGGAATCGAGCGCTTCACTGAGACGACTTGGCCGGACTTGGTGTTGATCACCACCGCTGATCGTCCCTTGACGAAAACCTGCGGGTTCGAGCTCCTCGGTACCAGGACGGTGACTTGTCCCGGGATGCTTGCCGGCCCGGTGGGCGGGGTTCGGTCTCTGCGGACCACGGAAACGCCGGCTCCAAGCCGGATGGATGCGGATATCTGGACGTTTGGTATCCATACGGCGTCTGCGGCGAGTCCGCCGCCTAGCACGAACATTCCTGCGAGCAGGACCGAGATCGACGTGACGGTCGCTCTAGCTTTCGCTGACTCAGCTCGGCGGAACCGCTCATCAACGCCGTGGGTGACTAGGCCGAGCACGATCCTTAGCCTTCTCACTTCGGACTGCCATGGTCGCTCGAGAACGTTGAGAGTCAGCTGCTCGAGCTCGGGCCCGTAGCGCCGTCGCCAGCGCCTGGGGTAGGCGAGTATTGCGAGCCGAACGACCCGGACGCGCATCAGCTCGACGAAGCCAGCCGACCCAGTCCGACGCCTGTTATGCGCGCGCTCCTGGCGAGCTCCTCGCTCAAGGCGCGGGAACCAGCAGCGGTGATGCGGTAGGGGATGCGGCGTTCGTCTTGCGCCAGCGATTCGATCAGCCCCTCCTCCTCCAGTCTGGTCAGTGCGCCATACAAGCTGCCGGGGCTGAGAGTCACACCAGCAAAGGATTCGATGTCCTGCATGAGCGCATACCCGTGCTTGGGCCCCTCAGCAAGGCTCGTCAAGATCAAGAGTCCTCTGTCGGTCGGCCCTATCGGCATCGCATCATTCCCAGTCGGCCAGCGTACCAAGGACCCGCCGCCGTAGTCCCGACGCGCCTCGAATGACTCTGGGCGCCGCGAGCACCAGGCCGAGCATCCCGCCCGACCTGGTGCTCCGGTCTATGATATACCGTTGTCCGATATAACGTGCAGCGGTGGAGCAGTTGCTGAGCATCCGAATTGCGACTGGGAGCCCAATGAACCGACGAGTTGTGCGAGCAATTGCGTACGCCGGTGTGCTGGCCACGACCAGCACGTCAGCAGCCGTGGCTGACTCACCGACGTATGAGACGCCGTCGCCAGCACAGCTGGCGACGCTCAGCCAGAGCGAAATAGCCCTCCTTGACTCCGGCACCTCAATTGACGTGCTGATGGACCCCGCGTCAGGCGACATCCTGTCCGTGACAGCGGCGGACTCTGGGACAAGCCCCGCGATCAGCAACCACAACGTTTGCAACACAGGTGATGGTTGCTACAAGACCAACAAGGTGCCGTACGCAGATCAGGGCTTCTACGGCTCCGCCGGCACATACGACGGGAGCTGGCCTTACCGATCCGGATACTCGTCAGGGAACCACACGGTCTCGGCCTGCTGGACCACGAACTGCGGAGTGAAGATCAGCCCCGGGTCACACGTCACATTCACCAGCGACGTCACCGGCACCTCATTCACCATCTACTAGTGAACGGCCCACCTCTCAGACTTCCCATCACCACCGGAAACGCCAGCAGCGCCGCAAGGTGCCCGACGCGACGTCACCGTTCGGATGCTCCCCGGCGGGGATGAACAGCGCCCCGTGATGAGCGGCAACGGTCGCAAGGCCTCAGGACGTGGCAGCGAGACTCCTGCGGAATACCGGTGCACGGTCTGCGGCAGCAGCTGGGCCTATGTCGACGTACAGAACCTCGCACGGTGTCCAGAATGCAACGGCGGCTTGCTGCGCCTCGACATACCGACGCCGCCCGAAGTCACCAGGCCTCAAGCTCCGTCGGACCAGCCCTAGTCGAGCCCGCGGCGAGCCGCGGCCCAAATGCGTATCGACGAACGAGACGAGACGGAACCGCCCGTCCATGCGGCCATGAGCTGAGACCGTAGGCCTCGGACCCGGCAAACGCCCCTAAAGGCCGGACGCACGCGAACGGTGAGATTGATACTGCGGCCGTAGACGGCCACGGACGTGACATTTCGGGCCGCGGCGATCGGAGCCAGCCGGCGCTCTGGCTGTCAGGCATCCATTGTCTTTGTTCGCCAAGCGCCAAGGAACAGGGTGCTGGCCACCCAGCCAGCGATGACAAGCAGTGCAACCGTAAGCGTCATCCCTTCCTGCCCTAGACTCTGAACCGGACTGAGACGTCCGATCGCCTGCGACAACAGAAGGTTGCGCGCGGCGCCGAGGGACGCATCGTTCGCGATGATCGGGCTTGCGATCAAGTGCAAGCCCACCAAGACGGCGAGAGCGGCCGCTCGCGACGCCAACAAGGCGACGAGACCCAGAGCTACGAGCGCAACGGCGCAAGCAGAGAAGAGATAGTAGCCATATCCGTCCAACAGTTGAGCTGGGGACGGGATGGCAGTCCCTCCTGCGAACACGGCGACAGCCACCATGACCGTAACATAGGCGGCTGTTGTGACGAGCCCCGTGAGCGCCAGCGCTGCTGGGATCCGCGTCGCGAACATCGCTACCCGGGAACGCCCTGTGAGAACAAGATCGCGGAAGACCCCAGAGGCCAGATCGCAGGCGCCCGCGTCCACACCGATGAGGATTCCGGCGAGCGCAACGAAGCTCGACAGGCCCGGCCCGCTCCGCATCGTGTCATCGAATCCGCTCACCCCGCCCGCGGCTAATTGCTGAAGGGGCATCGAGGCGTGCTGGGCTGCGCGAACCACAAAGAACACGGCGGTCGGACCACAGGCGAGCAGCAGCGCGACTGTCACGTTTCCGCGCCGCTTGCGGATCTTTAGAAAATCAGCAGTGATCATCTGCCAGGCGATTACGCCACTCACCCTGTATTGCCCTTTCGGTTGTGATCCCCTGTCGAGTCGGTGAGTTCGAAATACCGCTCTTCCAGAGTGTTTCGCGGCGATTCGATCCGCCAGACGGATAGACCTGCGCCTACAAGCAGCGAAGCGACAGCCGCAGCGGCTTCGCGGCCGTCGAGCACCTTGACGCGTAACCCTCGATCGGATCGATGAGCAGAGTTGACTAGCTCGCTTGCTTCAAGAAGCGCTAGGGCGCGATCAACATCATCGGTCTCGATGAGCAGTTCCTGATCGGAGGAGCCCCCGGCGATTAGGTCCGAAATCGGCCCCTGCGCCACGATGCGTCCGCCGTCGACAATCGCTACATGATCACAGACCCGCTCAACCTCCGAAAGCAAGTGGGAGGACAAGAACACGGTACACCCTTCCAGCTTCACCAAGGCCTGAATCATCTGCCTGAGTTCGTGCACTCCGGCCGGATCCAACCCATTCGCGGGCTCATCGAGAATAATCAGCATCGGATCGCAGAGCAGACATCTTGCGACACCCAACCGCTGGCGCATACCTAGTGAGTAGTTCTTGACCTTCTCGTCAGCTCGCTCCGCAAGACCTACCCGCTCTAACGCTGTCCCGATACGAAAGCGTGAAGCATGCCCACGCACCGCTGATATGACCTTGAGATTCTCGCGGCCACTGAGGTGCAGATGGAAGTTAGGCTGTTCGACTAGGGCGCCGACCCGGCTCAACGCGAGCTCACGCTTATCCGGAACTGGGAGGCCGAGAAGACTCATAGTTCCAGAGTCTGGGCGTGTCAGACCGAGCAGCGCACGGATGAGCGTCGTCTTCCCTGCGCCATTTGGACCAAGTAGCCCAAATGCGCTGCCTTGCGGAACGCTCAGGTCGACGTGATCGATTACCAGACGCTCTCCGAAGCGCTTACACAGACCCCGCGTCTCAACAGCGAAACGGTCCGCGTCGCAGGACAAGACGTCAGGCTTCCACAAGTGCGTTGAAAGTTCTGCTTTCCGTCTCCGCTGAACCACTCGATCATGACCTGTGAACTTGAGAGTCATGGCTTCCTTGTTAGACCGGACAGGCCCGCCTACCGGACTGTCAACTCCACCCTTAGGTGTGCAATGATCGCTCGAGCTCGCCGAACGGCTGCGGCTATCTCCTGGTCAGCCTCTTCTGCCCGCACAATGTCAGCGCGTGGCAGCGTCCACACGGCGTCGAGAAACGCATGCGAGTAGGCTGCCGCTACACCGCTGGCGTATTGGCAGCGATCATCTGCGACTGCAGTCCGTCGCTCCAGCGTGACAGTGCCAGCATTGACGCCATGCTCCGCGTAGCTGCGCTCCACCCCGTCGATAGGCCCGTTCGGTTGCATGTACCTGTGGCCCGTGACCACCCGCATGCAATGTACCCAGATCCCCATACGGTTCGTCACCGAACTGTCTGTGGCTGCCGCCTGGGACGCTCTACCGAACATTTGAGCGCCAAAGTTGTTGAGCCAATCGCTGCGGACGGTATTGCCGAACACGCTGGCACGAGCCGCAGCATGGCATCCCGACGGTTGATAACTGACTTGCGTCCCATCAACGACGGTGCTAGTGGAAACGTCGCCGCTACCGCCGTCGAGTCGCGCGAGATACTTTGACTTCTCTGCGAGCGTGAGATGTGAGAAATACGTCCGATCGAACTGTGATGCGCCAAGAGTAATGGTGTTCTCCTGCGAAGTCTCAGCTATGCCGTAACCGTGAGACGCCCTGGTAGCAAGTGATCTGGCCTCGTTTGGTGGTCGGCCAGAAAACGTATACAGGCTCACATCCGCAATCCATGCTTCATCCGGCCCTCCACTCGCTTGCTGGTACCTGAACCCCGCTGCCCTCATACAACGTGCAACAAGCGCGGACTCCGCCTCTCCCACGATTTCCAACTCTTCGTTCGTCAGACCAGCGTTCGCTATAAAGGTGAACGCTGCTGGCGACAGCGACCCATATGCTGCGTCGCGGCTCGTGTCTCCCGGCCTCATTGTCGTCGCGCTACAGCCGGCGACAAAACAAATGGCGACAAGCGCCAGCAGTGCTCCGACGTGCTGTCCGCTGGGGTTCGACCTTCGCGAAAACCTGCCGCCGGCTACGGAGGCCCGAGCCGTGCGGGACCGAGCCTCCGACGTCAGTCGAGTGAGCAACGCGTTGCTCTACTGCTGCATGCCACGATCTGCAGTCGGGCTTCACCTAATATGCGCAGACCACCACGGACGAAAATTGGTCGCTGTCGCCGCCGAGGTTGGCGATACCGGTGCCAGCGTTATTCTTGACAGAGTGCCCACCATAATTCGCGTCGTAATACCACTTGCTGCCGTTGCACCCGCTGGTTCGTTCGTCCTTTACGGATTTGGCACAGTCGTTGAACGAAAAACCTGAGTCGAGCGCCCAGCATCCTCCAGCCAAATTCTGGAAGTTGTTGTATTGGACATTAAACGCCCAACTCTGATTCACGGTCTTGTAATTCGTGCTGTCGTATGCACACGCATAGCCATTTGGGCAGCCAGAATCAATCCCCACCGGACTTGATGCTGGCACGACGCCCGCGCCTGCAGGCGTTATGCTCAAGACGCCAGGCGCATACTGCGTGATAGTGACTGGATTGGATGCGGCCAGTGCTGAGCCGCTCGA
The DNA here is from genome assembly GCA_963848435.1 of uncultured Conexibacteraceae bacterium. GTDB lineage: Bacteria > Actinomycetota > Thermoleophilia > Solirubrobacterales > Solirubrobacteraceae > Palsa-465. The sequence goes on along the minus strand of CAWKDQ010000013.1, from coordinate 32,522 downwards.
CATCACGAGACCAACCAGAACCGCCGCCAAGGCTGGGACAACAACTGCGCGCATGCGAACGTGTTCCCGCACGGAAGCTACTCCTTTGATGTGGTTGTCGACGGTGGGTCATATATCGGCGACCGTTAGTTCGGCGACCAGCTTAACTGAGGCCGCGGGCAGGTGCAAGTTGTTTTCGGAGCGCTCATCACTGAGGGCTGCCGAACGCCTTGCCGGCCACGAACTTAGCTGGGACCGTGCAACCCAATCAGCTGTCCGATCTCGCAAATGCGCTCGGCGGCAGTTGTCCCGGTGACGCTTCCGTCGCCTGACCCTCCTCGCTTGACATAGGCCCGGCTCCTGACCGCATTGTCTGTATCACCTATGTTACGCTTTCGTGCGTCATGGCTCTGACTCGGAACTCACAAACCGATGCCAGCTTCCATGATCGGCTTCTCGCCGAGCGAATGGAGGACCCCGTGTTTCGGGCGGAGTTCGAGCGCGCGAGCCGTGAGATCCGGGCGATCGATACGATCGTGAACACGCTCGATTCGCTGCGCGCCACCCAATGTATGAGCAAGGCCGAGCTGGCGCGGGAGATCGGGAAGAACCCGGCGAGCGTGCGTCGACTGCTGACGGCGCAGGCCAACCCCGAGCTGCGCACAGTGGTGGCGATGGCCGACGCGCTCGACGCGGATGTTGTGATCGTGCCGCGGTCACGACGCCGTAAGCCCGCGCGCGGCGCCTCGGCCGCCGCCTGAGAACGGCCGAGGTGCCGACTATCGTCGCCGCAGTGCAGTGGGGCATCGCGTCCTGCCAGGCTTCGGACGGATCGGTCCCGGCGGCATGCTTCCTCGGTACCTGTCCCGTCAAGGTGGCGGCCAACGTCTTCGCGGTGCTCGAGGCCGGGCGTGCGGCCCGCCGCCGGCCTTCAGTGGCAGCGGTAAGGGGGAGGCGATGCACGGGGCGATGGCCGGCTACTACGAGATCCGGACAACAGCCCCCGGCCGACAGCACTGCCGGCTCTTCTACCGGTTGGAGAACGGCAATCGACCTGAGGCGCTCGGCTTCCCCCGACCTCAGATCGTTGTCATCAACGTAATGGTCAAGAAGAAACGCCTCACTCTTCACTGACCGGGAGTACAAGAAGTACGTCCTTAACCTCTGCGACGAGTACGTTAGTCGCTTCCCCAGGCCAGTTGCCAAGTAGGACGCCGAGATGCGACCTCACTCAGAGGTCGCCGGGCGACGCTCTCGGAACATCTTGAGCGCCTGTCCTTTGACCGCGCTGGCAAGCTCGACGCGAAGGGTGCCCTGCTCTTCTGACAAACCGGCGACACCGGCTTCCTTACGGATCCGCTCGCGACTCTCCGGGTCAGCACAGACGTAGAGCAGCTGGATTGATTGGTCGCAGGCGATCCATTCGGCGTGCTGCTCCAGTTCGGCGCACCGACGCGCCGACGAGGTCCTCGTGAGGTCGAACTGAACAGCGATGTGGTCACCGTCGTCCAGGATCCCAATCAGGTTCGGGCGGAGGACGGCCTCATAAGTGTGGCGATCGTCACGCCACCTGACCGTCGCAGCCCATTCTGGGCGCTCGAGAATCTCGCGTTGGCCGAGGAACTCGTTCTCGCAGAGCCGGATCCAGGACGCAACCCAGGCCTCGGCGCAGTACCGGCCCCAGAAGAGAGGCGCCACCCTCCGGATCGGCCGAGCCAAGACATCGGCCTCTCTGGTCCCGGACCGTGTGGCCCAGAACAGGCATCCATCCCCTCGAGTCATCGGCTCTCTGGCCAGCCACCCCGCCGCTTCAAGTCGCCTGGCATGGCTCCTGGCAGCTACCTCGCTCCAATTCATCGCTGCTCGCCAAGCATCCATCGGACACGGACCTACCCGGGCCAGCCAGCTCAGCCCTGCCATCGACCCCGGCCCACAACCAAGCACCCGACCCATCACCTACACCATCCCCAGCCGCATTTCCGAGACATCCATTCCCGTCTACACGCCGCCTCCGCCCCCGGAGACAGACGAACAAGCTGAGCGTGGCCGACTACCCGCACTCCTTCCCTTCCGTTCCGCACGTGGGGGGCGGGTAGTCGGGCACAGCACAGCGCCGAAAGCTCAATGAAACCGGGGGCGTAGGCGGCGTCGGGTGCTTCGCCCGTATGCGTACTTCAGTGCGCAGTTCACGAAACACCGCGCACGCTCACCCGGCACTTGAGTCAGCGACCGGAACCCCGGAATCTTCGAGTCGATCGGCGACCGCCATCAGCTCGACTCCAGCCTCACGGAAGGCCTGGCCCAGCGCGACGATGTCATGGCCGGCCATCGACTCACCGAGCTGCGCGAAGGCCGAGTCGAACGCGTCCCAAAGGCCCGGCCGAGTCGGGCGGTTACCGCCAGGCCGGACCTCGTAAGGCAGACGCTCGAAGTCCCAATCATCACGACCGTTCCAGGTCGCACCGGCCGTGTTGCCCGCGTGAATCGCGGTCGCCGCGAAGTGCTCAAACCCGTCCGAGATCGCGCGCAGCCGATCCGGATAGCCGGCGCTCAGCGGCGCGAGCGCACTCGCCCTAAAGGCGGTGCTCACGCTGTCGCTCGCGTAGTCCAGGAGCTTCTTCACGCTCTCACGCGTCCCGACTGGCGGCAGGAAGGGCGGCTCGGACCTCGGCGGCTCCAACCGCCCGCCGACCCCGTGCCCGCGCTCCACGGGCGGCCGGGTAGCGCCGTCCTTCCCATGCAGCATTCGGTCCAGCTCAGAGCGACGGATCAGCCACTTCCGCCTGCCAGCCCTCGTGGCCGGGAGCTCGCCCTTCGAAATCCACGAACGCACGGTCACAGGCCTGACGCGCAGAGCGTCTGCGAACTCTGCGACGGTGAGCCAGGGATCGGCCTCTGAGCCGGGACCGGTGTCGGTGAAGGGCGGAACCATGATCTAGCGCTAAGCAAACACTAGCGCTAGATGCGCTATTAAGCTACCCTGGCAAGACGATGGCTGAGTCGCCTCACATCCCCCGCGTTGCTCTGAGTCGCCAGGAAGCGGCGATGTCGCTGGGGATGTCATTGGACTCGTTCGAGCGTCACGTCCAGCCGGAGCTGCGGCTGATCCGTCGCGGCAAACTGCGACTTGTGCCGGTGGCGGAGCTCGAACGATGGGCCAATGACAGCGCAGAGTCGGTTTTCAGCCGGTCACACGGGTCTAGGATGAGACGCCCCAATGACCAGCACCGGCATTCGCGTCCGCCACGCTCGTAACTGCGCTTCGCGCGACGGTGGGCGCTGCTCGTGCAAGCCGAGCTACCAAGCCCAGGCTTACGACGTCCGGACCGGACGCCAGGTCTGGCGGAGCTTCCCGACGCTGACCGCGGCCAAGCTCTGGCGCCAGGACGCACAGGTGGCGCTGCGTCGAGGAACGATGCGAGCCCCTCGCACAAGACGATCAACGAGGCAGCGGACTTCCTGATCCAAGGAGCGCACGACGGTTCGATCCTCGACCGTGCCGGGAAGCCGTACAAGCCATCGACGGCGCGAGGCTATGAGCAGCTGCTTCAGACCTACATCCTCCCCGTCTTCGGCACGGCCAAGCTGACCGACATCCATCGCCGTGACGTTCAGGACTTCGTCGACGAGCTCCGTAAGCAGGGCCTCTCCCCTTCGACGATCAACAACATCCTCGATCCGCTCCGGATCATCTACCGACGAGCAATTCGCCGCGATGAGGTCGTGATCAACCCGACCAACAACCTCGAGCTGCCGGCGATCCGCGGCCGCCGCGACCGGATCGAGCCGCCCGATAAAGCCCACGAGATGCTTGCCGCGCTGCCCGACTCCGAGCGTGTGTTCTGGGCGGTCGCGTTCTTCTGTGGGCTCCGGCGCGGTGAGCTGCGCGGCCTCCAATGGATCAACATCGACTACGAGGAGGGCTTGATCCGCGTCGAGCGCTCCTGGGACCCGGTCAAGGGACCGATCGACGTCAAGAGCGGCGCTGGGCGGCGGGCGGTGCCAATGGCGTTTGTGGTTCGCCGTGAGCTCCGCGCTCACCAGCAGCGCACCGGCCGCAGCGGCCAGGACCTGGTCTTCGGTCGCTCCTCCACCGAGGCGTTCTTCGCCTCGACCGTCCAGACTCGCGCCAACCGCGCCTGGAAGGCGGCGGGCCTGGAGCCGATCACTCCGCACGAGGCACGCCACTGCGCGATCTCCTACTTCATCGCCGCCGGCCTCGACTGGAAGCAGATCTCAACCTGGGCCGGACACGGCGATGTGCGCCAAACCTGGAACCGCTACGGACACCTCGTACCCGGCGGTGAAGAGGCAGCCAGGGAGCGCCTCGACGCCTACCTGACGCCACCCTCTCTCGTACCGACTGTGGCGCAGACTGTGGCGCGCGCCCCCAACAACCAGAAAACCCCGCGATTTGCAGGGTCTTCTGAATACCGCTACCGGGATTCGAACCCGGGTTACCGCCGTGAGAGGGCGGCGTCCTAGTCCCCTAGACGATAGCGGCGCGGACTGCGTGGATTAGCGTAGCGAAGTGGAGTGGGACAGGTCCAGCCCACATGGCGGCTCGAACAGGTTTACGACGATGCGGCTGGAGGGACTCGAACCCCCATGCCCGTAAGAGCACAGCGACCTGAACGCTGCGTGTCTACCAATTTCACCACAGCCGCAATTGAGGCGATGACGTTAGCACCTCGATGTCGGCGCATCAGCCAGTGACGCGTTTGATCGGGTCGGCGGCGCTCACGGTCTCCGACCCGCACACTTCCGCTGGCACCTCCACTCGGAGTCGGTCGCGCGCAGCGAGGCTACGTGGTTGTGCCAGCTGTACCGCGCGCATCGATTCGACTGATCTTCGGTCTCACCCAGCTCAGACCATCGTCGCACCTGAAACCGGCCAAAGATCATCCTCGCGACTGTTGTGGCGTGGCTCAGGCACTCGTAATTTGCGTGATCCATGGCCACTGAGCAACTCGACCTTGGCGGGTCCCGTGTCGATTGGCGTCGCGCCGAGTTTGTCTTGACCGGTCTGGCGTTTCTCGGGTTCATTACCTTGGGGATCCGGATGACCACGGTCTACGACGGCCTGCCGGCGCACCCCCTGTTCATCCATGTGCCCGTGGTGCTGATCCCGGTCAGCGTGTTCGGCGCACTGACGATGGCCGCGCGCCCAGCATGGCTTGACAGGTACGGCGTACTGCTGTGCCTGTGCGCAATCGTGGCGATGTCCTCGATGTTCCTGGCAATGCAGGCCGGGGCGGCGCTCGAGCACGCCCTGAACCTGCAGGGTGAAGCTGCTCAGCTGGTCCGCCAGCACTCGCACGCGGCGCATATATTGGCGATTGCGTTCACGGCGTTCACCGCCGTGCTGATCCTGACCTTCGCCGCCCACCGAATCTCCGGCGGTTGGCCGACAGGTCTGAGGATCGCCGATTCGATCCTGGGTTCGCCCACCGTGTATCTGATCCTGCGAGTGGTACTGGTGGTGCTGGCGCTGGTGTGCGCGTTCTACGTTTTCCGAGTCGGTGACCTGGGCGCCAAGGCGGTGTGGGCAGGCAGGCTCCAGGCAGCCGGCGGGAGCTACCCGCCCAGCCCCTGAGCACGTCCCGCATGTGAACCGGGCGGCTAGCGATGTTTGCGGCGGCCCGCTGGCCACCGCAAACTACACAGCGGCGGCCACCGCGACCGCGACGAACAGCAGGGCCAGGTAGAGGAGCGAGAAATGGAACGCCAAAGCTGCCCGTTCACGCGTGGGGTCCAGCCAGAGGCGCCATGCGAGGGCAAGGAAAACCATCCCCAACACCGCTGCGGATGCCAGGTACACCACACCGAATATGCCGGTGATCCCCGGTAGCAGCGTTACGGCGACCATCAGCATCGCGTACAACAGGACGCGCTGGGCCGTTGTCTGCACACCCTTCACCACCGGAAGCATCGGGACATTCGCCGCTCTGTATTGGTCTTCCAGCAGCACAGCCAGGGACCAGAAGTGCGGCGGCGTCCAGATCAGGACGATCGCGAACAGGTACCAGGCGCCGAGCGCGAGATGACCGCTGGCGGCGGCCCAGCCCGAGAGCACAGGGATCGCCCCAGCCGCGCCGCCGATGACGATGTTCTCCGCTGTCCGTCGTTTCAGGCCAAGCGTATAGACGACGACGTAGAACGTGCCACCCGCCACGGCGAGCAGCGCCGCCGGCAGATTGTCGAACGAAGCCATGATCGCGAACGACAGCAGCGCGAGGGTGACGGCGAAGATGACAGCCGCTGCCGGCGAAACGCGTCCCGAAGCGACCGGTCGGGACGCGGTTCGCTCCCCCATCACCCTATCGATGTCCCGATCGAACACATGGTTGAGAGCGCCCGCGGCACCGCAAGCCAAACCGCCGCCGACAATCAGCGCCAGCATCCGCCGAATGTCCGGTCGACCATCGGATGCCGCGATCAAGGCGCACACAGCCGTCAGCACCAGCAGCGACATGATCCGCGGCTTCGTGAGCGTCACATAGTCGTGCCAGCTCGAGCTGCGTGCTGTCGGCACGGGCAGCGTGTACTCCCCGACAGTTCCCATCACGCGCCCTGCTTGACTGTTGGTGTCGCAGCGAGTGGAAGCGACGGCTCAGCAGCGAGACTCATGCGGTTGCGTCAGGTGATCGGGGCGGCCGGACCTGCTTGCTGGCCTTCGCTCAGGGGCTCGGCTGCGGTCTGGCCGTTGCTCGGCTCCTCATTCGAGGGCAGCCGGCTGGTGGCGCGAAACAAAAACGTCAACAACCCGATCACCAACAGGATCGGGACCGCCCATGTCAGCAGCGAGCCTTCCAGGTAGCTGCTCCCGATGATCAGCGTCATGTGTGCTCCTCCCTCATCGCTCTTGCAGCGTACCCTCGGTCAGACCGCCGGCGCCGGCCGCCCGGTGGTTTGCTCACTGTCAGGACTGGCCCAGCGCCAGAAGATCGCGATCAACGCGACCGTGTAGGAAATCGAGCCGGGTACCCACATCATTCCGCCTGCCACCTGCTGGTCGTCGAGCGCAGTCAGTCCGCCGGGACGAGTGGCCAGGTCCGCGTAATGCGTATACAGCGGGTGCTGCACAAGGACGAGTGTGACCGCAAGCACCCAGCTGGTGACCATCGCTCCCGTCACATACGCAGCCCTCATGAACCAATTCATGCTGTGGTGACTGAGCGGCCCTGGATCCACGACGTGGGCCCAGAATAGGAGCCCTGAAAAGAAGAACAGGACATGCTCGGCGTCATGAATCCACTGGTGACTCAGAGTGAGATTGTACGCAGCCGGTACGTGCCATAGGAGCATGTTCACGTTGAACAGGATCCATGCCGGGATCGGCCTCGCGAGTACACGTAGGGGCGCGGTCCAGCGCGCCCCGGCGAGCGCCCGTCCGACTGAGGCGCGGACATTCAGCGGCAGCGCCTGCCACATCCTCGGCCATGGCCGTCCCAGCAGAATCAGCGGCGGCGCGACCGTGAGCAGGACGATGTGCTGTCCCATGTGTACCCAGAACAGCTGGTCACTGTAGTAGTCGATCGGCGAGTCGAGCGCGAACACGATGCTTGCGAGGCCGGCCACGAACGAGAGCTCGCGCAGCAGCTCGTCCGAGCCTCCCTCCCTGATACGCGAGTTGCGCAGACCCCCGAGCCAGTACATGGCCGCGGCGACGACAACGTAGATCAGAGCCGGGTCCCACGACCAATGCCTCGTGACCAAGCCCATCGCGCGTTCAGACCAGGTAGAGGACGATGAACGTCAACACACCGATCCCGGTGTAGAACGTCCACACTGTTGCGCACGCCGCCAATCCCGACCGCAGCAGAGCAGGGTCAGTATCGCGCCAGTCCGTGCGGCGACCGCGATACAGCGCGGCTATCTGGGTCTCGATCCAATAGACGCCGAAGAGCCCGCCCAGTGCGTACGTCGCGGTCCACCCAAAGAACACGCTCGCATAGCCGCCACTGGCCGGACCGAAGCGCAGCACCGAGTACTCCAGGAACTGCAGAGCGATCGCACCGAGCGCCAGCAGGATTGCGATCACGCCCGTCGTCAACTCGTCGACTGGACGTCGGGAACCGAGCCAGACCAGCAGCCCGCTCAGCGCAAACAGCGACATCACAGTGACCCCGATGCCGAGTGATGGGTGTACGTGCGTGCCGATCACCCAGGAGTGGTTGGTGTTCAGCGACTTCAGGTAGAAGTACGCGAACACGAAGGCCCCGAAGAAGAAGGCGGTTGCGGCACACCACAGCTTCGCCGCGAAGGTGAGCGCCCTCGGCGCCCACTCGGGCGGCTCCGGCTCGATGTGATGGGCTGCTGAAGCTTCCACGGCTATGCCCCCGCTGGTGCCGGCTCAGCGCCGGTCTGGGTTGATGTGGACGTGTCTCCATACGGATATGGGTCACCGGTGAAGACAGGGATCGCCTCGAAGTCGTAGGACGGCACCGGCGTCGGCAGCTGCCACTCGAACGACTTCGAGTGCCAGGGGTTGGACTCCGACGGTTCGCGCTTGAAGATCAGCGACTGAACAACGTTCCAGAGGAACACCAGCATCGACAGCCCGAGCACGAAGGCTGAGACGCTCACCCAGATGTTCAGGCCCTGCAGGCTCGACGGGTAGGTGACAACGCGCCTCGGCATGCCCAGCATGCCCACGGCGAACAGCGGCCCAAACGTCGAGTTGAAGGCAATGAACATCGACCAGAAATGCACCTTCGCGAGCCGCTCATTGAACTTGAAGCCCGTCATCTTCGGCACCCAGTAGTAGATCGCAGCAAAGAAGCTGAAGATCAAGCCGCCCATGATCGTGTAATGGAAGTGAGCCATCACGAAGAACGTCCCGTGCGTGGTGACGTCACTGGGCACGTCTGAGAGAAACACCCCGGAGATTCCGCCGAACAGGAAGTTGAACGCCCACCCCATGCAGAACAGCATCGGCACCGCCATTCGGATCCGGCCACGCCACAGGGTGCCCATCACACACAGGAACGTGAACCCGGTGGGCAGCGATATGAGTTCCGTTGAGAGCATGTAGAACGGACGGAGATCGGCGTTGATCCCGCTGACGAACAGGTGGTGCTGCCAGACGAAGAAGCTCAGCAGGGCAACTCCCATGAGGCCTGCCACCGCAAGCCTGTAGCCCCAGAGCGGCTTCCGCGCGAACACGGGCACGAGTTCCATGACGATCCCGAATCCGGGCAGCGCAAGCACGTACACCTCCGGGTGACCGAATACCCAGAACAGGTTCTGCCATAGGAAGGCACTGCCGCCCATGCCCGGAACGAAGAAGTTGCTGTAGAGCGTGCGGTCCGACGCGCCCATCAACAGCGTGGCGGTGAGCATCGGAGCCGCCAGCACCATCAGGATGCAGGTGGCCACGACCGACCAGCAGAAGATCGGCAGCCGTGACCAGGTCATCCCCGGCGCCCGCATCGTCACGATCGTGACGAGCAGATTCAGACCGAGCAGACACATCGCGATCGACACCAGGATGAAGAAGCCGAGATAGGCGTCGTAACCGGCTGTGCCCTGAGATGACAGCGGCGCATAGCCGGTCCATCCGGTCTGGAAGCCTCCGAAGAAGATCGTCGTGATCAGGACCACGCCGGCAGCCATCAGCAGCCAGAACGTGAGCGACTCGATCCGCGGGAATGCCATCCTCCGCGATCCGATCATCAGCGGCACCAACCAGTTGGCGAACGGCCCCAGCACCCCAGAGGTCATCATGCCCATCATCATCGTGCCGTGGATGCCGACGACGGTGAGGTACTGATTGGGACCAAAGACGTGATGGTTTGGCGACAGCAGCTCGGTGCGAATCAGCATCGCGTTGAGACCGCCAACGAAGAAGAACACGCCTATGCCGACCAGGTACTGCATCGAGATCACCTTGTGATCGGTGTTCAGGCGCAGGTAACGACCGATGCCGGTCTCCTCCCGGTGCTCCCCGATATCGGGCGGATACCCGAGCATGCGCCTGACCGGGTAGTTGGCGAAGCCGAGACCGACCAGGAAACCGACCACACCCCCGAAATACCCCAGCAGGATCTGAACGTCGTTCTGACCCGTGTCGGCGAAGGCGTCGATGCTCGCGCCCTGGATCAGGCCTCCCAGGGCGTAGGCGATCCAGTAGCCGGCCACGCCGAGCACGATCCCCGTCAGCAGGTTGAAGCCGAGCAGGCCCCCAAGCACCGGCGAGCCCGACGGCGCGGGCGGCCGTCCACCCGGCGGCGGTGGCGGCGGTGGCTCGTCCGGTACTCGCGGTGGCTCGTTCGAGGTTGGGCTGACGGTCGTGCTCATCCACCTCTCCCTGTCGGTTCTGGGAAGTAAGTGCGGGAGTACGGAGGCAGCGACTTGGCCGCCGGGCCGTAGGTCTTGACAGCGCGCTGGACCCAGCTTGCGAACTGCGTCCTCGGTACGACCTTGCCCGTCGCGAACATGTAGCCGTGCCAGACGCCGCAGAGCTCGGCGCAATGGATTTGGAAGGCGAACGGGGCCTTGGTCTGAACGTAAGCGATGTTGTCCTCGCCGGGATTGGCGTCCGCCTTGACGCCAAGCTGATAGGCCCAGAACGAGTGGATCACATCCAGTGAGGTGACATGAAACTCGACGGTCGTGTTCGCGGGAAGCACCAGGGTGGAAGTCTCAACCCCCCCGTAACCGGGATAGCGGTAGGTGAACTGCCACTGTTGGGCGATCACCTGGACCTGGAGTGCCGTGGCCGCGCCAGCAGGCTTCGTAAGCGGGTTCGGTCCCTGCCCGCCGCCGGCGCCGTCCTCCAACAGTCGCACCGTGCCGAACCCGGCAAGAAACAGAACCAACGTGGTGGTGACGACCAACCACCACATCTGGACGCTGGAGTTGCCCGTGATCGCCGGGCCATCCAGCACGGGACCGGACGGTTCGCGCTCACGGAAGGCCCAGAGCGCATAAGCGAGGTAGACCAGGACACCAAGCGCGACCGGCGTTGAGAGCCCAAGCAGCACCGCGTTGTCGGAGACCTGCCCGGACGCCTGCACGCTCCCGTTGCCCGGCGGCATACCGGGTGCCAATACGAACACGACGATCGGGGTCAGGATCACCGTCGCGAGCAGCCACAGCAGGGCGACCCGGCGGAAGTGATTGATGTTCTGGTCCTGCTGCACCTCAGACGACCTTCACAAATCCGTCCATGTACCCGACGGTCTGCATCGGCCCACCGAAGCCGTCGATGTATCCGGCGGCACAAGGCACGAAGCACTGCCAGCGGTACAGCCCCTGCACCCCTGTCCTGAACGTGAAGGTGATGGTCTGGTGCGCCTGGCTCAGCGTGCACGGCGCGTTGCCGCATGGGTTCTTAGCATTGTCCGGAACGCCTTGGAGCGGCACCGATACTCCCAGCTCTGGGATCGCGAACACGTGCGACGCGGTGTCGGGGCCGATGGCCTGCGTGGTCTTGCCATTGAGCGTGAACGTGCCGCCGACTGTTCCAATCGCCTGCGAGAGGAATGGGTTGCGCAACCCGGAATCGCCGTCGTATTGGTAGATCGTGACCGTCACCAGCGAGTGCGCCGGCACCTCGAACGTCGTCTTGTGCTGCCAGTTGGTGCCCTTGCTGTCAGTGACGTAATACGAGACCCAGCTGGGATGGGGGTCCGTCGTCTCCGCGGCAGGTACCGTCGCCAGATACAGATGTGCCGCGCTGCCGGTGGCAGACGGCGTCGGGGTTGCCATCGCCGACCCTGGGGCCTGGGTCAGGTACAGCGCAACATACGTCGCGATCCCCGCCGAGACCACGAGCACCACCGAAAGCACAACGAGCGAGCGTTTAGCCATTTCTCTGGCCGCTTTTATATAAGGTTCACTGCAGAGGCTGGGAGGGTTTATGACCAACGTGTCATCTGGATGTCATCTGCTGGTAATACAACGCGTTACGACGCCCGTCCGGCCCCGCGCGTGGGGGTCGTGCCGATGCGGATCCTGATCGTTGAAGACGAGCCGAGGATCCGTGAGTTCCTGACCCGCGCGTTCGAGGCGGAGGGGCACGCGGTTACACCCGTCGGCGACGGCGAGACCGGCCTGCGGAGAGCGATCAGCGGTGACCACGACCTGGTCGTACTCGACCTGCTCCTGCCCGGACGCAGCGGCATGGAGCTGCTCCCGGAGATACGAGAGTACGAGCCGGACCTGCCGATCCTGATCCTGTCGGCGCGCTCAGACCTGCCCACCAAGTTGCGTGGTTTCGAGCTCGGAGCGGTCGACTACATGGCCAAGCCATTTTCGCTGGACGAGTTGCTGGCGCGGACGCGTGTGCACCTGCGCCGTCCACACGCTTCCGGTTCCTCGACAACTATCACCATCGGCGGCTTCGTGCTCGACCAGGCTACTCACGAGGCGCGGTTCGATGACAGGGTTGCGGAGCTTTCGGATCGCGAGTTCCGGCTGCTGCGGTATCTGCTGATGCACGTCGGGCAGGTCGTGAGCCGGGAACGGCTACTGTCCGAGGTCTGGGGCTACAACTTCGATCCTCGCTCTAACGTCGTGGACGTATGCGTGCGCAGGTTGCGTCGCCGGCTTGGGCCCAACGCTCCGATTGAGACGGTCCGGAATGTCGGTTATCGAGCTGCCGCGTAGGGCCGCGGCTAATCACGCCCTTACGGCGATTCGATCTCACTACTGGGAGATCGGATGGGCCGTGCTTGCCCTGGGCCTCCACGTGATGATGATCGTGTTGCCGGCGTGGCAGACGATTCCGTTCTTCCTGATCTGGATCTCACTGGCGCTTCTCTACGGGCTCCGAGTCTGGTCCATGCGATCAACGATCTACGTGCTGCTGCTCGTGACCCTCACCAGTGGCGTGGCGCTGACGATCGACGTCGTCACTCTTCATCAGGACTGGAAGATGCTGTTCAAGGTCCCGCTGATGGCGACGCTGTTTCTGGTGATGGTCTGGTACGCCCGCGCCCGTGTCGACGCACTGAGAACCAGCGAACGCCATGCCAGGGACCTGCACGCGGCGCTCGACCGTCAGGAGCGCTTCATCCACGACGCCTCGCACGAGCTGAAGACCCCGCTCACCATCGCACGAGGGCACCTCGAACTCGGGCGCACGGCTGACGACCCCGCTACCGAGATCGCGATCGACGAACTACGTCGGATCGACGCGATCCTGGGTCAGCTGCTGCTGCTCGCGACCGCCGGGCAGCCCAGTTTCCTGCGGCTGGAGTCAATCGAGCTGGAGCCGTTCCTCGAGGAGATCTTCATCCGCTGGTCAGGGGTCGCACCCCGCGGCTGGCGCCTCGGCACGGTCGTGGACGGCTCCATCAGGGCTGATCCGGAGCGTCTGCGAACAGCGCTCGACGCCCTGCTGGACAACGCGGTCAAGTACTCGGACGACGACTCCGTTATCGAGCTGCGCGCCCATTGGGGCGGTCGCGGTCAGGTCGTGATCGAGGTCGAGGATGAGGGAATCGGCGTCCCTTCCGAGGCGACGTCCCGGATCTTCGCTCGGTTTGGCCGAGTCGATGTCGCACGCACCCGCTCAGACGGAGGCGTTGGGTTGGGGCTTGCGATCGTGGACGCCATCGCCAGCCGTCACGGCGGTCGCTGCGTGGTTCGCAGCGAACCGTCAGGCTCCGTGTTTTCCCTGCATCTGCCGTCCAACGCCGCCTGATCGCGGACCGCGGCGCCACGCGGCTGACGGCGGCCCCGGCTCCGACGGCGCGGACGCGCCGCGACAAGAAGATTAGAGAATTCCGAACCAAGTCCTAACGGTTTCTTACGGATTCGGGGAAGCCTAAGAGCAAGGGCCGATCAGCCCGAGCACCATCAATCAACCGTTAGGAGCGTATGAATGCTTGCCATCAACATCGTGCTGATGTCGCTTATAGCCATCGCAATTGTGTCCCCACTGTCGTGGGCGATCGTCAGCGATCGCCGCAGCCATAGGACCGCCGGCGGGGAGGCCCCGCCTACCCCAGCCCCGCTTCATCGCAACCTGGTGATGCCAGAGGAGTTGCGCTCGCGCCCGCACTGGACGCGTCGTAGCCGCGCTCACCGCGCAGATGACAGCAGCCGCGTGTACCGCGGCGGCCGCTCTCTCGGGTCGGCGCCCGCTTCGTGAGCGGAGCGTCGGCCGCGCTGGTCCTGCCGGTTGCCATCGACGCGGTCCTGCCGGTTGCCATCGACGCGGTGCGCCGGCCGCTCTGACGGACCATCACCCGCTGGGCGTGAGCATCCTCGGGAAAGGCGCCGACGAACCGCGACATTCGTGCAGGCGGCAGGGCAGCGGGCACGGATGGCAACACCCGGGGTGTCGATCTAACTTCGGTTAGCAATCGGGATCGCCACGCGGGTTCGCCGTGCGGAAGGAGATAGGTCATGTTCAGGAGCATCTTGGTTGGGATCGACGCGAAGACGCGCGGTAGGGATGCCGTCGCCCTGGCTCGCACGCTGATGGAACCCGGCAGCCAGATCACGCTGGCGCACATCGACCCGACACGACCGGCGCCCGCCGCGCTTGGCCACGAGATTCGTGATCGCGCCGAGCACACACAGCAGCTGCTGACCTCGGTCGCGGCGGAGCTTGGTATTCCGGCTCGCATTCGCTCCGCGGAGGCGACGAGCATCGCCGGCGGCCTCAACGCCGTCGCGGAGAATGTGGCTGCGGATCTGCTCGTCGTCGGTTCTACCACCAGGAGCACGATCGCGCGAGCGCTACTCGGCAACCCAACGGCCGGAGCCGTGACACGAACACCCTGCGCAGTCGCCGTTGCTCCTGCCGGGTACGCCGATCATCCCGGTGAGCTTCACAAAATCGGTGTTGCCTACGACGGGTCCGGAGCAGGTGAGGCGGCCATCGAGTTCGCCCGTTGTCTCGGCCAGACCACCGGGGCCAGCCTGTCCGCATTCGAGGTCGTTGCTTCGCGTGACGGCGCGCTCCCACCATTCCGGCACCGATTCGATCGAACTGTCGTTGCCCTGACTGCAGCGCGCAACCGGCTTGATGCGCATCAGAACATCGAATCGCACGTGGCCTATGGGGTCCCCGTGCGGGAGCTCAGTGCCTACAGCAAGACCGTTGACGTGCTGATCGCTGCCTCCAGAGGTTTCGGTCCGCTGACGAGGCTCGTTCATCCGAGCACGACCTCGGCGCTTGCCGAGGTGGTCAGCTGCCCGCTTCTGGTGCTCACGAAGCACGCCCGTGAGCAAGCGATTGCTGATTCCCCCAAACCCGGCTTACAGCGGGCAAGCCGACCTGAGACACGCACCACCGTCGGCGGAAGTCAGTAGTTCTCCACATCGTGGCGGCGCAGGCGCCGCGAGCGTCAGCGGACCTCAACCGATGCTCGGGAAGCCGGCCGGAGAGAGACTGTTCCGGAACGCAACCGGACCGCGCGACGTCCGTCGCCACCACCCCAGTCCGAGACTGCAAGCCCTGGCCGAAGGAGGCTCACCAAATGTCGGTCCTGCTCTGTTACGACGGCTCACCGAGCGCAAAGCACGCGGTCGCACGCGCGGCTGAGGTCATTGCATACGCCTCGCCACCGGCCCAGGACGTCACCCTTCTGTACATCTGGAACCAGCCCACGGAGGCCGCCGATTCCTTCAGTTTCAAATCGGAGGGACTGCCGACCGAGCGGCTTGAGCACGTGGCTCAGGGCCGTGCCGAGGAGCTGGTCGAGGAAGGCTGTCAGATTGCCGTGGCGCACGGTCTGAAGGCACGCGCGATGATTGCGCCTGCAGAACACTCGATCGCGGCGACGATCGCTCGAGTCGCCGACGAGGAGAACAGCTCGATGATCGTCGTCGGCGCGCATCAGCGCGGGCTACCGGGGCCGACCCTGGAAAGCACCTCCACAGCTCTGGTGGCGACCGCGACGAGGCCGGTTCTCGTGGTGCCGGTCAGCGATCCGGTGTCGATGAGCGCCGAGTCTCAGGACAGCTCGGAGTTCCAGCGCTCGATCACCCTATAGTCGTGCTCGTGGCCCAGCACCGAAACGGTCGCGGGATCGAGCTTGAAGACCGAGCCGATGAACGGCCGCTCACCGATCCAGCAGGCCGCCAACACGCGCAGGATGTGGCCATGGGCAAACATCAGGACATCGCCGTCAGCGGTGACCGCACTATCGATCACGCGCTCAGCCCGCGCGGCAACCTCGTAGGGGGTCTCCCCCCCTGGTGCGCCGTCAACCCACAGCTTCCAATCCGGCTCGCGCTCCCAGATCATTTCGCTCGTGAGACCTTCGTAGTCGCCGTAAGACCATTCGGTCAAGTCTGCGTCGGTCTCGACTCGGTCTGCGAAACCGGCGAGTCGGGCGGTTTCGTGAGCCCGTTGGAGAGGGCTTGAAAGCACTCGGGCGAACTCAATCTTCGCCAGGGTGGGAGCCAGCGCTCGGGCTCTTTCGATTCCGGAGGGCAGCAGCGGCAGGTCGGTGCGGCTGGTGTGCCTTCCGTTCTCGCTCCACTCGGTGTCTCCGTGCCGGACAAGGACAAGGCGCGGCTCACCCATCCGGGTCCGCCCCACCCATCCGGGTCCGCCCCGCCCACCCCACGGCCTCCTCACCCACCCGAGACGACTCAGCCACCCGAGACGACTCAGCCATTAGGGACGCCCTCGCGCTCCAGCTCGTGCACCGCCAGCAGGCCCGCGCCCAGGACCCCCGCGGTCGCACCCCACCTGGCCGCACGCACGCTGATCCGCTCGCGCAGGCCCGGGTGCACGTACCCGGTCGCGAATTCGATCGCCGGGTCGAGCAGCAGTGACCCGGCGAGCGCTGCTCCGCCTCCGATCACGACCTCATCAGGGTCGAATGTGTTGATCGCGTTGGCGATCCCCACGCCGAGCGCGTGCGCCCAGCGCCTCACGGCCGCTGCCGCCGGCTGATCTCCGTCCCGCGCCGCGTCGACCGCGTCGACCCCTTGCACAGAGCCGTTGGTGGCAGCCAATCGTCCCAGCGCTGAAGCCGGATGCGCCGCCGCGGCCGCGGCCGCCAGCCGGTCCAGTGCCGTTCCCGATGAGAGCGCCTCGAGTGATCCCGGCTGCGGGAACTGGTCGGAGGCCGGCTGCAGATCATCGCCGGGGCTCAAACCTATGAGCGTCATCCCCAGCTCCCCGGCACCGCCGCTGCCGCCGCGAAAGATGCGGCCATCGATCACGATTCCGCCGCCGATGCCGGTGCCCACCGTGATCATCACGAGGTTTCGGGACACCATCTCCAGACTCTCGTCATAGGCCTCCGCCAGCGCGGCCACGGTCGCATCGTTGTCGACGAAGACCGGCACGCCCAGACGCTCCCCCAGCACGCTGCGCAGCGCCACGCCCCTCAGCGGGATGTTGGTGGAGGCCGCGATCTCACCCGTCTCGAAGCGCACGATCGAGGGCACGCCGATCCCAACGGCGTCGAGCGGTTCATCCCCGGCCGCCTCCCCGACGATCTCAACGAGCTGGGCGATCAGCTCCTCGCCGTTGTCGAGCCGCGTCGACTGCTGCCTGTGCCCCTCGAGGCCCTCCGCGCCCAGGGCAGCACCCAGGGCGGTCGCGGCGACCTTGGTGCCGCCGACGTCAATACCAACGACCCTTGTCATAGTCGCGAAGCGGCCGCCTCGTCCAGCAGCACGACGATGTCCTCGACATGCTCCACGAGCAGTGAGGCTGGCACATCCGGGGTGTGCGGTGCGTCCTGCGCAAACGCGGCCGCGATCGGATCGGCCTTGCTCTCCCCAGTCGCGAGCACCAGTACACGCTTGGCGCGGCTCAGCGCCGGGAACGTCAGGGTCACCCGCGGCACAAACGGCTCCATCCCCGCCTGCGGCACGCCGACCGCCAGCCGCGAACGCTCGTGCAGCGAACCCTGTCCGGGAAACATCGAGCAGATGTGCCCGTCGGGGCCGACGCCGACCAGCACGAGTTCGAAGCGGATCGCGCCGGGACCGCCCCCGACATGCTCGAGTTCGCGCTCGTATTCGAGCGCGGCCTGCTCGTATCCGCGCTCACCCAGGATCCGGCGACAGGCCTCGACCTCGACCCCCGCCTGTTGGAGCGGCGAGAGCAGCGCCTCCTGCACCATCCCGAAGTTGGAATGCTCGTCATGCGCCTCGACGCAGCGGTCGTCACTGAACCACAGCTGCGCTCCCTGCCAGTCAGCTGCCCGTTGGGTGGCCGCGAGCTCATACGCTCGTCTGGGTGTCGTGCCACCGGTCAGGACGACATTCTCACCAGTCGCGACGGCGGCACTGAGTGCGTCCGCACACGCCTGCGCCGGATCGTCGACCACCTGGATCTCGAGGCTCATGGGGTGAAGCTCCTTGCCGCTTGCAAAGCTGGTTCGTAGGTCTGGTCGCGAATCAGTGCCTGACGCACGCCCTCCCCAAGTATCCCGCCCTCCCCGCGAGATGCCCCGAACAGCTGCCACTCCCGCGGCTTGTGGCCGGCGCCCTGCTCGCGCGCGATCAGCCCGCCCAGGGCGCGATCAAGTGACAGGGAGAAGCCGGCGCTTCCGCTGACGGTGACGCCTGCCAGCCCGCGGATCGACTGATCGACCGGGTCGAACTGGATGCTGACCGACGGGCCGCCCTCACTGCGGATCGCAGCGGCATGGCTAGCGCCGCTGCGATCGGGCTCGAGCTCGCTCGGAACCCAGCCCAGGCGGGATGCCAACCAGCCGGTGAGCAACAGAGCCGACACGATCGAGCCATGGTGGTGGCGGACATAGATCCGCCTGATCCCGTCCAGCTGACCGATCCGCGTCGGGTCGGAGAAGCTGCCGGCGAGGCGCTCCCGCCAGGCGATCGTTCGCAGCCAGGCGAGGTCGACGACGTCCACCTTCGATTCGAGCAGGTCTGCGGCGCGCGCCAAAGCCGCTCGTGGACCGTCGAAATAGACGGGGTCGTCGGTGTCGATCAGGATCACGTCGGCGAGCGGCAGCAGCGCCGCGACCGCGTCGTCGCGGTTGTGCGGCGACCAGATCACCGTCGGCAGCTCGGAGATCAGAATCGGATCGATGATCGTCTCGAGGCGATCCATGTGCACGGCGCCGAGCGCGATCTCGACGCCCTCCCGCAGCACGCCGATGCCGCTCGAGCCCTGGTCATCCCCGCTCACGGTCGCATAGCCGTCGATCGTGTGGCGATCGTCCTCGACCGTGCAGAGGATCGTGCGCGACGGGTGGTAACGGCCGACCCGCTCGAGCCGGTTGGCGACCTCTCCACGCCACTCGCGGTCGGCGATCACCACCAGGTTCAGAACACGCGCTGGGACGAGCGTGTCGTTCTCGGCGTGGGCCTCGCGCAATAGTTCGCGCAGGGCCGCCTCAATCCGCTCGGGGGTCGTATCCCGCTCCGACCAGCGCGCGCCGCTCACCGCAGACACCGAGCCGTCACAACCGGCGCCAGGCGCGCCCTTCGAGCAGCGCCTCGGCCTCGACCGGCCCGGCCGATCCCGCCGGGTATTGCGGAATCGTGGAAGTCGTGTCCGCCGACCATGCGGCCAGGATCGGATCGATGATGCGCCACAGTGCTTCAACCTCGTCGTTACGGGTGAACAGTGTGGCGTCACCGCGCATCGCATCGAGGATCAGGCGCTCGTAGGCCTCGGGCGACTCGGACACGAATGAGGTTCCGTAATGGAACTCCATGTTGACCGGGCGGATCTGCATCTTCGTGCCCGGGACCTTGGCGCCCAGAGACACGGACACGGCCTCGTCAGGCTGCAGCGTGAGGATGATCTGGTTGGGGCGCACGCCGTCCGAGTCAGGCCCCTGAAAGGCCAGGTGCGGCACCGGCCGCAGCGTCACCGCGATCTCCGTCAGCTTGCGCGTCATCCGCTTGCCCGTGCGCAGGTAGAACGGCACCCCGGCCCAGCGCCAGTTGTTGATGTGAAGGCGCAGCGCGGCATAGGTCTCGGTGCGAGAGTCGGGCGCCACACCCGGCTCCTCGCGATACCCGACAGACTCCAAGCCCGAGACCACACCGGGCCCGTACTGGGCTCGCACGGCAATCTCGGCGACCTCATCGAGCGACGGGGGCGCGATCGCCTCCAGCACCTTGACCTTCTCGTCACGCAGGCGGTTTGCCTCGAGCGCTGTCGGCGGCTCCATCGCCAGCAGTGCCAACAGCTGCAGCATGTGGTTCTGGACGAGGTCGCGCAGCGCTCCGGCGCCCTCGTAATATCCGGCGCGAGTGCCGATCCCGATGTCCTCGGCGGCGGTGATCTGGACATGGTCGATGAAGTTCCGGTTCCAGACAGGCTCGAACAGCGCGTTGGCGAACCTCAGGGCCATCAGGTTCTGGACGGTCTCCTTCCCGAGGTAATGGTCGATGCGGAAGACCTGCGACTCGTCGAAGTAGGTCAGCACCGCCTCGTTCTGCGCCTGCGCCGACGCCAGGTCATAACCGATCGGCTTCTCGATCACAGCCCGCACGTCCGCGTCCTCGGCGGCGTTCAGGCCGGCCTCGCCGAGGCGACCGGTGATGACCGGGAAGAACTCCGGCGCAGTCGACAGGTAGAAAACCCGGTTCAGCGGCGTTCCGTAGTCGGCATCGAGTTCCTCGAGCGCACCGCGCATACGGGTGTACAGGTCGTCATCGTCGAACCCGCCCGAGATGTACTGCATGTTGGCGAGCAGGCCGTCCAGCACGTCGGGGTCGGGGCGCCGGCGAGAGAAGCGATCGATCGATTCGCGAGCGCGAGCCCGGTAGTCCTCATCGGTGAGCTTGCCGCGAGAGACCCCGATCAACGCGATCCGCTCCGGTAGCGCCCCTTCGTGGGCGAGGTTGTAGATCGCCGGCAGCAGCTTGCGGCTGGCGAGGTCGCCGACGGCCCCGAAGATCACGATCGCGGTCGAGCGCACCGGCGTGCGCTCGAGCCCCTCGATCAACGGGTTCTCGCCGGCCTCCGGCTCGATGACGACTGCACCCAACGCTCAGATCTCCCGCAACAGGTCGGTCACGCGCGCCGTAAGCGCCCCGATCGCCTCCGCCGGCGTGCCCTCCAACACCACGCGTTCAGCCGCGAGCCCGTGCGAACGCAGCGTCTGCAGGTTCCCGACTGAGGCGGCGTCGATCAGGGTTGTGAAGTCGTAGGACTCGCCCGGTATCGGCACCTGTCCGCTCGGCACGTTCACCAGCTGCAGGAAGCGACCGTTCGGGGCGCCGCCATTGTGCTCCTGGCCGGTCGAGTGCTGGAAGCGCGGGCCGTAGCCGAAGGTCGTCGCCATACCGGTCGCCGCCCGGATCGCCGCCCGCAGCTTTGTGACCGCGTCGTCAATCCCTGCGTTTTCGGGGCCTGCGGTCGGCAGGTAGCCGAGGATCGCCACGTAGTGCGGAGTGCTCACGCCGAGCAGCGCCTTGAGCGCCGCATCGTCGGCGGCTTCGATCCTGGGCAGCGGGTGGGCGGGAGCCAAATCAAGCACCTTGTTGGTGTTGTCCTTGGCCTCCTGCACGTTGGGCTGGTCGAACGGGTTGATCCCGAGCACCCAACCGGATACGGCCACGGCGAATTCGGCGTCGAAGAACAGCCGCCCGAGGCCGGTCGCGCCATACGTGCTGAGCGTGATCACAGGCACGCCGGCGTCACGGAGCGCACCGACCTCCGCGTCAAGTTCAGCCGAGGGCCTGTTGCCGTGGCGCAGGTACAGGATCACGCGGTCATCGCCGTAGACGCCGGGCGCAGCCAGTGGCTCGTCGGCGACCGGCAGGATGCCCTTGCCCTGCTTGCCGGTCGACTCCGCGACCAGCTGCTCCATCCAGAGGCCGAAGCTGTCGATCGGTGGCGAGACGACCAACGTCAGCTTGTCCCGTCCGCGCGAGGCGAGCTCGCCGATCGCCACGCCGAGCGTCAGCCCGACGTTGTGCTGCTGGGTTCGATCAGCAGCGCAGTCATGCTCCCCGACGTTGGCTCGCAGCAGCAGCGCCTCGATGTCGTAGCCCGCCAACGCCGCCGGCACCAGGCCGAAGAAGGAGAGCACCGAGTAACGCCCGCCGATGTCGTTCGGGTTCTCAAACGTCCTGCGTAGACCGTCTGATGCGGCCAGTGCAGCCAGCGGGCTGCCCGGGTCGGTGACCACGACGAATTGCTCAGGCTTCGCCTTGGCCTTGAAGTGGCGGTAGTGCGAGAGCGTCTCGATCGTCCCGCCTGACTTCGAGGAGACGATGAAGATCGTCCGGTCGAGGTCGACCGATCGCTCCACCGCGAGCACCGCGTCCGGATGGGTAGAGTCGAGCACCTGCAGCCTCAGGCCGTCCGGCTGATCGCCGAACGAGCGCCGCAGCACCTCGGGTCCGAGTGAGGATCCGCCCATGCCGAGCAGCACCGCATCCTTGTAGCCCTCGGACTTCAGCTGCTTGGCGAAGGCGACCAGGTCGCCAAGCTGCGCCTGCATCTTCCCAGCGACGTCGAGCCAGCCGAGTCGATCCTCGATCTCCGGCACACCGGGGCCGCCCCACAGTGACGGGTCCCGCTGCCAGACGCGCTCAGCGACCTTCTCGGTCACCGCCGTCTGCAGCCTGGTCGTGACGGCGTCCGCGACCTCGGTCGGAAGGCTGAGCGTCACGGTGGTTGGATCAGCGGCAACGATCCGTGCCTTCTCGATCCCGCCCTGCAGCTCGCGCATCGCCTGCACGAACAGGTCGATGCCCTCATCGAGCAGCTGCTCGGTCACCGCGGCCATGTCGATCCCGACGGCGTGCAGCGCGGCCAGGTCGGCGCTCGGATCGAGTCGAGCAGTTGCGCTCGGTACCGTGCCGTGGTCGGCGACGGCCCGCAACGTCGCCAGCGGCATCGTGTTGACGGTGTAGGGGGCGATCAGCTGATCGACGTAGAGCGTGTCCGGGTAGGCCGGGTTCTTGACGCCGGTCGAGGCCCACAGCGGCCGCTGGTAGGCAGCTCCGGCGGCCGCCAGTGTGTCCCAGCGCTCGCCGCTGAAGATCTCCATGAAGCGCGCGTACGCGGCGCGTGCGTTGGCGAGCGCCGCCGTACCCTTGAGCTGCTCAGCCTCGGGCCCGCCGATCGCGTCGAGCTGCTTGTCGACCAACGTGTCCACGCGCGAGACGAAGAACGACGCGACAGAGTTCACGTTGAGCGACCTCCCCTCCTCGTGACGTCGCTCGAGTCCGCGAATGTATGCCTCCGCGACTGCCGCATAGTTCTCGACCGAGAACAGCAGCGTGACGTTGATGTTGATGCCCTCGTAGATGGCCTGCTCGATCGCGCCGACGCCCTCGGGGGTGCCGGGAATCTTGATCATCACGTTGGCGCGATCGACCGCCTGCCAGTACTCGCGGGCCGACGCGAGCGTGCCGTCCGTGTCGCGGGCGAAGTCGGGTGCGACCTCGAGTGAGACGAAGCCATCGCGGCCGTCGGTGCGCTCGTGCACCGTTGCGAGCACGTCACACGCCGCCTGAACATCAGCGACGGTGAGTGCGTTGTAGATCTCGTGGACCTTCTTGCCCTCCCGAGCGAGCTCATCGATCGCATCGTCGTAATCGGAGCTGCCGAGAATCGACTTCTCGAAGATCGCGGGGTTCGAGGTGACGCCGTGCAGGCTGTCCAGCTCGACCATGCGCTTGAGCTCGCCACCGGCGACGAGCGAGCGGCCGAGTTGATCCAGCCAGACACTGACTCCCGCCTCGGTCAGCGCCTTCAATTGCGGGTTCGCATCGGTCACGGTGCTCATCGCCGCCTCCTTTTCAATTGGTCTGTGCGCGGGTCAGGCTTGCGCGAGCCGCCTGTACGACATGCTCCGCCGTGATCCCGAAATGCTCGTAAAGCGGCTGCTCGGATCCCGATGCGCCGAAGCTGTGCATCCCGATCGCCTCCCCCAGATCGCCGATCCAGCGGTGCCAACCGAAGGTCGCGGCCGCCTCGACCGAGACGCGTGCCCTGACGCCCGGAGGCAGCACGCTGTCACGGTACTCGGGCGGTTGCGCGGCGAAGTGCTCCTGGCACGGCATGCTCACCACCCGGACCGAGGTCCCGTCAGCCTCGAGCTTGTCGGCGGCCGCCTGGGCGATCTGCACCTCGCTCCCGGTCGCGATCAGGATCACGTCCGGAGCCGCTCCAGCGGTGCTGCTGGTTAGCGGACCAGCAGCACCGGCGTCCCGCAGCACGTAGCCGCCCCGCTCGATCGCGTCCGCGGGCACCGAGGCCGGGTCGAGCGTCGGCAGGTTCTGGCGCGAGAGGATCAGCGCGGTTGGGTGGTCGCTCGAGTTGACCGCGTGTTTCCACGCGAGCACGGTCTCGTTGGCGTCGGCCGGGCGGATCACGGACAGGTTCGGCATCGCACGCAGCGCGGGGATCTGCTCGACCGGCTGGTGCGTGGGCCCGTCGGAGCCCAGCCCGATCGAATCGTGGGTCCAGATCCAGATCGAGGGCAGGTGCATCAGCGCTGAAAGCCGCACCGCTCCTCGCATGTAGTCCGAGAAGGTCAGGAAGGTTGCTCCGTAGCCGCGGAAGCCGTGGAGCGAGAGGCCATTCACGATCGCGCCCATGCCGTGCTCGCGTACGCCGAAGTGGAGGTTGCGGCCGCTGAAATCGCCGGGCACCACGTCGCCAAGACCCTTCATGTCGGTGTTGTTGGAACTCGCGAGGTCGGCCGAGCCGCCCACCAGTTCGGGCACGTTCTCCGCAACCCACTGGAGCACCTTGCCCGACGCGGCGCGGCTCGCCATATCGCCGTCCTTCTCCGGCTCGAAGCTCGGCTCGCCGGTGCTGTCCCAGCCCTTCGGAGGCCCGCTCAGCCTGACGATCCGCTCGAGTTCAGCGGCGAGCTCAGGCTGGGCCTGCCTATAGGCGTCGAAGCGGCTCTTCCAGTTGGTCTCGGCCTGCGCGCGCTCCGCTGTCGCACTGCGCCAATGCTCGAGCGCCTCCGCAGGCACATAGAAGTGCTTGTCCGGATCCCAGCCGTAGAACTCCTTGGTGAGCCGAACCTCGTCCTCGCCAAGCGCCGAGCCGTGCGCGGAGGTCGAGTCCTGCTTGTTGGGGCTGCCATAGCCGATATGGGTGCGGCAGATGATCAGTGAGGGCCGGTCGGCGACGTCGGCCGCGCGGTTGGCGGCCTCCTCGAGCTGGTCAGGCGAGATGTTCTCGCCGAGGTTTTGCACGTGCCAGCCGTAGGCTTCGTAGCGGGCGGCGACGTCCTCCGAGAAAACGAGCTCGGTGGGGCTCGCGAGCTGGATCTTGTTGTCGTCGTAGAAGACGATCAGCTTGCCGAGCCCGAGGTGGCCGGCCAGAGATGAGGACTCAGACGCGACCCCCTCCTGGATGTCGCCATCGGAAACGATTACCCAGGTGCGGTGATCGACCACGTCGTGACCGTCGACGTTGAAGCGGGCGGCGAGCATCCGCTCGGCAAGCGCCAGGCCGACGGCCATCGAGAGGCCCTGGCCGAGCGGGCCGGTGGTCGCCTCGATCCCGGGCACGTCCCAGTACTCGGGGTGGCCCGCGGTCGGCCAGCCGAGCTGCCGGAAGTGCTCTATGTCCTCGAGCGTGATCGGATAGCCGGCGAGGAACAGCGTCGAATAGAGCAGCATCGACGCGTGGCCGGCGGACAGGATGAAGCGATCGCGGTCGATCCATGAAGGGTTCTGCGGGTTGTGCCGCATCAACCGCGTGTACAGCGTGTAGGCAACCGGCGCGAGACCCATGGGCGCTCCCGGATGGCCCTGGTTCGCCTTCTGAACGGCGTCGATCGACAGTGTGCGGATCGCGTCGATGGAGAGCTCGTCGAGTGAGATTCGGTCGCCTGTCGCAGTCAATGCATTACCTCGGTCCTGGCTGTGCTTTTGTCGTCTATACCACTCAAATACCCAGCATAAACTGTCTGTAGCATGCAAAAGTCAAGCGCCGGTGAATCGCGTTCGCACCGGCGCCTTGCTGCCTCGGCGGGGCTGGCGCTGCTAGCCGGCGCCGCCGGCATCCTCGCCACCGAGCTGCGGCATCGGCACGAGCTCGAGCGTGACCCCGACCGCGAGCTGCTGCAGAACCCGCTGCGGGGGACACGGCTCGACGTCGCCTCCGATGACGGCGCCTGGCTGCATGCGGAGGCCTTTGGCCCCCAGAACGCACCGACCGTCGTGCTCGTTCCAGGCTGGACCGAGCAGCTGAGGATCTTCGATCTGCTCACCCGCGGCCTGCTTGGCCGCGGCTTTCGGGTGGTGGCATACGACCTACGCGGTCAGGGCCGCAGTGACCGCAAGCCCGGCCTGGACCAGTCGATCGAGCGCTACGGCGAGGATCTCGGTGCGGTGCTGGCCGCAACCTGCGGCGACCGCGATGACGTAATCGTCGCCGGCCACTCGCTCGGCGGCATGTCGATCCTCGCGTGGGCAGGCACTGCTGAGATGGCCCGCCAGGTGCGGGCTGTGGCGCTGATCTCCACGGGCGCCTCCGCGCTCGTCGACGCCCAGACGCTGCTGCCGGCCACGATCCCACAGGCCGCCCGTCGCCAGATCGCCAACCAGCTGCTCGCCCGCGACGCGCCGCTGTTGCGGCTGTCAACCGCCGCGAGTCGCGCATTGACGAGGCATCTGATGTTCGGCCCCGCGCCCAGCCCGGCGCAGGTGGAGTTCGTCGAACAGATGATCTGGACCATGCGTCCGCGCCTGCGAGCCAGCGCCGGCGCGACCCTGAGGAGGCTCGATCTGACCGCGTCGCTTGGGCGTGTGACGGTCCCGACGCTCGTCGTCGTGGGCGATCGTGACCGGCTCACGCCACCTGTCCAGGCCGAACGCATGGTCGCCTCCCTCCCCCACGTGGTCGAGTTCCTGCACCTGCCCGACTGCGGTCACGCGGTGCCGCTCGAACGGCCGAGCGAGCTGGTTGACGCGCTGGCGCGGCTGGCTGCTGCCGTCGGGCTCGAACCGCCGCCGTAGGGAACGCAGCCGGGGCACAGGCGGCCGGGGCACGGGCAGCCGGGTGGCAGCCAGCAGTTGTGGAGGCGGCCGGGGCCCAGGTAGCCGGGTGCACGGGCAACCGGGTGGCAGCCAGCAACTGTGGAGGCAGCCGGGGCCCAGGCAGCCGGCGGCAACCGTGGAGCGGCCGGGGCGGACATGAAACAGGAGCGTTCCAGGAAATCATCCTGATGTGTCCCGATTTGCTTGAACGCTCCTGAAAATCGACGCTTTCTAAGAGAATCGCCGAGCAAGGAGTCGATTTCCCTGAACAAACCCCCTGGCGCGCCGGCCGCCGCGGGCCGGCCCTGATCGGGCTATGATCCGCCGATCACGGGGAGTGGCGCAGTCTGGTAGCGCACCCGGCTGGGGGCCGGGCGGCCGCAGGTTCAAATCCTGTCTCCCCGATACCTGAATTACCTGCAAATCGGCACCTTCGCAAATTCGACGAAGGTGCCCATTCCGCTCAGAGGGCATCAAAAGGGCATCAAACGCACGAGGCGACGTAGCAAGCACCGTCGCGATGATCGCCGTCAAACGTGCCATCCATGGGTCACTCCTGCTCGTGGCTGAAACCGCGACGGTCCTTAGCCGGCGGTCGCTCACCCGAGCGCCGTGCTCCTGGCGAAAACCGAGGCCGAGGTGGCGGGGCACGAGGACCTGCGTTGGGTCGGGGTGCGACTTGTGTGCCGGTTATGTCCGTGCGTGATGCCGGGCATATCCAGGCATCGGGGCTCTGGAGCGCGATCAGCGGTTGTTCTGGTCGGTCAGCGAGGACCCGGCGGTTGATGCCGGCCGAGCGACAGCTGCTTGAGCAAGTCGCCTCCTGTGAGCTCGATGAGCATCTCACTGCCATTGCCGATGCTGTTGATACACGCCGCGAGCGGCTGCACATGGCGCGTTCCGTGGACGTAGTCGCCGAGCTTCGTGTTGGTGACTCGGTGCTGTTCACCGCCATCGTCCGGCCCAGGTATCTCGAAGCATGAGTTCGCTGTGATCGAGGCGCTTGACGAGCGTTTGTTCACGGCGCGGCTTCGGCGGCCCGTAGGCCGGTTCGCAGCTGCGCTAGATCGCCGATGCCAACCATGGCAGCACACTGAGTCCGCATCCTGATAGGACGGGGCGCGTCAGGCCTGTTTTCCGTCGCCCCGGGTGCGATCGGAAGCGTTCCAAGTTCAAACGCCGCAGGCCTCGGTGCCGGAGATCTGCCATTGCAGCGTGTCCGTGATCGTCTTGGAAATGTGCCATTGGATCGTGTAGCTGTCGTTCGCCATTACCGTGGTCGCGGGCAGATCGATCGTCGGGTAGGGGCTGGTGCCGGTGACGGTGGCGGTCGCCGTGATCTGACACCCGGGGGTAGCGCCGTGACCGGTCAGCGCGATGACATGTCGCGCCGGAGCTCTGCCTGGAGCGTGCGCGTGCCGCGACAGCGGCAGTCGCCTGCTGGACAGCAGCATGCCTCGTTCGCGTCGGCGCTCCGCGATCAGCTCTTTGAGTTGCCGGCCGTCGAAGCGAACCCATCGCGATAGCTGATTCGCGGCGGCAAGTTCATCTCCGGTGTTGAGCTTGTCCAGCAGCGTTGAGTGCACGAACGGGGTGTCTCCGATCTGGTAGGCAAATTCGATCAGTCCCGCTTGCTGCTCGGTGCTGAGTCGGATGTGAACGTAGTGGGCGATGGTGCTGCCGGCGCTTCGCAGGTCGTACAGGAGCAGGCCTTGGGCTCTCGGTCTGGTGATTCCGTGCCGGTATTTCGCGTCGTCGGCTTTGGTGCAGAGTCCGTTGTGAAGTCTGGTCGCGTATCCGATCGCACAGCTCCGGGTCCCGGCGGAAGCCTTCTTGTTGTAGGGGTGGGCGTGGAAGCGCTCGTCAGTCTCGATCCCCTTTACGGCGAGGATCATCGCGGCCGGGCTCGCGCTGCCTGGTCGAGGTCGGGGGTTGGACGCTTCACTCCCGGGTACTTGGATTGTTCGCCGGAACGTGAACCGGCTCTGCGTTTGGCTAGTGGTGGTTGTGGTCGATGTCCCAGACCGCTTGCCCGTGGTGGTCGTCGTACCAGGATCGTCTTCGCTGTTCGCGATCCAGAGGTCGACGCCGCCGGTCGGCGCTGTGGATGTGTTGTCGGGGGAGTTGTGTCCTGCCGCTCCGGCCGTTGTCGGTGAGCCGGTTGACCCGACGGTGTTCTCGGGTTCACCACCAGTCGCCGCAGGGTACACGGCGATGCTTGCCGCGCCGTCTCCACCGCATCCGGAGTTGCTGGCACCGCAGCCGTTGGGTGTGTTGCCCGCGGTTACCGCGTCCCCGTCGAAGCTGGTGGGGGTCGCGCCGACCGGCCCGGTCTGAGATGTTTCGGCTTCAGGGATGGTCTGGCCGTCGAGTTGGATTGGGGTGGTGGAGTAGATCGCGCCGCCGTATGCGTCGCCACCTGTGCCTGCTTGGCCGCCGTTGCCGCCGTTGCCGCCCCGGCCGCCGGCACCGTTTGCGCCCGGCTGTCCGCCGATGCCGGCGTAGTCGCTAGGGCCTGTCTAGCCCCCCGGGTTCGGTCCAGGTGGTGTTGAAGTAGTAATTATTTGTCAGGTAGGTACCCGTCCCAAACCTGAGTTGCACAGAGTGGTGGGTGAGCCCTCGAGGACTGAACCCGTCTGGTCCAGAGTGAGTGAGGGCAGACACTCTCATCGACTGCCCACTTTATCCGCCGTGTAGAACTGCTGGGGTGTGAGGAACCCGAGACCGCGGTGCGGGCGAACGGTGTTGTATTCAGCGACCCACTGGTGCAGAACGACCTTGGCCTCGAGCACGGAGCGGAACAGCTCGCCGTTGAGCACCTCATCGCGCATCGTGCCGTTGAACCGCTCGACGTAGGCGTTCTGCTGCGGCGAGCCTTTGGCGATGAACAGCTGCCCGACCTTCTGGGGCCTGAGCCAGTCAGCCAGGGTCTCGGAGATGAACTCGCGGCCGTTGTCAGAGCGGATCCGCTTCGGTCTGCCGTGCCTGGAGAACACGTTCTCAAGCTCGTCGATCAGATCACGCGCCCCGATGTTGCGAGCGACCCGGCAGGCCAGGCAGCGACGGGTGTATTCATCGACGATGTTCAGGATCCGCAACGGCTGCCCGTCCTCGGTCCTCGCGGCGACGAAGTCCCACGACCACACATCGTTGGCGCCTGAGGCCTGCACCGCCCACGTCCCGCCGGCGGACCCGCCGATCGCCTTCTGCCCGTTGCTTTTGCGCCTGGGCGGGACCTTGTGCCCTTCAAGCCGCCAGAGCCGCTCGATGCGCTTGTGATTGACCTCGAACCCCTCCGAGCGCAGCAAAGCCCAGATCCGGCGATACCCATAGCGAGGATGCCTGGCCGCGAGCTCGTTCAACCGCTTCACGAGCTCAAGCTCGAACCCTGGTGGCTGAGACTCATAGCGTTGCGTTGAGCGATGCTGCCCAACCAGCTGGCACGCCCGTCGCTCCGACACCGGATGGCGCTTCACCAAGTAAGCGACAGCGTCGCGGGGCGGGACGGGCTCACCATTTCCCCTTGTTCAAATCCTTGAGCATCGAGATATCCAAAGCCTGCTCCGCGACGATCCGTTTCAAGCGGCCGTTCTCCTGCTCCAAAGCCTTCGCCGCTGCGCCTCATCCTGCTTCACCGCCCCATATTTGGTGCGCCACCGATAGAACGTCTGGTCGCTGACCCCGATCCGTTTGCACGCCTGCGGGATCGTCAACCCCTGCCCCTGGAGCTTCTCGTGCTCCCTCAGCTTCGCGACGATCTGCTCAGCCGTATACCGCTTCGCGGCGGCCGTCAGCACCCGATCCTCTCATTAGGACTCTCGCAAGTCGAAGGACTAACGCCAGAGATGGACCGAACTACGGGGGGCCGGACAATCTTAAAATCCCGTCAACGAGCACACCGCCCGAGTCTGTTATGGCAGGCAGGTCAGCTGAGACTCAGCCGGCTGGGGTCGTGGTGGCTGTTCTGCTGGCCTCCGGAGGGGGCGTGCTGATTGGAGCCCTCTCGGGCGCCTTGGTCGCGGGTGTTCAGATCGGCTATTGGACTGGTTACCTCGCCGTTCTGGTTCTTGGCGGTGTGACCGCCCGTCGGCTTGATAAGGTCGGGCGCCTACCAGACTGGGCTCGCGCCAAGGAGCCGGGACCACCTTTGATCGACTACTCGGTGCCACCGCCGGCTGACGGGCCGATCTTCAACGGACGGGCCGACCAAGACCCGTTCCGGTCCTGGCTGCGACGACGACGCGCCACACGCCAACGGTAATGAACCCCTCCGATTGCGCTGGGAGACAATGCTCGGTGGAGCCGATCCCAGCAACTAGCTCGTATTAGGGTGCTCGGAATGGCGTTTGCGCACATCCAGGTCCAACGTAGACCGCAGCAGTACCCCAGCCACATAAATCGATGGTCTGTCGTGCTGGACGGCGAGACAGCCAGCTACGTTTCGCGTGGCGAGTCGATCAAGCTCATCGCTGACCCAGGCGAACATGAATTGCATCTCACGGGAGCCTGGACTAGGAGCCCATCAGTGAAACTTGACCTCGTCGAGGGCCAGACCGCGGTCATCGAATGCTGGCCCACGCCCGGCGCGTTGGGCGGGTTGTTGTTTCCGTACTGGATGACCTTCGGCGCGAAACGCTACATCTCAATCGAGCGACTCCCCGATGAAACGGCTTGACCGCCCGCACTTGACTTATTTCAGACCGCCAGCCTACGACGCTGAGGCGGGGCTGAACGGCTCTGCACGCTGCTTCGCTCTTCCTACGACCACCAAGCCGGATCATTACCCGCTCCACAGCACACGACCAGATCATCCAGGCCCTCACCCAAGCGCTACGCCCGCTTAATGAGCGTCCGGCCAAGCGGGCTACCTTTATACGGCCGAGGCCGCATTCGGGTTTCCGAGCAACTCACCGCCCACTCGCCAAGAGACGCGGTCTGCGCGGAGGGGGCGCATCTGCCTGGGTGATTCTTCGGTGGTCTTGGACAGCAGCCCGGCTGCGATCGCGGTCGGCGACAGAGCGCTATCCCTCCGACAGTGAGTCAGCCGTCAAGGCTGGAGATCGGCGGAGCTTTGGTCTCTACCCGTCGAGGACGGCTTGCACAGCTTTGGGCCGTCGTGCTTCGAACCCGTCGATGGTCTGCTGGTTGATGGTGTCGAGCAGCTCGATGCGGACCCGTCCTTCGCTGAGGCAGAGGTTGCGTTGCATCCCGAGGCGGATCCTGCGTGCGGCACCCTCGTCGCCGACGACGTAGAGCAGCGCGCACAGCTTGCCCTGCAGAATCCAGTCGCTGTGAAGGCTCAGGATCGCGTTCAGCCGCGCCCTCGATTTGCGGGCCAGCTCAACCTCTACCGCGAACACGTCCTCGTTCGGCGCCCACGTGATCAGGTCCGGACGATGCCCCGACCTACGCAGGCCATACCCCTCCAACCACTGCAGCCGCTCACCCCACTCGCCGCTGTGACGGATCTCAGGCTCGCCGAGGAACCGGCGGCCGCGGACGGTCAGCCAGGCGGCGGTCCATGCGCACGCACTGTGGTGCGCCCACCAGTTCGGCTGCGGCTCCGGCTGCGCCCCAAGCCCGGTGCCGAGCACCCGGACACCGAGCTTCGTGACGTAGAACATCGACCCCTGACCCCACATCATCGCCACCCGCCCGAGCCAGCCCTCTGA
>CAWKDQ010000012.1:0-961865 GCA_963848435.1 uncultured Conexibacteraceae bacterium | reverse complement strand
GTCGCCGTCGATCTTCGCGACGAGGCGCTGCAGGTCGCGCACGCTGCCGGTGCGCACGCGGCTTTGTCCGCCAACGGGCTGACGGGGGCTGAGCTGCGATCGGAGATCAGGGGCCAACGGTGCTGCCCTGGTGCTCGACTTCGTCGGCGCCGACGACACGCTCGCCTTCGCGGCGGCGGCCGTGGGCCGGGCGGTGGCGTGGTCTACGCCGGTCGCGGAGGAGGCACGTACGCGGTCCGCGCGTTCGTCACCCCGTTCGACTCATCGGTGACCGTCTCGACCTGGGGCACCATCCCCGAACTCGCCGAGGTCGTCGCCCTCGCCCGTTCCGGCGCGATCCGCACCGAGACCACGCTCTACCCGCTCGATCGCACCATCAGCGGGTATGAGGATCTCGAGCACGGGCGTGTGTTCGGACGCGCGGTCGCAATTCCGGGCCGCTGAGGTGGTCACACCAGTCGCTGGGCGTCCAGCTATTTACGGGACACGTCACTAGCTGATAGCCTGAACCGAAGTAGGGTCACTTGCCGAATTCGGTTGAGGAGAGAGCGCGATGAGCATGACGGATGAGCCGGTCGCCGGGCAGGCGGAAGTACGCCTGTTGATGGACCGGATGGAGATCAGCGAGGTTCTGTACCGGTATTCGTCGTGTATCGATTCATTCGACTTCGACGGCGTTCGGGCGGTGCTGGCCGACGACATCTGGGCCCAGTATGGAAACGGCGAGCCGGTGGTGGGCGCCGACAAGCTGGTCGACTGGATCGCCGGGGCCACCGCGACGGTGATCTGGCAGCACCATCTGCTCAACGTCTACCACGTCAATGTGGACGGCGACAACGCCTCCTCGGTCGCCTATCTGACCTCGCATCAGGTGTTCACGGCGGACCCGAAGACGGCGATCGTCCTGGTTGCCAGGTATCACGACGAGCTCAAACGCACTGCACGGGGGTGGAGGATCAGCCGGCGCGTGATGGAGGTTCTCTGGGGAGAGTCGAAGCCCGACTCCGGCTACCTGGAGCAGCTCGGTGGGCGTGGACCCAAGATCTGGGCACGCGACTGACCTCATAGGGGAGAGAGAACCATGGGAACCGTACGAACGACCGTGACGATGTCGCTTGACCGCGACGACCTCGATGAGGTGGTCGGCATCTTCGAGACCTTCATCGGCGACGTGCGTGAGAAGGATCACGGCGTGCTGACCTACAACTACTTCATCGATGATGACCCGCTGCTGCTCCACGTGATCGAGGAGTACGAGAGTTCGGAAGCTCACCTCGAGCATTACCAGCACATCGACCAGCAGGCGGTCGGGCGACTACTCGAGCTGGTGCAGCTGTCGGAGCCCCACTACTACGGCGATCCCAGCCCCGCCGAGCTCGAACTGCTGGCCGGGTTCGGCAACGTTCACTATCACCGGCCACTCACAGGCATCGCATAGCGGGTGCGGAGCTCGCGTTTGAGCACCTTGCCGGTGGGGGTCCGCGGCAGATCGTCGACGAAGTCGACCGCCCGCGGAAGCTTGTAGGACGCGAGCCGCTCGCGCGCAAAGCAGATCAGCTCATCGGCTGCGACCGTCGAGCCGTCGCGCCTGACCACCACCGCTCTCACCGCCTCGCCCCATCGCTCATCGGGCACGCCGATGACCGCCACCTCGGTGATGCCGGCATGCTGCGAGAGAACCTCCTCGACCTCGACCGGGTAGATGTTCTCGCCGCCGGAAACGATCATGTCCTTGATCCGGTCGGTCAGGAACAGGTAGCCATCGACATCCACATAACCGCCGTCGCCCGTGCGCAACCAGCCGTCGTCTGTGATCGCCGCCGCTGTCTCCTCCGGTCGCCTGAAGTAGCCGGCCATCACGTTGGGCGCCCGCAGCCAGACCTCGCCGACTGCGCCGGCCGGAACGGCCTTGAGGGTCGCCGGGTCGACGACCTTCAGCTCGACCCATTCGTAGGGACGGCCTGCGGAGCGCAGCAGGTGCTGACGCGGCCCGGCGGGATCGTGGTCGTCCCCGTCGAGGTGGACGACGCCACCCGTGCTCTCGGTCAGCCCATACAAACCGAGCAGATCGCAGCCGAAGGTCGCGAGTGCATGGCGCAGCTGCGTCGTGGTGATCGGCGAGGCGCCATAGACGATCGTGCGCAGCGCCGAGTAATCGCGTGCCGGACCGCCGGCCACGCTGGTCATCATCTGCAGCATCGTCGGTACGAAGATCGGGTTGGTCACGCGTTCTCGTTCGAGCAGGTCGAGCATGGACTCGGGCTCGAATTCAGTGACGAGGATCGTCGTTGCCCCGTGCCAGAGCCCGCAGTAGACCCAACCGATGCCCCCAATGTGGAACAGCGGCAGCGGCGTGAGTGAGATCGTTTTCGAATCGAACCCCCAGCGCTCTGAGGTCCACGCCGCGGCGGCCAGGTTGCGGTGCGTGCTCAGCACTCCCTTCGGTACGCCGGTGGTGCCGGAGGTGTACATCTGCACGATCACGTCGTCCGGCTCGCCGCGGCGGGCCGGGTCGATCGCGGGGTGGCCGGCGACCCATGCCTCATAGCTGGAGTCACCGCTGTCGCCCACGATCCGAAGCCGGATCGGATCGGCGGAGCGGTCGGCCACTCGCCGCGCGGTTTCGAGGTGAGCGGTGTCGGTGACCAACAACGTCGCTTCCGAGTTCGTCAGCACCTCGCCCAGCTCGCGATCCGACAGCCTCCAGTTGAGTGGAACGAGGACGGCGCCGATCTTCGCGACGGCGATCAGGAGCTCGATCGGCTCCGGAGCCGACCTGCCCAGGTAGGCGACCCGCGATCCCGCCGTGAGACCGGCGGCCAGCAGGGCCTGGGAGGCGCGGTTCGCGCGAGCGTCGAGCTGTGCATACGTCAATTCTCGGGCCCCATGGCGCAGCGCGACGACCTCCGGTCGCGCCTGTGCCTGAGCCCGGATCAGATCCCCGACACGGACCTCCAGGGCCGCTGCCATCCCGGTCGCGGCCGCCCCGATCGGTCCCTGTGCATCAGCTGCGCGCCGTCCATCCCGATCCGGTGGACATTCCATGACGCGTATCGTAGACTGAAGTGACTTCTGGTCAGTGCAACTCCTAAGGGAGGGGAGCGGACGTGATTGACAGCCAGTCAGCGGGCGGCGCCGAAGGTGCCGCACAGCTGATCGATCGTGACCTCGGCGGTTGCCCGGTCAAGCATCTCGATTTCTCTTCCTGGCAGCCGATGGGCCACTACTGGGACCTCGCCAAGGAGCTGCGGCTCGACTGCCCTCACTTCTTCAACACCTATGGAGACGGGTCCAAGGGCTACTGGGTGTTCACCCAGCACGCCGCCGTGCGCGACATCTACAAGAACCCGCAGATCTTCTCCAGCGAGTCGATCACGCCATGGGACCCGGAGCCCGTATACCGATTCATCCCGACCCAGATCGATCCACCCAACCACATCGGATACCGGCGGATCCTGAACCGGTGGTTCTCGCCGGCGCGCATGGACGCGGCTGAGCCGATGATTCGCGATGTGGCCAGGCGCCTGGTCGCCGAGACGGCGGCCGTCGGCAGCTGTGATCTCGTCAACGATTGGGCGCTGCGCTTCCCGACGGAGGCGTTCCTTGCCGTGATCGGGGCACCGCTTTCGATGGCTGACTCGTTCCTGAAGTGGGTTGATGACTTCTTCGCAGGGTTCGGTGGTGCCGCCGACGGCGTCGAGCGCATGACCAGCGCCGTCGTCAGCATCAAGGGCTACTGGTCGGAGACGATCGCCGAGCGCAGCGGCGAATCCGCGCCCCGTGAAGGCGACCTCACCTCATATCTGATGCACGCCGACCTCGATGGTGAGGACCGCACGCTCACCGAGGATGAGGTCAATGACATGCTGCTGGTGCTGACGCTCGCGGGGCTTGACACCACGCGAGCCGAGCTCGGATACATGTTCCATCACCTCGCGACCCATCCCCAGGACCGCGAGCGGCTGATCGCCGAGCCCGAGATCACGCCGTACGCGGTCGAGGAGACCCTGCGGCTGTACACGATCATCTTCGGCGACGGGCGCAAGGTCACGACCGACACCGAGTTCCACGGTGTCGAGCTCAAGAAGGGCGACATGGTGTACGGCCTCGTGTCAGCCGCAAACCGTGACCCGTCGGTCTACGACCGCGCTGAGGAGTTCGTCGTCGACCGCAAGAGGAACAATCACTTCGGCTTCGCCGGCGGTCCCCACCGCTGCCTCGGCATGCACCTTGCTCGCCGCGAGATGGCGATCGGCGTCCAGGAGTGGCTCGGCGTGATCCCGGAGTTCCGGCTCGAGACCGAGGATGAGGTGCTCGAGCGCGGTGGCGCCTCGATGATGGCGCTGAAGCATCTCCGGCTGGTCTGGGATGTGGCGCCGTGAAGCTGCTGATCGACGAGGGCACCTGCACCGGCCATGGACGCTGCTATCGGTTGGCTCCCGACGTGCTCAGCTACGACGACGAGGGTTATGTCGTCCCGCGTGGCGAGCCCGTGGAATTCCCAGCCGGCCAGCGGGCTCTGGCCGAGGAGATCGTCGGGTCGTGTCCGGAGATGGCGATCCAGCTGATCGAGGATTGAGCCTCGCGCCGGAGCCCATCCGGCTCGAGCTGCCGCTTGCCTACCTGGGCAGCGTGAACGTCTGGCTGCTGCGTGGCGATCCGCTCACGTTGATCGACACGGGCGCGGCGACCGATGAGGACCTCGCCGCGCTCGAGGCTGGGCTCCGCTCACATGGCTACAGGATCGAGCAGATCGAACTGATCCTGCTCACCCACCACCACCTCGATCATTCGGGATTGGCAAGTCTCATCAGCGACCGATCCGGTGCAGAGATCGGCGCGCATCGGTCCACGGCAATGTGGGGGCTCGACTATGCGAGGAGGATCGCGGGCGAGCGGATCTTCACGCGCGAGCTGATGGCCGCGCATGGCGTTCCCGTTGCCGTGATCGACAGCTCCGATGAGTTCTTTGCCCGGATTGCGGCTGACGGGCGGCCCTTCGAGACAGACCGCGTGCTCGCGGACGGCGACCGGGTCATCGCCGGCGGGAGGACCCTGAGGGTCGTCCACCGCCCCGGTCACAGCGTCTCGGACACCCTGTTCATCGACGAGGACTCAGATGACGCCTATGTCGGTGATCATCTGCTGGCCAACATCACCTCTGGCGTGGAGCTGATGGCGACAGAGCCGCTGGGCTCGGAACGCCGTCAGGGCCTGCTCGAATACCTCAGCAACCTGGTCAAGACGCGGGTCATGCCGTTGCGGAACTGCTATGCGGGCCACGGTCCGACGATCGCCGATCACCGCTCGCTGATCGACCAGCGGATGGCGTTTCACGCCGAGCGCCTGGACCGCGTGCTCGGGCTGGTGTCTGGGGGCCATCCGACCGCGTTCGAGATGGCCCGGCACCTGTGGTCAGAGGAGACGGCCGCAGAACAGCAGGTGCTGGTGACCTGGGAGGTGCTCGGGCACCTCGACCTGCTCCTGAACCGCGGCGTCGTCCGCGAACAGATCGACGATCACGGCAGGCATAGCTTCTACCCGAGGACGGACCGCCCGGTTCAGCGAATCGTCCAGCCGCCGTCGATCGCGATCACCTGACCGGTGCAGTAGGAGGACGCGTCCGACGCCAGGAACAGCAGCACCCCGTCGAGCTCGTTCTCACGGCCGGCGCGGCCCATCGGGCAGTGGTCCGAGAGCCATCCCGCGGCGCGATCATTGGCGAACAGGGCCGAGTTCATCTCCGTCACGAACCAGCCCGGCGCGATCGCGTTGACACGCACTCCGCGGGACGCCCACTGGTTCGCCAATTCGCGAGTGAGCCCGTTGATGGCGCTCTTGGACGTGGCGTACGGCGCATCGGCGATCGGCGAGGAGGCGACCTGCCCGAACATCGAGCTGATGTTGATGACAGAGCCCGTACCGCGCGTGAGCATGTGATCTCCGACCATCTGGCTGAGTGCGAACACGGCCTCGACGTTGACCGCGAATACGCGTGCGAGTGTGTCCAGCCTGGTCTGCTGGCTGTTCCCACCCGAGGACACGCCGGCGTTGTTGACCAGGATGTCGATCGTGCCGGTGAGCTCGAGCGCTCGCCGGACGAGCTCCGCGCGATCGTCCGCGTGCGCGACGTCGCAGCGCACCGGCACGATCTGCGGCTGGGCGTCGGCGAGCTGCTCAAGCCGATCGATTCGGCGTCCACAGGCGATCACGTGTGCTCCGGCTCCGGCGAGCACCGTCGCGAACCGAGCGCCCAGCCCGCTGGAGGCTCCGGTCACGATCGCGACCCGGCCGTCGAGCGGTTGCGCGGTGCTGACTCGATCGCTCGCCGGCGTTTCTTCGGATTGCTTTTGTTCTGGCATCGAACTCATCTCTCTCAGCGCGTCAGCACGGTGCAGGCGCTGACTCCGGGGGCACCGTATACATGGGTGAATCCGACCTTCGGCTCGCCCGGGACCTGGCGCCGCCCCGCCTGCCCGCGCAGCTGCAGCACGACCTCACGCACCTGGCGCAGCCCGGAGGCGCCAATCGGCTCGCCGTTGGCGATGCAGCCGCCGTCGGTGTTGACGGGCAGGGCCCCGCCGATCTCCGTGGCGCCCGACTGGATCAGCTGCTCCTGCTCGCCGTCTGCGCAGAGCCCTGTCTCGGACAGGTGCATGACCTCCGCGCCGGACTCCGTGTCCTGAAGCTGGGCGACCTGAACATCCGAGGGTCCAATGCCGGCGGACTCCATCGCAGCGCGGGCGGCGACGGTCGTGGGCGGTGTGGCCTGGTGCACCGGGAAGGCAGGGCTGAAGACCTCGAAGGTCCCGAACTCGCGCGTGCGGAACGCCACGCCACGCAGGTAGATCGGGTCCTTTCGCAGTTGTCGCGCTCGATGCCCAGCTGCGAGTACCAGGGCGACCGCGCCCTCGCCCGGCGAGCAGAACATGTACTGCGTCAGCGGGTGGCTGATCATGCGGGAGCCGAGCACCATGTCCTCGCTCATCGGCGTGCGACGCCAGGCGTGATCGTTAAGCGAACCGTTGCGGAAGGCCTTGACGGCGACCTTCGCGAGCGTCGAGTCGCTGATCCCGTGCTCCCACATGTACCGCTGGATCTTCATCCCGAAGAACTGTGTCGTGAGCATCAGGCCGGTCTTGCCGTACCAGGACCCGATACCCCAGTCCTCGGGCTTGGGGTCAAACGCACCGGGGGGATGCTTGTCGAAGCCCATGACGAGAGCGAGGTCAGCCGCGCCGCTGGAGAGCATCGCGTGCGCGGTGATCAGGGCGGAGCCGCCGGTCGCGCACCCGTTCTTGACGTTGATGAACGGAACCCCAGTGAGTCCGAGCGTGGCCACCGACGTGTCGGCGTTCCCAGCCGCGTCCGAGCCCCCGGCCGCGAACTGGATCTGGTTCCACTCGACGCCGGCGTCGGCCAGCGCGTCACGGGCGGCGACGGCGGCCATCTCCAGACCGCTGACGCCCTCGTGCCGACCGAACGAATGGATTCCGATGCCGACGATCGCGATGTCGTTCTCGCCACTCACAGCGACGGCCCCGGGTCCGGTTCGAAGGCGAAGGTCACCAGGCCCTGCTGCTCCAGCCCGGGGACCGGAATGGCTACGACACGCATCGGCATGCCGATCGCTAGCTCGTCGGGATCCGCGGTGGTCAGGATCGCCTCGACCCTGATCTGTCCCCCGAGCTCGATATAGCCCACGCCGTAGGGCTCAAAGGCTTCCGCTGATCCGCTGTAGGGCGGGGACTTGGGCGGGAACCCCTGGACGGTCCACGACCACAGCGTCCCGTTCCGAGGCAGCGCGTGGGCCTCGGAGTCATCGTGGGTGCAGCGTGGGCACGATGCCTGGGGGGGGAAAGCGACGGTTCCGCATTCGCGGCAGCGTGAACCCAACAGCTGCACCCGCCCGGCATCGAGCGATCCGAGTGTTTCGTCGATCATGCGCTGCTCTGTTGTGGCTGCGTCGCTCATACGCCGGGTGGGGACCTGACTCTTGACAACTGGGGCTGAAGTGATGTCAGTTTATGTTGTCGAAGCGCCGGTAGCAACTCCCGGCCGATGCGCAGCGAGTTGCCCTCGTCCAGATCGACGCCCACCGCTCGGGTTCCGATGTAGATGTTCGTCAGGCCCAGGCCGATGATCTCCGCGAGCCGCTCGGCGCACTCCGGCGCCGAGCCGATCACCGCAAAGCTCCTGACCTCGTCTGCCGAGAGGGCGTGATCCGGGTAGAACGCCAGCTCCCCCGGTCGGCCGGTGCGCTTCGCGCCGCCGCGTGGTGAGGTCAGCACCTGCTCCATCGCGTTCGCGGCGCGTGAGGAGAAGTTGCCCGAAATCGCGTGTGTGTCACGACCAGCCCGCGTATGGCCTCGGTCGTGTCACGCGGACCATCGGTCAGCGCGATCTGCAGGTAGCAGCCGAACTCGAGCGTCTCCGGGTCGCGCGACGCACGCTCAGCGGCCTCGCGGGCCAGACGGATGCAGTCGCGCAGCCGCTCTGCGTCCGCGCCCACCGAGAAATCGATCGCGTCAGCCCAGCGGGCGGCGGCGGCGATCGTGCGGGGCCCCGTCGCCGAGACCGCCACCGCGGGTGGCGGGAGGGCCAGCGACGGGTCGATGTCGTCCAGGCGCGACATCGAAGAGGTCGCGCCCTCAAACTCGACGTCCTCACGGTGCAGGTAGCGCGTGAGGGCTCGCAGGTAGTGCTCGAACTCGCCGACGGGCATCGGTTCGCGCTGCAGCACCTTCATCGCTCCGTCGCCGCGTCCGATCGCGAAGCGCGTACGCCCGCCGGCGAGTGCGTGAACCGTCGCCATCGCGTCGGCGGCGAGCAGCGGATGACGCAACGGCACTGCAACGGAGGTCCCGAGCTGGAGGGTCGTGGTCTGCCTGGCCGCGACGCCGAGCAGGACGTAGGGGTCGGGCAGCAGACCATGGGCCTCACCCAGCGCGAGGCCGTCCCAGCCGGCTTCCTCGAGCGCCCGTGCGGTACGCCCGATCTCAGTCGCGGGGACGGGCGTGGCTCCCATCCGCCAGAAGCTGACTTTGTTCGTCATCGATCAGGTCCCTCGGATCGAGAGCCCACATGAAGTCAGTTCGAACGTGGTGGGGGTTCGAGCGCGAGGCTTCATCGCGCGCCGGCGCTTGCCGAGTTGCCTTGAGCCTGCGTAAAGCCCCCGCTGAGCACGCCGCCAGCGCGAGCCGCCCCTGGCGTCCAGCGGGACGCCAGGGAGCGCGCTGCCAAGACCTCGAGGGAGGCTCAGGACCCGGCCATCGCGACCGCGGGGCTTGCCGCCACCCTGCGCGCGATGTCGCGTCCGGCGATGAACCCGAAGACCATCGCCGGTCC
This sequence comes from uncultured Conexibacteraceae bacterium, assembly GCA_963848435.1. Lineage (GTDB taxonomy): Bacteria > Actinomycetota > Thermoleophilia > Solirubrobacterales > Solirubrobacteraceae > Palsa-465. The sequence continues at coordinate 952,517 of CAWKDQ010000012.1, read as the reverse complement.
GAGCGTGCCGCCGGCGCCACCGTAGGTCATGCCGAGCGGTGACGCCATCGCGTTGCCGGCCGCATAGAGCCCTGTGATCACGTTTCCGTCGAGGTCGATGACGCGCGCGCGGGTGTCGGTCAGCGGACCGCCCTTGGTGCCGAGCGCGCCACTGAACACCTGGATCGCGTAGTACGGGGCCGTGTCGAGCGGGCCCAGTGACGCCCGCGGCGTACCGTCGCGGAGTGTCGGGTCTCCCCACCACTGGTCCTGGGCGCTCCATCCGCGCTTGAAGTCGGGATCGTGGTTGTCACGGGCATTGGCGTTGAAGCGCTCGACCGTCTGCTCGAACACCTCTCCGGGAATGCCGAGCTTCTCAGCCAGACCGACGAGCGTGTCGGAACTGGTGATCCAGTCGGTGCGCGCCTTCAGCTCACCGCCGAGGCCGCCCGCGAACCCGTACTTGTCGAGCCACACCTGATCGAAAATCAGCCAGCACGGCAGATTCTTGTAGACGCCCATGATCGTGTCCTGCTCGTGGAATGCCGCGCCGAACGCGTTGTAGTTGGCGCCCTCGTTGGTGAAGCGCTTGCCCGAGCGGTTGACCATGATCGCGCCCGGCAGGGTGCGCTCGTAGGTCAGCAGCTGCTGCCCGGTCGAGACGATGTCGGTCGGCATCTCGATCATCGGCATCCACCAGGCCTCGCGCATGTTTCCGAGCATCGCTCCCGCGCGCATGGCCATCTTCAGACCGTCGCCCTCGTTGGTGTCGATCCCGACGGTGTGGGTGCACGGCCCGCGCAGAAACGCGCGCTTGAACTCCTTGTTGCGCTCGAAGCCGCCGGTCGCGATCACGACATTGGGGGCGTGCACCTCCTTGCGCCCCTCGTCAGTCTCGAATACGACACCGGCGACCTCGCCGTTCTCGATGATCAGGTCGACGGCCCGGTGACCGGTCTGGGGCTCGACGCCGCGATCGAGGCACGCCTTCAGCAGGCGGCCGCCGAGCGCGAGTCCCATGCCGCGCTCGTCGTTGGCGGCACGGCGCTCCATCTCGGCGGGCTCGAGCGGCTCCGGAACCGCCTGGCCGAGCGTCGTCTCGCCGATCGTGAGGTGGTAGCTCGGGTAGTAGGGCGAGATATGCACGCGGGGACCCCACTCGCCGAGTTCGCCATAGGCGAAGGGCGCGGTCTCGAGCGAGCGGCCACCCTGCGGCAGGCCACCGGTCTGCTCGGGGTGGTAGTCCGGGAAGTCCGGCACCGCATAGAACTTGACGGGTGTGCGCTCGTCCAGCCAGCGCACCATCTCCGGCCCGACATCGAGGTAGGTGTCCGCCATCTCGGGCGTGATCGTGTCGTTGGAGAGCGCCTCCAGGTAGGCGCGCGCCTGCTCGCGCGTGTCGCCCTTCTCGGGCGGCTCGTGCATGTTCATCGGGATCCAGATCATTCCGCCCGAGTAGACGGTCGTCCCGCCCACGGTCTTGCCCTTTTCGAACAGGCCGACGTTCGCGCCCAGTTCGGCCGCCGTCGCTGCCGCCGTGAGTCCGGCGCCGCCCGTACCCAGCACGATGACGTCGTAGTCCGCCATGGAACCACCTCTCACTCGCTCTGAACTAAGTTCAGCTTGAAACATACCACCGGGGTCGCGGACGAATCAAGGCCCAAGATGGCGGCTCGATGCAGCTGCGGCTCTGCCGGACTGACACCCAACCTGACTTCAATTTCAGGTACTTGAAGTGCGCCGCGGGCCGAGAGCTCTCTCAGCGGTAGGTGATCGGCACGCGCCCCGTCTGTTCGAGGTGCACGTGCTCGTTGAAGGACACGAGCGTGACCCCGCGCCGGCCGCTGACCAGTTTCGTAACGCCCGTGTTCACGGTCACTCGGTTGAATCTGAGCATCGTGGCCGCGGGAAGCTCCAGCAGCGCCGTGGCCAGCGCCGCGATCACGCCACCGGAGGTGAACACCAGTGCCGCCGCCCCCGCCTGGAGCCGACCTGCGAGATCCTCAAGCGCGTCCTGCGCACGTCGTTGGAAATCCGGCCAGGACTCCGGTGCGCGGCCGTCGTCGCCGGCAGCGATCCATTCGGCCAGGGCCTGTTCCAGCAGATGATGGAATGTGGCCGGGGAGCTCGCCTGGTCGGGATCGCTGACGCTCGCTCGGGCTTTGGTCTGCGCGTAGGTCGCGAGGATCGTGTCCATCGAATACTCGTTCCAGCGCGGATCGACTGCGACCGGGCGGTCGAGCGCCCGGGCGCTCGGGGCGGCGGTATCGAGCTGACGGCGCATGTCGCCACTGACGAGATGCTGCACCTCGAGTCCGCGACCCATGAGGTGTTCAGCGATGATCCCCGCCTGTTGCACCCCGACCGCGGAGAGCTCGTCGTAATTCGCCGCGCCGAACGAGGCCTGTCCGTGGCGCACCAGCAGGATTGTCGGCATCTGCGGCAGCATAAGGATCGAGCGGATCAGGTGAGCCTGTGGCCCGCGGCGTCCCGAAGCGGTGGGCTGTGATCGAGATCGCCTGCTCGCGCAGGAACGTGAGCAGCTCGATGCGGCCTGAAGCCAGGACCTCGCCCGCGTAGATCGCCAGTGCCGGCGAGCCGGACACAGCAGCGGCCAGCTCGGCGCTCGATCCGCCGAGCAGGCGCACGCGGCCGCCGCCGGCGGCAAGCTGAGCGGCGCGGGCCCCCCACTGCACTCGGTTCTCGACGTGGGTCGGGAGACCGAGCTGATCGAGGTGGTGCTGCGCCGGTTCGGGCAGCGGCCCGGATGTGCTGATGATGACCGGCGCCTGCGCTCTGCCGGCCGCCGCGACGATCCGGAGCAGCTGCGCGTCGGTGGCCTGCTGGACACGGATCGTGACCGGGACAGGCCGGTAACGCAGCACGTTGTTCTCTGCACGAAGGCCGGTGACGTCGCAGGCCTGGAACTCCCGGTCCCAGGCCCGGAGGTCGGTGGCAAGCGCCGCTCGCAGCCACGCCATCTCGGTGGGGGAGACGCCGGCCTGCCGCGCGGCCGCGAGCGTCGAGCCGGCGAGCGGGTCGTCGGTGACCTGACCGTCGGCCTCGATGCCGTCGGGATCGTCGCGCCAGCTGCCGAACGCGAGCAGGTAGTTGGGTCCTCCGGCCTTGCATCCGTTTCCGACCGAGGCTCGCTTCCACCCGCCGAACGGTTGGCGCCGAACGATCGCGCCGGTGATGTGGCGGTTCACGTAGAGGTTGCCGGCCTCGACGCGCTGAGCCCAGTGGGCGATCTCACCTGCGTCGAGCGACTGCAGGCCGGATGTGAGGCCGTAGTCGATGCTGTTGACGAGCTCGATCGCATGGCCCAGGCTCGTCGCCGTCATGATCCCGAGCACCGGCCCGAAGTACTCGGTCAGGTGGAACTCCGAGCCCGGCTGCACTCCCTCGCGGATGCCGGGTTTCCAGAGCGTGCCCGACTCGTCCAGCTGCTGGGGCTGCACGACCCAGCGCTGCCCTGGCTCCAGGGTTGTCAGCGCGCGCAGCAGCTTGCCGTCGGCAGGTCCGATCAGCGGACCGATCTGACTTGTCGGCTCCCACGGATAACCGACCCGAGAGGAGGTCACGGCGTCGATCAGCTGACGACGGAACCGCTTCGAGCGTCCGACGCTGCCGACGAGAATCGCCAGCGATGCCGCCGAGCACTTCTGGCCCGCATGCCCGAAGGCCGAGTACGCGACGTCCCTGGCGGCCAGGTCGAGGTCGGCGCTGGGCGTGACCACGATCGCGTTCTTACCGCTGGTCTCACCCAGCAGTGGAAGATCGGCCCGGAAGCTGCGGAACAGCTCGGCGGTGTCATAGCCGCCGGTCAGAACCACCCGCTCCACATGCGCGCTGGAAACGAGCTCGGTGCCCAGTGTCCGCTCCTCCAGAGCCACGTACTGGAGGACATCCTGGGGGACGCCGGCCTCCCAGAGCGCCTCCACGAAGACCGCGCCAGAGCGCCGCGCCTGAGCGGCCGGTTTGATGATCACCGGCGACCCGGCGGCCAGTCCGGCCAGCACCGAGCCGCCCGGGATCGCAACCGGGAAGTTCCATGGTGGCGTCACAACGGTCAACCTCGCGGGCGTGAAGCTGGCGCCCGGGATGCGGTCGAGTTCGCGACCACGCTCGGCGTAGTAGTGAGCGAAGTCGACCACCTCGCTGACCTCGGGGTCACCCTGCTCGATCACCTTGCCGGCCTCTGAGCCCATCACCTCGAGCAGCTCGGCCCGGCGGGCCTGCAGATGGTCGCCGCAGCGGTGGAGGATCTCAGCCCGGGCGTCGGCGCCGATGGCTCGCCATCCCGCGCCTGCCGCGACGCCGCGATCGATCCGGCGGCGCAGAACGGGCAGGCTCGAGATCAGGTTCTGCTCTGCCGTGTTGAGCCCCAGGGCGGATGTCTGCATCCGCTGCTGAATCGCGCGGGCCCAGTCGCGGTTGGCCGCACTGGCAGGGTCCGAGTCTGCCGTGTTATTGAAGCCGTCGCGCCGCGCCGGCGGCTGGGGGGTCTCCCGATTCTGCGAGCGGTTCGGGGCCGGAACCTCGGTCGGGATCGAGCCGACCGACTCCAGAAAGCGGCTCTGCTCGCGCGCGAACAGAGCCGGATCATCGGCGATTGCGAACGCCGCCGACATGAAATTCTCCTGCGAGGCGCCCTCCTCGAGGCGCCTGACCAGGTAGGCGATCGCCACGTCGAACTCGTGCGGGTGGACCACGGGCGTGTACAGCAGCAGCGACCCCACCGCCTCACGAACCACCGCGGCCTGCGAGGTGGCCATCCCGAGCAGCATCTCGAAGTCGAGCGCCTCGCCGACGCCGCGGCGCTGCGCCAGCAACCAGGCGAGCGCGGTGTCGAACAGGTTGTGGCCGGCGACCCCGATCCTGACCGCATCGACGTGGTCGGCCCGCAGCGCGTAATCGAGGACGGCGAGGTAGGACGCGTCTGTGGCCTGCTTCGTCGGCCAGGTTGCCAACGGCCAACCGTGGAGTTCCGCCTCGACGCGTTCCATCGGCAGGTTGGCGCCCTTGACGACCCGCACCTTGATCGGCGCGCCACCGCGTGCTCGCCGGGCCCGCGACCACCGCTGCAGCTCGATCATCGCCCCCAGCGCGTCCGGCAGGTAGGCCTGCAGCACGATCCCCGCCTCCAGATCGAGGAACTCGTCCCGGTCGAGCAATGCCATGAACACCGCCAGCGTCAGGTCGAGGTCCCTGTACTCCTCCATGTCGAGGTTGATGAACTTCTGGCGGCCTGAGGCGCCGGCGGCGATGCGGAACAGCGGCGCGAGTGCACCTGTGGCCTGCTCGACAGCGTCATCGAAGGCCCACGGAGAGTGCGGCGGGACCGTCGCCGAGACCTTGATCGAGACATAGTCCACGTCGTCGCGCTGCAGCAGCACCCGCGTCCCGTCGAGTCGGCGTGCCGCCTCTTTCTCACCGAGGATCGCCTCACCCAGCAGGTTGACGTTGAGCCGGACGTTCGGGTTGCCGCCACGAATGCGGGTGATCGCAGCTCCCAGACGGGTCTCGCTGGCGTCGACGACCAGGTGTCGGACCATCCGGCGCAGGGCCAGGCGGGCGGTGGGGACGACCAGCCACGGCGCGATCGGTGCCAGCAGCGCGCCGATGCGGATCGCCGCACGCAGCGGCAGGGGCAGGAACCTGGGGATGACGGGCGTCAGGGCGCACAGGTTGCGGGCGGCCACATGGACGTCCTCGGGGCGAACGACTCCGTCGACAAAGCCGACCGTGAATGCCAGGCCGTTCGAGTCGCCGAGCACGCCGGCCAGTCGCGCCGCGGCAGCGTCCTGTTCGACGTGCCTGCTGGCGTCAAGCCAGCTGCGCGCCAGGGCAACCGCTTCATCTGCGAGGGCGCGGTCCAGTGGAGCAGGTTGTTGCTCGGCGTCGGGCATCGGTTGCGGTCAATTCAAGCGTCGAGCAGCGCCGATGTCTCCAGCCAGGCGGATTCCAGGCGATCGCGTTCGGCCACGAGCTCTTCGAGCTCGGCACTGAGGGCGGACAGGCGGGAATGATCGGTCGCGTGCTCGGCCATCGCGGCATGCAGCTCCTGCTCCCGGCCGGACAGGTGGTCGAGTTCCCGCTCCCACCGCTGTATGTCTCTGCGCGCCTGGCGGATCTGGGCACCCGTCCTGGGTGTGGCTGCGCTCGCCGGCGCCGCGCCGCTGCTTGGCGCCGGCCCCGACGTGCCCGTGGTCTCAGCCGGCGCGGTGAACTCAGCCAGGTACTGGTCGATACCGCCCGGAAGATGGCGCAGTCCGCCGAGCGTGTCGAGCGCGAACACGCTGTCCGCCACGCGCTCGACGAAGTAGCGATCGTGGCTGACGATCAGCAGCGTGCCGGGCCAGTGGTCGAGCAGGTCCTCGAGTGCGGTCAGTGTCTCGATGTCGAGGTCATTTGTCGGCTCATCGAGCAGCAGCACGTTGGGCTCCGACATCAGCAGCCGCATCAGCGTCAGCCGCCTGCGCTCCCCGCCGGAGAGATCGTCGACGGGCGTGCGCGACTTCTCACCACGGAACCCGAACCGATCGGCCAGCCGGGCGGCGGTGATCTCGTCGCCGCCCGCGAGCGTGGCTCGGCCGCGAACCTCCTCGACCGCCTCGAGCACCGTCATCCGGCCGGTGACCGGAGTCGTCTCCTGGGATAGGTGGGCGAGCTTCACGGTCTGGCCGCGCTGCACCTCGCCGTGGGTGGGGGTGAGTTCGCCGGCCAGCAGCCGCAGGAGCGTCGACTTGCCGGATCCGTTGGCGCCGACCAGCGCCAGCCGGTCGCCCGGGCCCAGGCGCCAGGTCACGTTCCTGAGGACCGAGCGTTCACCGTATCCGTAGGAGATGTCCAGCGCCTCGAGCACCTTGTCGCCGAGGCGCGAGCTCGCGAATCGCAGAAGCTCCGTGCTGTCGCGGGCCGGCGGCTCGTCGGCGATCAGGGCGTTGGCGGCATCGATCCGGAACCTGGGTTTGGATGTGCGCGCCGGCGGCCCGCGACGCAGCCAGGCGAGCTCCTTGCGCATCAGCTGCTGGCGTCTGTCTTCGCGCGTCGCCCGCTGGCGATCGCGCTCGGCGCGCGCGAGCACGTAGGCCGCATAACCGCCCTCGTACCGGTGGACCGCACGGTCGGCGACCTCCCAGGTCCCGGTGCTGACGGCGTCGAGGAACCAGCGGTCGTGGGTCACGACCAGCATCGCACCGTCCCGGGCGGCGAGGTGGGCCGCGAGCCAGGCGATCGCCTCTACGTCGAGGTGGTTGGTCGGCTCGTCGAGCAGCAGCAGGTCAGGGTGGTCCAGCAGGGTCCGCGCGAGCGCGATCCGGCGCCGTTCACCGCCGGACAGGCCGGCCACCGGTGTGTCGATGCCGCCGCCGAAGCGAGCGAGCACCACCCCTCCGAGCAGTCCCTCGAGCACGCCGCGGAACCCGCGGTCGCCGGCCCATTCGTGCTCGAGCCGGTCGCCGACCAGCACATCCCGGATCGTCTCGCCGGCGGCGAGACGATCCGCCTGGTCCAGCACGCCGATGCTCAGCCCGCCGACCCGCGTCACCTGCCCGCTGTCGGGCTGCTCCGTGCCCGCGATCAGTTCGAGCAGCGTCGACTTTCCCTGGCCGTTGCCGCCGACCACGCCGATACGGTCACGGTCGGCGATCCCGAGCGTGATGTCGTCGAGGATCGTGCGCGCAGCGTAATCCTTGCCGACGCCGCTGAGGTTCACGAGGTTACGAGCGATACTCATGCCACACGCAATCCTTGCAAGGATGTAGGGGAATGACGCTTGTGGGTGAGACGCCACTGTGGATCGAGCTCGACGGCACCGTGAACGCGCGTGCCGTCGTGCCGGGAGTGCTGCTGCGTTCCGACAACCTGCAGGCACTGAGTTCAGCCGACGTCGCCCGGTTGCTCGGCGAGCATCGGCTGGAGGTGGTTCTGGACCTCCGGACCGACGTCGAGGTGACGCTCGAAGGCCCGGGCCCGCTGACACGTGAGCCTCGCGTGCGCGTTGCGCACCACTCGCTCTATCCATCACAGGGAAACACCGACCTCGACGTCGAGACGATCAATCCCGGTGCTCGCCCCTGGCCTCGAGATCGCATCGCCGGCTTTCCGGATGAGACTCCGGTGGTTCGCTCCTACCTCGGCTATCTGCAGAGTCGCCCCGATTCGATCGTGGCGGCGATCCGGGAGATCGCGCGAGCCGACGGCGCCGTGCTGGCTCACTGCGCAGCCGGCAAGGATCGGACCGGCACGGTTGTGGCCGTGGCACTTGACGCCTGCGGGGTGTCGCGCGAGGTGATCGCCGAGGACTACCTCGCGACCGCCGAGCGGATCGTTCAGATCATCGATCGCCTGCGCAGCTCAGAGACCTACCGCGCGGAGCTGGAGGGTCACGATCCTCAGGACCACGCTCCGGTGCCGGGAACGATCGAACGCGTGCTCGAGCTCTTGGATTCCGATTACGGCGGCGCCGCGGCCTGGCTGCTCGCCCACGGTCTGCACGCAGACGACCTGCAGGCACTCCGTCGTCGCATCCAGGCGTCCTGATGAAGCGGCGACCGATCACCGGCCACGCGACCGACACAACTATGGCCTCGCCAGCGACTACGCTGCTGCGCAATGACCTGGGCCACGGTCTTCGTCGTGTTCTTCGTCAGCCATCAGGTCGGCGACTATCTGTTGCAGACCGATTGGCAGGCGACGCACAAGCGACGCGGGCTGGGTGGCGATCCGGTGGCTCGCAGGGCACTGTTCTCCCACACGTTCACCTACATGCTGGCGTACGTGCCCGCCTTCATCTGGATCTCCTCGAGCCTCGGCTGGACGACGCTGGTGATCGTCGCGGCGATAGCGCTGCCGCATGTGATTCAGGATGACGGTCGTCTGCTGCTGATCTACCTGCGACGCGTGAAGAAGATGGACCCGGTCGCCAATCACACCGTCGCGGCGATCATCGACCAGGCGTTCCACATGGTCGCCCTCTTCGGTGCCGCCCTGCTCGTCTCGGCCCTGAGCTGAACGCTTCAGCTAAGGTCGGTCCGATGGACACAATCGAGATGACCGCTCCCGAGCTGAAGCGGTTGCAGGATGAACTGAACGAGCTCGAGACGGACGGGCGTTCGCAGATCGCCTCACGCATCAAGACCGCGCGCGAGTGGGGCGACCTCAAGGAGAATGCTGAGTATCACGCGGCCAAGGAGGCGCAGGCGCACCTCGAGACCCGGATTCTCCGGCTGCGCGAGCAGGTGCGCGCGGCCGTCGTCGTCGAGGAAGCGACGGGCGATGACGTTCGCCACGGCCGGACGGTCGATGTGACCGACCTGGGTAAGGGCGGCAGCCAGAGCTTCAAGATCGTCTCCCCCAACGAGGCGAGTCCAAAGGACGGACTGATCTCCTCGACCTCACCGGTCGCCCAGGCGCTGATCGGCGCTCGCGTCGGCGACGAGGTGGAGATCCAGATTCCGGCCGGCGTACGCCGTCTCCGGGTCGACGCGATCTCCTGATCGTGCAGGAGCTGAGGATCAGCGGCGAGTCGATCCGGCTCGGCCAGCTGCTGAAGCTCGGCGGGGTGGTGGAGAGCGGCGGCGACGGCAAGGAGCTGCTGGCGCTCAGGGGCGTGCTCGTCAACGGCGTAGTTGAGACCCGGCGCGGACGCCAGCTGCGCGACGGCGATGTGGTCGAGGTCGAGGAATGGGAGTTCCGGGTGAGCGCCGATTCGTGAGCGCTGCGGCTGCGGCTGCGGCTGCGGCCACTCTGTCGACGTTTGTGCAGATATTCGACACAAACGTCGACGGAGTTGCGGGGCGAGTCTGACAGCGACCCCGCAGCGGGTGGCCTCGGCGAGCGGTCCGGCGCGGTCCGGCGACCGTCCGGTCCGGTCCGGCGAGCTCGGACAGGTCCGACGGGTGCAAGCCGACCGAGGTCCGTCATGATCAGGGCGTGAGTTCAAGGGACAACCTCAAGGCGGCGCTGGTCACGATCATCTGGGGCGCCAACTTCGTCGTGATCGACGAGGGACTGAAGGGCTTCCCGCCATTTCTGCTGATGGCGGCGCGCTTCCTGGTGGTCGTCTTCCCCGCGATCCTGATCGTCCCGAAGCCCGGGCCGTGGCGGGACATCCTGCTGATCGGTCTGTTCCTGAGTCTCCTCCAGTTCTCGCTGCTGTACCTGTCGCTGCATCTGGGGATGCCGGCCGGGCTGGCGTCGCTGCTGGTGCAGGTGCAGGTGATCTTCTCGATCGGGATCTCACGGCTGCTGCTCGACGAGCAGCCCACCCGCCAGCAGCTCGCCGGAGTCGCAATCGGCCTGTTGGGCCTGGCGGTGCTGGTGGCCGGCCGGGCGGCGGACGCGTCGCTGGTGCCGTTGGCCGTGATCATCGCGGCCTGCCTGTGCTGGTCGATCGGCAACGTGCTGACCCGGCGCGCCAGGTTCTCGAGCGGTCTCGGGTTGACCGTGTGGTCGGGCGTGGTAGTGCCGATACCTGCGCTGATCCTGGCGTTGACCATCAACGGACCGCAGGAGGTCAGTCACGCAATCGACAACATCGGCTGGGTCACCGTCGCGAGCACGCTGTACACGGCCGTGCTCTGCTCGCTGGTCGGGTACGGGGTCTGGAACTCGCTGTTGGCACGCTACCCGGTCAGCTCGGTGGTGCCGTTCTCGTTGCTGGTGCCGGTCGCCGGGATCACGACGGCATGGATCGCGCTCAACCAGGTGCCGACCGCGTCGGAGCTGATCGGCGGCCTCATCCTGCTGGGCGGCATCGCTACCGCGACGGTCCAACGAGGAGCCTTGCGCCGAGCCGTGAGTAACGCCGATCCGTATCGGGCGTCCGCGCCGCACGAGCCACCACAGCACGGCTGCCAACTATCACCGTCGCCAGCTTCGCCCGAGTGACCGCGGTGTAGAGCATCTCGCGGCGCAGGAAGAAGGCGCCGGCCTGCTCGTGCGCGACGATGATCGCCACCGGCAGCTCGATTCCCTGACCGCGGTGCACCGAACAGGCGTAGCCGAGCCGGAGGCTCTCAGCCTCCTCGGGCGGCAGCCGGAACATCTGCTCATCGCTGCGCAGCAGCAGGGCCGCATCGTCGCCGCTCGCGCCGGGGATCTCGTCCTGCAGGTGCAGGACGGTGCCGTTCATCAGACCCAGCTCGTGAAGGTTGCGGCCGGTCATCATCAGCTTGTCGCCGATCCGCAGGCGGCCGCCGCCGACCGGCCTCCCGATCGGATTCAGCGCCTCCCGCAGCGCTCGGTTCAGCGCGTCGATCCCGAGCTCGCCCTTGTACACCGGCGCGAACACCTGGATGTCCTCGAGCGGGTCGATGCCGTAGTGGCCGGGCAGACGTGTCGCGACCAACTCGACGATCAGCTCGAGCGCCTCGCGAGCGTTCGAGCGCTCCATCAGGAACAGGTCGTGGCGCATCTCCTCGCCGGGTCTGAACTCAGGGGTGTCGCCGCGGCGGATCGCGTGCGCGCCCTGCACGATCATGCTGCCGGCCGCCTGCCGGAAGATGTGGGTCAGACGGGCGGTGGGGACCACGTCTGAGGCGATGAGATCTGCGAACGGCTTGCCGGCGCCGACCGGAGCCAGCTGATCGGCGTCGCCGACAAGGACCACGTGCGCCCGCTCCGAGACCGCTCGCAGCAGCGTGACCATCAGCTCGACGTTGGCCATCGAGGACTCGTCGACGATCAGCAGGTCCGCGGCCACCGGATCGTCCTCATCGTGCTCTGGCAGCTCCCCCGGAACCCAACCCAGAGCAGAGTGCACCGTCTTGGCATCGACCCCGCTCGCCTCCGTCATGCGCCGCGCGGCGCGGCCGGTGGGCGCGACCAGCAGAACCTTCGCGCGCTGGGCCTCGGCGAGCTTCGCGATCGTTCTGATCGAGGCCGTCTTGCCGGTGCCGGGGCCTCCCGTGATCACCGACAGTCGATGGGCGAAGGCGGCCTGAACTGCGGCCTGCTGCTCGGGTGTCAATGTGAGCCCCGCGCCGCCGACAGCATCGGCCTCGACAGGCTTCAGCCTGCCGAGTCCATTCTGCGCGGTCAGCATCGCGAGCACGCGCTCGCTCAGTTCCTGCTCGAGCTCCCAGGTCGGCGTGCGGTAGATCCAGTCGCCGTCGCGAACGAGGTCGCCGTCCTGCACCAGTTGGTCGATCGCATCCTCGTCCGGTAGCGAGCCGAGCAGGTCGCGGGCCGCCACGAGGAGCTGACCCGACGGCAGGCAGGTGCTGCCTGAACGCCCCTCCGCCTCGGACAGCGCATAGACGAGCGCGGCGCTGACCCGTCCCGGGATCGCATCGACGGACTCGGCGCCGGCTCGTGCGATCCGATCGGCCACCCGGAAGCCGACGCCGAACACGCGCGTGAGCTCATAGGGGTTCTCGGTGATGACCCGGTGGGCCGTGTTGGGGTACTCGTCGCTGATCCGCTTGGCCAGGTAGGCAAGCCCGTGCGGGGCCAGCAACAGGTGCAGCCGGCGGATCGTGCGCAGCTCGTTCCAGGAGGCCGCTGACTCCTCGGCACGGTACGGGTTCAGACCGACGCGCCGGAAGGCCGCGGCCGGCTCCTCGTCGATGGCGTCGAGCACCCGATCCGTGCCGAAGCGGTCGATCAGCAGCTTTGCGCGTTTCTCGCCGATGTTCCTGATCCGTCGCAGGTAGGAGATCAGCGCGGCGCTCGTCTCGGGCGCCATCGGACGCGCCTCTGACACCTTCACCTGCTCGCCGTAGCGGCTGTCGGTCACCCAAACACCTGTGATCGCCGCGCGTTCACCGTCCTCGAGGTGCGCGAGCGGGCCGACCAGCACGATCGGGCCGTCGCCGGAATCGGCGTCGAGCACCGCGAATCCGTTCTCGGTATTGGCAAAACGGCGGCGGCGGATCGTCACCTCGGATGAGAACGACTCAGACATGAGAATGAACTTAGAGCGAAAAGCCGTCGTTGCCGCCGATTTGTGTCCAAAATGGCACATGTGAGGATCCACCAGTGATCGAGCATGCGCTCGCACCGCACGTCGCGACCTTCGCGAGGAATCTGGGGATCGCCCGGACCCTCGGCGAGCTGCCGCCAGCTTCTGCACCGCTGCTGGCTAGCGTGCCAGCAGCGGTGGCGATCACGTTTGACGACGGGCCTCATCCCGAGGGCACGCCCGCGATTCTGGAGGTGCTCGCAGCACACGACGCCAGCGCGACCTTCTTCCTGGTCGGCGAGCAGGTCGTGCGACGACCGCAGCTGGCGCAGCGGATCGTCGAGGCGGGGCACTCGATCGGCCTGCACGGCTACCGCCATCGCCCGCATCCGACCTGCAGGCCCGATGCGATGCGTGACGACTTCGAGAGGGGCATGGTGGCGATCGCCGAAGCGACCGGAACCGCGCCGAGATTGCATCGGCCGCCCTACGGGGTCTACAGCCGCGTCAGCCTCCAGATCGCACGCGAACGCGGTCTGCAGCCGTTGCTCTGGTCGAAATGGGGCAAGGACTGGCGCAAATTCACGACCCCCGAGCGGATCGCGCGGCGCGCGCTCGAACACATCGCCGCCGGCGATGTGATCCTGCTCCACGACGCCGACTTCTACAGCGCCAAGCGCTCGCATTCACGGACGGTGGCGGCGCTGCCGGGACTGCTCTCAAAGCTGCAGTCCGCGGAACTCGATACCGTGCCCGTGACTTGCAGCGACCCAACGCAGGAGGCGGACGGGAAGCCACATGTGAAAGCCCGGGGTGGGGGAACGCCTTTGGCTGGCGTTGCGCCCTGGTCCGAACCTGAATCGAAACAGACACGAAGGACTTCATGACGACTGTTCCCACTGAGACCCAGATCACGCCCGATTACGGGCGCTTCGCGATCGGGTTCGACCACAGAGACCGTGCCCGGCTGCACGCGATGATCGACGAGGTACTCGACTCGAACCGCTGGTCCGAGGCCGGCATGACCGCACGGTTCGAGCACGCCTGGGAGGCCTGGAACGAGCTACCGGCGGTCGCCACCAACGGCTGGGCGGGAGCGGCGCTCGCCGCGCTGCATTTCGCCGGCGTCCAGGGCGAGACCGTGCTGTGCCCGTCCAACACCTTCATGGCGACGCCTCTGGCGGCGATCCGCGCCGGGGCGGAGGTTCAGTTCGTGGACTGCAACCGCGAGGACCTCTGCATGTCGTTTGATGACTTCGAGCAGAAGGCGGAGCGGTACAGGCCGAGGGCGGCGATCCTCGTCCACATCGGCGGCCACCTCGCGTTCGACTCGGAGCGGATCGCCGCGTACTGCGAGCAGAACGGGATCTTCCTGATCGAGGACTGCGCGCACGCGCATGGCGCCTCGTGGAATGGCCGCAAGCCCGGAAGCTACGGCGACGCGGGCGTGTATTCGATGTACGCAACCAAGACGGTGTCGACCGGAGAGGGCGGCATGCTCGTCTCCAGGCGTCCGGAGCTGATCGAGTTCGCGCGCGGATTTCGCAACTACGGCAAGCCGACCTACGAGGTTCAGGGCCTCAACTTCCGCATGAACGAGTTCACGGCTGCGCTGGGGGTGATCCAGACCGAGCGGATGCCGGAGATCGTTGCCTGGAAGAACGAGACGGCGGCTGAGTACATGGATCCGCAGTTCGCGGGGTCGAGGCTCGAGCTGCCCGAGGGCATGGTCTCAGGGCTGTACAAGTACATCGTCTTCGACCGGCTGGAGAAGTCGACCGGGCGTGTGTATGACGAGCCCTGTCACAGGATTCTGGGGCACCACGTCGAACTTCCGAACAGCGACTGGGTCGCAAAGAACCATTCCTGCCCGCCTTTGTACTACCGTCCACTTGAGCAGGATGCACTCGATGCGGAACTCGACGCGACGGTAGACGCGGAAATCGACTTGGCACTCGATGTGAGCGAGCTGAACGAGAAGGGGGCCGGTAAATGAGAGTCCTCGTCACCGGTGGGGCCGGTTTCATCGGCTCCCATGTGGTCGACAAGCTGCGTGATCACGGACATGAGCCCGTGATCTACGATCTGCGGCCCTCGCCGTGGCCCGAGCACCAGGACGTGGAGACCGTGATCGGGCAGGTGACAGACGCTTCGGCGCTCGCGGTGGCTTTGGCCGGCTGCGACGCGGTTGCGCATCTGGCAGCTGTGGCCGACGTCAACGATGTCCACGCTGAGCCGCACGATGCCGAGCAGGTGAACGCACGCGGCACGGCCGCGGTGCTCGAGGGCGCACGCCGAGCCGGGGTCCAGCGAGTCGTCTACGCCTCGACGATCTGGGTCTACTCCGATACCGAGGAGACGGTCGTCAGCGAGACGACATTGCTGCCCCCGCCGGCACACCTGTACACGGCCACGAAACTGGCGGGCGAGCTGTACTGCAAGTCCTACCAGGAGCTCTACGGGATCAATTACACGATCCTGCGGTTCGGAATTCCGTACGGCCCGCGGGCACGCGAGGCCGCGGTGATTCCGGCGTTTGTCAATAAGGCGTTCGCCGGTGAGCAACTCACGCTCTCCGGTGATGGGATGCAGTCGCGGCGGTTCGTCTACGTGGAGGACCTCGCGGAGGGGGTTGTCGCCGGTCTGGGCGACATCGCTCAGAACCGCGTCTACAACCTCTCGAGCGACGAGGACGTGACGATCAAGCAGATCGCCGAGCTCGTTCAGAAGCTCGTCGGCAACACCGAGATCGTCTACGGACCGGCCCGCCCGGGCGACCTTGGGTCGAAGATCGTGCTCTCAGATCGCGCGCGCGAGGAGCTCGGCTGGACGGCCGGGACGCCGTTTGAGGAAGGGGTTCGGCGCTACGTCGGGTGGCGGCGCGATCAGGCGTCGAAAAAAAGCGCTGAGCTTGCCGCCCGAGCAGGCGGCGGATTGACCGCGGGCCAAACCGGCTCGGCCGGAGGGCTTCCAGACCCTTTAGCAGCGGCGGGCGAGCCTGACGAAGCAAAGGCTTGTCCGCGCAAGATCCTGATCGTCTCAGCCGACATCGGCGAGGGACACGATCTTCCCGCCCGCGCGGTCGCACGTGAGTTCAAGGAGGAGGATCCGGACGCGCTGATCGCGGTTGTCAACGGCCTGCCCGCGATGGGGCCGTTGGCGACCGCGATCCTGCGCGACAACTCGGCGTTCATGTTCCGCTGGGTGCCGTGGTTATTCGACCTCCAGTACCGGCTGTTCATGGACTTCCCGCCGACCCGCTGGCTCGCGTCCAGGATGCTGAGCCGGGCAGGCCGTCGCGGGCTGATGCGGCTGGTCAGGGCTCACACCCCTGACCTGATCGTCTCGACCTACCCCGGCACGACGCAGATCCTGGGCGAGATGCGCAGGCGCGGCCGTCTCAAGGTCCCGTGCTACTCCTCGATCACCGATCTTGCGGGCTTGCGTTTCTGGGCGCACCCGGGCATCGACCTGCACTTCATCACGCACCCGGAGTCGCGCGAGGAGGTTGAGCGGATCGCCGGGCCCGGGAGCGTGCGCTGGGCCAAACCGCCGACATCACCGGCCTTTCTGACTCCGCGCCCGCGCCCGCTGGCGCGGGCTGCGCTGGGGCTGACGCCGGACCGGACAGTGATCGCGGTCTCGGGCGGTGGCTGGGGCGTGGGTGACGTCGCCGGCGCCGTCTCGAAGGCGCTCGAGGTCGCCGGCGATGCCGACGTGCTCTGCCTCTGCGGTCACAACGAGACGCTGCGCCAACGCATGCTGGAGCGCTTCGCCGATGAACCGCGGGTGCGCGTGCTCGGATTCACCAATCACATGGGCGACATCCTCGCGGCGGCCGATCTGCTGATTCACGCGAGCGCCGGCCTGACCGTCCTCGAGGCGATCATCAGAGGCTGTCCGGTGATCTCATATGGCTTCGGCTACGGGCACGTGCGTGTCTCCAATCAGGCGCTCGAGCGGTTCGGGCTAGCCCAGGTGGCGAACTCGGAGCTGGAGCTCGGCCCCGCGATCGAGCGAGCCCTCGCGGCCCGGCCGCAACCGGACGGCTCGTTCGCGGCGCGGGCGTCGACCGCCTCGCTGATCCTCTCGAGCGATCGCCGCATCCGGCCGCTGCCGACCTGGCGCGTGCGTGCCGTGCGCACGGTCACCGCCGCCAGCGCATCGGCCCTCGTGCTGCTGGGCGCCTTCCTGTCGAGCGTCGCGTACGGCGTGGCGGCGGACCTCGGGGCAGCCGCGCCGCTCACCGCTGTCACCACGCCCAAGTCGCAGGTTGGGGTGATGATCGATGCCAGCGCTCAGGAGACGCCGATGCTCGTGCGTGAGCTCGATAGCACCGGTATGCACGTCTCTGTCGCCCTGAACACGGCCTCAGACTCCACCGTCGACACGCTCGTGCGGAACAACGACGAACCGGTGCCGATGCTCGGTGACAGCGGTCTGCTCGGCTGGGTCGGCACCAAGGGCAAGCTGCGCAAGCTGGAGCGTCGGCTCGGGTACGGGCATCGCTTCATCTACACCTCGAGCGGGCCCAGCGTCCTGCAGTGGCTGCTGGCCAAGGGTGCCGGCGGCCGGCCGGTGTCGGGCAAAGTTCGGATCAGCAAGGTGAGCCAGGTCCCGACCTCCCTGCGCCGGGGCGAGGTCATCGAGCTGCGTGTCACGAGTCTGTCAGCGGCCCGCGCCGAACTGGCGCAGCTCGAACAGGCGCTGCTGCAGCAGCATCTGGCCGCGGTGCCGGTGGGCACGCTGCTGAAGGGCTCCGGCACGCCCTTCTGAACAGCGCCGGCGCTACCCGCCCTGTGTGAGCGAGTCGCTGCCGGTCGTGTAACACAACCAACGCCCGAATGATCTCGACGCTTGGATGAGCGCCGATTTCAGGCGCAATGGACGTTTGATCTAGCTGCGTGGATCGTCTTAACGTGCTATCGGTTCACGGAGGCGCCGACTTGAGGCGCTGTCCGGGCGCTTCGTCGTGCGTGCCGACGGCGCGCCGGGGAGCTCCGACCGTCGACGACCTGCTCGCTCCCGATATCGATGACGTAGACCGAACGTCCAGGCGTGAGGTGCGCGGTTTTGGACGACTATTCAATCGACGCCGGGGCGGAGTCGAGTCACACTTGGGTACAAGCCAAGCGGCAAGGAGGCCGAGCGGCATGTTGCAAGGGGCGTTTCAGGATGCTGGGGTTGTCCAGTTCGTCGGCGCTGGTGCCGATAGAGCGTGGGAGATGAGATTCCGCGCCCATCGCAGCAAATCGGCGTCGCCACGCTCCCTGCGTCGGTGGGGCCGACGCGAGGATGGGCAGGCGATCGTCGAGATTGCGCTGGCGATGCCGCTGCTGCTCCTCCTGGTGACGGCCATCCTCCAGTTCGGCGGCGCGTACTTCAAATATTTGTCGCTCAGCAATGCAGTCAGCGACGGCGCACGCGAGCTTGCGCTCGAGCGCGGTTCGCTCGATCCGTGCGATCCGGCCATGCAGCAGACGCTCGCGTCTTCGGACAACCTGCTGACCTCAGGGATGGTCATGAACGCGGTGCCTTCGAACACTACGACTACCGCATACGTGACGCCCAGCTTCAGTAGCGGCACGACTCCGCTTCCCGACTACTGTGCGAGCACCAACTCGACAACCGGCTGCGGCTCTACGTCCACCGTCTACTCGTACAACGCCAACTACACCAGCTCGACCACTGTCGGGGGCTGTGAGGTGGAAGGCGACGAGGCGACTGTCACGGCGGGCGTACCGTACACGCTCAGTGTGTTCGGCATGAAGGTCTACACGCTGAGCCTCAGCGCGTCGGCATCGGACGCGGTCGAATGAAATACCTGCGGATGTCTCAGCGTCTCCGGGGCGAGAGCGGGCAGGTTCTGCCGCTGCTGGCGCTCATGATCGTGGCCTTGCTCGGCTTTGTGTCGATCGTGGTCGACGTCGGCAGGCTGTACGTGGCGCATCAGCAGCTTGTGTCCGCGGTCGATGCCTCGGCGCTTGCCGCCGGCAACGACTTCCCCAAGTCAGTGGACGCGTATCAGGCCGCGCTTAACTATGACGGCTCGACGGGCGCGAACAACCAGCTCGGCGACGGCATCAACGTCAGCGGCACACAGGTGACTTTTGAGTGCAACTCGGGTGCGACAGCCGCCGGGGTCAGCTGCGAAACCGATCAGAGCACCAATGCGAGCGGCAGCAGCTATAACTGCTCACCGCCAGGCGCACAAACGGCCAGCGCGACCACCTGCAATGCGGTCAAGGTGACGCAGACGGCGAAGGTCAACCTCACCATCGGCGGCATATTCAACAAGAGTTGGACGATCAGCTCCACCGCGTTGGCCGCCGCCGCCGGCGGCGAGGTGAAACCGATAAACGCCTATGTGATCCTCGACAACTCGGGCTCGATGGACCTCGCTAGCGGCCAGAGTGTGACCGGCATGACCCCACCGACGACCGCGCAGGGGGCCCAGGTGGCCGGTTGTGACCTGTATGGCAGTGCGTATAACGTCCCGACCGGTCAAGGGGGGAATAGTCAGTGTCAGCTCTCGGCGGGGGGCGCCGGCGACACGTCTGCACCTGAGCGTATCGACGAGGCGAAGGCAGGTGTCCAGACGCTGTTGCAGACGCTGCTGCCCTGCAACAATGCAGTTTCGTGCGGTACGGCGACCAATAACACCGGTGAGCTCGGAGCGAACGTCACCAGCCCGGACGACCGGGTGGGGCTGCTGGTGTTCCCGGCGATCAACGCGAGCGGTGCCAGCCTCACGAGTGCGCAGAACACGGAGACCGGCTGCGACGCTCTGCACAGTCCCGAGGGCATGTCCGGCAGCGGCGCGACCCTTTCCCCCTCAAATATCGACAGCAGCTTTGGGGTCACGTACCCGAAATACACCCCGTACACATACAGCACCGGCCAGACTTACGGCGGCATCCCTGCCGGCGACGTGGCGCCGGGGTATGAGACCGTCGGACTCTCAAGCGATTACCGCTCCTCCGATTCGGGGACCAACACAACGCTGAACGCGAGTTCGAAACTGGTCGACGCCGTGAGTTGGGCGGACTGCCCCTCGTACACTTACACCACCAACTCGGGCAACACCACAAAGACCTACACCTATCCCGGGTCCGGCAATCCAGATGGTGCCGACTGTCTCACCTATCAGCAGTACACCAGTAGCTCCGGTACTACGACCCAAGGCTCCAGCCTGACGTGCGGAGGAACGAACGACAAGAACGCGACGGCCACTGCGGACACCGAATGCAACACCGCCGGCAACTACGACGGTAAGACTGGCCAGTTCACCACGGCGGTGTACTCATACACCAAGTCGAGGACGACGTCCTACTACAAGGCCACGTGCAAGCCGTATTGGAACGTCGCCAACACGATCTCGACCACCTACAACGCGGGCTCGTGGCCGGGCGGTGGCTTCTACGGACTCAAGGTGATCGGTGGCGCGGGCAGCTATCTCGCCGGGGCGATCACGGAGGCCCAGTACCTGCTGGCCAAGAACGCGCAGCCCGGTGTCGAGAACGTGATCATCGTGGTCAGCGACGGCGGCATGAATGAGCCGAGCTTCTCGGGCGGCGGTACCGACAGCGCTCCGTGCGGCAATGCGGTCTACGCTGCGCAGCAGGCGACGGCCGCCGGCACGACGGTGTACGCGATTGACTACGGCAGCAGCGGCGCGTCGTGTCCTGATACTGCGGCTTCGGACAACGGCAATGGCATCAGTGGTAGGGGCAAGAACGACTGGTGGGTGATGCAGAACATCGCCAGCGCGAGCAAGGACTACATCGTGGCCGGCAGCGATCTGACCACTGCGTTCCAGCAGGCTGCACAGTCGCTCTCCACGCCGCGGCTGCTGCCGCCGTCCGAGGGCTGAGCCACATCCCAGTGGAGCGATGGTCTGGTGAACTGTCGCAAGGGCTTTCCAGCCTGCGCGCTGTCCACCTGCAGGCTGCCTGGGAACCGCGTCGGCAATCCAGGCTCTCGGAACTTTCTTGTAAGCACCACCATTAGGTTGCGCCTGCTCGCGAGGTTGCGCCTGCTCGCGAACGATGCGAACATATGTTCGGTTTGCCTGCCGCCGCCAAGTTGATCATCTGCATCCTGCTGCCCCGCTTCGAGCTGACTGTCGCGGCCGGTACGCGCACGGACCTGCTAGGGATCCCGGCCGCTGTGGCGCCCGAGCCGGGGAGTCAGTCGATCGGTGCGGTCTCGGCCGCTGCCGAGGCGTTCGGGATCGTCCCCGGGATGCGCCTAGGTGAGGCGCTGGCCCGTTGCCAGCGGTTGACGCTGATCCCACCCGATCCGGCGGGGGTGCAGGAGCGCTGGGAGCACACGCTGATCGCGCTCGAGTCGATCGGGGCGGCAGTCGAACCGCTGAGACCGGGGCTGGCCTGTTTCGATGCCCGCGGTCTGCTGCGGCTGTACGGTGGCGAGCGGGACGTTGAGGCGGTGCTCACCGCCGCCCGTCGCGCGATCCGCACCCCTGCGCGCTTCGGGGTCGCGTCGACCCGCTTCGCCGCGCTGGCGGCGGCCACCCGTGCGCGTGTGGGGCGTCCGTTGGTGCTCGCCGGCGGCGCAGCGCAGGTACGTGAGTTCCTGGCGCCGATGCCGGTCGAGCTGCTGCGCGGCACGTCTGAACTGGCGATGTTGCCCGAGGCGCTGCAGCGGCTCGGGATCGACACGCTCGGAGAGCTTGCGGCGCTGCCGCGGGCGGCGGTGGCCGACCGCTTCGGGAAGCCTGGCCTGCATGCCCAGCGGCTGGCGCTCGGTGCCGACAGTCCGCTGCGTCCGCGCGAGCCGGGCGAGGTCGTAAGCGAATCGCTCGAGCTGCCGGAGATATCGAGCGGCCAGCAGCTCGAGCGTGCGCTCGGCCTGCTGATCGACAGGCTGCTGGCCCGACGTGAGCGGCGTGGTCGCACGCTGCGGACGATGGTGCTCTCCGCCGTGCTGGTCGAGCATGGGGGTACCTGGCGTGAGCACGTCAGCTTCCGTGAGGCGCTGAGCGATCCGGCGCGGATGCGGCTGGCGCTGACGCCGCGCCTGCAGCTGTTGCCGGCGCCCGCACAGAAGCTGATGCTGACGGTCGAGCGCTTCGGCCCGCCCACCGTTGACCAGCAGGCGCTGCTCGAGGAGCCGGCACGGGTACGGGCAGGGCGCCTGCGCGAGGCGGTTCGCCAGGTGCGCGCTGCCGCCGGTCCCGACGCCGCCCTGCGTGTCCTGCAGATCGATCCGAACTCACGCTTTCCTGAGCGCCGCTCGGTGCTGGCGCCGTTCGAGCGGTGAGTACCAGGACGCGCAGGCTCGGGGTGCCACGGCCCGCGCGCGTCGTCGCCGACGCGGACGGGCGGCCGTTGAACGTCGACGGGCACGAGGTCGATGCTGTGCGCGAGACATGGCTGCTCGAGGATCGCTGGTGGACGGAGGAGCCATTGCGGCGCCGGTATTGGGAGGTGGTGACGACCGGTGGGAGCGATCAGGTCGTGTTCCACGACCTGATCGCCCGAAATTGGTGGCGCCAGCGGTGAGGAGCGGCTCCGCAGTCACAGCGGACGGGACGTTGCCAGGTGGCCACCGGACAGCATGCTCAAACACGGAAATCACCCGCACCTGAGCCAATTTCACTGAACGCTCCTGAAAATCAGCGGTTTTCAGTGAAATCGCTCGAGGCTGTCGCGATTTCCCGATCCGTGCCCGCTCGAGCGGCGGGGATAAGTGTGTCGCCTCTGATGTTTTCTCCCACGGCTTCGAGCGGTTGGGTCACGTGCCCGCTCGGGCGCGGAGCCCTAAGATCTGGCGCAATGCCCCTCGACCCCACCCGCGCCGCGCTCGGCACCTGGAGCGGAGGCCGCTTCATGCACTTCGGCGAACCGCTCGACGATGATCGCTTCCTGCGGTTGATCACGCCCGACGAGCTGATCCCGACCGTGCTGACCGCCGACGTGTACGGCGGCGGCGAGGCCGACACCTGGCTGGGTCGCGGCCTGCAGGCAAGCGGACTCGGTCGCGACGAGGTCTGCGTGGTCGGCGCAGTCGGACACGACTTCTATGAGGGCGAGCGCGATGGCGCCAAGGGCTACCCACGCTTCACCGACTCGCGCCTGCGCGGCCCCGACGAGTACGCGGGTTACCTGCGGATGGCGACCGAACGCAGCCTCGAGCGCTGCGGCATCGACAGCTTCGACCTGCTGCTGCTGCACAACCCCGACCGCATCGGCTACACCGACGAGCGAGTCTGGGACGGGCTGCAGGCGCTCAAGGAGGCTGGCCTCACCAGAAAGATCGGCGTGGCACCCGGTCCTGCCAACGGCTTCACGCTCGACCTGATCGACTGCTTCGAGCGCTTCGGCGCTCGCATCGACTGGGCGATGGTGATTCTCAACCCGCTGGAGCCATGGCCGGGCGAGCTGTGCCTCGGCGCGGCCGCACGCAACGGCATCGACGTGATCACGCGGGTGGTCGATTACGGCGGTCTGTTCTACGGTGATCTGGCGCCAGGGACGGAACTCGGGCGCCAGGACCATCGCAGCTTCCGCCCGCAGGGCTGGATCGAGGCGGGGTATGAGCGCATCGAGCGCATGCGCCCGCTCGCGGATCGCGCCGGCCTGACGACGATCCAACTCGCCTGCCAGTGGAACCTCTCGCACGAGGCGGTGAAGGCGGTCGTGCCGACGCTGGTTCAGGAGGCCGGTCCGCGGGCGCGTCCGGTCGAGGACAAACGCGCTGAGCTGGCCGGCCTGCCGGCGCAGCAGCGGCTCACACAGGACGACATCGACGCGATCCGCGCGATCGGTGACAACACGGGCTCGATGGCACTGAAGGGCGCCAATCCTGAGTTTGTGGGTGACGAGCGTCCTGACGGCTGGAACATGAGCGAGCGCCTCGAGCAGGTCGCGAGGCGCTGGAGCATCGATCCGGTACAGGATCTCGTCAAGATCTAGACGGCTGATTTCCGGCGAGCACGTACCCATCCCGCGCCGAGGCGATCCCTGTGAACAGCATCGGGACCAGCGCGACCAGCAGCATGGCCAGCGGCAGCGTCCAGCTCCCGGAGATCCCGTGGAGCGCGCCCATCACGAACGGCCCCGCGGACGCGATCAGGTAGCCGACGCTCTGAGCCATCGTCGAGAGGTGCGCGGCGTGGTTGCTGTCAGGCGAGCGGTCGACGATGTAGCCCAGCGCGAGCGCGAGTGGCGCGCCCTGACCGAGGCCGAGCAGCGCACACCAGACGTAGGTGCCCGAAGCCGGCGACGCGATCAGTCCGACGTACGCACCGGCGCAGAGCAGCACACAGAGTCCGACCAGCAGACTCTGCCGGTGCATGCGACGTTCGAGGCTCGGCGCCGTCAGTGCGCCGAACATGCTGAAGAAGGTGGCGAACGAGAGCATCCAGCCGGCGTGCGCGGCTGACATTCCATGGTCCTCGAGGATCGTCGGCAGCCAGCTCAAGGTCGCGTAGAAGCCGAACGACTGCAGGCCCATGAAACCGCTCACGCACCAGGCGAGCGGGTCGCGCCAGAGGCCGGGGACCGGTTCGCCCTCGATCCCACCACCTGCGCGCTGCCGCTCACGGCGCACCTGCGGCGCCCACAGCCCGATCGCGACCACGGCCACCAGCCCCCAGAGCGCGATCGCGACGCGCCAGCCGACGCCGGTGGCGTGCTCGATCGGCACCGTGAGACCGGATGCGAGCGCGGCCCCGCCCGCGAGCGCTACCGAGTACAGCGCGGTCATCAGCACGCGCTGCGTCGGGAAGTCGCGCTTGACCAGCCCGGGCACCAGCACGTTGCCGACGGCGATCCCGCAACCCAGCACAGCCGTGCCGACGAACAGCGCGAAAAGTGGCGGGATCAGTCGCAGCGCGGAGCCGCAGACGACCACGACCATCGTCATCGTGACCACCGGGCCCATGCTGAAGCGCCTGATCAGCCCTGGCGCCGCCAGCGCCGCGACGCCGAAGCAGAAAACCGGCAGGCCCGTCAGCAGACCGCCTCCGGCCGCGCTCAGACCGGTGGTGGCGCGGATCTGGTTGAGCAGTGGCGGAACCGCGGCCACTCCGAGGCGCAGATTCAGGGCGACGACGAGCAGCGCTGCCGCCACTGGCCACTTGCGAGGCATGCGTCTGAGTTCAGCCGGTGCCGGTGCCGGCCTCGCGCCGACGGCGGATCCAGTCGCACGCGGACTCGAGGTCCTTGTTGCCGATCGCCGCCTGCACGTTCAGCCACATACCCGTGCTCAGGAACTCGTTGAGCTGGTCCTCGTCGATGCCGGTCAGGTCGCGGATGTGCAACCCGAGGCGCTCATAGGCGGCGCCGACCCGCTCGCGGATCAGCTCGTCGTCGCAGGCCGCATATGCCTGGAGCTGCAGCATCAGCTTCGGCCGATTTGTGGCGAGCAGCTCGATGTAGCTGTCGCCGAGCGCGCCCAGGATCTCCTCGTAGGTGTAGTCGCCATCTGGGTGCTCGCGCCGGAAATCGATGGCGCTCTGCGTGAACAGGTCGCTCACCATCTCGAAGCCGCGTTCGACCGCGGCCAGGAAGAGGTCACGCTTGGTCGCGAACAGGCTGAATACGTACGGCTGCGCGACCCCGACTCGCCGCGCGATCCGGTCCACCGGCGTGCCGTGCAGACCGCCGTCGGCGAACTCCTCGATCGCAGCTGCGATCAGCGCGTCCCGGCGCTCGGCCGCCGGAACGCGCGGTCTCGACGATTTCGACGTGCTCGACACACCTCGATCCTACGCGGTGGTGGGGGCGGAGATGCCGGCAGACCTGCGGCTGGAACCGGCGGCGCTCGCCTCGGGCTGCGTCACGCCCGCTCGGGACTCAGCCCGACTCGATTCGGTGCGCGTGTCGAACCGGAAGGCCAGAGCGACGAGCGCGCCCACCACGAGCACTGCGGCGCCGACCCACATCGTCGGCTGCAGGCCGTTGACGAACGCCTGTGGCGAGGCATAGCTGCCGTGGTTGGAGAAGACGGTCGAGAGCACCGCGATCCCGAGCACGCCGCCCAGCTCCCGGATCGCGTTGGTGGCGCCGGACGCCTGGCCGGCCTGGTCGGTGCGCACCGAGGCGAGCACGGCGCTCGCGGCCGGGGCGAACACCAGCGCCATGCCGCTTCCGCCGAACACGAACGGCACCAGCATGCTTGCGTAGGACTGGTCGACGGAGGCCTCCAGGGCCAGCCAGCCGAGCGCGATCGCCTGCAGTGTCAACCCGGTGACCATGAACGCGCGACTGCCGTACCGCTCTGAGAAGTAGCCGGCAGCTGGTGAGACGACCATGATCGCTCCGGTCCAGACCAGCAGCTTCAGGCCGGCCTCGAGCGGTGTGTTGCCCAGTACGTTCTGCAGGTACTGGCTCATGAAGAAGATCGAGCCGAACATCCCGAAGTACATCGATAGCGAGACGACGTTGGTGACGGTGAAGCTGCGTCGCTTGAAGAACTCCATCGGCAGCATCGGATCGGGCGTGCGCAGCTCCTGGAGCACGAAGCCCACGATCAGCACGGCTCCGATCGCCAGCGAGATGACCACCTCGAGCGCGCCCCAGCCGATCGTCTGCGCGCGGATCAGGCCGTACACCAGTCCGAACAGGCCGCTCGACGCGAGCCCGAGACCGGGAAGATCGAGGCCTCGCTCGGGGCCATGGCTCTCATGCAGCATGCGGGCGGCGGTGGGCGCCAGCGCCAGCCCGACCGGCACGTTGATCCAGAAGATCCAGTGCCACGAGCTCAGCTGGATCACGGCGCCGCCGACCAGTGGACCGAGCGCGACCGCGATGCCGCTGATCCCGGACCAGACGCCGAGCGCGAGACCGCGGCTCTCAGCGGGAAAGCTGTCGGCCAGAAGCGTCAGCGTGAGCGGGGTGACGATCGCCGCGCCGACGCCCTGCAGTGCCCTGGTCGCGACCAGTATGCCCGTGTCCGGTGCCAGCGCGGATCCGGCCGACGCGGCGGTGAACAGGATGATGCCGCTGATGAACATGCGTTTGCGACCGAAGCGATCGCCGAGCGCGGCGCCCGTCAGCAGCAGCGCCGCGTAGGCGAGCACATAGGCGTTGACGGTCCATTCGAGCGACTGCATCGACGCGCCCAGGTCGCGGTGGATGCTCGGCAGCGCGACGCTGACGATCAGGTTGTCGAGGACGACCATGAACAGCCCGACGGAAACGACGACCAGGGTCGCGATGCGGTTGCGGGCGGCGGCTTCTGTGGGTGGCATCTGGCGTGGCTCCTCTAAAGAGTTTCTTAGTGAGTACTAACTAAGAGGATAAATTAGCAGCCGCTATTAACTTGTCAAGAGGCGGACGTTGAATTTCGTAATCTCGAGCGGGGGAAGCCATCCCCGGGAGGGCTCCTTCCGGTCTTAATGCGAACATACGTTCGATGTACGCGGAGCTGCATACCCACTCGGCCTACTCGTTCCTGGACGGCGCCTCGCTGCCAGAGGAGCTCGTGAACACGGCGCTCGAGCTCGGGTACGAGGCGTTCGCGCTGACCGATCACAACTCGGTCTCCGGTTCGATGGAGTTCGCGCAGAGCGCCGGCGCGCTTGGTCTGCATGCCCTGCACGGGGCAGAGCTCGACCTCGACGACGGCCGCCACCTGACGCTGCTGGTCCGCGACGCGGGCGGTTGGGCGAACCTCTGCCGGCTGCTCACGCGCGCGTACGCGAAGACACGTGAGCGGCCGGCCGGGCGCTCCGGCGGGGCTACTGGCACGCTAGCCAGTAGCCCCGGGCAACCGTCGGTCGCCCTCGAAGACATCCTCGCCCACGCCGAGGGCCTCGTCTGCCTGAGCGGATGCCACTCGCGCGGGGTGCAGGACGAGCCGACGCTCGCGCGGTTGCGCGACGCATTCGGGCAGGAGCGGATGCGGATCGAACTGCAACGCCCCTATCTGCCCGGTGATCGCGCTCGCAACCGGCGGCTGCAGTGGCTGGCACGGCGGCTGGAGCTCCGGTGTGTGGCGACCGGAGACGTGCACGCGCATACGCGCACCCGGGGACCGCTGCAGGACGCGTTCGTGGCGCTGCGGCTGCACTCCACGCTCGACGCCACCGAGCCCGACAGGCGCGGGAACTTCACGCACGTGCTGGCTGCACCGGCGGCCATGGCGGCCCGTTTCCCCGAATATCCGGAGGCTGTGGCAGAGACCTCACGGGTGGCCGAATCGCTCGAGTTCGATCTATGCAGGGACCTCATCTACAGCTACCCAGGGGCTGAGGATCCGCGCAAGCTGCGCGAGCTCTGTGAGCTGTGCGATGGGCGCTTTCACGCACGCTACGACGGTCAGCCGTCGAGAGTTCATGGGCTGGCGGCGGGACGCCTTGAGCAGGAGCTTCGGATCATCGAGAAGTTGGGCCTCGCTGGATTCTTCGTGTTGCACCACGAGTTGCTCGAACTCGCGCGCGAGGTGGCGCTCGAGGTGCGTGGAATGGCGTCTGACTCACCGCGCGCGACCCTGCCGCCGGGCCGCGGCCGGGGCTCGAGCGTGTCGTCGATCGTGTGTTATCTCACCGGTCTCTCGCATGTGGATCCGATCGCCAACGAGCTCGCGATCGGCCGCTTCCTGAGCGAGGACCTGAAGGCACTTCCCGATATCGACCTCGACTTCCCGCGTGACATCCGGGCGGTGTTGATCCCGCGCGTATCGGAGCGCTTCGGCGCCGATCGCGCTGCTCTGGTCGCGGCCTTCCCGACCTACCGGGCGCGGGGAGCGATTCGCGATCTTGGCAAGGTGCTGGGACTGCCGCCGGGGGAGATCGAACGGGTCGCGCGCGGCAGCGAGGGCTGGGACGCGCGCGGGGTCGGGCGGGACATCGAGACCGCCAGCGGCGGGGCGCCGCTGACCGGTCGCTGGGCATGGCTGGAGCGGCTGGCGGCGCAGGCACACGGCCTTCCCCGGCACCTCTCGCAGCACCCGGGCGGGATGGTGATCGCCACACGGCCGCTGGTTGATTGCTGTCCGGTTGTGCCGGCGGCGATGGAGGGGCGGTACATCGTCCAATGGGACAAGGACTCCTGCGCCGACGCGGGCTTTCTGAAGATCGACCTGCTGGGACTGGGGATGCTGTCGGCGGTCGAGCGCTGCGTCGAGCTGATCGCGAAGGTCCGGGGCGAGCGGATCGACCTCAGCCGAATTCCCCACGACGATGTGCCGACGTATGAAGCGATCCGGCGCGCTGAGACGACTGGTGTGTTCCAGATCGAGAGCCGGGCGCAGATGCAGTCACTGCTGCGCACTCGGCCCGAGAATCTGAAGGACATCGCGATTCAGGTCGCGATCGTGCGCCCCGGACCGATTCAGGGCGGCGCCGTCAATCCCTACATCGAGCGGCGCCAGCGGCTGCGCGTCGATCCGGATTTCCAGGTGCCCTACGAGCACCCGTCGCTTGAGCCGGCTCTGCGCGAGACACTCGGGGCGATCATCTTCCAGGACCAGGTGCTGGAGGTGGCGGCGGCGTTCGCCGGGTTCCGTCCGGGCGAGGCCGAGGACCTGCGGCGTGCGATGAGTCGTAAGCGCTCCGAGGAGGCGATCGAGTCCCATCACCGACGCTTTGTGGAGGGTGCGATGCGCTTGCACGGGGTCGATGCCGAGACCGCTGAGCGCGTGTTCGTGAAGGTCAAGGGCTTCTCCGGCTTCGGCTTTCCCAAGTCGCACGCGGCCGCCTTCGGGTTGCTGGCATATCAGTCGACCTGGCTGCGGGTGCACTACGGGCCGGAGTTCCTGTGCGCGTTGCTGAACGAGCAGCCGATGGGCTTCTACCCGCCGGATGCGCTCGTGCACGAGGCGATGCGGAGGGGGATGGAGGTGGTTGCCCCGGACGTCAACTCCTCTGAGGTCGAGTGCTCGATCGGCGCCGGCGGTCGAGTGCTGGTCGGGCTCGGGTACATCCGCGGCGTGCGCCGTGTGGAGATCGAGGCGCTGGTTGCCGAGCGTGAGCAGAGCGGGCCGTTCACCGATCTGGCGGATCTGGCGTCGCGCGCGGGGGTGGGCGCGCCGGCGCTGGACCTGTTGGCCTGGTCGGGGGCGTGCGATTCGCTGGTGGCGGGGAATCAGGTGGTGGCAGCCGACGGAGGGGCATCGGTGTCGTTGGCCGCAGGAGGGGTGTCGCGACGGCGATTGGCGCTCTGGCAGTTGGGTGTCGCCACGGCTGCGCGGGGCGTTGCCGGCGGCGGCACGCAGCTGGCGCTGCCGCTCGCGTTGCCTGAGGCGCCGGCGTTGCGTGGACTGTCCGGTTGGGAGGCGCTGCTGGCGGACTACGACACGCTGGGGATGACGGTCACCTCACATCCGTTGGGATTGCTGCGTCCGCGGTTGCCGGAGGGGATGCTGGACAGCCGCGACCTGTCTCGGTGCGCGCACGGTTCGCGCGTGAGGATCGCCGGACTGGTGGTGGCACGGCAGCGGCCCGGCACGGCGGGCGGGGTGGTCTTCGTGCTGCTCGAGGATGAGTTCGGGGTCATCAACCTGGTCGTTCCCCCAGCGGTCTACGAACGCCACCGACTGGTGGTTCGGACCGAGCCGCTGCTGTTGGTCGAGGGGAAGCTGGAGCGCCATGCCTCAGCAGGCGGCGCGATCAACATCCTGGTCAAGCGGATCACCTCCGTGGATGCGCCGGGTGGGCTGGTCGCCCAGGTACAGGACTTCTCTGCTGCCGACGAGCGGGTGCGTGCGGAGGAGCGGGCGCTCGCCTCCTCGGAGGGAGCGGCAGCCGGGCGGGAGGGAGCGGCGGCCGGGCGGGAGGGAGCGGCAGCCAGGCGGGAGGGGGCGGCGGCCAGGGAGAGCGGTGACGTGGACAACTTCCGCGCGGTGGCACCACCGGTGATGAGCTTCGCGGCTGGACGCCGGCGCTGAGGACCCGAGCAGCATCTGGTCAGCGCGACGAGACGCCCGCCCGCGCGATAATGTGCGCGGCACATGGTTGGCGTGATCATCATCGCCGTGGTCTTCACGGCGCTCGCGGTCGGCATCGGATACGGCGCGTCCAGGGGCAGCTTCAGCGGCATCAGCGACGCTCTGCAGACCACCAGCCGTTCGGGGTCGCGGTTGTTGAACACGACTCTGGCGGTGGTCTATGTCGCGTTTCTCGTCTGTGTGCCCTTGCTCTTCATCATCGGCAACCGCAACAAGTCCAACGCCCAGGTCGGTGGCGTCACGCTGACGGCATCCGAGCAGGTCGGCCGGGAGCTCTTCGCGCAGCACTGCGGCGTCTGCCACACGCTCGCGGCTGACAACTCCGTTGGCAAGACGGGTCCCAACCTCGACACGCTGAGGCCGAGCGAGGCCGTTGTCCTGAACTCGATCGCCAACGGCTGTCTACAACAGTCGACCAGTCAGGCCAACACCTGCCTGGGCTACGGCACGATGCCGGCGGACCTTGTTCAGGGCCGACAAGCTGAGGATCTGGCTGCGTTCGTGGCCAGGGTCGCGGGCCACCCCTAGCCTCCCCCGTCCTTCCGCAACCCTGCTGGTCGTTCGTGCGGTCCGACCCTGCTGGCCGTTCGTGCGGTCCAACCATGCTGGCCGTTCGTGCGGTCCGCCTCTGACCGCGCTGGGTGTTGGTTCGTTCGTTGGGAGGTTTGGGGAGAAAGGGGGCGAAAATGCCCCCTTTCTCCCGAAGCTTCCGGCTGAGCGCCGAACCGACGGTGGTCGCAGGGGCGCGGGACCGATTGGCTGAGCGCCGAACCGACGGTGGTCGCGGGGCGCGGGACCGGCCGGCTGAGCGCTGATCCTAAGACCTTCTAAACCACCGCCGTGGAATTCCGCAAAGTGCGGGCCTGTTTGTGGCGACTGCCACGCTTCCGTCCTGGCACGTTGTTACGCTCGCCGCTACGTCAAATGCTGAATTCCCGCCCGGTCGCCTGAAGAGGCCGGCTGGGGAACGGGGGACCCAGGTTGTTGGGGCCTAGGCCTCGGGGGTGAATCGCGGTCAGGTACGCGTAGCGCCGCTCTTTCGGCGCGAGCCCGTCAGCTAACCCCGTAAGCACCGGAACGAGAGAAAGAGGACGCGATCTCACATGCCGCCATCGGGGTCGACTTTCACCGACTGGCAGCAGGTCGACAGGGAGCGACCGCTGCTGATCGACGAGGATTTCAGCTGGTCCGAGCCACCGGCTCGGCCGCGCCGGCGCATCACCGGTGACAACCACCGGCCCAGCCGTGTCGATACCCGTCAGTCCGGCCGCGCCGACAGCCGCCGAACCGCAGGCGATGATCCGCGCGACCATCGCCTCGCCGTCGTGGAACCCGAGCCGGCGGCCGACCGGCGTGCCGCGGCCGACCCGCGTGCAGCGGCCGACCCGCGTGCCGCGGCCGACCAGCGTGCAGCAGCCGACCAGCGTACGGCGGCCGACCCGGGTTCAGCATGGGATCAGCCGACGCAGGTCCACAGCCACTTTGACGAGATGATGGACGAGTGGAATCGCGAACGTGCTCGCACCGTCGTGATCACCGGCCGCGGGGATGACCGCTACATCCCGCCTGCGCGCCGTCGTTCGCGATCCTCGAATCTCCGTTTCCACGAGCGCGCCGGCTTCACTCCGGACCGTACGGCGATGTGGGCGGTGCTGCTCGGGGTGGTACTGCTGATCGCCTGTATCGCGCACTGACCGCGCGTCCCGGTAACGCTCCGATCGATGACTGTCCGCCGATGAACCCGCCCACGCCCGACTCGGAGGCCGGCGCGAGCGCACTGCTCCGCGCGACGCGCGAATTCCCGCAGACCGCGCTCTGGAACGATTCGGCCGATCCTGAGGAGCTCGCTCGCTCGATCGGCTTCGGCGCTGTGGGGGCGACCTGCAATCCGGTCATCGCTTACACCGCGATCAGCCGGAACCTCGACGCCTGGGCGCCGCGGATCGCCGCCATCGCCGCCGAAAACCCGACCTGGAGTGAGTCGGCGATCGGATGGCGTGCCGTGGAGGAGCTCTCGATCACAGCCGCGAAGTTGCTCGAGCCGGCCTTTCGCGACTCTGGAGGCCGCAATGGCCGCCTCTCGATCCAGACCGATCCGCGCCATCACCGGGACGCCGACGCGCTGGTCGAGCAGGCCATCCATTTCTCGCAGCTTGCCGACAACATCATCGTCAAGCTGCCGGCCACGGCGGTCGGCATCGATGCGATCGAGGAGGCCACGTATCGCGGCGTCAGCGTCAATGTGACCGTGTCATTCACGGTGCCGCAGGCGCTCGCTGCTGCCGAGGCGATCGAGCGCGGGCTCAATCGGCGTGCCGCGGACGGCCTGCCGGAGCGTGAGTTCGGCTCGGTCGTCACGATCATGGGCGGCAGGCTGGATGACTGGCTCAAGCACGTGGCCGAAAGCGAACGAATCCTTCTGCAGCCGGGATATCTCGACTGGGCGGGCGTCGCCGTGATGAAGCGCGCGTACGGAATCTTCCAGGAGCGGGGCTACCGGTCGCGCCTCTTGGGCGCGGCGTTCCGCAGTGGTCTGCACTGGTCAGAGCTGGTCGGCGGTGACCTGGTCGTGTCGCCGCCGTTCGATTGGCAGCTGCGCATCAATGAGAACCAGCTGCCGGCGCAGTCACGCATCGATGTCCCGGTCAGCCAGCCGATCATCGACACCCTCACCAAGCGGTTGGCGGACTTCCGCCAGGCATACGAACCCGACGGGATGACAACCGCCGACTTCCTGGACTTTGGCGCCACGCGCGTAACCCTGCGACAGTTCCTGGACGCCGACGCGAAGCTGGACGCGCTCGTGCGGGACGTTCTCGTACCGGCGCCCTAGAACCCCGGCGCCCTGGAACCCCGGCGCCCTGGAAACCACCAATTTCCGGGATGGTCTCCGACGCGGCTTGAGCGTACCTTTGAGCTACGTAGCCGAGCGGTGTCGCTAGCGTCTCTCGGACACCATTGAGAGCGGAAAGAGCTGCCATGACCCAGACTGCACCTGATTTCACGACTGCGACCGATGCGCCTGCGCTTCCGGTTGTCCCGCATTGGGCCGCGGGCACGGAGCTGCCGTCGAGCAGCGGGCGCACCGGACCGGTGTTCGATCCGGCGCTCGGGGTCATGACCAAACGTGTCGCGTTTGCGAACGGGGCCGAGATCGAGGCTGTGATCGGAAGCGCAAACGCCGCGTTTCCGGCCTGGAGCGAGTTGTCGTTGGCGCGGCGGCAGGCGGTGCTGTTCAGGTTCCGCGAGTTGCTCGAGCAGCGCAAGGGCGAGCTGGCGGAGATCATCACTGCGGAACACGGCAAGGTTCTGTCCGACGCGCTCGGCGAGATCACCCGCGGGCAGGAGGTGGTGGAGTTCGCGACCGGTCTGGCACACCATCTGAAGGGCGAGTTCTCCGAGCAGGTCTCGACCGGGATCGACGTGTACTCGACGCGGCAGCCGCTTGGCGTGGTCGGGATCATCAGCCCCTTCAACTTCCCGGCGATGGTGCCGGCGTGGTTCTTCCCGATCGCGATCGCGGCCGGAAACACGGTGGTGCTCAAACCGTCGGAGAAGGATCCCTCGGCGGCGATCTGGGTGGCGCGGCTGTGGAAGGAGGCCGGCCTGCCGGACGGCGTGTTCAACGTCCTCAATGGCGACAAGGAGGCGGTCGACGGCCTGCTCGAGCACCCCGACGTGAAGGCGATCAGCTTTGTCGGCTCGACTCCGATTGCCCGCTACGTGTATGAGACCGGGACGCGTAACGGCAAGCGTGTACAGGCACTCGGCGGCGCCAAGAATCACATGTTGGTATTGCCCGACGCGGACCTTGATCTGACCGCCGACAGTGCCGTCAACGCCGGGTTCGGCTCGGCCGGTGAGCGGTGTATGGCGATCTCGGTCGTGGTCGCCGTCGAGCCCGTGGCCGATGAGCTCGTCGGCAAGATCGCGAGCCGCATGCAGACGCTGAGGACCGGCGACGGTCGACGCGGCTGCGACATGGGGCCGCTGGTCACCCGCGAGCACCGCGACAAGGTGGCGGGGTACATCGACATCGCCACACACGATGGCGCGACGGTCGTTGTCGACGGTCGCGATGTCGAGCCCGACGGTGAGGCCGACGGTTTCTGGCTGGGGCCGACCTTGATCGACGACGTGCCGACCAGCTCCCGGGTCTACGGAGAGGAGATCTTCGGGCCGGTGCTGTCGGTTGTGAGGGTGCCGACCTATGAGGCCGGGGTGGAGTTGATCAACTCGGGCGCCTATGGCAATGGGACCGCGATCTTCACCAACGACGGCGGCGCTGCGCGGCGCTTCCAGCGCGACATCCAGGTCGGGATGATCGGCATCAACGTTCCGATCCCGGTGCCGGTCGCGACCTTCAGCTTCGGTGGCTGGAAGCAATCGATGTTCGGCGACACCAAGGCGCACGGGGTCGAGGGCGTGAGATTCTTCACGCAACTGAAGGCGATCACGAGTCGCTGGCTGGACCCGTCACATGGTGGGATCAACCTCGGCTTCCCGGAGAACGATTAGATCCGCGGCATCGCCTCCACCGCAACCGTTAGCTTGCCCGGGCAGGACATGGAGGAGAGGGCGGTGTAGATGGCCGTGTACAACGAGTGGTTCTTTCCGCGAGGCTCGCTCGCCCGCGACGGCTGGGAGTCCGTGGTGGACAGCGCGACGCCGAGCTGGAGGTACACCGGCATACATGTCGCCGCGCTTGACGGTGGCTCGGTGGCGCTGCCGGCCGCAGACGTCGAGCGGATGGTTGTACCGCTGGCGGGCGGCTTCCGGGTCGATCATCGACAGCTTCGCGACGACGTCCGGACCTCGACACTGCTCGAGGGGCGCCGCGGCGTCTTCGAGGGACCGACGGACGTGCTCTACCTGGGTGCCGGAACCGCGGTGACGATCACGGGAGACGGCCACTGCCACGGCGACGGCGGCGGACGCGTCGCCGTGGCGGAGGCCGCGACGAGCGTACGCAGACCGAGCCGCTACCTCGCCCGGTCCGAGGTTCCGGTCGAGATTCGCGGTGGCGGTCGCGACACGCGACAGGTGCACAACTTCGGTACGGCCGGCGGTCTGGACGCCGTCGCGCTGCTGGCCTGCGAGGTCATCACTCCGGCGGGAAACTGGTCCTCGCACCCCGGGCACAAGCATGACGAGGACCTGACGGGCCGAGAGTCGCAGCTCGAGGAGATCTACTACTTCGAGGCTGCGCCAGCCCGTGGTAGCAGCGCACCGGCCGAGGCGGACGCGTTTGCGAGCTTCGCCACCTATTCCTCGGCCGCCGGTGAGATCGAGACTCGCGCGCTGGTCCGCACCGGGGACATAGCGCTGGTGCCGTATGGCTACCACGGTCCGGCAGCCGCGGCGCCGGAATACGACCTCTACTACCTGAACGTGATGGCGGGACCGGGACCCGAGCGGGTGTGGATGTTCTCAGACGATCCCAGCCAGACGTGGATTCGAGCCGGATGGGAGTCCGCCGGACCTGACCCCAGGCTTCCCTACCGGCAGGCCGATGAGACGGATGGGTGAGGCGATGCGAACCCGACGGCTGACGGTTGGGCAGGCGCTTGTCGAGTTCATCGCTCACCAGTGGACGGTCGATGGCGACGTTCGCGAGCGCACGATTCCTGGCATCCTCGGGATCTTCGGCCACGGCAATGTGGCCGGGATCGGCCAGGCGCTGAAGCAGTACAACGTCAGTGATCCCGGACTGCTCCCGTATCACCAGGCTCGCAACGAGCAGGCGATCGTGCATCAGGCCGTCGGGTTCGCGCGGATCCATCGCCGGCGCGCGACGCTCGCAGCGACGACCTCAGTCGGTCCCGGTGCGGCGAACATGCTCACGGGTGCTGCGTTGGCGACCGCCAACCGAATGCCGGCTCTGCTGCTGCCCAGTGACACCTTCGCCACGCGTGTCGCCGATCCGGTGCTGCAGCAGATCGAGCAGCCGCATGACCTCGGCATGCAGGTCACCGACGCCTTCCGCCCGCTCTCACGCTTCTTCGATCGCGTCCAACGACCCGAGCAGCTGTACTCGATCGCGTTGGCGGCCATGCGCGTGCTCACCGATCCGGCTGATACCGGTGCGGTGACGATCGCGCTGCCTGAGGACGTGCAGGCCGAGGCGATCGACGTTCCGCTCGAGTTCCTGCAGGATCGCGAGTGGCATATCCGGCGCCCACTGCCGGAGGCCTGGGCGCTGGCGGCCGCGACCGAGGCGATCCGTGCGGCGCAGCGACCACTGATCGTCGCGGGCGGTGGCGTCATCTACTCCAGCGCCGAGTCCGCACTGCGGAGCTTCGTCGAAGGAACCGGCATCCCCGTCGGTACCAGCCAGGCCGGCGGCGGGGCGCTGCACTGGGACCACCCGCAATACCTGGGCGGCATCGGCGCCACCGGCACGACAGCAGCCAACCGAATCGCCGCCGAGGCCGACCTCGTGATCGGGATCGGCACCCGGTACAGCGATTTCACCACCGCCAGCCGCAGCGCCTTCAGGCACCCTGAGGTGCGGTTCATCAACATCAATGTCGCGTCCTTCGACGCATACAAGCACGGCACCCAGCTGCCGGTGATCGCCGATGCCCGCGAGACTCTCCAGCAGCTTTCGGGACTGCTCGAGCGGCACCACGTGAGCTCCGGGTACGCGGAGCGCATCGACCGCGAGAGGAGTGAATGGCACGCGGTCGCCGATGCGGCACTGACGCCCACCGGAGCGGAGCTCCCGGGTCAAGCGGAGATCATCGGCGCGATCCAGGCGGCGAGCGATCCGCGCGACGTGCTGGTGCAGGCGGCAGGATCGCTGCCGGGCGACCTGCACAAGCTCTGGCGGGTCCGTGACCCGCTGGGATATCACGTCGAGTATGCGTTCTCGACGATGGGGTATGAGATCGCAGGCGGACTCGGCGTCAAACGCGGCCTTGACGCCCTGGGCGACGACCGCGACGTGATCGTGATGGTTGGCGACGGCTCCTATCTGATGCTGCACTCGGAGCTCGCAACCGCCGTGGCGGAAGGCATCAAGATCGTCGTCGTCCTGATCCAGAATGAGGGCTACGCCTCGATCGGGCATCTGTCGGAATCGGTCGGCTCGCAGCGCTTCGGCACGCGCTACCGGTATCTCGACACGGCTGCGCGGAACTTCGAATCCGGCGAGCTGCTCAGCGTCGTCGACCTTGCGGCCAATGCGCGCAGCTACGGCATCCACGTGATCGAGGTCGAGCCGGGTTCCGAGGCGACGCAGCAACTCGGCGAGGCGGTCGTGGCCGCCAAGGCCCGGGATTCAGCAACCCTGATCCATATTCGCTCTGATCCGTTCAGCTACGGGCCCGACGGTGAGAGCTGGTGGGACGTGCCCGTCGCGCAGACCTCCAAGCTCCAGAGCACGCAGGCCGCCCACGCCGAATACCTCGAGCAGCGACGCAGGCAGCGCCCGCTTCTAGGCTGAGGGGCGTACCTCAGCCGGCACGGGGCCAGTTGAGCGTCTCACCCGCAGCTCGACCGGCACCTGCTTGTGTCGCGGTGGGATCGTCGGATCCTCGATACGTTCGAGCAGCCAGCTGACGGCCTGCTCGGCCTGGAAGCTGAGCGGCTGAGAGACCGTCGTCAGTGCGATGCGCCCGAATCCCGCGATCGCGATGTCATCGAAGCCCACAACCGAGATGGCACCTGGAACCTCCAAGCCGGCCGACTCGCATGCGTCGATCAGCGCCACGGCTCCGATGTCGTTTGAGGCGAACAGTCCAGTTGGAGCTCGGGGCCCCGTCAGCGCTTCCACCAGAGGTGCCTCCCGGCGGCTCACGACCACCACATCCGAGCCTGGTGTCCAGAGGTGCGGCGGCAGCGTCTTCAGGCCGTGCCGGCGCATCTCGTCGCGGTAGCCTTCGTAACGCGGACGGTCGCTGCTGCGCTCGACCAGCGGTGTGCGCACGTACGCGATCCGCGTGTGGCCGAGCTCGATGAGGTGGTTGACGGCGATGCGAGCTCCCCTGCGATCCATCGGCCCCACCGAGTCCCCCCAGGACTCGCTCAGCCCAAGGAACACGATCGGCACTCCGGCCCGCTGGAGTGAACCGTAGGCGGCAGAACCACTGTCGACGTGGGCAAGCAGCACGATCCCGGCCACTCGCTGGCTCAGGAGCGAGTCGACACCCGCCGCAGCCATCGCGTCATCGTCCTCGATGTTGCAGAACATCGTCGTGTATCCGCAGCGGAAGGCTGCGCGCTCGACGACCTGCGCCATGCGCGCGTAATACGGGTTGGTCAGGTCGCCGACGAGAACGCCCAGTGTCGTGGTTCGCTGGTTGACGAACTGTCGGGCGATCGCGTTGGGCCGGTAATCGAGCGCCTCGATCGCCTTCAACACCCGCTCACGCGTGTCGGGGGCAATCTCCGCGACGCCGCGGACGACATTCGAGACCGTTGACTTGGAAACGCCGGCCTCAGCCGCGACGTCCAGGATGGTCGCAGCCTTTCTGCGCCCACTGTTCGCGGACGGCTGCGTGGTGGTGCCATCGCCGCGCTTCACGCCAGCCGATCCATTCCCGTTAGCGGTCAGGGAAGGCGTACGTCCGGTCGCGATAGCGCGAGCTCGCGCTCAGCGTCATCGAGTGCGTCCAACTGGACCGGCGTGACAACGCTCCAGTGAGCGCCGACCGGGCAGCGCTGCACGCGCCACGGGCCCAGGCGGATCGCCTTGACCGAAGCGCCCGGGATCCAGATCGTGTTGAACAGATGGCCGTCTCGACAGCGGACGATCGTGTGCGTCCCGATCAGCGTGCCCTGGCGCCTGCGCAGGACCAAAGCCTCCGCCACCACCAGGAAGATCGCGATCACCATCGCCCTGCGCCGCCTGCTCAGCCTCATGAGTCCAGACCTTACAACGCTTTGGAGCCCCCGCGGGGCCACGTCCTTGACGCACCCCAGGGCTGCGCGTACACTTATCTACAGTAAGCAGGTCACGAAAGTAAAGGACCTGTGAACGGAGAGTCACACATGAAGACGACCATGAGCAGATTTCAGATCCACGACGAGCTGACAGCTCCCGAGCGCTCGGCGCCAGTGCTGCGCGGCGCCCTCTCCGGCGGAGGTCAGCTGCCGAACTTCCTGGGCGTGCTGGCCGGATCGCCGGCCGCGCTGCGCGCATATGCGCGCTTCCGCTCGGAGCTGCGTCACGGCAGCCTCAGCCTGGCGACGCTCGAACGCATCGGCCTCGCTGTTTCAGAGCATCGCGGCTCCGGGCCGGGAATCAGCACTCACACGCGCGGCGCGCGTGCGGCTGGGCTCGGTCTCGATGAGATCGCACTGGCGCGCGAGTTCGACTCGGGCGACGAGCGCGAGGCCGCTCTGCTTCGGTACCTGCGCGCGCTGCTGGACGATGGACGCCCGGCGATG
Source organism: uncultured Conexibacteraceae bacterium (assembly GCA_963848435.1). GTDB lineage: Bacteria > Actinomycetota > Thermoleophilia > Solirubrobacterales > Solirubrobacteraceae > Palsa-465. The sequence continues at coordinate 912,319 of CAWKDQ010000012.1, read as the reverse complement.
CATCTGCACGAGGAGGCGCGCGAGGCCGGCTGGGACGACGAGCAGCTGCTCGAGGCGATCGCGGCGGTGGCGCTCGAGGATTTCACCGCGATGGTGAACGTCGCCGGCGAGGTGCCGCTCGATGGCTCCTCCGAGGAGTCGCGCATCCTCAAGGCCGCGTAGAGTTTCCTGCGATGGAGGCAGGAGCTCAGTCGGAGGGCGCGGCACCGGACGACGGACCGGAACCCGCGGGGACCGCAGGCGGTTGCTGCCCGTTGTACCACGAGGCGGTGGAGCTCGTGGGACGCCGCTGGACGGGCGCGATTCTCCAGGTGCTGATGGACGGCCCGCTGCGATTCTCAGAGATCTGTCAGGCGGTCCCCGAGCTGTCCGACCGGCTGCTGTCGGCGCGCATGAAGGAGCTCGAGGCGCGTGGGATCGTCGAGCGGCTCGTCCACCCCGGGCCTCCGGTCAGGGTTGAGTACTCGCTCTCTGACATGGGGCGCGAGCTCGGCCCGGCGCTGAACGAGCTGCAGGACTGGGCGCGCCGCTGGCTCCGGCCGCACGCAGCGGTCTGATTGGCCACCGGGACATATCCGCGCGCGCCAGGAACAAGTAAGGTTCCGCCGCGATGAGCGCCACGCCTGAACTGACCGCACAGGACGTGCTCGCGCGGGTCGAGCGCGACGGCATTCGCTTCATTCGCCTGTGGTTCACCGACATCCTCGGGAGCCTCAAGGCCTTCAGCATCAACAGCACCGAGCTTGCTGACGCGTTCGACGGTGGCATGGGCTTCGATGGCTCATCGATCACCGGGTTCAACGCGATCGAGGAATCGGACATGATCGCCGTCCCCGACCCGAAGACGTTCGCGATCCTGCCGTGGCGGGGCGGTGACTACGCGGTCGCGCGCATGTTCTGTGACATTCGCACGCCGGAGGGCACGCCCTACGAGGGCGACCCGCGCCACATCCTGCGGCGCGCCGTGCAGCGTGCAGAGGGGATGGGGTTCGACAACTTCTTCGTCGGCCCGGAGCTCGAGTACTTCTATTTCAGGGATTCGAAGTCGACGGAGGTGCTCGACGAGGGCGGATACTTCGATCTGACCGCGCTCGACGCCGGCTCCGATCTGCGCCGCGACACGGTGCTGGGGCTCGAGCAGCTCGGGATCGAGACCGAGTACTCCCATCACGAGGTCGGCCCCAGCCAACATGAGATCGACATGCGCTTCGCCGACGCGCAGGCGATGGCGGACCATTGCATGACCTACAAGATCACGGTCAAGGAGTACGCGCTGAAGTACGGCTGCCACGCGACCTTCATGCCGAAGCCGCTGTTCGGGAAGAACGGCTCCGGCATGCACACGCACCAGTCGCTCTTCCGCGATGGACGCAACGCCTTCTTCGAAGCCGAGGACCCTTACAACCTCTCGGACATCGGCAAGGCGTTCATCGCCGGCCAGCTTCGGCACGCGCGTGAGATCAGCTCGATCTTCGCCCAGTGGGTCAACTCCTACAAGCGGCTCGTGCCCGGCTACGAGGCGCCCGTTTACGTCGCCTGGTCGCGCCGGAACCGGTCGGCGCTTGTGCGCGTGCCCATGTACCACCCCGGCAAGGAGCGCGCCACCCGCATGGAGTTGCGCTGCCCCGACCCCGCGTGCAACCCCTACCTGACCTTCGCCGTGCTGCTGCAGGCGGGCCTGGAGGGCATCGAGCATGGCTACGAGCTGCCGGATCCGATGGAGAAGAACCTCTACTACCTCTCACCCGAGGAGCGCCGCCGGCTCGGTATCGAGCAGCTGCCGGAGAACCTCGGCGAGGCGATCGAGTTGACGGCCCAATCGGAGCTTGTGTTGCGGGCGCTCGGCGAGCACACCTTCAACCGCTACATCGAGATCAAGCGCCAGGAGTGGGACGATTACCGCGTCCAGGTCACCCCCTGGGAGCTCGAGCGGTACCTGCCGGTCCTGTAACCGCTTCAGTTCGGGGCCTGGCTCCGCTGAGCCGGCCCCTTCAGGAGCGCCTCCAGAGCATCCACCCCGGTCACCGGCAGCTGGCAGGCGAAGCGCTCACAGACGTAGGCAGCCTGGAGGCCACCGACCGTCGTGCGCTCGCGCAGGAGCGGCACGGCGGTCCCGTCGGTGGTGTCATTGTCGGTGCCGGCGAGCACGGCGTGGGGGCGGTAGCGGGTGCGTAGGGCGCCGGTCAGCGGACCGGCGCCGACGATCGCGACCTCGATCGGCGTCGCAAGGTGGAGATCGAGGGCCTGGAGCAGTTGCCCGAAGGCGGTCGGGTGGCGCACGGCGATCTGAGCGTGGAGGGCCAGGACGCCCGTCGCCCAGCGCTCGTACGTGGGCTCGCCGGACAGGCGGGCGAGCCGCAGCAGCCCGAGCGCCGCCGCGGAGTTCCCAGACGCGATCGGCGTGTCGTCGAGGTCCTTGCGGCGGCCGACCAGGTGTGGGACCTCGGCGGCGGTCGTGAAGAAGCCGCCGTGCTCCGGGTCCCCGAAGCGCTCGATCATCGTGTCGGCGATCGCCACCGCCTCGACGTACCAGCGCTCATCGAAGCTGGCCTCGTAGAGAACCAGCAGCGCCTGCAGCAGGTAGGCGTGATCCTCGAGGTAGGCGGGGATTGACGCGCTTCCGTCCTTCCAGGTTCGCAACAGCCCGCCATCGGCGTCGCGCAGCTGATCCAGTACAAAGCTCGCGCAATCGCCGGCGGCCTGCAGGTAGTCATCACGCTGAAGGGCGGCGCCGGCGTCAGCGAGCGCCGTGATCATCAGCGCGTTCCAGGCGGTCAGACGCTTGTCGTCGAGCCCGGGGCGGATTCGCTGCTCCCGGGCCGCGAGCAGCCGCGCGCGGATCTCCGGCAGCTGCGCAGGCGACGAGCCGTGCGCCTCGAGCACCCAGGCGTGGTCCTCGAAGTTGGGCGGTCCGCTGACACCGAAGTGGCTGCGCGCAGGTACAGCGAGTTCGGGCCCGAGCGCGGCGGCCAGCTGCTCCGCCGTCCAGACGTAGAACTTCCCTTCCACGCCCTCTGAGTCGGCATCGAGTGCCGAGCAGAAGCCGCCCTCGGGGCCACCCAGCTCTCGCAGCACCCAGTCGAGCGTCTGCGTGCAGACCTCGGCGAAGCGCGCCTCACCGGTCACCTGCCAGCCATGCAGGTAGCTGCGGGCCAGCAGGGCGTTGTCATAGAGCATCTTCTCGAAGTGCGGCACCGTCCAGGTCGCGTCGACGGCGTAGCGGTGAAAGCCGCCGCCGACCTGGTCGTAGATGCCACCGGCGGCCATCGCCCGCAGGGTCGCGGGGGCGAGCTCCCGGTCACCGGCGGCGAGCAGGAACTCGAGCGTGCAGTGCGGCGGGAACTTCGGCGCCCCACCCCAGCCTGCGTGGTCGCGGTCAAACATCTGCGCGAGCGCGCCGACGCTGTCACCGATCACGGACTGAGGCACGCTGGCGTCGCCGGGCAATGCGACCGCCGCGCTGGCGCGGACGGCCTCGGTGAGCCTCGCAGCCTGTTCACGCATCTGGTCAGGCCGCTCGCGCCAGGCCTCGCCGATCGCCTCGATCACCATTCGCCAGCTGGGTAACCCGGGGCGCGGCAACGGCGGGAAGTAGGTGCCGGCAAAGAACGGCTGCTGGTCGGGCGTCAGGAACACGTTCAGCGGCCAGCCGCCATTGCCGTTGATCGCCTGGCAGGCGGCCATGCAGACGGCGTCCACGTCGGGCCGCTCCTCGCGATCGACCTTCACGCACACGAAGCGCTCGTTCATCAGCTCCGCGATCACCGGGTCCTCGAACGATTCGTGCGCCATCACATGGCACCAATGGCAGGCCGAGTAACCGATCGAGACCAGCAGCGGCCTGTCCTGCTCACGCGCGCGATTCAGCGCCTCATCGCCCCACGGGTACCAGTCGACGGGGTTGTCGGCGTGTTGGCGCAGGTACGGCGAGGTCTCCTGTGCGAGCCTGTTCATGCCGACAACGCTACCCGGCGGCGAAGCTGCTCCAGCAGCCGATCGCGATCGCGGCGATCATCAGGCCGGCGGCGGCGAACGCCGTGCGCGCCCCGCAGAGGTCGGCGACCACACCGGCCGCGAGCGCGGTCAGCGGGATCGTGCCCGGCAGCGCCATCGTCCAGGCACCCATCACCCGACCGCGCAGCTCCGGGGCGGTTCGCAGCTGCACCAGCGCGTTGGCGGCCGCGATCATCCAGATCGACGCCGTTCCTGTCGCGAACATGCCGATGAACAGAATCGGCAGGTCGGGCGCTGTGGCGACGATCACCATGAACAACCCGGTGAGCGTCGCCAGCAGCCGGACGCGCGTGCCGGTCGGCTGCTGACGCGCGGCCAGCAACGCACCCGGAAGGGCGCCCGCCCCGAACAGCGCCAGCAGCAGACCGTAGCCGCCACCGCCGAGGTGGAACGCACGTGTGGCCAGCAGCGGCAGCAGCAGCGTCGGGCTGAACAGGACTCCAGACGCGGCAGCGAGCAGCAGCGAGGAACGCAGCAGCGGGCGTGACCAGGCGTAGCGCAGGCCGTCAAGTGCTCGGGGGCGGCCCGCGCCCGCTTGGCGCGGCCGCCTCGGCCGCTCAGGCCTGAAGCGCAGCAGCACGGCCAGCGGCGCCACAAACGAGAGCGCGTTGACCAACACGCAGGCGGCGGGTCCCGAGAGCGCAAGCAGCACTCCCCCGAGCGCGGGTCCGAGCACGCGCGAGAGGTTGAGGATCACCTCATACAGGCCTACCGCACCGGCGATCCGCTCCTCACCTACCAGGTCGAGCACGTAGATCTGTCGTGCCGGTCCGTCGACCGCGTTGACGGTGCCGCTCGCGGCCGTGATTGCGAGCAGCAGGGCGTAGTCGGCGGCACCGCTCGCGACCAGCAGATACAGCAGCAGGCTGAACGCTGCGAGCAGCGCCTGCGTACAGATCAGCAGCCTGCGGCGATCGTGATGGTCGACCAACGAGCCCGCCCAGGCGCCCAGCAACAGCATCGGTCCGAGCCCTGCGGTCGACAGCAGGGCGAGCTCGAGCCCGTTGCCGTGCCAACTCAGCACCAGCCACGCCATCGCCACCATCTGCGTCATCAGCCCCGAGGCCGATAGCACCTGTGCGGCGAACCACCAGCGGTAGGGCCGCACGGCCAACGCCGTAAACGGGCCGCCGCGGACGCCTGCTTCGCTCGTTGCTGTCACGATTGGTCAGCGTAGGCACGAAACAACGTTTCAGGATCCATAGGAGGGCTCCGTGTATCGAGTCGCTGTCAATTCCCCGTCCGCACCCGCCGCGATCGGACCGTACTCACACTCCGTGCGGGCAAGGGGCGAGCTGCTCTTCATCTCCGGCCAGATCTCTGCCGATCCGGCGACGGGCGAGCTGGTCGGCAGCACGCCCGCCGAGCAGGCGCACCAATGCCTCGAGAACCTGCGAGCGATCGCGTCCGACGCGGGTGGTTCGCTCGAGGATGCGGTCAAGGTCACGGTCTACCTGACCGACATGGCCGCGTTCGCCCAGGTCAATGAGGCCTACGCGAAGTTCTTCAAGAGCGATCCGCCGGCGCGCGTCGCGGTTGCGGTTTCGGCTCTACCCAAGGGCGCGCAGGTGGAGATCGACGCGGTGGTCGCGCTTGGCGACTGAGGTAACGCACGCGAGCATTGAGCGCGCCGCGCGGGCCGGCGAGAAGGTTGTGCGCGAGACGCCGGTTGTGACCACTCGCACACTCTCCGATCGGGCCGGGACGAAGGTCGTGCTCAAGGCCGAGAACCTCCAGCGGACCGGCTCCTTCAAGCTGCGCGGCGCAACCGCAAAGCTTGCCGCGCTGGGCGACGCGGCGGCGCGCGGAGTCGTGTGCGGAAGCGCCGGAAACCACGCACAGGCGGTCGCTCGCGCGGCCCGCGCGAGGGGGGTCCCGTGCGAGGTGTTCATGCCCGATGCCGCGCCCATCGCCAAGTCCGAGGCGGTGCAGGCGCTCGGGGCGACACTCCGCTACACCGGCCAGACGGTCGATGACGCGGTTGCGGCCGCACTTGCACGTGCCGGTGAGGCGGGCCTCGAGTTCATTCACCCGTTCGATGACGTCGACGTGATCTCTGGCCAGGGCGGCGTCGGACTCGAACTGCTGGCTCAGGTCCCGGATCTGCGGCGGGTCGTGGTCCCGGTCGGCGGCGGCGGATTGATTGGTGGCACCGCGGTCGCGATCAGGTCTGTGCGGCCTGAGGTGGAGGTGATCGGCGTCCAGGTCGAGGCCTGCGCACCGTTCCGCGAATCGTTGCTGGCTGGAACCCCGATCGCGGTTCAGTCGGTGCGGACGATCGCCGACGGCATCGCCGTCAAGCGGCCCGGCGAGCTCACGCTGCCGTTGATCCAGTCATGGGTTCACGACATCGTCGTCGTCGGCGAGGACGATGTCGCGGAGGCGATGGTGTTCCTGCTCGAGCGAACCAAGCTGGTGGTCGAGGGCGCGGGCGCTGTCGGCGTGGCTGCGCTATTGGCGGACAAGCTCGGCGGCCCGGTCGACGGCGCAACCGTGCTGGTCCTCTCCGGCGGTAACGTCGATGCAGGCCGGCTGGCCGAGGTGGCGCGTCGCCACGAGACGCAGCAGCGCAGACGGCTGGTGCTGCAGGTCCGGATCCCGGATCTGCCCGGATCGCTGGCGACGCTGCTCGAGTTGGTCGGGCGTACCGGAGCCAACCTGGTGGACGTGCAGCACATCAGGGAGGGCCTTGACCTGCACATCCAGGAGACGGCCGTGCAACTGGTGCTGGAGACGCGCGGGCCGGAGCACGCCGCCGCCGTGCGAGCGGCTATCGAGACCGGCGGCTATCAGGAGGCGACGGCGATCCTCTGACGTGCCTCATCGACCAGCGCGCCGATGATGTTGCTGGTGGCATCGGCCTCCGGATGCCACTGAACCCCCAGCGCGAACGACCGGTCGGGCAGCTCTATCGCCTCGGCGAGATCGTCCACCGTTGAGCGACCCGTCACAACCAGGCCTTCGCCGATCGCGTCAACCCCCTGGTGGTGATGGGACTTGGTCATCGTCAGCTCGGCGCCGGCCGCCTCCGCGGCGAGTGAGCCTGGCGTCAGCCGCACGTCATGCTCGTTGCCGTCGAACGTGCCGTGATTGCGACGGTGATCGTCGTGTTGAACCACCTCTGGAAGGTGCTGGATCAGCGTGCCGCCCCGAAGGATGTTGAGCAGCTGCATGCCGCGGCAGATGCAGAGTGTCGGCATGTCGCGTTCGAGCGCGCGTGCCAGCAGCGCGAGCTCGAACTCGTCGCGCACGGGAACGACCCCGGTGGTGAGCGGGTGAGATTCCTGGCCGTAGCGCCCGGGATCGATGTCGCAGCCACCGGCCAGCACGAGTGCGTCGATGCGGTCGAGCACCTCGTCGGGGTCTGCGACCAAAGCGGGATCCGGCGGCAGCATCATCGCCATCGCTCCGGCTTGCTGAATCGACTCTATGTAGGAGACCTGCAGAAGCACGCACGGGCCTTCCCAGATTCCATACCGGGCGCGCTCGAGGGCCGTTGCGATTCCGATCACTGGTCGCCGCTCTCCCATGAGAATGCAGGGTATCGTGTCCCTTTTCTTTGTTCGTGAGCTAAGGTGGCAGACAAGTGGCCACGGAACTTGAACAGGCGTCCCCGGCAGCGACCGGGCGACCGGCGCGCTTCCTCTGGGGCGCGGCGACGGCGGCCTACCAGATCGAGGGCTCTCCGCACGCGGACGGTGGCGGCCGCTGTGTCTGGGATGAGTTCTCGGAGACGCCCGGAAACGTCTACATGGGCCAGACGGGCGCGGTCGCCTGCGATCACTACAACCGCTGGCGTCAGGACATCGCGCTCATGCGGGAGCTCGGACTGGGTGCGTACCGATTCTCGATCCGCTGGCCGCGGGTGCTGCCGGAGGGAACCGGAGCGGTCAACCGGAAGGGGCTGGACTTCTACGACCGCCTCGTCGACGGACTGCTGGATGCCGGCATCGAGCCGTTCCCGACCCTGTTCCATTGGGACCTGCCGGCGGCGCTGCAGCGCCGTGGCGGCTGGTCCAACCGCGACGTCTCGAGCTGGTTCGGCGAATACACGGAGACGGTGGTCGGCGTGCTCGGGGATCGCATCACCCGCTGGACGACGCTGAACGAGCCGTGGGTTGTTGCCAGCCACGGGCACCTGTCCGGCGAGCACGCTCCAGGGATGCGGAACATCTACGCGGCGTTCAGCGCCGTCCACAACCAACTGCGCGCGCATTCGGAGGCCGCGAGGATCATCAAGCGGTCCGCGCCGGACGCCGAGGTTGGCCTTGCGCTCAGCAATGACCTGGCCGAGCCCGCCAGCGGCAGCCCCGAGGACATCGCAGCCGCCGAGCGTGCTCACGCCTGGGGCAACTTCCCGCTGTTCCTCGAGCCGCTCGTCCACGGGCGCTACCCCGCGGCGATCGAGGATCGTCTGCGCCGTTACATGCCCGAGGGTTACGACGCCGACCTGGACCGGATCCGCATGCAGCCGGACTTCGTCGGCATCAACTATTACTTCGGCGGCCTGGTTCGCGCTGATGACTCGAATTGGCTCGGCGTGGCACCGGTGGACGAGCCTGACGAGCTGCGCACGCCGATGGGCTGGATCATCCGGCCACACGGACTGCACGAGCTGCTGATGCGCGCTCACCGAGACTACGGGGTGCGTTCCCTCTACGTGACCGAGAACGGCGCCGCCTACGACGATCATCGCGAGGGCGGTACCGTCGACGACCCCGACCGACTCGCCTACCTGCAGACGCATACCGCGGCGGCGCTCAAGGCGCGCGACGAGGGCGTTCCCGTGGACGGCTACTTTGTGTGGTCGCTGCTTGACAACTTCGAGTGGGCGTTCGGTTACTCGAAGCGGTTCGGGATCGTCTACGTCGACTTTGAGACCCAGGAGCGGGTCGTCAAGCGGAGCGGCCGTTGGTACTCAGGTGTCGCCCGGGGCGAGTACGGCCCCAGCTGATCCCGCCGCCGGCCAGCAGCTCCGCCGCCACCAGCGTCGAGGCGCCAAGCGCCACCGCGTCTGCCCCGAGGCGCCCGATTGCGAGGGTGACGTCAGCGGCCGGGCGCTCGAGCGCCTGCTCCGCGATCACCTTGCGAATGCGTTCGAGCAGGTCCGGTCCGAGCGTCAGACCGAATACGCCCCCGACCACTATCAGCTCCGGGTTGAACAGGTTCACGAGGTTCGCCGCTGCGACCCCGAAGCAGGTCGCAGCCTGCTCGAGCGCGAGCGCGGCCTGATCGTTGCCGGCCGCCGCTCGCAGCAGCGCTTGAGCCCAGTCGGGCGAGTCGGGGTCGGCCGTCGGGGCCCGCGGATCGAGCTCACGCCAGGAGGCGAGCATGCCGGCGCCGCCGATGTAGGCCTCGAGACACCCGTGACTGCCGCAGCGGCACTCACGACCGCCCACGGCGATGCAGGTGTGACCCCACTCGCCGGCACTCGAGCCGGCACCGCGGTACAGCGCACCGTCGACGAAGATCGCAGCGCCCACCCCGGTGCCCCACAGCGTCACGACGGCGTTGCGAGCGCCACGGCCGGCCCCGAACCACATCTCGGCCTGCCCGAGCGCCTTGGCGCCGTTCTCCACGGACACGGACACGCCAAGGCGCTCCTCCAGCAGCCGCTCCAGCGGCACGTCCTGCCAGCCGATGCTCGGCGCCTGCACCTGGGCGCCGTTGTCCCCGTGCTCGCTCGCCCCCGGAACGGCCACGCCGACCCCGATCAGCCGACGATCGTCATCACTGAGCTCGGCGACCAGTTCCGCGATCGTTGCAGCCGTGATGCCGGGCTCGTGGTCCTGGGGGCGCAGCTGACTCTCGATGACGCGGAGCGCACGGAGCCTGAAGTCGAAGCACTCGGCTCTGATCCCACCCTCGCCGAGCTCGACTCCGACCACGGTGCCGAAGCTCGGGTTGACCTCCAGTTGCACCCGCGGCCGCCCACCCTGTGACCGCTCATAGCCGGCCTCGACGATCAGGCCTTCGTCCAGCATCTCGGCGCAGAGGTTGGTGACGCCTCCACTCGAGAGCCCGGTCATGCGCCCGAGTTGGATGCGGTTGAGAGGTCCGTCGAGAAACAGCTGGCGCAGCAGATTTCCGCGGTTGACCCGCCGCAGGTCTCCGGCGACGGCGCTCCTGGCGGTCACGGGGTCGACCTCCGATCGGGTTTGATCAACAGTCTAAGAGTGGGATTCTCTATCGGGCGCCTGTCAGCGCCCCGACAACATCGTCGGTGATGACGCCGCGGATGCGGCGGTCAGCCAGCAGCGGCGCGTGCTCGGCGGCCATGAAGTCCCAGACGATCAGCTCAAGTGCTGCGGCCGTGACAACCTCGATCAGCGGCTCGTCGACCAGTGCCACCTTCGGCAGCAGGGCGCGGGCTCCAACCGCACGTGCGCGCTGCACGGCGAGCTCCGCGCTCGACTCCAGCAACAGGCCCAGTTCCAGCTCGGGAGCAAGCTCTGCCAGCCGTGCCAGCAACCGCTCCAGGAACGAGGTCACGATCAGCCCATTGCCAGCTGCGGCGAAGTCGCTGAGCAGTGGCGCCACCTGCTCGGCGTAGCCGTCCTCCTTGAGCTCCACGTCCAGGGCGATACGACCGCTGGCCCAGGACAGGACCTCGACCAACAGCGGCGGCCGAAAGCCTGTGGCCCGATCGAATCCCTCGAGTGAGCACGAGTCCAGTCTGACCCCGCCACGGTCCTGATCGTGCAGGATCGCGAGCTCGCCGGCACCGGTGCGGCGCACATCGAGTTCGATCATGTCTGCGCCCGCCGCAACGGCCAACTCGAACGCGTCCAGCGTGTTCTCGATGGCGCCCGTGTCGTGGACTCCGCGGTGTGCGATCACTGAGACGGCGGGCACGGGAGTGCTCGATGATCGCTCATCTGCCGTCGGCGCGCTCGAGCGCCTCGACCAGCAGCGTCGCGACATCGGCGACCCGCAGGTCCCTGCCGGTCGTCTGCACGCCGTCGTCGAGCATCACGGTGCAGTACGGGCAGGCGACCGCGAGCGTGTCGGCGCCGGTGTCCGCGGCCTCGGTCACGCGCGCGACGTTGATCGGGCTCGCGCGCTCCTCCATCCACATGTGTGCGCCACCGGCGCCGCAGCAGAACGTGTCCTTGCCCGAGCGTGCCATCGGCAGCGGTGCGCCGATCGCGGCGACCAGCTCGCGCGGGGCCTCGAGCACGTCGTTGTGACGCGCGAGGTAGCAGGAGTCGTGGTAGGTGATCTTGAGATCATCGGCGCGGGCCGGCGAGAGGCGACCTTCGCGGACCAGTGTCGCCAGCAGCTCGGTGTGGTGGATCACCTCGTAGTTGCCACCGAAGTCGGGGTACTCGTTGGCGAGCGTGTTGAAGCAATGCGGGCAGTTGGCGATGATCTTGCGCACGCTCGCCTCGTCCAGGGTGGCGATGTTCTGCTCTGCCAGGGCCTGGAAGACGTACTCATTGCCCATCCGCCGCGCCGGGTCGCCGGTGCAGCTCTCGCGCGGGCCGAGGATCGCGAACTCGACGCCGGCGGTCTTCAGCAACCTCGCGGTCGCTGCGGCGGTTCGCTTGGCGCGCTCGTCGAAAGATGACGCGCAGCCGACCCAGTAGAGGTACTCGGGCGCCGTCTCACCCGGTTCGAGCACGTGGATATCGAGCTCGTCCGCCCAGTCTGCGCGCTGCGCCTGTGGATGACCCCACGGGTTGGAGCTGCGCTCGACGTCTCGCAGCATCGGCTCGGCCTCGGCCGGGAAGCTCGACTCGACCATGACCAGATGGCGGCGCAGATCGACGATGTGATCGATGTGCTCGATCGAGACCGGGCAGGCCTGCACGCAGGCGCCGCAGGTGACGCAGTCCCAGACAGATTCCGCTGGGACGGCGTTCGGGACCAGCGCTGCCTCCCGAGCGCCGTCGGTCGTCTCGAACAGCTGGTCGCGCACGCCCATGATCACCAGCTTTGGCGAGAGCAGCTTGCCGGTCTGGCTGGCGGGACAGACGTCCTGGCAGCGCCCGCACTCGGTGCATGAGAAGGCGTCCATCACCTGCTTCCAGGTGAGGTCCGCGGCGGTGCCGGCGCCGAACCGCAGATCGTCCTCGCTCTCGCCCTCCTCGGGCTCGAAGCGGAGCGGTTCCAGGCGACCGCGACCGGCCGTGCGCCCGAACCACACGTTGATTGCGGCGGTCGCGATGTGCAGGTGCTTGGAGTAGGGGAGATAGGCGAGGAACGCAAGGATCGTGCCGACATGGATCCATACGAATACGCGCTCCAGCACCTGCGTGGTGCCGTTGCCCGCGAAGATGTGCGAGATCAGGTTCGAGACCGGTGACCAGGAGGCGGGCCACTCGTTCCAGCCGAGCGCGATCCGCGATGCGTGCCAGAGCAGCAGCGAGATCACGATCGTCGCGATCATCGCGAGGATCAGGTCGGCCTCGCCGGTATGGCTGCCCTCGAACCGGCGTGGCTTCACCACCTTGCGCACCCAGAACGCGGACCCGACGCCCACCAGCACCAGCACGCAGAAGATGTCGACCATCAGCGCGTACCAGCCCTGATCGCCGAGCCATGGGAGCGTCTGGTGGCGGTCGACGATCCCGATCATCGCGATCACGATCGTCGGGGCGAGGACCAGGAAGCCCCAGAACACGAAGGCGTGCATCAGCCCCGGCCAGAAACGCTGAAGCAGCTTGCGCTGGCCGAGCACGATCGTCACCTCGTTGCGGACGCGGACCGGCGTGTCGCCGCGGCGCTCCGTGGGCCGGGCATCCCTGACCAGCTGCGTCAGCAGTGCCACGCGCCGGCTGACGATCGCGCCGCTGAACGCGAGCGCCAGGGCCAGCGCGATCACCTCCGGCAGGGAGACTATGCCCCCCTCGCCTTCCGCAGCTCAGCCACGATCGCGGGCAACACCGTGTGCAGATCGCCGATCACGCCATAGTCCGCGTGGGCGAAGATCGACGCCTCGCCGTCCTCGTTGATCGCGAGCAGGCGCTTTGCGCCCTTGCACCCGGCCATGTGCTGGGTGGCGCCGCTGATCCCACAGGCGATGTAAATATCGGGCGCGACCTTGGTGCCGGTCTGACCGACCTGATCGGAATGCGGACGCCAGCCGGCGCTGGTCACCGCGCGCGAGCACCCCACGGCGCCGCCCAGCAGCGCCGCGAGCTCCTCGATCACTGCGAAGCCCTCCGAGGAGCCGACGCCACGCCCTCCGGAGACGACCACCTTCGCATCTTCGAGAGAGACGCCGCCCGTGCTCGCGGCAACCCGCTCGGTTGGCGTGAGTGCCAGATCGTGTTCACCGGCCGCGACGACCTCGACATCGATTCCGATCGTGTCAGCCGCGACCGCGTACGGCGCGACCGTCATCAACAGCGTCGGCGCTCGCAGCAAAGCCTGTTCGAGCAGGCTGCCGCCCCAGCGCACGCGGGTCACCGTCGGCGGGTCTCCGGCTTCAAACGCCGTGGTATTGGCCGACAGCGGCAGGTCGCGGATCGCAGCGGCGTGCGCGAGCACCTCATTGCCGCGATCGCTGCCAGGCGCGATCAGCGCTCCCGGCTGGCGAGCGATCACCAGGTCGGACAGCGTCTGGCCCCAGGCGGCGGGCGAGTAATCGTCTGAGATCGTGACCGCGCTCAGCCCTCCACCGTCCGCCACGCTGCGCGCGAACGTGATCGCCTGCTGCGAGAGTTCGTCCTCGGCGGCCTCGATCAGTACCAGGACATCCATCAGACCAGCCCCATCTCAGTCAGGATCTCGACAACCGCCGGCGCCGCTTCGGGTCCGTGCCCAAGGACGTCCACCTGCTTGCCGGCGTCCGGCGGAAGCACCAGCTTGACCATCTCGAGGCGCGCGGCGGCCGCGCTGGGGGAGGAGCTGTCGATCGGCTTGCGCTTGGCGCGCAGGCGGCCCGGCACCGACGGATAGCGAGGCAGATTCAAACCCTCGCGAACGGCGATCACCGCCGGCAGTGGCGCCGTGTAGACATCACGGCCGCCCGGGACATCCTGCTCGCAGCGGGCGATCCCGCCGTCGAACGAGATCCGTTTGACGGCGGTCACGCAGGGGTAGCCGAGCGTGTGCGCCACGCGAATCGGCACCTGATAGTTGCCGGCGTCCGCGGATTCGTTGCCGAACAGGATCAGGTCATATGACTGCTCGTCGGCTTCGATGGCGGCGACGATCGCCGTGGCTGTGGCCTGCGGATCCCACTCGCTGCCGTCGGTGACCAGGTGAATCGCCCGGTCGGCGCCGATCGCCATCATGTCGCGCAGCTGCTCCTCGGCCTCGGGCGGTCCGAGGGTCAGCACCGTGCACGAGCCGCCGTCGCGCTCGACGATCTGCACCGCCTCCTCAACGCCGCACTCCTCGTGCGGACTGACCGTGAAGCCGAGGTGCTTGGTCGAGATCGCACGCTCGTCGTCGGTCAGCACCATCTTCCCGCCGGTCAGCGGAACACGCTTTACACAGACAAGGATGTCCATCCCACGCTACCGCCGGATTCGCTCGTTGGCGGGGTCGAAGAGTGAGGTCGAGTCGATGCTCGCAACGGTAACCGGATAGCGCTCGCCCATGTATTGGACCTGCAGTCGCTCGCCGAGTCTGGCGTGCTCGGGCGGCAGGTAGCTCATCAGGATGTAGGAACCGAGTGACGGGCCGGAACCGGCGCTGGTGACGTACGAGCGTCGCCCCTTGCGGTCAGTGATCGGAGCACCCTCGGTCGTGAGCAGCGGCTCACGACCGAGCATGTAGCGCTTGACACCGGAGGCCGAGGTGTGGTCGTCGACGGTCAGCGTGCACATGATCGCCGCCGGCTCTTCCTCACGGTGGCTGATATGCGCCTGCTTGCCGATGAAGTCCTGGTCCTTGACCTTGCCCCAGGCCATCCCGGCCTCGACGACGTTGTACTCGCCATCGAGCTCGGCGCCGTAGGCGCGGTAACCCTTCTCGAGCCTTCCGGTTGTGCCGTAAACGCCACTTCCGGCCGCGATCATGCCGTGCGGCTCGCCCGCTTCGGCCAGCAGGTCCCAGAGCCGGGCGCCCTGCTCGATCGGCACGTAGAGCTCCCAGCCGAGGTCACCGACATAGGAGATGCGCGAGGCGAGCACCTCCATCGGGCCGACCTCGATGTTGCGCCAGTTGGCGAACGGGAAGCCCTCGTGCGAGACGTCGCCGCGCGAGACCGACGCCAGGATGTCACGCGCGCGTGGACCCCAGAGGCCCAGCGTCGTCCAGGCGCTGGTCTGGTCGTGTACCTGGGCCGAGCCGTCCTGCGGCAGGTGGTCCTTGAACCACTTGAGGTCGGTCATCCCGTAGGCGCCGCCGGTGACGACGCGGAACAGGTCATCGGCCATTCGCATGATCGTCAGATCCTGCTTGAAGGTGCCACTCGGCGTCAGGATCGGCGTGTACACGACACGGCCGATCGGCACATCCATCTGGCGCATCGACAGCCGCTGGACCACGTTGAGCGCGCTCGGACCGGAGACGTCGAAGATCGCGAATGCGGTGAGGTCGACGATCGCGGCGCGGTCGCGCATCGCCAGGTGCTCGGCGTTGATGATCGGCGACCACCAGCGCGCCTCCCACTCGGATTCGCGCAGGGGGATGCGGTCGCGGTACTCGTCGAGCAGGCCGGCGTTGGACTCATACCAGACCGGTCGCTCCCAGCCGGCGGCCTCATAGAAGACGGCCCCGCGCTCGCGCTCCCGCTCGTAGTACGGCGGGACTCGCACGCCCCGGTCAGACTCCCACTGCTCGGCCGGGTGGACGATTCCGTACATCTTGTTGAAGCCCTCGCCCGCACGCGCGAAGACGTGCGTGCGGGTCTTCTGCGACGGGTAGGCACGCGCGATGTTGGACTCGAACACGTCGATCTCCGACTCACCGTGAACCATCATCTCTGCCAAGGTCTTGCCGGATCCGGGGCCCTCCTTGATCCAGATCGCGGCCGCGGACCACAGCCCCTTGACCTCCGGGGTCTCGCCAAGCAACGGCAGCCCGTCGTGGGTCACCGACAGCAGTCCGTTGATTGCGTATTTGACTCCGACCGACTCGTCGCCGACGATCTCAGGCATCAGCTCGAGCGCGATCTCCATCTGCGGGTCGAAGTCGTCCTGCGTGAAGGGGAGCTCCGTGGGCGTCAGTGCCGACTCCGCGATCGACGGGATGTCGTCGGCATCCATCATGATCGGCCGGTGGGCGTAGGAACCGATCTCGAGGCCCGTTCCCTCCTGACGCTCATACATGTTGGTATCGACGTCGCGAACGATCGGGTATTCGATCATCCCCTTCGCGTCGGCGAACCGCGGCACCGGGCCGATGTCGATCATCTGGTGCACGGATGGCGCGATCGGGATCGAGGCGCCGGCCATCCTGGCGATCCTCGGGCTCCAGCAGCCGCAGGCGATGACTACACGTTCGGCCTCGATGTCGCCGCGGTCCGTGCGCACCCGGCGCACGCGGCCACCCTCGACGTCGAGTCCCAGAACCTCTGTGTTGGCGGAGACCGTGAGCCCCGCCTGCTGGGCGCGCTCGCGCATGATCGTCGCCGCGCGCAGCGAGTCGACGACACCCGCACCCGGTGTGTAGAAACCGCCGACGATCAGTTGCTCGTTGATGAACGGGACGAGTTCCCTGACCTCCTGCGGGGAGATGATCGACACCGGCTCGATACCCCATGAGATTGCTGAGGAGACGCGGCGCTGCAGCTCCTGCATGCGCTCCTGTCCGCGCGCGACCTCGATCCCACCCGACTCGATGAAGACCCCCAGGTCCTTGTACTGGCGCATGCTCTCGAGCGTCAGCTGGGTCATCTCCTTGGAGTGATCCACCGGGAAGATGAAATTGGAGGCGTGACCGGTGGACCCGCCTGGGTTCGGCAGTGGTCCCTTGTCGATCAGGGTGATGTCACGCTGGCCCAGCTGCGTGAGGTGGTAGGCGAGGCTGTTGCCGACGATCCCGGCGCCGATGATGACGATGCTCTGGGAGGCCGGCAGCGATCCGGAAGCGGGCAGGGGTGCGCTAGAGCTGCTCATACAACTTATATATCAGACCGTCGCGCGCTCGTCACTCTGCGGCTTTCATGCACAGCTCGGTTGATTTCTACGGAGAGATACGGGATAGATCCGTGCGAGCGCTGCAGCTTTCCACCGATCCATCTCTTTTCCGGCCATCGGTAGGTTTGGCACATGCTCGCTGCCATCTTCGATCTCAGCGGTAGGGCCGTGTACGTGCACGTCGGCGTCTTCCAGCTCTCGGTCCCGAACATCGTCGTGCTCGTGCTGATGCTGGTGCTGTTCGTGGCGGCACTGCTGGCGCCGTTCCCCGGCAACAAGCGTCGGGGCGGGCGATGAGCGCCACCACCGGTGACGAGGGCGCGTCGTCCGCGCCGAACCTCGAGGAGGACGGCGTCGACGGCGCGGCCGCGGGCTCCTGGACGGTTGCGTTGCGCAGACGCCTGGTTGCGGCATTACCGCCCGAGAAGCTGCTGCCCGACGGTCAGCCGGCGTATGTAGCGTCATGGATCTACGTCTTCGGTGTGCTGACGCTCACCTCGCTCGTGCTGGTCATCGCGACCGGCACGGTCCTCGCGCTCAAGGGTCCTGGCTGGTGGCATGACAGCGCGCTGGGACATTCCTTCAACAGCCTGCACCTCTGGACGGTCGAGCTGTTCTTCTTTTTCATGGTCATCCACCTGTGGGGCAAGTACTGGATGGCAGCCTGGCGCGGCGGCCGCGCGCGCGTCTGGATGACCGGCGCGATCGGCTTCCTGATCGCGATCCCCTGTGCACTCACCGGTTACATCTCGCAGGAGAACTACGACGCGCAGTGGGTCTCCACGCAGGCCAAGGACGCGATGAACTCCGTCGGCATCGGCTCCTTCTTCAACCTCCTGAACTTCGGCCAGATCTACGGCTACCACGTGTTCCTGCTGCCGGCCGCGGTGGTCGCGCTCGTGGTCGCGCACGTCCTGCTGGTCCGGCGGCATGGTGTCGTTCCGCCCCTGCCCCTGCCGGAGGACATGCAGCAGCTGCTCGACTCCAGGCGCCGCAGCGCGCCCGCGAGCGAAGCGGAGCCCGAAGCCGGTGAGGCTGCCTGAGCATGCGCTACCGGGAACGAACCAGAGCTCTGAACGACGCGGCCCGCGAATACCACGGTCCCTACCGTCACTACGACATCGTCAAGGAAGCGACTATCGCGTTGGGGGTCGTCGCGCTGTTGGCGATCGTGCTCACGGTCCTCTTCTCCTCCCCCGATGAGAAGCCCACGACAATCCGCGGATGGTCACGCGCGACGCCGGTCGACTTCGTCACCACCGCGCTGAGTGAACTCGACGGAACGAGCGGGACTGCCGGGTACGGGCCGCCATACAACGGCGCCTCGAGCGGCCAGCACATCGCCTTCATTCACCTGCAGAAGTGGCTCGGGATCGCGCATCCGATCAACACCGCGAACGATTATGTGATCAATCCGCTGCGCTCGATCACCAACGATCCGACGCTGCGAAACGCGCTGGTCCGCTACCGGGCGGCTTCCACCAACACCCGGTCGGCATGGACGACCGCCTATGCGAACGCCCTGCAGAAGGCCTCAAACAGCACGGGCGGGATTCGTGCCCTCGACAGCGCGAGCTCTGGTCCGGTCTCGACCATGATGGACGCGTTGCTCGGTTACGCCCAGAACGGCGGCCTCGATGGAGCGCTGCTGTCCAACAAGCAGTTCTACTCGACCGATTACACCAAGATCCTGATGCTGCTGGCCGACGGCGGGTCGTTGACCCAGCGTGCTCAGGCGGAGCACCTGCTCGGCACCCAGTGGGGCATGATGAACGAGACCGGCAGCTACCCGGGGCAGGTCTGGCTGTGGCTCTACACGTTCTGGTACCAGATCAAGCCGTTCTCGACATCGGACAACGCCGACGTGCTCGTGATGGCGGTGATGGGGGTTCTCAGTCTCGCGTTCGTGCTGGTGCCGTTCCTGCCCGGGGTCCGCGACCTGCCTCGCAAGATCCCGATCTACCGCCTGATCTGGCGCGATTACTACGCGCAGCGCGAGGATTAGCTGCAGCGGCCGTCGTCTGCCGGCCCCCGCCACAGCCTCCAGCCCGCCCGCCGTCCAGCGGGACGCGCGGGCGGGGGAGCAGAGCTGCTGAATCTGGAAGGCGGCGTCTACTCGACGGGGATCTCTCCGTAGACCAAGCCGAGGTCGATGCCCTGTCGCTTGCGGACAATCTGGGAGATCACGTAGATCGCGATCGCCAGCACGTACATCCCGCCCATCAGGTAGTACGAATCGACATTGTTGATTCCGTAGGCGTCGTTGGTGAACCACTTGACCAGCGCGAACACGAGCAGCCCTCCGAACACGACCGCCGCGGCGGTGATCAGGGGTATGCCGGCGACCTTGTACTTCGCGATCGGCGAGGCGTTGTAGATCTCGGGCTTGCGCCACGGCAGGATCGCCGCCGCGACCGTCGTGCCCAGGAACGTGATCGCGATCACCAGGGTCGCGTCGAGTGTGTAGGAGGCGAACTTCGGGCTGTAGGCGTAGAGCGCCGCCAATGGGATCGAAGGCAGCAGCATCAGCCCAAGCGCCCAGTAGGGCACGCCGTTGCGTGAGACGCTCGCGACCCGCTCCGGGAGGATCCGGTCGAAGGAGGTGGCGAACACGACGCGGGTCGAGGACAGGAACACCGACCCCACCCAGCCGAAGAACCACAGCGACATGATCAGGATCAGCACGAACTGCAGCACCGGGCTCGAGAACATCATCGCGGCCAGCATCGCCGGATACGCGAACGCGCCGGTCGGGATCGTGCCGGCCCAGTAGGCGTTGCTCGAGGCCATGTAGAAGGTCCAGCCGAACGTCTTTGCGAACAGCAGGAAGAAGATCACGGCGACGATCGTCGTCGACACCAGCGCCCCGCCCATCGCGTAGATGTTCTTGCGGAAGTCAGAGGCGCCGCGAACCTCTCCGTACAGCGTCGCGCCCCAGTTCGACCAGAGGTTGAAGAACAGGACCATCGGGATCAGGATCAGCACCCCGTTCATGTTCAGGGAGCCGATGCTGGTGGGTGTATAGCCGGAGGTGCCGGCCTTGATCGTCTGCGCGTAGGCGTTACCGGTGGTGCCGTAGAGCTTGGCCGACTGGTCGTTGAAGTGATGGATGAAGCCGGCCTTCGTGGTCACGAGCAGGATGATCCCCGTCACCACGAGCCCGAAGATGCCGCCGTAGAAGCAGATCTTCTGAATCCGCCCGTAGGTACGGATGCCGAGCGCGATGAAGAGCGACGCCAGCAGCGCCGTGATGACCGACGCGACGAACACGCCCGTATGGCCGCCCCAGAAGGTGACGCCGCTGTGCCAGCCGACGATCGCCGACAGCGGGCCGAGCACCTCGACGTTGAGGATGTTGGCGTAGATCGGAACCCAGTACCAGAGGATGAACCACCAGCCTGCGACCGCGAGCACGAAGCCGATCCCGCCGCCCAGGATTCGGCTCATCCAGACGTAATCGCCGCCGGCGCGGGGCATCACCGAGATCAGCGACGCGTACGTGATGGCCTGGAAGATCAGCCAGGCACCGGAGATGACAACCGCCCACACCAGCCCGCCGTTGGGCACGAACGGCGCATACGTGAAGATGTACCAGCCCAGCGTTACCAGGTTGATCGCGAATGTCGCGTAGACGAATGCATCGCGCACCGACCAACCGCGCACCAGTCCCGTCGCCTTGCGTACGAAGACCGCCCGCTCCTCGAACGCACCGCCAGCAGTAGTCGCACTCATAGCCTGCCCCTCGCTCCTGTCGACATGGCCCTTCTCTCCTCTCAGCCGAGCCAGCGCCCGGCCCTCAGCTCGCGGCCGAGCTCCCGCTCGGCCAGGATCCACTAAAGGCGGCCCGTCAGCCGCTCGTAAGCACGAATTTCTTGACCTGCTTACCGTCCTCGATGTCGATCACCGCGCCCAGCAACTGTCCCTGCTCGTATGAGCTGCCCGGGTTCACGCAGAGCGTCCTGCCCAGTCTCTTGGTGCCACGTGACTCGTGGATGTGGCCATGGACGGACAGTGCCGGCTCGAACCGCTCGATCGCCTCCCGGACCGCGGTCGAGCCGACCGGCACCACCGCGTGGCCGGCGTCCTTGAGGTCCATCTCGGCCGTCAGCTCGGGTGCGTCGTCGAGCCCGGTCCCGTAGGGCGGACAGTGCAGGCTGAAGATCGTGCGCTCGGGCGGGTTCGTGACCTGGTCGACCATCTTCGCGATGCGCTCGGCCAGCTGCGGCTCGTCCTCCTCGCGGTAGGTGTCCCAGGGAGTCCGGTTGGCCCAGCCGCTCGAGACCATCTGGTAGCCGTCGAACTCGACCACGCGGCCCTCGCCGAGCTCCACGGTCTTTGCCTGCAGGATCACCTCGTCGACCTCGAGCTGATCGTCGTTGCCGGGGCACACGAAGCAGCGGATTCCGGTGCCCGCCAGCTTCTCGTCGGCGAGCTCCATCCACTCCGCGACGGTCGTGAGCATGTGCTGGTCGAACAGCGCGTGCCAGCGGACCTCGTCCTTGGCGAGCTCGGCGAGCTCGTCGGGGTCGGTCCGGAACGGGTAGTAGCCGCGGCGTTTGACCGCGTGCTCGAACGCGGTGACCTGCTCCTCGCCCGTGAGGTTCTCGCGGTTTTCGAGCAGCGTCGCATGCCAGCTGTCATGACCGTCGGCGATGATCGGAACCAGCGCCTTACCGGTCATGTCGCCGCCGAGGATGATCACGTCGGCCTTGTAGTGCTTGCCGGAGTTCAGGAACTTCCGCCAGCAGGTCTCCGAGCCGTGCACGTCGGTCGCGAAGAAGATCCTCACTGCTCCACCTCCTCGGGCAGGTCATACCAGCGTTTCTTGTCGCCGACCTTCGCGCGCAGCCGCCAGGAGCGACCCTTGGGCTCTGCCTCGATCCGGTCCAGCAAATGCTTCAGCCGCTCGGTCACGCGCGTCCGCCCGGTTTCACCGATCTCGTAGCTGCCCACGTGCGCGGCGGTCTTCTGCAGGTTGGCGGTGATCGTGCGCCACAGGCCCCAGTCAGCGGCGCAGAGCTCCGCGACGCGCGCGCCATTGACAGCGTCGTCGTCCCGGTCGGCGACCTCATGCCCGTACATCAGCAGCACCGTGTCCCGGATGTCCTTCTCGTTCAGCTCGATGATCTGCAGCTTGGTCAGCAGCAGCTCCGCGAGCGGCACCGTGTCGCTGTCGGGCTTTACGCGGTCGGAGAACGGGATCTCATGACACATGCGGAACGCGCCGACGAAGACGTCTATCTGGCGGCCGTTCTCATTGTCGTGGAACAGCATGCGCTCCTTGCTGTTCATCGCGTTGAACATCACGTGGGGCTCATATCCGGCCGCGGCCAGCAGCTTGCCGGCGTCGCCGCTGCGGCCCTTCGGCACAGCGAAGTCGAGGTCCTTGTACTGGCGGTCGAGTGCCGGTGGCACCTCAGACGCCTGCAGACGCACGGCAACTCCGCCCAGCAGCGCGAACGCCGTGCTCTGATCGCGCGCAAGGCCAAGCAGGCGTTCCCCCTCCTGGACGATGTCCGCCAGGATCTCACTCATGCGCTGGTCACTCTCGCACTCATGCGTCGCTCACTCTGAATCCCGCGGGAGTTCCGTGTCCGGCTGCGGCCATCCTGGTGTGCTGGCGGGCATGGATAAGCACCTGTTATTAGACTTATATATCACCGGCACCGCCCAGGTCAACCGTGGGCGGGCGAGCGAAGCGAGGAGACGATGGCAGCTGACAGCGTGAGCACGCGCCTGTGGATCGACGGCGACTGGCGCGACGCGGAGGCGGGCGCGACCTTCGCCGCCACCAGCCCGGTTACCGGCGAAATGCTGGGTGAGGTCGCCGAGGGAACCCGTGCGGACGCGCGTGATGCCGTGCGGGCCGCGGCAGCCGCCGCTCGCGCCTGGGAACGCGAGACGGCCTTCGCGCGGGCACGGATGCTCCATCGTGTCGCTGACCGCTGCGCCGTTCATCGCGACGAGCTCGCGATGGCGGCAACGCTCGATCAGGGCAAGCCGCTGAGCGAGGCCTACGACGAGGTCGACGAGCTGGTCGCGATGTGGCATGCCGCCGCTGAGGACGGCGTCAGGATCGAGGGCTCGATCCCGGAGAGCTCCGTGCCGGGCAAGCGCATCCTGGTGATGCGTCGACCGGTTGGGCCGGTCGCGATCGTCACGCCCTGGAACTGGCCCTACACGATGCCGACGGAGGTTGTCGCACCAGCGCTGGCGGCCGGCAACACCGTCGTCTGGACGCCGGCGCCGAGCACCGCGTACTGCTCAGGCCTCCTGGCGCAGTGCGTGGGCGAGGCCGACCTGCCGCCGGGGGTCTTCAACTTCGTCACCGGTCCCGGTCCTGTCGTGGGCGACGAGCTGGTCGCCCACCCCCAGACCGCGGCCGTCGGGTTCATCGGCTCGACCGCCACCGGCCTGCGGATCGCGCAGCGCGCGGCGGGCAAGCGGCTGCTGCTCGAGATGGGCGGCAACGGACCATTGGTCGTGCTCGAGGACGCTGACCTCGAGGCGGCTGCTGACGCGGCCGTGGTCGGCTGCTTCCTCTGCGCGGGCCAGAGCTGCACGGCCGGGGAGCGAATCCTCGTGCACTCGGCGGTGCGGGCCGATTTTGTCGAGCTGCTCGCAGCGCGCACCGCAGCGGCAGCGCGGTTGGGCGATCCGCTGATCCGCGCGACCACGCTCGGGCCGCTCAACAACGAGGCTGTTGGCCGCAAGATGGACGAGCATGTCGAGGATGCCGTCGCCCGCGGCGCAAGGGTGGTGGCCGGCGGCCAGCGGGCCGCCGGCTTCCCGACCGAGCTCTACTGGCCGGCGACGATCCTCGATGGCGTCGCGCCCGAGGCGCTCGCGGCAACCGAGGAGACCTTCGGCCCGATCGCGCCGCTCGTGGAAATCGACTCGCTGGAGACGGCGATCGCTATGACCAACGAGTCGAGTTATGGCCTGCTGGCCGCGATCTTCACCCGCGACCTGGCACGGGGGCTGCGCTTTGCCGACGAGGCGCGCAGCGGCCTCGTGAACATCAACGAGACGACCAATTACTGGGAGAACCACCTGCCGTTCGGTGGCCGTGCCGGCAGCCTCAGCGGCGTCGGCCGGGTCGGCGGCCGCTACCCGTTCGAGGCGCTCACGGACCTGCAGACGATCGTGATCGGATGACGGCGAAGAGCGACCAGCGCGTCACCACTGGCCGCTGCCTCTGCGGAGCGGTGCGGTACGAACTGCGCGGGCCGTTGCGCGAGATCCTGATCTGCCACTGCGCTGAGTGTCGGCGCTGGCACGGGAACACCGGCGCCTACACCTCGGCTGACCGTGACCAGCTCGAGTTGCTGGAATCGAGCGGCATGCGCTGGATAGACAGCCCTGAGAGCGACAGCCATGCACGCCGCGGATTCTGCGGTCACTGCGGCTCGAGCCTGTTCTGGGAGGCGTCTGGAGATTCGGGCATCAGCATCGCCGCCGGGACCCTTGACGGCGAGACCGGGCTGCGAGCCGGTTGGTCACATCTACGTGTCGCAGGCCGGCGGCTATTACGACCTGCCCGATGACGGGCTCCCGCGCTGGCCGCGCGGATCGGACTGACGCTGCTCGGACCGAGCTACCCCGAGGGGGCGCTGCTCGTGCCGGTAGAACGGCACGTCAGTGAGCGGCGACAGGGGCGTGTTGCCACGGATCAGGTCGGCTGCCTTCTCGGCAAGCATCGCGACCGGCGCGTAGATGTTGCCGTTTGTGACGTAGGGCATCGAGGAGGCGTCGACGACGCGCACGCCATCGACGCCGTGCACTTTCATCGTCCACGGATCGAGCACATCGCCCGAGCCGACGCCCATCCGGCAGGTACACGAGGGGTGAAGTGCGGTCTCGGCGTCGCGCGCGACCCAGTCGAGGATCTGATCGTCGGTCCGGACCCCCGGGCCCGGCGATAGCTCGCCGTCGTTGAATGGCTCGAACGCCGGCTGCGTGAGGATATGGCGCGCAACCGCGATCGCCTCGAGCCATTCACGGCGGTCCTGCTCGGTCGAGAGGTAGTTGAAGCGCAGCGCCGGGTGCCGGCGGGGGTCGGTCGAGACGATCTTCACGGAGCCGCGTGCGTTCGAGTACATCGGACCCACGTGGACCTGGTAGCCGTGCCCCTGCGGGGCCGATCCGTCGTAGCGGATCGCCAGCGGCAGGAAGTGGAACATCAGATTCGGGTAGGCGACCTCGTCGTCGCCGCGCACGAAACCGCCGGCCTCGAAGTGGTTGGTGGCGCCGGGGCCTGTCTGTCGCAGCAGCCATTCGAGCCCGACCTTTGGCCGGTTTCGATACTTCATCGCCGGCGCGACCGAGACGGGCTGCTTCGATGCGTATTGGACGTACACCTCGAGGTGGTCCTGGAGGTTCTCACCGACGCCGGGCACGTCGGCGACGACCGGCACGCCGAGGCGCTCGAGCTCGCCTGCGTTGCCGACGCCGGAGAGCTGCAGCAACTGCGGCGAGTTGATCGCGCCACCGCAGAGCGTCACCTGGTCGGCGGCGATCGTCCGGCGCGCGCCGCCGCGCTCGAGGAGCTCGACACCTGTCGCACGGGTGCCGTCGAACAGCACGCGTGAGACCAGGGCGCGGCAACGAACATCGAGGTTGCGGCGCGACATCGCAGGGTGCAGATAGGCGCGTGCGGCGCTGAGGCGCCGGCCGTGATAGATCGTGCGGTCGAAGGCCGCGAAACCCTCCTGGCGGTAGCCGTTCACGTCGGCTGTGAGCTCGTAACCGGCCTCCTGGACGGCGTCGAAGAAGGCATGGAACAGGGGATTTCTGACGGGACCCCGCTCGAGCTTGAGCGGGCCCTCGCCGCCGCGCCACTGATCGGCTCCGGCGAGACAGGTCTCCATCCGCTTGAAGTAAGGCAGGCAGTGGGCGTAGTCCCAACGATCGAGCCCGGGGTCGGCGCCCCAGCGCTCGTAATCGAGTGGGTTGCCGCGCTGAAAGATCATGCCGTTGATCGAGCTCGAGCCGCCCAGAACCTTGCCGCGCGCGTGGTAGATCCTGCGCCCGTTCATGAAGGGCTCGGGCTCGGACTCGTACTTCCAGTCGTAGAAGCGGTTGCCGATCGGGAAGGAGAGCGCCGCCGGCATGTGGATGTAGACGTCCCAGATGTAGTCGGGGCGACCGGCCTCGAGCACCAGCACCCGCGTCGACGGGTCCTCGGAGAGGCGGGCGCCCAGCACGCAGCCGGCGGCGCCACCGCCGACGATCACGTGGTCGTAACGCTCCGCGAGCTCGTGGCTCACAGAACGCTCCGGATCTCGTCCTCGAAGGTGGTGACGTGGCCGGTGACGATCGCGCGAGCGCGCTCGGAGTCGCCTGCCGCGATCGCCTCGAGCAGCGCCTCGTGCTCGTACACACGCTGGAACAGATGCGGCAGCCGGTCGATCACGAGGTACCAGATCCGCAGGGAGAGGTTGAAGTAGCGGTAGAGCGTCTCCTCGAGAAACGGGTTGTCGCAGGCGCGATAGATGAATCGGTGCACGCGGGTATCGAGCGCCATCAGCACCTGCATGTCCTCGCTGCCCTGGCTGCTGCGGAGTTCGGCGATGAGCTGAGCCAGCTCGCTGCGTCCAGCATCGGTCAGGCGCTCGGCCGCCAGGCCGGCCGCATGCGCCTCGAGCACCTCGCGCACGTCCGCGATCTGAGCCAGGTCCTGGATGTTGATCTCCGCCGCGAACGTACCCCGCCGCGGGAACACCGTGACCAGGTTCTCGAGCGCCAGGCGCTTGATCGCCTCGCGGATCGGAGTACGTCCCATGCGCAGCTCGCGGCCGAGCTGATCTTCGTCGATCGGCTCGCCGGGCCTGATCTTGAGCGTGACGAGCCGGTCGCGCAGCTCCTCGTACGCGCGGTCTGCAAGCAGCGCGGGCGGCTGGTTCGCCGGGGTCCCGAGCACTGATATATCACTCATGCATCTGGAGATTACCCGGGCCGTCAATCCCGGCCCCGGAACGGCGATCCTCAGTCGCCGAGCTCGGTGCGCCGGCGCGTGACGAACTCCTGCAGCTCGTCGCGGATCGCATCATCGAGCGCCGGCGCCTCGTAGGAGTCGAGCTTCTCACGCCAGATCTCGGACGCGCGCGCGGTCGTATCGCGGGCGCCGCGGCGGGTCCAGCGGTCGAAGTTGTCAGTCGAGGACAGCAGCGGCCGGTAGAAGCATTCGCGGAAGCGCTCGAGCGTGTGTGCGGCGCCGAGGAAGTGCCCGCCGGGACCGACCTCGGTGTGGGCGTCCCATGCGAGTGCGGCATCGTCGAACTCGACCGGCGTGAACTCGTGGCGCAGCTCGCGCAGCAGCTCGATGTCCACGATGAACTTCTCGTAGCAGGAGACGAGTCCGCCCTCCAGCCAGCCGGCCGAGTGCATCACGAAATTGGCGCCTGCCAGGAACGTCGGCAGCAACGTCATCAGTGATTCATATGCGGCCTGGGCGTCGACGACCGTCGATGAGTTGAGCGCACCGCCGCCGCGCCACGGGAGATTGAAATGGCGCGCTATCTGACCTGTGCACAGCACGCCGATGCCCGACTCGGGCGTCCCGAACGACGGCGAGCCAGACTGCATGTCGGTGTTGGATAGGAACGAGCCGAAGACGACCGGGCATCCCGGACGGATCAACTGCGCGAGCGCGATGCCTGCGAGCCCCTCGGCCATCTGCTGCACCAGAGTTGCCGGCAGCGATACCGGTGACATCGCCCCCATCAGCAAGAACGGGGTGATGACGACGGCCTGATTGGCCTTCACGTACTCGAACATCGCCGAGAGCATGCGGTCGTCGTAGCGCAGCGGCGAGTTGACGTTGATCAGGCTGATCGAGACGGGCTCGCGCTCGATCGCATCGCGGCCGCCGAACAGGATCTCACCCATGCGCACCGTGTCGGCCGCGTTCGGGCCGCTGGTGACCGAGCCCATATAGGGCTTGTCGGTCAGTGTCTGCAGCGCGTAGACCATGTCGAGGTGGCGCGAGTCAAGCGGGCGGTCCTCGGGCTCGCAGATCGTGCCGCCCGGGGAGTCGAGCTCGTCGAAGACCTGTGAGAGCTTCACGAGGTTCTCGAAGTCGGCCATCTTCGCGTCGCGGCGGACATCGCCCTCGCGGATGAACGGGCAGCCGTAGACGGGTGCGAACGCCATGTGGTCACCGCCGACCGTGAGCGACTTTGCCGGGTTGCGTGCCTGCAGCTGAAACTCGCTCGGTGCCTTGGCGATCTGCTCGAGGATGAAGTCGGGATCGAAACGGACGCGGTTGTCGTCCTCGACGATCTGCCCGGCGGCGCGCAGGAGTTCGACCGCCTCCGGCAGCAGAAACTCGATCCCGATCTCCGACACGATCCGGCGCCAGCCGCGATCGAGGACCGCAAGGGCCTCCTCGCTAAGGATCTCGTAACGGGGCATCGAGTTGACGAACATGAGCCGCGGCGTATCCTAACCGCTGTGGAACAACAGTTTCAAGTTACCGCTGAAAACTCCACGGGAACGGCGGCGATCGATCGCGGGGCGGACCTGCTGGTGCGCGTGCTCGAGGCGGAGGAGCCCGTCGCCGTCACCGACCTGGCCACCGCCGCCGGCCTGCCGAAGAGCACCGCCTCACGTCTGCTGTCCGCGCTCGAGCGCCGCGGGCTGGTCGAGCAGGACGGGGAGCGCGGACGCCTTCGCCCCGGACCCGCGATCCTGCGCGTGGCCGAGCGCGGGATGCTCGAGCGCAACCTCGTCGAGGTCGCGCGCCCCGCGCTCGACGCGCTGGCGGAGCTCAGCGGCGAGACCATCAACCTCGCGATGCCCGGGAGCGCCGGCGTCGAGCACCTGCTGCAGGTCGACGGCCGCCACTTCCTTGGCGTGGGTCAGTGGGTCGGGCGCACCGTCGACTTCCACTGCACGGCCAACGGCAAGGTCTTCCTGGCATTTGATCGTGTGCTCGCGCCCGCCGGAGGAAACTCCATCGTCGCGCACACGGAGGCGACGATCGTCGGCAGGGACGCGCTGAGCGCGGAGCTCTCCCGGGTCCGCAGCGACGGCTACGCGATCGCCGTGGACGAGCTGGAGCTCGGGCTGGCGGCGGTCGCGGCGCCGGTGCGCGGCGCCAGCGGTGAGGTGGTGGCGGCGCTCAGCATCACCGGCCCAACCGTGCGCATGACGCCGGCGCGAATCCAGGAGCTGTGGCCGGAACTGGTCCAGGAGTCAGACAGGCTGAGCGAGCGGCTCGGCTACATCGAGGAAGGAGCAAACGCGGCATGACCGATGAGGAGATCCTGCAACTGCTGTACGACGAGACCCTTACGGGTAACGCGCCGGCTGTGGCCGACGGCGTGAATCAGGGTCTGGAACAGGGGATGGACCCGGACAGGTTGCTGTTCGATGCGCTGATCCCGTCGCTCGAAGAGGTCGGCGCGCGCTTCGAGCGCGGCGATTACTTCGTGCCGGAGATGCTGATCGCGGCACGCGCGATGCAGGGCGCGCTCGACATCCTGCGTCCGCTGCTGGCCGACACCGAGTCGGCCCAGGTCGGCACCTTCCTGATGGGGACTGTCAAGGGCGACGTGCACGACATCGGCAAGAACCTCTGCAACATCATGCTCGAGGGCGCCGGCTTCACTGTGATCGATCTGGGTGTCAACGTTGCACCGGAGACGTTCATCGAGCAGATCGAGGTGCACAACCCCGATGTCGTCGGCTTCTCCGCGTTCCTCACGACGACGATGCCGATGTTCAAGGCCAACATCAACGCGCTTGAGAAGGCCGGGATGCGCGATCGCGTGATCGTGATGGTCGGCGGCGCGCCAGTCACGCAGGAGTACGCGGACGCCGTCGGCGCCGACGGCTTCGCTGCCGACGCATCCACCGCCGTCAAGAAGGCCAAGGAGCTGATCGAGCTCCGTCGCGAGAAGGTGCTCGTCTGATGGACACGATTCTGCGTTCCAGGACCAAGACGGTCACGATTGGCGCCGAGCAGCCGTTCTGCATCATCGGCGAGCGCATCAACCCGACGGGCCGTAAGGCGTTTGCGGCGGAGCTGCGGGCCGGCGACCTCTCCACCGCCCAGGCCGACGCGCTGGCGCAGATTGCGGCAGGGGCCGACATGCTCGACGTCAACGCCGGGATCCCGCTGGTCGATGAGGCCGAGCTCCTGGCTCAGATGCTGCGGCTCGTTCAGGACACGGTCGATGCGCCGATCTGCATCGACTCCTCTGTGATCGAGGCGCTCGAGGCCGGTCTCTCCGTGTACGAGGGTCGCGCGCTGGTCAATTCGGTGACCGCGGAGGACGACCGGCTCGAGGTCGTGCTGCCGCTGGTCGCTCGCCACGACGCGGCCGTCATCGGCCTGACCAACGATGAGACCGGGATTCCGCACACGGCGCAGGAGCGGCTCCGTCACGCCAGGAAGATCGTCAGCGCAGCACAGGACTACGGGATCAAACCGCAGGACGTGGTGATCGACCCGCTGGCGATGCCGGTCGGCGCCGATACCGACAGCGTCATGACGACGCTTCAGGCGATGCGGATGATCCGCGACGAGCTGGGCGTGAACATGTGTTGCGGCGCCTCGAACGTCTCGTTCGGTCTGCCGGAGCGCCAGGCGCTCAACGCGACCTTCCTGCCGATTGCGATGGACGCAGGGCTGACCTCCGCGATCATGTCGACGGCCGAGGTCTGCGTGCAGAGCGTTCGTGCCGCCGACCTGTTGCTCGGCCACGACGCCTGGGGCGCCAGCTGGATCGCGGCCCATCGCGCGCGACTCGCGGCGGCGCAGGTGCTGGCTGAGCAGGAGGCGACGGCGCAGGAGGCGGCCGCGTCGTGAGCGGAGCCGCGCCTCAGCGAGTGGTCAGCCGGCGCGAGGCGTTGCGCGACGTCGAGGCCGAGCTCGAGCCCAGCGACGGCTCCGAGCGGGTCCGCCTGCAGTTCCTGCCGGATGGGGCCGAGGTTCGTGTTCCCAGCGGCACGCCGGTGTTCGACGCCGCCAGCTGGAACGGGATCGCGATCGACTCCACCTGCGGGGGCTACGGCACCTGCAAGAAGTGCAAGGTGCGCGTCGTATCCGGCGAGCTGCCGGTTGGGCCGATCGATCCGCGGGCGTTCACACAGGATGAGCTGGATGACGGCTGGCGACTGGCCTGCAGAGCCGCCGCCCGCACCGATCTGGTTGTCGAGGTGCCACCGTTGCAGACGCGGCCGAAGGCTGCCCTCGCCGGCGTCGGCCGGCACGTGATCCTGCGACCGTCGGTACAGAAGCGGCACATCGTGCTCGAGGAGCCGACGCTCGAGGATCAGCGGCCGGACCTGAAGCGGATCCTGGATGCAATCGATGATCTGGAGCCGACGGCGCCGCTCGGGGTGCTGCGTGAGTTGGGTGGGGTTCTGCGCTCATCGGGCTTTGACGTAACCGCGGTGGTCGTCGACGAGGAGTTGATCGACCTCGAGCCGGGGGACACGACCTCCCGCCGTTATGCGATCGCCTACGACCTTGGCACCACCACGGTGGTGGCGACCCTGCTCGATCTCGAGTCCGGGCAGCCCCTGGCCGTGCGCTCGATGCTCAACCGCCAGCAGCCGTTCGGAGCCGACGTGATCACGCGAATCTCCGCGACGATGATGGAGCCGGAGGCCCTGGGCAAGCTGCGCGAGCGTGCGCATGAGACGTTCGCCGAGCTGACTGCGGAGGTCTGCGAGGAGGCCGGTGTCGAGCCCCGGGAGGTCTATGAGATCACCGTCTGCGGCAATCAGACCATGACCCAGTTGGCACTCGGGATCGACCCCGAGCCGCTGTCGATGGCTCCGTTTGTGGTCACCACCAACAGCTTCCCGGGGATCCGCGCGGCTGACTTCGGCGTCAGCGTGCACCCACGCGCACACGCGTTTGTGTTCCCCTCGCTGGGCGCCTACGTCGGCGGCGACATCGTTGCCGGGATGCTGGCCACCGGGATGACGCGCGATCAGCGGCTGCGCCTCTTCATCGACGTCGGCACCAACTCGGAGATCGCGCTCGGCTCGAACGAGCGTGTGCTTGCGACCGCGGCTCCAGCCGGCCCGGCCTTCGAGGCTGCCCAGATCAAATGTGGCATGCGGGCAGCCGACGGCGCGATCGAGGGCGTCAAGATCGACGGTGACGAGCTCAGGCTGCAGGTGATCGGTGATGTGGCGCCGGTCGGGATGTGCGGCTCCGGGCTCGTCGACGTCGTCTCCGAGCTCGTGCACAACGGCCTGGTCGACCATTCGGGCCGATTCATCGATCCCGAGGCGGCCTCGGTCTCGCATCCCGTGCTGGCCGAGCGATTCGCGACGATCGGCAAGGAGCGGATCTTCATCCTCGAAGCTCGCGGTTCAGGCCCCGAGGATTCGGTCTTCATCTCGCAGCGGGACATCCGCGAGCTGCAGTTCGCGAAGGCGTCGATCGCGACCGGGTGGCAGATCCTGCTGAGCGACCTCGGTGTCGAGCCCGATGAGATCCAGCAGGTGCTGTTGGCCGGCAGCTTCGGCGCCTACCTGACGCCGCTCAGCGCAGTCCGAATCGGACTCGTGCCCAGACTGGCCCTTCCGCGGATCGTCTCGGCCGGCAACGTCGCGGGTGAGGGCGCCAAGATCGCCGCGCTGTCGGCGCGCGAGCGTGCTGAGGCCAACTCGATCCTGCGTGAGGTGCAGTACGTCGAGCTATCCGGACGCAGCGACTTCAACGACCTGTTCATCGACCAGCTCGCGTTTCCGGGATGACCGTCGCGGTGATCGCGTGCGGAGCGCTTGCGCTCGACGTGCGGGCGATCGCGCGCCGGCGCGGCTGGGCGCTCGAGGTGCACCCGGTCCCGGCGCTCCTGCACAACCGGCCCGAGCGGATTCCGCCGGCAGTGCGACATGAATTCGAGCAGCTGGGCGATCGCTACGACCGGGTTGTGGTGGCGTACGGCGACTGCGGCACCTACGGGGCGCTCGATGAAGTGTGTGCCGAACTGGGTGTCGAACGGCTCGATGGTGAGCACTGTTATGACCTGTTCGCCCGCGAAGCGCTGCGCAGGGAGATGGAGGCGGAGCCGGGCACATACTTCCTGACCGACTTCCTCGCCCGCACCTTCGAGCACACCGTTGTGCGAGAGCTCGGGCTCGACCGCCACCCCGACCTCTGTGAGGAGTACTTCCGCAACTACGTGCGCGTCGTCTGGCTCGCTCAGCGCCCGACCGAGGCCAACCGTGCGGCGGCCGCCCGGGCGGCCCTGAGGATCGGTTTGCCGCTGGAGGTGCGAGTGGTCGGCGACAGCGGGCTCGAGCGGGCGCTGGCGGAAGTCCTGACCGAGTTTCCGTCCGAGCGGGGCCGCCTCCGAGGCGATGATTCGCCGCGGATCACGCAACGCTCGCCAAAGCCTAATAAAGAAGTAGTCACAACTCCTTGACAGCTTCGTCACAATTCCACACCAGCAATGCCCTACCTTCCGACCAGGGCCTTGCGGCCCTTGTGGGAAGTCAACGCAAGTCAAAGCAAGATCTGAGGAGAACTATGCTTAGTCGGTATCGTCGCTCGATCGGTTCGGCAAAGGTGCGCGTTGGCGCTCCCGCCGTCGCGATCGCAGCGGTCGCCGCGTGCAGTCTGGGCGTGAGCTCAGCTGCCAACGCGAGCACCAACTGGTCGACGGTCAAGTCGGCAACGGCCGGTGGCGGCATGGCCGCTCTGGTCAAGGCCGCGAGGGCCGAGAAGTCCCTGAACGTGATTGCGCTGCCGCCCACCTGGGCCAACTACGGCATCGAGATCAGCACGTTCGAGAAGAAGTACGGGATCAAGGTCCACAGCTACAACCCCAACGGCACGAGCGCCCAGGAGATCCAGGCGATCAAGCAGGACAAGGGCCGCAACTCCGAGCCCGACGCCATCGACGTCGGCGAGGCCTTCACGGTCACCCCGGGGTTCGGCTCGCAGTACGTCACGCCTTACAAGGTGGCGAGCTGGATGAGCATTCCGGCGGCCGCCAAGGCGTCGAACGGCGACTGGTACAACGACTACGGTGGAAACATCTCGTTCGGCTGCGATATGACCGTCGTCAAGAAGTGCCCGACGTCGTGGAAGCAGCTCGAGAGCTCGCAGTACAAGGGCGATGTGACGCTTAACGGCGCCATCGGTCAGGCCGCCGCAGCGACCGACGCCGTTTACGCGGCGGCGCTAAATAATGGCGGTTCGTTGACCAACGTGCAGCCCGGTATCGACTTCTTCAACACGCTGAAGTCCGACGGCAACTTCAACTCGACCGACTGCAACTCGCCGGCCGTGATTGAGGCGCACAGCTGCCCGATCCTGATCAACTGGGATTACCTGAACAGTGCCAAGGCCTATGGCCTGCCGGCCAATATCGCCGCGCACTGGAAGGTCGTTGACCCGAGTGGGACAGGGTTCGCCGGGTACTACGTCCAGGCGGTCAGCAAGTACGCGCCGCATCCGGCGGCCGCGCGCCTGTGGGAGGAGTTCCTGTACTCGACCCAGGGTCAGAACATCTGGCTGAAGGGCGGCGCTCGTCCGATCGAGCTGCCGGCGATGCTGAAGGCCGGCACCGCGAACAAGAAGGCCGCTGCCGCGCTGCCGAAGGTGACAGGCAAGGTGGCACTGCCCACGGTTGCTCAGTCGACCAAGGCCACCACGGCGATCGCCGCGGCCTTCCCGGCTTGAGCACCGGCTCTGAAGCAATTGCAGTAAGCAACGGTCCCGCGGCGCGCAGGCGCCGCGGGACCGGTCGTTCGCACACAGGTAACGGGGTCGCCTGGCTGGGGATGCTGCCGTTCACCCTGTACGTCCTGATCTTCCTGGGGCTGCCGCTCTACGAGGTGATCCATGGTGCGATCACCTCTGACGCCGGTGCTCTCACCCTGCAGAACTTCAAGGCCATCTTCAGCGGGTCGCAGTACTGGATTCCGCTCAAGAACAGCCTGATCCTGTCGGCCTGGACAGCTCTGCTAGGCGCCTTCTTCGGGACCTGGCTCGCGGCCGCGGTTGTCGCCGGCAAGCCCGGCGGCATGCTGCGCCGTGTCACCTCCAGCGCCTCAGGGGTGCTCGCCTACTTCGCCGGCGTCCCGCTCGCGTTCGCGTTCATCGCGACACTCGGCCGCGAGGGCGTCGTCACGAACTTCCTGAATAACGTCGGCGTTGACCTCTACGCCCACGGCTTCAACATCTCCTCGCTGTTCGGAGTCGGGCTCGTATACGTGTACTTCCAGGTGCCGATGATGGTGATTCTGATCACGCCGGCGCTCGAGGGCCTGCGGCCGCAATGGCGCGAGGCGGCGGAGAACCTCGGCGCCTCGCGCTGGTCCTACATGCGCCACGTCGCTATCCCCGTCCTGACGCCGGCGCTCTTCGGCTCGGTGCTGATCCTGTTCGGCAACGCCTTCTCCGCCTACGCCACCGCGCTCGCGCTGGTCGGCGCGGCCATACCGCTTACTCCTGCCGCGATCAACGAGGCGATCAACGGCAACGTGCTCGTCAACCAGGACCGGATCGCGCTGGCGCTGGGCGTCGAGATGATCCTGGTGGTGACGATCATCATGATCGCCTACTGGTTCGTCCAGCGACGCGCGCGGAGGTGGCTGCAATGAGTGCGGTCTCCCCCAGCGGTCCCGGCGGTGTCGGCGCCGGCAGTCTTCTTTCCGAGATCGCGGAGGGCCCGGACGCTCCGCAGCCATTCACCACTCGCCGCCGTCACAGACCCCGCGTCTGGCGGGTCGTGATCATGGTCGTCGCGGTGATCTTCTTCTTAGGGCCGATCCTCGCCTCGATCAAATACAGCCTGCTACAGCAGAACGGCCACTACGGCTTCAACAACTACACCCAGATAATCAGCAACGGGGCGCTTCGCGACTCGCTGTTCACCTCGCTGGAGATTGCGGGGATCGCGGCCATCGTGGTGGTGGTGCTGATGCTTCCCACGGTCGTGCTCGTGCGACTGCGGCTGCCGCAGCTGACGATGCTGCTCGAGGGCGTGACGATCCTGCCGTTGATCGTGCCGCCGATCGTGATCGCAGCCGGACTGGCGCAGATGCAGGGCAGCGCTCCGTCCTGGATGGTGTCGCTGTGGTTCAACCACCCATTGACGGGACTGACACCGATCTACGTCGTCCTGGCGATGCCGTTCACCTATCGAGCGATGGACACCGGCGTGCGCGCGATTGATCTGCGCACACTCGTCGACGCCTCACGCAGCCTCGGTGCCTCATGGTTCTCGACGCTCGCGCGGGTGATCCTGCCCAACGTCGAGACGGCGGTGCTGGGCGCGATCTTCCTGACCGTCGCGCTGTGTCTCGGCGAGGTCGTGATCGCGACGATCCTGCTGTACGTGACACTGCCGGTTCAACTGGTGCAGTTCGGCGCGTCCAATCCGGGCGTGTCGGTCGCGCTCTCTGTTGTCAGCCTGCTGTTCGTGTTCCTGTTGCTGTTCCTGCTTTCGTTCCTCGCCGGGCGCAGGCGCGGCTCTAACTCGGTCCGGGTGATCTGATGATTCGTTTTGAAGGAGTCCAACGCGTCTACGGCGACGTGGCCGCGCTGGCCGGGCTCGACCTTGAGATCCAGGACGGCGAGCTGATCGCTTTGCTGGGACCGTCCGGCTGCGGCAAGACCACGGCGCTGCGGATTCTCGGAGGCTTCGACTTCCCCACAGCCGGACGTCTGCTGGTCGACGGAGACGATGTGACCCACATCCCAGCCAACAAGCGGGACATGGGGATGGTGTTTCAGGCCTACAGCCTGTTCCCGAACATGGATGCCCGCAACAACGTTGCCTTTGGGCTGCGAATGCGACGCCAGGACAAGGCCACGAGACTGAAGCGGGCGGACGAACTGCTCGAGCTCGTGGGACTCGAGCAGGCCGCCGATCGCTATCCGCACCAGCTGTCCGGCGGTCAGCAGCAACGCGTCGCGATCGCACGCGCGCTCGCAATCGAGCCGAAGGTGCTGCTTCTGGACGAGCCGCTGTCGGCACTCGACGCGCGCGTGCGCACCCAGCTTCGAGCCGAGATCCGCAGCCTCCAGCAGCGCCTTGGGATCACGACGCTGTTCGTGACGCACGATCAGGCCGAGGCGCTCTCGATCGCCGATCGTGTCGGTGTCATGCAGGCGGGTAGGCTCGAGCAGCTCGACACGCCTGAGAACGTCTACCGGCGACCCGCCACGGCCTTCGCCGCCGAGTTCGTCGGCGCCATGAACCGCCTACCCGGCCGCCTCGGCGACAACGGCGAGGTCCAGGTTCTCGGTCAACGGCTCACCGTGACCAACACCGACGGTCGCCAGCCCGGTGCCGCGGTCGAGGCGATGCTGCGGCCGGAGGCGCTCGCGATCGCGCCCGACGCCGCCGGCGCCGGCGAGGTCACCGCGCGCAGCTTCCTCGGCTCATCGGTGCGACTCGAGGTCACGCTCGACGGCGGTCAGAAGGTCCTGGTCGAGTCCTCGAGTCAGGATGCCCCGGTGGCGGTGGGGGACCGCGTCGGCCTGCGCATCCTCGCAGACTCCACCGCCGTCTCCGATCCGGGAACGGCACCGGATCCGTCGACTCTGCACGAGGAAGAAGCCTAGGATAGGTCGGCTTGTCCGCCCCATCCGACACCAAGGGCCTCATCGAGCTGGCCATTGATCGCTTCCTGGCGGAGGTTCCCGGCCTGGCTCCTCTGAAGATCACGGCGGGACTCGAGCTGCACGGGCGCGGTGACGTCCAGCTCTACCGGATCGAGATGCCCGGTCCGAACGTGACCAAGGTGATCCCGACCGACGCCAAGGTCACGCTCGAGATCCGCCGCGACCGCTTCAACGAGCTCGCGACCAAGGGCCACCTGGCCGATTGGCGCCAGGCATTCGAACGCGGTGAGGCGCGAGCCACCGGCATCGACCAGTACCTGAAGCTGATTGTCAAAGTGGTCGAGGCGCAGGAGGAGCGCTCTCGCACCCGTCGCGCCCGGCACTAGCAGCGTGCCGGCGCCCCCGCGGCGGTTCGGCGATTGGCTACTGCCCAGGTGAGACGCGCCCGACGAGCGCCTCGGCCTCGATCAGCTGCTCGTCGACGAGCTTGAGGCCGGCATCCCAGAAGCCCGCATCGGTGAGGTCGATGCCGACGATCTCACCGAGCTCCTCAGGCCGGCGGGACCCTCCGGCCCCCAACATCTCCAGGTAGCTCGGTACGAACGCCTGACCGATCTCGCGGTAGCGACCATAGACCGAGAGCGCCAGCAGCTGCCCGTAGGCGTAGGCGTAGACGTAGCCGGGGGTGTTGATGAAGTGCGGTATATACGACCACCAGTGGTGATAGCCCTCTGTGATCTCGACGGAGTCGCCGAACATCTCGGCCTGGCTCTCGACCCAGGCTCCCGAGATGTCCTCGACCGACAGCTCACCCTGGTCACGCCGGCGCGTGTGTACGAGGTGCTCGAAACGATTCATCGCCATCTGCCGGAACACGGTCGCGATCGCGTCGTCGACGCGGCCGGCAAGCAGCTCGAGCCGCTCGCGGTCGTCGCGCGCCTGGGACAGCAGCCGTTCGAACACCAGCGTCTCACCGAACACCGACGCGGTCTCTGCGACCGTCAGCGGCGTGCTCTGATGGAAGATGCCCTGTTTGGCCGCCAGCGCTCCATGCAGACCGTGGCCGAGCTCGTGGGCGATCGTCATGACATCGCGCCGGCGCGCCGTGTAGTTGAGCAGCACATACGGGTGCAGCCCGGCGACGGTCGCACAGAAGGCGCCGCCACGCTTGTTGTCACGTACAGGCGCGTCGATCCAGCTCTCGTCGAAGAATCGCCGTGTGATCGCGCCGGCCTCTGCTGAGAACTCGGTGTAGGTATCGACCACCAGCTCACGCGCCTGTGCATACGAGAACAGCGGCTCGTTGACCGCCACCGTGGCGCTGCGGTCGTAGTCACGCAGCCGATCGACGCCGAGCAGCCGCGCCTTCAACCGGTACCAGCGCTGGGGGATGTCGTAGCGGGCGCGGACCGCGTGGATCAGCGCCAGCACGGACTCGTCGGAGGCCTCGTTGGCGAGGTTGCGGGCCGCCAGCCAGTGGGGGTAGCGGCGCAGGCGGTCATCGACCGACTTGTCGTAGACGAGCGTGTTGTAGATGAATGCCCGCGTTCGCAGGCCCGGTTCCAGCGCCGCCGTCACCGCTTCTGCGGTGCGGCTGCGCAGCTCGGCGTCGGGGCTGAGCAGCGCGCTCAGCGCCAGATCGAGCTGCCTCTCCTCACCGTCCACGTCGACCTGGATGGCCGCGACCTGCTCGCCGAACAGCCGCGTCCAGGCGGCGCCCGAGGTGAGACCCTTCTCGGCCATGACCTTTTCCTCGGGCTCGGTCAGAAGGTGCGGCCGGTAGCGTCTGGTGCTGCGCAGATGGTGGGCGCAGAATCTGAGGTCCGCGTCGCCGGCGAGCAGCCCCTCGGCGCGGTCGTCCTCGAGCGCTGCCCATTCCAGCTCGAAGAACAGCAGCTGCGTCTCGAGCGTGGTCCCACGCTCCTGCACCTTCTGCAGCAGCGCGCCGCGGGCCGGGTCGGCTGAGTCGGTGGTGAACTGCAGCATCGCGTAGCTACCGGCACGGTCGACCAGCTCGAAGATCACGCCGAGCTCGAGCATCGCCTCACGCAGCCCGCTCGGGTCGAGCTTCGCGATCCTGTCCGTGTAGGTCTGTGCGAAGCGGGCACCGCGCTCCAGCGCCTCGTCGAGCAGGCGCTCGACCCCCGCAGCGCCCTCGCCGTCGACGATCGGATCGAGATCCCAGGCGCTCTGGAGCAGTTCGGGATCCGCGAGCAGTTCAGCGGTGGTGCTCATCGCGGCGAGGTTACTGGACCGGGTGCAGTTCCAAACTGCGGTCACCGCCGACCGCCACCGCGACGCGTCCGCTGAGCAACGACTCGAGGTCAGAGCCGACGAGCTCGCGCCGCCAACCGCTGAGCGTCCGCACATCGGGCTCGGGCGCTGACTGGCGCGCCGCGGCGATGATTTGCTCGAGGTCGTTGCGGGTGGCGATCAGTTCGTAAGCCAGACCGGCCTGCATCGCCCGCGCGCGCAGCAGCGCCTCCGCGAGGGCGATCAACGGCGCGTCGCTCGCGTCCGAGTGTCCGCGCCGCCCCTCACGCGGGATCGGTGGGTCCTCCATGCCGGCCGCCACGACCTCGAGCAGCTCTGCACCGCGGCGCTTGATGAACGACGGATGGATACCGCGGATCTGGCCGAGCGCTCCGAGCTGCCGGGGGTGGCGCTTGGCGAGCTCCAGCAACGGCGGGTCCTGTAGCACCTGCCCGACGGGACGATCCTCAGCGGCGGCCGTGCGCTCACGCCAACCTGCCAGCCGCCGGGCGACGGCTCGGGCCTGCGGGTCGAGCTGACCGACTCGCGGCAGGCGCTCCCAGACGGTGTCGGGGTCGCGCTCGTCGCTTGCGCCCTCGAGCCGCCTGCACTCCTCGACGGCCCATTCCATCCGCCCAGTCTCTCTGAGTCGGCTCTGGAGCGAGTCGGCTAGCTGCAGCAGGTGCGCGACGTCCTCCGCCGCGTAGCTGAGCTGCTCGGTCGTCAGCGGCCGTGCGTCCCAGCGCGTGTAGCTTGCGGTCTTGCCGACCCGCAGTCCGAGTACGGACCCGATCAGGTTGCCGTAACCCGCCTGCGCGCTCTCACCCACGAATCCCGCGGCGATCTGCGTGTCGAAGATGTTCGTGAGCTCGGTGCGCCACGCGCGTCGCAGGATCGCCACGTCCTGGCGACCGGCGTGGAAGACGACCTCCACCGCCGGGTCTGCGAGCAGCTCGGCCAGCGGCCGCACATCGACCCCGTCATCGAGTCCGTCGATCAGGATCGTGCGAATGCCGGTCGGCTCATCCGGGTCCTCGACTGCGACCTGAGAGAGGCACAGCAGCGCGCGATATCGCCCCTCCGACATGAATTCGGTGTCGATCCCGAGACGGCCGCGGGCGCGCGCGAGTTCGGCGGAGCGAGCGACGTCCGGCGATCCGGCGAGCATGGTCCTATCGGGGGCTGACATCTGCTTGGCAACGGACGGTATCGGCATGCGACGGTTGGCGCGCAGGACTGATCGGATCTGAACACCTAGCGGCTTGGTAGGATTTACCGCACATGATCTTCTCCTCCAAAGCCGAGTACGGCGTGCGGCTGATGGTCGAGCTTGGGCGGCAGACGCCTGAGCGGCCAACCAGCCTCAAAGCGATCGCGGATGCAGAGGGCCTGCCACTGGCCTATCTGGAGCAGGTGGTGGCGCGCCTGCGCAAGGCGGATCTCGTGATGAGCGCGCGCGGCGCGCACGGCGGTTACTGGCTCGCACGCGATCCTGCCGAGATCACGATGTATGACGTGGTCGGCGCACTGGAGGGACCGATCGCGCCGATGGAGTGCTTCGTGCACGATCAGATGGAACGGATCGTGTGTTCCCACCTGCCCCAGGAGAGCACCGGTCCGTGTGCGACCAAGCTGCTGTGGACGCGTGTGCAGGGCGGGATCATCCGCTCGCTGCAGACGACCACGCTCGCGGAGTTGGTCGAGTTCTCCCGGGGTGCCGAGCGGCAGCCGGTCGGCGGCGCCGCATAGAGATTTCAACGACGAACCTGAGAGTCAGATGCCAGACCTAGAGATCAGAAACCTTCATGTGAGCGCGGGCGACAAGGAGATCCTGCGCGGGCTCGACCTCGCCGTCGGCGGCGGCGAGATCCACGCGCTGATGGGGCCCAACGGCTCCGGCAAGTCGACGCTCGCCAACGTGATCATGGGCCATCCGAACCTCGAGGTGACGGAGGGTGAAATCATCTGGGGCGGCGAGAACATCACCGAGGCCGATACGGACGAGCGTGCGCGCATGGGCCTGTTCATGGCCTTCCAGTACCCGGTCGCGGTGCCCGGCGTGACCATCACGAAGTATCTGCGGACGGTGCTGAACGCCCATCGCGCGGCCCTGGGCGAGGAGCCGATTCCGCTGCGCGAGTTCCGTGAGACCGTGCAGGCCGCGATGGAGCTGACCTCGGTGCCCGAGGAGTTCACCCGTCGTTACCTCAACGACGGTTTCTCCGGCGGCGAGAAGAAGAAGCTCGAGATCCTGCAGCTGGCGATCCAGCGACCGTTGCTGGCGATCCTCGACGAGACCGACTCGGGCCTCGACATCGATGCGCTGCGGGTCGTCGCCGAGGGCGTCAACACAGTCGCCGGCCAACGGGGGGAAGACCTCGGCGTGCTGATCATCACTCACTACCAGCGGATCCTGCACCTGGTGCAGCCGAGCCACGTGCACGTGCTGTACAGAGGCCGGATCGTCAAGGAGGGCGGCCCGGAGCTGGTCGAGGAGCTCGAGGCCAAGGGTTACGGCTGGATCACCGACCCGATCGACGCAGAGGCCACCGCGGTCTGATGGCTGTGGCTACCGACCAGGTCATCTCGGTGGCTGGTCCCGCTGGACCAGCCACGAGCAGCGGCGATCCGATGGGTCGTCTGGACCCGGCGCGCGTGGCCGCAGAGTTTCCGGTCCTGCGCCGCGAGGTCGACGGGCGGCCGCTGACCTACCTGGATTCGGCCGCGACCTCGCAGACGCCGCAGGTCGTCATCGACGCGATCGTCGACTACTACACCAACCATCGTGCCTCGGTGCATCGTGGCGTTTACCCGCTGATCGTCGAGGCGACCGACCTGTACGAGGGCGCGCGCGAGCGGATCGCGGCGTGGCTGGGCTCGACCACTCAGGAGACGATCTTCACCGCCAATGCGACGGCCTCGGTGAATCTGGTCTCTCACTCCTGGGGTCGAGCGAATCTGAAAGCCGGCGACGTCGTGCTCGTCACCGAGATGGAGCACCACTCCGATGTGGTGCCGTGGCAGCTGATCTGTGCCGAGCGCGGCGCCAGCGTCGAGTACATCCCGGTGCTCGAGGACGGCACGCTCGACCTCGATGCCTACGACCTGCTGCTCGAGCGGGAGCCGAGGCTGGTGTGCGTCGCCCACGTCTCCAACGTGCTCGGGACGATCAACCCGGTCGCCGAGATCACGCGGCGAGCGCATGCGGCCGGGGCGCTGGTCGTGATCGACGGCACCCAGGCGGTGCCTCAGCTTCGCGTCGACCTGCGTGAGATCGACGCCGACTTCTACGCCTGGACCGGTCACAAGGCCTACGGGCCGACGGGCATCGGCGTGCTCCATGGTCGCCGTGAGCTGCTCGAGCAGATGCCGCCGTTCATCAGCGGTGGCCACATGATCCGGCAGGTCTTCGAGTCGAACTCGACCTGGGCCGAGCTGCCGGGCAAGTTCGAGGCCGGCACCTCCCAGATCGCGGAGGCGATCGGGCTCGGGCGCGGCCGTCGACTTCATCCAGGGACTCGGGATCGAGGCGATCCGCGCGCACGAGCAGGCCCTGACGGCTGAGCTGCTCGCGCGTCTGGCGGAGTTTCCGGGGCTGACGATCCACGGACCGTTGGACGCCGAGGCGCGCGGGGCGCTGGCGTCTTTCGGGCTCGAGGGCGCGCACCCGCACGACATCGGCGAGATCCTCGGGCGCGAGGGCGTCTGCGTGCGCACCGGCCACCACTGTGCGCAGCCACTGATGCGGCGCTTCGGGTGGGGGTCGACGACGCGCGCGTCGTTGGCCG
The DNA here is from genome assembly GCA_963848435.1 of uncultured Conexibacteraceae bacterium. Taxonomy (GTDB): domain Bacteria; phylum Actinomycetota; class Thermoleophilia; order Solirubrobacterales; family Solirubrobacteraceae; genus Palsa-465. The sequence goes on along the minus strand of CAWKDQ010000012.1, from coordinate 868,679 downwards.
TGCACAACAGTTCAAGCGACATCGACCGGCTGATGGCCGGGCTCGAGAGCGTCCGCCGGACGCTGCAGCTATAGCCGCCAGGCTGCTGCTGCTACGGAGACCGGAAACCGGAGATCACCATGGACGACCAGCTCTACCGCGAATACATCCTCGAGCACTACAAGCACCCGCACAACCACGGTTCGCTCGAGCACGCGGACATGGAGGCCCATGACCTCAACCCGTTGTGCGGCGACGAGCTCACGTTCCAGGTGGCCCTCGACGATGACGGGCGCGTGAGTGCAGTCGCCTTCGACGGTCACGGCTGCGCCATCTCCCAGGCGTCGGCGTCGATGCTGTCCGACGAGATCAAGGGAAAGACAGCCGACGAGCTGCTGACGCTCGACCGTCAGACTGTGCTGGATCTGCTCGGGATCGACATCTCCGCCACGCGCATGAAGTGCGCGATGCTGTCGCTGAAGGTCGTCAAGGCCGCCGCACTCGGCCACGCAGTCGACTGGGAGCCGGAGACCGTCCGCTGATGCGGTCGAGCTGAGCATCACGATGGCCGAGCCGGCCGACGCGTCTCCGCGGTTGGCGGCCGGCGACCTCGACATAGCGCTCTCACACGACCCCGACTGGAGCTCGACAACACCCGGACTCGAGATCGTGCACCTGTTCGATGATCCGATGTACATCGCGCTGCCGGCCGACCATCGGCTCGCGCACGTGGCGCCGCTCGCCCTCGCGGACTTCGCTGACGAGCCGTGGATGCTGAGCATGCCGGCCACATGCGCGGACGCGCGCATGTTCCAGCGGGCCTGCCTGGAGGCGGGCTTCACGCCGCGGGTGGCGCTCGAGAACGACGACTACACCGCGATGCTCGGATTCGTCGCGGCAGGCATGGGCGTCTCGCTGGTTCCGGAGATGGTCACCCGCATTGTTCGCTCGGAGGTCGTGATCCGCGAGCTGCGCTCCGAGGTCGTGATCCGCGAGCTGCAGCCGACGCTGCCGCCCCGGCCGATCGTCGCCGCGCTGCCCGCCGATTACCGCTCCGCAGCGGCGTCGGCGATGGTTGCCGTACTGCACGACGTCGCGCGTGAGTGGGTCGCCGCGATGGTGCCGCCGGCCGTTCGTGCTCAGGCCGGAACGAGCTCAGCAAAGCCGGGCACGGCGGCCGCGCCGGGCGGCGCTCTCGGCGCCGTTCGGGCGGTCGCCTGAGGCTTCTAAATCCTATCTGTGCGCTAGGATTTACAGTCGTGACGGATATGATCGACGTGTGCTCAATCAGCGAGCTGCCGCCAGGTGAGCGGCGCATCGTCAGCTTCGGTCAGATCGAGGTTGGCGTGTTCAATTGCGACGGGTCGTTCTACGCGATTGAGGACCGCTGTTCGCATGACGACGGCCCGCTTGCGGAGGGCGACCTGGACCCGCAGGCGTGCACGGTCGAGTGCCCCCGTCACGGGGCGATCTTCGACCTCAGGACGGGCAGGCCCAGAACATTGCCCGCATATGAACCGGTGGACACCTTTCCGGTGGTCATCGACGACCAAATGATCAAGCTGGAGGTGAGCTAGCGATGGCAACTACCGACCCCACCGTGGATATGAGCGCTGAGCTGACCGAGAACCAGCAACTCGCCCAGATCAACTCAGACTACGACGAGCGCTACGGGTTCCACGATGCCGAGAACTACCTGTACAAGGCGCCGAAGGGCATCAACCGTGAGATCGTCGAGAAGATCTCGGAGTTCAAGTCAGAGCCTCAGTGGATGCGCGACTTCCGGCTCAAGGCGCTCGAGCACTTCTTCGCGAAGCCCCAGCCGACGTGGGGCTCGCCGATGCTCGCGGAGGTCGATTACGACAACATCCACTACTTCGTCCGCGCCTCCGAGCGCGCCGAGCGCTCCTGGGACGACGTGCCCGAGGACGTGAAGAACACGTTCGATCGCCTCGGGATCCCCGAGGCTGAGCGCAAGTTCCTCTCCGGTGTGGGAGCGCAGTACGAGTCCGAGGTCGTCTACCACCAGATCAACAAGGATCTGGAGGCTCAGGGCGTGATCTTCACCGACATGGACACGGCGCTGCGGGAGCACGAGGACATCGTCAAGGAGTACTTCGCGACGATCATCCCGCCCAACGACAATAAGCTGGCCGCACTCAACTCGGCCGTCTGGTCCGGCGGGTCGTTCGTGTACGTGCCGAAGGGCGTCCACGTCGAGATGCCGCTGCAGGCGTACTTCCGCATCAACACCGAGTCGATGGGCCAGTTCGAGCGGACGCTGATCATCGCCGACGAGGGTTCGTACGTTCACTACGTGGAGGGCTGCACCGCCCCGACCTACAGCGCGTCGTCGCTGCATTCAGCCGTCGTCGAACTGATCGCCAAGCCCGGAGCACGGATTCGCTACACGACCGTGCAGAACTGGTCGGCCAACGTCTTCAATCTCGTCACCAAGCGCGCCGTCGCCCAGGAGGACGCCACCGTCGAGTGGGTCGACTGCAACCTTGGCTCGAAGCTGACGATGAAGTACCCGTCCGTCTACCTGATGGGAGAGCGCGCGCACGGCGAGATCCTCTCGATCGCGTTCGCCGGCAAGGGCCAGCATCAGGACGCGGGCGGCAAGATCATCCACGCGGCGCCGAACACGACCTCGAACATCTTCGCCAAGTCGATCTCCAAGGACGGCGGGCGCGGCTCCTACCGCGGTCTGCTTGAGATCGCCAAGGGCGCCCACGGCTCCAAGTCGAAGGTCGTGTGCGACGCGCTCCTGCTCGACGAGGACTCGCGCTCGGACACGTACCCGACGATTCGGATCTCAGAGGACGACGTCAACGTCGGCCACGAGGCCACCGTCTCCAAGGTCGGCGAGGATCAGCTCTTCTACCTGATGTCGCACGGCATCCCAGAGGAGGAGGCGTCAAAGCTGATCGTCAACGGCTTCATCGAGCCGATCACCAAGGAGCTGCCGATGGAGTACGCGGTCGAGATGAATCGGCTGATCGAGCTGCAGATGGAGGGCTCAATTGGCTAGCACTGCGCTCGAGCTCCCGACCTTCAAGGGCCGCGCCGGATGGGAGTTCACCGACGTCACGGCGCTTGACCTCGATCGCTATGAGCTGTCGCAGCTGCATCCTGAGCTGGGCCCACCCTCCCCGGACGCAACCGGCGCGCTGTGGCATCTGCCGGTCGCGGATCTCCCAGCCGGCGTCAAGGTGCACCTCAGCGACGAGGAGACCACGGTGACGGTTGCTCGCGGGGTGACCGTGGCGCAGCCGATCGCACTCACCACGACCGTCCCCGCCGGCAAGCTCGCCAACAGCCGGGTGCGGGTCGTGCTCGAGGATGGTGCGGAGGCCGAGGTCTGGGAGCAATACCTGTCCGACGGCGACTGCGTGCTCAACCTCGCCACCGAGTTGACGGTCGGGGACAACGCCAAGCTGCGCTATGTGAGCGGGCAGGCGCTCTCAGAGGACGCCTGGATCTTCGGCGCTCAGAACGCGAGCATCGGCCGCGACGGCCGCCTCGACTGGGTTGCGCTCGGCTTCGGTTCGCGCTCCGGGCACGTGCTGATGCAGACGCGGCTGGTCGGCGAGGGCGCCGAGGCTCGTGTCACCGGCGCCTACGCGACCCATGGCTCCCAGCACATCGACTTCGACACCACACAGGAGCACGCCGCGCCCAACACGACCTCGGACCTGGCGTTCCGCGGGGTTCTGCAGGACCGCTCGAGCGCCGTCTGGAAGGGCAACATCATCGTCGATCCGGGCGCCCAGAAGACCGATGCGTTCCAGGATTCGCGCAACCTGCTGATCTCGAAGCGCGCCCACGCTGACTCGATCCCTGGCCTTGAGATCCAGGCAAACGATGTGCGCTGCACTCACGCGGCCGCCGTGGCCCAGGTCGATCCCGAGCAGCTCTTCTACCTGCGTGCCCACGGTGTGCCTGAAGACGAGGCCAAGCAGCTGGTGATCGAGGGCTTCCTCGCAGCGCTGGTGGAGCGGTTCGAAGACGGGCCGGTGCGCGAGGTGCTTGCCGCCGCGCTCGAGCGCAGGCTCGCGCTGATCCTCGACTGACGCGACCGCGCCGATGCCGTGCCAGATCGTTCTGCTGCGGGGCATCAACGTTGGTGCGGCCAACCGCATCCCGATGCCGGCGCTGCGCGAGGCGCTGAGTGCCGCGGGTTACCAGGATGTCCGCACCTACGTGCAGTCGGGCAACATCGTGGTCGGCACCGACACGGACGGGCCTGCGCTTGGACGGCTTGTGCACGACCTGATCTTCGACCGATTCGCGCTTGACATCCCGGTCGTTACGCGCACGGCCGGCGAGCTCGCAGCGATCGTGGCCGGCAACCCGTTTCCGGAGGCAGCGGCCGCCGATCCCAAGCGCCTGCAGGTCACCTTCCTCTCCGAGCCTCTTGCCGATGACGTTGCGGAGCGTGTGCGTGGGGTTTCTTCCGGCATGTTTTCGACCGATATCGCAGCGATATCGCTATCGATATCGCACCAGGAGGTGTATGGATGGCACCCCGAAGGCATTCATGCGTCGGCGCTCGTGCGCGAGCTCAGCGACCGCAGGCTCCGCGTCACGGCAACCGCGCGGAACTGGACGACCGTTACGACGCTGCTCGAGATGGCCGCGAGCGATGCCGGCTGAGCGCAGCCATGCCGTGACGGTGGCGCACGGACAATTCCGTATCCATTAGGCTGCGGGTGTAATGAAGCTTGTGACGTTCAGAGCGCCCGGAGATGACTCCGGCCCGCTGGCCGGTGTCATCTCCGGCGCGCGTATCCGCGCGTTCGCCCGCGGGAGCGACGCGGTCAAGCAGGTGCTGGCGGGGACGCTCAGCACGGACGCCGAGTTGGGCGACTATCCGCTCGACCGGGTTGAGCTGCTCGCTCCGGTTCCGAATCCCGGCACGATCTTCGCGATCGGCCACAACTATGCGGCGCATGTTGCCGAGCTCGGCAACGAGGTCCCGGAGTGGCCGACCCTGTTCATCAAGGCCAGCACCTCGGCTGCGCCACCATCTGGGCCGGTCGTCTGTCCGCAGGTCGTCAGTCGCCTGGACTACGAGGGCGAGCTCGTGCTCGTGATTGGCGCCGGTGGCGCCGTCGCCGGCTACTGCGTCGCCGACGATGTGAGCGCACGGGACCTGCAGAAGCGCGAGCCGCAATGGGTGCGCGCCAAGGGTGCCGACAGCTTCTGCCCCTTCGGGCCCTGGATCACCACTGCCGATGAGGTCGAGGACCCGGAGGACCTGAGCATCAGGACATGGGTCAACGGCGAGCTGCGTCAGGATTCTCGTACATCCGACCTGATCTTCGGGATCGACCGGATGCTCGGCTTCATCTCGGAGGCCTGCACCCTGCGGCCGGGCGATCTGATCCTGACGGGTACGCCCGGCGGTGTCGGCCAGGGCATGCGGCCGCCGCGCTACCTGCAGTCAGGCGACACGATCAGGATCGAGATCGAGCAGCTCGGCGCGATCGAGCACTCGGTCCTCTGAGGCCGGGTCAGTCCTCGCCTTCGTCCTCTTCGTCCTCTTCGTCCTCGAAATCCAGCTCGTCGAACGCCTCGGGGTCATCGAGTGCAGACTCGTCCTCCAAGGCGTCCTCATCCTCGAAATCCTCGTCGTGAGCCATGCGCCGCAGGGTAGTGGATCAGATCGGCCGTTCAGCCAGATCTGACTAGTGCTTATCGATGACCTTGTCGATCAGCCCGTACTCGACGGCCTCATCGGCCTTGAAAAAGCGATCGCGCTCCATGTCGGCGTGAACCTTCTCGATCGGCTGGCCCGTGTGCTGGGCATAGATCTCGTCGATCCGGTGGCGGATGTTCAGGACCTCGCGTGCATGGATCTCGATGTCTGTCGACTGACCTTCGAAGCCGGATGACGGCTGGTGGATCAGGATCCGGCTGTTGGGTAGCGCAAAGCGCTTGCCGGGGGCACCGGCCATCAGGAGCAGCGATCCCATCGACATCGCGATCCCGATGCAGATCGTCTGCACCTGCGGCTTGATGAACTGCATCGTGTCGTAGATCGCGAGGCCGGAGTAGATCGAGCCGCCGGGGCAGTTGATGTAGATCGAGATGTCCTTGTCCGGGTCCGAGGACTCGAGGTGCAGGAGCTGAGCGACGATGAGGTTTGCCACGAGGTCGTCGATCGGCGTTCCCAGGAACACGATCCGCTCGTTCAGCAGACGACTGTAGATGTCGAATTCGCGCTCGCCGCGGGCGGTGCGCTCGATGACCATCGGGACTAGAGGCATAGCTGCACGCTAGCTGATGGCGGTCGTCGGTGGCGCTGCGGTCCGTTTGGCGGCCAGCGGGCCAGCCAAACGGAGGTCAAGCCTCTGAGTCGAGCCAGGCGCGCCGGCTCGTGTGGCGGGGCGCGTGGTCGCCTGTCGCCAGCTCGGCGCGGATCTCGCCAAGCGTGCCGAACCGCTCGGCGATCACGTTGTGCTGGTGGATCGTCTCGAGGTTCTCCTGGCGTGCTGAGACGAATGCGGCGTCGGAGAGCTCCGGGAAGGTCTCGATCACGCCCCTGATCATCTCGCGCACACAGTCCTCCACAAAGCGCGGACGGCGGTGAGCCTTCTCGACCACGTGGGCCTCGTCCGAGCGTTTCATCAGCTCGTAGATCTCCGATGACATCGACTGCTCGACGATCTCCACGAGGACGCGGGCGTCGAGCGTGAGCTTTGAATCCTCGGGCAGTCCGATGTGCAGGGTCCCGAGACCGCGCTGGTTGTGGGTTGCGACCGGCACCGCCTCGAGGATGCGGTCGACCTCCGACTCCTCGTAGCCCTCATCGTGCAGGCGCGTGCGAGCCCCGGCCGCCACAAGTTCCTGCGCGCACGGGCAGGCCGTCATTCCCTGCGCCGCGACGCCGGTGAGGCGACGGGTGCCGTGCTCGGTGCTTACGGCGCAGCCGTGCAGGGTGTACAGCTCCTGAGTCTCGATTCCGGACACCGGAGCCGGCTTGTGTTGCGGATACCGTGCCTCGACGGTGACCTCGGCGCGGCGGGCACCCTGGCGCTCACGGACCCGTTGCGCGATGTGCTCCGCAAGTGTCTCGGCACGGAAGGGGGATTCGCCAAGCACGACCTCTCCGATCGCCTGGTTCACGACCTCCTCGAAGCGCGACATGTGGGCGCCCTTCTGATCTGCGCCGAGTTCGACGACGCACTCGAACCGCGCCCAGAAGAGATGGTCATCGCCGTCGTAGTGGAGCCTGATCACCTTTTCGACATTGGTGACGCCAACCTGCGTCAGGCTGAGCTGAACAGGTGGAAGCTGCGACTGGACGTCTGGTGCTTGCACCGGCGTGAGTGGGCCGCTTGGCATGTTCCGACAAAGGTTAGACCAGCCGTTCGGCGGCCTCGTCGGTACCGAAAGCGCAGGTGTTTGGCGAGCGTTGGTGTGTAGATGTCGTGGCATACGGCACGAACTTGCGAAAACTGTGGTATCAACTGCCCAATCTCTTGAGGGAGGGATGAGGAGGAAGGAGCCGCCACGGGGGCTCGTCAGGTTTAGGGTCCGTGATCCGGAAGGAGTCCGAGGTTGAGCGATAAGGCAACTGCGCTGCTCAGTGATGAGGCACCGATCTCGGAGCTCGATGAGTTCCGCGGTCTCATAGCTGATGGGCAGGAGCGCGGGTTTCTGACGTTCGAGCAGATCGCCGCGTGCCTCGAGGAGTTTGAGATCACCAAGGAGCAGGTGGTCGAGCTTCATGCGTATCTGGACGAGCAGGGAATCGCGGTCGTCGAATCCGACGGGAAGCTTGCGCGGTCGGAGCTCGGCAGTGTTGAGGCGCGGGCGGCGGCCGTGGCGGACCCCGATGCACTGCGCAGCCGCGAAAAGCCGGTCGAGGTCGATCTGACCGTCGAGCCGAGCCTTGACTCGCTGCGGCTGTACCTGCGCTCGATCGGTCGCGTCAACCTGCTCACCGCGGAACAGGAGGTCATGCTCGCCCGGCGGATCGAACGTGGCGACATGGCGGCCAAGCAGCAGATGATCGAGGCCAATCTGCGTCTCGTGGTCTCGATCGCCAAGTCCTACCTCGGGCGTGGGTTGACATTCCTGGACCTGATCCAGGAGGGGTCGCTGGGCCTGATCCGCGCAGTTGAGAAGTTCGACTATCGGCGCGGCTACAAATTCTCCACCTACGCAACCTGGTGGATCCGGCAGGCGGTCACCCGCGCGATCGCGGACAAGGGGCGCACGATCCGGATCCCGGTGCACATGGTCGAGAAGCTCAACAAGGTGATCCACGTCGAGCGACAGCTCGTGCAGCAGCTCGGGCGTGAGCCGACGCCGGCGGAGATCGCCGCGGAGCTCGATACGACCGTCCGCGAGGTGCGCGACGTGTTGCGGATGGCGCAACAGCCGATCTCGCTCGAGAAGCCCGTGGGCGAAGAGGACGACTCGGAGCTCGGCGACTTCGTCGAGGACCAGACCGCCGAGTCACCGTTCGAGCAGGCTGCCGAGCACCTTCGGCGCGAGAATCTGCGCCGCGCCCTCGCTGCGCTGCCTGAACGGGAGCGCGAGGTGATTGAGATGCGCTTCGGCCTGGGTGGGGAGCGGCCCTACACGCTGGAGGAGGTAGGCCATGCCTTCAACGTCACGCGTGAACGCATCCGCCAGATCGAGAATCACACGCTCAAGAAGCTCGAGGCTCTGCCCGAGGCTCAGCGTCTGCGTGAGGGCGACTGAGCTGGGCGCCTAGGTCGGCAGATCACCGACTAAACTAGGCGCCGCTTGGCGGGATTCCCGAGCGGTCAAAGGGGACGGACTGTAAATCCGTTGGCTCAGCCTTCGAAGGTTCGAATCCTTCTCCCGCCACTGTCGATGACCCCTGTGCCGCGTGCTGACCGATGAAGCTGGACCGGCGTGAGCTGGCGGCGGTGTACGTCGGCGGGGTGGCGGGGACGCTGGCTCGTGTGGGCCTCGGCACGCTGTTTCCGGCTGGAGACACGCGCTGGCCATGGGTGATCCTCGCGGTCAACATCAGCGGCACGCTTCTCCTCGGGTATCTGGTCACACGCCTGCAGGAGCGGTTGCCGCTCTCGACGTATCGCCGGCAGCTCATGGGGACCGGATTCTGTGGCGCATACACTACCTTTTCGACTATGCAGCTTGAGTTACTCAACATGTGGGACTCGCATCGGTATGGCCTCGCCGTCGGGTATCTTGCAGCCAGCGTCGTATGCGGCTACGCCGCGGTCCACGTGGCGATAGCGATGGCGCGCGGCGTACGCTTCGTCCAGTGAGGAGAGCGGACCGGCGATGATCTTTCGGCAGGTGGTGCACGATGACCTCGGCTGCGCGTCCTATTTCGTTGGGGACGAGAAGGCCGGCGTCGCAGCGGTGATCGATCCGCGCTTCGAGATCGATGAGTACCTCGAGCTGGCGCGATATCTGGGCGTTGAGGTCACGGATGTGTTCGAGACCCACAACCACGCCGACCATGTCTCGGGTCACGGCCGTCTGGCGGCTGCAACGGGCGCGACGATCCACATCCACCGCCTGGTGTCACCTGAGTTCACGCACGTGCCGTTCGATCACGGCGACGAGTTCGAGCTGGGCACACTGCGAATCCAGGCGCTGCATACACCCGGCCACCGGCCCGAGCACACCTGCTTCCTGCTGACCGACCTGCGCCGCGGGCAGGATCCATGGGCCGTTCTCACCGGCGACAGCCTGTTCGTCGGAGATGTCGCCCGGCCGGACCTGGCCGTCGAGCGAACCGAGGGAGCCCGCGGAATCTACAGGTCGCTGCGGGATCGGCTGCTGACACTTCCTGACCACGTGGAGGTTTGGCCGGGGCATCTCGGTGGCTCGATGTGCGGCGGGCCGGGCATGGATCTGAAGGTTGCCTCGACGATCGGCTTCGAGCGTCGCCACAACGACATGCTCACGATCGACGACGAGCAGGAGTTCGTGGATGCCTCGATTGCGAAGCTCGGCGCTCAGCCGCCCAACTTCAAGGCGATCGTGGCGCTCAATCACGGCCCGCTGTTGACCAACGACGTCGTGCTCGCGCGGCTGTATCCGGGTGAGCTTGAACAGCGCCAGCGTGACGGCGCCTTGGTCGTTGACGTTCGCACCGACACTCAGTTCTCCGAGGGTCACGTAACCGGTTCGATCTCGATTCCACTACACCGCGGAGGCTTCGGCACCAAGCTCGCCTGGGTGGCGGGAGCTGCCCCGCAGGTGGTGTTTGTCGGACGCGACGACCAGGACGGCCGCCGGGCTGGCGAACTCGCAGCAGCGGTTGGCCTCGCCGACCTCGTGCGGCGAGGCGGGTTGCTCGCCGGCGGATGGACCAGCTGGAACGCGGAGGGACGCCCACTCGCGACACTCCGCAGGATCAGCGTGGAGCAGATCGGACCGCACCTGGATGGCGAGCGGCCGGTGCAGGTTCTTGACGTGCGGGAGTCGGCAGAGTTCGAGGCCGGGCACATCCCCACTTCTGTCAACGTGCCGTGGCACGACGTCGACGGGGTCCCCGCTGGCATCGACCGGGACCGCCCTGTTCTGGTGATCTGCGCCTCGGGTCAGCGTGCGGGTACCGCGGCGAGTCTTCTGCAGCGCTCGGGCGCGACCGAGGTTCTGCATGTGGTGGGTGGTGGCGTGCCCACGTGGGGCGCGCTCGGAGGCTCGTTGACCAGCCAGGAGCGTCCTCAGGCCGCGGCGCTAGCCTGAGTCTGTGGCCGAGACTCACAGCGCTGAATTCGCGGACCGGCGCCGTGTCCAGGCCAACGCGTTTGGCGGAGCGGCTCCAGTCTATGAGCGCGCGCGACCCGGTTATCCTGACGTCGCCGTCGACTGGCTGCTTCCCAGCGACAACCCACAGGTCGTGGACCTGGGGGCCGGTACGGGCAAGCTCACGCGCCTGATCGCTGCCCGGAACGTCGAGGTCACCGCGATCGATCCGTCAGCCGGCATGCTGGCCCAATTGCGGCAGTGGCTGCCGACGGTTCCGGCGCTGCAGGGAACCGCGGAGCAGCTCCCACTCGGCGGCGACTCGTTCGACGCGGTGCTCGTCGGTCAGGCGTGGCATTGGGTCGATGTCGTGCGCGCCTCTGCCGAGGTAGCGCGGGTGCTCAGACCGGGAGGCCGCCTCGGCCTCGTCTGGAATCACCGTGACGAGCGCGTCGACTGGGTGCGCGAGCTGACCGAGATCGTCTCAGCCGGCGTCGACCATGCCGGGTCCGACCCCAGCAACCCGGAATTCGGTCCCGAGTTCGGACAGATCGAATACTTCGTGACCGAGTGGCGTTCGCCGATGACGCCTGCCGGTCTGCTTGAGCTGGTGGCCTCTCGCAGCTATTTCATCGTCGCCGACGAACCGGAACAGCGGGCGATCACGACGGCAATTCTCGACCTGCTCGAGCGCCACCCGCAGCTCGCGGGCCGCGATCACTTCGAGTTGCCCTATGTGACGTACGCGTCGCGCGCGCACACGGCGTGAGGCTCCACGTCCTCAGTGACCTGCACCTCGAGTATGCGCCGTTCACGCCGCCTCATGTGGATGCGGACGTGGTCGTGCTGGCAGGTGACACGGCGCCGGGCACCGTTGGCATCGAGTGGGCCCGCAGCCGGTTCGACGGTCGGCCCGTTCTGTACGTCGCCGGCAACCACGAGTTCTACGGCCACGATCTCCCGGGGCTTTTGGACCGCATGCGCGACGCGGCGGTCGGCTCGACCGTGCAGGTACTGGAGAACGACCCTGTAGTGATCGACGGGGTCCGCTTCCTCGGCTGCTCGCTGTGGACGGACTTCGACTTCGCGGGCTCTGAGAACCGCGAGCACACCATGCGTGTGTGTGAACGGGTGGTAAGCGACTACAGCAGGATCCGGCTCTCGGAGCCCGGGTGTCCACTGCGGCCACAGGACACCCGTGCCATTCACCTCGCCAGTCGCACCTGGCTAGCGACGGCGCTGGCCGAGCCCCACGAGGGGCCGACCGTCGTGGTTACACACCATGCACCGATCGTGCGGCAGCAGCGGCCGGATCATCCGGTGATGCAGGCCGTCGGCGGCGCCTTCGCGAGCGATCTCAGTGCAATGATGGACGGCACGGTGGTGCAGCTGTGGCTGTTCGGGCACATCCACCGGATGGTCGACGCGGCTGTCCATGGGACGCGTGTGATCAGCAACCAGCGCGGCTATCCGCACGAGCCGGTGGCCGGCTTCGACCCGGGGCTGGTCGTCACGGTAGCTCGATGACGACCTTGCCGACTGCCCCATGCTGCACCGCATCATGGGCTTCGGCGATCCGGTCGAGGCTGAAGCGGTGAAGCGGCAGCGTCGTCAGCGCGCCGGCAGCAAGCGCCGCGGTCGTGCGCTCGATCGCACGCTGCAGGTCCTCGGGGCTGGCGGCATAGAGCAACATGAACCTGAGCGTGATGATCTGCGCCATCAGTCGCCGCACCGGTACGTGGGCGACGCTCGAGTCATCGGCCGCATAGGACGTGATGACCGAGTGAGGCGCCGCGACCGCCAGATCCAACTCCAGGTTCTGGTCGAGAGCAACCTCGACGAAGTTGTCGATGCCGCCGGTGACTACCGCGCGGATCAGCTCGACGGCGTCGCCGTCGAGGTAGTTGATCACCGTCTGCGCGCCTGCGGCCCGAGCGAGTTCGGCCTTCTCCGGACCGCTGACGGTCGCGACCACGTGGCCCGCCTGCTCGAAACGCGCGAGCTCGATCGCGGCGTGCCCGACGGCACCGGCTCCGCCGGAGACCAGCACGGCGCGACCGGCCACGGGGCCGTCGGTGTTGAGGCAGTAGGCGGCGGTGAGCGCCGGCACCCCGAGCGAGGCGCCCAACTCGAACGATGCGCTGTCGGGGAGCGGCATGGCACGGTCGGCGGGAACCACCGTGTACTGCGCGGCCGTGCCCCAACCGTCGTGGTGTGCCGCCATCAGCACCCACACACGCTCACCGACACGGGTCGGATCGACACCCGGGCCGACCGCGTCGACCAGTCCGGCCCCGTCCTGGTTGGGGATCGCGATCGTGCCGGCGGGCGGGGCGCTGCTCACACGCCGCTTCCAGTCGGTGGGGTTCACGCCCGAGAGCACGAGCTTGACCCGCACCTCACCCGCTCCCGGCTGCGGGGTGTCGACGTCGTGGACCGTCAGAACCTCGGAGCCTCCGGAGGTGGCGTAACTTGCGGCCAGCATCAGTGGTTCGAATGTAGCTCAGCGGTGAACCTCCCAGCTCATGTCTGCCGGCGTGCCTTGCGGGCCGCTACGTTTCTGATGTGACCCGCGAACGTGAGATCCATTCGTACCTGATGGACATGGACGGCGTGCTGCTCCGCGAGGAACACGCGATTCCGGGAGCGGACGCATTCATCGCCCGCCTGCGTGAGCGCGAGCTGCCGTTTCTCGTGCTCACGAACAACTCGATCTACACGCCGCGGGATCTCTCCGCGCGGCTGCGCGCGCTCGATATCGACATCGGCGAGGAGAATCTCTGGACCTCGGCGTTGGCCACGGCCCGTTTCCTCGAGGACCAGCGGCCCGGCGGCAGCGCGTTCGTCGTCGGCGACGCGGGGCTGACAACCGCGCTGCACCAGGCCGGGTACACGATGACAGAGAACAACCCAGAGTACGTCGTGCTCGGCGAGACACGAGCGCTCAGCTTCGAGCGGATCACGACCGCGATTCGGCTGATCGCCGCGGGAGCTCGCTTCATCGCCACCAACCCCGATGCGACCGGCCCGTCCAATCGCGGACCGATCCCGGCGACAGGCTCGGTGGCGGCGCTGATCACCCGCGCAACCGGAGTCAAGCCGTACTTCGTAGGGAAGCCCAACCCGCTGATGATGCGCTCGGCGCTGAACGCGATCGGCGCCCACTCGGAGAGCACGGCGATGATCGGCGATCGCATGGACACGGACGTGATCTCTGGGATGGAGGCCGGCCTTGAGACGATTCTGGTGCTGACCGGCCTGACCACGCGCGAGCAGGCTGACCGGGAGCCGTACCGCGCCTCTCGCGTCGTCGACTCGATCGCCGACCTGATTCCTGATCTCGGCTAACCCTGGCGGTCAGAGCTTCGCCGACTCGTCGATCAGGCCGCGCGGTGCTCGGCAGCACGCTGCCGCACCGTGCGCTTGGCGTCGAGCGCCATCGCGCCGGGATGTCCGTCGCCGGGCCAGGGTGTCAGCAGCAGCAGGATGCGGGCGTCACTGATCGCGTCGACGCGATGGCGCTCGTTGGGTTCGAACTTGACCATGAATCCGGCTCCGCCCCGCATTTGATTCTCTTCGGTGCCGATCGTCACCTCGCCGCTGATCACCACCACCCAGGCGCGTTCGTGCACCTGGTGGTCGCGCAGGCTGCCGCCTGCGGGCAGCTCGAGTGCGATCGCACGGCCGTCGTCGCCGCTCTCGAGGATCTCCGGCGCGTGCGGGCTGAGGGCGACCGTCTGCAGGTTCCAGCTCTTCATGCTGCTCAGCTTCGCACAGAACGCGGGTCAGATGGGGGTGATACCGGCCGACTTCGCGTATTGCGTTGAGAGGAGCCGCTCACCGGCGCTCTTCGGAACGTGGCAAGTAGGATCCGCGCGGTGCCGTCACGCCGTCTCCGCTCCGCGCTGTATATGCCGGGCGCCAACTCGCGGGCGCTCGAAAAGGCTCGAGGACTGCGGGCTGACGCGCTCATCCTGGACCTCGAGGACGCGGTCGCGCCGGAGGCAAAGGCGCAGGCTCGCGAACTGACCTCGCAAGCCCTGCGATCCGGCGGCTATGGCGAGCGAACGGTCGCGGTCCGCGTCAACGGGATCGAAACCGACTGGCACCAGGCCGACCTTGCCTCCCTGTCCGCTTCCGGACCTGACGCTGTCCTGGTCCCGAAGGTCGCCTGCGCTGCCGACGTGCTGGCGTTCGAGCGCGGCCTGGACGCTGCGGGCGCGGCCGGGCACACGCAAATCTGGGCGATGCTCGAGACCCCGGCCGCCGTGATTCGCGCGCATGAGATCGCCACCGCCAGCGAGCGGCTCACGGTCCTGGTTGTCGGCACCAATGACCTGGTCAGCGAACTGGGTGCGCAGACCCTTCCGGGACGACCCGCCCTTCAGACGAGCCTCGCTCTCTGCCTGCTCGCCGCGCGCGCCGCCGGCCGGCGGATCCTCGACGGCGTTTACAACGACATCCACGACCTGGACGGGTTCGAGGCGGAGTGTCGAGCGGGTCGACTGCTCGGATTTGACGGCAAGACGCTGATCCATCCGCGGCAGATCGGGCCATGCAACCGAGTGTTCTCTCCGTCCGACGAAGAGGTCGCGCAGGCGCGCCGGGTGGTCGCGGCATTCGAGCAGGCCGCGAGCAGCGGTAGCGGTGTGGCCACGCTCGACGGCCGGCTGATCGAGAATCTGCACGTCGAGGACGCCAGGCGCGTGTTGGCCTCAGCGCAGGACGCTTAGCACCGGCCCGCGACGCCGCGCCGAACGGTGCAGGGGGGCGACCCCGGAGGGCCGCCCCCAAACCGCCCCCTTGGATGTAGTCGGCGCCTGCCGCCGGTTCCTTGAGCGTCGCGCGCGTCTTTGCACCACTGCAGCGCGCGCCTTTGTATAGCTCCGCGCGGGCGTCTGCAGGGCGTCAGGTGGTGTGCAGCGGCATGCGAACGCGGAATACGGTGCGGCCCGGCTGCGACTCGACACTCAGACTGCCGTGGTGCCGGTCGACGACGATCCGGCGAGCGGTGTCGAGGCCCAGGCCGGTGCCGCGGCCGACTTCCTTGGTTGTGAAGAACGGGTCGAAGATGCGACCGTGGATCGCTTCCGGGACGCCGGGGCCGTCATCGGCGATGTCGACCTCGGCACAGCTTCCGTCGGCGCGGGTGGTGATCGTGATCGTGCCGCGGTCGCCGAGCGCCTCGATCGCGTTTGCCAGCAGGTTGGTCCAGACCTGGTTGAGCTCGGCGCCGTGGACGGTGACGTTGGGCAGAGAGCGGTCGTAATCGCGTTGTACCTGGATCTCTGTCTTCTTGAGCTTGTGCGCCATGATCGTGAGGGTCGTCTCAAGGCCCTCGTGGAGATCCACCTGGACCACCTCTCCACGGTCCATGTACGCGTAGGACTTGATCGCCTTGACCAGCGTGCCCATCTGCTCGGTCGACTCGGCGAGTTCCGCAGCAAGCTGGCGGGCCGAGACCGAAGCCCAGATCCAGCGCAGTGCCATCGGGGCCACCTCGCCTGCGGCGTCGGCGACGTCGTGAACAAACCTGGCGTCGAGCCCAGCCGAAGCGAACGCCTCGGCCAGGCGCCATGGCTCCTCGGCGCCGACGTCGCTCAGTGCGTCCGTGATCGCGTCCTCGGCGTCGACCGCGTCCAGCGCCGAGAGCGGCGTCTGCAGCTTGCAGCTCGCCGTGGCACGGGTCTGCAGGTCCAGCAGCCGCAGCTTCTGCTCGTGCCCGAGGCCCGACTCGACGAACACGCCAAATGCTGCGGACAGCACCTCGAGCGCGTCTGCGAGATCCGCCGCCGTACGTCGTGCGGCTGCGGCCGGATTGTTGAGCTCGTGCGCCAGGCCGGCCGCCATCGTGCCCAGCGCCTCGAGGCGGTCGCGGTTCTGTTCGCGCGCGGTGACACGGCTCACCACGGGCCGTACCGCCGCCATCACGCGCAGGAACACCGGACGGTACCGGGTCGTGAGATCGATGAAGTCCTCTGGCGCCACCACGGCATAGCGGGCGGCGTTGAGCGCAGTCAGGGTCAGGATGCTCTCGCCCTGGGTGAGCGTCGGTACCGCGCCGATCCAGGTTGGCGCCGCCTGATCAATCATCGGCTCGTCGATGGCACCCGAATGAATCGTCCCGCGCAGGGTGCCGCTGAAAAGCAGCAGCACGCCCCGTGACACCTCGCCCTCGCTGGAAACGACCTCGCCTGGCTGGGCCTCGTGGAGGATTGCGTGTGCGGCCCAGTCGGCCACCGCGGCGTCGTCCAGCTCGCCGAAGAGGTCGATCGAGCGCAGCTCGGCGATGGTTGGGTTGACGGCTGTGCTCATCCCTCCGCCAGATACTGATGGATCAAGGAAACGGCCATCGACCCCTCGCCGACCGCGGAGGCGACGCGCTTGATCGAGCGGGCGCGCACGTCCCCCGCGACGAACACGCCGGGGACGCTCGACTCGAGCACAAGCGGCTCCCGTTCCAGCGGCCAGCCATGCTCACGAACGTCGGGGCCAGCCAGAATGAACCCGTGATCGTCGCGGGCGACGACCCCGTCGAGCCACTCGGTTCGCGGCTGCGCGCCGATGAATACGAAGCATGCGTCGACCTCGATGTCGCGCTCGCCATCGGGATCTCGCAGCTTCAACGCCGCCAGTCTGCCGTCACGCCCCTGCGCCGCGATCGCCTCGGTCCGGGTCAGAACCTCGATGTTCTGCAGCGTCCCGATCCGCTCGATCAGGTAGTAGGACATCGACTTTGCCAGCGAGTCCCCGCGTACGATCACGGTCACCTTCGAGGCGAAGCCTGAGAAGTGGATGGCGGCCTGTCCGGCGGAGTTGGCGCCGCCGATCACGACGACATGCTGCTGCGCGCATGCTCTCGCTTCGGTCAGAGCGGCTCCGTAATAGATCCCGACGCCGGTCAGTTCCTCGAACCCCGGCGCAGTCAGCTTGCGGTAGGAGACGCCGCTGGCCACAAGCACGCTGTTGGCGCTGAGCTCGGCACCGCCGGTCAGCTCCACGATGCGGCCGGCGCCCTCGACCCGCAGCGCGACCGCGTCTGAGACGGTGAGCAGCTCGGCCCCCAACCGCCTAGCCTGGGTGGTCGCACGCTGGGCCAGTTCGGAGCCGGAGAGTCCGTTGGGAAAGCCGAGGTAGTTCTCGATCCGGCTGCTCTGCCCGGCCTGGCCGCCAGGGGCTTCGGCCTCGACCATGATCGTCCGCAGGCCCTCCGAGGCGCCATAAACCGCGGCGGCGAGCCCAGCGGGGCCGCCGCCGACGATCACTAGGTCATAGTGATCCGTCGAAGGTGCCGCGCTCACGCCGAGCCGCTCAGCCAGCTCGAGGACTGTCGGGCGCTCGAGCACGCTGCCGTCCTCGAGGATCACGACCGGAAGGCGATCGTCGCTGACCGCGGCGACGGCCAGGAGCTCGTGCGCCTCCGGGTCGCGCTCGACGTCGAGCCACCGTCCGGGGACGCGGTTGCGGGCGAGGAAGTCGCGGAGGTCGTGGGTGTCCTTGGAGAAGCGGTGGCCGATGATGCGGGCTCCGCTCTGGAGGAGCGCAGCGCTTCCCTCCCACGTTTCGAGCAGGTCCTCAACGACCGGGTAGAGCGCGTCCTCTGGAGGGTCCCAGGGCTTCAGCAGGTAGTAATCGAGACCGACGTCGTTGATCGCGCTGATCGCGGCCTGTGTGTCCGCGTAGGCGGTCAGCAACGTGCGCTTGGCATCCGGGTAGATGTCGCGCGCCCGCGTGAGGAAGGTCGTGCCCTCCATTCCCGGCATCCGCTGGTCGGCGATCATCAGCGCGAGCGCATCTCCGCGCCGGCGCATCTCGGCCAGAAGCTCGAGAGCCTCGACGCCGGAGCCGGCGCGGACGATCCGGTAGCTCTCGCCGAATTGGCGGCGCAGATCCCGCGACACCGCGGCCAGCACGGTCGGCTCGTCGTCGACGGCGAGGATGGCCGGACGCGGGACCCGTGTCTCGCCTGTGGTGGGATGCTCTGACGTGACCGTCATCGATACAGCATCGGCGAAGGCGGGATCCGAGTTGTGCCGGTGACTCTGGGGATCTCCATCGCGACCTCGTCGACATAGCACCAGCTCCATTCCTCGCCCGGCTCGAGCGAGCGGATGATTGGATGGCCGGTCGCGTGCTCGTGCGCGGTGGCGTGACGATTGGGCGAATCGTCGCAGCAGCCGACGTGGCCGCACTGCAGACAGATGCGCAGGTGCAGCCAGACACCTCCGGTGGCGAGGCATTCCTCGCAGCCGTCGACGGAGGCCGGTAGCTCGGTGATTTTCACTGTGTCCAGGTGTGTGCAGCTCGTGGGGCTCATACAACCAGCATTTCAATCTCGTCAAGTCGATGGGCGCCGTCGGGAGATCCCGACCCCGATCAGGCAGAGAATCCCGCCGGGGATCGCCAGGGCGGGCGGTGTCTCACCGAGGGCGGTCCAGCTCATCAGCACCACGAGCGGCGGAACGAGGTAGGTGGTGACTCCGAGTCGCCCCGCGTCCATGTGCGAGAGCACGTACGCCCAGAGCAGGAACGCGGTCGCCGTGGGCCCGAGCCCGAGGTACACAGAGGCCGTGATCGTCGCGGGAGACGCGTGCGCAAGCTGATTCGCCGTCTGCGGCAGGAAACCCAGCAGTGCCACCGTACCGACGGTGCACCCGAGCCAGGTCACGGCCAGGGGTGAGGCGTGCCGCAGCGCAGGTTTCTGAAGGACCACGCCGGTGGCATAACAGACGGCAGCCAGCAGGCAAAGGGCGGCGCCGAGCAGCTCATGTGAGCTATGACCGGAGACGCTGAACGCGATCAGGCCGGCCCCGGCCAGCGCGACCAGGCAACCGGCGATCAGCCGGCGGCGGAAACCCTCGTGCAGCAGCCAGCCGGCGAGGACGGTCACGATCAGCGGCGCGATGTTGACCAGCAGCGAGGATGTGCCGGCATCGACCCAGCGTTCACCGGCGTTCAGGCTGAGCATGTACGCACCGAACCAGAGGAAGCCGGCAGCGGCGGCGCCGACGAAGGCGCCTCGTCCTGGCACGCGGTCCGACTGGATCAGCATCGCGGCTGAGAGCACGACCTCCGCGACGATCAGACGTGTCAATGCGAGCGGGCCCGGCGAGAGGTGGCTACCAGCCGAACGGATCACGACGAAGGCCGAGGCACGCTGTCCAGCAAATGTCCGGGCGCTCGCGCTCACGTTCCAATTAACGCGGATTGGACATCGGCTGTGAGGTCGCGCGGCTTCATCGGGATAGCAAGGCGATCACGCCCGCCCGATACGCGGGATCTGACAGAGTCCGCCGATGTCTCGGCAACGATTGATGGCGCTGTGCTTCGCCGCGGGATCGTTCGGCTTCATGATCGGCCCCATTCCCGGCTACGCGCAATTGGTGGGGAGCCTCGCCACCGCCTGGACGTTCTTCATCAGCTCGATCTTCTTCACGACCGGAGGTGCTCTCCAGAGTTGGCTCGGCTGGCCTCATCGTCGCGCCTCCAGGGCAGGCACAGCAACCTGGCGAGTGGCGATCATCCAGTCAGCGGGAACGATCTTCTTCAACTTCACCACGTATCGCGCGATCGATACGGCGACGTCAAACCCGCACTACGACCGCCTTGTGTGGCGTCCTGACGCGTTCGGCTCCGTCTGCTTCCTGATCTCCGGGGCGATTGCCTATTTCAATTCTCCGCGTCACAGGTGGTCTCCGGTCCTCACCGGCTCGGGTTGGTGGCAGCCCTCTGTGAACCTGCTCGGATGCATCTTCTTCGGCATTTCGGCTGTGGCGGGTTACCTCGTGCCATCAACCGGGTCGGTGCTGAACCTTGCGTGGTCAAACTGGAACACCTCGCTCGGCGCGATGTGCTTCCTGGCCTGTGCGCTTGGTAGCTTGCTCGCGCACGATGAGGCGGCCGAGCCGCCGCCGAGAACGACTAGGTGCTGATTCCGTTGAGGATCAGCTCAGCAAGCTCGTCATAGGCCTCTGCGTCGTGGAGCCCAGTTGAGCGCAAGATCTCGCCTGTCTGAATCCGTCGCATCGTCGCCGCGACGGTGTCCGCGACAAATGCTCCGTGCACTCGGCGGAACACTCCCGCGACGATGCCTTCATCGATGTGCTCGGCAACGCGCTTGGCGGCGGCGGCTGTGTTGCGCTCATAGACGGCGGCGGCGGTCGGATGGGCTCCGACATCCTCGATGAATGCGGTTGACGCCGGCCGTAGCGCCTCGGCTACCGCTTGGAGATACGCAATGATCCGCTCGGCGGGGTCAGCCTGTGCGGCAGACGCGGCTTCGACTGCGTCCGTGGCCCGCTGGAAGAACCGCACGACGACGTTGGTGGTCAGCTGCTCCTTGCTGCGACCAAAGGCGTAGAGCGTCGTCTTGGAGCAGTGGAGTCGTTCGGCGAGGTCAGCCAACGTGAACTTGCGGAAGCCCTCGGCGAGGAACAACCCCACCAGTTCGTCAAGCAGCTCCTCTCGGCGTGCTGAAGCCACAGGCCGAATCTATCAACCGTACGTTGGTATGTACTTGAGTACGGTCAAGCTCACGGTACCAGCGAAAGAACTCCAGTACAGCTCATGGTACAGTTATCCCATGCCCGCGGAGCGTTCCCTCCCCTCTCCCGAAGCTGAGGAGATCGTCGCGATGGCGCGCGATGTTGCGACACGCGAGCTGGCGACGCAGGCGGCCGCTGCAGAGGCGGCATCTGCGTTCCCGCGCGAGGTCTTTCGAACCCTTGGGCGCCTGGGTTTGCTATCGATGCCGTACCCGGAGGAATGGGGCGGCGGTGGGCAGCCCCATGAGATCTACCTGCAAGCCCTCGAGGAGATCGGCGGTGCGTGGGCGAGCGTAGGTGTTGGAGTCAGCGTCCATGTGATGTCTTGCTGGCCGCTGGCGACGTACGGCACAGAGGAGCAGAAAAAGCGGTGGCTCCCCGACATGCTGAGTGGCGAGTTTCTTGGTGGCTACTGCTTGTCGGAGGCCGACGCCGGCAGCGATCCTGCCGCCATGAGGACTCGGGCCACCCTGCAGCCCAGCGGTTGCTACCGCGTGACCGGCTCCAAAGCGTGGGTGACCCATGGCGGCGAGGCTGACTTCTATAGCCTGTTCGCAAGAACATCGGACGACCGAGCTCACGGAGTTTCTTGCTTCCTTGCACCCGGCAGCGCACAGGGAATGAGCCCCCAAGGGCCGGAACACAAGATGGGCTTGACTGGATCGACCACAGCGACGCTCGACCTGGACAGCGTTGAGTTCGAGGGCGAACGGCTACTCGGTGAGGAAGGCACAGGACTGCAGATCGCTCTGCGTGCCCTTGACTCGGGCCGGCTCGGGATAGCTGCAGTTGCCACTGGTTTGGCTCAAGCTGCGTTGGACTCCGCTGTCGCATATGCCAAAGAGCGCGAAACCTTTGGCAGACCAATCATCGAGCATCAGGGTTTGGGATTCTTGCTCGCTGACATGGCCGCCGGAGTCGAATCCGCCCGCGCGACCATGGTGGAGGCCGCCCGGCGTCGCGACCGCGGACAGTCGTTCAGTCGGCAAGCTGCGATAGCGAAGCTTGTCTGCACGGACACGGCCATGCGCGTAACGACTGATGCGGTGCAGGTTCTTGGCGGCGCTGGATACACCCGTGAGTTCCCCGTGGAGCGCATGATGCGCGAGGCGAAGGTCATGCAGATCTTCGAAGGCACCAACCAGATTCAGCGAACAGTGATCGCGCGCCACTTGGCGCGTCGATGAGACCGGAAGGACGGACATGAGCATCGAGCGAGCTGCAGGCATCGTGTTTGGTGGCGCCTCCGGATTGGGAGAGGCAACGGCGCGTCGACTGGCTGTCGAAGGCTTGTCCGTGGTGGTCGCGGACATCAACGGCGCCGGTGCAGCGGCCGTCGCAGAGCAGATCCCCACCGCAGCATTGGCACATGCCGGGGCCGCTGAACGGGCTCAAGGTCGTCGAGGTAGCGAGCCTCGGACCGGGTCCGTTCGCCGCGATGATGCTCGCGGATCTGGGTGCTGACGTAATCCGCCTGGAGCGTCTGGATGGCGCTCATCCGTTCGCCTCGGGCACTTGGAATCTGACCAATCGCGGGCGTCCTTCGGTTGGTATCGACCTCAAGCAGCCAGGCGCGGTTGAGCTCGTGCTTCAACTGTGCCGAGGCGCCGGTGCGCTGATATAGGGTTTCCGGCCAGGTGTTATGGAGCGCCTTGCGCCCGGACCGGACGCCGTGCACGCTGTCAATCCGCCCCTCGTGTATGGACGCGTGACCGGATACGGGCAGGACGGGCCGATGTCACGTTTGCCAGGTCACGACATCAACTACATCTCTGTCGCCGGCGCACTCGGCGGCATGGCACGAGAGGGCGAGCGGCCGCTGTTCCCGATGAATCTGCTCGGAGGCTATGGCGGAGGGGGCATGTTGCTGGCATTCGGGCTCCTGGCCGGTGTATTTGAAGCTCAACGCTCAGGCCATGGTCAGGTGGTCGATGCGGCCATGGTCGATGGGGTGGCCGTCCTGTCGACGCTCGTGCAAGCGCTACGCAACGCTGGGGAGTGGAGCGACGTGGCCGGTACCAATGTTCTTGATTCCGGTGCGCACTGGTATGAGGTGTACGAGACCGCCGATGGCAGGTTCCTTTCCCTGGGTGCGCTGGAGCCGCAGTTCAATGAACGGCTCCTCATGTTGTTGGAACTGGAGCCAAACGACTATCCGCAGTTCGACCAGGCTCGGTGGCCGGAGCTAAAACGGCGCTTCACGGAGATCTTCAAAACCAAGACCCAGTCGGAATGGACGGCGGCGCTGCTGCACGAGGGAGTGTGCGCCACGCCGGTGCTCGGTCTGGGCAAGGCCAGAGACTACCCGCACAACGCCGCGCGCGCCAGGTGTTTATCGAGCACAACAACGTGATGCAGCCCGCACCAGCGCCCCGTTTCAGTCGCACACCAGCACGCCTCGGGCTCAGCCCACGCGATCCAGGGCAGGACACGGAGAGCGCGCTGTCCTCCTGGGAGATCTCCCAGCAGCGCATCGCGGCCCTCTCCAGCATGGGAGCGATCGGGTCAGCCCAACGCGGTCAGGACGGCCGCGAACAATCAGGCCGAGCGGACGCCAGATAGGCGCGAAGCGGCCTCCGAGATCACAGCGGGGCGCTTGCAGAAGGCGAAGCGCACAAGCGTTGACGCGGCTTGCTTGTCGTCGTAGAACGCAGAAGTCGGAATAGCCACGATCCCGTATTCATGCGGGAGCTTGCGGCAGAAGGCCAACGCGTCGCCTCCAACATCCGCATTGACGAAGTAAGTGCCGGCGGAGTTCAGCGGGGTGTACCCGGCCGCTTCAAGCCCGCCGGCGAGCAGGTCACGGTTCGCGTGTAGCTGGTCCCGAAGCTCGTCCAGGAAGTCCTCACACTCGTTGAGCGCCACCGCCGCCGCGTGTTGAAACGGAGTGCCTCCGGCGAAGGTGAGGAATTGCTTGACGCCGCGCACCGCACCAACCAGATCCGCAGGTCCGCTGGCCCACCCCGTTTTCCATCCTGTCACCGAGTAGGACTTGCCGATGGACGAGATCGTGACCGTCCGCTCAGCCATGCCGGGCAACGTCGCGATCGGGATGTGCTTACCGTCGTAGACGAGATGCTCGTAGACCTCGTCGCTGATGCAGATCAGGTCGTGTTCGAGACAGAGCTCGGCCAATGCCATCAGCTCGTCTATCGCGAGCACCCGGCCGGTGGGGTTGTGCGGTGTGTTCAGCAGAAGGACACGTGTGCTGGTGGTGACCGCTGCGCGAAGCTCATCGAGATCCAGCGCGAAGTCGGGCGGGCGCAGGGTGACCGGGCGTCGGGACGCACCGGCGAATTGGATTACCGCGGCGTAGGAGTCGTAGTAAGGCTCGAGCAGCACGACCTCGTCGCCTGGTTCACAGAACGCCAGCACCGCCGACGCGATCGCCTCCGTCGCACCAAACGTGACGGTGACGTCCTCGGGCACCAGCCCGTAATGCCGGCTCTGGTGAGCCGCGACCGCCTCGCGGAGTGCCGGGACTCCAGACAGCGGCGCGTACTGGTTCAGGCCGTGGTCGATCGCTTCCGCCGCGGCGGCAAGGACGCGTCGTGGACCGTCCGTATCGGGGAACCCCTGACCGAGATTGATCGCCCCGACCTCCTGCGCGAGTTCAGTCATCTCCGTGAAGATGTTGGTACCGAGCCCGCGAAGCCGACTCGTGCGCAAAGCACGCGCCGGCGACTGGTCAGCAGGCTTCATTTGTGCCGTCGCCAGGTCATCACAACGGCATCGCCCTTAGATGCTCGAACCGTCAAGAATCCACTCCCAACATCACTTCCGGTGGCCGTCATCGACATTTGGAACCCGCATCGTAGGCGACCGAAACCCTGCATTGGCAGGGCGTTTCTGAAAGCCGTCTGACGGACTCGAACCGTCGACCACTTCCTTACCATGGCCCCCTGGGAGCGCAGGTTAGGTGAGATTGCCTGTAGATACAGCGGTTGCAACGCTCAGTTTTCTGGTTAGGCGAGGTTACTTCTGCCTAGTTGGGGACAGATTTGGGGACAACTATTGGACGCCGCTATCCCGAGGCCGGTTGCCGGCGTCAAGCGGCGCTGGCACCGGTCCCAGGAATGTCCGCAGCCGCCCCTGTCTTGCTGCCGGTCGCGCTGGTCTGCAGTTGATCCACTTGATCGGCGAGCATTTCGGTGAGGGTCGCGAGTCTGCGGAGTGCTTGTGCGACGGTGGTGGTTGAGCGGCTTTGCCAGGCGTTTTGCCATTGGTGGATGGCGTCGTCGAATTGGGTCCAGGTTTGTGGGTTGCCGGGTCTGTTGGCGGTGGGGGAGAGTTCGTGTGGGGGGTGGCGGGTGACGGGGTCTTTGGCGAGTGCGCGCAGGCCGGTTTCGGCGGCGTATTCGAATGCGGCAGCTTGTTTGGCGGAGGCGTGGGAGGTGGCGCGGAGTCGCGCGGCGAACGGGCCGAGTTCTGGCATGACTTGTTCGTGGGAGCGGATGGCGTTGTCCCAGTCTGTTTGTGCGTTGCGGACGCGCTGGATGGCTGTCTCGCGGCTCATTCTGTGCCGTCGGCTGCTGGGTCGAGGAGCATGGCTGCGGTGTCGATGCCGGCCATGCCCTCGCTCCTTGATTGGGTAGTCGTGACCTCTGATCCCTCGACGAGGGCGTCGACATCAGCTTGCCGCAGCTTGTAGGGCTTGGTGCCCGGGACGCGGCGTGCGGGTAGCCGGCCGTCACCGATCCAGCGTCGGATTGTCATCGGTTGAACGCCGAGCGTCTTCGCGGCCTCGGGGACTGAGAGGCTGTATTCGTTGAGGTCTTCAGATGGACTCATCGCGCGCCTCCATCAACCCAGATTGTTGTCGTGCGATCAACCTCAAGCATGTGCTGAATGTGCACTCTAGCCACCGTTCCCTCTCTTCAGCACATGATGCTTGCGTGGGTAGCAGGCTGGGGATTACATGTGCCATATAATCTGCTTGTTCGGTGTTGCCGACGGCCTGGTGCGCCTGCCGGCGCCACCAGGTTCCCCACGCGAGGTGGGGCGCGGCGCTTGGCCAGGAGGGTGGTGAGAGGGAACGGGATGGCTGAGGACAGCAGACCGGCAGACGATCGCGTTGCCACCAGGCTGTCGGAATATCGGTGTCGTCTGCGGTCTTTAAGACACTTCTTGGATGGCACACGAATTCGTTGGTTGTGATCGGGATCAGCTGCTGTTGATGCCGCCGGTGCTGCAGGAGTGGCTGCCGGAGGATCACCTCGTTTGGACTGTTCTGGGCGCTGTTGATCAGATGGATCTCGGCCGCTTCGAGAGGGGGTATCGGCTTGGTGCCGCCGGGCGGCCGCCGTTCGATCCTCGGGTCATGGTGGCCTTGTTGCTTTACGCGTATGCGCGCGGGAATCGCTCGTCGCGGCGGATCGAGCGGGCGTGTCTTGAGGATGTGGCGTTCAAGGTGATCACGGGGATGCGCTGCCCGGATCACTCAACGATCGCGGAGTTCCGCCGCCGCCATCAGGACGACATCGCCGAGCTGTTCGATGACGTGCTCGGGCTCTGCAAGGAGGCCGGTTTGGTGTCGGTCGGGGTGATCATGATCGACGGGTCGAAGATGAAGGCGAGCGCGTCGATGGATCAGAATCGCTCCTACCGTGGCCTGGTCCGCGAGATCCTGCGCGAGGCTGAGGAGACAGACCGTGCTGAGGATGAGCTCTATGGCCGCGAGCACAGCGGCGATGAGCTGCCGGAGCCGCTCAGGACCCCGGAAGGGCGCAAGCAGGCGTTGGCTGACGCGAAGCGCCGGCTCGAGGAGCGCAAGGGCAAGCAGGTCAACGACGAGCCAGTCTCGGAGATGCAGGTCGATCCCGAGCAGGCAGTGCTTTCAAAGCCGGGTCGGCGTGGCGGCCGGCGGGAGTGGTTGCGCACCGCCCGACGCGAGCTCGAGGACCACCGATCCCAGCAACAGCGGGCCGTTCCGCGTGACCGTGACGATCGCCGATTCCAAGCGCTGGGCCGGTTGGAGGAGAACCTGCGGGTCGAGCTGGCCGCCAACGACGCCTATGAGGACTGGCGGACGAGCAGCCGTGACCGGCTCGGGCGGGTGATGAAGGGCAACCACAAACCATTCGTCGCACCTGAGGAGCCGGAGGGACAGATCAATCTCTCAGACCCCGATTCCCGGGTGATGCGCACCCAGGGGATGCCACCCCGCCAGGCCTACAACGCGCAGGCCGCTGTCAACGATCAGCAGGTCATCCTCGCCGCAGAGATCGTCCTCGAGGCCGCGGACTTCGGGCAGCTCGGCCCGATATTTGACCGGACGTTGGAGAACCTCGAGCGTCATGGTGTCAGCGAGCCGCCCGGGGCGGTGATCGCTGATGCCGGCTACTGGAACACCGCCCAGATCCAAGCAATCAACCGGCGAGGGATTGAGGTGCTCGTCCCGCCCGACGGGGCGATGCGCGAGGGCAAACGCCCCGGCTGGGAGGACGGCCCCTACCAGGAGATGCGCGACAAGCTCGCCACTGAGGAGGGCCGCGAGCTCTACGCCGAGCGCAAGATCACGATCGAGCCCGTTTACGGGCAGATCAAATACAACCGCGGGATCACCGAGTTCAGGCGAAGAGGCCGGGCAGCGGTGCAGTCCGATTGGCGGCTCGTGGCAGCCACCCACAACCTCCTCAAGCTCCACAGCCACTGGACCGCCAACCCAGCCTGAGACGGTCCGGCGGGTCACTTTTCGTTCGGCGCGGGTGGCCTACTTTTCGACCGGCGCCCGAGCTCCAGAAGCTGGCGCGAATACTTCGACGGCCTCCAGTCGAAGCGATCGCACCGCGGACGCCTGGTCAGCCAGTGATGGGGATCGCTGGCGGTCGGTATCCCGGGATGTCTCCGGTTGATGGCGTGAGGCGTTTGGCGGCGAGCTGCTCTCCGAGCAGCGTGAGCATCGTCTGTTGGAGGGCACGTGAGCGATCGTCGGAGTGGCTGGGGTGGGCGAGGTTGCGCTCTTCGATTGGGTCGTCAGTGAGGTCGTAAAGCTCGTAATCGTCCGGTTCGGGCACCGTGACAGTGTCAGTGTGGCGGCCACGCGGACGCTCGTCGCGCTCCCCTGGAACGGTCCAGAACTGCTGATTGTCGTGGTAGCGCGAGAACTTGATCAGGTGTTGCTCACCATCGATGTCGATTTCTGCGATGACGGTCTCGATGTGGTTTGGCTGCTCGACCGTTCGTGCCATATGCAGCTTGCGGACGATCCCAGCGACGGGGCTGGCACCACCGGCTGTGCCTTCACTGATCTCATCGTCGGTTGTGAACAGCACTGGCTCCGAGGGACCCTCTGGCGTGGTGGCGCGGATCGCATCCGAAAGGTCGCGTCCGATCAGGGGGTGGGCCTCTGTATGTCCGGACCTCAACTTCTCAAGAGTGTCGTCGTGGTCGATCCCTGCCAGCCCCAGCAGCGTCGGGAGCAGGTCGGCGTGGTTGGTCGGGATATTGAGCTCGCGTATGCCGCCGGGCAGCAGCGGGCTGGAGACGATGAACGGGACTCGCAGAACTTCCTCGTAGGCGCAATGCCACTTTTCGTGAAAGCCGCCGTGGGCTCCCTGCATGTCGCCATGGTCAGAGCTGAAAATCACAATCGTGTTCTCGTAGTCAGCGGACTTGCGCAGCGCGTCCAATACTCGCGTGACCTGTTGATCGACAGTCGCCTGCACCTGGTAATAGAACTTCAGGTGCGTCTCGATCCAAGGTTGCGGCGCCCCGATCCTGGACCACAAGTCGACGATGCTTTGCTGACAGCGTGGCTTAGTCGACAGGTCTTCCTCGTGGGTCGGTGACTGCGCAACATGAGGGACCTGCGACGGGTGGTAACGCAACCCCTGGGTCAATCCGACCACCCCGAACATCGAGATGTCGTGCGGGTTCAGGAACGAGCAGACCGACAGCCACGGCTGATCGCTGGTATCTGCGTCCAGCCGCTCGAGCAGCGCGATCGTCTCATCCGCGGTAAACGTGTCCTTGACCGTGCCCATGTTGTGCTTACCGAGTCCGTGCGGCTCGGGTCCCACCCACTCCGAGAACCCGTAATCATCGAGCAGGTCGGCTTTGAGGTACTGGTCGATGTTGTCCTGGATCGGCTCGCCATCGTCGTTGATCGAAAGCAGATAGCCGTCGCCATCCTCAGCGTCCAGATACGTGTGCGAGGCATGCCACTTGCCCTTGAAATAGGTGCGGTACCCGCCGGCTCGGAACCAATCACCAAGCGTCGGAACCGTGTCCGGGGCCAGCCAGAACATGTCCGGTCCATCCGCGGCTTTCGCCAACCCGTCGGTCTGCGTTACACCATGCAAAGACGGGTAGTGTCCGGTCAGGAGCGACGCTCTGCTCGGCGCGCAGGCCGCTGCCATTGGCGAGTGATGGCAAAACGACACACCGTTCTGCCTCAGCGACTCAATCCCGGGCAAATTGTCACGGCGATACTCGGCGAGCTCTGCAGATTCATAGGGCGGCGGATACCGCTGTTGGTCCGTCAGGATGACTAGGACATTCGGACGTTGGCTCATGACACGACAGCATACGGTCGGCGCGCGGCTCAAACATCCCCAGAGAAAATGATTCCCACTGCAGTCCGCTTCCGCGCCCCCCCAGGAGCAACACTCCGTCGGCACCTTCAGAGACTGTCGCCTTGATCGGACAGGAGCAGTCTGCGGCGCTGTTAGGTCTGGCCAGGCGCGATAGCCGACCGTGACTGCTGAATCTCGATCGATCCGGAAGCGTGGGCAGGCCGTGGCCGCACGCGTATCCTTGCCTGATGGCCCAGGTCGGGGTTCAGCGTGAGGTGCTCGCGAACATGCTCCGCAGCCACGGCGAAGGCGACCTCGCCGAGCGCGCGGCCTCTCTGACTGACGATGAGTTAGAACGGATCGGGAGACTCGGCGCCTACTACGCGTTCTCAGAACACGCGATGTCGCTGGGCGGCAGCATGGGTGGCACGCGCGCACTCTCCCTGGCCACCATTGACGTGCTCGAACAGTCAGGGCGCGATCTGCGCTTGAGCCGCACTGACCGCGAGCGTGAGGGGAAGTCGTTCGATCGGTTCGCAGAACACGACGCGGTCAGTGACCGCGCGCTGCGAGCTCACGCAACCCAGGAACAGCTGTCTCCTCCAGACGCTTGACGCTCCGCAGCAAGTGCTCGAGCTTACCGGCACCGCTGCTCCTGCTCGATCAAGGCGGAAGCGACTGGGCCCTCAGGTGCGTCGTGACAGGAGGCTGCCGATGCAGCTGACAACTGCTGCGAGCACTGCGACCACCAACGCGATGGTCAGTTGATTGGCGACGAAAAGCACGCCGACGACTATTGCGAACGCCCACATGGGTGCCGTCATGCCTCGTGAGCTGCTGCCGTCTGGACGAGCTGATGAGCGACGCCGAATATCTGATCGGGCACGAAAGTCCAACGGTCTCGTGGGAGGCTCTTCTAAACGCCGTGCTCGGCTATACGTGGACACGTAGTCCTCGCACGCGATGACGGCAACGACGAACACCAACGCCAGCACGATGGCCGCCCCGGTACTCATTCGAAAAGCTTTGCAGACCGGCGTCCAAGAAGTATCTGGATACGTGCTAGATCTCGATCAAAGCGCAGCCAGCCGCCAGGCTGTTGCCGTAACGGCTGCCAGAGTGTGTTGGTCCTCGCTACCGAGCCTCGGTCCCTCAGGTCACAACAAACAATCAGGTTGTCTTCACAAAACGCAAACGCCCGAACGGTCTAGCATCTCCGGAAGTTGGATCGCCAACGTTTTCAGGGGGTTGCGTTATGAAGAAGGGCCTGATCATCGGTCTCGTGATCGGTCTGCTTTGCTCGTCCGCAGCTGCCGCCGCAGCTGGTCGGTTCGTTATTACCAGCACAAGCCAGATCAGGCCGACCGTTTTGAGCAAGCTCCGAGGCGATAGGGGTCTCGCCGGACCGCGCGGCGCATCCGGTCCCACGGGCGCGGAAGGACCGACGGGGCCGGCAGGTGCCGCCGGGCCGAAAGGTCCGGCCGGAGACACCGGGCCAGCGGGACAAGGGCTCTCGACTGTGCTCGCTCCGTCGACATTTGCAACCGCTGTCACCGCCCCGGCAGGAACTGAGTTAGGAACCAATCCTCCCTACTACTACGGAACCGCCGGGACAGCTACGGGGCAGGTCTCCGGCTTGAGCTTCACTCTGCCCGCCGGGGTCACAGGACTCGTCAATGGGTCCGTGAGCCTTCACCTACCCGCGAGCTGCACGGATCCGATCACGGACGGACCAAACCCCGACTTCACCACTGAAGTGTCGCTGGAATCCGCCAACGAGCAGCTCCTGACCGTCAACTCCGCCCCTGAAAGCTTTGAGGCGACGGCTAACTGGACCGCCGATACCGCTGGAACCACGGTCACCGTGCCGATCACGTCAGCCCTTCTACAGCAGCCCCTAAGCACCGAGCAGGGCCTGACGGCCGAGATCGAAGTTCAGAACTATTGCTCGGGCACCGGAGAGTCAGTGACGGTCTCAAGCGTTTCTCTGTCGATCGCGGGCCTCTCACTGCCGACTAGCTAACCCCTTCTACCTCGTGTTCCTGGAAGGCCCAGATCATCGCGTGGCCGCGACGAACGTGACGATTGCTTCGGGCTTACTCGGGCACCATGTGTGAGTCGGCGGATGTCGGCGTGTCCCATCCATTCCTGAACGCGGCGGATGTCAGCCTTGGCGATGACCTGCGTGCCGAAGGTGTGACGCAGGTCGTGGAAGCGCAGACGCCGCAGGCCGCCACGAGCCAGCGCTGAGTCATAGCGGCGCACAAGAGCTCGCGCGTCGACGTAGGAGCCGAAGTCCCCGAGAAAGACCAGATCGTCATCGCCGACGCAGACTTCTCGCGTCCCCAAAGTCGCCAGCGCCTCAGCCACGTCGGGCGCCATCGGCACTGAGCGCACCTTGCCGGACTTTGGTGTGGACAGCACGCCCTCGTGGTAGCTCGCGCGCACACGGATGATTGAGCCACTGAAGTCGACGTCGCGCCAGCGCAGCGCGACGAGCTCGCCTCGGCGTAGACCGGTGAACGCTGCGGTGAGGAAGATCGCGGCGTCCTGCTCGCTCGATGCGGCGCGCACAAGAGCCCACACCTCCTCGGGCGAGAAGACCTCGAGGTCACCACTGCGCGAGGGTGGCGGCTTCTCGATGTCCCGCGCCGGATTGAATGGCAGCCCCCACACCTTGATGGCCCGCTTGAAGATCCCGTGCATCATTGCCAGCAGCTTCGTGCGGGTTGCGGGCGTGCGGTCGATCGATCCGATCCAGCGCTCGATCATCGTCGGCATCACGGACTCCAATCGGAGCGTGTCGAACTCGGGCAGGATGTGCGTATCCAGCAACGAGCGGTACGTCGCGATCGTGGAGGGCTTTCGAAGGCGGTCCTGCTCGACGTAGCGAAGCCACTCCGCCGCGGCATCGGCGAACGTCGCGCCGGTCTGAACCATCCCCGGCAGAGTCCCCCGCCGAGCCTCGTCCAACAACGCTCGCAACCAGTCGTCGGCGGTGCGCTTGGTGAAGTAGCCGGCGGGAGGCCGTCCACGCGCGGTCCAGGCCGGCCCGATCCGCTTCTGAACCTGACGCCCATCCGGCAGCCGGTACTTCGCGAACCACACCGATCCCCGCGTCCGATCGACCCTGAAAACATGCAGCGATTTTGCAAGCCCTCTGACGGACTCGAACCGTCGACCCCTTCCTTACCATGGAAGTGCTCTACCAGCTGAGCTAAGAGGGCGGGCCTCGTCAGGTTAGCGTGCCATCCGCCGCCTCGCGGGCCGCCGCACGTACCATTGCGGTCGTGACCTACTCGATCGTCGCGCGCGATCCGCAGGCCGGGGGGCTCGGCGCGGCGGTTCAGCCGCACTGCTTTGCGGTGGGAGCGCCGACAGCTTCGATCTCGCGCGAGCGCATGACCGCGCGCTCGCGCGCGGTCCAGACAGAGCAAGCATGAGGAGAGGCTCCCCCCTGGAACTCGATCTCCGGCGCCCGCGGCCGATCATCGACATCCTTGGGACCGCGCTTCAGGTGTACGGTCGCCAGCCGCTTCTGTTCCTACTCCTCGCCGGAATCTTCGTCGTGCCCTACGAGGTCGTCGTGGTGCTGCTCGAGCACGGTAAGGGCAGCGTCACGGTGGGCACCGAGCTAGTGCTGCTGCTGGCGCAGCTCGCGCTGATCGATCCGTGCATCGCCGCCGTCCAGGTGCAGGCCCTGCTGGACCTCGGCGACGGCCAGGAGCCTCGGATCGGCGACGCGATCAACCGCGGGCTGTACGTGCTGCCGGTCGTCGCGGCGGCGGAGATCATCGCCGGCATCGGCATAGCGATCGGTGTGCTCTTCTTCGTCATTCCCGGCGTGATCCTGGCGCTGCGTTGGGCTGTGGTCGCCCAGGCAGCCGCGGTCGAGCGAACGAACTGGCCGACGGCGCTTCGCCGCAGCGGTGAGCTCACGCGGCGCAACTACTGGCGGATCTTCGCGATCCTCGTGATGGTCGCGATCCTGAATCAGATTCCGGCGGACGTGACCGGCACCGGCAAGCGCCTCGGCGCGACGATCATCGGGATCGCGCTGGCGATCCTCGCGCACTCGTTCGGGACGCTGGTGACCAGTCTCCTGTACTTCGACCTGCGTGCCCGCGAGGCCACCCCGCTAGCCTGAGTTCTCGGCGTGCCGTGCGGTCAGCGCGGCACCACCGCCTCCACGCCGTAAACGCATGACCGAACGCGTCCCCACATCGCTGCTTGCCGCCACCGGCCTGATCGCCGGGTTCGGCACGGCCGTTGCGAGCGGCTCACGTCCGCTCGGTGGCGCGGTGATGGCGGCGGTCGGCCTCAGCTGCATCTACTTCTGGGTCAGACGTGACGGTATCGGCACTGCGACGCGGCTGACGCTGGTCGGCCTGGCCGCATTCGTGCTCTCTCACGCGCTCGGCCTGCTGATCGGCGCCTGGCCGTCCGTGCTGCTGGTCTCAGCCGTGACCGCGTGGCTGTGCTGGCGCTGGTCGGATGCGAAGGTTTTCGGCTCAGCTGCTGGTCCGCTGACCAGCAGCTGACCCCCGGCCGTCGTTGACCGACTCGACCAGACGCGCGCCGGCCCCTCCGCGCCACATCATCTGGACGCTCGGTGCACTCTCGATGTTCGGGCCGCTGTCCTCGGACATGTACGTGCCAGGGCTGCCATCGCTCACGCGCTCGTTGCACACCACTGCGTCGGCCGGTCAGCTGACGCTGACGGCCTCGGTGCTGGGGATCGCGCTCGGACAGCTGCTTGCCGGACCGGTCAGCGATGCGCATGGACGGCGACGGCCGCTGCTGGCCGGACTGTTCGGCTTCAGCGCGGCATCGGTGCTGTGTGCGGTCTCACCGACGGTCTGGGCGCCGATCTTCGCGCCGCTGATCGGCGGTCAGGTACTGGCATTCACGAGTTGGCGCGGGATCTTCGTGGTGCTGGCTGCGATCGGGGCCCTCCTGTTCCTGCTCGCATTGCGCCAGGTCCCGGAGACGCTCGTGGTTGGGCAGCGCCACACCGGCGGCCTGAGACAGACGCTTCATGTCTTCAGGCGGCTGATCACCGATCTGGACTTCGCCCCGTTCGCGGCATCGTATGCACTTGGGTTCGGTGCGATGTTCGCGTACATCGCCGGCGGCTCCTACGCGCTCGAGAACGTCTATGGCATCTCGGCGCAGGCATTCAGCGCAGTGTTCGCAGTCAATTCGCTCGGGCTGGTGTCGGTCTCGCAGATATCACGCAGATTCGTCGGTCGCACCGGACCGCGGCCGCTGTTTCGCCTCGGCCTGATCCTCACCGGCGCCGGCGCGAGTGCGACCCTGATCGTCTGCTTGACACACGCAGACGTGTGGCTGCTGATCGGCTCGCTGTTCCTGCTCGTGTTTCGCAGGGGCTGGTTCTCCCCAACGGCATGGCCGCGGCGATGGGCAGTCAGCCTGACTCGCTCGGCAGCGCAGCGGGCCTGATCGGCCTCGCACAGTTCGGGACCGGCGCGGTGATCGCGCCGCTGGTCGGCGTCGGCGGCGCCCACGACCCGATTCCGATGGGGATTGTGATGGTCGCCTGCGCAACGGTCGCGCTGCTGATCAACCTCGTGTTCGTGAGATCGCGACGAGCAGAGTCATTACGCCCCGTAGCCCCGGCGCGCTGATGC
Organism: uncultured Conexibacteraceae bacterium; assembly: GCA_963848435.1. Lineage (GTDB taxonomy): Bacteria > Actinomycetota > Thermoleophilia > Solirubrobacterales > Solirubrobacteraceae > Palsa-465. The sequence goes on along the minus strand of CAWKDQ010000012.1, from coordinate 833,276 downwards.
GCAGCGGCGGGCTTGCTGGCCAGCGGGCCCGCAAGCCCGGGATCCGCGCCCCTTACCGGAGCACTAACCCCAGACCTCGTCCGCCACCTGCACGATCAGTTCGAGCTTGGCCTTCTGCTCGTCGATCGTCAGGTCGTTGCCCTCCTCGGTTGAGGAGAAGCCGCATTGGCCGGAGATGCCGAGCTGGTCGATGTCCACAAACTGCGCGGCCTCGTCGATCCTGCGCTTGAGCAGGTCCTTGTCCTCGAGCTCCGCGCGCTTGGTCGTGACGATGCCAAGGATCACGTGCTTGCCCGCGGGTACGAACTGGAGCGGCTCGAAGGTCCCCGAACGCCGATCGTCGAATTCGAGGAGGTAACCGTCGACATCGAGGTCGTTGAACAGAGCCTCGGCAACGAAGTCGTAGCCGCCCTCGGCGGCCCACATCGACTGGTTGTTGCCGCGGCACAGGTGCGTCGTGACCGTGAGGTCATCCGGCCGTTCGGCGAGGGCCTGATTCATGACCCGGATGTACTGCTCGTGCAGATGCGCAGGATCGCCGCCGATCGCCTCGATGTGGGCGCGCTGCGCGGGGTCGTTGACGTAGGCCAGGCTGGTGTCATCGAGCTGCAGGTGCCGGCAACCGATCTCGTGGAGACCCTGCACCTCCTTGGCGTAGGCGACCGCAAGGTCGTCCCAGAAGGCGTCGAGGTCGGGGTAGACCTCGCGGTCGATCGACGCGTTTCCGCCGCGGTAGTGGACCATGCTCGGCGAGGGGATCGTCAGCTTTGGCGTCTGGTCGGGGGCGGCATGGTCGCGCAGGAAGCTGAATGCGTCGGCGAAAATCGTGTAGGGGAGTGCGACCCTGCCGCTGACGCGCATGGCCGGCGGCGTGTAGTCATAGGTGCCCTGCTCGTTCTTGAACTCGACGTGCAGAGACTCACCTTCGACCTGCGTCACACCCTGCAACTGGTAGATGAAGTCCATATGCCATGAGGTGCGGCGCAGCTCGCCGTCGGTGACGCTCTGCAGGCCGACCTCATGCTGGAGCGCGATGGCCTCGAGTATCGCGGCGTCCTCGACGGCGATCAGCGCATCGGCCTCGAGCCTTCCGGCCTTGAAGTCCGCGCGCGCCTGCGTGAGCGCGGGCGGCCTCAGCAGGCTGCCGACGTTGTCGGCGCGGAATGGTGGGGTCTGACGCTGGGTCAAGCGATTCTGCTGGTGATGATCGATCTGAGGTGCGGGATGATTGTGAGGCTAGACGGTTGATCCGGTGGCTGCATTGGAAGCCTTGGTCGGGACGTAGGCGGAGGTTGCCGCACCGTGAGAATCGACTCCCAACAGCACCTGTGACCGAGCACTCCCGGGCCACGCTGGGGAGATACAGGCAACTGCCGCTGCGGGCAGGCGGCCATCCAATTTGATGGCCGGCGCTTCGGCGAGTCACAACGGTCGCCGCCAACTGCGTCCGGAGATTCTGGCTCCTGGCAGAATCCTCTACATGAGCGATTCACTCACCGCGAGCACGATCAGGATCAACGGCCACGAGGGCGACGAGGTCGAGGCATACGTCGTCAGACCGGTCGGCGAAGCCAATCGCGGCGGCGTCGTGCTGATTCATCACATGCCCGGCTATGACCGCGCCACCAAGGAGATCGCACGCCGTCTGGCCGAACTCGGCTACGACGTCGCAATGCCGAACCTGTACTGGCGTGAGGCGCCAGGAGCCGCCCCCGATGACGCGGCCGCGACCGCGCGCGCCCAGGGTGGCGTGCCCGATGAGCGCCTGGTGGGCGACGTCGATGGCGCCGCAGACTGGCTGCGCGCGCTGCCGAGCTCGAACGGCAACGTGGGTGTGATCGGCCACTGTTCGGGCGGGCGCCAGAGCGTGCTCGCAGCCTGCAACCTCGATCTGAACGCCGCCGTCGACTGCTACGGCGCGTTCGTGGTCGGCACTCCTCCGGAGGGCTTCCCGATCAAGGTCACCGGACTCGAAGATCAGCTCGCAAACCTGCGTGCACCGCTCCTCGGCCTGTTCGGGAACGAGGACCAGCACCCGTCACCGGACCAGGTCGACCGGCTCGAGGAGATCCTCAGGGCCGACGGCAAGACGTACGAGTTCCACCGCTATGACGGCGCCGGACACGGCTTCTTCGCGGTCGACCGGCCCGCATACAACGTCGCCGCGGCCAACGACGGTTGGGAGCGGATCGAGCAGTTCTTCGGCACTCACCTGGAGGCTTGACATGTGCACCTACGCAACCCTTACCACCGATCTCGAGGGCAGCGCCAAGGGCCCGGAGAGCAAGTGGTTTCACGTCAGTCACGGCACCGTCTACTTCGATCATCCGGTCCACGCGATGGCCGAGCACACGCTCAACATCGACTTCACCAACCCATCCCGAGGACCGTCTGCGCGCGTCGCAGTCGAGCTGACCGCGAGTTCAGCGCGGGCGCTCGTGAAGGCGATCGAGGACGCCCTCGCCTCGGCGCCTGCCGAGATGACGGTCTGAGGCGGACGAGGCCGCGACCGGCGTCAGAGCGACGGTCGCGGCTCGCCCCAGGTGCTGCGCTCGAAGTCGAAGGACCGCGACATCGGGGCCCCCTCGTCGTCGAAGCCCCCCAGCCAGCAGTGGAAGTCCTCAAGCTGCCGCTGGTGGTGCTCGCAGAATTCTGAATCGGCGATGAGGCTCTCGCGGGGCTCGCGGCAATTGCGCGCCTGGCAGACCTCGTCAGGGTATGGCTGGCTCATGAGGCAAACCTAACGCGTCGATATTGAGGTCACATGTGCATCAGGTCGACTGCCGTTAGGCTCGTCGAGGCGGACGATTAACGCTCAGATCCGGTCGACATGAATCGCCTGTGCAAGCCTCAGGCCGAGGCTTCGAACCGGCTCGCCGAGGCGGATCTCACAGGGGCCGTCGAACGGCTGACGCCCGACCATCTCGAGCTCGTCGCCGATCCCGATGTGTTGCTCGGTGAGGTACCGCAGCATCGCGGGTTCGGCGTCGGAGACGCGCACGATCCGCGCTCGTTGGCCCGGTGCGAGGTCGGCGATCGTCGGCTGTGAGATCTCGTCGAGCTCGAGCAGGCGGTTTGGGATCGGATCCCCGTGCGGATCGGCCACGGGGTCTCCGAGCTTCGCCGCGATCAGCTCGATCAGCTCGTCGGAGGCCGCGTGCTCGAGCGCGTCGGCGAAGCGGTGCACGTCCTCCCAGGGGATGTCGAGGCTGGTCGCGAGAAACAGCTCCAGCAGGCGATGGCGCCGGATCACGCCGAGCGCGAGCTGCCGGCCCGCCGGCGTCAGCCGCACGCCCTGGTAGGGCACGTGCTCGGCCAGCCCGGAGGCGTCCATGCGCTTGACCATCATCGAGACCGAGCCGGCGGTGACCCCCAGTCGCTCGGCGATCTGACTTGTCGAGGCCGCATGCTCGGGCTCGCGCGTGAGCGCGTAGATCGCTTTGACGTAGTCCTCGACCGGGGCCGAGGCGGTCGGATTGATGGTCGCCTGCATCGCTCCAAGAGTAACTGACCACAGTGCAATAGTTGAGGTTTTGATGCAGTGAACTTTGTCTGATACGCTGGTTGGTACATGAGCTACGACGAGGCTGGCGAGGCGGTGATCGCGCGTGGCGGGGTGGGTATTCCGGTTGCTCCGGGGGTGCCGCGTCCCGCTGGACGCGGCACTTCGCGGCAGCCCGGGCACACGGAATCGCCGCCGACCCAGGCCCCTAGCCACGGTGGCCGGCGCAGGGCGCTGGCGCTGCTCGGTCCAGCCTTCGTGGCGGCCGTCGCCTACGTCGATCCGGGCAACTTCGCCACCAACTTCCAGGCCGGTGCCGAACACGGCTACCTGCTGATCTGGGTCGTTGTGATGGCAAGCCTGATGGCGATGCTGATCCAGCACCAGACCGCCAAGCTCGGGCTGGTCACCCGCCGCAGCCTGCCGGAGCTCTGCCGTGAGCGCTTTCCACGGCGGGCCAATGTGCTTCTGTGGCTGCAGGCAGAGGTAATCGCGATGGCGACAGACCTGGCCGAGTTCACCGGCGCGGCGATCGGCTTGAACCTGGTATTCGGGCTGCCGCTGTTCCTCGCCGGACTCGTGACGGCTGTGGTGGCGTTCGCGGTGCTCGCGCTCGATCGCTGGGGCCACCGGCCGTTCGAGCTGGTGATCTTTGCGCTGCTGATGCTGGTGGCGCTCGGGTTTCTACTCGACTTCTTCGCCGTCGGCCATCAGTCGTACGCAAGTGCGGCCAACGGCCTGTTGCCGCGCATCGGCCATGGCGACGAGCTCGCACTCGCGGTCGGGATCGTCGGCGCCACCGTGATGCCTCACGTGATCTACCTGCATTCCGAGCTTCAAAAGAACCGCCTGCGCGGTCGCGGCATCAAACTCGGTGAGCTGTTGCGGTTCAACAAGCTCGACTGCGTGCTGGGTCTCGGGGTCGCCGGGCTTGTGAACGTCACGATGCTGTGCGTGGCCGCGGCGCTGTTCGCCGGCGTTGGCTTCACCGGGACGGTCACGCTCGAACTTGTCCATTCACGTATGGCCGAGGTCGTCGGCGGCGGCGCCGCACTGGCCTTCGGTGCGGCGTTGATCGCGTCAGGCATCTCCGCCTCGAGCGTCGGCACCTACTCGGGTCAGGTCGTGATGAGCGGCTTCATGAACTGGCGGCTCCCAATCGTGTTCCGGCGGGTGGTGACGATGGTGCCGTCGCTGCTGGTGCTGGCGTTCGCGACCAATACAACGAGTGCACTGGTGCTCTCGCAGATCGTGCTCTCGTTCGGGATACCGTTCGCGCTGGTGCCGCTGTTGCTGTTCACCTCCAGCCGTCAAATTATGGGCGAGCACGTCGACCGCCGGGTGGTCGTGGGGGCGATGGTTGTGGTCGCGGTCGTGATCACCGGCCTCAACCTCTACCTGCTCGGTAGCGCCATCGGCGGCCTGTTCTGAGCTGTAAAGGTGGCCGGCCGCGTAAGCGCTGGCGACCGCGGTGCCGAGCCGACACAGAAGCCGACCGGCCAGTTCGTCTGGAAGGAGAGCGCGATCGCGACCCACACGGTCAGTAGGGCAATTGCGACCGACGGCGCCAGCGCCCGGCCGGGCCTGGCCGTGGAGGCACGGGGCGGCGGCGGGCGGCCCGATCATCAGGCTGAAGATCGTCGTCGTGCTGACGACCGTGCACCGTCACAGAGGTCGCCAGCGCGACCAGGAGCAGAAATGCGATCTCGACCCTGAATGGGTCGATCCCGCTTGCACTCTCGGGCAGCACCGGACCCAGCAGCACCGAGCCCAGCAGCAGCAGCGGCCGCCGCAGAGCGGCCAGCTCACCAGCGGGCATACGGCTGTCAGCGCGATCGTCGGCCAGAGCTCGGTCTCACTGATGCCGAGCACCCGAGTGCCGCTGATCCACGTCCCGGTGGCGTACGCCCGCGCGGCCTTGGATCCAGCTTGGGAGGTCACCGGCGGCTCGGATCTGCGGCTTTCGCACGAAGTCATGGGCGTAAGGGGGCAAAAATGCCCCCTTACGCCCATGACTTCCCTCCTCAGACTCACCCGGGGTTATCGCATCCCGCTCCGGCGGTCCGTCAGCACGGTGCCGGCGGTGAAGTCCAGCTCGTGTGCGTCCTCTACGGCCTTCTTGAGATTCTTGGGCTCCGGTACAGCGAAGATCGGAACCTCCGGTCACGATCCCCGCGGTGCCTGCCATATGCGCAACCAGCCGCTGGTGGTCGGCCGCGCAAACGAATCTCCAGATTAAGCGCGAACGCTCACGAGTCTGAGGCTCTGACCCTGTTTGAGAGTTGTCAGCGCCAATGTCAGATGACCCCTGACGACACGCGAGACCGAGCACGACACCACCGCGCCGCGGTTGACCACGAACGCCCAGACGCTCGTCTTGGCTCGGCCCACACGCGTGATCGACAGCTCCAGCTTGTGGTGCGGGCGCTCAACGACGAGCACGTGCGCCAACGCCGCCTGTCGGGTCCCCTTGATCGTCGCCACCGCGGCCACCTTCGCGCCGGCTCCGATCGTCACAACGCCGGCGCCGGGGGCTCTGACCGGGCCGATCCAGCGGGTGGTCACGATCGGCGCCGTTCCCGTCGCTCCCTGCGCCGTCACCACGATCTTGATGTACCGACCCTGATCCGCCTGCCTCAGGCGATAGCGATAAGCGCTGGTCGGGCGCTCCAATTGGCAGGTGTGCGCGCAGCGGTAGAACTGAACCGTCACCGCGCTGGCGTTGGTGTAGGTGCCGGGGGTGACGGCGAGCGCGGCCCCCACGGTCGCGGTCCCGCCGACCTTGGGCGCCACAAGCATCGTTGCGGGCGGGGTGGGGGTCGTGGTCGGCGGCTGTGGCAGGCTCACCGCGCTTGAGTAGACGGTTGCGGTGCTCCCCGTGCTGGTGTTCGTCTCTGAAACTGCGACTCTGATGAACTGACCTGCGTCAGCATCGGTGGGCACGTAGGTGGCGGCCATGGCGCCGGGGATGTTGTTGAAGGTGCCGGTGGGATTCGACGCCTCCTGCCACTGGTAGGTGGGCGAGGAGTTGCAGCTCTGGTCATTCCAGGTGCCGGGTTGGGCGGTGAGTGTCTGTCCCACCGCGGCGGATCCGGTGATCGTGGGACTCACAGACGTGCTCGGCGCCGCCTCCGATGCAGGTGTGGTGAAAGAGCCGTAATACCCGTACACCGGCGCCGCCGCATAGATGTTGTTGGCAACCAGGCGGTAGTCATACTTCGTGCCCGCTTGCAGGGTGCCACAGACCGTCTGCGAAACGGCCTGGACCGTTGGCCCCGTGGTGCTGTTGCTCGCGGTGTTCTCGGCGGAGGAGGAGTCGGTTCCGTCCGGCCAGTACTGCCAGTAGGAACTGGTGGCCGCACCGTTGGGGTAGATGCCGCCGTTGAACGTGGCGTCATTCGCGTTGGTGTATGTGGCTGTGCTGTTCCCGATGCCGGGGGCGCCGCTGACCACGTCACCGCTGATGGAGCCCTCGCCGGTGGGTCCATCCCAACCAATCGCTGCATCGCAGATCAGCAGCGCGTTTGACGCGCATTGCCCGTCCGAGCCGGCCGCCACATCATTAAGCAGGCTGGCCATCGAATATGGCCAAGAGGGCCACAAGCTTCCGCCCACGCTGCCAGTGGCGGTGCCCGGGTCGCTTGAGGTGTCAACGCCGGTGACTGCGTCGAACGCGGCTGTTAGCGGCGTGGCCAGGCTGGTGCCACCGATTGGTCCCCAACCGGAGAGGCCATCCGCTCCACCAAACGAGTCATAGACGTTGAGGCCTGTGTTCGGATCCGCATCCGCTGACACGTCGTTGTAAGGCCGACCAGAGCAGTCGGTGGTGGCCACAACGGTCTGATATGACGGCTCAGCTTGGCTGGTGTCGCATCCCGATTCCGTGGCGCCGAGGCTGTTGTTCCACACTGACTCTCCGAAGCCACGTGCGCCGCTGGCGGTGGCGAGCGAAGTCCCGCCGACGGCGGTGACGTCGGCGAACGCGGCGGGATAGCTCACATAGCCGCTGCCGAGATAACCGCCGTCTCCCGAGGCGGCCACGGAGGCCACGCCCGGGAAGGACCACGGGTTGTTAGGCCCTGGCCTCGACGAAGTCTGCGTCGGCTCTCCGAAGCTCATTGATATCTGGTTCGCCCCCAGACCCTGCGCTGCAGTCCTGACGGCCTCTTGCAGGTTGGTGTTGAAGTCCGGGTAGGTGCACTCGTATACCCACTGTGTCCGCGTGACCTGTACGTACTGTGGGTAACAAGCCCCGGGATCCGACTCCACCAGTGCGATCTTGCACTGGTTGCACAGCGACGACACGGCCTCGATGTCAAGCGACTCTTCGACCTCCCAGCTCCCCGGCTGCGGGTCGTTCGGCTCCTGCGCGGCGCTTTCGGCCTTTGGCGGTGCGCCGCTGTCACCGGTCTGGTCGATCGGTTGGCCGGATTGGTTGTACTGCTGGAAGATCCCGTTTGAGGTGATCTGCGTCTGACAGTCGGCGACGCTGGTTGTGCTCCCGCAGGGCCAGATCCCGTACTGCTGCCTGAAGGTCGCAAGGTCGCCTAGGGCGTTGGGATCGTCGAAGGCATCGACGATCGCGAGCGTGTCGTTGCTGCCGCCAGACTGAGCGAGCGCCGTGAGGTCGTACGCCCATTGCAGGTAGGCCGGTGTCAATGGGTCGGGAATGGGCGTCGCGGTGGTGTCCTCGCGCTGGACAGTCGCCCGCTTCGCGCTCGCATCTGGACCGCCCCGCCGGGACATAGCCTGGATCGATCTGCTTGTTGGGAGTCGCAGAAGTTTGACCGGGCGGCCCGTGCTTTTGACCACGACGACCTGTGCCTGACAGCTGATCCTGTTGACATACGTGGGGCAGACCGCCCTCGTCGTGAGTTGTGAGGCGCTGTATCCAGTTGCTCGCCTGAGGTCGGCGGAGATCGTGGCTGAGCTCGCCGGAGTTGCTGTCAGCCCAGCGGGTCGCTGAGCCGCTGACGCCGCCACCGGGAGCAGGCTGGCGAACGCGCAGAGCAGGACCAGCACGAGCAGACAAGGTCCACCGGCTCTGGCGAGTGTGCTGATGCGGGGACGATTGGACAAGTCAGTCATGGATCAAATCGGCGCCGACGCTGCAACGATAAAGGGACAACTGCTTTAGCCAGGCGTTCTTATGGCTTCTTTAACGTCTCGGCGGGGCCAGAGTGCGCCTGCGGGGGTGGCGAGGGAGGGGTTTCCGTGCCCCAGGCAGGGAAACCCCTCCCTCGCACCGACCGTGCAACCAATCTTGCGCGACGCGCACATCCGGGCATCGATCGTCGGGTGGGCGCCCGCAAAGGGGCGTATTCTCGGGAATCGATGAGCCTGAGGCGTCGAACCGGGCCAGCCTTTCTGTTTGCCGTGTTGACCTTCTGTGTCCTGCTCGAGGCCGGGAACGCGGCGGCGGCAGATGTCTGTCTGGCGCCGGCGAGGACGGGGGTCGCGAAGGAGCTGGACGTCCGGCTCGCCTCGATCACGACGGCCCGGACGGTCGGCGGCAACGGCATGCCGCAATGCGTGTTCTCGACAACCGGCGAGTCGAGGGTCAAGCCGCGCACCCGCGCGAGCGTGACCGTCAACGTCGACGACGCCCCGCAGGCGGCGTGGCGGCTGATGCGGACGGTGGTTGAGGCGACGCAGCTGTTCGGCCCGCCGCCTCCGGGCTGGTCGGCGCCGATCGGGCTGCAGGGACTCGGGCCCTACGCATCGTGGTTCCCGAACCGCGACCAGCTGATGGCGGGCAATCACGTCGACCTCTTCACGGCGCAGATTCGGTGGCCGGGCGCCGACAGGCGCAAGCGAATCGCACTCGCGCGGGCGGCGATCACGCCGTACGTTCACCACCACGGAAACGTCGATTGATGCGGCCGCCGTCGCCTCGACCAGCCGTGGCGCGTCCCGGGGTTGCGCTCCTGCTCACGGTCATCGTCGTCGTGGCCGGGGCGTCCGCCGCGAGCGCGCGGCAGCGGGCGGCGCCTGCAGCCCCGGCGGCGGGGCTGAGCGCGCAGGTGCAGGCTGCTGTCGGCACGACGCTTCCGGGCACGACCTGCCCCGCATTCCCGGCAGACAATGTCTGGAACACACCGATCACCGGTCTTCCGGTCGACAGCCACTCCGCGACCTGGCTCGCCAACATGGCGGCGGAGTCGACCTATCTGCACCCCGACTACGGGCCCGGGGGTGGTTCAAGCCCGTACGGGATTCCGTGGCAGCTGACGGCGCGGCACCCCAGGTTCGTGCGGGTTCGCTTCCAATACGGCGATGAGAGCAACCGCGGCCCGTATCCCTTCTCGGCTGCGACTCCGATCGAGGGCGGGGAGGGCGCCTCCGGCGACCGGCACGCGTTGATGGTCGATCCCGCGACATGCCGCCTCTACGAGCTCTACGACGCGCGCTATCAGCCGGGCAACCGCTCGACCGCGGGCTCCGGTGCGATCTGGAACCTGAGCTCGAATCGGCTTCGGCCCGCCGGCTGGACCTCCGCTGACGCAGCGGGTCTGCCGATCCTGCCGGGGTTGGTCAACTATGACGAGGTCAGGTCAGGTCACATCGACCACGCGATCCGCTTCACCGCGAACACGACCAGCACTCGCTATCTCTGGCCGGCGCGGCATGAGGCCGGTTCGACCGGCAGCTCCGACTATCCGCCGATGGGTGCCCGCTTCCGCCTGAGGGCAAGCTTCAGCCTGCCGGCCTCACGCTGCGCACGGTCGTGTCAGGTGGTGATCACGGCGATGAAGACCTACGGCCTGATCCTCGCCGACAACGGCAGCAACTGGTATTTCCAGGGCACCGCTGACCGCCGTTGGACCTACACGATGGTCGATCAGCTGAAGGCCATCCCCGCGAGCGCCCTCCAGGCTGTCGACGAGAGCTGCCTGATGATGAACTCCAACTCCGGTCAGGCCAGACAGCCGGGCACGGCCGCCTACAGGTCGGCCTGCAGCAGGGCGCGTTGACCCGCGCTGACCGGACCCGGCCCGTGACCGCCGGAGCGGGTCCTAACGCACGTCAGCCAGCAGGCTGATCCGGGTGCGGCGGCGGCTACGACCCCCGCAGCGTCCGGCCGGCTCTGCCTTCTCAGTGTCGTCGACCTGCCCGACCTGCCCGACCTGCCTGACCTGCTCGACATGCTCGTGCTCGGGTTGGACCATCTGTGCCAACGAGCGGATGTAGGTCGCGATCACGCCCTCGCTCGAGCGCTCGGCGCGGGTGCGCGGCTTGAAGGGTGCGGTGAAGTCTGTGGTGACGGTTGCCATGGGTCTCCTTTGGTCGGGCCTGGTGGCGCGGGCCCGGCCCCGCTGGGCTGGGCCCGCGAGGGGCCGCTCAGGGGAGCCGGCGCAGCTGGCATCTGGAGGCTGCCTCCGGATACTGTAGCGGAGGATGCCTCCGGATGCAAGCCGAGCCGAGTCCAGGCGTCTGTGGGCGGGGCTGCGTGGGCACGCGTTGGCGTTCGACCGCGAAGACCCAGAGGTGCGAAGATCCGCCCTGTGGATAGGACGCCGCCACACAACCTTGTCCAGATGTCCGAGGCGCCCGATGGACCGCTTCCGGAGGATCTACACCAATGACAACTGATCTGAGATTCCACGCATGACAACTGATCTGATCGTGTCCTACGACGGGACCCCCAATGACGACGACGCGCTGGCCCTCGGCAAGCTCCTGGCGGGGACAGGATCCGCGGTGGCGCTTGCGTATGTGCGCCACTCGCGGGAGTTTGATCCCAAGCGCGAGGAGGTGGCTGAGCATGACGCGACCGAGCGTCTCCAGCGCGGCGCCGGGCTGATCGGGATGCCGGTCACCGAGCACGTCGTGGTCGGCGCGAGCACCGGAGCGGTGCTCGGCGAGCTGGCCGAGCAACTGGGGGCTGGCGTCGTCGTATTCGGCTCGGATTACCGCACGCCGGTGGGACGCGCAGAGCCGGGGACCTCGGCGCAGCGGCTGCTCGAGGGCGGTTCGGTGGCGGTCGCCGTCGCGGCCGCGGGTCTGCGCGCCAAGGCGGATTCCGCGATCCGGTCGATCGCGGTGCCGTTCGCCGGTCCGGTCAACGACGACGCACGGGCAACGGCCGCTGCGCTCAGCGCTGCGCTCGGCGCGGAGCTGGTTGACGCCGGCGCGGACGGTATCGACCACGGGATCGACCTGATCGTCGTCGGCTCTCAGGCGGGCGCGCCCGCGGGCCGGGTGATCGTCGCAGGCGAGATTCGCAACGAGCTGAGCAGTGCGCGCAGCTCGGTGCTGGTGCTCCCGGCCGAGACCCGGCTCGACTTCTCAGCGCGAGGTGCGTGAGGTCTAGGTGCAGAGCTTGCCGAGATGCAGCGCCACGGCGGTGTCGGGCGCGACCTGAGTGCCAGCGCCGGGATACTGGCTGCAGACCTGTTCGGGGAGCGGCAGCAGGAACGCCAGCGGGTTGCTGTCTCCGTGCAGCTCCGGTTTCAGCCCGGCATTGCGGAGTGCAGCGGCGGCGGCGCTCGGGCTCTTGCCGGAGACGTTCGGCACCGAGATCATCACATAGCGGACCACTCGCAGCGAGACCATCGCCGGCCTTGAGTGCGGTGCGCTGGCGATCACGTCGACGAGATTGGTGCCGGGGCTCAATGTGACCGTGGTCGAGAAGCTGCCGTCGGCACTCGGCGAGACCCCGTGGCCGAGCACCAGGATCTGGGAACTGTGTGGCGTGACCACTCCGGAGATGGTTGCGGTCGCGGTCTCGACGCGGCTGCCGTCGGTCGGGGAGCTGACGGTCAGCTTCACCGGCCCGGCGGTCGAGGTCGCCGTCTGACCGCAGGCGCTGAGCAGCAGCGCGATCGCCGCGGCAAGGCCGATCGCGGTGAGCCTGGGGGTGAGGCGACCATGTCGAGAAACGGCCTGCACGTGGCCGACGGTAGCGCGGCAACGGGCATTTTCAGACGTCCGAGGCTCGCAGGATCAACCGTATGCATACGGAAAACGTCGCCGCTGTGGGCAGAATGTCTACGTGTCCGATCTCTCACCAGGGAGTGAGTTCGCCGGTTGTCGCATCGAGGAGGTCCTCGGTCGCGGCGGCATGGGCGTGGTCTACCGCGCTCGCGATCTGTCGCTTGATCGCCCCGTGGCGATCAAGCTGATCAACGACGAACAGGCCGGCGACACCGAGGTGCATCGGCGCTTCGAGCGCGAGGCGCGTCTGATGGCGGCGATCGATCACCCCAACGTGATCCCCGTATACGCGGCCGGTGAGGAGGACGGGCACCTGTATCTGGTCATGCGGTATGTGGACGGCACCGATCTGCAGGCGCTGCTGCGTTCCAGGGGTCGGCTGCCGGCAGCCCAGGCCGCCCGCATCACCGACCAGGTGGGGCGGGCACTCGATGCTGCCCACACCCGCGGCCTCGTGCATCGCGACATCAAGCCCGCCAACGTTCTGCTCGATGGCGAACACGCCTACCTGACGGACTTCGGGATCACGAGGCTGGTCGATGAGCGGACGCGCTCGACCGGCGATGGTCAGTGGCTTGGCACGGTCGATTACGTGGCTCCCGAGCATCTGCGCGGGGAGGCGATCGGCCCCTTGAGCGACGTCTACTCGCTCGGGTGCATGCTGTTCGCATCCCTGACCGGAACTCCGCCCTTCAGGCGCGAGACAACCGCGGCGACGATCACGGCTCACCTTCACAGCGAGCCGCCGCCCGTCTCGGACATGGCGGCGGTACCGCGGGAGTTCGACGATGTCCTGGCCCGGGCGCTGGCGAAGCGCCCGGAGGACCGCTATCGCAGCGCCGGTGAGCTGGGCGCCGCCGCGCTCGCCGCCGCGCATGTCCATCAGCAGGCGGACACGGCATCCATCGCTGCGGCCAGGCCTGAGGGCTCACTGTGGGCCGATGAGGCGCCCCGGGCGCAAGCGGCGCCAGGGGCGCAACCACAAGCCGAGCGGACCGCCGCGGCTCAGACGGCCGTCCATGGCGAGGCTGAGACGGTTGTCCGTGGCGAGGAGCAGACCGTCATGCGCGGGGACGAGCGCGCACGCATGACGCAGACAAGGATGATGCCGCGCGACGGTTCGGTCGCCGGCGGTGGAGCCGCCGTCGCGGCCGCCGACCACGACCGTGGCCGCCGGCGACGCCGCGTGCTCGCGCTGACGGCGTTGGCGGTGGTGGTGCTGATGGCGGTCGCGGCTGCGCTGATGGCGCTCCCGGGCTCCGGTACGCGCACGCCGGGTGGTCCGCTGACCGTCTCCGAGATCACCGGCGCCGTGCAGCGATTCGCGACCGACTACGGCCAGCGCGACACGGGCGCGCTCTCGCGGCTGCTGGCGCCGAACGTCACTCGGGTTGACCCGTCGACAGTTCAACACGGCCGCAGTGCGGTGCTCAATGAGTATGAGCATCAGTTCGTCACCACGCCGGTGCCGGTCGCATACACGGTCAGCGGTCTCAATGTGACCCCAGGCTGGGCAGGGCGCGCGCAGGCGAATTACACGCTGACGGTGAAGGGTGGTGGCACGCTCCCGGGCGCGGTCGTGTTCGGTCTTCAGCGAGCCGCTGACGGTCGCGTGCAGATCGCGCTGATCTCAACGCGATAGCGCACCGGTCGCGTGCGGTCCGGGCGCAGCCCGATGATCAGTTGCCGTTGCGGTCCAGGAACGCGTAGACGTCGATCATGTCCACACCCGGGTACGGGTTGAAGACGACGGTGTCGGTCGGCAGGCCTGAGACGAAGGCGCTGTGATCGCGGGCCGACGGCCAGTTCGAGGCCTCCCAGCGGGCCGCGGCAGCTGCCGGCGGACGCCGGCAGCATGCGGGGTCCGGGCAGCTCGAGGTGCAGTGGCGGCTCGTGTCCGAGCCACGGAACCAGTGCGACATCGAGTCGACCGTGCCGACCGTGATCGCGTCGCCACGGTCGCGGGCGAGGTCGATGTGGGTTGCACACCAGAACGTCCCGGTGACGGTCTCGGTGCGCTGGTAGTGGAATTCGTAGGAATCCTCGGAGTCGAACGCCTGGCGTGAGCTCCACCAGCGGCAAAGTCGCTGGCCTTCGATCGTGCCGTCGACGTCGGCGGGCAGCAGCACCCCGTCGTTCTCGTACGCCTTCCAGAGCAGGCCGTCGGGGTCCGAGCGCTGGAAATGGACCGGGATTCCGAAGTGGCGGGTGATCAGGTTCGTGAGGCGATGAGCGGCCATTTCGTAGGAGACGTAGAAGATCTCGCCGAGGTCCTCGACGGCGATGTCCTCATTGCGCTTGGCCTCGTCCAGCACCTGGACCACGGCGCGCTCGGGCGCGAGCAGTGCGCCGGCGAAGTAGTTGGCCTCGACCCGCTGGCGGACGTAGGCGGCGAAGTCGGCCGGCTCTGCGTGCCCGAGCGCGAAGTGACCGAGGGTCTGAGCGATCACCGAGCGCGATGAGCGCGTACCACCCGTCGCGTTGCGCTGGGGAACGTAGAGGACACGGTTGGCCATGTCTGTGATCGACCGGGTTGAGCGCGGCAGGCCCTGCACCCGCGCGACGCTGAAGCCGAAGTAGGCCGCGGCGTCACTCACGTGCCGCTCAGACAGCGCTCCGTGACCGGGGTAACCGATCGCAGCGAGCGCCTCCGCGGCGGCGGACTCGATCTCCTCGAAGTAGTTGTCGCGGCGGCGCATCTCATCGCGCATCGCCGCGTTGGCGGCGCGCGCGCCGAGCGTGCCGACGGCGACGTTCGGGTCGGTCGCGATCCGGACATTCCCGTCTGAGAGCTCCCGCACCCGTTCGAACAGCTTGACGATGTGTTCGAGCGTGGCGGCGTCCATCCGCGCCGACGGCTTCAGGTAGGGCAGCCGCAGAGCCTGGTACCGCGGGTCCTCCTGGATGTGGGCGAGCGCGACCTCGAGCTCGGCGCGGCGGCTGGGTGCCGCCGGTGAGAGCAGCTCGGCAGGCTTGCAGCCAAGCGCGGCTGCAAGCTGGTTGACGGTGGACAGGCGCGGCTCCCGATGCCCGTTCTCGAGTTGCGACAGGTATGAGGCTGAGCTGCCGACCGCCGTGCCGAGCGCGTCCAGGGTCATGCCGGCGCCCTTGCGCTGATGACGCAGGCGCTGTCCGAACACGAATGGATCGAGCGAATCTCCGAGCATCTCGCCAGAAGTTTGGCAGTTATGTCCATTTATCGCAAACCAGGCGATCTTTCAGTGGACAAACCTTGCTCCTGCGTGAAGGATAAAGGATGTGTCCGTTACTGAGAAGATCGCGGACCTCACACTCGCCGATTCCACCGACCGATTCATCGACTGAACCGCCGGCCGGCAGCTACCAACGAAGTACAGGAGCTGACCAGATGACCACCCTTTCTGACATAGCCGACGCCGCGATCGAGCGTGACTGGGCGACCAATCCGCGCTGGCTAGGCGTCGAGCGCACCTACGAGGCGGCGGATGTGATCCGTCTGCGCGGCTCGGTGCGGGTCGAGCACAGCCTTGCTCGCCGCGGCGCCGAGCGCCTCTGGGAGCTGATCCACGCCGAGGAATACGTCAGCGCGCTGGGTGCGATGACCGGCGCGCAGGCGGTCGAGATGGTGAAGGCTGGGCTCAGGGCGATCTACGTCTCCGGATGGCAGGTGGCGGCCGATGCCAACCTCTCCGAGCAGGTTTACCCGCATCAGAGCCTGTATGCGGCAAACAGCGTCCCGGCCGTCGTGCGGCGGATCAACAACGCGCTGCGCCGCGCCGATCAGATCGAATGGGCCGAGTCCGTGGCCGACGGTCTCACGCAGGGTCAGCGCGAGTGGCTCGTCCCGATCGTCGCCGACGCTGAGGCCGGCTTCGGCGGAATCCTGAACGCCTACGAGCTGATGGGTTCACTGATAGAGGCGGGCGCCGCCGGCGTTCACTTCGAGGACCAGCTCTCGTCGGAGAAGAAGTGCGGCCACATGGGTGGCAAGGTTCTGATCCCAGCGAGCCAGCACGTCCGCACCCTCAACGCAGCTCGGCTGGCGGCGGACGTTGCCGGCGTGCCGACGGTGATCATCGCTCGCACCGACGCGCTCGGCGCGAACCTGCTCACCACTGACATCGATCCCTTCGATCGGGAATTCATCACGGGAGAACGGTCACCCGAGGGCTTCCATTACGTGCGCCCGGGGCTCGACATCGCCATCGCCCGCGGACTCGCGTACGCGCCCTACGCTGACCTGATCTGGTGCGAGACGGCGACGCCGGACCTCGGTGAGGCACGGGCGTTCGCCGAGGCGATCAGGTCCGAATATCCGGAGAAGCTGCTCGCCTACAACTGCTCGCCGTCGTTCAACTGGCGCAAGCACCTGGACAGCGACACGATCGCGCGGTTCCAGCGGGAGCTCGGCGCGATGGGGTACGCCTTCCAGTTCGTGACCCTCGCCGGCTGGCATGCGCTCAACGAGTCGACCTTCCGACTCGCGCGCGGATACGCCAACCACGGTATGACCGCTTACGTCGAGCTGCAGGAGCGCGAGTTCTCACTCGAGCAGCTCGGCTACAGCGCAACTCAGCATCAGCGCGAGGTCGGCGCCGGTTACTTCGAAGACATCGCGAGCACGCTGTCGAGCGGCGCCGCATCGACACTGGCGCTTGCCGGCTCGACCGAAGTGGCGCAGTTCGCCAGCTGATGGCGACGCCACCCAGAGTTTTGGCAAGCTTGCTGGCCTGGTGAGTCCGGCGCGCTCCGGCATGACACCCAATCCGCCCTTCGAACATGGATGAGCACTTGATCAATCTCGCAGCGGAGGCCCGTAGCGGCTATCCCGATATCTACACATCCGAGGCACTTGAAGCGCTTGAGGCTCTGAGCGGCCTGGATACGCGTCGCCATGAGCTGATGACCGAGCGCATCGCCCGTCGCTCCCGACGTGCGCGCGCGGCTGAGCCGATCGAGTTCCTGCCGCAGGACGCGATCATCGACGGAACCTCGATCACGGTCGCCGACGCGCGCGCGGGACGGTTTGAGGGAGCGGTGATTCCCCACGACCTGCAGCGCCAATGGATCCAGGGGACGGGGCCGGCAACCAAGCCGCGCGCGAGTACGGCGTCCGGGCTGCGTAACGTCGCCTACGCGATGCTGTCGGGAGCGGACGGCTGGATGTTCGACGGGGAGGACGCGCTCGGTCAGATCGAGATGATGTCGCTGGAGAACCAGCGAAACCTCAAGCTCATGATCTCTGAGGACGAGCAGTTCCTGAGCGTGGCGGAGCAGATCGCCGGTGAGGTGAACGCGTGGGCCGCGGCGTTCTTCGGCCATGAGACGGTTGCGGACTGGCGCGAGCAGATCCGGGTGACCACGAGGATCTTCCGCGCCCGCGGGCTCCACCTCGACGACCGGCACATCGCGCATGCAGATGGCCGAGGGTTCTCGGCGTCGATCGCCGATCTCGTTCTCTATGTGACCAACAACCATGCGGCGTTGCGTGCACAGGGACGCTCGATCGTCCTCTACCTGCCGAAGATCCAGACAGCCGCCGAGGCGGCCTACTGGAACCTGCTGCTGGACACGTTGGAGGACAAGCTCGGCCTGGCGCGCGGAACCATCCTCTGTTACGTGCTCGTCGAGCAGATCGAGGCGTGCTTTCAGCTGATGGAGATTCGCGCTGCGCTCGGACGCCACTTCGTCGGCTTCAACACCGGCCGCTGGGACTACATCAACTCCGTCTCCGACGCCTACGCGTGGGACCCCGAATTCGTCAACCCGAACATCGACGCGATCACCATGACCTACGGGTACATGCGGGTCTACGAGGACCGGGTCCGCCGTGCGGTCAACACCGCTGACTCGGCCGGCAACTACGCGCTCTGGCAGGGCGGCATGGAGCCCAACATCCCCGTTGGCAGCGCGGCCGGCGTTGAGGCCGCGATGAAGAAGGCGGTTGCCGGCGGTGAGCGCGAGCAGCGTGAGGGCGCCTCGGGTAAGTGGGTCGCGCACTGGAAGATGGTTCACATCATGCGCCCGGTCTGGGAACGGGTCGGCCAGGACAACCAGCTCGGCCGGCAATTCCCGGCGCTCACCTACACCGAGGCGGACGGCAGCGATCTGACGCTGCTAGAGGACGCACCTCGCACCGTGCGCGGCGCCCGCGATCTGCTCAGCGTCGGCCTGCAGTACGGCAACGCCTTCGGGCGGGGTTATCAGGCGGCGGCGCTCAAGCCCGCGGACTTCTTCGGCGACGACGACGTGCTGTACCTGATGGAGGACGCCGCGACCGGCGAGATTCGGCTGTCTGTCCTCTGGGAGTGGCTGCACAAGTCCGGGCGCTTCACCGCCGAGGACCCGGAGACCGGTGTTCGCGCCGGCGACGCGTTCACGCCGGATCTGTTCCTGCGCCTGCTCGACGAGGAGTACGCCAAGCTGCTCGACGCCTCTGACCAGGACGTCCACGCGGACTCCAAGATCACAACCCTGCCGTTGGCCAGGGCGATCGTCAGCGCGTACGTGACCGAGCCGGTAAAGGCGCCCTGGTACATCGACCTGCTCAACATCAATATCGACAACACAGACCTCGCGAACGGCGAGGCGCGGATCCGCGAGTACCTCGATGCGTTCGGGCGGGATGGGACGCGCATCACCAGGAACCTTGACTTCGACACCCTCACACCAGCGAGATAGGCCACCACTGATGACTGCCTTCGACAACAACCTCACCAACGTTCAGGAATTCATGGAGTCCGATCGGTTCTCGGACACCGTCCGGCTGTACTCGGCTCGGCAGGTCGCCGAGCAGCGCGGCACGATCGGAACCGACTATCGGGTCGCCCGTGAGAACGCCGCCGCCTTCTACTCACGTCTGCGCGAGCTGTTCGCTCAGCGGAAGTCGATCACGACCTTCGGCCCGTACTCGCCCAGCCAGGCGGTGACGATGAAGCGGATGGGGATCGAGGGCATCTACCTCGGTGGCTGGGCGACGTCTGCCAAGGGCAGCATCACCGAGGATCCAGGTGCGGACCTCGCAAGCTACCCGCTGTCCCAGGTCCCAGACGAGGCGGCGTCGATCGTCCGAGCATTGCTGACGGCCGACCGCAACCAGTCCTACCTGCGGTCGCGCCTGACTCCCGAACAGCTCGAAGCTGCGGCCGAACCTGTCGATTACAGGCCGTTCATCATCGCTGACGCCGATACCGGACACGGCGGCGACGCTCACGTACGCAACCTGGTCCGGCGATTCGTCGAGGTGGGCGTCACCGGTTACCACATCGAGGATCAGCGTCCGGGCACCAAGAAGTGCGGGCACCAGGGAGGGAAGGTGCTCGTGGGTGTCGACGAGCAGATCAAGCGGCTCACAGCCGCGCGTTTCCAGCTGGACATCATGGGCGTGCCCGGAATCATCGTGGCGCGCACCGACGCGGAGGCCGCCAACCTGCTCGACAACTCAGGCGATGAGCGAGATCACCCATTCATCCTGGGTGCCACATCGCGCACGGTGCCGCCATACAAGCTCGTGATCCTCGCTCTGATGCGCGTATTTCACAGGTCAGGGCACGACGCGTTCAACGGCTTCGAGCTCTACCGGATCACGGAGCAGGAGTATGGGCGCGCCGACGAGTGGCTCTCGAGCACCGGACTGAGGCAGTCCGCCGAAGCGGCCGCGGCCAGTGCTGCGGGCGACCCGGAACCACGCGTCGACGAGGCCTACGATCGCATTCTGAGCGCCGTGGTCGAGCGCTGGGAGGCGGACGCGGGCCTGATGACGATCGGCGAGGCCGTGCTTGCGGCCCTGCGCACCCAGGAGGAGGACGGCACAGAGGTCGCGATCACGACCGAGGAATGGACCGCCTTCGCCGAGACCGCCTCGTTCTGGAGCGTGCGCGAGAAGGCCCGCGAGCTGAACATCGACTTCTACTGGGACGGGGACGTCGCCCGCACGCCAGAGGGCTTCTATCAGGTTCGTGGTGGCCTCGAGTACGCCATCCGCAAGTCACTCTCGGTGGCACCGTACGCGGACATCATCTGGATGGAAACCGCCTCGGCCGACATTCATGAGGCGCAGGAATTCGCTCAGGCGATCCACGCCGAGTTCCCCGATCAACTGCTTGCCTACAACCTCTCGCCGTCG
Source organism: uncultured Conexibacteraceae bacterium (assembly GCA_963848435.1). Lineage (GTDB taxonomy): Bacteria > Actinomycetota > Thermoleophilia > Solirubrobacterales > Solirubrobacteraceae > Palsa-465. The sequence continues at coordinate 812,733 of CAWKDQ010000012.1, read as the reverse complement.
TTCAACTGGGACTCGACCGGGATGTCCGATGACGAGATGCGCGAATTCCCGAGGCAGCTGGGCGAGACAGGCTTCGTGTTCAACTTCATCACCTACGGCGGGCACCAGATCGACGGTGTCGCCGCAGAGGAGTTCGCCACCGCGCTCATCCACGACGGAATGCTGGCCCTTGCGCAGGTGCAGCGCAGAATCCGCCTGCTCGAGTCCCCCTACCGGACTCCCCAGACCCACGTCGGTGGGCCGCGCCTCGACGCCGCCCTCGCCGCGTCGTCGGCCCGCACCGCCACCACCAAGGCCATGGGCAAGGGCTCAACCCAGGTGCAGCACCTGAGGCAGACCGAGCTGCCGAAGAAGGTGCTCGAGGACTGGCTGGCGACCTGGTCGGAGGTCAACGGGAGCGACGAACAGCTCCGCGTGCGGTTGCGACCAAGCCGAGAGGGCACCGATGTGCTTGAACTGGACATCCTCGGAGCTGACGACGAGAAGCGCGCCGACGTCATATTCGCCCCCATACATGACCGCAGGGGCCGCACGATCCTTTCGGTGCGCGACCAGAACACATTCGACAGCCGGCTGCGTCGCAAGCGTCTACAGACGCTGATTCACCTGTACCTGTTCAGCCGCTACAAGGCGGACTCGGTGCACTACGTCGCCCCGACCGACGATAACGCCGCTCAGTGCGAGCGCATGAAGTCGTTGGGCATCTACACCGCCGTCTCCAACGAGGTCGGCGCGATCATCGTCGCCCAGGTCGATCAGGCCGCGGTTGCGGCATTCACCGAATCAGACGCCGTCGCCGAGTTGATTCGAGGCCGGGAAGCGGCCGGTGCAGGTGGCGCCGGAGTCCGCTGACGAGGGACAGCACCGGCGGCTTTCTCGACGGCAAGCTGCTGGTCAGGGCGACTCGAGGGAGAGGTCTGCCGAGACGCTATGGGCGCAGTTTGGCGTGATCAACCTCGAGGCCGCGAGCATCGCCGAGCAGGGCGGCGTCACCGTGATCATGGACCGTTGCATCAAGGTCGAGCATGCCCGTTATGTGGGGCGCATGAACTGGCTCGGGTTCAACACCGACCAGATCACGGCCTTACGCGGTGGCCTGCAGTAGGCCTGTTGGCGAGCACGAGTTCACGTAGCTCCCAGGCGATCGACGCGTCCGAGGCGCCGGGGATGGTCAGCGCCTCCAACCCATCGGCAACCTGTTTGAGCTCGGCCGCGTCGGCCAGCGTCATGACGGTTGCACGAGTCCTCCAGCCCTCGAAATTCATCGCGAACATGCGCGCGACCGTCGACAGGGGCGGGGTCACCGGCACCACCTCGTTGCGGACCACGACGCTCGGCGGGTCAACGGCCAGCCGCGGGTGTACGGTCTCGAGTCCTGACAGGAAGGCCGTCGTTGCATCTCTGAACACCTCGCCCAGCAGTTCGAGCCTGGCGGCGGCCAACGGGGTGTCGCCGAAGGTGTAGGAGCTGTCGGCGTGGGCCACCGGCCAACCGTAACGCGGCTGACGGCCCCGGTCAGGGTCGCGGTCGCGGTCGCCGGGGCAGGAATCCCGATGTCCGGCGGACGTAATCCGCGTATTGCGGGCGGCGCAGCCCGATGTCCTTCTCGAGCAGGCTCTTTCCTGAGATCCGTGTCAGCAGCACCGTCATGACCACAGGCGAGATGACCGTCCACACCGTGCCGCCGGCCTGCAGCGCGATCAACCACAGGCCCCACCAGACGCAGGCATCACCGAAGTAATTCGGGTGGCGCGTGTACCGCCAGAGGCCGCGATCCATGACGGCGCCGGCGTTCGCAGGATCGGCCTGGAAGCGGCGCAGCTGTGCATCGCCGACCGCCTCGAACAGCACGCCGACCGAGAACAGTGCGAGGCCGGGAGCGATCGCCCACGACAGTGGTTCCGGGCGCTGCGCAGAGACCTGCACCGGCATCGAGATCACGATGATCAGCGCGGCCTGCAGACCGTAGACCCACACCAGGCTCCAGCTCGCGAAGTTGTGCGGATGACGCTCGCGCATTGCGCTGTAGCGACGGTCCTCACCTCGATGCGCGAGCTTGCGCCGGGTCAGGTGCCAGCCGAGCCGCAGGCCCCAGATCGCAGTCAGCGCCAGCAGCAACCAGCGTCTGCCGAACGCACCGTTGCCGGCAAGCGCTGCTATCAGCGCTACGACGACGAATGCCGGCCCCCAGACCGGATCGATCAGCGAGGCATCGCCGAAGCGCAGGCTCAGCACCCAGGTGACCAGGACCAGCGCGAAGACCGCTGCGGTGGCGAGCGGCAGGATGGTTCCCGGGCCTGCAAAGACTGTCGCCATCACGTTAGGCCACCGCCTCTGCCTTGAGCCTGGCCGAGTCGGATCTGCTGCGCTGCTCCGTACGGTGGTGGGGCTTGCCCAGCAACAGCTGGATGTCGCAGATTCGCCGCTCGGCAAAGCCGCCCTCACAGTATGCGAGGTACAACGTCCAGATTCGTTGGAAGCGCTCTCCGTAACCGAGCCTGTCAAGCTCACTGCGATGCGACTGGAATGCCTCCCGCCAGCAGCGCAGCGTCGTCACATAGTGAGCGGTGATGTCATCGAGGGAAAGCGCCTGCAGATCCGTGCGGCGTGCCAGTGCGCCGGTGAGTGCCGCCAGTGAGGGCAGCGAGCCGCCGGGGAAGATGTACTCCTTGATGAACGAGCGGGTGGCTCGTTCGACCGCGTAGGCGCGATCATCGATCGTGATCGCCTGCAGCAGCATCGCCCCGTCAGGTTCCAGCAGGTGCGAGCAGGTCTCCACAAACAGACCGAGGTCCTGCCAGCCGACGGCCTCGATCATCTCGATGCTGACCAGCCGGTCGTAGCGGCCGCTGAGGTTGCGGTAATCCTCGAACAGCACGGTTATGCGCTCGGACAGGCCGGCCTGCTCGACGAGCTGCAGCACATGCTCATACTGCTCACGTGAGATCGTGGTCGTGGTCACGTGGCAACCGTGATTGGTGGCTGCGTGCAGCGCGAACGAGCCCCAGCCGCTGCCGATCTCCAGCACGCGGTCGCCGGGGTGCAGTGCGAGTCGCTCGCAGACCTGTTCGATCTTCGCCCGCTGCGCCTGCTCGAGCGTCATCGTGGGCAGTTCGAAGATCGCGCAGGAGTAGGTCATGGTCGAGTCCAGCATCCGGCTGAACAGCACGTTGCCGAGGTCGTAATGCGCGGCGATGTCGCGCCGGCTCTGCTCCTGACCGCGGGGCCGCAGCCTGGCGCGACCGAGCTCCAACGGTCGCAGCAGAGGCGCGGACCTGCCACGCCAGGCGTCAAGTGCGGGCATGTTGCGGGCCGCCAACCTCACCAGCGCAACCAGGTCAGGTGAGTCCCACAGACCGTCCGCGTAGGCGTCGGCCAGTCGCAGGCTGCCTCCGAGCAGCGCTGACCACGTCCGCTCGTCATGCAGATGTATGGTCGCCTCGGGGGCGCCGCTCCCGAAGCGCTGGCGGCGACCGTCGGGCTCGACCACCACCAGCGAGCCGATCGGGATCCGCGATAGCAGCGCCGAGGCCAGGGTGCGGGCGATCAGAGTCCTCAAGTGTCGCTCCGTTCAGGGTGGGCGAAGACCGGCGCGCCCGCGATCCGCAGCCCGAGCGCGTGCGCGTAGATCAGCGCCAGCGCTCGGATGCCGCTCGGCGGATGGCGCCACGCGAGTCTGCGCATCGAGCGGCGCGTCAGCTCACTCCGCGTCAATGACAGCGTCGCCGTGAACACGGGCTCGCCCTCATGGAGACTCTCGATCGCCACCCGAAGCTCGAGGCCCGGTGTGCTCGCGGTCGTCCTGTAGGTCTGGTCCATCCCCATGAACGGCGACACATGCATGGCCTTGCGAAACTCACCGGCGCCACCGGAGACCACGTATGCCCGGCGCTCGCCCCAGGGTGTGTTCGTGACCTCCGCCAGCAGCGCCTGCAACCGGCCCTCGCAGTCAAAGCAGTAGTAGAAGCTGACCGGGTTGAAGCAATGACCGAAGAAGCTGAGGTTGGTCAGAACACGGATTGGCCCAGCGGGGCTCACTCCGGTGCGTTGGCGCACCGTCTCACGCACCGCGCGACTCAGCGGCACGGCCGGCGGTCCGTGGTAATCACGACGCCGGAACCGCAAGGAGCCGGGGCGACGCTGAACCAGCAGGCCGCCTGCCAGCGCCGGCAATTCTTCCAGGTCGATGTAGGCGAGCACGATTCGGTGCTGAAAGCTGCGGGCGGGCCGCCGCCGTTGGTGAGTGATCGTCCCCACGTAGAGGCAACTGGCGAGCCGTCCAGTCGCGAACACAGGCAAGGGTTGCGCGTGCGCATGGGCGAGAGTCGGGCTCACTCCGGTATCCCCAATTCAGCGGCCACCCGCAGGCCGCTGTTGACGCCGTCCTCGTGGAAGCCCCAACCCCAGTAGGCGCCGCAGAAGTGGGTCAGGCCCACCCCGGAGATCTCGGCCACCCGGCGCTGCGCGTCGACTCCGGCGCAGGTGTAAACCGGATGCGAGTACTGGATCCGGCGCAGGATCCGGGCGGGATCGATCCGCTCGGTCAGGTTCAGCGTCACGCAGAACTGCTGCTCGCACCTGAGCCGCTGTAGGCGGTTGAGATGGTAGGTGACGGTCGCGTCCGCGTCGGGGTCCGGCTCGGCCGCCAGGTGGTAGTTCCAGCTTGACCAGGCGCGAGGCCGCCTTGGCAGAAGGCTGGTGTCGGTGTGGAGCGCCGCCTCGTTGCGCTGGTAGGGGATCGCGCTCAGCAGCTCACGCTCGAGCGGGCTGGGATCACCAAGAAGCGACAGCGCCTGGTCAGCATGGGTGGCGATCACGACCCGGTCGAAGCGCTCCGGCTCCATGCCGCGTGCCTGGATCTCTACGTGCGTCGGCCGCCGAATCACCGTCTGTACCTGCGCATGCAGGCGCAGCCGGTCTCCGAAGTCGTGCAGCAGCGCCTCCACGTAGCGCGCAGAGCCGCCGGCGACCGTGCGCCAGGCGGGCCGGCCGCGCACGCCGAGCATCCCATGGTTGTCGAAGAACTGCGCCAGAAAGAGCGCCGGAAAGTTCCACAGCGCTCGCGGGTCCGCGGACCAGACGGCACTGACCTGGGGCACGATCAACCGCTCGACGAACTCGCGCGAGAAGCGGCGCTCGGTCAGCCAGTCGCGCAGGGAAACCGCTTGATCGCCACGGTGCAGCAGCTCTCGTGCGGCTCTCTGGAAGCGCGGCACGTCCGCGACCATCCGGTAGAAGGCTGCGCTCACGAGATGGCGGCGATCGGCAAACAGGCCGTTGAGCGAGCGGCTCGAATACTCGAATGAGCCTCCGTCGCTCACGGAGAAGCTCATCTCCGAGGGTTGCGAGTCGACGTGCAGGCGTGTCAGCAGGCGCTCGAAGTTGGGGTAGTTGCGATCGTTGAAGACGATGAAACCGGTGTCCAGGTGATGGGTTTCATGGGCGGTGTCGATCCGCGTCGTGTCGGTGTGGCCGCCGGCCTTGCCGGCGCGCTCGAAGACCGTGATCTCGTGTGTCCGGTGGAGCCGCTCGGCGGCCGTCAGACCCGAGATACCCGCCCCGATGACCGCGACTCTCATGATCTCTGTGTACGCATCAGGCCGGCCCCCGGATCAGTCAGCTGTGCGAGCGTTCGGTTGATCACGGCGGTGGCGAGTCGGAGCTGCTCCTCCGGGCCGACCGTCGGCTCCAGCGTGAGGAGGTCCGACGCCCGCTCCCCGATCTGAGGGACGACCGTCGCTGCCAGCCGAACGCAGCCCTCCGCAAGCTCCCGCACGAGCGGGGCGTCGACCGTCCAGACCATTTCAAAGCGGCGGTCTGCCGACGCGGCCGCGGTACTCGAGGAGGCCGGCTCGCGTCCAGCCAGGCAGATCGCGGTGCGCGGTCCGCAGCCGACGATCGACCACTCACGGCTGAGTGAGGACGGTGTGGCGATCGGTATCTCCGTCGGCCCGCGGGGCTCATCCACCGGGGCCGCGAAGTCAGCGAAGACGGCAGTGACCGCAGCGTTTGAGAGCTCGTGCCAGCGATTCTGTTCCTGACGGAAGAAGCGCTCGCACTGGAAGCATCCGAACAGCAGCTGATGCTCAGCGCGAGCGAGGCTCTCATCCTCGATCGCGTGGCTGAGCGCGATCATCGCGGGCTTGCCCACCAGCTGCGGCTGCAGTTCGGGCCTGCGCCGGCGAATCGTCGCAAACAGCGACAGATTCGCCGCAGTCTGGAGCCGCAGAACCTGATCGATCGCCGCGCTCAGGGACAGGCCGCCGCTGCGCGCGGCAGCCACTCGCTGGACCTGTTCGAGCTGCTCCTCGGTGTAGCGCCGGTGGCCACCGGCGAGCCGTTGCGGGCGCGGAAAGTCGTGGCGACGCTCCCACATCCGCAGCGTCTGCTCGGTGACGCCGGTGCGGCTCACGATCTCGCCGATGCTGAGTAACCTAGACATGTTGTATATGTTTATATAACACAACGTTCGGGTAGACAAGCAGGCGACGACGCCAGGTCGGCACGGTCCGAGCCCTTATGAGGAGGATTCAGCTGTGAAGAAAGTCGTGATCACAGGGGCGACGGGCACAATCGGCACGGCCGTCTGCGCGGCGTTGCTTGCTCGCGGTGGTCATCCCGTGGCCCTCTCCCGCAATGTTCAGGCAGCGCGCGCGGCGCTGCCAGGCGGTGTTGAGGTATTTGCCTGGCCGGACCCCACCGGCGCTCCGCCACCAGCAGAGGCGTTGGCCGGTGCCGCCGCCGTCGTCAACCTCCTGGGCGAGCCGATCGCCCAGCGCTGGAGCGCGGCGGCGAAGCAGCGGATCCGCGACTCACGTGTCGGCGCAACCGGGATGCTCGTCGACGGTCTGCGACGACTCGAGCCCGGTGAGCGGCCCGCGGTTCTGGTCTCGCAGTCGGCCACCGGCTACTACGGGCCCCGCGACGCGACCGAGTTGACGGAGGAGGCACCCGCAGGGACCGACTTCCTCGCCAAGCTGGTGGCTGAGTGGGAGGCCGCCGCGCTCGCCGCGGCCGATGTCCTCCGGGTCGCACTCACGCGAACCGGGGTGGTCATCTCACCGACGGGCGGCGCGCTCGCGAAGATGCTGCCTTTTTTCCGCGCCGGCATCGGCGGACCCGTTGCCGGTGGGAGCCAATACGTCCCGTGGGTTCACATCGACGACGTGAGCCGAGCGCTGCTGTTCTGCGTTGACGATTCGCGCGCAGCGGGTCCCCTGAACCTGACCGCGCCGCGACCGGTCGACAATGCCGAGCTCTCCCGCTCACTGGGTCGCGCGCTCCACCGGCCCGCATTGCTACCGGTGCCCGCCTTCGCCCTGAACGTCCTTTACGGCGAGATGGCTGAGATCGTCACGACCGGGCAGCGTGTGCTGCCTGCGCGGCTGCTCGAGCTCGGCTTCGAGTTCCGCCACCCCGAGGTCGAGCCGGCACTGCTGGACGTGCTCGACTAGGAACCTGTCCCTGCGGCCTCGCTGCCATCGCCGAGCTGCCCATCGATGATCCGATTCGCGCGGGCGCCGAACAGGGCACCGATGGCCGTGATCAGGACGGTGATGCGCCGGCCGCCCACGCCGCCCAGATAGAACAGGTGTACGAAGCAGTACATCAGGAACGCGGGCCATCCGTGCAGCCGGTGGCCTCTCACCTCACACACCGCCTTGCCGCGACCAACCACTGCAAGCGCTCCCTTGTCGAAGTACTTGAAGGGAGTCGATGCTGCCGGCTGACCGGCGCGGATTCCCTCGGCCACGTGGCGTGCCTGCTGGATCGCTACGGTTGCAAGACCGGGCAATGGCCGTCCGTCGGAGCCGGCCAGACTTGCCGCGTCGCCGATGACGGAGATCTCGGGATGCCCGGGCAGCGTCAGATCCGGATTCACGGTGATGCGTCCGGCACGGTCGGTCTCGGCAGCGGTCGCCTTGGCCAGTGTCCGTGCGATCTCAGCGGTCTGGACACCGGCTGCCCACACCACGGTTCGGCTTCTGATCTGCTGGGTCTCGTCGCCGACCTTGACCGTTACGCCGTGTTCGTCGACGTCCGTGACCAGCGCGTGCTCGCGGATGGTCACGCCGAGCGCCGTGAGCTCGCGCGCGGCGATTGACGATGTCTTCTCACTGAACGCCGCAACCACTCGTTCGCCGGCATCGAGCAGGATCACCTGGGTCTTGCCCGGGTCGATCCTTCTGAAGTCGTGTTTCATCGCATGCCGAGAGAGAATCCCTAGTTGCCCTGAGATCTCGACCCCGGTCGGACCGCCTCCGACCACCACGAACGTCATCCACTCGTCTCTGGTCGCTGCCTCCTGCGCCCGCTCGGCCTCCTCAAACGCGCGGAAGATCCGATTCCGAAGGTTTGTGGCGTCGGTGATCGTCTTTAGCCCGGCGGTGACCTCCTGCCAGTCGTCGTGACCGAAATAGGACGTCTGACCGCCACACGCCATGATCAGACTGTCGTAGTCGAGACGCTCGCCTCGATCGAGAATGACCTGACGGTTCTCGACGTCGACGTCTGTGACGGCCGCCATCAGGACCTCTGCGTTCTGCTGATTCCGTAGCATCCAGCGGAGCGGCGCCGCCACGTCCCCTTCGGACATCAGCCCGGCTGCAACGCTGTAGATGAGCGGCTGGAACAGGAGATGGTTGTTGCGATCGACCAGCGTCACCTGGACGTCGGCCTTCTTCAGCCGGTTGGCGGCTTCAAGGCCGCCGAACCCACCGCCGATGATCACCACGCGGCGCGGTTCAGCGCCCGATCCGTCAGCCGACATCCATCGCTTCTCCCCTGAGCTGTTCTGAACCCAGACGCTCCAGCAGATGGTCGCCCACTCGCAGCGCGTTGGCCATCGCGGTGAGTGCTGGGTTGACGGCGCCGATGCTCGGGAAGAAGCTCGTGTCGACCACGTATAGGTTGTCCAGCTCGTGCGCCCGACAATCGGTGTTCAGGACAGAGCTTGCGGGATCGCTTCCGAAGCGACATGTGCCCGCCTGGTGTGCCACACCGGCCACCGGGATCTCGTTCTTCAGGTAGGCGTGATGCGGAAGCAGGTGGCCATGATGCATGCCCAGGTCCCCCAACATCGACTTGAGGCGTTCGTAGAGCAGCTCCTTTGCTTTCTCATTGCTCGACGAGTAGCTCAGCTGGACGTTGCCGTCAGGGGCGAGGGTGACGCGATTCTCCGGCAGCGGAAGGTCCTCGGTCGAGAGCCAGAAATCGACCGCGTGCCGGGCGATGTCCTCGAGCGACCATGTCGGCGCGAACCGGGTCTCGCCGGGCTTCTCGCCGCGGAACATCGGCGCCTGGGACTTTCCGACCATCTGGATGTTCCCGAGTGGGAAGTCGAAGTCCTCGCCTCCGGAGAAGTAGAAGTCATTCACGCCGAGCGTCTTCTGGAAGACCGTCGGGTTCGTCTCCTTGGAGAGCGCCAGGACCGCCTGGCTGTTGTGGAACATGTAGTTACGGCCGAGCTGATCCGAGCCGTTGGCCAGGCCGTTGGGATGTGTGTCGCAGGCCGAGCTCAGCAGCAGCTTGGCGCTGTTGGCGGCGCCGCACGAACTTACGACGATGTCACCACTGAACGTCTCCGTCTCGCCGCCGCGCTCCACCACGACCCCGGTCACCGCCGTGCCTCCGGAGTTGCACTCGAGCTTCACCGCATGTGCGCCCGTCAGCAACGTGACGTTTGGATGCTTCAGCGCCGGCCGGACCGAGATCGTCTCCGCATCGGACTTGGCGTGGACGAGGCACGGGAAACCGTCACAGTTGTCGCAGCGAACGCAGGCGCTGAATGGCGGCTGGGTCTCATCCAGCAACACGCCGCACGGTGCATGGAACGGATGCAGTCCGGCCTTGGCGAGATCGTCTGAGAGCTGCTGGATCCGGGGCTCGTGCGAAACGGCTGGATGAGGATATGGCGCGCTCGCGGGCGGCTCCGTCGGGTCCTCACCCCGTGCGCCGTGGACCTGGTAGAGCTGCTCGGCGCGCGTGTAGAACGGCTCCATCTCCCCGTACGTGATCGGCCATGCCGGTGAGATCCCGTCGTGGTGGCGAAGCTCGCCGAAGTCCTGCTGGCGCAGCCGGTACAGGGCCGCCCCGTACAGCTTCGTGGCACCTCCGACGTAGTAATGGACCTGGGGCGCGAACGGCTCGCCGGCGCCGTCGTACCAGGTGTCGGCCGAGGTGTAACGGCCATCCACGAAAACTTCCTGAGCCAGCCAATTCTGCGGCTCACGGGGCAGCCAATCCCCTCGCTCCAGGAGCAGGATCCGCTTGCCTGATGGCGCCAGATGCCTGACTAGTGTGCCTCCGCCGGCGCCACTGCCGATCACTATCACGTCGTAATGGGTCATCCGAGCAGCTCCGCGATCCGCTCCGCCAGAATGATCCGTCCGGCCGCCTCAACGAGTGCGAGGTGGGAGAACGCCTGGGGGAAGTTGCCCAGATGGCGGCCCGTGTCCACGTCAAACTCCTCCGCGTAGAGCCCCAGGGGCGAGGCGACCTTCGCCAACTTGTTCATCAGATCGCGAGCCCGCTGCATCTCGCCGACAATCGCCAGCGCCGAGACCAGCCAGAACGAGCAGATCACGAAGGTCCCCTCTTTGCCGGAGAGGCCGTCGTCGGTCTCATCAGTTCGGTAACGGAGCACGAAGCCGTTCTCCGTGAGCTCGTCGGCGATTGCGATCACGCTTGCGTGCAGCCGCGGGTCTTCGCCTGCTAGGAAGCCGAAGATCGCCGCCAGCAGCGTCGAAGCATCCAGTGATTCGGTCTCATAATGCTGGACGAGCACACCGCGCTTGTCGACTCCGTTCTCAAGGATGTCGGCCTTGATCTCGGACGCCGCCTCGCCCCATTCGGCGGCGAGCGAGTTATCGCCCCGGATGTCCGCGAGCTTGCTCGCACGGTCCATGGCGACCCAGCACATCAGCTTCGACGATACGTAGTGCTTGGGTTTGCCGCGAGCTTCCCAGATTCCCTGGTCCGGGTTTTTCCAGACAGTCTTCGCGCACTCAGCCTGTGCCTGGATGAGCGGCCAGAGCCGCCTCGGAAGCCGCTGGCTGCGGCGGGTGTGCAGAAGAACAGAATCGAGCGCCGCGCCGTACACGTCGTTCTGGCGCTGATCGAATGCACCGTTGCCGATCCTCACCGGCCTGGCGCCCGCATATCCGCTCAGGTCCTCGAGGAGGGATTCGGTCAGGTCCCGCCGCCCATCGATGCCGTACATGATCTGCAGGCTGCCGTCCTCGTTCCGCTCCAGATCGGCGATGAACTGCATGAACTCGTTCGCCTCCCAGTCGAGGTCGAGGTAATGCAGCGCCTGTAGGGTGAAGGTTGAGTCGCGCAGCCACGTATACCTGTAGTCCCAGTTGCGCTCTCCGCCGGGAGTCTCGGGCAGGGAGGTGGTCAGGGCGGCAACGGTGGCCCCGGTCGGCATGTATGTCAGCCCCTTGATCGCGAGCGCGGAGCGCTGGATCAGTGGGCGGAACTCGTGGTCGGGGATGCGGGCCCCGCCCAACCAGTTGCGCCAGAAGCGCGTGGTCGCTTCGAGTTGCGCGTTGGCCTCATCGACCGTGGCGGGAAGCGGTGCGTTCTCTGCCCACGAGAGTGCGCAGAACAGCTCCTCTCCCTCATGCAGCACGTGGCGAGCACGGACGTTGTCAGCCTCGATGCCAAGCAGCATGTCCGTCTGCAGCCGGATTGTCTGCCCGGCTCCGGAGGCCTCGCCGAGATGACGGTCGGGGCTGAGCGTCCACTCGGCCATGGCGCTGCCGTACTCGAATCCGGGCTCGCACACGAGTTCGATCTCGACACTGCCCGCGATGCACTTCACCGTTCGGACCAGAACATGGTTGGCGTCCTCGTCAGCCGGCGGTCGCGTGTGCGGCGTTGTCGTGTCCTCGCCTTGACGCGGCCCGATCGTCAGCGCGTCGTGCACCATCGCCCAACCGGAGGACGTCTTCCAGGCGGTCACCAGGATGTTCGTCCCCGGATCGTATGTGCGCCCGCTCGGCACGTTGATGCCGAACGGCCCCAGCCGAAACGTCCCCGCACCACGATCCAACAGCGCGCCGAACACGCTGGGTGAATCGAACCGTGGGACGCACAGCCAGTCGATCGCGCCGTCCGGCGCCACGAGGGCGCCGGTATGGCAGTCCGACAGGAATCCGTAGTCGGCGATCGGGGTGAACGGCGACGGCGCTGCGGCACTCTGCAGCTGTGCCGCCGGCTTCCTCTCGACCGCGGGCTGTTCGACCGCGGGCTGTGCGTCACGCGGTGCGCTCTTGTTCCCTCTGGTTGCGCTCATGATGCAACCCACGGGTCGTGCCAGCGACCCTCGCCGGCAAGCACGCCGTCAGCGGCGGCTGGGCCCCACGAGCCCTTCGCGTATGGATGGATCGGGGGTGGGTGCTCGAGCAGGGGGGCCATCACGCGCCAACACTCCTCGACGGCATCCTGGCGCGTGAAGCGTTTGCTGTCGCCTGTCAGCGCCGCATGCAGGAGTACCTCATAGGGCGTTGGACCCTCGCCGCCCTCCTGTGCGAACTCCATGTCGAGATGAATCGGCTCCGGTTCGACCGTCTCGTGTCGCTGAGCATCCACGACGAGCCGGAGCCCCGTCGATGGATCGAGCTTGACCACGAACTGGCTCGGTTCGGGCTCACGTTCCCAGCCGTCGAAGCTGAGCTTGGGGGCTCGCCGGAAGACGACGCGAAGCTCGGTTTGTGTGGTTGGCAGGCACTTGCCCGTGCGAATGAAGAAGGGAACCCCTGACCACCGCCAGTTGTCTATTTCGAGCTTCAGCGCGGCGTACGTCTCTGTTGTCGAGTCCGGCGCAACGCCATCGATCTCTCGGTATCCGTCGTACTGTCCGCGGACATAGTGCGCGGGGTCGGCCGCCGGCATCGCGCGGAAAACGGAGACGAGCGCGTCCTTCAGGATGTCTGCCTCCCCTGAGGATGGAACCTCCATCGCCGCGGCTGCCACCACCTGCATGATGTGGTTGACGACCACGTCCCGAAGGGCTCCGACCGGGTCGTAGAAGTGGCCGCGATCCTCGACGCCGAAGCTCTCGGCCATCGTGATCTGAATGCTCGCGACGTGATGCCGGTTCCAGATCGGCTCGAACATCGCGTTCGCAAACCTTAGATAGAGGATCTCGCCGAGGCCCATCTTGCCCAGGAAGTGGTCGATTCGGTACAGCTGGGATTCGTCGATGTACTGGTGGATCTCCTCGGCGAGCGCCTGGGCGGAGGCCAGGTCATGCCCGAACGGCTTCTCGACGACGACGCGCCCCGTCTTGGTCAGACCCGCCTCCGTGAGTCCCTTGATGACGGTGCCGAACAGGAACGGCGGGATCTCGAGGTAGAAGACGGGGCAACGAGCATCTCCGACCGCCCGCGCCACGCTGCTGGTAGGTCTCGGCATCTGCGAAGTCGCCGCTCAGGTATGACAGTCGTGCCGAGAAGCGGTTGAAGACCTCGTCGTCGATCGTCGAGCCACATGCCTCGATTGCCGAGCGAGCATGAGCACGCAGGTCCTCCACCGACCAGTCGTCGGAGGCCACGCCGATGATCGGACAGTCCAGCAGTCCGCGGGCCTCCAGTCGATACAGCGAGTTGAAGGTCATGACCTTGGCCAGGTCCCCTGAGATCCCGAACACGACGAACACGTCTGCCACGGCAGATTGCTTCTGTTGAGCGGCGTTGCTGGCCGCGTCTGTGCGAACTGCAGTTGTCATGGCTCGTCCTTTGGGCGAAGGCTTGCGGGGCTGGGAACGCTCCGAGCCGAGTTTCGGGACCGCATCATCCGATCCGGGTGACGCCGCGGCACCGTGTTCTCGGGGGAACCTATCCGATATCGGCTTGGTGGGAACCTATCCGATCGCGGCGAAGCAGGATGTGACCATCTTGGCTCCCTATTCGTAGGAAAGGGCAGCGAGGACGTTCAGTTTGCCGGCGCGGCGGGCGGGCCAGATTGCTGCGATCAGGCCGGCGATGACCGCTGCGATCACGAACACGATCAGCGTTCCCAGCGGGACGGTGAATGTCCCGAAGTCGATCGTGGCGCCGATCAACCCGGCCAGGAGAATCCCCAACGGGATCCCGAAGGCCGCGCCCAACAGCGCGGTGATGACACTCTCATGACGAATCATGCGTCGGACCTGCCGGCGACTCATGCCGACCGCGCGCAGCATCCCGAGCTCGCGGGTGCGCTCAAAGACGGTCAGTACGAGCGTGTTGACGATCCCGAACAGGCTGACCACGATCGAGAGAGACAGCAGCACATACAGAAGGTTGAGCAGTGTGCTCAACCCCTGGAGCTGGTTGTTGATGAATTGTGTCTCGTTCTGGACCTTGGCGTCCGGGAAGCCTGCAAGGGCCGCGTTCAGCTGGTGTGTGTTGGCCGGGGTGACCCCGCCCTGCATGTTTACAAAGGTGAACAGATTCTGGGGGTTCTGATATGAGCGATCGAAAAGAGCCTGGGAGATCGATATGTCGCCGTACGGGGAGGCGCCCTTGGGGGGGTTGGTGATCCCTATCAGCGTCACACGCAGGACGCGGCCAGTGGGAGTCTCGAATGAGAGCGGAGAGCCGACGTGCAGCTTGTGGGCGTTCGCATAGGACTTGCTCACGAAGGCGCCGTCGGACCCGAGCTTCCGCGGAATTCCCGCGTTGCCGTGCGTCCAGTCGATCTTGATCGCCTGGTTGGCGTTCGGGGGGACGCCGGTGATGTTGACCGTCGAGCCAAACGCCCGGCCGGCACCGGCCCGCACGCCGACCACCGCCGTCACGCCAGTGACGCGCGTCGCCGCCTGCTCCGATGCGAGGCTGATCGGTGAGAAGTTGTTCGTGGCAGTGATCGCGTAGTTGGCCACGAACGCCTTGGTGACGCTGCTCCTGAACCCGGTCCGCAGCCCGGCTGCCAGCACCGCGACGAGTGTGACGAGAGTGAGCCCGATCATCAGTGCCGAGGCCGTGGACGCGGTTCGAGCCGGGTTGCGCGACGAGTTGCCCTGGGCGAGCTGACCTGCGGACCCGCCGATCCGGCTCGCGGGCCAGCCGAGCACACGCACGAGTGGAGGCACCAGCTTCGGGGCGAGCATTGCCACACCGATGAATAGCGCCAGCGCGCCGGCGCCGACCGCCAGCAGCCGCAGACCTGTGGACAGGCTGGAGACCAACAGGCCGGCCAGCATCAGCGCAACTGCACCAAGCACGGTTCCGATGGCCGCGTGGGTGCCGTATCGGGC
This sequence comes from uncultured Conexibacteraceae bacterium, assembly GCA_963848435.1. Taxonomy (GTDB): domain Bacteria; phylum Actinomycetota; class Thermoleophilia; order Solirubrobacterales; family Solirubrobacteraceae; genus Palsa-465. The sequence goes on along the minus strand of CAWKDQ010000012.1, from coordinate 797,486 downwards.
CCACCGAGACGGCGGCACCAGGGCCCCCTCTCGCGCCAACGAGATCGGCGCGACGCGCGTAGCCCGCAGTGCGGGCCGAAGTGCAGCGAGCATCGTGATCACGATCCCCACGGCCAATGCGACCACGATCGTTCGCGTCTTGAACACGGTCGCCGTCTGCGGCAGATCGATACCGAACGACACCAGCAACGAGTTGAGCCCCTTGGCCAGCAGCAGCCCGAGGAACAGGCCCACCACTGAGGCGAAGGTTCCGATCACGAACGCCTCGATCAGCACCGATCGCAGAACTTGTCGTCGCGAGGCCCCGAGAGTGCGCAGCGTGGCCAGCTCGCGGGTTCGCTGCGCGATCGTGATCGACAACGTGTTGGCTATCACGAAGCTCCCGACGAACAGCGCGATTCCACCGAAGGCGAGTAGGAAGTCCTGGAAGATGTTGAGGAATCCGCTCGTGTCCTTTGTTGCCTGGCGGGCTTGTGCCTGGCCGGTTCTGACCTGGGCGCTGGGGCCGAGCAACGGCCTGATCGCCTTCACGACGTCCTCGCGGGTGTAGCCGTGCCGGGCGGCGACGTTGATCTGGTCGTACCGCCCCTGTTTGTCGAACAACCGCTGTGCCCTGGGCAATGTGAATATCGTCATCGTCGCGCCGCCGAGCGATGAGACGCCACCGATCTCGACCATGCCGACGATCCGGAACTGCTGAACGGGTCCGCGCGCCACGACACCTATCTCCTGGCCGACCTTGAAGTTGTCCTTGCTCGCGGTCGACGAGTCGATGTCGATCTGATCGGGGCCGCTCGGGAACCTGCCGCTGGTGAGAGTGAGCGGGTTGAAGCGCTGACCGTCGGGGGAGTAGCTGAATGCCAGCCCGGGCGCGCCGCCGCTCGAGATCACCTTCCCGTTGCGTCCGACCAACTGGGCACTGTCAGAGATGCTCGCCGAGGCCTGTCCCACCTCAGGCAGCGCCCGTACCCTGTTGAGCAGCGACGCCGGCAGCGACGGCGGTGTCTGCGCGTTGCCGTTGTTGTCGGTCGAGATCGCGCTCTTGCCGGTGATCACGGCGTCGGTGTTCTCGTAGACGGTCGTGAACACCGTTGAGAACGCCGACTTGATCGTATCGGTGAGGACGAACGTGCCACTGATCATCGCGACGCCGAGGACGATCGCGAAGGCCGTCAGAGCAGCGCGAAGCTTTCGACCCAGCAGTCCACGCAGCGCGACGCGGGTCACGATTGCAGCGTGCTCATGACCTCGAGTACCTGTGCCGGCTCAGCTTCGGTGAGCTCCTTCACGATCAGCCCGTCCGCCAGAAATAGGATCCGGTCGGCGATCGATGCGGCTCGCGCCTCATGGGTCACCATCACGATCGTCTGGGAATACTCGCGCGTGGAGTCGCGGAGCAGCTCAAGAATCTCTCCGCCCGTCTTGGAGTCGAGGTTCCCGGTCGGCTCGTCTGCGAACAGAACAGTCGGCTTGCTCACGAGCGCGCGGGCGATCGCAACGCGCTGCTGCTGCCCGCCCGAGAGCTCCGAGGGGCGATGCCGACGCCGCTCGTTCAGGCCGGTCTTGGTCAGCAGTTGCTCGAGCCACTCACGATCCGGCTTCTCGCCGGCGATCGTCAGAGGCAGGCGCACATTCTCCTCGGCGGTCAGCATCGGAAGCAGGTTGAAGAACTGGAACACGAAACCGATCCGGTCGCGACGCAGGCGAGTCATGCCCGTGTCGTCCAACCGGGTGATCTCAGTGCCGGCGACGGTCACCGAGCCGCTGGTCGGCTTGTCCAGCCCCGCCAGGATATGCATCAGGGTCGACTTTCCTGAGCCCGACGGACCCATGACAGCCACGAGCTGACCCCGCTCCACGTCCAGCGACACTCCGCGCAGCGCCTGAACTGCGGTCGCCCCCTCGCCGTATTGACGCGTGAGGTCACGCGCCTGAACGACCGCCAGGTCGACCTCTGCGCTGGCCGTGACTCCGATTCCGTTGGTCGCCACGATTGTCCTGTATAGCAGCAGCCGAGACGCACTCTGACCCCACAGCTTCTCCTGACGCAGCCCTCGGGCCGCAGGCCGGGGCGCTGACAGAGCAAGCGACCTCGACCCCCGCCTCAGGGATCAGCGCGCACGCGCTGGCTGATATCTCGCACAGCCGCTGAGATGAGTTTTCCCTGGCTCGTTTGGAGGGGGCTGAGGCTGATCTCGACGGGAAACTCCGTTCCGTCTCGCCGACGGCCGTGGAGCTGCAGATCGGCGCCCATCGGACGGACGCGCGGGTCGTTCGCGTATCGCACGCGGTGGGCTGCGTGAACATGGCGAGCATGCTCTGGAACCAGCATGTCGATTTTGTGGCCGATGAGCTCCTCGCGGTCGTATCCGAACAGTCGCTCGGCCTGGGCATTCACAAGCTGAATCTGCCCGGAGGATTCGACGATGATCATCGCGTCTGGGGCCGACTCCAGCAGGTCGAGCACGCGCTGCTCTGCCTGCTTGCGCTCGGTGATGTCCAGCGAGAAGGCTCCGAACCCTGTCACTGCATCGCTCTGGTCGAGGACCGGCCATTTGACGACGAAGTAGCTGTGGTCGGTGCCGTCGTCGTGTTTGATCGTCACCTGACGCGAGATGGCGTCACCGCCCGTCGTCATCAATTCGTCGTCGGCGACGGTTTGAGCCAGTGTTTCCGCATCCAGATGCTGCGACGGATGGCGACCGACCATTTCTTCGGGCGTGTGACCGAGCGCACGAGCCGCCGGCTCGGTGATCTCGAGGTAACGTCCGTCCAGGTCACGCAGCGATAGCGCAGGTGGGCGCCATCAAGCGGCCCTTAGCCGACCGCGCGAGGACGGCTTGCAACGTTAGTTCAGGTAGGCACCGCAACGTCGGTTTCGGTGGGTTGCGACCTCAGCGGAAAGATCCGCCGAGTCGAACTGCGTCAGCGTGAACTTGAGCTGACTGGCCAAGAATCGCAGCCGACGTAGGGGGGGCGGGTGACGCGGCCATCGCCGAGGCTTTCAACGCGCGAATCGCCCATCACGGACCACTCGCTCGGGCGGTCGTAGCGGCGTAGCGGCCGTCGCTGGTCGCCGATGTCAGCCGTGTAGTGCGCGCAGTGCGTTGAGGATGACGGCGAGGTCGATGACCTCTTGGAATAGGGCGCCTGCGACAGGCGGCAGGTAGCCGGCTGCGGCCACCACCATTGCGGCGATGCTGAGCCCCATTCCGGCCAGGATGCTTTGCCTCGCGATGTGGAGGGAGCGTCGCCCTGCGTGGACGGCATCCGCCACGCGGTCGACGCGGTCGACGGTGATGACCGCGTCGGCGGTCTCGGAGGAGATGGTCGCTCCGGCGGCCCCCATCGCGATCCCGAGGTCGGCAATGGCGAGTGCGGGGGCATCGTTGACTCCGTCGCCGACCATGATCACCGGTCGCAGCGCCGGGTCGGTCCCGACCCGCCTGACGACCTCGAGTTTGTCGCTGGGTGACTGCTCGGCGTAAACGCGGTCGACGCCGACTTCGCGACCGACCCGCTCGGCCACTGACCGACGGTCGCCGGAGATCATCGCGACGTGTCGGATTCCCTCGGCGCGGAGCCGTTCGACGATGTGGATTGCGTCGGGCCGAAGCTCATCAGCCATCACGATCACTCCGGCAATGTGCTCATCGACGGCCACAACCACGTGCGCCTCGCCCGACCCGCGGATGGTGGCGAGGCTCGCGGACGCCTGCTCGCCATCCCGAACCCCGACCGAGCGCATGAACGCTCGACTACCGACAGCGACGTTGTGGCCGTCGACGGTCCCCTGTATTCCCTGCCCAGGCTCCTCGCGAACATCGAGCGGCATCGTCAGCTCGAGCCCAGCGTCTGCTGCCGCTGCGACGAGTGCTTGGCCGAGGACGTGGGCGGAGAGACGATCCAGCGACGCGGCCAGTCGCAGCAGCTCGCTGGAGCTGAACTGCGCCTGGGTGATGATCTCCCTCACCTCAGGGGTCCCGACGGTCAACGTGCCGGTCTTGTCGAACAGGACGGTTCGGGCTTCCCCGAGCGTCTCGATCGCGCCGGCACCCTTCACGATCACCCCGGCTCGTGCAGCACGGGACAGGCCCGAGACGAGCGCGATCGGCGCCGCGAGGATCAGCGGACACGGCGTTGCGACGACGACGACCGCGAGCGCCCTGACCGGATCGGCACTGACGGCCCAGGCCAGGCCCGCCACCAGGACCGTGGCAACGAGGAAGAAACCGGCGTACCGGTCGGCCATCCGCACCATCGGCGCGCGCTGAGTCTGTGCCTGCTCAACCAGCCGGACCAGCGCCGCGTAAGCGCTCTCGCTGGCGGGACGACCGGCACGAACGTCGAATGGCGCGCCGGCATTTGCCGAACCACTCAAGACCGGCATCCCGCGCGACGCGCTCAGAGGGAGCGGCTCACCGGTCAGCGCGCTTGTGTCGATCACCGCCTCGGAGCTCATCACGGTGCCGTCAACCGGCACGACCTCACCGGTCCTGACCACGATGATGTCCCCCGTCTGGACACGATCGACAGGCACCTCCTTGAGCTGATCGCCGACGCGGAGCTGCGCGATCTTCGGTGCACGCTGGATCAGCGCGGTCAGCTCCCGACGCGCACGGCTGGAAGCAACGGATTCGAGCGCCGCACCGCCGGAGAACATCAAGCCGACCACGACGCCGGCAAGCAGCTGGTCGAGCGCGAGCGCCCCGACCATCGCGACCAGCGCGATCGTGTCAACACCCAGGCTGTGCTCGACGATCACGCTACGACCGACCTCAACAGCGAGCTCGACCGCGAGCAACGCTATGGCTCCAGCCCAGACCGCGTCGCCAGCCGTCGCGAAACCGAACACGTGCAGCAGACCCCCGACCGCGATCGCTGCCGCAGCGATCGACGCCAGGATCTGGGCTCGATGCGCAACCAGCCACGCAAGCCCATCGCCCCTGCGCCGGTTGTCACTTCTCAGGCTGCCCGGCGCCGCAATCGCAGATGCCTGCGCACCACTCATCACACCAGCCTCGCATCAGACGCCGGAGCTCTAATCCGTAACAACCCACCGCACGCCGCGGGTAACGCGCGGACCAATGACAGCGCATGACCCGGGATGACGATAGTGGCTACACCGAGATCCGCAGACTCCAGGGATCTCCCGCGCCCCTGTGCTTGACGTTCACAGCTCGCCGGCGATCGTCTCACATCGCCGGCGGCGGCGCAGGGTCGGTTCGCAGCGAGTAACCACACAACGCCAGCGCGCCGATCGACCCCAGGCTGGCGAGGATCGCGACCGCGACCATGCCGGGCGACGGCACAGTCAGCTCAAAGAACGTTCGTGTGAAGGGAAGCATCAGCGCGAGCACGTACAGGGCGGCCATGACTGCGCACATTCCGCCGACAAGCGCGGAGCGCTTTCGCGAGCCTCCGGCCTCGAGCGCCAGTACGAGGTATAGCCCGCAGACGACGAGCGTCGTAAGCGCGACCGTGCGCGAGTCGCCGACCGACAGGTCGAGGTCGTGGAGCGCGAACAGATAGCCGGAGACGACGCCGGTGCCGATTATCACACCCGCGGGGACCGCGAACCTCGCAACCTCCGGCACGAACCGTTCGGTTTGCCAGGGACCGCTGCTGGGCGCCAGGGCCAGGAAGAAGGTTGGGATCCCGATCGTGAGACTCGCTGCCAGCGACAGATGGCGCGGGAGCAGTGGGTATGCGTCGGAGCTGAGCCCGATCGTCAGGATCAGGAACGCCGCGAATGCTGATTTGGTGACGTAGAGCTTTGTCACGCGCTGGAGGTTCCGCAGGGCACGACGGCCCTCTGCAACGAGCGGGGGGATGCTGGCGAAGTCGCCGTTGATCAGGATGAGATCGGACACGCTGCGCGCCATCTGAGTGCCGCTGCCCTGGGCGATTGCGAGCCGCGAGCTCTTCAGCGCGGGAACGTCGTTGACGCCGTCGCCGACCATCGCGACGTAGCGTCCCTCGTCCCGGAGAGCCTGGACGATCGCCTTCTTGCCCTCAGGCGAGATGCGGCCGATGATGGTCGAATCTCCGGCGAATTGCCGCCGGGCGGCGTCCTCCTCCGGGATTGCTGACCCTTCGCTGACCCCACCGACCGGGATCCCGACGTCGCGTGCGATCGAGGCGACGGTCTGAGGCGAATCGCCGGACAACACCTTGATCTGAATCCCCTGCGCGAGCAGGAACGCGATTGTCTCCCGCACGTTAGGCCGCAGTTCCTCCGCCAGGATCACCACACCCAGCGGTCGAAGACCCTCGGGCGGATGGTCACCCGGCTCGGCGGGAAGCGCACCATCCCGCCGTGCAATCGCGATCACCCTGCGACCTTCCTTCTGGCGCTGCTCAACGACCGTCCCAAGCTCGCCGACCGGCACCCGTCCGGGGGCGCCGAGGTAGAAGGTCCCCGACTCGGCCTGGATTGCGCCCCAGCGCCGGCCGCTCGAAAACGGAACCTCACGAAGCACCGGATCGGCGGCTAGGGCCGGGTAGGCATCCGCGATCGCCTGCAGCGTAAGGTTGCGAGCCGATGCGCCCCCTGCAAGTGTCGCCAGCGCTTCGCTGACCGTGTCCCGCTCCATATCAGGCGCCGAGATCAGCTCCACGACACGCAGCTTCGCCTCGGTCAGCGTCCCAGTCTTATCCAGGCAGATCGTGTCCACGGACGCCAGCGACTCGATCGCGTTGAGCTGCTGGGCGAGTACCCCACGCCGAGACATGCGCACCGCTGCGGCGGCGTAGGTCAGACTGACCAACACCATCAAACCCTCCGGAATCAGCGTGACCACCCCCGCCGCCGAGGTCGCAATGGCGACATGAAGACTCACGTGCCGGTGATACAGCGAATAGCCGAGAACGCTGCCGAGCACAACAACCAGCGCGACCAATGCGTACAACAACCGGTTTATCGCCCGCTCAAGCGGGGAGCGCGGATGACGGAACGCCCGCGCTTCCCCGGTGATGCGAGCAGCGAAGCTGTCCTCTCCGACAGCGGTGACCCGATAGGCGCCGGTTCCCTCGACGGCGAACGCGCCGGAGCGCACCTCCTCACCAGCTTCGCGGCGCATAAGGTCTGATTCTCCGGTCAGAACCGACTCGTCGAGCCGCAAGCCCGTGGCCGAGAGCAGCTCCCCGTCTGCGATCACCTGATCTCCCGGAGTGACCAGAACGACATCGTCGACCACGACCTCGTCCACACCCACACTGTGGACTGCTCCGTCGCGCCGCACCTTCGCGTGTGGCGCGACCATCAGCGAAAGCCGGTCCAGCGCACGCTTCGCGCGCACCTCCTGGCTGATCCCGATCGTTGAGTTGGCCACAATGATCCCGAGAAACAAAGCGTCCCGCGCGTCGCCAAAGACCAGCGTCACCACCCCAAACCCTGCCAGGATCAGGTTGAAGACCGTGAGCACGTTGGCGCGGACGATGCTGGCGTACGAACGGCTCGACGAGCGTCGCGCGCCACGGCCCGCGCCGACAAGACGCCGCGACGCCTCCGCCCCGCTCAGTCCCTCGCTGGCCGCTGGTTCAGCCGTCGCTGCTGACTCGCTCAGGTCCGGTCGGCTCACGGAGTCACCGAACCGCAGCCTACAGGCCCGCCGCTCACCAGCATGAGCAGGACGCCGAGCCGGGAACCGCGGCGGTATTCGCCCGCACATGCGGGAGCCCGAGCGCCGAGACTGCTACTCCCGACTGTCTGCCTATGGAGGCCGAGCCCGCGGCATATTGGCAGTCGTACGGCATGTAGCCCTCCGACTGTCGACCGCAGGTTCCTCAGGTTCAGCCCCCCACGGACCTGCCGGGCCGACCCGTCCGGCAACTCTGAAAGGTTTCTCACCGGCCCTTCACCTGAGGTCCCGATAATTCGGTGATCACGGACCGGGACCGGGCTATGCACGCAAGCACTTTCGACCTACGAAGCGCACCCGCAGAAGGCGGTCCGCTGGTGCTGCTCGTAGAGGACGAGCAATCGATCGCGGAGCCGTTCATCGCCGTGCTGCGACGGGCCGGGTTCCGCGCGGAGCTGGCGATGACCGGTGCGGATGCGATCGCGCTGGTCGGGCAACATCGACCCGACGTCGTTCTGCTGGACCTCGGGTTGCCCGACATCGACGGTCGCGATGTGTGCCGGCAGATACGGAGCGCGTCGGACGTGCCGATCATCATGGTCACCGCCAGCGGGGCTGTAACTGACCGGGTTGTGGGGCTGGAGCTGGGCGCGGACGATTACGTCGTCAAGCCGTTCGCCGCTCACGAGGTGATCGCGCGGATCCGTGCCGTCATGCGCCGAGGCCGTGGTAACGCCTTCGGCGAGCGCCAGCCGCTGACGGTTCAGGACCTCAGAATCGACGGCGGGGCCAGACGCGCCTGGCGGGCGGGTGTCGAGCTCGACCTGACCCGCAAGGAGTTCGATCTGCTGCTTCGTCTGGCTCAGGAGGCCGGCCGGGTCGTGAGCCGCGAGGATCTCATGTCCGACGTCTGGGACACAAACTGGTTCGGTTCGACAAAGACGCTTGACGTGCACATCGGGTGGCTGCGTCGCAAGCTCGGGGACGACCCGGAATCCCCCACCTATATCCGCACCGTTCGTGGCGTCGGGTTCGGGCTGGTCGCTGATGAGGAGGGCTCGACATAAGCCTTCGCGTCCGACTGCTCGGCGCAGTCGCCTACGTGCTGCTGCTGTCCACGGTGGCGTTCGGGGTGCCCCTGGCACTCAGTCTGAGCACTCGCATCCACGATGAGGTCCAGACCCAGGCTCGCGAGGGTGCCGCGGTCGTCGCGACGACGGCTGGGGACCTGCTCGGCAGCACGCGGCAACTGACTGCGCTGGCCGACCAGGAGTCGATCTCGCTCCACGGCCGCGTGTTGATCGTGAACGCTGCGGGTCGCGTGCTCGCTGATAGCGCCGGCCCTGCTGAGGTCGGCAGCAGCTACGCCAGTCGGCCGGAGCTCAGGCGGGCACTGGCCGGTACACCCAATCAAGTCGAGCGCTACTCCAGAACGTTGCGTCAGGAAATCCTGGCGACCGCGGTTCCGGTCGTCCACAACGGTCACACGGCCGGCGCGGTGCGCGTCACCCAGAGCGTCGATTCGGTACACGGCGCGGTGGTCAGGGTCGAGGTCGAGCTGATGTTGATCGGCCTGGTCGTGCTGCTGATCGGTCTGCTGGGCGGAAGCGTGCTCGCGAGCCAGATAAGCCGCCCGCTGCGACGCCTCGAGCAGGTCGCCAGGCGCGTGGCGCAGGGTGAGCTGAGCGCACGGGCGGTGGTAGAGGGGAGCCTCGAGCAGCGCTCGCTGGCGCACTCGTTCAACGAGATGGCCGACCGGATCGGCCGGTTGCTCAGGGCACAGAAGGACTTCGTCGCGGATGCCTCGCACCAGCTGCGGACGCCGCTCACCGGCCTGCGGTTGCGGCTCGAGGAGGCCCGCGCGGCGGTCGAGGATGATCATGCCGCGGCTCGCGAGCTCGACCGCGCGGTGGCGGAAGTCGATCGCCTGTCGGAGACCGTGAGCGAGTTGCTGCTGCTGAGCCGGGCGGGCGAGCGTAGCCTCTCCGGCACGAGTGTCGACCTCGGCGATGTTGTCGCCGTTGCGGCGCAGCGCTGGATCGCCGAGGCAGCGGAGCGGAAGATCGCCCTGAGGACGGAGGCCGAGGGCGTGCCGGGTACCGTCTGGATCGCACGCGAGGACATAGACCGTGCGCTGGACGCGCTGATCGAGAACGCGCTGCACTACTCGCCCGCCGGCACGGCGGTGGCGCTCGTCGCGAGACCGGCCCGAATCGAGGTACGGGATCGCGGACGGGGCATCGCCGGCGACGAGCGCGAGCTCGTGTTCGACCGGTTCCGCCGCGGCAGCGCCGGCCGAGCGGGTCCGTCCGGTCACGGATTGGGGCTGCCGATAGCGCGCGAACTGGCCCGCGCGTGGGGAGGCGATGTCCTGCTCGAGCCGCGCCCTGGAGGCGGGACGTGCGCGGTTCTCGACCTCACCGGAGTCGACCGCGACCACGCATCAGCCGACTCCGACCGGCGGCGCTTTGCCAGTGCTTAACCGTCCGCGCAGTACGTTCGGCCGATGAGCAACGGACGGGGAGCTTTGTGGGCAGTGCTCGCTCTGTTCGGAATCGTGCTGGCAGCCGGGCTGACGTGGTCGGTGATGCGACTGTCGGGCGAGCACATCGGGCTGGCATCAGCGCCCGTCTCAGTCGTACGCGGGCTCGCTCCGGGGCCCGCAGCAGGCGGTGTCGCGGCGCCGGAGCACGATGCAACGCGGACGGTCACCAGGACCGTCACCGTGAGCCGGACGGTGACCGAACCGGGGTTGACGTCGGGTGCCGCGACTAGCCCCGCCACCTCGAACACCGCCACGGTCGGCGTGACCGTCACCTCGCGAGTGACCCCGGTCAACCCTCCTGTCGCCGCGACCACGACCACGTCGGCGGTCACGATCGCTCCGCCGTCTGCGACCCGCAGAAACCCGGGTGGCTCGGACGACGGCCGCGAGGGCTCGCGCAGAGGTTCAGCTGGCGGCCGCGACGACTGAGTCGCGGCCGCCGAGAAACGACTGAGCTACGGGTACACCTGCTCCCCGGTGGACGCGTCGATCAGGATGATCGCCGCACTCGGACAGGCGTCGGCGGCGGCGAGCAGCAGCTCGTCAGGGCCCGTGCCGACGACCCTGGCGACGTCATCCAGCTCGAATACCCCGGGTGCCGTGTCGACGCAATCGCCGTGTGCAGCGCACGCACGCGCGTCTATCTGAACTGTGTAGGTCATGGATCTGTCCTTTCGATGAGTGCCCGTGCTTCCGGGAGTGAACGGGGCCGGTCGACCAGCAGCACGGCGACGACGCGGCCATCCCGCCTGTAGGTGGCGGTGAAGTTGTATGCCTGGGGCTCGCCGTCGACAGCAACCGTGTCACCTGGCCACGAGCGCCCGACGTACTGCATTCGCAGGCCGTACTGATCCGTCCAGAAACTGGCAGCCGACGGCCGGCTCGGCTCCAGGCCGAGCATCAGCCGCGCGGCGCCGGACGCCTGGCGTGCGGCCGCCTCCCAATGGGATCCCGGCACGTAATGCCCGCTGCCGGCATCGAAGGTTGCGGTCACATCTCCGGCGGCGAAGATCTCCGGACACGCCGTACGTCCGTGTTGGTCGACCCTGACGCCGCCACCCAGGTCGAGACCACTTTCGGCCAGCCAGCCGACCTCGGGCTCGATGCCGACACCGACGATGATCAGATCGGCCGCGACCGTGGCAGAGTCGCCTAGATCCAACGCCTTCACGACGTCCCCGTCAGTTTCCACTCGTTCGACCGTGTGGCCGGTGAGCACGCGGACGCCGTGGTCGCGGTGCAGCTCTGCGAACCAGGAGCCGACGGACTCGCCGAGCACGTTTGCCAGCGGCGTCGCCGCAGCCTCGATGACCGTGACCTCGGCCCCGAGCCCGCGCGCCGTCGCCGCGATCTCGAGCCCGACGAATCCAGCACCGACGATCACAAGCCGGGTGTCGGCGTTGAGCCGGCTCCGCAGGTCCAGTGCATCGTCGAGCGTTCGCAGCGTGAGCACGTTCTCATAGCCCGCCAGCGGCGCGAGCGCCCGCGGCTTGCCTCCGGTTGCGATCAGCAGCTGGTGGTAGCGCAAAGCCCTTCCGTCGGAGGTCTCGACACGGTGTTCCCGCGGCGATAAACGGTTGGCGGATACGCCGCACAGCAGGTCGACGGCATGCGTCTCATACCAGGGCGCGTCGCGAAAGCTGAGCTCGGCCGGCTCACACCCGCCGGCCAGAAGCTCCTTTGACAGCGGCGGCCTGTCGTACGGCCGGTGGGGCTCAGCGCAGAGGATCCTGATCGGCTCGTCCGACCCGCCACGGCGCAGCGTCTCCGCGCACCGCTGAGCGGCGAGCCCACCGCCGGCGATCACGATCCCATCTCGGGCTGCCCGCCGCCCGTTGCCTTGATTGTTCATAGACCGCAGATTGGAGGCCGCGGGTAAGCCCCGGGATGGGCGACGGTAAGGAGATGGTGAGCTTTGCCAACTCTTTACCGGAGCTTTCCCGCGCTCTTGACAGCGCAAGGGCACATTGATCGCCGACGGTCGCCACCAAACGACGCCGAGGTGCCTGATGCAGACCAACCAAACCCGAGCCGCCGGTGCAGTCGTCGCCGTGATCGCCGCAGTTGGCGTTGGCTACACGCTACGTCCCAGCGGGCAGCAGGCGGCGCTGGCCGCACGCACCCCTGCCGTCGAGGTCCGGACCGTGGTGATCCGCCGGACCATCCACGTTGTCCGCCATGAGCGTGTGCGCCGACCGGTGCAGCCCGCCGGATCGAGCACGGCGGCAGCCGGGCCAGCAGGAGCCCAGTCCGGTAGCCAGTCCACCGGTCAGACGGCAGCACAGCTCGCCACGTCGACGGCGGTTCGCACGAGCACGAGCCACCACGCAGCCACTGCTTCGGCGCCGCAGAGCACCAGTCAGCCGGTGGCCAGCACGGCGCCACTGAAGACCACCGCGAGTAAGCACGCGGCGGCTCCGGCATCGCACAGCACCAGTCAGCCGGTGGCGAGCACGGCGCCACTGAAGACCACCGCGAGTAAGCACGCGGCGGCTCCGACGCAGTCAGCGGCAGGCGGAACGACCCACAGCGCGCCTGTGACGACGCGCACGAGCACGCATGGGTCGGCCGGCACCACCGGGACGGGGAAGCCCGTGACAACCCGTACGAGCAAGGGCCACGGTGACGACGGTGGCGGCGATGACTGAAGCCCGACCTCAGATCCGTCGACACGTCGCGCCTGATCGCCTCACCGTGATGCTGTTCGCGGTGGCCGCCTTCCTGGTCGTGCTGGCAGTGCTGATCTCACAGATGCACACGGTCGCGGCCCGGCCGAAGGTCGTCGTGGTGCGCAGGGTGTACCGGACGACAGTCGTCGAGACCGTGCTCGGCCAGCGCGGCGGCGGCACCAGCGTGTCGCAGTCGACCTCGAACTCGGGGAGCGTGCCGACATCGCTTGCCGCTCCGACGACCAGGGTGTCGTGATCGCCGATGCCGGCAGAACTCGACTACAGCTTTTCGGCCATGGGCAGCGACATCCGGCTCCTGATCGGCCCGCCACTGGTATCCAGCGCACCCGCACCGCTCGAGGTTGCCGACCGCGAGAAGGCATTCGTACTCGACTTCGGCGCGCGCCTATCGCGATTCCGGCGCGACAGTGAGCTGACGACGCTCAACGAATCTCCCGCGCAGCGAGTGCCGGCCGGAGAGCTCTTGAGGCTCGCCGTGCGCGCCGGGGTGTGGGCCGCGAGACGCAGCGACGGGCTCGTCGATCCGACGCTGGTTCAGGCCCTCGAGCGGGTCGGCTACGCCCACTCACTGCAGGACGCCGTGCCCGCATCGCTGCCGGACGCGCTGGCGTCCGCGCCGGCCCGCTGGCCGGCGCGGCCTCACCCTGCAGCCGCCTGGCGCGAGGTGGTGATCGATGACGATGCCGGATACGTGGAGCGCCCGCCGGGCCTGGAGATCGACACCGGTGGAACCGGAAAAGGCCTGTGCGCCGACATGGTCGCCCGCCACCTCCGGGTGTACACGCGCTACGCCGTCGACTGTGGCGGGGACATCGCGGTGGGAGGTGTGGGGGTGCAGCTCAACCCGTACATGATCGATGTGGAGCATCCGCTCACGGGCCGGTCGCTCGGCGCGATCGCCGTCAGCCAGGGCGGGGTTGCCACCTCTGGGCTCAACGTCCGCATCTGGCGCCGCGCCGACGGCAGCTACGCGCATCATCTGCTGGACCCGAGCACGGGCGAGCCGGTGTGGAGCGGCCTGGTCGGCGCAACCGCGCTCGGCGCAACCGCGCTCGAGGCCGAGACGCTCTCCAAGATGGCGCTGCTGCTTGGACCTGACGGAGCGCGCGAGGTCCTCGGTGAACAGGGTGGCGTGATCATCCACGACGACGGCACCGCTGAGGTTGTCGGTTCGGTCAAAGGAAGCATCAACCAGCTTGCGCTCGCCGCGCGATGAAGCTGCGGGTTCCAATCCACGACCTCTGGTGGCTGATCGCCCGCGCCTCAGGCGTGATCGCGCTGGTTCTCATCTCTGGCGCGGTGATGCTCGGGCTGGCGATGGCCGCCAAGGCGCTTCGCAACCCGACGCGGCGACGAGCGGCGATGAAGCTGCACGAGGACATCGCGCTGATCGCGCTGGTCGCTATCGTCGTTCACGGGCTGACGCTGCTCGGCGACACCTGGCTGAGGCCGGGACTGAGTGGGATCGCCGTGCCGTTCTCAATGTCCTACAGGCCGGTCTTCACCGGGCTCGGAATCATTGCCGGCTACCTGGCGCTGCTGCTGGGTCCGAGCTTCTACCTGCGCCGGCTGATCAAGGCCAGGCGATGGCGCAAGCTTCACAGACTGACGCCCGCTGTCTGGGTGCTCGCGGCGATTCATACGCTCGGGTCGGGAACAGACGGGAGCACGTTGTGGCTCCGCGCGGTCGTGCTGGCGCCACTGCCGGTGCTCGCCTATCTGCTGATCGTGCGGCTGCTGACCGCGGGTTCACGGCCGGATGCGCGGACGGGCTCACCTCGCGTTACGGTCGCTGCTGGCAGCCACAGCGCCGGCCGCCGCCCAGCGGGGCGGCGGCGTGTAGCCGGGCAGCTCGAAACGGAGAGTGGCTCCGCGTCCCGGTGAGCTCTCGGCCCGGATCCAGCCCCCGTGCGCCTCGACGATGGCCCGCGCGATCGGCAGGCCGAGGCCGGTGCCGCCGCGGTCGCGTGAGCGACTCCGCTCGACTCGGTGGAAGCGCTCGAAGATCTGCTCGAGCTGATCGGGCGAGATCCCCGGGCCGGAATCGATCACCGCGATCTGCAGGCGATCATCGTGCGCGGTCGCCACGATCTCGATGCTGTCGCCGACGCGAGTGTGCGTGACGGCGTTGCGCACCAGGTTGCGGATCACCTGTGTGAGCCGGCCCGCGTCGGCCACCAGCGCGCCGTCAACCGCCTGCACGCTGTAGTCGCGTTCGCCGAACAGCGGCAGCTCGCGCCGGATGTCCTCGAAGAAGCCGTGAAGCTCAAATTGATCGGGCTCGATCAGGTGGCCACCCTCGGCACCGGCCAACGTCAGCATGTCCGCGATCAGCCGGTCGAGTTCGTCGAGGCGGCGCAGGAGCATCACGGTCGACTCGTGGCGACGAGCAGGATCGGCCTCACGATCGAGCAGTTCGGTCTGGGCCCGCGCGACCGCCAGCGGTGTGCGGAGCTCGTGCGAGGCGTCCGAGACGAACTGTTGCTGGCGGCCGAAGGCGCGCTCGAGCCGCGCGAGCATCTGGTCGAACCCGCGCGCCAGCGCGGCGACCTCGTCGCGTCCCCTGGTCGGTCCGGCGCGCACGCTGAGATCACCCGCCGCCGCAGCGTCGGCGACCGCCGTGATCCGCCGCAGCGGCGCAGCAATCAGGAACGCCAGCCCGGCGCCAGCGAGAATCGCAACGATCAGCGTCAGCGCGCCCACGAGCGCGAAGGCTTGTCGCAGGCTCGACTGCGCGTTGGACACCGGCAGCAGAGGGTCGGCAACCCGCAGAGTTCCGACCCGGTGGCCGCCGGAAATGATCGGCTCCGTCAGTGCCCGCATCGCTCCGGCACCGGGAACGATGCGGTCCGACAGTCCGGGCGGCGCCGCCAACAGTGCCCCGCCGGCTCCGTGGGCTTCGTCGGAGGCGAGCAGCTCCCTGTTGCTGCTCAGGGTCGGGCCGCCGGCGACCTGCACGATGGTGACCAACGACTCGGCGTGATAACGCTGACTCGCCAGGAAGCGCCGTCCTGCGAGCTTCAGGGAGGCGGGGGTCGAAAGCGATGACTTGGCGGCGAACTGGTGCCATTCGGCCGCCTGGGTGCGCAGCGAGGCGTCGATCTGGCTCCGCAGCCGCGCGCCGGCGCCGCTGTACACAGCTGCGAAGCTCGTGACGATCGCAAGTGCCGCGACCACCGCGATCGCCGCCGTGAGCTTCGCTCTCAGCCCGATCGCCGGCAGGTGCTCACGCACCGCGGGCCCGCAGCCGGTACCCGACGTTACGCACCGTCTCGATCGGGTCGCCGTCGTCAGATGCCGCGTCGAGCTTGCGTCGCAGGTATCCAATGAAGACTTCCAGCACCTTGGTCTTGGGGTCGAAATCGAAGCCCCAGACAGCATTCAGAATCTGCTCTCGTGACAGAACCTGGTCGGGGTGGCGCATCAGATATGTGAGCAGTTCGAACTCGCGCGCGGTCAGCTGCACGTCGTGCCCGTCCCGCTCGACACGCCTGGTGCGAAGGTCGAGCCGGATGTCGCTGGCCTCCAAGGCCGACGCCTGCCGCTGGCCGGGAGCGCGAAGATGTGCCCGCACCCGCGCCGAGAGCTCCTCGAGTGAAACGGGTTTGGTCATGTAGTCGTTGGCGCCGAGATCCAGGCCCTCGACCTTCTGCTCAACCGCTCCCCTCGCGGTCAGAAGGATCACCGGCAGGTCGGGCTCGCGTGCGCGGACCGTACGCAGGACTTCGAGTCCGTCCTTGCCGGGCAGCAGCACGTCGAGGATCACGAGCGCGTAGTCGCCTGTGAGCGCCGCAGCCTCGCCAGATGGTCCGTCGTGGCAAAGGCTCACCGCATAGCCATCCGCTCCAAGAGCCTTGGCGATGAAGTCCGCGAGCGACCGCTCATCCTCTACGACCAGGATCCGCATCAGCCTCAGCCTAGGTGGCCGAGGCGTCCGGCAGAACCGGCGGTAAGCGCGTTTTGGTCGCGCTCTTACCGCAGTCTTTCCGCGGACCTCCACCGTATGTCATGTAACCCGCAGCAAGCGGATTCCGGATTAGATCAGGAGACACGATGACCACCAGTAACGCTAAGACGCGAGGCTCCAGAGCCCATTCTCTGTATCGGTCCGTACTCAGTCTGGCCGTCGCCGCGCTGATCGCGGCCTCGATTCCGTTCGCGGCGATCTATGTGAGCACGCTGCATCCCCAGCCGGCGCTCTCGGCCCTTGCCCCGTCCTCCCATCAGGGGTCGGTCAGGCTGATCACGACCGCATCAGGCAGGCAGATCGCGGTACCCGCGTCGAGCGGTGCCTCAGCGACCGCCGTGGCAACGCCGCTCACGACACACACTTCCGGCTCGGCCGGTGGCAGCGACTGAGGCCGATTCGATGGCTTCACATCAGCTCTTCTGGATCGCGAGCCGCGCGTTCGGCACGACGGCGATGGTGCTGCTCGGCATCTCGGTCGCCGTCGGCCTCGCGATGGCCGGCAAACTCGGCGCAAGACCAGGCCGAGCAGCGAAGTTGCGCCGCTTCCATGAGGCCGCCGCGATCGTCACGGTCGGCCTCATCGCCGCCCACGGCGGACTGCTCCTGTTCGACACCTACCTGCGACCCGGGCTGGTCGGGATAACGGTGCCATTCGCGCTCGGGTACCGCCCCGTCGCGACCGGCGTGGGCATCATCGCGGGATGGCTGACCGCGATCTTCGCCGCCAGCTTCTATGTGAGGCGCAGGATCGGAGCCCGTCTCTGGCGCCGGCTCCACCGGTTCACACCCGTCGCGTACGTGCTGGCGCTCTTCCACGTGCTCGCGGCCGGGACCGACGCCGGCAGCCCGTGGATGATCGCGACGCTCACCGGTCTGACCGCGCCGATCGCGTTCGCGTTCAGCTATCGGGTGCTGTCGGTCCACGGCATGCCAACCGGCAAACGGCTGAACCCCAGCCCAGCCGCATGAGGTGGCCAGGCAGCCGGTCTTCGCGTCCACGGGAGCTCGGGCGAATCCGGGTCACGATCGTCCACCGATCCCCGCATTTCCCCGGGCCTCGGCCGCCCTCGGCTGA
This sequence comes from uncultured Conexibacteraceae bacterium, assembly GCA_963848435.1. Taxonomy (GTDB): domain Bacteria; phylum Actinomycetota; class Thermoleophilia; order Solirubrobacterales; family Solirubrobacteraceae; genus Palsa-465. The sequence continues at coordinate 779,623 of CAWKDQ010000012.1, read as the reverse complement.
TCCCGGCTTTGGCCGTTGGGTTGCCAGGGGGCGATCGCGGCGCCTAGCTCCAGCTGCCTGGTGGCTACGGGGTCGTGGTCGTCGTCGTGGCCGTTGTCGTCGTCGTGGTCGTCGTCTGCTGCTTGGCGTCCAGCGCCGCCAGGAGGAGCACGTTCTCCAGCCAGGATGTCCCGCGGGTATCGATCTGCTTGATCACGGACTTGAAACGCCTGTCCGCTTGTTTGATGAGCTTCGTGAGCGTTGTTTGCTGCGCATTTGTGAACCCTCGGAAATTGCCGCCGTTCGGGAAGGTCTCGTTCGTCACCGTCTTCAACCGAGTAATCAGGCTCACGCCTTGGGGTCGGCTCGCGGTGCTGTAACCCACAGTGGCCCAACTGGTCGCGTCAGCACATGTGCGCAGGCTCGCTGCCTGGGCGAAGATGTTCCCAAACTCGACGGCGCGAGCTCTCTCTCGGCCAGTGATGCCCGAGGCGTTGATGACGAGCTTCAGTGCCTGCAGGTACGGAGTCAGGAGCGGCTTTGTGCTCTGCATGATCATCTGAAACGCCGCTTCGAAGAGAAGCGGTTTGAGCGCAGCCTGCGCGGCGCTTGCACCCGTGCTCGCTGGCGACTGAGCCACGACGAGGGCGGTGAACACCCTGGTCAGACAAGGGCCTGTGTTCTTCTCGAATGTGAGCTGATCGGCTCTGATCTGACTGCTCGGGTCAGTCAGCATCCTGTGAAAGTCTCGGGACAGTTGCGGGTAGGCGGAGTCCGCGGAGATGCGTGGCGCCGAGGCGACAGCCGATGCTGAGAACGCCACCGCGACCAATAGGCCAAGTAGGCAACCCAGCAAGAGATGGGAATGGTGACGTTTCAACGTGCCTATCCGTCCTTGCGTGTAAGTGGGTGGCGGAGTCTACTGTCGAGCACGCTGAACCCAGGGCCGGAGGCGACTGTTAGATGAGGCCCCTCCGACGCCCGGAACCTTTGCACACTGCTGGCAGCCATAAGCCGCACTTCGTTGGTGAAACCCCCACACGCGGCTCGCCGTCGGGCACGCTCGTGCCTGGCCGCTGAAGGCCCAAGCTATGCGGCGTGGCGCTCGAGTTCGGGTCGGGTGTGGATCGTTGGCCGGGCGTCGATCAGTGCGAAGCAGCGGTTGACCGCGCCGCGGGCGCCGTTGAGGTCGAGGCTCAGGTCCACGATCCCGTCAAAGCCGTAGAACGCACGCTGTGCGAGCAGGTAGAGCGAAACGAGGACGCCGGGTTGGTGAACGTTCGCAAAGGCCGCGATCACCACCACGGCGATCGGACCGAGCTTCGCCAGGCCCCCGGAGCCTTGAAGGTTGGCGCCGCGGAGCCAGCCAAGCCGCACCTCGGCTCCGCGTAGCCGTTGTGCGCTGGCCAGAAACGCCGGGCCGGCCGCGCCTGCGGGGCCGTCGTCGAGCTCGTCGTCGAGTGCGGCCGTCATCTTCTCGAGTGCTTCCTGGCGGTGGAGGCTGGCGCTGGCGACCGGAATCTGCATGCGGCGTGTCGCCAACCAGGTCAACGTCAGCAACGGCGCCATGGCTGCCAGGCTGATTGGTTCGAGGACGGCAATCGCGACCAGCGCGGTGGCGAACTCCACTCCCAGCATGACGCTGGAGTCAAGGATCGACAGTGTGATCTGCTCGATGGTCTCGGCGTCCGACACGAACCGTGCCGAGATGCCCTTGGTCTGCTCGTTGCGACCGCGAAGCGCGCGAAGTCCGTGCAGCATCGCGGTGCGGAGGTCCAGATAGAGTCCGCCGGCAGCGCGAGCGTAGAGCCCGTCAGAGAGTATGTATGCGCCGGCTTCGGCCGCGACCGCGACCGCGATCACACCGGCGAGCAGTGCTCCTTCGACTGTGTCCCGACGCTCGACCAGCGCGTTGACGAGCGTGCCCAACGCAAGTGGTGGCACGAGCCCCATCAGAACCCCGGTCACGCTCAGTGCCACCATCCCGATGACGTTCCCCGCCCGGGGGCGCAATAGACCTGCTACGCGCCGCCACGGGATCGGGTCGGGTTCTATCGACACGGCCTAAATCACCTTGATTTCTGATTCCTTCGGCCGCAAGCCGGTGCTGCAGACCGCAGCACCGGCTTCCCGGCCGTACGCATTAGCGCTCCTTGCCCTTCTTGTCGACCTTCTTGTCGGTCGACTTCTCGCTGTCGTGCTTCTTTGCCATCTCCGCTCACCTCCTCTCGGTTGGCGGTGTTTTCTTCATGGACCAAGCATCCGCTTCGCCGGTGAGAGGGTGGTAAGGGGAGGTTCAGAGCGCGCTTAGCGTCCTCGCGCCCCTTCCTCGGGGCAGGTCAGCGCTGCGGCCAACCTCTTGCGATGTCAGCGCTGGTGGGCCGTTACCAGGGCGGCGCTGTATCGCGGAACGGCGATTGACAGGCGGTTCGTGGGTCCGATCAAGCGTCGTGTGATCGGCCTGCCGCCCCAGGTGGCCGCCCGGGTCAGGTGCTGGCCGCCGAGCGTGACGCCAGCGGTCGAGGCTACCTTCGGCGCGCTCAGTCGTTGATATGTGGCGGTTCCTGTGAGCGGCAGCCTGAGGCCGATCAGGAGCGACCGATCACCCTTGTTGAGCAGCAGCACGTGCATGACCCGGTCGCTTGTGCGCACCGCCCAAGCCTTGAGGTGAAGCGATGTGGGGGCAGCCAGATGGAGGGGCATCAGCTCCGCGCCGGGCCCGAGCATCCTCGAGAACAGGGTCAGCCCGTAGAGCAGCGGACGGGCGGTCAGCCCCGTCCGGGTGAGCGAGAACGCCATGTTGACCAATGGCGGCCGCACATGTACGAACGCGGCCTCTGTGCCGGCCCTGATCAGCTCGAACAATGCGTCCGGCGCCCAGAGCGCGGTTGCGAAGGTGTTGCTGACTCCCTTGGTGCCTCCGCAGGTGACGGAGTTCATCTCGGTCAGCCACAGCGGCAGCGTTGCCGGGTCGGTGATGTGCTCGAGCTTGTAAGCCATGCGTCCAATGCCCGCTGTCGCGTTCTCACTGAGGACACGCGGGATCGACGGGAATGTCGGGGCGCTCAGCCTCGCGCACGCAGAGTACGGGTAGCGGTGTGCCGTGATGGCGGACAGCTTCGGGTGCGGGCGTGCCAACAGCTTGGTGATCCAGATCGAGTTCCTCTGCGGCTCCGCCAACGCCGGGGCGAGCAGCGGCACGCCATGAGCGACCCCCGCGACGGCGCTCGCGTAGGCCGCGAACGAACGCGCATAGCTCTCGGCGGTGATGTGGCTGGGCGCGGGCGGTGCGCCACGCCCCGCCGTCATGTGCTGCCACTTGCTCTGGTTGTAGATGTCAGGCTCGTTGCCAACCTCAAACGCGCGGATGCTTCCCTGCGGGAGACCAGCGATCGCCATCTTCGCCCAGCGTGCGGCAAGCTGTGGAGTGGACGACATCGTGTTCAGATCCAAGATCACATGCGTACCCGTCTGATGCACGATGCGGGTTGCTGCGCGGAGCCATGACGGAGTCAGCTCAAACACCCACTCCGGCAGTTCTCTCTTGGGCGACCACACAGCGCGATCGGCAGAGTCACCCCCGATCCGCAGCCTTACAGGCCCGTCAGTCGAGAGAATCGAGAACACCCGGTGTAGTAGCACCGCCTGCCGCGCCCATATGGGGATCGTCCAGTACTCCGACGAAATCCCGAGAAACGATCGGGGGACAGTGATCGGCGAACCTCCAGCAAGCGTTACCCGAGCATCGATCCGTGAGCTCGAAGGAGCGCTGCGAACAGCCTCGCCCTGCGCGTGATAACCGCTCACCGAACGGGACGCGACCGCGACCCCGGCCGCTGCGGCGACCACGCCCAGCAGCACAACCACGAGAATCAACGCCCGCCTGAAGTGCCGGCGCGATCGACAGCGCCACGTCTCGCCGCTTCCCATGGTCTCAGTAAACGGTGTGCCCGACCGGCCGCCAACCGGCGCCGTCCACCATGCCGCTACGGCAAATTACGGAACCATTGGATCACGTCCGCGGCAAGCCGCCGAGGCGGTGCCAGAACACCCGGTCCGCGCACCCGAACCACATGCCCCCGTCGGCCTCTGGCGGCCGTGGAATCGGGAGCCAGTTTGCTGCTCCCTGGGGCTACTCCCTTGTGAAGGTGTTGCTGGCAGCCTCGCCGGTACTGAGCGTGAGTGCGCTGTACGCTCGCGGAGCCGGGGGAGCCACACAGACGGGGTAGCGGAGAAACGCGCGGCGCCGTCATGCGAATCCTCGGCGACAAGCCCGCACATCTGATCACGCCCGCCGACGTCGAGGACGTCTTCGAGGACTACGTCGAATTCGGGGGCCGCGACGGCACCGGCGCCTCCAACCGAACAATCAACAAGATCCGCGAACAGCTCCGCGGCATCTTCAACTACGGGGCGCTTCCGAAGACCGGATGGGGAGTTCAGAGCAACCCAGCCGCTGAGACCCAGCGCCGGCCCGTCGACGAATCGGGCATGCCGCCCTCGTTCGAGGTCGAGGAGGTCGAAGCGATCGCACATGCGGCCGCAAGCGGCAGATGGCGTGGCGCGGCGCTTGCCACCTACAACCGTGACCCGCTCGCCGAGCAGCAGGAGCAGGAGGAGAACGCGCAGCTCGCCGAACTGATCCGCTTCGCCGCCTACACCGGCCTGCGACGCGGGGAGATATGCGCGCTCAGGTGGCTGGACATCGACTGGGACGTGCCGATGATCAAGGTCACGCAGTCCCTCTCCGGCAGCGAGCTCTCCAGTACCAAATCCCGGAAGGGCCGGGAGGTTCCGCTCGGGACGCCCGTCGTCGAGGCGCTGAAGCGACTGAGGTCAAGGCCGAACTTCACGAGCGGCGAGGACTACGTGTTCGCCACCCTGGCCGGAGATCGCCCTGACGCGTCTGCCATCCGCCGCCGCTACATCGCCGCGCGCGACCTGGCCCCTGCCGAGCCGTTGCGGTTCCACGACCTGCGGCACACCGCCGCGAGCCTCTTCATCCAGACGATGGATCCGCGCGACGTCCAGAAGATCATGGGACACAAGTCGCTGCGGACCACCGAGGGCTACTTTCAGGCGCGGCGCGTGGAGAAGATGCTGCCCGACGTCAACCGCGCCCTGACCACCGGCCGGGCCCGCCAGATCGGACGGCTCCGCGAAGAGCTAAGTGAGCTCGACCCGGTATTGCTGGCAGGCCTCCCCGAAGCGATCGGCGCCACAGCGTGAGCGAGCCGTGGCCACGGCGGGTACGCGATCAGGACGGACGCGAGGTCGTCTTCGACGGAGCCGCACATCTGCATCTTGTCCGGCGCAAACGCCCCGCACTGCTGGATCAGGTCGACGCGATCCTTAAGACGGTCGCCCATCCCGACTTCCGTGAACAGGATCCGATACCCGGACGCGAGCGGTTCTACCGGCAGGACTTCAACAGCCTCGGGACTTGGCTGCTGGTGGTCGTAGACTTCAACGAGAGTCCCGGCTGGATCGTCACCGTCTTCATCAGCTACCACGATCCGCGGGGGAGGCCACGATGAGCGTCACCGTTGCAGGTATCGAGTTCGCAGACCACGAGTACGACGCCCGCGGTGACGTCCTCTACCTGTTCGCACCCGGCTATGACGCAGGGGGGCTGCCGCCCAACGCCGACGTCACCCCGGAAGGGCACAGCGTCGAGTACGACGCTGACGGGCGCGTCATCGCGCTCACACTCGTCAACGTGAAGCGACTGATCGAGCGAGACGGCGAACTCAAGATCACCTGGCCCGAGGCCCACGTCCGGCCGGACGAACTCTCCGCGGTTCTGGCCGCCTGATACTGCAACGGGCGGCCCATCCCGGCTCGACCGCGCGAAGAGGGACCACTCCCTGTCAAGTCCCGGGAACAGTTTGCACCCATTGACGGTGTCGCTTGCTTTCCGCGCGAAGCAGGTCCCGACGCACCGCGCGGAAGATGCTCGTCGTGTGGCGAGAGCACGAACCGGGCAGTGACGGTTCCGTAGCTATTCGATAGATCCGGTAGAGCCGAGAGCAAGTTCGAGCCGCGAAGTGCCTTCGTCATGGCAGCTTGTGCTGCATTAGGTCCCCGGGGAACCTGTGGCTGTACGCAATTCCATGGCCTGGAGTGTGCCTCGCTGCCGAAATACCGGTGGCCTCATCGATAAACTGGCCGTTGATGAGTACCGCTCCAACGGACGATTGGTCTCCGTCTCGGCTCGGGACCGCGATCCGTTCCCTGCGCACAAGTCGCGGTATGACGGTGAGCGAGCTTGCGCGGCGCAGCGATCTGTCGCAGTCGTTCCTCTCCCAGGTTGAGATCGGGCGGAGCGATATCAGCGTTGGTAGACTCGTGCGACTAGCCGACGTGCTCGGCGTGGGCTTTGCGGATCTCGTTGATCATCGTAGTCAGCCCACGGATCAGGTTGTTCGCGCGGACGAACGCGTTTCGATTCCGACGACCTCCGACGGACTGCGGCTGTCTCTGCTCGCCAGGAGTTTTGAGACCAATCGAACCAACGGGTTGGGGTGCTTGGAGTCAGGAACCGTCGGGGCCGTCATTCCGCTGCGGCCTGGAAGCGAGCTCTTTCTGTACGTCTGTGAGGGAGTGGCAGGAGTCGATCTCTCCGGAGGGCGAGTGTTGGCCCTCAAGCCGGGGGACAGCGCTTGCTGCCGAGCCGCAGAGTTCGAGGCCATTAGTAACCCTGGGGACGAGAACTGTACATTCCTGTGGATCCAGGCAACCGCACGGGTGGGGCTCCCTTACTCGCCGTGACATCCCGACCTTTGTAGCTGTTGCTCAGAAGGGTGGAAGCCGCTCGTCAGCTCGACTGTCTTGACACCGCTCGGCTGCGGGCGACCAGCCGTGGATCACGTCGGCTGCGCCTCAAACTGCCGTCTCGCCGCCATCGGCGACGAGCACCGAGCCGGTTATGAAGCTCGCCTCATCGGACAGCAGGAAGCAGATGGGGGCGGCGAGCTCCTCGGGCTCGGCCAGTCGCTTCTGTAAGACACCTTCAGCTGCGATCGCCATTCCTTGGTCGACGTCTCCGTGCCCAAGCTCGAGCAGGATCGGCATTGTCATTCCGGTGCGGACACGCCCCGGCGCGACTACATTCACACGCGTCTTTGGCGCGACATCGAGCGCGAGCTGCCGCGAAAGGGTAAGGATCGCGCCCTTCGCGGCTCCGTACGCAACGTTGACCGGCTGTGCGACGAGCGCAGCGATCGACGATACGTTGACGATCGATCCAGACGCTTGGGCCCGGATAGTTGGCAGGACGTGCTTACAGAACAGGAAAGTGCCACCAACGTGCACGGCGAGCATCCGGTTAAGTTGCTTGATCGGCCAGTCCTCGATCGGCCCGTCCTGGTGAAAGCCGGCGGCATTGACCAGGAAGTCGATCCGACCGAAGTGTTGCTCCGCCACGGCGACCGCCTCGCGTACCTGATCCTCGTCGGCAACATCACATGCCAGCGCGATTGATCCGTGCAAATCGCCGGCGACGTCCGCGGCGCGTTCGTGGTCGCGATCGATAACTGCCACGCGTCCGCCCTCGGACGCGAACTGCCGAGCGGTCGCGGCCGCAATGCCCGATCCGGCACCCGTCGCGATCAGCACCTTTCCGTCAAACCGCATTAGCGAAGCACGATCGCGTCGCTACCCCACGGGGTGGCGCGTGTGTCCTCTTGGAACCTTTGCGGGAGCTCCTCGATCATGTTCCAGGTCGCCCCGAGCCGCCCGAATCCGACGCAGAAGGCCACGTAGGTTCCTAACTCGACGATCTCCTCCTCGCTGAAATGCTTGCGCAAGTCGTCATAGACAGCGTCGTCAATCGCCAGATGATCAGTAGCCAGTAACTCCCCGTAACGAATCGCTGCTTGCTCGGCTTCGGTTAAATCGGCTGCCTCGTACGGCCGCTCGAGCGAGCAGACAAGCTCCTCGGTGAGACCGTCGGTGATAGCACCCGGATAGCGGATCGCCATGCACGTCCGGCACTGGTTGAAATACGCGACGCGAAGCCGGACGAGCTCAAGTAGCCGGTCGGGCAAGAGTCGGTCGGTCCACAACGCAGCGTGCAGGCCAACGATCGCCTTGGCGTGACCAGGACGGTGCGCGTGAACACGCAGCAAACCCAGCTCAAGCGGAGTTCGCTCATCGGCCGCCACCAACTCTCGCAGCTCCGGATCGAAATCCTCGACGGGCAGGATCCTTAGCCGCGTCCCATGACCAACGCCCGTCCCACCATCTTGTTGCGCCGACATCTCTCCTCCTACGTCCGAAATGAGCTCGTCGTCCCGTCCGACCAGCGATTTATCGCTACGCTATCGATAAATCGCGAGAACGTCAAGAATTGAAGTCAACTCACATGAGCGCCTCCAAGGAGCCGTGCGGCTGCGCTGCGTTCCCCAGGTCGCCAACCCAGGCGCTGGCGTAGACGCGCGAAATGAGCGAAGCAGGGCGCAACCGACTTCGAGTGGGAGACCTGGGTTTCGCCAAACCCGGTCCTCTGTCTAGGCCTAACAGATTTCTTGACGGTCTCCTCGCCTCACGCGCTGCCTGGTGAGGTCGTAAACATTTCGGCCGGAGCGTTACGTGTGCGCCTCACGAGAGTATGGTGGGTGTCCAGGGACGCATGCGAAATGCCTAGGGCAGGTTGCTGCGTTCGCCGAAGTGCAAGGGAAAGGCTCGGCCGTTTGTGCGGCCAGACACGTCCCAAGAGCCGGAAACGGGGGCCAGAAGGCCGGCAGTGTCGGACGCCGTCGCGGAGCTGGCGGTCGCCGGCGACCAGCCGTTGCCAAGCGTGCGCTCGTCGCGGCTCGGTGAGGCGCTTGCCGGCTTGACGTGGGACCTCGCTGCTGCGCGCCGGGAGATCGCGGCGCTCAAGCGGGAAAACGCGGCGCTGAGGTCGCAGCTTGATCGCATCGGTCCGAGGTGAACGGCACGGGACGTCACGAGCGTGCAGTCGCCAATACGTTCGGTCTCGCAGAGGAAGCCGCGGCAAAGGGCGACTTCCGGGGTGCGCTGAAGTGGCTCGACGTCCTGGAAGTCGTCGACGGTGACCTGCGGCCGGAATGGGAGCAGACCCGCGCGTTATGGCGCCGCGGTCGAAACCCCGCGGACGTGTTTGGCGGAGGGTCGATCGGTCGGGCTGAGGCCGGCCGATCGCGGGAGGGGGCGCGATGAGCGAGCCGGTCTTGCGTAGTGGTGAACTTGGGCTTGCGATCTCGACCGCGGTTGTCCAGGAGCTGGCCAGCACAACTGGCCGTGGCCCGATGAGCGCGAAGACGACGTTCGGCGACAACGCGGTGTTCGTCGTTCTGCAGGACACCCTCACTCGCGGCGAGCGCAACCTCGTGGACGCGGGCGAGAGCGACGCCGTCCTGCGTCTGCGGAGGCTGTGGCAGAACGTGATGCGCAACAGCTGCAGCCGCAAGATTGAGGATCTGACCGGCCGCAAGGTGGTTGGCTTCATGAGCGACAACCACATCGATCCGGATATCGCTGTGGAGGTGTTCATCCTGGAGTCGCTCGGAGGCGACCGCGAGAGTTCCCTGCCACCCGGCTCAGATGATGCGGGGCAGGCATGAGCTCCGCATTCGAAGGACCCGGTGCCGATCGGTTGCGCCGGGTGATCGAGGTCGGCCGGGGCGTGTTGTCAGAGCTTGATCCGGAGGTGGTATTGGACCGGGTGCTTGAGACCGCGAGGGATATCACTGGCGCGCGGTACGTGGCGCTCGGTGTCCTGGACGAGTCCCGTCATGTTCTCGAGCGCTTCCTGGTGCGTGGAATCGAGAAGGAGCAGCAGGACACGATCGGGCGCTTGCCGGTTGGTCACGGCGTGCTCGGCGAGTTGATCACATCGCCTTCACCGTTGCGGCTTGCTGATGTCGGCAAGCATCCGCGCTCGTATGGCTTCCCTGCCGGCCATCCGCCGATGAGTACTTTCTTGGGCGTCCCGATCCTGGTTCGCGGGCAGGCGTGGGGGAACCTGTATTTGACTGAGAAGGAGGGCGGCGAGTTCGATCAGGCTGATGAGGAGGTCGTGGTGATGCTGGCCGACTGGGCGGGGATCGCGATCGAGCACGCACGCCTGTATGAGTCATCGCGCCGCCACGGCGTCGAGTTGGAACGCGCTTCGCGCGGGTTGCATGCCGCGCGAGAGGTTGCGCAGGTGGTTGGCGGAAGCACCGATCTCGATCGGATACTCGAGTTGATCGCCAAGCGCGGCCGGGCACTCATCCGTGCACGGAGCTTGTTGATCTTGCTGAGCGAGGGTGAGGAGCTGGTGGTGGTCGCGAGCGCGGGCGAGGTCGAGCGCGCCAGCGGCCAGCGGATGCCGGTGGAGGGCTCCACGTCCGGTGAGGTGCTCCGTCGGCGACGGCCGGAGCGGATCACGGATGTACGCGCCAGGCTGCGGATCGCGCCCGAGTTGATCGGCGTCACAGCAGCGAGTACCGGGATGATCGTCCCCTTGGTCTATCGCGACCGCGAGTTGGGCGTCCTGCTGGCGTTCGATCACGCCTCCGGCGCTGGGTTCGACGATGATGACGAGCTGGCGCTGATCGCGTTCGCGGCGAGCGCGGCGACGGCGGTCGCGACCGCGCAGACGGTTGCTGCTGACCAGTTACGCGCAGCGCTCACCGCGGCTGAGGGTGAGCGGTCTCGTTGGGCGCGGGAGCTGCATGACCAGACACTGCAGTCGCTGGCCGGGCTGCGGGTGCGCCTTGCGACGGCTCAGCGCAAAGACGAGCTGGACGGCTGGCGCAGCGCCGGTACGGAGGCGATCGGAGAGCTTGAGCTGGAGATCGCGAATCTCCGGGGCATCATCGACGATCTCCGCCCAGCGGTGCTCGACGATCTCGGGCTCGCGACAGCTCTCCGCGCGCTGGCCGAGCGGTGCAGCACCGGTGATCTGAGCGTCGAGTGCGAGTTATCACCACCGGAACCTGTCCTGGGGGCGGAGCTTGACACGACCGTCTACCGGTTGATCCAAGAGGCGCTGACGAACATCACCAAGCACGCTCACGCCAGGCGGGCGAACGTCTCCGTTCTCGTTGAGGGGGGGCAGATCACGGTGCGCGTACAGGACGACGGTGTTGGCTTTGACCCAGCAACACAGACTGCGGGGTACGGGCTGATCGGGATGCGCGAGCGTGTGGCCCTAGTCCTGGGCTCGCTGCGCACCGAGTCGAGTGCTGTTGGCACTACGGTGCTCGCTACGTTCCCGCTCTCAAGCGGGGCCGCTGCCCTCCGCGCGGGCTGAACGGCCGCCGCTGAGCAACCCGTGACGCAGCGCATGATGGGCCAGCTCGGCACGCGATGCGAGCCCGAGCTGGCGATAGATCTCGGCTCGGCACCCCTCGAGCCCTGCATCTGTGAGCCGAAGCTCACGCACGATCTCCTCGTCGGCGTGGCCGCGGGCAAGCAGGCACAAAACCGCGATCTGCGTTGAGCTGAGTTCCGGCTGTTCCGTCCGCGTTGCCGCTTTGATTCGTTCGGTCACGACGGGTGATACGTAACAATGTCCGTCCGCCGCGTCGAGCACGGCGCCGACAAGGTCGCAGTCGGCGGTGTCTTTGAGCACGTAACCGCCGGCGCCCGCGCCGATCGCCTCGCTGGCAACACGGGAATCAATGGCCATCGCGACCACGACGATGCGCACCACCGGCGCGATGCGACGAATCTGCCGGATCGACTCGGGAGTACTGCCGTCAGGGAGCCGCCGGTCGAGCACCAGCACGTTGACATCATCACGCGCGAGCATCTCGAGGGCGCCCGCTACGGAGCTTGTCTCACCGACAAGCTCAAGCCCCGTGCTGCCTGCCAGCAACACGCTCGTGGCGCGACGTACGAAGTCGTGAGACACAGCGAGACCGACCCGCACCCGAGGACAATCGCCCGCCCCCGGCCGACTGAGTCGATCGGGGACGGCCCTCAAGCCCATGGGCGCGACGTGATTCCCATCCATAGGGCATTACGACCGAACGGCCCGATTGGATCATCCGCCATCGACCGTATAGCTACGGCGGGTAAGCACCGACGGGACACCCCGGGAACCACGGTCGATTCACTTTCGCGAGCTACACACGGTCTGTAGAGCAAGTCCCGCTGAGGGATCCTTGGGTTCTCGCGGTGGTCGCAACACCCCGCGCATGGGGGGTCGAGCCGCTTTGCGCGGCGAGCGCGTGCGTGCCTACCCCTCTGGGTTGGGAAGGCCCCACCTGAGTCCAGGATTTGGCTAGGGTGAGGCTGTGGCTCCGAGATCTGCTGATTCCGCGCTGCCCGCGGCTCGTGTTCCGTCGGCTGAGATGTGATGGCGCCGATCACGAACAGCATGGAGGTCGCGCGAGCTGCTGAGCACGTTTTCGCGTACGTCACAGATCCACGGCACATGCCTGAGTGGCAGAAGGGGTGCCTCAGAGGTCAGCTCGACGGTCCGACGACACACGTCGGGTCCAAATGCACGACGACCCGCAGCATCGGAGGTCGCGAGCGCGAAGTCACGACCGAGATCACCGAATACGACCCCCCGCGTAGATGGGCAGACCACGGTATAGACGGCCCGATCCGGGCGATCGTCGTGGTAACCGTCGAACCGCTTGCCGACGGCACTCGATCGCGGCTGACAATCGAACTGGACTTCGCCGGCCACGGGATCGGAAAAATCCTGGTTCCTCTGGTAGTCCGGCGACAGGCCGCCCAAGAGATGCCCGCAAACATGGAACAGCTCCGGCAACGGCTCGAGGACCCTTCCTTCGACGTGGGTTCAACGGCTTAGTTCCCGGCCGAACGGCAGTCGCCGTCACGCGTCTGGTCAACAAGCGACTGGCTACACACAGACACCTGCCTTCAGTCAGCGGCGCATACCTCGGGCCCGCTCACAGAGACGCGCTTTGCGCGGTAGATGTGTCTGACCGGCCGCATCTCGTTTGCTGCTCTGGCTGCCTATGCACGTCTCTGCCTCGCTGGCTGGCGGCGACGTGGCGTGATCGGGCACTGGCGCAGCGCCTCTGACGCGGTTCGCGTCCATCGCGATTCGAGGTCCCGTTTGCTACTCCCTAGTGCTACTCCCTCAACCGCACCTCACCCGACTCAGCGGTCATTAAGCACGGAAACCCCAGCAAACGCTGAGGTTTCTGAAGCGCGCCCGAAGGGATTCGAACCCCTGACCTTCGGTTCCGTAGACCGACGCTCTATCCAGCTGAGCTACGGGCGCGAGTACTTTGCGTCCCGCAACGGGACCGGTCAAGGATAACGCGATTCGTTGCAGGCGCCGCTGAGACGACCGTCGAGCGGTGAGCGTCGACGCTGCAGGTCAAACGGCTACGCTGCCACCGGCTCCGGGTTGTAGTAGCGCGCCACGGTGAAGCCGACCAGGATCGGCACCTGCAGCGCGTACACCACCAGCGACAACAACAGGATCACGAGCGTTCCACCGCTCGCCTGGTTGCGAATGAAGACGAACGCGATCAGGCCGGCGGTGATCGTGTAGGCGAGTAACACCCAGCGCGCAACTGCGAGGAAGCGGCTCCACGGGAAGCCATCGACGCGCAGCATGGCCACAATGTTGAACACCAGCAGTGCTGCCGACAGGATCAGCAGGATGATCGCCGGGCCGAGCGGGACCTGCTCCGGTAGATGCGCGGACAGGTAGATACCGCCGGCGACGATCAGCGCCAGTGAGGCCATGCCGACCTCGGTCACGGGCGGATAGTGCTTCTCGTCCACGGCCTCAGCTCGCGAGCTTGGTCATGATCACGAGCGTTGCGATCTGCATCAGGCCCGTGATCCCGGCCGCGTAGATGAACCGCTTCATCAGGCGCTCGATCACCTGCGGGTTCGGCCGCGGCTTCTTGAGCTCGATCAGCACGGCGATGTTCGCCGGTTCGAGCAGACCGAGAGCGATGATCGCCATCACTCCCACGACGATCATGCTCGCGACCACCCACCCGTGGTTGGGGTACGTGGTGAGATTGGTTCCGAGCTTGGTCGAGAGCTGCCATCCCGCGACCAGCGTGGCGGTCACGATCGCCGGCATCAGCACGACCATCTTCGGCATGAACCTCACTGAGAACTCGACTCGGGACTGGACCGAGATGGTGCCCAGGATCGGTCCGATTATGAAACCGACGAACAGGTCGATGATCGTCCATGCCGCGCCGAACGCGACGTGCATGAACACCAGCGGCCACACCGTGTTGGTGATCACGACGACGACAAGCGCTACGAAGACGACGCCGCCGAACACCAGACCCGACCGGGGCACGATGTCGAAGTCGGGAATTGCGGGTGGGGGACCGGTGTGGGTGGCCGCCGCCTGCGGCTCGGACGCGGGGTCCCGTGCGATGGAAACCATTACCAGGGGAGCCTAACTGCTGCGAAGGCGGATTCGCAAGATACTTGACTGTGATGGACACCTCGCTCTCGCTCACCGTCCGGTCCGCGCGACGGATTGCGTTGGCCGCCCAGGGTTTCGCGTCCGGTTCCCGGCCCGCTGGCCAGGAACCCGGCCTGGCCGCCGTCAGCCGGATGGTCCAGCACCTTGGGCTGCTGCAGCTCGACTCGGTCAACGTCTTCAGTCGCGCTCACTACATGCCGCTGTTCTCGCGGCTGGGTCCCTACGACACGGCGCTGCTCGATCGCATCGCCGGCCACGGCACGGGCCGCATTGATCGCCGCCTGGTCGAGTACTGGGCGCACGAGGCGTCGCTGATCCCGATCGAATACCACCGGCTGTTTCGCTGGCGCATGGATGAGCGGAACCGAATCTGGGCAGGGATGCGCCGTGTGCTGGCCGAGCGTGGGGGCCTGATCTCCGAGACGCTCGACCTGGTGAGGGAGCGGGGTCCGATCCGGGCTCGTGACACCGGGCACGCGCGCCGGGATGCGGTAGCCGGCGAGATGTGGAACTGGCATGACGGCAAGATCGCGCTCGAGGCGCTGTTCTTCACCGGTGTCGTCGGTGCCTGGCGACGGATCAACTTCGAACGCCACTACGACCTGATCGAGCGCATCCTGCCAGCGGAGGCGCTCGCGCCGGTGCCCAGCCGCGAGGATGCTCACCGCGAGCTGGCGCGGCTCGCAGCCCGGGCGCTCGGGATCGCGACCGTGGCCGACCTTGGCAATTACTGGCGCATCACGCAGACAGAGCTGGCGCCCCGCGTGGCCGAGCTTGTCACCTCCGGAGAACTGATCCCGGCGGAGGTCTCCGGCTGGAACACGCCGGCTTACCTCTGGCACCAGGCGCGGCGCCCACGGTCCGTCGCGACCCGCGCTCTGCTCTCACCGTTTGACTCGCTCGTGTTCTTCCGCGCTCGCACCGAGCGCCTCTTCGACTTCCACTACCGCATCGAGATCTACACGCCCGAGTCCAAGCGCGTCTACGGCTACTACGTGCTCCCGTTCCTGCTTGATGAGCAGCTCGTTGCCCGGGTCGACCTGAAATCCGACCGCCAGCAGGGTGTGCTCCGGGTCCAGGGCGCGTTTGCGGAGCACGATATTGACAGGGCGCACGTCGCAGGTGAGCTGGCGGCCGAGCTTGAGCTCTGCGCCGCCTGGCTTGGCCTGTCCGGCGGTGTAGCCGTGGCTGGCCGCGGCGACCTCACCCCGGCGCTGAAGCGGGCACTTTGACAGGCGGACAACACATGACGGAGGGGGCGGGATTCGAACCCGCGAGACCCTTGCAGGCCTGCCGGTTTTCAAGACCGGTGCATTCAACCGCTCTGCCACCCCTCCGGGGTGTCGGCGCCGGAGGCTACCGTAGGCCTCGGGCCGCCGCTGGTCTGCGAGTGGCAGTTGGCGGCAGCTGAGATTCGGCTGGTTACCAAGTTGTGAACGGCTTGACCGATCGGCTGAGCGCCGGATAACGTGCGCGCCCGTGAGTTCGGAGGTCATCTGCATCTCTTCCAGCGACGGAGCAAACGCCGATCAGGTCGCAGCCGCCGTCGCCGAGGCGCTCGGTTTCAGGGTGATCAACGAGGAGATCGTGGCTCGTGCGGCCGCTGAGGCCGGCGTTGACCGCCAATCGGTCGAGGATGTCGAACATCGCAAGACCGCTATGGCCAAGATCTGGGACCGGCTGGGTCCGTCATCGCCTTCCGCCTCCGGCCGCCCAGGGCGGGCGGGTTCGGCAGGCTCCGAGATCACGGCGGGCACAATCGGTGTCGCCTTCTCCGGCGGTTCGGACACGAGGCGGCCAAGCGAGGAGCTCCGCGGGCTGATCCGCTCGGCCATCGATGAGTTCGTGGCGATGGGTGACGTCGTCATCTTCTCGCACGCCGCGTCACAGTCGCTGGCCGGACGCGATCACGTGCTCCGTGTGTTCGTCACCGCATCGGTTGAGACCCGGGGTGCCCGTCTCGCCGAGTCCGAAGGAGTCGATCTCAAGCGCGGTGAGGCCCTGGTGAAGAGGGGCGACGCTGGCCGTGCCGACTATTTCAAGCGGTTCTACGGGATCGATGAGGAGTTGCCGACCCAGTACGACATCGTCGTCAACACCGACAAGCTCACGCCTCAGGACGCTGCTGAGGCTATCTCCAAGCTGGCCATGCGCTTGGGCGCGCCGTAGACGCTCTGCAGATACGGCCCGAGATAGCGCGCGTGGATCTTGTCGGGCGGGCTCCACAGCGGCTCGGAGGAGACCTCAGCTGACGTGGGTCCGTGGGTACCGGTCATCTGAGCACGCAGGTACAGCGGCTGGCCGCCGTTCCAGAGACAGCCACACAGCACCGGGACGAGCGGCTCCGGCGGGATGTCGGCGCCGGCCATGATCGCCATCGCGGTGGCGGCGCTGTCCGCCTGTTGGGCGGCGATGCTGCCCAACTTGATCGGGAAGTCGGTCAGGTCGCCTGCCGCGAAGACCAGCTCGGCGCCGGCC
Source organism: uncultured Conexibacteraceae bacterium (assembly GCA_963848435.1). GTDB lineage: Bacteria > Actinomycetota > Thermoleophilia > Solirubrobacterales > Solirubrobacteraceae > Palsa-465. Next base: position 762,768 of record CAWKDQ010000012.1, on the reverse strand, counting down.
ACGCGACCTTCGCGGTCGATTCGCACGAACCCATGTTCGGCGCTGAGCGGGATGCCCGGAACAGCCGGTCCCGAGAGCTCCGGGAGCGTGACAATGAGGTCGGCTTTCAGTTCATGGTCGGACGGGTGGATGCGCAGATGCCCGGCCTGCGGCATCGTCACGCCTGCCGAGGCGATCGTCCGGACGTTCCTGCACCGCAGCATGGCCTTGACCGCGTCGCTGGCTCGCTCACCGAAGATCGCCAGTGGGGCGTCCTCCGGAGTGACCAGGGTGACCTCAGCGTCGACATCCATCTCCTGCCCTCGTCGGGCTGCCATGAGTGCCAGCTCGTACATGGGCAGCGGCCACGAGCTGCGGTCGGGGATCACGAAGGCAACGCTGTGTATCCGCTTGGTCTCGAGGTCCCGGATCGGTCCGTGCAGCTGTTCGTCGAGGTCGATGGGCGTAAGTGTCACCGCGTGGCGGAGGACCGCCGTCGAACGGGCACCGAGCGCCAGCAGGACCACGTCATAGCGGATCTGGGCGCGTTCCACGGTGTGCACCACCCGCTCGCGAGTGTCGATCCACCTGAGTGAGCCGGTGAGCAGTTGGGCGCCGGCATCACGGGTGATCTGGGACAGCGGATAGTGGCGGGCGAGAGGGCGCGAGAACGGTTCGCCGACCAGTTCAGGCCGATAGGTGAAGACCTCGTCCGGTGCGAGCATCGTGACCTTCACCAGTCCCCTGGCGAGATGATCGAGGGCGAGCGCGGCTTCGATCGCGGCGACGCCGCCACCGACGATCAGAACCTGCATCTTCCCGGACTTCATGCCCATGACACCAAGCTACGCGTGATCGATCGGCGGGCTGTACGTAGTTTGCCGGTTCGAGTCAGCGGTTCGAACTCATTTCGTTGAGCGCTGAACGCGCCTAGCCTGGTGACCAGGGAGGCTTGCCGCTGATGCCGGAGAACGATCACATGGCGCTGTACTGCACACACTGCGGTGAGCGGCTGGGTGTCTACGAGCCGTTCCTCGTGCAGGATGCGGACGGGGAGCTGCGATCGTCGTCCTACCTGAACCTCTCGGCGCGGGAGCGCAGCTCTCCGCCACGGTTGTGGCATCCGTACTGCATCGGTGCGGATGCCAGCTCCTAAAGTGCGATCATCTGACTAACTGTGTCGCTCGCATCGACGCGTGACGTGTCGCTCGCATCGATGCGAGACCGAAAAGGCGCCGTTTCAGATGAACGAACCTGGCATTGCACCCCCCGATACCGAGGACTCTTTCGAGTCCAAACTGGGGGGTATTCTCGATGTTGCCGCGAGCGTGTTGTCGGATCTCGATCTCGACCGCGTGCTCAATCGCGTGGCCGAGTCGGCACGTCGGATCGCGGGCGCCCAGTTCTCAGCGCTGGGTGTGATCGATGAAAGTCGCAGCCGACTCGATCGCTTCATCACGTCCGGCATCGACGAGCGGACGCGGCACGAGATCGGGCGACCGCCGGTCGGGCGCGGCGTCCTGGGTGAGCTGGTCTCGGATTGCAGGCCGCTGCGTCTGGACGACGTCGGCCAGCATCCGCACTCCTACGGCTTCCCTCCGGGCCATCCGCCGATGACCTCGTTTCTCGGCGTTCCGGTGTTCGTCGCCGGCGAGCCGTTCGGGAATCTCTACCTGACCAACAAGGAGGGCGGCGGTCAGTTCACCGAGCCGGACGAGCGTGCCGTGATTCTGATGGCGCAGTTCGCCGGGATCGCGATCGACCACGCGCGCAGGTACTCGAGCGCGGAATCCCAGCGGCTGGAGCTCCGGAACACGGTCGAGGCGCTCGACGCGACTGTGCAGATCGCTCAAGCCGTCGGTGGTGAGACGAATCTGGACTCCGTGCTCGAGCTGGTCGCGAAACGCGGACGGGCGCTCGTGTCCGCACGGGCGTTGGTGATCGAGCGCGTGACTGATGGCCGGACGTTCGTCGCTGCCGCTGCCGGCGAGGTTCCGGCCGCGATTCTCGGTCGCGAGGTCGATGCGACGGGAAGTGTCGCCAGCAGCGCGCTGCGCAGCCTCAGAACGCTCCGGCTCGAGGAGGACGCGAACCGGATCCGGTTTCAGCGTTACGGGCTCGGGAGTTTGGGCTTCACGGCGGACTGCGGCCTGGTTGTGCCGCTGGTGTTCCGCGGCCAGGGCTATGGCGTGCTGATCGCGATCGATCGCCTTGATGACGGCGCCGCGTTTGACGCTGACGACGAGCGGCTGCTCGAGGCGTTCGCTTCCAGCGCAGCGACTGCAATCGCCACGGCGGTGTCCGCGCAGAAGGAGCGCTCGCGCCAGTGGCTTGCAGCGACCGAACAGGAGCGAGCTCGCTGGGCCCGCGAGCTTCACGACGACACCCTGCAGAACCTCGCCGCTCTGCGACTCGCGCTTTCGGGTCAGCGTCGCGTGGACGACCTCGACGCGGTCCGAGCCCGGTTGACCGGGCTCGTGGATCAGCTCGATACCGACATTGCCAGCCTCCGAGCGCTGATCTCCGATCTGCGGCCAGCGACTCTGGATGACCTTGGGCTGAATGCAGCGATCGAGGTGCTCGCGGATCGCGCCCGGACCCAGGGACTCGAGGTCGAGTTGCAGGTGCAGGCCCGCCGGCAGGAGCCCCGTCCGCGGGGGGCCGCCACAGAGGTCGAGACCGCCGTGTACCGGATCACCCAGGAGGCGCTCAGCAATGCACGCCGGCATGGTGGTGCCACCAGTGTCCGGATCCGCATCAGTGAGGGCGAGTCGACGATTGAGAGCTCGATCTCAGACAACGGCCGGGGATTCGATCCGACCGGTCGATCCTCGGGCTTCGGGCTGATCGGCATGAGGGAGCGCGCTGAGATCCTCGGCGGGCGGCTGGACGTCACGTCGTCATCTGCCCAGGGGACGACCGTCACAGCGGTGCTGCCGGTCGAGCGCGCGGAGGCTCAGCCGGCGGCGGACGAGCCGGCACGATCCGCCGGGCCCTGAGCATCTGGATCAAGCTGTCTGGATCCTCCTGCCCGCGTGATCACGATGGGACAATGGTGTAGTGAGCAAGCTCTCGACACTCCGGATGTACCTTCGCCGGACGCCCAGGCGGGTGCAGGCCACGGACCTCTACTCGCACACGGTGACCCTGCTCGATGGCGGCGAGCTCGACCTCGCAACCTGGCGCGGTCGACCGGCGCTGATCATCAACACCGCCAGCAAATGTGGGTACACGCCGCAGTATGAGGGGCTTCAGTCCCTTCATGAACGCTATGGCGAGCAGGGCTTGAACGTGCTCGGAACCCCCTCAGGCGACTTCGCCGATCAGGAGTTCGAGCAGGCGGATGAGATCGGCGCGTTCTGTCAGCGGAACTACGGTGTGACCTTTCCGCTGACGGCACCGACGTCAGTTCGCGCACAGCCGGATGCGCTCTGGCGCGACCTCGTCAGTCAGCCGAACTCGGCACCGCCGAGCTGGAACTTCACCAAGTACCTTGTCGGCTGCGACGGTCACCTGATCGATCACTGGGGTTCCGGTGTCAAGCCCGAGGACGCTCGGATCGTCGCGGCGATCGAGGCGGCGCTTCCGGACACGGCAAGCTCACCCAGCGCAATGACGCAACCGCCGCCGACATCGTCCAAAGGAGTGGTATGAGCTCAAACGACCTTCGCTGCCGCGGCTGGCAGCAGGAGGCGGCCCTGCGGATGCTGGAGAACAATCTCCACCCGGACGTCGCCGAGAAGCCGGCCGAACTGGTTGTGTACGGAGGCATCGGCAAGGCCGCGCGCAACCACGAGAGTCTTGCCGCGATCCGGCGGGAGCTGATGGCGCTGGGCGACGAGGAGACCCTGCTCGTGCAGTCCGGCAAGCCGGTCGGCGTCTTCGAGACGCATGAGCGTGCCCCGAGGGTGCTGATCGCCAACTCGAATCTGGTGCCTCAATGGGCGACGTGGAAGCATTTCAACGAGCTGGACGCCGCCGGGCTGATGATGTACGGCCAGATGACCGCAGGTTCCTGGATCTACATCGGCAGCCAGGGGATCCTGCAGGGCACCTATGAGACCTTCGCGGCGGTCGCGCGCAAGCGCTTCGGAGGCTCGCTGAAGGGCCGGTTGGTGGTGACCGCGGGGCTCGGCGGGATGGGTGGGGCGCAGCCGCTGGCGGTCACGATGTGCGGTGGCACGGCCCTCTGCATCGAGGTCGAGATCAGCAGGATCGAGCGGCGGATCCAGACTGGGTATCTCGACGAGCGGGCCAGCGACCTCGACGACGCGCTGCGCAGGTTGCGTGCAGCGGCACGCGAGGGACGCGCGCTCTCGGTCGGGCTGTTGGGCAACGCCAGCGAGATTCTGCCGGAGCTGGCGCGCCGCCGGGAGGCGATAGACGTCGTCACCGACCAGACCTCCGCGCACGATCCCCTCAACGGCTACATCCCGGCGGGGTTGACCATCGAACAGGCGGAGGTTCTGCGCCGCTCGGACCCGGATGAGTATCTGGAGCGAGTCGGGGCCAGCGCCGTGGCGCACGTGTCCGCGATCCGTGAGCTTGCGCAGCAGGGCGCTGAGGCGTTCGACTATGGCAACGCGCTGCGTGGCCTCGCCGCCGAATACGGCGACGCCGATGCGTTCGCCTACCCGGGCTTCGTGCCCGCCTACATCCGGCCGTTGTTCTGTGAGGGTAAGGGCCCCTTCCGCTGGGTGGCACTGTCCGGTGACCCGGCGGATATCCGCAGTACCGACGAGGCGATCCTCGATCTGTTCAGCGACCAGGAGAGCATCGTGCGATGGATCCGACTGGCGGGTGAGCATGTCCGGTTCCAGGGACTGCCGTCGCGCATCTGCTGGCTGGGTTACGGTGAGCGCAATCGGGCGGGAGAGCGGTTCAACGAGATGGTCGCGTCGGGCGAGCTGAAGGGACCGATCGTGATCGGCCGAGATCATCTCGACGCAGGGTCGGTGGCCTCACCGGAGCGTGAGACCGAGGCGATGCGCGATGGCTCGGATGCTGTGGCCGATTGGCCGATCCTGAACGCGCTCGTGAACACAGCCTGTGGGGCGAGCTGGGTGTCGGTTCACCAGGGCGGTGGGGTGGGGATGGGCAAATCGATCCACGCTGGGCAGGTGGTCGTTGCCGATGGCTCGGAGCTCGCCGCAGAGCGGGTTCACCGTGTGCTGACAGCCGATCCCGGCATGGGTGTGATCCGGCACGCCGACGCCGGTTACGAGGCGGCGATCGAGTTCGCCGGCGAGCACGGCGTCCGTGTGCCGATGCTCGACAACGCGGCGACGTGACCTCGACGATCTCAGTGGAGGGCGCCGCCCAGGTGCTGCGTCCGCCGCAGACCGGCCTCTCCTATCTCCGTCACGAATCAGCGTCCGAGCTGCGGATCGAGGCGGGCGGGGTGACGATCGAGGGCCAGCACATCGTCGCGCTCACGCCATCCGGTGCGGCCGAGATGATCATCGACGCGTCCGGATGTGCCGTGCTGCCCGGGTTGGTCGATTGCCACACGCACCTACCGTTCGCCGGCTGGCGGGAGGTGGAGTACGCCCAGAAGGTCGCGGGCGCCGAGTATGAGCAGATCGCCCGCTCGGGCGGCGGCATTCGCTCCTCGGCGCGGTCGTTTGCCGACGCGAGCGACGAGCAGGTGCTGGATCAGGCATGCCTTGCCGCAGGTGAGATGCTGCGGCACGGCACGACGACGTTCGAGTGCAAGACCGGCTACGGGTTGTCGACGGAGGCTGAGGTCAGGGCGGCGGGACTGATCTCAGCGCTCGGCGACCGTGTGAAACAGCAGGTCGCCGGTACCGGGCTGCTTGCTCACGCCGTGCCGGATGGCTATGACGCTGACGGTTGGATGGCGGCCGTGAGCGAGGCGTTACCGGACGTGCTCGCGGCCGGCGCTGCCACGCCGCTGACCGCGCTGGACATCTACGTGGAGCGTGTGGCGTTCACGAACACGCACCTGACGCTGATGGGCGAGCTGGCGGCGCGCAACGGTCTCGCGTTGCGTGCTCACGTCGAGCAGTTCAACGCCAACGGCTCGGTATCCGTCGCGCTCGCGGCCGGTGCGCGTTCGGTCGACCACCTCGCCTGCATAGCTCCGGATGACGTCACGCTGCTGGCGAACGCAGAGACCGCTGCGGTGCTGTTGCCCGGCGCCGAGTTCCTCGGTGACGAGCGACTGGCGCCGGGGCGCCTGCTGGCCGACGCCGGAGCGATCTGCGTACTGGCCAGCGACTTCAACCCGGGCACCTCGCCGGTCCTCTCATTGCCGCTCGTGATCGGCCTCGCAGTGCGCCGCTACCGCTGGTCCGCGCTCGAGGCGCTGCTCGCTTGCACGCTCAACGCCGCCTGGGTGCTGGGGCGCGAGGATCAGGTGGGATCGCTCGAACCCGGCAAGCGGGCTGACCTCCTGGTACTCGACGGGCCGCTGGAGCACATCCCATACCGGTTCGGACACAACCCGGTTCAGATCGTGATCGCGGGTGGCAGGGTCGTCCACGTGCGTCCGGGCAGCGAGTGGAGGCTCACGACGTGAGCCTTGGGGAGAGGCTGGCCGAACTCGCGGCCATCGGCCGGGATGCTGACGGAACACACCGCCTCGCCTGGACAGACGCCGACCGCCAGATGCGGGATTGGTTCGAGCGTCAGGCTGGCCGCGCGGGACTGACAATCGAGAGAGACGCCGCCGGCAACCTCTGGGCATGCCCTGACGCCCCCGGGCCCTGGTGGGGCGTCGGGTCGCACCTCGACAGCGTTCGCGGAGGTGGGTTGTTCGATGGACCGCTCGGCGTCGCCTGCGGCTTTGAGGTGGCGGAGCGCTGCCAACTGCCGATCGCTGTGATCTCGTTCGCGGATGAGGAGGGTGCCCGATTCAACTCGCCGACGTTCGGGAGCAAGGCGCTCACGGGCGTGCTCGATGTGCCGGCGACGCTCGCGCGACGGGACGATCAGGGCATCACGCTTGCCGACGCGATGCGAGCCGACGGCCTCGACCCGGGCAGGCTTGACTCCGCCGGCGAATGGCTGCAGCGGCTTCGAGGGTTCGTTGAGCTGCACATCGACCAGACCACTGAGGTCGCGGACGCCGGATCGCCGCTCGGGGTCGTGAGTTCGCTGGCCAGCAGAATGCGACTCGAGGCGCACCTCAGCGGCCGGGCCGACCACGCCGGCACGACGCCGCAGCATCAGCGCCGGGACGCGCTGAGCGCAGCCGCGCACCTGATCGTAGGTGCCGAACGGCTCGCAGGTGGGCTCGGTGAACTGATGGTCACCAGCTCGCGCATCCTCGTCGCCCCAAACGCGGTCACCACGGTCGCAGCGGACGTGCGCCTGTGGATCGATGCCAGATCGGCCGACCCGGAGCGACCGGACCGCTGGCGCCGGGCGCTGCTCGAGGCCGCTGCCTCACTGGCCGACCGGACGGGCGTTGAGATCGAGATCAGGCTCGCATCTCAGTCACGCGGGACCATGTTCTCCGCTGCGATCTGCGACCAATTGCATGCCGACGCTGCCAGACTCCTCGGTCATGAGGTCCCCAGCACAGTCTGTTTCGCGGGGCACGACGCCGGTCTCCTGGCCGAGCGGATTCCGGCGGCGATGGTGCTCGTGCGCAATCGCAGCGGCATCAGCCACTCTCCAGATGAGCACGTTGAGCTCGAAGACGCGGAGCTGGCGACAACGGTGATCGAGCACACGCTCGCGAACATGATCGCCGAGGTGCCCCGCCGATGACCGCTCGTTACCACGAGATCGCCGCGATGCCGAACGCCCACTCGCATGTCTTCCAACGCGGCCTGCGTGGCCGCGTTGAACGCGTGACGCCAGCAAACCGCGACGATTTCTGGACCTGGCGATCCGAGATGTTCGCGTTGGCCGACGCGCTGGATCCCGCGAGCATGCTCGAGGTGGCCGAGCAGGGCTTCGCCGAGATGCGCGCCGCCGGTTATGGTGTCGTCGGCGAATTCCACTACGTCCACCACCAGCCGGACGGCCGGCCGTATGAGGAGCCGAACGAGCTGGCGATTGCCGTAGCCCGCGGCGCGACCGCCGCCGGGCTCCCGATTGTGCTGCTACCCGCCGCCTACAACCGCAACGGATGGGACGGCGCCGACCGTCCGCCCACAGACGGCCAGCGCCGGTTCTGCGACCCCGACGTCGAGACCTTCCTCGCTCGCGTCGACGCACTGCGAGAGTGGGCCGACGGCGAGTCGGGGGTCCAGGTTGGCGTCGCCGCGCATAGCGTTCGCGCGGTGCCGGCGCAGTGGCTCGAGGCGATCGCTGCCTACTCAAACGAGTACGGGCTCGTTCGTCACGTCCACGCCCATGAACAGCGGCGCGAACTCGACGAGTGTCATGCAGAGCACGGGTGCTCACCGATCGAGCTGCTCGACCGCACCGGCTTTCTCGGACCACGCGCAACTGTGATCCACGGCATCCACGTCACCGACGATGACATCGCCCGGATCGCCCGAACCGGTTCGGTGGTGGTCTCGTGTCCGACCACGGAGGGCAACCTCGGCGATGGATTCTTCCCGGCGATGCGCTACGCCGACGCCGGCGTGGCCATCGCGATCGGCAGCGACTCGCAGGCGCGGATCGACCCGTTCGAGGAGGCGCGAGAGCTCGAAACAGGGTCGCGCCGGGAACGAGAGCTGCGCGCCGGTCTGTTGGCCCGGACCGGCGACCTCTGGGCGGAACTCTGCGGCAACGGCCACCGCAGCCTCGGCTCGGAACCAGGTTCCACGATCACGATCGACACCGATCACGCCGACCTCCGCGGCGTCGACTCGGGTGATCTGCAGCGGGCGCTCGTCGCGAACGCCTCGGCGGCCGTCGTCAGCTCAGCGCGCCCGTGACCGATTCCGCCGCGGTCACGAGGGCGCCGCTGCGGATCAGCCCGACGACCGACTCGATCTCGGGTGTCAGATAACGGTCGGGTCCCGGACCGGCCACATCGGCTCGCAGGCGGTCCCGGACCGCTGCGGTCGCGGGAGCGGGCTGCAGCGGGGCGCGCAGGTCAAGACCGCGAGTTGCGGTCAGCAGCTCGATTGCAAGGACACGTGTGAGTCCGTCGATCGCGCGTCGCAGCTTGCGCCCGGCGGCCCAGCCCATCGAGACGTGGTCCTCCTGCATCGCCGAGCTTGGAATCGAGTCGACGGACGCCGGTACGGCCAGCCGCTTCAGCTCCGAGACGATTCCCGCCTGCGTGTATTGGGCAATCATCAGCCCCGAGTCAACGCCAGGGTTGTGAGCCAGGAACGGCGGCAGCCCGTGGCTGCGGCCGGTGTCGAGGAAGCGGTCGGTGCGGCGTTCGGACATGCTGGCCAGGTCCGCGACAGCGATCGCCAGGAAGTCGAGCACGTAGCCGACCGGGGCACCATGGAAGTTGCCGTTCGATTCAAGGTGCCCTTCGGGTGTGATCACGGGGTTGTCGATGGTCGCCTCCAGCTCGCGCTGCGCGATCATCCTTGCGTGGGCCAGCGTGTCACGCGCCGCGCCTGCGACCGCCGGTGCGCAACGCAGCGAGTACGCGTCCTGTACGCGGCTGTCGTCGGGCCCGCGATGGCTCGCGACCATGGGGCTACCGGCCAGCAGCCGCCGGAGGTTCGCGGCAGCAGCGATCTGGCCGTGCTGAGCGCGGAGCTCCTGCAGATCTGCAGAGAAGACTCTGTCGGTGCCGAGCAGCGCCTCGACGCTGATCGCCGCCGCGATATCAGCGACCGTGAGCAGACTGTCGAGGTCGTGGATGGCCAGAACCAAGGTGCCGAGCATGCCGTCGGTCCCGTTGATCAACGCCAGCCCTTCCTTCTCGGCCAGCACCACGGGTTCGATTCCGGCTGCCGCCAGAGCCTGCCCGGCTTCAACCTCCCGATCCGCAGAGTCACGCACCTCGCCCTCGCCCATCAATGCCAGCGCGCAATGTGCAAGCGGCGCCAGATCACCCGAACAGCCGAGCGAGCCGTACTCGCGGATGATCGGTGTGATCCCTGCCGACAGGATCGCGGCGTAGGTCACGGCGGTCTGCTCGCGCACGCCAGTGCGTCCCGAGGCGAGCGTCGAGAGTCGAAGCAGCATCAACGCCCGCACGACCTCGCGCTCGACCTCGGCCCCGCTGCTCGCGGCGTGGCTGCGGATCAGCGAACGCTGCAGGTCGGTGCGCAGCTCTGGCGGGATCTGCTTGGTCGCCAGGGCGCCGAAGCCGGTCGAGACGCCGTAGTGCGGGCTGGGATCATCGGCGAGCGCGTCGATGATCCCGCGCCCGGCACGGATCGCGGAGATTGAGGCTTCCGACAGCGTGACGGCGGCTCCGTGGCGGGCGACCGCGACCAGCTCGTCGATGCCGACGGCATCGACTCCGACCACCACCGGGTTGTTCATTCAGCTGATGAGTGCATCGGCTCGATACTTGGTGCGAGCGTACTCGTTGTATGGCGACGGACGCACGGTCGCGCGGAGGCGCGGGAAGCCGAGGTCTGCGTCAGGCGCCACGTCGCCTCCGGGATGCGATCCGTAAACGAGTTCCACCGGGGTACCAGGTTCGGCATGCTCGTTGGCCACCAGCGAGAGCGACAGAACCCGTCCGAGGCGAGCGATGTGGGCCGTGTAGAACGTGATGCCGACCAGCTCGCGATCGGCCTCGATGCGGTATCGGCCGTAGGTGAGCAGGTAGTCGAGGTCCCGGAACACCTGGCGCACGTCATCATCATTGAGCTCAAGTGTGACCTTGGTACGGGGGACGCTCTCCCGACCCGCCTCGAGCGCGTCGCGCCCGATGAAGTCGTGGTTGAAGGCGATCGAGCGCCCGTACCCGAGCTCCCACGGCGTCACGTAGAAGTCCTCGATGTCCGACGAGAAGGCGCTGCCATACAGTGGCTTTTGCCCCTCGAATGAGAACAGGCCCAGCCACTCGCGATAGTCGCGGAGATCCTCGGAGGTGTAGGTGCCGGGGGTGGGGGTTGGGATCCAGCCGCTCTCGACGCCGTTGGTCGCGTAGGCCATCGCGCCGACCTCAACGAGTCCGAACTGAGCACCCGCCTCGAGCAATGCGGCCTTGACGCCGGCTCCGTCGGCGTAGTCGCCGATCAACTCATAGCCGGCCTGACCGGCCAGGCCGTGGCGCAATGCGCGGAGCGTGGCTCCGTTGAGAGTGACCGGCGCTGCATGGAAGAACTTGGTCTCGGGCAGCGGCCCTCCGAACACAGCCTCCACCACCGCCATGGCGTTGGGGCCCTGTACCTGGTAGCGGAAGAGGACGGGGTCGCCGGGACGGAACTCGGAGTCCGGATCATCTCTGAACGTGACGTCGTAGCCGCCGCGGTGACCATGGAAGAGAACCCAGGATTGCGAAGCCGGCGGCCCTGTGAGCGTGTAGCGGTCCTCGCCGGTACGCATCAGGATGCCGTCCTGGACGATGTGGCCCTCGGCGGTCACCGGGACGAACTGCTTGGCCTGGCCGACCGCGAAGCTCTCGTAGTTGTTGGCGCTCACGTCCGCGAGCAGCCGGGTCGCGTCGGGCCCCTCGATGAACAGGTCGCGCATGTGATGGGAGAGATCCGACAATGCCACGGTCTCGAAGGCAGCGGTCTGCTCGACCGCCCACCCGGTGAACTCGGGCGCCACGACCGGCGGCTTCCAGGGCGGGGCATCCGGCTTCCACAGCAGGTTGATGGCGGAGCCGGCACGGTCGATGCCTTCCTGAAGGCTGGGTGCGGACATGGGGTCTCCTTGGGTTACTAAAGCGCTTCAGTACGACGTTACCACACCCACCCGTCACCACACTCACCCAGGTACAGGCGCGATACTCAGGTCATGCCGACCCATGTCCTCGTCTACATCGGTGTCGTCGTCGCGATCGCGCTGCTGCCCGGCCCCGATACGGCAGTTGTCACGCGGAACGCGCTCGTTCACGGGCGGGAGGCCGCGCTCGGCAGCGCGATCGGAGTCAATGTCGGCCTCGCGACCTGGACACTGGCGACCGCGCTCGGGGTCGCTGCGATCCTGCGCAGCTCTGCGGTCGTCTATGACGCGCTCAAGCTGGGTGGGGCGCTGTACCTGATCTGGATCGGCGGGCACGCGCTGTGGGACTCGCGACACCCCGGGGACGACGATGTGCGACCGGCAGGGCCCGGCCGCGCGATCGATGGCCGTGGAGGGTTTCGGCAGGGCGTGATCAGCAACCTCGCGAACCCCAAGGTCGGGATCTTCTTCACGAGCCTGCTACCCCAGTTCGTCTCGCCGCACGGCTCGCCGCTGCTGCAGATGCTCATGCTTGGCGCGATCTTCGTCACGTTCAACCTTCTGTGGATGTGCAGCTATGCGCTCGCTGCCGTGAAGCTCGCAGACGTGCTCAGTCGCCCGCGCGTCAAGGCTCGGATCGATCGCTTCTCCGGGCTGGTGCTGGTTGGCGTCGGCATCCGGCTGGCGATCGAGCGGTGAGCCCGCTCACAGGTTTGCCCGAGCTGGGTGTGCTCGAGATCGCTGCGGGCCTGCGCGACCGCAGCTTCTCCGCTCTGGAGGTTTTGCGCGCTCTCGAGGCGCAGATCGAGGAGGTGAACGGCGGTCCGCCGAGTGCCCACGGGGCCCCGGACTCGATCAACGCCTGGGTGCGTCTCTACCCGGACCTGGCCGAACGGCATGCGCGTGAGGCCGATCGCAGGTTGGCCGCCGAGGGCGAGGAGGCGCCGCTGCTCTGCGGTGTGCCGATCGGTCTCAAAGATCTTTACGCCGTTCAGGGGCTGCCGCTGACGGCCTCAAGCTCGGTGCTGGTGGGCAACGTCGCCGACGCCGACTGCACCGCCTGGGCACGGCTGCGTCGGGCCGGGATGGTCCTGATCGGCCACCTGCACACGCACGAGTTCGCGTCTGGCGGCACGACGGACCAGGTCGGGAACCCCTGGCAGCTCGAGCTCACGGCCAGCGGATCAAGTGGCGGCTCGGGCGCGGCGGTCGCTGCGCGCATGGTTCCGGTCGCGACCGGAACCGACACGGCCGGCTCGATTCGCGCGCCGGCGGCGATCTGCGGCGTGAGCGGCATCAAGCCGACCACGGGGCGGATACCGCTCGACGGGATCATTCCACTCGGGCCGACCTTCGACACGCTGGGACCGCTCGCGCGCAACGTGGCCGACTGCAGCGCGGTGCTTGCGGTGATGGCCGGCGGGCGCTGCGCGACGGTTGCACATGCGGTCCCGGCCGGACCGCTCGGTCCGTTGCCGATCGCGGCCCGGCGCGGCGCCGCTCCGCTGGCCGGCCTCACCGTTGCCGTCACCGACCGCTTTTCCGAACTGGAGCTCGATGGTGACACCCGTGCCGGCTACGAACGCGCGCAGATCGCGCTCGAGACGCTCGGCGCCCGGGTCGTCGAACTCAGAGCGCCGATGAAGGCGTTCACGCTCGAATCGCCTGAGTTCGCCGCCGTGCTGGTCGAGATGTGGTCGTATCATCGGTCGTTCGCTGAGCGCGAGGATGCGTACCGCCCCCTCGTGCGCAAGCTGCTGAGCCATGCGCGCAACGCCATGACCGCCGCGGAATACGCCGAGATTCAGGTGCGCCGCGCGACCCTGGCGGACAGGTGGGAGACCTGGTTTGAAGCCAATAGCATCGATCTGATCGTCGAACCGGCGACCCGGGTCGTCGCCTACCCGCGCGGCGACGGCTACGACTACACCGACCAGAACCCGCTGGCCGACATGACACTCGGCTGGAATGTCACGGGCCATCCGGGCATCGCGCTGCCGTCGAGCCTCGGAGCCGAGAGCGGCCTGCCGACCGGCATCCAGTTGATCGCCCGGCGTGGCCGCGAGGCCGAGGCCATACAGGTCGGGATCGACCTCCAGGAGCACGGCGCCCTGCCACCGCTGCGCTGGCCCGGTCTCAGCGACACCTGAGTGCTGGCCGACGCCGCCGGGTACAGGCCCGGCAGCGGAGATCGCGGAGCGGAGAGGGCGGGATTCGAACCCGCGAAGGAGGTTTCCCCCCTTACTCGCTTAGCAGGCGAGTGCCTTCAGCCACTCGGCCACCTCTCCGGAAGCCCGGCGCCGCCGAGCGTGCGGGGGAGTGTAGAGGGGCGCACGTCCCCGCGCCCCGCTGAGCTCAGCCGGCCGCGACCGGCTTCGTGACCGGCTCTGGAACCGGCACGCCGAACCGGTCCCCGGCCGAGACGATCTCGTCCCAGATCTTCGGCGGCAGCGGCACACCGTCGCGGCTGCGCTGCGCGAACGTCGCTGCGCCACGGGCGCCCGGCACCAGCACCGGCGCCTCACCGGCGCGGGGAAGCGCCGTGACCGCGTCGATGGTGTCATCGACGATCGCCTTGAAATCATCCGACGGCAGGAACGCGGAGACGTCGACGGCGATCAGCGTCGCGTTCTGGCGGTGGCCCTTCCGCCCGGCGTGGAACTCCGAGACGATCGGGTTCCCAGCGAGGCCGCTGGCCAGCAGCTCGAACGCGAGCGACATGCCCGAGCCCTTGGCGCCGCCGACCGGCAGGGGGATCTTCGCCTCCGCGGGATCAACCGTCGGCTCACCATCGGCGGTGACGGCGACACCCTCCGGCAGCGACTCCCCGCGCGCCCTGTACTGTGCGATCTTGCCGAGCGCGATCGTCGCAGTCGCCATGTCGAGCACGAAGTCCGGGTGCCTGGCGGCCGGTACCGCGATCGCCAGCGGGCTGGTCGCGACGCCGGCGCCGCGCGCACCCTCGTAGGCCATGTTCGGCACCCCGGCGACGATGCCGATGCCTGCCATCCCCTCGGCCGCGGCCATGCTTGTGTAGTAGCCGATCGCCCCCGTGTGTACGGTCCCGCGCACAGCCGCCCACGCGACACCGGTCGAGCGCGCCGTCGTGATGGCCTCGCGCATGGCGTGGGTGAGCGCGAGCGGTCCGGGCGCGCGATCGGCCTCGACCACGATCACCGCATCGCGCACATGCTTGATCTCGATCGACGGCGTCAGGTTCGCCTGACCCTTGTCGAACAGCTCGAGGTAACGCGGCAGCCGCGAGACGCCGTGCGAGTCGACGCCCCGCAGGTTCGCCCAGACGAAGGCGCTCGCGACCACCTCCGCATCGGATGCACTCAGCCCCGCGGCGGCCAGCACCGCCGTCGCGAGTGAGTGCAGGTAGTCGGCGGCGAGCAGGACTCTCTGTGGTGGCACGGCGAACTCCCCTTAGAACAGAACGTTGACGATCGCGGTCGTACCGCCGGCGACGGCGGCCCGGGCCTCAGCGATCACACTGCGCAGCTGCCCGGGGTCAGCGACCTCCCACCCGGGCATGCCGAACGGCGCGCCGAAATCGGATAGCGGCGGCTGTGTCGAGAGATCGACCCCATCGAAGTCGCCTGAGGCGACTGCGGCGCCCTCTGGGTAGAAGCGCAGGTGGTTGAACTTCATCGACAGGTACTGGCGATTGTTGAAGATCACGATCAGCAGCGGCAGACCCTCGTCCCGGGAGGCCATCAGCGCCTGCACAATCGGGTTGTAGAGGAACGAGCCGTCACCCACGACGAACGTCACCGGCTGGTGTGGCCGCGCCAGCTTCATGCCGAGCGCGACGCCGGTGCCCTGACCGAGTCCGCCCTGCACATAGAACCAGCGATCAGGTTCGTTCCAGCGCAGGTGCTGCTGAACGATGCGACTGTGGGTGATCGTCTCATCGACGATGATCGTGTCGTCGTCGAGCTCCTCCCGCAGCACCTTGGCGAGCAGCACCGGCGTGATCTTCTCGGTGTTGGCCTGCGCCTTCTCCTCAGCGGCCAGTAGGTCCGCGTGTTGCCGGTCGTGAACCTCGCTCCAGCGCAGCTGGCGCTCGGCCACGAGGCTGGTGTCGAGCTTACGACGGCTCGCCTCGACCAGCCCGGCGAGCGTAGAGGCGATCCCGCCCTCGAGGTAGACATCGGCGTGGAGGACCTGGTAGACGATGTGCGGCCGCTGCGGAACCTCGTCGATCACCACGACCTCGGCTTCGGGGGCGAGGTCGTTGCTCGGCGGGTACCAGGGCGAGCGGCAGGCGACGAGCAGCACGAGGTCGGCACCCGCTGCCTGCGAGACGTCGCCGCCGACGTGCAGCGGATGGTCCTTGGGAAAGTTGGCGCAGACCGCGGACTGCGGCTCGATCACGGGGATTGCAAGCAGGTCTGCGAGCGCGACGAGCGCCTGGAACGCCTCGGGATCGCGGCCTGCTGACTCTGTGAAGATCACTGGATTCCTCGCGTCGGCGAGCTTGGCGGCGACCAGCTCGATCTCGGAGGATGGGCTCAGTCGCGCCCCGCTGGGCGCGACTTTCTTGCGCACACTGGGCGGACGCCACTCGGCGAGCAGCGCTTCAAGCGCGATGTTGAGATACACCGGGCCGGCGGGGGCTCGCTGCGACAGCTCGGCTGCCCGCACCACCGACTCGTAGAGCGTCGCAACGTCGGGCAGGTGACCGGCCCACTTCGTGAACGGCGCAGCGACGACATGAGGCCCGCCGACGAACGAGAGGTTGCGATACCACTGCGAGCCCGGATCAGGGCCGGTGCCCTCGCCGTAGGTCACCGACTCCGAGGAGGCGACCAGCATCGGCGCACCCGCCAGCAGCGCGCCATGGATCGCGTTGCCTCCCTGCAGCAGGCCTGGCACCGTGTGCAGCAGCACCGCGGCCAGGCGCCCGCTGCCGAGCCAGTAGCCGGTCGCCATCGCCACGGCCAGCGTCTCGTGGGTGAGGTCGTGGTAGCGCGGGCCGTCGGTGCCGTCGCGGCGCTGACGCGCGAACGCCTCCCAGGCCGGGGCCCATTCGGACCCAGGTGAGGAGAAGACATGCTCCAGATCGAGTGCGCGGAACGCTTCGAGCAGTCCCTCGCCGCCGTCGGAGTGCCCGGTCATCGACGTCGGTCAGGCCGCCGCGGCAGCGTCGACGGGGATCTCCCAGCTGAGCACACGGCAGAGGCTGCGGCCCATGACCTCATCGAGTTCGTGCTCGGTCAGACCCATGTGCACAGTGAACTGCTCGATCGTGTCCTTCCAGGTCAGACCGTGACCCATCAGCCGCGTGATGTCGGTGCCCCAGTGGCAGCGCTCAGGACCCATCTTCGCGATCATCTCCCGCACGTACGGGAAGATGTTCTCGTTCGGGAACGGCTGGGTCGAGTAGCCCGGCAGCGCCGAGACCTTGACCGAGATATTCGGATGCACATGCAGGTCGGCGGTCTCCTGCGCCCAGTATCCGATCGCGTCATCGACGCAGCGGGCCATGATGCCCATGTGGTCGATGATGATGCTCAGGCCCGGGTGCCGCTGCGCGATCGCGCCCAGCTCCGCCTTCCAGATCGGCGCGTGGACCATGTCTTGATCCCGAGCTCCTCGGCGTAGGGCCAGATCCAGTCGCAGGTGCCGTCGATCATCCAGTTGCGGTCGATCGGTCGGTGGAAGGTCAGGCGGATGCCCTTGATCGCCTCAATCGACGCGAACTCGCGCATCAGGGCCCTGCCCTCCTCGGGCTTGTTCTGCGGGACGCGAGCCATGATCCCGAAGCGGTCGGGGTGGGCCTCGGCGGCCTCGAGGGAGTAGTCGATGCGATCGCCCTCCCAGGAAGGCGGCACGATGATGACGCGGTCGACACCGGCCTCGTCCATCAACCCCAGGCACTCCTCATAGAGGAAGGCCTCCTCGCGGTGGCCGTTCAGACGGATCCGCTCACGGGCGCCAGGGACCCAGGGTCGGTCGGGCGTCTCCTCTTTCCAGATGTGTACCTGCGAATCTACGATGAACACTTGTAGCCGTTGCCTCTCTCCGTCTTCAACCGACTGACAAGCGTGCAGCCTTGTTGATGAGGCCGCTGTGAGAATCGAGACCATGTCCTCAACCACTCTGGGAAACCTGCTCGACGGCGACTGGGCCACGGTCGGCGGTGACGGTGAGCTGGCCGTCACCGATCCGAGCTCTGTGGACTCAACCGTAGCCGTGGTTCCGGCGATGAGCGCCGCCGACGTCACCGCCGTCTACGACGCTGCCGAGCGCGGCGCCAAGGTTTGGCGTCACACACGGCCACTCCAGCGCGCCGCCGTCATGACCGGCGCCGCGAGCCTGTTGCGTGAGCGCAGCGACGCGATCGCGCGCGAGCTCGTGTCGGAAATGGGCAAGACGCTGGCGGAGGCGACGGTCGAGGTCGGCAAGGCAGCCGACTTCCTCGACTACTACGCCTTGCTCGCGAGGCTGCCATTGGGCGTCGAGCTCGCCGACGCGCGTCCGAACGTGAACGTGGCGGTCCGCAACGAGCCGGTCGGAATCGTGCTGCTGATCACGCCGTGGAACGACCCGCTGCTGACGCCGGCCCGCAAGCTCGCGCCTGCCCTGTTCGCCGGCAATGGGGTGATCCTCAAGCCCGCCAGCGAGACCCCGGTCGTGTCGCTGCGGCTCGCCGAGGCGCTCAACGACGCCGGCCTGCCGGCCGGCGTGCTCGGCACCGTCACCGGGCGCGCCTCGCGGATCTCAGGCGCGCTGCTCGGAGACGCGCGACTGGCCGCGGTCAGCTTCACCGGCAGTACCGCGGTGGGTCTGCAGCTGCACCGGGATCTGGCCGGACGCAACGTCCGTCTGCAGACCGAGATGGGCGGCAAGAACGCGAGCGTGGTCCTGGCCGACGCCGATCTCGAACTCGCCCGCGACGAGGGCGCTGAGATCCTCGCGGGCGGCGGTGCCCCTTCGGCGCCCGAGCTGTCGGGCGGCTGTTACGTCGAGCCGACCGTGATCGCCGGCGTTACCCAGCAGATGTCGATCTGGCGTGACGAGGTCTTCGGCCCGGCGATCGCCGTGATCGAGGTCGACGGACTGGAGCAGGCCGTCGAGGCGGTGAACGACTCGCAGTATGGGCTGTCGGCTGCCGTGTTCACGAACGACATCGGCGCCGCCGCCTACTTCGAGGAGTATGTGAACACGGGCCAGGTCTCGGTCAACCTGCCGACCTCGGGCTGGGATGTGCACCACCCGTTCGGCGGCTTCCTCGACTCCGGCTCCGCGTTCAAGGAACAGGGGCTCGAGTCCCTGCGCTTCTACACACGCGTCAAGACCGTCGCCGTCAGGTCGGCCTAGCCCGAAACGGAGATTCGCATGGCTGCTTCAAGAGTTGGTGTGATCGGCGCCGGAATCATCGGGCTCGCTGTCGCCAGGCGACTGACGGAGACCGAGCCCGGGGTGGGGCTGACGGTGCTCGAGAAGGAGAACCGGGTCGGCGCCCACCAGACCGGTCACAACAGCGGCGTCGCGCACGCCGGCGTCTACTACACGCCGGGGTCGCTGAAGGCGCAGCTCTGCCGGCGCGGGATCGAGTTGCTCAAGCCCTACTGCGAGCAGCACGGCATCGCCTACGAGGAGTGCGGCAAGCTGATCGTCGCGCGCGATCCCGATGAGCTCGACCGGCTCGAGGAGATCGAGCGCCGAGCCAACGCCAACGGCGTGCCCGGTCTGAGGCGCCTCAGCCCCTCGCAGATGGTCGAGATCGAGCCGTACGTTCGCGGCGTCTCGGCGCTGCACTCGCCTCAGACTGCGATCGTCGATTTTCCGGCGGTTGCGCGCGCCTACGCCGATGACGTTCGCGCCGCCGGTGGCGAGGTGCGCCTGGGGTTCGAGGTGGCGGGCATCGACCGCAGAAGCGGTGAGGTCCGCGTTCGCAGCGCCGCCGGCGAGGAGCTCGTGTTCGACCGCCTGGTCGTCTGCGGCGGCCTCTACTCCGATCGGCTGGCGCAGATGGCTGGTGAGGATCGCGAGCCCTGGATCGTGCCCTTCCGCGGCGAGTATTACAAGCTCGTCCCCGCTCGCGAGGACATGGTCAAGGGTCTGATCTATCCCGTGCCCGACCCGGCCTACCCGTTCCTCGGCGTGCACTTCACGCGCCGTGTGGGCGGTGGCGTCGACATCGGACCCAATGCCGTGCTCGCGTTCAAGCGCGAGGGGTATTCACGCACCGACTTCTCGGCCTGGGACCTGATCGACGTATTCAGGTCCCAGGGCTTCCGGCGTCTCGCCCGCAAGCACTGGCGTATGGGTGCCGCCGAGATGTGGGGCTCGGTCTCCACCAAGGCGTTCATCGACCGCGCCCGTGATTTCATCCCGGCACTCACGCCGGCCGACGTCGAGCCCGCTCCGGCCGGTGTTCGCGCCCAGGCGCTCGATCCTGACGGATCGCTCGTCGACGACTTCCGCATCACCACGGTCGGCGGCCTCGTTCTGGTTCGCAACGCGCCGTCGCCGGCCGCGACCTCGTCGCTGGCCATCGGCGAGTACGTGGTCGACCAGCTGACCGACCTCCGTTAGCCGCGTCGGTCGGCGCACCGT
Organism: uncultured Conexibacteraceae bacterium; assembly: GCA_963848435.1. Lineage (GTDB taxonomy): Bacteria > Actinomycetota > Thermoleophilia > Solirubrobacterales > Solirubrobacteraceae > Palsa-465. The sequence continues at coordinate 742,476 of CAWKDQ010000012.1, read as the reverse complement.
GGGCCTCTGCTAACGGGCACTCTCTCCTACCAAGGGACGAACCCGGGTCATCCCTCAGGATGAAGTTCGAGGCGTGGTTACGGCCCGCTAACAAGCATGGCGACCCCCTGCCCGTAGCGTGCCGCCGGCAAGGTCCACGTCCGAACCAGGAGAGAAGGATGGCCACTTCCCCATTCCGTCGGCGCGATCGCGTCCGCCGGCACACCGCCGGCGTAGGTGCCGTCGTGGGCGCCGCGGCAGCTGCGCTCGCGATCGCATCTGTCGCCAACGCCCGAGGTCCTGTCCCCGCGACTCATCACGAATTCGGCAACCATTCCCACCACCGCTACGAATTCGGAGGTCACGACGAATTTGGCAACCCTACGCACCGAGCGTCGATCAAGCATGTGCTGCTGATCTCGGTCGACGGGATGCATCAGTCCGATCTGGACTGGTATGTCAAGACCCACCCGATGTCGGAGCTGGCCAGGCTTGCGTCTGGCGGGGCCGAGTTCACCAATAACCATACGTCTGACCCGTCGGACTCGGATCCGGGTGGAACGGCGATCATGACGGGCGGTGACCCAGGTACGACCGGTGTCTATTACGACGTCGAGTACAGCCACGCGGTCGACGAGGCAGGTGCAGCCTGCACGCCGGGGAAGCCGGCGACCGGAGGCGATGTCATCTTCGACTCGCCGGACGACAAGCTCAACAACGTGCCGGATCTGCTCAACAACGCCAGCGGCCAGACGTTCCCGTCCTTTGATGAGGGCGGCTCGATCTACCCGAACGGCAACGACACGGATCCGGGCAAGATCATGAGCCTGAGCCCGCATCCGCAGTCGGGCCTGAACCCGGGCAGCTACCCGGTCAACCCGGCGACCTGCCAGCCGATCACACCGTGGGACTACCTCAAGGTCAACACGATCTTCCAGGTGATTCACAACGCCGGCATGCGCACCGCCTGGTCTGACAAGCACGCGATCTACTCATCGTTCAACGGGCCGGGTTCCAACGGTATGAGCATCGATGACTTCTTCGCGCCCGAGATCGACTCGCAGGCGGTTGAGCCCAACGGGGTGCCCTATCCGACTGACACCGACTGGGCGCACGATGACGCGGCCACCAAGCAGTACGACGGTTACAAGGTGCAGGCCGTACTCAACGAGCTGAACGGGTACGACCACAGCGGCACCCAGAAGGTCGGCGCGCCGGCGATCCTTGGAATGAACTTCCAGACGGTCTCGGTTGCCGAGAAGGTCGATTCGCCCAGCACGCTCACCAGGAACCCCAACGGGACGTACACAGAGGGTCCGACGGAACTTGCCGGTTACTACCCCGGCGGCGCGACGCCACGGCCGTTGCTGGCCAGTGCGTTCAGCTACGTCAACGACCAGCTGCAGCGAATGGTCAACACGATCCAGCAGGATGGTCTGGCATCGTCGACGGCGATCATCATCACCGCCAAGCATGGTCAATCACCAACCGACCCCTTGCAGCTCAAGCGGATCGCCGACGGACCGATCATCGACGCGATCAACACCGCCTGGACCGCCAAGACCGGTGACCCGGACAAGCTGATCGTCGCCGGCACCGATGACGATCTCTGGCAGAGCTACCTCTCGGTCAAGACGCAGGCTGCCGCTGACTTCGTCAAGAGCTACCTGTGGAACCACACCGCCACGGCGGTGCTCTACAACAACGATGGGGTCAACCGCGGCACCGAGCAGGTTGCGCACTCGGGTCTCGCACAGATCTACGCGGGTCACGAAGCCGCCGACTTCTTCGGCGTGCCGTACTCCGACCCGCGGTATCCGGACGTGTTCGGTCGCGCGCAGGTCGGCACCGTGTACACCGGTGGCAGCAAGATCGCCGAGCACGGTGGCGATAACCCAGGTGACCGCGACGTGCCGATGCTCGTCTACGCACCCGGGGCCGTGCAGCCCCACGTGAACAACTCCTGGGTTGAGACGACCCAGACGGCGCCGACGATCCTGCGCCTGCTCGGCCTGAACCCGACTGCTCTGGACGCTGTCCGGGAGGAGGGCACGAAGGTCCTCCCCGGCATCGGCTAGACGAGCCTCAGTCCGGGGTGCCACCTCGACCGAGGTGGCACCCCGGAGCAGGCTCAGGGAATCTCGACGAAGACCTCATCGCCCTCGACGCGCACCGCGTAAGACGGCAGCGGAGTCTCGGCCGGCTCATGCGTGGCATCTCAGCTCTCGGCGTCGCCCATCAGGTCCGCGGCCGAGAGGTGCTCCACCGTCTCGCCCGTGTCAGCGAACGTGCGCGTGACGACCTTCGAGCTGTAGACCCAGAGGATCACCATCGGTTCGGAGTCGGAGGTGTTGCGGTAGCGGTGGACCTTGTCGGCCTCGATGTAGGCGCCGTCGTACTGCCCGATCGGCGTGATCACGCCATCGACCTCGACCTCGCCGCTGCCGGACAGGATCACCACCTGCTCGTCGCAGTTGTGGCTGTGGAACGGCGCCGGCGGTCGAGACCGGCGCACGGGTGCTGATCGGCGAGACGTACCGGACGGTCGATCAGGACTCAGATGGAGTCGATGTTGAGTTGACCAACGGCGAGCGGCGACGGTTCGACCTGCTCGTGGCTGCCGACGGGATCAACTCCGGCCTGCGCGCACGCTTCTTCCCCGAGCTGGCGGGGCCGGTGTACACGGGGTCGATGAGCTTTCGGATGATGTTCCGCGACGCCCCGGAGGACTGGCTCAGTGGGCTGCACGTCGCCAAGGGGAACACGATCGCCTCGACGATGCTGCCAGGGAGGCACTTCTATCTGGCGCTTCCCAACCACATGGAGCGACGGCGCGTCGACCAGACGGAGGCGCGCGAGATAGTCCGCACCGTACTGCGGGACTACGAGCCCTCGAAGATGTTCGCGGAGGCCTCGGCGATGCTCGACGAGAACATCGACGTGATCGTTGCCCCCTACGAGTGGATCTTCGTCGAACCGCCCTGGCATCGCGGCCGCGTCGTGCTGGTCGGCGATGCGGCCCACGCCACCGCCCCGACGATCGGATCGGCCGGCGGCATGGGGGTCGAGGACGCGGTTGTGTTGGGGCAGGAGTTGGACTCCGGTCTCGACCCCGACCTTGTCCTGGCGAACTACGCAACGCGCCGAGAGGCCCGTACCCGGCTGGTCGTCGAGACGAGCGCGACGCTGATGCGAACACATCAGGAGCGCCGGCCCCCGCAGGAGGAGGCAGGGATGCGGCTCTCGGCTCTGCAGAAGCTGGCGGAGCCGTATTGATGGAGACGCGTTCCGAGGTGCCGGGGGGATCGAAACTCGGCCGTGCGGACGGCATGGAGCTGATCAGGTCGGTTCAACGGGCATGCGATCTGCTCACCGCATTCACCGCGGCCGAACCGCGCCTGGCGCTCTCCGAGCTGTCCGCCCGGGTCGGCCTGCCGAAGCCCACCACCTACCGGTTCGCCTCCACGCTCGTTGACGCCGGCTTCATGACCCAGCACGCTGATGGGCGCTACGGCCTTGGCGTCCGCTTGATCGAGGTCGGCTCACTCGCGCATGCCGACCTCGATCTGATCGAGGTCTGCGCTCCGGTGATGGACCGTCTTGCCGCACAGTCTCGCGAGACGGTGCTCCTGGGCGTCATCGATTGGACGACGCTCGAGATCACGATCGTGCATCGAGTCGACAGCCCGCACGAGCTCTCGGTCGTGTCCCCGGTCGGTCGTAGATCGGCGCTGGCACCTGGGGCGCTCGGCAAGGCCCTGCTGATGGGACTGCCCAGCGGAGGGCTCGAGTCGTTGGCGTCGCGGGTCGATCTCTCGCCACACACGGAGCGCACGATCGGGGACGCTCAGGCGCTCGTCGCCGAGATCGGTCGTTGCGCCGAGCGCGGCTACGCGACTGACACGGGGGAGTTCATCGAGGGCGTGTCCGCGGTGGCGGTGCCGGTCTGGCTGGCGGGTCGCGGAGGCTCAGACGAGGTACCGCTGCTGGGCGGCGCCCGGGGGCCGGCGGCTGCGGTCGCGGTCGTTGGGCCTTCGACAAGGGTGGAGCAGCGACTGGCCGAGCTCGGACCGGCGCTGAGCGAGGCGGTCGCGAACCTGACGGGCAGGCACCAGGCCGCTCCGGTTCCCGCCCGTTGACCGCTGTCAGTCGGGCTGGATCGGCGATTCGTGGTTCCAGTTCTCGTGGTACATCAGCTCGACGATGTTGTCGTCGGGGTCGTAGATGTAGGTCGACTTCGAGTTGTTGTGCGGCCCACGAAGACCTCGGTGTGCTCGATGCCGAGCCCCTTGAGATGCTCCATGAAACCATCCCAGTCCTCGAGCTCGAGGCAGAAGTGGTGGGGCTTCAGGTCCGGTGCGTCCTCGTGGATCGTGAAGTGCAGGTCGAAGTTCCCGCGGGTCAGCAGCAGCACCTCCTCGACGCCCGGTGCGCCTCCCTGCTTGAAGGGGCGCGGCACCTCACGCATCCCGAAGACCTGGGCGTACCACTCCTTGGTCCGCTCCGGATCGCGGATCGGGAAGTTCGTATGGTGGTTGGAATGGGGTCTGTTGCTCACGCGGCCATCTCCTGCCGGGGACTGTGCCCAGATTCTCGCGCGCTTGGCATCGCATTTTCTGCACGGTTTGTGTGTGCGATTCGCGGCGTTGCCGCCCGCGGGGCGAACGAGCTCAGTGGGTGACGCGCTTCTTCGGCGCGGTGCCGAAGACGTGGTCCCAGAACGGGGCGCTGACTCCGTAACCGGTGTCGTGGTCCTGGAAGTGGTGGCGCATGTGAAGCTCGCGCAGCCATTTGCCGACGCGGGTCGTCGGACTGTGATGGTGCACGTGGTAATGCAGCATGTCGTAACCGAGGTAGCCGGCCAGAAAGCCGGCACTGAGCGGGAAGAACCCCGGCGAGCCAAAGATCAGATAGAAGACGAACACGAACAGGGCTGCCAGCGGCACGCTTACCGATGGCGGCATGACCAAACGCATCGGATCGTTCGGATGGTCATGGTGGACGCCGTGGATGATCCAGTGCATCCGCGCACCGATGCCGTGGTCAGGCTCGAAGTGGAACACGATCCGATGAAGCCAGTACTCGGTCAGCGTCCAGATCACGTAGCCGCCGGCGATCCAGGCGATCGCCCAGGCCCCGACGCCGTTGACAAAGCCGAGCACCAGCAGGACCGCGATCGTCGGAACGAACACGAACAGGGGCACGCTCCAATGCACGCGCGACACCTTGTCCAGCCACCTGGTGTCGAACATGGTGGGCGACGCCTTGAGGACCTCGGAGCGGCTGAGGCCCGCTAGCTCTTCTGGGTGAGGTGCCGGCACAGCAACCTAGGATATCCGAGGCATGGCGGGAAATCGCTCCGTAAAAGCCCGTGAACCGCGATGGTGGGAAGCCCGAAGGGCGCAGAATCGCAAGCCTGCCACCTATCGGTGCCCGATCTGCGGTGAGCTGTTGCCCTCGATGAGCGAGCATATGCTGCTGTTCCCGGAAGGCGACCACAGCCGCCGACGCCACGCACACACCGCCTGTGTGATGCGGAAGCGGGCTGCGGGTCGCCTGCTGACCCGCGAGGAGTGGGAGCGAGCGCGACCGGAGGCGGCGGCGCCGTCGCCGCGACCCTGGTGGCGGCGACTGTTCCACTGACCCTCGGACGACGACGGCGACTGTTCCGCTGACTTCCTGACAGCGGCGGCCGTTGACCGTCGCCGTCGTCAGGCGGACTCGCGGATGATCACGCGCGCCGCCGCCGCCTCGACCCCGTCGGTGTCAAGGCCCAGCGCGCGGCGCGCAGCCAGACGGCCGTGGCCCTCGCTGTCGGCCAGGATGGTTGTCAGCCGTGGATCCCAGAGATCTGCATATTCGTTCTGGTCAAAGCCGATGACGGCCAGATCCTGTGGCGCCGTCAGCCGCAGATCGCGCATCGCGGCAAGAGTGCGCAGCGCCGTGTCATCATCGAATCCGGCCACCGCGGTGATGCGGGGATTGTCAGAGATGAATCGCTTCAGCGCGGGCGCGGCCTGGTCGCGGTCCCTGGGAACCCGCAACCGAACAACCGGGTCGATACCCAGCATCGAGGTCGCTTCGGCGACGAATCTGACGCGCACCTCCGCCAACGGCACCTCGCCATCCGGCAAGCCCAGTGCGATGGAGCGGTGCCCCTGTTCCGCCAGGTAACGGAACTGCAGGAGGACGTGGGCCGCCATCCCGTTCTTCCAGCCTTCACCGGAGTCGTGAAGCTCGTCGCCGCTGAGATACGCGTCGGCGAACTGAATGACTGCTCGGGGAGCGATGACGTCGCTGACGTGCTTTCGGTCCGACGGCGATGAACGTCCGTGCATCACGAGCAGCACGAAGCCCTGCGTCTGCAACTCCTCGTCAAGACCTCTGATGAACCGGTGGGAGTAGTTGCCCTCGAACCCAGCGTCGATGGTGAGGACCACCGTTCGTGAGGTCCCCTCCATCAATGCACGCGCGATGCCGTTCGGCACGTAGCCAAGGTCCTGCGCCGCCTGGCGCACGCGCGCCTGCGTCGCTGCCGAGATCTTCTGTCGGGGGTCGTCGTTGAGGACGAAGCTCACGGTCGACTGTGCAACGCCGCTCGCTTCGGCGACGTCTCGCAGTGTCACCCGCGCCAAGTCGACCGACCTTCTCGCACACGCAGAGTCTATCGGTGAAGCGCTCAGCAGTTCAGCCGTCTGAGCGTGGAACCGCTCCGATCAGGCAGAACGCAACGACACATGGCGTGTCGCCATCATTGACCCAGTCGTGCGCGGTCGCCCGCTGGACCAGGGTGTCCCCGGCTCTCAGATGCACGGTCTCATCGTCCAGCACGAGATCGATCTCTCCGGAGACGACAATCGCGTAGTCGACCGAGTCCGTCTGGTGACGTGCACTCCGCACCCCCGGTCCGTATTCCACCAGCCGGAAGACCGTGCCACCGGCGAGGCTGCGGTCGAGTGTCGTCAGGTCCGGCTCGTCGTCGCCATCTGTCTCTGCCGGGACCTGCTCGGTCGTCCACAGCAGGAAACTCCGATGCCCAGGGCGGCGGGATATGCCATTCTCGACGACCTGATCGCTGGTAACGGTTGCGCGCCCCAGCGCATCGTTGCCGGTCACGATCCGCCGCGGAGGGAAGGTCATCGGGCGTGATCCTGACAGCTCGCCCGGCCACGTGTAGCCGACTCCGGGCACAGTGAGGCTCCCGCCAGTCGGGCCAAGACGATTTCAGCCGCTCGTGTAGGCGTCGCGCGGGCGCGCCTGCAGCACAACAGTGTTGGAGCCCTCGCGGTGGTCAAACGGCTTCACCGTGACGGTGAAGCCCGCGCGCTCGCCGACCGACTGGAACACGGGGCCGTTGAGCCAGTTGACGACCGAGCCCTCGAGCTTGCCCGGGCCACGGAAGGCGGCATAGCCACCGATGGCGCTCACGAAGATGTCAGGCGCGACGAGCGTGCCCTCGTGATGGAGCAGGCCGAGCGTCTGGGCGAAGCTCTCGACCGCCACCGTCGATGCGTGCACCCGCGTCCACTCCGGCAGATCGCGCAGCAGTTCATCAAGGTGCAACTCGATGCTGGGCGCGACCCGCATCGATGCGGGTGCGGCGATCGCCACATAGATCTCCTCGAGGTGGACGGCGTCCCAGACGTCGGACCAGAACCGCACTCCGTCCCCGACCTCGCCGAAGGCCTCCGGCCCCTGACCCAGCACCCGCTGGATCGTTGAGACCAGTTGCTCCTGCGCGACTCCATGGTGGGCGGCCAGCTCAGCGATCTCTCGCGGCGTGATGCTGGCGCGTACGAGCGGCTCATATGCGAGCTCGCCGACCCGCATCAGTTCGTCGGTGGGTAGGTTGTCGTAGAGGTTGGAGGTGTGCGCGAACAGCACCCTGTCGCGCAGATGCCCGAGACCGTGGATCGGGTTGCGGAAGTCCAGCTCCAGCGCGTCGACGATGTCGGCGTACTTGGTGAGGCGCTGAGTGGCCCGGTGGAGCGCGTGTGGTGAGTAGTCCGCCATCAGGTAGCGGAGGCGGCTCACGTAATCGCGTCCCTGCTGTTCGCAGATCTGGGCGAACTGCTCCAGCCAGACCTCCGCCTGACGTCCGTTGCCGACGCCGAACTCGAGCACGTTGATCTGGTCCGGCAGCTCAGACCAGGCGTCGAGGCGGTCCAGGGTCTGCACAAACGTGATCATCTGGTCATGCCAGAAGCCGGCGTCGTACCCGTCGGACGTGCCTCCCGGCAGTGCAGCCGCGTAGTCCCGCTGGAAGGTCGTATCCCATGCTGCGAGGTGGCGCCAATAGGCCCGGTTGAACGACCAGATCACGCTCTTCGAGGGTCGCACCCAGTCCTCGAGATGGATGCACTCGTGAACATCGGGGGTCAGGCCGACAGCCTTGGACAGCCGGTCGACGATGTCGTGCGCCAGCGCCTCGTACGGAATCTCTCTGGCACGGCGCACGTCGATGGCGATCTCAGCCAGGGGTATCGTGCTCGCGGCGCGTGTTTGCGCTGGGTCGCGCCCGAACGGCCGCACCATCACCGGAGCTCGGAAGTTGCGCCGGTACTGCACCCAATCAAGGACTGCCGCGAGTCGCGAGTGGTCGAGGTCAATCTCGTCGGCGGCCTTCGCGAGGGCCGGCAGGATCGCGGCGAGATCGCTCGCGTCGGCCCTGCCGACGGTGTTCAGCTGGATGTGCACGTCGCTATGTTGGCCGATGCAGCGGGCGGACGGAGTGCAGCCCTGCCCATCGACATCGGCCCACCCTCGGCAGCGCGACGAGCCGAGCCTGGCCTTAACTGACGGAGGGGGCGCCGCGAACGGCGCCCCCTCCGGTTGTGGTGTGTCTGACGAACTCCCCCGACGTTCGGTTCGTCAGACAGGCACCGTTGCTGGCGCCGGTGGGGAGGACTCCTGGAAAACCCCGAGCGACGGGATGTCGGAGGGGTAGACCTCGTGTCCATGCTCTGCGATATCGCCGATCTCCATGTTCTCCGTGGACATCCGGAGGGGCACGAAGATCCCGACGAGCTTGAGCAGGATGAACGTGATCGCACCTGACCACACGATCACCCATGCTCCCGCGAGCGCCTGCCACTTGAGCAGCACCGCGCTGCCGTGGACGAGGCCGCCCGCGGTGGTGATCGCGTCGTAGGCACTCGCGTGCGGATCGGCGAAGACGCCGGTCAGTAGGCCACCCAACAGACCGGCGAAACCGTGCGTGTAGATCACCCCGAGCGTGTCGTCCACGTTCCGGAACGGCCGCTTGGAACTGAGGTAGTTCATCGCCCAGTAGACGACGACGCAGGCGATGACCCCGATCGCGATCGCGCCCCAGCCGTTTACGAAACCGGCAGCCGGGGTGATCGCCACAAGGCCGGTGATCATTCCGTTGACACCGCCCAGCAACGAGGGCTTGCGCCCGGTCAGGTAATCGAGCCCGACCCAGGTGCAGAACGCGACCGCGGTCGCGAGGTTCGTGTTCAGGATCGCGACGGCCGCCGACTGGTTGGCCGCGTACGGGTCGCCGCCGTTGAATCCGTTCCAGCCGAGCCACAGCAGGCCGGCTCCGACGGCCACCATCGCGACGTTGTTCGGCGCGTCGATCTCACGGTCTCGCTGGAGTCTGGGTCCGATCACCGCCGCGGCGACGAATCCGGTCACACCAGCTGACAGGTGGATCACATAGCCACCGGAGTAGTCCAGTGCGCCGTGCAAACCGAAGTAGCCGCCGCCCCAGATCAGGAAGGCGTTGACCGCGTAGACGAACGTGATCCACAGGATCACGAACGGGATCCATGCCTTGAAGTTGACGCGGCCCAGTACCGAGCCGAGTGCCAGGATCGGCGTGATCGCCGCGAAGACGAGCTGGAAGTACACCAGCGACGCCTGTGGGAACGGCAGTCCTATCGGATGGCCGTAGCCGCCCGGCACGACCCCCTGCATGCCTTCAGCCCAATGGCTCAGGACCGGTCCTGGAGTACCGATGAATCCGTGCAGGAACCCGTCCGAGGCTGGATGAGCGCCGCTGTTGAACCAGGGAATTCCGAACCCCATCTTGAACGCGTAGAGCACCCAGACGATGCTCACCACGGCGAACGTCGCGAACGTCAGCATCATGCTGTTGATCGACCAGCGCTTCTGCATGACGCCGCCGTACAGGACCACCAGGCCCGGAACGCTCATGAGTCCGACGAATGTCGCTGCGGTCATCTGCCAGGCGGTGTTCCCCGTATCTAGCCAATGAGGCACGCATATCTCCTTGTGGTCGAGGGCACCGGGCCATCATCGGACCGGTGGCTTGACCGACGGTCAAGCTGACCTCGGGAGCGTCGAGCAATCGCGGGGTGCGATCCATGTCCAGCGGTCCAGCCTTACCCGGGGGCCACTGGACATTTGGATAACCGGTCGCAAATGCCACGATCATCACCCCTGTGAGGCGGCCCGTGCGGCTCTGCGGTCAACGAGCGCTGCTGGCGTCAGGGCGTGTTATACGGGAGACCGGCTGCGCGACAGTTCGCGGGCAGCTTGGCCACCAGGTCGTTCTCGAGACCGGCGATGTGGCCCTGCGCCTGCGAGGCACGGTGCGGGTCTGCGCACAGCTTGCGGGCCGGGGTGCCGCACTCGTGCACGATCTCCGAGCCCATGACCGTGGTGTAGGAGAAGTTCAGGCAGCCGGCGGCGCTTTTGGGCGTGTGCGCGGTGAGTGAGAACAGCGTCGCGCCGGCGAGGGCCACCAGCAGCAGCAGCCCGAGGGCCGGCACCCAGCGGCCACGCTGGCCGCGCTGGCGCGCCTGCTGGACCTCACGGTGGTGTCCCGGGGGCAGGATCAGCATTGGGACAGGACGCTACCGATGTGCCCCGGAGGCGGGCTCAGCATCCGGGGCAGTTCGAGGTCAGCGGCGCGAGCCGCCGCCGCCGAACAGGCTCAGCAGCAGCAGGAAGACGTTGAGGATGTCCAGATAGATGCCGGCGGCGATCGGCACCGCGCTGTTGTACTTGCCGGCGTTCTTGAGGCGGTTGAAGTCGATCACCGTGAACCCGCCGAACACGACCAGCATCCCGACGCAGTAGATGAGATTCGAGCTGGGCACCGCGACGAACAGCGTGATCAAACCGAACACGAAGAACACACCAAAGCCGATCAGCGTCCACTTGTAGAGCCAGTTCAGGTTGCGCTGCGTCGAGTAGCCGAAGGCGCCGAGTGCGCCCACGAACAGCGCGGTTGAGCCGGCTGCCTGGTAGACGACTCCGGGGTTGGTGTTCAGGTAGTAGACGATGATCGGGGAGATCGCCATTCCCAGCAGCAACGCCAGCAGGAACAGCAGGCCGATCGCCAGCTGCTCGCGGCCGCGTGCCGATGCCGCCTGGAGGCCGAAGATGCATGCAAAGGCACCGAAGAAGAAGAAGATTCCGGCCTGGCCATGCGCGTTGCGCATGACGTACGCGCCAACCGCCGTGAATACCAGCGAGAACCCGACCAAGCCCATCACCTGCCCGAACACCGCGCGCGCACGGTCTCCGGTTAGCGCGGCGCCCTGGCCGAACCCGAGCTGTTCATAAGTGGGCATTCAGTTGCTCCTCACCGATCCGAGTCAATCGTTTCCTTACGGGAGGCGTCCGATCGGATGCCTCCGACGCAAAAGGTAGACGATGCGGCGGCTTTGCAGCCGAAGAACACGCTAAGTGGGCCTAGGCCGGACCGCAAACGGCCACGCGAAGGTCCGTGATCTCCAACCTGCTCGACTTCGTTGCGTGCGGTGAGGCGGCGGCGGTTACGCCGCGTGGTGCAGCGCGGGACTCCGTTTCAGCAACGGGTCACGCTCGACAGCCACAACCAACCCCTCAGCAACCGATCCGGCGTCCGTGCCGAGGAGTCTTGCCAACTCCCGCACTCGATCGCGGTTGGACAGGCCGGCGACGACTGTGAGTCGCTCCCATGGCATCCGCGTGAGAGTGTTCCTTTCCATGTCTTTTACACGCACCGGCCGGCCGAAAGTTGTGTGTCGGCTTTCACACTTCATCAGAACTCGAACAAACGTCCAGGCGGCAGGCCGCACTGTGCGTGAAAGCGGATTCGGATCGATCGTGCAGCGACGGTCGTGCGCACATCGGCTGCGTCCAACCTCAGGGCAGAGTCACGGGCTCCCGGGGGATCACCGCGAGGTCGAACTCTTCGAGCAGTTCGCCGGCCGCCTGCACGCGGCCCCGCTCGCCGGCGAAACCGAGGCTGTGGGCGAGCAGCGCAAGCGTCGCCGCCGGCGGCTCGGCGCGATCGGCGAGCGTGGCCCCGCCATCTCGCTTGGCCAGTCGCGCGCCCGTGGGTCCGAGCACGAGCGGCACGTGGGCGTAGGCGGGCGTCGGCAGTCCAAGCAGACGTTGCAACAAGATCTGGCGCGGCGTCGACTCGGCCAGGTCAGCACCGCGAATGACCTCACCGATCTGCTGGGCGCCGTCGTCCACGACGACCGCGAGCTGGTAGGCGTGCACACCGTCGGCACGGACCACCACGAAGTCGTCGACAACCCCGGTCCGAGGACCGAGGATCAGGTCCTGGAACTCGATGCGCTCGGCGTCGGCCCGCAGACGCAGCGCGAAGCGATCGCCGGACTCGATCCGTCGTCGCCGCTCTGAGGCCGGGATCACACGACAGGTGCCGGGGTATGAGCCATCGGGCAGTTCGCCGTGAGGAGCGGACGCGGCATCGCGGATCTCAGCGCGCGTACAGAAGCACGGGTACAGGCGACCGGTGGCGTGCAGCTTCCCGAGGGCGTCGTCGTATGACCTCGTGCGCTCGGACTGGCGAACGGGCGGCTCGTTCCAGTCGATCCCGAGCGCGGCCAGGTCGGCCAGCTGCGAGGCCTCGAACTCGGGGCGCGAGCGCTGCGGGTCGAGGTCCTCGATCCGCAGCAGAAAGCGCGCGCCCGCCGAGCGCGCACGCAGCCATGCCACCAACGCCGTACGCAGGCTGCCCAGGTGCAACTCACCCGTTGGGCTCGGCGCAAAGCGGCCGTCGCGGCTCATGAGGACCAAAGAAGAGGGCCGGCAAAGCGCAGCCGGCCCTCACCCATCAAAGCTCGGGATCGCTCGTCCGTGGCGGCGGTTTGACGCGATCCCTGTTGGGCCTACGTCCCAGAATCTTCAGCACCGGGTCGAAGCGCTGGTCGACGACGCGCTCCTTCATCGGGATGATCGCGTTGTCCGTGATGTGGATTCCCTCCGGGCACACCTCGGTGCAGCACTTGGTGATGTTGCAGAGGCCGATGCCGCCCTCGTCGGCGATCTGATCGAGCCGGTCGACGCCATCGAGCGGGTGCATGTCGAGGCTCGCCATGCGGACCATGAAGCGCGGCCCGTAGTAGCGGTTGTGCAGCCGGTGGTCGCGCAGGACGTGGCAGACGTCCTGGCACATGAAGCACTCGATGCACTTGCGGAACTCGCTCATGCGGTCGGTGTCGGCCTGGTCGATCAGGAAGTCGCCGTTCTTGAGGTTGACGCCCTCCTCGAGGTCCTCGCGCGGGGTGAACGGCGTGATCTGCTCGTTGACGCGGTAGTTCCAGGAGACGTCGGTGACGAGGTCGCGGATCACCGGGAACGCCCGCATCGGCTCGACCGTGATCGGCTCGAACGGCGGCAGGTGGTCAAGGCGGGTCTTGCACATCAGTCGCGGCTTGCCGTTGATCTCGGCGCTGCACGAGCCGCACTTGGCGGCCTTGCAGTTCCAGCGCACCGCCAGGTCCGGTGCCTGGCTCCGCTGGATCTCGAGCACCGCGTCGAGCACGACCATGCCGGGCTCGGTCTCGAGGTCGTAATCGACCAGACCACCGTCCGTCAGGTCACCTCGCCAGATCTGGAGCCTGCGGGTTCCCAGTGCCATCGGCATCTGACTCATGACGCTTTCTCAGCCTCCTTCCGGGCCTCGACCAGTTCCGCCAGTTCGTTTCGCTTCACGACCGGCGTGGGCGTCAGCACCATCTCCCCCGCGTCGTCCGCGTGGGTCACGATGTTGTTCTCTCCCCAGTAATCGCTGTAGCCAGTGTGATCGAGGCGGCTGTGGCCACCGCGGCTCTCCTCGCGCATCAGCGCCCCGCGGGCGATCATCAGCGAGACGGTGAGCATGTTCTGCACCTCGCGGCAGAGCTGCAGACCCGGGTTGTAATCCAGGCGACTCGACGGAGCCCTGAGGCGGTCAACGCGGCCCTCGAGCTGCTCGAGCTTGGCGATCGCGTCGGAGAGGCCCTCCCTGTCACGAAAGATGCCGACCCCGTCGCCCATGATCTTCTGGAGATCCTTGTGCATCTGGAACGGGTTCTCGAACTCGTCGGATCCGTCGCCGTTGAGGTGGAGCTCGACATCGGCCTGGGCGGCGGCGATCGCCTCGGCCGGCAGCGAGACCGGCTCTGAACGACTGGCGGCCTGCGCTGCGCCGATGCCCGCCCTGCGGCCGAAGACCAGCAGGTCGCCGAGCGAGTTTCCGCCGAGGCGGTTGGAGCCGTTCATGCCGCCGCTGGCCTCGCCCGTGGCGAACAGGCCCGGGACGCGCGTCTGGCCGTCGTCGGCGTCGACCTTGACGCCGCCCATGAAGTAGTGGCAGGTCGGCCCGACCTGCATCGGCTCCTTGGTGATGTCAACGCCGGCGAGCTCGAGGAACTGGTCGTACATGCTCGGGAGCTTCTTCTTGACGTAGTCGGAGTCGAGGTGGCTGACGTCGAGGTAGGCGCCACCATGGGGTGTGCCGCGTCCCTCCTTGACCTCGGTGTAGATCGAGCGGGCGACGACGTCGCGGGTCGAGAGCTCCATGCGCTTGGGGTCGTAGCGCTCCATGAAGCGCTCGCCGTCCTTGTTGCGCAGGATGCCGCCCTCGCCGCGAACGGCCTCGGTCACCAGCAGACCCGCGACGCCGGGCGGGAACACCATCCCGGTGGGGTGGAACTGGACGAACTCCATGTCGACCATCTCGGCGCCCGCCTCATAGGCGAGCGCATAGCCGTCGCCGGTGCAGTCCTGCGAGTTGGAGGTGATCTTGTAGATCCGGCCGCCGCCGCCGGTTGCCAGCACCAGCGCCTTGGCGCTGAAGCTGATCTGCTCGCCGGTCGGTCTCCAGTAGCCGAAGCAGCCCACGACGCGATCGCCGTCCTTGAGCAGCTGCGTGATCGTCGTCTCCATGAAGATGTCGACGTCGGCGTGGACGGTCTTGTCCTGGAGCGTGCGGATCAGCTCGAGGCCGGTTCGATCGCCGATGTGAACCAGGCGCTTGTACGTATGGCCTCCGAACGCGCGCTGTGACATCACGCGCTCCGGTGTGCGGTCGAAGACGGCGCCCCATTGCTCGAGCTCGCGAGCACGGTCGGGCGCCTCCTTGGCGTGCAGCTCGGCCATCCGCCAGTTGTTGAGGTACTTGCCGCCGAACATGGTGTCCTGGAAGTGCGTGCTCCAGCTGTCCTCGGGCGCGACGTTGCCGAGTGCTGCCGCCAGGCCACCCTCGGCCATGACGGTGTGCGCCTTGCCGAGCAGTGACTTGCAGACCAGACCTGTCTTCGCACCCGCCTCTGCAGCGGCGATCGCGGCGCGCATCCCGGAGCCCCCAGAGCCGAGGACGAGGACGTCATAGTCGTGATGTTCGATCGCCATGGCTTAGAAGACGTGGTGCGGGTCGTTGAAGACGCCGGCCGAGACCAGCCAGATGTAGAGGTCGGTTCCCCAGACCGTGAACATGCTGATCCAGGCCCACTGCATGTGCTTGCCGTTGAGGATCGAGACCTTCTGCCACGCCCCGTGTCGTGTCTTGGCGGTCGCGGAGCAGGAGAAGCAGTTCATCTTGCCGCCGATGATGTGCCGCCAGGAGTTGCAGCCGAACGTGAAGGCCGAGAGGCAGATCACGTTCACGAACATGATCGCGTTGCCCAGGCCGATTCCCAGCGTGCCGTTGTAGAACAGGCCCCGGATCGCGTCGTACCAGAGGAAGCCGACGACGATCGCCGCAAAGTAGAAGAAGATGCGGTGCAGGTTGTTGAGGATCAGCGGGAATCTGGTCTCGCCCGAGTACTTGCGCCGCGCCACGCCGGCGACCGCGCACGAGGGCGGCGCCAGGAAGAACGAGCGGTAATACGACTTGCGGTAGTAGTAACAGCTGGTCCGCAGCCCGAGCGGGGCCCAGAGCACCAGGAACGCCCACGGCAGGTTCGTGTTGAACGAGAAGATCGTGGGCAGGTCCGGCGAGAAGAAAGGCGACAGCAGGTGGGCGCCGTCGGCGGTGATCACATAGTCCTTGTTGAGGATCACGCGGACGAGCGTGTAGATGCCGAAGATCGTCAACGAGGTGACGATCAGCATCGGCTGCACCCACCAGAGGTCCCGCCGCATGGTTGCGCCGAGCCGGGGCGGAGGAGAGGCGACTGTGGTCATCAGAGCTGGCTTCCGGAGAGAGGAGACAGAGACAAGGCTCCTGATTATGTGCGAACTTGCCGACTGTTGCCGTCACCATCGGTCACGCCAAAACAGAGACCGGTCGGATCGGCGGTGTTCGCGTCACGCTCGGTCCGGTTAGCCTCTGCCCGAGATTGGAACGCGAGTTTGATGTCGTCGTGATCGGTGCGGGGCCTGCTGGCGAGGTTGCCGCAGGCCGTCTCGCATCGCGCGGTGGCAGACGCGTCGTGATCATCGAGCGGGACCTGGTCGGCGGCGAATGCTCGTTCTACGCATGCATGCCGTCGAAGGCGCTGCTGCGCCCGGCCGAGGTGCTGAACGAGGCCCGACGGGTGCCGGGCGCCGCGCAGGCGGTGAGCGGCTCGCTGGACGTGCGGGCTGCCCTGGCCCGACGTGACGAGGTCGTCCACGACCTCGACGACTCGGCGCAGCTGCCGTGGTTGGCTGACCGCGGCATCGAGCTGGTCCGGGGTTCCGGCCGGCTGGATGGTTCGCGGCGGGTGGTGCTCGGTGACGACGTTCGTGACGACGTTCTGATCGCGCGCGAGGCGGTGATTCTTGCGACCGGCAGCACCGCGGCGATCCCACCGATCCCGGGACTCGCCGAGGTGGCGTACTGGTCCAACCGTCAGATCACGACTGCTGAGGAGGTGCCCGAGCGGCTGCTGGTGCTGGGCGGGGGCGTTGTCGGTGTGGAGATGGCGACTGCATGGGCCGGGTTCGGGTCGAAGGTGACGGTGCTCGAGGCCGCGCCGACGTTGCTCGCGCGCGAGGAGCCGTTCGTGGGCGAGCAGGTCGGGCAGGCGCTCCGCGCTCTCGGAGTCGAGACGCTCGTCGGCACAAAGGCTGTTGCCGTACGGAGGAACGGTGAGGCGATCACCGTCGCGCTGGATGACGGCCGCTCCGTGACCGGGGACCGGTTGCTCGTGGCGGTGGGCCGCAAACCGAACACTGCGGGGCTCGGGTTGGCGAGCGTGGGGCTCGAGGACGGCGGCTACGTCCCGGTTGACGATCAGCTGCGGGCGCCCGGTCTTCCGTGGCTGTACGCCATCGGCGATGTCAACGGGCGGGCGCTGCTGACCCACGCCGGCAAATACCAGGCGCGGATCGCGGCAGATCAGATCCTCGGCGCGACCGGCGCCCGCGCCATGGCGGACCGCGATGGTCGATCACCGCGAGTGATCTTCACCGACCCGGAGGTCGCGGCCGTCGGGATGACGCTGGCGGCAGCGACGGAGGCGGGATGCGATGTGATCGCGATCGACCTGCCGACCGGCACCTCCGCGGGCGCGAGCTTCGTCGGCCATGGCTCGTCCGGCACATCACGATTCGTCGTCGACCGTGCGCGCCAGGTGCTCGTCGGCGTCACGTTCGTCGGTCCAGGCGTCAACGACTTCCTCCAGGCCGCGACGATCGCGGTCACCGCAGAGGTGCCGCTGACGAAACTCGCACACGCGGTCGCACCCTTCCCGACCCGCAGCGAGCTGTGGCTCTCGTTCCTCGAGCAGTACGAACGCGAGGTGGGGGTCAGCGTCCACGACGACTGAAGCCTGGGGAGTTTGGGGGCATTTTTGCCCCCAAACTCCCATCGCTTCCAACGCTTACGGTGTCATCTGGCCGCAGCTGGCGTGCACTCGAGGCCGTATGTGACCAACGCCGCGACGTCCTACGCTTGGACGATGGCCTCTCCTGACTCACCGGGCGGAGCATTCGAGGTCGTGATCGCAGGCGGCGGGGTCGCTGCGCTGGAGGCGATGCTGGCGCTGCGTGCGTTGGGGCAGTCGCATGTGGCGATCACGCTGGTGGCGCCCAAGACGGATTATCGGTACCGGCCGTTGACCGTGCGCGAGCCGTTCACCTCGGCGCCGACTGCGACCTACCCGATCGCCGAGATCGCCGAGCGGGCCGGCGCCGAATTGGTACTCGACAGCTTCAAGTGGCTTGACGCGGGCGCGCGCACACTTCACACCAGGCACGGCCGCGACCTGAGCTATGACGCCGTGCTGCTGGCGCTCGGTGCGCGCCAGCATCCGCGCTTTCGGGGCGTGCTGACGGTCGACGACAGTCGCCTTGGCGAGCAGCTCGCCCCGTTCGTCGCACGGATCGACGCCGGCACGATCAGAAGCGTCGCCTTCGTGGTGCCGTCGCTGCCGATCTGGTCGCTGCCGGCCTATGAGCTCGCACTCATGACCGCCAGCCGCGCCAGGGATCACCGGCACCGGCTGGACACGATCCTGATCACGCCTGAGGAGGCGCCGCTGAGTGCGCTCGGTCTGGGCGCCAGCGCCGAGGTGGCGCAGATGCTCGCGGAGGCCGGAATCACGACGGTCAGCGCTGCCAGCTGCCAGATCCGAGAGCCCGGGAAGATCGACATCTACCCGCTCAAGCGCTCGATCGAAGTGGACGAGATCATCGCGTTGCCAGAGCTGTTCGCGCCGGCCGTGCCGGGGGTTCCGACCAATGCCGAGCGCGGCTTCGTGAGCGTCGATCAGTACGGAGCGGTCCCTGGCCTCAAGCGCGTGTACGCGGCCGGCGACATCACGGATACGCCGGTCAAGCACGGAGGCCTGTCGGCCGACCAGGCAGACGTGGCCGCGCAGACGATCGCAGCGCTGGCCGGTGCCCCCGTGCAGCCACGGCCACTGCGGCCGGCGTTGCACGCGCTGCTGCTCGGCGCCGGTCAACCGCTGTTCATCCGTTCGCAGATGCTCGGGGACCACGGGATCGACCTGGAGATCAGCAGCTCCCCGCTGTGGGACCCGGCCGGCAAGCTCCAGACCGAGTACCTCGGCCCCTGCCTGGCGGCGATCGACGCTCAGCGCTCAGCCGCTGCTGAGCGCTGAGGGCCTCGCGTCATTCGTCAGTCTGCGGCGGGTTGGACGACCATCAGCGAGTGGCCGTCAGGGTCCCGGAACCAGAACATCGGCGGCACTGGCCCGCCCATGCGTAAGACCGCCTCGTCGACGTCGACTCCGCGGGACCGCATCTCGGCGTGAGTCGAGTCGATGTCCCTGCTGGTCAGCGTGATTCCCGTCTGCTGCGGCGTGACATCGGTACCGGGCGGCGGCAAGGAGAGCGCGATTCCGGTCGTGCCCTCGGGCGCGTAGACCTCGACCCAGCGGTATCCGTCACCGAACGGCATGTCGGTGCGCTTCTCGAGCCCGAGCGAGTCGACGTAGAAGTCGATCGATCGGTCCTGGTCGGTGACGGGCACGATCACCAGGCTCAACTCGCGGATTCCGGTCTCAGACATGGTGGCCTCCTTGGGGTTCGCGACTGGGCTGACGCGGTGGCGGCGCTGGTGGCCAGCGGGCCACCAGCGCCCGGGATCCTACGCCCCGGCAGCTCGAGGCAGGCTCTCGTCTGCCGACACCGTGCGGTTGCGGCCGCTGGCCTTGGCTTCGTAGAGCGCGGCGTCGGCACGGCCGATGAGATCCTCGGGCATGTCGCCGCCGATGCGCCGTGCGATCCCCGCTGAGCTGGTCTGCCCGGCGGGCATCTGCGCGCGAAGCCGTTCGACGGTCGTGAACACCGCCTCGACGTCGTCGCCGGTGAGCAGCAACGCGAACTCCTCGCCGCCCAGACGCGCGAGAAAGTCGCCGGCGCGGACGAGCGTGCGCCAGGAGCTCGCCACCTCGCGCAGGAACTGGTCGCCGGCGGGGTGACCGTGCGTGTCGTTGAACCGCTTGAAATGATCGATGTCGAGCATCGCCACGGCGACGGGATCCGTACCGCCGAGGGCGCGCTCGAGCCGGGCGTCCCAGGCACGCCGGTTGTGCAGGCCGGTGAGCGGGTCGGTCAGGGCCTCGTCGGTGAGCTGCTCGATCATGTCAGTGCGGTCGATCACCATCGCGATCTCGTGGGCCAGCAGCGAGGCGACGATCACGCGTGGCTCATCCGGTTGAACGATGTCCTGCCAACCGGCGAACATCACGCCGAGGGCATCGTCGCCGTTGAGCAGTGGCTGGTAGAGCACCGAGGCCGGGGCTCCTGACGCACGCCAGCGTGTGACGTCACCGACATGGGTCGCGGGGTCACCGGTGATCAGGACGGGCGTGCGCGAGCGGAATGCCTGATGGACGGCGCTGTCGGCAGCCGCCCGCCCCTGGAGTGCCGCGGCGTCGGCGCCGGGCTCAGTCGTAATAGTTGTCAGGCGCAGTTCGTGGGAGCCCGGCTCGGGCTCGAACAGCCCGGCGACGGTGGCGTAGCTGATCGCCTTGACGGCGCCGCACGCGTTCTGACGCGGATTGACGCTGCCGAACAGCTCCTGAACGGTCTCGTTCACACGCACGAGCATCTGCTCGCGACGGCGGGCGTCGCGAGCGCGCCGCCGGATGTTGGCCACCAGTCCATGGGTGACCAACCCGACGGTCGAGCCCACAGCGACCGTGAGCAGCGCCGCGCGGTAGCCGTTGGCCGGGTACTCGGGAGGACCCACGGTGATCAGCGGAATCAGATAGAACGCCGCCAGGCCCGCGAGGACGATCCAGAGGGCGCCGCGATCGCGGACGTAAAGCGCGGTCTGGAAGACGGCGAGGAGCGCAACCGCACTGACTCCGGAGACGCTGCCGCCGGCGGAGTTGCGCAGGAACCCGACCGCCATCAGAAATCCAAGCGACCCGAGCACGGTGCCGGCGCGCATGTGGCCGCGGTAGGCCATGATCAGGCCGAACGACCACGAGGCGAGGAGCAGCATGACCGAGGTGGCGTACTGCTTCCAGTTCATGGTCGAGCCGATCGGCGCGGCGACCCAGGCCGCGATCGCGGTCAGAGCGAACGGCGCGACCTGCTTCAGGGCAGCGATGAGCCATCTGAGACTGGTTGTTGACAACGGTTCCCGTCCTCCGCGAGACCTTGGTGACGCGACGACTCTATTCCCCGGCGATGACCGATCGCCCGCATCGAGCTGCTGCGGTCGTACGGGGACGATGCGGTGACGGGTAGGATCGCGCCCATGAAACGACATGTGGTGATTCTGGGGGCGGGATTCGCTGGTCTGGAGTTGGCAACACGGCTCTCGGAGACACTTGCCGATGAGGTTCGCGTGACGCTGATCGACCGCAACGACTCGTTCTACTTCGGATTCTCGAAGCTCGATGTGATGCTGGGACGCCGGTCGGCGGAATCGGTGCGAATGCCCTACAGCAGGATCGCCAAGCCGAGCGTGGATTTCCGGCAGGAGACAATCGTCTCAATCGATCCGGCCGCGCGTCGGGTGCAGACCGATCACGGTGTCCACCAGGCCGACTTCCTCGTGATCGCGATGGGTGCCGAGTATGACCTTGCGGCCACACCGGGTTTTGCCGAGGGCGGGTTCGAGTATTACTCGCTGGCCGGGGCAGAGCGGCTGCATGGCGCGCTCACCCAGTTCGACGGGGGTCGTGTACTGCTCGCGGTTCTCGGTCAGCCGTTCAAATGTCCCCCGGCGCCGTTCGAGGGTGCCTTCCTGTTGCATGAATACTTCGTCGAGCGGGGGATCCGCGCCCGTGTCGAGCTGTCCGTGGCGTTTCCGATGAAGCGCCCGGTGCCGGTGACGGCTGAGGTGTCGCAGATGTTCCGCGAGGGACTGGCGGCGCGGGCGATCATCGAGCACCCGGAGACGCTCGTGACCTCGCTTGACCAGGGTGCGGGCATCGCCCGCTCGGCGTCTGGAGAGGAGCTGGGGTTCGACCTGTTCGTGGGGGTGCCGGTACACCGCGCGCCGCAGGTGCTGACGGACTCAGGTCTGACGGAGGGCGGCTGGGTGCCCGTCGACCAGACCAATCTGCGAACGAGCTTCCCGAAGGTCTACGCGCTCGGCGACGTCTGCAGCGGCCCAAGGACCGTCGCCAAGGCGGGAATCTTCGCCGAGGCGGCGGCGCTGGTGGTGGCCTCTGACATCGCCGCGGAGATCGCCGGGGGCGAGGCGCCGCCGGCCTTCCAGGGCGATGGAATCTGCTATGCGGAGTTCGGGGGTGGCCTGGTCGGCAAGGTCGAGGTGAACTTCCTCGGGGGCGAGGTGCCGGCCGCACAACGCAACGACCCGTCGACCGCCTACGCCGCCGAGAAGGCTGATTTCGGCGCGACGCGCCGGGCGCGGTGGTTCGGGCTCTGAGAGGGTCGTAGGTCGTTCAGAAGCGGTCGGAGGCGACCGCGGCCGCCGTCAACGTCGCGCACGGCCGCATCAGAGGTGATCGTCCTATCAGAGGTAATCGCCCTTGATCACAAAGAATGATCCGCGGATCACGCCCGCCAGCTTCGATTTCTGGCGCGCGAACTTGAAGCGCGAGGCCAGCTCCTCGGGGATCTCCATGCCGTCTGAGAGCTTCAACCCGACCGCGCGCTTGCCGCCCTCCACAAGGGTGTACATGGCGTTGATGGCCAGACCGGACTCGTAGAACACGTAGACCATGCGGATGCAGTCGACCCCGAAGTCAGACACCTCGAGCGGCGGTGAGGCGATCACGATGTCGCGCTCCTCGCTGAGGATGCGGGTGAGCCAGGCGAGCGGCTCGGGGGCCTCGGCTGCCGCAGTTACCGTGAAGACGTGGTCGTACTTGTTCTTGAAATAACGCGCCTCGTGCGCGCGCATGCCGGCGAGAGCGTCCGCGACCGGCGAGGACTCCAGGCCGACGGTGGATACGTGTTCGAAGTCCACGGTGTAGGGCATGGCGTGTCCAGCTGACTATGTCATGGAGGCCGAGCCCTTCCGCTCCGCTGTCCCGTGATGTAAGTTACCTAGAACGTTCCAGGCCGCGCGGCGTCGGAGCCGACGGTCCGAGGCAAACGCCGGGAGCGGGAGAGGCGGAGGAGCATGACCAACCCGACGGCGACTCAGACGATCACCGTGGCAAACGCCCCATGCAGCTTCGGGGCCTTCGAACTCACGGTCGGGATCAACCCGAACGTTCCCGACGCGGTCGAACTGCTCGACCAGGTGGCCGAAGCGGGCTACGCGGGGATCGATCTGGGACCGGCCGGTTACCTCGGACTAGGTGATGAGCTGCACGAGCGGCTCTCCAGTCGTGGACTCGGTCTCGCCGGTGGCTATCTGGAGCTGCCGTATACCGATCGCGCGGCGCTGCAGGAGGCGATCGACCGGGATCTGAACGAGCTATTGACCGTATTCGACTCGGTCAGCGATCTTGAACCCAAGCCGAAGCCGACGCTTGCCGACCCGGGTTCGAAGCTACGCCGGGCCAGCCCGGGACGCAGCAGCAAGGACCGCAGCTTCGGCTGGTCAGACTCGCAGTGGCGCCTGTTCGCCGACGGCTACGCCCGCGTCCACGAGTACTGCTTGAACCGCGGCTACGAACCCACCTTCCACAACGAGACAGGTAGCTACGTCGAGGCTCCCTGGGAGATCGAGAAGGTCCTCGAGCTAACGGACGCCGGGTTCTGCCTCGACACCGGGCACCTCGTGCTCGCCGGGGGGGATCCGGTCGCCGCGGTGAACGACTGGAGCGCGCGGCTGAACCATATCCACGTCAAGGACGCGCGTCAGTCGATCCTTGACAGCATCGTCGAGAACAACGGCAACACCGATGACATCTGGCGCCGACGGGCGTTCTGCGCCTTCGGCGAGGGCGACATCGACCTGGACGCTGTGTTCGAGGCCGTCCGCAACACGGGCTACACCGGTTGGCTCGTGGTTGAGCAGGACATCTTCCCTGAGGAGTCAGACCCGCCACGGTGGGCGGTCGAACAGCAGCAGCTCAACCGTGACTTCCTTCGGGCCAGAGGTCTCTAGCGCGATGATTGAAGGCAGGGCACCAGTCGATGGGCCGTCTGCCGAGAAGTTGTCCGCTGGCGCCCAGCGGCGCTGTAGGATGTCGCCCGACGTGCGCACTGGGCTCGCGACCGGGAACGTTCCAAGCGCTGCAACACCGGGGTTCCGGCGGTGGCACTGATCGACAGGCCCAACGACGTGCCGGACGCCGCTGTGCAGACTCCGGCGATCCAATTCACGGGGGTGTCCAAGGTCTATGGAACGCAGACCGCACTCGAGCCGATCGACCTGGACATAAGGGACGGAGAGTTCTTCTGCCTGCTCGGTCCGTCGGGCTGCGGCAAGTCGACGACGCTCAGCCTGATCGGTGGCTTCGCCGCGCCGTCCTCCGGTGAAATCCGGATCAGCGGGGAGCAGGTCAACCGCACGCCGCCGCACCGCAGGCGCGTCAACACAGTGTTTCAGTCATACGCCCTGTTTCCCCACATGACCGTGCGTGACAATGTCGCGTTCGGCCTGAAGATGTCCAAGGTGCCGCGCGGCGAATCGGAGACACGCGTCGCCGAGGCGCTCTCGCTGGTCGCGCTGGAGGCGTTTGCGGAGCGCTACCCGGGGCAGATGTCAGGTGGACAGCAGCAGCGAGTGGCGGTCGCCCGGGCGCTGGTCAACCGCCCAGCGGTGCTGTTGCTCGACGAGCCGCTCGGGGCGCTCGACCTGCAGCTGCGCAAGCGTCTGCAGGTCGAGCTCTCACAGATTCAACGTGAGATCGGGACGACGTTCGTATTCGTCACCCACGATCAGGGCGAGGCGATGACGATGGCCGATCGGATCGCCGTGATGAACGAGGGGCGCGTCGAGCAGATCGGCACCGCCGAGGAGATCTACAGGCGTCCGAACTCACGGTTCGTGGCGGATTTCATCGGCGAGTCGAACTTCGCTGAGGTCGAGTCGGTCGACGGACGTGTGGTGACCGCGCGCGACCGCATACCGCTGCCCGCGCCAGCGCCCACCTTCTCTGGGCTCGGCACGCTGATGGTGCGCCCCGAATCGGTCCATCTTTCACCAACTTCCGAGGGCGATCCCGGTTTGGTCGGAACCGTGATCAAGTTGTCATTTCTCGGGAGTGTCATGAGGGCGAGTGTCGACTGCCGGTCCGTCGACACGCCGTTCATCGTCGACATGCCGGCGGGGTTCGATCACGGGATTCGGGAGAACTCACTAGTGCAACTGCAGTGGGACGTCAGAGACACGGTGGTGTTTGACGTGCCGGCCGGGTGATGTAACAACGAAGAGGGAGAGAGAAGATGTACGAAAGCAGACTGACGCGCCGCGGCGCGCTTCGCGCGGGAGCCGTGGGGGTCGGAGCCCTCGCGGCGGCCGGTCGTGTGGGCACGGCCGCGGCCTCGAGTGCGAGCTGGAACAGCGACAAGTCTCCGGTGACGATGAACATGCTCACCTGGAACGACCACTACGACCCGAAGAAGCAGCTGCCGGCAGTCGCCAAGGAGACCGGCATCACGATCCGGCCGACGCTCGGCTCGGACGACGGCACGATGTTCATCAAGACCAAGGAGGGCCACGGAGAGTTTGCGATCGTCTCCGCGGACGCCCTCTGGGTCCCGTACTACCACCAGCAGGGGCTCACGCACCCGTTCGACATCAAGTCGTTCCCGGTGCACAAGCAGCTCTACTCGGCTTCACTCAACGTGCCGTTTTGGAAGGCCCACGGCGGGTATCTGGCCTACCCACGGGCGTGGTCGGCACTGCGGATCTACTACAACCCCAAGTACGTCCACCCTGCACCGACCTCGTGGGACGTGCTGCTGGAATCCAAATATGCAGGAAAGTTCGTTCGCGAGAATCAGCCCACCGACATCGTGGCGGAGGCGGGTCTGGCGACGGGGGCCAAAGAGCCCTACAACATGAACAACGCGGAGCTCAGCAAGGCCAAGCAGTTCCTCCAGGCCGCGAAGCCGGCATATCTGGATCTCGTCTCGCAGAACACCGGCGTCGTCAACGCGCTCGCGAATGAGACGGCATGGTTCACCTCGGAGAACCTCGGCACCGATATCCGGGTCAAGAAGGCCGGCGGGCCGACGATCAAGGCGGCCATCCCGAAGGAGGGTGTGGTCGGCTGGCTGGACGCTGAGATGAAGATGATCGGACCTGACGAGAGCCGGTTCGAGCAGTTCATCAACGCCTGGGGGCAGGCCAACTGGATCCCGCCGCTGTTCAAGGAGTTCGAGGAGGCGTGGTTCAACGAGAAGGCATACAAGCTGCTGGTCAACCAGGGCCTCAAGCATCTCGCGGACGCAGTCGGCTACAACGATCCGGAGGGTGCCCTGAAAGCACATCTGAAGGGTCCGCAGAAGAACCCCGGCGCGTACACGCAGGTCTTCAACGAGGTGTTCGGCGCGTAGCGCAACTCTGATCGTGTCCACCGGCATGATGCAATCGACACTGCTGGGGTAGCGGTGAGCGCTCAGGCGGACGCTCCCACATTGCCCGGACCGACTGGCGGGTCGGTCCGGGCCACACGCCCGCGGCGGCTGTCGAGGATCTCCGAGTACTTCGGGTTCGCGCCGGCGGCGTTGCTGTTCGGTGTCTTCTTCGGTGTGCCGATGGTGATGATCGTCCTGTACAGCTTCTGGACGCAGAATGGGTACACCGTCGAGGCTCGCTGGACGTTCGAAAACTACCAGTCCGTGTTCAGCACCCCGGTGTATGTGGACACGTTCCTCACGACACTGTGGATGACGGCTGTCGCCACAGCGGGAACCTTGGCGATCGCCTTTCCGTTCTCCTACTGGCTAGCGCGCTATGTGAGCCGGAGGTGGCAGAAGCCACTGCTGTTCCTCGTGATCATCCCGTTCTGGGTCAGCTATCTACTGCGGGTCACCTCCTGGACGATCATCCTGGGCAGCAAGGGCGGGCTCGCGCACCTCCTGGGCCTCGTCGGCCTAAACACACCGTCATGGCTCCTCTACGACCGCCCGGCAGTGATCTTCGTCCTGATCTACCTGTATTTCCCGTTCGCGGCGCTGACGCTGTATGCCGCACTCGAGCGGTTCGACTGGCACCAGGTCCGAGCGGCCCGTGACCTCGGCGCAACGCAGGCCACCGCGCTGCGCAAGGTGATGCTGCCGCAGATCAAGCCCGGCATCACCACGGCGGTGATCTTTGTCTTCATCCCGATCCTGGGGGAGTACCTGACTCCGCAGCTCGTCGGAGGCGTCCGCGGCGTGATGATCGGCAACCTGATCGACAACTTCTTTGAGGAGGCGCAGTTCGCCCAGGGAGCGACGCTGTCGGTACTGATCGCGGCCGTCGTCGTGGTCCTGCTGATCGTGTTCCGGCGTTCGCTGGAGGTCGGCGACACATATGGCACAGGTGAGACCTTTGGTCGGTGACACCGGTGGCTGGTGAGACCGACGGCGTCGAGATCGTTGCTCGCCGGGGCCGGCTGGTCCGCCGTGCGCTGACCGGCTGGGCCGTACTGATGTATGCCTTCCTGTTCACTCCAGTGCTGCTGTTGGTGCTGCTGAGCTTCAACAAGAACCGGTACGGGAGCTTCCCGATCACGGGCTTCACCACCGAGTGGTACTCGAGCGTCTTCCAGAGCCCGGACCTCGTGACCGCGATCAAGACGTCGCTGATGGTGGCGGCCGAGGTGACGACGATCGCCGCGATCGTCGGGACTGCCGCGGCATTCCCGCTGGTTCGGAGCAAAATCCGTTTCCGAGCGGCACTGCGGGTGGGGTTCACGCTGCCGATCATGATCCCCGGAGTCCTGATCGGCGTGAGCCTGCTCTCATTCTTCACGAACGTGCTTCAGATCCAGCTCACGGCTCAGACGGCCGTCATCGGGCAGGCCGTCTACACGACCCCTTACGTCCTGCTGATCGTTGCCGCGCGCCTGACGGGATTCGATCCCGCCCTCGAACGTGCCGCGAGCGACCTCGGTGCCAACGGGTTCCAGCGCTTTCGCCGGATTGTGCTGCCGTTGATCGGCCCCGCGATCCTGGCCGGGGCGCTGTTTGCGTTCACGATGTCCCTGGATGAGTTCGTGATCACCTACTTCATCATCGGCGCCGATGTGACCCTTCCGATCTACATCTACACCCAGATCAAGTTCGGGATCACGCCGGCGATCAACGCGGTGGCGACGCTGCTGATCGTCGGCTCGCTGGCGATCACCGGCCTGGGCGTCGCCGTCCCCAGCATCATCAAGAAGATCTCACGCTGGGCACACGGTCGCGCGCGGGCAAGGCGAGCACGGCTGGCCGCAGGCGGTGGCGTGGTGGGGGCTGCGGATGCTTGACACGCGTCGCATCTGCTCGCCTGGGGCTCCCCGCACGTCGGTGCCGGCGGCCTGCCGGGTTGCCACGCTTGACACCCTCAGGATCGGCCCTGTACTTTCAGCATGGAACGTTCCACACAACGTCACAGGGAGTCTCTCTTGACTGAGCCAATAAGGGTTGGGGTCATCGGTTGCGGGGTGATTGCCCAGGTGATGCACCTGCCGCACCTGTCGCAGGCAGGCCCAACATTTCAACTCACAGCGGTGTGCGATCTCGCGGAGCCCACGGCCGAGGGCTGCGCCGAGCGCTTCGGCGCCGACGGGGTGTTCACGGACTGGCGCGACATGCTGGCGTCGGACCTCGACGCCGTGATGGTGCTGACCTCCGGCAACCACGCGC
Organism: uncultured Conexibacteraceae bacterium; assembly: GCA_963848435.1. Lineage (GTDB taxonomy): Bacteria > Actinomycetota > Thermoleophilia > Solirubrobacterales > Solirubrobacteraceae > Palsa-465. The sequence goes on along the minus strand of CAWKDQ010000012.1, from coordinate 713,667 downwards.
CGATCGCGATCGCTGCGGCCGAGGCGGGGCTTCACGTCTTCGTCGAGAAACCGATGGCACTGTCGGTGGCCGACGGTGTCGCCATGATCGAGGCGGCGGAAGCCGCCGCCGTGTGCCTGATGGTCGGGACGATGAAGCGCTATGACCCGGCATACGAGCGCCTCGCCCAGCTGCTGCCCGATATCCGCGGGGATCTGAATCTCACCAGGGTCACGACGCTGGAGTCGCCGTTCGAGCCGTACGTGGCGCACTACCCGCTGCTGCCGCCCTCCCCGGCGCCCCCCGACGTGATCGCCGAGCTCACCGAGGCCGACGAGGCTACGGTGGACTCCGTGCTCGGCGATGCGGATGAGGTGACCCGCTTCGGCTACAGGTGGCTGCTGCTGGACAACCTCGTGCACGAGTTCAACGCTCTACGAGGTGTGCTTGGCGAGCCGACTGAGGTTGTGTACGCGAGCCTGGCCCGCGAATGCGTTGCCGTGCATCTTCGCTTCGAGGACACGATGTGCCATCTGTCATGGGTGGATCTGCTCTCCGGAATCGCCAGGTACAAGCAGGAGTTCGCGTTCTACTCGCCCGAGCACCGGCTCACGCTCCAGCTGCCGTCGCCGTACCTGCGCAACGAGCCGTCTCGCCTGTACGTCGAGGGCGGCAAGCCGGGAACCGCTCACAGCTGGGTGCGCGAGGAGGTCGTCTCCTACGACGAGGCCTTCAGACGCGAGCTGGACGAGTTCGCCGACTGCATCGCGACCGGCCGGACACCGCGCACCTCCGGCTACGACGGTCTCGCCGACCTGCAGCTATGCACCGCGGTGGCTCGCAAGCACGTTGGTCTGGAGTCGGAGCTCGCCCCGGTCAGCGGCCCCGCGCGGTGATGTGCACACAATGAGCGCCCGCGGAGCCGAGGGTCCCACCAGCAGCCGGACACGGAGATGACCGACGTGAGCCGAACACGGATCGCTCTGGTCGGCGCGGGTCGCATGGGGCAGGTGCATCTGGCCGCGCTTCAGAGCTCTGAGGAGATCACGGTTGCCGGTGTCGTCGAGCCGGCCGCGGCGATCCGAGCGCAGCTCGAGGCAGGCGGCGTCACGGTGTATGGGTCGGTGCAGGATTTGCTCGACACGACACCGTTGGACGCGGTCCTGATCGCCGCGCCCACAGACCAGCACGCGGACCTGGTGGCGACATTCGCCGGCGCCGGTGTCCCGATGCTGTGCGAGAAGCCCGTGGGTGTGACGCCCGAGGACGCCGAACGTGCGACCCTTGCCGCCGCCGATGCGGGGGTGCTGCTGCAGGTCGGGTATTGGCGCCGGTTCGTGCCGGAGCTACGCGAGCTGCGCGAACGCATCGCGGCAGGCGAACTCGGCGCCATCTCGCAGCTCTCCTGCATGCAGTGGGACTCCGGGTTGCCCTCGGAACAGTTTCGCGCCCATGCCGGCGGGATCGTGGTCGACATGGGGGTGCACGAGATCGATCAGGCGCGGTGGTTGCTGGGCGCGGAGTTCGAAGCGGTCGCGGCAGTCCCCGCGGGTCCGAGCACGCAGCCGCGCCCGGAGTCCGACCCCGACTCGGCCGTGCTGCTGGCGACGACCTCCAACGGTGCCGCGGTGACGATCTCACTCGGCCGGCAGTTTCCGCACTCCGACTCGTGCTGGATCGAGATCTGGGGTACTCGCGGCTACGAGCGCATCCCGTTCATGTGGGACGCCGACGGTGAAGAGGTCTTCCAGCGTTCCATGCGCCTGCAGGCTGAGGCGTTCGCGCGGGCGGTGCGGGGTGGCGCGTGTGAGGGCGCGCAGGCCGCGGACGCGATCGCCGCTCAGGTGGTGGCCGCACGAGCGTCCATGGCGCTTGTCGACCGATGTTGCGTCGGGATTGTTCCAGTGCGAAGCTGATGACGAAATTTGTTAGGGGCGGGTTTCACCAGTCCACGGCCCGTGCCGCAATGGCCATGCATGTGCTTATGTCACCGGAAGGAGATGTGAGTAGCGGGCTTAGATCGGATGGCGGTGGGGTATGGGCGAGTTCCTGGAGCTGTTACTTGATCGACGCGGCACACGGCCCGGGAGCCGGGGTGACAACGCGCGCATCGCGCTTGTGATCGAAGGCGGAGGGATGCGTGGTGTCGTCGGTGCGGGAGCGGCCTGTGCGCTGCGTGACCTCGGCGTCGCCGACTGCTTCGACGACATCTACGGCGTCTCAGCCGGTGCGCTCACCGCCGCCTATCTGGCAGCCGGGTGCTCGGAAGCCGCGACCCCCATCTACTGGGAGACGCTGCTGCCGGCGCGTTTTCTGAGCCCCGCTCGGGCGCTGCGCGGAGGTCCGGTGATGAACCTCGACTACCTGATCGACGATGCGCTTACGAATCTGGTCCCGTTGGATGAGTCGGCGATCGATTCGAATCCGGTCAGGCTGCACGTGATCGCCTCCTCGCTCGACGCTCGCAAGGCGGTGGATCTGGATGCCAGCCTTGGCACGCTTCGCGATCGCCTACGTGCCTCTGCGCGGGTGCCGCTCTGCTCGGGCGGGCCCGTCCGGCTGAATGGGGAGCGGTTCATCGACGGTTGCGTGTTTGAGCCGCTTCCTGTTGCGCGCGCGATCGCCGACGGCGCGACCCACGTCCTCGTACTGCGGACGCTCCCGCGCGTACCGAGGCGGCGCGGCCTGATGGCGGTCACGCTTGACAAGGCTCTGCGGGTCCGCCATCCGCAGTTGCGTGGCAGCGGAGCGAGCAGCTGCGCTAGCTATCTGCGGCAACTTGACGGCTTGGATTCCTGGGACGCGGGGGGACAGGTATGGGCGCTCGCTCCCAGCGGGGCACCGCTTGCAACCTACTGTCGCTCGGCGGCGGCGCTGGCCGATGGCGCGAACCTTGGATATGCGATGGTCTGCGAGGCGCTCGGCGCGCCCGCTGCCGCGCCGTTCAGCGTCAGCGACGCGCTTGCGATCCCGTCAGCAGCGCCGGTTCGCGCGCTCGGGGTCGGCGTCGGAGCGGGAGGGCTGGCACTGGCGGCGAGCATGCGGCTGCTTGCCGCCCGCCGGACCGCTGCCGCCCGGCGAACCGCGGCCGCCGCGGCACCGGTGGCGCAGACAGGCGCCGCCGCTCCGCGCCGGAGCACGCGTCCCCGGGTCCCCGCGGCGATCAGCGCTGTTGTCGAACAGCAGGCAGCAACCCTTTTCGCCGGGGTTCGGTCCGGGCTCCCAGCTCGCGACGCGCCTCGGCTCGGATAGCGTTACTGGTCCCAGCATTCGACGAAGGGATCTGAATGACAACCGACGGCGACATCGAGAGCAGGATCGAGCAACTGGAGTCGGAGCGGGAGTCGCTTCAGGGTGACGAGTCGGCTGGGATGGACGCCGAACACCGGCACGCCAATCGTCTGGAACAGATCCGCGTCGAGCTGGATCGGCTATGGGACCTGCGACGTCAACGGCAGGCGCTCCGCGATGCAGGCGAGCCGGCCGACTGGGCTTCAGAGCGTGACGCCGGCACCGTCGAAGGCTACGAGCAGTAGCGGCTGTCCAACGACTGAGCTGTTGGTGCCGCAACCTAGTTGACAGTGAAGCCTTCCCTCGGTGTCGTAACATCGGCTGTCGTTTGCCGGCTGTTTCGGGCCCTTGGAGTAGAGTCGGCGGCCACGGCAACCTGGGCTCCAAGGATGACGTCCAGTTCATCAACTCGTTCCTCGACGATCTGGAAGCGGTCGTCGGCCGCCAGGCTAGACGCGTGCGGATGCTGCGTCTTGTAGTCGCGTCAGGCCGGCCCGGGCACTCAGTTGTCTGTCGCTACGTGAGGCCAAACTCAGCCGCCACCGCGCGCGGGGACGTCGATGCCTCCGACGTCGTGAACCTCGGCGACGGCCGTCTGCCTCGTGCACGGAGCGGCGCAACGCCACAGCATCTGCTGATGACGCTCCTCGGTCATTACTGGTCCGGTCGCCCCGAGAAGATCCCGTTTGCGGCGCTGGTCAAGCTCCCGGCTGAGTTTGGCGTCAGCACACCGAGCGCTCGCGCCACCCTGAACCGGCTCGCCCGACGTGGGTTGCTGGTCGCATCGAGGAGCGGACGCAACACCTTTTACGGTGTCGACGATCGGGCCGTTCCGCTGATCGCCGAGACGCTTCGCCGGGTCGTGGCGTTCGGCGCGCGTAGCTTCCCTTTCCGGATCGGGCGCGCGTCGGATCGAACATCGACACCAGCCGGTCGGTGATCTTCTCTCCGGCCAGGCGCTGCTCGATCTGCCCGGCGACCTTCTCGGCACGGTCTGCGTGCTCTTTCAAACGGCGGGCGGCCGCGAGTTTGGCCTGCGCGCCTTGACCACGAAGAGCCCGGCTGGGTTCCGGACGGCTACGCGACTAGTCAACCTCCCCGAGCCCCTGAGGATTCCGGTACTGACGCTGATTGACGCGCCAGGCGCCGCGAGCGACGAGATTGCCGAAATGGCTGGGATTGGCAACGCGATCGGAGCGCTCATCAGGGCGGTGGCCGCGGCCAGCGTGCCCGTGACATCGCGGTTGATAGGTGAAGGCGTGTCGGGTGGGGCCCTTGCACTGGCCTCTGATGATGCGCTCCGGGCGGTGCCATCCAGTTACTTCTCAGTCCTTGCCCCAGAGAGTGCGTCAGCGATTCTGTATGGGAGCGCCGGGGCGGCGGCAGAAACTGCGATGAGCTCAGGCTCGAGCCCGCGGCGCTGGTGGGGTTTTCGGCGTCGCCCACGGGATCGTGACCGCCCGCTCGGCCGCTCACCACGTGTGCGGCTAGCGAACCTTGCGCAGCGTTCCACTCACCGGCAGACGTGGCGCTGCACTCACGCCGAGCGCATAGGATCGGCTGCGGTGAAGACTCCGCTCTACGAACATGTGGCCAGGCGACCGCGAATCCTGATCGAAGACGACGGGTTGACGCCTGGCGAGCGACTCCCGGCCGAGCGCGATCTTGCCAAGCGGCTGGGGGTGAGCCATGCCTCCATTCGCGAGGCGCTGGTGGTTCTCCGCACGGCTGGAATCGTCGAACCACGGCGCGGTGACGGCGTGTCCCTGATACGGGAGGTCGGCGAGATATCGCCAGATTTGGCGGTCAAGCTGTTTGCCACCCAGCGGCAGTTGCCGGCGATCATGGAGGTTCGCGAGGCGCTCGAAACCCATCTCGCACGTCTGGGTGCGCGGACACGGTCAGCGGACGACGTGAACGGATTGCTGAATGCCTGCAACGAAATGGAAGCGGCAATCCGTAGGGACCGCGATCCCTCCGCTGCGGATCAGCAGTTCCACGCCGGTATCGCCCGTGCGGTGGACAACGCGCTTCTCGAGGACCTGATGCAACAGCTGGCGAAGCCGATTGCCCGATCCAGAACCGCGTCGTTGAACCGGCATAGGACGTGCGCCCCCCTCGCTGGAGGGTCACAGGCGGATCCTCGACGCGATTGATGCACGCGACGAGCAGGGCGCGGCTGCCGCCATGCTCGATCACCTCAGGGTCGTCCCCTCTCTGTCAATGTCCGGTGAGACGCTCAGCATCGAGCAATCAATGAACCTTGAGGGCGAGAACGGAGCATGCTGGACATGCAGGAGACAAAGTGACCAGCAGCCGTACTCGTGTGGGCATAGTGGGCGCTGGCCCCGCTGGACTGTTGCTGTCACATTTGCTGGCTCGCGCCGGGATCGAGTCGGTCGTGCTCGATAGCCGCACGCGCGAGGAAGTCGAGACGACCGTTCGTGCCGGGATCCTGGAGCAGGGCACTGTCGAGGTGCTTTCGCAGAGTGGCGCTTCGACGCGTGTCCTCGAGGATGGGTATCGACACGACGGGATCGAGCTGCGCTTCTCCGGTGAGGGCCACCGGATCGACTTCCGAGCAAGCTGTGGACGCAGTGTGTGGTTATACCCTCAGCACGAGGTCCTGCGTGACCTCCTTGCAATCCGTTTGCGCGAGGGGCAGGACATCCGCTTTGGTGTAACGGCAAACGCGGTCGAGCGGGCTTCGGATCTCCTCGCGATCCGTGCAATTGATTCGGATGGCTGTGCTGTCACTATCGATGCCGAGTTTGTCGTTGGTGCGGACGGGTCACGCAGTGTCGTGCGGGAGGCGGTTTGCGGGTCGGCGGCGAACGGATATTTCCGCGAGTATCCGTTCGCCTGGTTCGGGATCCTGTGTGAGGCTCCGCCGAGTTCGCCTGAGCTCATCTACAGCAACTCCCCACACGGGTTTGCGCTGCTCAGCCAGCGCAGCATGTCCGTGCAGCGCATGTACCTGCAGTGTGATCCTGAGATGGATCCTGGCGCGATGACTGATGAGGAGATATGGGAGCAGTTGCGCATGCGAGTCGCGCCGCACCCGTTGAACGAGGGACCGATCTTTCAGCGTGATGTGCTTCGGTTTCGCAGCTTCGTCGCCCGCCGTTTGCTCAACGATCGCGTTGCGCTCGTCGGCGACAGCGCGCACACCGTGCCGCCAACCGGCGCCAAGGGGATGAACCTTGCCGTTGCCGACGTGGTCGTGCTCGCCGACGCGCTCGAGGAGCTGTTCAACGAGGACGACTCACGGCTGCTCGATCGTTACGAGCACGACGTCCTTCCCAGGATCTGGAAGGCGCAGCACTTCTCATGGTGGATGACGACCATGCTCCACTCGAGCCCCGACGCGACCGAGTTCGATCGTCTGCGACAGCTGGGTGAATTGCGGACGGTGCTGGAATCGGATGCGGGTCGCACATACCTCGCCGAGGCCTATACCGGATGGCCGTTGGGCCACCAGCCGACGGGCGTCTGAGGGTGGGTCGGTCGCCGAGTCCAGCAGCTGAGTGGCCGCTGCGCCGTCCCAGGCACCGACTTCATCGACGTGCCCGCCCCTGTTCCAAACCGACCCCGAAACCGAACTGATAGTGATGTGCGGCGAGATCGGCGGTAACGCCGAGGAACAAGCAGCAGACTACATCGCCGAACACGTGACCAAACCCGTCGTCGCCTACATCGCCGGGTTCACGGCCCCACCCGGCGAACAAATGGGACACGCCGGCGCGATCATCTCAGGCACCCATGGTCCGCCACCGCCAAAACAGCCTAGAAGCCCGCGGCGTCCAAGTCGGACGCACACCCACACAAGTCGCCGAAATCGCAATGACGACGCTATAAGCACAAACCGTTACCCAGTGTGAGCGCATTACCGGGGTTCCGCGAGCAGTTGGGGCGACTTAAGGTCAGGCGCGACGCTCTGAACACCGTCCGCTTTTCGTCAGTGTGCTGGTGGAGGTGGCTCTCCGCTTCCCAGGCGGGGCAAGGAAGCCGCGACCACGTCGGTGTCGTCAGGCTCCCCCGGGAGCTTGACGACATCAGTCTCGCCGGCCTCATTAGCCCCGTGGATCGTCAGCCGTCGACCTCGGCCAACACCTCCTCGGCTACGCGGAAGGACTCGAGCGAAGCTGGAACTCCGCAATAGATCGCCGTCTGCAGAAGTACTTCCCGGATCTCCTCCCGCGTGCATCCGTTACTCACGGCTCCGCGCACATGGAGCCCAAACTCATGAAGGCGACCCAGGGCGGTGAGCATGCCGAGGTTAACCAGGCTACGCGTCCGACGGTCCAGTTGTGATCGGGTCCAGATTTCGCCCCAGCAATACTCGGTCACCAGCTTTTGCACTGGCTCGGTGAACTCTGTCGTGCCCTCGAGTGCCCGGTCGACATATGCGCTACCCAGAACCTCGCGCCGCACCGCGAGTCCCTCGTCGTACCGCTCTGCTTGAGTGCCTGAATCAGCCGCCATCCGTTCCTCCTTGTTGATCTGCTGGTATGCGCATGGCCCGCTTGTCCAAGGACCACGCGGTTTACATACGAGATCCCGCCGCGTCTGAAACACAAAGCCACGTAGAGCCCCGCCTCGAGTGATGTCTCCGTGCCGCATGTTCGCAAGTACGGGAGTGCGGTGTCTCGACCTCGCTCATTGCCGACTCGGTATCTATCTGATCGCACGGGCGAGCCGTTTGGCGGTCCCGCGGGGTTGACGGGCCTGTGCGTGCGCGGAATCTCCGGATGCGAGAATCCAATGATCACCGGCTGATCTTTGGTGTCGGCATCCAGCCAGTCGTGGTGATCTGGGCCGTGGTCGTAGTCGTGATCGGGATCGTGCTGCGCCGGACTGCCGCCGGGTGTCGACTGTACGCAACAGGCGCCAACCCAATCGCAGCCGAACTCGCCCTCGTCAACACGCTGAGAGTCTGGATCGCGACATTTGCTGTCAGCGCCGCGTGGGCGGCGTACTCGGTGTCCTGATCGCCGGCTACGCAGGCTCAGGCAACGTATCGCTCGGTAACCCATACCTCTTCGAGGGACTGGCGGCCGTGATCGTCGGCGGTACCGCGTTCGGCGCCCGCGGGAACTATTGGAAGACCGTGATCGGCGCTCTGGTGCTGACCGTTCTCAGCACTGTCCTGCTCGGCAAGGGCTACAGCAACGCAGATGAGCAGATGGTCTACGGGGTGATCACCCTGGCTGTCGTCGGCGGCTACGGGCGAGATTCGAGACTGCGCGACCACATTTGCGGAGTGGGAGGAGCGGACTTGCCGTGTACTGGGTGGTTGTCTGCGGTGCGGGCCGTGACCGCTTCAGGCGACGGTGATGCCTTCGCGCTTGGCGGCTTTCAGGATTTTGTGATCGAAGGACGCGAGCGCGGAACCGGTGTGTTTCGCGGTGGCCAGGCAGTAACCGCCGGGGAGGTTGAGGGGTGGCGGTGCCGGAGTCGTGCTGCCTCGACGGCGATCGCCTCGTTGGGCTGGTGGACCGTCACACCGAGGGCGGCGATCGCGCGCCGTGCGGTGGCGAGCCCTCCGAGTGTCCGCTGAGCGGGCGATCAGTACCTCGGTGAGATTGACTACGCTGATCGCAACGGCATCTTGGTCGTGATGCCAGCAGTGAAGGCTCCCTGGTTGGTTCAACGAGTACTCCAGTCTGCGTCGGCGAGATCGATGCCGTAGAGGGCCCTAAACGCCATATCCTGGCCCGCGCGGTCGAACACCATCTCGACTCCGGCGTCCTCCAGTAGCCCGATCTCCGGAAGGTCAGTGCTCCAGAGCGACGCCCGCACCGCGGTGTAGGCCCCGCAGCCGATCAAAGCAATGCCATCGGCTACGGCGCCAGACGGCAGCATCGCGTCCAGGCACAAACGCGAAGGCGCAGGGGTTGGGTCGGCCACGTGCCAGCGTTTCCAGGTCTGCTCATCTTCAAAGCGAAGCGGCAATGCCGGATAGGCGCGATCCGAGGTTGGTGGCAGCAGGTTGCAGCCGACCTCGGCGATGAGCCAATCGTGACCAGACTTGCGCTTTGTGCCCATCACCCCGGTGAGGACCAGTGCAGCATCGCCGAAGATGTATCGGCCAGGCTCGAGCACGAGATGAAGTTGGCCGGCCCCGCCGAGAGCATCGCGAGCCGCATCGGCAAAGTCATCGATCGTGTGGCCGGCGCGCTCGAGTAGGTAGCGCGCTTCGATTCCACCGCCGAGATCGAGCGTTTCCAAGCTCGTGCCGTTGGTCGCTGTGAACTCGTCACGGATCTCTCCCATCCGCTGCGCGAGAAGCGCGAATTGCTCCGGGTTGGCGCATCGCACCAACTGGTGCGCATGCAGGCCGTTGAGATCCAGATGAGTTGACCGCGCGACTTGCTCGAGCAGCCGAGAGGCCTCGTCGGCACCCACCCCGAGCTTGGAGCGCTCAGAGAAGAACGCGTCCGGAGCTAGCGGGTTCACCCTGACCATGATCTTCGGCCTCACGCCCTGACGCTGAGCTTCCCATTCGATGTGCTCCAACTCCTCCTCGCTGTCAACGTCGATCAGCAATCCGTCCTCGCTGACCAATCGCTGCAGGTGCGCGGCCGGACGGCACATGCCGTTGACCACGGTCAGGTTGGGCGGAAATCCCACGCGCTGTGCAATCCGCCACTCGAGCTCACTCGAGACCTCCACGCCCGCTCCCGCAGCCCGCAAGGCCGAGAGCACTCCGCCGACGTAGCAAGCCTTGATCGCGCATCTGATCGAGACATCAAAATGCCGACCGAAGGCCGTTTGGATACTCCGGTAATTGTCGACCGCTCGATCCGGCACATAGAGCAGCAGCGGCCGCCGCCCATCCCATAGATCCATCAGCGGAGTCCCGTGGGCGGCCAGCCGTCCGCCGGAGTACGAGAGGTACGGAAGCAAGAGCTCGATGTCTTCGATCTCAGACCGTGTAAACGATCGCGGGCCTGTCTGGGAAAGCATCAGCAGGTCTGGCGCATCGGCCGCCCCTGCGCCGCCAGCACCGGCGGGCTCTCCGTCAGCTTTTCGTGCGGCAGCAGCCTGGCTCATCTTCGCGCGGTCGTGTCGATGGCCCCGGAGCTTGCTTCCCGCAGGCTCCGTCCGACCTGGCGGATCACGGACTCGAGCTCACTTAAGGCTCACTATGGTGTCCGTGGACGGCCGGCTCTGGGCGGTCATCCTGGCCACCGGGCGCATGCGATTCCTCCCTCGTGCTCAAGCGCCTCAACCGACACGCCGGCAAAGCCGCTCTCGTTCAGCGCCCGCGCCCACCACTCAGCACTTGCCGGGTGTTCCGACGGCGCAAAAAGGGTCTTGACGACGTTGATGAGCAGCCGTAGAAACCCGGCCGGATGACTCCGCAACATCGACGTCGCGAGGTTGGCAACGACCCGACGGTCTCGCGCGGTGCGGAATCCGATGTTGAACATCATGTCCCCGAGCACAAGCCTGCCTCCCGGACGAAGCACCCGCGCGAGTTCGCGCAATGCGACGAGCTTGTCCTCGTCGCTGACATGGTGCAGGCAGTAGTTGGACACGGCAAGGTCGATCGAGGAGTTCGCCAATGGCAGACTCCTGGCGTCAGCGACGGTCACGGTGAGGTTCGTGATTGCGAGTTGGCGGGCCTTTGCCTCGAGCAGCCGGGACACCGCCGGCGAGCTGTCGACGGCGGTCACGCGAGCGACCCTCGGCGCCACAGCGAGCGCGAGCAGTCCCGTGCCGGCGCCGAGATCGAGTACCCGGTCTTCCGCGGTTGGCTGTGCCCGGGAGAGCAGCTCGTCCCGCAGCCGTTCGAAGCCGCGCGAGCCGGCCAACTCGTCAACGTGAGATGCGTGACGCTGATCCCGGCGGGCACGCCATCTCAGCGAAGTGCCACCCAGCGCGACAAGCCGCCTCCGACCCAATGTCCGCTCCATGGCCGGAACGTAAGCGTTGGAACCTGGATCTAGCATCAAGAGGAGGTGAGACAGCTCTAATCTGTCACCGGTTTTTAGCTGAAAGACTCCAGCAGAGCCTCGATGCCGCGCTCAGATCACACCGCTACTGCAAAGCGACGCGATGAAGCTTCGTCCCGGCGGCGGAGGCAACTGCGTCGGCAACGTGCGCTGGCCGTTGCAGCAATCGGTGCTGCGATCGCCGTCATCGCACTGCTGGCAACCGATCTGATCTCACCGGCGCCTGTAAAGCGCCTTGGACATCAGACCCAGCCCTCCCGGGACGACACTCACCCCTCGACGAAGCCCGGCCGCTCCGCTCGCGGTCGGGCACTGAGAACGCCATCAGCCGGGACGTATGCCGTCGGAGTGATCACGCTCCATCTGGTCGACCGCACTCGCACGATTACGCTGCCTGGGGGCCAGGTGGTGCCGCGCCCGCTCACCACGGTGGTGCGCTTCCCGACGGTCAAGGCCAGCCGTGGAAGCCGGAGCACCGACACCACCACTGGTTCGCCGGCTGCTGGCCGGTTCCCGCTGATCGTCTTCGGCCATGGCTTCGACATCATGCCCGGCGTCTACTCACGCCTACTGCGGTACTGGACCAGCGCCGGGTTCGTTGTCGCGTCACCGATCTTCCCCCTCGAGAACCCAGGGGCGCCTGGAGGCCCGGACGAGAATGACCTTCCGAATCAGCCGGCAGACATGCGGTTTGTCATCTCAAGCCTGCTGCATCTCGCAGCCCGGCCCAATGGCCCGCTGCATGGTCACGTCGACCCAAACGAGGTCGCTGTGGCGGGTCACTCCGACGGTGGTGATACAGCGCTTGCCCTGGCTTACGATCCGTCGCTGCGTGACCCACATCTGCAAGCCGCACTAATCCTCTCAGGAGCGGAGATCCCAATGCTGCCGGCGTTCAAGATCGCCCCCGGTGGTCCGCCCCTATTAGCGACACAGGGCACCGCGGATGTCGTCAACCTGCCGTCAGCCACGTCCGCGTTTTTCAACCCCGCACCACGGCCGAAGTTCCTGCTGCAGCTGTTGGGTGGAAGCCACATTGGGCCTTACACCAGCGACAGACGCGAGCTTGCGTCAGTCGAGGGGGTTACGACGGCCTTTCTGCAGTACTACCTTGACCACGATCGTGCGGCGTTGCGGCACATGCTGCGCGCCGGAACCGTGGCCGGGGTGGCCGCTCTGCAGGCCTCGGGTTAGTTGGACTTCCCGCGGCTTGTAGCCACACTGATCTACCGCCGAACCGGGGAAGTCCACGCGCTTGCAATTGGCCAGTAATGGCCAACGGGTCGATTTGTGAGGCCTGGACTAAGCCGGATTTTCAGTGGGCACGGGTGGTTTCGAACCACCGACCTCTCGCGTGTGAAGCGAGCGCTCTCCCGCTGAGCTACGCGCCCTTGGTGTGCGCGAGGACTTTAGCGGGAGGAACGCCTGGCTGATTCATACCGAGGTGATCGTGCCGCGCATGTAGCCCACGTGGGCCATCGAGAATGGGTCGCAGGGCAGGCTGCAGTACCAGCTGAACACGCCCTGACTGTGGACGATCAGGGTGTATGTGTGTGTTCCGGGCTTGACCAGGAGGTTCAAACCTGCCGCTGGCGAGGTGATGCTGTGGGGAGCGTCGTCGGTGTTGTCGATCACCAGCTTCATCGGCTGGCCTGCGCGGACCTCGAAGCTCGTGACGCTGAAGGCGTCGTGCAGCTTGCCGTCGGGTCCGGGCTTGATACCTGGGGAGACGGACAGATACATGGTTCGCTCGATCTGAGCTGTGCCAGCGACCTTGACCACCTGCCTGTTGATGATCGGGCGCGGCGGTGGGTTCTGCGCGCCGTCGACGACAGCGACGTCCAGGCCGATGAGCGCCAGCACCAGAGCGAGCATTCCGAGGATTGAGAGGCCAATGAACCTACGTGTCCGATCGTTCGCCTCCGGCGTCGGGTCGGCTACGTCTGCAGGCTGGGATTCGATTGGAAAGCTGTGGTGGCTGTCGGCCATGTGGTCCTCCGCTCCGTCGTTATACGACGATTCTCGGCCGTGGAGGCTGGGCTCACCTCAGAACTCAGCCGCCGAGTTCGCGCCGGCCGGTACGGCTCGCATCCGCGGGAAAACCGCGGGCTGTGCGCGTGTTCCCCGCCGCCGGACGGGGCTCCTTCTTTCCCGGGTTGAACAGACCCTTGGGATCGAGCGCGTGTTTGATCGCCTCGTGCGCGCCGACCGCCGCCTCCGTCCACTGGCCCAGGAGCTGCCCACGCTTGAGCAGCCCGATCCCGTGCTCGCCGCTGACGGTGCCTCCGAGCTCTCTGGAGAGGTCGAACAGATCCTCCCCCGCCGCGCGGGCGCGGGCGAGCTCCTCGCTGTCACCCCGGTCGTAGAGGAAGGTCGAGTGCAGGTTGCCGTCGCCCGCATGACCCCAGGAGCAGGCCTCGATTCCGTAGCGAGCGCCGATCGTGAGCGTGCCCTCGATCGCCTCCCGCAGGCGGTCGAGTGGCACCGCGATGTCCTCAGACAGCTTGTCTCCCCGCGCGGCTTGCAGCGCCAGCGAGACGCCACCGCGCCAGCGCCACACCTCGCTCGGCTCATGCACCGCGGCCTCGCGACCGAGCGCGGCGAGCAGCGCGTCGCGCTCGCCTTGGGACTCGGCCTCACAGATCACCATGAACTCCGGAACGGGCCCGTCGAAGAATGGCGGCGGGGCATGCTGGAGGCAGCTGCCCTGCAGATACTCGAGCGCAGCCGGGACAACGTCAGACGCAAGTGCAGCCTCGATCGCCTCGACTCCCTGCGCGATCGAGTCATACCCGCAGATCACCGGGATCGCGGCGGGCGGGGCAGGTGTCAGCCGCAGCCATGCGGCGGTGATGATCCCGAGTGTGCCCTCACTGCCGATCAGGAGGCTCCGCAGGTCATAGCCGGCGACGTCCTTGCGCACCGGGCCGCCGAATCGCACCAGCTTTCCGGGCGCGATCACAGCCTCCACGCCCGTCACCCAGTGGCCCGTGACGCCGTATTTGAACGCGTGGGGCCCGCCCGCATTGGTCGCGAGGTTGCCACCGATCTGTGACTGCTCGGGCGCTCCCGGATCCGGCGGGAACAACAGCCCGTTCTCTCGCGCCAGCCGCGCGACCGTCTCGGTTGTGACGCCGGCCTCAACCTCCATGCGCCACAGCAACGGATCGAATGAGCGCACCCTGTTCAGGCGGTTCAGGGCGATCGCGATCACCGGCCCATCGGCAACAGGGGCGATCCCGCCAGCGAGACCGGTCGCGCCCCCGACGGGGACAATCGCAACGTCATGACCGTAGGCCCAGGCGACAAGGTCGCGCGTCTCCGAGGCGCTGCCTGGTCGCGCGAGCAACGGGGCGGCGCCACCGACACCGCTCGCGTCCTCGAGCCAGACGTCGCGTTCGATATGGCCGGCGCCGACGATCCGCTCAACGGGGTCCATGTCCCCGTTATATCGAGCGGGTTACAGCCGCACCAGATGGTCGCCGTCGAGACCGCGGGTGATGCCGCGCAGGTCGACGAAGAGTGAGGCCTGATCCGCAATCTGCAGATGGTCGATGCCCGGGTGGGCGGTCACGAGCACGACCGCGTCCGCGCCCGCGACGGCCTGGTTCAACGCGGTGCTCCTCAGCCCGAGCTTGTGCAGCTCCGGCACATACGGGTCGTGGTAGACCAGGTCGGCGCCGCGATCGAGCAGCACTTCGACGATTCGTAGCGCAGGGGATTCACGGATGTCGCTGATTCCGCCCTTGTAGGCGACGCCGAGGACCGCGATCTTCGAGCCCCTGATCGGCTTGGCGACGTCGTTGAGCGCGAGCTCGATCCGCTGGACACAGTGGTAGGGCATCTGCTGGTTGATCTTGCCGGCGAGCTCGATGAACTCGGTTGACATCTGGAACTCGCGGGCCCGCCAGGTCAGGTAGAACGGGTCGACCGGGAGGCAATGGCCGCCCATTCCAGGCCCCGGTTCGAAGCGCATGAACCCGTAGGGCTTCGTGCTGGCGGCCTCGACGACCTCCCAGATGTCGATGCCCATCCGGTTGGCAACGATCGACATCTCGTTCACCAGGGCGATGTTCACCGACCGGAAGATGTTCTCCAGCAGCTTGGTCATCTCCGCCGCCTCGGGAGTGGAGACCCTCACGATCTGCTCGCACACGCGACCATAGAGCTCGGCGGCGCGATCGCCGCAGACCTCCGTGATCCCGCCGATCACCTTCGGGGTGTTGCGCAGCGTGTAATCGGTGCGGCCGGGGTCAACGCGCTCGGGCGAGAACGCGACATTGAGATCGCGACCGACCTTGAGTTCGGAGTGCTCTTCGAGCGCCGGCACCAGCAGGTCTCGGGTCGTGCCCGGATAGGTCGTTGACTCCAGCACGATCAGCTGGCCGGCCTGGACAACATGCGCGAGCGCGTCCGCGGACTGCCGCAGCGGCTCGAGGTCGGGCTCGCGGTTGTCCGTCAACGGGGTCGGGACACAGACGATGATCGCCTCGGTGCGTGCGAGCGGCGCGTAGTGCGTGCTGGCGTGAACGTTCGGCAGCACGGCCTGCAGCACGTCCGAGGGGATGTCCTCGATATAGGACTCGCCGGCCGTGACCGAGTCGACCTTGCGCTGGTCGACATCGACCGCGATGACCTCCTCACCGGCCTGCGCGAACGCGACGACCAGCGGCAGACCGACATACCCGAGACCCACAACACCGATAGCCATGACCGCTCAGAGTATCGGCAGGTGCCTGAGGAACATGAGCAGGCTAGGAGATCGACGGCTCAGGCTCTACGATCCAGAGCGGATCGTGCTAGGCGGGGTGCTAGCGGTGCCCTGTAACTCGCAATCCGCTCAAGCGGGGCTGAATCCCCTCCCGAGGGGTGAACGTCCGCGGTTGAAGTCCTTTGGTATGGCGGTGATGGTCCGGTCCCAAGGCGATGAAGGCCCGTGAACCAGGTCAGGTCCGGAAGGAAGCAGCCTTAAGCGGTCACCTCCAGGCGCGTAGGGGGAGCCGAATCGGAGTCATCCAGAGCGACCGAGCCGCGAACCGACACCACAGAGGAGGGTGCACGATCCTTTTTGATCTGCGGCGCCCTCGCCGCTGCTTCGGGCGCCGGGCCAGGCCGTAGCTGCTTCGGCCGCCGAGCTGTCGCTCCACCGCTCTTTGGCAATCCACTTCGCTATGCGGAACTAAATTGCCATTGAATGGGTCAGACGGCGTTCTGACCTAGACTCGATGTGGTGTCCGCGGGTCCCTCGCTCTACAGACGTCACCGACCCCGCACCTTCGCTGACGTGGTCGGCCAGGAGCACGTCGTCCGCACCCTCTCGCACGCCGTCGAGCGCGACCAGATCCATCACGCGTATCTGTTTGTCGGCTCGCGGGGGACCGGCAAGACGAGCATGGCCAAGATCCTGGCCGCCTGCCTCAACTGCGTGAACGGCCCGACCGTGTCGCCCTGCGGTGTGTGTGACTCCTGCGTGGCGATCGCGAGCGCAACATCGCTCGATGTGATCGAGATGGACGCGGCTTCCAACAACTCGGTCGATGACATCCGTGACCTGCGCGAGAAGGTCGCATATGCGCCGATCTCCGGCCGCCACAAGGTCTACATCCTCGACGAGGCGCACATGCTCTCGACACAGGCATGGAACGCGTTCCTCAAGACACTTGAGGAACCACCGCCGCGCACGGTCTTCGTGCTCGCTACGACCGAGGCTCAGAAGATCCTGCCGACGGTCGTTGACCGCTGTCACCGATTCGACTTCGGCCGGCCCTCGGCCGAGCAGGTCGCCACAGTCGTCCGGCGCGTCGCAGAGACCGAGTCGATCTCGATCGAGGAAGGCGCCACCGCGCTGATCGCGCGCCACGCGACCGGCTCGTTCCGGGACGCGCTCGGCACGCTCGAGCAGCTCGTCACCTATGCCGGTGACGAGACGATCAGGCCGCAGGACGTGCTCGCAGTACTCGGTGTCGCCGACGCCGAGCAGCTGTTCGCTGCTGTTGACGCGATCGTCGCGCGTGACCCGGCGGCGGCACTGCGAGCGGCAGCCGGACTCGCTGCTTCGGGTCGCGACCCGGGCCAGGTGCTACGCGACCTCGAGGTGCACGCGCGTGAGCTCCTCACCGTTCAGATCATCGGCGAGGTGCCTGCGGAGCTGCGAGTCACGCCGGATCGGGATCAGCGCCTGGCACAGCAGGCCGCCACCCTCGCGCAGACCGACGCGGTGCGACTGCTCGAGCTCGTCTCCTCCGCTCTGGATGCGAGTGCGAACGGCGCACAGCCCCGCATCCAGCTCGAGCTCGTCCTGATCAAGGCCGCCGCTCCCGAGATGGACCCTTCCGTGTCGGCCCTACTGGCTCGAATTGAGCGGTTGGAGAGAGGTGGATTGCGGCCTGTGACCGCATCAGCCGCGCCGACGCCGGTGCAGAGCCCGAGTGTCGTCGCGACCGATGAGGCCACGTCCGCACAACCACCCGCAACCGCTCCTGAGCCGGAAATGCCCGTAGACGAAGCCGCTCCGGAGACGGCGGTCCCATCGGAGTCGCCCAGCCTCCAGCGGCAGCAGCCCGACGCGCTCAGCGCACTCGCCGATGAGCTTGAGAGTGAGCCCGCCGCCGCTTCGACCACCCCGGCCACATCTCCGGAGCCGTTTCCTGCAGTCCCTGATTCGGTTGATGCTCCCGCTGTCGTTCGAGTTCTCTGAAAAGGCAATCTCTGCCTTTTCAGAGAATCCTCAAGCGCAGCGGGATCCAGACACCCCCGAACCCACAGACCTACAGGACATGATGAAGATGTGGCCGGCTGTGGTCGAGCTGGTGCGAGGCGGCAACGCGATGCTGGGTGTGATCTTGGAGGGTGCCATCCCCAGCGCCGTCACCGAGCGCGAGCTGGTGGTGAGCTTCCCGTCCGAGGCCGCCTTCTACAAGCGCAAGGCTGAGCAGGACGACTACCGACGGGCAACCGCCGAGGCTGTGCGTAACGTGACCGGCTCGACGCTGACGCTGCGTTTCGAGTTGTCGGAGGCGCCGTCCGAGGCCGAGGCCGACGCCACGCCGGAGCCGACACCGACGCCGATGAGCGACGAGGAGCTGGTTCAGCGGTTCGTCGACGAGTTCGGAGCCGAGGAGATTCTGCAAGACGACCAGAAGCAGGAGAGCTGATGCCGCAGCCCAACATGCAGCAGATGATGAAGCAGGTCCAGAAGATGCAGGCCGACATGGCGAAGGCCCAGGAGGAGCTGAAGCACGAGGTGGTCGAGGCCACCGCCGGGGGTGGCGCGGTCACGGTCGAAGTCACCGGGGAGCTCGTGTTCAAGTCGTTGAAGATTGCTCCGGAGGCGATCGATCCCGATGACGCCGACATGCTTTCGGACCTGGTGCTGGCCGCGGTCAACCAGGGTCTCGAGGCAGCACAGAATCTGGCGGCGGAGAAGCTCGGCGCCGCGACCGGCGGACTCGGCGGTCCGGGCGGACTCGGCGGCCTGGGGTTGCCCGGCTTCTGAGCCCAGGACTTCCGAGCGGTCTGTGAGCACCTACGCACCGCCGCTGCAGCGGCTGATCAACGAGCTCTCGAAGCTGCCGGGAGTCGGCGGGCGTACCGCGCAGCGGCTTGCGTTTCACCTGCTGCGCGCCAGCGAGGAGGATGCGTTCGCGCTTGCTGAGGCGATCCGCGAGGTCAAGCAGAGGATCGGGCTCTGTGAGATCTGCTTCAACCTCGCCGAGGGCCCGCGCTGCCGGATCTGCGAGGACGAGCGTCGCGACACCGATCTGATCTGCGTGGTCGAGGAGCCCGTCGACGTGATCTCGATCGAGCGCACACACGAGTTCCGAGGCCGCTACCACGTGCTCGGCGGTGCACTCTCACCGATTGACGGGATCGATCCCGAGGACCTCAAGATCGAGCAGCTGTACAGGCGAGTCGCTGACGCTGCGGAGCGGGTGCGCGAGGTCGTGATCGCCACCAACCCGACGACCACCGGCGAGGCGACCGCCCTGCATATCGCCGCCGGCATCCGTGCGATCTCATCTGAGGTGGCGGTCACCCGGCTCGCGTCCGGGCTGCCGGTCGGTGCTGACCTCGAGTACGCCGACGAGCTCACGCTCGGCCGCGCCTTCTCGGGACGCCGGGCGCTCTGACTTCGTAACCTCAGGGCAGATGTTGCCCCAGGGGACAGTCGTGATGAAGTTCGGCGGTACCTCCGTCGCAGACGCGGAGCGGATCAAGCGCGCGGCGAGGCGGATCGTCGCCCAGCGCGAGCAGGGCAAGCGCGTGGTCGCTGTGCTGTCGGCGCGCGGCCACACGACCGACGAGTTGATCCAGGCAGCCGAGGAGGTCTCCCCGCATCCCGACCCACGTGAGATGGACATGCTGCTGTCGACGGGCGAGCGCATCTCGTGCGCGCTGTGCGCGATGGCGATCAATGACCTCGGCCACCGGGCCATCAGCCTCACAGGCTCGCAGGCCGGGATCGTCACCGACACCTCGCATACCAGGGCGCGGATCATCGATGTGCGCGCGGAGCGCATCGTCGAGGCGCTCGACGGGGAAATGATCGTCCTTGTCGCCGGCTTCCAGGGCGTCTCGACCAGCCGGGACGTGACGACGCTCGGGCGCGGCGGCTCTGACACCACCGCCGTTGCCGTGGCGGCTGCCCTGAACGCCGAGGTATGCGAGATCTACACCGACGTGAGCGGTGTGTTCAGCGCCGATCCGCGGATAGTCCCCACGGCTCGCAAGCTGACGCAGGTCAGCTTCGAGGAGATGCTCGAGATGGCCTCCTCGGGCGCCAAGGTGCTGCAGCTGCGCGCGGTCGAGTACGCGCGTACGCACGGGGTCCGTATCCACTGCCGTTCGAGCTTCGAGGACGTCCCCGGTACCGTTGTGATTGGAGAAGACGAGACGATGGAGCATCCGCTGATCACCGCCGTGACGCACTCGACCGAGGAGGCTCGGATCACGCTTGTCGGCGTCCCCGACCGCCCCGGTGCCGCTGCCGAGATATTCGAGGCTCTGGCCGTTGCCGGTTGCAACCTCGACACGATCATCCAGAACGAGCCTCGCTCCGAGGGGGCAGAGGCCGAGGTCTCCTTCACGCTCGCCAGCGACGATCTGCGCGACGCCGAGGTGGCGCTGAAGCCGGTGATCGCCGAGCAGGGGCTGAAGGTCGAGACCGACCGCCAGATCGGAAAGGTCTCGATCGTGGGCGCGGGCATGAAGTCGCACCCCGGGGTCTCGGCCAAGGTTTTTCGCACGCTTGCCGACGAGAAGATCAACCTCGAGATGATCTCGACCTCGCCGATCAAGATTTCATGCGTGATCCGCGCGGATGCGGTGCCGCGCGCCGTGAAGTCGCTATGCGCCGCGTTCGGGCTGTCGGCCGCCGAGGCCCGTGAGGAACTGCCGCTCGGCCAGGAGGCGCGATGAGTCGGTACCGCATCGCTGTTGTCGGCGCCACCGGCGCCGTCGGCACGGTGATGCTTCAGTGCCTGAAGGAGCGGGGTCTTGACCGTGACAATGAGATCGTCCTGTTCGCCACCGCCCGTTCCGCGGGCAGGGTGATCGATGGTCGCACGGTGCTCGCACTGGGCGAAGACGCAGATCTGGGCGGCATCGACATCGCGCTGTTCTCTGCCGGTGGCGGCACCTCAAAGCGGTGGGCCCCTCGGTTCGTGCAGGCCGGCGCGACCGTGATCGACAACTCCTCGGCATTTCGCCGTGATCCGGAGGTGCCGCTGGTCGTCTCCGAGGTCAACCCGCACGCGCTACGCGGCCACCACGGCCTGATTGCCAACCCGAACTGCTCGACGATGCAGCTGATGGTGGCGCTCGCGCCGATTCACCGCGAGGTCGGGATCGAGCGGCTGATCGTCTCGACATACCAGTCTGTTTCAGGTACGGGACAGAAGGCGATCGCTGCGCTCGAGGCCGAGGCCCGTGCGGCGCTCGACGGTGAGCCGGTGCCGGACACGGGGATCTATCCAGAGCAGATCGCCTTCAACGTGATCGGCGCGGCCGGGAACTTCGCCGACGGCGACGATCACACCGATGAAGAGCGCAAGATGATGTTCGAGACCCGCAAGATCCTCGAGGATGACTCGATCGCGGTCGCGGTCACCTGCGTCCGCGTGCCGGTCCGCACCGGCCACTCGGAGTCGGTGAACCTGGAGACGCGTGAGCACCTCGAGGTGAAACGCGCCATCGAGCTGCTCTCACAGGCGCCTGGGCTGGTGGTGCAGGACGTTCCGACGCCGCTGCGCTCCGAGGGTCGCGACGAGGTCTACGTCGGGCGCATCCGCAGCGATCCGACGCACCCCAACGGCCTGGCGATGTTCGTCGTGGCCGACAATCTCCGTAAGGGCGCCGCCACCAACGCGGTCCAGATAGCCGAGCTGCTGATCCGTGATGGCATCGTGTCGGCGTCCCCGAGTGAGGCTGTCGGAGCCGGCGGCTAGCGGGCCGCCGGCGAAGCGAGCACCGTCTGCAGCACCCGCCGTACCTGGTCGATCGTGACCACGCCGGTGAGCGTGCCGTCATCGTCGAGCGCGACCACGGCGCCCAGCCGCCCCAGGCCGTCGAGCATGAGCACATCGGTGAGCGGACATTGCTCGCCGATCTGGAGCTTTGTGTTGTCCTCGGTCTCGAGGATCGATCCGACAGTCGCCCATCCCTGACCGCTGTCGACCAGCTCCTGCGCGCGCTCGCGATGCGCGATACCCATGAACCGACCGTCACCGTCAATCACGGGCAGCCACTCGGTCTGGTAACGCAGGAAGGACTCGTCGAGCGCCTGTTCGACGCCGGTCGTGCCGCGAACGACCACGGGCTCGTGGTCCATGATGTCGGCGACCCGGACTCCCTGGACGCGCGAAGCTGCGGCCGTCCCGCCCAGGGCCATCCGTGCCGACTGCCAGACCATGAAGGCGAGCAGGATCAGCCAGATGCCGGCAAATCCCGGCTTGCGCAGTGTGAGGTAGAGCCCGAAGCCTCCGAGCATGATCGCGAAGGCCTCGCCGATGCGCGCCGCGGTGCGGGTGCCGCGCAGCTTGTCGCCGGTCACGCGCCAGATCAGCGCGCGTGCGATCCGGCCGCCATCCAGCGGGTAGGCGGGCACGATGTTGAACACGAAGATCAGGATGTTCATCGGCAGCAGCCAGCTGAGGGCGAGCAGCACCGGCGTGATCTGCACCGACCCGTCGAGTTCGATCGCGTGGAAGAGTCGGTGCGGGCCGACCAGTGCGAGGTCGACCGCGAAGCACACGGCGATGAACAGCAGTGTTCCCAGCGGACCGGCTGCAGCGATCCGGAACTCCTCGCCCGGCGTCTGCGTGTCGCGGCTCATATATGTGGTGCCCCCGAACAGGAACAGCTCGATGCGCTGCACCTCGACACCCTCCCGGCGGGCTGCGAACGCGTGGCCGAGCTCGTGAATGATCAGGGAGACGAAGAACAGCAGCACCGTGATCACGGTCGTCATGTACGCGACGTAGTCAGAGGAGTGCAGCGCCGCTCGGAACGAACTCGACAGCAGGAAGATCAGCAGGAACAGCATCGCGAACCACGTGCCGTCGACCCCGATGCGAATGCCGGCGATCGATACCAACTTGATCGACCGAGCGCGTCTGAACATGCTGCAATGGTCGCACAGAGGTCGAGTAATGCGATAGGAGTGCGGGAATGGAGACAGACTTGGCGGCGCTGCGGGACTGGTGGGGCGGGCTGGAAGATCTGCACCGGACGCTCGCCGTGCTCGACTGGGACCGAAGCACATTCATGCCAGAGGGCGGAGCGGAGCAGCGCACTGAACAGCTCGGAACGCTCGAGCGGTTGGCGCACGAGCGACTCACGTGCGACCGGACCGGCGAGCTGCTCGCGGGAGTTGAGGCTGAGCTTGGGGGATCGGCGCCTGACTCGATCGACGCGCGCTTCGTGTCCGAGGCGCGGAGGCTTTACGACAAGCAGCGACAGGTACCCGTCGAGCTGGCGGTTGCAAGGACCAGGGCTGCCTCCGACGGATACAGCATCTGGGTGGCGGCGCGGGCCGAGAACGACTTTGCGGCGTTCAGAGCCGCGCTCGAGCGCAATTTCGAGCTGACGCGGGACTACATCGCGTGTTTCGACGGCTACGACGACCCATACGATCCTGTGCTCGAGGACTTCGCCCCTGACATGAAGACCGCCCATGTTGCGGCGCTGCTGGGTGAGATGAGGGACCGCCTGACGCCGTTGATCGAGGCTCTTCACGGCCGGGAGATCGACGTCGCGCCACTGCACGTGCGCTATCCGGTGACGGGTCAGCGACAGCTCGTCGACAGGGTTCTGCGATGGATGGGCTTCACAGACGACAGCTGGCGCTTGGACGACACGGTGCATCCGTTCGAAGCGAGCTTCTCCGTGACCGATGTTCGGCTCACGACGCGCTATGCCGAGGACTACTTCCCGACTGGTCTCTACGGCGCGATGCACGAGTGCGGGCACGGCCTGTACGAGGCGGGAATCGCCCCGTCGCTGCAGCGCACGCCGCTCGGCTCGATCAGGTCCAGCGCGGTCCACGAGTCGCAGAGCCGGCTGTGGGAGAACGTGGTCGGCCGCAGTCGCGCGTTTGCCGACGCGTTGACACCGGCGGTCGCCGAGCTCTCGGGCGGGGCGCTGAGCGGTCTGGAGCCGGACACGCTGTTCCGGGCGGTCAACGCGGTACGGCCGTCACTGATCCGGATCGAGGCCGATGAGACCACCTACGGCCTGCATATCGCGCTGCGCTTCGAGCTCGAGCGGTCGCTGCTGGCGGGAGAGCTGGACGTGGCTGACCTGCCGGATGCCTGGCGGGAGCGAATGCGCTCCTACCTGGGCGTGGAGGTGCCATCGGACGCGGATGGGGTCATGCAGGACGTGCACTGGTCCGTCGGCCTCGTGGGCTACTTCCCGACTTATGCGATCGGAAACCTGATTGCGGCCCAGCTTTGGGAGGCGTTGCGGGTCGACATCCCGGACGCGGACGTGCAGCTCAGGGCCGGCCGTCTGGGGGAGATCCGCGAGTGGTTGCGCGAGCGCGTGCATCGCCATGGCTCGCGTTACACCGACACCGAACTGCTGACACAGGTTGTCGGTGGACCGGTGCAGGTCACGCCGCTGATCGACCATCTGAAGGCGAAGCTCACCGAGGTCTATGGCGTGGCGTTGTCGTAGGATCGCGTGGCTGGCCTCCCGCCAGATCGAACTCTTCAGGAGATGAACGTGTGACCCAGACACCTGTGAAAGTGGCTGTAACCGGTGCCGCGGGGCAGATCGGCTACGCCATCCTGTTCCGAATTGCCAGCGGCGCATTGCTCGGGCCTGACACCCCGGTGCAACTCTCGTTGCTCGAGGTCCCTCAGGCTGTGAAGGCAGCCGAGGGAACCGCGATGGAACTGGACGACGGCGCGTTTCCGCTATTGGCCGGCGTTGACATAAGCGATGACCCGAACAAGGCATTCGACGGTGTCAACGTGGCGCTTCTGGTGGGCGCACGACCGCGCTCTGCAGGGATGGAGCGCGGCGATCTGCTCGAGGCCAACGGTGGGATCTTCAAGCCGCAGGGTCAGGCGCTGAACGCTCACGCTGCCTCCGACATCAGGGTGCTGGTGGTCGGTAACCCGGCCAACACCAACGCGCTGATCGCACAACAGCACGCGCCCGACATTCCCGCGGCACGCTTCACCGCGATGACTCGCCTCGACCACAACCGCGCGCTCGCGCAGCTATCGCGTAAGACCGGCACGCCGGTGCAAAACATCACCAACGTGACCATCTGGGGTAACCATTCGGCGACGCAGTACCCCGACATCTTTCACGCCAAGCTGGCGGGTGCCAACGCGGCAGAGGCGATCAACGATCAGACGTGGCTGGAGGGTGACTTCATCCCGACGGTGCAGAAGCGCGGCGCGGCCATCATCGAGGCCCGTGGCGCGTCGAGTGCGGCGTCCGCGGCCAGTGCCGCCATCGATCATGTGCATGACTGGGTGCTCGGCACCCCGGACGGTGACTGGGTATCGATGGCGATCCCGTCGGACGGTTCCTACGGCGTCCAGGAGGGACTGATCTCGAGCTTTCCGGTGACGACCGCGGGCGGCGAATACAAAGTCGTGCAGGGCCTTGAGATCAGTGACTTCTCACGGACCCGCATCGACGCGTCTGCGGCCGAATTGGCCGAGGAGCGGGAGGCAATCCGCTCATTGGGGCTGATCTCCTAAGGGGCCGCCGGGTCCCCCTGGTGGGTGGACCCGGCACTCACGTAGACCGGCAAGCCCCTGTAGACCGGCAAGCCCCTGTGGACCGGCACTTCGTTGGGCCGGCGCTTCCGCGCCGGCCGCAGTGTGTTGCGCACGGCGGCCGCGCGGGTTGTGAGGCGATCGCGGGTGTTACCCGACCCTTGCCGACTGACTACTTGCCCGACGCCTTCGCAGCGGCTTTCTCGGCTGGGTACCAGCCCTGACCCTCGCGGCGGATCACGCCATCGGCGGTGAGTTTGGGCATCACGCGATAGAGGTAATTCGGCTCGATCTTCATCGCTGTGGCGATCTCCGGGATGGTGATTCCCGGCTGGCTGCGGACGAGGTCGAGTGCCTGGGTCGAGCGTGTCTTGCCACCGCGCTGACCGCGGGGCCGTCCTGGCCCACGACGTGCGGTCGAACCTGAAGTGCTGCGGCGAGGCCGGCCCGGCCCGCGCCGCGGGGTTCCGGTTCCGGTTCCGGCGAGTGCTGCCCGTGCTGCCAGCAGGCGCTCCTCCTCCTGCTTGAGTTCCTTCAGACGCTTGTCGATGTCCTGGACAGCCTCGTCGATAAAGCCCGCCATCGGCGCACTCCTTTGTTTAAGTAAACAGCGCCTGTGGTGTGGTTGCAGGCTAACTGTGGGATTGTGGCGGCTAACCATATCGAGTGTCACACCGATTCGAGCAAACCCTTCAGTCGCGTTAATGAGTCATGGGCCTCACGTTCGGGAACATGTCCGATCAGCACGCGCGAAGCGACGCTTCCGAGCGGCCCCCCAGGCGGGTGGAACTCGTTGACATAGTCGAACGTCGTCGGGCCTTGGGATGGGCCCGTGAGCCGGTAACGGATCAGTGCCTTGGACAGCGCCGGTCCGCGACCGTGCCACTCCGCCTCGCGTTGAGCGACCACTGACTCCAATGTCCAGTGCACCTTGAATGAGACACCGAGGATGTGCAACACCTGATCCATGCGCGCGCCCTCCTCGCTGGGGTCGGCTGACCGGAGCTTGACCGAGCGGTGGATCGTCACCCACCTCTCGAGCTGCCGCGGGTCCATCACCGTCTTCCAGACGGCCGCGCGCGGCGCCTCGATCTGAATCTGGACGTGGACGGTGCTCATCCAGCACGCACGGTACTGCGAGCGGCCAGCGGACCGCACCTGTCCAATCCTGATTTCGGTTATCACGCCGGAGTTCTAACGGGCCCGCCGCAGAAGGACATGACGCAGCGAGGGCCTGTCGCAGCGAGGGCCTGTCGCAGCGAGGGCCTGCCGCAGCAAGGACCCGCCGCAGAAAAGCGTGCGGCCGTGGGGGCCTGCGCGAACACATCTCGCCGCGACCTCCACAGGGGCTATCGCGCCCCGAGTGACTCCGTCAGCTCCCAGTCACGAAGCGCGCGCTCGATCGCCGAGTCGAGCGTGTGCCGACGGACGTGCAGTAGCTCGGTCGCGAGCTCGGCGCGGGGGAGCAGATCGGTGGTCAGTCCCTCCATCAGCGGCCCGATCAGCGCGTGATGCTCGCTGGCGATGACCGCAGAGACCCTGCTCGCAATCGGCGTCAGCGTCAGGCCTCTGAGCGTCACCGTCGGTCGTGACAGCAGCAGATGGTCACGGATCCGTTCGATCAGGTCCGTGTATGTGACCGTCTCGGGGCCTGCCACATCGAGCGATCGGCCGGCAACAGCGTCCGACGTCGCCGATCGAGCCAGGCACTTGGTCACATCACGCTCGTCGACGGGCGCGGTACTGTGCTCCCCCCACGCCGGGATCACCAACGCGGGCAGCCGCTCGACCAGGCGGACCAGGAAGCGGAACGATCGAGAACGTGACCCGATCACGATCGACGCGCGCAGAGCAACCGAGTTCGGCACCGCGGCGAGCAGGATTCTTTCGACCCCCAGGCGGCTGGCCAGATGATCGGAGAGGGCAGGCTGCACTGTTTCGTCTTTGGGGAGGGCCGTCTGCGCGTTTCCATCACCGGGCAGAGACGGCAGCGCAGTCCCAGCTGACGACGAGGTCTGTGCCGCAGGCGCGGGTTGCGGTACCAGCCCACCGAGATAGACGATCCGGCCGACGCCGGATTCCCTGGCCGCGGCGGCGAAGTTCTCCGCCGTGCGGCGCTCGCGCTCGTAGAACGCCTCGCCGTCGCCTGGCTCCATCGAGTGGATCAGGTAGTACGCAACCTCGACCCCTTTCAGGGCATCCGACAGACCGGCCCCTGACAGCGCATCCCCAGTTATGAGCTGCAGCCCTGCTGGCACAGGCATCCGGGTCTCGAGCTCGCCGCGGCGAGTGAGTCCTCGCACCTCATGGCCGGCCTTCAGCAGCTCGGGAGCGAGTCGGCTCCCGATGCCGCCCGTGACGCCGGTGATCAGGATTCGCATCTCTGGGAAAGCTACGGAAAATGCGGGTGATTACCGTCCGAGGCCTAGAAAGTCCCGCTAATAGCAGGGAAAAGAAGAAGTTACGAAAGTGTTGCGTTTTCCGGGTTTCGGATTCGCATCGGGGGGGTCAACGCGCTTTGATGGCTGTCACCCGAGGCGAGGCCCGCTCGGAAGGTTCCACAAGCGAGAGGTGTCTGGTCGGATGGCGAATGGGCGTGCCCAGGGCGGCGGGAAAGTGTCGTGCGATGGCTGCTTCTTCAAGCAGAACATGCTGTGTGCCGTGAGCGAGGCGGGGCCGTGCGCGACCTACAGGCCAAATCGCCCGGAGGGGCTGAGGCCGCCGAGTCAGCTGCGCTTCAACTTCCGGCAGGAACGGCGACTGCAGGTTGCGTGGGCGTTTCCATCCGCCAGCGAGCAGGTGGCTCTGCACGGTTGAGCCGTGCCGGGCGCGTGAGCACTGTGGCGATCGTCACAGTGGTTGGCGACGCCATCATCTACTTTTCCTGCACGTGCAGCTGACCGTCTTAGGAAAGTCCCCCGCGATGCCGGATGCGAACGGGGCAGCCAGTGGCTACCTGCTGACGGACGGCGGGTTCACGTTGTTGCTGGACTGTGGCTCCGGAGTTTTCTCGAAACTGCGCGGCAGTGGTGATCCGCTTGCCGTCGACGCGGTGCTGATCACGCATATGCATCCCGACCACATGCTGGACCTGATCCCGTATGCGCACGCGCTCGGATATTGGTACCGCGAGGCCGGCCGGCGCCCACGGCTGCTGGCGCCTCCGGGTGCGCGTGCGGCGTTTGCGCAGCTCGGCGTGGCGCTGAGCTTCAATGCGCTTCTGGAGGAGACGTTTGCGATCGAGGAATACGCCGCCGGTGCCGAGGTAGCGGTCGGGCCCTTCCGAGTGCGCTTCGCCGAGGTTCCCCATTTCATTCCCGCATGGGCTTGCGATTTCACCGCGGCCGACGGCCATCGCTTCACATTCGGCGCTGATTGCGCCTCCAACGATGCGATCGTCGAACTGGCGCGGGGTACCGATCTACTGATGCTCGAGGCCACGGAGGGACCTGAGCCGCAGCAGCAGCCTCCCGGTGGCGTGCAGGGTCATATGTCCGCACGCGAGGCCGGCGAACTCGCACGCCGCGCGAATGCGTCCCGGCTGCTTCTGACGCACTACTCGGATGAGCTCGATGCCGGTGTCCTGCGCGCCGCCGGCGAGGCTGCGTTTGGCGGGCCTGTCGCCCTCGCCGTGGAGGGTGCGCGCTACGAGCCGTGACGGAGCTGCGAAGAGGCGGTGCGGAGGGTTATGCTCGCTTCAACGTTTACGTCCAATCACGGGAGTGCAGATGTTCGGTAAGGGCAAGGCGAAGAAGGCTGAGGCACAGGAAGCGCCCAAGAGGAAGAAGCGTCATCCCTTCAGGAAGTTGATAGGGCTCGCGGTGATCGGTACCGGCGTGGCGCTGGCCGTGTCGGAGAAGGCGCGCAACACGGTGCTGGACAAGCTGTTCGGTTCCGAGGAGGAGTTCCAGTACACGCCGCCGGCTCCGTCCTCGGGAGACGACGCTGGGAACACATCCGCCTGACCTGAACTCGGATCTCCCGTCCCAGGTCGGCCTCCCTGGTCGAGGCAGTGGCGGCCTGGCTGTTCTGGAGCGACTGAGACTCCCGGGAAGTTTTGGCACGGTTTGAGCGTCCGTAAGCTTGAACGGCCCGGTAGCTCATGAAGCCTGACGACAACATCGGAGATCGCGAAGCGACGGTGGCACGCATGCTGCATGAGTCGGCGCGCGCTGAGCGCGCGCCGTTGCGGCTGCGGGCAGAGGTGGAGGATCTGAGCCGGCGGGCGGCGCAGGGCAAGCCGTCGGTCTCGCGGAGGCTGGTTGCGGTGCCGATGCGAATCGCTGCGGTAACGGCGACATCATCTGCTGCCCTGGCTGTGGTTTTCGTACTGCTTCTGGGGGGCGGAGCCGCCGAGCCGTCGCTGGCGGCTGCCGCGGCGCTTGCCACGAAGGGTCCCACAGCCGCCGCGCCTGCACCGGATCCAAGAGCTCCGGCGAAGCTCCTGGAGGCCCACGTCGGTGATCTGCAGTTTCCGAACTGGGAGGGTGAGGGAGGGTGGCGCAGCACCGGCAAGCGCGTCGACAAGATCGGCGACCGCACGGTCACGACGGTCTTCTACGCCAAAGGCGGCCAGCAGATCGCCTACTCGATCGTCTCTCAGCCGGCGCTCAAGCAGCCCGCAGGCGCGGGTGAGCCGTACGCAACGATGCACCAGAACGGGCGTACGGTCGTGGTCTGGACTGAGGATGACCACACGTGCGTGCTTTCAGCATCAGGAATCAGCGCAACTGAGCTCTGGCAGCTGGCGGCGTCGAGCTCCAGCGCTTAGGCAGCTCGTCAGCGCGGTTCATCTCGCGCTTCGATCAACGGATGCCGGCGGGGAACATCACGGGAAGGATCCGGCGCTGCAGGCGTCCTTGCTTCTGGCCGCGCAGGGCACGGCCCGGTGAACCTCGACTGCGGGAGCAAGCATGAGCCTGAGCAGGACTGCGGCCGGTCCGATCTCCGACAGCGACCAGGGCGGAACGCCAGGCACCGGGGTCACCGCCGGCACCGATCAGGGTCCGCTGGGCCGGTGGTCGTTTCTCGGCTTTGCGGTGATCTCGTTCGGGGGACCGCTGGCATTGGCTGGGTTGGTCGTGCCGGGCGTGATCGCCGATGCCGGCCCGAACGCCGCAGGCTCGGCCGGCCTGGCGGTCGTGATCGCGACCGTTGTGTTCGCAGCTCCGCTCGCGATCTGGCTACGGTACTCGCGGCATATCAACAGTTCCGGGGGCCTGTATGGCTTCGTCGCCGCCGCGGCCGGCCGGCGGGTTGCGCTGGTTCAGGCGGCGATCTGGGCGTTCAGCTATCTGCTTTACATCGCTTACACAACCGAGCAGATCGTCTACGACCTGCTCCCGGCTGTGTTCCCGGGTGTCGGCTCCGTGCAGACGCTGCTGGCGCTCCTGATCCCGATCACCCTTGCGGCCGTGATGGTCTCCGGCCGGACCGCGGCGATGGTGACCGCGGGCCTGCTGGCCTTGAGCCAACTCGTGCTTGTCGGCGTACTTGACGTCATCACGCTGGCGAATGTCGGCTTCGGAGCCTCGAGCCTGGGAACGAGCGCGCCGACCGGTGAGCTGGCGAAGGCCAGCTTCCAGACCTCACTGCTGTACGTGTGTGGCAGCCTGCCGCTGTTTCTGGGCGGAGAGCTGGCGCGACCGAAGATCACCATGCGACGTGGGTTGACCGGCGTCTATCTGCTGACCGCACTGGTCGTGTTCCTCGCGGTCGCGCCGCTGGCATCGTCCCCGCTTCTGAGCGTTGAAGTGCCCGGCGTCGTTTTGGCTGACCGGTATGTCGGGGCCTGGCTTGGCGACGCGATCGGTGTCGGACTCGCGCTCAGCGTCGGCGGTGTGATGCTCGCTGAATTCTTCGCGCTCACGAGGCTGGTGCGTGCGGTCACATCGTGGCGACTGAGACCGATCACCTGGGCGATTGCCGCCTTCGTGGTTGCTGCCGCGCCGATCATGTTGATCGACCCGCGTGGCCTCTACGACGCGCTGCTCAAGCCTTCGCTGATCGCACTGTGGCTGAGCCAGCTGATCGTATTTGCGGTCTATCCACGGTTTGCACGAGCGCACGGGGGGCGGCTGCTTCCGGCCTGCGCACTCAGCCTGATCGCGAGCGGATTGGCCGTGTATGGCCTTGTGATCACGCTCCAGCAGGCGAGCAGTTAGGCCCGTGCCGAGCTATCGCATGGGATGCACTCACTCGAGATTCAGCGCGTCCGCGACCCGCTGCCGTGCGCGGTGAACGCGAGTCGTCAACGTCGCTTCGCGGATACGCAGAGCTCGGGAGGCTTCGCGATAGGAAAGACCGACAACGTCCACAGCGATCAGCGCGTCGCGGAATCCCTCGGG
Source organism: uncultured Conexibacteraceae bacterium (assembly GCA_963848435.1). Lineage (GTDB taxonomy): Bacteria > Actinomycetota > Thermoleophilia > Solirubrobacterales > Solirubrobacteraceae > Palsa-465. Next base: position 681,852 of record CAWKDQ010000012.1, on the reverse strand, counting down.
CAGAGCTGAGATCGCGGCGTACAGCTCCGCGGTCTCCAGGTGCGCCTCGGGTTGCGGCGCGCGGCGATCCTCGAGGGTGTCGAGCTCGTCCGGCAGCGGGTCTGTGCGCGGGCGGCGGGCCGCTGCCCGCCTGCTGCTGACGAAGGTGTTTCGCAGCACCTTGAGCAGGTAGCCGAGGTCATCCGCAGAGCGCACGAAGCGCGGCTTCAGCAGGACACGCGCAAACGTCTCCTGCACCAGATCCTCGGCCTCCTCCCTGGACCCGCATAGGCTCCAAGCGGCACGGTACAGGCGGTCCAGATGGTCGCCGAGTGACTCCGGATCCAGTTGATGGCCGCTGGTCATGCGCTGGCTCGGCAGCATACGGGCGACGGTGGGCTTGATTGTCGAGAGTTGGGAAGGATTCGCCCGAGACCGGCGTCTTCATATTCGAACCGGTCACATGAGTGTGATGCCGGGAAGACCGAACGGAGGCAGTCTTGTCCAAACATCGATACCTTGCAGTCGTCACCGTCGCCGCAGCCATCGGTGGGGCTGGCGTCAGCGCCGTCGCGAGCAGCGCGAGTGCGGCCTCTGCCCATTCGGCCAGCGCCGCGGCCGTCAAGCTGGAAAGCGTCAACGTGACGGGTCACGGTAAGCACCCGGTGCTGGTGACCTCCTCGGGGCACGCGATCTACATGTTGACCGGCGACAGCCCCAAGTCGCCGAAGTGCACGAGCACGGCTTGCATCGGCAACTGGCCTGCCGTCACCAGCACTGTTAAGAAGCCGGTGCTCGGCAAGGGCATCAAGGGCAAGCTGACCGTGTGGACCCACGGCAAGACCCATCAGCTGGTGCTGAACAGCCATCCCCTCTATACGTTCATCGAGGACTCCAGCGCCGGCTCCGCCAACGGACAGGGTCAGAAGAGCTTCGGCGGCACCTGGAATCTGATGACGGCGGGTTCTGCCGCCTACACAAACTCGTCGAAGGGTGGCTCAGCCGGCGGCGGCTGGTCCTGATCGGCCGCTGACCACAGCCGCCGACCACAGCTTGGTCCGATCGCCCCGGCAGCGGCAGCCGGGGTGTCAGACAGGACCGGCACGGGGAGGGGCGCATGCGGCGCCCCTCCCCGCAGCGCCGCAATCACTCAGGCTTCGCCGGAAAGCTTCGGCGAGCGCCAGGGCGCCCGCAGGCGCCGCTCGAGCTCATCGCCGAGCCTGTCAGCCTCCACCCGCTCCTGCTGGAGGCTGTCGCGATCCCGAACGGTGACGGTGCGGTCGGCCAGCGACTGGTGATCGATCGTGATTGACCAAGGCGTGCCGATCTCATCCTGGCGGCGGTAGCGCCGGCCGATGGCGCCACCCTCGTCGTACTCGACCTGCATACGCTCGCGCAGCCCGGCGACGACCTCACGGGCAAGCTCCGGCTGACCGTCCTTCTTGACCAGCGGCAGAACCGCCGCCTTGATCGGCGCCAGTCGCGGGTGCAGGCGCAGCACGGTGCGCGTCTCACCGTCGATCTCGTCCTCGTCGTAGGCATCGCAGAGGAAGGCCAGGGTGGCGCGGTCCGCACCTGCAGCCGGCTCGATCACATATGGGAGGTAGCGGTCGCCGCTGGCTGTGTCGACGTATTCGAGGTTCTGGCGCGAGTACTCCGCGTGCTGAGTGAGGTCGAAGTTGCCGCGGTTGGCGACTCCTTCAAGCTCCTGCCAGCCGATCGGGTAGAGGTACTCGACGTCACTGGTCCCGGTCGAGTAGTGGGACAGCTCGTCTGCATCGTGCTCGCGCAACCGCAGGTGGTCGGGGCGGATACCGAGCTTCACGTACCAGTCGAACCGAGCCTGCTTCCAGAATCGGTACCACTCATCTGCCTGGGCTGGAGGCACGAAGAACTCCATCTCCATCTGTTCGAATTCGCGCATCCGGAACACGAAGTTGCCCGGCGTGATCTCGTTGCGGAAGCTCTTGCCCACCTGGGCAATCCCGAACGGCGGCTTCTTGCGCGAGAACTGCAGGTAGTGCTTGAAGTTGAGAAAGATGCCCTGGGCCGTCTCAGGCCTCAGGAACACGGTCGAGCCCTCCTCCTGCACGGGCCCGACGGTGGTCTGGAACATCAGGTTGAAGTTGCGCGCCTCGGTCAGGTCACAGTCGGGGCCCTCACCGGGGTGCAGCGACGGCTTGCGTCCACAGCGAGCGTCCTCCAGCTTGTCGGCACGAAACCGCATCTTGCAGGTGCGACAGTCCACGAGCGGATCGGTGAAGCCGGCAATGTGGCCGCTGGCTTCCCAGGTGCGGGGGTGCTGGATGATCGCCGAGTCGAGCGCGACGATGTCATCGCGCTCCTGCAGAAGCGAGCGCCACCATTCGCCCTTGACGTTGTTCTTGAGCAGAACGCCGTAGTGGCCGTAGTCGTAGCTCGAGCCCACCCCGCCGTAGATCTCGCTGCTCGGAAAGATGAAACCACGGCGCTTACAGAGCGCAACGACCTTCTCCATCGTGACCACGTCTTCAGCCATGGCGGCGGATGGTACCCGTCTCGATGCCGTCGGGATGCGCCGACATCGGCGCTCGAAAGCCGCGGCTCAAGGCGCTGCGCGTGCCTCTGAGCCCTTCATGCTGGCACTCTTGGCACTCTGGCGCCGAGAGTGCCAGCTATAGTTCGGTGCCATGCCGATCTACGAATACAAGTGCAAGAAGGGCCACGTGTTCGACGTGATGCAGAGCTTCAGCGACGAGCCGCTGACCAAGTGTGAGGTCTGTGGCGCCCCGGTGCAGAAGGTCTTCCACCCGGTCTCCGTGCACTTCAAGGGTTCGGGCTTCTACAACACGGATTACGGCACCAAGCGGCGTGCGCGCGAGAAGGAGAACAACAAGGAGTCCTCCTCGAACTCGTCGTCTGAGAAATCCGGCACCAAGTCCGACTCATCCTCGTCGAGTTCGGACTCCAGCTCCGGTAGCTCGAGCTCCGGTGGCTCCAGCTCCGGTGGCTCCAGCTCCGGCGGCTCGGACAAGGCCGCCAGCGCCTCCAAGTCCTGACGCCGGGCTATTTGCCGGTCAGCAGTTGCTGGACCTTCCGCACCGTCGAGGCGTGGTTGTTGATCACGACATCGGCGCCGTTGTAGGTGCCGAAGCCGCCGCCGAGCGTCACGGGCTTGGCCGATCCGCCGATCTCAGATGCGACGAACAGTTGCATGAGTGTCAGCGGTCCCATGTCTGTCTGGATCGCCTTGGGGGCGTCCCATGAGGCCCAGGGGAGATGGATGAACGCGTGGACCGAGAACAGCTGACTCTTGATCCCGGACATGATCTGCTGCTGTTCCTCTTCACGGTTGAAGTCGTTGTAGGCAAGGTTGCAGGAGTTCTCCCGCGTCCGTGCCAGCGTGATCGCCTGAATGCCGGTGAGGTGGTGGTAGCCGGGCCGCAGGTTGAGGACGTAGGTGCCATGGGAGATGTTCGAGCAGATCCGCGGAGTCTTCACGGTGACTCCGCCGATGTCGTCGATGAACTTCACGAAGTTGCCGAGACTGACCACGATCATGTGGTTGATCTTGAGCCCGGTCAGCCGCTCGACGGCGTGGATCGTCTCCTGCGGTCCGCCGCAGGACCAGGCCGCGTTGATCTTGGCGCTGTAGCCGCAGGGGGACGGCAGGTAGACCAGCGTGTCGCGCGGGATCGAGAGTTTGCGCGAAACCCCGCCACCCACGCGCCAGACCATCAGCGTGTCGGTGGCGGCGTACTTCTCGCTGTAGTTCGCACCCGCCTCATGCGAGCTGTAGCCCGATCGCGGCCGGACGTCGAGACCGACCACCAGGATGTTGTTGGGCGTGAACACCATCGGCCCGCCGCCTGTCAGTGCCGCCTCAGTCGCGCTTCCGCCCGGCAGGTTGCCCCCCGATGCGCTCACGAAGAACAGGACGCCCGACAGTACGACCCAGAACACGCAGAACATCAGAACGTACTTGAGCAGCCGCAGTGGGTGCAGCGGCGGCCGCGTCGAGGGGCCAAGGCCGGGGATCCGGCGCCAGCCGCGGCGCGGGGGCTTGCCCGGTCCACCAGGTCCTCCAGAGCGGCCGCCCCCGGCAGCGTCACCGCGAGGGGCCCTCGGGGGCTGCTGGCGCAGGGCCTGCTCGGATCGAGCCTCGAGCTCGGCATCGGTCTCACCACGGAGGCGCGCGCCCAGCCCTCGCGGGACCGAGCGGTAGAGCGTGTATGGACGCTCGTTATCGCGAAAGTTGGGATTCCGGGAGCCCGATTGCGACCCTCCGGCTGTCGACCCGGACCCGCCGGCTGCCGACCCGGACCCGCCGGCTGCTGACCCGGACCCGCCGGCTGCTGACCCGGACCCGCCGGCCGGACTCCGGGACCCCGACCGCCTGCCCAGAGGTTGATCGGCTCGAGGTTGGCCGCCGGGAGGTTGGCCGCCGGGAGATCGGCCGCCTGGAGGTTGGCCGCCTGGAGGTTGGCCGCCTGCAGATCGGGACCCGCTCGCGCCCGCATAGGTCGCGCCGCGCCGCACCGTCCGACGAGGTTGCTCGCGGTTGTCCTGATCGCCTGTGTCTTCTCGGAATTCGGACATCGAAACAAGGTCTGCCGGAGTCCTGAGACCGGCTCCTTATAGTGGCGTCATGCCCTCGCGACTCGTGCTCGGGATCGACATCGGTGGAACCAAGCTAGCGGGCGGGGTGGTCGATGATCGCCTTCAGATCCACAACCGCCTGCATCGCTCGATGCTCGGTCAGGACACCCCCGAGCTGCTCGACACTATTGCCAAGTCGGTTCAAGAACTGGTTAACACTGCTGCTGGCGAGGTTAGTGCGGTCGGGTTCGGAATCCCGTCATTGATCGACCGGCGCACGGGCACCTCGATCGTTGCGGTGAACCTGCCGCTGACCGATATGCGCTTCGGAGCGCTGATGGCCGAGCGCCTCGACCTGCCGGTGTTCGTCGACAACGACGGGAACGTCTCGGCGCTCGCGGAGCATCGCGCCGGAGCCGGGGTCGGTCTCGACGACATGTTGCTGATCGGACTGGGAACCGGCATCGCCGGAGGCATCATCATCGGTGGTGAGCTGTATCGAGGCGCGATCGGCGCCGGCGCCGAGCTCGGCCACATGACGATCGACATGAACGGCCCGCGCTGTCAGGGCAACTGCCCCAACCACGGCTGCTTCGAGGCGATGGCCTCCGGGACGGCGCTGGCGCGCGAGGCCCGACAGATCGCGGCCGAGCAGCCGGACTCGGGCCTTGGCCGGGCGCTGACCGCCGGTCGCGTGATCGACGGCGCGATCGTGACCGAGCTGGCGCACGATGGCGATCGGGCCGCGCTGGACGTGCTCAACCTCATCGGCGGGCGCGTCGGAGTGGCGCTCGCGAGTTTCGCGAACATCTTCAACCCTGAGGCGATCGTGTTGGGCGGCGGCGTGATGGCGGCCGGGGAGATGCTGCTCGCGCCGGCGCGCGCAGAGATGGTGCGGCGGGCGTTGCCGCCGGCGCAGGACGTCGCGGTGCTGTCGGCGAGGTTCGGGGCTGAAGCGGGGCTCGTCGGCGCGGCTGCGCTTGCGCTCGACGGTCTTGCGGCCCGACAGGAGCAGCGTTGAGCCCGGCCGGAGCGGCTGTGAGCGGCAAGCTGATCGTCTGCCCGACGCCGATCGGCAACCTCGAGGACATCACCCTGCGCGTGCTGGGGGCGCTGCGTGAGGCCGATCTGATTGCGTGCGAGGACACTCGCCGGACCGGCGCGCTGCTCAAGAACTACGGCGTCTCGGGCAAGCTCGTCAGCTACTACGAGCGCAACGAGAAGGCACGCTCGGCCGAGCTGGTGAAGCGCATCCACGATGGCGAAACGGTCGCACTCGTCTCCGACGCCGGCATGCCGTTGGTGTCCGATCCCGGCTTCGTGCTGGTTCGCGCCTGCGTGGCGGCCGGGCTCGCGGTCGAGGTGCTTCCCGGACCCAGCGCCGCGCTGGCCGCCCTGGTCGCCAGCGCGCTGCCGGCCGACCACTGGCGCTTCGCCGGCTTCCTGCCGCGCAAGCAGTCGGAGCTGGAGGCCGCCTTCGCCAACCATGAGACGCTGGTCGCGTTCGAGTCGCCGCGTCGGGTGGCCTCCTCGCTGGCCGTGCTCGCGGAGCTCGACCCGCAGCGCCAGGTCGCGGTCTGCCGCGAGCTGACCAAGGTCCACGAGGAGGTGGTGCGCGGAGCCGCTGACGAGCTGGCCGCGCGATACGCCAAGCAGCCGCCTCGGGGGGAGGTCGTGCTCGTCGTCGGTCCGGCGCCGCCGCCGGGCGATGAGGACCTCGGTCCCGCGCTCGAGGCCGTGCGCAAGCTGGTCGCGTCCGGCGCCAAGCCGCGCACCGCAGCCAGTGTCGTCGCCGAGCTCACGGGCGCGTCGGCCAACACGCTTTACCGAGCGCTGACGTCGTGAGGGAGGGGAAATGTTGCGTCACGGAACATTTCCCCTCCCTCACCAGGACGCGCAGACCACTCGAAGGCCCACCGGCCTCCGGCATGCTCACCAGGACGCGCAGACCACTCGAAGGCTCACCGGCCTCCGGCATGCTCACCAGGACGCGCGGACCACGCGAAGGCTCACCGGCCTCCGGCATGCTCACCGCCGCCGTCGCTGACCGCCGCGGCCGCTGACCGCCGCGGCCTCTGACCGCCGCCGAGGACCGTCTAGTCTCCGGGGCCGATGAGCTTCTATATCACCACGGCGATTGACTACGTCAACGGCGCGCCCCACCTCGGCCACGCCTACGAGAAGATCGCCGCCGACGTGATCGCCAGGCACATGCGCCAGCGAGGTGAGGACGTGTTCTTCCTCACGGGGACCGATGAACACGGTGAGCCGGTGGCCGACGCCGCGCACGCGGAGGGCATCGAGCCGCAGGAGCTGGCCGACCGCAACGCCGCCCGCTTCAAGGCGATGCTGCCGCTGCTGAACATCTCCAACGACTTCTTCATCCGCACCACCGATCCCGAGCACGAGGAACGCGTGCAGGAGGTGATGCAGCGCATCCATGACAACGGCCACGTCTACGAGGGCCTCTATGAGGGCTGGTACTGCCCGCGCTGCGCCGACTTCAAGGTGGAGAACGAGATCCTCGAGGGCAACCGCTGCCCGATCCACGAGATCGTGCTGACGCGCGAGTCCGAGGAGAACTGGTTCTTCAAGCTCTCCGAGTTCCAGGAGCCGCTCGAGCGGCTGTTCAACGAGCACCCGGACTTCGTGATGCCGGCGCGGGCGATGAATGAGGCCAGGGCCTTCGTCACGCAGGGGCTCAGGGACATCTCGCTCTCGCGCGCGAAGCTGACCTGGGGCGTCACCGTGCCGTGGGACCCGGGCCACGTCTTCTACGTCTGGTTCGATGCCGACCTCAACTACTACACGGCGCTCGGCTACGCCCGCCCGGGCGAGGATCTGACTGACCGGTACTGGCCGGCACAGCTGCATCTGATCGGCAAGGACATCGTCAAGTTCCACGCGATCTACTGGCCGGCGATGTTGCTGGCCGCCGGGATCGAGGTGCCGCACCACGTGTTCGCCCACGGCTTCCTGATGGCACAGGACGGGCGCAAGATGAGCAAGTCGCTCGGCAACGTCCTCGACCCGTTCGAGGCCATCGACGAGTTCGGAACCGATGCACTGCGCTTCTATCTGATGCGCGAGGTCCAGTTCGGGCAGGACGGCAACGTCGGGCTCGATGGTGTGAAGGCCCGCTACGACACCGAGCTCGCCAACGATTACGGCAACCTCGCGAGCCGCACGATCGCGATGATCGCCCGCTACGCCGACGGGATCGTCCCCGTGAGCGGAACCGACCCCGAGCTGGCCGAGGAGTTTGGCGGCCTCAGGCCCGAGGTCGCCGAATACCTTGACCGCTTCGAACTGACGCAGGCGCTCGACGCGATCTGGCAGCGCGTGCGTCGCCTCAACCGCTATGTCGAGGAACAGAAGCCATGGGAGCTCGCGCGCGATCCCGGATCCGCAGCCCAGCTCGAGATGGTGCTCGCCACGCTGCACACCGGATTGCGGGCGGTGACGGTCGAACTCGGGCCCTACATCCCCGAGGCGAGCGAGACGATCCTGGCGGCGCTGGACGCGAAACCACTGGAGCCGATCCCGCCGCTGTTCCCCAAGCGCGACCGCAGGTAAGACACGGCCGATGGTCGACAGCCACACGCACCTGCACATCTGCAAACCGCCGGACGATGAGCTCGTGGCCGAGGCGGTGGCGGCAGGGGTCACGCGGATCGTCACGATCGGCACCGATATCGAGACCTCGGAGCGGGCAATCGCAGCGTCGGAGCGATTCGAGCAGGTGTATGCGGCCGTCGGCATCCACCCAGCCGAGGTGCAGGCCTTCGGCGACGGGGAGTACGCGGCGATCGCACGTATGGCCGAGCATCCGCGTTGCGTCGCCGTCGGTGAGACCGGACTCGACTACTTTCGCGACCACACTCCGCACCATGACCAGGCGACAGCGTTCCGGGCGCAGATCGAGATCGCGCGCGAGGCAGGGAAGCCGGTGATCATCCACACGCGCGACGCTGACGATGACACGCTCGCGATCCTCACCGAGCACACGGCCGGGCTGAAGGTGATCCTCCACTGCTTCTCAATGGGATCGCGGATCGCGGAGTGTCTTGCGCACCGCGACTGGTGGGTCTCGTTCGCCGGCAACGTCACCTACCCCAAGAACGGCGAGCTGCGAGCCGCAGCCCTGAAGGTGCCCGCGGACCGCCTCCTCGTTGAGACCGACGCGCCCTACCTGGCGCCGCAACCGCTGCGCGGTAAGCCCAACGCGCCCGCGATCGTCGTGCAGACCGCGCAGGCGCTCGCGCTCGAGCGCCGCGTGAGCTACCACGACTTCAACCTGGAGGTGGAAGCGGCCTCGGCCGCCGCCTTTGGCTGGTGATGGTCGATGGTGAAGCTCGGACAGAACTTCCTCGTCGATCGCAACATCCTCGACGTCATTGAACGACTGGCGGCGCTGAGCGACCAGGATGTGGTGCTCGAGGTCGGCGGCGGGCCGGGGGTGCTGTCCGAGCGGCTGGCCGCTAGGGTCCGATTCCTACACGTGGTCGAGCTCGATTCGACACTCGAGGCGAACCTCCAGGGCGTGCTCGCGCAGTTCGACAACACCGAGCTGCACATCGGCGACGCGATCCGACTCGACCTCGCGCGCTTCAGGCCGGAGCCGGACAAGATGGTCGCGAACCTCCCGTATGGGGTCGCCGCCACCGTGATCCTGCGAACCGTCGCGGAGCTCCCCAGCATCCGCTCGTGGGTCGTGATGGTGCAGCGCGAGGTGGGGGAGCGCTTCGCCGCCGCGCCCGGAACCGCCGCATACGGGGTGCCCTCGGTCCTGGCACAGCTCGAGTGCGACGTGAAGGTGCTGCGACCCGTCTCGCGACAGGTCTTCCGACCGGTCCCGAATGTCGATTCGGTCCTCCTCGGCCTCAGCCGTCGTAGTGGCCAGCAAGCCACTACGACGGTGACAACGCTCGTCCATGACGCCTTTCGTCACCGCCGCAAGGCGCTCGCCGGTTCTCTGGCGCTCTCACCCCGGGCGCCGGCGGGAGTGCGTGAGCGAGCGCGGGAGGCGCTCGTCGAGATGGGGCTGCCGGCCGACGTGCGCGCCGAGCGGCTTGCGCCTGAGCAGTTCGTCGAGCTGGCGGGGAGACTGTCGGGATGAGGTTGCGCGCGCTGGCGCCCGGGAAGGTGAACCTGTCGCTGTTTCTCGGGCCGACTCGGTCCGACGGGCGGCACGAGCTCGTGACCGTGTTCCAGTCGCTCTCGCTGGCGGATGTCGTCGAGCTCGAGGTCATGGCGGGGGCGGCCGATGATGCAGTCATATGCCCCGGCGTCACCGGCGAGAATCTGGCGGCGCGGGCGCTTGCAGCGCTGCGGCAGCGTGGCTGGGGCGGTCCGCCGGTGACGGTCTCGATCGAGAAGGCGATCCCGGTTGCGGCCGGGATGGCCGGCGGCTCGGCGGACGCCGCCGCCACGTTGCGGCTGGCGATGGCGCTCGCGCCCGGGCGCGCCGAGGAGGTTGAGGCGATCGCCGTCGGGCTCGGGGCGGATGTGCCCGCTCAACTGCTGCCGGGTCTGTCGTTGGGTACGGGTGCGGGTGAGGTCGTGGAGCGGTTCGGCGGCATGGGGGAGGTAGCGTTCGTGGTCGTCCCGGCCACGGACTTCGCGCTCTCGACACCGGACGTGTTCCGGGAGGCCGACCGACTCGGGCTCCCACGTGAGCCCGCGGCGCTCGCCCAGCGCTACGCGGAGCTGGTGGTGGCGCTCGGCACCGGTGGCCGGCTGCCGGACGAGCTCGTGGTCAACGATCTGGAGCCGGCTGCGATCTCACTGTGCCCGTGGTCCGGCGTCGCCATCGAGGCGGTCAGAGCCGCGGGCGCGGATCACGCGCTTGTGTCCGGTTCGGGTCCTACCGTTGTCGGTATCTGGTGGGGCGATGGAGCCCGCGCGCGGGCCTCGGATGCCGCCCAGACACTGTCGGTGACGCTTCCTGGCGCCGTCGTCGTGGAACCCGTTGATGCGCAATTCGCGCTGCCGTCGTTAATCTGAGGGTCGATCGCGTGAGTAACGACAACATCACATACCTGGTGGGAGCCGGCTGTGTCGTGATCGGCCTGGCCTTCTTCATCACATTCGTCGTCGCCCCGGCGCTGCAGAGTCACAGGCGCGCCTGGGAGCGGGTGGCCGTGATCGTGCTGTCCGGTTACCTGCTGGCGGCGTTCGCCGGCCTGGGCGTGGTGCTCGGCGCGTGGATCATCCTGCAATGGCCAAACTGGTTCTGACGGCCGGCGTATCCACCGATATGGCTGACGGCGAGGCGACAGGCCCAGTCCGGAGCGGGCCGAACCTGTCTGCGTTGGCCGCAATCACCGAGGCGGTCCAGGCAGGTGCGGGCCTGCCCGAGGTGCTGCGCGCAGCGGGCCGGGCGCTCGATGCGAGTCTGATCCTGATCGATCGATCCGCTTCGATCCTGGCGGTCGCCGCGAAGTCGCCGGCCGACGAGCGCTCGCTGATGCGCGACGGCGAGGACGTGGAGACGATCGAGCTCAAGGTCGCGGACACGACCGTCGGGCAATTGCGGATGCGCACGCGTGAGCAGTCGATCGACCCCTCGATGCTGAGCCTGGTGACGACGCTGATCGCGTCAGAGGTGGAGCGTGTACGCGCCCCCGAGCGCGCCTCAGAGGAGGCTGCCATCGCCTTCCTGCGGGCGGCACTGAACGGCGAGGTCACCGACCGCGATGATCTGCTCGCGCGCGGCAAGGAGCTTGGGACCGACCTCTCGAGGGGTGCCGCAATGCTCGTCGCGCGAGCGCGCGCGCGGATCCCGACCGAGGATGATTGGCGTCGCCGCCTGCTGGCGGTCGCCGCCCGCGGCGCCCGCTCGATCGCGCCCGGTGCGATTGCCGCTCCCAGCGAAACCGATGCCGATGCCGTGGTGATCCTGATCCCCGACGCCGACGGCGACATAGCGCGGCGCGTGTCAGCAGCGATCCTGCGCGAGCTGGAATCGAGCCTGTCCGGGTTCGTGTTCGCGATCGGGCGCTCGCGCCGGGCCGAGGACCCCCGGGACGTGCAGCGGGCCGGCAGCGAGGCGATGCTGTCGGCCAACGTCGTGGAGGGCGAGCCCGACGCCGAGCTGGCGTTCGAGTCGACCGGTACCTATCAGCTGCTGCTGCCGTACATGCGCGATCCGGCTGAGCTCAGGCGCTTCTACAGCGACACCGTGCGGCCGTTGGTCGCCTACGACGAGCAGTACGAGACCGACCTGCTCGGGACGCTCGCCACCTTCCTTGACTGTGACGCCAATGTCAACGCGACCGCGGCGCGGCTGATCACGCATCGGCACACCGTCAGGTACCGCTTCGAACGCGTGCGCGAGCTGACCGGGCTCGATGTCCAGTCAACCGACGGGCGCGAGAAGTTGTCCCTGGGCCTGAAGGCGATGCGGGTGCTCGGGATCGCGGCCCCGCGCGGCCCGGCCACCGAACCGGGTGCCGAGGGCGGTCGCGTCCCGCACTGACGCTGGGAAGAGGGGGTCGTTGTTGTGGAACAGATGAATCCAGGGCAGCCGGCGGCCCTGATCGTGGCCAGAGCGCCGCGACGCGGCGAGGTGCGCCATGCGCTCGAGCCCCTGCTCGGCCTCGATGGCTGCGTCGCGCTCCAGACGGCGCTGATCGCCGAGGCTCTGCGCTGGGCGCGGGCGCTCAGCCCGCGTGAGATCTACCTAGCTCACGAGCCCGCCGACGCAGGCCGCGACCTGCAGCGCCTCGCCGGTGAGGACGTGATGACGTTTCCGCAGAACGGTGACGGGATCGCCGGGCGCGTGGCCGACGCGGTGGCCCGCGTGTACTCGCATTCGCCCGGCCCCGTCTTCATCATCTGGCCTGACCTGGCACGACTCACGGCCGCGCACGCCGAGGCCGCGCGGTTCGACCTCGCCTCGGGTGCCGACCTGGTGCTCGGGCCGGTGTTCGACGGCGGCTATTACCTGATCGCCCTGGCCCGTCCGCTGCCCTCGCTGTTCTCGCTGCCCGAGCCGGTCTGGCGCGGACCGGACTCGTTCAACCAGGTCGTGGCGGCCGCCGGCAGTGCAGGCCTCGAGGTCGGCGTTCTGCGGGGTGAGCGCGCTCTGCACCGGCCGGGGGACGTGCGTGCCGCCCTTGCCGACCCGCTGCTGCCGGAGGCGGTGGCGAGGGCGCTGGGGCGCCGGTGAGGTAAGCTCTTCCGGCCGGCGCATCGTGGGGAGCTGGGGGACGGCGGCTCGAACCCCGATGTCCCGGTTCAAATCCTGGCTCCCCAGCTGTCCTCTCCCCCAGGGGCCGCGAAATCTAGCCAGCGAGCTGCGGAACTGGGGGACGAGGGCTCGAACCCCGATGTCCGGGACCAAAACCCGGCGGACTAGCCAGTTGTCCTATCCCCCAGGGGCCGCGAAATCTAGCAACCCCGATCTAGCTTCGGTTGGGTGCTGTCGGCCGGGCGATCCAGATCTCGGTCTCGCGCGTGAGCCGGCCGCAGCTCTGTCGACGTTATCCCCGCAGGAGGTGGCTAACGTCGACAGAGTGCCACGGCTGCCCAACGGCACGCCGTGCGCAAGTGGCTGCGCGGTATCAGGCGGCGGCATCCGCGGGAGAGACCGCCGAGGCGCCGAGTGACGATCCAGATCTCGGCCTCGCCGCATGAGCCGGGTTACGGACGACGAGACCGCCCGACTGCTGCTCTAGCATCCGCCCCGTGAGCGGACCCGTCGTCGTCATCCTCGCGGCCGGCCAGGGCACGCGGATGCGGTCGCAGACCCCGAAGCTCCTGCACCCGGTCTGTGGCCGGCCGATGATCGGCTGGGTGGTGGCAGCGGCCAGGCGGGCCGCTGCGAGCAAGATCGTGGTCGTGGATGCGCCCGGGGAGCCGCTGCGCGAGCAGCTTGACGAGGACGTGATCACCGTCATCCAGGAGGAGCCGCTGGGGACCGCGCACGCGCTGCGAGCCGCCGAGGCTCACATCGATCCGGATGCGGCGATCGTGGTGCTGATCGCCGACATACCGCTGATCCGCCCTGAGACGATCGTGGCGCTCGAGCGGGCGCGGGAGCATGCCGGTGCCGCGGCGACGATCCTGACCGCGGTGCTCGAGGACCCAACCGGATATGGCCGTGTGGTGCGCGCCGCCGATGGCACCGTCGAAAGGGTCGTCGAGACCAAGCGGCCCGAGGATGCGAGCCCTGACGAGCTGCAGATCCACGAGGTCAACAGCGCCGTATACGCGTTCGCGGGCGCACAGCTGCTGCCGGCGCTCGCGCGGGTCGGCAACGCCAACGCCCAGTCCGAGTACTACCTCCCCGACGTGCTGGGGATCATGCGGGATCAGGGTCAGCTCGTGACCGCGATCGAGGTCGAGGACGTCGAGGAGACGCTCGGGGTCAACGACCGTGTGCAGCTGGCGCAGGTCACGGCGATCGCGCAGCGACGGATCAACGAGGGCCACATGCGCGGCGGCGCGACGATCGTCGATCCGGTCGGGACCGTGATCGACGTCGATGTGCGGCTCGGCGAGGATGTGGTGATCAGGCCCGGCAGCGCGCTGCACGGCGCCACCAGCGTCGGGAACGGCTCGACGATCGGTCCACACACCACCCTGATCGACGTCGAGGTGGGGAAGAGCTCGAACGTGATCCACTCCTACGCCGTCAGCGCCACGGTCGAGGATCGGGTCAACGTCGGGCCGTTCGCGTACCTGCGACCGGGAGCGGCCCTGCGCGACGGCTCCAAGGCGGGCACGTTCGTCGAGATCAAGAACTCGGAGGTCGGCGCCCGCAGCAAGGTGCCGCACCTCTCCTACATCGGCGACACCACGATCGGCGAGGACACCAACATCGGGGCCAGCAACATCACCGCCAACTACGACGGCGTCGCGAAGCATCGGACACAGATCGGCTCGAGGGTGCACACGAGCGTCGACACGTCGTTCGTGGCGCCGGTGACGGTGGGGGACGACAGCTACACCGCCGCCGGATCGGTGATCACGCGCGATGTGCCCGAGGGCGCACTTGGGGTCGCGCGGTCGCGCCAGTCCAACATCGAGGGCTATGCCGACCGGGTCCGTGCCCGCCGTGAGGCGCCACCCTCGGATCCGGCCGGGTCGAAGACCGGCGACTGAACCAACTGCGGCTCGCTGCGGCCGGACGCGGTGCACTTGCCCGGCGGTGCGGGCTCCGAAACATTTCATCCACATCTCCGCGTACCATGGGCCAAGCGATGAGCCTCGCCGAAATGTCCCTCGAGTCCAGCGAGCTGCGCGCAGACCCGGACAAGCGCCTGATGCTCTTCTCGGGCCGTGCCAACCGCGCGTTGGCGGCTCGGATCGCCGACCGGCTCGGCGTCGCCCTCGGGCAGGTGACCACCAAGACGTTCTCGAACGGCGAGGTCTACTGCCGCTATGACGAGTCGGTCCGCGGCGCCGATGTGTTCATCGTGCAGCCGACCTGCGACAACGTCCGCGAGGGGCTCTCAACCAACGACGCGTTGATGGAGCTGCTGGTGATGGTCGACGCTGCGGTCGGCGGCTCGGCGCACCGCGTGATTGCGGTGACACCGTGGTACGGCTACTCGCGCCAGGACAAGAAGTCGGCGCCGCGCGAGCCGATCAGCGCACGGCTGGTGGCGCACATGCTGGAGGCGGCGGGGATCGACCGGATCCTGACGATGGACCTGCACTCCGGCCAGATCCAGGGCTTCTTCCAGAAGCCGTGCGACCACATGACCGCGCTGCTGATCCTGACTCAGTACTTCAGCGACCTGGGCCTCGATGACCTCGTCGTGGTCGCGCCGGACGCCGGGCGGGTGAAGCTCAACAAGCTGTTCGCCCACAAGATGGGGGCGGACCTCGCGATCCTCAACAAGGAGCGCCCGCGTCAGCAGGTTGCCGAGATCAGCTATGTGATCGGTGACGTCAAGGGCAAGACGGCGGTGATCGTCGATGACATCATCGGCACCGCCGGGACGCTCAAGGCCGCCGCCGACGCGGTCAGGGATGCCGGCGCCAACCGCGTCTATGCAGCGGCCACACACGGCCTCTTCTCCGGCACGGCGTACGAGAACCTCCAGGCTGCCGGCTTCGAACAGGTGGTCGTCACTGACACGGTGCCGCTGCCGCCGGGCGCGCCGGACAACGTCAAGGTGCTCTCCTGCGCAGACCTGCTGACCAGCTCGATCCGCCAGATCTTCACCGACGGGTCGGTCAGCGACGTGTTCGGCGGCGAGAATCAGCTGTTCTGAGCGCCCTTGGCGCTCCCGCCTCGCCGGCCCGCTGGCCGCGAGGCGCTCGGCGTTGTGCCGGTGTAAAGCCGCTGCCGGTTTCTTCACCGAGTCTTAGCGTTTTCTCAAACGGCTCCCTCACTCTGAGGTCATGTCAGCAGCCAACCCCAAGACCGCCGCAGAGCGTGAGCAGCTTCGCCAACGGGCGATGAAGCGGCGCCAGGCGGTTCTGAACAGGATCACGGCGACGCGCCGGATGATGATCGGCGGCGCCGCGGTTGCGAGCTTCGGCCTCGCCGTTGTGATCGACACGAACGCGTCGGGTCATTCGGCCACGCGTACGGCGTCGAGCTCGACTGCGGGCTCGGCGTCAAGTGGATCGAACCCGAGCAGCTCCCTGTCGAGCAGCAGCGGGTCGAACTCATACCAGCAGAGCCTCTTCGGTGGCTCCTCCCCGAGCTCCGCTTCGGGCAGCAGCTCTGCAGTGTCGGGGGGCTCGTGATGGCGCCGGCCACCGCACCGGGAACCCTGGGTCGGACGGAATTCGCGATCTGGGGTGGACGGGCGGTGGTGGCAGTGGGCGAGCGCGGCGGTCTCGACGCCGCGCTCGCACAGGTGAAGCGAACGGTCGCCGATTTTGACGCGGCCTGTTCGAGCTTTCGCGAGGACTCCGAGCTGACTCGACTCAACGCAACACCAGGCCAGGACGTGGTGGTGAGCTCGCTGCTGTTCACCGCAGTCGAGGCGGCGCTTCGCGCCGCCTCGATCACCGACGGCGCCGTCAGTCCAACGGTCGGTGAAGCGCTGGTCGCGCACCGTGTGAATCCGCCCGTGAGCGGGCAGAGCGTACGGATCATGCCGGCGCCCGCGCACACCGTGGTGGTCATGAACGAGGACCTCTCGGCGATCAGGTTGCCTGCCGGTGTCACGCTCGACCTGGGCGCGACCGCCAAGGCGCTGGCCGCCGACATGGCGGCGCAGGCGGCGTCGACCGCTGCCGGCTGTGGTGTGCTCGTGAGCCTCTGCGGCGACATCGCCGTGGCCGGGGCGGCACCGCCGGAGGGCTGGAAGATCCGCGTGACCGACGATCACCGCGATGGCGACGCGCCCGGGCAGACAGTCGCGATCACCGCCGGCGGTCTGGCGACATCGAGCGTGACCGTGCGCCGTTCCGGCGAAGGCGCCGAGGCGGTCCACCACCTCATCGACCCGGCCAGCGGCCGGCCGGCAACCGGCCGCTGGCGGACGGCGAGCGTGACCGCCGGCAGCTGCCTGGACGCCAACATCGCGAGCACGGCGGCGATCATCCTCGGCGCTGCCGCGCCGGACTGGCTCGAGCAGCACGGTCTGTCGGCGCGCCTGGTCAGCCATGACGGCAGCGTCCGCCGCGTCTGCGGCTGGCCGCCGGAGGGCGATGACCTGTGATCGTTGCGACGCTCACGACGACCGTTGCGGCGAATGCCTCGAGCTGGGCGTGGTACTTCGGCCGCGCGACCGGTCTGGTTGCGCTGGTGCTGCTCACGGCGGTTGTCGTGCTCGGCACCCTCGGGCCGTTGCGAGTCTCTTCAAAGGCCTGGCCGCGGTTCGCGATCCGGACCGTGCACCGTGACGTGTCGCTGCTGACGCTGCTGGTGATCGTGATCCACGTCGTCGTGCTCGTGTTCGACGGTTACGTCCACATCCCGCTCAGCGCCGGGATCCTCCCGTGGGGCTCGTCCTACATGGCGTTCTGGGTCGGGATCGGTGCGCTGTCATTCGACCTGTTGATCGCGATTGCCCTCACCAGCATGATTCGCCGTCGTCTCGGCTACCGGACCTGGCGGTTCGTGCACTGGTTCGCGTACGTGAGCTGGCCGCTGGCCGTACTCCACGGCATCGTGGCAGGCTCTGACAGCGGCGCGAACTGGGCGCTCGGGCTGACGATCGCGTGTGTCGCGACGGTTGCCGCCGCGATCGTGCTGAGGTTGCAGTACGGCGCCACGGCGCCGACGCTCGAAACCTGAACGTCGGCCCTGAGGCTCCTCAGCCGGCGTCGATCGGCTCGGCGTCCTTGTCCTCGCCCGGCCACACGCCGAACAGGTGGCGGAACAGGCGCAGAGTCAGCTGCTGCGCCAGCGCGAGCGAGGCTGCCAGGCTTGCGCCCTCGAGCGCGGCGGAGACCGCGAGCTTTCCCAGCTTCACGTCGGGATCGCTGGCCGACGGCTTGGGCGAATCTGAGAACTCGCTCCAGATCGCGCTGAACACCTGCCGGCCGGCACGCGCGCCGAGGATCCCGGCGGCGATCGCAAATGGCTTGTAGAGCAGCCTCATCTCAGCCCGAGCCTACCGCGCGGGCGGCGACTGTCGCCCGCGCGACGGGCTGTTGCGAACGGCCTCAGTCGTTCGCGCGGACCGGCTTGGGCGGCGCCGGCTCTCGCACCGGCCTGCGCTCGCGACGGGCCAGCCGGTCGGCCAGCCGACCGGGCTCGCGCAGCCTCACGGGCGACTGGTCGGCATCCGGCAGCGGGATGCCGCCTCCCGGCCAGCGGCTCGGGTCCGGCTTGACGTTGGGCCGGTTGCCCCAACCGTCGTCGGAGCTGCCGCTGTCCTCGCCGGTGTCGGAGTTGTCATCGCGCAGTGCCGGGATCATCAGGATCGCGACCGCGATGAGCCCGAAGACGTGCACCCCGATGAGGAACAGCATCAACTGGAACTCCGTCATAGGCGTAGGTTACCGCCGCTTTATCTCTCGTCTAGGGATTTTCTGCGAACTTTTCTGACTCCTAAGCCAGGCGCCTGGTCGGGCGGTCGCAGGCGGCGGCAGAAGTGGCAGCCGGAATCGGCCGCGGCTCGCTACCATCCTCCAACCTATGTCCGAACAGTCCACAAGCCTTCTGGCCACTCGCCGCGAGCCGATCGGCTCGCGAGGAGCGCGCCGCCTGCGTCGTGACGGCCTGGTCCTCGGCACCGTGTACGGCGGTGGCAAGGACCCGGTTTCGTTCCAGATTGACGCTCGCGTGCTGCGCAACACGCTCGCGCACTCGGGAGCGGTGCTCGACCTGCAGATCGACGGCGACAGCGCCGAGCCGGTCGTGCTCAAGGAGCGCGTACGCCACCCCGTCAGCGGTAACACGATGCACATCGACCTGCTGAGGGTCGATCTCCTGAAGCCGATCCAGACTCAGGTTGCGCTCGAGCTGATCGACATCGATGAGTCCGAGGTCAAGACCGGCGGTGTGCTGGAGAACAGCATCCGCGAGGTCACGCTCGAGGCGGTCCCCACCGCGATCCCGGACGTCATCCAGCACAGCATTGCCGGCCTCGAGGTCGGTGGGATCGTGACGCTGGGCGAAGTCAAGGCGCCCGAGGGCACCACGATCATCGGCGATCCCGAGCAGGTGATCGCATCGATCCGCACCTCGCGCGGGATGCTGGCGGCCGACGCGACCGACATCGAGCTCGAGACCGAGGTCGTGGGCGAGGGTTCGTCTGACGCCGCGGCCGACGGCGACTCCGACGGCGAGTAACCGCACCCGCAGATGTCGCTGCTGCATCGCCGCAGCGCACCCGTCGACTGGTTGGTGGTCGGCCTCGGCAACCCTGGGGCCGCCTACGACGGCACACCCCACAACATCGGTTTCGAAGTAGCCGAACGCCTGCGCGCGCGCTGGGACCTGGGCAAGCCCAGATCCAACTACAGGGGCCTGATCACCGAAGGGCGTACGGGCCCGGGTGGTCCCCGGGTGGCGATCCTGATGCCGCAGACCTACATGAATGACGCCGGCACATCTGTCGGCCCCGCCCGCGGGGAGCTGCGGGTGCAGCCCGATCAGGTGCTCGTGATCCACGATGAGATCGACCTTCCCTTCGGTGAGATCCGCACCAGGCTCGGCGGTGGCCTGGCCGGCCACAACGGCTTGAAGTCGGTGAAGGCGGCGCTCGGGACGACGCAGTTTCAGCGCGTGCGGGTCGGCGTCGGCCGGCCGCCGACCACCGATCCGGAACTGGTCGCGGCGTTCGTGCTGGGCAGGTTCCGCGAGCCGCGCGATCAGGTTCAGGCGCTGATCGACTCGGCAGCGGACGCGGTCGAGCGGCTGCTCACCGAGCCTGACGAGCTGCCACCCGACGCTGCCTAGACTCGGATAAGAACATGCTCTCGGCACTGCTTCACCACGCCGACGATGACCCGCAGACCGGGCGGCTGCACGCCGACGGCGGTCGCGCCTTCGTCTCGGTCTCGCTTCGCCCGTTCCTGATCGCGGCTTTGCTTGGCCGCGATCCCGCCAGGCCTGCGATCGTGGTCGCCGGCGACGACCGCCAGGCCCGTGAACTCGCCTCGAGCCTGCGCGCCTGGCTGGCGCCGCGCCGCGTCCGCTACTACCCGAGCCGCGGCGTCACCTACGAGTCGCACCTGGCGCCGCCGGCGCACCTGATCGGGCAGCGGATAGCCGCGCTCGATGCGCTGCTGGGAGGCGAGGATGGGCTGGCGAGCGAGGAGGCGGCTCCCGTGGTCGTGGTGAGTACGGTGGCGCTCTCTGAGAAGGTGCCGGACCCCTCACTGCGCCCGCACGGCTTCACGCTGCGCAGGGGCGAGCTGCTCGATCTCGATGAGGCTGCAGCCGACCTCGTCGCTGCCGGCTATGAGCGCGTCGACCAGGTTGACGATCGCGGCCAGTTCGCGATCCGTGGCGGCCTGCTCGACCTGTTCCCCTCGACCGAGGACCGCGCCGTCCGTGTCGACCTGTTCGGCGACGAGATCGAGTCGCTGCGGTGGTTCAGCACGTTTACGCAGCGCTCGCTCGGTGACGCCGACGCGGTCGAGGTCGCGCCTGCGGCGGAGCTCGCTGCCGAGTACCGCGAACTGGCTGAGATCGCGGCGCTGGAGCGTGAGGAGGACCGGCCCGACATCGCCGAGCTGCTCCCGGTCGAGGACTTCAAGAGCTTTCTGGAGCTGATCGATCCGTCGGCGAGCGTGCTGCTCGCAGCCGAGGAGGAGGTCGGGCCGGCGCTCTCGGACCACTGGCAGGACGTGACGGCCGCCTTCCACGATGCCGAGGCCCACCACCTGTACGTCGCGCCCGACGAGATCACCGCCGCGCTCCAGACGCGTGCGCGCATTCGGCTGTCGTCGATCGACCAGGACCAGCCGTTCCAATTCCGCGCGCAGGCGGCTGAGGTGGGTGCGCGCAACATCCGCGACGCCGAGCCTGAGCTCGAGAAGCTGACGCGCTCGGGTTACCGGACGGTGGTCGCGTTTGCGGTGCGTGGGGAGGGGGAGCGCGCTGCGTACAACCTCGGGCGCCTCAAGGTCAGCTGGCTGGAGAACAGCAGTGGGCAAGCGAGCCCACTGCTGTTTGCACAGGCCCGGCTCCGGGAGGGTTTCATCGCGCCCCAGTTCCACCTCGCGGTGATCCCTGAGCACCGGTTGTTCCGCCGGCGGCGGGCGCCCGAGGGCCCGGTGCGGGTCGGACGCCGGGGCGCGCTGAGATCCTTCGCGGAGCTGCGCACGGGGGACATCGTCGTGCACGAGGACCACGGCGTCGCGCGCTTCGCCGGGTTCGACACCAAGACGGTTGCCGGGGTCACGCGGGACTATCTGAATCTCGAGTACGCCGGCTCCGATCGCGTGTTCATGCCGGTCGAACAGCTCGCCAAGATCAGCCGCTACGTCGGCGGCGGCGGTGAGAACGGCCCGACGCTGTCCAAGCTCGGCGGCACCCGCTGGGACACGCTCAAGGCGCGCGCGCGGCGGGCGGCGCAGGCGATGGCCGGCGAGCTGCTCAACCTCTACGCGGAGCGCAAGCGGCGCGAGGGCCACGCCTTCCCGCCTGACACCGAGTGGCAGATCGAGTTCGAGACCGCGTTCCAGTACACCGAGACGCCGGACCAGCGTGACGCGATTGAGTTCGTCAAGGCCGACATGGAGGCGCCGCGGCCGATGGACCGCCTGATCTGCGGTGACGTCGGTTACGGCAAGACCGAGGTTGCACTGCGCGCAGCGTTCAAATCGGCGCAGGACGGCAAGCAGGTGATGGTGCTCGTGCCGACGACGATCCTCGCGCAGCAGCACTACGGAACCTTCAGCGAACGACTCAAGGACTATCCGGTGCGGGTCGAACACGTCTCGCGGTTCCGGCCTGCGGCGGAGCAGAAGGAGTCGATTGCCGCGTTCGGGCGCGGTGAGGTGGACATCCTGATCGGCACCCATCGACTGCTCTCGCGGGACGTGCGCGCCAGGGATCTGGGGCTGCTGATCGTTGACGAGGAGCAGCGCTTCGGCGTCAAGCAGAAGGAGCTGCTCAAGCAGATGAAGCTCAGGGTCGACGTGATCGCGATGAGTGCCACGCCGATCCCGCGCACGCTGCAGATGTCGCTGGCGGGCGTTCGCGACATCAGCGTGATCGAAACCGCACCCGAGGGGCGGCGGCCCGTCAAGACCTACGTCGGCGAGTACGACGAGGAGCTGGTGAAGGCGGCGCTGCTGCGCGAGCACGCTCGCGGCGGGCAGGCGTTCTTCCTGCACAACCGCGTCGAGTCGATCGATGAGACGGCGGAGCGGCTGCGCGGCCTGCTGCCGCAGATGCGCTTCGAGGTGGCCCACGGGCAGATGGAGGACTCCGAGCTCGAGCAGCGGATGCTCTCGTTCCTGCGCGGCGACTCGGACGTGTTGATCGCAACCTCGATCATCGAGTCGGGGATCGACATCCCGCAGGCGAACACGCTGATCGTCGAGCGTGCCGACATGTTCGGGCTCTCGCAGCTGTACCAGATCAGGGGCCGCGTGGGTCGCAGCCGCGAGCGTGCCTACGCGTACCTGCTGTACCCGTCGTCTGCGGCTCTCACGGCCGAGGCCGCCCAGCGGCTGTCGGCGCTGAGCGACTACACCGAGCTGGGCGCGGGCTTCAAGGTGGCGATGCGCGACCTGGAGATCCGCGGCGCCGGCAACCTGCTCGGTGATGAGCAGTCCGGGCACGTGGCGGCGCTTGGCTTCGAGCTGTACATGCAGATGCTCGACGAGGCGGTACAGGAGGCCTCGGCGGGCGGCGGCGACGAGGAAGACTGGGAGCCGGTGCGTCTGGAGGTCGGCGTCGACGCGTACGTGCCCGCCGACTACATCCCCTACGAACAGGCCAAGGTCGATGTGCACCGGCGGATCGCGGGCGCGCGCGAGGTGGCGGAGATCGCGATGCTGCGCGATGAGCTTGGTGATCGTTTCGGGGAGATCCCGGAACCGCTTGAGAACCTGCTGCTGCTCCAGACCGCGCGGATCAAGCTCGGGCAGGCCGGCGCCACCGCCGTCTCGTTCAAGGGCGGGCGCCTCGCTGTGACGCCGATCGAGCTCGACTCGGCTCGGGCCAAGGCGCTGCGGGCAGAGATCCCGGAGGTCCTGTACGAGTCGGGCAAGTCGCAGCTCTCGGTGCGGGTCGCGGCGGACGCCGGATCGCAGTTCCGCGAGTTGGTTCGCGTGGCGGACGCGCTGCTTTCTGTCACAAGGGCCGCGGAGGCGGAGCCAGCGGCGGTCTGAAGCAGTGTGAGCGGGCCTTTGAGCCTCGCTTTGTTGGCCCGCGATTGCTGCAGTCGAAGAAGGTTGTAAGTAAGCCGCGGGCGCGCCGCCTGGATGTGAGCGGGCCGCTACCATCCTCCGCCGATGCGAATCTCTCGGAAGCTCGCGGCGCTTGCCGCCTTTTTTGTGACTGCGATCGCGGTCTCCGCATGCGGTGGCTCGTCGGTCCCCGGTAACTCCGTTGCCAGCATGGCCGGAAACCCGATCACGCTCGACGCCGTCAACCACTGGATGTACGTCGCTGCCAAGGGCCAGGCCAACCAGGCCGCCCAGCAGGGCCAGCAGGAGCCGGTGATCGTCGCCAACGACCCGCCGAAGTTCGAGAGCTGCATCAAGCAGGTCCGCGAGCAGATCCCGAGCTACGCGAGCTACCCCGCGAGTCAGCTCCAAAAGGACTGCCAGCAGGTCTTCAACCAGTACTCGACCGAGGTCATGTCGTTCCTGATCGAGGGCTACTGGTACCAGGCTCAGGCCTACAAGGAGGGGATCAAGTACACGCAGGCTGATCTCATGAAGGACTTCGCAAAGGCCAAGAAGTCGGGCTTCCCGACCGAAGCTCAATTCCAGGCCTACCTCAAGTCCAGCGGGGAGACTCAGCAGGACGTGCTCTTCCAGATTCGCGTCAACCGGATGTACTCGAAGCTGCTCAAGAAGTACGAGAAGCCGGCGACCGAGGCCCAGATCGCGGCCTACTTCAAGGCCCACCAGAGCCAGTTCGGAACCCAGGCCTCACGCGATCTGCATCTCGTCCGCACAAAGACCCAGGCTGACGCCCAGGCGGCGCTGAACGCACTCAATTCCGGTCAGAGCTGGGACCAGGTGGCGAATCATTACTCTGAAGACGCCTCTGCAAAGCAGACCGGCGGGTTGCTGACGGGCATCACTCCGAATGAGGAGGAGGCCGCGGTCAACACGGCGATCTTCTCGAGCTCGCTGAACAAGGTCGTCGGTCCGATCAAGGGCCTCTTCGGCTGGTACGTGCTCGAGGTGACCAAGGAGACGCCCGCGACCCACGAGTCCCTGGCGAAGGCGAAGGCAACGATCAAGGCCGCGCTCGCGAGCACAAGTCAGCAGGCGGCCGCGACCAAGGTCAACGCGCTGGTCAAGAAGAACTGGAAGAGCCAGACGACCTGCAACAAGCCTTATTCGGTGGCCCTCTGCTCCGACTACGTGGCCCCGAAGACCACCACCACGGCCACCACGACGCCGACGACGTCAACGACGCAGACCGGCACGGTCACGGCGGCTAACACCGCCACCGCGACGACGACGACACCGGCCGCTTCGACCGGCGCCGCGACTACGACCACCGCCGGCTAGTTCGTGAGCTCCGGCGATCCGGAGATCACGCCGGGCGGCGGGGAGGGGATCACCGCGGCGCTCGCGAGGCTTGACGAGATCACGCGGCGGCTGCGGCGCGAGTGTCCCTGGGATCGTGAGCAGGACGCGCGCTCGATCGTCCCGCACACGGTCGAGGAGGCCTACGAGCTGGCCGATGCTGCCAACCGCGGCGACGACGCCAAGCTGCTCGATGAGCTCGGCGACGTGCTGTTCCAGGTCCACTTCCTGGCACTGCTGCTCGAGGAGCGCGGCGCCGGCGACCTTACGGCCGTGGCTTCACACGCGAGCGAGAAGCTGATCCGCCGTCATCCCCACGTGTTCGGTGAGGTCGAGGTCGAGAACGCTGCCGAGGTGCTGCGCAACTGGGACGCGATCAAGGCCACCGAGGACGGCCGCGAGCCGGGTGTGTTCGGGGAGGTGCCGGAGAACCTGCCGGGTCCCCTGTACGCGCGCAAGGTCCAGCGTCGCGCCGCCTCGAGCGGTTTCGACTTCGAGGGCGTGGAGCTGCCGCTGCAGAACGTGCGCGACGAGCTCGACGAGCTGAGCGCCGCCGGCGATGACCGCGAACGCTTCGACGAGCTCGGCGACGTGCTGTTCGCGGCGGTCAACGTGGCCCGCAAGATGGCGCTCGATCCAGAGCTGGCGCTGCGCGCCGCTGCCGACCGTTTCCGCGGTCGCGTGCAGTCCGGAGTCGATCTCGCTGCATCGCACGGGCAAAACTGGAACGATCTGGCCCCTGACCAGCAGCTTGCCTATTACGCCCAGGCCCGACTGAGCGAGTAGGACACCGCGGACCGAGTTCGCAATCGATCGAGATTGCGAATCACCTCACGAGGAGAACGACCGAAAGATGAGCCAGATCGAGCACGTACACGCCCGCCAGATACTCGACAGTCGTGGCAACCCGACGGTCGAGGTGGAGCTCAGCTTGAAGTCGGGCGCCTGGGGCCGAGCAGCGGTCCCGTCGGGCGCCTCCACGGGCGAGTTCGAGGCCACCGAGCTGCGCGATGGCGGCTCCGACTGGCTCGGCAAGGGTGTCACCCAGGCGGTCGAGAACGTCAACGGCGAGATCTCGACCGCGGTTCGCGGGATGGACGCGGCCGCGCAGGCGGCTTTGGATCGGACCCTGATCAGCTTGGACGGCACCCCCAACAAGTCACGGCTCGGTGCCAACGCGATCCTGGCCGTGTCACTGGCGACGGCGCACGCGGCCGCCGCCGAGGAGCGGCTGCCGCTGTGGCGCTACCTCGGTGGTGAGACCGCTCACGTGCTGCCGGTGCCGATGATGAACGTGCTCAACGGTGGCGCTCATGCCGACAACAGCGTCGACTTCCAGGAGTTCATGGTCGTGCCGGTCGGTGCAAGGTCCTTCAGCGAGGCGCTGCGGATGTCAGCCGAGGTCTACCACCAGCTCAAGAACACGCTGAAGGAGCGGGGACTCAGCACCGCGATCGGCGATGAGGGCGGCTTCGCGCCGGACCTGTCGTCCAACGACGAGGCGCTCGAGGTGCTGATGAGCGGCATTCGCGCCGCCGGCTACGTCCCCGGCGAGCAGATCGCAATCGCGCTCGATCCGGCCACCTCCGAACTCTACGAGGACGGCGAGTACCGGCTCGAGAGTGAGGACCGCAGCCTGAGCGCGACCGAGATGGCTGACCACTGGGTCGACGTGGTCAACCGCTTTCCCGTGATCTCGATCGAGGACGGGATGGCCGAGGAGGATTGGACCGGCTGGGCGGGGCTGACCGAGAAGCTGGGTGAACGGATCCAGCTTGTCGGCGACGACATCTTCGTCACCAACACCGTCCGCCTGGAGCGCGGCATCGACTCCAAGGTCGGCAACTCGATCCTGATCAAGGTCAACCAGATCGGCACCCTGACCGAGACGCTCGCCGCGATCCGGATGGCCCGTGAGGCCGGCTACACGGCTGTGATGTCACATCGCTCCGGTGAGACCGAGGACGTCACGATCGCTGACCTCGCCGTCGCGACCGGCTGCGGGCAGATCAAGACGGGCGCGCCGGCGCGCACCGATCGCGTCGCCAAGTACAACCAGCTGCTGCGGATCGAGGAGGCGCTCGGCGCCGACGCCGAGTATCCGGGCCGCAAAGCGTTCTCGGCAGCGAACCGTTAGCCCCGGGGCGCGCCGACCGCGGGAGCCGCTGGGACGCGCGTTGCAGCGCGAGCACGATCGCTTGCGGCAGGAAGGAGAATGCTCGCGGCGAACAAACGCAGTAAGGGATGCCGCCCCAACCTCACAGTTCCGCCGCACGCAAGCCCGAGACCAGCAGATCGCGGGAGCAGGAGACCCCGCGCCCGCGCGAGCGGCCCCGTGCGGTCGCCCGCCGGCTGCCGGTGTCGAAGGTCGCCTGGGACAAGAAGTTCCGGATAGTGATGATGGTGGTCCTCGGCCTCGTGGCGTGGATCGGCCTGAAGGCAGGTCTTGCGCTGATGGCGGCCCGCAGCCAGGCCTCTCAGGAGGTCAGTCTGGTCAGCTCACTGCAGTCTCAGCACCGCAGGCTGGTCGCGCAGGAGCAGGCGCTGCATCAGCCCGCAACGATCATGCGCAAGGCGCGGCAGCTCGGGATGGTGCGCATCGGGGAGCGCTCGTACGTGGTCGTTCAGGCATCCGGCAACTGAGCCTGGGTGCCCGCCGACTTCGATGTCCTGCTGGGCCTCTGGGAGGACGGCCAGCGTCGCATCGCCGAGGCCGAGCCCGCGCAGCGGCGCACGCTCGAGCACGTGGTCGACGCGCTTGTCCTGGAGCTTCGCCGCCGGGTCGGCGGTCGCTTCCTGGCAGACGAGCTGGCCGAGTACTACCTGAGCGAGGGGACCGACTGGTGCTTCCAGATCGCGGTCACGGTTGCGCCGGGCGAGCCGGAGGCGTGGGACACGGGCATGGTCGCCGGGGCCGCGTTCGCCAGGTATGCGCGGCAGGCGGCGGACTTCGGTGGTGGTGCCAGGCGCGCCTCGGAGCCTGAGTGACGCTCGCCTGCCGGGGCATCTGAGGGATGCCCGCTCGCCGACTACCTGAGGTGACGCTCAGGGTCGGGTGCGCGAACGCCCCCGACCCCGGAACATCTCAGGACTCTGAGTCCTCGGACTCCTCGGTGTTCGCGCGACGGATCACGATCTGGTCCTCTTCGACCAAGACCTCGACCGGCCTGTGGCCGGCCCAGTACTCGGCGTAGACCGGGTCGTCCTGCACGGCGGGATCGAGCCAGAGCCCGATGCCCTCATCACCGTGGTCAAACGTGGCCTCGAGTGGACCATCCGTCTTGCGCTTGCTGCGGGTGCTGCGACCACCACGCCGGCCACGCCGGCGCTTGGGCTTGTCATCGTCCTCGTCGTCCTCTTCGGACTCGGGGCTCTCAGCAGCCGCTGCCGCCTCAGCGTCAAGCTCGGCGGCGATCAGCGCGTCATCTTCGGCACGGAGGTCGATCTCGTCGTCAAAGTCGGCGAGCGCGACGGTCGTGTCCGGATCCGCGTCTGGCTCCAGCGCCTGTTCGCGCTTGAAGGCTTGGATCTGTTGGACTGTGACCTCGAGCTGATGCGCGATCCAGGCGTCGGTGCGTCCCTGACGCACCCAGCCTCGGATCCGATTCAACTCGGGCCGCAAAGATCGTCTTGGCATACGGGCCCGAGGATACAGGCGCAGCGGCCAAGGGCCCCGCCCGGGGTCGCGAGGGCCAGGACTGAGCCGATCTTCGGCCCGTGCAAGGGGAAGTCTCGGGCCCGCGTTAACTCTTGGAAATATTTGAAACTGGAGTGCCGACATCGCTATGCTGCGGCACGGGGTCGACCAGCTGCTCCAAGCTGGAATGGATTTCGCCTTGGGGTAGAGGCGTCCGTTGCGGCCTTTCTTGCCGGGAAGGAAACCAAGGGTGCTTGTACTCACACGGAAGTCAAACCAGAGCATCATGATCGGGGACGACATCGAGGTGTCAGTGCTGGCGATCGTCGGTGAGAAGGTTCGGATCGGGATCCAGGCTCCGCGTGACGTGCCGGTCTTCCGCAAGGAGGTCTACCTGGAGATCCAGGACGAGCACCGTGCTGAGGCTGACAAGCCTGATGAGGTCGTGGCAGCGGTTGACGCGGCGCTGCAGGGCCTGAGTGAGACGAGTCCCGAGGACTCGGACAAGTAGCCGGCTCGCGCCGGCCAAGCACCACTCCCGGCGGGCGGCCAGCCCGGCCCAGCCGAGGCGGTCAGGTCAGCAGCAGGTACAGCGTGGCGAACATCACCACGGTGACGAGCACGCCCGTCAGCACCAGCGACAGAGCCAGCAGGTAAAAGCGCATCGATCCGCGCTTGCGCTCGCGCGCGTGCCAGCGCTGGCGTGAACGAACCGCCGCGCGGCGCTGCTCATGCTGACGGCGCTTCTCCTCAACCTCGGTGTGGTAAAGAAACTCCCGCTCGAGCTGAGCCAAGCTCTGACGCATCTTCATCGCAGACATCGAGGAAAGACCCTAGCGAGAAAAGCTCAAGCCCGCGAGTTTCAGAGATTGTCCTCGTAAACGCGCACGAAGTGCAGGTAGTTGTCGGCCACCTGCTTCACGGCGTCCGCCCGCGACAGGCTCTGGTCCAGGAAGCCCTTGAGCGCGTCCCACCAGATCGAACGGCCGATCGCGAAGCCGATGAAGCCCTCCACCGGCGCAGCTTCCGCGAGCCATTCCTCGACCTTCGCGGTCGACGCGCCCCGGCCGAGGAGCACGCAGGTGACGCCTTCGCGATCGGGCCCGGTGCGGGCCTGCTTGGCGAGCATCGCCGCGTCCGACTGCTGGTCGAGGCCCTCGATCTTCCAGATATCGACCTCGATCCCGAAGTTCTGGATGTTCTCGATCGAGCGCCGCATCAGCTCCGGCCGGAGCTCGGCGTCGTAACGGTCGCTGCTGCCATCGACGGCAGTGAGCTGCTGGTCGGTGGCCGGCACGAGCAGCTCGAACAGAAACCTGCGGTCGTGCTCATGCAGCCAGTCGGCCAGCCGCTTCAGGCGGGTCAGCTGGCGCTCGTTCATGTCGGTGTCCGGATCATCAGGGTTGTAACGGACCAGAACCTTCGAGAACTCGGGGGAGAAGCGCTCAATGTGTGCGCCGAACTCCTCGCCGTACTGGAAGTCGAACTCGTTCTGGCCGGACTTCTCAACCGGCATCGAAAGACTGAGACCGGCCTGCCGTGCACGCTCGGGCACGTCTGAACCGAACTGCTCGTCCACCAGGACGCCGGTCGCCCCCGCCTGGGCGCCGCGCGACACGGCCTCCAGCATCCCCTCGAAGATCAGGCGCTTCGAGTCGGCGATCCGCTCGGTCTCCTCGGGGGTCGGGTCACCCTGGATCCCAAACATGTTCTTCTGGAAGGAGCCACGATGATCAAACGCGAGGATGTAGAGCTTGCCCTGATAGCCGTACGGCATTCTTGCCCACCTTTGCCGGGTTCGGTGAAACGTTTCGCAGCGAGTCTAAACGCGGCTGAGACCATATGCGTGACGGTCCGAGCCGCCATTGCGGTCGCTTTACACTTGATCGTGTGAGTACCGGTGGCCCTGATCTGTTCGTTGTCTGCAAGAACTGTGGATCAGAGGTGAGCCCGTACATAACCGAGTGCCCGTACTGCGGCACGAGGCTGCGCAAGCGGGCGCCGAAGATCGATCGCAACGGCCGTATCGCGGAGAGGGTCGGCCGCCGCACACCGCGCCCGTCGCTCTCACGCCTGCGTCGCGGGGAGATCCCCGGCATCCGCCACGACATCCATCCGTACGCGACGATCACCCTCGTGCTGCTGGGCGTGGCCGGCTGTCTGCTCTGGCGCGTCACCGCCATCAACCGCTACGACCTGGTGGTGTACGGGGGAAGCCCGGCCGGGCAATGGTGGCGTGTATTCACGGCGCCGTTCATCTACGACAACACCGGCTACGCGTTCGTCGCGCTCGTGATCATCGCGATCTACGGAACGCTGCTCGAGCGTCGTCATGGGCCGGTGGTGGTCGTCGCGCTGGCGCTCGCTGGTGGCGTCGGCGGGATCGCAGTGGCGAGCCGCGCCACCGACAACATGGTGATGGGTGGCAACGGTGCGGCGCTGGCGCTGCTCTGTGCCTGGGTCGTGCCCGACCTGATGCGGATGACCTCACACCGCGAGTACGACGGCGACCTGCTCGGAACGGCGGTCCTGGCCGGAGTGATCGCGCTGATGCCGGTGGCGGCGCCGCACGCCGGCTGGGCGGCTGCTGGCGTCGGAGCAGGGGTTGGGTTGCTGGTCGGCCTGCTGCTGATGCGCATTCATCACGAGTAGCGCGGTCAGGCGCCGTCCGGACCTGGCTCAGGCCCGATCTGCGAAGCTGAGTGAGAGTGAGCTTCTCCGACGCCGAAATCGACGCCGCGATCACAGCGCTCAGCGACCCTGGGCGGCTCGCCGCCGCGCAGGACATCGTCGCCCGCGCCGCACCGAGCCTGCAACAGGTGCTCGGCAGCGCACTGCACGAGGGCGGCTGGTTTGACACCGCCCATGAGGCCGCGGTCAAGGATGCGATCCAGGGCGACGATCCGCACGCCCGGCTTGTGGCCGTGCGAACGCTGCTGGCCGAGGAGACGCGGCTGACGATGCTGGTCGGCGTCGCTGTCGGCTTCGAGCTCGCCCGGGAGTTGGGCTACCCCCTGCCGGAAGCCGTTACCGAAACCGTCCCCGAGGAGGATTAGATGGAGATCAGGTTCTACGGACACGCCACGTTCGAGCTCGCCGACGGTGACGACTCGGTGCTGATCGACCCGTTCCTGACCGGCAACCCCAAGG
The DNA here is from genome assembly GCA_963848435.1 of uncultured Conexibacteraceae bacterium. Lineage (GTDB taxonomy): Bacteria > Actinomycetota > Thermoleophilia > Solirubrobacterales > Solirubrobacteraceae > Palsa-465. Next base: position 650,420 of record CAWKDQ010000012.1, on the reverse strand, counting down.
CCTCGATCGCGGCCGACGATCTCAACCCGACGGCGATCCTCGTGACCCACGGCCACGGGGACCACGTCGGCGACGTCGTCCCGATCTCCAAGCGCACAGGCGCGCCGGTGCTGGCGATCGTCGAGCTGGCCGCGGAGTTCGGTCAGGACGGGGCCAATGCCCAGGACGTGAACATCGGTGGCACGGTCCAGTTCGACTGGGGCTGGGTGAAGATGGTGCCGGCCTGGCACACCTCGACGACGCCGAAGGGCACCGTCAATACCCCCGCCGGCCTGCTGATCAATTTCAAGGACACGATCGTCTACCACCTCGGCGATACCTGCCTGTTCTCCGATCTCCAGCTGGTCGGCAGGCGCGCTCCGATCGACTTCGCGCTGATGTGCATCGGCGGGCACTACACGATGGACCGTGTCGACGCGGTCGACGCCAGCGCGCTGGTCGGCGCCAAGACGGTGATCCCCTGCCACTACAACACCTTCCCGGTGATCGAGACCGACGCGCAGGCGTTCAAGTCAGACGTGGAGTCGGCCACGACCTCGAACGTGCTGGTGCTCGATCCGGGGCAGACCCATACCACCTGACGGGTGCCGTCAGCCGATGCGGTCGCCGATCTGTGCGTCCTGATCGGGCCGCAGCAGCACCACGCCGAGCTGATCGTCGAGCGCGCCGAGCACGAGCACCTCTGACATGAACGGGCCGATCTGACGGGGCGGGAAGTTGACGACGGCGACCACCAGCGTGTCGAGCAGCTGCTCGCGCGTGTAGGTAGTGACCTGGGCCGATGAGCGCTTGATACCCGTCTCGGGGCCGAAGTCGATCGTCAGCTTCCAAGCGGGCCTGCGCGCCTCGGGGAACTCGTCGACCGCGGTGATCCGGCCGACGCGCATGTCGACCTGGAGGAAATGATTGAAGTCGATCAACAGGCCTACGGCGTGGTGACCGTGGGCGACGTCATTGTCGCCGGCGACGTTGCCGTGCCCGCCGGCGCCGTCGTGGTGCCCCCGGGAGCGCTGGTGGTCGCAGCCGGTGTGGTGGTTGTCGCAACCGGCGTCGTGGTGGTGGCCGGTGCAGTTGTGGTGCCGGCGGGTGCGGTGGTGGTCGCAGCCGGTGTGGTGGTGGTCGCAGCCGGTGTGGTGGTGGTCGCTGCTGGCGTCGTCGTGGCGCTCTGCGGCGCAGTCGTGGTGCCGGGCGCCAACGGGCTGACGCCGCCGCTCGTCGCTGAGGTGGCCGCTGTTGTGGTCGTGGCCAGCTCCGCGGTCGTGGTGACCTGGACGTCCGTCGGCGGGGTCATCCCGGTGCTCGTCGTCGCGCTGGGCGGCGTCGTGGGTTGCGCCGTGGCGGATGTCTGCGGGGGCGCCGCCGGAGTGCTCGTCGCGGCGGCTGTGACGGCGGTCAGCTGCTCAGGCTGTGACGGAGTGGTCGCCACGGCCGGTGGCGCGACGGCGGTCTGCTTGACGACGTTCGAGCTCGGCGCCGGCCCGGGAACGGTCCCGACCGAGCCGGCCAGCTCGGCGCTGCCGCTGACCGCGGCGGCGAGGCCGCTGTTGACCGAGCGCGTCACCAGCGTGCTCGACGAGGGTCCGTGATGGTGGTGCGAGGTGTCCTGGCTGACGGCCACCGTTCCGGCTGTGACGAGCGCGGCGGCCGCGAGTCCGGCGGCGGCCTTGGTGGCGACGGCGCTCACGCCCGCGGTGATCAGTCCCGTCGATCCTGCGGCTGCACCGGCTGCACCGGCTGCGCCTGCCGCACCGGCCGCGCCTGCCGCACCTGCCGCACCTGCCGCGCCTGCGCCGGCGGCGGCGCCAGCCGTGCCTGCAGCTCCGGCCGAGCCGGCGCCAACGGCGCCGGCGGCATGCGCTCCAGCCGATCCGGCAGCCGAGTGCCCGATGTGCGCAAACAGGAACTTCCGGAAGAGGCCGAGCGCTCCGAGCGGCGCCAGCGCAGCGAGCGCCTTGTCGGTCTTGCGCATCTCGCCCTGGAAAACGGCGCAGCGCGTGCAGTTCTTGACGTGACGCCGTACCGGCGCCGTGGTTTTGCGTCGCATGCCCTCAGCGATCTCCGCGAGTTCCTCGCGGACCTCATCGCAGCTCAGCAGACGCGCCTCAGCCGCCTCCGTGAGCGACACACGCGCACGCACGAGCAGTGACTTCACGCTGGAGACGGTCGTTTCCATCGTCTCCGCGATCTGCTCGTAGGAGAGAGCGTCCATCTCACGCAGGATCAGGGCGGTGCGCTGACTCTCGGGCAGGTCGCGGATGTCATCAAGCAGCTGGCGGAATTCCTCGCGCTCATGGACCTTGTCGGCGGTGGTGGCACCGTGGTCCGAGTAGTGGATGTCCATCGAGTCGACGCCGATAGCCCTATTGCGGCGAAGATGGTTGAGGCAGCGGTTGCGCGCGATCCGGTACAGCCACGGGCGCACGTTGATCGGCCGGTTGTCCGCGAGCATCGCGTTGTAGGAGGCGCTGAGAACGTCCTGAAGCACATCCTCCGCGTCCTCACGCGAGCCGAGCAGATGGCGACAGAAGGCCAGCAGGCGACTGTGGTACCTGGCGACCAGCACCTCGAAGGCGCCCTGGTTGCCGCGTCGGATCAGGGTGACGAGACGCTCATCGGACTGAAGCCGATGCAGGGGCGAGCGGCCCTGAAGACCGGTCCCGCCTGAGTATCTAAGTGCTGAAACTTCCATTCCGGCCTCTAGATCCACTCCAACAACGTAGCAATCCTAAAGTTGCGGTTGGATGTGCGCACAGTGAGCAAAAGCCGCGTATTGCAGCCCGTTCCGGGCGCCTGCTGCGCGGGTAACATGCGCCCACGGGTCAACGTACCCGGAAGCCCGGGTAGACAAACTGGCAAAGTCGGCGCTCTTAAAAAGCGCTGCCCGTAAGGGCACTGCGGGTTCGATCCCCGCCCCGGGTATCAAACCGTCCCGCCGCCAGGCCAGCGTCTCCGCTGCCCTGGCTACCCGCGTACTGCTCAGGCGACAGCGGCGCGCTCTGTCGACTCCATCGTCTGCATGTCTGTGCGCCCGAGGCGGGCGATCAGATGCTCGGCGAGGTCACGGTTGCCGCCAATCGTCAGCGACGCCATGCCTCCACCGGGCGCGAAGGCCTGCACCCAGGCGCCCGTGTTCCCGGTGATCTGAGCAGCCGGCGTGTCAGCCGGCTGTTCGGTCACCTGGCAGCCGGTGTCCTGGAATGTGACCGTCATCGTCAGTGGGCCGCCTTCACGATGCCCGTCGGTGACCGTGCACTCGATCTGCCCGTCATGCCCGTTGCCCGTGACGAGCCCCGGAACCAGCCGGAAGATGGCACCCAGGTCAACGCGCTCGCCGCTGCGAGGCGGGCTCCACGCCCAGCGATAACCCCACAACGCCAGCTCACCCAACACGGGCATCAGATCGCGCGCCCGCGGAGTCAGCTCGTAGTCGACGCGCGGCGGTACCTCGCGGTAGCGCTTGCGGGTCAACATGCCGTCGGCGACCATCCGATTCAGCCGCGAACGCAGCTGTTCGGTTGAGATCCCCGGCAGTACTCGCTGCAACTCCACGAACCTCCGCGGTCCCGCCGCGAGGTCACGGACGATCAGCAGCGTCCATTTATCACCGACAAGGTCCAACGCTCTCGCATCCGGCGACCACTGGTCGTACGGATGACGCTTCGGCGGTGGGACTTGGGGCATATTGCGCCTCCAATCCGGTCGATTACCCACAACCCTTGACACGGAGTGTACGCCCCGTGCTCCACCAGCCGAAAGAAATTAAGAAAGCACACCGAGTGTTGGGGGTTTGAGTACCCAGGTTTCGAACTGACTAGCGCGGTGGGCGATGGGCGTTAAACCAGCGTCCAGAGTGCCGCAAACCTGATGAGTTCGCCGCTCGTATGCCGATAATGAAGACATGGGTGATCTCGTGTCCCTGTCCACCTGGAAAGCCGATCGCTCGCGCCCGCACCGCGACGGCGCCCGTTTCTTCTTCGCGCTCGATTGCCCGCTGTCCTACCTCGCGGCCGAGCGGGTCGAGCGAACCCTGGGCACGATCGAGTGGGTACCGGTGATCGGCCCGCTGTCGGAGCCGCTCGAGGCCGGGTCCACGACGTCCGGCGACCGTGTCCAACGGGCTGGTGAGCGCATGCAGATGGCCGAGCGCGAGGCCGAACTTCTGGAGATTCCGATTGTCAGGCCGCACCGGTTGCCGATGGACAGCCGCAGGGCGGCCCGGGCCACCCTGTTCGCCAGCGATGCCGGTGCCGGACCGGGCTTTGCGCTGGCGGTCGCGCGGCTGGCGTTCTGTGGCGGCTTCGACGTCGCCAGTGAAACGGTGATCGAGGAGGCCGCTGCAGGCGCCGGGCTCGATCCGCGCCAGGCGCTGGCAGCCGCTAACGACGAGCGCTTCGATCTGCGCCTCGATGCGACTTCCCGCGGCCTGCGAGCCCGCGGGGTCCCGTCTCCGCCCGCGATCAACCTCGGGCGCAGCTGGTTTGTGGGGCCCGACGCGGTGTGTGCCGCGGCAACGTTCAGCGGTTTCAGGGCGAACTCCGAGGCGCCCCCCGCTCCCGCCAGCTGAGCGACGCTTACGGAAGCGTCAGCCCCGCGAGGATCGACGCATCGAGCGCCTCCTCGTGGCTCTTGTCTTTCAGCGGCGCGGCCGCCTGCGCAGCTGCTGGAATCAGCTCCGGCAGGTGCTCGTACTCCTCGAGTCCGGCGCACAACTCCCGGAACTGGTCCGGGCTCGGCGGGACTGGCGAGGTTGGGTCGGTCTGGGACTGATGTTGCTCGAGCATCGAGCGCTCCTTCCTCTGTCCGTTGCCACGCCCCAGCGTGGCTCTGACGAGCCTACGCCTGCCTGGACGAAGCGGCCAAGTCCCCGTGGCTTTCACCCCCCGTGTGGGGGGCTTCCGAGACCGGCATAGGCCCTGGCCGCGCGCATTAGCACTAACTCAGTGGAGATACACTTGAACGCGTGGCGGGCTTCCTCTTCTGGACTGCTGATCCTCGGTCTGCACACCGCGGCAGACTTCGTCCTGGTTCTGTTCATCCCCGCGGCCGGCCTCGAGTCGATCTTCGGGGTCTGCGTCGGCTGCCGGCTGTTCGCCTTTCTGATGCGGCTGGGTGTGATCCCAGAGCACGTGTGCGCTGAGTGCGCCGACATCTCCGGGCGCCTGGGCGTCGCCCGCATCTGAGACCGGGCAGGGCCTCGCGAGTGAGCCAGTCAGGCGGGGAGAGCTCAGGCGGAATACGTCAGCGCCGCGCCCCGCAGGATGTCGTTCTCTGAGACCTCGAAGGCGTCGAGCCCGAACAGGTCCATGATCTCGGTGAGAATCACGATTCCAGGCAGGATCGCGATCGCCCGATCCGGGTGAAGGCCGGGGACATGGCGCCGCTGCTCGAGCGGCATCACGGCGAGCGTCCTGAACATCTGATCGCGCTGGTCGGCCGTGAGTTCGTAGCCGTGGACGCGCTTTGGGTCGTAGGGGTCCAGACGCTGTGCGATCGCGGCGAGCGATGTCGGCGTGCCGGCCACACCGATGGCCCGGCCCACCGTTGTGCGCCGGGCTTCCGGCACGGCTGCGGCGAGAATCGCGCGGACATCCCGTGCGACCGCATCGAGCTCCGATGCGGTTGGCGGATCGCTGCGGATGTGGCGGTCGGCCTGGCGCACGACACCGGCCTGGGTCGAGACGTGGAAGTCCAGCTCAGGTCCGTGGCCGATAACCAGCTCGGTGGAGCCGCCGCCGATGTCGAACACCAGCGTCTCAACGTCTGTGTGGTGGTCCGCTTGCCCCTGGTCAGCCGTGTGCGCCAGGGTGCTCTCTTGAAAACGTGCCTGGGCGCCGGGGGCGTCAGTCGCTCCGCGGTATGTCAGCGCAGCCTCCTCGTCGCCGGTGATCACGTGCGTGTCGAGCCCGTAGCGGTCCGCCACGGTCTTCGGCGAACTCGGCGCCGTTGGCTGCATCGCGGACGGCGCTGGTCATCACGGCCACGGCCCGCTCCGGCTGCAGGGTGTCGATCTGACGGCGGTAATCGGCGAGGACGGCATACTCGCGTTCCAGCGCGTCCTCGGCCAGCCGACCGGTCGCATCGACACCGGCACCCAATCTCGTCACGCGGCTGATCCGGATGAGCTCCTCGCGCATTCGACCATCGGCCACCTCCGCGGCGTAAAGCCGCGTTGTGTTGGTGCCGACGTCTACGACCGCGATTCGCACGGTCAGTCGATCAGCTGCGCGGGAACCTGGTAGGGGAGGGTGCGGCCGTCGAGTCCGGCCAGAATGTTCTCGACCGCGATTTCCGTCATCCGCTCGCGCGCGCTCCAGGTCGCTGAGCTGATGTGTGGCACGACCAGCAGGTTCGGCGCGTTCCAGAGCGGATCGTCGGACGGCAGCGGCTCGGGCACGGTGACATCCAGCGCCGCGCCGGCGATCTGCCCGGTGTGTAGCGCCTCGGCCAGAGCCTCCTTGTCCACGATTCCGCCGCGTGCGGTGTTGATCAGGATGGCCGTCGGCTTCATCAGCGCGAACGCCTCGGCGCCGATCAGGTTCCGAGTTCCCTCCGTCAGCGGCAGATGGATCGAGACGAAGTCCGAGCGGCTGAGCAGGTGCTTGAGGTTGTGCTCGTCGCGCGTCTCAGTCGTGAGGATCTCCATGCTGAATCCAGCCGCGCGTCGCGCGACCGCCTGTCCGATCCGCCCGAGTCCGATGATCCCCAGCGTCGCGCCATAGATGTCGGCGCCGAGGAACCCGCCGGGATCCCAGGTGTGCCACTGCCCCGTTCGCGCGAACGCCGCCGCCTCGGGGATGCGGCGCGCCGCGGCCATCAGCAGCGCGAACGCGAGGTCAGCGGTCGCCTCCGTCAGAGCGTCGGGTGTGTTCCCGACCGGAATGCTGTGCGCGCTGGCGGCGTCGACATCGACGTTGTCATATCCGACCGCATAGTTGGCGATCACGCGCAGCTGTGGCGCGGCGGCGATCAGCTCCGCGTCGACGCGGTCGGTCAGCAGACACAGCAGGGCATGGGCCTGGGCCGTGTGCTCTCGGAGCTGCTCGTAGGTGGGGGGGAGGGCTCCGGCCAGACGACCGTCTCGTGATCGGCCTTGAGTCGTGCGAGCGCCGGCCCGGGCAGCTCACGTGTTACGAAGATGCGCGCCATCGGCGCATTGTCCCTGGAACTCGCTTGCGATGGCGTCCGGGTTCTAAGCGGCCCGGCCCGCAAACGCACCGGAGGCCTCGGCCGCCTCCGCCCGAGCGGCATCGGCGCGCTCGGTATCGGCAATCGCGCGCGGGCTCGGCATCGCGAACACGGCGACGAGGATCCCGAATGCCGCGATGCCCGACGCAACCAAGAACCCGAGCTGGAAACCGCTGACCAGCGCGGCGTCGACGGTATGAGTCGTTGCGCTGACACCCTGCAGCAGGTTGTTCGAATGCGTGGTGGCGATCGTCGTCAGTACCGCCAGTCCGATCGCGCCGCCGAACATCCGGGCCATGCTCACGACCGCGGAAGCGAGCCCCGCCTCGCTCTGGGGCACACCTGAGGTCGCGGCGATGTTCCCCGGGATGAACGCCAGCGGCAGGCCGAACGACGCCAGCAGGCCGGGAATCATCAGCTCGCCGACGTAGTCGCCCTGCACGGTGATGTCGGTGAAGAGCGCGAGTCCGGCGCAGAGCAGCACCATGCCGATTATCAGCAAGCGGCGCGCTCCGATGCGCATGGTGAAGCGGGACGCGACTGCGGATCCAAGCACGACGGCAAGCGTCATCGGCAGGAACACGATGCCGGTCTTCAGCGGCGAGTAGCCCAGTACGTCCTGGAGATAGAGAGAGAGGAAGAACCACATCGCGAATGTCGATGCACCCACGACGGCGATGCTGAGGTTCGCGGCCGACAGCTGCCTCGATCGGAACAGCGTGAGCGGCATCAGCGGTGCCTTGGCGACAAGGCCCTCGATCGCCAGGAAGATCAGGAGCATGACGATCCCGCCACCGATTGCGATCAGCGTGGTGGGATCTCCCCAGCCGGCGCTGTCCGTGCGGACCACTCCAAACACGAGTGCCGACAGCCCGATGGTCGCTGTAAACGCACCCGCCAGATCGAGGTTGCGCTTGGCGTTCTCATTGCGACCCTCGATCAGCAGTCGGTGAGCCAGGAAGGCTGTGATCAGGCCGATCGGGAGGTTGATGAAGAAGATCCAGCGCCAGCTGAGCAGATCCGTGAGCACGCCGCCGAGCAGGACGCCGGCGCTGGCTCCGGCGCCGCCCATCGCGCCCCAGATCCCGACGGCGCGGTGGCGTGCCCGGGGCTCGATGAACGTGCTGGTCAGCAGCGACAGGGACGAGGGGGCGACAATCGCGCCGCCGATTCCCTGGATCAGCCGAGCAGTGATCAAGACCGAGCGGCTGTCTGCCACGCCGGCGGCCAGCGACGCGAATGAGAACAGGAGCAGGCCGAAGACGAAGGTCCGACGGCGCCCGAACAGGTCGGCCGCGCGTCCACCCAGCAACAGGAAGCCGGCGAACGTCACCGTGTACGCGTTGATGACCCATTGCAGGCTGTCCTCCTGGAAGCCCAGCGCATGCTTGATCGACGGGAGCGCCACGTTCACGACTGAGACGTCGAGGATCACCATGAACTGCGCCAGGCAGGCGAGGATCAGGGTCGCGGTCAGATGTGGCTTCCGCAGCGTCTTCGTGCTCATGCGGGGTCTCCGGTCGTCAGTCCGGTCATCGCCGTCGCTCGCGTTCTCAGTACGACGGTCATCGAACTGTATCACTCCGTTCGACGGTTGTCGTACTATGCTCGGATCATGTCGTCGTTCGTCACTGAGAGGACAGACACCGCGACCGTCCTTGTCAGGTCGGTCGGCGCGATCGAATTGGTCGACCCGCTGGTCCCGGTCGAGCTCGACGACCTCGACCTGGCGACGATCCTTCAGGCTCTCAGCGATCCGATCCGTCTGCGGATTGTGGTTCAGCTGTCTGATGGGAACGAGCACACATGCGGCAGCTTCAACCTGCCGATCGCCAAGTCCACATGCTCGCACCACTTTCGCGTGCTCCGTGAGGCCGGTGTGGTCGCCCAACGGATCGACGGCAAGTGTCGCTTCAACCGCCTGCGCCGCGAACAGCTCGAGGAGCGCTTCCCGGGCCTGCTCGACGCCGTGCTGCAGGCCAGCGACGCGTGAGCGCTGAGTCGGCCGCCCCAGTTGGGCCTGAGCTGGTCGCAAGGATCGAGGAGCACAGCGTTCGCGCCTGGCCGGCCGACAGGGTTGAGCACACGGATGACGGCTGGGTCCTGCGCGCGACGCCCGCGCTTCCTGCCCGTGGACGCTCCAACCACGCACTGACTCCGGCAAGGCCTCTGGATCGCAGCGAGTTTGACCCAGCCATCGCGAGGGTGGCTGAGTTCGCAGCTCTCAATGACATCGCATGCGGCGTTCAGGTCAGTCCGATTGACCTCCACATTCCTCTGCTGGAGGACATTGCGGTGCGGGGCTGGGACATCAACCAGGCGGTGCTGGTGATGACCGTTGAGACCGGTCCGCTCGTCGCGGATGCCGATCCCGACTTCCAGCTTGAGATTGCTGACGAGGCCACGCCCGAGTGGGTTGCGGCCTGGGCCCACTGCGATCACCGCCAGGACGTCCAGGAGCATGTGCAGAGCGTGTTCCCGAAGATGGCCGGTACGGCGCGCTTTGCTCGCGACGGCGACCGTGCTGTCGGGATCAGCGTCGAGCTCGACGGCATCGTCGGGTTGTTCTGCCTTGCTGTCGCGCCGGAGGTCCGCCGCCAGGGTCTCGGGAAGGCCCTGGTGCGCGCGATGCTCGCCCAGCACGAGGCCCCGCTCGCGTATCTGCAGGTCTTCAGTGAGAACGCCGCAGGTCACGGTCTCTACAGCAGCCTGGGGTTCCAGGAGGAGTATCGGTACTGCCATTGCGTTGCGCCGTGGACGGTCCCTGGATACGGCGAGGCGTCCGCCGCCGGCGCTGCCGGCGACGCTCACTGACGGCAGACAGCAGCGGCCAGGTCGCCCGATGCCACCGCCAGACCGGGGCCCCCGCGGAGCAAGACACCGCCAGAGCGAGAGCGCCGCGGAGCAAGACACCGCCAGGGCGAGGGCACCGGGATCACGGCGCTGGCGTCCGTGCTCACGCCGTGATCCCGTCACGCGTGTAGCCGCCGTGGGCATCGACCTCACCGAACTCCTCGAGGTCGACCACGACGGCCACCTTCCGATCAAGCCAGAGGAACCGCACGCAGTCGGTCCCGTACTCCACCTCATCCGGCAGCGGCAGCCCGCTGTCCTCCAACAACGCCAGCATCCGGCGCTCAACGAGCCGCTTGTGATCGATTGGTGCCATGCCGACAGCATGCGGCCATCACCTGTGACGAAACAAGACATGTTCGTGCCGACTCTGCAACGAATCTGTGCCAGCTCTGTGCCAGTTCGCCCGCCCTCGCACCGGCCTGCAATCACCGCCAGCTGTGAACAATCTGCTATCACTAGATGTCCGCCGCGGGGTGGAGCAGTCTGGTAGCTCGTCGGGCTCATAACCCGAAGGTCGCAGGTTCGAATCCTGCCCCCGCTACTCAGAAAAGGCCCGGATTTCCGGGCCTTTTCTCGTTTCATGGCGAGTGGTTTGGTGGGGATTGGCGTCGTGTACTCCAACCGTGTACTCCAAATTGCTCCAGATATGCGCCCGCCCCATCCGTTGCGCAGGACGTCGTCGGTCTCAGCTTCCGAGCGGAAAGCTTCTAGCGCTTGTCGATCTTGTTCCCGGACCACGTGGGGCGATGCCTCTTGTGGGAACGCGGTGCCGCGTTGCTCGCCCGCGGATGCGAGCAGGTGCACATCCCGGCGAGCCCGAGGCTCACCGATGACGGCAGCAGCGTCACGCTGGGCCTGAGGACCGCCGCGGTGTGGCCGACGCCGACGTCACTATGGCTGGTTACTGCCCGGCGCGTGATGCTGCGGCGGCAGCCACTGCTCATCGTTGAGTCGCTGCCATGCCGCGTTGACGTGCTGGCTACGAAACGTCCGTCTCTTCCGCTCGGTCCAGGCGCCCACCTGCTCCAGGGCCTCCTCCGGGTTGCTACTGCCTTCCCGATGCGCGGTCCAGTGCACGGTTGACAGTAGCTCGAGCCCGAGCGGGCTCTCAAAGCCGTCGATGAGGGCGTATACGCGCTCGATCCTGCGCTTGGTGTCAGCAGCGTCGCCGAGGAACAGCCACGCCTCGTGGACCGCTTCGTCGTCGAGCTCCATCATGACTTCGGCGGTGCGGTCGCCGACTCCTTTGATGAAGTGCCCGTCGATCGCCTGCAAGACGTGGGTTAGGTTCTCGGCGTAGGGCCCGAACTTGCCCTTCGCGAAATTCAATCGGAGCGGCTCTCCGGCCGCCTGCAGCAGGTACGCCAGCTTCTGGACAACCAGGTGGGTGATCTGCGCGGCAGGATCAGCCCGGTACATCTCTAATGCGGCAAGCAAGACGGCGCGACCTGGCGTCATGTTCGGCCGGGGCGTCGCTACGCGCTGCTCGACAGGGTCCGGCGCTCCTGCCGGCTCGAACAGCTGGATCTCGATGTCTTCGAGCGGTGCCAGCGCCGCCTCAATCAATGGCCGCACGGCCGACCAATCCAGGCCCCCGTTGCCGCAGCCAAGCGGAGGAATGGCGACTGACTTCACGTCGGCGTCACGCAGGACCCGAACGAGATCGACCAGCCCGCTCTCTATGTCCTCGACCCGGGTCTTCCCTTTCCAATGACGCTTGGTCGGGAAATTGATGATCAGCTTGGGATTCTCGATCTGCCCGGTCTGGAAAACGAACATCTTCCCGGGACGGACCTCATCTTTATCGCAGGCGCGCTTGTAGGCCTTGTAGTTCGCAGGGAACGCCTTGCGGAACTGAAGCGCGATGCCTTTGCCCATGACGCCTACCGTGTTGACGGTATTGACGAGCGCCTCGACATCGGCGTTGAGCAAATTCCCCCTCTTAGATTCGAGCATCGCCTAGTAATACCAGGCTCGGTGGACGCGGACTAACGGTGCACTCTCGAGCGTCGAGAGTGCGTTTTGGGCGCGCTCCGCAACCTCGTCGGTCATCGTGATCACTCGGTCGAGCGCGCTGAGCGGGGCGCGCTGATGGACAAGGAATTCGGCTTGGCGCCGACGCTTGCGATCGCCGTCTTCGTCGGTGTCTGACCAGTACGTCTCTCTCATGATGTCCCAGTCGATCACGTCCAGACCGCTGAGCTCGTCGTACTGAGTGCTCATCGGGGTGGCCGCGTGACCGTCGGTGATCACGAACTGACCGGGCTCCGCCATGTCCTCAAGCCGGAAAACGAGGTGCACGATCTCCTCCTGGCCCCCGTCGTAGCCCGCGACGCCGCCGCGGGAGATCACGTACAGCATCGGCGAGCGCGGGGCGTAATAGAACGGCACGTAGTCGGCGAGCGTCCCGCCGGCGGCGACGCCGACGGGGAACCGAGCGCGGCGGGCCTTCAGATCCGTATACGCGATGCTCACCGGGCCGAGGTCAAGATCGACGCAGGTGGTGTCGCAGTAGAGGCAGCCGTCGGCCGCGAGCGATGCCAGGTTGTCGACATGCGTGATGTGGTAGATCGCGGTCGTGCCGTCCGACCAGGGATCCGGGCGCTCACCGGGTGACATAGGGGCCTGCTCAGCCTAGCCGTAGCGGTTCCGGCGAGAGGAGGCGGTTCGCGTCGTGAAGCGTGAGACCGACGCATCGCCGGGAGGACCGCCGGGTCACCTGCCCGCAGCCTCCCCGGCGTCGCGGCTGACAGCCTAGCCTGCCCGTCCTCGGTGCGTCGCCACATGCGGGTCGATCCTCGGGGTCTAGGACGAAGCGCCCGCGCGATCGGGGTACCGCGGCTAAGTGCACGCCCGAACCCGAGACGTCCGCCACGGGTGGAAAAGTTCATTCCCCCCAAATGGCCCTCATCCTCCACACCGCCGACGTACATCTCGACAGCCCGGCCGCGGGCTTGCCGCCCTACGAGGGCGCGCCCGAGGCCGATTTTCGGCTGGTGACACGGCGCGCTTTCACCAATCTAGTGGATCTCGCGATCGAGGAGTCTGTCGACCTGGTCCTTATCGCTGGCGATCTCTATGACCGGGAGCTTCGCGACGCGAACACCGGCCTCTTCCTGTCGGGTGAGCTGAGCCGGTTGCGGCGAGCGGGTGTTGAGGTCGTGATCGCGCACGGCAATCACGACGCGGAGTCGGTGGTCACGCGTCGGCTCCCGCTACCTGAGGGCGTGAGAGTGTTGTCGAGCCGTAAGCCGGAGCCGGTGCGCTTCGATGAGTTCGGCGTTGTCGTGCATGGTCAGAGCTATTCGCAGCGCGACATGACACGCGATCTCGCGGCCGGTTACCCGGCGCCGATAGACGGCATGTTGAACATTGGCGTTCTCCATACCGCCGTGAGCGGCCGTGAGGGCTACGCGCCGTACGCGCCCTGTTCGGTTGAGACGCTGGCGGCCCGGGGTTACGGATACTGGGCGTTGGGCCATGTGCACGAGTATGAGGAACTGCGCCAGGATCCGTGGATCGTTTTCAGTGGCTGCCTGCAGGGGCGCGGCTTGCGTGAGTGCGGCGAGAAGGGTGTCGTGCTCGTCAGAACCGAGAGCGAACACGTGGTCTCGGTGGAAAGACGAGCCGTTGATGTCGTGCGCTTCGCTCAGGTAGCGGTGGATGTCACCGGTGCTGGTGATCGCGACGATGTATTCGGCAGCGTCCGCGCGGCGCTCGCCGAAGCTGTTGCCGGTGCGGATGGCCGCGCGCTCGCCTGCCGTGTCATGGTCACAGGCCGAACGGCCGCGCATCGTTCACTCGGCGCGAAACCGCAGCTTCTCACCGACGAGATCCGCTCTGTCGCGCTCGACGCCGGCGGCGGCCTGATCTGGATCGAAGGGGTCCGCTGCGCGACCGAGCCTGACGTCGGAACGACAGACCTCGCATCGCGGCGTGATCCGATCGCCCGATTGGTGCTCGACGCGCGCGCCTTCGCGGCCGAGCCCGCGCGTCTGCTTGAGCAGGTCCCCAGTGTCGCCGAGTTCGCGCGTCAGATCCCGTCAGGGACGCTTGATCCCGAGCGTGGGGGTCCCGACGATCCGGCTTGGCTGGCCGAGAGAGTAGTCGCAGCGGAGCGCCTGCTGCTTGGCCGGCTCGGGGCGGGGGAGGCAGCATGAGGCTCACCGGTCTTGAACTCGCCCCATTCGGGCATTTCGCGTACTCAACGCTCGAGTTTGTGGCGCCGGTCGCTGGCCCGGGTGTTCACGTCATCCGCGGCCGCAACGGCGCCGGCAAATCGACCACAATGCGAGCGCTCGATGGTGCGCTGTTCGGCTTTCCGCGACGCACGGCTGACGCTCATACCCATCTCGCCCAGACGCTCAAGGTAGGCCTCGTGATCGAGATGCCGGACGGACGCCTCCTGCGGGTCGAGCGTCGCAAGCGCGATGGCCAGTCCTTGTTCGCCCCTGACGGGACCCCGGTCGACGAGGCTGTTCTGAGGGAGGCGCTCGGCGGCCTCCCGCGGGAGGAGTTCCGCTCCATGTTCCTGCTCGACTGCGACGAGCTTGAAGCTGGCAGCGAAGAGCTTCTCGCCGGTCACGGTCTGCTCGGCCAGGCGTTGTTTGGCGCGGCTCTCGGGTTCGCTCGCGTCCACACGACCCTCGCCGAGATCGAAAACGAGGCCCAGGCTCTTTGGGTCAAGGGCGGTACACGCGAGCTCAACCGGCAAATCAAGGCGCTGAACACGGCGCGCCAGGAGAAGCGCCACCAGAGGTTCGACCCGGACGAGCTGGCATGCCTGCAACGGGAACTCGAGGACACCGTGAAGCACGTCCACGAGGTCAAGCACACCCAGACCGAAATCACCGAGCGCCTGCAGCGGACCATTAGACACGAGGCCTGCATGGCGCCCCTCGCTCAGCGCAAGCAGCTGCTGGAAGAACTCGAGGCGTTGCCGCCGCTCCCGGAGTTGCCGAACTCGTTCGCCGATGACGTCGCTGCGGCGCAGACGGACCTGGCGAACGCCGAGACGCTCATCGCCGACACCACTGACGAACTCGATCGTGTGACGGCGGAACTTGACGCGAACCCCGAGCCTGGTCCGATCGCCGATAGCGACACGGCGGTTAACGCGCTCTACCAGCGAGCTGGTGCGAGCGCCAAAGCGGCGAGCGATCTACCTCGCCGAGAAGCTGACCTGACCATGCGCAGCGCTGAACTGAATCGGCTCCTCGCGCTGGCGGGGCTACCCCAAGATACTGACTCGGTCGATCCCCTCAGGATCAGCGCTGCCGACCGGGCTCGACTGGAGGAGCTGATCGGCGACCGCGGGGCTCTCGACCAAGCCGACGAGAGCGCGAAGCAGGCGGTGGCGCGGCTGACCCGGCAAGTCGATGATCTCCACAGAGCAAAGCCTGCTGTCCCGATCTTCTCCGAGGCGTCGCGGGAAGGTCTAAACGAAGCGGTCGAGGCGGCCCGCGCCGAAGGAGATTTGAACACTCGCGCAGCTAGCGCGAGGACGGCCGCAGCGGACCACTCGGGTGAGGCTGAGCGGGCCTGTGAGGCACTGCCAATTTGGGGGTCGGGCGTGGGCAGGCTTGAGCGTCTAGCAGTCCCGAACGCAGCGTCGGTCCAACGTTTCGAACACGAACTCGCGGTCCTTTGGCGAGAGACCGACCGAATCGAACATAGGCGCACCGAACTCGCTGAGCGCGCCGCCAGGGTGGAAAGCGAGGGGCACGCGTTGGCGGTTGGACCGCGGGCGCCGTCACGCGCAGAAGTAACGGATGCGCGTGAGCACCGCGATCGAGCGGTTCTCGCCTTCGTTCGCAACCCTGACGCGGAGAATGCAGCCGACGTGAGTTCCAGCGTAAGTGCCGCCGATCAGCTTGCGGACGCCCGTGCCGACCACGCCGAGAACGCCGCTGAGCATGATCGGATCGAGCGCGACCTGGCGAGCCTGGAGGGCGACCAAACCCGGCTCGAAAGCGACGAGAACGACCATCAGCTTGCTGTCGGTGAGTATCAGCAGCGCTGGGCAGCGGCGTGGCCCGAGCTCGGCGCCGACCCGCTACCGCCCGCGGAGATGCGGGAATGGCTGACCGCGAGAACAGACATCCTGGAGACGGCGCGGAAAGCCCGTGATCAAAACGCGGCCGCTGAGGAAGCGGAGCGGGCGATCGAGGAACATCGTCAAGCGCTGACCGTGTACCTCGGGTACGCTGCCGACCCCGGCAGTCCGCTGAAGCGGATGCTTCAACAAGCAGCTGCGCTGTTGAGCGAGGACGCCGCCGCCCGCAGTGTCGTCGCCCAGCATGAGCGGGATGTCAAGCGCCTTGCCGGCGAGCTCCGTGCCGCGCAGGACACCGCGGCCCAAGCTGAAGCCGCGCTCGTGAAATGGGCCGCGGACTGGAAGCCGATCGTCGGAACCCTCGGGTTGGGCGCCGATGCCAGCCCCGCGCAGGCACGTGCGCAGCTGAACACGATCACCGACCTTCTCGCTTCCTTCGACGGCGTTGCCGAGCTCAGGCGACGAATCCAGAGCCTTCGCGAGGACGAGGCCAGTTTCGCTGCCGACGCCCACGCGCTTGCATCCGAACTCTCGCCCGATCTGATTGAGCTGACGCCGCCCCAGATCGCCGAGAAGCTGCATGCCAGGGCAGCTGCCGCGCGCAGCATCCGGGCGACCCGCGAACAGCTCGAACCGCAGCAGCGCAAGCTCGCCAGGCAAGCCACAGCGGCGGACACAAAGCGCACCGCCGCAACTGACCGGCTCACGGCTCTCGCTGCGCGCGCGGGCGTCGACGTCGACGAACTCGACGAACTCGACGAACTCTGCGTCACTGTCGAGCGACATGGCACGCTCACCCTGGAGCTGCGTAGTGTGGAGAAGGAACTCGTAGCCGCAGGCGCTGCAAGCGTCAGCGACCTCGTCGCAGAACTCAATCACGCCACGCCGGAGAGCCTTGCGGCGGCCCGGGCTGAGGACGAGACAGAACGGGAGGCTCTCGGGACCACTCGCAGCGCGCTCGATCAGCGAGCCGGCGCCCTCAGAGAAAAGCTCGCGGCCGGCGGCGCTTCCACAGCGGCTCTCGCTGCCGAACAGGAAGCGCAGGCCCGCGCGGCGCTGCGCGACGGATACGACCGTTACACGGAACTGACCCTTGCCGCCGCGTTACTACGGGCAGCGATCGAGGAGCACCGCAAGCAAAACGAAGGACCACTCCTGAAGCGGGCCGGCGAACTATTCGCGCGCTTGAGCGGCGGCTCCATGATCGGACTGACGATCCTGACCACCGAGAAAGAGCCGCACATCATGGGTGTGCTCCCAGACCACCGGCAAGTGCCCGTCGAAGGCATGAGCACCGGGCAGCGCCATCAGCTGTTCCTCGCCCTGCGGCTAGCCAGCCTGGAGCGCCACTTCGAACACAACGAGCCGATGCCGCTAATCCTGGACGACTTACTCGTGCAGTTCGATGACACCAGCGCGCGAGCCGCTCTCGAGATAGTCGCCGAGCTGAGCCGCACCGTCCAGGTTCTGTTCTTCACCCACCACGACCATCTTGTCGAAATGGCGCGCGACGTGATCCCAGCTGATCTTCTCGTCGAGCATCAAGTCGGCGAAACCGCCAGACCGGCGCTACAGGCCGCCTAAAAGGGGCCGCCGGGGGCGCCTGCGTTTATGAGAGCCCCGACCTCAGCGTTCTGACGATCCCTGTCGCGATTCGGTTCCCCGCTGGGCGCGCGAGTTGTTTGGGCGACCGAGGGTTGGCTGAGGGGCCGCCGGGTGACGGCCCCTCAGTCCTTGTACGGGTCGTACACGTCGCGTCCAGCCATGGCAACGCCCAGTGGGCGGAGCGTGTGCTTGACGCGTATCGACTCACCGTGTGCGGCGAGGACCTCCGGCAGGCGTTTGTACACCTCCGGTGCCTCGTCGGCGCCGCCGCCGATCAGAACGATTCCCTGATCGCGCAGACGTGTCTGGACGGCGGGCCAGTCAACGACACCGGGTTTGATCTGCTCCTCGATCCAGACCTTCATCACGCGTGAATCAGGGTGGTCGGGACAGACGCCGCGCTTTGGCGCGGGGCTGTGCGCGCTGATGCCGTCGAGGTCGAACACGCGATCGCAGTCGCGGTGGGCGCAGGCCCAGCGCTTGCGTCGCCGTACCTTGCCGGCGGCCTGCGTTCGGCTCATTACTCGGCCGGCGCCGTGCACGGTTGAGAACAGCGACTCGGTGGCCTCGTCGGACTCGACGCCTTCGAGGATGACCGAGTCGTCTCCCATCGACCCGCCGACGAACCGCTCCTGCCCTGGGCAGGCAGGGGTGCAGCCCTTGCGGATCACCCAGTAGGTGCGCCCGCCGTGCTCTTCGCGCCATGCGAAGTTGTGGTGGTTGTGCACCTCGTGGATCGCGTCGGTGTCCAGGATCTGAAGGACCTTCGCGACCACGACGTCACGGCCGGCGTAGGCGTACTCGCCTGCCAGCTGCATCGCCTCGACGTAGGCGTCACCCAGCTCTGTGCCGACGTCGAGCAGCACCGGCGGTGAGTCCATCTCACCATCGGTAGCGTGACCGTCGAACGGCAGGCCCTCTGCGAGCGCCAGGAACCCGGATGCGGTCTTGTGACCGAATCCGCGCGAGCCGAAGTGGACACCGACCCAGATCCGACCCTCTTCGTCCGCCATCAGGTTGACGTAGTGGTTGCCGGATCCGACCGTGCCGAGCTGGTTGGCGGCGGTCTGCGCGAGCTTGCGCTGTGGCTTGAACTCGGCGTTGGTGATCTTGTCGAGCACTGGGTGATCGGTGCGCTCCTGCGCTGGGACACCCATGCCGAACGAGATCCGCTCGGTGATCTCACGCATGATCCGCTCCACGCCACCGAGCGCTTCGAGGTCTGCTCGTGTCAGATCTGTGCAGGCGGCCTTGTTGCCGCAGCCGATGTCGTAGCCGACACCGGACGGTGACACGTGGCCTTCGTAGGCGATCGCGCCGCCGATCGGCTGGCTGTAGCCAGGGTGATGATCGGCGCACAGCACGCCGTATTCCGCGTGACCGGCTTCCATGCAGCGCTTGAGCTGCTCGAGGCTCCGCTCATCTACGGGGCCGAACGTCTTAATAGTCATCGTCCTGATCCCCCTTTGCAGTTGTTGTTTTGGCAATACCGGGCGGATTCGAGCCACCGTTGCCGGGCTCACAGGCTCACGCCCGGCTTCGGTGTCGAGAGCCCCCGAGAGGAGTCGAACCTCTGCCTCCGGGTTCGAAGCCCGGTGCTCTTCCGCTCAGCTACGAAGGCGGGGGCCGGAGAGGGTGTCCCCCCGGCGCGCGGCGTGTGTCAGCGCTCGCGGTAGTAGTCGTGATGGCCAGAGCCGTCAAAAGGAACCGCTGTCACGGCAGCATTTCTTGAAAGCGTTTACCGGACCCGCATGGGCACGGGTCGTTGTTTCCGAGCCGTTCGAGCAGCTCGATCTCGCCGCCCCTCACGGTCCTAGCGCCGCGTTTTGCGTGCGTTTCGGATGGGAATCCGTGCCGTCGCTTGCTCATCGGCTCGAAAGGACGGTTCGTCGTCGTTGTTGTAGGGGCGGTTTGGCATTCGAGATTCCTCCTGTTCGTTTGCTGCGGTGGATGCGGGCGGAGGGAGTTGAACCCCCATGGGCGTGAGCCCCCCGGCTTCTGAGGCCGGTGCGTCTACCTGGTTTCGCCACGCCCGCGGCGCGGCGCCGCCACCCGTACCGGCGGGGCGGCGGCGCTTCTTCTCATCGCCCGTGCGGACGCTCCGAACAGCTCAGAGCGTTCCGCGGGCGAAGTCGGCGATCAGCTGCGGCGTCGCGGTGTCAAACCCGACGACGTCGAGCATCCCCGGGTCTGCCGGGTCGGCGATCGAGAATCCATTCGAGACCATCCCGACGACAACCAGCCGTGCGTCAATTCCCGACGCTCGGCGGTAGTCGCGCAGAGCCTGAGCCGGGTGGATGTCGCCCGCCCAGGTCTCCGAGTCGGTGTAGATCACGAACGTGTCGATCTCTCGTTCCAGCGACTGCGCGTACTGCATCGGCAATGCGCAGTCGGTGCCGCCGAACGGTAGACTCGAGACCATCTTGACCGCGTCGTCCAGCCGCTGACGCGGCGAGATCGACAGTGGCGTCAGGCCGTCGGAGCGACCACCGAACCGTCCGAGACCCTGCTTGGCGAACCCGCCACGGCCGGCGAAGAACCCGACCGTCTCGTACCGCGACTCGGTCGCCGCGGTCACGAGCGCGAGCGCCGCCGACGCGTCGCGTGGCGTTAGCCCGGGCACGCCGGCGACCTGAGCGAACGTCATCGAGCCCGACACGTCGAGCGCGAGCAGCAGCCGCTTGCCGGTCGGCTCGACGTTCTCAAACGCGGCATAGAACGCGGAGTCGAGCGCGTCGATGAGCTCCCGGACCGGGACCCACGCGCCCCGGCCGCGAACGCCGTGACCGGCAGCGTAGGTGCGTAGCGCGGCGAGCACGGCGATCGGGTGGACTCGAGCCTTCCGGATCCGCTCCGCATCTCCGAGCTGCTCGGCTGCCTTGGCGGCTCCATCCGAGCCCGCTGCGATCACCCCAACTCTGGTCATCGTTGCCAGGTTGCGGATCAGCGCCGTCATCGGCATGTCCTCGAGCAGCGCCGACCACACCTCCGCAGAGGTCAGGTGCTCTGGCTGCAGCGCCTCACGCGGTAGCTGGTACTCGCGCACGAGCGCGGCCGCCTGCGCCGGTGTCTGCGCAGCCTGAGCCGCAGTGAACCCGTGCACGATGCGCGGCATCTCGTCGGTGACGGTGCCGCGGACGATCCACTCGAACAGCGCCCGGTGCTCCGGGGAGACCGCGAGGGACGGGTTCCCTGCCGACACGTTGCCGGCCGGGTGACCCAGACGCAGGAGATCGCGGTGTGTGACGCCATCGCGCTGGCGGTACTTGACCGCCTGGTAGGCGACCGCATCCACCGACCGGCCGGTGTACCAACCACCTACGGCCCGGCGCAGCGAGCGGCCCCATCCGCGGAACTGCTCCACGAACGTCACGAACTGGAACAGGTGCGTGCCGTTACGCGCGACTCGTGGGAGCGCCGCGAGCGCCGCCTTTCGGGTTGGCTCATCGCCGAGGCCGGCGGCCATGGCGAGCGCGAACAATGCCGGGTCGTTCTTTGGCGCCTGGCCCCTTTTGCTCACACGCGAGATCTCGGCGACCGCCCCAAGGCCATCTTCGAGGATGCAGCGTTCGACGGCCTGCGCGTTCTCACGCGTCAGTGCCGACTCCGAGGCGTAGTAGCTGCCACCCTCGGAACCCAGGATCAGGAAGCGGCGGAGCCGCACCCAGTCGTCGACCTCCCAGGCGTGCCCGCCCGCGGAGTTAGGCACCTGACCGGAACCGGGGATCGGGTCCGACTGCGGCACGCGCCGCCGATCGAAGCGCTTCAGATACGACATCTCACACCTCCTTTCAGGTGCTGGTTGTTAGGTATGACGAGGGCTGTGGTCATGGTTTGCGGCCGGGTGGAGCCCGCCAAGGCGGGTGGGGCCGCCAAACCCCTCTCCAGACGAGTGCGCAGCCCTCGGAAGGGCCCGCCCTCTCGTTCCGAGGCGATAACCGGTGCCGCTCCGGCCCACAGCCAGAGCAAGACTGAAACCGCGGTCGTGGTGGTGCACAACGGAGAAACTGAGCTACGGAGCGCGAACTCCGGGCGCGACTTGAACACGCCGACCTCCCGGCGCCCGAGCCGGGTGCTCTTACCGAGAACCGTCGATGCTCCGGCCCGCGGGCTGGATATCAAGCGTGCTGCTGCGGTCGTGGTGTGCCGACCGGCAGTGACTGCTCTACCACTGAGCTACCGGAGCGCGAGCGCTCCGGACAGGAATCGAACCTGCGACCGTTCGCTTAACAGGCGATAACCGGATCTGCGCCGGCCCGCAGCAGCATGTAGGTGTGAGTCGCGGTCATGGAATGCGGTCGGATGCGCGGAGTCGAACCGCACGGCCGAGGCCGTTCTGCCCATAGATAACCGAGCCGCTCCGGCCCGCGACGAACACGTTGAGAACAGGGTGGCCGACCGGACTTGAACCGGCGCCGCGGGGATCACAACCCCGAGTGCCTCCGTCTACACCACGGCCACACGGGAACGGCCGGGCTCGAACCGGCGGCCTCTCGCCTGACAAGCGAGCGGTCTGACCGTCTGAGCTACGTCCCCATTAGAAGTCGCGCGGGCGGGATTCGAACCCACGGTCTCAAGCTCATGAGGCTCGCGAGGACAACCGCTCCTCCACCGCGCAAGTCTGGCTGGCAGGACTCGAACCTGCGATCCCCGGCTTCCAAAGCCGGTGGGGTGCCCAGCTCCCCCACAGCCAGAGACGTGACCGGCAGGGGTCGAACCTGCGACGCCCCGCGTTTCAAGCGAGCGCTCTACCGGCTGAGCTACGGTCACACGATTCGGGCAGCAGCAAACTGACCGGCCGCCTCCAGACGGGAGACGCTGGCCAGTCGAGTGCTCCGCTAGCCGCTTTGACCCGCCCGTCTGTCCAGCTCCCAAAGGGAGCTCGACGCACGCGCGGTTGATGCGGACGATGCCCGAGTCAGCTATTTGACCCCTGCTGCTTCGCAGCGATCTTGTCCATGCCACTCGCCCACCCTTCAACCCTGGATCACCGGCCGGGGGCACGGTGTCCTACGTGGAGGGGAGTTGGAGCCCGGCGCACATCGGTGTCACAAAAAAGGCATGCAAAAGTAACACGTGGTTACACATGCAATTTCGAGCGATGAACCGTGTGGACCTTTCTCTCTCAAGCGGGGCCTCAAGTGCGATTGGAGTTTTTCAAGCTGGGCATCACCTTCTGGTTGATAGTTGTCGATGTGGTTTGGGAAACAAAAAGGGCGACCCATTGGGTCGCCCTTACCTGCGGTGGTGTCTGCGCCAGGATCTAGCGCGCACACCTCGGGCAAGGGGCGGAAAGGGCTGCGTACTGGCGCTTCAGATCGAAGCTATGCCGGCACGGCGAGATCGACGCCATTGACGTCGGCTCGCTGAAGGAGTTTTGTGTGGTGATCAGGTTTGACATAGCGTTACCAGTTGGTATGGCGCGTAACTGTAACTCATGCTGGGCGCGAGTGCAAGTCCCTGTGGAAGATGTTGCGACACCCTGTAAGCACCGCCACTTCTCGGCGCTATGTCCCTGGGTCACGTCTGCGCAGTCAAATGAGTCGGAGCGCCCCCAAGCGAGGTGCGCATGACCCCCGAACCCCAACTCCAACCGTGTACTCCAAACACGCCTATGGATTGGCTGAACCGGCCGGCGCCGCCAGCAGCGTCTCCTCTACCTCAGAGCGGATGAACTTCCAGCGCTTGCCGATCTTGTGCCCCGGGATCTTCTGGGCGCGTGCCCACCCCTCGACCGTCTTGACCGGCTCCTTCAGCAGCTCGGCGACCTCGGCGGAGGTCATCACGTCGTCTGCACTGAGGCTCATGCTGCACGTCCTGAGCAGAACACCCATGGCCGAGGAGGCAGATCCGCGCGGTCCGACAGGCATCCATGCTGCGCAGCGAACTCGACGGGCCGCGTCATCGAGCCGGCGCACGCAAGGAGAGAGGCGTCGCCGGAGGTTGTGCTGGGGGTTGCGGTCGTAGCCATCGTTAAACAGAGGACCCGGGCGAAGCCCGTTTGGGAGAGAAATGGTCGAAGAATCTTCAGAGGCTGCGCGCGCCGGGCCGCGGGCTGCCTACACCGGTCCGGTGTCTAGCCTGATGGCGGGCAAGGCGACAGCGTTCCAGAACTCCCGCGCGGCCTGAACGTCTTGCGGTGAGGGGCGGGTGATCCGGAACGGATCACTCCGCCAGTCCAGTAGCAGTGCGGTGGCCGCGTGTGCGACGTCGAGCATGGACGCATCGTTGGTGCGCTTGAACTGGTGGTAGCGCTCCTTATCGACCGGCCCGGCGTCGACTGCATCGGCGAGTTCGCTGCGCAGCTCGCTGTCCTCAGCCTGCCGGTAGAACTCCAACACCGATGTGCGTGGGCTCCCGATGAAAATTCCCGCCTGGTGGTCGCAGCACCACGACCACAGTGCGCGGCCCCGGAGCCAGGTCTCCAGGTGGCCGAGCCGGTGGGCGGGCTTGAATTCCATCGCTATCACGCGGCCATCAAACAGTCGGGCGATCGCGTCGGGGGTGTATCTGATCTGCCGTCCGTCGATCGTGACGGGGAGCTGGATCGGCTGCTCCTGGTAGGCGACGATCCTGCCGTCGATGTCGAAGGCCTTGAAGATGTCTCGCTCGAGACCTGAGTCGTGCTGCACGAAGCGGTGCAGCTTGTGGCTCAGGAAGTACCCGGATTCTCCGGTGCTGCGGCCGCTCAGCCCGCGCATGGTGCGGTACTCGCTCAGGTCCCGCACCTCCCGCGGGTTCGCCGGCCAATCGTGTGGTCGATCAGCTTGCTGACATCGCGCCGGGCGGTGTCGCGAGCTCTCTGCTGCATATGGCGCCGGTGTTGTTGCGCGCGCTCCGCGCTCCGCAGCTCTCGCAGGTGGCTGGTGAGCAGCTTCTCGGCTGCGTTGATTCGCGCTCCGTTGACTACGAGCAGCAGGTGCGCGTATCGGGCGCGCGTCTCGCGGTCGAGGAGATCGTCGGCGTGCTCCCACGCTCTGGCGGCCCAGGCGGAGCGGTCCTCTCCCAGCAGGGCACGCGTTGCGGGCACGTCGGTGATCAGGTGCGCGATCCCGAGCCGGCAGAGGCTGCGTAGCATCGCGGCCTTCTCCTGCGCGGCTGTCAGCTTCAGCTCTTCGCGCAGGGTCTTACCGAAGCGGGGGGCGTGACCGTCCCATCCGAACCTCGCATGGAGGAGCGCGCGATCGGCTGCCGGCAACCACTCGACTAGAGCTTGGATCTCTGTCTGAACGAGCGCACGGTCCGGGCGGTCGGATGCTGTTACGTCTCTGTCTGGACTGCCTGTCTTGGGCAGGCTTACGATGGCGGTGTCGGTGCGGCTGTATGCCGTCATGTTGGTTCTCCGCGGGTCGGGGTTCTGTCGACCCCGTTTTGCCGGCGCGCACAGCGCCGGCACCATCAGGGGACGCAGAATCCCGGCCCGCGTCGATCAACCGACAGAGCGATTCTTGACGCTTCCGTCTCCGTGGGAGGGGCGTTCCGACCTTGCCAACGTTCAGGATCGTGTCCGTGAACCAGGCGCAGATGCAGAGGCGGGAGCGCTACCGGCTCCGCGAGGGACTCAGGGAGTTCACGCGAGCGGGGGAAGCTCAGGAGGATTGCGGAACCTCCCCGGCCGGCTCACCGGTGATCCTTCTGCGCAGGGGCAAGGACGGATGGAGCGCAAGCTTGCGCAACGTCGGCATGTGCACGCGGCTGACCTGTCCTGTGTGCGCGCCGGTGATGTGGAGTCAGACCGCGCTGCAGCTAACGCTGGGGATCGGCGCGTGGCAGGCTGCCGGGAACTCGGTCGCGCTGGTTGACCTGCGAATACGCGTGTCTGACCGTGACAGCCTCCACGCACGCTGGGATGCGGTGCAGGCCGGATGGAGTGAGGTCCGCGGCGAGCGCCGCCCGCAGCAGCGGAGGATGCGGGTTCTCGGCCTCGTCGGCTACCACTCACGGGTCGAGCTCGCATACCAGCGCGAGTTCGGCTGGCAACCGTACCTACGCGCACTCGTGTTCCTCGCCGGGACAGATCAAGTCGAGGGCCGCTTCGCCCGACGACTGAAGGAGGCGATCACGCCGGCCTGGTCGCACGGGGTGATCGGTGCCGGTCAGCGAGTCTCGGCGCCACGCAGTCGCGTTGACGTCGAGATCGTCGGATCCGGTCGCACTGCGGGAGCAGCGGCCGTGATGCGGTATCTGGAGAGCAGCGCGCCAGAAGGCATCGATACCGCCGGCGGTCCGCCACGCAACATGTGGCAGGTTCTCTCCGACGCGTGTGACCATCACCGCCTCGCGCAGGTCGCATGGCAGGGATTGGAGCTCGAGCTGCGCGGTCGGCGTCGCAGGCTGCGGTTCCCGTCGCAGCATTTGTACGAGCGGCTCGGGCTCCCGGCCCGATTCGACCCGCCCGCCGATCCGCTTGAGCAACGCGTAGCGGTCCTAGACCGGTTGGACTGGTACGACATGCCACGCCGACCGGGGCTCGCGCATTACGCGCCGGAGATGCTCGAGCTGGTCGAGAACGCGAAGAAGGCCGGCTCGGACCCGTTCGATCACCTCGCAGCGTGGCTGCACTCACGCGGAGCTCACGCGCCGCAGCGACCGTCGAAGCACACCGTCGACGATCACTACCGTGGTTAGCCGAACTCGTTGCGCCATTTGCCGACGGCCGCCCGTGAGACGCAGGCGAGCTCGGCGAGTTCAGCATCGCTGAGTCCCGCGCGAAACGCGGCCGCGGCCAGCGCGCGCTGTTGCTGTTCGATCTCCTTCTGTACGCCTCTGACGAGACGGCGAAGCTCACCGGTCTGTCGCAGCGCACGTCCGAGATCGACGCCGACGACGACGTTCCCCGAACCTCCCGATGACACCGTGCCCGGCGCCGGCGCGACGGCCGCAAGCGTCGCAAGCTCGGCGGCTGTGGCGCGCATCTCACTTACGTCCAGCGGACCGTGGGCGTTGACGGTGACGGCCGCGACGAGATCCGCAATCGCGGCCTGAAGGGCCGTGATCTGGTGCGACGTTCGCGCGATCGCCGCGGCTCGATCGGCGCGGGGGTTTCTCTCCGCGTGCGTCGGATCAGCGCGCGTCTGCGATCCTTTGGACGCGCCCGATTTCCCTCGACGACCGGTGCTCACGCGGCTGAGTCTAGACCCTGGAAAGGCGTTGTAACCGGTTTACACGATCGTTCCGGAGCCCGATGAACAT
The DNA here is from genome assembly GCA_963848435.1 of uncultured Conexibacteraceae bacterium. Lineage (GTDB taxonomy): Bacteria > Actinomycetota > Thermoleophilia > Solirubrobacterales > Solirubrobacteraceae > Palsa-465. Next base: position 623,527 of record CAWKDQ010000012.1, on the reverse strand, counting down.
GAGATGGGGACATATGGCGATTTGCAGGGTTTTTATACGGATCGTTCCTGATCCAACTGTTCGAGGAAAAGCGGCCCGCAGGGGCCGCGAAGGCGCAGTGGGAACGATCCGGGTGGCAGCTCGGGGGCCGGTCGTGGGGGTGCGGCCCGGGCGTGCGCGACGGAGACGGCACCGCTGGCGTGAGGCCGGGCCGGGTGCGCAGCCGATGGCCGGCGAGGTCGCGAGGGTTGCGCGTGCCGAGAGGCGGTTGAGGAATGGTGGGGCGGCGTGCGTGACGCAGGCACTCAGCATGCGCGAGGTTCGTTAGTGAGCGCGAGGGATCCCGGGCAGGCTGATGCGCCCCGGACGGTACTCGCCCTCCATCAGGTCGAAGCGTCGCTCGAGTGGCGTGCGGTCGATCGCCTGCTGTGTGTGCCAGCGCAATATGCCCACGGTCGTTGACGAGCAACGTGTCGCTTCCTGAGATACCGCTCGCAGAGGGGTCGGTGATGTCGCGCTTGACGCGGAGGTGGTGGATGTATTTCGCGACAGCAGACCAGCGTTGCGTGAGATCTCGCCGGGCGGCGGGAGGTTGAGGTCCGAGCGTCAGCTCAACCCATGGCGCGCGCTTTCCGTTGTGGCGGAGTGCGACCTCTTCGGCGGCGGCGAGGTCGATCTCGTGGTTGATCTCCGCGTCCAGCGCGAGCCATTGCGTCGCGTAGGTGTCGAATCGCGCGTGCTTGGCGAGCAGATCGGCTCGATACCGGTCGAGCTTGGCCTTGGCCGCATCTGTGTCCTGCTGGCGTTTTCGTGCGCGGGCCTTGCGACCGAGTGCGGTGAGGATGCCGGTGTCGTATTTCTCGTCGATCCCGATGTACTTGATCCGCTCCGTAAGCAGGCTGACGGCCTCATCCAATGGCTTCACTGCGGCCTTGTGTCTGGCCGGGTCGGGGTTCGGCCCGAGCTGGGCACGGAGCGCGGTAATCGTGTCGCGTCGGGACGAGAGCCAGGGATTGGTTGCTGTGCGAGCGTTGCCGGACATAGCGATGCCTTCACGGATGATCGGCACATGCCGGGCCATCGTGAGCGGTTGTGCGCTCGGTCGTGGTTTGCGCGGTGCACAGCCGCCCTCGGCCGCCCTTTGCGCGCTTGGGCCGGGGCCCGTACCACCGGCGTCCACCCGGCCGTGCGCTCAGAACGAGCTTGGCGAACTTGTTCTCGTGGTTTCTCTCCCGAGATCGCCCCTGGGCGTGTCCTCTGTTTTGAGGGCGCATACAGCGCCAGAAACAGAAAGGACTAACGGCAATGCCCCGACAGACACGAGAGACACAACTTCCGAAGGCGCCGGCGCCGGCGCTTGATTGGATGAAGGTCGCGAGTTCAGGCAAGGTGTGGGAGTTCGTCGAGGGTGAGGACTTCACCGGCAAGCCGGTGAGCTACCGAGCGCGGTTGAAGACCTTGGCGCGGAAGGCCGCCGTCGACTTCAACAGCGTCGAGGTCGAGAGGAGCGGCAGGAAGATCCTGAAGGTCAAGGCATTCCTCCTGCCGGAGACGAACGCGCCCCAAGCGACGCGAAAGGATGATCCCGGTCAGACACAGCTCGCGTTTGCGGCGGTCGAGACGGGCGGTGAGCGCGACGCGTAGCGAGCCGCGCGAGCCAGAGCCCGGCACAGCGCGCCGGGCGAGGCGTCCGGTCCCTCGAGCGGCGGTGCGCCGACGCTCGAGGGACCAAAAAAAAGACCCGCCGTTCGGCGGGTCTTTTCGGTTCTACATAAAGGTGAGTGTCGCTCCCTCGTGCGACATCGCGCCAGGCTGTGTCGTCCTTCGGTCGTGCACGTTGCACGGAGTCCGCGCGCGGCGAGCGCCGGGCTAGGATGCGGGCGACGAGCGGATCGCGCAGAGCGGCAGCCGCGTCACGCGCAACCGCGACAGCGAAGCGGTGTGTGCTGACCACGGCAGCAGTTGCATGTCGGTCCGGCTCATGATCGTGACCTGGAGCCCAGCCGCGTCGAGGCACATCGTCTGCTCGAGCGTCGCGTCGCTGATCGCGGCCAGTCCGGTGAGCGCGTAGACCTCCCCGTCTTGGGTGCGCCACTGGATGACGGTGGCGCTGGGCGCCGCATCACCGCAAGCTGCTGATGAGAGGTCGATGTGCACGGATCGCGGGGTACCGTCGGCGCGGGCGCGCTGCGTGAGCTGCTCGCGGTCGAAGCGCTGACCGTTGGTGTAGATCGTCGCTGTCCCCGTGGGCTTGAAGATGTTGGTGAGCATGTCGAGGCCGTGCAGCTCCGGGTGGTAGGCGGGGCTGTAGACGGCAAGATCCTGCACCGGGTCTGGTGTGTGCTCGCGCAGCTGCTCGGCGATCGTGCGCTCCAGGTTCGTGAGCACCAGGGCGCCTGTGTCGATGGGTTCGCGGGAGTGGATCTCCCTGGCGATGCTGTGGAGTGAGAACGCGGTGTGCGCGTCGAGCTCGAACTGCCGATCGAGATCGGGCAGCGATGCGCCGCCATGCGAGATCGTGGTGAGGAGTTCTGCGAGCTGATGCATCGCAATGGGCGCGCAGCCGCAGCGTGTGCGTAGCACGGTCCAGACGTCGCGCTCGCGCCCCCACCTGCCGTCCGCTAGTGGAGCGGAACCGGTCGCTACGCGCACCTCATCCTGCGAGTGCACGATGATGAGGTTGCCGCCAAACGGCACGGGGTGGCCGGCGTCGCTCAGACACCTGATCCACGACTGACGGTAGAGCGCGCGGTCGAGCAGATCGACCGCGGGGTCGATGCCGAGCTCGCGATGCGAGATCACGGTCACCTCCCCCACTTTCGCGGCCGCGCTGTGCAGCACCGAGTAGGCGAGATCGGTTGCGGTCAGCTCGCTGGTGAGGACGATCGTCTCGCACGGCTCGCTGACATCGGCAAGCATCGACTCGATCGCACGGAAGCAGGGCTGGTCAAAGATGAGGCAGTTCATCGTTCGGGTCCTTTCAAGACGTGACAGGCCGCAGGAGCTGCGAGACCGGCTCGCGCGCACCCATCGCCATCTGGGCGGCACCCAGTCGCGAAACAGCGCTGGTGCCGCTTGGGTCGTGAGTGGGGGTATGGCGGCGAAGGAGCGCCGGCTTGCCGGCGCCAAACTCGCCCGGCATGCCCCCACCACACGAGCCCAGCCTGAGATCCGAGGTCTGGAATCGGTCAGGTGCTGCGGGTAATCTGAAGAGTGATAGGAATGCGTCGGCTCGTTATCACCGCACTCGTGACCGCCGCCTGCGGCGGCGTGCTGAGCGCAGTGCTGAACCTCGGAACGGTTGCCTCAGACGCGCTGTTGATCGGTGCAATCGCGCTGACGCTGCCATTCGCGCTGGGTATCAGAGCTAATGAGGTTTGCGCGCGCCTGCACCGCCACTAGCACCTGAGTGCATGTGCGCATGGGCGGACACCGTCAGGTCAGTCACTCCCGGGTCGCGTCTCCTCGAGATGTCGAGGAGCGTCGCCAGAACTACACGACTCCCAGAGCGGTCGGCTGGCCTGAGCGAAAAGCGACATCTAAGCCTTGACTAGGGCTTAGCGACATTCCGCCGTCGCGCGAGCGAGAATGCCTGGACCATGTCGTCCAAGACCATTAAGTGCTTCGACTTTTTCTGCGGAGCTGGAGGTCTAACGCGAGGGCTTCTAGACGCAGGTATCGACGTGCTGTGCGGGGTCGATAACGACGAGCGTCTTAGAGACACCTATGAGGCCAATAACGCCCCCAGCGCCTTCGAGCACGCGGACATCGCAGATATCGACATCGCCAAACTGCGCCGGAGTTATCGGGTCCGGAAGGCTGACCGGATTCTGTACGCGGCTTGCACGCCTTGCCAGCCCTTCAGCACGCTCAATCAACGCAAAGGCGTCGATGACCGCAAGGAGCTGCTGCTTCAGTTCGCCGAGCTCGTCAAGGCCGCGCCCCCGGATTTCATCCTGGTCGAGAACGTTCCCGGTCTGGGCAATGCGTATGGCCGGGATATCTATCGAAAGTTCTTGGCGGCTCTCGATGACGCCGGCCTTGTGTACCGGCACGCCGCAAAGATCGATGCTCAGGACTACGGGGTCCCGCAGGTCCGGAAGCGCTTTCTGATGGTGGCATCGCGTCTCCGCCCGATCTCGCTGCCAGAGCCAGACGACGGCCCCCCTATGACGGTTCGCCAGGCGCTCGCCGGTCTTCCTGAGCCTTCAGCGGCAGACGCACCCGTCAATCATGTGGCCCGGCCGCTCAAGCCCCACCACCTCGCCATCGTGAAGGCAGTCCCTCATGACGGTGGTAGCCGCAGCGACGTCAAAGACACGCGGATCTTGCTGGAATGCCATCGACAGAACCCTAACGTGCATAAGGACGTTTTTGGGCGCATGGCATGGGACAGTCCTTCGCCAACGCTGACCTGTCGATGCACCGATGTCTCACTGCGGCCGCTTTGTGCATCCGGACCAAAATCGCGGCCTCACTCTTCGCGAAGCCGCCGCGCTTCAGTCGTTCCCGCACGACTACGAGTTCCACGCCGACAGCATGTTCTTTGCGGCTCGGCAGATCGGAAACGCTGTTCCGGTCAAGCTCGCTCACCGACTTGGGGACACCATCATGGCCGCCTGAGCCACGGGGCGGCAGTGTAAGACTAAGCTACGCGACGTGCCGCTCAGCGAGTTTACCCTGCGCTTCCAGCCCGGGACCCTCAAGCATCTGGGGCTCCAGATGTACTCTTCGCTCCCGCCCGTCTTGGGCGAGCTGGTCGCTAACGCATGGGATGCGGACTCCCCCAGGGTGGCGATCGAGATTCCCGGCACCCGGTTCAATGATCAATCCGAAATCACGGTCCGTGATTGGGGAACCGGGATGACCGATCTTCAGATTGAACAGAAGTACCTGCAGATTGGACGTGACCGTCGCGACGAGGAACAAGCCGACATGACGGTTGGCCGCGGGGAGCCGCTTTCACGGCCTCACTTCGTGCCGCGGGCTGTGATGGGGCGGAAGGGCATCGGGAAGTTCTCGCCATTTGGCATAGCCCGCGAAATCGAAATCGAGACGGTGAGCGAGGGCGTCACATCTCGATTCGTAATGAACTACGACCGGATCATGAAAGCGGGAAAAGAGGAGAAAATCAGCTTTTCGAACCTGGAGCCCACGGGCAACGTGAGTGAAGGAACGCTGGTCACTCGCGATCTACAGCGCTATCGCACACAGGCACCGAGGATTTCGCAACTCCGTCAAGGACTTGCCCGACGTTTCTCGGTCATCTCTCCGACGTTCGAGGTAATCGTGAACGGGCAGCCGATCACGATGGATGAGCGGAATCTGCAGACAAAACTCGACCTAGATGCGGACGGCAAGCCGTATTTATGGACATACGACAACGTAGAGGTCCAGGAAGGCAGTGGCTGGACGGTGAGCGGATGGATTGGAGCGCTTGACCGCACCACTCAGGCCAACGACGGAATCCAGCGCGGCGTAGCTGTGATGGCTCGAGGGAAACTGGTTCAGGAACCGTGGGTGTTTGATGCGACGGTTGGTCAGCAATACGCCCTGTCATACCTGATCGGAGAACTCACCGCGGAGTTTGTCGATGCCGAAGAAGACACCATCGCTACAGCCGTAACACGCTCGTTTGGGACACGGACGCCAATCGAGCCTTCAAGGACTGGGGTCAGAAGGAGATCAATCGGATCGCGCGGCAATGGGCGGAGAAACGCAGTATCGACAATCAGCGGGAAATGGAGGAGAGCCCGCTTTACAAGCTGTTCCTGGAGGAATCGGCTGGGATCGAAAACAAGCGGGCGAGGAAAGCTGCGGACCGGCTCATACGTGAGACGTTGGCAGCTAACCCGGTGGCCGATGACCGCTCCAAGGAATCGGTCATCCGCATGTGTATCGACTATCTCAAGTTTGACGCCTTCGTCGACCTGGCAAACGACCTCGCTGACGCGGAGGTCCACGATCCGGATCAGCTCGTTCGTTTGTTCCGAGAGTGGGAGGTCGTGGAAGCCCGCGAGATGATGAGGGTCACCGAAGGTCGCATCCGCACGATCCAGCGACTTCAAGATCTAATCGATCGGAACGCGCTGGAAGTTCCGATACTCCACAACTTCCTTCGCGAATTCCCATGGGTGCTCGACCCTCGATGGAATTTGATCGCCGACGAGGCTGACTCAGTGCCATGCTGCGAGAACAGTTTCCGGACAGAGATCTGGACGTCCCGGACCGCCGGATCGACTTCCTCTGCGTCCGAGAGGGTCGACAGCTCGTCGTTGTCGAAATCAAACGGCCCGGAGTCCGCGCGTCGTCGAAGGAATTGTCACAGATCGAAGATTACGTTCACTTCATGCGGGACCTCGCCTCGCGCAGCACCGACCCTGATCTGGCCACAAGCGAGGTCGTCGGGTACTTGCTGGTCGGTGGCGTGGTCGACAAGGGCACGGTTCGCCAGAAGGTAGACAGCCTGGCCGCGGCTCGAACGTACGTGCGGACGTATGAAGACCTCCTTGAGATGGTGAAACGTTCCCACGCTGAGTTTCTGGAGCGCTACAGGACTCTTCGACAGGCAGTGGATAAGGATCAAGCCGACGCTTCGCCGGTTGCCGAAGCTGCGTAACCGGATTTCCTTATAGTGCGGCGACGTGTTCGGACGCCGCACCTTGGAACGGGTGTTCAACATGGGCCGCGAGCCCAATAAGCACATCTACTACGACCGGGGAGGCCTGGACAGCCTTGTGCGGTCGACGCTGGGCAGCGGCAGCCACGTCGCAATACATGGCGAGTCGAAGCACGGGAAGTCGTGGCTTCGCGCAAGTGCCTTGCCGGACAAGAAGATCGCTCGACGAGATTCTGCCTGGAATGAGCGCCGCGGCCGTGCTCGAAGACGCGTTGGCTGAGACCGGCGCCGCGGAGCGGGTATCGGTAACGGTCGAGGTCAGCCGTGAGTCGGGGAGCGCGACCACGGCTGGCGTGAGCGTGCATACGGTTCAAGCTGGCGCCAGTGATCAACGCACGACCGGCCGGAAGCGCACCGTCGAGAGCCACCCTGTAGGGGAAGGCCCTGCCCATCTGAACTGGATCGCACGGCAGTTCCGTGGCAAGCGCATCCCCCGTCTTCGAGGACTTCCACAATCTTGATGACGACCAGCAGTTTGCGATGGCCTACATAATCAAGGCACTTGGCGAGCTTGGGGTGCCGTGCGTGGTAGTCGGGATCTGGACCGACACGCATCTGCTCAAGCTCTACAACGGCGAGCTCGACGGACGGATCGAAGATGTTGAGCTGCGCTGGACACATCGAGGAGCTTCAGCAGGTAGCTCGGCAAGGCTGCAGGGCGCTGAACGTCGAGCTGCCAGACGACATGTACGCCGCGCTCGCTCGCGATGCGTATACAAGCGTTGGTCTGATGGTTGAGCTGACTAAGGCAACGCTGCAGGAGGCAGGGGTAGAACGTCGATCGTTACGGCGGCACCGCGTCGATGACAGCAGCCTGGCTGCAAAAGCGCGCGCGAAAGTGGTGAGGCAGATCTCAGCGCGCTTCGACCCGTTCGTTGAGCGTCTGCCGGAGGCGGCGCCTGACGGCTCGCGGCCGGCGACGATGGCATCGCTAACAGCGGCAGTGCGTGACGGAAAGTTCTCAGAGCAGGACCTCCTTGAAGGTGTCCCGTTAGATGTCCTTCACCGTGAGCTCCTTATCGACGACACTGAACTCACGCGCGACCAACTCAGGCAGACGCTTCAGGGTCTGGAATCGGCGCAGCGCTCTGTTGATATTCGGCCCGCGGTTCTTGCATATGACCAGGCACGGCAGCGTCTCATCCTTGCGGATCGTCGACTGCTGCTCTACTTACGCGAGCGCACGTTCATCTAGTCTCGGAAGCGAGTGAAATCAGTGAATCATGGCGTTGCGTCTCGAGAGGACTACGCGCTTGACCTTCTCGGCGGCCGCTTCGGAGGGTTCGTGCTCCCAGACTCGGACCACCAGCCAGCCAGCCTCTGACAGCGCTTCATCGCCAGCTCGATCTCGCATCACGTTCGCGGCAAGTTTTGGCTCCCAGTAGGACACGTTCGTCTTCGGGGTGCTGCCGTGCTCTGGGCATACGTGCCAAAAACACCCATCCACGAACACAGCGATCTTGAGGCGCGTGAACACAACGTCCGGACGCACCCGTTGCGCTGGCAGGACGATTCTGTGGTCTTTGCGGTACCGGAGACCTCGAGCGTGCAAGGCGCGTCTCAAGCCCAGCTCGGGCCCGGTGTCGGAGCTGCGATTAGACAGCATCGACCGACGGACGGATACAGACGTCGCCCAAGACTGCACATTTTCTTCGGGCGTTCGTTTCTCTGACATTCAGACAGCCTAAGTCGCTCGTCCAGCTTGGATGCTGCGTAAGCACTAGCACTAGCACGGCACGGCACCGCCACGGGCTTCGGCGTGTGTCTTAGGCGGCCGGCGTTGGCGGCGTCGACAGCAACGTTGCGGTCCTTGAACTGCGCGCCATTGGTAATAACGGCCAGCAGCCACGCTCGGCGGAGATGGGTGATCCCAACACGCCGGGCGAAGGTCAGGTTGCGGGAGATCCTCAAGGTCTCTACCTTCTCGCTCATCCAGACCTCGCCCGGCTCGATGGCTCGGCATTGGCCCACGCTATGGGATCGGCGGGCGTCGCGATCGCTTCTTTTTAGCGCGACGCGCTTCGAGCGCTAACGCAATGGCGCGACGATCCACTTGTCGCGCAGCGATCGTCTAGTGGCACGGACTACCGGGTGGAAGCGACTCGGGCCGACTGCTGCCGATGCAGCCGTTGTTGGAACGGCCGACTGTCGATCGGTAATGCCTGGCAAGGGTTGCCGCGTTCTTTTCGGTAGCCCCCGAATCCGCCGTACGCATGCGCGATGCATCTTCCGCGTTCAGGTGCCCGTATTCTTCGTTTTCTGTGTATTCAGGGGAGGGCCAGCAAGGCGAGGCGGCGGAACATCTGGGGGTCACGGATCTCTGGTACGCCGACTCCTACACGTTGCATGTAGAACCGCCGCATTCCGGTGAGGATCAGGCCAACGGCTCCGGCGAGGAGGCAGACGAAGCGATCGTCGAGTGGCGCTCACGCCGTCCGTTGCCGGCCTGGGCTCGGTTCATGTCGGACCTCGGCTCCGACCTTGCGCTGATCTCGCCGGAGGAGCCGACGACAGCCGTGGTGTCGCTCCCAACTCGTGAATTCGCCGCAGCGTTTGCGGGGGCGGCCGTGGTCATTCGCTACGACGAGCTTGACCCGGCGGCTCCCGATGACCTGGAGGAGCATCTCGCAGACCTTCGCGACATGGAACCCGGCACGCGCATCCAATACCGAGCGGCCAACGGGAAGATCTGGGAAGGGCGGTGGCGCGGCTTCCAGGCGGCGACGGACGGGCAGGAGCACGTCTGCATGGAGGTGCGCAAGGAGATGACGATGAAGATCCGTGTAAGCGAGGCGCTGCGGGTCGTGCCGTCAGGCGAAGAGGCTGCAAACGACGCTCGCCTGCGTGTACGCAACGTCGAGACCTCACACCTGCTACGCCGGATGCGGGGCCAGCCGGCGGCGGTCGCGTTCGTAACGACGACGCGGCTGGAGGTAGTCATCGTGGGCGTCGCAACGGTGCTCCAGGAGGAGATGTGTGAGCAGGGTCTCTATGCCAGCGGGAATGAGGACGACCTTCGCCACGGTTATTTGCAGGACATCGTGCGGGTGCAACAGTTCCCGAGCGCTCATCGCTTCTACCGCTCCCAGGTTCTCCCGCCTTCGATACGTGGGGAGGAGCAGCAGGCGCTATCGCCGCGGGTTGTGATCTACGACGGCGGACGCATGTTCCTCCAGTCGAGCCATCTCTGGAGAGGCAGTCACAGGATCGTGGTGCTCGACCGCTCCGCCGCCAGCGCCGAAGACGCAGCGCTTGAGATTGCCCAGGACTACGCCGACCGGCGCGGCAACTCGGAACTGGGCGAAGACCTAACAGTCCCGGCCGGCGTCGAAGTGATCAGCTACCGGCACGCGACATGACGCTGCGCCAGGCAGACACCCTCTACGAGCTGGCCGCGACCTGGACGGGCGAGAATGTTGTTGCCGAGCACGATCTGGTCGAGAGCTTCTCGGCGGGCGTTAGCCGTCTCTTGCGTGGCCTTGGTGAGGAATTGAATGACGGCTACTGGGCTGGCGTCCGCCGACCGCTGCGTGCGCTGCGCTGGAGGCTCAACACCGTTCCGCTGCGCATCAACTCCGCTGCCGTAGGCGTTCGCGGCACGGCCAATGTCGTGATTCCGCGCCTGCGTCAGTGCGCCGCCGTGGCCCCGGAGCGCGCTCCGCAAGCTGAAGCTCTCATCAGCCTCCTCGATGAGCTTGCCACGTGCACGGACAACCCGCTCGGCGACGTCGTGGCCGGACGCCTGGACTACGACGACCCGGTGATTCTCCTGACTGACGGTCATGCGGCCGCGAGCGTCGCCGATTCCTTCCCCGCTGCTCGTGTCATGACGGCGACCGAGCTTTTGCGCGGGCGCGCCGGCAACGTTGTGGCCGTCGGAGCTTCCGTCTGGTTTCCGCTGCGCATTCAGCAGGCCCCGCGCTTCAAGCATCTTGCCTTTGTCCGCTACAGCTGGATTGGCGACCGCGTCCAAGGCCTCGGCCTGCTCAGCGGGTCGCCCACGCAACCGCATCAGGGATTTGAGGCCGGTCCGGTCCGGCCAGCCCGCGAGGATCAGTTGCCGCTGGCGCCTGAGGAGCTTGTGCCCGTACTGGAGTGGGGTGCTATCAGCCGCAAGGCTCGGGAGCACACGGGCGAGAACTGGGGCGAGCCGGTCGAAGCTCAGCTCTTCCTGCTTGCCTCACGCCAAGGCGTCTACCTCGAAGCCGACGAGGGAGCACGCATCAACGTCGCCGACGTCGATGCTGAGATCGTGGTTACGCAGGAGCGCATCCGGCGTCTCACTCCCGGCAACTTTCTCGTTGTGCGCACTTCCGGTGACGGGGACTACGTAGAGCTCTACGCCGACCAGTTGCTCGGCGTGCGCGCCGAACACCTGCGCGGCATTCAGAACACGATCCGGGAGAAGCTCCACGACCACGTCGAGCATCTGGGCCTAGGAGCAACCGCCGAGATTCTTCGCAAGCACGGCAGCCCGCGAGCCAACGAGGGCAACGTGCGCCGCTGGTCAGAACCGGGCCATATCGTCACGAAAGACTTCGCGGACTTCGCCGCTATCTGCCAGCTCATCGGCGAACCCAACGCCGAGGGTTACTTCACGGCCATGAAGGAGATTCGCTCCGCCCATATCAGTGCAGGTCAGGAGGTACGCAAGTTGCTCGTGCAAGAGCTGCGGGCCGCCGACCTTCGTCAGCTCCTGCGCGAAGGCTGGGACGACTACGACATCGAGGCAGTCGAGGGCGAAGGAGCGCTGCGCGTCGCCCGGATCACGGGCGTCGCACCGGAAAGCGTCCTGGTTCCGCGCGGGCGCCTGCGCAAGCTCTTCAGCATCGGAGACGACCTATGGCTCGGATGATCCCGGCCGTCATCTCCAGCGAGACTCCCAGTCCAGGGGAGAGGCTGCTCTTCGAACGTTTCCGCGACGAGAAGGGCACCGAAGAGTGGACCGTTCTGCACTCCTTCAACTTGCCCAAGCACGTCACTCAGGTCGAGGGGGAGTGCGATTTCGTGATCATCGGGCCCGGCCTCGGCATCCTCTGCCTGGAAGTCAAAGCTCACCTGAGCGTTGCCCGGGACGACGACGGCCTCTGGCATCTCGGCAAGCACGACACGACGACGCGAGCTCCCTTCCAGCAGGCCAAGGACAGCATGCGCTCGCTGATGAGGATTCTTGAGAGCCGCCGCAGCGACCTGGCGAACTCAGCCGTTGTCTGGTCGGCGGTAGCTTTCACGCATACCGAATTTCGGGTCCCGGCCGTGGAGTGGAACGACTGGGAAGTCATCGACTCGCGCGACCTTCGGGAGCATTCAGTGTCAGAGCTGGTCACCCGCGTTCTCACCCATGCCCGCGAGCTGCTGCCTCGCAAAGCGGTGGAGGGGAGTCCGTCCGCGGAAGATTGTGATGCCGTTGTCAGGGTGCTGCGCCCGAGCTTTGAGGTCATCCAGGCCCCGTCCCAGCGGCGGTCCGAGGCTGCCGCCGCTCTGCAAGCCTTCACCGAGGAGCAGTACGGGGCAATCGACGGCATGACACGCAGCCGACGCGTTGTCTTTGAGGGGCCGGCGGGCACGGGCAAGACTCTGCTGGCCCTTGAAGCCGCGCGCCGAGCGGCCGCCGAGGGTGAGCGCGTTGCCCTCGTCTGCTTCAACCGTCTCCTCGGTGCCTGGCTGAAAACACAGGCTGAAGGACTGCGCGGCGTAACGACCGGAACGATCCACAGCATCATGCGCAGCATCGCCGACGCTCAGCTGCCCAGTCCGCCGCCAGTTGGTTACTTCGAAACCGTGCTGCCCGGGCTGGCGATCAATGCCCTCTTGGATTCAGGAGATGGCGCACCATTTGATGTCCTCGTCGTCGACGAGGCTCAGGACATCCTTCGTGACGAATATCTCGACTTCCTCGACCTGGCCGTCAGGGACGGCCTGGATAACGGCCGCTGGTCCTTCTTCGGCGACTTCTACCGCCAGGCTCTCTACGGCTCGGCCGACATTGACCTCGATGCCTTCCTGGCGGAGCACCCGGGCGTGGTGCCCTACAGCCTCGGCGTGAATTGCCGCAATACGAAGCGCATCGCCCACTGGGTAACGATGATGTCCTCGCTTGATCCCGGTTACTCATCGGTGCGGCGCGTCGACCCTGGCCCGCTGCCACGCATGCATTATTTCGGCGAACTGCAATCCCAGGGGCAGGCACTTGAGCAGCAGGTACTTCCCGCCCTCTACCGGGCTGGTTTTGAGGGCCAGGACATCGTGCTGCTGTCGCCCTACCGTGAGTGTGCTGCCGCATCGCTGAACTCACCATGGAAGGATCGGCTGCGTACATGCGATACCGCGAGCGCACCCGGGCATCTCCGCTACTCAACCATCAGCGCCTTCAAGGGGCTTGAGGCACCCGTGGTCATCCTCACCGACATCACCGGCGTTGCCGACGACCACGCGCGATCGCTGTTCTACACCGGGGCGACGCGAGCGACTGAGCAGCTGCATGTCTTCGCCAGCGAAGGCCTGCGCGGGCAGTTCCTGGAACTCATTGAGAAACCGGCCGGAGGTACCCCAATTGTCTGACACGCCCGACTACCGCGGCGCCCGCAAAGCCATGATCAAGGCGCTGCGTGAGGAGCTGGTCGGCCCGTCGCCTCGTGGCGAGTCGGTCGACACCAGCGCCAGTCTCAGCTTCGAGACGTTCCAAGATGCCGAGGGCCCCTTCCGGCAAGCTGCCACTGGCGACGAGATCCTGACCGGCGACCGTCCGACGAAACGCTACGGCGTGGGCGTGCTCTATCCCTGGCAGACAGCGCTGGACACGGACCCCGCTGGCAAGGTAGAGGATGCGGCGACGCTCGACGCGATCGAGGAAGCCGCTGAGGAAGATCCTGCGGGCGACGATGCTGCGACAGCCCTCGCCGCTCGCAATCGCGTTGGGGCACCGGAAGACGACGATGACCTGCCTCTCAACACCGCCAACAGCTACCGCCCGAGCAGCTTCGGCCTCAGTTTCCTCTGCGATCTCAGTGAGGTTGCGTCTCTCCAGGTCGAGCTGACCGGGGCGCGTTATCGGGAGAAGGAAGTCGCGATCAAAGCGACCAGTTCAACAATGAGCTGGTGGCTGCGCAACGAGGTCAAGATCGTCGCCAGCTTCAAGGCCGAGGACCTCCGGCTGAAGCCGGGCGTACGTCGGCTCGTAACGCCTGCCAGCGTCGATGGCGACCTCCCCGAGGACATGCAGATGAGCATCACGGCCCTTACTCGCCCGCGAGGTGACGGGAAGACCCTTCTTACCGTCAGCGCCGTCAATCGCTCAAAGGATCAGCCGGCCGATGCCATCGCGCTCTTCCAGGCTCAGCTCGAATGCCACGCCGAGTCGGGAGCCGCGTTTGTCCTGCCCTACGAGGAATCCCAGCGTTACGGCGACGATGAGGAACTGGCCTCGCTGGCGTTGCTCTACCGGGACGTGCCCGCCTTCGCCATCGGCCACGGCTGCTCCGCCGACTGGGTGGCCGAGGAGAAGGCATCTGTCGCTGAGAGCGTACGCACAGCCTCTTTGCCCGAGGTTGAGGTCCCGAGCACGACGCCGGACATTCTCGACTCCGAACGCAACCCCATCGCGGTGCCGATGGCACCGCTGGCCGGCCTCGATGACACGGATGACGGTTTCGTTTCCCTGCAGGAGATAGTGGACGGCTACCGCAGCTGGATACGCAAGCGGGAGAAAGAAGTCGCCAGCCTTCCTCCCGAGCATGAGCCGGTCGCCCGCAAGCACCTGGAGTGGTGCCGTAGGGCAAGTAACCGGATGCAGGACGGCATCGAATTCCTTCAGTCTGGCGAAGACCCAGCCGCGACAGAGGCCTTCAAGCTCGTCAACCACGCGATGCTTCTTCAGCAGCAACACAGCGGACATGCTGTGCGGCCGACTGTTTATGACCGCGACGTCAAGAGCTTTGCCACGAGCGGCCACTTCATCCCCCGCACCGAGGGACGCGGCAGATGGCGGCCGTTCCAGATCGCCTTCGCCCTTGCCGCTCTGAAGTCAACAGTCCTGGACGATGACCCGGAACGCAAGACAGTTGAACTGATCTTCTTCCCGACGGGCGGCGGCAAGACCGAGGCCTACCTGGCCCTGACCGCGTTCTCGATCTTCTACCGGCGCCTCCGCAACCCAAACGACACCGGCGTTGATGTCCTGATGCGCTACACGCTGCGGCTGCTGACGGCCGCAGCAGTTACGCGTGCCGCGACGCTGATCTGCGCCATGGACCACCTCCGCAGCAAGCAGCCCGAGCGGCTCGGGAACCGAGCCATCTCCATTGGCGTCTGGCTCGGTGGCGGCTCCACACCCAACTCGCGCAGGGATGCGTTGCGCTCGCTCAGGGAGCTGCAGCGGGACGGCAGCAGGCGAGAACCCGTTCGTGCTGTTGCGCTGTCCGTGGTGCGCTGCGCAAATGGGTCCGATCAGGGCCGTGGGAAAGGGCAGACCCGCGAGCAACGAACCACAGGTGGCGGGCTATCGCCAGTCCGGCGAAACTGTCGTTCTCCAGTGCCCGGACAACTCTTGCGAGTTTCACGGCGGACTTCCGGTCTACGTCATCGACGACGATGTCTATGAGCAGCGGCCGTCGCTCGTCATCGGCACCGTCGACAAGTTCGCCAGGCTCGCCTTGCCGCCCGCAGGCGCGAAGCCTCTTCGGTCTCGGCGATGACGGGCGAGCGCGAGTTCAGCCCTCCGAACCTCATCATTCAGGACGAGCTGCACCTCATCTCGGGTCCGCTCGGATCCATGGTCGGCCTCTACGAGACGGTTATCGACGAGCTCTGCACCGACCGTCGCGGCGACACGCCTGTCGTGCCAAAGATCATCGGCTCGACGGCCACGATCCGCCGGTACGAGCGACAGGTCATGGACCTGTACTGCCGCGACGCCGTGGCCCTCTTCCCGCCGCGGGGACTTGACGCGGGCGACTCATACTTCGCAAGCTACGCCCGCGATGAGGACGGCAAGCTTCGCCCCGGCCGGTCTACGTCGGCGTCCACGGCACCGGCCTCGGCTCGCTGCAGACGGCGCAGGTTCGCACCTTCACCGCCCTGCTGCAGGCCGGGCTCGATGCTCGATCCCGACGAGCAGGACCCCTTCTGGACCTTGCTCGTCTTCTTCAACAGCCTCCGCGAGCTCGGCACATCCGTCTCGCTCCTCCAGTCCGACATCCCCGACTACTTCCGGGTTATCAAGCAACGGCTGGGCCTGGAGTGGCGAGGCCGTCCGACGCATCTGGAACAGCAAGGAACTCACAGGCCGTCTACGCAACGACGAGGTGCCTCGCGGCGATCGAGGAGCTGGAAGTGATGCGCGCGGTCGAGCGGGAAGACCCGCCGTCGATGTCTGCCTTGCCTCGAACATCATCGAGGTCGGCGTCGACATCGACCGCCTCTCGCTGATGGCCGTCGTCGGCCAGCCGAAGACCACCTCCCAATACATCCAGGTCACGGGCCGAGTTGGCCGCAGCTGGTGGGAGCGGCCAGGGCTCGTCGCCACGATCTACGGCGTCTCGAAACCGCGTGACCGCTCCCACTTCGAGAAGTTCCGCTCCTACCACGAGCGCCTCTACGCACAGGTCGAGCCGACGAGCGTCACGCCGTTCGCGCCGCCTGTGCTCGACCGCGCCTTGCACGCCGTCATGGTCGCCTACGTGCGGCAGCTATCCGCATCCGACCCGGAGACCAAACCCGACCCGGTCCCTGATGAGCTGCTCGAAGCTGCCCGTGACCTGCTTATGGCTCGCGTCCAGGAGGTCGATCCGGAAGAAACGCAGCGGCTCGCCGACGTCTTCGACAGGAGGGTCGCCCAGTGGAAGCGCTGGAACTGGCCCGAGTGGTTCGCCGCCCATGACTCGACCGATCCGGGATTGCTCCGCTACGCCGGCGCCTACGCGGACAAGACCGAGCAGAAGCTGTCCTGGCCTGTCCCGACATCGCTGCGCAACGTTGATTCCGAATGCCGAGCAGAAATCACACGGACCTACATGGTCGCTGCTGAGCAAGAGGCTGGGACCGTCTGATGGCTGACGCTCCCGTTCGCCGCTCGCACATGATCAGCCCCTTCGGGCCCGGGGCAATGCTGGTGGCTCCGGATGGCACGTCCTTACTCGGCGCTGGCCTTGATCACTGGTACGAAGACAGCGACGGTGTTCCGACCGAGGACACCGAAGAATTCCGTGTCGAAGAGTGGCGGCTGCAGCGCCGCCTTGCCGTCGACCATTTTCGGCTGCCGCCTGACTACCGGCCCAGGCGACCGCACAACGACGTGCCGAACACCGGTCTGAAGCTGCCGTATGTCCGCTTTCCCCGCTGGCATTTCTGCCCCAAATGCCGCACGCTGCGAGAGCTAGGCCTCGCCGAGACAGGCCGCAAGCAGTGTCCCGTATGTAAGGCTGAAGGCAGAACGCGCTACCTAGCCCAGGTCCCATTCGTGGCCATGTGCGACGCGGGCCACATCCAGGACTTCCCCTGGCGTGAATGGGTCCATGAGAGCGTCAATCCAAGCTGCAACGGAACGCTCAAACTGCTCGCCACCGGCGGGGCGACCCTCGCCAACCAGTTTGTGACCTGCTCTTGCAACGCCCGCCGGAGCCTCGCATCCATCACGCAAGCCTCTACCGACGGCACCTCAAGTTTCCTGTCCAAGAACGTCGAACGTGGTGTCGACTTCCCCTGCGGCGGGGTCACACCCCAGCACTGGATCACCGATCACGGCCAGTGCAGCCGACCGCTGCGCGGCAGCCTCCGGGCGGCGTCGAACGTCTACTTCGCGGTCGTGCGCAGCGCCATCTATCTCCCGGCGACGACCGCAAAGACAGCGCCCGATGAGCTGATCGCCCTCATTCGTGAGGAGCCGGACCTCATAAACCGCATCGTTGGCGCACATGATGCCGGCCAGCCGATACAGGCCGCGCGGCTACGGGCTGCTGGCTACACACGTCTGCTGCGCAAGTACCAGGACGCCGAAGTTGAAGCCGCTGCCCAAGCTGCCCTCGACCTCGAACTGGGGGCTCAGGGCATCGCGCAAGACGACGGCCTCGATGAACAGACCGAAGAGCAGTTCCGCCGCGCCGAGGCCGCTGTCCTTGACGATGCGCTTGACACGAGCGAACTCACCGTGCGCACGGCCGATCTAGACGACTACGCCGGAATCACGGCTGAGATCTTCGCGCGCGTCAATCTCGTCGATCGCCTCCGCGAAACACGCGTCCTTGCGGGATTCGATCGCGTCTATCCGGAGCAGAACCCGGATCGTGAGCACCGCATCGCGCAGCTCTGGCGTGACCGGCCTCACGAAAGTCAGCGGTGGCTACCCGCCTACTGTGTCTACGGCGAAGGACTGTTCCTCCGCTGGGACGAGTCGGTTCTGCGTCGCTGGGAGGCTGAACCGGCCGTGCAGGCGCGCGTCACGCTGATTCAGAACTTCTACGCGGCGGCGCAGCAGAACAGGCATCTGAGGGAGCGCCACCTTTCGGCCCGCTTTGTGTTAGTGCACACCTTCGCCCACCTCCTGATGAATGAGCTGACGTTCGAGTGTGGCTACAGCTCGGCGGCAATCAAGGAACGTCTCTACGTCGCCACGGAACCAGGCCACGAACTCTGCGCGGTCCTCATCTACACGGCAGCGGGTGACGCCGAAGGTACCATGGGCGGTCTCGTACGCATGGGCAAGGACGGCTACTTTGAGAACGTGCTCGACACGGCACTGCGTAACGCAAGCTGGTGTGCCTCGGACCCCGTGTGTATGGAGATCGGCTCCTCGACGGGCCAGGGGCCGGACTCCTGCAACCTCGCCGCCTGCCACAGCTGCGCGCTTGTTCCCGAAACCGCCTGTGAGGAGTTCAACCGCTTCCTTGACCGGGGCCTGGTCGTCGGCACGGCGGAGCACCCGGAGCTGGGTTTCTTTCCGTACAGCGGCTGGGACGGTTAGAACACACCGTCGACAAGGCCATCGCGCGCTGGAGATCGGCACCAGCGCCGGGACATTTCCAGCGCTCATCTAGTCCAGCGTGAAGCTTGCGACACCTGTCGGTGTCGACTGGGTTTACGCCGCCCGTCGGGCTCCTACGGCGCGGTCGACCTCAGGTCTCGGGCCAAGGATCCTTGTAGGCGGCACCTTCGGTCGAAGCGACGGCGCCAGCAGGTAACGCTCACGGCGCGCAAGCAAGACTCTCAGCACCCTCGGCATACCCGGGTAACCCTGACGTCCTCCCACCCTCTTATTCTCGGCTCATGCGAAAGGCGGGCGAGGACGGCGCCGATGGTCTGCGTCCTAATGAGGTTCTGGGGGCCGATGGTGCTCCGGGCTACACGTCCGTCGAGATCTGCGCTGGAGCGGGTGGCCAGGCATACGGCGTGGAGCTGAGCGGCTTCCGGCACCTGCGCCTCGTCGAGTACGACGAGTGGTGCTGCAGGACGCTCCAGAACCGGCGCGCGTGGAAGGGCGCAGTTGTAAAGCTCGACCTGCACGAGTGGTCCGCCGGCGTTTTAAGAATAGGGTGGACCTCTTCGCCGGAGGGGTACCCTGCCCGCCCTTCAGCCGGGCTGGCTTGCGCCTCGGACCCGATGATGAGCGCGACCTGTTCCCGAAGGCCATCCAGCTCATCAACGAGTGCGACCCTCGCGCCGTGATGCTCGAGAACGTGAGAGGTATCCTCAGTGAACAGTTCGAGGCTTACCGGAGAGAGGTCATCGAGATCCCTCTTGAGAAGGCCGGTTACGTCCCCAGGTGGAAGTTGTTGCAGGCATCGGATTTCGGCGTACCGCAGCTACGCCCGCGCGCAATCCTGGTCGCGCTGAAGAAGGAAATCGCACCGTTCTTCGACTGGCCCGAGGCCGATCCGAGTGCCACGAAGACCGTGGGGGAGACCCTCAAGCGGCTCATGGCTGAGAACGGCTGGCCTGGAGCGGAGAAATGGGCGCTGCGCGCCAACAAGATTGCGCCCACACTCGTGGGCGGCTCCAAGAAGCACGGCGGCCCGGATCTTGGCCCAACCCAGGCCAAGAAGCAGTGGCGCGAACTGGGTGTGAATGGCATGGGGGTGGCGGACGACCCACCGTCACCATCCTGGAACGGTGAACCACCAATGCTGACGGTCAAGATGGCGGCCGTGCTTCAGGGCTTCCCCGCCAACTGGCCCTTCGAAGGACGCAAGACCAATGCCTATCGGCAGGTTGGTAATGCTTTTCCGCCTCCGGTTGCCCACGCCGTGAGCAAACGAATCTGGCGGGCGCTAGCCGACTACGACCGCGAGCATCCGCGCGAGATCGCGTCCGTAGCCGAGTTGCTTGAAACGGACGCGACCATGTCTGCAAAGCAAATTGCCTGACGATCACCCGCCAAGGAGTTAGTACCGGCTGCTAGAAGCAGGCGCCATGCCTGCTCCACGCGTCCGCCGGGTTAACATCGCGACCCCGCATCGCATTCCCGGATGTGAGCCGCCTGCCCCTGGCGAGGATCTGGAGTTGGATGCGGTGGAGGCTGCGATCGTTGCCGTTCCTGGCGGACAAGAGCTGATTGGCGACGTACTCAGGAACACCTACGACCAGCTCTACGACGGTCAGCACACTGGTCGCTTCCGCTGGGAGCAGCTCATGAAGACGGAGAAGACGCACATGGGGACGATCGTTGAGATCAATCTCCAGCGCGCCTTCCAGTGGCATGACGGCGATCAGATGGACTACAAGATCGCGGGTGTAGATGTGGACTGCAAGTTCTCGCAGAGCCTAGGCGGCTGGGAGATCCCCATCGAAGCCCGCGATGGCCGTCATATTTGTCTTGTCGTCTGGGCGAATGAAGAGTTGTCTCGCTGGGAGGCCGGCCTCATTCGTGTCGAGGAGTCTAGTGAACTCTTCAACCTCGACACGGAGGGCAACCGGGACGGCAAGCGGAGACTGAGGCCGGAAGGCGAGAGCCGGATTCGCTGGCTCTACCCCGAAGCGGCTCTTCCGGAGAACCAGTTGCTGCATCTCGACGCCTACACGCGGGACGCGATCCTGGAGAAGCAGGGACGCAATGGCCGCGAGTCAGGCCAAGCACGGATCAACGAACTGTTCCGCCGGATCCAGGGACGGATCGTGAGCCGAGCCACCGTCCTAACTGTCGCGCGGCAGGATGACGGCATGAAGCGTCCCCGCGATGCGCGGAAGCACCTTCGCCGTGACGGAATCATCATCCTCGGACATCAGGAGAACGACCCGCTCGTTGCCCAAGCGCTCGGACTGCCAGCGCCTCGCAAGGGCGAGTTCATCGGCGTTCGCGTTGTTCCGGCTGAACCAGGACGCAGAGGTCCGGCCGCCGAGATCGGCGACGAGCTCTGGCGAGTAGCGACCGAGGATGACGACGTCTTTCGCGCGCCGGAGATTCCGCGCGGAGCAAGCACTAAATAAGTACGCATGGATGTGCCGGTTCGCGCCACCCATGAGTCAGGCGGCTGGCAGTCGTCCCGCGTCGCCAAGTGCTGAGAGGATCGCGTCGACACATCGGCTCGCATCTTGGTTTACTTCGAAGTCCCAGAAGCGGAGCACAGTCCAGCCTCCTGCCCGCAACGTCTCATTCGCGACCCTGTCCCGCTCTTGGGTGCGCGCGATCTTTGTGTCCCAGTAGACCCCAGATTGGCCAGGGCTGAAGTGGTCCGGGTGCCCGTGCCAGAAAGCCCCGTCGATGAAGACAGCGACCTTCCAGCGGGTGAAGGCTACGTCCGGCTTCCCAGGCACCGTCTTGACGTGGCAACGCCAGCCACGGACGCCGCGAGCGTGGAGAGCTCTGCGCACCAGCAACTCGGGCTTCGTGTCCTTCGAGCGGATCGCAGCCATGTTGCGGCTGCGGCCGGAGGGGGAGAGATGATCGGGCATCTGGCTGAGGGGAGCTTGGCCTGGGTCTTTCGGCCACGGATTTGCTGATCAGCGCCCCGTCGGGTCCTTAGCGAGGGGCTGGAGCTCGACCGTCGTCAGACTCTCCCCAGAGGAAGTCTTCGAGCTGCGGACGCAGGAACACGAGGTGCCTCCCTAGTTTCCGGCTGGGGAGGACGCCGCTCTTCGCGTAGCTGTAGACCGATTGCTGAGAGACCTTGAGGAACTCAGCTACCTCGCTGACGGTCATGATGTCTTCGGCTCGCAGTGATTCGCGGCGCGGTGTTGGGTCGCTCACGAGCGTTCTGTCTCGCCGGTGAGGATCGGTACGGCGATATCGGTCCCTGACCATCCTGCGTCGGCTGCCTGGGCGAAAGCCCGTGTGTACGCCGCCGCTCTTTGTGTCGCCGGGCGCGCGTGCAGGTAACGGCCGGTGGTGGAAAGGTGGGCATGTCCCATCGCGTCGCGGACGTCTTCGAGGTCGATGCCGCTGGCGACCAGCTGGCTGCCGAAGCTGTGCCGCAGATCGTGCCAACGCAGCGGCCGCAGTCCAGCTGCGTCGCGCGCACGGTTGAAACGACGTCGCAGGGCCGAGGGATCGAGCGTGCGTCCGAAGCCGTTGCAGATGACCAGCTCCGCGAGGTCGGTGAACTCGCCACGCCGGGAGAGTCGGTTGAGCGCAGCGGCGGCTGGGTCACTGAGCGGAACGACCCGGACCCTGCGGCTCTTGGTTACCTTGCGCTCTACTGTGGCGCTAACGGCGCGGCTCACGGTCACCGTAGCCGCCGTCCAGTTCACGTCCTGCCAGCGCAGCGCCAGCAATTCGCTCTGGCGGAGTCCGAGGTATGCGGACAGGCGCACCGCCTCAGCATCCTGATGGTCTTGGCCGAGTTCGTACTTGGTCCTGGCTGCCCGGTTTGCGGCCGGCCGGTGAAGCCCGTTTGCTAGCGCTCGGGCGAGGGCCTCCACATCCTCCGGTGTGTAGAACTCGAGAGCCGCTGGTTGGGGTAGTCGTCGGCGTTGTGAACCCGCAGCGGGGTTGCCATCGGGGAATCGGAGCTTGAAGCGGCTGGACTGTATTCCGAAGTTGAAGATGGCAACGATGATCTCCCGGCGGCGGTTGACACTACGGGCGCCTGCGCCGGACGCAGCTACCGCGTCGAGCACATCGTCGACCTGGTCAGTTGTGATCTTCGCCGCGGGGAGATCGCCGAGACCGGCCATGATGAATCCTGAGGTGGTGCCGTCGCCGCGCTTGTACGCGTCGCCCGGCTCTCGTAGATCTGAGCGGTGGCTGCGAAGCGTTGACGGTGACGCGTCCCTGACGTCCCTCAACCACGCGAGGTACGCGTGCGCGACCTCGCGGAATGTGACGCCCCGGTTCTCGCGCTCGAACTCGACACGCTCCACGTCGGCCGCGTCGGACAGGTAATTGCCAACGAGCGCGGCGGCCTGCACGGTCGCGGTGCGCTCGTCGTAGTACCCGTTCGCAACACGGCCGCGACGGGGGCGCCAGGCACCTTCGCCGTCCGCCTCCAGCCAGGCCGGGCCGATCGCGAGCGTGGTGCGTTTGGCTCCGTTACGGAAGTCGGCGTAGTACCGGGGACCGCTGCCGCGGTCCTTCGTCTTGAGGCTGATTGGAGGGAGTGTGGGGGCGGAGGATTTGATGGCCATGGACGCATCCTACACCGTGTACTCCACGTGTACTCCATGATCGGCGCGTACTCCAAGATGTACTCCAAACATGCCGAATCAGCCCTAAATACGGGCAATCCCGACCGCCGAAGGCCCCCGAAAAACACCGTAAAAGCATGCTGTCATCGGGCTCATAACCCGAAGGTCGGAAACCCGAAAGTCGCCGCTCTCGGTGTGAGAGACGGCCCTGGATTGAACTGGAGAGGTGCGGAGGGACTCCGAAATTTCGTGGCGGCAGCGCTGGTGTGCCGGGAGTCGCCCGTAGGCTCCCTCCGAAGGCCCTTAGGCCATCTCATCGGGTTCGACGAGGTGCAGCTGGCCGCTGGCCGCTGTCTTTTGCGTGAGTCTGACCGCGCCTTCAAAGATCTCAGGGTCGAGGAACGCCTGCATCAGTTTGTGATGGGCGCGGTGGCGTAGGGCTTGCGCTTCGTGGTGGACGGCCAGCGCGTAGTCGGCGGGGTCTGTGGGGCGCTCTGCGGATGTGCGTCGGGCGAGGACCTCGGTGGCTGCCCATTGATATACGGCGTTGGCTGCGGCTTCGACTTCGAGCATCCGGAATGGCACATACTCCGGAGCGCGTTTCTTTGTATAGCCGGCTCGGTGGGCGGCCCGCTCGAGTTCTCGGAACTCGCGTCGGCCTTCGTAGACGGTTACCGTGCCGGTCTCAGGGTCGAATTCTGCTTCGATGCTCTGGTCACTGTTCTTGCGCGCTATCTCACGTACCCAACCGGATGCCCGGTGGCGGACGATAATCAGCTCGAGTTGGGCGCTGCGGTCGCCAGCCGCTGCCAGTACGGTGAGGCGCGATCCTGGTTCCACTGTGACACGTGCCCGGACGGCCAGTTGCAGCGCGCTGGTTCCGCGGCTCCCGGGCTCAGGGATTTGCTCGTGGCGGAGAGTGACTGTGAGTCCCGGGTCGGCTTCGATCTCAAGCGGGCTCCCGGGTGGAACCAGAGATGGGTCGGCTAGCAGTGTGACCGTGCGCTTCTCACCGGGGTGAAGACGAATCGGTGACTGCTTGAACCTCAGTGGCTCGGGCTGCTGCGCGAGTGGGTTCGGTTGACTGGAGCCAATTTCCGGGAGCCGATCATCGCCGTCTAGTGGCGGTTCGGCGTGTTCGGGCGCGGCAGTGTGTTCCGGTGGCCTAGTCGCAGGCTCATGTCCGGTCTCGTTGCCGGCTTGTCCGGGTTGCTCGAATGCTGTCTTGAGGAGGTCGTTGAGAGCCCGCAGGCCGACTTGGTCGCGAGCGGTAACGGCGCGCGGTGCCGTGATTAGGTGCGCTCCCGCGCGGCGTTCCTCGGCGGCCACTATTGGCTTGAGCACTTTGTCGATCGCTGCGTAGAGCTTCTCGACGATCGGGTGATGCTCGTTCAGTCCGGAACGGTCGACCTTCACAACGAGTTCTGGACGGGGCTTGTTCAGCGCGTCACGTTGCAGCACTTCGATCGCCTCGCAGTAGACCTCGCCGTAGAGGTGACGGGCACCGGGCCGACCTTCGAAACTGGCGAGCGTGGTTTCGTGCGCCGCTCGGCCGGAGCGGATCACCAGCCCGCCACGGCGGGTTGCGCGTGAGAACCCTTGCGAGATCGGTTCGTTGGCGCGGCGGACCACGACTCGAGCGCTGACCGTGGCTGTCACGGGAACCTCCGCGTCAAACAGCACCGGGTGCTCTAGGTCGGGTTCGGGAGCCGGGTAGCGAATGAGCTGAGGGGTCTCGCCAGGCTGGATGAGGTACAGCGTGCGGGCGGGGTCCTCCAGGATCGGGCGCAGCTGCACGAGTTGTGAGACAAGCATTCGCAGGCGACCCGCTGGCGGAAGCCTGGCAGCCGAAAGTGGGACCGTGACACGCGTACCGGAGACCTCGATGCCCAACGCCTTCACATTTGCGTCCGTGGCGGGCGCGTCACGAACATGCATGAACGCGTACGGCTCGTCACCGGGCGCAGGAAAGAACCACGACTCGACAGCACGGCCCGCTCGCACGCCTTCGATACGTCCAGCGCCCTGCGCAAGCCAGACGTCCCGCAGACCGCGGCCGAACAGTCCGCGCTGGCCGGCTCTGGGCGGCTCGACACCGAGTGCGCCAAGGCGGCTATCGATCAGCTCGGCATCAACGCCCTCGCCATCATCAGTGCAACGCAGCTCATGCCGCCAGGACTGCAGCGCGGGTGAATGCAGTGAACGCATCGCGGCACGCCACGCATTCAGAAACTCTGGATCGGGAACTGCTACCTCAAGGGCGATCCGACCCGTCGGCTGATTAGCCGCCGCGATTGCCGCGTCCGCGTTGGTCACGAGCTCCGGGATGATCTGCACAAGATCGACGCCGCCCTGCGCGAAGTTCTCCCGGAAGTAGCGCCCGCGCGCGACACCCAGCCGAACGGACGACCCATCTGTTGCAATCGCAGAACTCATGGCGGGCATAGTCTCCCGGATCGGATCCTCGTCGTGCTATTTGGACGACCGTACAGAGCAAAACGGTGAGCGCGTGCT
Organism: uncultured Conexibacteraceae bacterium; assembly: GCA_963848435.1. GTDB lineage: Bacteria > Actinomycetota > Thermoleophilia > Solirubrobacterales > Solirubrobacteraceae > Palsa-465. Next base: position 597,804 of record CAWKDQ010000012.1, on the reverse strand, counting down.
CAGGTGCCGGTTGAGGCTCGTGGCGCGAACCCCGGCTTTGGGGCCGAGTCTCGTCGTAGCTGTTCGCACAGGCGCGAGCACGGCATCGTCTGGCCGTTGCATGTTCAACGGTGTTTGCCAATCTCGCAAACAGCCCTGGACAAGCAACGGGTCGAGCGACCCGGCCGGGACGACAAGGATGCGGCGACGCATTCCGCATGATGAAGATGACTAGCCGTCGACCGTCGGCCCCAAGCTCGCTGAACTCGCAGGGCGTCCAACGGCGGAGCCTCCAACGGTGGCGGCCGTCCGGTACATCAACGAGCTCTTCGGTCGCCGCGGACAGACCGGGATCCGCATGGCGGCAGGGGCGCTTGAGGGTGCGATCTCCGAGGAGCGGGTTACCGCGATCAGCGTGGCCTACACAGCCGCAGTCTGCGGAGTGCCGCGGCCATGACTGCAGATCAGCTCAAAAGATGAGGTAGTCACGCGTCCAGCGGCGGAGTTCGGGGTCGTCAAACAGGAGCGTCAGGAGACCGGCCTCGAATTCTTCCCCGAGTTCAGCGATCCGTGTGAACAGCGGCGACTGCGCTGCATCCGCGGCGGCAAGACTGGCAAGCTCGTCGCGGCGTGCGTTGTCGTCGAGGATTTCGAGGAACTCGTCGTAGGCCTGCAGCGCTCGGGCTCCGGGATCCAGTGCACCGCGCTCCAGGAACGCATCGGCGATCCGGTCAAGCGGAGGAACGGACATCCGCTCATCGAGGTAATTCAGCATTTCTGAGGCGGGAAACCGATAGCACTCGAGCACAGGGAACAGTCCACTCGCGAACAGCGCCTTACGAGACAGACGTAGCTTGGCGTTGCGCAGGCCCCAGCCCTCGCCCCTGCGCGCTCGCATCTTGCTTTCGAAATCAACCGCGATGGTCCGCCAGTAGCGGATGAGATCGTTCAGAAGAAACCGTGGCGGCCTGTAGTCCTTCACGTTCGCTGTGAGGTAGCCGCTGAGCAACATCCGGCGTGCTCGCGCGTGAGCATCCTGACCTGCCACGGCAATCGACTCGAGAACGAACAGCATTCGGCGTGTGAGATTGGCGTTGGTGTCCTCGTCTCGACCGATCTTCTCCAGCAGATCCGGTAGCGCGACCGGCATTGCGAAGATCCCCTCGACGCCTGGCAGGCGCGCGCCAAGCAAGCCAGCAGCCTGCTCGACCAACGGGCTCGCGTCGGCCTGTATCGAGTCTTCAAACACGATCATGAAATCGTCGTCGCTGGCGCCGGTGATCTCATACCTGCCCCAGGATCCGGTAAGCACGACCATCACGTTGCGGTCGGGTCCGAACGTCTGAAACGCTGCGCGACGTTCCGTCAGCCTACGAGTGGTCTCGGCTCGCGCCGTGGCGATGTGAGAGAGTCGCTGGCCGGTCGCAGCCTCAATGCCTAGGACACCGCGGGCTGCGTTCACACCTACGAATCCAGCGTCGGACTGCCGGGCGCGACGAGGGCTGACGTCTTCATCTCGAGCGTCCAGCGTTCAGGCGGAGCGGCTTCGAGAATCCACGGAACGTCGCTGCACCGAGCCAGAACCGCCGCGAACTCCGCCTCGTCCACCGTGGTCAGCGGGACATGGTGGGCATCCTGAAGGGAGCTGAGATGCACCTGTCGCAGTCGAGAGCGGAACCGGTCAAGTAACTCGTGTGCCACCTCCATCGTCGGATCGACGGAGCGAACGTGTGCAACATCCAGACAAAAGCCCGCATCAGGCAGGTCGTCGAAGAAGGAATCCAACTCATCGGCGACGCGGCCGGTGGGCTTCCTCTGATCCATGTTCTCAAGCACCAGCCGAGTTCCGAGCTCAAGGTAAAGGCTGCTGTCCGACATCGTGTCCGGATGGACCACGACCGACCGTATCCAAACTGGTAGCTCAGTCAGCATCGTCGCGATCGCTGCCTCTGAGGGCTGGAGATCCTTCGACGGCGCATGCACGCTCACATATCGGAAAGGGAGCATTGGCTCTGCTCGTAGGTACGAGATCAAGCCAGGAAGCTCGCCACCGGACAGCGCCGACAGCTCGACGGCAAAGGGAGAGACTCGGCAAGCATCGGCAACCAGCTGGGACCAACACCCCCTGGCAGCCGCGTACACGCCCGTCGACATGCCGATGGGGTGGTGCGCCGCCAGCGGCTGGGCGGCTTGGGCGACGGGCTCATCGCTGATCATGCTCACGGAGCAACCGTAGCGTTCGACGCCGACATCACGAGAACTGGAACACGAGGCACGCGTTCCAGGGCAGAGCCAGAGATCGTTGGCGACGAACGCGTGTCACAGAACACGTACCAACCCTAACCGATTCAACCCTACCTAACACTAGTCAAGAAGATAGGAAATTGTTGAATTGCAGGCAAAAGGCTTTCTTAGTAACCACTCATAACCCGAAGGTCGCAGGTTCGAATCCTACCCCGCGATGAAACGAAAGCCCTAGAAAACCGTTGCTGTGTGTGCAGTGACGCGTTTGCTTTTCACATTCCTGGACTACCCCCGGTTCGGTGGCCAGCCGACCGCTTGCGTCCTAGGTCGACCGCCGCTTGAGTTGCACCGCGGCGGCTCAGGTCAAGTCTCGGTTTCGTGAGCTCATGAGCGACCCACCAGTGCAGACGACTCCTTTTGCTTGAGGCGTCGTCGATGTCCGACGCCGTCGGCGACTTCAGAATCGTGGGCGCGTTGCCGATCTGAAGGCGTGGTCCTCAAGAGACTGGCTCTTCGCCGTTCTGATACGTGCGGGCAGTGCTGTATTGCACTAGCCGTTGGAACCGTTGCCTGGTGGGACTCCGGAGCACGCGCAGTCACGTGCGTCGCCTGCCACGACCTCGCCGAGCCCGCCGACGCGAGTTCGCCACCCGATGACGCGCCTGTTGCGCCTGATCCTGGTCGGCCAGGCGCCAGCCTCGCGCGTGAGCACGATCGTCGCCGTGCCGAGCGCGAACAAGGTGTTCGTGATGCCCACCCGCGCATCGGGGGCCTGCTGTTGGCGTTGGGGCAGGCCCCTCAACATGAGACGGCGTTCCTGCGCGGTCTCGAGGGCGAACAAGCCGTGGCAGAGTCACTTCAAATGCGCACCAGAGGCAACTCGGTGGCCATCCTCCACAACCGGCGGATGCCTCAGGGGCGTGGCGACATCGACCACGTAGCGGTTGCTCGCGCGGGAGTATTCGTCATCGACGCCAAGGCCATCCACGGCAGCGTCCGCGTGGACCGACCGTGGTTCGGGCAGCCCAGGCTCTTAGTCAACGGTCGCGATCGGACAAAGCTCATCGACGGGCTCGATCGGCAAGTCACCGCCGTTCGTGCCGCACTCGAAGCCGCCGGCTGTACCGAGCTACCGCTCCACGGGATGATGTGCTTCACAGAGGCCGACCTGCCACTGATCGGCACCCAGCGCATCCGCGGACACGAGTTGCTCTACCGCAAGGCGCTCGCCAAGCGCCTGAACGCTCCTGGTCCGCTGATGCCTGAAACCATCGAATCGACAGCCCGCCTCCTCGCTGAATCCCTTCCAGCGGCCTGAACGAGGAGTCGCGCTGACGCAACACCTCAGCCCGACTGGACCACCCTCTAGCCCGAAGTTCCGGCTGTAGTCCGGGTTTGTAGGGGCCGTGATCCCTGTGTTGGTGGGGGATTGCGGCTTTTTCTTGTCTTTATAGTGTAGTCACTAGTAGTCGTCCGATGGGGGTGATAGGTTTCCGTGTGTGGGAAGACCAGCGAGGCACTCCGGGGCGATGCACGTGGTCACCAACCGTGTGCGGCATGGGGAGAACGAGTACTCCTCGACGTTGTTGCGGCGCTCCTACCGGGAGGATGGGAAGGTCAAGAAGGAGACGCTCGCGAATCTGTCGCATCTGCCGGTGGAGGCGATCGACGCGATCCGGGCGGTGCTGGCCGGCAAGACGCTGATGGACGCGGGTGACGCGTTCGTGATCGAGCGGTCTTTGCCGGCGGGTCATGTGAACGCTGCGCTGATCATGGCCCGCCGGCTCGGGCTGGCTGGGTTGCTTGATTCCCGGTCCTCACGGCAGCGGGATCTGTGTATGGCGATGATCGTCTCCCGGGTGATCTGCCCCGGGTCGAAGCTGTCGACGGTCCGGACCCTGGGCCAGTCGACGCTGGGCTCAGAGCTCGGTGTTGAGGCCGTCGATGAGGACGATCTCTACCGGCGCGATGGACTGGCTGGCCGGCCGCCAGGCCAGGATCGAGGATCAGCTCGCCAAGCGTCATCTTCGGGATGGGGAGATGGTGCTCTACGACGTGTCCTCCAGCTATTTCGAGGGCAGGGCCTGCCCGCTGGGGCGCCTGGGGTATTCGCGTGACGGCCAGAAGAACCTGCCGCAGATCATCTACGGCCTGTTGTGTGACCCAGACGGCCGGCCGGTCGCTGTTGAGGTGTTCAGTGGCGAGCTCCACGACGACAAAACGCTGCCCGCCCAGGTCGTGAAGATCAAGGACCGGTTCGGTCTTGCGCGGGTCACGGTGGTCGCGGACCGTGGGATGGTCACCCGCGCGAACATCGAGACGCTGGCCGGCACCGACGGGGTGTCGTGGATCACCGCTTTGAAAGCACCGACGATCAAGAAGCTCGTCCGCGAAGGCGTGTTCCAACCCTCCCTGTTTGACGATCAGAACCTGGGTGAGATCGAGGCCCCGGACGAGTTTCCGAGCGAGCGGCTGATCGTCTGCAAAAACCCGCTGGTCGGCTCCCAGCGCGCCCGCAAACGCCAAGAGCTGCTGGACGCCACCGAGGCCGAGCTTGAGGCGATCAAGGGCCGGGTTGACAAAGGCACTTTGCTCGGCGCCGCGCAGATCGGTCTCGCGGTCGGCCCCGCCCTGAAGCGCTTCCACGTCAAAAAGCACTTCGACATCACGATTACCGACATGGACTTCACCTACCAGCGCAAACAGCAGGAGATAGACGAGGAAGCCGCGCTTGACGGGTTCTACATCCTGCGCACCAGCCTGCCAGCCAGCGACGCCCCAGCCGGTGATGTCGTCCGCGCCTACAAGAACCTGGAGCAGGTCGAAAGAGCGTTCGGGTCGATCAAAGGCCCCGACCTACAGATCCGCCCGATCCACCACCACCTCGAAACCCGGGTCCGGACCCACGTGCTGATCTGCATGCTCGCCTACTACCTCACCTGGCACCTCAAAGCCGCCTGGAAACCCCTGCTCTTCACCGACGAGCACAGGCCCGAGAACCCGGACCCGGTCGCCAAGGCCGTCCGCTCACCCGACGCGCAGGCTAAGGCCCGGACCAAACGCACTGCTGACGGCGGCGCGGCCCACAGCTACCGCACGCTGCTGACCGAGCTCGCCACCCAGACCCGCAACCGGACACGCCTCGCTGGCCGGACCGACACGTTCGAGAAGCTCACCCAGCCCACGCCACTACAGGCCCGCGCGCTCGAGCTCACCACCACCGCACCAGTCGTCATCAAGTAGACACGACCAAAACACCCCAAACGACCGCCAAGCCCAATGAAACCCGCAGATTCCGCTGCCTCACACGAGGGAACTTCGGTCTAGCTCTGAGGGCGTCAGGTTAACTGTGTAGGCGGGTTGACTGGTTGGTTAAGTGTAACGGTGACTCGCTCGGCGGTCGATGGGTGACAGTCAGTTTGCATCCGGGACGCGGTCGCCGAAGTGGATCTTGAGGGCCAGCAGCGCTGCTGTCCAGTTCCGGGTGCGGGTCCATTGCGGGGTCGCGTTCTGCAGACAGAGGTAGACGAGCTTGCGGGCGGCGTCCTCGTTGGGGAAGCTGCCCTTCGTTTTGATCGCTTTGCGCAGCTGCCGGTTCAAGGCTTCGATCGCGTTTGTGGTGTATACGATTCGGCGGACCTCGGCGGGGAACGCGAGGAACGGGATCACATGCTCCCAGGCGTTCAGCCACGCTTGGGTGATTACCGGGAACCGGGTGCCCCATTTCTCGTCGAAGGTCTCGAGCTCGGCTTGGGCGTGATCGGCGTTGATCGCGGTGTAGATCGGTTTGAGGTCGCGGGCGACCTGCTCACGCTCCCGGCGGGGCACGTATTTCAGGCTCGAGCGAATCAGATGGACTATGCATGTTTGGACGGTCGTGAGCGGGAAGATCGCCTCGATCGCCTCCGGGAACCCTGTCAGCCCGTCGACACAGCAGATCAGGATGTCCCGGACGCCGCGTTGCTTGAGGTCGTTGAGGACTTGCATCCAGAACTTCGCGCCCTCGGTGTCTTGGAACCACATGCCGAGCACGTCGCGGTCGCCCTCGAGCGTGACGCCGAGCGCGAGATACAAGGCTTTGCGTTGCACGCTGCCGCCATCACGGATCTTCAGCACCATGCAGTCCAAGAACACGATCGGGTAGATGTCCTCCAATGGCCGCTTGGCCCACTCGCGGACGTCGTCCATGACCGCATCGGTGACCTTCGAGATCAGATCACGGCTGACCTGCACCCCGTAGATCTCCTCCAGGTGCGCGCTGATATCCCGGGTCGACAAGCCGCGGCTGTAAAGCGCGAGGATCTTGTCGTCGAAGCCGACGAACCGCCGCTGGCGCTTTCTGACGATCTTCGGCTCAAAGCTCCCATTGCGGTCACGCGGCGCGTCGACCCGAACCTCGCCCTGCTCGGTGATCAGCGTCTTCGGCGAGGTGCCGTTGCGCTGGTTCTGAGCGCCACCGGGCGGCTCCTGATGCGGCTCAAAGCCGACATGGTCGGTCAGCTCAACCTCCATCGCGCGCTCCACCAGCCGCTTGGTCAACTGCGCCAGAATCCCGCCAGGGCCCGCGATCTCCTGCTCGCTGCTCGCGCCGGCCAACAGCTCGTCAAGCAGCTCATCAGAGACCCCACGGCCGTCAGGCATGCTCAGAGCTTGACGGGCGCGGCGGCGGCCCACAGCCCGATCTACCGCCGCCTCAACCACCCCGCCCGGCGGACGCGCCGCGCTGGCGCTGGCCAGCTCCTCGCTCCGCTCGTCACCGTCCAACGCCAGCGCGAACCCATGGCCCCGCTCGGCAACAGCGTCCTGCTCACTCCTGCTTCTGATCTTGGTAGGCATAGCGATCTCCTTCGCTGATGCCTACACAGTTCCTATGACGATCCCCTAGCTCTTATGGAGAGCGTTGTGTCAAGTGACCAGCACCGGATGCCCGCGGCTTGGGCGGGGATCGTGTCGGTTGGAGGGGCGGCAGGGCCTGACTGGTGCGCGACGCGCGGTCAGACTCTTATGCGCGGGTGCACGGGTTGGCTCCGGTGTCCGCAGGACCGGTTTTCGTCGTGAGAGCCCGGCTGTCTAGGATCGAACGTGACCGTGTCCTGTGGCGGTTGTTCATAGCTAGATCGCGGATGCTCTCGCGCGAGCGCCAGGCGCCTGCCGCCTCTGCAACCGACGTGGTGCTCTGAGATGTCAGTCGGCGGTCGTGATCGCCCAGCAGAACCCGGCGAGTTCGCGGGCGACGGCGACAGCGACGATCGTGCGGCGCTTTCCGCGCTCGGCGTCGAGGTGTTGCCAGACGCGGTAGAGCCTGCGTTGCGTCTTCCACGAGAGCTCAATGATTGGCGCGGGCTGACCGGCCTGTCTGCGTTGAAGCACGGTGCCTCTGCTGGGTGTCTTGCGGTAGTGCCAGGCCGCTTCGACGAGCAGTCGGCGGGCGTGCCGCGATCCGGTCTTCGTGATCGCTCCCAGACGTCGCGATGCGCCTGTGCTGTTCTCCGACGGGACGAGCCCGACGTAGCTCATCAGCTGCGCGGGACGCTTGAAGCGTGCGAAGTCGCCGATCTCGACCGCGAGCCCGACCGCGGAGAGCGTGTCGATCCCACGCAGGCACCTGAGCCGGGCCACCCCCAGCGCATAGGGCGAGGCGGGGATCAGCTCTGTGATCACTGTTTCGAGCTGCTCGCGGCGGGACTCGAGGACATCGATCGCGCCCAAGTGATCCAACAGCGTGATCTGTGCGCCGCCGCCGATGTCCTGCGCGCGCAGCCACGCGCGGTGACGCTTGGTCCAGGCGCTGCCGGTGTCCTCGTAGAGCACGTCGTGACGCAACAGCAACTTGGAGAGCCGCTGGCGAGCGCGCATCAGATCGCCGCGCACGTCATCGCGGGCGCGCACGAGATCGCGCAGTGCCTCCTCCTCCACAGCCGGGACCCGGACCGGATGCAGACCGTCGATCATCAACAAACGCAGCAGCCGGCCGGCATCCCGCTCATCGGTCTTGACCCGATCACCACTCGGCCGCTCGATCTTCCCAGGCGCCGCGACCACGCACCCGACCCCGACGGCCTCAAGCGCGCGGGCGAGCCCATAGCCGGTCGGCCCAGCCTCATATGCCACCCGGGTCGGCCCGGGCAGCGAGCAGCAAAACTCAACGACCTTCGCGGTATCACCCGGCAGTCGCTGCGAGCGAAGCTCGCCCGTCTCGGCGTCCGTTGTGACAGCGAGCACGCTGCGTGCGTGCACGTCCAGACCTGCCCAGCTGCGAACCTGTGCCATGGTCGGCCTCCTATGCGGTTGTGGGCCCGGCCGCGCGGGTCGCATCCGCAGCGGCCAGAACATCCCCACGCTCGCGTGGGGGACCGGCCGACTTCACCAGCCCGGCCGGACGTCAACCTCCATAGGGTCTAAGCTAAGCGGCGTCAATCGCGGCCATGAACAGTTCGAGGTCGGTGACCGCCACAGTCACGTCCTCGGTGTAGAACTGGATTTCTGCGGCAAGTGCAGCAAAGCCGGCCGCCCAGTCCGGCCAGACCGTCACCGTTGGCGGCCACGGGTGCGTGTCGCGCAAGGTGAAGGTCTCCACAGTTGCCTCGCGGATGGCTCCGAGCTGGGCATCGTCGGTGAGTTCTCGCAGGAGCAGGAGATCGATCACGTCGCGGAAGCGGTCGTTGGGTTCACCGTCATCGCGGACCTGAGTGCATGCGTGGAGCTTCTGCGCGATCTGGTATCGGATTGAAACGCAGGCGATCCTTTCTGGGCCTTCGAGCCTGACCGCGTCAAGAGGCCTGGCGGGAACGCGATCGATCTCGCGTCCGGCGTCTCCCTCGGCGGGGGAGATCTCCAGTTGAACAGTCCCCCAGCTCTTGCCCTTGTAGGCGAGCTTGATGTCAATCTGAATGGAGTTCGTCGGCCCGATCCGCCGTGGCTCCGAGCGTTCGAGCTGGAAGCCCTGCCAGTCCTGTGAGAGCGCACGGTCCAAGGCATCGAGCATCGACTCGGCTCGTTCGCGGAACACGGCGTCGTAGTCCTTCGAAGCGCGTGCAGTGAGGCCAAGTCGCAGCTCCATCGCGGCCCCGCCTTTCAGCGCGAACAGCGGATCGCCGTCCTCGTCGCGGACACGGTCGAGTACCGCGCTGAGGATCTGCACGTTCACCCACCGCTGGTAGCGGCCGACCGGAATCGCAGCGACGTTTGCGGCGGCGTTCGCCAGCCTCTGCAGGTGCGAGCGATTGGCAGGAGGCCTCGAAGGCGAACCGCTCATCGTCGGCTCACTTCACCATGAGGGTCGCTGGGCCGCAGCGCTCGCAGCTCAGCCGCGTGCGCGCGGGTGAGCAAACCACGACGGCGAGCATTTGTGAGCGCCTGCTCGATCAGGTTCCAGCCGATCCCAATCTCGATGCTGCCGAGGATGGCCTGGTAAACCGTGACGATGGGGATCCCCTCAAACCACGTCGTGTCGGCACCTGCCAGGTCCTGACGGTGCAGTCGCAGCAACACCGGAGCAGTGCGGGTCGTCCGGAATCCGGTCGGGACAGTGACGTCAATCCAGCTCGGGTTCACGTCGCACAGCGCGTGCAGATCGAGGGCAGTCGCGTGGCTGAGCGTCCCCTGCAGCTCCAGCGGCCAAAGCGTCGCAGCAAGGTACTGATCCAGCGGGCCTGCCGGCACGTCCCGGAAGCGGTACACGCCACGGCTGACGTGCTCAAGCGTGCCCCGCTGGCGCATCACCTCCAAGCGCACCGTCGGCACGTTGAGATCACGCGCTTGGCGCGTGGTGATGTAGCCACCCTGCTCGACAGCCACCTCGCGGAGCTTCGTGTAGACCCGTCCCGGCATGAGGCTATTTTTAACTCATTACGAGTTAAAAGTCAATACGGGGCGCACGGGGCGCGGCCTCGGGCATTGAGAGCTATTAACGCAAAAAGAGTTAAAAGTCGCAGAACTCGGGGGTACTCGCGTTGGCCGGCGGGGGCATCGCCGCTGAGTCCGCCTTGGCTCTCGTCAGGCGGTGGCGCGGGCATCACCTTGTGCTGGTGGCTCTCGCGTCAAGACTGAATTGGCCGAAACCGGTCGTGGACCTACGTCCAGGTCGTTGCTCCCTACGTTTCTTCGCGTTAGTCCGAAGCTCGGCGCGAGGCCTGGGCAGCTGTCGGGGTGCTCTGCGATGAGCTCTCGAGCACCGTGCTGACGCTTGGGCTCCCGGGAGACGGGACTACGAGCGGCGGTCTGCCGGCCGCCGCTGGCAGCGCCGGTGAGCCGGTGTGGCTGACCCTCCGCCAGCTCGTGCGCACACCGCCCGCATGGCAAGGTGTCGAGCGCGTGGTGATCGTCGAGAGCCCGTCGGTGGTGGCAATCGCCGCCGATCGGCTCGGGCCCGGGTGTCCTCCGCTTGTGTGCACCAACGGCCAGCCGCGCGCCGCGGCGATGGTCGTGCTTCGCTCACTGTCAGCCGCAGGAGTGCGACTGCAACACCACGGCGACTTTGACTGGCCCGGCATCACGATCGGAAACCTCCTTCATCGGCGGTTGCCTGTGGAGCCATGGCGGTTCGACGCCGATGCCTACCGAGAAGCGGCAGCGGTACACAGCCATACGGCGAACTTGGTCGGAGCGCCGGTTCTGGCGAGCTGGGATCCACGCTTGACCGAGACGATGGTCACAATCGGGCGCCAGGTCGAAGAGGAGCTCGTGGCGCAGGATCTGGTTGACAGCTTGCACGCGGCGACTCGTCGACACCTACACGGATCCGAGCGTCAGGCGTAAGGTTCGGATCGTGCAGCCGTGGCACATCGTCAGGATCATGTTGGGACGCGCCGGGCAACCCAAGCCCTAGCCCGCGCCGGTCGTGGTGGGGCGGGGCCGAGTCAAGGAGCCCGAGCCATGCGCACCGTTGCCTATCGCCGTCACCAGCGCGCCCGCATCCGCGCGCGCCATATGCGTGACTTCGCGCTGTACGCGTCGCCGGCCTCAACGTCGCCGCGCGGAGATATCGCAGTCAGGCATCCGCTGGACTGCGGCCGTCGGTGTCTGCTGTGCCACTGGAGCAAGTTTCGTCGAGCCGCGGCGTGCGCGCGAGCGGCGCGGGTGGCTGAAGGATCATGAGCGTGGCGATGGCTAACACGTCGCGGCCTGCAGCTTCGGCGTTCACGCGGCGCTGAGCTCAGCGATCCAGGCGTTCAGATCGGCGACGGCGTCATCGAGCGATAGGTCGATGCGCGCAGATGCCGCGGCTCTGGTGTAGTCGCTTCCCCAATGGCTATGCGCCGTCACCGCCGGGGGCCAAGCCTTGTGGGTCGACCGAGTTCTACAGCCTCGTCCGCGCGAGCTTGGAATAGCGCGACGGCCGCGGAGCGGATCTCGCCATAGGTTGGGCTGCCCGTTATCGCGGCAAGCTCGCGAAGCAGGAGAAGGTCGACGATGTCGCGTGCTCGATCGTTGATCGAGTCCGGTGGCTCGTGCGGGTCGGAGACTGCGTGCAGCTTCTGGGCGATCTGAAAGCGCATCGCGATGCCAACGAGAGCGTCGGGATCGGGCAGGCCGAAGCCGCCCAGCGGAGGAGGCTCGATCGTCTCGTGCTCGTCCCCGATGCCGGCCTCGTCGGCTGAGATCTCGAACGGAACGCGCCGCCAGGTGACCCCGCGCATGGCGAGGATCACGTCGAAGCGGCGCGGTTTGATGATCTTGGTCGGCGTGTTGACGACCTCGACCTCTCCGCGCCGCAGGGTGAGCGGTCCCCATGGTTCGGCCATAGCATCTTCGAGGGCGAGCAGGAACTCGTCGAGGTCACCTCGGATCAGACCGTCGGCGTCCTTGGTGCTGCGGGCCGTCGTGTTGAGGCTATGCTGGAGCAGAGTGCCGCCCTTGAGCAGGAACAACAGCGGCCATCGCGGTCGATGGCGCGCTGGACCGCAGCGATAGCGACCGACGAGGCAATAAGCCAGCCGAGCCGACCACCCTTGGCCTCCTCGCCGAGCTCGCCCTCGGCCTGGGCGACCCATGTATTGAGGACCTTGGTGGAGATTGGCTGCTTGGTCTTTGGCTTCAGCGTGCGCAGGAGCGCCGTGAGTCGCGAACTGACCTCTTTATCGGCCATGGCCTTCCTCTAACTCAGCACTCAGCGCATCGCGGTCGGCGGCTTTCAAGTAGCCCCGCGCGTAACCTCGGTCGATCGCGTGGCGCAGCAGGTAGGTCGGCGTTCCGCAGGCGATGCACTGCGCGATCGCGGTCGTGGGGCTGACGATTGGGATCTCTTGCCACCAGCCGATCTGCTCCGGATTGAGGTCCTGATAGTGGATGACGTAGTCATCGATATCCGTGCGCCGGAGTCGTCGTCTCTTGCCGACGGTGATGTGGATGCGGTTGGGGTTTATGTCGCTGATGCCGTAGGCGTCGAGCGCAGTCTCGTGGCTTAGCGCTGCCTCTGGCGCTCGTGTCCAGAGCACCGCGAGCATCAGGTTGTCGTACTGATCGACCGGATACCTCGGGAACCGGTAGACCCCGTGAGCGACGCTATTCAGCGTGCCCCGGTGGACGAGCATCTGGAGCGCATACTTGGTGATGCCCAGTTCTGTGCCTTGGCGTGACGTCACAAAGCCGTGCTGCGTGCTGGCGAGATCCCACAGTTCGTCGCGCGCGAGCGGCTTGTCGCTCATGTGGCAGAAGTGTAACGGAACCGTAGTACTATTGACGGCTCGCTACGGACCAGTCTCCGGCTCAGTCGGGTTACGTCACCTGATGCTTCACTAAAACTGAAGTCGGACGCGAAGCTAGTGCGCAAAACTATAGTTTTGGTATAGTTCCAGCGTGCCAACTGACCGCCGTGATCTCAGGCGCCGCCTCTTTGCCCTGGCGGCGGAACAGGCCGGCTACTTCTCTGCCGCTCAGGCGCATGAGCTCGGCTACTCGTACTCAGCGCAGGCATACCACGTGCGGGCCAGAACCTGGATAAGGGTCGGCCGCGGCCTGTTTCGGCTGGCCGAATGGGTCCCGGACCTGCACGACGACCTAGCACGGTGGATGCTGTGGGCGAAAGGTCGGGCCGTGATCTCGCACGACACGGCACTGGGCGTCCACGGAATCGGGGAGTTCGAGTCTGCGCGGATCCATCTCACTGTGCCCCGCGGGTTTCGCATGCGCGATAGCGAGGTCGTGCTGCATTTCGGCGATCTGCCGCCAGAGGACGTGGAGCGGCGGCGCGGATTCGCGCTCACTACTGCTCTGCGATCGCTGATCGACGTTGCCGCGGTCGGTGCTGAGGGAGATCAACTCGTTCATGCGATTGAGGAGGCGCTGGCAGCGGGAGTCGTCACTCGCCGGCAGCTGCGAGCAAGGTCTGAGGCGATCGATCCTCGTGCCGCGCTACGGATTGAGCGAGCCCTGACGATTGCGGCGAAATGATGACTTACGACACGCCTGAGGCGCTGCGGATGGCGATCGAGGCGCGCATCGGGAACATTTCCGACGAGACCGGAATAGCGATTGACAGGCTCCGCCGCCGGTTGATGTTCCAGCGTGTCGTCGCGCGTCTGCAGGGCGCGGAGCCCGGCCAGTGGGTGGTGAAGGGTGGGATGGCTATGGAGACGCGATTGGGTGACCGTGCACGCCTGACCAAGGATCTCGATCTCGGCGTTCGCGGCGACCTGGACGGAGCCGCCGAGCTACGCGATCGCCTGATCGAGCTGCTCGTCACCAACTACGCCCAGGATGGCTTCGCTTTCGTGGTCGCCGATCCGCAACGCCTGACTGAGGATCAGGGCGGAGATGTCACCTGGCGCGTACGGCTCGAGGCCAGGCTGGCGGGCAGGCAGTTCGGACCGCTACGGCTCGACATCTCACCACGGGAGCGTGAGCTGACAGCGACCGAGGCGCGCGAGCTTCCCAACCTGCTCGATTTCGCTGGCGTACCGGCGATCGAGGTCGAAATCGTTGACATCAACCGTCACGCGGCTGAGAAGTTTCACGGCATGCTCAAGCAGTTCGACGACCGCGAGAACACGCGCGTGCGAGACCTCGCAGACCTGATGCTGATGCAGGAAGATGGGCTGCTTGATTTGCGGATCTTGGCTTCCGACATCCGGACGGTATGGGCCGAGCGTGGCGGCACGCCGCCGTTTCCGTTCCCCGGTCTCCCGCACAGCTGGCCTGACCGCTACGAGAGAATCGCGGCCGACAACGACATCCAGCCGCGCTCGTTTGCCGAGGCATACCGTCGCGCGCAGGCGTTGTGGCAAGAACTGCTCCCGCACTCAGGTTAGAACCCCCGGCATGTTCCAGTTGACGTACCAACCTAATGCAAGCGGGACCGATTCACAACGATCCGGATGCTCGGAAATCCCTGTAAAAACGCGCTGTCTGCTTTATTAGCGGCCACTCATAACGCGAAGGTCGCAGGTTCGAAGGTTGGAGCCTTTCGGTGGCCGTCTCGATTCCGCTCGGCCGTAGCGAGATACGTCGCCAATCCGATCGCGAGGCTGTTGAGTGGGCCCCGCCGAAAGCGATCGCAAGACGAGACCGACTCACGCGTAACGGCAAACGGATTGATGCACACGTGGCGTCAACATCCGCAGAATATCTTTCTGTTCATGGGCAAGCAAGACGTCTCCTGCGCGGTCTCCGGATGTCTCGAATTGCGCGAGGGCTTGGGCGACGAATTCTGCGCCGAGCATGCGCGGGAGATTCAGGCGTTCGAACGCTGGCTAGCGGGACGGCCCAAGTGGCTCGGCAGGTCGGGTCCTTGTTCGACTCCGAGCACAGGTTCTTGAGCGTTCGCCAACGACCAACGTGATCACGTCACCGCCGCGCTAAACCGCCGATCGTTTCGAGCGCGGTCGCAGCCGGAATAGGCCAAGCCATCTCGTCGCGATATCACTCGCTGGACTGAGAGTTGTTACTCGCGGATGCGATCGCGGGGGTCGATGGAAGGCGATCTACACAGCCGGCCATGGAGGGTCTCTCGGCACCCGTCCAATGCGTGGCCTCTACGTCCGTAACCTGAAGACGGGGACGACGCGAGAAATCGACCAAAGCAACGTACTGCTCGTCAATCGGGCAGCCCATGGAACGTTGCCGGTACCGAAGGAGTGGAGCACTCTTGGGGCTCGGACTTCGTCGCCGTGCCCGGGTGAGCATCAACGATTGGGCATTTCGCAGTCTCCGGAGTCACGGCTGCTTCGGTCGATCAGCACTCGCGACCGTGACGATCCCGTTGCCACCGACAGCGATCGCGAGCTCGATCTTCGGTTCTGCTTGAACATGCGTGGTCACGCGAGATGCCGACAGGGCGCGTGCACCCTCCCGTGCCGAACTCAGCACCGCGCTCAGCCGCGGCAGACGAGACCGCCAGCCGCTCGACGACCTGCCCACGGCAGGCTGAGGCCTAACAGCGCCGCCGTAGCTCGCGTCGGCGGTCCGGACAGCAAACCTGCTTTAGGGCCGGAGGCTGAATGGCGGGTAGCGGTCGGTGATCAGTAGGAAGGCGTAGGCGGCGACGCGGTTGTGCCAGCGGAACACGCCCTCGATGAAGTTGAAAAGCGACCGCGGGTAGCTTCCGGTGAAGAGGATCGCGAACCAGGCGATGACGGCGACGAACAACGCCGCGATCGAGAGAAAGAAGAGCGCGATGTAGTGCGGGATCGCGAGCAGCCACTTGACGAGCGGCAGGCCACGGCTGAGGTCGTTCTCCGCGTCGGGGTAGGGAAAGCTCAGATGGACGGCCTGCTCCTCATCGGTGGAGGGGTAGCGATCGTCCATCAGCGCGAAGTAGACGCCGATCCGGTTCGTGAAACGGACCAACTGCAGGTTCCAGTCATACCACCAGCGCGGGTACTTCTTGCGGAACAGCAGCATCAGCAGGACGGGGATGACGAGTATCGCGATGCCGCCTCCGCCGTATCGGGCGCCGCTGCCTCCGGTCTGGGAGAAGCTGCCGCCTTCAATTGTGGCGGCAAGGATCCCGATCGGGATGATCGTGAAGATTCGAAAGGCGGTCGTGAGCCGGTTCAGTTTGCGGTCCGGGTAGTCGACCGCAAAGGTGAGCGGATAGTCGTGGCCTCCGGGGGGCACCCCGCTGCCGAGCGGCGATGCCGGCGTCTGTCCTGAGCTTTCCATTTGGTGGTCCCTCTCTTGCTATCGGGTGTACGGCGTACACTCTGGAGTGAACTGTAGGTGTACGGCGTACACTTGTCAAGCCTCATGACCAAAGAAGCGACAAACCGCGGCCGCAGACGCCTGAATAGGCCGTCTGTGCTCCAGGCTGCCCTGGCGCTCACAGACACGAACGGCCTCGAAGGGTTCAGCATGCGCCAGCTTGCGCAGGAGCTCGGGGTCGTGCCGATGGCGCTTTACAAGCACGTGGCGAACAAGGATGAGCTCCTGGATGGCATGGTCGACATCGTCTTCAGCGAGATAGAGTCACCGACGATCGATGATGACTGGAGGTCGGCGATGCGACGCCGCGCGATCTCGGTCCGCGCAGCACTGAATCGCCATCCCTGGGCGATCGGGCTCATGGAAACGCGGAACCCCGGCCCGGCCAACCTGCGTAACCACAACGCCGTGATGGGCTGCCTGCGTGAAGCGGGCTTCTCTTTCGAGGCGGCGATCCACGCCTACTCAGTCCAGGACGCCTACATATACGGCTTCGCGTTGCAGGAAAAGACGCTCGGGTTCAGGACACCGGGCGATGCCGGCGCGGCCGCGCAGAGAAGGGCGCAGGCTATCGGCGCGCTCGAGGACTACCCCTACCTCGCAGAGATCGCGACCAAGCTCCCCGACACTGGTTACGACAACGCCGCCGAATTCGCCTGGGGACTGGCCCTCATCCTCGACAGCCTTGACAGTCATCGCGCGACACCACAACCGTAACCCGCCGATCGCCGGACATCAGGCCGAGCCCCAACGCGTCATCGTCGCCGCGCACCCGTGCTGCGACAACCACTGTGATCACTGATGGCTGTGTTAGCTTGACCGGCGTGTTCACAGGCCATTCGGACCTATATCACCACCAAGCCGGCGCTTCCGGGAAAGGCAAGATGTTCGATTACAGGAGGCCCGCCTCCCACGAAACGGATGATCGGCGCGTCGATGACCAACGGGCGCGCGTATGAGTATGGAGGGCACGGAACCAGGTTTGCCGGCATCGGGGCCAGCCAAGCCGACTGTGTACCGGTCATCCCCGCGGCCGCAGTTTGCCGGTCCCGCGGCGATTCCGTACGCGACCGTGACGCGGCACATTTGGGGCGACGCCGAGGCCGGTGAGGTGTTCGACTGGATCTACGGCTCCACCGACAAGATCCATGCGCTCGTGTTCGGGTTGGCGCCCGGAGGTACGTTCCGCCATTCGCCCGAGTTCCGTACGGTGTTTGGAGCCGACGAGGTGCTGACGGTGTTGTCCGGAACGATGATGCTGGCCAACCCGGAGACCGGCGAAGTCATTCGCGTACCCACGGGTGAGAGCGCGTTCTTCCGAGCGGACACGTGGCACCACGTGCTCGCCTATGGTCCGGAGCCCCTGCGAGTGCTCGAGTTCCTTGCCCCGCCGCCCGCGAAGGGGACCACCGGGGCGTATGCCCGGAGTCGCGAATATCTCGCGCAGTCGCGATACACAGAGGACTCGGTATTGGGCCACCTTCCCGGATCCCAAGCGGCCGGACGCACCCTCACGTGGCTGCGCCCCGAAGACGTCCTTTACCGGTTGGAGGGCGACAGCATCGTCGGCCTACTGGCGAGCACCGAACATCTCACAGTGGCAACGCTTGCGCTGTCCGCGGGTAAGGCCGGAAGCGTTCATGTCCACGGCGGCGACGAGATCGCGTACGTGACGAGCGGCACCCTGACGGTGCGTGCCTGGACTGCCGACCAAACCCACGTGTTCGAACTCACGCCAGGGGATGCAGCCTTCATCCCCGCTGGGACCGCGCACGAGTATCGCAACTACGAGGCGACGAACGCCGAGGCGCTCATCGGCGTCGCACCTCAGTATCTGGACACCCCGGGCGACGTCGACCCGTGACATTTGTCGCTGGCGTCGACGTCGGTGGTACGAAGATCGACGCGTGCATCCTCGATCCGTCGACCGGGATCGTCAGCGAGCGGGCGCGCATACCCTCCCGCTGCGAACGCGGCGGTCGCGCGGTGCTGGCTGATTGCGTCGATCTGGTCCTGCGCCTGTCAGACAGCGCCCGACTTGACTGCGTCGGGATTGGCCTGTGCGAATTCGTCAGCTCCGAAGGAAGGCCGACGAGCGCATTCACCGTCGATTGGCGGCATCTCGACATCGAGCGGGCCTTCGCGGGCATCGCCCCGGTCCACCTGGAGAGCGACGTCCGTGCCGGAGCCATCGCCGAAGGGCGCCTTGGCGCCGGACGGGGGATTCGCGGACCATGGCTCTACGTGAGCGTCGGCACGGGTATCTCCCACACGCTCATGCTTGATGGGCGACCCTTCGCCGGCGCGCGCGGGAACGCCGTCGTCGTCGGCGCGCCGCCAATCGAGCGCATTGCAAGCGGACTCGCGCTCGAGCGCGCGACCGGCCGCGCCAGCGCCGAGGACGTGCTCGCCGATGCGGGGCTGGTCACGATTGTCGCCAACGCGACCGCTGCTCTCGGCCTCGCGCTCGCAGCACTGATCAACGCACTTGACCCCGCCGCAGTGGTCATCGGAGGCGGCCTCGGCCTCGTCGATAGCTATCGAGCGGCGGCAGTTGAGGCTATGCGCCCGGCCGTCGAGGCACTCGACACGCGCTCGGTTCCGGTGCTCGCAGCTTCACTCGGAAGCCTCGCCGGGCCGGTGGGAGCCGGACTCGCGGCCGCCGACGCAAAGCGGATGTAGAGCGGCGCGCGTCCGCCCAGCCGGAGGCCGGTCTCGACGCGGACGGCGTGAGTCTCGTTCCCCTAATGCCGAGCTAACTGGTCGCAAACACCGCTGCGTCTAGTCTCGGCGTCCCACGAGGGAGGAGGTCCGCCACGGTGGCTGAGGCATGCGGCAGCCACCGGCCGGACTGCTCTTTCGTCGCACGACCGGCGCCGAAGGCAGAGGATTTGACAAGCCCAGCTTAAGTTCGGTAGGGTGATCAAACTAATCCCTCCAGCGTGGAGACAAGGGTTGAGCAAGAGCGGTGCAGAGCAGCTTGGACCAGAGTCGCTGACCGTCGGCGTTGACGTCGGCGGCACGAAGACGCACCTGGTTCTCTCCACGGGTGAGGAGCGGATCGTCGCCAGCTACGAATGGCACCGACGGGGACTCGATCGCGTTGCCGAGGGCGTCGCCGAGGTCCTGCGGTCGATGACATCGACGCGGCCGGCAGCGCTCGCGGTCGGATCGCATGGCTGCAACGACCGCGTCCTGTGTGAGCGGCTCGAGGAGTCGCTTCGGGCTCGCCTGGGCGCCCTGCCGATCCTCGCCGTCAACGATGCCGAGCTGCTGCTGCCGTCGGTCAGAGCGGCGGCCGGAGTCGGGCTGATCTCAGGAACCGGATCCGTGGTCGTCGGGTATGACACCCACGGTGAACTGGCGATCGCCGGCGGGTGGGGCGGTTACATCGGGGATGAGGGCAGCAGCACGGGGATGTTCCGGGATGCCGCTCGCGCCGTCGCCGAGGCCTATGACCGTGGCGAGGAGGGTGACCCGCTGGTTTCACTCATCTGTGACTCGCTCGCGATCGACCACGTGCGGGAGCTGCCTGCAGCGCTTGACAGGTTCGCTTCGCCGCCGGCCTGGGCTCACCTGACGCCGGAGCTGTTCTCCAAGGCGCTTGAACAGGACTCGACTCTGATTCTGGATGTGATCGAACAGCAGGCACTGGCGCTCGCGACGTTGATCAGCGATGTGCGCGGCCGCGGAGCCGCGGTTGACACGGTGGTCGCTGCCGGTGGCGTGGTCGTCAACGCGACGTGGTTTCAGAACGCACTGCGGAATGCGCTTGCCGATGTGTCCCCAGCGTCGACTCTGGTCGTCCTCAGCGAGCCGCCCGTGGTCGGCGCGCTGACACTGGCAGCGGACCTGGCGGCGCTCGCGGCCGGCCGCGAGCCGGCCGGTGAGATCGGGCCTGTCCTGCGGCACCGCTTCCCCGAGTCCCTATCGGTTGGCGGCCAGTTTTCGGCGCGCGGTGCCGCCGGCGCCATCAACTCCTCAACCCAAGAAGGAACGAGCCACTCGTGAAGAAGATCTCCTACCGCAGTGCGATCGCAATGCAGCCCGGCGTACTGGAGTCCAACCGGGCCCAGCTGGTGGGCGCGGCCGGGGAGCTGCGCGCTCTCCGCAGCGACGGGACCGCCGTCGCGATCATCGGGATCGGCGCCAGCTATTACACCGCGATGGCTGCGGTTCGCGAGTTCTGGAAGGTGGGGGTGAGAGCCTTCGCGGTCGACGTCGGTCAGCTGTGGGAGGACGACTTCGACATCGCTGATGTCTACATCGCGATCTCCGCCTCCGGCGAGAGCCTCGAGACAGTCGCGGCGGTGGAGCGACTGCGCAAGCGCGGGCAGGGCCTGGTCGTCTCCGTGACCGCGGAGTTGGACGGCACCCTCACGACGATGGTCGACCTCGCAGTCGCGTGCGCGCAACTCGAGGATTCGGTTCCCGCCACCACGAGCTACACCGGTGGTCTGCAGGCGCTGGCCTTCCTCATATCCGCCTGGGAGCCCGAGGCCGCAACGGCGAGCCTCGAGGAGCAGTGGGCGGCGGTCCCGGATGTGCTGGACAGGCTTCTCGCCAGCAGCGTGGACGCCGCCGCAGACGTCGGCACACGGCTGGCGGGCGTGAGCAGCATCGATTTCGTCGGGACTCCCGATTCGGCCGCCGGTGCCGCCGAGGGAGCCCTGCTGTATCGCGAGGCGCCCCGCCTTCCGGGGGGCTGGTTCGAGTCCCGGGCCTACCTGCACGGGCCGATGGAGAGCCTCGAACAGGGGCGGGGAATCGTGATCGTCGGTGACGATTCCGATGATGGCATCGCCGTCATCCTCCGTCAGGTCCGTGGGATCGGGTGTGTCGCCGCGCAGCTCACGACGTCGCCGTCGGAGGCGCCGGACAGCTCGGTGACCGCGGTGGCCGTGCCGGCCAGCGAGGGACGCCTGATCCGGGCGGTCTACGAGATGGCGCTGCTGCAGCTGTTGTCTGCCCGCAGCGCCGAGGAGCTGGACCTCACGAGCGGGAAGTTCCGCTATCCGCAACCGCAGGTGAAGCTCAGGCAGGCCATCGTCTGAACAACGTCGCAAGCCGCCGTCGTCAACGGGCGTGGGCGGTTCAATGTCGTCTCGAGGGGAAAGGAAATGATGGACCAATCAAAGTTGGCGGCCGAACATGGTGTCGACCGTTCCAAGCGCTCGTCGATCCTGGGAGCTCACCGAGCTCGCATGGCATTGACATTTGCCGGTGCCCTGTCAACCGCGGTGCTCGTCGCCGCAGGCAGCGCAGGCGCAGCCGGTGCCAAGGCGGGCAAGCTGACCGCCTCCAGTCCAGGCGGTACGTTGACCCAGTGGAACTGGGAGACCGAGGCAGACGATCCGGGTGGTCACACCCTGATGCCGGTGGTGATCAAACTGTTCGAGAAGACCTATCCGAAGTGGAAGGTCACGAACCGTGAGATGACGCTCGAGGAGCAGACAGACTCGCTGCCGCTGTCGCTCAATGGCTCAAGCGCACCGGACGTGACCGAGACCAACGAGGGCTTCGGCAGCATGGGCCGGCTCGTCGCTGACAAGGAGCTGCTCAACCTCGCGCCCTACAGCAAGCTGTACGGCTGGACAAAGGAAGTCGGCACTGTGCCGCTGCAGTACAACTCCTTCACGTCTGACGGAAAGTCGTTTGGTTCAGGCAACGTCTACGGCGTGCCGTGGAGTGCCGCTCCGCTTGGCGTCTTCTACAACAAGAAACTGTTGAAGAAGGCGGGGGCGAAGATCCCGACCAACTGGAATCAGTTCTTCGCCGACCTTCCGCTGCTGAAGAAGGCGGGGATCACACCGATGGCATATGCGAGCGGCCAGCCGACCGCGTACCAGCCGGTGCACGTCTTCTACACGCTCGCCGATGCCTTCGCGAAGGCCTCGACCAGCATCAACTTCGTGTTCCACAAGGGCAAGAGCCCTAGCATCAACGTTCCCGGCTACGTCAAGGCGGCGACGACGTTCCAGAACTGGAGCAAGGAGGGTTATCTGTCGCCGGGTTACAGCGGCCTGTCGGATAACCAGGCGCTGAGTAACTTCACCACCGGAAAGGCCGGCTTCTTCATCGAGGGTGAGTGGTACATCTCCTCGGTGCAGAGCGCCCTGCACAACAACGCCGGGTTCTGGGAGCCGCCGTCGATCACGGGCGGCCCGGGTGAGGGTTACTCGATCCCGACCAAGTCCGCGTCCCCGGATGCGGCTGCGGCATTCATCAACGTCACGCTGAGCCCGACGATTCAGAAGGACGACCTGCAGCAGGGTGAGGTGCCGGTGGTGGCGCCGAAGCCGTCGGTGCTCGCGAAGTTCCCGCCGATGATCCAGGCGGCCACCAAGGGCTGGGCCTCAGCGGTGAAGTCCAACCAGCTGGTGCCGTTCCTGGACTACGCGACGCCGAACTTCCTCAACCAGGAGATGGCGGCCGTGCAGGAGTTGCAGTCCGGTGGTCTGACGCCGAAGGCGATGATCAGCGAGCTGCAGAGTGACTACACGCAGTACTGGGGTAGCAAGTAAGTGAACCAGTCCCCGAGCCTATCCAGCGCGCCTGAAGCGCTGGCGTCGCCCCCACCTGCGTGGTGGGGGCGACGCAGGGCTCGGACCCGTGAATTTGACAATCCCCAGAGCAAGGGCGATCGCCGCTTTGGGCTGCTGCTGATCCTTCCGGCCGCGGCGTTCCTGGCGGTCTTCATCCTGTATCCGCTGGCCAAGGCGGTCGACTATTCGTTCCTGAACTGGGACGGGATCGGGCCGAAGACCTCAGCCGGCCTATCGAACTACACCGCGCTATGGACCAACCCGGTCGAGCGCCAGTCGCTCGAACACGCCGGCATCCTGATCATCTTCTATTCGGTGATTCCGACCGGGCTCGGGCTGATCGCCGCGGCGCTGATCGCGCGGCTGCCGCAGCGCGGGCTGGGCGTCTTCCGAGTCATCTACTTCCTACCGCAGGTGCTGGTGACCGTCGTCGTCGCGATCGTCTGGACCTGGATCCTGGCCCCATCGGGCCCCGGAACCTTCAACAGCCTGCTGCACACGTTCGGTTTGGCCGGCAATGTGGGCACACCGTGGTTGGGGAGCTTCAGCGATGCGCTGGTCGCGATCGGCCTGGTGGCCGTCTGGCTTGACTTCGGCCTCTGCTTCGTCCTGTTCCTATCCGGGGTGCAGCGGATCCCGACCTCGCTATACGACGCGGCCCGCGTCGACGGCGCCGGAATCATTCGCGAGTTCTGGTTCATCACCGTGCCGATGATGCGGCGGGAGATCGGTGTTGCGCTGACGATCACGATCGTCGCGTCACTGCAGAGCTTCACGCTGATCTACCAGGCGACCCTGGGTGGTCCCGGCACATCGACGACCGTCCCGGGCCTGCTCGTATACCGCGACGCCTTCCAGCTCGGGGCGGTTGGCCAGGCCAGCGCGCTGGGCATCGCACTGGCCGTGCTGACCTTCGTCTTCACCTTCATCATTCGCGCGCTGCTGGAACGGGGCGACCGCCGATGATCCGCCCGGCCCCAGCCGCCTTCGCGATCGATCCGTGGCGCGGCACCGTGTCCATGTCAGCGACCGACGGACGGAGTTCCTGTGCTTTCACGGACTGAACGCACCCTCTCGTCGATCATCCTGCTGGTCGTCGCGATCATCACCCTGTACCCGATCGTCGTGTTGGTGACGACATCACTTGACAGGATCAACGCCAACAACAGCGGGATCAGCTTCTTCAAGTCGCTGTCATTCTCATCGTTCAAGTACGCGTGGAATCAGGGCGGGTTCTCCAGTTACACCGTGCACACGGCGATCATGACCGTGTCGGTGGTGGTGCTCAGCGTCGTGTTCGCCGTCCTCGCCGCTTACGCGGTGGCCCTGCTCAAACCAATGGGCGGAAGGCTGATCTTCTACGTCGCGATCCTCGGGTTCATGCTGCCAGTCGAGGTGCTGATCACCCCGTGGTTCTATGAGCTGCAATCGTTCGGCTGGGTGAACACGTATTGGGCGCTGATCATCCCGCAGGTCGCGCAGTCGATCGCGTTCGGGATCTTCTGGATGAACTCGGCCTTCCTGTCGGTTCCGCGGGAGCTCACCGAGGCAGCCGTCCTGGACGGAGCCACTCGCATCGATGTCTTCCGCCTGGTCCTGCTTCCGAATGTCATGCCCGCGGTCAAGACGATGGCCGCCCTGGTCTTCCTCTGGACCTGGAACGCGTTCCTGCTGCCGCTGGTCCTGGTCTCCAGCCCGTCACTGTTCGTCGTCACCGAGGGACTGTCCAACTTCCAGGGCGCGCACTTCAGCAATTACGGCGCACTCGCCGCGGGTTCGGTTCTGGCGGCGCTGCCGGTGGTGCTCGTCTACCTCGCGTCGCAGCGCAGCTTCATCAGCGGCATGTTCGCCGGGAGCACGGTCGGCTGACCAGGGCGCTGAGCCTCGCCAGCAGCCCACACGCGGCCATTCACCTCAAAGGAGAACCGACCCTTGTCATCAATCACCCTTCAGAACGCGACGAAGATCTATCCCAACGGCTTCAAGGCTGTCGAGGGCTTCAACCTGGAGATCGGTGACGGCGAACTGATGGTGCTCGTGGGTCCGTCAGGTTGTGGCAAGACCACGCTGATGCGCATGATCGCCGGGCTTGAGACGGTCAGCGGGGGAAAGATTCTGATCGGTGGAGCCGACGTCACCACCGCCGCTCCGAAGGAGCGTGACGTGGCCATGGTGTTTCAGAACTACGCCCTGTATCCGCACATGACGATCGCTGAGAACATCGGCTTCCCGCTGCGGCTGCGGCGGGTGTCAAAGGCGGAGAGCAAGGCCAGGATCGCGAGAGCGGCCGAGATCCTCGGTCTGTCAGCAGTACTCGAGCGCCGTCCCGGTCAGCTCTCAGGCGGCCAGCGCCAGCGGGTCGCGATGGGGCGCGCGATCGTCCGGGAGCCGTCGGTGTTCCTGATGGACGAGCCACTCTCCAACCTCGACGCCAAGCTCCGAGTCGAGATGCGCGCTGAGATCCTGCGAATCCAGCGTCGTGTGAACGTGGCCACCGTCTACGTCACCCACGATCAGACCGAGGCGATGACGATGGGCGACCGGGTGGCCGTGCTCGAGTCCGGCTCCCTGCAGCAATGCGCAGCGCCACAGACCCTCTACGACGAACCGACGAATCTGACCGTGGCCGCCTTCATCGGTTCCCCGTCGATGAATCTGTTCGAGGCGCACCTGTCGGCCGATGGCCAGAGTCTGCAGGTCGGCTCCAGCACCCTGCCGGCGGACGTCGCGCTGACGCGAGCACCTGGCCTGCGCGCGTACAGCGGACGCGCGTTTGTGATCGGGCTGCGCCCGGAGGAGCTGACGCTGGCTCCCGACGACGGCGTGCCGGCGATCAGCGGCGTGATCGATCTGATCGAGGCGCTCGGATCCGAGCAGCTTGTCCACTTCAGCTCCGACGCGCAGCGGGCGCGGCCGGCGGTCGCACTCGACGTCGACAGCGAGGAGAGCCTGCCCGAGGCGGAGGTCTCCGCCAAGGACCAGTGGGTCGCCCGCCTCGGAGCCCGCGAGGCTGTGAGAGCAGGTGAGCCAGTCCGCCTGGTGCCGGATCTGAGCCGCATGCATTGCTTTGACCCGGAGAGCGGCGACGCGATCCGCTAGCCGGGCGAGCACCGCGGGAGCTCCCGGGTAAAGTCGCCGCCTTGACTCCGACACCTCGCATTAACAGAACGTCGCAGCCGCGAACCGACTCAGCCGCTGTCATGCGCCGTCGAAGCGCCACCGCGACCCCGATCCAGCTCAACGACACCGAGCGGATGATCCTGCGGGCGATCGTCGAAGCCGGCCTCACCACCAGGTTGGAGCTGTCAGCCCGGCTCGGGCTCTCCAAGGCGACGCTCTCGGCGGCGATGAAGCAGCTCTCAGCTGCCGAGCTGGTGACGGAGTCGACGACCGTCCAGGGGAACCTTGGCCGTCCCGCGTCCGTCTATCAGGTGGCCGAATCCGCCGGGTATGCGATCGCGGTGGACCTCGGTCGCACCCGCGTGCGCGTTCAGGCCGTGACCGTCGATGGCCGCCCGCTGGCCGACATGCAGCTGCCGGTGCCTCCACCCAAGGCCGACGTGAGTCCCGCCGCCGTGGCGGCTGCCAGGCAGCTGATGCCCGCGGTGGCACAGGAGATCGGCTCGCGCTCGCGCCTGCTGCGTTGCGTTATCGCGGCGCCGCTGAAGGTGAGCTTCGATGATCCGATCCCGGTCGAGCTCGCGCCCGTGGTCGAATGCGTCCAGGCCTTGAACGCCGAATCCCGTCGTGACCCGATCCCGATCGACATCGAGAACAACGTCAACTGTGCTGCGATCGCCGAGGGCCGGTGGGGCAGCGCGATCGGCGCCGAGACGTTCTGCTTCCTTCAGGTCGGCGTCCGAGTCGGCCTCGGGATCATCAATGAGGGCCGCCTGCTTCGCGGCGGCCTGGGTGGCGCCGGTGAGGTCGGCAGTCTCCCGTTTCCGTGGAGCCCGGAGCTGCGTCCGCGTCGTCTGGGCCTCGAGCAGCACCTCGGCGCAGAGGATCTGGTCAGGCGGGCTCGGCGGCTGCCCTCCCGGCGTCGGATCCCCGACGCAGCCGCGATCTTCGCCGCGGCCGCGGCGGGGGAGAAGGACATGAAGTCGCTGGTTCAGACGCACGCTGAGGAGATCGGTGAGATGGCAGCCGCCGTCGTCGCGATCCTTGACCCTGGCCTGCTGATCCTGGGCGGCGGTGTGGGCCAGAGTCCGCTGCTGTTGAGCAGGGTCCGGTCGACCGTGCGGCGGCTGGCCTGGGAGACGGAGATCCGTTCGGGCTCGCTCGGATCGGATGCGACGATAATGGGTGCCCGGCAGCTCGCTGCCGACGCGACGCTGGCGGACATCCTCGCCAGTTCGGGGCCGGCTTCGAACGGTCGAGCGACCGCCGCAACACCCGCTCGCTAGCGGGCTCAGCGAGCTAGCCGACTATGTGAGCGTCGAACCGCTCGCGCACGGTGCGCGCGGTTACGTCCGCCGGCGCCGCCCAGATCTCCTCGTTGAAGATCTCAACCTCGATCATCGCCTCATAGCCGGCCGCCTCGACCGCCCGGGTCAAGGGCCCGAACTCGATGTGACCGTCTCCGACGTGGCCGCGGCCCAGCAACACGTCTGAGGGCAGCGGCAGGGTCCAGTCGCAGACCTGGTAGCTGAGGATCCGCTCCGCCGCCCGCGCGATCTCGTCAAGCACCGTGTCATCCCACCAGACGTGGTAGACGTCGACGACGACGCCCACGGTCTCAGCCGGGAACTGCAGTGCGAGGTCAAGTGCCTGGCCCAGACGGGATACCGCACAGCGGTCAGCGCAGAACATCGGATGCAGCGCCTCGATCCCGAGGCGCACCCCGGCTGCCTGCGCGACCGGCACCAGCTCCCCGATCGCCTCGGCAATCAGCGAGCGGGCGTAGGGAAGGCTCCGATTGCCGGGAGCGAGTCCGCCCGCCACCAGCACCAGCACGTCGGCGCCGACAGCGGCGGTCTCATCGATCGCGGCGCGATTGTCCTCGAGCATTCGCGCGCGATCTCCTGGCTCCACCGTGAAGAACCCGGAGCGGCAGACGCTTGAGACGCGCAGCCCCGAATCGCGCATGATCGCGGCCGCGGCATCGAGTCCGGTCTCCTGGATCTGCTCGCGCCACAGCCCGATGCCATCGATCTCGTGGCGCCTGCAGAGCTCGACGCTGTCACGCAGGTTCAGGCGCTTGACGGTCGCGGTGTTGAGCGAAAGTCGCTCAGGCCCGACGCTCATACCGCCGACGCGATCCGAAGGTGCTGTGACATCCGATCGACCGCCAGTTCGGGCTCGATCAGCGCTCCGCAGGCAGCGGCGAGCTCGAAGACGCGGATCAGATGCTCGTCGGAGCGCCGCCGCTCGAAGCCGTCGACCATGGCGAACTCCGGTTGCAGCCCGTTGAGCCAGGCGATGAACGCGATCCCGGCCTTGTACTCATAGGTCGGCGCCTCGAACAGCGTCCGGGAGAGTGGCACGGTCGGCTCGATCAGCGATCGGTAACGGGCGCTGTCGCCCTCGTCCAGGGCGGCCAAGGCCTCGGCCGCCGGTGCTGTGATCGCCGCCAGCGCCCCGAGCAGTGCGTCGCTGTGGCCCTGTTCATCGCCCTCGATCAGCTCGGCATAGCCGAAGTCATCTCCGGTGTACATGCGCACGCCGTCAGGCAGGCGCCGCCTCAGCCACACTTCTCTGCCGGCGTCGAGCACCGACAGCTTGATGCCCTCGACCTTGCCGCCGGCGTCGGCGATGATCTCGAGCACGGTCTCAGCCGCCTGCTCGAACGAATCGGCGCCCCAGTAGCCCGTCAGCGCGGGATCGAACATCTCCCCGAGCCAGTGCAGGATCACCGGACGCCGCACTCCTCCGAGCAGATGCCCGTAAACGTCGCGGAAGTCCTGAGTCGACCGGGCCACGGCGACCAGCGCGCGGCTGGCCATCAGCACCACGGTCGCGCCGGCCGCCTCGACTGCGGCGATCTGCTCCTCGTAGGCGGCGCTCACCCGCGCCAGGCCGGCCCCGTCGGCGTCCGACAGCTGATCGGTGCCCGCGCCGCACGCCAGCAGACCGCCGGTCTCAGCCGCCCTGGCCGCCGTGCGCTCGATCAGCTCGCGCGCCTGCACCCACGTCAACCCCATGCCGCGCTGCGCGGTGTCCATCGCCTCTGCAATGCCGAATCCGTGCGACCACAGATACTCGCGGAACGCCAGTGTCGACTCCCAGTCGATCTCCCCGTCCGAGCGCGCGGCGACATGGGCGGCCGCGTAGGCCCGACGCGTGCTGGCCGGCCGATGCGTGGCCGGCCAGGCGGGGCGCTCCACAATCAGAGGCCGCGCGCGCCCGGGGAGCGTGAGCGTCGCGCTCATCTTGCCGGATCGAGCTCGGGCAGCGTCAGTACCGGAACCTCGAGGCGCTGCCCGGCAGCGGAGGACTCCTGCGCGAGCTCAGCCAGCTGGACTCCCTTGGCGCCCTCCATCAGGTCCCATCGGAATCGGCGGCCCTCGCCGACGTGGACCAGGAATGACTCCCACTGCGTCTTGAATGCGTTGTCGACGAGACCAATCTCCGGCACGTCGGCCCACTGAGAGCGGTAGTCGTTGGCGTCCGGCAGGTCTGGGTTCCAGACCGGCATCGGCGTGACCGCAGCCGGCTGCGCGGCACACTCGCGCAGTCCCGCGGTTGCGCTGCCCGCGGTTCCGTCGACCTGGATCTCGAGCAGCTCACGCCGGTTGACACGCACTGACCATGAGGAGTTGACCGAGGCGACGATGCCATCCGCCAGCTCGACGATCGCATAGCAACTGTCGTCGGCTGTCGCGTCGTAGAGCGCGCCGCGCTCATCCCAACGAATCGGAATGTGCGTCGCCTGGCGCGCGTACAACGCCGTCACCGGACCGAACAGGTCCTCGAGCAGGTAGCGCCAGTGCGGCAGCATGTCGAGCGCGATGCCGCCACCATCTTCGGCGCGATAATTCCATGACGGGCGCTGCGCCGGCACGTGCTCGCCGTCGAAGACCCAGTACCCGAACTCGAGCCGGACCGACAGGATCCGCCCGAAGAAGCCGGTCTCGATCAGCCGGCGCAGCTTGACGATCCCGGGCAGGAACAGCTTGTCCTGCACGACTCCGTTGATCACGCCGGCGGTGACAGCGGCCTGCGCCAGGCCCAGCGCAGCGGAGAGCCCGTCGGCGGTCGGCTTCTCCGTGTAGATGTGCTTGCCTGCGGCGATCGCGTGGGTGAGCGCGGCCTCGCGGGCGCTCGTCACCTGCGAGTCGAAGTAGATCTTGATCTCAGGGTCCGCCAGCACGCTGTCAAAGTCGGTGGTCCAGCTGTCGATCCCGTGACGTTCTGCGATCGGCTGCAACCGCTCAGCGCTGCGTCCAACCAGGATCGGCTCCGGCAGCAGCCGGGATCCGTCGCCCAGAACGACGCCTCCCTGCTCGCGGATCGCGAGGATCGAGCGGACCAGGTGCTGACGGTACCCCATGCGTCCGGTGACGCCGTTGAGCGCGACCTTGATGACGGTCTGCGACATACTCCAACTCCCGTTCGTGGTGCGGTTGGGCTGCCCACCCATCAGACGATTGCTGTCCAGCGGAAAGCGCTTTCCCGGAAGCTTAGCGGCGATCACGGCAGACGGTCAAGATGCGTTTCGGGACTGCGCACGACTCTATGCTGGCGGCGTGGCTCGCACACCCTCCGATCGCGACCAGCGCTCACGCGCCGTCAACCTGCAGGACATCGCCGACCGCGCCGGCGTCTCGCTGGCCACGGCCTCGCGGGTGCTGGGGAATGGATCCCGGCGTGTCAGCAGCGAGCTGATCGAGCGCGTAACCCGTGCCGCCGATGACCTCGGCTACAGCGCGAATCTGCCAGCGCGGACGGTCGCCACCGGCCGCAGCGAGATCGTCGGCGTACTCGTCCACGACATCTCCGATCCGTACTTCTCGACGATCGCGACCGCGGTCGTGCAGCGGGCCGATCAGCACGCTGCGGTGGTATCGATCGGAAACGCCTTTGGAGACGCGGTCCGGGAATACGCCTACGTGGCGATGATGCGCTCGATGCGGGCGCGCGCGGTGATCATCGCCGGCAGCCGCACCGACGACGACCAGCGCCAGCGGGCGCTCTGCCACGAGCTCGAGGTCTTCCAGCGAGGTGGCGGCCGCGCCGTCTGCATCGGCCAGCCGTTGCCGGGGATCGACACCGTCGCGCCGGAGAACGAAGCGGGCGCGCGGGCGCTCGCGGCCGCACTCGTGGCCGCCGGTCATCGCAGCTTTGCGGTGCTCGCGGGGCCGACGTACCTTCGCACCGCGCAGGACCGCCTGACCGGCTTCCGCGCCGGGCTCGAGGCGGCCGGCGTCAGTCTGCAGGACGGCGACGTGATCACGGGCGAGTTCAATCGCGACGGCGGCTATGAGGCGGTGAGCACGCTTCTGACCCGCAGTGCGCCGCTGCCGCGCTGCGTGTTCGCGGTCAACGACGTGATGGCGGTTGGCGCGCTTGCTCGGCTGCGCACCGCCGGACTGAGCGTTCCCGGCGATGTTGCGGTGGCGGGCTTCGACGACATCAGCACGCTGCGGGACGTCTGGCCGCGGTTGACGACGGTCAGGCTTCCGCTAACCGAGATGGGGGAGATGGCGGGGAGACTGGCGCTCGATCAGGAGCAGGATGAGGCCCCGCGGCTGTTGCCGGTGCCCGGCGAGGTGATCCTCCGCGAGAGCACGGCATTGGCCAACGGATCGGTTGCATCGTGAGCGGGCCTTCGGTAGCCTGTGGAAAGCGCTTTCCCAGCGATCGGAGGTCGTAGTGGCGACATTGGAGCGGGATCGGACACTCTTCATCGACGGCGAGTTCTGCGAGCCGGCGGGCGGCGGTGTGATCGACGTGCGCGACAAGGCGACCGGCGAGATCTTCGCCAGCGTCGGGCTCGCCGGCGCCGGCGACGTCGATCGGGCCGTGGCAAGCGCGCGCGCCGCGCAGGCTCGGTGGGCCGAGACTCCCTACACCGAGCGTGCCGCGCTCCTGCGCGCCGTTGCCGCCGAGATCGGCGCACGGGCCGAGCGGCTGCGGGAGCTGATCATGCGTGAGACCGGCAGCATCGGCGGCAAGGCCGACTACGAGATCGGGGCGGCTCAGAGTGAGCTGATCGAGGCGGCCGCGCTGGCCGCACGGCCGATGGGCGAGCTGCTGCAGTCCTCACACGCCGGGCGCCTGTCGCTTTCCGAGCGCGTGCCGGTCGGCGTCGTGGGCGTGCTCACGCCCTGGAACTTCCCGGTGGTACTGGGGATGCGGGTGATAGCGCCGGCGCTCGCGCTCGGCAATGCGGTCGTGCTCAAGCCCTCACCCGAGACCCCACTGAGCGGCGGGATCGCGCTGGCGGAGGCGTTCGCCGCCGCCGGAGCGCCTCCCGGTCTGTTGCAGGTGGTGCCGGGCGACGTCGAGGTCGGCGAGCGGCTCGTCGAACATCCAGACGTTGCGATGATCCACTTCACCGGCTCGACCAGGGTCGGCAGGGTCATCGCCCAGCGCGCCGGGCAGCTGCTGAAGAAGGTATCGCTCGAGCTGGGCGGCAACAACGCGCTGCTCGTGCTCGACGACGCCGATCTGGAGCAGGCATCGATGATTGCCGCCTGGTCGAGCTTCCACTACCAGGGGCAGACGTGCATCACGGCCGGCCGTCACATCGTCGCGCGCTCCGTCGCCGATGGCTTCGTCGACGCCCTCGTGCAGCGAGCGGACGCGATCACGCTCGGCAACACCGTCACCGAGGAGGTCGGGCTCGGGCCGATGATCAACCAGGTTCAGTACGAGCGCGCCACCCGGCTGCTCGAGGACGCGGTCGCTGCGGGAGCGAGGGTGGTGAGCAGTGGCCAACGCTCGCGGCCGTTCTTTGCACCGACGGTCGTGGTCGATGTGACCCCCGACATGGCTCTGTGGCGCGAGGAGATCTTTGCGCCGATCGCGCCCGTGCTCGCGGTCGACGACGACGAGCAGGCGGTCGCGCTGGCGAACGACAGCGAGTATGGCCTCGTCTGCTCGGTGCTGACCGCCGACGCCGGCCGCGGGATGCGGGTCGCCAGGCGACTCCGATCTGGAATGGTTCACGTCAACGACGCGACACCACAGGACGAGGCGCTTGCCCCGTTCGGCGGCTTCGGAAGCTCCGGGCTCGGCGGCAGGTCCGGCGGCGACAGCAACCTTTGGGAGTTCACCGAGCTGCGCTGGTTGACGGTTGCGCCCGGTCCCGTGCAATACCCGTACTGAGACCATCGGTCTCGCCCCTCGTTCCTGGAGGCCACAGCATGACTGCGACAACTACCGACACCAAGGCGAGCGACTTCGGCGTCGGCCATCCGCTGGACCCGGTCACCGCGGCGGAGTTCGAGGCCGGACGCCGGATTCTCGAAGACGCCGGCCTGGTCTCGCCGACCGTCAAATTCAGCTACTACGGGCTCGAGGAACCGCCGAAGGCGGAGGTGCTCGCGCACCAGCCGGGCTCGCCGCTGGAGCGCAGGCTGCGAGCGCTGCTGGTCGACATCGCATCGGGAGCGCTCAGCGACGTGGTCGTGTCGGTCACGGGCGATCAGGTGGTCAAGAGGCGCACGATCGAGCCAGTTAGCGAGGGACAGTTCCCGATCCTCAACGTGGAGTTCGCACGCGCCGAAGAGATCGTCCACGCCGACGCAGGCTGGAGGGCCGCGATGGCACGGCGAGGCCTAACGGACATCAGCAAGATCCGTGCCTGTCCGCTGACCTCCGGCAACTACGAGCTCGAGGGCGAGTCGGGTCGGCGGATCGTGCGCGTGCTCGCGTTCCTGCACGAGTCGCCCGAGGACCTGGCCTGGGCGCATCCCGTGGACGGAGTCGCCGCATACGTGGATCTCGTCGAGGGGCGCGTGCTCACCCTGATCGATGAGCTCGACATGCCGGTACCCGCCGAGTCCGGTGACTACAACGATCCAGAAGTCAAAGGCCCGGAGCGCACCTCGCTCCGTCCAATCGAGATCACGCAGCCCGAGGGCGTCAGCTTCACCCTCGACGGCCACTCGCTCGAGTGGGAGAACTGGGCGCTGCGGATCGGCTTTGACGCGCGCGAGGGCCTGGTGCTGCACCAGATCAGCCTGGACGACGCCGGTGAGCGGCGACCGGTCATCTACCGCGCATCGGTCCCGGAGATGGTCGTCCCCTACGGAGACCCCGGCCCGTTCCGGTACTGGCAGAACTACTTCGACACCGGCGAGTACCTGGTCGGAAAGTTCGTCAACTCGCTCGAGCTCGGCTGCGACTGCCTCGGCGAGATCGCCTATCTGGATGCCACGATCCCCGATGACGACGGGAATCCAAGCCAGATCCGCAACGCCATCTGCATCCACGAGGAGGACCACGGAGTCCTCTGGAAGCACACCGACATGTTCAGCGGGTCGAGCGAGGTCCGCCGCCAGCGGCGCCTGGTGATCTCCTGCTTCGCGACGATCGGCAACTACGACTACGGCTTCTACTGGTACCTGTACCTGGACGGCAAGATCGAGCTCGAGATCAAGCTCACCGGGATCCTGTTCACCTCCGGCTACCGCGGCAAGAGCTACCCCTACGCGACCGAGGTCGCCCCGGGGCTTGGTGCCCCGGGGCACCAGCACCTGTTCAGCGCGCGGCTGGACATGATGGTCGACGGCCTGGAGAACGCGGTCGAGGAGATCGATGTCCACGGGGTTCCCGTCGGCCCCGAGAACCCCTGGGGCAACGCGATCACCCGCACGATCACCCGCGTGACACATGAGTCCGAGGGGGCGCGGCTGGCCGACGCGACCCGTGGCCGGACCTGGCGCGTAATCAATCCTGGCAGGCGCAACCGCTTCGACGAGCCGGTCGCGTGGACGCTCCACCCGCAGCAGGCGCCGACGTTGATCGCCGATCCCAGCAGCCCGCTCGCGCAGCGCGCAGGCTTCGCCTCACGGCAACTGTGGGTCACGCGCTATGACCATGCCGAGCGCTATCCGGCAGGGGACTTCGTCAACCAGCATCCCGGCGGTGGGGGACTGCCCGCCTACGTCGCCGCCGACCGCGACCTGGACGGGACCGACATCGTGCTGTGGCACACGTTCGGTCCAACCCACTTCCCTCGCCCTGAGGACTGGCCGGTGATGCCCGTCGAGCACTGCGGCTTCGAGTTGAAGCCCTCCGGCTTCTTCGGTCGCAACCCGACGCTGGACGTTCCCCGGTCGACAGGCCACGACTGCCACCACCACTGAGCGAATCGGGGCGGCGCCGCCTCACGCCGGGACGGCGGCGCCTCACGCGGAAACTTCGCCACTGATCCAACAGCGCGCGTGTGCCGTATACCTGCACGTGTTGCTGACATCCAAGATCGCGACTCCGAGCCGCAGATGGGCGGTCCTGTCTGACGAGGACCTCATGGAAATGGTCTGTGATGGTGATGCGCGGGCCTTTGAGGTGATCTTCGACCGGCACTCCGGCCCGGCCTTCTCCCTCGCCTACCGAATGTGTGGCCGGCGCCCCCTGGCCGAGGAGATCGTGCAGGAGGCGTTTCTGTCGCTGTGGCGCAGTGGCGGTAAGTACGACCGCACGCGGGGAAGCGTCAGGTCGTGGGTGCTCTCCGCTGTCCATAACCGCACGATTGACGTGTTCCGTTACGAAGCGTCGCGCTCAGGAAAGAACGTCTCCGATGACGGTGCTGCGGAACGAATGGAGGCTCCCGAGCGCACCGAGGTCGAAGCCGAGCGTCGCGACCAGGCCGGCCAGGTCCGCGGTGCCCTCGAGGGGCTCCCGGCCGACCAGCGGCAGGTGATCGAGCTTGCCTACTTCGGAGGGTTCACTCACACCGAGATCGCCGATCTTCTGAAGCTTCCGGCCGGAACTGTCAAGGGCAGGATGCGGCTCGGGATGAGCAAGCTTCAGGTCGTGCTGACAAACCCTGCTGGAGCCATAAGATGAGTATGGAGCCTGACATGTCCCCAGCGCATGACTGTGACGGCGACGCAGCCGCATACGTGCTCGGTGCGCTCACCCCAGAGGAGAGCGATGCGTTCCGGGCGCACCTGAAGAGCTGTGCCATCTGTCAGGACGAGCTGAACAGCTTCGAGCAGGTTGGAGACGTCCTGGGCATGGCGGCGCCTCAGCAGCAACCTTCCAAGACGCTGCGCAAGCAGGTGCTGAAGGAGGTGCACGCTGACGCAGCGGCGCGGAAGGCGCGTTCGCGTCGCGGTAGGCGCTACGGCTTCTCACGACCTGCCTTTGCTGGAGGCATCACGGCGCTGCTCGCCGCGGTCGTCCTCGCCGGAACTCAGATCCTGTCGTCCGGCACTTCGGTCCAGGTCTTCAACGCGACCGTCGGGAACGCGCAGTTGCACGTCGCTAAGAACGGCTACACCGAGCTGATCGTGCATCACCTGCCGCAGCCGACGAGCAATCGGATCTACGAGGTCTGGCTACAGAACACTCAGGGCGATCTGGCTCCGACCAAGGCGCTGTTCAGCGTCACACACTCGGGGGAGGGCGTCGTCGGCGTGCCCGGCAGCCTCAAGGACGTCAAGGCCGTGATGGTCACCGAGGAGCCTGCCGGTGGCACCCAGGTCCCGACGACCAAGCCAGTGATCGTCGCGCCGATCAGCTGACGTCGGCAACGCCGGCTGGCAACGCCGGCTGGCAACGCTTCACGCATCGGGCGCTCCAGGATCTTCGAATAGTCGTGTGATCCACTTCCGGTTCGTTCCCGTAGAGATTGGAGAACGGTCAACAAACTGAACGGAATGAACCTTCATGGGACTCGACAATCCAATTCATCTCGCCCTATTGCTCATGATCATGCTGCTCGTCTTCGGTGCGAAGCGACTGCCGGAAATGGGCCGGTCACTGGGTGACGGGCTGCGCGGCTTCAAGGATGCCGTGAGCAGGGAGGCTCCGCTCGTGAGCAAGGACGCAGCACCCACAACAGCAGCCGTGCTCGCCACCGCCGCGGCGCCGACGGCTCACCAGGGGCCGGTCAATTCCGCTGACCGAGAGCCGCTCAACTCCGGTCCCGACCTGACACCAACCGCCTAAAGCCGCGGTCCCTGGACCTCAGTTCATCCGAGTGAAAATGCAATGAGGGCGTCAAGCGCTTTCCGTGCGGCGCTGGCCAGCGTCGACCAGAACCACCAGATGTCGTTTGTGGACCATCTCGATGAGTTCCGGACGCGACTGATCGTGGTCCTGGCGGTGGTCGGCGCCGCGTTCGCTGTCTGCTTCTGGCAGAACCGCGAGCTGCTGCGATTGATGAACGCGCCGCTTGCACATGCGACCCTGCGCCAGGCGACAGCCGGAGAGGGCGTCATCGGCTCCGCCTACGTGACGCAGACAACCACAGGTGACATCGCAGCTCAGGTCCGGCGCCTGGCGGATGCGCTCAACAGCGGCACCGAGCCTGCGGCGGTGCGGCAGACGCTCACAGACGTTTCCGGCCGCCTCGGAGCTGACGCGCAGAAGCTGCGAACAACGGCAGACTCGAATGGCGCCAAACCGATCACGTTAGGCATAACCGAGCCCTTCAACACGACGATCGCCGTCACGCTGATCTTCGCTCTGATCCTGTCGCTGCCGCTGATCCTCCTGCAGGTCTACGGATTCTTCATGCCGGCCGTCGACGCTCAGATGCGCCGGCGCATGCGACCCGCTCTGATCGCCATTCCCGGCCTGTTCATCATCGGCGTCGTGTTCGGCTACATCGTCGTCCTGCCGGCCGCTCTCAGATTCCTGCAGAACTTCAACGCCAGCCAATTCACCGTGCTGGTTCAAGCCAGCCAGTACTACCACTTTGCGGCGACCATCCTGCTCGCGATGGGGCTTGTGTTCGAGGTTCCCGTGATGATCGTGGCATTGACGCAGGCCGGCGTGGTAACACCGCAGCGGTTGCGCAGGAGCAGGAAGCTCGCATTGGTGGTCTGTGCCGCCATCGGTGCGGTGCTCCCCGGCGATGCGATCACGATGATGCTCGAGGCCCTGCCCCTGTACGTCCTGTTTGAGATCGGCGTCGCGATTTCGAGCCTGCTGGCCCGGCGTGAGCAACGTCGTGTGGCCGCTGCTGCGGGCCTCAGCGCCGGGGCCTGAACAGGCAGCGGTGGGCTCTTCCGACACCGCCGAGCTTCTGGCTGCCGTCGAGTCCACCGGCTTCATCTCCCAGGGGGAAGTTCACGGAGGTCAGGGGCTCCGCACCCGGCAGGTCCGGGTGCGGAGCCTTTCGGCGCCGCGCGGTCACACAGCCAGCTGGGACGCCGCGACCGCCAGCGCATCGGCCCGCTCATTCAGGGCGTGGCCGATGTGTCCCTTGATCCAGTGCCAGCGCACGTGCTCGTGGTCTGAGGCCACGGCCTCGAGCGCAAGCCAGAGCTCCCTGTTCTTGACGGGGTCGCCAGAGGCGGTCTTCCAGCCCTTGCGCTTCCAGCCTGTCATCCAGGTGGTCATGCCGTCGTGCAGATAGCGGGAGTCCGTGACGACGCAGGCGCGGGAGCCGGGCGGGAGCGCCCTCAGGCCCTCGAGCGCCGCCGTCATCTCCATGATGTTGTTGGTCGTCTGGGGCAGGCCGCCGCTGTGCTCCTCGACAGCTCCGTCCTCCCAGCACACCACTGCAGCCCAGCCGCCGGGGCCGGGGTTGCGCTGACAGGCGCCATCGGTCCAGATCAGGACCTCCCCGGCAGCGGCCTGCGGGAGGTGGCCGGGCAACGACTTCGCTCTGCGATACAGACGGTCTGGCACTGGGCAAAGCAGGGTACGGGCCGGAGGGGACGCCAACCCGCAGGCCCGCGCAGCTGCGACCCCGTAACGAGGTGGTCAGATCGCGCTAGTACCCTCGCGGCCGTACTGGTCACTGAGCCGTACGACGTCGTCGAGGTGGGGGGTGGAGGCCTCGAGCACATCGGAGTCCTCGAGCGCCTCGATCGTGTGGATCACGCCCGGGGCGTTGTGCCAGACATCACCGATGCTGACCGTGCGCTCGAACAGCGAGTCCTCCGCAGGTCCCTGCACGAGCAGCAGGCGGCCCGACAGCACGTAACAGGCCTCATCCTTGACCTCGTGGTACTGCAGCGAGAGGCGGTGACCCCTGTTGACGTGCAGGATCTTGCCCACGTACCGGTCAGTGACCGCCCACCAGATCTCATGCCCCCACGGCTTCTCGACACGGCGCGGCAGCTTGTGTGCGAAATCGGGCATCTGGGTTGTTGTCGGAACTCTCAGCGGGATGCTTGAGCGACGTGCGGGCCCAATAGGCTCAACTCTGCCTCACCCAGCCGATCGGATGCGGTCTGCGCCTGATGCCAGTGGGGGTAGATCAGTGCCGGAGCGCTGACTCGATCCAGGCGCGCTCGATCGGCTTCATCGAGTTCGACATGCACGGCGGCGAGGTTGTCCGAGAGCTGCTGCTCCGTGGTCGCACCAATCACAACCGAGCAGACGCTCGCTCGACCGAGCAGCCAGGCGAGCGCCACCTGCGCGGCGGAGACGCCGTGTTTCCCACCGACCTCGACCAGCGTGTCGACGATGTCGTACAGCTGCTCGGTGTCGCGAACAGGTGGCTCGCCCCAGTCGGTGAGGTGCCGGGAGCCGGCTGGCGGCGACTGGTTGCGCCGGTACTTGCCCGACAGCAGGCCACCCGCGAGCGGGCTCCAGACGATCACGCCGACGCCAAGGTCGACGCCCGCCGGCACGAGCTCGTACTCGGCCTCGCGGGCCTGAAGCGAGTAGTGAATCTGCTGGCTCACGTAACGCGGCAGGCCGAGCCGCTCGGCGATCCCGATCGATTTGGCAAGCTGCCAGCCGGCGAAGTTCGAGGATCCCACGTAGCGGACCTTGCCGCTGCGCACGAGCATGTCCAGCGCCTCGAGCGTCTCCTGGACCGGAGTCTGTCCGTCCCACTCGTGCATCTGGTAGAGATCGATGTGGTCAACCCCGAGCCGGCGAAGACTCGCATCGCAGGACTCGATCAGGTGGTGGCGTGATAGGCCGGCATCGTTCGGACCCGCGCCCATCACCATGCGCGCCTTGGTCGCGATCAGCACGCGGTCGCGACGCCCGCGGATGGTCTCGCCGACGATCTCCTCGGACAAGCCAGTCGAATAGACATCGGCTGTGTCGATGACGTTGACCCCGGCGTCAAGCGATGCGTCAACCAGTCTTCTGGCCTCGCTGACGCCCGCACTGCCGACCTTCTCGAACGCCCCCTTGCCGCCGAAGGTCATCGTGCCCAGCGCCAGGCACGACACGCGAAGGCCGCTGCGACCAAGCTGCCGGTATTCCATTGAGGCTCTCCTCTCTGAGGTCTGTCACGCGTCGCGAGACACGTCGGCTGGCAACAAGCGTGGCAGGCCGAAGGCTGCGAGGACGCCGCTATCGAACCGGGTGATCTCAGAGACCCGGTCGCCGGCCAGGCTGAGGACGAGCAGGCCGCTCGCCCTGAAGATGCCGGTGGCGGGATCACGGATGTACATCCCCAGCGCCGGTTGGCGGTTGGCGCGGCTGGGCAGCATGCGGAGCTCGTGCCCAGCGTCGAAGACGACGACCCGCAGGAATTGGATGGCCGCATCGCGCCCCTGGTATTCGAGCGGGACGGGCGGCATCCGCAGCCAGACGTCCTCGGTGAGGAGCTCGAGCAGGGCGTCGACGTCGCCGCTCTCATAGGCGTCGCTCAGGCGCCTGACGAGCTCGCGCTCCTGCGGCGACTCGGGGGCCGGCGGCGGCGTCTCCCGCAGGTCGGGCGCGCGCGAGAGCGTAGCGCGCGCCCGCTTGAGCGCACTGGCCACGGAATCCTCGGTCTGCTCGAGCATCTCGGCGACCTCGGCGGCGCGGAAGCCGAGTACGTCGCGCAGGATCAGCACAGCTCGCTGGCGTGGCGGCAGCGTCTGCAGCACCGTGATGAACGCGAGTGAGATCGACTCGTTGGCCTCATAGAGGCAATCCGGGCCCGGGGCGGCGTCGGGCAGCTCGTCGAGCAGCAGGTCCGGGTAGGGCTCGAGCCAGACGACCTCGGTCTGCCGGCTCGGGGGCGGCAGCGGGAGCTCACCGAACGGCGGCTGCATCGGCGCGCGGCGTCCGGTTGCTCGCAGGCTGTTCAGGCAGCGGTTGGTCGCGATGCGGTAGAGCCAGGTGCGCAGCGACGCCCGCTGCTCGTAGCCTCCGAGCCCGCGCCAGGCGGCGAGCAGCGTCTCCTGCAGCGCGTCCTCGGCATCCTGGACCGAGCCGAGGATGCGGTAGCAGTGGACGTGCAGCTCGCGGCGATACGGCGCGGTCAGCTCGGCGAAGGCCCGTTCGTCGCCCGTGCGAGCGCGGTGAAGCAGCATCTCGGTCACATCTGAATCCTCTCATCCTGGTATCTCCACGTGTAGACACCAACCGGTCGCGAATATGGGCGGCCGCGCTTGGCCGCCCAATTCCTGCAGGTGCCGGTGTCTGCATCGATGTCCATCAAGTTTCGGCCTCGCGCCGAGGAAGCGAAGGAGTCAAGATGCCCAAGTTCCTGCTCACATTCCGCAGCCCACAGGAGTTCACCGAGATCACCGGCGACGGCCACGCCGCCTGGATGCAGTGGTTCGGCGAGAACCAGGACAGCGTCGTCGAGATGGGTGATGGCGTCGGCAGGGCCGTGCGCGTCGGCGACGTCGATGGCGATCAGCGCATCGGTGGCTACACGGTGATCCAGGCGGCGGACATCAACGCGGCCGCTGAGATTGCGAAGACCTCTCCGCCGATGGCGGCCGGCTACGGCGTCGAGATCGGGCAGCTGCTCGAGGTGGCGGTCAACGCCTGACCAGCTGGGGTCGGGACCGTCAGCGCGATCCCTCAGGTCGTGCCGGCGGCCCCGGCTGGGGGCGGTCACTCAGTAGATCGCCTCAGGATCGATCAGCGCCTGCTGCATCAGCACCCGATCACCTCTGATCGGCACGTCCTCAGCCTCGAGCAGCCGCCGCTGCCGGTCCCCCTTGGCCCAGGTGCCGTCGCTGCGGACGACCCGCCACCAGGGCAGGTCTTCGGCCTGCGCCAACGACAGCGCGCGGCCGGCCTGCCGCGGCGCTCCCGGGCAGACATCGCCATAGGTGGTGACGAAGCCCGGCGGAACCCGCCGGACGCGCGCATAGATGACCGCGTTGCTGACCGCCATCAACAGATCGTCACGCATCGCGCGGCGTCGGCTTTCTGTACTGACGCGGCCTCGGTTTGGGCGGTTACTTTTGAACGCACCGACTTGTATTGGTCCAGTGCGGCTGAGACCCTCGCGCCCGATGGAGTGCAACGACGGTCACCTCGACGTCAAGGAACACGGAGAAGCTGGGGGTCGGGTGCGGCTCGCGCTCGCAGGGAGCCTGGACATTGCCTCGGCGCGGCAGCTCGATCAGCGCCTGAGGCTGCTCGTGCAGGCGGGCTGCGGGGTCGATCTCGACCTCGAGCGCGTGGAGTTCATCGATCTCGTCGGTCTGCGCGTGATTCTCCGGAGCCTCGAGCGAGCTCACGGGAGCGATGCGCCGGTCGCGGTCGGCCGTAACGTGAGCACGTGCGTCGCTCGACTGGCCCACCTGGTGGGGGCGGAGCTGTGGCCTTCGTCGACCAGATCGCCACGCTTGGTCGAACCTTCAGCGATGCCGACGCGACTGCGCGGTTCAAGCCCGGAGCTCTCGATTCGCGCTGCAGCTCGGCGCTTGGGGGGCTAGCGGCGGCGATGCTCAACCCTCTGCGGCCGTGCTCAACCCTCGTATGGGAGGTCGGGACTCCTGACAGCGAACTCAATGACCTCGTCGATCGCCACGGACTCGTCGTCTATCAGCAGCCGATTCGCGTATCCCGTCTGCTCAAGGGCATCGGCAGCCTCGTCGACGGTCGGCTGAGGAGAGGGTGTGCCGGAGACCCGTCTCCCGTCGATCAGGACCAAGCCGATCGGCAGGCTTGCGAGGCCGGCCGACGCGCAAGTGTCGCCAAGCATCGTGAGGAAGTGTGCGCGTCGGTCATCCATCAGTTTGGTCCCAACCTGACGGTTCCCGTGACGCCGGTTTCTGAAACCTCAGATCTCGGCAGGCGACCGTCCGGCAAGTTGCTCGGCGAGTTCCTCTTCAGTCGGCGAGTAATTTCTTCGCTCGGCGGGTACTGAGTTGCGTGTGTTCGTATCTGCGGGTTCCAGGATCGCGCCGCCATGGTGATGGCGATCAGCTCCGACGGCAAATCCCTGCCGCGTGCTCGCGCGGTGCGACTGCTGATGGCCGATCCAGAGCTCGCCGAGGACCTCGACCCAGGTCGGATCGAACAGGCGCGCCAGCAGATCGTGCTCCCGAGTGTGGCGCTGGAGACGGGCCCTGTCAGCATCGCTGCATTGCATGAGGTGCCCGGGGTCGAGGGTGACATATTCGCCTTCCATGTCCTGTCCGGTTCGCTCACCACGAACCTGCGGATGGCAGGACGCGAGTGCGCGCGCGTCGTCAGCAACGGCGCACTTGTGCTTCTCGATGGGCCGATCAGCGAGTCGATCCCCCTGAATCTCGAGTGGACGGTGCTCGATCCGGCACGAATCGCGATCTTCGATCAGCGCCTGCTGACGATCCTGCGCCAATGGCCGCAGATTCTGGCTGCAATCCTCAGACGCGCAGCTCAGCAG
Organism: uncultured Conexibacteraceae bacterium; assembly: GCA_963848435.1. Taxonomy (GTDB): domain Bacteria; phylum Actinomycetota; class Thermoleophilia; order Solirubrobacterales; family Solirubrobacteraceae; genus Palsa-465. Next base: position 554,262 of record CAWKDQ010000012.1, on the reverse strand, counting down.
CCCAAGCAGGCGCTGATGCAACAGGCGATCAGCCAGCTGCCGAGGGTCGAGGATCGATTGCTGGCGCTGTTCTGGTCGATCGCTGACCGCCACGGTGTGGTCAGGACGGATGGCATCTGGGTGCGGATGTCGGTCACCCATGAAACGCTCGCACGTATGGTCGGGGCTCAGCGACCAACTGTGAGCCTGGGGCTGGCTCGCCTTGCAGACGCTGGGTTCCTTCGCGGCGAGCGCGGCGGATGGCTGATAAATCCGGAGTCGCTCGAGGTGTTCTCGAACCCCTCCTCAGGGGACGAACACCGGGACGTGCTCGGACAGATGTGAGCCGATTCGGCGCCCCGGAGAGCGGCCGTCGCCTGTAGGGTTTCGGACGCCTGCGCCCAGGACGCGGGTGGCGAGCAGCCCCCAGCGCGCCGTCAGTCAGCCTGGCCTCCTCTTACCCACCTCTCACGAATCACGCTTACTGTTGCCTCCGATGAGCGGCCCCAAGCATCTTTGGTCGGGCAACTGGGAGCGGGAGTCTGAAAGCGCTGCTGAGCAGCGCCCGCCGCGCGTGCCGCTGGTCGAACCTGCGCAGCCGCAGGCGCCGGAGGAGCCGGAGCCGCGCGAACCTCGCAACCGGCGCGGCATGATCCGATACGCATGGGCGGGCGCTGCATTCCTGCTGGTGCTGGTCGTCGGGGTTGCGCTGGCGGTGACGCTTGGTGGCTCCAACAAGCCGCGGCGGCACGCCTCGAGTACGCCCGCACGCATCACGACGCCGACGACGCCCACCGCCAACCCCAGCGGCGGCGCCGCACTGCAGCAGCGGAGCAGCACGCCGGCCGGGTCGGGGCCGACGGCGACCTGGCTTGGGATGGAGATCGTGACCGGTCCCAATGGGGCCGTGGTCAATTCCCTGAAGCTGGGCAGCGTGGCCGATCAGGTCGGGTTCGACCCAGGCGATGTGATCGCCAGCGTCGACGGCCATCAGATCGGCACCGTTCCCGAACTCGCGCGCGCCACAGCCGGCCAGACAACCGGAAGCATCGTCAGGATCCAGGTCCTTCGCGGCTCCTCGTTTGTGGAGATAGCGTCGGTTCCGATGACCGACCGGCCCACGATCCACCGGTGAGACGTGAGCTTCGCTGCGCCGCTCGTACTCATCGGGCTTCTTGCTGTCCCGGTGCTATGCGCCTGGTACGTCGCCGAGCAGCGGCGGCGTGAGCGCGCGGCGCTCGCATTTGCAACTGAGCCGCTGACCGCGTCGGTCGCTCCGAAGCGACCCGGTTGGCGGCGGCACCTGCCCGCGGCACTGATGGGGCTCGCCCTGGTGATGCTGATCGTCGCGGCCGCCCAGCCACGCTACCGGGCGACCGTGCCGATCAAGGGTGCGACCGTGATGCTCGCCAACGACATCTCGAACTCGATGAAGGCGACCGACGTACGGCCGTCGCGGCTGGTGGCGGCCAAGCGGGCCGCCACCAGCTTCCTAAACGGCGTGACCAGCCAGATCCAGGTCGGCTCGATCCAGTTCGCGCGGCAGCCGACGCTGCTGCAGTCGCCCACCAGGAATCATCGGCTCACGGCCGCGGCGATCGCCGGGCTCAAGCCGGGCGGAGGCGGAACCGCGATCGGCGAGACGCTCGAACTCGGGCTCGCGGCGATCAAGGGAGCTCCGAAGATCGACGGCAAGCGTCCGCCCGGTGCGATCGTGGTGATCTCGGACGGAACCTCGAACGTGGGTGTCAGCCCGCTGGCGGTGGCGGCGGAGGCCAAGAAGCAGCACGTTCCGGTCTACACGATCTCGATCGGGACCGTCCACGGGACCATCCAGATCAAGCGCGACGGCCACACGGTCACCGCGGCCGTGCCGGTGAATCCGACCGAGCTGGGTCAGATCGCCGCCGAGTCAGGCGGGCATGCCTATCGCGCCGCTGACAGCGCGACCGTCCGCACGATCTACGACCGGCTTGCGAAGAAGCTCGGTGAAACCCACGTACAGCGATCGCTGATCGGCGTCGCGATCGGCCTCGGACTGGTCCTGATGGCTGCCGCCGGGGCGCTCTCGCTGCTGTGGTTCGGGCGATTGAACTGATCAGCAAGTGGAACACCAGAACTCGATGAAGAACGTGAAGAGCGTGAAGAACTTGAAGAACTTGAACACGAGAGAGACGGAGGACAGATGACTGAGATCGAGGGGATTCAGCGCGCGCGCGACGATGCGCGTGAGTCGCTGCAGGAGGCGCTGAGTGAGATCAAGCGCGTGATCGTGGGGCAGGACGCGATGCTCGAGCGCCTGCTCGTCAGCCTGCTTGCGAACGGGCATGTGCTGCTCGAGGGCGTTCCCGGCCTGGCCAAGACGCTGACCTTGAAGACGCTCGCCTCGGTGCTGGGCGGCAGCTTCGGCCGCATCCAGTTCACGCCTGACCTGGTTCCGGCCGACCTGATCGGAACACGCGTCTGGAGGCCCGACACGAGCCAGTTCGACACCGAGCTCGGACCGGTGTTCCACAACTTCGTGCTCGCGGACGAGATCAACCGTGCGCCCGCGAAGGTGCAGTCGGCGCTGCTCGAGGTGATGCAGGAGGAGCAGGTCACGATCGGCGGCACCTCCTATCCGGTGCCGACCCCGTTCATCGTGATGGCGACCCAGAACCCGATCGAGTCGGAGGGGACATACCCGCTCCCGGAGGCACAGGTCGACCGCTTCCTGATGAAGATCGTGGTCGACTACCCGTCGCCGGGGGAGGAGGCGGCGGTCGTCGGTCGCAGCCTGCGTCCCGCGGTGGCCGTGCGCGAGTGCCTGACGCTGGCCGACCTCGAACGCCACGCGGGCGCGGTCGCGACGATCAGCGCCGACCGCGAGCTGGTCGCATACGCGGTCGCGCTCGCTGACGCGAGCCGGCATCCGGGAACGCACGGCCTGCCCGAGCTCGAGCCGATGATCGAGTTCGGCGCGAGTCCGCGCGGTCCGATCGGGCTGGTCCAGGCGGCGCGAGCGCTGGCGATGCTGCGTGGCCGCGGTCACGTTGAGCCCGAGGATGTGCGCGACCTGGCCGCCGACGTGCTGCGGCACCGGATCGTGCTCTCCTACGACGCGCTGAGCGAGGGTGTGACGGTCGACGCGCTGCTCGAGCAGATCCTGGCGGCGGTCCCCGTCAGCTCCACGAGCCACCTGATCCGCGGTGACGGGGGAGCAGGGGCGGCGAGTGCCGTAGGCGGCCTCGACTTCGCGAGCGGCCGGTGAGCCAGCGGACCGGCACCGCGATGCTGCGTCCGCCCGACGCCCGTCAGGGCCCGGGACCGATGCCCAGTGCGCTGATCGACTCGCTCGATCCCGCACTCAACCGGCTGATCTCGCGGACGCTTCCGGGCGACCGGCGGGCCAGTGGGGTCGGGTTCGGCACGGAGCTCGCGCAGCTGCGGCCCTACCAGCCCGGCGATGACGTGCGTCACATCGACGCCGCCGCCAGCGCGCGGACGGGGGCCCTGCACGTGCGCATGCATGTACCCGAACGCGCGCTGTCGACCTGGATCGTGCTCGATCTGTCACCGTCGATGGCGTTCGGGACGGCGCGCAGGCTGAAGGCCGACGTGGCCGAGGGCACGGCACTCGTATTCGCTCGGCTGGGGTTGCGGCGGGCGGGCAGCATCGGCGTGGTCGCGTTCGGGCCGGGCTCGCCGGGAACCGGCTCGCGGATCCTGCCGCCGCGCGGTTCCAAGCCGGGCATGATCGCACTGCGCAGGCTGCTTGCCGAGGGTGTCGCCCAGGACGGCGCGCACGATCCTCACGCGCTCGCGGATGCCCTCAGCCGAGCGCGGCGGTTGGCGCGCCAGCCGGGGCTCCTGGTGGTCATCTCCGACTTTCGCGACCAGCATCACTGGGAGCGGCCGCTCGGGGCGCTGCGCCTGCACCACGCGACGATCGCGGTTGAGATCGGGGATCCGCGCGAGCAGGAGCTGCCCTCCGTCGGTCGACTCTCGCTGGTCGACCCCGAGACCGGGGAACTCGTGCAGGTGAACAGCTCGAATCGCCGCCTGCGTGAGCGTTTCTCCGCGCTCGAGCATGAGCGGCGTGAGATGGTTGCGGCAGAGCTGCGGCGTCTGCGGGTGCACCACATCCGCCTGCGGACCGACCAGGACTGGCTGCTCGAACTGGGGCGCCGGATCTGATGAGCTTCGCCAGTCCCCTGTGGCTGCTCGTGCTGGCATTGATTCCGCTTGCACTGTTCGCGCAGTCGCGGATGCGACGTCGCAGCCGGACCTACGCGGTTCGGTTCACGGCGGTCGAGTCGATTCAGTTGGCGGCGGCCGCGAGCTCACGCTGGTTGAGTCGGTTGCCGATGATCCTGCTATTGGCGGCCTTCGCCGCGGGCGGGATCGCGCTGGCGCGGCCGCGGGTCACGCAGCGCGATCCGATCCAGTCGGCTTCGCTGATGTTGGTGCTCGACCACTCGGGTTCGATGATCGCGACCGACGTCAAGCCGAGTCGCCTGGGGGCCGCGGTCAATGCCGCGAACACCTTCATCGACGAGGTCCCGTCGACCATCAAGGTGGGTGCGATCGGCTTCTCCAGCCGGCCCGATGCGGTTCAGCGCCCGGTCGTCGATCACGGCGCCGCGCGTGCTCTGATCGACAGTCAGCAGGCCGGCGGCGGCACGGCGACCGGACCGGCGCTGCAGCTCGCGCTGCAGGCGCTGCGCGCCGACGCCAAGCACCACCAACCGTCCGCGATCGTGCTGCTCTCAGACGGATCGGCCAACATCGGAGTGAACCCGGTGACGGTGGCGCGCACGGCGCACCGCGACCACGTGCCGATCTACACGGTCGCCCTTGGCACTGCCGGGGGCACGATCAGCGTGAGCCCGTTCCAGCCTCCGGTCGCGGTGCCGCCGGACCCGGAGTTGATGGCTGCAATCGCCCGGACCTCCGGGGGGCACTCGTTCGACGCTCAGAGCGCCAATGACCTCCAGTCGATCTACCAGAGCCTCGGGCGGCAGCTCACAACGGTGAGCCGCAAACACGATCTCACCGCCTACTTCGCGATCGCGGCCGTGTTGTTGCTGATCGCCGCGTTGGCCGGGTCGGTGCGACTGGGCGCTCGCCTGCCCTGACCCGGATCCGACCGGCCGAGCCTCGGCGGAGGCCGGCGAGGTCCGGATTCGTGCGCGTGTCGTGTGTTGGAGGGAGCTTTCGAATGCGTGTCTGCTGCGCATAAACAGGTTTGGCGACTCATAGGCAACTCTGAGCGTTCTCAGATGAACGGGCCGGATCCTGGCTGACATGTTCGATTCCCGTTCTCCCTCCTCTCGGTCCACTCGAGCAGTGGAACTGCCATCCGGCGAGCACTCCACGCTCGGCGATTGGGGCCGGTCCCTCGGCCAACGCCTTTCAGATGCCTTGAGTCGTGCGAGGCTCGGGTCGTGGCGGCGCCCGGAGCTCTTCGCGCTGCTCGTCATCACCGCCTTCCTCAACCTCTGGGACCTCTCCCGCAACGGCTGGGCCAACGGCTACTACGCAGCGGCCGTTCGCTCGATGAGCACCAGCTGGCACAACTTCCTTTACGCCTCGTTTGACCCCAGCGGCGTGATGACGGTCGACAAGCCGCCGCTGGCGTTCTGGATCCAGGCGCTGTCCGTGCGGGCGTTCGGCTTCAACTCGTGGAGCATCCTCGTGCCGCAGGCGCTGATGGGAATGGTGACGGTGGCGCTGATCTATGACCTGGTTCGCCGCAGGTTCGGTCGCCTGGCCGGGGCCGTCGCCGGCCTGACCCTCGCGATCACGCCGATCACGGTCGCGATGTCGCGCCACAACAACCCCGACGCCGCGCTGATCCTCTGTTGTGTCGCGGCGCTGTGGTTCACGGTCCGCGCCTTCGAGGACGGCCGCACGCGGTGGATCGTCCTCGCCGGCGTTGCGGTGGGGCTCGGCTTCGAGGCCAAGATGTCCGCCGCCCTGCTGGTCGTGCCCGGGATCACCGCGGCGTGGCTCTGGTGCTCGCCGCACCGGCCGCTGAAGACGATCCGGCAGCTGCTGGCCGGCGGCCTGGGACTGGTCGCGGTCGGCGGCGCCTGGCCGCTGCTCGTCGCGTTGACGCCTGCCTCCGATCGTCCCTGGATCTCCGGTACCGCCGACAACAGCATCTGGTCGCTGATCGTCGGTTACAACGGGGTGGGTCGGCTTGACGGCCAGTCCGGTGGACCGGGCGGCGCCGCTGGGCCGGGCGGTGGCGGCTTCGGCGGCGGCAGCACGACGTTCGGCGGCAGCGCGGGGCCGCTGCGGTTGCTGAACACGGCCCTCGGAGGTCAGGCCGGCTGGCTGCTCGGCTTTGCGGTCGTCAGCGGCCTTGGACTGATCGTGCTCACGCGACTTCGCCGCGGTAACGCGACCGCCGGCTGGACGATCGCGATCGGCGGCGCCTTCCTCACCTCGGCGGTCGCATTCAGCTTCGCCCAGGGCATCTTCCACCCCTACTACGTGTCGTTCCTCGCACCCTGGACCGCGGCGCTGGTCGGCGCCGGCGCAGCGCAGATCGCGCGTGGCGATCGCCACGCGCGGATCCTGGCACCGATCGCGATCGCCGCCGGTCTGGCCACCGAGCTTGCGGTGCTCCACTCGCAGAACTCGATGAGCTGGTTGAAGCCGCTGCTGATCGCCGCGGCTGCTCTGGCCGCGTTCGTGCTCACGTTGGCGGTCGAGCGACGGGCGCGCCTGGTCGCGCTCGGCGTGGTGCTGGCGGCGCTCTCGATCGCGCCGGCCGCGTGGGCGCTCGACACGCTCGGCCATGCGACCAGCAGCACGTTTCCTGCGGGCGGTCCCGCGAATGCAAGCGCGTTCGGTGGAGGCGGACCCGGACGCTTCTCCGGCGGTGGTGGCTTTGGCGGGCGACCGGGTGGTGGGCTCGGTGGGCGTGCCGGAACGAGCTCAACCGGGCGCTTCGCCGGGCCGGTTCAGCAGCCGCTCGGCGCGAGTGGCGCAGGTGCCGCAGGTGCCGGGGGGGTCGGCGGAGGGTTCGGCGGCGCGGGTGCCGGGGGGGTCGGCGGCGGATTCAGCGGCGCAGGTGCCAGGGGGGTCGGCGGAGGAATCGGCGGCGGATTCAGCGGCGGCGGGTCACTGACCGCGGTGGTCAGGTACGCCGATGCTCACGGCGGCGGCACCGTCGCCGTCTCGAGCCAGACCTCGGCTGAGGACGCGATCATCGCAAACGGCTCCAAGGTTGCGGGCATCGGCGGCTTCAGCGGCAACGAGTCCGAGGTCAGCGCCACCTGGCTCGCGCAGGAGATCCGCACCGGCAGGATCCGGTGGGTGCTCGACAGCTCGAGCGGCTTCGGTGGTGCGGCGCGGTTCGGTGGTACGGCGGGGTTCCGCGGCACCAGCGGCAGCCGTGGATCCGGTGGTGGCATCGCCGGTGGCCGGGTCGGAAGCCGCGATGCGATGGAGTGGGTCACAAAGGCCTGCAGCAAGGCCACGACGGTCGACGGCTCCGCGCTCTACGACTGCTCAGGGAAAGCGGCCCGGGTCCTGGCGGTTGCCGGAAGGAAGTCGTGATGCGCCCGACACTTGAGATCGTCGTGCCGGTCCACAACGAGGAGTCCGTCCTGGCGGCGAGCGTGCGGCGATTGCACGCGCATGCTGCCAGGGCGCTTGCGGAGCTGGACGTGCGGATCACCATCGCTGACAACGCCAGCACCGACGCGACTGCTTCGATCGCGCAGTCACTGGCAGCCTCCCTGCAGGATGTTGGCGTTCTGCGGTTGGATGAGAAGGGTCGCGGGCGAGCTCTGCGGGCGGCGTGGTCGGCGAGCAGCGCCGATGTGGTCGCCTATATGGACGTCGATCTCTCGACCGACATCCGGCTGTTGCCGTGGCTGGTCACGCCGCTGCTCGACGATCAGGCCGATCTGGTGATCGGCTCGCGCCTGGCGACGGGCGCCGAGGTCAAGCGCTCCTTCAAGCGCGAGCTGATCTCACGTGGCTACAACGCGCTGCTGCGGCTGTTGTTGGGAGTGAAGTTCTCTGACGCACAGTGCGGCTTCAAGGCAGCTCGTCGCCTGGAGCTGCTGCCGGTGCTGGAACGCGTGGAGAACCAGAACTGGTTCTTCGACACCGAGCTGCTCTACCTGGCTGAGTGCGATGGGTTGCGTGTCCGCGAGCTCGCAGTCCGCTGGGTGGAGGATCCCGATTCGAGTGTCCGCATCATCGGGACTGCGCTCGAGGACATGCGCGGAATCCGGCGACTGCGGAAGACGGCACCGCGAGGGAGCGGAGACCGGTCCCGACGGCCGCTTTCTCCGCCCTCGAGCGTCCACAGCTGAGCGCGGCCGGCTCGCGGTGGACTCCGGATCGAGCATCACGGTCCTGTTGATCGCTTGCGCCCCCGAGTGACCGTTAAGCTGCCCAGCATCAGGCCAGCGATGGAATGGAAGGAATCGGGATGGGATTCGGCGACAAGCTGAAGGGCATCCGCGACCAGGCGCAGGCCGCCGTCGCGGACAACAAGGACAAGATCCAGGGCGCCGTCCAGTCAGCGGGTGAGATGGCCAACACCAAGACCCACGGGAAGTACGCCGACAAGATCGTCAAGGTCGGCGACAAGATGAACGAGAGCGTCGAAAAGCTGAGCGGATCACCCGAGGAAGGCGGCACTCCCGCGCAGGAACCTGGCGCTGACGCCGAGCCCGCCGCGACCGAGCCCGCCGCGACCGAGCCCGCCGCGACCGAGCCCGCCGCGACCGAGCCCGCCGCGACCGAGCCCGCCGCGACCGAGCCCGCAAGCAAGCCCGCTCCTGCGGCCGGTGGCGCGCCGCCCGACTTCGACGAGTGAACTCCTCGCGCAGCCGAGCCGGAGCATTGTCAAACGAGCAGACTCCGGCTCGCGTCGCGCGGCCGACTGCGCTGCGCGACGTTGAGGCCGACCTCGAACTGCTCAGCGCCGCGCTCGACGAGGTCTGCCACGCCAGTGGCGCCGGTGAGACCCTGTCGCTGCGAACCCGGGCTGTCGAGCTTGCACGCCGTGCACGCTCCGGTGATGCGGCTGCCGGCGATGAGCTCGAGCAGCTGATCTCAGAGCTCGATCTCGACGCGATCGAGCTGCTGATCCGCTCGCTGACGCGTTGGTTTCAGCTGATCAACCTCGCTGAGGACAACGAGCGCGTTCGCCGCATCCGCGCGCGCGAGGAGCGCCAGTGGCCGGCCCCGCGCAGCGGCTCGATCGATGAGGTCATCGGAGGAATGGCGCAGCGCGGAATCTCCGCCGAGACCGTCCGTGAGCTGCTCTCGCACGCGGAGATCCGGCTGGTGATGACCGCGCACCCGACCGAGGCGCGGCGGCGCACGACGATCGACAAGCAGGCGCGAATCTTCCACGAACTGCGCGCCCTCGACGAGCGCCTCGGCCGCGACCCAGAGCAGGCGCATGAGCGGATCCGCGCCACCGTCCAGGAGCTATGGGGCTCTGATGAGCTGCGTGCGATCTCACCGACGGTGCTCGAGGAGGTGCGCGGCGGGCTCGTTTACCTGACGAGCACGCTCGTCGACGTGGTGCCGCTGGTGTACCGAGACCTCGATCGTGCTCTGCGCGAGGCCTATCCCGGCGCCGAGATCCCGACGCCACCACTGTTGCGATTCGGCTCGTGGATCGGCGGTGACCGTGACGGCAACCCCTTCGTGACGCCGGACACGACCGTCCAGGCGCTGGGGCTGCTGCGCGAGCACTGCCTGCGATTCCTCGAGGGCCGCCTCGAGCTGCTGGCGGGCAGACTCTCCTTCTCCGACCGGATCGCGCCTCCCGGAGCGGAGCTCGACGGGATCCTCGATTTCGGCCAGGCCCACTTCCCGGCGCTGGCTCAGCAGCTGCAGACGCTGAATGCCGAGGAGCCTTACCGTCGCGCGGTCACGTTCATGCGCGAGCGCCTGCGCGCGACGGCGGCAACGACTGCGGCGACTGTCGCTGCTGCGGCTGCGGCAGCCGCTGCTGCAGCCGCGACGGCTGGGACAGCGACGGCTGCTGCGACCGTCAGCGCCTACCTGACACCCGCCGAGCTCCTGGCCGACCTGCGCATCGTCGAACGTGCCCTGATCGCAGACGGCGGCGCTTACAGCGCCGCAGGAGACCTTCGCGACGTGATCCGCCAGGTGGAGGTCTTCGGCTTTGACTTCGCGACACTCGACATCCGCCAGCACGTGAAGGCCCACCGTGCGGCGCTCGACGAGGTGTTCGGCACCCTGAGAGTGGTTACCGGCTACGCCCTGTTGCCCGAGGACGAGCGGGCGGCGTTTTTGCAGGACCACATCGCCGACCACCGGCCCCTGATCCCCGCTGACGTCGCGGGCTTCAGTGAGGGGACCCAGGAGGTGATCGAGACGTTCCGGATGATCAGGAGCGTGCTCGACGGTGGACACGAGGGCGCGATCGATGCCTACGTGATCTCCGGGACCGAGGCTCCGTCAGATGTGCTCGAGGCGCTGCTGTTGATGAAGGAGGCCGGTCTCAGCCGCGCAGGGGGCGCTGCGGCGCGACTGCGACTGGTGCCGCTGTTCGAGGCCGGCGCTACCCTCGCCACGGCGGCGGCCACGCTCGCGACGCTGCTGGAGATGCCGGTCTATCGAGAGGCGCTGCGCGCCGTCGACGACCATCAGGAGATCATGGTCGGTTACTCGGATTCCAACAAGGATGTCGGTTATCTGGCCTCGGGCTGGGGCACCTACCGCGCCCAGGTCGAGGTCGCCGATGTGCTCCGGGCCCACGGTGTCAGCTGGATCTTCTTCCATGGCCGCGGCGGCTCGATCGGTCGTGGCGGCGGCCCGACCAACGATGCCGTGCTGGCGTTGCCGCCCGGCACCGTCGAGGGGCGCCTGAAGATGACCGAGCAGGGCGAGGTGCTCACCGCCAAGTACAACGTCCGGGAGATCGCCCACCGCGAACTCGAGCTGACCACCAGTGCGACGCTGCTGACGTCGGCGACGACGCTCTTCGGACCGGGCGCCGAGGAGCCTCCGCAGACCGCCCGGTACGAGCAGGTGATGGATGAGATGGCCGCAACGTCCGAGGCGATGTACCGGCAGCTCGTTCATGACGACCCGGACTTCATCGAGTTCTTCTTCAACGTGACGCCGGTCGAGGAGGTCTCGCGGCTGCGGCTGGGCTCACGGCCCGCCCGCCGTCACGCCGCCGGCGGAATCGATGATCTGCGAGCGATCCCATGGGTGTTCGCATGGACGCAGTCGCGGATCCTGCTGCCCGCCTGGTTGGGTCTCGGTACCGCTCTGCGCGAGGCGCGGGAGCGCCACGGCATCGAGACGCTTCAGGCGATGACCGCCGAGTGGCCGTTCTTCCAGACCTTGATCGCCAACGCGGAGATGGGCTGCAGCAAGGCCGATCCCGGCATCGCCCGGCGCTACATTGCGCTGTGGAACGAGGTGCCGGCCCGTGACCGGATCTGGGGAATCCTCGATGCCGAGCTCGAGCTCACGCGCGCCGAACTCGTGCGGGTGAGGGGCGGCGAACGACTGCTCGACGGCGAACCGGTGCTTCAGGCCTCGATCGACAGACGCAACCCCTACGTCGATCCGCTCTCCTTCGTTCAGATCGAGCTGCTCAAGCGGCGCCGACGGGGCGCTGACAGCGAGGAGCTCGCCCGGCTCAGCCTGCTGGCGATCAACGGGATCGCCAGTGGCCTTCGCAACACAGGCTGAACGCACATGGCCTGCTCGTGCGCTCCCCGGCCGGTGTCTGAGAGACTGTGCCGATGGCGTACGAGATCATGATTTCCGATCCCGAGGGAGCCCTCGAGGCGAACTTCGTACCCGAACTGGGAATGATCGGGAACTCGCTCCGGCACCAGGGCGAGGAGCTGTTCGCGCAGGGCGAGGGCCTGGACGCATACGCCGGCAGGGGTGCGACCTTTGCGCTGCCGCTGCTGCACCCGTGGGCCAACCGCGTCAGTTCCTGGGGGTTCGAGCTCGGTGGCCACCGGATCACGCTCGATCCGGACTCGCGTCTGACCAACCGCGACGCCGCAACCGGCACCGCTATCCACGGGCTATTGGCTGCAAGCCCGCACTGGCGACCGACCGACGCCCAGCAGAACAGCCTGACCGCCGAGCTTGACTTCGGCGCCGTGCCGGAGTATCTGGCCGTGTTCCCGTTCGCGCACCGGCTTCGTTACACCGCTGCGATCAGTGAAGACACATTGACAGTTAGCTTCGCCGTCATCGCCGATGCCGACAGTGCCGTTCCCATTGCATTTGGTTTTCACCCTTACCTGACACTGCCAGGTTCGGACCGGCGTGGCTGGCATGTCGAGATCCCGGTCACGCGCCAGGTGGAGGTGGACGACCGCATGATCCCGACGGGTGAGACGGTCGCGATCGCGCCTGGCCAGCTGGACGGGCCACTCGGCGATCGGACGTTCGACACGGGCTATGACCGACTGGCAGACGTGCCTTCCCCGACGTTCGTGGTCGCCGATGACCGCCGCCGGATCGCGCTGACCCACGTGAAGGGCTATCCGGTCAGCCAGGTCTACGCCCCCGAGGGCTCGCAGTTCATCTGCTTCGAACCGATGACGGCCCCGGTCGATGCACTGGTTTCGGGCATCGGTCTGCACTGGGTGGCACCTGGCGAGCAGTTCGAGGCAGTCTTCTCACTCTCAGTCGAAAAGTCCTGAAAGGAGTCCCGAATGGAGACCTGGGACGCGATCACGTCACGCCGCAACGTGCGTGAATACGCCGGTGTGCAGCTGCCTGCCGACGCCCTCGAGCGGATTCTCGAGGCCGGATGGCGCGCGCCGTCATCACGTAACTGGCAGCCGTGGGACTTCGTTGTCGTCACAGAAAGGGCACAGCTGGAGGGGCTCTCCCAGGTCTGGCGGGGCGGCGCTCACATCGCGCATGCGGGCGCTGCGGTCGGCATCGTGATCGACGACTACGAGGGCCGCGACCGTGAGATCGCCCTCTACGACCTCGGCCAGGCCTCACTGCAGATGATGGTCACTGCTGCCGATCTCGGTATCGGCTCCGGTCACTCGTCGGTCGGCGACCAGGAGCTGGCCCGGAGCGTCCTTGGACTGCCCGAGGGCAAGCTCCTCCAGTTCGTGATCGACTTCGGCTACCCCGCAGATCGCCCGCTGAAGCCGATCAAGAAGCCCAACCGCCGCCCGTTCGACGAGGTTGTGCACCGCAACACCTGGTAACAGACGCCGCTCATCACAGCTCATATCTGACCGAGGCGCGCTCGCGCGATCCCGCTGCGGCATCGGCCGCGGACGTGCTCAATCTGACAAAGCGACTCGTCGCCGGTCGAATTGCTCGTAGCTGCACGAAAGCAACGCGTTTTCGAGCACATCGCACAGACCAGCAGCAATTTGTCAGATTGAGCAGGTCGCCTGCCGACCAGCGGAGCTCGAACGGCGCTCCGGGACGGAGCGGGGCGGGTCGGGTCGGGCAGCATCGCAGCCGGGCGCGCTGAGGTCTCGCACGAAGCCGTGAGCGATGCAGCGTCAGTGATCAGCCGCGGAATGCGCAGGTCTTGGCGGCCTTCACGAAGGCCGGCGACTGCTCATCTATGGACTTGGGGATCGCGATGATCATGCCGCCACCGGCCTCGATTGAGCTGTAGTTCGCAGGATCGAGGTTGGGCGTTCCGGTCGAGATGATCGGGTCGGGGAAGCCGCTGATGCCGTGTGCCCGCATGCATGCGGCGGTCGCATCGGCCTGCCTGATCTGAGCGGCACTCGCCCTTTGATTGTTCGGGCCGCCGCCCGGCATCAGCTTGAAGCAGGCGGTCTGTGCCGCTCGGAATGCCGGCGACTGTGGATTGATGCCGGTACCTTCGAGGTTGATCCCGCGACCGCCGTTGGCTCCCGGATCGGGGAAGTTGGTGACCCCGTGGGCGCGCATGCACTTACTCAGTGCGATGAAGACGTTCGCATGACTGCGCGCCTTGGGCTTGGACGACCCCCCACAGCCCGCGAGCACGAGCGTGGATGCCAGCGCGGCAGACATCAGGAGCACACCGTTTCGCAGCCGCGCTGGCATGTCGATGTTGTACGGGCCGGCCGGTAACAGGGCAGTTACGGTCTGACATGCGGGTTACGGTCTGACATGCGGGTTACGGTTCACGCGAACGTCTCACATGTCAGGTTTTACGCCAGCGCCGCTCGGCATCGCCTGCGAGCGTGGCATCAGCGTCGGAGTCGAGCGCGACCGCGTGCAGGTGCCGGAACGGCCGGCCCTCCCGCAGCTCCCGCACGACGCCGTCGATCAGACCGCCATCAGGCAGCCCCCGGCCGTCGGTGACCGCGTCGACGATCTCCCGCTTGCGCTGGATCAGGCGCGCCATCGTCTCATCGATGGTGTCGGCGGCCAGCAGGTACCAGGCTGTGACCGCATCACGCTGGCCGATCCGGTGGCAGCGGTCCTCAGCCTGGTCATGGATCGCGGGGGTCCACTCCAGCTCGAGGAAGCAGACGTTCGAGGCGCGCGTCAGCGTGATCCCCTGCGCGGCGGCGCGGGTCGCGCAGACGATCATCTGCGGCCCCTCCGGATCCTGAAACGAGTTGATCGAAGCCTGGCGGGCGGTCACGGAGTCCTCGCCCAACAGGTGCAGCGCGTCCGGGAACCGGGCGAGCACCGCCTGCTGCACCTCGACATGGCGCGCGAACACGACCAGCGGCTCTCCCGAGGCGAGGAAGTCATGGATCCAGGTCAGCGCCGCCGAGAGCTTGCCGCGGGCAGCGAGCCGCTGCAGCGCCGTCAGCTGGGCGAGCCGCTGCGCCCGCAGGGTGGCGGCGATCTTCGCGTTGAGCTCCTTGAGATCCAGCGGCTGGCTCTTGAGCCACGCGATCACGTCGTCCTCCGCCAGCCTGTACTCCTCCTCGTTGTTGAGCGACACCGGCACCACGACCTGGCGCTTGGCCGGCAACTGCGGCAGCACCTCGGACTTCAGCCGCCGCACGAAGCAGTGGCGGCGCAGATGCCAGTGCAGCCGCTCCTCCGAGAGCTCGCCCTCGAACTGCCGGCTGAAGCTGGCTCCGGACCCGAACTCGCCAAGCCGGCCGATCACGCGGAGTTGCGCGATCAGCTCGTCGGCGTGGTTCATCACGGGCGTGCCCGTGAGCGCCAGCCGCAGGCCGTCGGCCGGCACCGCGTCGGCCAGCCGCCGCACCGCGCGCGTGCGCTTGGCCTGCGGGTTCTTGCAGTAGTGGGACTCATCGGCCACCAGAGCTCGCGGCCCGCTGGCCACGAGCTCCGCCAGACGCCCCTGCACGATGTCGTAGTTGAGGATCATGATGTCGGCGCCGGTGACCGGCTCGGGCTCGCGGCCGCTCAACACCACCTGGGAGCGGTGAGGCAGCCAGCGGGCTGCCTCGCGCGACCATGTCAGCTTCATCGAGGCCGGGCAGACGACCACGGCCGGGAATGCTTCGTCGGCCTCGAGTGCGGCCAACGCCTCGACCGTCTTGCCGAGCCCCTGCTCATCGGAGAGGAACGTCCGGCGCTGTGTGAGCGCGTAGCGGACGGCCACCCACTGGAACGGAGCGAGCTCGCCCCCGAGCCGTGCCGCGACCTCCTCGAGCGGCTCGGCGGTGGTCGCTCGCGAGGCTGCGACCGCGCGCTGCGCGGCGCGATGCTGCTCGGCCAGCAGGGTAAGGGCCTCGGCCGCCGGCGCCGCGACCTCGACGGCGTGCAGGGCGATGAACGCATCGAGCTGATCGACGATCCAGGCGTCGAGCTTGATCTCGTTGGCGGCCGCTCCCGGCAGCTGCTCGAACGCGGCCTGGATCTCGGGATCCCAGAACGTCTCCAGCGTAAAGCGCTCGCCGGCCACGCCGCGAGTCAGGATCAGCCGTGCGGCCGGTGGCTGCTCGCCGTACTCGAGTGCCTCGGCGCAGCGCCGCGCGCCGAGGCTGAGGCGCGGGTCGCGCAGTTCCGCGAGCCCCGCGGCCGCCTGGGCGGTGAGCGGCACCAGCCAGCGCCCGGACTGCTCGATTGCGCCGGCTCGCAGCGCCGCCGGCGGCGTGCCCGCGAGCGTGTCGAGCGCGAACCAGCCGCGGCCGTCGTGGCGGGTGGTGCGCACATGCCCGACCCAGTACTGCTCGGCCGCCGCGAGCCAGTCGTCGAACTCCCGGGTCCTCCGCAGCTCCGGTCGCAGCCGCAGGATCTCTGAGAGCTTTGCAGCCACCCAGCCATCGGCCGGCGCAGACCACTCCTTGCGATCCCAGTCGAACCGGCGTCCCGGCAGCGTCCGGACGGCGGCGACGAGATTGCCGTCGTAGGGAAACGCGAGGACGACCTCCTGGCCCTCCCCGTCGGCGGTCGGGCGCAGGGCAACGTTGGGCTCGTCAGGTACCGCGCGCATCCTCGAGCGAGTCGAGTTTCGCGATCAGCCGCGGTCGCACGTCGGGCCAGTCATCGTCGGTCATGGCGAAGAACGCCGAGGAGATCTTGCTGCCGTCGCTCTCACGGATCGAGAAGTTACGCCGCACGCCCTCGAACCTCGCTCCCAGCTTGGTCAGCGCGGAGCGCGAGCGGGCGTTCTGCTCGTATGTGTCCCACTCGACGCGGATCGCCCCGAGCGTCTCGAACGCGTACTGCAGCTGCAGGAACTTCGCCTCGGTGTTGGCGCCCGTGCCCCAGGCCGACGGCGTAAGCCAGGTCCACCCGATCTCCAGGCCGCGGTCCTCCTCGCGGATCGTGCAGAAGCTGGTGCTGCCGACGGGATTGCCGGTCTGCTGGAGGACGGTGGCGAAGTGCGAGTCACCTGCGTCGCTCGCGGTCTTCAGGCACGCGTCGAACCAGGCGTCGAACGCCTCCCGGCTGGCGCCTGGGTTGAACGCCCAGTACTCCCAGATCTCGGGCGGCCCGGCGACCTCGAACAGGGCGTCGCGATGCTGGGGGGCCAACGGCTCGAGCCGCACACGTCTGCCGGTCAGTGTCGGTTGCAGATCCCACATGCTCGTTCCAGCCTACGACACCTAGAATCCGTGCCAGTGCGCGGCGCCGATTCGGCACAAGACCGCTGGTCCTCGCCGCAGGGCAACGTGACCGGCCTTGGAATCGTCGCCGGTTACAGCGCCCGATTCTGGAGTTTGGTGATCGGCGTTGGGGTCTTCGCTGGGCTTGCGGCCTCGGCCCTCGTGGGGCTCCTGCGACTGGTGGAGCGGGTCACCTACGGTGTCCACCGCGCGACGCTGCTTCAGGCCGTCGAGGCCTCACCGCACTGGCGGCGAGTCGTCGCGCTGCTGCTGGCGGCGGTGATCGTGATCGTTGGGCTGCGGATCCTGGGTCGCGCCTCCACGGGCGGCACCGAGGTCAGCGAGGCGATCTGGACCCGGTCGGGGCAACTCCCGTTCCTGTCGAGCATCGCCCGCGGCGTCCTGTCCATCGTGACCGTCGGCATGGGGGTCTCGCTCGGGCGCGAGGCGGCGCCACAGCTCGCGGGCGCAGCGTTTGCCTCGAGCGCCGCCGAGTGGGCCAAGCTGCCGGTCTGGCAGCGGCGACTGCTGGTCGCCTCGGGGGCTGGAGCGGGATTCGCTGCGGTCTACAACGTGCCCCTCGGGGGAGCGCTGCTGGCGCTCGAGGTGATGCTGGGCTCACTCGTGCTGCCGTTCGTGCTGCCGGCGCTGCTGGCGTCGCTGACGGCTACGGCGGTCGCGTGGATCTTCCTCGGCAACCACCCGCTCTACTACGTTGCGCCCGACCACTTCCACGCCTCGCAGCTGGGATTCGCGGTGATCATGGGGCCGATCATCGGGCTGGTCGCAACCGGTTGGGCACGGCTGATCGCCGCGGCCAACCGCCGCAGGCCCGAGCGGATGGGCCGCTGGTTCGCGCCGCTGATCGCATTCGGGATGCTCGGCCTGCTGTCACTTCGCTATCCGCAGCTGCTCGGCAATGGGCGGGCGATCGTGCAGCTGGCGCTGATCGGCCACTTCGCGCTGGGGTTGATGATCGTGCTGCTGGTGCTGAAGCCGCTGGTCACGGCGGCCTGCGTGGCGTCCGGCGCGCCCGGCGGCCTGTTCACCCCGACGTTCGCCGTCGGTGTGCTCCTGGCCGGAGCCGCCGGGAACCTGTGGGGGCACGTCTGGCACGGGTCGCAGCCCGACACCTACGCGCTGATCGGCGGCGGCGCCTTCCTGGCGGCGGCGATGCAGGGGCCGCTCGCGGGCACGGTGCTGGTGCTCGAGCTGACACGCCGGGTCGACCCGGTGATGGTGCCGCTGCTGCTGGCAGTGGTCGAGGCGACGGTGGTCTCGCGCAGAATCGGTGCGGCCTCGATCTACTCGGCGCGTCTGGCCGGAGTTCCCGTGCCACATCCCGACGTCGGCGGGCCTGACGTCGAACTGGTGCTGGACGACGGCTAGCGCCGCCGCTCTGGCCGCCTAGCGCCTCCGAACGCTGAGGTCGACACCCTCGGCGTCGACCTCGTGCCCGGCTTCGCACCTCAGCACCGCGTGCACGGGACTGCCGCAGTCGCTGTGGGTCAGATCGACCCGCGCGCCGTCCGGGAACAGCCAGCGGTCACTCCAGCGCATCATCGCCACCAGCACGGGCAGCAGATCGGCCCCCTTCTCCGTGAGCCGGTAGCCGCTGCGCGTGCGCTGTCCCGGCTCCTGGTAAGGGAACCGCTCGAGCAGGCCCTCGGCGGTCAGCTCCCGCAGCCGCGCGGCGACAACGGGCTCACTGGTGTCTGTGCGCTCGACGAACTCCTCGAACCTGGTGGCGCCGTAGAAGGCCTCACGCATCAGCACGTAGGCCGATCGGGTGCCGAGCGTCTCGAAAGCGCGCTCGATCGGGCATGCGACCGGGGCGGCCCAGCCCGAGCGCGGGGCCAGGTCACCGGTCATGTGGATGGCGGTCTCCATGGCAGCCATTGTAGCTGACAAAGCACTGATCTAAGTCAGGTGTGTTACGCTGCTGACTATGACCAAGCTAAGCCAGCTCCGCCGCGGCGACGCCTCATCGACGCTCGTGCTCGTGATCGTGTGCGCGGGCGTAGTCCTCGCCAGCCTCGATCTGTTCATCGTCAACGTCGCGATGCCGAGCATGGCTCGCGATCTGCACGCTGACCTGAGCTCGATGTCATGGGTCCTGAACGCCTACGCGATCGTCTACGCGTCGCTGCTGGTGCTGTTGGGGCGGTTGTCGGAGGGGAGGCCGCGGCAGAACGGCTTTCTGCTCGGCGCGCTGGTGTTCACGCTGGCTTCGGCGGCCTGCGGGGCCGCCTCCAGCCTGGGCATGCTGGTCGCCTTCCGGGTGCTGCAGGCTGTCGGCGCGGCGCTGCTGACGCCGACCTCGCTGAGCCTGATCCTGGCCACGACTGCGCCCGAAAGGCGCCACGGTGCCGTGCGGGCCTGGACGGCTGTGGGTGGCGGCGCCGCCGCACTGGGACCGGTGATCGGCGGGCTGTTGGTGGCCGCCGACTGGCGCTGGGTCTTCTACGTGAATGTGCCGATCGGCCTGGCCGCTGTCGTGATCGGCTGGCTGCGGCTCCCGAACGTGCCCGGTCACCCGGTCAAGGCGCCCGATTGGCTCGGCGCTGGACTCATCACCGCCGGTGTCGCGTCGCTCAGCCTCGGCCTGGTCGAAGGCAACGCCTGGGGCTGGGGTTCGGCACGCGTGGTCGGCGTGCTGGTTGGCGCAGCGCTGATGCTCGGCGCATTCGTGTTGCGCCTGACTCGCTACCACAACCCGCTGATCGACCCGTCGCTCTTCAGGATCCGGGCATTCCGTGGATCCTCGATCGTGGCGCTGACGTTCTCAACCGCGTTCGGCGCGATGCTGCTGTCGATCGTGCTGTGGATGCAGGATGTATGGCACTGGTCTGCTTTGCAGACGGGCCTCGCGTTCGCGCCGGGTCCGCTGATGGTGCCCCTGTTCGGCTTCGTCTTCACCGGGCCGTTGATCGCCCGCTTCGGCCCGGGACGCGTGATCGCGGCGGGCGCCGGCATCTACGCGATCGGCGTCGCCTGGTGGGCGCTGCGCGCGGGTCTCGAACCCAACTACCTCGGGCAGGCGCTCCCTGGGATCATCTTCACGGGAATCGGTGTCGGGCTGACGCTGCCGACATTCATGGCGACGGGCGCATCGGCGCTGCCGCCACACGCGTTCGCGACCGGCTCCGGCGTGGTGAACATGCTCCGCCAGGTCGGTCTGGCGATTGGAGTCTCCGTGTTCGTGGCGGTGGTCGGCTCGCCGGCCACACCTGAGGCGGCGCTGAAGGCCTTCCAGCAGGGGTGGACGGTGATCGCGGCGATCGGATTCCTCGCGGCGGTGGTCGGTGCGGTCGCTCTGCGGGCGCGTCCGGTCGCTACGGCGGCGCCGGCCGGCGTAGCTGGAGCCGCGCTGCGGGTCGAATAGGGCCAATTCTGACCGCGTTTGGGCGTATACGGACTGGGGAAGTGGTGTTGGCACGGGCGAGAGCAGCGACGCCTGCGCAAAGAATGAATCGGCCCAGGTCGGCCATACGCAACAATTACGACCCGGGTCAGCTTTTTCTAGCCATCGCCGGTGACGGGCGGAAGGTGGAGGTTTCGTGCGAGGACTCAACGAGTTGGTCTCAGGGACGCGTCCGCGGGAGCGCACGGCTGTCTCTGACCTGTGCAGCTCACTGGTCGGGCAGGGCGTCGGACAGGCGCGCCGCTGGTGCACGCTCAGCGAGCGATCTCGACTAAAGCAATCGAAATTTACGACTTAATGGATACGCTGGACAACGACGCGAGCCCCGCCGTGGGCAACGCCGCCGGCGGGAGCACGTCACGCGCGCTCGAACTTGAGCTGCGCGATGTCCAGAAGCGCTACCCCGGCCGGGGCGGACCGGCGATCGCAGACCTGAGTCTGACGGTGCCGGCAGGGGAGGTATGCGTCCTCGTCGGTCCATCCGGATCGGGCAAGACGACGGCGATGCGGTTGATCAACCGCATGATCCCGCTGACCAGCGGAGAGATCCTGCTCGGGGGCCGCAGTGTGTTGGAGCGTGACCCGACCGATCTGCGTCGGGAGATCGGCTACGTGATCCAGCAGGTGGGCCTGTTCCCGCACCTCACGGTCAGCGAGAACATCGCGACGGTGCCGAAGCTGCTTGGCTGGGACCGCGCGAGGATCAACGCACGCGTGGTCGAGCTGCTGGAGCTGATCTCACTCGACCCCGAGGAGATTGGCAAGCGTTATCCGCAGCAGCTCTCCGGTGGCCAGCGTCAGCGCGTCGGCGTCGCCCGAGCGCTGGCGGCCGACCCGCCGCTGATGCTGATGGACGAGCCCTTCGGCGCGATCGACCCGATCAACCGCGCCAACCTTCAGGACGGGTTCCTCGGCCTGCAGGCGCAGGTGCGAAAGACGGTCGTGTTCGTGACGCACGACATCGACGAGGCGATCAAGCTGGGAGATCGGATCGCGATTCTGCGAGAGGGTGGCGTGCTGGCGCAGTACGCGACGCCGTCCGAGATCCTTGCGGACCCGGCCGACGAGTTCGTGGCCGAGTTCGTCGGTGCCGACCGCGCCCTCAAGCGACTTGGGCTGACGACGCTCGCCGATATGCAGCTCGCCAAACGCAACGGTCACCTCTCCGCAGGTCAGCCGCTCGCCGTGACCACGAACGTCCGCGATGCGCTGTCCGCCGTGCTTGCCGCCGGCGGCGCACCGCTCGAGGTCATCGACGACGAGGGTGAGGTGGTCGGCCTCGCCACGCTCGAGGCGATCGGCCGTGTCTTTCAGAACGGCTCGGACGGGATGCCGTCAAGCGGGACGGCATCCCGAGGTGAAGCATGAACCCGCCGCTCCTGTTCGCCTCGGGCGGCCCCGTGATCCCGACGTTCGGCAACCCGAATCAATACGCCTGCGAGCGCGCGAACGGCCTGTTCTGCTTGGGCTGGTTCAGGCAGAACTGGGGCAACACACTGTGGCCGGCGCTGCTGCAGCACATCCTGCTGACCGTGATCGCCGTGGTCGTCGGATTCGTGATCGCGATGGCGCTGGCGTTGCTGGCCTACCGCCACCGGCGCGCCGAGCAGCCGGTGATCGCGTTCACGTCATTCCTCTACACGATCCCGTCGCTGGCGCTGTTCGAGCTGCTGATCCCGGTGCCGGGACTCGGCCTGAGCCTGATGACCGCGGAGGTGGCGCTCGTCGCATACACGCTGCTGATCCTGTTCCGCAACATCCTCACTGGGCTGCGCAGCGTGCCGCCCGAGGTTCGTGACGCCGCGCGGGGGATGGGGATGAGTTCGCGGCAGCTGCTGGTGCGCGTCGACCTGCCGCTGGCGATGCCGGCGATCATCGCTGGGCTGCGAATCGCGACCGTCAGCACAATCGCGCTCGCCACGATCGCCGCCCTGGTCGCCAACGAGGGGCTGGGCGTGCCGATCCTGAACGCGATCAACGACAGCGTGTTCAAGACGGAGCTGATCGCCGCCGGCGGGATGGCGGTGCTGCTGGCATTCGCCGCCGATGCACTGCTGGTTGGAGTTCAGCGACTGTTGGCTCCATGGAGCCACGGGCGAGCGGTGTAGGCGATGAACGACTTCATCCAGGCATTTCAGTTCATCGGCCGCAACGGCGAGCTGCCCGGCCAGCCGCACTTCCCGACGCTGACCTACTACGCGCTGGGAACGCTGAAGATCACCGTGATCGCGATGGCGATCGCGCTCGCGATCGGCCTGCCGATCGGCATCTGGCTCGGCCACCGGCGCCGTGGATCGTTTATTGCCATCAACCTCGGCAACATCGGTCGCGCGCTGCCGAGCCTGGTGGTGCTCGCGATCGGCGTCGCGTTCCTCGGCATCGGTTTGAAGAACGTGCTGCTGGCACTGGTGATCCTCGCGGTGCCGCCGATCATCACAAACGCCTATGTCGGGATTGAGCAGGTCGATCCGGATCTGGTCGACGCGGCGCGCGGGATGGGCATGACCGGTTGGCAGGTGCTCAGGCGCGTCGAGCTGCCGCTGGCGATCCCGCTGCTGATGGCGGGGATCCGCACCTCGACGTTGTTCGTGATCTCCACGACCACGATCGCGGCGCTCACCGGCTATGCCGACAGCCTTGGCGAAATCGTCAACAACGAGGCCAGCTACCACCTCTCGGGAGTGCTGGGTGCGGCGATCTGCATCGCCTTCATGGCGATTGTGATCGAGCTGGCGCTCGCGGGCGTGCAACGGGCGATCACACCCGTTGCGCTCAGACAGACTTCAGATGACACGGTCCCGGAGCAGTTGGTACCGCTTCCGTTCGGACCGGCAGCCATCTGATGTGGACAGGAAAAACAACAGGAGGAAGCATGATCAGTCGCAGAATCGTGGCGCGTGGACTCACCGCACTTGCCGTTCTGGGTAGTGCGGCGACGTTCGGCGTGGCAACATCCGCCGCCCACACCCGAACGGCCGCGGCGGCGGCCCTGCCCGGCGCCGGCAAGTCGCCGATCACCCTCGGGGACAAGAACTTCCCGGAGGAGAACATCCTCGGTGACCTGTACCAGCAGGCGCTGCAGGCGCAGGGGTACACGGTCAATCTGAAGCCGAACCTGGGCTCCACGGAGATCGCATGGAAGGCGCTCAAGGACGGCCAGATCCAGGGCTACCCCGAGTACGACGGAACGCTACTCGCGACCGTGGCCGGCATCACCAAGAACCCGAAGAATGCCGCTGCGGCGGCGACCCAGACGCGCAGCTGGCTCAAGAAGCACGGATACGCGTTCACGAACGTCACGCAGTTCACAGACTCCGACGCGATCGCGGTCACAAGCGCCTATGCGAAGGCTCACGGTCTGACGACGATCGCCAGCCTCAAGAAGCTCGGAGCGGCGGTAAAGCTGGGTGGGGCCCCTGAGTTCAGCACCCGCTACCCGGACGGTCTGCTGGGTCTGAACAAGATCTACGGCGTACATCCGACGTTTGCCCCGCTCAACATCTCGAGCTTCTACAACGCGCTCGACAGCGGGCAGGTCAACGCGGCAGTCGTGTTCACGACCGATCCGCCGCTCGAAGGCAAGAAGTACGTCGTCCTCAAGGACACGAAGTTCATCTTCGGGTTCCAGAACGTCGGCCTGGTCGTGAAGCAGAGCGTCGCCAAGAGCGAGGGTTCGGCGTTCACCGCGACGGTCAACAAGGTCTCGAAGCTCCTGACACAGCAGGCGATCATCGCCTTGAACTCGGCAGTCGAGGTCGACAAGAAGTCGGCGTCATCGGTTGCCAAGGCGTTCCTGAAGGCCAACCACCTGCTGTAGCCACGGGACTCCGACGGACGTAGGCAAACGGACCCTGCCGGACCGCGAGCGGTAACCTTCGCGGTCCGGCGGATCGCCCACTCGACCGCGGGCCGAAAGGCTCAGCCGGCGCCACGCGCCCCGCTTCGGCGGGGCGGCCAGTCCCGGTGGTTGGGAGTGTCACGCCGCCCGGCATGGCACCGATCCAGCGATGGATCGCCTGCCGGGACGTAGTAGTTACGGGATGAGTCTCGCCGGGTTGGAGGGCCAGCTACAGGCTGGCCCTCCTGCTACGGGTATGGGCCAGTCGCCGCGCCAGTTCGCGGGTTTCACTCGCACGTCGCGATTCGATCCTCTGGCCGTGGAGGTGATACGGAGCCATGCGTTCGGGCAGCGGCTTGGTTTCACGGTATGCCGGGGCACGCTCAGTCCGTGGCACGGCCTGCAG
The DNA here is from genome assembly GCA_963848435.1 of uncultured Conexibacteraceae bacterium. Lineage (GTDB taxonomy): Bacteria > Actinomycetota > Thermoleophilia > Solirubrobacterales > Solirubrobacteraceae > Palsa-465. The sequence continues at coordinate 529,636 of CAWKDQ010000012.1, read as the reverse complement.
CATGATGCCGCTCTTTTCCAACCGCACGCCGCGGAGGCGGCTCCACAGTCGCATGGGAGATAAACGGCCGCAAGTGCGGTGGTTTTCCGAGCGCCCGGGGCGTGCGGCCGTACTTGCAGGACAGCTCAAAGCCTGCGCGGCGGGGCCGTCAATCGCTCAGCGTTCGATTCGAGCACGTCGCTGGCGGGGGCCAGCCAGCGACTGCACCCGTTCGTGGAGCTGGTGGACGGCGTGCTCATGCTCGGGTTTCATGAGGACACTGCGCAGGACCCGTGCCGCAGGGGCGTCGAGGGCGAGCTCAGGGTGCAGAGCCGCGAAGGTCGCACGGTCCACGTTCAGCACACTCAGGAAGGTCGGGGTGGCGGGGTCGTTCATGCCGGCGATCAGCAGCGCGCCGCTGCGCGCATCGACCTCTGAGAGCGAATCGCCGGCCGGGAAGAAGGTGACGATGTCGAGCTCGGGCTCGAGGTGCAGGGTGAACGTTCGCGAGGTCGCGAGCCTCCCGGCCCAGTCGCGGGCGGCCCGGCGACCGGCCGCGAGCATCGCTCCGAGGCCGTCCTCGGGGCAAAGCGGGAAAACCTGAAGCGTGAGCCACAGCGCCGCGGCGGCGGCACCGGCCCGCGAGCACTCGAGGCTGATCTCACCGAGGTGCAACTCCTCCGACGTGAAGTACGTGTATGGGGAGTCGTGCCTGTAGATGCGGCCGACCGCGGGATCGGCGAACAGCACGGCCCCGCACCCGTAGGGCTGAAGCCCGTGCTTGTGCGGGTCCACGACGATGGAGTCACACGATGCGACCGCCGCGAACGGTGCGGGATCCACGAGCGGCTCAGGCGCGTCTGCCAACAGCTTGAAGAAGCCACCGTAGGCGGCGTCGATGTGCAACCGCACGCCGTAGCGCTCACGCAGCGCCAGCGCCTCCTGGACCTGATCGACGGAACCGACGCCGGTGCTGCCCAGTGTCAGCACGACCGTCCCGACGTCGCCTTGGCGGCACTCGGCCTCGACCGCGTCGAGATCGATGCGACCATCGGGCGTTGCGGGAACGCTGGCGCCCTCGACGCCGAGCACGCCGCACATGCGGCCGTGCGTGTAATGCGCGCCTGCTCCGTAGAGGATTCGCCGGCCCGGCAGCAGCTCGCGAGCAACCCAGAGCGCCTCGAGGTTCGCGATCGTGCCGCTCGAGGTCAGATGCCCGAGGAACGGCTGCTCGAGCCCGAACATGCCAGCCAGCATCTCCATTACCTCGAGCTCGAGGGCGCTGGTCCCAGGTCCGCCGTCGAGCGCGTGATTGTTGGGATTGATCAGCATCGCGGCGAGATATCCGGCTGCCGCGACAGTGTTGGGAGGCTTCAACATCTGCCCTGCGTAGCTGGGGTGGAAGAACGGGTAGTGCTCGTCCATCCGCTGCACGAACGCCTCCCACGCCTGCGTGAGACGCTCTGGGTCGGGCACGGTCGCGGGATGAGGCTCGTAGGCGCCGAAGCGCGCCTCCCAGGCGGTGACCATCGCCTCGGCTGCGGCCAACAGGGCCGGCCTGTCTCCACGGACGCTGCTCATCGCTGCCATCTGCGCAAAGCAGCGTAGAGGTTCACTCGCGATGCCGGCTGGCGCTCCGGGCGACGCGATCGCGTCTGACGCGTTCGTCGCTGATCCGTTCGCCTCTGACGCGTTCGCCTCTGACGGTTTCACCTCTGCTAGACCTGCCCGGGTGATCGAGTTCGACGTTCAGCAGGTTCCGGTGGAGCGGATCTTCGCGTTGCGCAAGCGCGTGCTCAGACCGCACCTCGGCGAGGATGTGCCGTTCCTTCTCGCCGACGACCTGCTGCCGACGACGATCGCCTACGCCGCGGTCACGCCCGATGATCGCGTGCTCGCGGTCGGGCGGCTGAATCCGGAGCCACCGCCGTTCGCGCCTGACGAGCCGGCCGGTTGGCGGGTGCGGGGGATGGCGGCAGACCCGGAGGTCAGGGGACTCGGCGTCGGATCGGCGGTGCTCGGAGCGATCATCGGCCATGTGGAACGGGCCGGCGGCGGCATGCTGTGGTGCAACGCCCGGCTCGCGGCCCGCACGCTGTATGAGCGCGCGGGTCTCAAGGCGCGTGGGGATGTCTGGGAGGAGCCGGACATCGGCCCGCACATCGTGATGTGGATGCGGGTCGGATAGCTTGTCGAAGATCGCGTTCGTCACCTGTGCCGCCCATCGGGACGGCTTCGACGACGACCGGATTGCCGCCCCGCTCGTCGGCGCCGAGTTCCGGGCCTGGGACGACGAGAGCGTTGACTGGACCGCGTATGACCGGGTGGTGGTCAGGTCGGTGTGGGACTACACGGGGCGGGTCGACGAGTTCCTCGCCTGGGCCGATTCGGTCGGGCCGGAACGGTTGCGGGACACGCCGGCGCTGCTGCGCTTCAACGCAGACAAGTGCTACCTGACCCAGCTCGACGCGCCAACGGTGCCGACGGCGCTGCTCGAGCCCGGCGCGGCGCTGCCGGCCTACGACGGCGGGCCGGGCCCCGACGGTGATCCCGTCGTGATCGAGCTCGAGGCGATTGACGCGAACTTCTAGTTCGAGCTGATGCCGCGCGAGGCGCAGCGGTTTGCAGACGCGATCGCCGCCGGCTGACCGCGGGGTTGTGAGAGACTCCCGCGCGTGCCCGACCACGATCCCGAAGGCCACGAGGGCCACGATCACGATCACGACCATGATCACGACGATCATGAACACGACCACGATCATGCGGTGCTCGTCGACCGCCTGCCGACCGGCGATTGGCGGATAGACCCAGAAGGCAGCGACGTGTTCTTCAAGGCCAGGGCGCTGTTCGGTTTGCTGCCGGTGACCGGCGTCTTCGAGCGCTTCAGCGGCGGTGTCACCGTCGATGCCGATGGCGCGGTCAAAGGGGAGCTGACGGTCGAGACGTCCAGCATCAACAGCGGCGTCCGCAAGCGCGACGCCGATCTTCGCAGCGCAGCCTACTTCGACTCGACGCGGTTTCCGAAGATGACCTTCAGGATCGACGAGCTGATCCCCAGCGGCCACGATCATCTGACGGCGGAAGGCAGCCTCGAGATCCAGTCGACCCGAATCCCACTCAACTTCCCGCTGTACGCGATCGCTCATGGCGATCACCTTCACCTCGAGGGCAGCGTCAAGGTCAACCATGACGCGGCCGGACTCGGCTGGAGCAAACCATTGCTGGTCGGCAAGACCGTCAAGGCCGAGGCCGCGCTGACGCTCAACCGGGCGAGCTGACCCGGCCGCCCGACTCGGCCTCCCACAACAGATCTCTGAGTCCGCTCGCGCGGCCCGCTGGCCGCGCGACGGCCAGGCGCACCGACTCTTCGCTGCCGGCGACGATCAGCGTGTGGCGCGCCCGCGTGACGCCGGTGTAGAGCAGCTCTCGAGACAGCAGCTGCGAGTCCGGTTCGGGCAGCACCAGTGCCGCCACATCGAACTCGGAACCCTGGCTCTTGTGGACAGTCGTCGCGAACAGCGGCTCGACGTCTCCCAGGCGCGACGGGGCGAGCTCGACCGTCTCGCCTCCGGTGTCGAACACGGCACGCAGCTCACCCGCATCGGCGCGGTCACCTCCCTCACCCTCGGCGGTTGCGCCTCCGCTTACGACGACGCCCGTGTCGCCGTTGTGCAGGCGCAGCTCGTAATCGTTGCGGGTCACGAGCAGCGGCAGCCCCGGATAGGGCTGGGGCCCGGGCTCGAACCCCGGGACCGCCTCCCGCAGCCACTGTTCCAGGACCTCGGTCCAGTGGCCGACGCCAAAGGGTCCGCGCCGATGGGCGCACAGCAGCCGGAAGCCGGCAAGATTCCGCAGCGCTGCGGCGTGGTCGCCACCACGGGCGGCCGCGATCAGCGGCGCATAGGCGTTCACCGCCTCGAGCCTCAGCGGTTCAGCATCGGTCTCGGGATCCTGCAGCCAGGTGATGCTGCCGTCGGCGGGTGCGAGTGCTGCAACTGCCGCGTCGGCGTCGCCGCGGCGGATCGCCTCCGCCAGCACTCCGATCGAGGCGACGCTGCGATGGCCGACCCGCAGCACTGTGACCGCGTCCCCGAACGAGCGCACGTCCGGGCCTGGTCCCGGATCGGCTCCGGTGATGCGCTCGAGGGCGGCGCGCATCCCCGGCCCGAACTGCGGTGATCGTGCCGCCGGGCCGACGATGTCACGCAGGACCGCGCCGAGCTCGATCGCCGCCAGCTGGTCGGGGTCGCCGACGAGCACCAGCTGGGCGTCGTCGCGCACGGCCTCGACCAGGCGCACCATCAGCGAGAGCGGAACCATCGAGGTCTCATCCAGGATCACGACGTCATGCGGCAGCCGGTTGGCGGCGTTGTGGCGGAAGCGGCCGCCCGGCAGCCAGCCGAGCAGGCGATGGATGGTTGAGGCGCGGATGCTGCCGCCGACCGCCTCCTGCATCCGCGCAGCGGCCTTCCCGGTCGGCGCGCACAGCGCGATCAGTGGCGGCTGCCCGGCCTGCTCCGACGCGAGCGTCTGCGTCAGTGCCACGATCCGGGCGACCGTGCTGGTCTTGCCGGTGCCAGGTCCGCCGGCGATCACGGCGAGGTCCCGGAGCAACGCGACCGCTGCAGCGGTGCGCTGCTCGGCGAAGGCCTCGGACGGGAACGCGTCACGGATCGCGGCGCCAAGGGTGGCGAGGTCGCCGACGTCGGGGCGCATGCGATTGCGGGCGAGGAGCGCCGCCGCGAGGCGGCGCTCCTCGCGCCAATAGCGGTCCAGGTAGAGCCGGCTCCCGATCAGCCGCAGCGGACGGACCGTGTCGGCGTCAGCGTGGCCGACCAGCCGCTCGCACCTTGCCACGTGCGCGACGGCCTCGGCATCGAGCTCGACGAAGGAATGGCCCTGGCGCGCGGCGCTGACAGCGCGAGCCGCCGCCAGCAGCACCTGCCGGTCTTCGACATCGGTGATAGCGCCGAGCGTCAGCGCCACATGTACGTCCGCGGCGAGCAGCTCGCCCGCGGCAACCGAGGCGGCGAGCCAATCGGGTGCGCGCAGCGGCAGCTCGGGAGCGAACGGGTCAAGCTCGAGCTGATCGTCCGACACGCTCATCCCACGTGACCCCCCGCCAACAGGTCGCTCAGCGCGCAGATGAGCTCGCCGCCCGGTCGCCAGCTGAACACACCTGAGGGAGCCTCAGGCCCGGTCATCCCGCGCAGGAACAGGTAGTGGACGCCTGCGAGGTCGGTCGCCGGGTCGTAGCCGGGCAGCCTCCAACGCAGGTAGCGGTGGAGTGCGACCGAGTAGAGGAGGCCCTGGAGCACGTAATGCGAGCGCTGCATCTCGACCTCCAGCGCGCTGTTGCGGTAGTGCGCAGCGGTGAGCGGCTCGCCGCTCGGCGCCAGCCAGTTGGTCTTGTAGTCGACGATCGCGTAGCGCCCACGAGCAGCGGCCCCCGGCACCCGCAGCACGAGGTCGATGCTCCCTGTCAGGTATCCGCGAAGCACCGAGGCGACGCTCGGATCGGACAGCCGCTGGGCGTAACCGGCGATGGGGTCGCCGTCACGGGTGAGCGAGTCCAGCAGCGCGCCCAGGTCACGCAGTCGTGCCGCCTCGACAGGGTCCTCGCCTCCGGCCAGGGGAAGCTCGAACTCGAGCTCGTCGAGCCGATCATGTCGCGAGAGGCCTGTGAGTGCCAGCGAGCCGAGCTCGCCACCAAGCGGGGTGGCGAGCGCGCATGCGAGGCCGGCGGCCGCAAGCTCCGGTGGGCAGCCGAGCAGCTCGGGGCGGTGCGCCACCGCCTGCCCGAGCTGAGTGGTCAGGGCCGCGGGCAGATCGGGCGCGTCGAACTCGGCGAGCTGAAGTGTCTCGTGGATCAGGGTGCCGAGCCGCGGGCCGCTCGCCATCGCTGAGAGCGGAAGCTCCGCGGAGGCCTCGGTGGCAGGCGGGCCCTCGGGCTCGTCCAGCATGCCGGCGCGCTCCGGCTCAGAGGTGACCAGCGCATCGTGCGCAGCCGCCGTCAACGCGGTGTAGGACGTGCGCCGCCACGAGGTGTCGAGCCGGCGCGTGAAGCGCGCACGTTCAAGCGCTGCATCGGGCTCGAGGTCGGGACGCCAGCTGAGCGGCAGGCCGAGCGCCGCCGCCTCGACCGCGACCGCGTGCGGCGCCAGCTCCCGCACCTCCCTGAAGCGCTGCTCGGCGTCGGCCTCGCGGGGCTTGCGACCGCCGCGCCAGTCGACCTCGCCGTCGGGGCGCTGCGCGAACAGCAGGCGCCCCAGCGGTGATTCGTTGGCCGACCAGGAGCTCGCCCACCAGATCACTGCCTGGTGCCGCGCGCGGGTGAGCGCCACGTAGGCTAGGCGCAGGTCCTCGCCCCGCGACTCGATGCTGTGTCGCAGGTAGTGGGCCTTGTAGCCGTCGCCACTGAGACCGATGTCGATCGCGCGGTCGCCGCGGTCGTCGTGGAAGTAGACGGGGCTGCCCTCCCTGGTCATGAATCCCGGCTCCCACAGGAACGGGCAGTAGACGACCGGGAACTCGAGTCCCTTGCTGCGGTGGAAGGTCAGCACCTGGACCGCGTCAGCGTCGGAGTCCAGCCGCCGCGTGCGCTCGTCGTTTGAGCCCTCGCGGTCGGCGGCTGAGATCCGCTGACGCAGCCAGCCGGTCAGCGCCGCAAGCCCGAACTGCTCGGAATCGGCCGCGGCGTTGAGCAGCTGGCTGACATGCTGGAGGTCGGTGAGCCGGCGCTCGCCGCCGGTCTGGGAGAGCAGCCGCTCCGGCGCGCGGGCGTCGATGAGGATCGAGTCGGCCAGCGCCGAGACCCCGAGTTCGCGCAGCGTCCGCGCCCACGCGTGCAGCCGGCGATGCAGGGCTTCGAGCTGGGACTCGGTCGCGGTCGCGAGCTCAGCGGCGGTCATGCCGATCAGCGGCGTCAGGGCGGCGGACCTGGCGCGCGACGGATGTGAGGGTTGCTCGAGCGACTCCAGCATCGTCAGCCAGTCCTGTCCGGCCAGGGTTCCGAAGACGCTGCCCGAGCCGCTGATCACGGCGGGGACTTCAAGCGCCTCGAGCTCGTCCTGGATCAGCCGCGCGTTGCGGTGCGTGCGCACCAGGACCGCGATCTGGGCGGGGGCGATCGGCGCGCGGCAAACCGCGAGTCCGTCATGGTCGCGCTGTTCGATCTCGGCTCCGGAGCTGAGCAGCCTGACGACGTCGGCCGCGAGGTCACGGGCGATGAACGCTCGTGTTGACTCGGCGTTCGGGAATCCGCTGGGCGTCCGCATCACCGCGGGCTCGTCCAGCGGCAGCAGCCGCACTCGCAGCGCCGCGTCCGTCGGCGCGCCGAGCAGCCGCGGGGTTCGGTGGCCGGATGCTGCCTGCACACGCCGGTACACGATCCCGGGGTGGCCGAGCTGGGCGTGCCCGAACAGCGCGTCCAGGCCGTCGAGCAGCGGCTGGTCGCTACGGCGGTTGACGTCGAGCGTGGCCCGCGTCCCCGCGCTCGCCGCAGCGTCCAGATAGGCGTAGACGTCGGCGCCGCGGAACGCGTAGATCGCCTGTTTGGGATCCCCGATCAGGACCAGGGTCGTGCCCTGCGTCGGTTCGGTCGCGAACGCCCTGCGCACGATCTCCCACTGGATCGGATCGGTGTCCTGGAACTCGTCGATCATCACGACTGCGTAGCGCCGCCGCAGGCTCGCGATCGCGGCCGGCCCGTTGGGGCCTCGCAGCGTGTCGCGCAGGCGCGTGAGCTGGTCGTCGTGGGTCATCAGCGCCTGGCGTCGCTTGCGGGCCTCGAGCTCGGTTCGAGCCCGGTCGGCGAGCCCGCGGCGCATCGCCGGTGCGGTGCCCTTCTCAGGTTGCTGCGGATGGATCTGAGCGATCGGATTCTCGATCGCGACCCGGGCGATCGCATCGGCCTCCGTCCTCGACATCCTGAGCCCGTCGTGGTCGCGGAAGAAACGGCGCACGTAGAGATCGTCGATGACCTCGTGCATGAGATCGTCGACACTCTCGACGAACGTCACGTCGGGCTCGATGTCGGCGAGCGTCCCCAGCGTGTCGAGCACCTTCTGGCAGAAGCCATGCGTGGTCTCGATCGTGGCTGCGTCGAAGTTGGCGACCGCATCCGCCAGGCGCTCGCGGCGCAGCGCAACGACCTCGAGCGGAGCACTTGCGAGCAGTGCGATCACCTCGTCGGTGCCGGTCGGCGGAGCTCCGGCGACCACCCGCGCGAGCTCCGCCTCGGTCGCGACGAGTCGCTCGCGCACGCGTTCGCGCAGTTCGCTGGTGGCCGCGCGCGTGAACGTCACAAGCAGCAGTTGGCCAAGCGGCGTGCCCTCCGCCACGTAACGGGCGGCGAGCGCGGCGATCGTGAAGGTCTTGCCGGTGCCGGCGCTGGCCTCGAGCACGGTCACGCCGCGCGGCAACTCGCCATAGAGATCGAATGCGTCGCTCACGAGTCGATCACCTCGCGCTTCAGCAACGGCCGCCAGACCGGGGGCGCCAGCTCACCGAGCCGGTCCATGTCCAACCCCTCCGGGAACGCCAGCCGGTGCTCGGGCTGTTGATCCTCACGCTCGATGTAGCGGTTGTCGTACCAGCCAGAATCCCATCTTCGGCGCGCAGCCGCGACCGGATCCTCGCCGCGGATCGTGGCTTCGGCGTAGGCAAGCGCCGTGTCGCACGGCAATGGCAGCGGTGCGCGCAGGCCCATCGCTCGCAGTGCTGTCAGCTTGACGAGCTGCTCGAGTGCGGTGCCCGACCTGATGCCGGGATCGCCACCGAGTTGCGGCAGTCGCGCGATCTCGACCGCGCCTGCACGTCCTCCGCGCCCGATCGAGACGGCCTCGAACGGGATCTCCGGCGCCGCGGCCGAGAGCGCCAGCAACCGCACCCACGCTGCCAGGCGCGTACGTGAGCTCAGCCGCGAATAGCTCACCTGCAGCACGACGTGGCCGTGGATCCCGCCGACCGCCCCGGTCAGCCGCGTGCCGTCGGGCAGGGTGAGGTTGGTCTGGTGCGTCCGCGGCTCGGTGTCCTTGGCGTAGGCCCTGGCGACATCCGCGAGCGTGCGTGCGACCGGCCAGATCTCCTCGATCACGGGGATCGCGAGCGCTCCCGGCGGAAGCATCCCGCTTGCGACCTCGGGCAGATACGCCGCGCGCTGATCGGCACCCTCGAGCCGGCGTTCGAGCAGCCGCTGGCCGACACGCCAACGTTCGAGCGCGTCGAGCTCGATCGGCAGCCCATCGGCGATCTCATCCTCGTCGCTGCGCAGCAACACACCCAGACGCTGGCGCAGGAAGGCCCGCACCGGCCGCTGCATGAACGCCACCAGCTCCTCGAGCGTGACCAGGTCCGCGTCAGCGGCCGGTGCAAGCGGCTCGCTCAGGAACGGGGGAGGGTCGTGGCGCGTGGCAACGAACGCTCGCGCGCCCGCCAGCGCGGCGACCTCGAAGCTCCACACCCCATCAGCGGCGCGGGCCGGGTCGGAGCCGGCGCCGACGAAGTTGCGCTGGTCGAACGCCTGCAGGGGATGGCGGATCACGATCTGGTCTCTTGCTCGTCGTGTCGCGCCCGCTGGCGCGACACGTGCTGTGGCGTCGACTGCATCGAGCAGCTCACCGACCGGAACGGCCGGGGGCAGCGATGCATTGGTGCGCTCATCGTTGCCGCTGTAGGTGATGATCAGCGCCTGACGGGCGGCGAGCAGCGCGTCCAGCAGCAGCTGGCGGTCCTCGGTCCTCGGGTCGCGGTCGCCGGGACGCGGGCCGGTCAACGCCGTGGCTTCCGGCGAGGGCTCGGCGAGCAGCAGGTTGTCGCCATCGCGCGACGCCTGGCGCGGGAAGGCGCCATCATCGAGGCCGAGCAGGCACACAACCCGATGCGGAACCGAGCGCATCGGCACGAGCGTGCAGAACGTCAGATGTCCGCTGCGGAAGTTGGCCCGGGTTGGGCGGCCCTCGAGCCGCTGCCCGAGCAGCGCCCGCAGCTCGGGTAGAGCCAGCTCGGCGCTGCCCGCGTCGCTCTGCTGATCGATATCTGCCAGCAGCCGGTCGAGCTGGCTGCGCTGCCAGGCGTCCTGCGCCGTGGTGGCCATGAGCGCGTCGGCGGCCGCGGCCAGCGCCGCTGTCCAGCTGGGCACGCGCTGCGGTCCGGCAAGTGATCGCAGGGTCGCGTCGAGCCGGTCGATGAACTCGGCGAAGCGCCCCACGAGCTCGATCTGGCTGCTCTGAACCTCCGCGAGTGGCAGCACCCGATCATCCAGCGCGCCGTGTTCAGGGGTCATCGTGACGCCGAGCAGCAGCCGCCTGAGGCCAGTCGCCCAGGTCCCCGCATCAATCTCGGTGAGCTGGTAGGCCGCCCGCCGGGCGGCGTCGAGGCCCCAGTGGATGCCGCTGCTCGCAACCCAGTCTCGGAGCTGCGCAAGGTCGTCGTCATCGAAGTTGAAGCGTGCGCGTACGGGACCGGTGTCGGCCAGGTCGAGCACCTCTGAGGCGGTGACGCGGCTTGATGCCAGCTCCAGCAGCCGTGCGGCGACTGCAAGGATCGGGGTAGTGCGCCGGAGCGAGCGATCGGCGAGCCGCACGCTGAGAGCGGGCGGCTCGCCGACCGCTCGCTGCTCCCGCTCGCCCTCAGCCGCGGCCCGCGCCCCGAACGTCGCCTCGATCAACGGCGCGAAGGCCTCGATGTCCGGGCACATCACGACGACGTCACGCGGCTCAAGCGTCGGATCGTCGGCCAGCCGGTGCAGAATCGCCTCACGGAGGACTTCGACCTGGCGGGCGCGGCCATGGCAGGCGTGGATCTGGATGCTGTGGTCGTCGCCCGCGAGTTGCAACCGCGTGTCCACGTCGTCGTCGCGCAGCGGCGCTCCGGGCGGCCGGCGATCGGCGCGAACATCGGACTGCAGTGCCTCGAGCAGGGTGTCGCGCCGCTCCGGCTCGAGCAGCGGATGATGGATCTCCGTACCGATCCCCTTGACTCGGGTCTGAAGCCCGAGGACGTCTCGCCCCCAGGACGCGAGCAGACGGTTCCGGGGCTCGCCGCTGTTCCACATCGCCGGCGACGGGTGCAGCAGCATCAGGTGCACGTCGCGACCGCTCGCCAGGGCCTCGAGGACCTGCAGGTGGCTGGCGGGCAGACGCGTGAGCCCGAACAGGACAAGGCGCGGAGGCAGCACCACGACCTGCGGCTCGGACACGAGCCGCGCGCAGGCCGGCGTGAGCCGCTCAGCCGGACTGGGGAGGTTCAGGTTCGCGCGCAGTCGTCGCCAGAGTTCCGGCTGCCAGCCGGCGGCGCGGCCTTCGTCGACGCCGCCGCTTTCGCCGCGCGCCCAGGCCTGGATCAGCTCCGGTCGCCACACCGAGTACTCGTCGAACAGCCGCGCGACCTGCGCCAGTCGCGAGTAGCGCTGGTCGCTGCCGCTCTGCAGGTGGCGGGTCAGCGGGTCGAGCCAGTCCTCCTGTGCCGCCGACTCGACGACCTCGATCAGGGGCCACACGAGTCGGCCCGGCAGCCACGGGTCACGCTCAGGCTCGACGCCGCCGGCGAGTGCCAGTGCCTCGGTGACGATGCGGCCGGGAAACGGGAACTCGACGTTCGCGCAGACGCCATCGCGCTGGCCGGGGCGGGTTCCGAGCCGCGATGACAGCGTCTGCGTGAGCCAGCGCTCGATCCCACGGGTCGGCACGGCCACGACCTCAGCGGCGAACGGGTCCGCGGGAACCTCCAGGAGCAGCTCGGCGAGCGCGTCGGCGAGCACATCGGCCCGTTCCGCGAGATGGATCTTCAACATCGCGCAGAGACTCTAAGCCTCGGGTGCGCGCGAGGCTAAATCCGTCGAGTGTTCGTCAGCGCCGGGCGAGTGCGGCTTCGTTGTCCCACCAGAGCACGCGCCGCCGCACCAGTGCCAGAATCGTGACGAGCCCGACGCCCATCACGCACAGCAGCACGATTCCGGCCCAGATGACCGGCAGGTCAGCCGAGGAGGACGCCGTGGTGATCAGCGCTCCGAGGCCGTTTTCCTGGCCTGCGGCGGCGAACTCCGCGACGGTCGCGCCGACGACGGCCAGGGGCAGCGCGATGCGCAGGCCGGCGAACACGAAGGGCATGCTGCCCGGCAGCCGCAGGTGCCGGAAGATCTGCCAGCGACTGGCGTGCATGGTCGTGAAGAAATCGAGCGTGCGGGCATCGATGTCACGCAGTCCGGCGACCGAGTTGACCAGCATCGGAAAGAAGACCACGAGGCCGGTGACCAGATACTTCGGCGTTTCACCGAAGCCGAACGCGATCACGAGCGCCGGGGCGATCGCGACGATCGGAGTGACCATCAGCGTCACCATCAACGGCATCAGCGCATACTCGAAAATCGGCAGCTCAGCCATGATCACGGCCAGGGTGAAGGCGAACAGGATCCCGCCGGCCGCACCGATCAGGACCTCCTTCAGGGTCGCGAGGAAATTCGACCAGTACATCCCGGTGTCGCCCTTGAGGCTGCGCCAGATGTCGCCGACCGTGGGGATGATGAAGGGGTGGCTGGTTGCATAGATGTCCCAGGCGGCGATCACCACGGCGAAGGCGATCACCGGAGCGAGCCAGACCGCGATCCGCGGAGCCTTGCGAGACAGACCGCGGCGAGACCGCTGCCGTGGGCGCGGTTCCACGTTGGTCGCGGACGGTGCCGGGGACCGCACTCCGGTCTGATCGCGCACGTCAGACATCCTCGGATTCTCCGCCCAGTTCCGAGGCCTCGCGCAGGAGTGCGCGGACCCGGCGTTCGACGTTTGAGAACTCGGGGTTGTCGAAGATCTCGCTGTCGCGCGGTCGCGGTAGATGCACATCCACAACGCCGATGATCCTTCCGGGGTGGGCGGCCATGACGATGATCCGGTCCGACAGGATCACGGCCTCCGGCACTGAATGGGTGACGAACACGACCGCTTTGCGGTTTGACTGCCAGAACCGCAGCAGGCCCATGCGCTGGTGATCGCGATTGAGTTCATCCAGCGCCGAGAATGGCTCGTCCATCAGCAGCACGCCAGGATCGAACACGAATGCACGGGCGATCGCCACCCGCTGCTGCATCCCTCCCGAGAGCTCGGCCGGATAACGCTTGAGTGCGTGGCCCAGACCCATCGACTCCAGCAGTTCGATGGGATCTCGCAGGGACCGTGGCTCATCGGTCTTTCGACCGAGCTTGAGCGGCAGCGAGACATTGCTCAGGACATCACGCCACGGCAGCAGGGCGGGCGATTGCGGGACCAGTCCGATCGACTTGTGCCGAGTTGCTGCCCTGACGCTCTCCCCGCCCACGATGATGGTGCCGCTGTCCGGTTCCAGCAGGCCCGCGAGGAGCTTGAGCAGCGTCGACTTCCCGCATCCGCTGGGACCGATCAGCGATACGAACTCGCCGCGGTCGACCGACAGGCTCACGTCGTCGAGCACGAGATTGTCGCCGTCACCGGCCTCGAAGGTCTTGGACACCCCTTCCATCCGCACACCGCCGCCGGCACCCAACTCGGGTGAGGAGTCGACCATCTGGTCTGGCACGGAGTCTCCTTGCGGGGTATCGAGCATCTCGTTGCGTTCGTCCCGGCTCTGGTGACGTCCCAGGCGGACCATCAGACTGGCCGACATCTTGTCATACGAATGTCACGGAGGCAAGGGATTGTCTGTGCTGGCTCCAGCCGGCAGCATTACGCGCGCCCAGTCGATACGTATGATGTATGAGTAAGGCGCTGTCGCGAACTGCCCACGCCAACTGGACGGCCGGCGAAGACTGAAAGCGAGGACCGGAGCAGTGGAATACCGTACCTTGGGCCGCTCAGGCATAGCGGTCAGCAACCTCTGTCTCGGAACGATGATGTTCGGTGACTGGGGCACCGCCGACGAGTCCGAGTGCCGTCAGATGCTGGATCTCGCGCTGGATACGGGCATCAACTTCATCGACACCGCCGACGAGTACGGGTTCGGGAGCAGCGAGGAGATCCTTGGTCGGCTGCTCAGAGGGCGACGGGACGATGTCGTGCTCGCCACCAAGTTCCACCATCAGATGGGGGAGGGCGTCAACCGGCAGGGCAACTCTCGCAAGTGGATCATGACCGCCGTGGAGGAGAGCCTGCAGCGCCTTCAGACCGACTACATCGATCTCTACCAGGTCCATCGCCCCGATCCCGCGACTGACATCGATGAAACCCTGGGTGCGCTGTCGGATCTGGTGAGTCAGGGGAAGGTGCGGGCGATCGGCACCTCGGCGTTTCCGGCTGAGCAAGTGGTGGAGGCGCAGGCGGTATCGCTGCAGCGTCGGTATCAGCGCTTCACGAGCGAGCAGCCGTCCTATTCGATTTTGGCGCGCCATGCCGAAGCCGGCGTGCTTCCGGTCGCCGAGAAATATGGGCTCGGCGTCGTCGTCTGGAGCCCTCTGAACGGTGGCTGGCTGACCGGGAAGTACCGGCGCGACGGTGCCGCCGCACCCGATTCGCGGGCGTCACGCCACCCCGACTACTTCGATCTCAGCAATGCCGCGATTGCCGACAGGAAGTTCGACGCCATCGAGCAGCTCGAACGGCTTGCCGTCGAAGCGGGCCTGACGCTGATCCAGCTCGGGCTTGGGTTCGTGCTCGAGCATCGTGCAGTGACGGCCGCGATCCTCGGACCTCGCACGTTGGAACATCTCACCGGTCAGCTGGAGGCCGTAGAAGTGAGGCTTTCCAGCGATCTGCTCGACGCCATCGACGCAGTGGTGGAGCCAGGAAGGACAATCAATCCTGATGACGTCGGCTGGTTCCATCCCGCGCTTGGAGATGCTCGACTTCGCAGGCGCTGAGCGATGAGCGAGCACCACGAGCTCTGCGTCGTCGGCAGCGTCAACCTCGACGCCGTCGTGGTCGGCGATCGGTTGCCTCGTCCCGGGGAAACCGTGCTCGGCACCGGCTACGCCGAATATCCGGGAGGCAAGGGATTGAACCAGGCGGTTGCGGCCGCTCGTGCCGGAGTTCTCACCAAGCTGTGCGCGTGCGTCGGCGCCGATGACGCCGGCATGATGCTCCGCCGTGTCGCAAGCGACGCCGGCATCGGTCTCGACAATCTGGAGACGCTCGAGTCCGTCCCGACGGGGCGAGCCCTCATCGCCACCTCGCCCCGTGAGCGACAGAACCAGATCATGGTCTACCCGGGCGCGAATGCGTTGTTGATGCCCGGGGCGGCGGCTCGTGCCGTGCGCGGCGCCCGTGTGATCCTGGCTCAGCTTGAGGTGGCGGCGGAGACCGTGGTCGCGGCGTTCCGCGAAGCGCGAGCGCGGGGCGCGATCACGATTCTGAACCCGGCGCCGGCTGCGGCTGCCAGCGAGGAGCTGCTCTCGCTGTGCGACTTCGCCATTCCCAACGAGAGCGAAGCGGCGGAGCTGGGCGGCGTCGAGGCGATGCACCGGGCGGGCACGGGTACGGTGATCGTCACGCTGGGACCCCGGGGCGCCAGCGTGAACGGTCCGAAGCAGCCTGAGGTTCGGATCGACACGCCCGACGTTGACGTCGTTGACACAACCGCGGCCGGCGACGCATTCTGCGGCGCCTTCGCGGCGGCGATCTCGCGCGGCGCTGCGGCTCCCGATGCGACCCTGTTCGGGACCGCCGCGGGGGCGCTTGCGACCACTCGGCCCGGCGCGGTGCCATCGTTACCGACACGCGTGCAGATTGACGCGCTGCTCAGCCAACAAATGAATTCGAGGTGATGTACCGGTGTACACCGGACTTGTGAGCCACTCGGGACGGGTGGCGGAGATGATCACTACGGCGGATGGGGCCAGAATGCGGATCGAGACGACGCTTGCCGCAGAGATGCGTGAGGGCGACTCGATCGCGGTGAACGGAGTGTGTCTGACTGCCACCGCCCTCAGCCCGGACACGTTCGATGCGGACGTGATGCACGAGACGCTCCGGCGATCGACGCTCGGTGAGCTCGACGCTGAGGATCAGGTCAATCTCGAGCTCTCGCTGGCGGTAGACCAGCGTCTGGATGGCCACTTCGTACAAGGGCACATCGACGGCGTCGGCACAGTGTCGACGGTGCGAGCCGACGGTTTCGCCAAGGTTGTGACCGTGGAGGCCGAGCAGCCGTTGCTGCGCTATGTGGCCGAGAAGGGTTCGATCGCGGTTGACGGCGTGAGTCTCACCGTGGCTGGGGTCAGCTCAAAAAACTTCGTGATCTCGTTGATTCCGGAGACGCAGACACGCACGACCCTCGGTCGTGTTGTCGGCGGCAGCAGGGTCAACCTCGAGGTGGACGTACTCGCCAAGTACGTGGAAAGGCTGATGCAGACGGCGCCTGAGCTGTAGTCGCCCTCGTTGCCCGCTCAGGCATATGTACTACGATTCGCCGATGTGCGACCGTGACCGCCAGACGCCGAATAAGACCGCGGTCGGGCGCCTCGACGCGATCACCCCCGAACAGCCCCACGACGGAATAGTGCGACGAACGATCACAGGACAGAGCTCGACACTCACCGTGTACGAGTTCGCCCCCAACGCCGAGTTTCCGCTGCACGACCACGAGCAGGAGCAGATCACGCTCATCGAGTCCGGCCAGGCACGGTTCATCGCCGAGGATGCGGATGTTGTTCTGGACGCAGGAGGCTGGTCCGTGGTCGCATCTGGTGTTCCCCACCGCGTGATCGCGGGCCCCGACGGCGTGCGATTCGTGGCGATCGTCGCTCCGGCTCGGGCCAGCGGCGACTATCGGATCGTCGCGGAGTAGCTAATGAGCAGCTGGGCGCCGAGCGCAGACGGAGCTGGCGACCAGCAGCCAGGCGGAAGTGCTGCGACCACAGATCGCAACGCGGTTCAGGTACCTCGGCGCACCCTGCGGCTGGCGATCTGCCAGACGAGCGGCGAACCATATGACGCCGATGCTGCGCGGCTTCGCTCGATCAGAGCTGCCACCGCCGCGTTCGACCGCGGCGCAGAGCTCGTGTTGCTCCCGGAACTGTCGGTCCCCGGCTACGGAACCGATCCCGAGCGCATGCGCGAGCTCGCCGAGCCGCTCGATGGCCACACGGTCGAGGTCTGGACAGACGTCGCGCGTCGCTATGCGGGCTATATCGCCGGCGGGTTCTGTGAACGGGATGGCGACGAGATCTACAACACGGCGGTGGTCGTCAACGGTGACGGAGTTGCTCTGACATACCGCAAGCTGCACCTGTTCGCGGACGAGAACGACGTGTTCTCTCCAGGCAATCTGGGATTGCCGGTGTACACCACGCCATGGGGCCGAATCGGCGTATGCGTCTGTTATGACCTGCGATTCGTCGAGGTCGTGCGGATCCTGGCGCTGCGCGGAGCGGAGCTGATTCTCGTGCCGACCGCGTGGGTACCCGGATTCGACAAGCAGCTCTGGGACGAGAACGGGCTGGCCTCGCAGGCCCATGCCGCGATCGTGCAAGCCAACCTGAGCCAGGTGTTCATCGCCTGCGCCTCATCCGCTGGAAGCTTCGGCGGGAACGTCCTGTTGGGTTCGTCGCTGGTGGTCGATCCTCTCGGACACATAATCTGTGGACCACTCTCCGGCGACAGCGACGGCACGGCAACCGTGGACGTCGATCTCGATGCCGGATTGGCCGCTCAGCAGCGCGGCGGGTCGATCACGCCTCGCCGGGACCGCCGGACGGATCTATATGCGCTGACAATCGGCGGGGAGACGCTGTGACGAACGTGAATAAGCAGAAGGAGTTCGGGCTGGAGCCGCTGGACGACACGCCCTTGGCAGAGCGCGTGCGCAAGGCGCTGCTCGAAGCAATACTGCAGAAGCGTTTCGAGGACCGGCTTCCGCCGGAGGACGTGCTCGCGGAGATGTTCAACGTGAGTCGCACGACCATTCGCGCGGCGCTGCAGAGCCTCGAGGAGCACGGCATCGTCAACCGCAAGCGCGCGGTCGGGACTACCGTCAATAGCCATATTCGTCCCTCGGGTCTGGCGCTGCAGCGACTGGTCGGCTTTGACGTGCTGCTCCGTGAGAAGGGCTACCAGATCAAGGTGCAGGTCGAATGGGAACGCGCGGTTCCGACAGCTGACGTCCAGGCGATGTTTGACATAGCCGATGACTGCGAGTGCCTGCTCACGCTCAAGAACTACGTGGTTGAAGACAGGGTCGCGATGATGATCCGCGATGTTGTGCCGTGGAAGATGTTGAAATCCGACAGATTCGATGCTCCGGTGCCGGCGTCGCTCTTCGACTTCAGCCGCCGGCATTGCACAACCCCGATCGACCACGCGGTGGTTGAGCTCTCGGCGCTTGTGCAGGCCGACGGCGTCAGCACGACGCTGAGCATCGAGCAGGGGCATCCGTTCATGCGGCTGTTCGAGACGCATTACTCGGACAAGGGTGAGCCGCTCGCCTTCTCCGTGATTGACGTCAACAACGAGTTTGTGACCTTTGAGGTGTTCAGGCGCGGATAGATGGTTGATCCCACGACCCGGTCCGGATCCATCCGGCACGCGGCCCGGAATCAACCATCCGGATGTCCGGCTGCGGCCGGGTGAGCGAGGGGAGACGACATGATTGACCCGGGCGCAGCGAGCGCGGTGCTCAGCCGGATACATGAGGACGAGCTCGTCGAACTCGTTCTCAACCTGTCCAATGTCGAGAGCCCTCCAGGCTTCGAAGGCCCCGTAGGTGACGCGATCTACGAGTGGCTGGCCGACCAGGAGCTGGATCCGCAACGCGTCGGCATGTTCGAGGATCGGTTCAACGTCTTTGCCGAGGTTCGCGGGAAGGGTCGGGGGCCGGCACTCGCCTTCAACGCCCACATGGACGTGTCCGTCTCCCGCGAGGACCATCTCACGACCCGGGATCCCAGCCTGCCCGAATACCACCTCGGTTGGGCGGACGGAGACATGCTCATCGGGAACCCGGTCGTCAACGACAAGGGCCCGATGTCGGCGTTCATGATCGCCGCGAGGGCGATCCGTGATGCCGGCGTGCGCCTCGATGGGAGCATCTACCTCTCGATGGTCGCCGGAGAGATCGGCCAGGAGCCGGTCGACGAGTTCCAGGGCAAGCGTTACCTGAGCAAGGAAGTCGGCACCAGATACCTACTGAACCACTCCCCGAGGCCGCAGTACTGCCTCTGCGCAGAAGCGACCGCGTTCAAGAAGGGTTGGGTCGAGGCGGGGAAGGCCTTCTACAAGATCACCGTCTACGGCGGCCCCGTTCTCTATACGCCGTACCTGCGGCGGCCGTACTCACAGGCCGACCAGCCGAACGCGATCCTCAGGGCCGTACCGCTGCTGCAGCGGCTGGAGGAGTGGGCGTACGAGTACGAGCAGACACACACGTATGAGTGCGCGGGAGGCACGGTGATCCCCAAGGTGAACATCTCCGCTGTGCGTTCTGGCCGTCCATGGATGATCCTCACCAATCCGGAAGTGCTGATGCTGTACCTGGACATTCGCACCGTGCCGGGACAGGACGGCGGCCTGCTGCGCTACGAGCTCGAGGACATGCTCGAGGGCCTCGGTCTCGAGGGGAAGGTCGAGCAGTTCCTCAACCGCGACGGCTATGAGGCCAAGGGCATCGAGCCGCTGGCCGACGCGCTTGACGCGGCGCACGTCGCCGAGTTCAGCGTTGCGCCGGAGATTGCCACCGCCCCTGAGACGAGCATGTGGCGAGATCACAACGTCTACAACGAGATGGGGATTCCAGCTCTGACCTACGGGCCTCCAGGGGTGGCCGGCGACGGCTCCTATGCGGTTTCCAAAGCGGACCTGCTGCGGACCGCTCGCGTGTACGCGCTGACGGCGCTCGCGCTCTGTTCGGGGACCGTCTGACGCTCTCCGACACGGAGTCCGCCAGATGCGGGGACTTTGTCGTACAGGTGACGAAGGGCTTGTCCGATTAGTCCTTATTTACTGCCCATTTTAGGACTATGAAGGTATGGCAAAGCTTCTATGAAGTCTTGACATGCGGAAACCGCTCGTATACACATTGGCCAAAGTGGTGCCCAATTCCACGGGTAAACATCTACAAGGGGAGTAGTGCGGTGTTCAGGACAACCTTCGCCCGGGGACGTAGCGCTCGGGCCACTTCGCCGCCATGGGCGGCCGCAGGAAGAAAGATGTCCGCCGGCGCGCTGGCGACAACCGCGATGCTGGCTGGGTGCGCATTTGCCGGAACCGGCGCCGCGTCGGCAAAATCGCTGATCCCGGCGCAGGATTGCCATCGGAACTCGGCTGCCGGCACGATCAACTTCGTTTCTCCGTTCTCATACGACGCGTCGGCAGGAATCGTGGACGTGTACATGGCGCAGAAGCTCGGTTACTTCAAGGACCTCTGCCTGAAGGTCTCGATGAACGCGGCCTCGTTCACAGGTGAGGAACTGGTCTCCTCAAACCGCGCGCAGGTCACAGGTATCGGCACAGCCGCCGACGCGCTTCTGACCGCCGCCACCGGCGCAAACATCACGGCGGTTGCGACCTACGGTCAGACCGACCCGTCGGCGATCTACACCAACCAGAGTGTCCCCACCTTGAGGGGCCTCGAGGGTGGAACGCTCGGCTATTACACGAACATCACGCCATCGGCGCTGCAGATGCTCTTCAACGCGAACGTCGACATCTCGAAGATCAACTTCGTGAAGATGACCTCGTACGACCCGACGGTTGTCACGCGCGGCATCGTTGACGGTCTGATCGGCTACAGGTCGAACCAGGGCTCGGCTCTGGCCGCGTCGGGCCAGCCATATCACTCGTTCCTGCCGTCGCAGTACGGAGTCCACGGCACGTACAACGTCATGCAGTTCAACCGGACCTGGTTGTCCCAGCACACGGCTGTTGCAGGCGATTTCATGAGGGCCGACCTGAAGGCGCTCAACTACTGCCTAGCCCGCAAGTCGGTGTGTGCCAATTACATGGCGGCGCAGGCTGCCGCGAACAACCAGGGTGCATCGTTCCCGCCGTCGCTGACCAACACGATCTGGGGCATCGAGTCCAAGTTCATCACCTCGTCACCGAAGCCGTGGGCTGCTGAGACGACTGCTGAATGGAAGTACAGCCTGGGTCTCGTCAAGCGCTGGGGCCACCAGGCGGGGATGACGTCGACGGAAAAGGTGCCGGCGCTCACGCAGAAGGTCGAGAACACGACCCTGGTGCAGAGCCTCTACAACAAGAAGAACCAGCTGATCTGGCCCGGGACGTGATCTGAGCCGGTCTGCCTGGGTCAGCCGGTACGAACGAGATACCCAAGCGAATGAAGCAGCTCCATGTCGGCCTGTTCGAGAATCCACAGGCCAACGACACTGGTACGGCGCTATGGCGTCATCCAGAGAACGAGCGGTATCACTTCGATCGGCTGAGCTATTGGAAGAACATCGCCGAGATCTGCGAGGGCGGGAAGCTCGACTTCCTGTTCCTCGCAGACTCCTGGGGATGGGCCGAGATCAACGGTCAGCGTCCTGAGATCGCCAGCATCGAGGGGCTCGAGCTTCCACGGCTCGATCCCGTGATGCTGGCGGCGATGCTGGTTCCGCTGACGACCAACCTCGGTCTGGTCGTAACCGGAGCCACGCTGGTGGAGCAGCCGTTCGGGTTCGCGCGGCGGCTCTCCACGCTCGACCAGTACAGCGGCGGCAGGGCCGGATGGAACATCGTCACCGCCGGGGCTGCCGACACGGCGGCGAGCGCCTTCGGGATCACCGCGGTCCCGCACGATGAGCGCTACAACCAGGCCGACGACTTCATGGAGGTCGTCTACCGGGTGTGGGAGGGCTCCTGGGACCGTGACGCGATCGTGCTCGACAAGGAGGGCGTCTACGCCGATCCCTCGAAGGTCCACCGGATCGAGTATGAGGGTCCGTATTACAGGACGGCCGGTTACGGCAACTCCTCCTACACGCCGCAGGGAACCCCGGTGCTGTTCCAGGCCGGCAGCTCGAGCCGAGGCCGCGAGTTTGGCGCGACCCACTCCGAATGCGTCTTCGTGTCCGGCAACACCGTTGACGAGCTTCGCGGCTACGTCGACGGCGTGCGCGCTGAGGCCGTCAAGGTTGGCCGTGACCCCCACTCATTGAAGGTTCTCGCCGGCATTGCGATCGTGATTGCGCCGACGCGCGAGCAGGCGGAGCGCAGGCATCAGGAGATCCTCGACGCCCAGCGTCCGGAGATCACGCTCGCGTCATACGCCTGGTTCACGGGTCTCGACCTGTCAGCGTACGACCCGGCCATGCCGATGCGAGAGCTTCACACGGAGCTCGGCAGAACTCAGGTGTCGCGGTTCGGTGACCGCACAGTCGGCGAGGTGCTGAAGGCGTGGCACGAGCACGGCGTACGAGCAAGGGCGACGGTCGGCAGCCCCGAGGATGTCGCCGATGCCCTATGCGCGCTGGTCAAGGGCGCGGATCTGGACGGCTTCCTCGTCAACCCGACGATCCAGCCGGGAACCATCGCCGATTTTGTGGAATACGTCCTCCCGATCCTGCGCAAGCGCGGAGGATTCCGGGAGGATTACGCAGAGCAGACGCTGCGGGAGCGCCTGGTGGGGAACGGGCCCTACCTGGCGGCTGATCATCCAGGCTCGAAGTATCGCCACTGGTAGCGCCCGAGTCGGAGGCCCCGCGCCGGTAACGCTGCCCGGACGCGCGAGCCGGTGGAGCTCAGCCGCGCGAGAAGAGGCGGCGCAGCCGCCGTCGCAGGGAGACTAGGAACATGCGAATGATCGAGGGCGGCTCGGCCGGCGTCACCTGAGACCCGGTCTCCCCGGTCATCTGGGCCTTCAGTCGGGTAGCGAAGTTGTCGACCATCTGTTGCGAGACCTCCTCGACGATCTCGCTGCGACCCACACGCGCGACCGCGCCCTGCAATCGGATCTGGTTCGTGATGGTGACCCGGGTTCCGCCCGGAACGGACTCGAGCACCGACTCGATGTCTGCTGAGGCGGCTCCGCGCCCGCTCTTCTCACGCGCCCTGACCGTCAACACCA
Source organism: uncultured Conexibacteraceae bacterium (assembly GCA_963848435.1). Classification (GTDB taxonomy): domain Bacteria; phylum Actinomycetota; class Thermoleophilia; order Solirubrobacterales; family Solirubrobacteraceae; genus Palsa-465. The sequence goes on along the minus strand of CAWKDQ010000012.1, from coordinate 506,695 downwards.
CCGTGCCCGCCTCCGCATCTGCGGACTTCCGGACGATGTCCGATGCGAACGCCATTGACACCGGCCCGAGCTTCACTGTCAGGTCTGCCTTCCAATGGTCCTGGTCGATCGTCTCGGTGAGCGCGGCGCCGGGGAGGCATGGGACCACGCGCGGAACATCCATCAGCACGTCCCAGACCGCCTCGCGGGGCTGGTCGACCTCGAAGACGTTCTCAACCTGCATGACCACCCCCTGTGGACCTGTTGACGGCTTGTCGCAGCGCACGCTCCGTGACGGTGACGAGCAGCTCACCGCGGAACTCGGAGCTGCAATGTAGGCCGCCGCGAGGCTCGCAGTCGTTCAGCGTTGCCGCGCTGGCTGCCCGGATCGTTTCCTCGCTGAGTCGTTGGCCCAGCAACGCACCCTCTGCGCTGGGAGAACGAACAGGCGTCGCCGACACGGCCCCGAGCCCGACCCGGCACCAGTTGCAGGTTCCGGTCGCATCGGTCAAGACAGCAACACAGGCTGACGCCAGCGCAAAGTCACCCGCACGTTCGCTGAACTCCTCGAAGGCACTTGCCGCGCCGGCCGGGGGATCCGGGAAACGAACCTCGGACACCATCTCGGTGGGCTCGAGCGCGGTTGTCAGCATCCCTGCGAAGAACGACGCCGCGGGCAACACGCGCTCGCCCTCGCGCGAGCGCGCGACGATCGCAGCATCGAATGTGAGCGCCAGCAGCGGGAGCTCCGCCGTCGCGTCGGAATGCGCGAGTGAACCGCCGATCGTGCCGCGAGTGCGAATCGGCAGGTGTCCGATCAGCGGCAGCGCATCGGCAAACGCCTCACGCCCGTCCGCGTGGAGTTCGTGCTCAAGCATCACATGGCGAGTGGCGCCGCCGACGCGCATCGCACCGTCCCCTCGACTGACATAACGCAGCTCATCGAGCGAGCCAACATCGATCAGCGCGGTCGGTGCCGCCATCCGCAGCGCCATCAGTGGCAGCAGGCTCTGCCCGCCGCCCAACAGCTTTGCCTCGGAGCCGGCCTCAGCCAGGAGCTCGAGTGCATGCTCGGTCGAAACCGGGCGGTGGTAGGTGAACGGCGGCAGCTTCATCTCGACACAGCGGCCGAGCGGATCAGGGCTCGAACCGAATCGGCTCGCAGCGGCATCGCGGTGAGCTGCACGCGATACTCCCGGAGCGCGTCGCATACGGCGTTCGCGACCGCAGCATGTGTGCAGACGATGCCCGAGTTTCCGCCGCCCTTGATACCCAGCGGGGTGGCGGTCTCCGGGTACTCGAACAGAAGCGAGTCGATCTGCGGCATCTCGGCTGCGGTAGCCATGATGTAGTCCATGAAGGTCCCACACAGTGGCTGGCCGGAGTCGTCGTAGGCGGACTCCTCTAGCAGCGCTCCGCCGAGCCCCTGTGCCGCAGCGCCGGTGAACTGTCCTTCGAGCATCAGCGGGTTGACGGCGCGGCCCGCGTCATAGCAGCCTCCGTAGTAGAGCAGCGTCACCTTGCCGGTCCGCCGATCCACCGCAACCACGGCCACCGCGGCGCAGAACGAGAAGTGTGTTCCTCCGCCGGGGACGTAGGTGGCCTCACCGGAGACGTTCAGCTCGCTCAGCGGTACGCGGTTCTCCCCCCAGACGACATGGTGGCCCACCACACTCACGGCTTCAGGCGTGATTCCGGCCTGTTCGGCGACGGCCATCGCAGCGGTCTGCTTGAGCTGCTCAACCGCCAGCAGGATCGCGCCGGTGCCGAAGATCATGCCGCGGTCGCCGAAGGCTCCCTCGCCGTCGGTGACCTCGTCGGTGTCATGGTGGGTCACGCGGACGCGGTCGAGCTCGACCTCGAATTGGTCCGCCAGCACCTGGGTCAGTGCCGTCCCGATTCCCTGTCCGACCGAGGCGATGCCGACATAGGCCATGAAGGTTCCATCCGGCTGAGCGATCACGCGCGCCCACTCGGAGTGACCGACACCACTCTCACTCGTCGAGCAGGCCAGTCCGATGCCGAGCAGCCGGTCCGGGTCGCTCTCATCCGAGTACCGCTCGCGGAGCGTCTCGAACTGAACGTGTTCGAGCAGGGAGTCGAGCTGTTCCGCGTAGTTCCCGGTGCCGAATCGGAGTACATCGTTGTCCTCATCGCTGAGCGTCACGAGGTGCGGCAGGTCCTCCGTGGGCAGCAGGTTCCGGCGACGGAGCTCCAGCGGGCTGAGGCCGACACGCTCGGCGATCATGTCTAGCATGCGCTCCCTGGCGAAGGTCGCCTCGACCTCACCGGGCCCCCGGAAGGTGCCAAGCGGCGTCTTGTTCGTGAGCACTCCGAGCGCGTGGGACTCATATCCTGTCCATCTGTACGGCCCGTGCATGGACTGCCCGCACAACATCGGCGGCACGATCCCGTTGGTTCGCATGTAGGCGCCGAGGGAGGCGATGTTGCGGCTGCGGAACGCCAGCAGGCGGCCGTCGGAGTCAGCAGCTGCCTCGAGCTCGACGACCTGCTCGCGGGACTGATTCAGCGCGATCAGGGATTCTGCGCGGTCCTCGATCCACTTGACGGGACGCCCGAGCCTGATCGCCAGCCAGGGCACCAGGTAGTCCTCGGGATAGAGCTCGCCGCGCGCGCCGAAGCCACCACCCACCTCGGTCTCGAGGAATCGGATCCGGCTCGGCTCAAGCCCGAGGACATCGGCGACGGCCCGGAGGTTGAAGTGCTTGACCTTCGCCGATCCCCAGACCGTGAGGCGTCCGTCGTCTCCGACCTCGGCCACGAGCCCCCGCGTCTCCAATGGCGTGCCGTTGTGCCGATGCATGCGGAAGCGCTCTGACATCACCACGTCGGCGCTCGCGAACAGTTCGTCGATGTCGACCCCGTTGGCGAAGCTCATATCGACGTTGATGTTGGTGCCGATATCCGGGTGCAGCAGAGCCCGTCCAGCGAGTGCCTCGAGTGCGTCGAGCACCGGATCCTCCTCGTCGATGTCGGCCCAGACCTGTTCGGCCGCGGACTCTGCGAGATACGGGTCGGATGCGACGACCACGGCGACCGGCTCGCCGACAAACCGCACACGGTCACTGGCGATGATCGGCTGCAGCCCCCAGTCGGGAATCGGTGAGTCCTCGCCCGCCTCCAGCCGCAGGGGAATCTGTGCCGACGCCAGCTCAGGCGCGTCGCGGGCGCTGAACGCGCCGATGACGCCCGGCATCTCGCGCGCCGCATCGAGGTCGATATCGAGGATCCGCCCGTGCGCGACCGGGCTGCGCACGATCCTGGCCCAGACCTGTCCCGGACGGTTGACGTCGGCAACGTAGATACCGCTGCCCGTGATCAGGCGGCGATCCTCGAGCCGATGTATCGCCTGGCCGAGCTTCGACCCGGCGAGAGGCGGCGTAGCCTTCACTTATCGCGCATCTCCTGCTGGGCTGCGGCGACGGCGGCCAGAATCGGCTTGTAGCCGGTGCAACGGCACAGATTCGAGGACAGCAGATGCCGGAGACGCTCGGGCGACGCATCGGGCTCGCGATCGAGAACCCCGGTGGCCAGCATGATGAAGCCGGGGGTGCAAAAGCCGCACTGGAGAGCGTGGTAATCGCTGAATGCTTGCTGTACCGGGTGCAACGTCTCACCGCCGTCTGGTGACAGGCCCTCGATCGTGCGCACGTCATGTCCCTCGACCTGGGAGGCCAGCACTATGCACGAACGCACCGGCTCTCCGTCCAGCAGCACCGTGCAAGCTCCACAGACGCCGTGCTCACAGCCGAGGTGAAGACCGGTGAGCTTGAGCGAGTCGCGCAGAGCGTCGGCGAGGGTCCAGTACTCGGGCACGTCAATTTCGGTCGCGACTCCGTTGACCGTGCATTGGATCACGGGTGCAGGCTCCAGCATTCGCAGCTTGACATTCGTATTACGATCGACGCAAGGCTACCACAGCGTGAGTGGCGCAGCTGTTGCTGACCGACGCTGAAAGACGCCCACACATCAAAGCGAATTGCCGAGGATCAACCCATGGCAAGACCCTGATCTTCGATCGCGATGGCCGGTTCGACGTCAAGAGACGCGCGTAGAGGGACGCTGACGTCGTCACGCGCGAGCACGAGGCGATCTTCCAGAAATGCTGGCTATTCTCGCTCGCGAGAGTGAGATTCCGGAACCGGGAGACGGCATTCTGAGACCCCTCGGCGTCGACCCAGTGATCGTCGCTCGTGATGAGCACGGTGGGATCCGTGTGCTCGCGAACGCATGTCGGCATCGCGGTGTTGCGCTGCGCCTGGCTGAGGTGCGGGAACGCGTCTCACCTCCGCTGTCCATACCACGGGTGGACCTTTGCGAACACCGGTGATCTGATTGGTGTGACTTTTGTGACGGAGGTTCTTGGCTGCGACTTCGACAGGTCGCGGTGGACGCGCTCGGCATATTCGTCCGCCTCAGCCCTGGGCGCTGCGAACTCAAACCGGGAAGCTACGCCGACCAGTTCCTCAAGGACGCCGTCCGCAACATTCGGTGTAGCCCCTAGAACGGCTCGCTCAGCTTGAGCAACACCCGCTCCACGATCGCGGTTGACTGCTCTGCCGGCGCGTGTGCCTGCTCGAGCTCGCCAATGGCCACTGAGCTGTCCACCACCAGCCTGCAACGCTCCTCGCGGCGCATCGCGTAGGCAGAAAAGGCGTCAGGCACGCAGGAGGCAGTCTGGATCTCCTCTGCCAGAACGATCGCGTCTTCGACTGCCATCCCTGCGCCCGATGACAGCTGCGGCGTCGTGGGATGTGCCGCATCTCCGATAAGCACTACGCGGTTCATGTGCCATGGCATCGGAAGCACGAATGCCTCCAGGGGACGCAGAACTATCTCCGTCGTCTGCGTAATGCTCTTGCGGATCTGGGTGATGTGGCCTCCATAACCGTCAAGAAGAGCTAACAGTCCCTCGACCAGATCGGCTTGGCCCAGGATTTTCGGTTGAGACTTCTCGTTCACGAACATGTACATCATGTCTGACGAGATCGGAGTGAATCCGACCTTGGCCGGACCGCCGAGATAGTAGTGGCGCCGGTCCACGTTCGGTGGGCGCTTCGCAAAGATCCTCCAGGTGCACTGCCCGGTGTGTCTAGGCATCGGCGCGTCGGGGAAGATCTGCGCTCTCGTCGTTGACCGGATGCCGTCTGCTCCCACCACAAGGTCGTAACGCTCGGCGCTGCCGTTGCTCAGGACCACAGAGACGCCCGATTCGTCTTGGACGAGCGACGCCACCTCGACACCTAGACGAACCGTGGTGCCTTCGGCGATCGTGCGCCGAGACAGGATCGAATGCAACACCGGCCTCGCTATCCCACCAGAACCGGGAACGCCTGCCTCGGCCGGCATCGGCGTCGGGATATCGGCGATGAACTCGCCCTCGACGTTACAAACCCGGATGCCATCGCCAACGTAGCCCTGTTCGGCTATCTCGTCGAACACTCCGAGCTGCTTGAACGCCCTCAGCGTTGGTCCCGTGATCGTGATGCCTGCCCCGGCGACCCTCCAGTCAGGATCCTTGTCGATGAGAGCAACCGACACGCCATTGCGCCGCAGAGCGATCGCAGCGGACATGCCGCCGATTCCTCCGCCGACTATCAGGGCGCTCAGATCCGTGCTGCCTGTGTTCACTGTCAACGGATTTGGTGTCAATGACCGCTTCCTAGTCAATCCTGAGGCGAGCATCCCACAGGAACGGCTCGCCGGCCTGAGCGATCTCGACGTCGAGCAGTCTGGCGCAGCCGGTGCAGAAGAACTCCCGGCAGACAAAGCGACCGGCTCCGATGTCGTGGGGGTCCACCCAGGGGCCGGCCGCCTGAACGGGTCGCTCTCGGACCGGTACGTGTTCCTTGTAGTTGGCGGTGGCCGGCGCAAGCTCCTGGCCACAGGTGCAGGCGGTGACGGCGTCGGCGCCGCTGCCGGTGATTCGCAGGAACTCATTGATGTTCGGCATGCGATCTCAGACTGTCTCGAGCAGTACGTTCTGGAGTCCGTCGACCCGGGCCCGCTGCCCTGGGTGCACCACGGTGCTCGTCGTCACGGCTTCGACAACCGCAGGCCCATCCAGGACGTGGCCTGGTTTCAGATCCTCCCAGCGGTAGATGGCAGTCGGCAGGTGACCGCCGCGCTGGCGGAAGTAGACAGGGCGTTCGCTGATCCGGGCTTCGCTCGGATCCTCGGGTCCGAGTGGCTCCACCTGAAGCGACGGCGTGCCAAGACGGCCGACGCCGCGCACCACATAGGTGCGAGCCTCGATCCCCGCCTCCTCGTGCGCGGTGCCCTTTCCGTAACGCCGCGTGTAGCGGCCCTCGAATTCCGACATGATCTCCTGGAGCTGCGATTCGGTGAGCGTCTGTGACGGAACCGGGACACGCACCTCATGCACCTGACCGCGGTAACGCATCTCGATCTCGGCGCGGAGGGTCACATCTTCGCGAGCGATCCCGTCACTCTGCACATCAGCGACCGCGGCGGCGCGAAGTTCCTCGTAGATCCGGTTGAGCCTCTCGAGATCGAGCGGCGCGATCATCGGATCGCTGATCTGCTGCATCGAGACGACGTCTGCCCCTGCGATCCCGAAGGCCGAGAACACCGATGCAAGCGCCGGGACCACAATCGCCTTGGCACCGACATCGACGCCGTAGGCGCCGACATGGAGCGGGCCGGCACCGCCGAACGCGAACATCGCAAACTCCCGCGGGTCGTAGCCTCGCCCGACCGTCTCGCGCCTGACCAGGTCGGCCATGCGGGCATCGACGATCTCGACGATTCCGATCGCGACCTCCTCCAGGGACAGCCGCAAGGGACCGCAGAGCCGATCACTGATCGCGCGGACGGCCGCATCACGGTCGAGCGGCCGCTCGCCACCGAGGAAGGAGTCGGCGTCGATCCGTCCGAGCACGACGTTCGCGTCCGTCACGGTCGGTTCGGTGCCGCCGTTCCCGTAGCAGGCGGGACCTGGATCGGCGCCGGCGCTCTGCGGACCGACCTTCAGCTGTCCGGTCGCGGGCTCGATCCAGGCGATGCTGCCACCGCCGGCACCGATCGATGCGACGTCGGCGATCGGCAGGACCGTGTGGTACTTGTCGAACACCGGCCGGCTGTTGACCAGCGGTTCCCCATCGACCACAAGCCCGACATCGAAGCTCGTGCCGCCGACGTCGGTGGTGATGATGTTCGGATATCCGAGTGCCTTTCCGATCGCGGCGGCGCCGACAAGCCCGCCGGCAGGCCCGGATGAGATCAGGCGGACCGCGTGGCCTTTCGCCTTGGCGGCCGACGTGACGCCACCGGACGACTGCATGATCAGTGGTCCGCTGCCGAAGCCCGCCTCTTCGAGGCGGGCCTCGAGAGCCGTGAGGTGGCGATCGGTGGCTCCGCTGAGATACGCGTTGAGCATCGTCGTCGCGCAGCGTTCGTATTCCTTGATCACCGGTGCCACCTCGTGGGAGGCGGTGACCGAGAGCGTCGGGAAATCGGTCGAGATCATCTCCTGGACGGCGCGCTCATGCTGGTCGTTGATGAAGCTCCACAGAAAGCAGACGGCCACCACCTGCACGCCCGCCTCGACCAGCTCGGCTAGGGCCCTCCGAGCCTCATCGAGGTCGAGCCGCACAATCACGGCGCCCTTGTAGTCGACCCGCTCGGTCACTCCACGGATCAGATGCCGCGGCACCAGCGGCTCAGCCTTCTCCAGACGAGCGAGGTTGGTCAGCTCGGCGGTGGTCAGACCCGCGGCCTTCTGGATGGTTCGGCCAACGATCAGGGCGTCCTCGTGTCCCTTGGTGGTCAACAGGCCGACACGCTCCCCGGTGCGGGTCAGCAGCGCATTCGTCGCGGCCGTGGTCCCGTGGCCGAACACCCCACCCGAGCGCAGCACCTCGTCGAGTTCCATACCCCTGAGGCTGGCCGCCGCTGCAACCGAGGCAATCACGCCAAGCGAGAAATCCCCCGGGGTCGACGGTGCCTTGGCGATCGTGACCCTGCCGTCCGGATCAAGGATCACGCAGTCACTGAAGGTGCCACCGCTATCCACGGCGATCACCGCGCCGGTCCGGTTGGCGCTCATCGTGCGCCCCCTTCACCGATGCGGCCAGGCGACTGAACGCTCGCCGTCTCTCGCCGTTCCTCACGGATCTGCTCGCGCCGCCGGTCGGTGCCGGATCGCACAACCGATGTCCGATCGGCACCGATGACCACGCCGTAGCGCTCACGCGCCTGCTCCACGCTGACGACTCCGGCGATCACGTCCTTGAGCACCAGACGCGGCTCGCGATCCAGAGGATCCCCGTAGCCGCCGCCGCCCATCGCGATCAGGCGGTACACGTCGTTCCGCCGTTGTGAGCTGCGGACGATGCTGTCCGTGAAGATCTCGAGCTCACCGTCGATCTCGTCGATCTCGCTCGGGAGCACGCCACTGTCGAGCAGCTGGTGGATGTTGGTGTCGCGCTTGATGACGAACTGGTTGGTGCAGGACGGATAGCCGCCCGCCACACCGACGGCGCCCGGCTGCTGGGTCCCGATGGCGTGCATGATCTTCGTCGGTAACTCCTGAACGTCGTGGAGGACATAAGCCATGCTGAGCGTGGCGCCGCCACGGAACATTCCGGCTCCGCCGGTGTCAGGTTGGATCCGCCGATACAGGTACAGGAACGGGTAGCTGTACTCGTAGTCCTCGACGTTGGCGATGATCGCTGACGGGGAGTCGAGGAAGCCGCCGGCGTCAAGGCCGTCGGCACGCGCCCTGGCTCCGGAGCCGCCGGCCATCGCATCCAGGATCGCCGCCCCGAAGAACTCGCCACGTTGGTCGATGCCGAACACGTCCTCGACGAACAGGCCGCCCATCCACGTCGCCATGAACTGTTCTCGGTGCTGCTCGCTGGCGGCCAGCATCTTGGCCAGGCACACGCTGGTGCTGATCGTCGACATGAAGCTTCCGGTGGTCGTCGCCTTCGAGACGCCCGCGGGCCAGGCGGCGTGAACGACACTGCCCTCTCGCGTCCTCACCTCGATCGCGCGTTGGAGTCCGGCAGGCGACCACGGCATGTCAAAACAGAGGTATGGCAGCACGGCCGCGATCGTCGCTCCGACGCAGGCCGGCCGCGTGCAGTTGATTACCGCCGGTGCCTGGTCCGCGGTCTCGGTGAAATCGATCACGAGCGAGTCGTCATGCTTGGTGACCGAGACGATGATCGGATAGATGTCGTCGTACTCGATGTAGCCCCGGTGCGTCCAGGTTCCGTCGGGCAGCTCGCGCAGACGTGCCCTGAAACGCGCCTCGGTCACGTCGCTGATGTCCTCGATCGCCGCCTCCACGGACTCCCGTCCGTACCGTCCGGCCAGCGCCTGGACGTGCTCCACAGCGACGTTGCAGCCTGCGATCATCGCTTTCAGGTCCAGGGCCGTCAGTGCCGGCAACCGGGTGCGCCGGAGATACTCACGCTCTTGATCGCGGCGAAGCACGCCGCGATCAACGATCTTGAGTGGTGGGAAGATCGGCTGCTCGCCCCAGATCGACTGCGCGCCGATCTGAACCTGCCCCTCGACGGGTCCGCCGAGATCGATCTGATGGACCGTGGATCCGGTCCAGCCGACGAGCTCTTCATCAACGAAGATCGGGGCGACGACCGTGACGTCCATCTGGTGGCACGCCCCCACATACGGGTCGTTGCACATGAATACGTCACCCGGGTTGATACCCGGATCATCCGCATAGTCGCGCTTGATGTCCTTGACCGTGGCGGTCAGAGCGAGCGCGTGAATCGAGATATAGAGGCCGATCGCGACGCAATCTCCGTCGGCGTTCATCAGACCCACGTTCATGTCGTAGGCCTCGTTGGCGACCGGTGATCCGGAGACCAGCCGCATCGTCATCGCCGCCTCGTCGTTGATCGCCGCCAGCCGCGAGCTGAGGATCTCAAACGTCACTGGGTCAAGGCGCGTGAAACTTTGGCCCTCTGTCGTTGCCATGTCTTGATCTTGCTCCGGTCAGTGGTTGGCAGTGGCCGCGTTGGCCTGGAGCTCGCCCAGGACCTCATCGACCGTGAGTACATCTGCGAATTCCTGGATCAGAACGTTCAGCGCCGCCTGGTGCTCCTCGTCGCTGAGCGTCGCCGTGCCGTCCGAGAGCACCGCAACACGAAAGTCGAGCATCATCGCGTCGCGGGCTGTCGACTCGACGCAGATGTCGGTTTTGGTGCCTGCGAGCACGATCGTGTCCCGACCCTGGCTGCGAAGGAGACGCTCCAGGCTCGAGGAGCCGGGGATCAGGCACGAGTAGCGGTTCTTGATCACCACGTAGTCAGACTTTCGGACGTCCATCTCCTTGTAGAACCGAGAGGGCGGTGCGTCGTCGGACATCGCTGCGGCAGCCCGTTCACGCCGGTCGGGATGCACGAAGTGATCAAAGAAATGGCGCCAGTCCGCAGCGCCCGTGGGATGCATGGAGCGGATCCAGATCACGGGCATGCCCAGCTCGCGGAAGCCGCTTGCCGCACGGTTGATGTTGGGGACGATCCCGCGTGATGCCGGCACCTCGATCACACCACCGGGCTCGAGGAAGGCCGCCTGCATGTCGATGATGACCAGCGCCGTCCTATCGGGCTGAAGATCCTTGTAGATCCTCACATCGCCGCGGAGCTTGCGCATCCGCTCCTTGATGTGGTCCGAGACCCCGAGTGCGTGCGTCATGCTCTCTCCGGTTGCGCTGAGGGGGACAGTAGGCGCCGGGCATTGTGCTCGAACACAGCCCCGTGCTGCTCCGGCGCGAGCGTGGAACGAACGAATCCGAGCTCGGCGTCGATCGGGAAGAACGGGTAGTCCGAGCCGAACAGCAGGTGTGCGTCTCCGAAGAATCCCTGCGCGAACTCGAGCGTCTCCCTGCTTCGCGAAAGCGTGTCGGTGTAGAAGCGCCGAAGTTGCTCGCTGGGCAGTGGATCGAGGGTGCGTCCGAGTGAGAACGGCCGCGAGTGGGCCGCGTCGATCCGCCCGGCGAGATACGGCAGCGTGCCGCCGCAGTGAGGCAACACGACCCGTAGGTTCGGAAGTTCGGCACAGATCCCGCTCACCACCAGACGCAGACCGGCCACGCTGCTGTCGAACATGAAGCCCACGAGGTACTCGAGACCCCAGTCGCGGAGCTTGTCCTCGGAAAGCGTCAGCGCCGGATGAATGAAGAGGGGGACGTCAAGCTCGGCGATACGCCGATAGATCTGCCTGCAAGCGTCGGAGTCGATCGGTGAACCATCGATATTCGAATGGATCAGGACGCCGCGCAGACCCAAATCGCACACAGCCTGATCGAGCGCTTCGATCGCTGCGTCCGCGTCCTGCCAGGGCAGGGTCGCCAGGCCGTGGAAGACTCCGAGGTGCGCCTGCTGCGCCTCGGCGCGCTCGCGGTTGACCGCGGTCGCCAGTTCACGAGCGAGTGCTGGCGGGTGACGATCGACGTCGCCGAACGATGCCGAGCTTGAGATGACCGCGTCGATGCCCGCCGCACTGCAGGCTTGCAGCTGGTGATCCAGGTCGTAAAACGCGGGACCGATCGGCATCCAGCGATCAGGTGCAATCTCAAACTGGTAGTCATCGCCGTCACGGCGACAGCGCGGATACCGATCGAACTCCAGGTATGAATCGAGCAGCGTCCGCGAGAACCAATGCGACTGCGTGTCTATGGTCGACATCTCGCCATCTTGTATTACGAATGCTTTCTGATGTCAACTGCCATCAAGCCCTGTCGCCTTTTGGCCTTGTCAAGCCGCCTGTCCGCCTCCGTTCAGACGTATATGGGTTTTGTAGTACGATAGCGCCGTGGCAAAGTACGACGCCGATCCGCGCGCCTGGGCGCTTGGCGAGCTGTCGGGTTGCTGCGGCTGCGTGCTACCCACGTTCACGGCCGATGTCTCGGGCCTGAACGAGACGGCGATTCGCTTTGACGTGAACCGCCACAAGGAACTCGGGATGTCGGCGATCCTGATCGTCGCGGAGGGAGGAAGCACCGCGAGCGAGTACCGGCAGATGATCGACATCTGCGTCTCCGAGGCCGGTGACGAGCTCGTGACCTTCGTGCATGGCGCCCAGCCGACCTTCGCTGAGATGGCCGCCACAATCGCCTACGCCGAACAGGCCGGGGTGGACTTCGTGCTTCCCTCATATCCCGCGCACTACCACCCGACCTCGTACGACGAGATCTTCGAGGACACCCGGGCGCTGGTCGACTCCACTGCACTCGGCGTGTTCATCTTCGCGATCGATCAATGGAACTTCGCTCGCCTGCATCCGGCCGGCTTTCCCGTCGATTTCCTCGAGCGCCTGGTCGACGCCTGTCCGAACATCGCGGGGATCAAGAACGAGGTGGGACTCCCATACGTCGGCGGGCTGATGGACGTGTTCGAGCGCTTCAAGGGCGAGGTGCTGGTGACGGACCCGCTCGAGCAGAATGCTCCGATCTGGATCCGCAACTACGGCATGCGCTTCATGGGCACGTCCAACTACGACGCGTGTGGGCCTGCGGTGCCGCGGATGCTTGAGCTGCTTGCGGACCCTGCCACCTGGCGCGAGGGCATGGATCTGTACTGGAAGCTGATGCCGGTGCGCCGCGCTGGCACGGCGATCAGCTCGGCGGCTGTGGCGCTCACATCGCTGGTTCCGCGCATGGTCTGGAAGTACCAGGGCTGGTTGACCGGCTGTAACGGTGGCCCCCTGCGGGGGCCGATCGCGCGTGTCAGTGCTGCGCACATGAGCCAACTGCGACAGGCGGCCAAAGCTGTCGGCGTGGCTGTCGACGATGAGCCGGATGAGGCGTTCTTCCGCGGGCGCAACCCGGCATGATTCGGCTGCTTGACGAGGACTGCGTCGATACGCTGGCATCGAGCGAGCTCGGTCTTGCGGCTGCCCGAGATACGGCCAGGCTGGTAGCAGCGCGAGAGTTCACTACTGGACGCCTGCAGATCGGCGATCAGCACGCGTGGATGCGAATCCTCGTTGGTCTCCTGCCTGGGGTGGACCTGATCGGGTACAAGGAGTTCCACCGCGTCGGCAAGGATGTGCGCTACCACGTGCACCTCTTCCGCAACAGCACGGGCGAAGCGCTGGGCATAGTCGACGGTCGCAGAATCACTAGTTTGAGGACGTCATCGACGGCGGCGCTCCCGTTCCAGAAGGTGTTCGGAGAGCGCTCACTCGCCCTCGCGGTGATCGGATCCGGGGAGGAGGCTCGCGAAGGTCTGCGTGCCCTGGCTGCTGCAGTGTCGGTCGATCGTGCCTGCGTGTTCTCACCCACGCCTGCCAATCGCAACGGGTACGCCGAGCTGATGTCAGCGGAGTTCGGGATTCCCGTCCGGGCGGCGGCCTCGGTTCAGGAGGCCATCGCGGGCGCCGACGCCGCCTACGTCGCGACGGCTGCCACATCTCCGGTCGTGCACTATGCCGACGTCCGGCACCTGCCGCTTGTCGCCGCGGTGGGTGCGACGCGACCAGACCACCATGAGCTTGCCGGCGACGTCGTTGCCAGAGCTGCCTCGGTGATCGTCGACTGCGAGGATGCGCTGCACGAGCCCGGCGACATGCAGGACGCAAGGCGCATGGGATGGGATGGCTCCAATGCCGTTGTGCTCGGTGATTGGTTGGAGCAGGCACCGAACCCCGGCAGCGGGATGCTGCTATTCAAGTCGATCGGCAGCGTTGAACAGGACCTCGTGTTGGCTCATCGGATCCTGGTCGCCGGTGCCGAGCAAGATCTCGGCAACGCGGTCGAACCCGTCTGCAGCGTGCGGGTCATGCGATGAACCTCATCAGCGACCAGTGAGGCATAGGGCGTGCGTATCGAACTCGACTTGGTCAAGTGTCAGGGCTACGCGAACTGCGTGATCGAGGCGCCTGAGCTGTTCGATCTGGACGAGGTGACCAACAGGGCCCTGCTGCTGTTGGACGCGCTGGGACCCGATCTGGTCGAGTAGGCGCTCAGCATCCGCGAGTTGCCCGGTGAAGGCGATCACGTTGCACGACTGAGCGATACGGATCGTCGTCGGTGTATCGGTCGCGGGGCTTGCTGCGTGTGAGCCGCTGCGAACGTGCGGGTACGAGTCTCAGATCCTCCCGCTGGGAGCCGAGGCGGGGGCTCCAGTGCGGTCTCAAGATCCAGCTCGCCGGTCTGGCTGCCGATGCGGACGAGATTCATACGGTTGCGGACGGACCCGGCTCACCGTGCTGTTCGGCCGCGCGGGAGGACTGACGGCAGCGACGACACGCGGTTGGCCGAAGCTGCTCGCCCAACTCCGGCGAGCCATCGCCGATCAGGCGTCGGTCGGCGCGGCCCTCGGGGCGTTGTCGGAGCCCCTGCGTGAGGCCGGTCCGGTGGTCGCCGACGGACTCCGTCTCATGACCGACAACGTCTTTGTAATACGAATACTTTTATGATATCCAGGACCGCATGACCGCTCCGACGATCATCAGCCGCTTGGCTCACATCGCACTTCGTGCGCAGGAACCACGGGCCGCGGCGGGCTTCTACGAAGATGTGTTCGGGCTGGCGGTGGTGGGGGAGCGCAGCGACGCTCTGTTCCTGGCGACCGGCATGTCCAACACCTTCGAACTGCGGTTGTGCGAGGGGGAGCCGGCAATCGACCACTTTGCGCTGTCGGTCATAAGCGGCAAGGCCCTCGATCTCGCCGGACACCGCCTGCGCGAGGCCGGCGCTCCGGTCAACGCTCTCGACATGACCGGTGAGCCGGGCCTTGATCGCGGACTCGAGACGGTTCTTCCGGGCGGGTACGCGCTCAGGCTCGTGCTCGAGTCAGATCCGCGGCCATACAACGTCATGGCGGCGGTTCCCGCCAGGCACCATCGTGGCGTCGGTCCGGTGCTGCTCGAGCACATCACCCTGCTGTGCAACGACGTTCGCGCAACCGCGACGTTCCTGGTCGACGTGCTGGGTCTGCGGATCAGCGACTCGGTGCAGCCGCCTGGCGAGCCGTGGCGCAACACGCACATGCGGGCCGGCGTCCTGCATCACGACGTGGGGTTGCTGCTGGCTCCGGAACCCGCGCTACACCACTTCTGCTTTGCGGTGCCGTCCACTGCACAGATTGTCGCCACCGCCGACTCGATCGCAGCCCGCGGCCTCGAGTTGGACGCGTCGATCGGCCGCCATGTGGCCGGCAACAACATCTTCATCTACTTCCGCGATCCCAGCGGTCATCGGGTCGAGGTCAACACCGATATGGCTCGTGTCGACCAGGCTGCACCGCCCAAGATCGTCACCATACCGCTGCCCTTCGACGCCTGGCGTAGCGGTCGTCCCCCAGCGCTTGAGAGCGCGACGCCGTTACGTCTTCATCAGGCAAGCGCGGCAGTCTGATGCGTCGTCCGCGAACGTGCAGCCACGCGTCGCCGGCATCTCGCCTGACGGGTCACTGCCCCTGAGATCCACAACTTCGTATGAACGCCTAAGGAGGGCCAGCCATGGCCGTATCAGAATCCAAGATCGCCTCGGACCCGGTTGATGTCGCCGAACTCTCGTTCGGCGGAGCAGCGGGAGTGCGGGTCCGCGCGATCGATCTCACGCATCGCTTCTCGATCCACACACCTGGCTGGGTCGGTTATCCGTCGCCGAAGCTCTCCTACTTTCAGCGCCATGCGACCAACGGGATCGTGTCGCAGATGCTCGAGCTGCCGCTTCACTCCGGGACGCACTTCGACGGCGAGATGCACATCATCTCCGGGGGCAAAGACATCGCTTCGGTGCCGATGGGCAAGCTCCTCGGCGAGGGTGTGATTGTCGACATCTCAGAGGAGATGCATGATTGGGCCGTGATCGAACCCAGGCACATCACCGACCGGGCCGAGGTTCGCAAGGGCGACATTTTGCTTTACCACACGGGCTACTGCCGTTACTACAACGGCTGCGCCGAGGAGGATGAGGAGCGCTACTTCCTGCGCCATCCTGGCGGCGGGCGCGAGATGGCTGAATGGATCGCTGAGATGGAGCTGGCTTGGACGGGCTTCGACTGCGCTTCGGGCGACAACCCGCTCAACACGAGCATTCGCACCAAGTGGCGGCCCGAGATCGGACCGCAGTTTGCACAGCAGAGTGGGCTTGACGTCGACGAGCTGTTCCCGCCGGACGATCTGTTCGTGATGCACAGGGTCCCGTTCCGCAAGGGCATCTGCCACATTGAGAACCTTGGGGGCGATCTGGCGAGCGTGGGAACCAAGCGGTGTGTGATCGGCGCTTTCCCGATTCCGATCATCGGTGGCGAGGCGTCCCCCTGCCGCGTGATCGCGTTCGTGGACGCGGGCTGAGCCCGGGTCCTCGCCCGACTGGCGAAGCGGCGGCGCGCCGCTCGCCAGGTCCGACGCGGGCTGCCGATCCGATGGGGTGCAGACCTGCAGCCTCCCGCGGCCTGGAGCAGTCGTGATCAGCCCATCCTAAGCTTTCGCTCTGATGCGACTCGAGGGGATTGAGAGCGGAGACATTGTCGAAATCGACCGGCTGGGTCGCCGTTTCCACGCGATCGTGTCCGGTATCACGGCGGGCGGACTTGCGATCCAGCCGCTGGATCGCAAGGTCACCTACCGCACATGTCGGGCCCGTGAGGTGATCGCGCATTGGTCAAAACGCGGTCGCCCCCGTACCACCAGCGATCCGCTCGAGCCAGAGGTGCTCCAGCTCGAGCTTGACCTGACGGCGAGGCCGGGGTGATCAGGCCGTGCGTTTGAGCCGGCCGCGACTCGCGACGGCAGTGCTGCTCGTGGTCACATCATGTGTCCTTGCCGGCGCGCGAGCGCCTGCGTCGCGGGCATCACTGTTGCCGCCGCTCCATCCGGATCGCTCGCTGGTGCTCGACGAGCATGCCCAGGCGAGCTGCCGTGGCGTGCGCGACCACTCGGCCACCTGCCTCGACGAGTCCGTCGCGATCCTCAATGCGGGCCGCCGCAGCGAGAAACTCGGGCCCCTGATCCTGCCTGGAAACTGGAGTCATCTGACCGTCCCGGATCAGACATTCGTGCTGACCGAGCTCGAACGAACGGCGCGCGGATTGAAACCGGACTCCGGTCTTGCGGCCGACTGGAATGCGGCCGCCCAATCCGGCGCGCAGGCCGGCGGCGATCCGACGCGAGCCGGTGCGGGAGCCCGCGGCGGCTTCCTGTCGATCTGGGCCGGCGGAGAGCTCAACCCGATTCTGGCCACAGTCGGCTGGGTCTATGACGACGGCACCTATCCCGACGGCACGACGGAGAACATCACCTGCTCCCAGGCGTCGGCATCCGGTTGCTGGGGCCACCGCGACGCGATTCTCCGCGACACCGCCGCGACCGCCTGCGGGAGCCGCTGCGCGGTCGGTGCGGGGTACAGCCACGACGGACTCTCGGCGCCCGCGGCAACCCAGAACCGAGAGTCCTATGCCGAGGTGTTCGGAATTCACGCTGCGAACAACCCAGACCCGCTGGTGTTCCGCTGGGCGTCTGAGCTGCCCCAACTGCCCGTCTGCGAGCGGACGGGTGACAGCTGCAGCTGGACCGGGCGTCCCCTGTGGACGGAGACGGGTGCCCAGAATGTTCGCGGCGTGGCGCGCGGAGCTTCGCTGGTCAGGCCCTGGTTCGGGGTCAGCAGCAACTGGAGCTCGGACTCGGATGGCGCGGTGACGCTGTCGGTGGTTACCGGGCTCGCTCTGCCAACGATCGCCGTCACAGCTACGCAGAGCGGTCACCGAGTCGCGCTGCACGTGACCAGGCAGGGCAGCGGCCGCTTCCTGGCCGCCGGACAGCTGTCGAGCGGACGCTGGACGCTGACGATCCAATACCGCACCCCATCGGTCGACGGGCCGCAGGCGTCCACGACCGAAGACGTTTCCGTGCCGTGATAACACGCCCGACCGGTCTCGCGGCCGGACTCCGGACGAATCCCTACGCTGTCGGGCCGTGGACCCACACCACGAAAGGAACCCCGATGAACGATGACTGGCGTGTCCAGGTCACCTGCCCGACCACGGCGACTGCGGCCAACCTCAGCGAACTGCTGCGCGACGGCGACTTCGAGCACCGCATGGAGGACGCCGCGGGAGACCGTGTGATCGTCTCCCTCGACGGCAACGAACTGTTCCTCTACGCCGGCACGCGGGCGCAGGCTGAGAAGGCGACGGACGCGCTGACGCAGCTGGCGGCGCCCTCCGGCGCGAAGATCGAGACTGCATTGCGACGCTGGCACCCGGTCGCCGAGGAGTGGGTCGACGCCGACCAGCCGCTGCCCGAAACAGCCGCTGCGACGGCCGCCGAGCATGAGGAGACGATCGAGCGCGAACGCGAGGAGTCCGCGGAGATGCACGCCTCCGAGTACGAGGTCCGCGTGCACACCCACTCACACCGGGACACGGTTGCCCTGTCAGAGGCGCTGAAGGCTCAGGGCATCCCATGCGTTCGGCGCTGGCGCTTCCTGCTGGTCGGCGCCGCGGACGAGGACGCCGCCAAGGCCCTTGGTGATCGGATCTCGGCGCTGGCTCCTGAGGGCAGCACGATCGAGGTCGAGGCGAGCTACGCCACGATCTCGGCCGAGACGCCGCCCAACCCGTTCGCCGTGTTCGGCGGACTGGGCGGCTGATCGACCGGCGCTCCGACCGAGGATTCGGATCGCATGCAGCACCGCTCGCTTGCCGCAGATATCGACGCCGCCTGCCGCCTGACCGGCTCTTTCACCCTCCGATCGGGGAAGCATGCCACCGAGTACTTCGACAAGTACCTGTTCGAGTCCGATCCGAGTTTGCTGCGTCGCATTGCCGAGGAGATGGTGCCGCTGTTGCCGGGGCAGACCGATCTGCTGGGCGGACTCGAGCTGGGTGGTGTCCCGATCGCCACCATGCTCAGCCAACTGACGGGCATCCCGGCACTGTTCGTCCGCAAACGGGCCAAGACCTACGGCACCTGCCGCTTGGCCGAGGGAGCCGAGGTCGCCGCCCGCAGGGTGACGCTGATCGAGGACGTGATAACCACCGGCGGCGCCGTCCGCGACGCCACGCTCGCACTTCGCGAGCGCGCAGCGACGGTGGACACGGTGATCTGCGCGATCGATAGGAGCTCGCCGGGGGATAACCGGCTTGGAGACATAGGCGTTACGACCCTCTCGGTGCTCACGAGAGCCGACCTTGATGAGGTCCACAGCGCCGCCGGCTGATCGCGGTCGCGCCGGCCTGGCCGGGGGGTGTGCACAGTCACAGGCCCGGAGCCGTCGTTCAGCTTTCCCTTTACTGCTCACCCGTATCCGATGCCGGGCAGATCGTCCTGCATACGCCTGCCGAGCTCGAGCGCCAGCCTGAGGTGCTCCTCGACCCGGTCGATCGCCATCTCCATCAGCTCTGCGGACGCCTCAATCAGCTCGGGCTCGACCGTCTCGAGCACGCTGCGTATCGAGCCGCAGACCATCCCGAGGACGACCGCTGCCGGTTCCTCTCCGGGGCAGGCGGCCGACGGCAGTGACTCGGCAAGCTCGGCGGCCACGTCCGTCAGGAGCAAGCCGGTCCGGATCAGGCTGCGGACGAACAGGTCGATGTGGTCCTGCATCTCTGTGAGTTCCATGCCCTTAAGAGGCATCAGCACCACACAGTTGACCCCCTCCGTTCAAGGTTTTCCGAGCTATTTGCGGGAATCGGCGAGTGTGGGGCCGGCGCGCCGACAGGAGCGGCCGGCTGAGGTGTCAGACGGTGAACACGATCTTGCCGCTGGTTTCGCCGGCGAGCATCGCCTCGAATCCGCCGCGCGCATCGGCCAGCGGCAGGGTCTGACTTATCGTCGGCGCAATCCTGGCGCTTGCCATCAGCTGCGCAAGCCGTTCGAGCTCGTCTCTCGTGCCCATCGTCGAGCCGACCACGGACAGCTGCAGGAAGAAGATCCGGGTCAGCTCGGCAGGCGGAGCGTCGCCGGTGGTGGCTCCGGATATCACGATCGTGCCGCCCGGCTTCAGCGCCCTGACCGAGTGCGACCAGGTGGCGGCACCGGTGGTCTCCATCACCGCGTCGACGCGATCGGGAAGCCGGGCGCCGGGCTCGAACGCGGCGTCGGCACCGAGCGCCACCGCCAGCTCACGTTTCTTCGCGGTCCTGCTGGTCGCCCAGACGCGCACGCCTGCGCTTGAGGCCAGACGGATCAGGGCCGTCGCGACGCCGCCGCTGGCGCCCTGGACGAGCACCGTCTGTCCCGGCACAAGCCGCCCACGCGTGAACAGCATCCGGTAGGCGGTGAGCCAGGCGGTGGGCAGGCATGCGGCCTGCTCGAAGCTGAGCTCGCTTGGCTTCGCGACCAGGTTTCTTCGTGGCACCGTCACCCGCTGGGCCAGCGTCCCCTGGAAGCGCTCCGAAAGGAGCGAGCGCCTGGGGTCGAAGGTCTCATCACCGCGCCAGTCGTCAGAGGCGATCACCGCATGGACGATCACCTCGTTGCCTTCGGGGTCGACGCCGGTCGCATCGCAGCCGAGAATCATCGGCAGCCGCTCCGCCGGCAGGCCGACGCCGCGCAGCGACCACAGATCGTGGTGGTTGAGCGATGCAGCGCGAACGTCGACCGTCACCCAGTCGCCCGAGGGCTCGACCGGCTCCGGGCGCTCACCGACGACCAGCCCCGCGAGCGGGTCTTCGGGGTTGATCGAGTCGGCGTAGACGCAAAGCACGCCCGTATTGATACCTGAGTTGCGCTCCGGAAGGGTCGCACCGAGCGCCCCGTCAGGCTGCGCCGCGTCGGCCAACGACTCCGCTACCTTGCGGACTTCTGCTCTCGCTGCTGAAGAAAGTCGTTGTCGACGTGACCCCGTTCCGGGAGTCACGCGAATTCCGTCTGGTCTCGATCGGCGGGATCATCTCGAACCTCGGGACCCAGGCCGTGCTGGTGGCGCTGCCGTTCCAGATATACACGCTCACCCGTTCGGCGACGCTGGTGGGACTCCTGGGGCTGTTCGAGCTCGGACCGATCATCGTCGTCTCCCTGGTCGGCGGCGCGATCGCCGACCGTCGCGACCGCCGTCCGGTGCTCGTCATGGCTCAGTTGGGGATCATCGCGGTCACCACGCTGCTGTTCGTTCTGTCGTTCGTCGACCAACGTCCGCCTGTGATCGCGATCCTGGTCCTCGGTGGTGTTCTGGCGGGCTGCACCGCGCTGGACAACGTCGGACGCGGCTCGATCATCCCCGGGATCCTCGGCCCGGATTTCCTGCGGGCTGGACTCGCGTTCAACTACGGAACCCAGCAGGCAACGGGCATCATCGGCCCTGCGCTCGGCGGGATCCTGATCGGAGTGCTCGGTGGGGTGTCCTGGATATACGCGATAGATGCGGTGAGCTGCCTGAGCATGCTGTATGCCGCGATCGCGATCGGGCCGCAGCCACCGCACTCGACCGAGGGCCATCCTCCCGTCAAGGAGGCGATTGCCGAGGGCCTGCGGTTCGTAGCCTCGACTAAGGCGCTCGCCGGATCCTTCGTGATCGACATCAACGCCATGCTGTTCGGAATGCCGCGTGCGCTGTTCGCGGTTCTCGCATTGAGCATCTACCACGCGGGCGCGAGCGGCACCGGTCTCCTCTATACGGCGATCGCTGTCGGCGGGACGGTGGCGGTGCTCGGGTCAGGTTGGGTTGAGCGTGTCAACAGGCTCGGCGTCGTCACGATCGGGATGGTTCTGCTGTGGGGCGTGGCAATCGGTGCCGCCGGATTCGCGCGATCGATCCTTCCGGCTGCGATCCTGCTCGGCATGGCAGGCTGGGCTGACGGCCTCAGCGCGATCTGCCGTTCGACGATCAGCCAGTCGGTCACCCCCGACCGCCTGCGCGGCCGCATGAGTTCGGTCTACAGCCTGGTGGTGACCAGCGGGCCCCGCCTCGGTGACATCGAGTCGGGCCTGGTTGCGGGACTTGCCGGAGCCGCCAACGCGGTCCTGATCGGCGGCGTTGGGTGCATCCTCGGCGTCGGCGCGACGATGCTGGCCTTCCCGGAGCTGGCCGCCTACCAGGCCGACGTCGAGATCGCGAGGATGCGCGCCGAGTTCTGAGCACGGGCGAGCTCGGGGTGGGATCAGCCCTCCAACCAGGCCGCGCCGTCGGCGTATAGCTGCTCCAGTTCTGGCCCTTCGAGGCCAGGCATGTCAGCCTTCACCTGGTAGCCGACAAGCGTCTGAACGTACGCAAGATGCCTGTAACCGTCGGGGAATCGGGCCAGAAGCTCACTGTCAAGTTGAGGTAGAGAGTTGGGCGATATCGGGGTCATTCGATCGATCTCGTAGATCGGCTGGCGCAGAACCAGGCCCCAGCGACCATCGCGACGGGCGAAGAAGTCGTAGAACCGGCCCGTGCAGATGACGTCGCAGGTCACACCATGCACATCGACCCGCTGCGTGATTGTCATCTTCGTTTGGGCGATGGCGCGGTCGCGGCGGATGTCGATCGTCGAGCCGCCCAGGAAGTGAAGGATCCGCACGCCACGCTCCCATCCCTCCTGGCTCACTCGGATGAAGTCCTCGAAGGGGCCCTGCCACCAGGTCGCCATCATGCGGCCGTCGTCGTGCCAGACCGTGCGGAAGCGGTCCCAGTCTCGGGCGTCGCGCCACAGCGCCCAGTTCTCCACCAGGTCGCGGATTTCGCGAGCGTCGCGGGGTTCGCGGGCGTCGCGGGGTTCGCGGGCGTCGCGGGGTTCGCGGGCGTCGCGGGGTTCGCGAGCGTCGCGGGGTTCGGCGCTCATCGGCCTGCCTCGACCGCGCGCTTGAGCTCGTTGGCGCGAGCACCGGCGAGCTGCGCACGCAGCAGGTCGACGACCGGTCCGCGAATCAGAAGACCGAGACGCCCTAGGTCGACCGCGAGACGGTAGGCCGCGCGGGTCCGCTCCGGGCCCAGTTCTTCGAGCTCCCAGGAGCCGTCCACGGACTTGATATCGCCGTGTGTCTGCGTCCACTGCAGACGCACCGGGGGTGTGTAGGTGAAGCGGACCTGGGACTTCAGCGTTCTCAGCTTGGCGTCCGTCTCGGTGTCGGCGAGCAGCACGTGATCCTCGGCGTCGCGCTCGCGGCCGATCAATGCCCGCATTCCGCCCTGCCACTCGGGCGCTCGCTCGACGTCGGCGACGAGCGCCCAGACCCGCTCGAGCGGCGCGTCGATCTCTGCGCTCGATGTGCCTTCCAGGATCGCCACCTCGCACAGGGTAATCTGCGCGACGTGGCCACGAGGGATCTGACAGCCACCGCCGTCGGCGTGACAGCGGTGGCGATCGAGCCGGTCTATGAGCACCTGCTCGCCGTCGATCGCTATCCGCAGTGGTATCCGGACGGCGCGAGGAGTGTGACCGTCGTCGAGCGCGACGCGGGCGGCGTGGCGACCACCGTCGACGCGGTGCTGGCGGCCGTGGCCGGCCCGCTGCGCAAGGAGTTCGACGTGCGGCTCTCGGTCGCGGCGATCAGGCCCACATCAATAGCCCTGGCGCGTGTTACCGATGAGCGTGGCGAGCACGAGGAACTGACGATCACGTGGCTGCTGCGAGACCTCGGGCCCGACGGAACCGAGCTCAGCGCGGACTTCAGCGCGCGGATGGACGTGCCGCGGTTCATACCGATCGACCCGGTCGCGCGTGAGGTCGCGAACGGGTTCCTGCAGGCCGCCCTCGCCTCCCTGCAGACCTAGCAGGAGGTTGGTGTCCCTCGGGCCAGAGCCTGGTGCTCTCAAACCCTCAAGTACTACTCGATGGTCGGCCGCTCAGGTCACCACCAGCATTGACGACCACGCGCAGCAGAAGGCCGCGTCAGTGGCCGGTCTTCGTCAGAGACAACAACAGGGCGAGCTCCGGTCGCCCCCTCTCCAAGCCAAAAAAACGCCAGCCTCCCAGCCCTGCGTCCAATTGCGCCGGCGTGGCGGCGAGGACGCGCCGCGCGACGGCGATTGTGCGGCGACCAGATTGCAGGGTGGCAGCGTGCCGCCGCGGGGTGTGAGGGAGGGGTTTTGTTTCCACAGGCAACAAAACCCCTCCCTCGTCCGGCGCTACGCCGGGTTCGGGGGTTGCGGCGCGGCCCTGCGAGCCCCGAGCACGCGAGCTTGGAAGGGCCGCAGTTGGCAAGAGGTCTTGGGACACGACGCGCTGCTTGTGACAAGAAGCAGCGGTTCATCTCTGCGCCCACGGACATCCGCTGCCGCCCACCGAGTCTGGCAAGTGACGGGTCGTCCGTCACGCCGCGGTGACGGGCTCGCTGCTGTCGGCCGCGGGCTCGCTGCTTTCGGCGGCAGTGTCGCTGCTGTCGGCCGCGGGCTCGCTGCTGTCGGCGGCAGTGTCGCTGCTGTCGGCCGCGGGCCCGCTGGCGTCCGATGCGCTCTGACGCGGCTCGAGGCCCACGGCGTCGGCGATCAATTCGTAGGAGCGCTTGCGGGCATCGTGGTCGTAGGTGATGGTGACCACGATCACCTCCTCGGCGCCGTAGTGGTCGGCGATTTCGAGCAGTCCGGTGCGCACCGTTTCCGGTGAGCCGATCACGCCGCGGCGGCCGTCGGTGAAGCCATGCTCGGTTGGCAGGCCGATCGAGCGCAGGTAATCGAGCGCCTTCTCCGGCGGCGGCACCGGGATCAGCTGTCCCTGGCGCAGCAGCCGCATCGACATCCGGCTCGATGAGCACAGATACTGGGCCCGCTCGTCGGTCTCGGCGCAGATCGCCCACACGGCGACAGCTGTGAGTGGCGGGCGATCCCGGTGCTGCGCAGCATGCCGGGTCCGGTAGTCGGCCGCGAGTGCAGCGCCGTCAGGGTTGATGAAGTCCGCAAAGGCGTAGGAGAGGCCGATCTCCGCCGCCCAGATCGCGCTCTGCGGCGAGGAGCCGAGCAGCCAGCGCTCGGGCGTCTCGGGACGGCCCGGCAGACTTGCGCCGAGCCGTGCGAACGGATGCTCGTCCGGAAGCTCGTCGTCGAGGTAGGCGAGCAGCTCCGCCAGCTGCGACGGGAAGTCGTCGGGCGAAGCCTGGCGCCGGTCGCGCTGCAGGGCGAAGGTGGTCAGAGGGTCGGTGCCGGCTGCCCGGCCGATGCCCATGTCGATCCGTCCTGGGAACAGCCCGGCAAGGATCGAGAACACCTCTGCAACCTTGAACGGGCTGTAGTGAGGCAGCATCACGCCGCCGCTCCCGACCCTGATGCCATTGGTGACCGAGGCGATCGGCCCGATCAGAACCTCGGGCGCCGCGCCTGCGAGCATCGGGCCCCCGTGGTGCTCGGCAACCCAATACCGGTGGTAGCCGAGCCGGTCGGCCAACTGCGCGAGCTCGATCGTGTTTCGCAGCGCGTCGACTCCGGTCAGCCCCTCCGGGATCGGCGACTGGTCAAGGACCGAGAAGCGCATTGGTTGATCTTAGGCAGCGGGCCGAGCGGCGTCGCCGGACTCGCCTGGGTTGCCCGGGGAATCGCCTGGGTTCCCCGGGGAATCGCCTGGGTTCCCCGGGGAATCGCCTGGGTTCCCCGGGGACTCGCCTGTGAGTCAGGAGAGCGGAACACCGATCGTCCGACCCACCAGGCGCACGAAGCTGTTGCCGAGCAGGGACTGTTGGCGCCCGCGACTGGAGAAGTGGAGCGGGAAGCAGCGGCTCGACCCTGAGGAGCCGGCGGTACCGAGTGAGACCGGGAGTTGCGCCTGGGCGAGGGTCGGTCCGGCGCGACCGGCCCTGAAGACCACCGTCAGCGACGGCTCGAGAATCATGAACATCGGGCAGACGAAATTGCCGGGCGGAGAAGCCTTCAGCGCGTCGGCCGCGCGAATCAGCCCGGCGACAGCGCGAGGACTCGTGATCGCGCGGTGGACCGGCCGGCGTGGCTTGGTCTGCGGGAAGGTGATCGTCACATCGACCAGCTTCGCGCCGATCGGCACTCGAGGGGTCTGCGCGGCGCTCGCAGTGCCCGCGGCGCTCGCAGTGCCCGCAGCGCTCGCAGTGCCCGCAGCGCTCGCAGTGCCCGCAGCGCTCGCAGTGCCCGCAGTGCCCGCAGTTACCAAAAGCACGGTTGTGAGTATTGAGAGCATGCGCCTGCAGGACATACACCGACACTACCCCCGGGCAGCGGTTTTCATCACCCCCCGGCCGGGTGGTTCCTAACACCCGCGTCTAGGAGTTGTCTGATTCAGCGGGAATGCTGCAATCGAGTGACTGCGACGATCAGGCCGACGACCCTCTCAAATCCGGTGCTATTAGAACGTGGGATCGGTGGTGCGGCGGCCGTTTCGGTGGGTTCGAGCGTGCCTGAGGGCACGGTCGACTCGGCTGAGATCGAGGCGCGCCTGGGCCTGGCGCCGGATTGGATCGAGCGCCGCACCGGTATCCGCCGTCGGCATGTGGCCGCCCCGCATGAGCGGCTCGAGACCCACGCTGCGATCGCCGCGAGGCGCGCACTGGAGCGGGCCGGGGTGGACGCGGCCGATGTCGACCTTGTCCTGGTTGCGACCACCACGCCCGACGAAGTGATGCCGGCGTCGGCGCCGCTCGTGGCCACGGCGATCGGCGCCACGCGCGCCGGGGCGTTCGACATCGGCGCGGCATGTGCCGGCTTCCTGACCGCGCTGGCCACGGGCGCCGCGATGATCGATTCGGGCCGCGCGGGATGCGTCGTCGTGATCGGCGCGGACCTGATGTCTCGGGTCGTCGATCCCAGCGACCGGGGCACTGCGGCAGTGTTCGCAGACGGCGCGGGGGCGGTCGTGCTCCTGGCCAGCGGGGAGAACAGGATCGGTCCGATCATCCTCGGCAGCGAGGCGGATACCGAGCGGATCATCCACGTCCCGCGGGAGGACCTGCTGATCAGGATGGCGGGGCACGAGACCTTCAAGATCGCCGTCGCGAAGCTGTCAGAGGCGACGGAGCATGCGGTTGCGGCCGCCGGGCTTGAGTTCGGCGACATCGACCTGTTCGTCTACCACCAGGCCAATGCGCGAATCCTGACGGCAGTCGGTGAGCGCCTCGGCCTCGACAATGATCGTGTCGTCGAGTGCATCGGCGACCTTGGCAACACATCCGCTGCAACCCTCCCGCTGGCGCTGGACAGCAGCTTCGAGGAGGGCAAATTGCGTGATGGCGATCGCGTACTGGTGGCCGCCTTCGGTGGCGGCTTCATCTGGGGCGCGACGGTTCTCGAATGGGGAATGACACGATGAGTGCGGTACTTGCAAACACAGACCTGGAAACGCTGACTCCGGTTGAGCGCCTGGCGGCGCTGTGCGATCCCGGCTCGCTCGACGTGATCCGCTCCGAGGTGGTCTCAGGCCACATGGGCCTGAAGGCGCGCGCCGGCGACGGCGTGGTCGGCGGAGCCGGCCTGGTGGAAGGTCGCCCCGTGTTCTGTTACGCGCAGGACAACTCTTTCGTGGGAGGGTCGCTCGGCGAGGCTCATGCGGACACGATCGTCCGCGTGCTCGAATTGGCCGAGCGCGCCCGCGCCCCGGTCGTCGGATTCGTCGGCTCGGGTGGCGCGCGCATGCAGGAGGGCGTCCGCGCCCTCGGCGGTTACGGCCGTGTCTTCCGCCAGACGGTCGCGCTCTCCGGGAAGGTCCCGCAGATCTCGATCATCAGCGGTCTCTCGGCCGGCGGCGGCGCCTACTCGCCGGCCCTGACCGACTGGGTCGTGATGACCTCCGGCGCGAGCATGTTCCTGACCGGCCCGGGTGTGGTCAAGGACGCGATGGGCGAGGACGTCACCGCAGCGGAGTTGGGCGGCCACAAGGTGCATGAGCGCAACGGTGTCGCGCACTTCGTGGCCCAAACCGACTCTGACGCCGCCTTCCTGGCGCGTGATCTGCTGAGCTATCTGCCAAGTCACTCGGCGCTGCCGCTGCCGATCGCCGAGTCTCGGGCTGCGGGCGCTGTTGATCCGTCCGCCCACGTACCGGCGTCCCCGCGCCAGGTGTACGACGTGCGCTCGGTGATCACCGGCCTGGCCGACGGTGGCGAGATGCTGGAGGTCGCACCCGGATGGGCGCGTAACCTCGTGACCGCGTTCATCCGAATCGACGGACGACCGGTCGGTGTGATCGCGAACCAGCCGCGTTACCTCGGTGGCGTGCTGGACACCGACAGCTCCGAGAAGGGGTCCCGCTTCGTCAACCAGTGCGACGCCTTCGGCGTCCCGATGCTGGTGCTGGTCGACACTCCCGGCTTCATGCCGGGCACGCGTCAGGAGGCGGCGGGTGTGATTCGCCTGGGGGCGACATTCGTCAACGCCTTCGCGAAGGCGACCGTGCCCCGGGTGACGGTCATCCTGCGGAAGGCCTTCGGAGGAGCATTCATCACCATGAACTCCAAGGATTTGGGGGCCGATTACGTCTTTGCCTGGCCGCAGGCCGAGATCGGAGTTATGGGAGCAAAGCCCGCCGTCGGCATCATCCACCGGCGCGAACTCGCTGCGGCTGAGGATCCTGAGGCCGCTCGCGAGGAGCTGGCCGAGCGCTACGCCGAGACGCACCTGCGCCCGCAGGTGGCGGCTGCCACAGGACACATCGATGAGCTGATCTCACCGGAGCAGACTCGCCAGCGCGTGGCCTGGGCGCTGCGCTCGCTGGAGCGCTCGCGGTGAGCTGGGCCTGCACGGACGCAGGCTACGATTCTCAGGCAGTGAACAGCGGTCGCATATTCATAACCGGTGCCACCGGGTTCGTCGGGATGGAGGTGCTGGCTCGCTATCTGGAGCGGGGGAACCGGCCGATCACGTGTCTGGTCCGCGCCGACAGCGATGAGGCGGCGCGTGAGCGCCTGATCCGAGTCGTCGACGGGCTGATCGCCAACGGCTCGGAGCTGTTCGCTCACAGGATCGAGGCGGTTGCCGGCGAGCTGACCGCGCCCGGCCTCGGTCTCGACCAGGCTTCACGTGAACGCCTGGCGGCCGAGACCACGACGATCATCCACTGCGCGGCCTCGGTCTCCTTCGACCTGCCACTGGAGGAGGCGCGGGCGATCAACGTCGGCGGCACTGAGCGGATGCTCGAGTTCGCCTCGCTGGCGGCGGTCAACGGAGGCCTTGAGCGCTACGCGCAGGTCTCGACGGCATATGTGGCCGGCACATACACCGGCCGCTTCACCGAGGACGACCTCGATGTCGGTCAGGGCTTCCGCAACTCCTACGAGCAGTCGAAGTTCGAGTCAGAGCAGCTGGTGCGCTCGCGGGGAGCGGATCTGCCATGGATCGTGCTGCGCCCGAGTATCGTCGTCGGCGATCGCTCCAGCGGCTGGACGGCCGCCTTCAACGTCATGTACTGGCCGCTGCGGGCGCTATCGACCGGGCTCTTCAAAGCGGTTCCGGCGATGCCGGAGTCGCCCATTGACATCGTCTCGATCGACTACGTGGCCGACGCGATCCACGAGCTCACAGACGGCCCGGGGGAGGCGCATCGCACGTTTCTGCTGACGGCCGGCGCCGACGCGTCGACCTGGGGAGAGATCGTCTCATTGGCGTCGCGATACTTCCGCCGGCCTGCGCCGAAGGCGGTCCCGCCCGGCGAGTTCGTGGCCGACAACGCGACGCTGTCAGAGGTGGCGGCAGAGGCCAGCCGCATCTACTTCCCCTACTTCTCGATCTCGACCGTGTTCGACAATGCCCGCACGCGGTCACGGCTCGCACAGGCCGGGATCCACGCCACGCCACTGCGTGACTACCTCTACCGTCTGCTGGACTTCGCGACTCGCAGCCGCTGGGGCAAACACCCGATCGGACGGGCCGAGGCGACGGCCTCCTGAGTCGCGCCGCGCCCGTGCCCGTGGCCTGCAACGCTCCGCTGATGGCGACGCAACCTGAGACGACGACTGAGAACGCCGGCTTTGTCCCGGTCGAGACGCTCGAGCTGTTCGCGGAGGTGCTCTCGCAGTCAGAGCAAGAGGCCGCCGACGACTTCTACGACCGGCTCTGCAGCGCCATCTGCCGGCTCGCGCGCCTGCGCCGAGCGATCATCTTCCGCTACGACCCTGACAGCCGCCAGGTCCGGGCCGCTGGGGCGCACGGCGTCGACATCGCGAGCTTCGCCGGAGCGAACTTCTCGGTCGACACCGCGCAGATGGCGGCACGCGCGCTGCAGGAGGACAGGGTGATCGAGATCTCCGGGGATCTTCACGGCGAGGTGCCCGCCGAGTACGCTTTCCTGCTGCCTGAGCCGGCAAGGATCGTCTGCGGGCCGATGATCGCCAACGGCCGCGCCGTTGGCGTGATCGTGGCTGAGCGGAGCCTCAGCGAGCCGGCCCTGGATCAGCCTGAGCGGCACCTGCTGTGGACGCTGGGGAAGGCCGCCGCGCTGGCCTCGGTAGCGCGCAACGTCGCCACGCAGGCGGAGACCGCGCGCCAGCTGCGCCAGCGGATCAACCTCGCTCGCGAGGTGCACGAGGGCGTGATCCAGCGACTGTTCGGGATCTCAATGGCGCTGGACGGTGCCGGTGACCTCCCCGAGGCGATGCGAGCGCGGTGTGCCAGCGAGATCCAGGCGGCGCTCGGCGAGCTGCGCGAGGCGATCCAGCGCCCGCTCGGACGGCGCTCGCGGGAGACCAGCACCACCTTCGAGTCTGAGCTCAGGCGCCAGTCCGACTCGAGCCCTGACCTGCACATCTCGTTTGAGCCCGGTGCTGCCGTCAATGTCCCGGAATCGCTCGAGCCGTTGGCCCAGAGCGTGCTCTCAGAGGCAGTGCGCAACGTCCGCAAGCACGCGCAGCCGAGCCGCGTTGAGGTCAGGACCACGCGGGCGGACGGCGCCTTCGTGCTCGAGATCGTCAATGACGGCGTCGATCGCGGTCGCGCCCACCAACCCGGGATGGGGTTGCGACTGGCCGCCTTCGAGGCGTTGCAGAGCGGAGGCATCGTCGAGTTCGGGCCGCGCGGAAGCGACGAGTGGCAGGTGCGGCTGGTGGTCCCGCTCGATGGCTGAGAACCTGGTCACGGCGGCGACACGGAGCCCTCAGCGGTTGCGGGTGCTGGTCGTCGACGACCACGACGTGGTCCACTGGGGCTTCCGGCTGATGCTGACCCAGCAGCCGTGGGTCGAGCGCTGTGTCGCGGCTTCCAACGGCGATGACGCCGTCGCGCTGGCGCGCCGTTATCGCCCACACGTCGCTGTCGTCGACCTGTTCATCGGCGAGGAGTCGGGCGCCCAGGTCTGCGAGCGCCTGCGCGAGGCCGAGCCGGCCACGCGCGTGCTGTTGTTCTCGGGCGCCGGCGAGATCTCGGCGAGCGCCGCACGAGCGGCGGGTGCTTCGGGATTCGCCTACAAGGACTGGCCGGCGGCGAAGATCGCCGGCGCGGTCCGGTTGGTCGGCCTGGGCGGGACCGTGTTCGAGCGCCAGGACCGCTCGGGCGTCCTGGGCCTGTCCGAGCGCGAGCGTGAGGTCCTGCACCTGATGGCAGCCGGTTCGACTAACCCGGAGATCGCCAAGGCGCTGCACCTGAGCCCGCACACCGTCAAGGAGCACACCAGCTCGCTCTACCGCAAGCTCGAGGTCCGCAACCGCACGGAGGCGGTGCAGCGCGCGCAGCGGCTGGGGCTGTTGGCGTAGCGCTGTGGCGGGGCTGCTGGCCAGCGGGCCAGGCAGCCCCGAGCAGACGTTCCGGACGGCCGACGGCGCGGATCGGATGTCCTTAGGAAGCTCTTCCGAACAGGTGCTTCCCTGAAGGTGAGGCCTCAAGTACTCAAGGCGCCATGCCGAAGAGCAATCACAGCGAGGTGATCCGATGATCAGCACCCATAAAACACCTTCTCCCCTCGATCTCCTGAGCGTGCTGGTGCTCGTACTCGCGATCGCAGGGTTCGTCATCGCACTGGCCGGCTGACGGCCATACGGCACCGGATCCGCTCAGCGCCAGCCGTGCGAGATCTGGGGACCGCTGGGGTATGACTGCGCCTCGTCGGCGCGGATCACGTGCATGACCGCGTTGATCAGCGCCAGGTGCGTGAAGGCCTGTGGGAAGTTGCCGAGGTGGCGGCCGGTCCGCGGATCGATCTCCTCGGCGTAGAGGCCCAACGGCGACGCGTACCCGAGCAGGCGCTCGCATAGTTCCCGCGCCCGTGTCAGCTCGCCGACCTCGGCCAGCGCGGAGACGAGCCAGAACGAGCAGATCAGGAAGGTGCCCTCGCGGCCGATCAGACCGTCGTCGGTGTCCTCGGTGCGGTAGCGCAGCACCAGGCCGTTCTCCGTGAGCTCGTCGGCGATCGCCATCACCGTGGCCCGCACGCGCGGATCCTCCGGCGGAAGGAATCGAAGCAGCGGGATCAGCAGCATCGCGGCGTCGAGCGCGTCGCTCTCGTAGTGCTGGACGAAGACGCCGCGCTCGTCGACGCCACGCTCACAGATGTCGGCGTGAATCTCGTCGGCCGCCTCCTGCCAGCGCTTGGCCAGATCCCAGTCCTCGCGGATCTCGGCCAGCCGCGCGCCGCGGTCGCAGGCGACCCAGCAGAACATCTTGGAGGAGGTGAAGTGCTTGGGTTCGCCGCGCACCTCCCAGATGCCGCGGTCGGGCTTGCGCCAGTTCTTGATCGCCATCTCGACCTGGCGGCTGAGAATCGGCCAGACGCGCTCGTCGAGCGAGTCACGCGAGCGGGTGTGCAGGTACACGGAGTCCAGCAGCGCCCCCCAGACGTCGTGCTGGTCCTGGCGGTATGCGTCGTTGCCGATGCGAACCGGACGCGCGCCCTCATAGCCACTGAGGTGATCGAGCGTCTGTTCCTCGAGGCTGAGCTCGCCGCCGGGCCCGTACATCACCTGAAGGTCGTCGTGCCCGCCGGCGACGTCGGCGATGAAGTAGAAGAAATCGTTGGCCTCCCAATCGAAGCCGAGCGTGTACAGCGCCCACAGCATGAAGGTCGAGTCGCGGATCCAGCTGTAGCGGTAATCCCAGTTGCGCTCGCCCTGCGGCGACTCGGGGAGCGAGGTCGTGGCAGCCGCGATCAGGGCGCCCGTGGGGGCGTAGGTCAGGCCCTTGAGCGTCAGCGCGCTGCGCTGCAGGTGCGCGCGCCAGGGATGGTCCGGGAACGAACCGCGATCGAGCCAGTGCTGCCAGTGATGCGCGGTCCAGACCTGTCGAGCGTAGGCCTGGTCGAAGTCCTCGGGCGGCTGATGCTCTGACCAGTAGAGCGCGCAGAACACCTGCTCGCCCTCCTTCATGCGGTGGCGTGCGGTCGCGCGCGGCCCCTCGAAGCCGATTCGCAGGTCGGTCCGCAACCCCAGCCGGATGTCCGAGCCGGGCGCGGTGGCGACGCCCTCGTTGTAGCCGGGGCCGGCGTACTCCCAGTGCACCGGCCTGCGTCCGTAGTCGAAAACCGGCTCGCAGTCCATGAAGATCTCGACCTGGCCGTTGACGCAGGAGACCGTCCGCAACAGGACGTGGTCGGCGTCGTAATCGGTCGGTGCGCGCCGGTGCGTGCCGGAACGGTCGTCCTCGTGATGCCAGCCACCGATCAGCAGCGCGTCGCGCACGACGACCCAGCCCGAGCCGGTGCCCCAGCTGGTCTCCAGCACCATCGTGCCGGGCAGGTAGCGGCGGGCCGCGGGCACGCTGACGCCCGACGGTCCGAGCTCGAACGACCCGGCGTCACGATCGAGCAGCGCGCCGAACACACTGGGGGAATCGATCCGGGGCAGGCAGAGCCACTCGATCGCGCCACCCGGTGCAACCAGAGCCGTGGTCTCGCAGTCCGACAGGAACCCATACTCGGCAATCGGCGGGAACGGACTGCCGCCTAGCAGCGGCGATGGCACCGACGACACGTTCGGCAACGGGCCGAAGTGTGGCGTCAGTGGTGCGGCTTGCGGTGGGCTCTCAAACGGCTCGTTCATACCTGTTTATCGGCAGTTTCGCCTGCAGCTTAGGCGTTGGGTCCCGGGAATAATCCCGCCTGCGCGTTGGGACCGCGTTTTCGACGCGTCATCATTGGTGGGATGAGCAGCGGTGGCATGAGAGCAATGCACGGCAATCCCGGCGGTGGTGGCGGCCGGCGACGCGGCTCGGAGGACGAGAAACCGGGGCTGATGGACCCGACTCGTCAGCGCGACAGCCGCCGGATCCTGATGCTGTTCAGGCCCTACCGGTCGCGGCTCACGGTTGTGCTGGTGATGATCGTCTTCTCCTCGGCGGTCAGCATGATCAACCCGTTTCTGGTCAGGGACGCCCTGAACATCGGGATCCTTCAGCACAACGATGCGGTCCTGACGGCCACCGTGCTGGGAATGATCGTCGTCGCGCTGATCTCCCAGGCCACGAGCGTCTGGCAGACCTACATCTCGAACTCGGTCGGACAGCGGGTCATGCATGACCTGCGCGCCGCCGTCTACCACCGGCTGCAGCAGATGTCACTCGCGTTCTTCACACGCACGCGCACGGGCGAGGTCCAGTCGCGCATCTCAAACGACATCGGCGGTCTGGACAACGTGATCACGAACACGGCTACGACGATCGCCTCGAACGTGACGACGGTGATCGCCGCGGTGGTGGCGATGTGCATCCTGAACTGGAAGCTTGCACTGATCTCGCTCTTCTTCGTGCCGCCCTCGGTCTGGATGACGCGTCAGGTCGGCAAGCGGCGTCGGCGAATCACGAGCGAGCAGCAGGGCCGGCTGGCGGATATGAGTGCGCTCGTGGCCGAGTCGCTGTCGGTCTCCGGGATCATGCTCGGCAAGACCATGGGTCGCGGCGATGACCTCGCCGACCGCTTCACCGCCGAGTCGCGCGACATCGCCGATCTCGAGGTGCGCTCGCGCATGGCCGGACGCTGGACGATGGCGACGATCCAGTTCGTGTTCACGGTCACGCCCGCGCTGATCTACTGGTTCGCCGGGCAGAAGTTCGTGGGGACCTCGATCAACGTCGGCACCGTCGTCGCGTTCACGACGTTGCAGGCGCGGCTGCTGTTCCCGATCCAGTCGCTGCTCGGCGCCGGCGCCGATATCGAGGCCTCGCTGGCGCTGTTCGATCGCATCTTCGAGTACATCGACCTGCCGATCGACATCGTCGAGGCCGAGCATCCGGTGGTGCTCGACCCGTCTCGCGTGGTCGGTGAGGTGCGCTTCGAGGGGGTGTCGTTCCGCTATGACGCCGAGGCCGAACCTGACCAGAGACAGCCGGTCACCGACACCGGCGCCGATGGTTGGACAGTCCGTGACATCGACCTCGTCGTGCCTGCTGGGACGCGAACCGCGATCGTCGGGGAGACCGGCGCCGGCAAGACGACGCTCGGCTATCTCGTGGCGCGGCTCTATGAGCCACAGGCCGGGCGGATCACGATCGACGGTGTCGACATTCGCGATGCGTCACTTGAGTCGCTTGCGTCCACCGTCGGCGTGGTCTCCCAGGAGACCTACCTCTTCCACGCGTCGGTGCGCGACAACCTCAGGTTCGCTCAGCCGGATGCGACCGATGAGGAGGTCGAGGACGCCGCGCGAACAGCGCGAGTCCACGACCTGATCGCGTCACTGCCGGACGGCTACGACACGATCGTGGGGGAGCGCGGCTACCGCTTCAGCGGGGGGGAGAAGCAGCGCATGGCGATCGCGCGCACGGTGCTGCGGAACCCGCCGGTGCTGATCTTCGATGAGGCCACCTCCTCTCTGGACACACAGACCGAGTCGGCAGTTCAGGACGAGCTCGAGCGCCTGTCCGAGGGGCGGACGACGATCACGATCGCGCACCGGCTCTCGACAGTGCGCGACGCCGATCAGATCGTTGTGCTCGACGGGGGTGCAATCGTCGAGCGGGGGACCCATGCCGAGCTGCTCGAGCAGGGCGGCCTCTATTTCAACCTGGTGAGCCGGGATGTGGCGGAGGAGCTCCGCGAGGGCTGAGCGAGGCTGGATGGCCGAAGTCGCGGGGTCCCTAACCTCTGGTGAATGACCTCTCCTATCTCCGCCACGCTCTACAGCGACCCCGCCTGCCCGTTCGGCTACTCCGAGAACCCCGCCCTGCGGGTGATCGAGTGGCGCTACGGAAGCCAGATCGACTGGCGTCTTGTCCTCGTCGGCCTCAGCGAGGATGTCTCGCGTTACGCGTCACACGGTTACACACCGGAGCGACAGACGCAGGGCGGCGTCATGTTCCGCGACCGCTGGGGAATGCCGTTCGCGTTGACCGTGAAGGCGCGCCTGGCAGCATCCTCCAGGGCCTGCAGGGCAGTGATCGCCGCGCGCCGCGAGTGGCCCGGGAGCGAGTGGGCGGTGTTCCGAACGCTGCAGGTCGCCAACTTCACCACCGGGCTCCTGCTCGACGACGACGAGCATCTGCGCTCAGTTCTGAGCGTGGTCGACGGGATCGATGCTGACCGTGTGGTCGACCTGATCGACTCGCCCGAGGTGATCGCCGAGTATGAGCAGGACAAGGCGCAGACGCGAACCGCTTCCGGCTCGCCGACCGAGTTGCAGGGCAAGGCCGGCAACAGCGACGGCCAGGTCCGCTACACGGCCCCCTCAGTCGTGTTCGAGCGGACGGCGGACGGGCTGGCGCTCGAGGCCGGTGGCATGCAGGCGGTCGAGGCCTATGACGTCCTGGTCGCAAACCTCGATCCGACGCTGGAGCGCAAGGCGCCGCCCGAGGATCCGGGGGACCTGCTGGAGCACTTCCCGCTGGGGCTGACGACCCAGGAGATGGCGCTGCTGCTCACGCGCGGCAACGATCTGCCCGACCGACCGGGAACGGAACGTGCGCTGTTGAGCCTGGTCGCCGCCGGTAGAGCGGAGCGCCAGCAGCTTGGCGGCGATGCGCTCTGGACGCTGCCGGGCGGGCAGCGTGTGCCACGGCTCGACCTGGAGGGCGCCTCGGCCAGCGTGTAGGCCGCTAGATCCAGGGGTTGGTCGCCAACTCCCGGGCGACCGCCTCGGTCACGTGGAGCGCGTGCGTGACGGTCCGGTAGTCGACGTTGTCCGGCGTGTCTGAGGGCAGGTGATAGTTGGAGAGCGCCTTGTGCTTGTCGATCGAGACCAATGTCGCGGTCGGGTAGCGGGCATGACTCGGGATCACGGCATCCGTTGAGTTGCGGGCGCGCATTCCACGTCGCAGCGGCGCGCCGGATTGATCGGCGACCCGGGCGATCAGATCGCGGAAGCGCCGGTCGTAATAGTCCTCCATGACGACCGGACCCTCGCCCTCGCACATCGCGAGGATCGGGGAGCCGACCGTGTCGAGGTTCAGGAACCAGGTGCGGTCCTGCGCGAGCGTCGGGAAGTGGTCGGCGGCGAAGGAGTTGATCCCGCCCTGGATCACCTCCTCGGCGCCGCACGAGACGAGCATCACGCGCAGCCCGCTGATCGGCTCGTTCTGCAGTCGTTCGGCGAGCGCCACAAGCACTGCCACGGCGCTCAGGTTGTCGTTGGCGCCGGGCACCGTCGGGCTGCCGGCTATGTTCGCCATCACCGCGGTCGAGGCGGCCGCGACGATGGTCCCGAGCACAATCAGTGCTCGCCGTCGCCCGGCCGCCCCCACGGTGACAGCGAAGGGTCCGGCCAGCACCATCCACCAGAGCGGAAACGAGGTATCGAGTCGCTCGACAATCCCGGGGAACTCGTGTGCGAGCCAGGCCTGGAAGCGGTCGTCGAAGATCAGTCCGGTTGGCGCGGCGTCGTGGTGGGCCATCACCACCAGCGTGCGTTCGGCCGCGGCG
The DNA here is from genome assembly GCA_963848435.1 of uncultured Conexibacteraceae bacterium. Taxonomy (GTDB): domain Bacteria; phylum Actinomycetota; class Thermoleophilia; order Solirubrobacterales; family Solirubrobacteraceae; genus Palsa-465. The sequence continues at coordinate 469,109 of CAWKDQ010000012.1, read as the reverse complement.
TCACCGGTCACGGCGACGACGTTCTGGGTGGGTCGCGCCGGGGTCAGTCGACGACGGAACACGCGGCGGGTGTTGCCGATGTCGTCCGCAATCGCAGCACCAGCCAGCGCCGCAGCCAGTCCGCCGGCGACGCGACCGTGCCTGCGCAACGCCAGCAGTCCAGCGAGCGTCGTGATCGCGGTCAGCCCTCCGATCGGCCGGGCATAGCCGTCGTGATACTCGGCCGGCTCCACGCGGGCGTCGCAGCCAGCGGCGCCCAGCCGTTGGGCGATCCACTCGGCGGCCTCAGCCTCACCTCGAGAACCGGGGCTGCGCTCGAGCGGAGCCAGCTGCTCGATCACCTCGCGTAGGGCCGGATGGATGGCGGGAGCCGACATCCAGCGGGACGGTAGCGGCACGGGCGCGGCTGATGACCGCGAGCTCGACGGTGCAGGTTCCGACTTCAGCGACCGGGCGGTGGGAGGGGCCCGGACTCCGACGTAGAATCGAGACTGGATGCCGACGCCGTTCGTGAATCTGGCTGCCGCCAAGGCGGCCCAGCGTCTGCCGATGCTGCGGCGCCTCCCGCTGGCGAGGCTCGTGATCCTCGCCGAGCTGGCGGTGTTGGCGAAGGCGCACTTCGAGCGCCTGACGCCGCAGGAGCGGCGGCGCCTGGTGCTGTTGGTGCGTGAGGCCGGCGGCCGGCCGAGCAACCTCTCCGCTCGTCAGCGCCGTGAGCTGGAGGAGCTGATCGCGAAGGTGGATCCGAAGCTGTTCGCCACCCACGCGTTCGAGAAGTTCTCGCCGGTACCGCCCAGTCGGCGCTGACCGCCGCTGGGCGCGCTGCGGCAGGCGTTGAAGACTGCTCTGTGGAGGCGAGCCTCAGGCCGCGTGGATCCGCTCAGTCGGTGATCCTGATGTGGCCCGGCTGGGCTGCGACCCGCTCGATCCAGGCGCCTGTCCAGGGGTAGGGCTCCAGATCAAAGCCGCCCTCGCCGGCAACGTGCGTGTAGGCGTAGAGGCTGATGTCGGCGACGCTGTAACGGTCGCCGACGAGGAAGTCCCGTCCGGTCAGCCCGCGCTCGAGCGCGTCCAGGCCCTTGAGTCCGCCCTCGTGCTTCTGGCGCCACAGCCCCTCCGGCGGCTCCAGGTCAAACAACTTGTAGAAGCGGGCAACTGCCAGGTTCGGCTCGATCTCGTACTGCTCGAAGAACTGCCACGCCAGCGCCTGCGAGCGTTCGTACGGATCACCCGGCATGTACGGCGTGCCCTCGGCCATGTAGTCGATGATCGCGTTCGATTCGATCAGCGGCCGCCCGTCATCCAGGACCAGCACCGGCACGCGAAGCACCGGACTCAGCTGTCCGATCACGTTCGGCCGGTCAGAGCGATCGACTACGTCGAGCTCGCGCAGTTCGAGCGGGATGCCCAGGTGCGCCGCAAGCTGGCGTACCTTCCAGCAGTTCCCGGAGACAGGGTTGTTGTAGAGGATCATCGGCGGCAGGCTACACCGCGCCGTGGGCTACGGATCGGGCCTGAGTCACTACAGCGGTAGCGAGTTCGAAAGCATGTCCGCGACCGCTTCGATCCCGTCGCCCTTCGTGTCGCAGATCCGGTCGTCAGTTCCCGGCGGGAGGCACCATCCGCGCTCTCGGCAGATCTCGGACAGGAGGCTGTGGGTGCGGGTCGCCTGAGGAAACGCCATCGCCTCGGATTCTGACCGCTGTCGTCCGCAGGCTGCTGACGGATGAGAGCCCGAGATCCCGCCCCGGCACCTCGGACCCTCTCGCCAGTTCAGCCAGGACGACAGGGCGTCCCGGAGCGCATGATGGTGACGTGTGGGTCGGACGGATCGACGTGAGCTATGCCCGCCCCCGGCGGCAGGTCGTAGTACCCCCGACGAGCCGGCCGGGACCGGGTCAAGGTTCGCCGCGTCGGGCCGATAGCAGGGGTGGCGCGTGCGTCCAGTACACGCACTCGTTTCCCGGGGACGCGATCGTTCGTCCCTGGCAGATCGGCCCGAGCGTCCGGCTGACGGTTCCGGTCGCTCGGGCCGACTCGCGGCCTTCACGTCCGCCGCGACTTGAGCGCCCGCATCAGTTCCCCGGGCATCAGCGCGACCTAGAGGCCCTTCGAGCGTCGTCGCGGGCGACTTCCGGACGGACCTGAAGACCCGGCCTGCAGCGGCACTCCGGCACCGAGATTCTTATGGTTCTCTCACGGGAGTAGTGCTTGCTTGTCGTTATGCGGCATCGAGTGAGCATGAGGCTCGCGGCAGGCGCAGCGGTGGTGACGCTTCTCGGCGGGGGTGCCGGGGCGTTCGCAGCCACGCAGCTGTCCTCAAACCCGCGTCAGGCCTACATCAATGACGTTGCGAGCCGGCTGAACGTGACGCCGGCAGCACTAACGAGCGCGATGAAGCAGGCGAGGATCGACCAGATCAACGCTGCCGAGAAGGCCGGCAAGCTGACGGCTGCCCAAGCGGCCGCGGCCAAGAGCTGGATCGAGAGTGGGCATGCCGGCGGTGGCTTCGGTGCTTCCGGCGGGCCTGGACCCGGCCCTGGGCATGGCTTCGGCCGCGGGCATGGCTTCGGCCGCGGGCATGGCTTCGGCCCTGGGCATGGCTTCGGCCGTGGGCATGGCTTCGGCCGTGGGCATGGCTTCGGCCCTGGGCATGGCTTCGGCCCTGGGCGTGGCATCGGCCCTGGCGGCTCGTGGTCAGCGCCCGGTCGGCCCGGGTGCGGCGGCCGTTCGACCAAGACGACGACGACCACGACGACAATGACAACGCCTCCTTGCCCTGGCGGGCCTGGTCCCGGCTGGCACGCGGCACGGGTCCAAAAGGGGTTTGGCCGTGGTCTGTTCGGGGTCGGCGAGTCGGCGGTCACGGGCTACCTCGGCATCGCCTCTGCAGAGCTGCGCGCCGATCTCGCGGCGGGCAAGTCACTTGCGCAGATCGCATCAGCGACATCCGGCAAGTCGGCGTCCGGACTCGAATCGGCGCTGACGGCGGCCTACAAGACACGACTCGACAAAGTGGTCTCCGCGGGCTGGATGACCGCTGCGCAGGAAGCCAAGGCGCTCTCGGCACTGTCTTCGCTGCTGCCGACTCTGATCAGCCGATCGTTCGAGTTTCCTGCTGCCGGCGGCTTCCACAGCTTCCGACACCCGTAGCGGTCCGCCGCGGTTCCGCGTCCGCCCAGACGCGAAAGCGGCCAGACATCCTTCAGGCCTTCGTCAGGCGCCTGGAACCATGATCTCAGCGCCCGGGATCCACCTGCCCGGCTGGGGAAATGTGACCGGCATACGAGCACCGGAGAAGTGGATGAAGCTACTGGGCCAGGACTCCCACGAGCCTCCGCCTGCATAGATGCGCTCCCAGTCGAAGCCGTCGTCGCTGGTCCCCATGCCACTCTGTGAGACGTCGATGTAGCTGTCGTCAGCCCCGACCGCCTCGACGATCGCCACGTGGCCGTAGCCGCCCATACCGGGCGCGTCGGCATTCCACTCAGCGACCGAGCCGATCGTCGGCGTCCCGTCGACAGGGATGCCCTGGGCCGCCGCATTCGCTGCCCACTGGCCGCCGTCGCCGAGCAGCCCGGCTGGCTCCGGCACGCCGTAGATCTGCGACTCGACGTAGGCCGCGTAGTTTGTGCAGTTGTCGCCCGCGTACATGCGCCACCACATCGTGCCCGCCGCGTACTCGTACCCGTGGGTGCTGTGGCCGCCGGTCGAGCAGGCGGCGTAGCCCTCGCAGAGCTGGTACACATCGGCCCGCGCGGCGCTGGCCTGGCAGAGGCCAAGACATGTCAGGGAGGCGGTCAGGACAGCCAGGAACAACGCCCTGGTACGCGAGCCAACCCGCCCCAGACTCCCCGGAAGCTGGAGCTGCATGGGGCGGCATCAAATCGGATTCGCCGGCAGAAGGTTGCAAGATTCCTCCCCGTGGGCGAGATCTTGCAGACGGCAGGTGGACCAGCCGCTGGTGGCCCGCTGGCCACCGGCGGCGCCAGACCTCGGCTCCTGGCCAGGCTGGGCCAAGCTCGCCTGTCATGACCAGGGCAGGGTGTAGAGCTTTGTGAAGGTCATCGCCCGGATCGCCTCGCCTACGCCCTCCTTGACGCCGAGGCCACTGTCGCCGACCCCGCCGAACGGCGTCAGCTCGGTGCGCCAGCCGGGTACCTCACGGATGTTGACGGTGCCCGCCCGGAGTTCTCTGATGCAGCGGCTGATCGCCCGCCAGTCGAACGTGCAGACCCCGCTTGAGAGCGCGTAGGGCGTCGCGTTCGCGACCGCGATCGCCTCATCCAGATCTGTGACGCGAATCACAGGAGCCACAGGCCCAAAAGTCTCGCTGGCGACCAGGCGGCTATCGGGACGCACGTGGTCCAGCACGGCAGGTGTCAGCTGCGCACCGTCGCGCTGGCCGCCGTGAAGCAGCTCGGCGCCGTCGGCGACGGCGTCGTCGATACGCCCCTCGATCGTGATCGCGGACTGCTCGTCGATGACCGTGCCGATGCCGGTCTCGGGATCGGCAGGGTCCCCGACGCTGATGGCTGCGGCGCCGGCGACGATCCGCTCGACGAGCCGATCGGCGACCGAATCCACGACGATGATCCGCTTGACGGCCGTGCAACGCTGCCCCGAGTTGGCGAACGCGCCCGAGACCGCCAGCGCGGCGGCCTCATCCAGGTCGGCGTCGGGCAACACGATCAGCGGATCGTTGCCGCCGAGCTCAAGCACCGCCCGGCGATAGCCGAGCCGGGCGGCGATCGCCCTTCCGACTCCGACCCCGCCTGTGAACGAGATCAGCTCGACCGCCGGCTCCGCGAGGAACTCGTCGAGCACGACCGCCGGATCGCCGCAGACGATCTGCGCGGCCGCCGGCGGCAGACCGGCTCTGCTCACGATCTCAAACAGCGCGAGTGCACTCAGCGGCACCTTCTCGGAAGGCTTAAGAACGATCGGTGCACCGGCGGCGATCGCCGGCGCGAGTTTGTGCGCGACCTGGTTGATCGGATGGTTGAAGGGCGTGATCGCGCCGACGAGCCGGACGGGCACGCTCAGCGTGTGCGCGCGACGGTCGCGGCCATGAGCTGTGACGTCTCCCGCGAACGTGCTGCCGTCGTCGCGCAGAGCCTCGATCGCTGCGAACCGGAAGACGTCGGCAGCCCTGCTGAGCTCGTGACGGCTGTCCCTGAGGCAGAGTCCCGACTCAGCGGTGATCAGCGCCGCCAGTTGCTCACTTCGCGTGGTGAGCTCGCCGGCGACCGCGAACAGCACCTCCGAGCGCTCATGGCGCGAAAGCCTGTTCCGGTAGCCGGAGCCCATCGCCAGCATCTCCCGGATCTCCTGCGGGGTGGAGAGCGGCGCCTCACCCACGCGCTCACCGCTGTAAGGGGAGTGGACGGGGAGCGCCGACGATGTCACGCGAGCTCGTTCAGGAGCAGATCATGGAGGTCACGGTTGCGGAGATCTCGTCCGCGCAACGCGTTCTCGCGCAGCCGGTGCGTGACGACGATCGGCACGGTGCGCTCGTGCAGCCCGCCGTGGGAGCGCAGCGTGCCATGCAGTGCGCTGAGGTCGTGGGCAGACGCCGACTTGCCGATCACGGTCCTGGCGTCGCCGAGCACGACCAGATCGCCGATCCGGTCGGCCGGTAGCTCGAAGGCTTCAGCCGCGGCGCTGCGGTCGAGCACGGCCTCGATGCCGTCGAGCGATGCGATGACCCCGCGGGCGTGGTCGAGCTCATCGAGGTCGTCCAGGTGCACCCAGGCCAATGAACCGAGCGCAGCGTGGTGGGCCACGTACGGGTCGGTGATCGGGCAGAGCGTGTGAGCGCTCCGGATGTCGGCCGCGGTCAGCGCGTCGTCGAGGAAGCGAACGTTCGCCGTGCCGTCCACAGTCGCCTTCGCGTTCATCCCGTGATCGGCAGCGAGCCCGATCACGAAGCCGGCATCCAGCGCCGCTCCGATCGAGACGTCCATCGCCCTGTAGAAGTCGTCGGCAAGTGGCTCGCCAGGCGCCGCCGCGTGTTGCACGAAGTCGGTGAGAGACGCGTAAACGATCCTGGCATCGAAGTACGGGGTGAGTGCGACCGCCAGATCGACCGTGTACGGAGACAGGCGCCAGTCGTAGATGTCGGGGTTGGGCGTGCCGACGACGTCGGTGATCGGTGTCCCGTCGGGCAGGGTCTGCTCGTGGGCCCGCTCGGCGCTGTAGGCGGGAACGTCGCCGGTGGCAAGAAGTGCGCGCAACTTGTCCTTGGCGGTTACGCAGAGCACGCCGACGCCCGCCGCGAGCGCGGCTGCATGGATCGTGGTCGCGCGCAGGAAACCAGGGTCTGTGACCTGGACCTCGACGCCGTCCGGGGTGCGGTAGTGATTCCCGGCGATCCCGTTTCGCGCGGCGCTGACGCCGGTCACGATCGTGATGTTGTTCGGGTTGGTGAACGTCGGCACCTGAGCGCGTCCGAGCACATAGCTGCCTCCACCGGAGATCGCCTCGCCGAGACGCGGCATCAGCTCCCGCTCGAGCGCGTCGTCGACGTATGCAGGATCCCAGCCATCTGCGCATATGGCGAGGATCTTCTGGTTCGGAGCCGAATAGATGCGGTCGTTGGCGGCGAACCGGATGCTCATCTAAAACATGACTATACAAGTTGAGGCGCGCGGCCAGAGGGCGCGCGGTGGCGGACATGTAAAACTCGTGGGAACAAGCACCAAAGCGCCCGCAAAAGGACTTGTATATACAAAAGTGCGAGCGGCAACCCGAACCATCGAGACTGACGTTTGCGTCGTCGGCGCCGGCATTGTCGGGCTGGCGCACGCGCTGGAGGCCCGCCGGCGCGGGCTGAGCGTCGTCGTGCTCGAGCGCGATGAGCGCGCCGTCGGTGCGAGCGTGCGCAACTTCGGGCATCTCTTCTTTTCGAGCGTCGCCGACGGTGAGGCGCAGCAGCGCGCGGCCGTCTCACGTCAGCGTTGGCTCGAGTTGGCCAATCGTGCACGGCTGTTCATGGCAGAGACCGGCACGCTGATCGTCGCCCGCCACCGTGACGAGCTCGCGGTCATGGAGGAGCTGGCGCAGGAACCGGCACGGAACGCACGGATGCTGAGCGCCCGGGAGGTCGGTCAGCTGGCCCCGATCCCCGCCGATGACGTGGTGGGCGGCCTGCATGCCACAGACGATCTGCGCGTCGACCCGCGTGCGGCCGTTGCGGGCCTGGCGGCGCTCCTCGCTCAGGACCCGGAGGCCCGGCTGGAATGGGGCACGCATGTTGATGATGTCGAGGAGGGTCTGGTCCGCGCCGGCCGGTTGGAGGTCCGCGCACCGGCGATCGTCGTCTGCCCCGGTCTCGGCTATCGGTCGCTTCCGCCTGTGCTGCGTTGCGAACTGGGGGAGCTGACCCTGTGTCAGCTGCAGATGCTGCGACTCGCGGCGCCAACCGGGCGCCGCTACCAGCCGGCGCTGGCGACCGGACTCAGTCTGATCAGGTACCCGGCGTTCGCGGCGCGGGAGAGCGTGGCCGCGCTGCGGGAGCGGCTCGAGTTGGAGAAGGCCGAGTTCGTCGATCGGGGAATCCACCTGCTCGTGACCCAGTTGCCGGACGGCGACCTGATCGTGGGCGACACACATACCAACGGAGACACGCTGTCGCCGTTCGCCGACGAGCGTCTGTACAGCCTGTTGCTCGAGGAGGCGCGAGCGCTGTTGGGAATCGAGCCGGAGGTACGGCAGCGTTGGCAGGGCGTATACCCGGTGGCCAAGAAGCGTTCGGCGGGCGACTTCCACATCACAGCCCCGCTACCGGGTGTGCGTGTGGTCGAGAACGTCGCCGGAGTCGGGATGACGCTCTCATTCGGGCAGGCGCCGATCGTGCTGGATGACCTACTGGAAGGTCACGACACGAGCGCCAGTCCGACCCCTGCGCGCGGCAGCGCCGCGCGGTTGTGAATCGTGATCGCAAAGTAGTCGCCTCGGTAGGTGTCGACCGAGAACTCGAGCGCGTGGCCGTCCGGATTCAGCACGCGGCGCCGCACCTCGAGGAGCGGCGCGCGTCTGCTGATGCCCAGCAGCGACGCCTGGTCAGCGCTTGCGGCGATCGAGGTGATCGTCTGCTCGGCCTCGTGAAAGATGACGCCGCGAGCGCCGAGCTGGGCGTACACGGAGCCGTGGTCGAGGTCGCAGTCCAGGAGTATGCGTCCGACCGGCTCGACGAAGCTGCTCAGCTCGAGCATCGCGGGCTCGCCGTCGAGCAGTCGCTGGCGGCGGTACTGGAACACCTGATCACCCGGCTCCAGGCCGAGCTGCGCGGCGGTGACGGCATCCGCCGGTCGGCGCACGAGCTCGAGCGCGCGCGCCCCGGGCACTCGGCCGATCCCCTCCGCCCAGGCTGAGAATGAGATCAGCTCGTCGAAGCTCTGCGTCAGCGTCGGCCGCGCGACCACCGGCCGGCGACCGCGGCCGCCCGCGATCAGACCCTCGGCCCGCAGCGCCGCCAGCGCCTGCCGCACCGTCCCGCGGGAAACCGAGAAGGCGGCCGACAGGTCCGCCTCCGAGGCGATCGCTGAATCTGGGCCCAGCTCACCCGAGCGGATCTTCGAGCGCAGCTCGGCTGCGATCATGGCGTGCCGCGAACTGTGTTCGCTGCCGTTTGACATCGTGCTCATTCTGCTCGCTCAGAGCTCGATCGGCTCTGCGAGTCGTACCGGTGTCCCGGGGGAGGGCGGAGCCTGCGTCTCGTGTACCGCGGGCCCGAGCGGCAGTTCCATCCAGAGGACGTCCTGCCAGCCGCCGGCGGTCCAGCCGACCCTGTGATACACGCCGACCTCCCCGAAGCCAAGTGCACGGTGCAGGCCCACGCTGGCCGGGTTCGGAACAGTGATACCGGCGAGCACGGTCCTGTACCCCTGCTCTGAGAGCAGGGCGAAAAGCGGCTCATAGAGGGCGCGGCCGAGCCCTCGACCACGGTGGTCCGGGCCGAGGTAGACGCTGACCTCCGCCGTCCACCGGTAGGCGGGGCGCTCGCGATGCGGTCCGGCGTAGGCAAAGCCCGCAATCTGATCCTGATACTGCGCCACCAGGAACGCATGCGTGCGGCTGATCTGGGCAATCCGACGCTGGAACGCGATCACGGAGGGCGCGGCGTCCTCGAAGCTCGCGGGCGTGTTGTCGGCGAATGGCCCGTAGACGGCCAGACAGCCGGCGGCGTCCTGCATGGGGTCGGCATGGCGGATCAGCATGCCGTCAGGCTAGCCTGAGCCCGTGCCGCGTGAATACGACATCGTGCTGCTGGGCGCGACCGGGTTCGTCGGCGAGCTCACGGCTGAGTATCTGGTGGCGAACGCGCCATCAGGTGCCCGTCTGGGAATCGCCGGCCGTAACCGTGAGAAGCTGGAATCCCTGCGTGAGCGGCTCGGTCGAGGAGACCTGGCCCTGATCGTGGTAGACGTCGGCGAGCAGGCTGCCGTAACGGCCCTGGCTCAGTCGACGAGGGTCCTGGTCTCGACGGTCGGGCCGTATCTGCTGTACGGCGAGCCGGTTGTCGCGGCGTGCGCTGCCGCGGGCACGGACTACCTCGATCTCACCGGCGAGGCCGAGTTCGTCGATCTCATGTATCTGCGCCATCATGCCGGCGCCCGCGCCAGCGGCGCGCGACTTGTGCACTCGTGCGGGTTCGACTCCGTTCCCTACGACCTTGGTGCGCTGTTCACCGTCCTGCAGCTGTCGGGCGAGGTCCCGGTGCAGCTGAGCGGCTACGGCTCCGCACGCGGTTCGATCTCGGGCGGCACCTTTCAGTCGGCGCTGGTGGTCATCGGCCGGCTCAAGGAGGCCGGGCGCGTGGCACGCCAGCGCCGCGCGGTCGAACGCAACGCCGACGACGGACGGATCGCCGCCGACCGCAGCGTTCACGGTCGGCCGGGCCGGGTGCACAGGGAGCCGCTCGCCGGCGGCTGGGTCGTTCCAGCGCCGGTGATCGACCCACAGCACGTGCTTCGCACGGCGCGACTCGATCCGAGCTACGGCCCCGATTTCACCTACTCGCATTACCTGGTGACCGGGCGGCTGTGGCGAACCGCAGCGCTCGGGGTGGGTGTCATCGTGATCGGTCTGCTCGCCCAGCTGGAAACGACGCGCAGGCTGGTCGGCAGACTCAAGCGCCCAGGGACCGGGCCAGACGCCGAGCGTCGGGCGCGCTCGAGCTTCCGGGCCCGCTTCGTGGCCGATTACGGCAAGGGCGCCGCTGATCGACTGATCACCGAGGTTCGTGGCGGCGATCCCGGTTACGGCGAGACCGCGAAGATGCTGTCGGAGGCGGCGCTGCGGCTCGCTTTCGACGACGACCTGCCGGAGCGCGGCGGCGGTCAGTGGACACCGGCGCTGGCGTTGGGCCGTGGCTACATCGACCGCCTGGTCCGCGCCGGGATCGAGTTCGTGGTCGTCGAGCCGCCTGGGCAGGTGTAACAACTCCGGCACATTCCTTGGTGAAGCGGCCGCTGGGGCCTAGCTTGGGCGCATGCCAGCGGCTGTTAGGCGGTTCAGGGGAGTAGGTGGTGCGGCGCAGCGGGTTGCCAAGTCGGCTCAAAGGGTGACCGTTGCCGACTCTGTCGACGTTTGTGCAGATAATCGACACAAACGTCGACAGAGTGGCCAGGACATCGCGCAGCTAGGGCGCGACAGCACGGCGCAGTGTCCGTGGGACAGCTGATCGCGGCAGGGCTGACGCGTCATCAGGTGTCAGACCTCGTGGCTGACGGCCGCCTCCATCGGATGTATCGGGGCGTGTACGCCGTCGGTCACCTCAAGCTCTCGTGCGACGGCCGCCTGATGGCGGCTCTGCTCGTTGCGGGAGATGGAACCTTCCTCAGTCACCGCACGGCTGCGGCTCTGCACGGCCTGCGGAACCTGAACCTGCGGCGGATCGACGTGACGGCTACCGGGTCCGCAGCGCGCCGGCGACAGGGCCTCAGCATTCATCGCACGACGCGGCCGCCCGTCAAGGGCGAGATCACAACCATCAACGGTCTGCGAGTCAGCACCGTCCCGCGACTGCTGGTCGAGCTTGCTCGGACCGAAAACGCCGGCGATCTCAAACGGATGCTGGCCGAGGCCGGCCGTATCACCTCGCTGTCGAACAGATCGAGCGGGACCGGCTGAAGGATGCCTATCTGCTCGCGCGTGGTCTGCGGCCACTGCGCGTTACCGACAGGCGCTTCAACGATGATCCGGAGGGCGCGATCTCAGACCTGATGGCGGTACTCGAGTTGGATGCGCTCGAGCTGGATGCTCGAGCTGGATGCGCCAGGGGACGCGATTGACACGCGGTCTGCACGACCTAACCCTCAACCTGAGGGTTAGACCTACGCGCGTGTGCGGGATTCCAAACGGCGACCGGGGCGCGATAGCGACTCAGTGGCGGACCGCGAGCGGGACCGAACCGCGCGCGACATTACGCTGTTCTTACGGACGTGACGTCATCCTCGGAGTTCGATGCGCGTATTGGTTGTTGAAGATGAGCAGCGCCTGGCCGACGCGATCGCTCGCGGTCTGCGGCGTGAGGGCATGGCCGTGGACCTTGCCGGCGATGGTGCCGACGCTCTGAGCAAGGCACGGGTCGTGCGTTATGACGTGGTGGTGCTTGATCGCGACGTGCCGGAGGTCCACGGCGATGACGTCTGCCGCCATGTGCGAGTCGAGCGGCCGGAGATCTCGATCATCATGCTGACCGCCGCCGGAGAGCTTGAGGACCTGGTCGAGGGGTTGTCGATCGGTGCAGACGACTATCTGTCCAAGCCATTCCGCTTCGCCGAGCTGGTCGCACGGATCCGGGCACTCGGTAGACGAACCGTCCCAAGCCGGCCTCCGCTGCTGTCACACGCCGACCTGGAGCTCGATCCGGGGCGGCGCAGTGTCACGCGCTCGGGTGAGCCGGTCGATCTGACCCGCAAGGAATTGGCCGTGCTGGAAGCGCTGATGATGGCCGACGGCGCCACAGTCTCCTCAGAGGCACTGCTCGAGCGAGTCTGGGACGAACAGACCGATCCGTTCACGAACGTGGTACGGATGACGATCATGACCCTGCGGCGCAAGCTCGGTGAACCGCCGGTGGTGGAAACCGTGACCGGCGTCGGGTACAGGATGGTCTGAGGAACCGGGGACGACCGCGATGAGGCTGCGGCCGCCCACACGCACGATCCGGATGCGCCTGACGCTGATCTACGGCGCGGTCTTCCTCGTGAGCGCCGCCGCGATGCTCACCATCGGGTATCTGCTGGTGCGCCACAACCTGGACCACCACCACAGATTCCGGAACGACCTGAACCAGAACGACCCGGCCCTGTACCGCTCGATATACGGCTACCCGCCGCAACCGTCCAGCCCGCCGCCCTCGAGCTCGGCGCTGCGCGCCTTCCAGGCCGGCTATCACCAGGCGGTGTCCACGGCGCTGCACAGGTTGCTGTTCGAGTACATCGCCGCACTCGTCGTCATGACCGGGATCTCCGTCGCCCTCGGCTGGTGGATAGCCGGGAGGGCGCTGGCGCCCCTGCGGGCGATCACCGCCACCGCGCGGCGTGTCTCCGGGGTCAACCTCGGTGAACGCATCGCCCTACAGGGACCTGATGATGAGCTCAAGGAGCTGGCCGACACATTCGACGGCATGCTCACTCGGCTCGACGCGGCCTTCGCGAGCCAGAAGCACTTCGTCGCCAACGCCTCACACGAGCTGCGGACGCCGCTCGCGATCATGCGGACCGAGGTCGACGTGGCACTCGCCGATCCACGTGCGAGCACCGGGGAGCTGCGGGCGATGGCTGAGGCGCTTCGCGAGACGGTCGACCGGAGCGAGTCGCTGATTGCAGCGCTGCTGTTCCTCGCGCGCAGCGAGGGTGTGCGCGGGGTCGAGGAGCCAGTCGATCTGGCGGAGCTGGTCGGGGGTTGCATCACCGACCTGCAGCGCAGCGCTGAGGCTGCCGGCGTCACCATCACGGCCGATCTGCAGCCGGCGGTGACCCTCGGCGACTCCGCGCTGCTCGAGCGAATGCTGGCCAACCTCGTGGAGAACGGGATACGTCACAACGTGGCTGGTGGCGCGCTGAGCGTCGCCACCTGCAGCTCGAACGGGATCGCGGAGGTGCTGGTCCGAAATGGAGGCGCGGTGATCGATCCGGGCGACGTGCCGGGGCTGACCGAACCGTTCCGACGTTTGAGTCGCACCGCGGGAGGGTTCGGCCTCGGCCTCTCGATCGTCCGCTCGGTTGCCGAGATCCACGGTGGGACTGTCGAGTTGACCGCCCCGCCAGAAGGCGGCCTGCAGGTGCGGGTGCGGGTACCGGCGGCTCCCGGCGCGGCTGCGGCAGAGCCGGCGCCGCCCGACCGGCGGCGCCAGTCAGTGCTCCATCGCTGAGCGCCTCAACGGCATCGGTCTGCCTTTCGGGGGCGCGCCTTGCTTGCGCGCGCCCCCGTCGCGGAGCGTTACTCGCCGGGGTAGCGAAGCCCGATCTGCTCGCGGACCTCATCCATCGTTCGCATGATCGCGACCGACTCGTCCAGTGGCAGGATCTCACCTGAGAGCCTGCCGGCGGCGATCAGCCGCTCGATCTCGTCGGCCTGGAATTGCATGCCGCGGCCGGGGACGTCTGACTCATAGCTGGAGCGGAGCTCACCCTGTGAGTCGTATACCTGGAACGAGGTTGCCGTGTACCAGACCGGATCGATCTCGATCCGGCCCTCCGTGCCGAGGATGAAGGCGCGGTTGGGCCCGGCCGAGGCGCTCGAGGTGTAGAGCGTCGCCATCCGGCCTGCCTGGTAGCTCAGCAGGATGCCGGTCTCGGCGTCGGCGCCGGTTGACCTGAGCGTGGCGGTCGCCTGCACGGCCTCAGGGGTTCCGAGCAGCTCGGAGGCAAATGAGATCGGGTAGACCCCGAGGTCGAGCAGTGCTCCGCCACCCAGCTCCAGCAGCGTGAGCCGGTTGCCCGGATCGTCGGGAACCTTCTGCGTGTGGTCGGCAAGCACCGCGCGCACGTCTCCGATCGCATCGTCGGCAAGCAGCTTGCGGATCTCGGTCATGTGCGGCAGCCAGCGCGTCCACATGGCCTCAAGGATCACGAGGTCGCGCGCGGCCGCGAGCTCGACCAGGCTCTGGGCTTCGCGCGCATTGATCGTGAACGGCTTCTCGACAAGGACGTGCTTGCCTGCGTTGAGCGCGAGTGCCGAGTTGTCGTGATGCCAAGGGTGCGGTGTGGCGACGTAGACAACGTCCACGTTCGGGTCGGCAACCAGCGCCTCATAGCTGCCGTGGGCCCGTTCGAGTCCGAAGCGGGAAGCGAAGGCCTCAGCGGTCTGCGCAGCACGCGAGCCGACGGCCGTGACAACATGGCCTGCCAGCTGCAGGTCGGCCACGAACGTCTGCGCTATCCAGCCGGTGCCAAGGATGCCCCAGCGAGGGCGGGGCGGGGACGCTTCTGACGCTGCGTCCGCTGACGGTAGATTGATGCTCATCCACGGCAACCTACCAGCGTGGGTTCTTACAAAGCTCTGCGGTAGCCACGGCAGGATCTCTTCAGGGAGACGCACCCCCGCACGCATGTTTCGACAGGAGAGCTCGACGTCATGACAAGCCTCACCAAAGTCCTACCGGTGATCGCAGGAGCGGTTGCCGGGGCCCTGATTGCGCTGCTGATCGCGCACGGCGGCTCCACCAAGACCGTGGTTGAGCAGATCACGACGTCGAGCGCCTCCACCCACAATTCGTCCACGAGTGCGTCCGCGATCCCCGCTTCGACCACCAGCGAGGGCGGTCTCAGCGTCAATCAGATCTACAAGAAGGACAGCCCTGGCGTCGTCGACATCACGACCAAGTCGATCCAGCAGGGCAGCAACAACGGGTTCTTCAGCTCGCCCACGCAGACCCAGTACGGCGAGGGTGCCGGCGTCGTGTACGACATGCGCGGTGACATCCTCACTGATGAGCACGTCGTCGCCGGTGCCAGCACCGTGAACGTTCACTTCCAGGACGGCGTCACCGCGGCGGCCACGGTGCTCGGCACCGATCCCTCGACGGACGTGGCGGTGGTCAGGGTCAACGTGAGGTCCTCGGAGCTGCATCCGATCGTGTTCGCGAACTCGAACGAGGCCCAGGTCGGCGATCCGGTCGTGGCAATCGGTAGCCCGTTCGGTCTGCCCGAGACCACCACCGCGGGCATCGTCAGTGCAGTCGGACGCCCGATCACCGCGCCCAACAACTACACGATCCCCGGCGCGATTCAGACCGACGCCGCGATCAACCCGGGTAATTCGGGCGGGCCGCTCTTGGACGCCGCCGGCCAGGTGCTCGGTCTCAACGACCAGATTCAGACCAGCTCCGGCGACAGCTCGGGCGTTGGCTTCGCCACCCCCGGGAACGCAGACGTGACGGTGGCGAAGACGATCATCGCCGGTCAGAAGGTCGAGCACCCATATGTCGGTGTGTGTTTGACCGACTCTTCCAGCGGCGGCGCTGAGATCGCCTCAGGCAGCACCTGCTCAGGCAATGCGGTCGTGGCCGGCTCGCCGGCCGCAAAGGCAGGCCTGCAGGCGGGCGACACGATCACGCAGATCGACGGCCGCACGATCACCGGCAGCGACGGCTTCATCTCGACGATCAGCAACTACAAGTCCGGCGACACGGTGACGCTGACCGTCCGCGACCCGAGCGGTCACACCGGCAAGATCAAGATCACACTCGGCGTCCGTCCGGCCTCCGTTCCGACCGCGGGATGAGATCGATCGGCGGCGCCGATCAGGCGCGCCGGCCGGCCCTCAGCTGAGCGTGGGCGGGGCGGACGCGCCCGCCAGCGTCCGCTCCATCAGCTCCGCGTGCACGGAGCGAGTTCGGCCGGATCGGCGCCTCCAGACGCCGTCGGCGGCGAGCGTCCACGCGTTGGTGTCGTCGGCGAAACAGCGGTCCAGAGTGTCGTTGAGCTCGGCACGCAGCTCGGGCCGCTCGATCGGCACGAGCAGCTCCACGCGCGTGTCGAGGTTGCGGGGCATCAGGTCTGCCGAGCCCATGTAGACGGCCTGCTCGTCGCCGAACTCGAACGTGTAGATGCGCGAGTGCTCGAGGAAGCGACCGACGATCGAAACGACGTTGATCGTCTCACTGACCCCGGGCACGCCGGGGGTCAGGCAGCAGATGCCGCGGATGTTGAGATCGATCGGAACGCCAGCCTGGGAGGCGCGGTAGAGCGCCTCGATGCAACGCTGGTCAACGAGCGAGTTCATCTTCATGCGGATCCGCGCGTGCTTGCCCTCCAGGTGGGCTGCGACCGTCCGCTCGATCAGCTCCAGCAGCGGCTCGCGCATCGAGTCGGGAGCGACCAGCACCCTGCGCTCGCGGCGAGGGTGCGCGTGTCCCGTCAGGGCGTTGAAGAGGTTGGTGACCTCCTGCCCGATCTCACGGTTGGTCGTGAAGAAGCCGAAGTCCTCGTACAGGCGGGCGTTGGTGGCGTGGAAGTTTCCCGTGCCGACCATTACGTAGTGCCGGACCTGACCATGCTCGCGGCGGATCACAAGGATCGTCTTGGCGTGGGTCTTGAGTCCGGGGATACCGTGCACGACGTGCGCGCCCACCTCCTCGAGCGCGCGTGACCAGCGGATGTTCTGGCGCTCATCGAAGCGCGCCTGGAGCTCCACCATGCAGACCGCCTGCTTGCCGTTCTCGGCTGCGGTGATCAGTGCCGGCACCAGCGCCGAGTCGTCTGATGTCCGGTACACGGTCATCTTGATCGCCAGCACGTTGGGGTCGTCGGCGGCCTGCAGCACAAGTCGCTCGACGCTGGTCGAGAACGACTGGTACGGGTAGTGGACGAGGAACTCCGACTCTCGCATCTGGGCGAAGATGTCGGGCTCATCACCGGTGTCCTCGGCCCGCGGTCGCAGCGCGGGGTGGGTGAGCGGCGTCCACGAGCTCTGGCGCAGTTCCGAATGGCCCTCGAGACCAACTATCTGCCAGAGGTCGGTGAGGTCGAGCAGTCCGGAATGCTCGTAGACCTCGTTGTCTGAGAGGTCGAGCCAGTCGATCAAACGCGCGCGCAGGCCGGGTTCGGTGTCGGCGCCGACCTCGAGCCTGATGACCTCGCCGAAGCGCCGGCGGCGAAGCTCGTCCTCGACCGCGGCCAGCAGGTCGTCGGCCTCGTCGGAGATGTCGAAGTCGGCATCACGCGTCACCCGGAACAGGCTGTGCGAGACGACCTCCATTCCGGGGAAGAGGGCATCGAGATGACGGGCGATGATGTCTTCGATCGGCACGAACGTGTCGGTGTCGATTTCCACGAAGCGCGGCAGCACCTCCTTGGGGACCTTCACGCGCGCGTACAGCTCGGTGTCCTGAGCCGGGTCATGCAGGTGCACCAGCAGGCTCAAGGAGAGGTTCGAGATGTAGGGGAAGGGCCGCCCGGGGCCGATCGCGAGCGGCGTCAGAACGGGAAATATGTTGTCGAGGAAATGGCGCTCGAGCTGCGCCGGCGATGCGCCCGACTCCTCACAGGAGACGATGCGGATGCCCTCACGCGCGAGCGCTGGCCTGACCTCCTCCGTGAAATGACGGGCGTGGCGAGCGTCGAGTTCGCGTACTCGCTTCGCGATCTCCTCCATCAGCCGTGTTGGCGTGAGACCGTCGACCGAACGCTTGTCGAGTCGCGCCTCGATCTGGCCGTGGACACCGGCTACCCGGACCATGAAGAAGTCGTCGAGATTCGAGGTGTAGATCGCGAGGAACTTCAACTGCTCGAACAACGGCTGGTGCGCGTCCTCGGCGAGCTCCAGCACGCGCCCGTTGAACTCGAGCCAGGACAGCTCGCGGTTCAGGTATAGGGAAGGGGCGTTGAGGTCGCTTGACGTCGGCTCGGCGGGGTCGTCCTGGGCGCGTTCGAGCAGTGAGTCGGTCATCGGTGGTGTCTCCCCGTCGTCATTCGTCTGTCTCCGGGATTCCGGCAATCATGCCGAGTTCGGCCGGGGTCATCAGCAGGACAAGTTCACCGCGCTTGACCGCCGCGAGCCCACCCTTCTTCATCTGCGCGCGGGCGCCTGTGAGGTGACGCAGCGCATCGGACATCGAGGGATTGTGGCCGACCAGCAGAGCGTCCCCATGGCCGGCCACCAGGCGCTCACCGTTCCAGTCGGCTCCGGCGAGCGCCGGCTCGGTCACGACCTCCAAGCCGAGCGGCCGGCACGCCAGCGCCGCAGTGTCCATGGCGCGAAGCTTCGGGCTCGAAAGGCAAATGTCGAGGTGGATGCCGAGCCGCTGCATCGCGATCCCGGCGATCTCCGCCTGGCGGACGCCACGGGTGGTCAGCGGACGCGCCTCGTCGGGCCGACCCTCGGCCGCTTCGGCATGGCGCAGGAGCCAGAGCACAGCGGGAAGCTTACGACGCGCCGCGCCCCAAGCCGACAAAGTTTCACCCAAACGCCGCGACCTCAGCCGATCACGAGCGGCCGGTGGAAGGTTCGCTCGAATGCCTCGTCATCGCCGTAGCGCTCGACGCTCCAGCGCGGCAGCGTGAGGTCGCCCTCAGCCAGCAGATGCAGCGCGACACCGTCTCCGTTGGTGCGCAGGCGCGCCTCGTTGACGGACTGATCGCGTCCGCGCTCGAGATGCTCGGCCAGTCGCAGGATCAGGGCACAGCGATCGAGCATCTCCTCGTCGCCGGCGCGGCCGAGCCGCGCCCACTCGCCGAGCTTCGGCACACCCTTGCGGTGATATCTGGTGATCTGCGCGATCAGAGCGCGCTCTCGCGGGTCAAAGCCGGGCAGCTCGGCGCTGACGATCAGGTACCGGGAGTGCTTGTGATGGTCGCCATAGGAGATCGTCATGCCGACGTCGTGAAGCATCGCCGCCGCCCACAGCAGCTCACGTTCGCCCGGCGCCGGCTCGAACAGCCCGCCCTCGGCGAGCGAATCGTGCAT
This sequence comes from uncultured Conexibacteraceae bacterium, assembly GCA_963848435.1. Taxonomy (GTDB): domain Bacteria; phylum Actinomycetota; class Thermoleophilia; order Solirubrobacterales; family Solirubrobacteraceae; genus Palsa-465. The sequence goes on along the minus strand of CAWKDQ010000012.1, from coordinate 450,188 downwards.
CTGCAGGGCCAGGCGCGCGACATGCTCGGTGTGGGGGAGATCGGACTCGTACTGCACGGCGAGGTTTCGAACGGCCGCCTTGCGCACATTCGGAAACAGCGGCTCGGACTCCTCGAGGATCGTGCGCGCGAGGAAGATCCCGTCGCGCAGGCCGGCCTCGGTGGCCTCGATCCCGGCGAAGCCGCCGACCTCGACAACGGTCTGCAGGACCACGGCGGCGGCAAGGATGATGTCGCCGCGGCCCGGCTTGATACCTGGCACGTTGCGCCGCCGGTCGACCGGCAGCGCCGCCAGCGTCGAGACGAGCCCATCGAGCGCATCCGCGCTCAGCATCTGGCCCTGAATACCGATGTCGATCCCCCCGGAGGCTCCGAATTCGGCGCGCTGTGCAGCGGCCGCCAGGTTACGCACGGCGCCGCCGGTGCCGACCAGACGGCCACCATGTCCGACGGGCCAGCCGGCGCCGGCGAGCTGATCGGCGATGTGATCGCGCAGGGCCTTCAGGTCACGCTTGCGTGCCGGCCGCTGCGGGTCGCTGGAGAGGTAGGCCTCGGTCATCCGGATCGCGCCGACCGGGAACGAGACCGACGCGATCTCATGGCGGTCCTCGACGCGGACCAGCTGCATGCTGCCGCCGCCGATGTCGAGCACCACACCGTCGCTGATCGTCGTGCTGTTGACAGCCGCCACGTAGCCGTAATGCGCCTCGGCCTCGGTCGAGAGCACCTCGACCGAGTACCCGGTCGCCTCGCGCACGCGCCGCAGGAAGTCGTCGCGGTTGGTGGCGTCGCGGATCGCGCTGGTGGCGAACGCATGGACGTCGTGGGCGGTGAGGCCGCTGGCATGGCAGAAGCGCTCGAAGATCGCAAGCGTCTCAAGCCCGCGGACGATCGCGTTCTCCCCGAGCGCTCCGGTCGCCTCCATGCCCTCGCCGATTCGCACCGACTCATAGAGCTCGTCCGTGCGCTTCCACCAACGGGTCGGCTCCTGACCGTCATAGCTGTAGACGACCAGGCGCCAGGAGTTGGAGCCGAGATCGATCACAGCCACGTGCCGTGGGGCGACGCCTCCCTGCGAGGCCGCGCGCGTGGTCCGCCAACTCATGGACCCCATGATGCGCCCCGGGCCGGACACTGGGGCGGGGGGTGAGCGTTCAGATGCCGTCGGCCGGGCGGCGCGTCGGGGAAGGTTGGGGAGAAAGGGGGCAGAAATGCCCCCTTTCTCCCCAACCTTCAGCTTCCGGCGCCATCGACCGGCTCGCCGCGCAGGAAGCGGATTCCGGTCAGGACCATCAGGATCGTCATCAGCACGGCGCTACCGACGCACCACTCGCAGATCTCCTTGAGCGTGAACAGCTCGCGGTAGGTCAGGTACATGCTGAAGCCGAAGCCGATCAGCGCAACGCAGAAGCCGGCCGCGCGTCCCAACTCGCCTCTGACGAATAGCGAGCCGAGGATCGAGACGTAGCCGATCAGACCCAGCAGTGCCACCGGGATCCCCGCGACCCGCGAGTAGACCGAGGACTGCACCTTCTCACACGTCGATGATCCGCCGTTGTGAGCGCCCGAGCAAATCAGCGCGCCGAGGCCGTGATAGTGGACGTAGGTGAGGTAGGACGCCTCGAGTGTTCCGATGATCGCGATGACCAGGATCGCGATCGTGAGCGCGTCAAAGGTGGTTCGGCGTGCGGGCGTCTCGGGCTGTGCCGACTCCGCCATCGCGCTCACTGGACTGCCTTGACCGCCGCTGCGAGGTCGCTGTAGCTCGCGAAGTTGCCGTTGTTGACGAGAGTCTGCTTGCCCGTGGGTCCGGTCATGATCAGAGAAGGTGTACCCGGCAGTTGCTGTTTGTTCGCGAGGGCGTCTTCGGCCTTGACCTGGCTCAGCAGTGCCGGGTTGCCGCGGTCGGTCTTCCAGGTTGCGGTGTTGAGGCCCTTGACCTCGTTGGCGAGCCCCTGCAGGAAGCTCTCCGTCACGTACGGCGTGCCTTCTTGCTTCTGCTGGTGGTAGAAGAGCTCGATGTAGTACCAGGCCTTGTTCTGCATGCCGGCGGCATAGGCTGCGACCTGCTGTGTGTCGAAGACGTCCTGAGGATTGCTGAACGAGGTGTTGTTGCAGCTGGCGGTGCAGAAGGACTTGTAGATGACCTTGACCTTGCCCGTGCGCACCTGCTTCTGAATGAACTCGGGGAGACCGCCTGCAGGGGGTTGGCCCGAGTAGTCGGCACCCGTGGTGAAGGCCGCGCACACGGGGCACTGGAGGTCACCGAAGTAGGTCATCGTCGTCGGGGCGTTCGGGCTTCCGAGCCTGTTGCCCTTCTGGGGAATCCCGTCGAGCTCTGCATCGACCGCGTTGACGATCTGCTGTCTCTGCGCGCCGCCTGCAAGTCCCGTCGAAGTGTTCTTGCCGCTGCCGTTGCCACCGCTGCTGGAAACAGCGATCGCCACAACGACCACGATCACCGCGATCGCCACGACGCCGCCGATTATCTGGAGGCGACGCGTGCGCTGCTTGCTGGCCACTGCCTGCTGTTCCTGGGCCAGGCGCGCAGCGCGTGCCTGCTCCTTCTGATCCTTGCGGGACGCCATGGGCGGCCACAATACTGGTTGACCGTAAGAGCTTGCTCAGAAGCCGGGCTGTCCACGGGGCACCCGCCACACATCGGATGTGGGTGTCAGGCAGGACCGGATGTCGGTGTCAGGCAGGACCGGATGTCGGTGCCGGGGAGCAAAATCCGCTGCACTTTGCTTGTAAAGATCTTGTGACCGTTGCCGCAGCGGGCCACCCGCTGCTTCCCGCGGGGTTTATGCTGCAGCAATGCCGCCAGAATTGAGCGACGCGCCGGCCCCCGGCGTGTCCCATGCCCCCGGGCAGCGTGTCAACAGCCGCCTGCGCCTGGCGGTTGTCGATCGCGATCCCGGCTTCACGCAGGTGCTGTCCAACAGGCTCGAGGCGCGAGGCTGGGAGCTGCGGGCGCTGTCAAGCGCGGTCACCGCAGACGCACTCGTCGGGATGCGACTGAATGCACTGGTCGTCGACCTGGCGATTCTCGGCCCCGGCAGCTGGGAGTACATCGAGCGGATCTGCTCGCGACTTCCCGGGTTGGCCGTGATCGTGTGCACGGGACCCTCGTCGGTGGCGCAGCGCGTGCGCGGGCTCCGGCTCGGTGTCGACGCCTGGATGAGCAAGCCGTGCCACGCGGAGGAGCTGATCTGCGTGATCGAGGCGGCGATCCGCCGTCACCGCCGCAACGAGATGCCGCAGCTCGAGGGTTCGATCAGCTTCGGCGAGATCACGGTGCGCCCGGACCTCTATCAGGCCTACCGCGGCGAGGCGAGCCTCGAGCTCACCGCTCGGGAGTTCGAGATTCTGCAGCTGCTCTCACAGGCGGGCCGTGTGCTCAGGCGCGAGGAGATCTACGAGCGTGTGTGGGGCTACGCGATGGCCCACGGCGACCGCTCGGTGGACGTGTTCGTCCGTAAGCTGCGCCAGAAGCTGCGCACGGCCTCGCCGGACTGGAGCTACATACACACGCACTTCGGTGTCGGCTACCGGTTCGCACCCGAGCTCGACGGCGGCGAGAAGGTTGTGGATGCGTCGGCAGCGGCCGCCGCGACGGCGGCGGATGGCGACGCCGACCGCGAGTCTGAGCTCGCGCGCGCACTCGTCGCCTGAGCACCAGCCGGAGTTCAGAGGCGGTTGCCGGTGGCCGATGAGGCCGCTGTGCTCCAGCGGGAGCAACAGCGGCAGCTCAGGCCTGTGATCACAGGGTGTTCACAGGTGGTTCACGGATCGGTAACGCGGGTCGCCGGTTTCCAGCCGAACATCAGTTCATGTGCGCGAGCACCGTATCGCGGCCCGAGACGCTCAAGCTCGGACCGCTGGAGATCACGCCCGATGAGCACCTCGCCCGCGCCGACGGTCACGCGTTGACGCTGTCCATTCGCGAGCTGCAGCTGCTCACCGAATTGGCTCGTCGAGCCGATCGGATCGTCTCCCGCGAGGACCTGTTCGAGCTCGTCTGGGGCCGCCCGATGCGCGCCGGCGACCGCTCGGTCGACGTCTATGTTCGCAAGCTGCGCGTGAAGCTCGAGGCGGCGCTGCCGCAGTGGGACTTCATCCATACGCACTTCGGTCTCGGCTACCGGCTGGCGGCCGAGCAACGGCGCCAATAGGCCTCCCCGCGACCGGTGATGCCCTGCGTGTCATCATGGCTACTCCACCGATCGGAGAGGATCGTGCGAAGGCGATGACGGACGCCGACAAAGCAACCAGCCGCCGGACCGGGAGCGAGCATCGAACCTGGTTCCGCGATGAGCTCAAACGGCTCGAGAACCAGGTGTTGGGTGGCCTGGATCTGGTCGTGTCTCAGCTCGACCGCGCGCTCGAGGCGATCGAGTACCAGGATGTCGAGCTGGCGGCGATGGTCGCCGCCGATGACCGTCGGATCGATGGCCGCTACGTCGAGGTGCACCAGGGGGTGCTCTCGCTGCTCGGGCGCCAGGCGCTGTTCCTCGACGATCTGCGGCTAGCGGCGGCGGTGCTGCACAGCATCCGCTGCATCGAGCGGATGGGGGATCAGTGCGCCAACATGGCGAAGCTGGTGCCGCTGTCGGGCTATGAGGCGCCTAAGGACCAGACGATTCTCGAGCTGATCGAGCGGATGGGCCTGGCCGTGCGCCAGGAGGTGCTGGAGACACGCGATGCGCTTCAGACGCGTCACGTCTCGCTCGCCCGCGACCTGCTGCGCCAGGACGCCGAGGTCAACCGCCTCAACCGCGACATCTTTCAGCGCGCGGTCGAGGTCGGCGACGACCCGGAGCTGCGCGAGTGGGCGATGTTCATGGTGCTTGTCGCGCGCTGCCTGGAGCGGGTCGGCGACAACGCGGTGGGAATCGCCGAGCAGACGCTGTTCGTCGTCACCGGTCTCTATCGCGAGCTCGAGGAGAGCGACGTCGAGAGTCCGTGAAGCGGCATTGCCCGATTGAAGGTGCTCAGCGGCCGATTCTTGGCCGCGGGGCCAAAGACCGGAATTCGGGCGCAGGCGACGATTCTGCGCGTGAAGGCGCCACGGCTCAGCCAGATCGTCGCTTTCGGGGGCGGTGGGTTCTCGATGGAGTGGGGGAACACGCTGCTCGACGACTACGTGCTCGGGCTCGCGGACGCACCGCGTCCGCGGGTTTGCTTCCTGCCGACGGCCAGCGGTGATGCCGACCACTACGTCGTGCGCTTCTATCGAGCCTTCTCGTCCGAGCGCTGCGAGCCCTCGCACATCTCGCTGTTTCGCCGCGAGACCGGCGTCGGCGATGCGCGGGCGCACCTGCTTGCGCAGGATCTGATCTACGTCGGTGGTGGCAGCCTCGTGTCGCTGCTGGGCACCTGGCAGGCGCACGGACTCGACGAGATCCTGCGTGAGGCGTGGGCGGCGGGCGTGATCCTGTGCGGTGGCTCCGCGGGTGCCCTCTGCTGGTTCGATCACGCGCTGAGCGGCTTCCACGAGGGGCCTGCGAGGGTGATCGACGGGCTCGGCATGCTGCCGTGGAGCTGCGCGGTTCATTTCAACGAGGAGCAGGGCAGGCGTGAGTCGTTCCTCAGCGCGGTCGGTGGCGGGCTCCCGGCCGGTTACGGAGCCGGCGACTCGGCGGCGCTGCACTTCATCGGCACCGAGCTGGCCGAGGTCGTCTCATCACGTCCTCAGGCCTCGGCCTCGCTGGTCTCGCGGACCAGCGACGGCGAGGTGAGCGAGCAGCAGTTGCCGGTTCGCTACCTCGGTGCGTCGATCCTCGACGAGCTCGCCGACGCCGCCGCGGTGGCCGCCTGAACGTGAGCGGCGCCGGCACCGAGTCGCTTGATCCACGGCGCATCCTGGCGATGGGAGGCGGCGGTTTCACGATGCCCGAGCACGACCAGAGCGACGCGCTCGATCGGTTCGTGCTGGAGCTGACAGGCAAGGAGGTGCCCCGGGTCTGCTTCCTGCCGACGGCCAGCGGTGATCCGCGGGATCAGGTGACGCGCTTCTACGAGCGCTTCTCCGAATGGCGGTGCGAACCGAGCATCCTGTCGCTGTTTCACCTTGGACGCGATCGGGTCGATCCGATCGATCACATCCTCTCGCAGGACGCGCTGTACATCGGCGGCGGCTCGATGCGCAACATGCTCGCGATCTGGCGCGAGCACGGAATCGACGATGCGATGCGGACCGCCTGGGATCGCGGAATCGTGCTCGCGGGCCTGAGCGCCGGCGCGATGTGCTGGTTCGAGGGGGGCGTTTCGATGAGTGGCGGCCAGCCTGAGGTCGTGCAGGGGATCGGGCTTCTGCCCGGCTCGCTCACGGTGCACCTCGACGGCGAGCCGGAGCGCCGGCCGGTGTATGAGCATGCGGTCGCGTGTGGCGCCCTCGCGCCCGGCTACGGGGCCGACGACGGCGCTGCGGTCGTGTTCCACGGCACGCGGCTCTCTGAGTGCATCGCCTCACGCCCGTCGGCGCGGGTGCTGCGGGTGGTCGCCGATGGTGACGGCGGATGTGTCGAGACAGAGCAGCCGGTGCGCGTGCTGCCGGGCGCCGTCGACGGTGCGACGGCTGAGCCGGACTACGAGTCGCGGGGGGTCTCGGAGCTGCGGGCGCTGCGTGCGGGGCGCCACCGCTGGGACTGACGCCGTGTCGCCCGCGGCTAGGCCGAGATCTCAGCGTGATGCGTTACGCGCGCGTCGTCGGTCACGGGTGTGGTCGGCAACTGCAGCTTGAACACGGCGCCGCCGTCGGGAGCGTTGGCGGCCGTGATCGTCCCGTGATGCTGCTGCGCGACCTGGCTGACGATCGCCAGTCCGAGGCCGCTGCCCTGGCGTGAGCGGGAGTTGGCGCCACGGAAGAAGCGGTCGAAGACATGGGAGAGGTCGGCCTCGGGGATGCCGTCGCCGTGGTCGCGCACGGTCAGACCGGTCTCATCGACGGTGACTTCGACCGGGCCGCGGCGGCCGCCATGCAGCGCCGCGTTGTCAAGCAGATTGTTGATCGCTCGCATCAGGCGCTCGGGGCTGCCCTGGACCGAGACCGCCCGCAGGTCCTCGACGAACTCAACGTCGACCGTGTTGCGTCTGGCGCGGTCGATGCCCTCCTCGACGAGCCGGTCCAGACGCGTGTCCTCGACGTTGGTCGGTGGCGTGTCGCCGCGGGCGACCTCGATCAGGTCGGTCACGAGTGCGCTCAGCTCCTCACTCTGTTCGACGATGTCCGCCAGCAGCCGGTCGCGGTCGTCATCCTCGAGTCGGGCGCCCGAGAGGAGCACCTCGACGTTGGTGCGCAGGCTGGTCACAGGCGTGCGCAGTTCGTGCGAGGCATCGGCAACGAGCTGCCTCTGGGCCGTGACGGAAGAGTCGAGCTCGGCACGCGAGCTCTCGAGCCGTTCGAGCATCTCGTTGAAGCTCCCGGCGAGCTGGCCGACCTCGTCATCCTCGTGCACGTCGATCCGCTGGCTCAGGTCATCGGTCTCACCGATCAGCTGGGCTGTGGCGGTGACCTCGGCGAGCGGCTTCAGTACGCGACGGGTTGCGAGCCGGGCAAGGATCGCGGCAAGCGCGACGACCAGCATGAAGACCCCCAACAGAATCCACTTCAACGTCGATAGGACGTTGTCGACGGCCGCCAGTGGGCGAGCCAGCTGGACGGCGACATAGCCCTGGTCGCCGACAACCGCTCTGAACGTGTACATCCGCAGGTGGGCGCCATCAACCCACACGTCGGTCAGATATGGACCGCTCTGGCCGGAGGCGACCCGCTCGGCCACCGCAGTCTGCGGGAACTGCAGATCCGCCATGCCCTGAATCGGGCTGGTACGACCGGTGGTCCACACGACGCGGCCGTAGGGCGTCGGGCCGCCGGCGTTGGCCGAAAGGTTCGGGTAGTCGTTTGCCGGATTCGGCTGACCCTGACCGCTGTTCGCCTGCGAGCGCAGCTCGCTGTCGATCTGACCAACCATCTGATCTCGGACGGCGATGAAGCAGACGACCACCGCGATCGCGACCGCGAACGCGACAGTGGTTGCCGCCACCAAACTTATGCGTCTGCGGAGCGGCATTCCGGGCGTCAGTCCTTGAGGACGTAGCCGATGCCCCGCACTGTATGCAGCAGGCGCGGCTCGCCGCCATCCTCGGTCTTACGGCGCAGATAGCCGATGTAGACACCGAGGGCGTTGGATGTGGGCCCGAAGTCGTAGCCCCAGACGTTCTCAAAGATCGTGGAGCGCGTCAGCACCTGGCGCGGATGCTTCATGAACAGCTCGAGCAGCAGGAACTCGGTCTTGGACAGGTCGACCGGACGCTCGCCGCGATAGACCTCGTGGGCGACAGGATCGAGCACGAGGTCGGCGAACCGCAGCGTCTCGAGGCTGTCGCCGTCGTCGCCGGAGCGGCGCAGCAACGCTCGCAGCCGCGCCTGCAGCTCGCGCAGCGCGAACGGTTTGACGAGGTAGTCGTCGGCGCCGACGTCAAGGCCCAGGACGCGATCGTCGATCGCGTCGCGCGCGGTCAGCATCAGCACGGGCGTCTTGTCGCCGCCGGCACGCATGCGGCGGCAGACCTCGAGGCCATCGACGCCGGGCATCATCACGTCGAGGATCACGGCGTCGGCGGGCTGTGCAGCAAGGCGATCCAACGCCTCCTCACCGTCGACGGCGAGCTCGACCTCGTAGTTGTCGAGCCGCAGCGCGCGCTCCAATGCCCGCCGCACGGCGGGCTCGTCATCAACGACAAGGATGTGTGGCATTGGTCAGATCATCGGCTCGCGGTATGAAAGTTTCCGAAGAAGCTGACACGGATCAGATAAGTGGCCGGAAGTTCCCGCCATGGAACACCAGCGCTCCGCCTTCGCGGGGGACGCTCAACTCCAGCACCTCACCCAGGACCAGCAGATGATCACCGGCCTCGTAGCGCTCATGTACCCGACAGTCGATCCACGCCGCGACGCCGTCGAGCAGCGGCGCGCCGGTCGCCGGTGAGGGCGTCCAGTCCACCTCCGCGAACTTGTCCCCACCTGATGCCGAAAAGCGGCGTGCGAGTGCCTCCTGGCCCTCAGACAGCACGTTCGCACAGAAGCTGCCGGCGAGCTCGACAGCCGGCCAACTGGTTGAGGTCTTGGCTGGGCACACGGCAACCAGCGGGGGCTCGAGCGAGACGGACATGAACGAGCCGACCACAAGCCCGCTCGGTTGCTGCGGGTCGCCGCCGGTGATCACGACGACGCCGGTCGGCAGCCTGCCGAGGACGTTGCGAAAGTTCTCGGAGTGCGGGGTCGTCAGTCCGGACGGATCGGGCACCACTCGGAGGCTACTCCACGCAGGACTCGAATCGTGCCCATCCGCCGGGGGTTGGGGCTATTCAGGCCCCGTGTGGGTCACATCCCCCAGGTGTGAGGCTATGCCGACGCCGGTGAGAGCCCCACCAACAATGGCGCATGGTCGGATGGCTTCGCGCCCTTGCGGAAGTTCCGATCGATCCCGCAGGAGTCGATCGCGCCGCCCAGCTCGCTGCTGATCAGGGCCAGATCGATCCGCATCCCCAGGTTCTTGTGGAAGTTCCCGGCGCGGTAATCCCACCATGTGAACTGCTGCAGCTGCGGGTGCAGCCGCCGGAAGGCGTCGACGAGCTGCCCGCGCTCCTGGATGGCCGCCAGGCGCTCGCGCTCGGGTTCGCTGACGTGGGTGGCGCCGACGTAGGCGCCCGGGTCGTACACGTCGATGTCGGCAGGGGCGATGTTCATGTCGCCGGCCAGCAGCAGGGCCCCGGCTCCGGTGGCCGCGTGTCCGCCGGTGCTCAACGCCTCGACCCGTGCGGCTGCGGCCTCCAGAAAGGCGAGTTTGCGGGGAAACTCGGGGCTGTCGAGCGTGCGGCCGTTGGGGACATAGGTGCTGATGAACGTGATGCCTGAGACCGTCGCCTCGCACCAGCGCGCCTCGTCGGGTACAGCGTCGCCGTGCAGGCCGAGAACCGGCAGGTTCGGCGCCAGCGGGCGCCGAACCAGAAGCGCGACCCCGGCCCATTGTCCGCCGGAGTGATGGACGGCCTCGTAGCCGGCCAGGTCGAGCTCAAGGGCCGGGAAGTTCGCGGGTGTGCACTTGGTCTCCTGCAACGCGACCACATCTGGCCGGTGGAGCTCCAGGAGCTCCAGGACGCGAGGCAGCCGAGCCCGCAGCGAGTTGACGTTCCAGCTCACGAACAGCACGCTGGGGACGTTACGAGGTGCCTCGGCGGGGCGGCGTGAGCGGGGCGGGGTGAGCGGGGCGCTGTGGAGGTGGCGGTGGTGGTCGGCCGGCGACGATCAGCGGTCGGGACAACTCGGCGGCTCGATCCTGTCTAGGATCTTGCCCTCCGATGGATCAGATCGAACTCCGCAACCGTCTGCTCGTCGCCACCGGGATGTGGCGAGAGACGACCGGCGAACCGCTCCCCAAGATGCCGCCTGGTGACCCGGCCGCTCAGATCCAGCAGTTCGAACTGCGGCTTGTCGACCGGCTCTGGGAGCTGGCCACGCCCGAGACGGCGCGGGAGATCGCCGACCGGACGTGGGATCTGGTTCATGACCGGCCCGACGCCGATCCGGTCAAGCAGCGGGTCGTCGAGTGCCATGAGGCGCTCGCACGCATGACCCACCTGGGCGACTGATCGGGCTCGGCGCCTGGGATCGGCGGGTCAATCGATCACAGCGTCGACCGCGGGCGCGGAGATCGACAGCGGAGTGTCGTCGCGAGCAAGCCCGGCGGCGGCGTAGGCGTCGCCCTGGTCGAGCGTCTCGTGCTTGAGCAGGGCGGCCACCAGGTCGTCGAGCTGCGTGCGGTGGGTGCGCAGCAGCGTCAGCACCTCGCGATGCGCGGTGTCGACGATCCGGTGCACCTCCTGGTCGACCAGTTCCTGGGTCTGCTGCGAGGTCTCTGAGACACCGGGAAGCAGCAGGCCCGTGCCCTCCTGTGCGATTACGGCGATCGGGCCGATCGCGCTGCTCATGCCCCAGCGCCCGACCATGTAGCGCGCGATCCGAGTCAGATGCTGGATGTCTGACTCGGCGCCGGTGGTGAGGTCGCCGAACACGACCTCCTCAGCCGAGCGGCCACCGAGCGCGACCTTGATCTGGGCGATCAGATGGCGCTCGTCGAAGTTGAAGCGGTCAGCGTCGGGAGCGGAGAAGGTGACGCCCAGGGCCTGACCGCGCGGGATGATCGAGACCTTGCGGACCGGGTCGGCTCCGGGCGTCAGCATCCCGACGATCGCGTGCCCGGCCTCGTGGTAGGCGGTGCGCCGCTTGTCCTCGTCACTGATCATCACGCTGCGGGCGGCACCGAGGACGATCCGCTCGAGAGCATCGGTCAAGTCCTGCTGGGTGACCTTTGGATGGCTGCGCTTGGCGGCCAGCAGTGCCGCCTCGTTGACGAGGTTGGCGAGGTCCGCTCCGACCATGCCCGGGGTCGTCGAGGCGATCTGGCCGAGATCGATCTCCGGCGCGAGCGGGACAGAACGCGTGTGCACCTTGAGGATCGCCTCGCGACCGTTGCGGTCAGGGGGCTGCACGGCCACGCGACGATCGAAACGCCCGGGGCGCAGCAGCGCCGGGTCGAGGATCTCAGGGCGGTTGGTGGCGCCGAGCACGATCACGCCGGTGCGGGCGTCAAAGCCGTCCATCTCGGTGAGGATCTGGTTGAGCGTCTGCTCGCGCTCGTCGTGGCCACCGCCGATGTTCGAGCCGGCGGATGATCGGGACCGGCCGACGGCGTCGAGCTCGTCGACGAAGATGATCGCCGGAGCCGCGGCCTTGGCCTGCGCGAACAGGTCACGCACGCGCGAGGCGCCGACGCCCACGATCATCTCGACGAACTCCGAGGCGGACATCTGGAAGAACGGGACGCCCGCCTCGCCGGCGACGGCCCGGGCGAGCAGCGTCTTGCCGGTGCCTGGAAGCCCGCTCAGCAGCACGCCGCGCGGGATCTTCGCGCCCAGCGCCAGGTATTTGTCGGGGTTGCGGAGGAAGTCGACGATCTCGTGCAGCTCGTCCTTGGCCTCGTCGATGCCGGCAACATCGGCGAATGTGACCGGCTGGTCGGCGGATTCGACGCGTCGCGCGCGCGAGCGCCCGAACGACATCAGCCCGCCGGCGCCGCCCGCACCGGCCGCGCGACGCATGATGAAGATGAACAGCAGCACCAGCAGGATCGTCGGTCCGAAGCCGAACACGATGCTCTCGAGGATCGAGGGGCCGGCGTTCGGGTTCTGGGCGTTGATCGTGACGTTCTGATCGCTGAGCAGCGAGTCGAGCTTGTGGTTGTTGGCGAACTGCGGGATCTGCGTCGAGAAGTTCTTGGTGGGAGTCGTGCCCTGGTATCCGAAGGCCTTCTTGAACTCGCCCTGAATCGCCAGCGATGTGCTCGAGATCGAGCTGACGTTGCCGTCCTTGAGCTGAGTCACGAACGTCGGGCTGTACGGGATCCGGACGCGGTTCGGGCTCAGTGCCGCGGACGACACCCAGAGGTTGATCGCCAGCATCACCGCGACAACCGTGGCCAGCACCGCCCACTGGTTGCGCGGGCCGCGTGGCCCGCCGCCGCGCATGCTGCTGTTCGGCTTGTTGTTCGGCGCGGGTGTCATGCGCCAGGCCGGCGGCTGACCTCGACCGCTGCCGTCCGGGCGGCTGCCGTTGTCCGATCGCTGGGGGGTGCCCTGAGGGCTGCTGTCTTCAGCCATGCCCTTCTATTGTCGCAAGCCGGCCGAAGAATCCGAGAATCTGCCGCGCCGGCCTCGCCCGCTGGATCCCACCGGGCCGCTGCACGTGTCTCAGTAGGAATCGAGCCTCGATCTGAACGAGTCGGACCCCTCGACCGTGGCGCCATGCGTGTACGCCCGCTCACTGAGCCCACGGTCCGAGGTCACGACACGAACAGCGTGAGGCTCTGGATCGGCTTTGAGTCGACGGACGATCTCATCGTCGGCGGCGTTGGCCTTCGGCCTGGGGGCGTGCGCGACCTCGATCACAGTCGAGCGGATCGGAGGAGACGGCGAGCGTTCGAACACAACCACCACATCCTCGTTCTCCGCGGCCGCCCACCGCTCGAGTTGATCGACCAGCCTGAGCATCGCCGCGTCGCGGTCGCGCCACCAGCGGTCAGGTCGCGTCCCGATCACGTTCATACCGTCCACGAGCCAGCGCATCGCGCCTATTCTCGCGGCCGGCAGCGGTTGTGACGATCCCGTGACCGCCGGGTTCGCAGAGGTGCCGGTACCCGCCGTCGTGATAGTTTCCGCAAATGTAAGGTCGCGCTAAGCGACGCAGATGGTGCAGGCACCGGTGGTCGGGATGACGTCCTCGCGGTAGAAGCACTGAGAGCTACGGAGGAACTCCCATAATGCCAACCGGAACCGTGAAGTGGTTCAGCGATGAGAAGGGCTTCGGCTTCATCACTCCTGATGAGGGCAGCCGTGACCTGTTCGTCCATCACACCTCGATCAGCTCCGACGGATACCGCTCGCTCGCCGAGGGCTCCAAGGTCTCCTATGAGGAGGAGGCCGGGCCAAAGGGTCCCAAGGCCATCAACGTGGTCAAGCTGTAGCCGCGGATCTGCGCGTGGCGGCGTCCTCGGTCGCTCGCGTACTTACTCGGTACGCGTCGCTCCCTGCGTCCTGGCCCGCTTGATCCGGGGCTCGGCCGAGCCTGGATGCGCCGACGTCAGACGATGTAGCCGTCGGCGGGTTCCATCTTGAGGCCGGCGGCCTGCCAGTCGAGCATGCCGCCGGTCATGTTATGGGCGTCATACCCGGCCTGCAGCAGCGCATCGGTGGCCATCGCCGAGCGGGCGCCGCTGCGGCAGTAGAGGATGACCGGCATGGCCCGGTCGATCGTGTCCGCCTGCGTCGGCAGATCCGAGAGCTCGATCCAGCGGCTGCCGGCGATATGGCCCGCCTGATGCTCATGCTCGCTCCGCACGTCGATCAGCTGGATACCGCCCTCGGCGGCCAGTGACGCGACCTGCTGCGGGGTGTAATCGGCGCTCATGGACGTCCTGAGCCTACATACAACGACGAGGCCGTGAAAGTTTCATCCGCATCCACCGGACGTGCTGTTATGCTCCGCGCCAGCACACCCAGCCGAGTCTGGTCCGGCCTGTTCGGACCGGAGCGGGGGAACCAGTTGTATGAGCCGTGAGAGCGGCTCTTGGGGCGAATCGTGGTCGCCAAACGCCACGTAGCGCGAACTCTTTCAGCGCGAGCCCGACAGCTAACCCCGTAGGCGCAAGAAAGAGAGTGGGTTGGTTTGTCGTACTCAAAAGCTGTGACCGGTTGGCGCCGACTCGCAGCAATTTCCATCGCGTTCTTCGGAGTAGCGGCCGGGCCGGCTGCCGCGGCGGGAACAACGGGGCTGGTCACCACCAGCACCACGAGCAGCACAACCTCGACCTCGACCACGCCGACGAGCAGCACGCTCAAGACAAAGACGAGTAAATCCTCGAATGCCGCCTTCGGCAAGCGCATGCTGCGGGTCGGAATGAGCGGAAGCGATGTTCTGGCGCTACAGCACGACCTCACCGCACTTGGCTTCAAGGCGACCGCCACCGGCTATTTCAACGCCCAGACGCGGCAGAAGCTCAAGGCCTTCCAGCAGAGGTACAGGCTCGTGGTCGACGGCATCGCCGGCCCGACGTCGATCTCCACGCTCAAGCGGCTGTTGAGTTCCAAGCTTCATATCGCCGAGAATGCGCTGGCCGCAAAGGAGCTGTCAACCGGTGTGGCAACCACGGCCACGACCCCGTCCGACGCGCCACTGCCGGCGGGTGACAGCGGCACCGGCGGCGTCGGCCTCGGACCAGTGGGTGTCAACCAGCCGGAGCAGAACGCGACTCTGATCGACGGCCTCGCCGTACCAGCGGCCGGCACGCCGACGCGGATCGTGGAGATGCTCGACGCCGCCAACAGGATCGCGTTCGATCCCTACATCTACGGTGGCGGCCATCAGTCGTTCGTCGCGCGTGGCTATGACTGCTCGGGCTCGGTGAGCTACGTGTTGCACGCCGGTTCGATGCTTGCGACCCCACTCGACTCCGAGCAGTTCCTCAAGTACGGCCTGTCCGGGACCGGCAACTGGGTCACGATCTACACCAACGGGCCGACGCACGCCTACATGGAGATCGCGGGCCTGTGGTTCGACACGGCCGCCCAGAGCGCCGCCAACGGCAATGACCGCTGGTCGCTCACACGGATCGGTGAGCCGGGATACGGCAAGTTCCTGGCGCGGCATCCGGCTGGGCTTTAACCAGGCGATCAGCGCACGGACTGAGTTCGGGATGAGTTCGCCGCCCAAGCCGGGCGGCGAACCGCCCGACAGCTGCTGAAACGACCCCCTACAGCGATGCTCCGCGGGCTAGGATTGGGTTGTGAGACGCGCGCCGACGACCACACGCGGGATCCTGACCGCGGCAGCGGCTGCGCTGGTGGCCGGATTCGGCCTGCTCACGCTGATCGTAGGATTCAGCACCAACGGGGCGGTGAAGGCGATCCAGATGCTGGCGGTGATCGGACTCGGGGCCGTGATCATGACCAGCGTGGTGGTGCTGTCGCTGGTCTACTTCGCCGACTGGCAGTCGCCGGCCTCGGAGGAGGACTTCGAGACGCTGGTCCGCCGCAGCGAGCGGCTGGCCGTCGAGGATCCGTGGAGCTACGACCCTGACGAGGAGTACGAGAGCGAGTATGAGATCGATGACGAGGAGGACTTCAGGGCGCTCGTGCGCTCGGCCATCGATGAGCTCCCACTAGAGTTCCATCGCGCCCTCGAGCACGTGGCCGTCGTCGTCTCGGACGGCGGCGCGACGGCGCGCACCGGTCCGGGTCGGCGCGGCGCATATGGCCTCTATCAGGGCGACACCGTCGTTCAGAATTACTTCCACGACCGCATCGTGATCTTTCGTGACACGCTGATACGCGACTTCGGCCACGACCCGGAGTTGTTGCGCGAGCAGGTCACGCGCACGCTGCGCCATGAGCTTGCCCACCACCTCGGGTGGGACGAGCGCGGGGTCGGCGACCTCGGACTCTAGTCAGAGCCGATACCGCAGGAACAGGGTGCCGTCGCGCTCGAGCACGCCGGCCAGTTGCAGTTGCGTCTGTGCTTCCGGCAGTGGCTTGGTGTCCACTGCCGGACCCGACGCCGCGGCGAGGATCCCGGGCCCCGTCCCGCCGACGAGCGCCGGTGCCAGCGTGATGAACAGCTCGTCGACCAGCCGCTGTTCGAGCAACGCCCCGAACAGGGTCGGGCCGCCCTCGCATAGCAGGGTGGAGACGCCGTGGTCGCGCCGGAGCGCCGTGAGCGCGGTGGGGAGGTCCACCAGCGGCGCGTGCTCGACGGTCGCGGCCAAGCGGGCCGCGACCGGAGCGGTGGGCGAGAAGACGATCACCTCGGCCTCGGGCTCTGTGAAAAGGGGGATGTCGAGCGGGAGGCGGCCGCTGCGGGTGATCGCGACCGCGATCGGCTCCGGAGTCCGGCCCAGCCTGGCCCGGCGCCGGCGGCGCTCCGGGTCGGGGAGCATGCGCTTGTACTGCTCGGCCGCGAGCGTGTGCGTGCCGATCAGGACGGCGTCGGCGCGCTCGCGAAACGCGTAGAACAGGTCGCGATCCGCCCTTCCGGAGAGTCTTCTGGACTGGCCGTCGACCGTCGCCCGGCCGTCGACGCTCGAGACGAAATTGACCACCGTGTACGGGCGATCGGTGATGCCGTCGTCATGTTCGAGCTTGAGAGAGTCGACGTAGCGCAGCGCATCTGTGGGCCCGGGATGCGGCAACAGTTGTCGGTACTCGGGGGCTGCGAGCGGTTCCACGAGCGCGAACGGTAGCCTGCGCGCATGGAACCTTCTCAGTCGATGAAACCTGATCGCAACCTCGCGCTCGAACTGGTGCGAGTCACCGAGGCCGCCGCCCTGGCCGCCGCCCGTCAGATCGGGCGCGGCGACAAGGAGGCCGCCGACCAGGCCGCAGTCGACGCGATGCGCCATGTGCTCGACACCGTCTCGATGGACGGGGTGGTCGTGATCGGGGAGGGCGAGAAGGACGAGGCGCCGATGCTCTACAACGGCGAGCACATCGGCGACGGGACACCACCCCTGGTGGACATCGCGGTCGATCCGGTCGAGGGCACGCGCCTGACGGCGCTGGGGATGCCGAGCGCTTTGACGGTGATCGCGCTGTCCGAGCGGGGCGCGATGTTCGACCCCGGACCCTGCGTCTACATGGAGAAGCTCGCGGGCGGACCGGATATAGCCGATCTGCTCGACCTCGAGCGCCCGTTGCCGGAGACGCTCGGCCTGATCGCCGAGCGCCGGAAGATGGACATCCGCGACGTAACCGTGGTGATGCTCGACCGGCCGCGCCACCATGAGCAGATGGCGGCCGTGCGGGAGGCCGGAGCGCGTGTGCGGCTGATCATCGACGGCGACGTCTCCGCATCGTTGCTCGCTGTCACAGACAACGCCCCGGTCGATGTGCTGTGGGGAATCGGCGGCACACCCGAGGGTGTGATCTCTGCGGCGGCGATCAAGTGCCTTGGCGGGCAGTTGCTGGGGCGGCTGTGTCCCCGCGACGAGGAGGAACGCCGGCAGGCGCTTGCCGCCGGATATGACCTCGAACGAGTGCTGACCAAGGACGACCTCGTACGCGGCGAGCACGTGTTCTTCGCCGCGACGGGCGTCACCGACGGAGACGTGCTGCAGGGCGTGCGCTACGTCGGCGGTGGCAAGGCGACGACCGAGTCACTGGTGATGCGGACACGCTCTGGGACCGTGCGCTGGATCCGGGCCCGCCATGACCGTGCGAAGCTGCGCCAGATCAACGCGGAGCGGCTTGACATCTAGCCGAGCTGATCCTGCGCGGTCGGTGCCGGTGTGAGTGACGGCGCACCAGGCAACGGCACCGGCCAGACCGATACAGCCTCGGCGACGGTCGCTATCCGGCAGATCACGCCAACGCTGAGCCCAGGCTGATCAACGCTTCGAGCACGGAGCTCGAAGCCGGGGGCCAGCTCGACGACCACCTCGACGGCGCGGCCGAGGTCGATGACGTCGGTCACCCGGCCCCGACCTATGTCGATCAGACAGGCCTCGGCGGGAGTTGGCAGCGAATCGGGGCGGAGCCGGAGCGCCTCGGGCGGCACCCGCCACAGCAGGCGAGTGCCGGTCGCCAAACCCGTGGGGAGCCCGACGAGGACGCCTGCCGGCGTCCGTCCGGGATGGTTTCCGTCGGTGAGGAGCACGCCAGCCTCACCGGTCACGGCCTCGAAGAGGTTCTCGATGCCGAGCAGACGGCCGATAGCGACCGACGCCGGGCGCTGGTATACCTCGCGACAGCTGCCGTACTGGAGCACCCGCCCGTTGCTCACGACCATGATCTCATCGGCCAGCATCGCAGCTTCGTCGGGGTCATGGGTGACGATCACCGTGGAGAGGTTCACGTCGCGCTGGAGGCGACGCAGCTCGCGCCGCAATTCGGCGCGCACCGGGGGGTCCAGCGAGGAGAACGGTTCGTCCAGCAGCACCAGCCTGGGATCCCCGGACAGCGCACGGGCCAGGCTGACCCGCTGACGCTGCCCGCCCGACAGCTGCTCCGGCAGGCGGTCGACGAGACCGTCGAGGTGCAGAGTCTGAATCCACCAAGCGGCCCGTGCCGGGTCAGCGTCGACGCCGAAGACGAGCTGCTGCCACACCGTGCGGCCGGGGAACAGGCCGAGGCCCTGGGGTACATAACCGACCCGGCGCTGGTCGGGCGCGGTGCGGCTGACGTCGATGCCGTCATATGTAACGATCCCGGCGTCCGGCCCCAGCAGTCCGGCGAGGGCCCTAAGCGTGGCCGACTTTCCCGCACCGGACGGGCCGACAAGCGCCAGCCGGTGTCCGTGCCCGGGGCGGGAGACACGCAGGCGGAAGGTCCCGATCGTGGCGTCAATGTCGAAGCCTACGGCGATCGGCGCCCGCTGCCCGGGAGCGACCGGCGCGGGAACCTGCCGGTGCCGGACGCGGGTCGGGATCCGGAGATAGCCGAGCAACGATCGCGAGCGCCGCCACGCCGAAGGCGAGCAGCGTCGGCGCCTCGGCCTGGGACAGTGGCGCGGAGGAGAACAGGTTGTCGACATAGACGGGGAGGCTGTACGGGTGGTAGGCGAGGATCACGACCGTGCCGTACTCGCCGAAGGCGCGCAGCCACATCAGAACGATCCCCGCTCGCAGCCCGTCGGCGGCGGACGGCACGTCGACGCGCAGGAAGCGGGCTAGCGCGCCGTGACCGAGAGTGGCCGCGACCTCATCCAGAGACGGGTCCACGCCTCGGAACGCGCTGCGAGCGACCACGAACAGGAACGGCGCCGAGGTGAACGACATGGCGATGATGACCCCGAACATCGTCTGGGTCAGCCGTTGCCCCGAGAGCTGGCCCAGGAAGGTGTAGGGACCGACGATGTAGATCAGCAGGATCCCGCTGATGAGCGGTGGCACGGCCAGCGGAAGCTGTACGACCACTCCCAGCGTGGAGGCGAGCCAACCTCGCCGGCGGGCCAAGACGTAGGCCAGCGGGACGGCGGTCACCATCCCGATCATTACGGAGATGGTGGCTCCCTCCACCGACACGCGCAGGGCAGACCAGAGACCCGGGCTGTCCCAGCCCTCGTTGCTCCCGGTGGCGACCCGGACGACGAACGCCGCGAGTGGGTATCCGAGATAGAGGACGAGCAGGGCGCCGAGCCAGCGGAGCGAGCGCGGCGGCCTGTTGTCCATCGCCTGACTGTTACTTGATGACGCTGCTCAGCGCGCTCGGGACGCCTGAGCCGGTCGCCTTCGCCGGTGAGACGATGTCGAAGCGGTTGGCCCTGAGGGCCCGCTTGCCGCTCGGCCCGAGCAGGAACCTGATGAACGCCACCGCCGCCGCGGTGTGCGGCGCGTTCTTGAGCAGTGTGATCGTGTAGTTGCCGGCGAGCTTGGTGCCGGTGAGCTTGACAAACGGGCTGTTCTGCGAGTTGGCGTCGGCCTCGTACATGAATGACGCGTCGAGTTGTCCGTTCTGGATGGCGGCCTGCTCGGTGTCTTCCGAGAACTCGTCCGAGGAGTCGGTCGCGAGCTTCTTGAGCGCCGGGAGATGTTGCTTCCTCGCCGTCTCCAGGAGCGCCTTGCGTGCGAGCACGCCGCCGGGATCCTGGCTCGGGTCGGTGCGCCCCAGCCGGAACCCGGGCATCGTGACGACCTCATACCAGGGCATCGTCCTCAGGTCCTTGGCGAACTTGCTCTTCGGGTCGTACCCGAGCACCTCAGGCGAGGCCGCAAACGACGCGTACCACGACACCCAGCTGCCGTTCCTGGCCCCCATCAAGACCCTGTCGTCCGCTGACGCTGCACTGATAAAGACATCCTCGACATCCACCTTGTTCTTGATGTCTGCCGCGTCGGTTCCCGACCCGCCCGTGGTGGAGACCAGCGTATAGCCGGTCTTCGTGTGGAACGCCGGCGCGATCTTCTTGGTCAGTACGGTGTCGAGCGACCCAGCGGCTATCAGATCGACATCACCGCTGTTCTTGGTCGCTCCTGCGGTCAAACCCGCAACCCGGCCCTGCGCCACCGTGCCGCCGCACGCCACCACCAGAGCGATGGTGGCGGATGCGATGAATGCTGTGGTGACCGTCGCAGGAAGCGCAGGCCTTCCAGGACGGCATGTCCGATATCTAGGCATATCCTAGGCATTCTACGACGTCACCCCAGGGGCGTTAGTGCCGGGCCCCGGATCGCTCGGGGTCCTCAGAGTCCTCGACTCGGGAGTGCCTGCCCTCTAGCGATGGTGGTGCTTGAAGCGGCGGACCCTCGATTCGGCAAGGTCCAGCGTCGCCAGCGAGCGCAGGAACGCATGTGTCACCAAGACATGCACGAATGCCTGGGTGCTGCGGTAGACGGGGTTGCCGAGCCGAGATGCGATCGCGGGGTAGAAGTTCGCAACCTCCACCTCGATCAGGAGCGACTCCAGGTCGCCGACCTCGCCCTCCCGCCGCACCGAGAGGGACAGATAGCCCGAACCGCGCCCCGCGCGCGATACAAGCATGCCGTCGCGGATCGCCCATCTCAGCCGCGACCGGTCGTGCTCGAATTCATACTCGGGAGGCTCGAAGCGCAGAAGCGTCAGCGGCTTTGCGAGCAGGACGACGGCGCGCGCGTCCTCGCTGTAGAGCACGCGGATCAGGCCCAGGGTCACCCTTGTCAGGAACAGCCAGTACGTGCGCCCGAGGTTCTCGAGTTGCGCGGGTGTCCAGAGACGCTCGAACTCAGCGGGGGGCAGCCGGACCCGGGCGGACTGGCGCGAGTGCACAGCACCGTCAGCATCGATTTGCGTCGGTTGGCGTGCGGAGAGAATCGTTGCGCTCGCCGGCAGCCGTCGTCGACGCCGGTCACGGAAGAGCAGCCAGGCGATGAAGGCCGCGATCGGCGCGGCGGCTGTGGTCATCCTGAGATTGTGCCGCGGAAGCGACGCGGAATGCCGGGGGGATCAGTTCATAGTCGCCAGGCTGGCGGGCGCCGGCGTGAGCGTTCCGACGGTGCTGGTCTCGCTGATCCCGAGCGCGGTGGCCGTGGCCCGCGTCAGGTCCCAGGTGACGCCTGCGGAATAAGGGCCACGGTCGACCACGGGCACGGTCAGCTCGTGGCCCCTGTAGTCGAGCGCGACCAGTGTGCCGCACTTCAGAGTGCGGCTGGCGACGCCCAGAAGAGCCCTGCTCAGCCGCTGTCCGCAGGCCGTGTGGCGACCCCAGAGGCCGGGACCAAAGATCGTCGCCACCGCGTTACGGAAGATCGGGATCGTGAGCGCCTGGGTCGCGAATACGGTCGACGCGGCGGCGGCCGAAACCGATGCTTGCGCCGCGTCGCCACTGCTGGCGCCCTGGCCGGTCGACCCCTGTGGCGTCAGCATCGCTCGCATCCGCAGCTGTGCGCTGCTGACGGGTGTCCAGGTCGTCGTGAAGCTGCCGTTCTGGGCGATCGCGGCGGTGGCCACGCGCGTCCAACGAGACCCCGACAGCTTCGTGGTCTGGATCGCGATCTCTTCCCCGGCGTGTCCGGCAGGCGCCTGGCCGGTGATCGTCAGCGGATGCCGCAGCGTTCCGGAGGCCGCCACCTTGATGCTGATGCCGTCGCCCCGTGCGGTGATGGCGCCGCTGAGCCTGATCACGTTGGCTGACGCGGTCGACGTCGGCGACTGAGTCGTCACCACCTCTCCGCCACCGGCGCCCGTCACACCGGTACCACCACTGGCATCTCGCGTCGCGCGGGCTGCCGCGTGCTGCGGAGCGATCCCCAGCACGCCGACGCAGGCGGCGAGCGCAAGCGCGCAGGCGTATACGAGCCCGCGTACGCCTGTCGGCATCGTGCGTGCGCGCGAGCGGGTAGGGAAGGCTGATGGGCCCAAGCGAGTTCGCTGTGAAGTTGTGCGGCTGTGCGGCGGCAATGGTGCCTACGGGGTGAGCTGACGGGCTCGCGCGTTGCGCTACCGATCCGCTGTGATCGGATTCGCCCCAGCGCCGCCTGTGAAGGCGCCGCAATGGTTCCCCCGCCGACCGTCCGCGGACGGACGGTCGCTCGGCTGCGGGGCAGGTTACAAGGTCTTCACATATGGCGCAGGAGACGTTGCGCGTCGCACGGCCGGTTCACGTGTACAAATATCCGCAATCAGCGGGGTCTTGTGTCCGAGGAGCGCCTCCTTGCCTAATGCGCTGAAACGTTCGTGCCGTTTCTGCGTAATAGGTACTCGGGCGAGATAGACTCAGAACCATGTTTGAGTAGGTGAGGTATGCGCGCTCCGCGGGCTCGTATAGCTTCCTGCCGAGCGGTCCGGGCAGGCCGGTTCGCTGGTAACACGACGGAAACGGAACCAGATGTCAGTAGCGGAACTGCAGGAACTCGAAGAGGTCAAGGCTCTTGTCAACCGCGGTCAGCAGCTGGGTGTGCTGACATTCGCCGAGATCACCGGTGCGGTCGCCGAGCTGGACCTCGACGAGACGGACATCGAGGAGCTTCACGGCTACCTCGAGCGGGTCGAGATCGAGATCGTCGAGGAGGTTGATCCGGCGATCGCGGAAGCAGAGGTCGAGCGGGCACCCGACAAGCGCGGTGGCCGGCGGAAGGCGAAGACCACGCTGGATCTGAAGCCGGACATGACGACCGACTCGCTGCAGCTGTTCCTCAAGGACATCGGCAAGGTACGCCTGCTGACGGCGCAGGAAGAGGTCGACCTGGCCAAGCGGATCGAGCGCGGTGACCTCGACGCCAAGCAGAAGATGGTCGAATCGAACCTGCGGCTCGTGGTCTCGATCGCCAAGAATTACCGCAACCAGGGGCTCCCGTTTCTCGACCTGATCCAGGAGGGGACGCTCGGCCTGGTGCGCGCGGCGGAGAAGTTCGACTACCGCAAGGGCTTCAAGTTCTCTACCTACGCGACCTGGTGGATCCGCCAGGCGATCGCACGAGCGCTTGCCGACAAGGCCCGCACGATCCGCATCCCCGTCCACGTGGTCGAGAAGCTGAACAAGATCGGTCGCGCCGAGCGCAAGCTCGTGACCGAACTGGGCCGCGAACCGACCGCGGAGGAGATCGCCGAGGTGACCGGGATCGAGCCCGAGGAGGTCGAATCGATCAAGCGATCCGCTCAGGCGCCGGTTTCGCTCGAGAAGCCGGTTGGTGACGAGGAGGAGTCGGAGTTCGGCCAGTTCATCGCGGACGAGCGTGCCGAGTCGCCCTACGAGCGCGCCGCCGAGATTCTCACCAAGGAGGCCCTGCGCGAGGCGCTCGAGAATCTGAGCTACCGCGAGCGTCGCGTGCTCGAGTTGCGCTACGGGCTCGGCGGCGAGCATCCGCGCACGCTCGACGAGGTCGGTCGCACGTTCAACGTCACGCGCGAGCGCATCCGTCAGATCGAGAACCAGTCGCTCAAGAAGCTGCAGTCGCTGGCCGAAGCGCAGAAGCTGCGCGACGTCGCGTAGCTCGCTCGCGTAGCGCGCGGTGCGGCGGGTCGGCGCAGCGCCGCGGGTCGGCCCAGCGCCACGGTACCGCGGGTAGACCCGGTGGTCGGCCGACCATTTGCCGCTATCTGCGGCAAAAACCGCCGCCATAGGGGGTCAATATCGGCGTGCCAGTGCCTCTATGGAGTGTGAGAGGCGCCGAGGCGACGGGAAGTTTGGGAAGTTTGGGGAGTTTGGGGGCAGAAATGCCCCCAAACGTCCATGACTTCGCCGCCAGGCAGGGCGGGCACGTCACGCGCGAGCAGTTGCTCGCTGCAGGACTCAATCCGAGGACGATCAAGCGCCAGGTGCAAGGCGGCAAGCTGATCCGCGTCTATCGCGGTGTCTATGCCGTTGGTCACCTGCCAAGCAACCCGATCGACGCCGCTCACGCCGCCCTCCTTGCTGGGGGCGAGCGCTGCGCGCTCGCGGGTGCCTGCGCGCTGGTGCTCTGGGGTGTCTGGCGGCATTGGCCCAGACAGCTCGAGCTCGTAACCGTCGGTGACAGGCGTCCATCGGGTCTGATCCTGCATCAATCCGCGACGCTCCTGCGCCGTGACATCAGGCTGGTGCAGGGACTACATGTGACCAGCCCCGCCCGCACAATGCTCGACGCCGCAGAGCGCCTCACAGCCACGCAGCGCTCCCGCGCCGTCAATGATCTGCGGTTGCGCGATCTCCTGAGCCTGGATGATCTGGCAGACGTGATCGCCCGCAACCCCACGCACCGGGGCATCACGCTGCTCCGGCCGGAGCTCGAGCTCGCGCAACCTGAGCCGACGCGCTCGGTGCTGGAGGATCGGTTTCTGCCGCTGCTTCTCAGACATGGCCTGCCCACGCCGCAGATCAACGTGCACGTCTGTGGCCACCGGGTCGACGCCTACTTCGAACAGGAGCGGCTGATCGTGGAACTCGATGGCTGGAAGACACACCGCACGAAGAGGCGCTTCCTGGAGGACCGTCGCCGGGATTTCGAGATCCTCGCCGAAACCGGCATCCCGACGGTGCGCCTGCCTTACGTGGACGTGAGCGACGAGGTGATCGCGCGGCTCGGGCAGTTGATCGGCTCGCGCCGTGCGTGCTGACGCGCGCCCGCGGCGAGGCCCAACACGGTCGCCCGCGAGGCCTGACACGATCGGGCGGCGAGGCCAAAACACGGTCGCCGGCGAGGCCTCACACGGTCGCGCGAACCGATTGCGCCCCTCGTTCTCGACGGACGCTCGGAAAACCCGTGCAAGCCGTCACTTCACTGGATGAAGCGTCACGTTCTAAAATGTCGAATCAGAATGTCGTCGCCCGATACATGTCCGGTCTGTCGGACCGCCGAGGTCGTCTGTGGCAAATGGACGCTGCTGCTGATCAAGGAGCTGTCGGAGGGGCAGTCGCGGTTCTGTGAGCTCGAGCGGTCGCTGGAGGGCATCAGCCCGCGCACGCTCAGCCTGCGACTGCGAGCACTCGAGGAGGAGGGGATCGTCGCCCGCTCGACGTTCCCGGAGGTGCCGCCGCGCGTCGACTATGCGCTGACCGAGAAGGGCCGCGCGTTGGTCCCGTTGATCGACGACATGCGCACATATGGCCTGCAGTGGCTGAACGATGGCTGTGACGCAGCGGTCGATGTAGCCCTGGCTGCCGTATAGCGCGCAGGATCCGAAGCCTTCCCGCCGAACAACCTCCGCGTGAGAAATCTGACGCTGCACGACCTGCTCGAGGCGTTCACCTCCGACGCGGGCGCACGGCTCAACCTCGCCGCGTCGGCCGGTGACGAGGTCCCGTTCGAGGTCGTCGAGAATGACGTGCGCGGCTCCGGACGGATCCCGCTCTACTGCTACCGACCGCTGACGGGCGACTTCATCAACGCTCGACTCGGGTTGCTGACCGCGTTGCCCACCTACGCTCCCGCCGCGCTCGCGCTCGAGGGAGTCGGCGGGCTCGAGCCCTTCCTGCGCGCGCGGGGCGGCCATGACGTCCCGGATACGCCACGCGAGCTGGCCGACGCGGTGCTGCGGGACTTTCTGGCACTTGTCTACCGGGAACGCAGCGACTTCAGGTTCGATTCCGACCGCTTCGAGCGGGCCTACGGGGAACTCGAGCATGTGATCTACCAGGGGCGCTGCGTCACCGAGGTGATCGCGCCACTGCTCGGCATCGATCTCGATCCTGACACGGCCGAGCTCGCGCTCGGTGAGGGGCTGTCCCTGGTCCGTGCGACCGCCCTGTCTGGCACCCCGAAGGATCTCCTGACGGGCGAGCAGCCGCAGCTGCTGCTCGTGCTGCGCATCGCCCACGATCGCCCGCAGAAGCCGTCGACGGCGTTCGCGCGGGCCCGCTTCAGGCGCGTGCTGACAGTCCTGCGGTTGTTCGAGCGTGGCGCCTACGCGATCGGATCGCTGGGCTATTCGCGGGTCGACGACGGGAACTGGTCGCCGATCGCGCTTGGATCGAGCGCCAGCCCTCGACTGCTGACGCTGCTCCCGCGCGCGAGCGAAGACGAGCTCAGAGGCTTCTGCAGCCTGATCAGCCGCCGGCTGCCCTCCCCGCGTGGTGGGCGCAAGCTCGACAACTCCGGCGCTGGGGAGGTCATGTGGGCACTCGCACGCTTCGAGATGGGTTGCGAGCGCGCAGCCCCGTTCGAGGCGCTGACCGACTACCTGCTCGCTCTGCGAGCGCTGCTCGAACCCGAAGGACCGGCCAGTGGGCGGCTCGCGCAGCGACTGTCGGTGATCTGCGCCCCACCCGAGCAGCGAGCGGCGTTGGCCGAACGCACCGCCCAGGTGATATCACTCGAACGCTCTGTTGTCGCCGGTCTCGCCGCTGCTTCGACCGGCGTCGACGCGCTGGTGGACGAACTCGGTGAGCACCTGCGTGCCGTCCTTCGGGACGTGCTGTGCGGACATCTCAGCCCCGACCTGTGCAGCGTGGCCGACGAGCTGATCGCCGAGGCGGCCGACTCGGCAGCCGTGGCCGTGTAGCTTCTCCGGCATGTTCCACGTCGAGCTGCGGATGGGGCAGCAGGTTGCCCGTCAGTTCAACATGAGCGGTCCCGAGCTCGACCGCACCTTTCTGGCAAGGTTGATGGCCGATCGCGAGTTCCCCTATGCCGGGCACGACTGGAACCCGCGCAAGCTTCGGATCACGATTCTCGAGGGGCCCGAACTCCAGCCGTATGAGCTCACGATCGGGGGACTCGGCTGGGGGAACGCCGAGCGAACCGGTACTGATGTGACGTCGAGCATCCTCGCCCGCGCGCGTGAAGCCGCCGGCTGAACGACGGTGGCCTCAGCGGTCTTAGCGTGTCTGCGCACGTCGACGACGGGTTCACGATCCAGCTCAGCTGAGCGGCAGGTACTCGACAGCGCTCCCCGCCGCCACCGCTCCGGCGCCGGCTGGGATTCGCGCCAGCCCGGTTGCATGTGCGCTGGCTGCAAGCTGGTGTGACTGCTGGGGGCGCAGGGGCTCGACGCGGCCGCCAGCTAGCGCGCGCACGCGGATCATCTCGTCACGCTCAGGGTTGCGTTGCACGTCGGAACCCAGGATCGCGCGTGCGAAGGCAGGCCGCGGCGCACGCGCGCCCTGCAGCGCTGCCAGCGCCGGCCGTACGAACATCTCGAAGCAGACGAGCACGGATACGGGATTCCCGGGGATTCCGAAGACCAGTGTCCTGCCCGGCGGCTGCGAACGCTCGAAGATCCCGAAGCTGAGCGGCTTGCCGGGTTTCATCGCGATCCGCCAGAACAGCTCACGCACGCCAAGGTCTCGCTCAACCTCCCGCACCAGATCATGCCCTCCGACCGAGACACCGCCGGTACTGATCACGACGTCGTGAGTCAGCGCCTCCGCCAGCGCGTCGCGGTGAGCGGCGTGGGTGTCTGCGGCCGTCGAGACGATTGTCGCGTCGGCGCCTGCGTCCGCGAGCGCGGCGGCCAGCAACGGCCCGTTTGAGTCGTAGATGTCGCCAGGTCCGAGTCGCTCGCCGGGCTTCCGCAGCTCGGTTCCGGTCGTCACCACAGCGACCCGCGGCGACGCTCCGCAGCGCAGGGTGCCGTGTCCGAGTGAGGCTGCCGCTCCGACCTGCGCCGGACCGATGCGGGTGCCCGCCTGCAGAACCTCGGTTCCGCGCGTGACATCGCTGCCGGCGCTGCGCACCGAGTAGCCGCCGGCAACCGCGCGGGGCACCACGATCACGCCCTGCGAGCCCGACTCGATCCACTCGATCGGCGCGACCGCGTCGGCGCCCCGCGGCAGCACCGCCCCGGTCGAGATCGTCACCGCCTGGCCCGGTGCGATCGCGCCGTTGAACGGCCTGCCGGCTGCTGACTCGCCGACCACCGCGAGCTGTCCGGGTGTATCGCTGTGACGAAGCGCGTAGCCGTCCATCGCCGAGTTCGTGAACGGCGGCAGCTCGAACGCGGCGACGAGCGGCTCGGCGAGGTAACGGCCCAGCGTGCGGGCGAGCGGCAGCTCGACCGCCGGCAGCGGCACAGCCTGCTCGAGGATCCTCTCGAGCGCGTCCTCAACGGGAAGTAGCGCAGGCTCACTCATCGAACAGCTCTCGGTGTATCGCAAGCAGGCCGTCGACGTCGCCGGAGCCGATGTCCAGCTCGGGAACAAGCAGGATCGGCTCGTCGGCAAAGGCCTTTCGCAGGCGCTCGATGTTGGCGGCGTCGCGCTCGGCGAGCACGGTGTAGTCGGTCAGGCTGGCAGCGACCGTCGCGCACAGGCGCGTTGGCAGGATCTGTTCAAGACCACTGCTGCCAGGAGGGAGAGGCGGATGCACGCGGTTCACGATCGCTCCCGCGAACGGCAGCCGGTCGGCTCGCAGGCGTTCGCGGAAGCTGACAGCCTCATCGATCGGTCCGCGCTGCGCCGAGGTCACGAGCACGAACGCGGTGTCGTCGGCATGCAGCAGTTCCTCGACGCGCCCCGCCCGCACCTTGAACTCCTCGGTCATGCTGCCGAGCAGCCCGAAGAAGGTCGTCAGATCCGAGATCAGGTCCAGGCCGGTTACGAGCCTCAGCCCGGCCAGCACCGGCGCCGAGGCGATTCCGAGCAGTCGCATGCCGAGACCGGTCGGGCGCAGGAACGCCTGTAGAGCACCGCCGCCCAGGAATGCCAGGAGCCGGCCGGGTGCGTTCAGGAACTCGGCCGCGTTGTGCGCCGGCGGCGTGTCGAGCACAACCAGGTCATAGTCCTCGGCCGCCAGCTCGTAGAGCTTCTCGATGGCGGTGAACTCCTGCGAGCCCGACACCGCTCCCGACAGGCCTCGATAGACGCTGTTGCGCTTGATCTCGGCGGCCCGCTCCGGCGTCGGCGCGAGCCGCTCGATCAGCTCGTCGAACGTGCGCTTGGGGTCGAGCATCATCGCCCAGAGTTCGCCGCTCAGCTCGATTCCCTCCAACCTGTCGGGTGCGACGAGACGCGGCTCGTTGCCGAGCTCCTCGAGCCCAAGCGCATCGGCCAGGCGCTTGGCCGGATCGATCGTCACGACCACCACCTTGAGCCCACGCGCGGCCATCCCGAGGGCGAGCGCCGCGGCAGTCGTTGTCTTGCCGACCCCGCCGGCGCCGACACAGACACAGACACGCTTACCCTCCAGCACCTGGGCCACGCTCATCGCACGAGCTCCCTTGCGAGCAGTGCCAACTCGGCACGACCGATCTCGGCAGCGAACAGGAACGGCAGCGCGATCAGGCGGTTCCCGAATGCGTCCTGAAGTCGCTGTTGCTGCTCACGTTGGGCCTCAGCCAGACGGTGCTCGCTCATTGCGACCTCGATGGCTGCCCGGTCCCGCTTGACCGGGCAGCTTCTGAGCGCATCACCCAGGACGGCGGCGTCGGCGGCACTGAAGCGTGCTGGATAAAGACCGTTGAGGAACACCCGCTCGAGCTCGTGTGGGTCGCTCGAGCTGCGCAACGTGTCGCGCAGCTCGAGCGTCTCGTTGACCGGCATCTCCTCGGCCGTGGTCACGGCGACCACGGACGTGAACGCGCGGTCGGCGAGGGTCTCCGCGATCGTCTGGGCCTGGCGTGCGATCGGACCCACACGCGCGATCTCCGCGAAGGTTCGGGGCGTGCGCAGCAGCGCTGCACCATGGCCGGAGGCGGGAGCGTCGACGATCACCAGGTCGTAGGGAGGGCCGTCGCTCGTGCGCCGCTGCAACTGTGCCAACTCCCAGAGCTTGCCGATGCACAGCAGTTCGCGCATGCCGGGAGTCGCCATCGCGAACGCCCCGAACAACCGGCTCTGGCTCAGCGCCTGATTGGCCGGCGAGGGCACCTTGTGTTCCAGATATTCCTCCATCGCGCTCTGCGGATCGACCGACACGCGGAACAGGCCGGGCGCGAACTCACGCTCGCGCCGGTCGCCGCGGCCGTCGAGGTCGGCCACGATCGTCCGCAACCCGGTGTCGGCCGCCGCAAGCCCGAGCGCGAGCGCGAGCGACGTCTTGCCGACGCCGCCCTTGCCCGTTACGAAGATCAGGCGGCGGTGAAAAAGGGTGCTGGACACTGCGAGATGGAACATAGCCGCAGCGGTCACGGTGAGGTCGCCGGCGGGCCAGAGATCGCCGCGTATTGAAGGAATCGCCCCCACTGCTGCGAATACAGGCGCGAATGCGTCTCTCAGCCCACAGCCTTTTCTCGGAGGAGCGCCCGTGACGGCCAGTCTCAAGGTGATCGCGTTCGCCAACCAGAAGGGCGGCGTCGCCAAGACCACCACCACGCTCAATCTTGCTGCGGCCTTCGCCGAGGAGGGCCATCGCGTCCTCTGCTGCGACATGGATCCGCAGGGCAACCTGACGATGTCCCAGGGCATCGATCCGGACAACCTCAAGAAGTCCATGTTCGACGTGCTGGTGCATCGCGTCTCGATCCGGGAGGTGATCCACCGCCGCGAGGTGGACGTGGCCTGCGCGTCGATCGACCTCGCCGGTGCCGAGATCGCGATGTCGACGATGATCGGCCGCGAGCGCACGCTCGAGCGTGCCCTGAACGAGGTCACCGACGACTATGACTTCTGCTTCATCGACACGCCACCGAGTCTCGGGCTGCTGACGATCAACGCCCTGACGGCGGCTGACAAGGTGATCGTCCCCGTTCAATGCGAATATCTGTCCATGCGGGGGCTGATCCAGCTTCAGAACACGCTCGCGATGATCCGGGAGAATCTCAACCCGAACGTCGAGATCGAGGGGATCCTGCCGACGATGGTCGACTCCCGCACGCTTCATGCGAAGGAGGCGATCGAGTTGCTGGAGGAGAACTTCGGCGACCGCGTGTTCGCCTCGCGCATCCGCAAGACGGTACGTTTCGCGGAGGCGCCCGTGAAGGGGATGTCGGTGCTCAAGTACGAACCGGACGGGATCGCAGCCCACTCTTACCGTCAGCTTGCCAAGGAGGTCCTCTCGAATGCCAACCGCTAAGCGCGCGAGTATGCGTGAGGGGCCGCTGTCACAGCTGTTCCGCAAGACGGCTGAGGACACCGGCGAGGCGCCCGAGGAGACCCCAGCGCCGCCTGCCGCGGTCAAAAAGGCTTCCGCGAAGAAAGCCGCGGCGAAGAAGGCTCCGGCGCCGGTGAAGGATGCCGAGCCGTCGAAGACCGCCGCCGAGCGGCGGGCACTGCCGCACCCCTCGTTGCGACCGTCGGTTCCCGTTGAGGCTGCCGCAGAGCCGGGTGTCGGCACCGGCCAGCCCCGGCAGGCCGGCGTGCCGACTCCGCAGCAGCGCCTCGAGTCGGCCTTCGCAGCCGACATTCCCACGAGCATGATGCAGCCGGCGGCCGCCACCGAGGCGGCGCAGCGAAGGCCGGCTGTGTTCGAGGACGTGTATGCGCGTCCCGAATACACGTTCGAGCCCGCATATTCGCAGGCAGGCATCGGCCGGCCGGTGATTCGCGTGATCGGAGTCGGGGGTGCCGGCGTCAACGCCGTCAACCGGATGATCGAGGCGGACATCGAAGGCGTCGAGTTCATCGCCATCAACACAGACCTTCAGTCGCTGCAGACGTCTGCGGCGACCACCACGCTGCATATCGGTGACTCGATCACGCGCGGGCTCGGCTCCGGCGCCAACCCGGAGCTCGGCCGCGCGGCCGCGCGGGAGGAGTACGACCAGATCAAGGCGGTACTCCGTGGCGCCGACATGGTCTTCATCGCCGCCGGTGCCGGTGGCGGCACAGGTACCGGCGCTGCGCCGGTCGTCGCTCAGATCGCGCGCGAGTTGGGTGCACTCACCGTCGGCATCGTCACGCGTCCGTTCCAGTTCGAGGGGACTCGCCGGCGCGATCAGGCCGAGATCGGGATCGCGGCCCTGGGCGCCGAGGTCGACACGCTGATCGTGGTGCCCAACAACCGGCTCTTGACAGTGCTCGAGCGCAACACGACGATGGTCGACGCCTTCCGCGTGGCCGACGACGTCCTGCGTCAGGGCGTTCAGGGAGTCTCGGACCTGGTGACGCTGCCAGGCCTGATCAACCTCGACTTCGCGGACGTGCGCACGATCATGTCGAACGCGGGCAACGCGCTGCTCGGGATCGGCATGGGCAGCGGTGAGCGTCGCGCGATCGACGCGGCCGAGGCGGCTGTGTCCTCGCCGCTGCTCGAGACCAGCATGGAGGGTGCCCGCTCGATCCTGCTGTCGATCACGGGTGGCTCCGACATCTCGCTCTGGGAGGTCAACGAGGCGGCGAAGGCCGTGGCCGAGGCGGCCCACCCCGACGCGAACATCATCTTCGGGGCCATGGTCGATGAGAAGATCGACAACGACCAGGTCTGGATCACCGTCGTGGCAACCGGGTTCGACGACCGCAGGCCGGCTCGCCGGTTGGTCGAGCCCGCGGGCGAGCCCCGGGTCAGTCGGGTGCGGGATCGCCGCGCAGTCGACACGCCGTCGGGCGAGCCGCGCTCGAGCGACGCGATGGAGATGGACGTACCGGAGTTCCTGCCGGGGGCCTGACCCTCCGGCTCACTCGAATCTGACCTTGCCGTTTGACTTGGCCCGTGCCTGGGCGCGGTCGACGAAGTCGAGCCGTTTGAGGGCGGCGCGGAACAGCCGCGCGACCAGCCGCAGCCGGGCGTTCTCGGACCGGAGGTCGAGCAGACCCTGCTTGGCGCCGAGGCCGAAGTCGACCATGGCCGCCATCGCGTAGGCATCCATCGCGTTGAGTTCGTCGGGCTTGGGTGATCGCTCGGTCGCCGTGCGGACGAGCTCCGCGTAGGCGTCGTGGGCCGCTTGGCTCACTGCCTGGTCAGGCTCCTCGGGGGTGTCCTCGAGCAGCTCGATCAGGCCGGCGGGGTAGGCGAGATGGCGCTGGCGTTCGAGCACGCGCAGCGGCCGCGTGCCGCGTGCGACCAGATTGATGCCGCCGTCCTCGAGGCGCTCGATCACGCGCTCGATGCGGCAGGCGCAGCCGATGTCGTGGAGTCCATCGTCGGCCATCCAGACGATCCCGAACTCGCGATTTGTCGCCAGGCACTCGTCGATCATCTTCTTGTACCGCTCCTCGAAGATGTGGAGCGGCACGAGCTCGGTGGGCAGCGCGACGAGCTGCAGCGGGAACAACGGGAAGTCAGCGACCACGTGTTCAGCCATCCGAGCAATCGTGACTCTGCGGCGTTCGCGCGGTCAACAGGAGGTTGTAGAAGAGTGCCGGCGGCAGTCGCGGTTCGAGCAGGCGCTCGTCGACCCGCTGCAGGCGCAGGTAGCCGCGGAAGGCGTAGCTGCGCCACCACATCGGTACATCGTCGGGCCTTGCGGTCGCCTCGAGGGCGCGGTTGAACCAGCCGAACCAGTTGGCCACGAGCTCCTCGCCGCGAACGGTCACGTCAGTGAGGCCGGCCGCTGCGGCCAGCCGTACCAGGTCGGCGGGCGCGAAGGCGTGGACATCGACCTTGCTCTCGAGCCTGTGATCAGCGTGGGCGTCTGGGACCGGATTCGAGGTGTGCTGCGCGGGCGCCGCACCGAGGGCGGCGCGCCACAGCGGGGCGGCCGCGGCGGCTGCGTATTTGGGCACCTTGGCCATGCGGTCGCCGACGCGCGAGGGCTCGCCGGCAAAGAGGATTCGCCCACCGGGCCTGAGCACGCGTCGAAACTCCGCGAAGGCTCGATCGAGGTCGGGCAGGTGGTGCAACACCGCATGCCCGAGCACGAGGTCGAAGCTGGCGTCGGCGAACGGCAGCGACTCGGCGTCGGCGCGAACAGCCTTCACCTGCTCGGGATCCAGGCCGATCTGCGCGGCATTAACGCGGAGCGCGGCGACCATCCCGGCAGAGATGTCGGTGCACGTCAGCTGTCTGATCGCGCCGACACGCATGAGGTTGAGGCTGAAGTAGCCGGTGCCCGCTCCGATCTCGAGAGCACGGTCAAAGCCGGACTCAAGCTCGCGCCCGAGCAACTTGCGGGCCTTGCCGCTGACCTGAGCCATGCCGGTCTGACCGAAGTCGATGCCCCACTTGGCGTCGTAGGTGGCTGCGGCCACATCGTGATATCGAGTGTTGACGTCGCGGATCTGCTCGTGCGACAGCGCCTGCATCTGGGCGCTGACGTTACCGTGTCGCCGGTGATGGCGAGCCTCAACGTCCAGCAGAACCAGCCCCCGGGCGTGCCGCCGCTGTCGCTCACGGGCGAACGCACGCTCCCGGATGTGCCTGCTGAGAATTACTGGTACCGCCGCCACCTTGCCGTCTACGAGTGGATCGCCGCGCAGGTATCCGGACTGCGGGTTGTCGACCTGGCTTGCGGGGAGGGGTACGGAGCCTCGACGCTGGCGCGATCGGGTGCGCTCAGCGTGGTCGGTGTCGACGCGAATCCTGAGGCGTTTGAGCATGCGCGTCTGCGCTATCTGGAACCGAACCTGCGCTTCGAGCGCGCGCTGATCGAGGCCTGGGGTGAACCTGGCTGCTGTGACGCGATCACGTTTCTGCAGACGATCGAGCACGTACGCGATCCGCAGGCGTTGCTGAGTCGTTTCAGATCTCTGATCCCCCTCGGCGGTGTTGTCTACGTCTCGACCCCGAACCTGCTGACGCTGGCGGGACCCGGGGCGGAGAAATCGGACAACCCCTGGCACCTGCACGAATACCGGGCGCACGAGTTCCGTGAGCTCTGCGGGTCGGTCTTCGCCTCGGTTGAGATCCACGGCGTCTTCCACGCGCGCCGGTTGCGCGCACACGCGCTCGCGCTGGCCTGCGGTTGGGACCGGGTGCACTCGGCGCTTGGCCTGACCCAGGTGTTCTACGACCGCTTCACGCCCGCGATCACCAGCGCTGATTTCAAGCTCGACGCGGCTCGCCCGTTGAGCGCGGCGCTGGACTTCGTCGCGGTATGCCGGTGAAGCGGGCGCGCTGAGGCGTCGCCCACCAGCGAAACCCCGGAGCCGCCCAGTGGCAGAGCCCGAAGTCGTGACTGACCGAGTTCGGGACGTTCCGGAATCGGACAGGTGAAACTGCTGCCGGCTGTGACGAAGGTCCACATGGCCGCGCGTCTGTGCATCACGACGACGACGCCGTCGGCGGCGACGCGCATGCAGGTGTTGGACATCTGACGCCGGCGCTAACCCGTCGGCGAGGCGGGACTGGTTGGCGAGGCGGGAGTGTCCCGGAAGCGTTTGAACGCGATCACCGACCAGATGGCCTCCACCACCCCGAACGGCCAGGCACCCGAGAGGAAGCCGTAGCTGCTCGAGAGCGCGCACCCGACCGCAAACGCGAGGATGAAGTAGCGACCGCGGGATTCGAGCGCGTACATGACCATCATGAAGGTCACGACACAGGCGCCGTAGAGGGTCAGCATCTGCCCGGATCGTAAGTGAGCGCGGCGTCATCAGAGACGCCCATAACGCGGGCCGGCAGAGGGTCCTCGCGTTCTCCGGGGTTGAGGTCACAAGCGCGCGTACGCAAAGATTTGCCTGTTACCAGCGTATTTACCTATGGGTCCCTTGTGGTCGCCTGTCCCCCGGCGGCCACACACGTTAGAGGGGCTGCGCCCCGCCGGCAGGATGTCGGCGGGGCGCCTAGATTGCCTGCGCTGACCCGTGAGGGACCAATGGAGCGAGCGGGCGCCCCGCCTATCCGGGGTAGGCGGCGGAGCGCCCAGATCTATCTGTACCCACGATTTGACTCGACCAATCGCTCACTGGTCGGCCCACGTCGAGATTTCAACGCCTGGAGCGCGCATCCCCGTAGTGCAAATGGGTCGCTGCTCGCGGTTCGGCTTTCTAGACCCTGCTGCTTCGGCCCTGGAGAGATCGCACAGACCGGCGGCGGGCGGTGTGATCGGAGCGACGTAATCTCTGCCTCATGCCCCCTGGCGAACTGGCGATCGTGCTTCACACGCACATGCCCTATGTCGAGGGATACGGCACCTGGCCGTTCGGCGAGGAGTGGCTGTGGGAGGCCGTTGCGACCAGCTACTTGCCGCTGTTGCGAGTGCTGGACGAACTCGGGCCTGAGACGAGCCGGGAGAGGTTGACGCTGTCACTGACGCCGGTGCTGTGCGACCAGCTGGAGGCGCCGGGCGCGATCGGGCGCTGCCTCGCGTTCATGAGAACGATCAGGCCCGAGACGCATCGGTTGGACATCGAGGGGTTCGAGCGGATCGGGGAGCCTGCCGCGGTCGCTGAACTGGACCGGTCGGCCGCCGAGTACGCGAGCGCGGCCGACACGCTTGAGCGGCTCACGGAGGCCGGGCAGGGCCTCACCCAGGCGCTTGGGCGGCACGCGACCTGGACCTCCGCGGCGACCCACGCGATTCTGCCGCTGCTGTGCCTGGAGGAGTCGATCGAACTGCAGCTCCGGGTCGGCATCGAGTCGCATCGGCGGCGATTCGGAGCGGAGTGGGGAGGCGGCTTCTGGATGCCCGAGTGCGCCCATGCGCCCTGGCTCAACCACCAGCTGAGCGCCTCAGGGGTCGACGCGACCTGCGTCGAGCTGACCGGCCTGCTCGGCCGCGGCAATGAGCTCAACCTCAGGCCGCGCAGGCCCGACGACGGTCCGCTGCTGATCCCGATCGATCGTGAGATCATCGAGCTGGTCTGGGGTGCGGACGGCTACCCGGCGCGCCCCGCGTATCGCGATCGCCACCACCGCACTCTGCACGACCACCACGTCTGGGCCAACGACGGCAGCATCTATGAGGCGGAGCGCGCTCGCGAACAGGCCGCAAAGGACGCCCGCGAGTTCGTTACCGCCGCCGCCGGCCGGGTCGCCGGCGGCGGGTTGTGCGTGTGCGCGCTCGACACCGAGCTGCTCGGCCACTGGTGGCATGAGGGGCCGCTGTGGCTGGCGGCTGTGATCGCCGAGGCCGAGCGTGCGGGCCTCGGGCTCACCAGCCTCGATCCGGAGGCGCTCTCCCGCCATCCACCGATAGCCACCGGCGGCGACGATGATCAACAGCCCACGACCACCTGGGGGGCGGGGGGCGACCTCAGAACGTGGAGTGCCCCGGCGGTCGCCGACCTGGCCTGGCAGACCCGCACAGCCGAGCTGCGCGCACACCTTCGCGGTACGAGCCCGCCACCGCGTGCACAGCGCGAGCTCCTGGCCCTGCAGGCCAGCGACTGGGCCTTCCTGGCCTACCACGACTGGGCCGGCGACTACCCGAGGCAGCGTGCCAGCGGGCACGCTGCCCAGCTGGCACGTGCGCTGCGCGGCGAGACCGAGGAGCCCCACGTCCGCAACCTCGCGCCCTTCCTTGATCACTCGTAGCGCAGCGTCTGCGGGTGCTCGCGCATCCGCAGCACACGCGCCGGCACGCCGCCGACGACCGCGTCTGGCGCCACGTCGCGGGTGACGACGGCGCTGGTCCCGATCACCGCGTTGTCACCGACCGTCACGCCGCGCAGGATGCAGGCTCCGTGGCCGATCCAGACGTTATGCCCGATCCTCACATCGCGCTTGTAGATGCCCTGCTCGCGGATCGGGCGTTCGACCTCGACCGTGGTGTGATCGAAGTCGATCATCATCGTGCGGTCGGCGATGATGCACTCGCGCCCGATCGAAATGTGCTGATAGCAGGAGAGCGTGCACTCCTGCCCAAGCACCGATTTGGCGCCGATCGCGACGACGCCCTCATGCGCGCGGACCTTGCAACCATCGCCGAGCCACGCCCAGCGGCCGAGCTCGACGCGGGCATCGCGCCCGATCTCGAACTTGACGCCGCGACAGATGAAGCAAGGCCCATCAGTGACCAGCCGGCCGCGCCAGCGCAGCTTCAGCCAGGTCAGGCGCATGAACAGCACCGCATAGCTCCAGCGCAGCATCCCGTGCCGGTGCGCAAAGCGCATGAGCGCGACTGGGCCGCCGGCCCGCTGGCTCGGCGGCCTGCGCGGCGGCACGTCAGGCGTCTGCAGCATCGGGCTCGGGCTCGGCCTCGGTTTCGACCTCGGCGGCGCGCCGCTCGTTGAGCTCGCGTCCGAGCCGCGTGAACCTGATCAGCAGCTGCATCTGATCGTCGGTCAGCTGCTCGCACAGCGCGCTCCCGAGCGCGGCGTGCTCGGCGTAGAACGTGTGGATCTCGGCGACCCTCTCGGTCGGCTCGATCACCACCACGCGGCGGTCGTCCGAATCACGCCGCCGGCGCACATACCCGCGCGTCTGCAGGCGATCGATCGCTGTTGTCATCGCCCCGCTTGAGAGGCCGGTGTGCGCGGCGAGCTGCCCTGCGGTCAGGGGGCCGATACGGCTGAGCGCGTCGAGGCAGCTCATGTCCGTCTGGTTGATCCCGAGCCGAGTCGCGACCGCCCGATCGAATCGCGCCGTGGCGGTCTGCGAGCGCCGAACCTCGTCGAGCAGCTCCGCAAAGACTTCCTGTTTGGCCCTTGACATGGTTATCTTGACTGTCAAGATGTTTGACAGAGAAGAGAAGTTTACGACAGCACCATAGGAGGGGCGCATTGGAAGCTGCAATCACCGCTGCCGATCTACGCAAGCACTATCCACCCGACGTGCAGGCGCTCGACGGCATCAGCCTCGAGGTTTCCAGGGGGACGATCTTCGGCGTTCTTGGACCGAACGGTGCCGGCAAGTCGACGCTGACGCGAGTGCTCTGCACGCTCACGACTCCCGACAGCGGCAGCGCGAGCGTTGCCGGCATCGACGCGCTCAAGCACCCGGTCCGGGTCCGGCGGGCGATCGGCGTGGTCGGTCAGAAGCACGGTTCGGATCCGAATGCCACCGGCCGTGAGAACCTGGTGCTGCACGGCGAGTTCAACGGCATCACCGGACGCGAGCTGAGAACGCGGGTCGCGGCTGCGCTGGAGCGCTTCGAGCTCGTGGACGCCGCCGACCGACAGGTGCGCACCTACTCCGGCGGGATGGCACGGAGACTGGACATCGCGATGGGGCTGCTCAACCGGCCGAAGGTGCTGTTCCTCGATGAGCCGACCACCGGACTTGATCCTGAGGCGCGTGCGCTGATGTGGACCTACATCGAACAGCTCGCATCCGAGGAGCAGATGACGATCTGGCTGACGACCCACTACATGGATGAGGCCGACAACCTCACAGCCGAGCTGGCGATCGTCGATCGCGGCCGGATCGTCGCGCAGGGGACACCCGATCAGCTCAAACGCGAGCTCTCGGGCGATGCGCTGCTGGTCGAGCTCGTCGATCCGGAGGAGTCCCGCGCGCTGGACGCGCTCGCGCGCCTGGAGGGCGTGCACGAGGTCGAGCTCGACGGCCGGATGCTGCGAGCTCGCGCTCAGGACGGCGGCGCCGCGCTACCGACCGTGCTGGCGGCGCTCGAGGATCAGCAGGTGCGGGTGGCGTCGGTCAAGGTCGCCAGACCGTCACTTGATGACGTCTACCTGCGCTACGCCGGGCGCGCGTTCGAACAGGCTGAGGCCGACTCACCGGAGCCGGCCAAATGAGCGCGGTGACGAGACCGACGTGGCAGGTGTTCCTGCGCGGCCTCCGCACGCTGATGCGGCAGCCGGCGTTCCTGCTCATAACGATCGTGCAGCCAATCATCTGGCTGCTGCTGTTCGGGGCGCTGTTCAAGTCGGTCGCGGACATCCCCGGATTCGAAGGCAGCTACATCGATTTCCTCACGCCCGGCGTGGTCGTCATGCTCGCCGTCTTCGGTGCCGGCTGGTCAGGCATGGCCTTCGTGGAGGACATCGCCAACGGCGTGATGGACCGGATGCTCGCGACGCCGGTATGGCGAGGCTCGCTCAACGTCGGCTGGGTCGCCTACGAGGCCTTCGCCGTGATGATCCAGACGGTGCTGATCGTCGTGCTTGCACTGCTGCTTGGCGCCGACTTCAAGGGTGGCGTGATCGGCGTGCTGGTGATGTTCGTGATCGCCGCGCTGCTGGCGGCGGTGGTGTCGTCGCTGTCGAACTCAGTCGGCGTGCTCGGTCGCCAGCGTGAGACCGTGATCGGAGTCGTCAGCTTCGTCCAACTGCCGCTCACGTTCCTCTCGACCGGGCTGATGCAGGCCAGCCTGATGCCTCAATGGATGCAGACGGTGGCGAAATTCAACCCGGTCAACTGGGCTGTCGTGGCTGCGCGCGCTGCGGCGATGCAGAAGACCGACTGGGGCGTGGTGCTCCCGCGCATGGCGATGCTGCTGGGGCTCGCCGTGGTCGCGGGGGTAGTCACCTCCTGGGCATTCGGCAAATACCAGCGCTCGCTCTGACCGTCGCATCGCGGGGTCCCCGGTCGCCCGCGTACTGCTCGTAGGCGTCGCCGTCTGCGTGCTTGCACCGCTCGGTCAGCGCGGCGCTTTGCCGATCAGCGTTCGCGCTATGACGAGCTCCTGGATCTCATCGGTGCCCTCGCCGATCGTGAGGATCTTGGCGTCACGGTAGAAGCGGGCGACCGGGTACTCCTCGATGAAGCCGTAGCCGCCGTGGATCTGGACAGCCTCACCGGCGGCGTGCACAGCGAGGCGGCCGCTCTTCAGCTTCGCCTGCGCTGCGACGAGCGAGAAGTCCCGGCCCTCGTCCTTGAGCCAGGCGGCCTTCTGTACGAGCAGGCGGCAGGCCTCGATCTCGGTCGAGAGGTTGGCGAGCTTGGCCTGGATCGTCTGGAAGCTGGAGATCGTCTGACCAAACGCGCGCCGCTGCTTGGCGTACGCCAGCGCCTGATCGAGTGCGCCCTGAGCGAGTCCCACGCCCATCGCCGCAACCCCGATCCGGCCGATGTCCAGCACCCTCAGGAACTGCTGAAGCCCGCGGCCGCGCACGCCGACGAGGTTTTCGGCGGGAACGCGGCAGTCGGTGAACGTCAGCGGCCGCGTATCCGAGGCGTGCCAGCCGAGCTTGCGGTATTGCGGTCCCTGCTCGTAACCTGGAGTGCCGTTCTCGACGAGGAGGTTGGAGATCTCGGCGCGACCGTCGCCGGTCTCGCCGGTGACGGCGGTGATCACGACCACCCCGGAGATCTCGGTGCCGGCGTTGGTGATGAACTGCTTGGCGCCGTCGATCACCCACTCGCCGCCGTCGAGGCGCGCGCGGGTCCGGGTGTTGCCGGCGTCGGAGCCGGCCTCGGGCTCGGTCAGCCCGAAGGCCCCGAGCATCTCTCCGCTGCACAGGCGCGGCATCAGCCTGCGCTTCTGATCGTCGCTGCCGAAGAGATGGATCGGCTGGGTGCCGAGCGACGTGTGGGCGCAAAGCGTGATCGCCACCGAGGAGTCGACCCGCGTCAGCTCCTCGACCACGATCGCGTAATCCTGCGTGCTGCCGCCGGCGCCGCCGTATTCCTGTGGGAACGGGATTCCCATCAGGTCAAGCTCGCCGAGCCTGCGCACGATCGCGTATGGGAACCGCTTCTCACGGTCGAGCTGCTCGGCGACCGGAGCGATCTCCGCCCGCGCGAACTCGCGCACCGTCTCCTGCAGCAGCCGTTGATCGTCCGAGAGCTCGAAATCCATCACCCACACACTACGATCAGGGCGCCGACCCTGCATCCGCCACACAGCCCCGGGAGCCAATGCGAACATGCCCAAGACCGTGATCCTGTCAGCCGCGAGGACCCCGATCGGAAAGCTGGGGGGTGGGCTCGCAGGTCTCGACGCCGGTTCGCTTGGCGGGATCGCGATCGGGGCGGCGCTTGAGCGCGCCGAGGTTGCCCCTGATCAGGTCCAGCACGTGGTGATGGGCCAGGTTCTGCAGGCCGGACAGGGCCAGATCCCCTCGAGGCAGGCCCAGATCAAGGCCGGCATCCCCAAGGAGGTCTCCTCGGAGACCATCAACAAGGTCTGTGCCTCGAGCGTGAGGGCGGTCGGGATGATCGACGCCTCCGTTCGGGCCGGGGACCTCGACCTGGCCGTCGCCGGTGGGATGGAATCGATGTCCAGCGCACCGTATCTGCTCAAGGACGCGCGCTTCGGGATGCGGATGGGGGACGGCATGGCGCTCGACGCGATGGTGCACGACGGGCTCACCGACCCGTTCACGGACAAGCAGATGTTCGTCGAGGCGACCGAGGTCGCCGACGAGTTGGAGCTGACCCGCCCGGACCTCGATCGCTGGGCGCTGCGGTCCCACCAGCTTGCGATACGCGCCGCCGATGAGGGCGTGCTGGCAGAGGAGATCGTGCCGGTCACCGTCCCGGGGCGCAAGGGCGACACGGTGGTCGAGACCGACGAGGCGCCGCGGCGGGACAGCACGCTCGAGTCGCTCGCGAAGCTGCCCGGACTGGTGGGCAAGGAGGGCTCGCACACGGCCGGCAACTCGCCGGGTATCAACGATGGCGCCGGTGCACTGGTGCTGGCCAGCGACGATTGGGCTTCAGCCAATGACCGTCGCCCGCTGGCGACGGTCATCGCCCAGGCGCAGGTCGCCGACGATTTTGCATACCTCGCCAGGACGCCTGCGAATGCGGCCCTGAAGGCACTAGCGAAGATCGGTGTCTCTGCGGCGGACGTTGACCTCTGGGAGATCAACGAGGCGTTCGCCTCGGTTGCGGTGAACTCCGTGCGGATGCTCGGGATCGACGAGGACCGCGTGAATGTCAACGGCGGTGCGATCGCGCTCGGCCATCCGATCGGCGCCTCCGGGGCCCGGATCCTTGGCGCCCTGGTGCTGGAGCTGCGCCGCCGCGGCGGTGGGTTGGGCTGTGTCGCGATCTGCTCGGGCGGCGGTCAGGGTGACGCGATCCTGGTCGAGGTCGACGGTGGCTGACACGACCGGCGGGCCCATCGACGGGCCCGCGCGCGGCGCCGCCTTCTTCGACCTCGATAAGACCCTGATGCAGGGGTCCTCCGGCTTCCAGTTCGCGCGCGCTGTGCGCGAGGCGGGGATGATGAGCCGCCGCCAGCTGGCGGCCGACGCGGTCGCGAACCTGCGCTACCGCCTGCAG
Source organism: uncultured Conexibacteraceae bacterium (assembly GCA_963848435.1). Lineage (GTDB taxonomy): Bacteria > Actinomycetota > Thermoleophilia > Solirubrobacterales > Solirubrobacteraceae > Palsa-465. The sequence continues at coordinate 406,861 of CAWKDQ010000012.1, read as the reverse complement.
GGTGCCTCCGATGCGCAATCCGAGGCCGTGCGCACGCGGATCGCGACGTCACTCGAGGGTGTCCGGGTGCGCGACCTCGATCGCCTGGGTGTGCGCGCGATGCAGCGGATCCTGCCGCGGTTGTACCCACAGATGCTGACGATCGCCTACGAGCATCAGGACGCCGGCCGGCCCGTGTACATCGTCACCGCCGCGGCTCAGGACATGGCGGAGGTGCTGGCGCGGGTGATGACCTTCGACGGTGCGCTCGGTTCGACGCTCTCTGAGGTCGAGGACGGCTACTTCACGGGCCGGCCCGGCGGCGCCTTCCTGTACGGCCCGGCGAAGGCAGTCGCGATCAGCAAATTGGCCCACCGCGAGGGCTTCGACCTGGCTGCCTCCTACGCGTACTCGGACTCGATCTCCGACGCGCCGATGTTGCGCGCCGTGGGCCACCCCGTGGTCGTGAACCCGGACGCCGGGCTCGCGGCGCTCGCCAGGGACGGCGATTGGGAGGTCGTGCGGCTCGATCGCCTCGGGCGCAAACTGACGATCGCCGGCGCGATCGCAGTGGCCGCTACGGCGAGCGGTGCCACGGCCGCGTTCCTGCGGCTGACCGACCGGCGGATCGAGCTGCCACGGCTCAGCCGTTAGCTGCGTACCGCCGACCGGCGACCGGCGACCGGCGTTCGGCCGAGGCCGCCCCGTCGACCGTCGACCGGCATTTGGGCAGACGGCGCCTGCCGGTCGGCCGATTGACTCGTCAGTCAAACCAGTAGCATGTGCGCGTTCCAGTTGATGTTTAGGAGGCAGCATTGAAGATTTGCGTCCTGGTCAAAGAGGTTCCGGACGCCGCCGTCGAGAAGCGGATCAACCCCTCGACGGGGCGGATGGACCGATCGGGTGAGAAGAACCTGAACCCGTATGACACCCACGCGATCGAGGCTGCGATGCAGCTGCGCGAGGGCGGTCAGATGGGTGTCGATGAGATCGTCGCGGTGACGATGGGGCCGGAGTCGGCGGTACGGGCCCTGCACAAGGCGGTGTCGCTGGGGGCGGATCGCTCACTGCATCTGAGCGATGAGGCCCTGGCAGGCTCGGATGTGGCGGCGACCGGCTATGCGTTGGCCCGGGCGCTTGAAAAGGAGTCACCTGATCTGGTGCTGCTGGGCCAGCAGTCCGATGATGGCGAGTGCTACACGATCGGCGCGGTCGTGGCCGACCATCTGCGGATGCCGTCGTTGACGCAGGTGATCAAGCTCGACGTCGAGGGTGAGGACCTGCGGCTTGAGCGTCAGGCCGAGTACGGGTATGACACGGTCAAGGTTTCGCTGCCGGCGGTGATCTCGGTCGGTGATGCGATCAACGAGCCGCGCTACCCGTCGTTGAAGGCGATCATGGGCGCGAAGAAGAAGCCGCTCGAGACGCTCGATGCGGCCGGCGTCGGGATCGACGCCTCGCTCGTGGGGGCGGACGGCTCGCGCGTGCAGTGTGGTGAGTTCCACGATCCGCCGGCGAAGGCGACCGGTCAGATCATCGAGGACGAGAACACCGACGAGACCGTCGCGAAGATCGTCGCCTGGCTTGAGGAAAGGAAGCTGATCTGATGTCCGACGTTCTCGTCTACGTGCTTCACCGTGATGGTGCGTTCAACAAGAACTCGCTCGGCGCCGTGTCCGAAGCGGCCGCGCGTGCGGCTGAGCTCGGCGGCCAGGCGCATGCCGTGGTCGTCGGTGGTGCCGATCTGACCGATGCGCTGTGCGGGACTCTCGGTGCCTACGGCGCCACCAAGGTATTGCGCGCGTCCGGTCCCGAGGGATTGGCACAACCGGTGGTAGATGTGTTCGACAAGGTCATCTCCGAGCATGGTTACCGCTACGCGATCTTCGGTGGCGGGCTGCTCGGCTTTGAGATCGGGGCCGGCCTGGCCGCGCGCCGGCAGGCGGGTGTGACGATGGAGGTCACGGCCATCCGTGCCGACGGCGGTGAGCTGGTCGCGGAGCGGCCGATCCTGGGTGATTCGAAGATCTCGGTGTCGCGTTACCGCGGTGAGCTCGGGATCATCATCGGCCGGATCAACGCCTTTGAGATCCGCGAGAACGCAGGTGCCGTCGCGGAGGTCGCCGACGTGCAGATCGAGTACTCGCCGTGGTCGCTTCAGGCGGAGATGGTCACCCGTGGCGAGCAGCGCGGAGCCGACGTCGATATCGAGGGCGCGGACATCCTCGTCGCCGGCGGCCGTGGACTGGGCAAGGCCGAGGGCTTCGAGCTCGCCGAGGGGCTCGCCGCCGCGTTTGGCGGCAACAGCGCCGTGGCGGCCACCAGGGCGGTGGTCGACGCGGGCTGGTACCCGTATGCGGCGCAGATCGGGCAGACCGGTAAGACTGTCTCACCGAAGCTCTACCTCGCAGCCGGCATCTCCGGGGCGATCCAGCACAAGGTCGGGATGCAGTCCTCGGAGAACATCGTCGCGATAAACAAGGATGCCAACGCTCCGATCTTCGAGTTCTCCGACCTCGGGATTGTCGGCGATCTGAACAAGATCCTGCCGAAGCTGACAGAGGCGATCAAAGCCAAGAAGGGCGCGTAGGGGGATGGGCGCAACCGGGGAGAGCTCCAGCGCTGCTGCTGGCCAGCGGGCCGGCAGCAGCAGGAACCACGCTCCAAGCGAGTTCCCGCCGCCGGTCGACCCGCAGGTCGAGTTCATCAAGCGTTCGCTTGATCCCGAGGACGATCTGATTGAGGTTGGGGTCGCGATCGTCGGCGGCGGGACCGCCGGGCTCGCGGCGGCGAACCGGCTGCTGCAGCTGTTGGGCGACGATCCCGAGCTGCTGGAGTCCCTGGGCGAGGTGCCCGTCGCGGTGATCGAGAAGGCCAAGACATGCGGCGGTCACATCATGTCGGGGGCGGTGATGCGACCGGAGCCGCTGCAGGCCCTGTTCCCGGATCTCTCGCGCGAGGATTGGCGCCGGGAGCGGTTCGCGTTCGGGGAGGTGACCAAGGAGGCCGTCTACCTCGTCCCCAACGAGAAGCGAGCCGTCAAGGTGCCGACACCGCCGAACTTCAAGAACCACGGCAACGAGGTCGTCTCTGTCGCAGCGCTGGCGCGCTATCAGCAGCGCGTCGCCGAGGAGGCCGGTGCCTACGTGCTTACGGAGACCGCGGCCTCGCAGCTGATCGTCGTCGACGGCGAGGTTGTGGGGGTGCGTTCCGGGGACAAGGGGCGCGGCAAGGATGGTGAGCCGCTCTCGAACTTCGAGCCGGGTGCCGACATCAAGGCGCGCGTGACGGTCCTGGCCGAGGGGAACTGGGGTCATCTGACCGGCCCCGCGATCCGTGAGTTCGGTCTGGCGAACGACCGCGAGCCGCAGGTCTGGGAACTCGGCGTCAAGGAGATCTGGAAGGTCGAAAAGCCGCTTGATCGGGTGATCCACACACTCGGCCCGTGGCCGCTGCACCTGAAGTCCAAGTATGGGCAGATCGGCGGCACCTGGCTGTACCCGATGAAGGACGAGACCACGGGCGATGACCTGGTGTCGATCGGCTTCGTGATCGACCTCGAGTACCGGGACGCGACGACCTCAGCCCACGATCTGCTGCAGCTGTTCAAGACCCATCCGCTGGTGCGGGAGATCCTGGACGGCGGTGAGCGCGTGGCGTGGAGCGCGAAGGCGCTGCCGGGTGGCGGCTACTGGTCGATGCCGAAGCTCTCGATGCCGGGCGCGGTGATCGTCGGTGACGCCGGCGGCATGGTCGACACCGTTTCGCTGAAGGGCGTGCACCACTGCATCCAATCGGGCAAGCTCGCCGGCGAGGCGATCTACGCGCATCTGAAGGCCGGTGCTCCGCTGGACCGATATGAGACGGCGGTCGCGCGGTCCTCGATCGGCAAGGAGCTGTGGGACGTCCGCAACACCCGTCAGCCGTTCCAGAAGGGCTTCATCAGGGGTGGGCCGATGGTGAACCTCGCTCTGATGACCAAGGGCCGGCTTCCGGCCGGACGCCTGCATTGGCATCGCAACGACGAGCAGGAGATGTTCGTCGGCGACACCGCGTCGAAGTACCCCAAGCCCGACGGCAAGTACATCTTCGACAAGCTCTCCTCCGTGTACATATCCGGCAACGCGACCCGCGATGACGCGCCGAACCACATCCGCGTGCAGACCCACGTTCCCCGTGAGATTGCCGAGACGTGGCGCTGGATGTGCCCGGCCGGTGTCTACGAGATCCCTGATGACGCGCCCGCCGAGGGCGATGTCGACGTGATCGTCAACTACACGAACTGCGTCCAATGCGGCGCGATCACCGCCAAGGGCGGGCGCCTGACCGTGCCCGAGGGCGGCGACGGCCCGCTGTACACGATCGCCTGAGGCCGCTGCGCTGCTCGCTCGCTGCTCGCTCGCGACTCGCTCCCTGGCTCGCGTGCGACTCGCTTGCGGCTCGCTCCCCGGCTCGCGTGCGGCCGGGGTCGCGCGTTCTGACGCGAGCCGGCGGCTATCGAGGGGCCAAAGGTTGAACTATTCACCATTTGGCCCCAGGCTGAGGCGCCTATTCGGTCAACCTGAAGGCCGAGCCGACGTCTCTCCGGCATACGGCTGCGTGCGGCTATCCTTCACTACCACATGAAGAGCGACATTCATCCCAACTACGTCGAGGCGCACGTCACGTGCACCTGCGGGAACGACTTCATCACCCGCTCGACCAAGCCTGACATCCACGTCGAGATCTGCGCGGAGTGCCACCCGTTCTACACGGGCAAGCAGAAGCTGGTCGATACCGGCGGTCGCGTGGAGCGCTTCCAGCGCCGTGCAGCCAAGGGCCGCATCGCGGCCCGCCAGACGGCCAACGCCTAACCCTCTGTTGCGGCTCGCATGACCGACGCGGTCAGGGCATACGACCTGACCGCGAGCGGGCAGATCCCCGAGAGCAGCGAGCCTGATCTCACCGCCAGCCGGGATGCCCCGGTGGGCGGTCAGGCCGTGCTCGAGGGCGTGATGATGCGCGGGGTCAAACACTGGGCCGTGGCGGTGCGCAAACCTGCACCGGAGGACGCTGCCGACGGCGTCCTGGGGGATATCGCCATCGAGGAGTTCCGGTTCAGCGAGCGCCCGAAGCTGCGGCGGTACCTGCGGATCCCGATCCTGCGAGGCGTGATCGCGCTGGTTGAGTCGATGGGGATCGGCTTCAAGGCGCTCAACATCGCCGCGAGCGCTCAGCTCGGCGAGGAGGCCGAGGACCTCGGCGGCGGGTTGTGGGTCGCGATCCTCGTGATCGCGTTCATCCTCGCGATCGGGCTGTTCTTCGTCGTGCCGGTCACGCTTGTCAACCTGGTCCGGCACCAGCTCGGGTCACCGGTCGTCTTCTGGCTGGTAGAGGGTGTGGTCCGCACCGCGATCTTCCTCGGCTATCTGACGTTGCTCTCGAGGATGCGGGACCTCAGAAGAACCTTCGAGTACCACGGTGCCGAGCACAAGACGATCTCTTGCTACGAGGCCGGTGACGAGCTGACGCCGGAACGGGCCGCACGCTACTCGCGCCTGCACCCCCGCTGCGGCACCAGCTTCCTGCTCGTGGTGATGATCGTGTCGATCTTCGTGTTCGCGATCGCCGGCCTGCACTCGTGGTGGATCCTGGTTCTCACCCGCATCGTGGGGATACCGATCATCATCGGCGTCTCATTCGAGCTGATCAAGTGGGCGGGTCGCAACCGCCGTCACCGCTGGGTGCAGGTGGTCATGTACCCGGGGCTGCAGCTGCAACGCCTGACGACCCGCGAGCCGTCACTCGATCAGCTCGAGGTGGCGATCGCCTCACTGAACGCAGTGCTCGCGCATGAGACGCCGGGCGAGTTCGACGCCGACGAGCTGGTCGGGGTCGAGGTGGTCGCGTAGCGCTCACCCCTCGGCAAGGCCGTGGCGGTCACCGCGGCCTGCCTGCCTAAACTCGGCTGACGATGGCACTTCTCGATGAACTCGTCGATCAGATCGACGCGCGCTTCCACGAATTGGAGGCGGAGCTGGCCGACCCGGCCGTGATCGGTGACCGGGAGCGGTTCACGGCGGCCTCGCGGGCGTACCGAGAGCTCGAGCCCGCCGCCAAGCTCGGTGCCGAGTATCGGCGCGCGGCCGATGACGTGGCCGGGGCCCGTGAGCTGCTCGCTGAGGACGGCGAGGACGCGGAGGTGCGGGAGATGCTGAGGGTCGCGACCGAGCGGCTCGAGGTGCTCGAGGAGGAGATCCGGCTGGCGATGGTCGAACGGGACCCCCACGACGACAAGAACGTGATCATCGAGATCCGTCCCGGGGTCGGTGGCGACGAAGCGGGCCTGTGGGCCAGCGATCTGTACCGGATGCTCACCCGCTACGCGGAGCGCCGCGGCTTCAAGACCGAGCCGCTCGAGATCGGCGAGGGCACTTACACGTTCGCGATCAAGGGTGACGGCGCCTACTCGGTGTTCAAATTCGAGGGTGGCACCCATCGCGTACAGCGGGTGCCGGAGACCGAATCGCAGGGGCGCGTGCACACCTCAACGGCCACCGTGGCCGTGCTGCCCGAGGTCGATGACGTCGAGGTCGATATCGACCAGAACGATCTGCAGATCGATGTGTACCGCTCGTCCGGGCCCGGCGGGCAGTCGGTCAACACGACCGACTCGGCCGTGCGGATCACCCACAAACCGTCCGGGATCGTGGTCTCGATGCAGGACGAGAAGTCACAGCTGCAGAACCGCGAGAAGGCGATGCGGGTGCTGCGTGCTCGGCTCTACGAGCGGGCACTGGCCGAACAGCAGGCCGAACTGGCAGCGTCACGGTCGGCGCAGGTCGGTGCCGGCGACCGCGCCGAGAAGATCCGCACATACAACTACGGCGAGCGGCGTGTCAAGGACCACCGCATCAACCTGCTGCTGCACAACCTCGACGGGATCCTGATGGGCGAGCTCGACGAGTTCACCGACGCACTTCAGGACGACGAGAAGCACCGGCGCCTCAAAGCCGCAGCGTGACCAAGCTCGGTGAGGAGTTGGCGGCGGCGACCGCGGCGCTCGCCGAGGTTGGCTGCGAAAGCCCGCGGCTCGACGCGGAGCTGCTGCTTGCCCACGTGCTCGGCGTGGACCGCGCGCAGTTGGTGATGCGTGCCGACGAGGAGGCCGGAGGTGACGACCGCACCCGCTATCTGGCGCTGCTGACGCGCCGCGTCAAACGCGAGCCGATCGCATACATCCTCGGTCGCAAGGAGTTTCGGAACCTGAACCTGGCGGTCGACCCGCGGGTTCTGATTCCCCGGCCGGAGACCGAGCTGCTCGTTGAGGTTGGGCTTGCGCTGCCCGCCGGCGCCCAGGTCGCCGACGTTGGCACAGGCAGTGGCGCGATTGCGCTGGCGTTGAAGCAGGAGCGCCCGGACCTGGATGTGGTCGGCATCGACGCGAGTGCGGGGGCATTGTCAGTGGCACAAATGAACGCCTCGCGATTTGGGCTGGAGGTCGAATGGGTGCATGGAGACCTGCTCGAGGGAGTCGAGTGCGACGCGGTGCTGGCCAACCTGCCCTACATCGCTGACGATGAGCTGTTGCCGCCGGACGTGGCCCTGTACGAGCCTCAGGGCGCGCTGCTGGCCGGCGCCGACGGACTTGACCTGATCCGACGCCTGCTTGCTCAGGTGCGGACGCAAGAGCGAATCAGGCTGATCGCGCTCGAGATCGGGCACAGGCAGGCCGACGCCGTTGTGATGCTGTTCGAAGCAGCCGGTTTCAGCGAGGTCGAGCGGTTGCGCGATCTGGCCGGTCACGAACGCGTGCTGGTGGGTAGCCGGTGACGGCCGAACATCCCTCGGCGGCAGAGTTCGAGCGCGTGATCGGCGCTGGCGGCGTCGTGCTGTTCCCGTCCGACACCGTCTACGGCCTGGCCTGCGATCCGCAGAACGCGGCGGCGATCGAACGGCTGTACGCCCTCAAGCACCGCCCGGCCGACAAGGCCTCAGCCGTGATGTTCTTCGACCTGCCGGCGGCGCTCGCGGCACTGCCCGAGTTGGGGCCGCGCACGCAGGCGGCGATGAGGGTGCTGATGCCCGGCGCGGTCACGGTACTCGTCGCCAACAGCGGGCACCGCTTCCCGCTTGCGTGTGTCGGCGATCAACACACGCTCGGTCTGCGGGTGGTGGCGGTTTCGGCGCTTGCCGGGGTTCAGATCCCGGTGCTCCAGTCGAGCGCGAACCGGGCCGGGGGCATAGACGCGCGCAGACTGGGCGAGGTCGATCAGGCGTTGCGCGCCGGCGTCGAGATGGTGATCGACGGGGGTGAGCTGCCGGGCGTCCCGTCGACGGTGATCGATCTGCGCGGGTACGAGCATGCGGGTGTCTGGTCGGTGCTGCGCCGTGGCGCGGTCGACGAGGGCCAACTCACCGACATACTCGAAGGGCGCTTCCGATTTGACCCGTCGACCTACGCGGAGATGGTCAGCCACACTCTGCCCGGCTACGCGGAGTTGCAGGAGCGGCTCGCGGCCGCGACCGGAACCGGTGCCCGGAGGATCCTTGACCTTGGCATCGGCACGGGGGAGACCAGCGCTCGCGTGCTCGACCACCACCCCGACGCGGAGCTCACTGGCGTCGATGAAAGCCCGACGATGCTGGACGCGGCCGCCGCCCGGATCGGCCCTCGCCTCGTAAACGCCCATGTCGGGCTGCTGCAGGATGAACTTCCGGCCGGGGATTTCGACCTCGTTGTCAGCGCCCTGGCGATCCACCATCTGGAGGGCCCGGAGAAGGCGGAACTGTTTCGGCGTCTGCGTGTCGTCGTCGCGCCGGGCGGACGCTTCGTCCTCGGGGATGTGGTGGTGCCCGAGGATTCATCGGGCACAGCGATCGACCTGACCAACGGCTATGACAAGCCGAGCACGGTCTCCGATCAGCTTCGGTGGCTCGACGACGCCGGCTTCGAAGCGGTGGAGGCCGTCTGGCAGCGTCACGACCTCGCGGTGATCGTCGCGCGTTGAGCGGGTCGCACCGCCCCGGCCGCTGGTAGCCTGGCGCATCATGACGCAGCTTCCCCCCGACTACTTCAACGCCCCGCTCGCCGACGTCGATCCTGAGATCGCGGAGATTGTGAGCCTGGAGCTCGACCGCGAGCAGCGCACGCTCGAGATGATCGCCTCCGAGAATTTCGTGCCGGTGTCCGTGCTCGAGGCCCAGGGCTCGGTTCTGACCAACAAGTACGCCGAGGGTTATCCGGGGCGTCGTTACTACGGCGGCTGCGAGTTCGTCGACATGTCCGAGCAGCTGGCGATCGACCGTGCCAAGGCGCTGTTCGGCGCCGAGCACGCCAACGTGCAGCCGCACGCCGGCGCGCAGGCGAATGTCGCCGTCTATCACGCGCTCCTGCAACCCGGAGACCGGCTGATGGGTCTGGAGCTCGCCCACGGTGGCCACCTCACGCACGGGATGAAGCTGAATGCGTCGGGGCGCCTGTACGAGATCGTGACCTACGGTGTCGATCGAGAGACGAGCCGCATCGACATGGACGAGGTTGCGCGGATCGCACGCGAACACAGGCCGAAGATGATCGTCGCCGGCTGGTCCGCATATCCGCGGCAACTCGACTTCGAGCGCTTCCGTGAGATCGCCGATGAGGTCGGTGCCTACCTGTTCGTGGACATGGCGCACTTCGCGGGGCTGGTCGCGGCTGGGCTGCATCCGTCGCCGGTGCCGTATGCGGATGTGGTGGCGACCACGATTCACAAGACGCTCGGCGGGCCGCGTTCGGGCATGATCCTGTGCCGCGAGGAGCACGCAAAGAAGATCGATTCGGCGGTGTTCCCGGGCCAGCAGGGTGGCCCGCTCGAGCACGTGATCGCAGCCAAGGCGGTGGCCCTGCGGATCGCCGGCACCGAGGCGTTCCGGGAGCGGCAGGAGCGGACCGTTGCCGGCGCCAAGCAGCTCGCCGAGGTGATGCTCGGCGCTGGAAACGGGGTGTCCGTGCTCACCGGCGGAACCGACGTGCACCTGATCCTGGTCGACCTGCGCGCGTCCGAGCTCGATGGCAAGCAGGCCGAGGATCGCCTGCACTCGATCGGGATCACCGTCAACCGCAATGCGATCCCGTTCGACCCGCGGCCGCCGATGGTGACCTCGGGCCTGCGGATCGGCACGCCGGCGCTGACCACGCGCGGGCTGCAGGTGGCGGACTTCGGCGAGATCGGCGAGATCATCTCGGCGACGCTTGCGCCGGGCGATTTCGAAGCCCGAAGCGCCGAGCTGAGCGAGCGGACGGCTGCGATCGCCGACCGTTATCCGCTGTACGCGGGGCTCACGCCGTACGTCGCCGTCGCCGGCTGAGACCTCAGCCGGGTCAACTCTGGCGATTTGCGTTCGGAGAACCCTCTGATGTGGGCTCTCTGAACGCAACGAAGCCTGCGGTCACCCATCGGGTCGGCAGGTGCTGGCATGCTTACGCCAGCCGATGCTCTATTGGGATGCCGTCCTTGCCTTTCTTGCCGCGACGGTCGTCGCGGCGCTGCTGACGCCGCTCGCGGGCCGGCTGGCGTGGCGTGTGGGCGCGATCGCCTACCCGTCCGACCGCGGACTGGCCCGGAAGCCCACGCCTGAGCTGGGCGGTCTGGCGATCCTCGCGGGCGTGATCGTCGCCGCTCTGATCTGGATGCCGAGCACGATTAGGCTCGAGCGGGTACCGCACGCTGCTCCCGGTTCGGCAGGCATCGTCCACACATGGGTGGTGATCGCCGGCGCGGTCCTGATCGCGGTGGTCGGCGCGGTCGACGACGCCATCGACCTGCATCCGGGCGTGAAGTTGATCGGGCAGATCGCTGCGGCGATCGTCGCGGTCCTGGGCGGCGTCGTCATCAACGACCTGACGCTCCCGTTCATTGGCTCGCTCCAGTTCGTCGGCCTCGCCGACCCGCTGACCGTGATCTGGTTGGTGGCGCTGATGAACATCGTCAACTTCTCCGACGGGGTCGACGGCCTCGCCGCCGGTGTCTGCACGATCGATGGGATCGCGTTCGCGGTGATCGCTTTCAGCCTGCAGGGCGGCGACAGTGCAGCCGCGGTGCTGGCGGCGATCACGGCCGGCGCCTCGCTCGGCTTCCTCTTCCACAACTTCTACCCGGCGAAGATCTTCATGGGCGATGCCGGGGCGAACCTGCTCGGCTATCTGCTGGGGGTGGCCGCCGTGATCGGGTCGCTGAAGACGACCTCCGTCGTCGCCCTGGTGCTGCCGCTGCTGGTGCTGGCGGTGCCGTTCCTGGACACGGGCTTCGTCGTCGCCAAGCGGCTCAAATACGGCAAGAAGCCCTGGGCGGCCGACGACAACCACTTCCACCACCGGATGGCGAGGATCGGATTCAGCCAGCGCCGCACGGTCGCCTACCTCTACACGTGGACGGCGATGCTCGCCGGCGTCGCGCTGGCGCTGCACTTCGTCCCGTACCACAGCGACGCCGACCCGCACACGGGCGCTCCGAGCGCCTACCACGTGGGTTGGAGCATCGTGATGACCGCGATCCTGCTGTTCGCCGCAGCCGCCAGCGTGTATCTGATCTACGTGCTCGAGATCTTCAAGTTCAAGACCCTGCGTGCGATCCAGCTGCGCAGGGTCGACCCGAACACAACCGACTTCGAGATCGTCGCCAGCGTCGAGCGCGACATCGAGACCGGCGAGTTCGACGCGGTGAAGAGCCCGGAGTACCACGACTGATGGCGTCGGGGTCTCGCGCGTGACCGCCAGGGAGCGGGCGCTGCTCGCGGTCGTCCTGGGTCTGACGGTACTTGCAGGCATCGCCCGCTACGCGAGCGGCGTCCCGCATGTGCTCGCATTCGTGATCGCGGCTCTGGCACTGGCGGGACAGGCCTGGACGATTTCGTTCGCGATCGAGCAGGTGGGGCTGCACTACGGCCCGGCGGTGACCGGCACGCTGCAGGCGACCGTCGGCAACCTGCCCGAGTTCTTCGTGGTCCTGTTCGCGCTGCAGGTTCACGCCACCACCGTCGCCGAGACCGCGATAGTCGGCTCGATCTTCGTGAACGCTCTGCTGGTCCTGGGCCTGGTGTTGCTCGCGGGTACCGCGAGGTCGTCGGACGGGGTGATGCGGTTCAGCAGGCGGCTGCCCAACGACACCGCCACGCTGATGCTGATGGCGTCGTTCACGATCATGCTGATAGGCGTTGCGAGCGCGGCGCACGATCCTGTCAGCGGCCACATCGAGACGATCTCGATCGTGGGTGCAATCGCGATGCTGATTGTCTACGGGGTCTGGATATATGGCTCGCTGCGGTCTGACTCGGGCCCGCCCGATGACGGCGAGCAACCTCGGGTCCCGCTGCGCACCGCGCTGACGCTGGTGGTGGCCGCCGGGCTCGGCTCCGCGTTCGTGTCCGACTGGTTCGTGCACGCACTCGAGCCGACGATCCACACCCTGCATATCTCACAGGCGTTCGCGGGGATCGTGATCGTCGCGATTGCCGGGAACGCGGTCGAGCACGTCGTCGGTATCTACCTCGCCCATCGCGGCCGCAACGATCTGGCGATCAGCGTCGTCAAGAACTCGGTGGCACAGATCGCCGCGTTTCTGTACCCGCTGTTGGTGCTGGTCTCGCTGCTGACCGCAAGCCGCCTGACGTTCGCCCTACAGCCGGTCTGGATCGGCGCTCTGCTGGGCACGACGATCCTGATCTGGCAGATAACCGGCGACGGCGAGGGCACGCGCTTCGAGGGCGCGGCGCTGATCGCGCTGTACGTCGTGATCGCCACCGTCGCGGCATTCGATTAGGACGTGCGCTAAGCTGACGTTTACGTAAGAAAGCACTTTTCTTCTGAGCAAGAGACGCATGTCAACCACCACGACCACAACGGGACCGGCCCGCCGCTTTGTTGTTGACGCAGGCCACGACCACTACAAATGGTGGGCGCTGTCGTGCACCAGCGTCGGCATGCTGCTGGCCACGGTCAACTCCGGCACGCTGATCATCGCGCTGCCCGACCTGGAACGCAGCCTGCACACGAGCCTGTTGACGCTGGTGTGGGTGATTCTCGTCTACATGATCACCTCCACGGTGCTCGTGCTCAGCGCCGGCCGGTTGTCAGATCAGTTCGGTCGCAAGAACGCCTACATCGCCGGGTTCCTGGTGTTCGCCGCGGCATCGCTCGGCGCCGGCTTCTCGAGCAGCGGCGACGAGCTGATCATCTGGCGTGTCGCCCAGGGGATCGGCGGCGCATTCCTGTTCGCCAACGCTGCAGCGATCGTGACCGATGCGTTCCCGCGCGAGCAGCTCGGCGTGGCGATGGGCACCAACACCATGGTCGCGGCGATCGGTCTCGTGATCGGCCCGGTCCTCGGTGGCGCGCTGGTCGACATCTCGTGGCACTGGGTGTTCTGGTTCAACGTGCCGCTCGGACTCGTCAGCAGCCTCTGGGCGTTCGTGATCCTGCGCGAGATCACCGGCCGGAGCGCGGACACGAGCTTCGACGCGCTGGGCACCCTCACGTTCCTGCTGGGGCTGACCGGGCTGGTGCTCGGCATCTCCAAGGGCGGGATCGAGGGCTGGCACGGCCCGGTTGTGTTCGGCGGACTCGCCGCTGCCGTGATCTTCCTGCCGCTGTTCGTGGTGATCGAGCAGCGCGTGGCCTCGCCGATGCTCGACCTCTCGATCTTCAAGAACCGCCTGTTCAGTGCCGCCGCCGCTGCCGCCTTCCTCAACGGCCTGGCGCGCTTCGCGCTGATGTTCATCTTCGTCTTCTACTTCCAGGGCGTGCAGGGCGACAGCCCGATCACCGCCGGCCTGAAGCTGGCGCCGCTCGCGCTCGGAATGCTGATCGCCTCACCGCTGGCGGGGATCTACGCGGACCGAAACGGCTCGCGCGCGCTCGCCTCGATCGGAATGCTCGTGACCGCGGCCGGCCTGGCGCTGATGACGGCCCTGGAGCCGGGAACGAGCTACTGGTGGCCCGGACTGTTCATGTTCATCGTCGGCGTCGGCTCCGGCATGTTCAACTCACCCAACACCGCAGCGATGATGGGCGTGGTCGCGCCGCATCGGCGCGGGATAGCCTCGGGCGCCCGCGTGCTGGTGCAGAACACCGGCGCCGTGCTCTCGATCGCGTTCGTGATGGCCGTGGTGACCGCCGGAATCTCGCCGACGGTCCTGTTCAGCATCTTCTCCGGTATGGGCACCCGGATCGCGCCGGCTGCAATGGACTCGTTCCTGGCGAACATGCACCTGGCCCTCTGGTGCATGTCGGGGCTCTCGGTCCTCGGCGCTGGGGTGGCGCTGGCGCGGCCCAAGCACGTGACGGCGGAGCAGTCTGAGGCGACCGAGCCCCAGGCCGCAGCACGCGCGGTGGCGGCCTGATGGGCGCCCGGGTCGAGCGTCTTTCGGCTGAGCCGGCTGCGCCCGCTGGCGAGCCGGCTCTGGTGGACGCTGGGCGGTTGACGCGTGTCATGCGGATCGGCGAGGTCGCGGAGCGCACGGGCACGACGCCGCGCACGATCCGCTACTACGAGGAGATCGGCCTGTTATCAGGGGGAACCGAGCGTCAGATCGGGAAGCATCGCTGCTACGACGATCAGGATGTGGAGCGGATCCTGGAGATCGTCCGCCTGAAGGATCTGCTCGGCCTCAGCCTCGAGCAGCTGTCACAACTGCTCGAGGCAGAGAGCGCGCGTGCCGAGATCCGCCGCGAGCTCGGCGAGACCGACGACCCACGGCGACAGCAGGCGTTGCTGATGCAGTCCGCCGGCCACATCGCCACCCAGCTGACACTGGTGCGGGGCCGGATCGACGAGCTGACGAAGCTCGATGCGGACCTCAGCGACCGCGCCGAGCGTGTGCGCGCACGGCTCGAGGGTCTGGACGCCGAGCTACAGTGAGCCCCGGCGGCGCCTGAAGTCGAGACTGACGCGGGTTCCGGCATAGCCTGGGCACGACTGCATACGCAGGTCAGCGGACCTTAAAGACCGCGACTCGCTAGCATGCGCGGCCCAGCCTTTGGGCAGGCCACCGCCCAACGGGATATGAACACTTTGTATCAAAACGCCCATTCGTCGGAGCGGGTAACCGTGGACGCGCTCGCATACGCAGACGTGATTGTCGTCGTGATCGGCACGATCATCGCGCTGCTGCTCGGCGCGCCCGCGCTTGGCTGCATCGTCGGCGCGCTCGGCTGGATCCTGCAGCGTGTGGTGCAGATCGTCGATCGCCGCCTCACGTCCAGGGTCGACGACTCCCTGCGGCGGGCCGGTGTACGCAGCGCGGAGGCCTTCGGTCGCATCTGGCTGCTGGCCGGCGCGATCATCGTCGCCGCCGTGGCCGGCGGGCGCCGGGACGGCCTCGCCGCCGCGATCGTGATCTTCGCCGGCTACAGCGTGGCGTTCTGCCTCCGTGTAATGAGCGGCCCCCCGCCGGAAAGGAACCTCGACGGTCGATGAGCGCGATTGCAGCACCAGCGCCAGGCGGCGCACCAGCAACCAGTCCCGACAAGGCGGGCATGAGCAAGGGCAAGAAGATCCTGCTGAGCCTCGGAGCATTCTGGCTCGCCGGCCTCATCTTCTTCATCGCGGTCTTCGGCTTCAGCTCGCACAAGGCCCCTGAGGTCGCAAGCGGCATCTTCACGCCGACCAACGAGTTCAAGCTCGACACCTGGTTCAGCCTCGGTCCGATCAACTTCAACAAGGGCGTGTTTTACGTCCTGATGGCGGGTGTGATCACGATCGGCGTGATGTTCTACGTCGCAAGCCGGATGCGGAAGCGCCCCGGCCGGCTGCAGACCACGGTCGAGATGAGCTATGGCCTGACGGCGTCAATGACCAATGACAGCCTGCACGACCAGAAGCTCGCGCGGAAGTACTTCCCGCTGATCGCGACGCTGTTCATCTTCATTTTGGTCTCCAACCTGATCGGCTACATCCCGCTGCCGGTCAACACCCTGGATAAGTTCACGATCTTCGGCGCGCACCTGCCGTCGTTCCAGATCTACGCGGCCGACACCAACGTGGCGTTCCCGCTGGTGCTGTCGCTGCTGGTGTTCACGCTCTTCACCTGGGAACGGTTCAAGTTCCACCACTACAACCCGCTCGCCTTCCTCAGGAGCCTGATGCCGGCCGGCATCAGCGGTCCGATCAAGCCGCTGATCTTCGTGATCGAGATCCTCTCCTACTTCCTGCGGCTGATCTCGCTCACCGTCCGACTCTGGGCCAACCTGCTCGCCGGTCATATGCTGATCGCGTTCATGGGCGGCGAGCTGGGCGTGCTGGTCGGCGATCCCTGGGTGCAGTGGTTGCTGCTCCCGATCGGCCTCGCGATCTTCACGTTCGAGGCGCTTCTGATCGCCGGCCTGCAGGCATTCATCTTCTCCATCTTGACCGCGATCTACCTCGGTGACGCGGTCTCCAGCCACTAGTGACTCACTGACAATCAACAAGGAGCTATCAGTAAATGCTGTTCCTCCATTTCCTGTCGATCTTCCACCCCGTTGTCGGGGCGGCCACGAGTATTGGCACCGGGACGACCGTTGGCCAGAAGGCCGGCGAGGCGATCGCCCTCGGCGTTGGCGCCGGTGGTGGCGCGGCCGGTGCTGGTGCGGGCATCGGTGCCGTGTTCGGCAACGCGATCCAGGCCAAGACCCGCCAGCCGGAGCTGCGCCAGGACATCGAGCGTGACCAGTGGCTCGGGTTCGCCCTCACCGAGGCCTGCTTCTTCTACGGCCTCGTCGGCGGGTTCATCGCAGCCTTCCTGTTCTGATCGCTGATGTCCCCCGCTGCACATATCCCGGTCGCCTCGTCGGGCTCGTTCCTGATCACCCCCAACGTGGGGCTGATGATCTGGGTGCTGGTCGTATTCGGGATCGTCTTCTTCACCCTGCGTAGGTGGGTGTTCCCGACCATCGGCGCCGCCATCGACCAACGCGCAAAGTCGATCTCAGACTCGATCGACTCGGCCGAGCAGCTGCGCGAGGACGCACAGGTCGTGCTCGACGAGTACCGCCAGCGCCTGGCCGAAGCGCGGACGCAGGCTGACGAGATCGTGACCCGCGCCCGCAAGGCAGGTGAGGCGCATGAGAAGGAGGCGGTCGACACCGCGCGCGCCGAGCGTGAGCGCCTGCTCGAGCAGACCCGCCGCGACGTCCAAGCCGAGACCAGGCGCGCGATCGATGAGATCCGCCGTGAGGTCGCCGACCTGACCGTGCTCGCGACCGAGAAGGTCACGCGCAAGACGCTCAACAACGACGATCAGAGGCGACTGGTCGAGGATGCACTGAAGGACCTCGACTTCAGCGTCCTCGGCGGAGGCGAGGGTTAGCGGCGGCAGAGCGCGCCGCCGCTAACACGAACAAGCCATGGAAGAGATCGCCCAGGTATATGCCCGCTCCCTGTTCGAGGTTGCCTCCGAACAGGAGAAGCTCGATACGGTCAAGGAGCAGATCGGCCAGTTCGCCGATGCGCTGGCGCAGAATCGCGACCTTGCCGTGTTCTTCTTCTCGCCGTACTTCTCGAGCGATGAGAAGAAGAGCGGGCTGCACAGCTCGGTCGAGGGTGCTGACCCGGCCGTGCTCAACTTCCTGGAGGCGCTGATCGAGCGCCACCGGATGCCTGCGATCTACCGGATCCGGACCGAATTCGACGTGCTGTATGACCGCACGAACAAGCTGCTGCCGGTGACCGTCACCAGCGCGATCGAGCTCGATTCTGAGACGATCGAGAGTCTTGGCCGCCGGATCGGCGAGCAGACCGGCAACGAGATCGAGCTGACCAGCAAGGTGGACCCAGAGATCCTCGGTGGGATCGTGCTGCGGGTCGGGAACTTCATCCTCGACGCGTCGATTCGCACCCGCCTCGAACAACTTCGCAGGGAAGTCGCACAGGCCTAAAGGAGCCTTACGAAAAACATGCAGATCAAGCCAGACGAGATCACGTCAATCCTCAAGAGCCGCATCGAGGGCCTCGACACGTCCAGTGCCGACCTCGCTGAGGTCGGCACGGTGCTGTCGGTCGCAGACGGCATCGCGCGCGTGCACGGGCTCGAGAACTGCATGTCGTTCGAGATGCTCGACCTGCCGCACGGAGTAACCGGCCTGGCCCTGAACCTCGAGTCCGACAACGTAGGCGTCGTGCTGTTCGGCGAGTGGGAGAGGATCGTCGAAGGCGACACCGTGCGTCGTACGGGCCGCCTGCTCGAGATCCCGGTCGGCGACGCCCTGCTCGGCCGGATCGTCGATCCGCTGGGCAACCCGCTCGACGGCAAGGGCCCGGTCCATACCAGCGAGCATCGACCGATCGAGCACAAGGCGCCGGGCGTGGTCCAGCGCCAACCGGTGAAGGAGCCGATGCAGACCGGCATCAAGGCGATCGACGGGATGATCCCGATCGGCCGCGGCCAGCGCGAGCTGATCATCGGCGACCGCCAGACCGGCAAGACCGCGATCGCGGTGGACACGATCATCAACAACAAGGACTCCGGCGTGATCTCGATCTACGTCGCCATCGGTCAGCGCAAGGCGACGGTCGTGGCGCTCGCCAAGGGGCTCGAGGACGCCGGCGCGCTCCAGAACTCGATCATCGTGATGGCCGCCGCCGACGAGTCGGCGCCGATCACCTTCCTGGCCCCGTACGCCGGATGCGCGATGGGCGAGTACTTCCTCTACAACGGGCGACACGCGCTGACGATCTACGACGACCTCACCAAGCACGCCTACGCGTACCGCCAGATGTCGCTGCTGCTGCGCCGCCCGCCGGGGCGTGAGGCCTACCCGGGCGACGTCTTCTACCTGCATTCGCGGCTGCTCGAGCGTGCGGTCAAGCTCAACGACGACCTGGGTGCCGGGTCGCTGACCTCGCTGCCGATCATCGAGACGCAGGCAGGAGATGTGTCCGCCTACATCCCCACGAACGTGATCTCGATCACCGACGGGCAGATCTTCCTGGAGCCGAAGCTGTTCAACTCGGGCGTACGTCCGGCGATCAACGTCGGCATCTCAGTGTCGCGGGTAGGCGGCAGCGCCCAGATCGGGCCGATGAAGAAGGTTGCGGGCCGTCTCAAGCTGGAGCTCTCGCAGTACCGTGAGCTCGAAGCGTTCGCTCAGTTCGGCTCCGAGCTCGACGCCGACACCCAGCGGACGCTGGCCCGCGGGCAGCGCCTGGTCAAGATGCTCAACCAGGGCGAGCGCCAACCGCTGCCGGTTGAGATCCAGGTCGTCCAGATCTACGCAGCCACCAATGGCCACCTGGACCGGATCAACGTCGACCGCGTGGAGAAG
Organism: uncultured Conexibacteraceae bacterium; assembly: GCA_963848435.1. GTDB lineage: Bacteria > Actinomycetota > Thermoleophilia > Solirubrobacterales > Solirubrobacteraceae > Palsa-465. The sequence continues at coordinate 387,624 of CAWKDQ010000012.1, read as the reverse complement.
TTCCTCGACGGCCTGTCCGATGCGGTCAAGGCAACCCAGGGACCACTGCTCGAGAAGATCGCCGGCGGCGACTGGTCAGATGAGACCGTCTCGGGGCTCGACGGTGCTGTCACGCAGTACGCCGAGGACTTCGGCTACGACCTGGACGAGGAAGGCCACCCGATCGAGGAAGAGATCGAGGTCGTCGCCGCCTAGGCGCCGTTCGCGACCTGGACAGGGAACGACATGGCTTCGCAGCGAGACGTCCGCAACCGCATCGCGTCGGTTCAGAACATTCGCACGATCACCCGCGCGATGGAGATGGTCGCAGCCGCACGGCTGCGCCGTGCAGAGCAGCGGATCGACTCGCTGCGCCCATACGCCGAAGCGATCAGGCGGATGACACGCGAGGCGGCCGACGCCGCCGGCCACGTGCCGAGCCTGCCGATCCTGACCGAGCACGAGTCGGTCGAGAAGGTCGGGCTGCTGCTGGTGGCCGGTGACCGCGGCCTGGCGGGCGCGTTCAACTCGCAGATCGTGCGTGCCGGGGTTGCCGCGAGCCGCGAGCACGACGCCCAAGGGCGTCAGACGCTGTTCTTCGCCTCAGGCCGCCGACCGGCCTCATCACTGACCTTCCGCGGGCTCGAGCCGGTCGCCGCCTTCACCGGCTTCTCCGACCGCCCGAGCTTCGCCGACGCCCGTGACATCGGGCAGCGGCTGATGGCCGCCTACGTCGACGGCGAGGTCGACCGCGTCGACATCTTCTACAACGGATACGTATCCGCGATCTCGCAGGTGGTCCGGCGCGAGACGCTGCTGCCGTTGCAGCAGGCATCGATTCTGGACGACGCGGGCGCGGCGGAGACGGCTCCGAGCAGCGGCGAGGAGCCGAAGCAGCATGCGTTGGTCGAATACGAGCCCGACCCTGACGTGATCCTCGGACGCCTGGTCCCCGACTACGTCGAGGTCTCGATCTTCAGGGCGCTGCTGGAGTCGACGGCCTCCGAGCACGGCGCCCGGATGACGGCGATGCGCAACGCGTCGGAGAACGCCGGGGTTCTGATCGAGGATCTGACACTCGAGATGAACCGTGCTCGCCAGGCGGCGATCACGCAGGAGATCATGGAAGTCGTGGCCGGCGCCGAGGGCGTCAGCTAGCGATGGCGGCCTTACTGAGACTTGGAACCCCCTGGGGACAGATCGGAACTGGAGCGATATGGCAGTCATAACTGAGCAGAACGTAGGGCGGATCGAGTCGATCCAGGGGGTCGTGGTCGAGGCCAGCTTCCCCGACAAGCTGCCCGAGATCAACCACGCGATCACGATCAAGCGCCCCGCCGCGGCGGCCTCGGAGGTCGATCTCGAGGAACAGATCGTGGAGGACCTGCTGGTCCTCGAGGTCCAGCAGCACCTCGGCGACGATCGCGTGCGCGCGGTCGCGATGGATACGACCGATGGGCTCGCGCGTGGCGCCGAGGTCGTCGATACGGGCTCGCCGATCACGGTGCCCGTCGGCCGCGTGACGCTGGGCCGGATCTTCAACCTGCTCGGCGAGCCGATCGATCTCGGTGCCGATCTTGCGGACGACACCGAGCGCTGGCCGATCCACCGCCAGGCACCGAGCGTCGAGGATCTCAGCCCGACCACGGAGATGTTCGAGACCGGTATCAAGGTCGTCGACCTGCTGGCCCCGTACGCGAAGGGCGGCAAGGTCGGCCTGTTCGGCGGCGCCGGCGTCGGCAAGACGGTGATCATCCAGGAGCTGATCAACAACCTCGCGCAGGAGCATGGCGGTCTCTCCGCGTTCTGTGGTGTCGGTGAGCGCTCGCGCGAGGGCAACGACCTCTGGCTCGAGATGAAGGAGTCGGGCGTCATCGAGAAGACGATGCTCGTGTTCGGGCAGATGAACGAGCCCCCTGGAGCACGCATGCGCGTGGCCCTGTCCGGCCTGACGATGGCGGAGTACTTCCGCGATCAGGAGGGCCAGGACGTGCTGTTGTTCATCGACAACATCTTCCGCTTCGTGCAGGCGGGCTCTGAGGTCTCCGCGCTTCTGGGCCGCATGCCGTCGCAGGTGGGCTATCAGCCGACCTTGGCCTCGGAGATGGGCGCCCTGCAGGAGCGCATCACGTCCACCCGCAAGGGCTCGGTCACCTCCATTCAGGCGATCTACGTACCGGCGGACGACCTCACGGATCCGGCCCCGGCCTCGGCCTTCGCGCACCTCAACGCGACCACCACCCTGTCACGGTCGATCGCCGAGAAGGGCATCTACCCGGCCGTGGACCCGCTGGACTCGACCTCGACGATCCTCAAGCAGGAGATCCTCGGCGAGGAGCACTTCAACGTCGCCAACGAGGTCAAGCAGGTGCTGCAGCGCTATAAGGAGCTGCAGGACATCATCGCGATCCTCGGGATCGACGAGCTCTCCGACGACGACCGCCTGACCGTCAACCGCGCACGCAAGATCGAGCGTTTCCTGTCGCAGCCGTTCCACGTCGCGGAGCAGTTCACCGGCACGCCGGGCGTGTACGTTCCGGTGGCGGAGTCGATCCGCGGCTTCAGGGAGATCATCGACGGCAAGCACGATGAGATCGCCGAGCGCCACTTCTTCATGAAGGGCGGGATCGACGAGGTCGTCGAGGCCGCCAGGACCGACAACTAGCCGCCGGGGCGTGAGCTGATGCCGCACACCAAGTTCAGGGTCGAGATCCTCACTCCGGAGGGCGAGGTCTTCAACGACGAGGTCGAGATGGTCTCGACCCGCACGACCGTCGGTGAGATCGGCGTGCTGGCCAACCATGCGCCGGTGCTGGGCATGCTCGAGCCGACCGAGCTGCGGGTGTACCGCTCCGACGACGAGGTGCTTCGGTTCGCCCAGTCCGAGGGCTACATGCAGATCGGCGGGAACCACGCGATGCTGTTGGTTCAGGACATCCAGACACCCGAGCAGCTGGACGCAAGCCTGCTGCGCGAGCGGCTGGCAGAGGCCGAGCGCGAGCTCGAGGCGGCCGGAGAGGACACCGAGCGCCGACGCAACGCCCTGCGCGACCAGAAGCGCTGGCAGGCATTTCTCAGGGTCGCCGAGGGCTCCTGAGCTCAGACTGGGCGGACGGGCGGCCTGCTTCGCCGCCCGTCTCGTGCTGACGGCCGCCTGGCTGGGGGGCCGGCCTGCGGCCGGCCAGGTCATGCTGCCTGGCTGCGAGTCTTGTGCTGAGCATTAGGAGCGGGTTTGAAGATGCGCGATGTGGCCGACGACCCTCCTATCCTGATGACGATGCCTAGAGCCGGTCGTGGGGGAACGCAGTGAAACTGATGCCGCGCACACGTTGGGGCGTGGCCTGGCGTGGCCTGCTGGCGGGGTTCATCGTGGTCGCGTGCGCGGCCGGGGCGACCGCGACCGCGGGCCTTCTGCAGGTCTCGGACGTCGTGACCGGTCTGAACGCCGGAAAGGCGCTGTCCACCAAAGGCCTGAAACCTCCCGCGCCCGGGCAGCCGGAGACGCTGCTGCTGGTCGGAGTCGATCATCGCTACGGCGAGGGGGCGGGACCAGGCAACACCGACACGATGATGCTGGTGCGCGTCGATGACCAATCCTCGACGATCAACGCCCTATCGATCCCGCGCGATCTCCAGGTCGACATCCCAGGGGTGGGTGAGTCGAAGATAAACGCCGCCTACGCCGACGGAGGCGCCCATGGCTCGACGCTGCTGGTCGAGACGATCAAGAAGAACCTGTTCCCGCACCTGAATCTCTCGCATATCTTCGTGACGGACTTCTCGAGCTTCGCCAAGCTGATCAGCTCGATCGGCTGCGTGTACGTCCCGGTCGACCACCGCTACTACAACCACAGCGTCGGGCTGGCCGATCCGACCACCGATTACTCGAGCATCGACATCCAGCCCGGCTATCAGAGACTCTGCGGCAATGGGGGCGCCGCGGACAGCGCGCTGGCATTCGTGCGCTTCCGCCACAACGACTCCGACCTCGTGCGCGAGTCGCGTCAGCAGGACTTCCTCGAGTGGGCCAAGGGCCAGTTCGGCGCCGGCAAGCTGCTGTCGGAGGAGAGCAAGCTGCTGCATCTCTTCGCCAAGGACGTCTCCAGCGACCGCTACCTGCACTCGACCGACGGGCTGATCGACCTGTTCAACCTGGCTTACCACGCTGACGGCACCGAGCTCAAATCGATTCCTTTCCCGGTGAGCGGCTCGATCGCCGGCACATCCAACCTCTCCTACAGCGCAGGCGCGGTCGCGCTGGCCTACAGGTCGCTGATGACGCCGACGCGACTTGCGGCCGGCCAGAACAACAGCGCACCGACGACGACGACGACGCCGGCGGCGACGACGACGACACCGACGACCAAGCGCGGCAAGGCCAAGAAGAAGAGCACCACGGGCCCGCCGGCTGTGCCCGCGGGCATGGTTGCGGACCACGGTGACGGCAACTCACAGTCGGGGCAGCTGGGCAACAACGTCGGTCTGCCGGTCTACTACCCGCGCAACATTCCCGACAACTACTCGTACTGCTTCTCGGAGACTGGCAACTGCGACATCGGCTACGAGGTGCAGGTCGCGCCCGATTCCTACACCGGCTCGTACCCGCGTGCCTACGTGCTGCGCGACGCCTCCGATAACCCGCACCGGTCCTACGTGATGACGCTCGTCGAGAGCTACGGTGGCGAGACCGAGACCGCCACGGGCCAGTACCTGACCGTGCAGGGCACCACCTGGACCGATCCGCCGATCCTCAACGGCACCCATACGGTCCGCAAGATCGGGGCCAAGACGCTCGATATCTACGGGCAGGCGGGGAAGGTGAGTCTCGTCGCCTGGCACCGGGGCGGAGACGTCTACTGGATCGCCAACACGCTTCAGAATGCGGTTCCCGCCTATCAGATGGTCGCGATGGCCGACTCCTTCGCACGCGCGAAGGGCTGAACGCGTCGCTGGTGATGGCGAAGGGTGCGGCCGGCCGGTGACGCCTGAGGGCGCCAGCCACTAACCTCCGCCGCCGGATGGATGATCCGCAACGCGAGCCGGTCGCAGTAATCGGCACAGGCTATGTAGGGCTCGTCACCGCGGTGGGATTCGCGGAGCTGGGCAACGACGTCTGGTGCGTCGACATCGACGCAGCCAAGATAAGAGCCCTCAAGAAGGGGGAGATCCCGATCTATGAGCCCGGTCTGGCCGACTCGGTCACAGCGTGCGCCGACCGGCTTCACTTCACGACCGATCTCGACGTTGCGCTGGAGCACGCGCGGTTGCTGTTCGTGGCCGTGGGGACGCCGCCGACCTACTCCGGCGATGCCGACCTCTCCGCCGTCTACGCGGTGATCGATTCGATCCCCGCCGGGGAAGGGGACAAGGCGATCGTGATGAAGTCCACCGTGCCGGTCGGCACCGGTGCGGCGGTCCGCCGCGAGCTCGAACGCACCGGCAAGGGTGGCTTCGCCTACGTGTCGTGCCCGGAGTTCCTCAAGGAGGGCGCCGCGCTCGAAGACTTTCGCCGGCCGGACCGAATTGTCATCGGAGACGACGGCGAATGGGCCGGTGACGCGGTCGTGGCGCTCTATGCGCCGCTGGGCGCGCCGCTGGTGCGCACCGACATCGCCAGCGCAGAGATGATCAAGCTCGCCGCCAACGCCTTTCTCGCCACCAAGATCTCCTTCATCAACGAGATCGCCAACGTCTGCGAGGAAACCGGCGCCGACGTGCTCGAGGTCGCTCGCGGCATGGGGCTCGACCGCCGGATCGGCGGGCACTTCCTGCAGCCGGGTATCGGCTACGGCGGCTCGTGCCTGATGGCAGACGAGACGCTGCTCGTGCGCGACCGCGGACGTACGGGCCTCGTCAGCTTCGAGCAGCTGTGGGAGCGGCTCGAGCGTGACCAGGAGGCCCGCGATGGCGTGATCGAGCCCCATTGTCTCAGGGTGCTGAGCTGGGTCCCTGGCGAGCCCGAGCCGATGTTCCTGCCCGTGCTGTGTGTGACACGGCGGGATTACGAGGGCGATGTCGTTGACGTCCATACGAAGATGGGGCGGCGGCTGACCACGACTGCCGATCACCCGTGGCTGGTGAGCGATGGGCAGGGGGCGTTCCCCGAACGCAGGCTTGCAGCCGAGCTGTGCGCGGGCGATTGGGTGCCGCTGGCGATGGGTGGTGCTGGCGATCTGGACGCGACCAGCACCGCGTCACTCTTGACGGCCGTGGAAGCCGCCGAGATCGATCCCGAGCAGCTGATCGTGCGCCCGGCGCGTGCTGAAATTGAGCGGCTGGCGGCGCTGCCGGTGGCTGAGCGCCGGGAGGCTTTCGCGCGCTCGGGATCGGCGGCCAGGCGAACGGGCGAGGTGAAACGGACCGGCACGCTCAGACCCGATGAGGCCTGGCGTGGCGAGGTTGTCCTCGCGACCGCGACCCTGGGGACGACAAAGAACGGCACGCACGCGCGCAACCTGATTGCGTTGGATCAACATTTCTGGCGCGTTGTCGGGCTGTACCTCGCCGAGGGCTGCACCATCGCTGACGGGGACCGGCGCCGGATCCAGTGGTCGTTCCACCCGGAGCGCGAACAACACCTGGTCGATGAGGTGCTCGCGTTCTGGCTGCGTCACAACGTCCGCGCCAGCGCTCGCCGGGCACCTACCGCGCTCGTGGTTCAGGCCAGTTCACGACTGCTCGCCGGATGGTGGACGGGCGTGCTCGGGTTGGGGCGGACGAGCTATCAGCAGCGGCTGCCAGATCTGATCTGGGAGCGCCCGGAGGGCGATCGTTGGGCGCTGCTCTCGGGACTGTTCGAGGGCGACGGATCGTGGTCGCTGATCAACGGCGGGCCAAGCGTGATCATCGAGTTCGGGACGGTCAGCGATGAACTCGCTGACGGCGTTATGCGGCTGCTCGCGAGCGTTGGGATCGTCGCCAGCCGGCGCGTTGGCCGTGTCGCCAGGTCGACCAAGGACACGCACTGGATCAGGATCTCCGGTGCTGACCAGATCGAGCGGGCGATCAGGCTCGTGCCCGAGCGTGACCGGCCAGGTGTACTGGCGTCGATCGCGCGTCAGCAGAAGCGGATCGCGCCGACCGGTTACCGCCGGTTCGGCGACGGCACCGCCTGGCTTCGAGTCACGCATGCTGCCCGTCGGCGGATCCGAGGCCCGGTCTATTCGCTCGAGGTGCCCTACGCGCACACGCTCGTCTCGAGCGGCGGGCTGACTGTGTCGAACTGCTTCCCCAAGGACGTTTCGGCACTCAAGCAATTGGCGGGCAACTCGGGCTATCACTTCCAGCTGCTGACGGCCGTGATCGAGGTCAACGAGCTCCAAAAGCGGCGCGTGATCGCGAAGCTGCAGAAGCACCTGGGCTCGCTGGTCGGTAAGCGTGTGGCGCTGCTGGGGCTCGCGTTCAAGGCCGAGACCGATGACATGCGGGAGGCATCGTCGCTGGTGCTGGCAGCGCGGCTGCAGGCCGACGGCGCAACCGTCACGGGCTATGACCCGATCGCGGCGGAGCAGGCGCGGCGACTGATGCCCGGCGTCGAAATGGCCGACTCGGCGCTTGGGGCGGTTGCCGGGGCGGACGCGATCGTGCTGGTGACGGAGTGGCCGGAGTTCGCTGCGCTCGACTGGCAGGCGGTGGCGTCCGTGACCGGCGGACGTGTGATCATCGATGGGCGTAACTTCATCGACGGCGCGGCCGCGAAGGCGGCCGGGTTCGCATATGAGGGCGTCGGTCGCTGAGGCCGGACGGCTGATCGCGGTTCACGACCCACGACTCAGGAGGGGAGGCGATGCAGGCACTGATCTTGGCCGGAGGTGAGGGCACACGGCTGCGACCGTTGACCTCCAATGTGCCCAAGCCTGTCGTGTCGCTCGTCGACCAGCCGTTCATCGGCTACATGCTCGAGTGGCTGCGACGGCATGGGGTCGACGACGTGATCATGTCCTGCGGGTTCCTCGCCGATGGCGTGCGGACCGTGCTCGGCGACGGCTCGAGCTTCGGCATTCGCCTGCGATATGTTGAGGAGCCGAAGCCCCTGGGGACGGGCGGCGCGCTCAAGTACGCGCAGGAGCTGCTCGATGAGCGCTTCTTCATGCTCAACGGCGACGTCCTCACAGATATAGACCTGACGGCACAGCTGGAGCAGCACGAGCGCACCGGCGCCCGCGCGACCCTGGGACTGATCGCCGTGGACGATCCCTCGGCCTATGGGCTGGTGCACTGCCGCGAAGACGGCTCCGTCACCGAGTTCCTCGAGAAGCCCGGTCCGGAACAGGAGATCACGACGAACCTCGTCAATGCCGGCGCCTACATCCTGGAGCGGGAGGTCCTCGACGGGATGGCACCGGCCGGCACCAACATCTCGATCGAGCGCGACGTCTTCCCGAAGCTGGTTGACCATGGGCTCCACGGCTACGAGGCCAGCGGCTACTGGCTTGACATCGGCACCCCTGGCCGGTACCTGCAGGCCACCTACGACATCCTCGAAGGGCGCGTCACCACGGAGGTCGGCGAGCGGCTCAGCGCCGCCCGGATGCGGCTGCTGCCGGCGGGCGGTGTGGGCGGCCGGATCGCCGCGCCTGCGCTGATCGGCGACGGCTGTGAGATTGCTGCCAGCGCCAGGGTCGGTGGGCGGGTGGTGCTCGGCCGCGACGTCAGGATCGGCTCGGGTGCGGTGGTCGAAGCCTCGGTGCTGCTCGACGGGGCCACCGTCGGGCCACGCACACACATCAGAGGCGCGATCATCGGACACCAGGCTGAGATTGGTGCCCGCTGTCAGATCGACGGCGGCGCCGTACTGGGGGAGGGGGTGCGGATCGGGGATGACAACGTCTTATCGGCCGGAGCGCGCCTGTTCCCGGGAGTCTCCCTACCGGATGGAGCTATAAGGTTTTGATCAGCGGGCGCACACTCTCACGTGAAGCGGTGGCCGAGGTCGATGTGACCGGCCAGTTCGAAGCGGTGCTCGGGCTACCCGACCACCTGCGCGACGCGCTCTGGCGGGTCGAGTCCGCGGGTCTGCGGATTCATGACTCCCCTGGGGGATTGGTGATCGCCGGCATGGGTGGCGCCGCCGCCGGCGGGGCGTTGGCCGTGGCTGCGCTGGGCGATGGCGCCTCACGGCCGATCGCCGTCGCCCGCGACTACGCGCTGCCCGGCTGGACGATGCCCGATACGACTGTGCTGTGCGCGAGCTATTCGGGCGACACAGAGGAGACGCTGGCCGCCTATGACGCTGCGCAGGCGCTGGGTGCCGCCACAATCGTGGTCACGACCGGCGGCAAGCTGGCTGAGCAGGCGCGCGCTGACGGTGTCCCGGTCGTACCGCTGCCCGGAGGCTTTCAGTCGCGGACCGCGATCGGGTACTGGCTGGTGGTGGCGCTCGAGGTCGCGCGTCTATGCGGCGCCGGACAGAGCCTGCACGCCGAGGTCGACGTCGCAGCGGAGCATGCGGCCAGGCTGGCTGCGGACTGGGGGCCCGACGCCGGCGACGACACACTCCCGAAGACCCTCGCGCGCGGTCTGCACGGGACGATCCCACAGATCGCGGGGGCGGCGTTGACCGCGCCTGTGGCGTACCGCTGGAAGACGCAGCTGAACGAAAACGCGAAGACACCTGCGTTTGCGGCTGAGCTTCCCGAGCTCGACCACAACGAGTTGGTCGGCTGGGAGGGCGCCAAGGACGTCGGCCAGTTCAGCGCCGTATTCCTGGACGACTCCGACCTGCATCCACGCGTGCGGCAGCGGATCGAGCTGACGCGCGGGCTGATCGCCAGCCGTGGCGGTGCAACGTTCCGGGTCGAGACCATCGGCCAGACTCGATTGCAGCGCCTGGTCTCGATGGTCCTGCTCGGAGATCTGGTGTCGCTCTATCTGGCGACCCTGCGCGGGGTCGATCCGGCGCCCAGGCAGGCGGCCGAATCGCTCAAGTCCGCGCTGGACGGCGGGTAGGTTGCCCGCAGCACCTTGATCTGACACTGGAGAGCCATGAGCACGACGGCAGCGGCGGCCCTGCGGGGTGGGATCGACCTCGGCGGGACCAAGATCGAGGCGATTGTGGTGGATGAAGCGAACAAGGTCCTTGGCTCGTCCCGGCAGCCGACGCCGACCAGCGGTACCCCGCAGGACGTTGCCCAGCACATGGCGGCGGCGATGACGGAGGCCGCGCAGGCCGCCGGCACCAAGACGGGCGAGCTGCTCGGTATCGGTGTCGGGTCGCCGGGCTCGGTCAACTCCGGCAAGGGGACCGTCACGAGTGCCCGTAACCTCCCTGGCTGGGACGGCAGTTACGCGCTCGGTGCCGAACTCGGCAAGCGGCTCGGGACTCGCGTGGAGGTCGGAAACGACGTGCAGGTCGCGACCTGGGCTGAGTTCAAGCTCGGCGCCGGCCGAGGTCACGACGCGCTCCTGGGCGTCTTCTGGGGGACCGGCGTCGGGGGCGGGCTGGTGCTGAACGGCGAGCCCTGGCACGGGCGGGGCGGCGCCGGGGAGGTCGGGCACATGGTCGTCAAGGCCGGCGGCCGTCGCTGCCCGTGTGGCAACCACGGCTGTGTCGAGGCCTACGCAGGCCGCGCGGCGATGGAGGCCTACGCGCGCGACAAGATCGATCACGGGCACAGGTCCGATCTGCTGCAGATCATGGCCGACAAGGGTCAAGACCGCTTCACGAGTTCGGTGTGGGCGCATGCCGTCAAGCACCAGGACAAGCTCGCGACCGACCTGATCGACAAGGCGGTCGACGCGCTCGGCGCCGGTATCGCGTCAGCCGTGAACCTGCTCGACGTGGGGACCGTGATCATCGGCGGCGGGCTCGGTGTTCGCTTCGGAGATCACTACGTCGGCAGGATCCGCCAGGCCACGATGTTGCATCTGTTCCCAGGCCACCAGCCGCCCGAGATCTGCCTGGTCGCTCTGGGTGACCTCGGCGGCGCGATCGGCGCGGCGCTGCTGGTGGGCTCCGGATAGCCCTGCGCAGCGCATCGTGCCCCCCGATTAGGGGCGGTGGCGACCATCTTCATCAGGAGCGCGATCGGGCAGGCGACCGCACTCTGTCGACGTTTGTGAAGTTATTCGGCACAAACGTCGACAGAGCTACGACGTTGCGACGCGTTCGGCGGTTCGGGCAGGTCAGTCAGGCCTTGGGTGCCGACGCGCGATGCTCGGCCAGTTGGCGCCTGTACGACGCCCAGGCCTCGTCGTGACGCTCCTGACGCTGAGCCTCCTTCTCGCTGTCGCCGAGCATCCGGTACACGATGAAGACCAGTGCGATCCCCATGATCACCGACTGCTCGAGCGCCATCACGACGCCGGCGAGGTTCTGGTCCGTGCGCGCCGTCAGCCCCCAATATTCCTGGTGGTGCTGATACCACGGGTAGAAGGCGTGGGCCGAGAAGGTGAGCACGATCCCCAGCATTCCCACGAAGAACTTGGTGACGGACATGTAGACGATCGGGCCCATGCCGCCGAGCGCCATCCGGGCTCTGATCGGAGAGAGCAGGTGCCACCAATAGAGCGTGCCCGCCACCAGGAAGAAACTGTGCTCCAGGTAGTGGACCTTCGTGTGCTCCAGCGCGAGGTCATACATCGCGGGGATGTGCCAGACGGCCATAACGGCGATGTAGAAGAACGCGGCGAACGCCGGGTGAGCGAGGAACCCGGCACGCCTCTCGACCGTCGTGAAACGCCGCGTCACGGGACGCAGCAGCCCCTTGGTAAGGCTCAGGATCACCAGGATCGGCACGATGTCGAGCAGCAGCACGTGCTGGAACATGTGCACGAACATGACGTTGTCAGCGATCGAGTCGACCGGTGAGAGCAGCGCCAGGCCCAGGCAGAGCTGGCTCCCCACGAAGAGGGCCATGCGCCCATGGCCGGGCGGATGCGGCATGCCCGGGCGCCGCGCCCGCCGCCATGCACAGATGTAGACGACGCAGGCGACGGCTATCAGCATGATGACCGTCGGAGAGAAGGTCCAGGTCAGCGGCGGTGACACACAGCCATTGTTCCACCGTGCGCACTAAGAGTCTCCAAAGAGCGGGTCGACAAACGCGCGCAGGCGGATTAAGGTGAGCTGACCACGAACACAACTTCCTACGCAAGGGAGGTCACCATGAGGATCGAGGTCAAGGGCCGACGGACGCCCGTCCCCGAGGATCTGCGGGAGTACGTCGAGCGCAGGTTCCGCGTGATCGGCCAGCAGGTCTCCGAATTGGCCGAGCTGGAGGTCGAGGTGTTCGAGGAACAGAAGCCGTCGATAGCGGACTCTCAGGTGGCCCACGCCACGCTGCACCTCAAGGGCGTGACCCTGCGGGCGTCGAGCGCCAGTCGCGACATGAAGCACTCGATCAACGTCGTCTCGGAGGAGCTTGCAGTGCAGGTCAAGCGGCACCGTGAGAAGCGTCGCCACCGCCGCGAGGCGCGTGACAGCGAGCGAGCGCCGCTCCAGGATCCGGCGCCTGAGTTGGGATAGCGGGGGCCTCGCATCGGATCGATCGTGTGGCGGCCCGTTTCGGTTGCCACACCCGGAATCCCAGCAAGCTGCTAATGCTCGCGCTAGTACTCTAGGCACATGTCGTTTCTCGACCGCGCGCTTCGCATGGGCGAAGCAAAGAAGTTCAAGTCATATGAGCAGCGGGTGGAGCGCATCAACGCGTACGAGCCCGAGATGGAGAGCTCCACCGACGAGGAGTTGCGTGAGCTCGCAGATGAACTGCGCGAGCGCGCGCGGGGCGGCGAGAGCCTCGATGCGCTGCTTCCGGAGACGTTCGCGCTTGTGCGCGAAGCCGGCCGCCGCGCGATGGGGATGCGCCACTTCGACGTGCAGCTGATCGGCGGCATGGTCCTGCATGACGGCGCCATCGCCGAGATGAAGACTGGCGAGGGCAAGACACTCACGGCGACGGCGGCCGTGGTGCTGAATTCGCTGGCGGGCCGCGGCGTTCATGTCGTCACCGTCAACGACTACCTGGCGCGCCGCGACGCGCTGTGGATGAAGCCGCTCTACGACAGGCTCGGTGTCACGGTCGGGATCCTCCAGAACATGCAGCCCTACGAGGAGAAGCGCGACGCCTACGCCGCAGACGTGACCTACGGGACCAACTCCGAGTTCGGCTTCGACTACCTGCGCGACAACATGGCCACGACGCTCGAGGAGAAGGTCCAGCACGGCGGTCGCGAGAAGCCTGAGGAGGGCTCCCCGTACCACTTCTTCTCAGTCGTCGACGAGGTCGACAACATTCTGATCGACGAGGCCCGCACGCCTCTGATCATCTCCGGAGCGCCCGAGCAGGCGGCGGACCTCTACGAACGGTTCGCCAAGCTGGCCCCGCAGTTGAAGCAGGGCAAGACACCGGACGGGATGGACCCCCGCACGAAGAAGGAGTTCGTCGCCGATTTCGACTACGAGGTCGACGAGAAATACGAGACCGTCTCCGTCACCGAGCAGGGTGTGGCCAAGGCAGAGCGTTTCCTCGCGATCGACCATCTCTACCGTGCCGAGAACGGCCATCTCGTGAACCATCTCTACCAGGCGATCAAGGCCGAGGCGCTGAAGAGGCGCGACGTGGATTACGCGGTGATCGACGGTGAGGTCAAGATCATCGACGAGCACACGGGCCGCATCCTCGAGGGGCGCCGCTGGTCGGAGGGTCTGCATCAGGCGGTGGAGGCCAAGGAGGGCGTTCGCGTCCAGGAGGAAAACCAGACGCTCGCCTCCGTGACGCTGCAGAACTACTTCCGCAAGTACGACAAGCTCGCCGGCATGACCGGTACCGCCCTGACCGAGGCGACCGAGTTCATGAAGATCTACGAGCTACCGGTCGTTCAGGTCCCGACCAACGCGCCGATGGTCCGCGACGACCGCAACGATCAGGTCTACAAGACCAAGGACGGCAAGTGGGCGGCCGTCGTCAAGGAGATCGAGACGCGGCACGCCAAGCGTCAGCCGGTGCTGGTGGGAACGATCTCCGTCGAGGTCTCTGAGCTGCTCTCGGAGCGACTGCGAAAGCGGGGCATCCCGCATACGGTTCTGAACGCCAAGCCCGAATACGCCGAGCGCGAGGGTGAGGTCGTCGCCGAGGCGGGCGCCCCCGGCGCCGTCACGATCGCGACCAACATGGCCGGGCGCGGGGTCGACATCAAGCTCGGAGGCAACCCCGAGCATCTGGCGGCACTGGAGATGCACAAGCTGGGGCTCGAGCCATCCAGCCCGGACTACGAGGAGCATTATCAGCGTGTGCTGCCCGAGATCGAGCGGCGCGTCGAGGGCCTGCGGACCGAGGTCGTGGAAGCGGGTGGCATGTACATCCTCGGCACCGAACGCCATGAGTCGCGTCGGATCGACAACCAGCTGCGCGGTCGTGCCGGCCGCCAGGGCGATCCGGGAGAGTCCGGCTTCTTCCTCTCGGCGGAGGACGACCTCGTGCGGCTGTTCGCCGGCGATCGCATCTACAAGATCCTCGACAAGCTGGGTTCCTACGACGAGGAGGGCAACGAGGAGCCGATCCAGGCGGGGATGCTGTCCAAGCAGATCGAGAAGGCGCAGCGCAAGGTCGAGGAGCAGTACTTCCTGATGCGCAAGCACACGCTCGAGTACGACGATGTCCTCAACCAGCAGCGCGACGTGATCTACACCTATCGCGACGAGATCCTCGAGGGCCGCGACATGGCTGACGCCTCGCGTGAGGAGATCGTCAACCTGATCGACCGGCTGGTCAGCGAGTACACCGCGAGCGACTTCGTCGAGGACTGGGACATCGCCGGTCTGCTCGCGCGAGTCGGCGAGATCTTCACCCCCAGCGACGAGCTGCTGTCGGTCGACCCCGATCGCGTCGATCGCGAGGACCTGACCCTGCGGCTCCAGGAGGAGGCACTGGCCCAGTACGACGCGCGCGAACAGGAGCTCGGCGACGAGCTGATGCGCGCGCTGGAACGCTTCCTGCTGCTGCAGATCATCGACCAGCGCTGGCGCGAGCACCTCCACGACATGGACTATCTGCGTGAGGGCATCGGCCTGCGCGGTGTCGCCCAGCTCGATCCGCTGGTCGCGTACAAGAACGAGGCGTTCACTCTGTTCGGCGATCTGATGAACCTCGTCTGGTTCGACTTCGCGCGGCTCGTGTATCACGTCCAGGTCAGCGTCCAGGAGGACCCGGCTGCCGCAGCTGAGCCGCCGCCTATGCCGACCCGCACACCGAGCCCGATCTCCAGCTCATCAACCGGCGGTGGCCGTGTGAGCTACTCCGGTGGGGGCGCACCGGCCGGCGCGCAGGCGCTGGCCGCCGCAGCCGCCGGGGCGAGTGCAGGCATGGCCGACCCGGAGGCTGACGCTGTGCCGGTCGTGCAGCAGCGCCATGTGGAGAACGAGCCGGGTCGCAACGACCCGTGCTGGTGCGGCTCCGGCAAGAAGTACAAGAAGTGCCACGGCGCCTGAGCTAGCGGGCGAAATGCCCTCTATCGCCCGGCGCCGACGTCAGTCGGCTTCGACGTCCGCTACGACCGGCGGGGCGGTGGGCATATGAGCGACCTCAATCGGTCGCGTCGTCGAGCAGGTCGTGGAAGTAATCGGCCAGGCGATCCAGGACTCTCGCTGCCAGGTCCAGCTCGGCGTCTGAGAACTCCGTCAGAGCTGCTTGCCCAGCGGGGCTCCATGTGGGCACGACGTTCGGCCACGACCGCGGCGCCGCGGTCGGTCAGAACCGAGAGCACCACGCGGCGGTCCTGTTGGGAGCGGGTCCGTTTGACAAGGCCAGCGGCCTCCAGGTGCTCGAGCATCTGTGCGACGGTCGCCGGCGACAGATCGGCCTGCTCGGCCAGTTCACGCGCTGAGCGCTCGCACGTGCTCGCCAGCCCGAACAGCAGTCCGTATTGGGCGTAGCTGAGCTGTCCTGGTCGGTGGGTCTCGCGCCCGCGCAGTTTGCGCACCGCGACCATCGAGCGTTTGAACGCCAACCCGAGCCTGCCCGTCGGCGTGGCAGGATCATGGATCGCATTGCCAGCTGCAGGGTGCGTCCTCGCTGACGCGCCGCTGCGGTTCACGGTGGCCGTCATACCAGGGCCTCCGCGACAGCGCCGGACTCCAGCGCAACACGATCGGGGTCCTCGGCACCCGCCACCTTCGCAGCCTTGCGGGCGTTCGACTCCGCGCGCATCAACACCACGCACGGGATGATCGCGAGTGCAGCAATCCCCGCCGAGCACCAGAAGGCCGTGCCGAAAGCGTTGGCCGCCGCGGCCGGGGTGTGCGCCCCACGTAACGCGTTGGCCAGCACGACCGCCAGGACCGTGGTGCCAATCGAGCCGCCGACTCGGTTGAGCACATTCAGCTGCGGCGTGGCGTGGCTGACCTGGCTGCGGTCGAGCGCCGCAAACGCCGCGGTCATCGCCGGCATGAAGCTGGCGCCCATGCCGGCACCCCGGAGAACCATCGCCACACATAGGAAAGCGACGCTCGTGTGGGCACCGATCAGTCCGAACGGAATCGTCATCAAAGCCGTGGCGATCACTCCAACCAGAGCCACCGGACCGCCTCCGTAGCGCTCTGTCATTCTCGCCCCCAACGGCGTCGTGATCGCCATGCCGAGTCCCTGCGGTCCGGTCAGCAGGCCGGTCTCGATCACGCTGTAGCCCCGGAGCTCCTGCCAATACAGGGGCATCAGGATCATCGCGCCGAACACGGCGGCGCCGAGGGCAAACATCACGAATGACGCGGCGGAGAAGTGTGAGCTCCGGTACAAACGCAGATCAAACAGTGGGTGCTTGATGCGCAAGGCGTGAAACGCGAAGGCCACCACCAGGACCACTCCGATTGCGACCGGTCCCCAGACGTGGGCGTTACTGAACGTGTCGTATGTTCCGGCCTCTGCCAGGCCGTAGGTGATCGCCACCAGGCCGATCGACATCAGCGCCAGCCCAAGGCCATCGAGCGGGTCGGTCTTTGCACCGGCCTTGGCAGGAAGCAGCCTGATCGCGAGCGGGATCGCGAACGCACCCACGATCAGATTCACGAAGAAGATCCAATGCCAATCCAGCACCTGGATGATCACGCCGCCCACGAGCGGCCCGAGTGTCGGGGCCAGCATCATCGGCACCGCAACCAAGCCCATCACACGCCCCATCCGCTTGGGACCGGCAGCATCGGCCATGATGATCTGCGCCAGCGGCATGATCATGCCGCCACCGGCGCCCTGCAACACACGGAACAGAATCAGCTCCGTGGTCGAGGTCGCCAGGCCGCAGAGCAAGGAGCCCAGCGTGAACAGGAGGAGGGAGATGATGAACACGCGTTTGGCGCCGAAGCGTCGCGAGGCCCAACCGGATACCGGGATCACGGCCGCGAGCGCGAGCATGTAACCGGTGATCACCCATTGGATCTGGGCCAGGCTTGAATGCAGGTCCTTGCCGAGAGTCGCGAGTCCGACGTTCACGATCGTCGTGTCCAGAATCGACATGACCGCGCCAAGCATCGCGACGCTGGAAATGATCCACACGTGGCGTGGAATCCGGTTGGGATCCTCCGTCGTGTCCACGGGGGGTGTGATCGAAGTCATGCACGGTACGGTACCAAACGATTAGGTACCAACAATTTGCCCAAGCGGGTAACCTGTCAGCACGTGGCCAAGAACCAACATCTCCGCGTGTCTGACCAGGAGCGCGACGCCGTCGCGGCAGAGATTCGTGAGCATTACGCCGCCGGGCGGCTTACCAGCGGCGAGTTCGAGGAGCGCCTGCAGACGACGCTCAGTGCGAGTACGCGGGGTGAGCTCGCCGCGGTGAGCACAGACCTTCCGGCGCTGCCGCCGAAGCCTCCCTCGACGTGGGAGGTGGCGCTTCAGACCGGCCGTGAGGCGGGTGGGTGGCTTGGAATCACCGCCTTGGTCGTGGCCGGCTGGGCGTTGACGGGGGCGAGCCTGGTGGTGCTCGTATTCATGCTGCTGTTCATCGCCCGGCGGATCCAGTGTGGTGGTCGCCGGCGCGCCCGGCGCGACGCCGGGTTCAACGACGGTTGGTGGCGCGGGGGCTATCGCGGCTACGGGCGCGGCCCGGGCCGGCATCGCTGGCCGCAAGGGTGAGGCGCTGCGGAGAGGGCGCTGCTACGGTTGCGACCCGATGTCGACCCCACCCTCAGAGCCGCTGTCCCAGCGCCTCGCGGCAATCCGTGAGCAGTTAAACCTGCTCTCGGACTATCTTTGACCCGGCTGCACTGACCGAGCGCACGACCGCGCTCGAGGCCGAGATGGGGGCTGCCGGGTTCTGGGACAACCAGGATCGGGCCGCGCAGGTCAGCGCCGAACATGCGCGCGCGTCGCGGCGGCTCGAGACATTCAGGACGCTCGAGCGTGACGTCGAGGACCTCGACGCGCTCGCCGAGCTGGCTGAGGAGGACGAGTCGCTGGCGGCGGAGCTCGAGGAGCAGGTGGTGAACGTCGAGTCACGCCTCGCCGAGCTCGAGGAGCAAAGGCTGTTCTCGGGCCGCTACGACGCCGGCGACGCGTTCGTGACTGTCAACGCCGGCGCCGGCGGCACCGATGCGCAGGATTGGGCTGAGATGGTGCTGCGCATGGAGATGCGCTGGGCCGAGAAGCGTGGTTTCGGTGTCGAGCTGCTCGAGGCCTCGCCGGGGGAGGAGGCAGGGATCAAGTCGGCCACGTTCGTGGTCAAGGGCGAGAACGCCTACGGGCTCTACGGCAGCGAGAAGGGCGTGCATCGCCTGGTGCGATTGTCGCCGTTCGACTCCGCCAACCGGCGTCAGACGAGCTTCGCCGGGGTCGAGGTCTCGCCAGTGGTCGAGGGTGTCGGCGAGATCGAGATCGACGACGATGACCTCCAGATCGACACCTATCGGGCCAGCGGCGCCGGCGGGCAGCACGTCAATAAGACTGATTCGGCGGTGCGGATCACGCACAAGCCGACCGGCATCGTAGTGCAGTGTCAGAACGAGCGTTCGCAGTCCTCCAACCGTGCGGAGGCGATGGCGATGCTGCGTTCGAAGATCGCTGAGCGGGCCGAGCGCGAGCGCCGCGAGGAGATCGCCAAGGAGCGCGGAGACGCGCAGGATGTCAACTTCGGGTCTCAGATCCGCTCATACGTGCTGCACCCCTACACGATGGTGAAGGACCATCGCACGGACTTCGAGATGGGGGACGCGAACCGGGTCCTCGACGGCGACCTCGACGGCTTCGTGCGCGCATACCTGCTGCGCGCGGCCAACGCCGGTCACACGGCCTGATCCGGAGCGCTGAAGTGGCCGCTGACCCGCAGGACTACGAGCACCCGGCCGAGCAGCCGACCGCGCCATACCTGGAGGCCGTTGCGGCATATGGCCTGCGCGGCTCGACGCGCTTCCACGTTCCCGGCCACAAGGGAGGCGGTGGCGCCGATCCGGGGTTACGCAGCGCGCTCGGGCCGGCTGCGTTGCTGCTGGACGTGCCGCAGGACATCGAGGGGATCGACATCGGGCCGACTCCCACGCCGTACGAGCGCGCCGAGCGCCTCGCCGCCGAGGCCTACGGCGCGGATCGCTGCTGGTTCATGACCAACGGCGCCACCCAGGGCAACCACGCCCTCTGCCTGGCGCTGGCGGGACCGGGCAGGCGCGTGCTGCTGCAGCGCAACTCCCACGCCAGCATGATCGACGGGCTGGTGCTCTCGGGCGGACAGCCGCGGTTCGTTGCTCCCGAGTACGACTCCGAGCTGGGTATCGCTCACGGAGTCACGCCCGCAGCGCTCGAGCGAGCACTCGCGGCCGGGGGGTCGATCGAGGCGGCATTCATCGTCTCACCGACCTATTACGGGATGGCCGCCGACGTCGGTGCCTGTGCCGAGGTCGCCCACCGAGCCGGCGTGCCCCTGATCGTCGACTGCGCCTGGGGGTCTCACTTCGGCTTCCACGCCGCGTTGCCGGGCTCGCCGCTGCAGCTCGGAGCCGATGCGATGCTCGCATCGACGCACAAGATCGTCGGCAGCCTCACCCAGTCGGCGATGCTGTTCGTCTCCGGTGAACGAATCGACATCGGTGCCGTCTCACGGGCCGTGCGGCTGGTCCGATCGACCAGCCCGAGCTCCCTGCTGATGGCCTCACTCGATGCTGCCCGGCGCCAGCTGGCGGTGCACGGTGAGCTGCTGCTCGACCGGACGATCAAGGCGGCTGCTCGGGCGCGGGCGGCGATCGATGAGATTCCAGGCTGTGCAATCGTCGGCGAGGAGTGGGTGGGGCGGCCCGGGATCGCCGCCTGGGATCCGCTCCGGATCGTGATCGACGTGCGCGGGACCGGGTCGTCCGGCTATCGGGTCGCGAGCGCGTTGCGTGCCTCCTACGACATCCACGTCGAACTCGCGACGCACGCAACGATCGTGCTCGTGCTCGGCATCGGCCAGCCGCTCGAACCACTCGACCGGGTGGCTCACGATCTCGCGGAGACGGTCAGGCGCATCACCCCGGCTGCCGGTCTTGATGGACCAGCAGCCGGCCAGAGCGTCCTGGCCCACCCGCCGGCCGAGCTCGATCCCGAGCCGGCCGTCCCGCCGCGTGACGCGTTCCTGGGTGAGAGCGAAGCAGTGCCGGTGGTGGAGGCCGTCGGACGGATCTCCACCGAGGCGGTCGCCGGCTATCCGCCGGGAGTGCCGACCCTGCTACCTGGTGAGCGGGTGACAGCTGAGGTCGTCACCTATCTGCGTGAACTGGTGGCGGCCGGTGCACGGCTGCACGGGGCGGCCGACCCGAGCTTTGAGACGCTTCGAGTGCTGGTGTAACACCAGCCGCTGGTGAGCCGCGGGCACCGCTGCGGGCGGGTTTCAATTCATGGTCGCGATCTCAGCGCTGTCGGGCGGGACCGTGAACGTGTAGCTGCGTGTAACAGGGTTCACGGTCGCTGTCAGGGGGCTGCCCTGCCAGGTTCCGCCGGCGCTGATCGTCTGGCCGCCGAATGTGGCGGAGCCTGACCATGCTGTCGGGGCACTCAGGGCCTTTACGCTCATCGGTGTGGAGACCGGCATCGTCACGCTGATCCGCTCGCGTTGAGTCGTGTCGTTGATCAATGCCAGGCTGTAGCCGTTGTCGGACTGCACCGCCCACAACTTGACGTTGCTCGGAAGCACACCAGTGACCTGGTTGAGCTGCGCGTTGGGTCCCAGCATGCTCGCGAAGGCTGCGATCCCGTACAGCAATGGCTGGGCGTTCAGGCCTGCGCTGGTCGAGTGGATTGCTGAGTTGGGCTGGTTGGAACGCAGGTGGAAGTTGACGCCATCAACGCCCGCCTCGATCAACTGGAACAGCTGATCGAGGCCCCACAGGCTTGTCGCGAAGGTGTCCGTCACGGCCGGCAGCCCGAGGCAGGTCGAGGAGCCCAGCTCCGTCAGGCGATAGTCGAGCCCGGCGTTGTGGGCGGCCGCGATCGCCGGCGCCATCAGCGCGGTCTGCTGGTTGATGTTGGTGATGCGGAAGTAGCGGTGGAGCTCCGGGTAGCCAGAAGTACTCCGGCCGGCGCAGGCGCTGTACGCGTAGTAGTGCTCGGTCGCGAGGCCGACCTGCCCGGGATCGTGCTGCACAAGCGAGGTCAACCACGGAGCGGTGGGAGCCGAAAGCTCGGGTCCGGCCAGCGTCAGCGCCGGGTAGTGGCGCCGCAGCAGCGTGGAGTAGAGCGAATAGAGCGTGTCGTAGCGAACAGCATTGAAATTTCGGACCCAGCTGGCGGTGCTCTTCGTGATCCCGAGGTATCCGGCCGAATACAGGTTGGGCTCGTTGCCGATCGCGATCGCGCTGAGCGACCCCGGTGGGAGGATCTGCTCAGCGGCTGTGGTCAGGTAGTAGGCCATCAGCGGATCGTGTGCCGCGGCGTTGACGTTGAGGATCACGTCACTGCCCGTGGCCTTGACAGCGCCGGACAGTGACTGAAGCCACGCGCTGTCGAGAGTCACACGGTCACTCACGGGAGCCAGGTACTGAGGCATGATCGCGGACAGCTCGCCGTTCCAGTAGGCGGTGTCAGCCTCGGTTCCGCCGACGCGCAGCACGAACGGACCATCCCCGGTGGGGTTGATCAGGCTGACGAAATTGGGGAACGCCGGCTGGTCGGTGAAGTCCTCCATCTCGTCGACGTTGACCGATAACCCGAGGAACGACTGGGGGACGACGCGAGTCGCGGTATCGGTGACGGTCACCCGGGATGTCGGTACCGGCTGACTCGCGCGTCCGGCGCTGGCGAGTGCGGAGCCGCAGCAGGTGAGCAGCACCATGGTCACCGCCAGAGTCGCCAGAGTCGCCAGAGTCGCCAGAGTCGCCAGCGCGGTCGCAGTGCGGCGCGGGCGCAACACCCGCGCGCGTGACGGGTTGGACCGGTGATGAGGAACTGGGTTGGACCGGTGATGAGGAACTGTCCGCGGCTGATTGGTGGAATGACTCACAGGTTGCGTTTGTGTTGGGTCTTGCAGGATTCGCCAGGGCCGCTGCCAACCTTCGTGGTGGCATGACTGCGACACCGATGACACACCGAACAGGCTTGATAGACCGCAAGTTGCGGTCGGCCGCCACGCTGATCGGGCTGATCGGGCTGATCGGGCTGATCGGGCTGATCGGTGCGATTATCGCGATCGTGCCGGCAGCCGCAGACGCAGCGGTGTCGGTTTCGGCGTATCCGGTCCCGACCTCGCTCGTGGCCGTACCGGCTCAGAGCGGTACGGTCGCCGAGCCGGCGATTCAGCCGGCGCCGGATGGGTCCGACAGTGAGTGGGTGGTCATCAGCGGCCAGGGTCAGAACGTGATCTCGGTCACGCCGACCGGTCACCAGACCAGGGTCACCCGCGGGTTGGACGCGGACTCAGGCATCCCGGACAACTACGCGAGCGTCGATGCAGACGGCTACGACTGGATCCTCGACAATGATCAGGGCCAACCGCAGAACATCCTCTACGCGGTCGGCGCGGCCGACTCTCCCAACCCCGGGCTCAACCCGGTCGCGAGCTTCAACGGCTTCGCCGAGGACATGACGCTGGGTGCTGACGGCGCGCTCCACGTCAGCGACAACAGCGGCAGCATCATCCGGTGTCAGATCACCACCACACCGTCGGCCGTATGCGGCTCGACGGGGCTCGCTGGGGCCTTCGACGGCGGTGCCTACGCGATCGCCAGTGTCGGCGGCTCGATCTGGTTCACCGATGCGGGCGGAGACATCGGCGAATTCACGTATCCCAGCGCGTTCGGAGGCCCATTCGGCGACGCGAACAACATCGACCCTGGCACGGTCGTCGCGGCGCCGAACGGCTTGGTCTATGTGGCTGGTGGTGCCGCCTACGCCGGAGGCGCCAACACCCAGATCATGGCCTACAGCGCTGGAGGCGTGTATCAGGGCGCGATCTCGAACCTCGGCGATGTCGTGTCGATGACGCTTGGGCCAGACGGCAACCTCTGGTTCCTGGACGCCGGCGGCGGAGGCTCGGTGGATGAGCTCGACCTCGACACGGCAGCGGTGACCAAATATGCGCTGCCGGCGGGGACGTATCTGCCGTCCGGTGGCCCCTGGAAGATCGCTTCGGGGCCGGAATCGCCGAGCGCCTCGGGCACGGGCGAGGTCTTCTTCACCGCGTCGACCGCCAACGATGGAACCGGCAACGCCGAGATCGGTGAGGTCAGCGGCATCCCCTTCCCGCCGGGCACGCTCGGAGTCAGCCCGGCCGTAAAGGTGTCCAAGCGGCGGGTCGCGACGATGACCCTGGTCTGCAACGGCTCCGGCAACTCCCAGTGCGCCGGCAACCTGACGGTCGGTATCAGCGCGAGACTGAGGGTCAGGGTGCGGGTGCGCGCAGCCCGGCAGGGCGCCCACGAGCGCTATCGGACGATCACGCAAACCCGCCGGATGCCCCTCGGCACTGTCTCCTACAGCATTCACGGCGGCGGAAGCGTGCGCGCGAGCGTGAAGCTCTCGGCAACCGCCTACAGGCTGCTCGAGAAGGTTGTGGGGCACAGTTGGAACGCAACCCTCACCAGCCAAGCCACCTTCGGCACCGTCACGGGCACCGCGATCACGATGACGGGACCGAAACCAGGGACCGCAAGGCCGAAGCGGAAGTAGGCCCGTACCCTTTGCCGCTGTGGAACAACAGCGGGGAAGGAACATGCCGACGCGCGTCGCCGAGTCTGACCTAGAGGAGCTTGTATCGCGCGCGCTCGCGGAGGACATCGGCACCGGCGACGTCACCACGGCGGCGACGGTTGCTCCGGGCACGCGAGCGCTCGCTCGCATAACCCAGAAGGCACCGGGCGTCGTCTACGGGCTCGACATCGCGGCGGCCGTGTTCAGAGCGGTTGATCCGGAGGTCGTGCTCGGCCAGACGGGCGCAGAGGGGGTCTGGCGCGAGAACGGGCCGGTCATGGCGATCACCGGCCGGGCCGCGTCCCTGCTCGCCGCTGAACGCACGGCCCTGAACTTTCTCCAGCAGCTGTCGGGCGTGGCGACGATGACGGCGCGTTACGTGCGCGCCGTCGAGGGCACCGGCGCGCGGATCCTCGACACCCGCAAGACGGTGCCCGGTATGCGCGTGCTTCAGAAGCAGGCGGTGCGCGCCGGCGGCGGCGCCAACCATCGCGTGGGCCTGTATGACGCAGTTCTGATCAAGGAGAACCACGCTGCGATGGCCGGCGGCGTGGGCCCGGCGATCCGGGTGGCAAGCCGGCATGCACCAGAGCTATCACTCGAGATCGAGTGCGGAACTCTGGGGGAGGTCGAGGAGGCGCTGATAGTCCAGGAGGAGCTCGCGCGATCAGGTGGGCTGACAGCGGGCTTCCGGATCCTGCTCGACAACATGAGCCCTGAAACGCTGCTCGAGGCGGTCGCGCTGGTCGCGGGACGGGCCGAGCTCGAGGCCAGCGGCGGCTTCACGCTCGACAGGATCCGAGAGGTGGCGGAGACCGGCGTAGACTTCATCTCAGTGGGGGCGCTGACCCACAGCGCCGCCGCGCTCGACCTCTCACTCCTACTCGAACCGTTGCCATGACGCTGCCGATGGTCGGCCAGGCTGAGAGCCTGTCCGCCGCCCCACTCCTGCTCGAGAACATCCCGGCCATTCAGGACGAGGTCCGAACGCTGGCCCGCGAGCGAGGCGCGGTCATCCTCGCCCACAACTATCAGCTGCCTGAGGTTCAGGATGTCGCAGACTATGTCGGTGACTCGCTCGGACTGAGCCGCCAGGCCGCCGCGGCCGATGCCGACACGATCGTGTTCTGCGGGGTTCACTTCATGGCGGAGACCGCCTCGATCCTCTCGCCGAAGAAGACCGTGCTGATCCCGGACCTCGACGCAGGATGCTCGCTCGCGGACTCGATCACGGCCGACCAGCTGCGGCAGTGGAAGCGAGAGCATCCGGGGGCAACTGTGGTGATGTACGTGAATACGACCGCGGCCGTGAAGGCGGAGACGGATTATTGCGTGACCTCGGCCAACGCCGTCGACGTCGTTGCGCACATCCTCCGCGAACATGGCGACGACACGGAGATCCTGTTCGGCCCGGACATGTTCCTCGGTGCATACGTCGAGAAGACGCTCGATCGCAAACTCACGGTCTGGGACGGCGAGTGTCATGTCCACGCAGGCATCCGCCCGGACGACCTCAACGCCGTTCGCGACGCGCATCCCGGCGCGGACTTCCTGATCCACCCGGAATGCGGATGTTCGACCAGCGTGATGGAGTACGTCGCCGCCGGTGATGTCTCGGCGGACGGCGTTCACATGCTCTCCACGGGCGGCATGCTCAGCTACGCGAGGCAGCACGAACACGATCGCGACCGTCGGACCGCGATCGTGGCGACCGAGATCGGGATGCTTCACCCGTTGCGGGAGGCCGCGCCCCACATCGACTTCGTGGCCGCCAATGAGGCCGCCTCATGCCGGTACATGAAAATGATCACGCTCCCGAAGCTGCGGGATGCGCTGCGCGAGGGCCGCCACGAGGTCAAGGTCGATGCAGAGATCGCAGATCGCGCGCGCCTACCGATTGAGCGCATGATCGCCATCGGCTGACCGCCGGGGCGCGGCGGCACACGGCGCTCGCGTAGGTCAGATCAGAACCAGCAGGTCGAGGCCGTGCCAGGTGGTGTCTCTGACGGCTGGAGTCGAGTCGCGCCGGCGCAGGAATTCAGCACGGGTGTAGCAGTGGACGTCCGCTGGAGCGCCCATCTCGAGTCCGTCCCAGAGCGAGGTCGCGACGTACACGCGCTCGAGCCAGGGGACCTCGTCGAAGGCGTCTGAAACAAGAACGACGGTGAACCCGGGCCGATCATCGAACCAGCCGCTCGGCTCCTCGCCGGTGAGCGCCGGGCCACCGAGGTAGGCGCCGTCCAGACGCCAGCGGTCGCTGACGCGGTCGAGGTAGCGGCGAAGCTCCGTGCGGTTGAACGCGATCGTGGCCTGCATGGCGCGATTGTCGCCACCCGCGGGCTCGCCGCGCAAGGCCCCGAAGGCCTGGACAACACGTCCCTAACGAGCCGTTCAGTAACGGGCAATCGCAGCCACCGCGCTGCTCAACATGGGGATCGCTGCCGCGTTCGAGGGCCCGTCGATCATCAGCGCGAACGCAAGTGTCGCGCCGCCCCGTGGGGTGCAGTATCCGGCGAGGTTGGTGACGCCGTCGAGCGTCCCGGTTTTGGCGACGCACCGGCCCTGAGCGGGCGTATGGACAGCGATGTGCTCAACAGTGCCCTGTTCGCCCACCACCGGCAGAGCCGCGTGCAGCAGATTGCCGGTCGGGGTCATCCAGACTCGCTGCAGCAGCGCCACGACGTCAGTTGGCGTCGTGTGGTCGGCGCGGTCGAGCCCGGATCCGTCGAACAGCGTCGGGTGAAGGTCGTATTCGGTTGCGATCGCCTGCGTGATCACCGCGGCCCCGGCGCCGAGCGTGCCCGAGTCGCGCAGGCGAGCACCCAGCTGCTTGGCCAGCATGTCGGCGATCAGGTCATCGGAGGGTACGTCCATGAGGCGGATCAGCACCGACAATGGGGGCGACTGAACGCGTGCGAGCGTGACAGCGCTCGCCGGAGTGCGTGCCGTGCGGCTGGCAGCAGCCACACGCATGCCGCCACCGCGGAGGGTGAGCGCCAGCTCGTGGGCGGCGAAGACGGAGGGCGACATCCGCCCCGCGGTCATACCGTGGTCGTAGACCAGAGCGCTCAGTTCACCGCCATAGTCGGGGATGTCAGGTTGATTGTGGGTGAGCGGGCCACCTCGGTCGGTGTCAAACAGCGACTCATCGGCGAAGATGCGGCCGGTCACGCGACGGATGCCACGCCGACGCAACTGGCTGGCGAGTTCTGCGGCGGTCGGCCCATGGCCGTCCCCATACTCGCGGTTCCAGGAGCCGTCACCCAGAGTGGGGTCGCCCCCACCACGCAGAAACAGGTTGCCGTGCCACACGCCGCCAGGGCCAAGGCCGCCGGTACCGAGCACCGTGGTGGCGAAGCGGGCTGTGGGCCCGAGCAGGTTCAGCGCCGCGATGGTCGTGTAGAGCTTCTCGACCGACGCCGGCGGCCGCGCCACGCTCGCGTTCCTGCTGGCCACGATGGCGCCGCTCGCGACGTTGGTGACCAGCAGGCCGACCTGGCCACCGGCGCCCCGCAGCGCGCGCGTCAGTTGACGGTGCAGCTGTTGCTGCGCTGAGGGCTGCAGCGCGGATCTCGGCGTCCGCGCCTGTCCGCTGCTCGCCCCAGGGCCCACCAGCAGCGCCGCCGCGATCCAGGCGGCGCCGATGCCGCGTGCCCTAGAGGCCATCACGCAGGCTGAAACTCCTCAACGCTGTGCGGTCCGACACAGGCAACCGAGTAGTCGCTGGAGATGCCGGCGGCGACCTCACGAACCTGGTCGAAGCTGACCGCGTCGAGTGCCGCGATCGAGGAATCCGGGTCGACGTCCTGCGCGAAGACGATCGCCTGCGTGGCAGCCGTGCGGGCGATCGTTCCCGTGTTCTCGAATGCGATTGCCCTGGCGCCGGCCGCATATGAGCGGGCGCGTTCGACCTCCGTCTCGGTGGGGCCGTCATCGCGCAGCTCGCTGACGATCTCACCCATCCGCCTGAACGCCTCCACGCACTTGGCGCTGTCGAGTCCAGCGCTGAGCTGCAACACCGGAACGTCGGCGTAGGTGTGCGGGTAGGAGCTGACCGAGTAGCAGAGCCCGCGCTGCTCGCGGATCTCGTCGAACAGACGCGAACCCATCGAACCACCGAGCAGCGTCGAGTAGATCGTGAGAGCTGCGCGCTGCGTCTGATCGGTGACGTCGATCGCGGGCCTGTAGGACATGCGCAGATGCGACTGGTTGGAGTCACGTGCTTCGACGAGCACGCGAGGCGTCAATGCCGGCGCAGGCACATATGGCGCCGCCGGCTCTGAGGGCCGGAAGCGCTCGAACAGCTGCTCGAGCCCGGCGCCTGGCGCGAGCGCCTCGAGGTTGCCGACCGCGAAGGCGGCTCCCTGAGCGGGCGCCCACTGGCGATCGCGGAAGGCGACGATGCCCTCGCGGGTGAAGGTCTCGGCGAGGTGCTCGGCTGGCCCCAGAACGGTTCGGCCGAGTGGGTGATCTCCGAAGACAGCCTGATCGATCAGGTTCTCAGCGACCGCAGAGGGCTGGTCGTTGTAACGGGCGATCTCCTGTACGACCACGCCGCGCTCCTTGTCGAGCTCGGCCCCGTCGAGCGTCGGACGTGCGACGAAGTCTGTCAGCAGATCGGCCGCGTCCAGACCCTTGGTCGAGCGTGCGGTTATGTGGAACGCGACAAGGTCGTGGCTGGTGTAGGCGTTGAGCACCGCTCCGTTGCGCTCGGCCGCCTCGTTGACCTCGCGGTAGGTCGGGTACTTCTCTCCGCCCTTGAATACGAGGTGCTCGAGGAAGTGAGCCATGCCGTTCTCCTCCGGCCGCTCTGTGCGAGCGCCCGCGTCGAAGGCGACGAGCAGCGTCACGGCGCGCGTGCCCTCCATCGCGATCCTGTGGAGCGGCAGGCCGTTGGCAAGCACGGAACTCTCGATCCTGGCCATGCCAACACGGTAGCGGAGCCATCTGTCGGTCACGCCGGGCGTCTGCTGATGACTGCGCCGGCACGAGCTGCCTGGTCGTGAGTCTGGTCATGTGATGATCACGGTCCCCTTCGTGTGCCGGGCCTTGGGGCCACGGCCACGGCTGAGTTCGAGCGTGTAGCGGCCGCGCGGAAGGCTGTGGCCAACGCGCAGCGACAGGCGTCTGCCGGTCGTATCGGCGCTGATCCCGGTCCCGTAGCGGTGACCTCCGCGGATCAGCTGTGCCGCGATCTCCGTTGATTTGACGGTCAGCACCCCGGTGACGAGCTGCTCGCTGCAGCGGCCCCGATTGCAGGTCAGCAGCTCGACTGGCCCGGCAGCACGGCCGAGATTGACCCGCCGGGCTGGACCGGGCAACAGGTTCGGACCGCCGATCGCGATCACGGTCGCGGCGAAGCTGTATGTCGGCAGGACTCCGCTCAGGACCAGCCGCCTGGTCTTGGCTGAAACCACCGCGTTGACGCGGCGGCCGTCGCTGCCGCGAACCAGCACCCGATACTCCTTGGCTCCGTGAGCGGCAGTCCAGCTGATCACTGCGTCATCGGCAGCGCTGCGGACGAAGCGGGCCGCGCGGATGTCGCCGCCGCGGGCGGCTGGCGGGGCGCTGTAGTGCCCGACCTCGGCGGTTCTGACCGCTGCCCCCTTTGAGTTCAGGAAGGTCGCGTAGATGGTGCGCCTGCGACCGAGCGCGTCCTGCGGCGTGAAGTTGATGGCGCCTGAGGCGTGACGCGTGGTTCCGATCGTGCTGCCGCTGTCACGGCCGCGCTCAGCGAATTGGACGCGCGAGCCGGACAGGAGGTTGGTGACGTGGTAGGTGAGTGCATAGTGGCCGTGATGACCGGGTTTCACGCTCACTCGCACGTGAGCCGGCCCGACCTGGATGGAGTTCTGGACGTTCGTGACCGGTGGCGAGCCCGCGACCGGCTGAATCGCGTAGGTGCCCCCGGCCGGGTGCTCGAGCAGCACCACGACCTGGTGTGGTACGGGCGCCAGCACGGCAACGTAGTGTCTGTTCGAGCCGGTTGCAGCACCCGCCTGTGTGGGCGTCGTGAAGTTCACCCCGCCGGGGCCGGTGATCCGCACAACCGGTGTCCCCGAAGCCGAGGAGATGCGCAGCTCCTCGGCGAGCTTGCCGGAGGGGATCTTGATCGTCCCGTAGTCGGCGGCGCTCGCGAGCACCCTCGTTCCGGAGCTCTCACCGAGGCGCGCGCGCGGCGCCCGGCCGCGAACGCTGCCGACGTAGCCGCCGGAATGCGGTGTTGTTGGCGTCTCCTGATAGCCGGTGAACTGGTTGGTGCAGTTTCCGGTGGTGCCGTAGTCGAGATAGGAGCCGGGGAAATTCCAAGCGGCGTAGGCGCCGACGCTGAAGGGCCCGATCTGCACCGAGCCGCAGCCCGCGAGCCAGTTGTTGTTGGCGAGCGCATCGACCTGGAGGTCGAGGATCCAAACGTTGAAATCGAGGCTGCCGGTGAGCTGCCAGAGTCCGTCGCTCGGCTCGTCCCAGAAGCTGGCTTTGCCGAGCACCTGGATCACCGGGCTGTCCTGCGGCTCCTTGATCCCCACCTGCAGGGCCGCGTCGACGTACCCGTCCGAATAGACGTCACCCTGGAGCTGCGCGATCTGCTGTCCTCCGAGCTTGACCGTGCCCTGACCGCCAAAGAATCCGAGCGTCGTTGATGTCGAGTCGGAGTACTTGAACGAGAGTTCAATCGCCACGCCGTCGCTGCCGCCCCATCCGGCCCCGATTGTGCCGCTGACCTGAGTGGGGTTGACACCGACACCGGCCCCGAACTCGGTCAGGAAGACGCCGGCGTACACCTGGATCCCGGGCTCCGGCAGGTTGATCGTCGCTGAGGCGTAGTGAAACTGGCCCTTGACGAAGTCCAGCTCACCGGCGATCGAGGGCTGCGACAGCGGCCCGAACGTGAGTGTCGCCTTCGCCTGCCAGCTGTCGGCCTTGGATGCGTCGGGGTAGCTGGGGAAGTAGTAGGTGAACTCGGCATCGCTGACCTGGAAGACCTGGGCCAGACCCGCCTTCGGGATCGTGAACTGCAGCGAATTGAGGTTGATCCCCGACTGCAGACTGGTCTGGATCTCCAGTGCCCCCGTTGCCTGGAAGTCCGGTACCTGCACGTCCACCTGGACGTCGATCAACAGCTGGCCGCTGGTGTTGGTGTAGACCGCCACCTGACCGCCGATCGGGAAGTTCCCTGGGAGCTGCGCACATGAGACGCCGGCGCCCGACGGGCAGCAGGTCGCGCCCTTGGCGCCCTTTTCGCACTGCTGACCGGCTGCGAACTGGAACAGGAGCACCTTGCCGTTACCGCCTGCCGGGCGCGCGACCGGCCGGCCGTCAGGCGTTACGAGGCGGTGGTCGGCGCGTAGCTGCGCGTTGAGGTTCCCGAGTGACAGCTTGGGCGGGACGAAGGCGTGATCAGCAAGGTTGATCGGGTTGCTCGACAGGTCCACGCCTCCCAGCACGACCGTCCCCACCGGAGTGTTGGGAAGCTCGACGTTCACCGCCGCACCGCTCAGCTGCCACCCGTAGTCGATGCCGAGATGGTTGAACTGTTTGATGTGGAAGATCTCCTGGTCGGCCGACCTGGTGGCGAAGATCGTTCCATTGAGGCTGAGCGTGGCGCTGCTGATCACGTAGCCACCGGATGGATCGGTCTGGATGCAGTCACCCAGCACGGTCACGTCCTCGATCGCCACGCTCGACTGGCACGGGCCGCTGCCGCCGTCGGCCTTCGGCGGTGCCTTCAGGTTCGTCTGCGTGACCGTGACCGGGAAGGTCGTCTTCGACTGTTGCCCGTTTGAGGTTGTGACGGTCAGCCCGACGACATGCCTCCCCGGCGTGAAGACGAAGCTTGCGTTCGGGTCAGTACCGGTGCTGGTGTCGGTCTTGCCGTCGCCGTTGAAGTCCCAGTCATAGGAGACGATCCGGTCGGTGGGTTTGCCGCTGTCGGATCCGGCGCCGCTGAGGGCGACCGGTTGGCCGGCCGTCGGAACCGGGGTGGTGACTTCGATGACGGCGGTGGGAGTGCTTCCGCTTCCACCGCCGCCACCGCCACCGCTGCCCCCGTTCCCGCTTGTGGTGCTGCCGGCTCCAAACGCAAGGTCGTCGACAGCCACGCCAAGGGAGCTGTTGGTGCTCGCCGCGGAGGTGATCTCGAAGTAGGTGATCGCCGCGGCTCCGCCTGCCTGCGCGACCTTCAAGAGTGTCCAGACACCGCTCGCGGCGCTGGCCGTCCCGCTCGCGACGAGCGCGCCCGTTGCGCTGTAGGCGTTGAGTGTCATGCCGACGCTGACGGTGGCCGGAGTGGCCTGCACCTCGACCGACACGTAGCCCTGGGCTGACGCCAGCGCCCCGTAGGTGCCGGCCGCGTATCTGGGGACGGCTCCCGGAGGCGCCGCGCAGCTGTTCAGCTGTGCGAAGTTAGGCGACGAGTAGGCCGTGATCACGCGTGTGGCCACCTGAGGGGAGCCGCAGTCGCCGATGCCCGGAGATGATTGTCCGAAGTCGCCGGAGCTGCCGAGCCGCAGCCCTTGGGCGGCGTACTGGTTGGTCACGGTCGTC
Organism: uncultured Conexibacteraceae bacterium; assembly: GCA_963848435.1. GTDB lineage: Bacteria > Actinomycetota > Thermoleophilia > Solirubrobacterales > Solirubrobacteraceae > Palsa-465. The sequence continues at coordinate 355,021 of CAWKDQ010000012.1, read as the reverse complement.
CCGACCGCGAGGTCATCGAAGCCGATCGTCGTGTCCGCTCGGGCTGCGGCCGGGAGCAGCAGGGCGCTCACCAGACTCATGGCGAGCACGAGCGTCGCCGCCTGCAGCCGTCCGTGTCTGCTGGGAAGTGCGATCCTGCCCCAGGATCTGCCCATAGCGGTCAAGCTAAGCCTAAGGCTGCTGCTCTGAAAGAGGGAAAACCCTACCGCTGTAGGGGTGTCATCGCGGTAGGGCCATCGCCAGGCCGGCTCGCGAGCGGATGCCAAGCTTGCGGTAGGTGCGGGTGAGGTTGGCCTCCACCGTCTTCACGGATACGAACGCGCGCTCTGCGATCTGGCGGTTGGACAAACCTGAGGCGGCGAGCTCGGCAATCAGGCGTTCGCCCTCGGTCAGGATGTCCGGATCGGGCATCCGGCGGCCAACGCGCTTCAATTCGCTGTCAGCGCGTGCCGCCCAGCCGGCCGCTCCCAGAGAGACGAAGGTCCGGGCGGCCTCGCTCAGCGACTCGACAGCTGCTCGTCTGCGCTTGGCGCGCCGAAGGCAGCGACCGGCGACCAGCAGCGTGCGGGCACGGTCGAACGGAATCGGAATTTGGTCGTGGGCTGCGAGCGCGGCCGAAAAGGCCGCGCTCGCAGCCTCAATGTCTCCTTCGCGGGCCGCCAGCTCACCGCGGCAGCGTGCCACCAGCGCCAATGCCCACGCGGCCTCGAGCGCTCGGGCGCGATCCTCAAACCAGTCCAGAAGCACGGTCGCCTCAGCCTCGCGCCCGAGCGCGACCAGGGCTTCGACTTCGTCCGGCACGAACATACCGACGATCGGATCGCCAGCGCCCATTGCAGCGAGTTGCTCTCCCAGCGGGCCGAGCAGCTCGTGCACGCCCTCGGGATCGTCAGCACCGAGCGCAGCCAGCCCGAGCGCCCACGACGGCCATATCATCGCCGAGGCCCACTGCAGTTCGGCGAACAGCGCGAGCGCCTGCTGAGCGGCCGCCCGGGCCTGGTCGGTCTCGCCGCGGAACGCGTGCACGAGTGCGCTGGCGGTCTGGGCGGTCGCGGTCACGCCAGGTTCGTCGAGCAGAGCTGCAGCGTCCTGGGCGCGGGCTGCGATCTTCGCTGCGGCAGTGAAATCGCCTCTCCACAGGTGCGCCCACGCGACGAATGGCGCCGCCATCGGTGCGATCCCCTCCTGACCACGGCCGATCAGCTCGGCGTACAGAGCTTCGAGCTCGTCGGCGGCGGTCGCTGCACCGCCGGTCCAGAGCTCGAGCAGCGCGGCGATGAACCGTGGTCTCATCATCAGGCCGTCACTGAGTCTCGGGTCCTCGAGTGCCAGCGCGCGCTCCAGCGGCTCATGCTGGATCCCGCCGCCACCCAGGAAGGCGACCATCGCGAGCACCGACAGCGCGATCGCCTGTGTGCCAGAGTCACCGATCAGCGCAGCATGCTCGGCGGCTGCCTGACCGTGGGTCAGCGCGCCCGGGAAATCACCGATGCTGGCTGAGGCGAATGCCAGGTCGCACTCGATGCCCGCCAACAACTCGGGATTGCCGACTGCAAGCGGCAGCGCCGCACGTGCGCGGTCGGCAGCAGCGGTCCAGTTGTGGCGATGCCCTGCGAGCTGGCCCGTGGCCTGCAGCGCGCTCGCTCGGGTCGCAGCCGGGATGTCGAGTGTCAGCGCGCGCTCGAGCAGCCGCTCGGCTCGCTTCGGGTCCCCGACCGCCAGCAGCAGGCGGGCGCCGCGGACCAGACGCTCCGCCCGTGCCGCCGGGTCCGCCACAGGTGTGAGATCGGCGGCGAGCTCAGCGAGCTCGGCGCCTGCACCCGGAGCTCCCCGTTGCTCGGCAAGCGTGGTGGCAGCGTCGAGGTGGCTGGCCACCTCGACGCTGGCGCCGGTCGCAGCGAGGGCGAGATGTCGAGCGCGCTGCTCGGGGTCGGTCACCAGCTCAGCCGCGCGGCTGTGAACCCGGCGGCGCTCTATAGAGGACAGGGCACTGTGAACAGCCGCCGACCGCAGCGGGTGCGTGAACACGATTCGGCCGCCGCGTTCGATCGTAACGATCCCAGCCTGTTCGGCCGGATGTAGTGAACGGGGATCGATCGACTCCGTCGTGGGTTCGGAGATCACTGCCACAAGCTCCAACGCCTCGCGACTCGAGCGCGGCAGCCGGTCAATCTGCGCGAGCATCAGCTCGCGCAGATTGTCGGGAACCGGAAGTTCACCGCCGGGGGTCAGCTCGGCTCCCTGCTCCGCGACGGCTCGTGCCAGCTCGAGCACGTGAAACGGGTTCCCGGCGGTCATGTCGGCGATCCGTACGAGCAGCGGCCTGGGAAGGGTCTGACCGAGGCGCTCGGAGACCAGGCGCGCGACCGACGAGACCCGCAGGCCCGCTAACGTGATGCGGGTGAGGCGCTCGTCAACGACGGCGTTACGCAGTCCGTCGCAGGTGGCTGGCGTTCGCAGGGAATACACGATCCGTACCCGCTCGCGCTCTAGTCTGTGGGCGGTGAATTCGAGCGCGTCGCGTGACGGCTGGTCAAGCCACTGCCAGTCATCGATGGCGATCAGGACCGGCCCAGATTTGGAGAGTTCGCAGGTCAACGCCAGAAAACCCGCGGCGACGGCGCGGTGCAGGGTGGAGCGACCCGGACTCCGCTGGCGCAGCAGCACGACCTCGAGGACGTCACGCTGCAGCCCGGGCAGTGCCTCAAGCAGCAGCGGATCAACGGGAAACAGCAGGTCAGCGAGAGCCCCAAAGGAGCTCTTTGCGGCTGCAGCGGTCGGACGCGAGAAGAGGACCGTGAAGCCGCGGGCCTCTGCCGTTCGCCGTGCCTGGGCCCATAGCGAGGTCTTGCCGACGCCGGGCGCGCCCGCGATCTCGAGCGCGCTGAAACCCTCGGTGGCGTCGGTCAGCAGCGCCTCCACGCGACCCAGCTCGGGCGCGCGATCGATGAGATCGGGTCCCAGCATTGGTTTAGCTGAAACTAAGGTAACCGTCAGGCGACCGTGCTGCAAATCCACTTGCAACATGTCCAAGGGTCTTCTGCCGCACCGGGGGCTGCCGCTACGCTGGGCCACACCCAATGGCGAACTCAGACTCAAGAACCAGCAGCCGCCGCAGCGTCACCAGGCGCGAGGCCGCACGCTCCACATATAGGCCGCCGATGCTGCACCGACCGATCCAGCTGGCCGAAGCGACCAACTCGGTGATCGAGTTCCGCGGCGTCTCCATGGAATACGGTACCGGTGCATTCGGGCTCGACCAGGCGACGTTTGCGATCGACCGCGAGGACTTCGTATTCATGATCGGCTCGACCGGATCCGGCAAGTCGACGGTGATGCGTCTGCTGATCAAGGAGCTCGAACCGACCGAGGGCATGATCCGCGTTGCCGGGCGTGACATCTCCACGATCACCCGCCGCCAGGTGCCGTACTTCCGGCGCAACATCGGTGTCGTCTTCCAGGACTTCAAGCTGCTTCCGAACCGCACCGTCTATGACAACGTCGCCTATGCGCTCCAGGTCACCGGCCATTCGCGCAAGGAGATCCGCGAGCGCGTTCCGGACATTCTGCGTCTGACCGGGCTCTCGACGAAGCTGCACAACTATCCGGACCAGCTGTCCGGCGGCGAGCAGCAGCGTGTCTCGATCGCGCGCGCCTTCGTCAACCATCCGCCGCTGCTGCTCGCCGATGAGCCGACCGGCAACCTCGACCCCGAGACCAGCATCGACATCATGCGACTGCTTTACCGCATCAATCGCACCGGCACCACCGTGCTGGTGGCCACGCACGACAACACGATGGTCGACAAGATGCGGCGGCGTGTGCTGGAGCTCGCGAGTGGCCGGATCGTGCGCGATGAGGCGACCGGCCTGTACGCGCGCGATGAGTCCACGCGCGAATTCGCGCAGCGGCTGCGCGGTCCTGACGAGCTTCCCGACATCTTCTGATCGCCGCGATGAAGCACAGCCTCGGGTTCTTCCTGCGTGAGTCGTTGCGCGCGATGCGGCGCAACGCGGCGCCCAGCTTTGCGGCGCTCGCGACGATCACGGTCACGCTGATCGTGGTCGGCGTGTTCATCCCGATCGTTCAGGCGACCCGGGGTGCGGCCAACGGCATCCGCAGCCGGGTGCTGGTGGACGTCTACATGAAGGACAACGCCACCCATGCGCAGGATGCCCGCACGTTGGCGCAGCTGCGCGCCATCCCGAATGTGCATACGGTGCAGTTCGAGTCCAAGCAGCAGGCGCTCGCGCAGGAGAAGAAGTCGGGCAACGGCGCCGCGTTCACGCTGCTGAGCGGCAACCCGCTTCCGGACACCTTCCACGTGCATCCGGCAAACCCGGCCGACGCGCTCCAGGTTCGCGCCGCGATCGACGGCAGCGGTGCCGGTGGCAGCGGCCAGATGATCGATCCGGCGATCGCCAAGGTCTCAAACCACACCGAGGACACGCAGAAGCTGTTGACGGTGACACGCTTCGTGACGATCACGGCGGCCCTGCTGGCAGCATTGTTGACGCTGGCCTCGGTCGTGCTGATCGGAAACACGATCCGGCTCTCGCTCTACGCGCGCAGGCGCGAGATCGAGGTGATGAAGCTGGTGGGCGCAACCAACTGGTTCATTCGCTGGCCGTTCGTGATCGAGGGAGTCATCGTCGGCGCCGGCGGCGCTGCGCTGGCGATCCTCGTGCTCGGTGTGACGAAGCTGGCGCTGCTCGATCCGCTCGCGAGCAACTGGACGCTGATCGCCGCCCCGCGCACGATCACCTTCGTGCCGCTTGTCCTCGTGCTGGTCGCCGCGGGCATCGCGGTGTCGGCGTTCGGCTCGGGACTCTCGCTGAGGCGCTTCCTGCGTGTGTAACGGTGGGTGGCCGCGCTCGGCCACCCACTAATCTGGCGAACTGTGAGCCCGAAGCAGCCGAGGTCGATGTGGCGCAGCTGGTTGATCGGCTTCGGCCTCGCGGTGCTGCTGCTGGTCGGCGTCTGGTTCGGCGGCCACCCCAGCTGGCTGCCGCCGCCGCTGCGTGACGCGTTCGTCTCCAGGTCTGCGAATCAGCAGCTGGTTCAGACGACCTTCGACCTGATCAAACAGGACTACTACCGGCCGGTCGGCACGCAGAAGCTGGTGAACGCCGGTCTGGAGGGGGCGGTGAACAGCCTGGGCGACCCGTATTCGCACTTCTATCCGCCGCAGCTGTACCGCTCGTTCCAGTATGAGACCAACCCGCAGGTGGTTGGGATCGGCGTTCAGGTCGCCGCCGAGCCCGTTCACGGCGGGATCGAGATCGAGGAGGTGTTCCCCGAGTCGCCCGCTGCCAGGGCAGGGCTGCAGAATGGCGACATCATCGTCGCCGTCGACGGCTCCTCGCTTCACGGCATGAACGTGACGGACGGTTCGAAGCTGATTCGCGGCAGGGCCGGGACGGACGTGACGCTGACGATCGATCGCGGCGGCAGGCGCCGCGACGTCAAGCTGGTGCGCGCCAACGTCACGGTGCCCGTGGCAGCGTCGAAGCTGATCCACTACGACGGCAAGCCGATCGGCTACCTGCAGTTCACGCAGTTCACCGAGGGCTCCGCCAATCAGTTGCGCGCGCAGGTGCGGAGGATGCTGCAGGCGGGCGCCAAGGGTCTGGTCCTGGATCTGCGGGACAATCCCGGTGGTCTGCTCGAGCAGGCCGTCGGTGTCGCCAGCCTGTTCATCCGGCATGGAAGGATTGTCACGACCAGGGGGCGCAACCAGCCGACCACCCACTACCCGGCGCTGGGCGACGCGATCGCCCCCACGATCCCGATGGCGGTCGTCGTCAACGGGGGCACAGCCTCGTCCGCCGAGATCGTGACAGGCGCTCTGAAGGATCACAGGCGAGCCGTTGTCGTCGGCTCGCACACCTATGGCAAGGGCGTCTTCCAGCAGCTGTTCCCGCTGCAGGACGGCGCCGCGCTGGACATCACGGTCGGGGAGTACTTCACGCCCAACGGTCACAACCTCGGCGGCGGTGGCGTCAAGCGTGGCGGCGGCATTGCGCCTGACATTCATGCGCCTCCGGCCGATGCGATCGGGGTGGCGGAGCGGACAGTTGCCGGCCAGATCAGCTGAGCGCGCAGTCGGAGGGCCGCCGACTCCTCACGTGGGGGTGATCGAGCGCCGCGGCAAGTTCCTGGTCGCAGAGCCGTTCTTCGGGCCCGGTCCCCGTCTGGCGATCAGCCGCGACCCGCGCTACGACGTCGGTGACCTCGTCGCCGTCTCGCCCGGGGTCTCCGGTCGCGGTCGCAGGGGTTCGCGGGCGCGCGTGCACCGACGCATCGGTCGCCCGGACGTGGCGCGCGATGTGATCGAGGCACTGATGGTCGACCGTGGGCTCGCCCGCCGCTTCGAGGGACCGGCGTCCCGGGCGGCGCAGGCAGCATCACAGGCCCCGGTCACGGTCGACTCGGGTCGGCGCGACCTCAGACATCTCCCCACGTTCACAATCGATCCGACCACCGCCAGGGATTACGACGACGCGGTTTCCTGCGAGCAGGTCGAGGGTGGTTGGACCGTCTGGGTTCACATCGCGGACGTCAGTGCCTATGTCACGCCGCGCTCGCCGATCGATCGTGAGGCCTACCGCCGCGGAACCAGTGTCTACGTGCCGGGTGCGGTCGAGCCGATGCTGCCGCATGAGCTCTCGAACGGTGCCTGCTCGCTGGTCCCGGATCAGGACCGGCTGGCCGTCACGGTTGAGATGTTGATCCGCGGAGCGGATGTGGTCAGCGCCGCCTTTCACCGCTCGCTGATCCGCTCGGATCGGCGCCTCACCTACGAGCAGGTCGACCGCATCTTCGCCGGTGGCGCTCGAGCTGACGGCGAGTGGGCGAAGGGCCTGGCCAGCGCCCGGGCAGCGGCAAGGGCGCTGGAGCAGAAGCGTTCTCCAGCCCTGGTGCTGGAGTCCTCGGAGCCGGAGTTCGAGTTCGACCGGAGCGGCAACGTCGTCGCGGTGGCGCCGGTCGTGCAGACCGAGTCGCACCGGTTGATCGAGCAGTTGATGATCGCGGCCAACGAGCAGGTTGCGCGATTCCTGGAGGCACGCGGACTCCCCGCGCTGTACCGGGTGCACGAGCGGCCCGAGGCGATGGCGGTGGAGCGGATGCTCGACCAGCTCGCATCGCTCGGTGTGCCGACGCCCGCGATGGCCGGGGGGCCGCTGACGACGCAGCAGGCAGCCGAGGTCGCCGGCGAGGCCTCCCAGTTGGTCGCCGAGTGGATCGCCGCCCAGGGCGGACGCGGGGCGCGGGCGCTGAACCGGATCGTGCTGAGGTCGCTCAAACAGGCCTACTACGACGACCACAATCGGGGCCATTCAGGGTTGGGGCTTGCGAGCTATTGCCACTTCACCTCGCCGATCCGCCGCTATCCGGACATCATCTGCCACCGCTCGCTGCTCTCGGCCGTGGGCGGCGACGAGGCAGTTCCGGACGCTGCGTGGGTCTCGCAGGCAGGACCGTGGACATCCGAGCGCGAGCGGGCCGCGATGGCGGTCGAGCGCGACGCAGATGACATCGCGCGCTGCTTCCTGCTCGCATCGGCGCTGGCTGAGTCGGGCGGGGTCCAGGTGTTCGAGGGGGAGATCGTCGGCGTGATCGGAGTTGGAGCGTTCGTGGCGTTCGGGCCCGAGGGCGAGTACGAGGGGATGTTGGCTGTCCGGCACCTGCACGACGACTGGTGGGAGCTCAACGAGCACGGGACGGCGCTCGTGGGGACTCGGAACGGCGGCGGCCTGCGCCTGGGAGATACGGTGGCGGTGGCGGTCGGCGGCGTCGACGCACCACGCGGGCGGGTCGATCTGCTACCTGTGGGATAGAGATGGCAAAGGGCGGCAAGAGAAAGGCTGCAGCCGGGGACGTTGCGACGAACCGCCAGGCGAGCTTCAGATACAACCTGATCGAGCGCTTCGAGTGCGGGATCGTGCTGACCGGCACCGAGGTCAAATCGCTGCGCGGTGGCAACGCTCAGCTCAAGGACTCCTACGCGACGATCAAGAACGGCGAGGTCTGGCTGGTTGGCGCTTACATCGCGCCCTATCCAGCCGCGGCACGGGAGAACCACGACCCCGAGCGGACGCGCAAGCTGCTGATGCACCGCGACCAGATCGAGAAGCTGACGGGCTCGCTGAACGAGCGTGGGTTCACCCTTGTGCCGACCCGGATCTATTTCTCCGGCGAGCGCTCGCGCGCGAAGGTCGAGATCGCGCTGGCTCGCGGCAAGGACCTCTACGACAAGCGCGAGGCGATCAAGAGCCGGGACATGGCCAGAGACGTCCAGCGGGAACTGCGCGAGGCCGGCCGGTGACGGCGGATCTACTCGAGGGCGCGCTTCAGTCTGTCCAGGCGACCGGCCCAGGCGGCGTCGGCCTCGCGCATCCAGGTGGCTGCGGGCGCGAGCGCCTCCGGCGTGAGCCGATAGTGCACCTCGCGCCCGCGCGCCGATGGCGCGCGCTCGACCAGGCCGGCATCGTTGAGGGTGGCGAGGTGCTTGGCGATGGCCTGACGGGTGATCGGCAGCTCAGCGGTGAGCGCCGGCACCGAGGTCGAACCGTCGCGCATCAGCGTGCCGAGCATCTGACGCCGCGTCGGGTCGGCGAGCGCTCCGAACACGAGACCAAGTTGGTCGCTCATGCGTGTTGGAGCTGGCAGCTGGCGGCCAGGCGCGCGACCGGGACGATGCTCGGCCGGGCTTCGGTGACGGTCACCCGGGTGCCGTCAGGGACGCTGACGATGCGCACATCCACGTAGCGGGCAGGCTCGGCGTCGGTCTCCTGCCACCACCACCAACTGATGCGTCTGGGCGGCTCGGCCTGTTCGACGACGAGCCGCCGGTCCTCGTCGGCTTCGAGCCAACGGTCGCGACCGTCCTCGGTAGCGACCGCCTCCCAGACATCTTCGATCGGCGCGTCGATCGTGATCTCGTGGGTGACGGTATCGGCCTCTGTCTGCATCTCGGGCATGACGTCTCCTTTGACAACCATATGGTTGCTATGGTGCTGTGACAACCACCCAGTTGTCGAAAGGATATACCCATGCCACTTGTTCCGATGGTGGTCGAGCAGAGCGCACGCGGCGAGCGCTCGTTCGACATCTACTCGCGACTGCTGAATGAGCGCATCGTCTTCATCGGCTCGCCGATCGATGACGACGTCGCCAACCTGGTGGTGGCGCAGCTGCTGCACCTGGAGAGTCAGGATCCGGGCAAGGACATCTCGCTATACATCAACTCGCCTGGGGGCGTGGTCTATTCCGGACTGGCGATCTACGACACGATGCGCTTCATCAAGCCCGATGTGCAGACGATCTGCTTTGGGGTCGCGATGAGCATGGGCTCGCTACTGTTGGCTGCGGGCACACGTGGAAAGCGCATGGCGTTGCCAAACAGTCGCATCCTGATCCACCAGCCCTCCGGCGGCTTCCAGGGACAGGCGAGCGACATCGAGATCCACGCCCGCGAGGCGCTTGCCCTGCGCGAACACCTCGAGTCGATCTACGCCGAGCACAGCGGCCAGACTGAGGAGCGTGTCCGCGCGGACATGGAGCGCGACCATTTCTTCACAGCGGATCAGGCGTGCAACTACGGTCTGGTGGATAGGGTGATCAGCGAGCACGAGTTCACACGCGTCGCCACGGGTTTTCGGACGGAGTCCGGTGCCGCTAAAATCAAGCGAACATAACCCCTGGGGACGACAGGCTTCGACGTGGTCGGATCGTGGGGGTGGTTGCGAGTCGAGGTTCCCGGGAGGCCTCGTAAAAAACCTGGGAAAACCATAAGTGCGGACACGCACAACTTTGATCTTGGCCTCGCTGCTTAATCTCAGCTAGCTAAGCATCATCCCGCCCTCCGTTCGCCCACGGCGAAGGATCCGGGATCAGCAGTGGGCTTGCTCAGAAAGGATTTGTTCCCTCCGATCTGAGGACCACCCAGGGAACTGGCTCCCCACAACCCGGCCGGCGAGGCTAGTGGGGAGTGAGATCAGAGCGCCGGCTACGCTCGTAGACGCCATCTCTTACGCGACCGCGGACGGGGGTTCAATTCCCCCCGTCTCCACTGCAGCAACGATAGCGCTGCACAGCTTGATTAGCCCTGATAATGGGCGGCGAGCTGGTGGTGCCGTCATGCCCAGGTCGGGCGGATGACCGCGAGGTCGCGTCGCACGTGGGCGTGAATAAGAAGGGGCGCGGTGCGGTTGGACAGGCGTGGTGCGACCGAGCACAGCTCGTCGACCGTGGGGACGCCCATTGCCTCAATCCCGAGTGTGTGGGCTATGGCGGGGTAATCAATCATCGGCAGCAGCGCCGCGTCGAAGGGGAGTCCGGCTCGTCGGAGGTGCTCGAATTCGGCTCCGGTTCGTGCCATCCGTTCGACTTAGGGAGGCCGCGATCGCGGTGGCCTCTGATCCGGTGCCATATCTGCGCCGTTTGGGGATCCCAGGACCACGATTTCGGTGCGATATCGCAGCGATATCGGTCTGAAACCGTCGGATTGGATCACCTTCGCCCGCAAACCGATGAGGCGAGTACCCCTACCTGTCTGGCTTTCCGCTGCGGGGCGGAGGTTTGCGCCTGGCAGCTTGTCGGCGGCGACGACGACCGCTGAGCGCCTCGCCGTTCGGAGTCCTAACAGGCCCGGCGCCACGATCATCTTCATCACCCACGACGTCGAGGAGGCCGTTTACCTCTCGGATCGTGTGATGGTGATCGACGACCTGCCAGGGCGCATCGTGCATGAGGTCGCCACCGAACTCCCGCGCCCACGCGATCAGATCGCGACCCGCGACGAACCGCGGTATCAGGAGGTCCGGCACGAGCTGGCGAGGGTGCTGCGGCATGACCACGCGGCTTAGGAAGAGGCTGCTCGCCTTCAACTGGCTGGGCAGCTGGTCGGCGACACCAGTTCAGTCACGGCACCGCCGCCGTCAACCTGGTGGCCCGCATTCAGGGGGATCGTGAACAGCGGGGCGTTCTGGCCGGCGCTCGAGAAGACGATGCTGCTGTACATCGAGGGCCTCGTTCTCGCAACCGTTCTGGGAGTCGCGCTCGGGATCGCTCTGGGGTCATCACGGCGCCTCACACAGGCGCTCGGGCCCGTTCTCGAGTTCATCCGCGCAACGCCGGCAGCCGCAATCGTTCCTGGCGCGATCCTGTTGTTCCACGTCAACACCCGCACAGAGATCGGAGTCGTCGTCTACGGCTCGATCTGGCCCGTGCTGTTGAACACCGCCGCGGCGCGCGCGGCGCTGCCACCGCTGCGACTCGAGGTGGCTCACGCACTCAGGCTCTCGTGGTGGGAGCGGATGCGCAAGATCGTGCTGCCGTCCGTGATGCCGGAGGTGGTTGTCGGCGTGCGGATCGCCGCCACCGTCTGCCTGATCATCACCCTGCTGGTTGATTTCCTGCTGTCGACCGGCGGCATCGGCTACCTGCTCGTCCAGTATCAGCAGACCTTCAGCTCGACCGACGCCTTCGCGATGCTGGCTGTGATCGGGATCATCGGCATCCTCATCAATGTCGCACTCGGCTCAGCCGAGCGAGTTGTGCTACGACGCTGGCCGGCGGGAGCGGCCGCGAAATGAAAATGACAGATTCGAAGCGGTTCCTTCGCGAAGAAGTCGCGACCGGCACGAGGATTCTCGGGCGCCACGAGATGATCGGCATGTTCGGGCACATCAGCCTGCTGACCGACGATCCCGAGCGCTATCTGCTCTGCCCGGGCGCCGGCACCCGCAAGGACCGCTGCCGCGCCTCCGACATCCTCGAGCTGCACCTCGATGACGAGTTCGAGCCCGGCCGGCCGCTCGAGCTGTACATGCACTCCGAGATCCACCGCCTCAAGCCCCACATCAAATCGCTGATCCACGTGCATTCGCCGGCACTGACGGCGTTGAGCGCGCTGCGTGAGGTTCCAGGCGAGCTGCTGATGTTCCACGCGGCGTTCTGGCCGGAGCGGATGCCGGTGTTCGATGAGCCAGAGCTCGTCCGCGACCGCGAAACGGCTGAGCGACTGATAGGCATCCTGGGCGACGAGGCGGTGGGCCTGCTGCGCTGGCACGGCGCCGTGATCGTCGGCGCCACGGTGCGTGAGGCCGTGTTCCGGGCGCTGCTGGCCGAGCAGCACGCATCGCAACTCCTGACCGCGCTCTCGCACGGACAGCCGCTCGTGCCGGTGCCGCGCGAGCTGTCGCGCGCGGAGCTCTACGACCGGTTGCTGCCGCCGTTCACGCACGACATGAATTGGTGGTTCGAGGGCTCCTACGTGCCCGAGCAAGCCGGCTCGGAAGTGCACCGGCATTAGCTGATTCATAACGCGCGTCGGCCATACTGGCAGCGTGGTCACGCGCGGTGGCAATGGCTGAGCGCTCCGTAGGCGCGTCGATCGCGCAGGGCATCGGACGCGCGTCGCGCTGGAGCGCTCGTCGGATTCGCGGCGAGGTGGTGAGGCGCGTCGGCGGTCCTGCGCGCGCTCGCGTGGTCGTGATCTTCGGGCTCGTGCTCGCGCTCAACGGAGCTGACACCGCAAGCATCGGCGCGATGGCGCCGCAGCTTCAGCACGCCTTTCCGGGGACCACGATCGGGACCACACAGATCGGGCTTCTGAGCTCGATTGCGCTGCTGGTCGGTGCCGCCGCCACGATCCCCGTCGGCCTGCTGGTCGACCGGACCAGGCGCGTCCCGATGCTGTCGGCGAGCATTCTCTTTTGGAGCTTCGCAACGCTGATGAGCGCCTTCGCCGGCAGCTACTCGTCGCTGCTGTTGACGCGCCTGATCCTCGGCGTGGCGGTCGCGACCGCCGGGCCGGCGATCGCATCGCTGACCGGCGACTACTTCCCAGCCAGAGAGCGCGGCCGCATCTACGCGTACATCCTCAGCGGTGAGATCGCAGGCAACGCCTTCGGCTTCATCATCAGCGGCAGTGTCGCCAGTGCGATCAGCTGGCGCGTCTCGTTCGTGCTGCTGGCGATCCCGGGCTTCTTTCTTGCGCGCGAGCTGTACCGCACGGTTCCGGAGCCACTGCGCGGCGGCCAGAGCCACCTCGAACCGGGCGTGACCGATCTGGTCGAGGCGGCAGCCAAGGCGAGGGCCAAGCCTCGAACCGATGACTGGCTCCAGGACGACGCTGACGAGACCGCCGCGCCGATCCGCGACGACCTCGCGCGTGAGGCGGCCGAGCGGCTCGGTGTCGAGCCCGATCCGGATCTGGTGCTGCACGAGGATCCACGAACGCTGACGCTGATCGAATCGGTTCGCTACATCCTCTCGATCCCCACCAACGTGCTGATGATCATCAGCTCGTCGCTCGGCTACTTCTTCTTCGCCGGGCTGTCGACGTTCGCGCTGCTCTTCGTTCGCGGTCACTACCACGTCGGTCAGGCCGAGTCGGAGCTGGTGCTGGCGCTGCTGGTGATCGGCGCGCTGATCGGCACGCTCGTGAGCGGTTGGTTGGACGACCGGCTGCTGCGGCGTGGGGCGCTCAACAGCCGCGTGTGGATTCCGGCGGTCTGTTATCTGGGGGCGGCCGGCCTGCTGATCCCGGGCTTGATCTCCGACCATCTGACGCCGGCTCTGTGGTTCGACGTCGGCGGCGCGGCGCTGCTGTCAGCCGCGAACCCACCACTTGACGCCGCCCGCCTGGACATCATGCCCGCCGGCCTCTGGGGCCGGGCCGAGAGCGTGCGGACCGTGATCCGCTCGCTGGCGCAGGCACTCGCCCCGATCCTCTTCGGCCTGCTGGCCGCAGGGATCGCCGGCATCGCGCAGGTGAAGCAGGCACCGCCCGGCACCAAGAACATTCCCGCGATCAGCCCGAGCGAGGCGCGCGGCCTCGAGATCACGTTCCTGGTCATGCTCGTCGCGCTCGTCGCCGCCGGTATCTCGCTGCTGCGCGCTCGCCACACCTACCCGCGCGACGTGGCGACGGCCGGTGCGTCACACCAGGGCGCCGGCGATCTGGTGGCTGCGGGCCAGCGGGCCCGCAGCCCGTTCAGGCGAACAGACGACTCGCGTACGAGTCCTGCTGATCACGAACCCCGGGAACCGCGAAGAAGTAGCCGCCGCCGACAGGAGTGATGTGGTCGACCGTCGGCTCACCGACGCCGTCGGTGACCCTCAGCAGGCGATCGGGGGCACGGGCACCGACTTCGCAGGGTGAAGACGAAGTTGTGAACTGGATGGGAACGCCGAAGTCACAACGTGTTTACCGTGCGGTCACATCCGGCACCTGCGTCGGGCGGGAGGATCCAACTCGTCGTCAACGTAGATCAATGACAAGGGAGAACTCCTGTGAAGGATTTCTGGCGCCGCGCGGGCGGCGCGGCGAGCAGGTCCTCCGGCAGAGCACGCCGGGGACCGATGGCCATGGCTGTGACAGCGAGCGTGCTCGCGTCGCTGGCGTTCAGCGCCACGGCGCTGGCCGACACCGTCACCACCGGAACCGATCTTCCAAATCAGGTTCCCTATGGCTACAAGGCGCCGGCCAACGATGGCCTCGGCGTCCAGTCGGGGAAGGTCAGGCACGTCTGGGTGATCGTGCTGGAGAACAAGGCTTACAACGCGAGCTTCACCCCGCTTGAGGGCACGCAGGGTCAGTACCTCAGCGAACTGCCGTCGCAGGGCGCGCTGCTGACCAACTACTACGGCACCGGTCACTCGAGCCTGGACAACTACCTGTCGATGGTCAGTGGCCAGGCGCCCGTCACCGATACCCAGAGTGACTGCCCCGCGTACGCCAAAATGGCGGGCACCTACGACGACACCCCCGGAACGGCCAACTATGGCCAGTTCGTGTCGGCAGCCGGCGCCAACGCGCCATCGGGGGACAACGGCTGCGTGTATCCGTCGAGTGTTCCCACGCTGTTCAACCAGCTCGACCAGGCGCACGACAGTTGGAAGGTCTACGCGCAGGATCTCGGCAACTCCGACGGGACCTACGACGCGGCCACCACCGAGAACCCGATCAACCAGTCGTCGGTCCCAACCTGCGCCGCACCGGCAGACAGTGTCGGGCCGGCACCTTCGGCGAGCCAGACGAGCAACCCGGACGCGAAGGCGACCTCGCCGTATTACGTCAACGGCAGCGCCAACCCGAGCGACCAGTACGTGGCCAAGCACAGTCCGCTGCCGTGGTTCGAGTCACTGCTCCCATCCTCGATGGGTGGAGGCACCGGCGGAAGCACCTGTGCGGACCATCTCGCGGCGATCTTCGGGCCCAACGATCAGTTCTACAAGGACCTGCAGCACGAGAACACGACGCCTGAGTTCAACTACATCGTTCCGGACAACTGCAGCAACGGCCATGATTCGGTCTGCGCCGGAAACAACCTGTCCGGTCTGAGTTCGAGCGACACGACCGCATCTTCGATCCCGTCACCGGCCAACTACACCGGCGGTACGTACGCGGAGAGCAAGTTCCTCTCGATCGTCGTACCCGAGATCGAGAAGTCGCCGGCGTTCCAGGACAACGGACTGATCGTCGTCACCTATGACGAGTCCTACCCGCCGTTCACGTGGCAGAACAGCTTCGCCAACTCGACGCTGCTTCCGTCGACGGCCTACGGCTCGCTGATCACCGACCAGGCGGGGGAGACCCTGTTCGGGCGCTCGGTCAACTGGGAGCCGACCGGCGCCAACCTGCCCGTGGTGACCTCGGCGACCGGCCAGGTCCTCGACCCAGGTCCGGGTGGTGGCGCCGGAGTCGACCGGCCCAACGCCGCGAACGGCTCGCTGGCGGGGTGCAGCAATGGCACCGCCAACTCCGAGGGCTACCTGTCGATGCCCACCTGTCTCTCTGACCTGGCCGGCTCGACCCAGGGATCGGTCACGACGCCGAGCGTCACGATCGGCAGCGGCTCGAGCGTTGTCAGCTATGTGGTGGCGAGCAGCAGCTCGACACCGACGCTGAAGAACGAGGGCCAGCCGGTGACCTTCACCGGCACGGTGGCACTGACCGATGGCTCGAACTCGAGCTACAGCGGCGCCGTCTACGTGGGCAACGTCACCGACACCGCGCAGAACGCGACGGCGTCGAGCGCATCGAACCCGCGCGGTGCCGTCGACACCGGGGCATTCCAGCTGGTGGATGCCTCGGGCAACCCGGTGACCGTCAACGGCGGTTACACCGGCACGCTCACGCTCGGCCCGCTGAGTGCTGCAACGGACCCGTACTACGACGCCTTCGACCCGACGTTGGGTGGCGGCGACGCCGGTGCGGTCCTGATCAGCCCGTACATCAAGCCGGGCACGGTCAGCAACACCGACTACAACCACTACAGCCTGCTGCGCTCGCTCGAGGACATCTTCAGTGTCGAGCACAGCTCTCCGGGCATTGACGGTGAGGGTCACATCGGCTTCGCGGCCCAGAAGGGTCTCGCGCCGTTTGGCTCGGATGTGTTCACCAATCCGGTCGGCTGGAACCGTGCGCCGCTTATCGAGGCGCGGTCGGAGCGACGGTTCAGGTGATGTCTAGCGGCACGCCGAGCGCCGCCAACTCCTCGACCGGCGGGGGCCGGGCCTTCAGGCCCGGCCCCCGCACGGCGTTGGCGGCAGTGGTTGCTGCAACGGCGGCAGCGGTGTCGCTCGTGATCCTGTTGGGCAGCGGCGGCGGCCAGAACACGGCCGGGCGGGTCACGAGCTACGGCCACCTTCCGAAGTGGTTGCCGAAGCTGAGCACGGCCGCGCCGAAGCTCGAGGTCGCGACCGCGACCAAGCCGATTCTCGGCGAGGAGCAGGGCTACACCGTTCACGCGGTGTTGCCGTCCGGCGCCACCGACATCACCGCCGTGGGCCCGCAGATACCCGGGTGGGTCGCCTCCTACGTGCAGAGCGGCGCGTGGCCGGACGCCAAGCCGGTGCCGGCCTCCTTCGTGGTGACCTTGGCCGCGGTCAAGGGTCGAGTGCCGGTCTCAGCCGCGGCCTTCACGGTCCTGACCGATGGGGGCCAGATCCTGCATCCGAAGGTCGTGGCCATGGGCGGTGGCGCCGTGCCCGCCGAGCTGCATCCAGGCCAGCACGTGAACCTGAAGGTGACCACCTCAGTGTCGGATGGTACCGGCTCGATCCGCTGGGCACCGCTGGGCCGGCGCGTACTGGTCGGCTGGATCTATCAGCTCGAGCTCGACTGACGGTTTCCCAGCGCAGCGCAGTCAGAGGGACGGCAGGCCACGGAGGGCGCCGCCTCTCCTCATAGGCTGTGGCGTTGGTGCGGTGCGTCGAAGTCGAGCGCCGGCATCACGGCGACGATGTGTTGCGGGTTCAGCCGCGAATGCGTTCTGTAGTAATGGGCGCGGATCTCATCGAAGGAAACCGTCTCCTCTATGCCAGGCCATTGGTAGAGGTTGCGCAGGTAAGGCCGGACCGCACTCTCGTAGACGCGCTGGTTGGTGCTGAACCCCGCCCTGTAGACGCCGTTGTTGACCGACTCGTAGATGTGATCGTTGAGTTCGTCGATCTCGGCGGCCAGGGCTGTCGGGTATAGCTCGATCGGGTGGGACGCAAGCGGTGCAAACACCGTCGAGAGCATCCTCAGAATCTCCGGCGACTCGTTATTGACGATCGTCCGGCGCTGTTTGTCCCAGAGGACGGGAACGGTGACACGGTCGCTGAACGCCGGGTCGCTCACGAGATATGCGTCCGACAGGAATGCAAAACCGTTGACAGGGTCCTCGTAGCGCCCGGGCACGGTGAAGCCCCAGCCGCGCTCGTCGCGAATCGGATCGACAAATGAGATCGAGATCGCATTCTCGAGGCCCATAAGCAGTCGGCCGATGATCGTGCGGTGCGCCCACGGGCATGCACGCGACACGTAGAGGTGGTAGCGCCCGGCCTCTGGGACAAAGCCGCTGCTCCCGTCGGCTGTAACCCAATCGCGAAAGCGGCTCTGTTGGCGGACGAAGGCGCCGTGCTGCTGCTCCGCCGTCCCGATCCTGAATTCCTCAGTCATCGTCTGCATGCTGTCGAGGAGCGGCCAATCCATCGAGCATCAGCTCAAACAGCCGCTGCCACGCCTCGGGTTCGACCTGACGCGCGGCGCGCGCAGCGACGAACACCAGGCGGATGTCGAGTGCCGAGGCATCCGGCCGCAGCGTGCCCTCGCCCCGGGCAAGGTCGAGCAGCCGTTCGATCGAGGCGATTGCCGCGGCGGCTGAGACGAGCACACGCTCGTGATGCTCGACCTGGCTCCAGGCAGCGCCGAGGAAATCATCGGCCGCCTGGCGCTTCAGAGTCGTCCACAACATCTCCCGAAGCGCGTCCCAGTGATCGCCGTCCTGCGCAGCCGCGTCCTCAGCGGCGCTGGAGATCTGCTCAAGACGGCGGATCACAAGCTCGGCTATCAGGTCCTGCTTGGAGGGAAACTGGCGGTAAAGGCTGCCGACGCCGGCTCCGGCCAGAGCCGCAACCGCCGGCATCGACGCATCAAGTCCCTCGCTCGCAAACAGCCGGCCCGCCGCGCACAGGATGCGCTCGTGCTTGACCTCGGTGGTGAGCGTGTTCCACTCACGCTCGGGCTCGACGTCGGCCCAATCGGGGCCCGGGGCAGCAGGTGCCGGAATGCTCATTCCGCTACAGTACCAACGATGTCCGATCAGTCGGCCGGAGCGGACGCACGGCACAGTCACACTCATCCTCACGCGCCGCACCGCGCACACGACGTTCACCCGAACGTGATCCTCGCCGTGTTGTGCACTGCTGGTCTCGCATATGCGGTGCTGTCCTCGGCAGTGATCCCGGCGCTGCCGACCTTCCAGCACGAATTACATGCGACGCAGACCGGCACGACCTGGTTGCTGACGGCGTTTCTGCTCTCTGCTTCGGTCGGAACCTCCGTGATCGGGCGCCTGGGGGACATGTATGGCAAGGAAAAGGTGCTGCTGTGGACGCTGCTGGTCCTGGCGTTCGGCACGCTGCTTGCGGCGGTCTCGAACTCGCTGGGGGTGCTGATCGCCGCGCGCGTGATCCAGGGCGTCGCCGGGGGGATCTTTCCGCTTGCGTTCGCGATCGCGCGCGACGAATTCCCTCCGGAGCGCGTCGCAGGCAGTATCGGTCTGATGTCCTCGATCCTCGGGGTGGGAGCTGGTCTGGGGATGGTGATCGGCGCGCTGATCACCGAGCATCTGGGCTGGCATTGGATCTTCTGGATACCGCTGGTCGTGACCTTGATCGCGGCTGCCTGCACGTGGCGCTGGATCCCCGAGTCGCCCGTACGGGCACCGGGGCGCGTGAACTGGCTTGCGGCCGCGGTGATGACCGTGGGCATGAGCCTCCTGCTGATCGGCATCGCTCAGACATCGGTGTGGGGTTGGGGCTCGGTCAAGTCGCTCGGGTTGATGGCAGCCGGTCTGCTGGTTATCGGGCTCTGGGTCCTGATAGAGGTCCGCAGTGACAACCCGCTGGTGGACATGGCGATGATGCGGATCCGCGGCGTGTGGACCACCAATCTCGCTGCCTTCCTGATCGGTGCCGGCATGTATGCCGCGTTTATCGTGTTTCCTGAGTTCGCGCAGTTGCCGAAGAGCACCGGCTTCGGGTTCGGTGCGTCGGTCGTCGCCTCGAGCCTCTATCTGCTGCCTTCCGCGATATGCATGACCGTGGTCGGCAGCTTCGCCGGCAGGGTCTCGCGCCACTTTGGGTCCAGGGCTGCGTTGATCGTGGGCTCCTTCGTGGCTGCCGCGGCGTTTCTCTATTCGGCGCTCCAGCACAGCCACCCCTACGACGTCCTGATCACCATGGCGCTGCTTGGAACCGGGATGGGTCTTGCGTTCGCCGCGCTGGGCAACCTGATCGTGGGCGCCGTCGAACCGCACCAGACCGGCGTCGCAAGCGGCATGAACACGGTTATGCGAACACTCGGGGGCGCGCTGGGCGGCCAGATCTCCGCCACCTTCATTGCCGGGAACACGATCGGTGGGGTCCCGACCGTGACCGGTTTCACCGAGGCCTTCTGGTTGGCGACGTGCTTCCTGCTGGTGGCTGGCGCATCTGGATTCCTTGTGCCGGCAGCGCGTCGGGCCACCGGGCTCGTTGTCCAGCCTGCGGCGAGCGGTCGGGCCACGGCCGAGTCTGAGAAGTTGCCTGCCGACACCGCCGCGGCGTAGTTTTGCGGCTTGCGCCGCGCGTGCATCGATATCGGCTCCAACACGACGCGACTGCTCGTCGCCGACTGCGTGGGCAATGACCTCCTCATGTGCCGTCAGGAGCGGGCGTTCACGCAGATCGGCCGTTCACTTGACCAGGACCGCGCGATTCCCGAGGCAAAGCTCGGCGAGGTTGTGGCGACCGTCCGCGACCAGCTCGCGATCGCCCAGGAGCTGGGTGCGCAGCAGATTCAGTGCGTCGCGACGGCCGGCGTCCGGCGCGCGAGCAACGGCGACCGGCTCGTCGAACTGATCGCGGGTGCGTGCACGGGCCTCGAGACGAGGATCCTCACGGGCGCAGAGGAGGCGCGCCTCGCCTTCACCGGGGCTGCCTGGGCGGCTCGTGCCGTCAGCGGCACGCTCGCCGTCGTCGATGCCGGCGGCGGGTCATGTGAGCTGGCGGTCGGCGAGGCACCGCTCCGGGTGCGCTGGTGGGAGTCGGTCCCGATCGGCTCAGGTGACGTGACGGCGAGCTGCCTGCGCTCGGACCCGCCGACCGACGCCGAGCTGGCCCGCGCGCGTGAGGAGGTACAGGCCAGCTTCGCGACCGTGCGGCCGCGGCCGGCAGCGCGAGTGATCGCTGTGGGTGGCAGTGCCACGTCGCTGCGGACCGTTGCCACAGCCGCCGGCGCGTCATCCGCAAACACGTCCGGCAGCTCCGGGAGGTCAGCGTCGCCGCCGGGCGAGGAGCTGATTCTCGACCGGCTGGCGTTCGAGCGTCTGCTCACGGCGGTGGGTCAACTTGACTCCTCGGCGCTGGCGCGACGGTTCGGGATCGACACGCAGCGCGCGCAGCTGCTCGCCGGCGGGTTGCTGATCCTCGACACGGTCTCAGAGCTGTTCGAGGCGCCCCTGGAGCTCGGGCGCGGCGGTCTACGGGAGGGTCTGCTGCTCGAGGGCTACCAGTGAACGCCGCGCATCAGCCGGGCGAACAGCGCCTGCTCGGTCGAGGCGTGCTCAGCAGCATCGCCCTGGCCACGTGCCGCGGCCGTATCGGGGAACACGCGATAAGCAGTGGAGAGCACCTGGTCTACCAGCTTCGGGAACAGCGCGTAGCTGACCTCGCCGAGCACGCCCAGGTGCGTTCCCATCGTCTTGGGCCGGGTGCGGATCGCCTCGGCGATCATCTCCGCCGCCTGCTCGGGCGTGATCGTCGGAAAGCGGTCATACAGCTTGGTCGGCTCGATCATCGGGGTCTTCACCAGCGGCATATGGATCGTCGTGAAGTGCACGTTGTCACTGATGCACTCGGAGCTGACAACGCGTGTCCAGGCGTCGAGTGCTGACTTCGACGCCACGTAGGCCGAGAAACGCGGCGGGTTGGTCTGCACACCGATAGAGGAGATGTTTATGACATGTCCAAGGTGCCGCTCGCGCATGCCGGGCAGAACGCCCATGATCAGGCGGATGGTGCCGAGGTAGTTGAGCTGCATCGTGCGCTCGAAGTCGTGAAAGCGGTCGTAGGAGAGCTCGATCGAGCGGCGGATAGAGCGTCCGGCGTTGTTGACCAGCACGTCGATCTGGGGGTGCTCCTCGAGGACACGCTCGAGCAGCGCATCGACGGACTCCGGTTCGGAGAGGTCCGCCGGGTAGACGTGGGCGGAGCCGCCATCGCGCTCGATTTCATCGAGTGTCTGCTCGAGCTGCTCGAGCCCCCGGGCGACCAGCAGTACTGACGCGCCCTGGCGAGCCAGCAGCAGCGCCGTCGCGCGGCCAATGCCGCTCGAGGCTCCGGTGATCAGGACGGTCTTGCCGGCAACGGCGGCGGCGATGTCGGGGCGCCGAGCAAGCTCCGGGTCGAGATGGCGCGCCCAGTAGTCCCAGAGCGTGTCCGCATAGCCCTCGAGCGGCGGCACGTCGATCCCTGAGCCATCCAGCGCCGCTCGTGTCTGTTCGGTGCCGAACCGCGCGGTCAGGTTCACATGGTCGACGACCTCGTCCGGGAGTCCGAACTCTGCAAGGAGCGCTCGGCGTGCAGCCTGGGCACCGGGCAACGACATCAGCACGGCGGCCGTGCGCCTCGGCACGGCCGCGAGTGGCCCCGGTTCGATCGTGACCGCGAAGCGCGGCGCGCCAGCGGCGCTCGCGAAGGTGTTGAGCACGTCGATCACGCGCGCGCCGCTGGGGTCCGTGAGGTGGAATGCCTGGCCATCCAGACCTGGTTTGTGCGCGATGTGGTCAAGCGCCGCTGCGACGAAGTCAACGGGAACGATGTTCGTGTCGCCGAGTTCGGGTCCGACCAGCGGCAGCCACTCTGGTATGAGCGCGTGAGCGCGCTTGAGCAACGGGAAGAAGTAGTAGGGCCCATCGACCTTGTCGATCCGGCCGCTGTGCGAGTCGCCGACCACGATCGACGGTCGGTAGATCCGCCACGGGATGGTGGCCGTCTCGCGCACGATCCGCTCGGATTCGAACTTCGTGCGGTGGTAGGCGTGGGCAAGTGGCTGGCCGACATCGAACATGTCCTCGTTGAAGGTGCCGCTGTACCCGCCGGCGACGGCGATCGAGGAGACGTGGTGCAGCAACCTGGCGCCGAGCGCCTCGGCCAGCGCGAGTGCGTGATCCGTGCCCTCGACGTTCGCGAGCTCGTTGACAGCCGCGCTGGCGGTCATGTCGTAGACGGCCGCGAGATGGAAGAAGTGCTCGATGCCGTGCTGGCGCAGCTGTGCGGTCGTGTCCGGATCCAACCCCAGGAGCGGCTCATAGAGGTCACCGATCACGGGCTTCAGCCGAGCTCGGGCAGCGGGCTTGCCCGCGGTCCAGCTGTCGATCAGGCGCTCCAGCCTCACGGTCGAGCTGCGGCGGACGAGCAGGTGGATGTCAGCGGCCGCGCCGCGTCTGCGCGCTGTCCGCTCGAGCAGCAGCGGAACGAGATTGCTGCCGATGAAGCCGGTGGCTCCGGTTACGAAGTACGCCATCCGCCCACACTAACGCCTACGCGAGCGACCGAGGTCATAGCCCCACGCCGCTTCGCCGCCTCCGGCGCTACCAGCCGCCCTTCCACTGGGCGGACGACTCGCGACGCTTGGCGGCGTCCACGCGAGCGTGCTTGCGATGCTCGAGCGAGCTCTGGAGCAGCGAGAAGACGATGATCACCACGATGAACAGGCCCATGACGATGAACATGGCGTACGTGACCGTCAGACTGGTCGTCGAGCCCCAGATGCCCTGGCCGCCGTGGGAGACCGCCAGCGCCGACGGCGCGAACGCCAGCATCGACGCGATCACAGACAGCGCAACGCCGGCGGTTCGCTTACGAGTCATCGCGCGCAAGCGTACCTGATGCCGCGGTCGCGCGTACGTGCTCGAGTGCTGCCAGCAGCGCCGGGTTGTAGCGCTCCGCCGACTGCGGTTCGGCCATCGCGGCAACGTCGATGTGGCGGACGGGCGCCTCAAACACCCTCGCGCCGAGCGCCGCGGCCAACTCGTGTTGCTTGGCGGGCGGGACGGCGTCGTCGATCGTGGTCAGGACGACCGCGACCGGAACCGAGAGCGGCGCAAGCCATGGACGCGAATCGAAACGGCCCAGCTCGCGACCGGCCTGCGCAAGGTCGCGGGCGTTGTGGCGCTTCATCTCGGCATACAGCCAGGCGGTGCTCGGTCCTGGGGCGATCCCGTTGCGCTCCAGTGCGAGCCGCCAGCCGTGGCGGGGAGCGAGCGAGAGTCCGAGTCCCAGCAGCGGCATCGCCTTCCAGTAGCGGCGGAGCTCCTGCTCCTGCCAGTGCTGCGCGGTGCCGCTGAGGATAAGGCCGTCGACCACGTCCGGGTGGTCGCGCGCGATCAGCTGCGCGATCGCGCCTCCCATCGAATAGCCGTAGACGATCGCGGGTCCAAGATCCAGCGTTCGGATTACCGCTGCCGCGTCAGCCGCGCAATCCAGCAGACGAAATGGGCCCAGCTGCCGAAGGCCACGCCCGTGACCGCGATGGTCGATCGCGATCACCCTGTACCCCGCCGCGATCACGTCGTCGTAGAGGCCGCCGAAGTTGATGTCGGCGCTGGCCGTCCAGCCGTGCAGCATCAGGATGACCGGGTCATCGCCGCCGCTGTCGCGCAGGAAGAACTCGCCGCGGTCCGGAACGATCACGGTGCGGGCCGGCGGGAAGTCGTGCGGCGGCACGGGCGGATGCTCGCGTCGGGGCATCGACTGAGCGTAGCTGCACTCCTTACCATCATGGACATGGCCGTTGTCATCGCATCCGACCTCAGCAAGGACATCTCCGGCGAGCCGCTGCTGCGCGGGATCTCGTTCAAGCTCGAGCGCCGTGACCGCATGTCGCTGTCCGGTCGCAACGGGGCAGGAAAGACGACGCTGCTTAGGATGCTCTCGGGCGAGGCGTCGATCGATGGCGGCGAACTCGTGCTCGCCAAGGGCACGAAGATCGCCCTGCACGACCAGCGCCCGCCGCGCGATCGTGACATGACCCTGCGCGACTACGTCCTGTCCGGTGCGCCTGAGCTGATCGCGCTGGAGGGCGAGTTGGAGCGCCTCGAGCAGCGTATGGCCGGCGGCGACTACGAGGAGCCGACACTGGCCGCCTACGCCGATGCGCAGGCGGCCCTCGAGCACGCCGGCGGCTACACCTGGCGCGAGCGGGCGCTCGCCACCCTGCACGGACTGGGGTTCAACGACGAGGATGCGCTCGATCGCACCCTTGATTCCTTCTCCGGCGGCGAGCTGACGCGCGCCTCACTGGGCCGAGCGCTCGCCGGCGACCCGGATCTTCTGCTGCTGGACGAGCCGACCAACCACCTCGACATCGCCTCGCTCGAGTGGCTCGAGGCACATCTGACGGCACTCGACGCGGCCGTCATCCTGATCGCGCATGATCGTTGGTTCCTGGAGTCGGTGGCGACCGCCGTGCTCGAGCTGGAGGCTGGTCGCGGCCGCTTCTTCCCGGGCAGCTGGCATCAGTGGCGGACGGAGAAGGCACAGCGTGAACTCGCACTTGGGCGGGCGATCGAGCGCCAGGAGGCGGAGATCGCTCGGCTCGAGAAGTTCGTCACGCGCTTCCGTGCCGGCACCCGCGCGCGCCAGGCGCAGTCGCGCCAGAAGCGACTCGACCGGATCGACCGGATCGACCGCGGTGAGCGCGACCGCGACGGTCTGGCGTTCGCATTCAAACCGCCGGAGCGCAGCGGGCGCGTCGTGTTCGAGTTCGAGAACGGTCGGGTCAGCATCGGCGACCGCGTGCTGCTGCAAGACGGCGAGATGTGGCTCGAACGCGGTGAGCACGTCTCCGTCGTGGGCCCCAACGGCGCCGGCAAGACCACGCTGATCGAGACGCTCGCGGGCGTGCGACCGTTTGCCGACGACGGCTCCGATGCGAGGGATGCCACCGGCATGGCCGTGAAGCGCGGTGCCGCCGCCGGCCCCTCGCCAGCCGCCGAAGGGGCCGGACCGGTCGTGACGGGCAGGTTGAACACCGGTCATAACGTCAAGATCGGATTCCTCTCGCAACACTCGGAGGATCTGCGCGCCGGCAACGCTCGCACGGTGCTCGAGGCCTGCCAGCATCGGACTGGGCTGACGCCGGCCAACGCCAGGGCGTTGCTGGGGCGCTTCCTGTTCAGCGGTGAGGAGGCCGAGAAGCCGCTCGAGGCGCTGTCCGGCGGTGAGCGCCAGCGACTGTCACTCGCGATCCTCGTGCAATCGGGCTCGAACGTGCTGATCCTCGACGAGCCGACCAACCACCTTGACATCGAAAGCCGGGAGGCGCTGGAGGACGCGCTCGGCGAGTTCGCTGGTTCGCTGCTGCTGATCTCGCACGACCGAGCGCTGCTCGACGCTGTCGGCTCCCGTACGGTCGCGTTCGAGGACGGGACTCTGCGCTCATACGTGGGTGGCTGGCCTGAGTACCTGCGCGTGCGCGAGCAGCGCGCGGCGGAGGCGGTCGCGACCAAGCTCGCCAAGGCACCACCGGCGAAGTCGAAGCCGGCGGCCAGCGGGCCGCCGGCAAAGCGGAACGGCGCGGAGAAGATCGAGAAGCAGATCGAGGAGGCGGAGGCGGCGCTGCAGGCGGTCGAGGGGGAGTTGGCCGATCCCGCGGCCTGGTCCACGCCCCAACGCTCGGCCGAATCAAGCGCGCGGCACGAGGCTGCGAAGCGGGCCGTCGATGAGCTTTACGAGCGTTACGAGGCGCTTGCGTCCTAGGCTCGCAGCGCCTCGGTGGGGCTGAGCCGCGCGGCCTTGCCGGCCGGGTAGAGGCCTGCCAGCGCCCCGATCACAAAGCCCGCGGAGGGCGCGGCGATCAGCGCGTAGAGCGGCACCACGAACGGTTCGTACTTGGCTGCGGCGTAGATCTCGGTCGCGCCGGCTCCGATCGCCAGGCCGAAGACGCCGCCGATGGCGGCAAGCAGTGCGGACTCGGCCAGGAACTGGATGGTGATGTGGCTGCGGGTCGCGCCCAGCGCACGGCGCAGGCCGATCTCTCCGCGTCGCTCGAGCACGGAGATCACCATGATGTTGGCGATCCCGATGGCCCCGACCAGCAGGGCGACGGCTCCGAGACCCAGCAGCAGTGTGGTGAACTGGCCCTTGGCCGCCGCTCGTGCTTCGAGCACGTCCGAGGGTCGGTCAACGCTGACGCCGCTCGGATCCTGCGGGTTGGCGGTCACCGGGAGCAGATTCGCGACGGATGTGACCTCCTCCTGGTTGGTGCGCACGTAGATCTCGCTCGGCTGTGGGAGTGCCTCGAACAGCCGCTCGGCGATCGGCAGGGAGATGAATGCCACCGAGTCGAGTGAGGAGTCGAGCTTGACCGGATTGAGAATCCCGACCACCACGAACCAGCGGTTGCCCAGATAGACCATCAGGTGGCCGCCGGCCCGGATGATCTGCAGTGTCGCGGCGGCCTGGGCGCCCAGCACAACCTCCGGGTAGCGGTCGCTGACGGCGTTGAGGAAGCGCCCTGAGGCCACGCTGGTGCCGACAACCGCCGGAAGGTTGTCGCTGGCGGCATCGACACCGATGCCGCCGGTCTGCTCAACCGGCACGTATGCCGTTCGGTAGACGGATGCGTTCGTGAGCTGGTAGATCGGCGCGTCGCTGTCGACGCCGCGCATGTCGCCGATCATCGGCACTGAGGTCGGTGGCAGCACCGCGCTGTTGCCGAGGAAGTCCGTGCCCGGGGAGACCGTGAGCAGGTTCGTTCCCAGTGCGTCGATCTCGGCGATCAGGTTTGCCTGTGCCGAGGACGACACGCCGACTACCGCGACCATCGCGCCGATTCCGATCGCGATCCCGAGTGCCGAGAGGGCTGCGCGCAGCTTGCGCGTGCGCAGGCCCTGGAGTGCCACACCGAGCAGTTCGCGCGGGGGCAGGCGCGCCGGGCGCAGTGGCAGGGGCGTCGGGCTCAGGCTGGGGGCGGGCGCTTCACTCGTCACGCTCGTCCTCGACGATCTCACCGTCGCGCATGTGCAGGCGCCGCGGGAAGCCGGCGGCGATGTTCTCATCGTGGGTGATCAGCACCAGCGTGGCGCCGTCGTCTGCGAGTTCGTGCAGCAGTTCGAGCACGCCGGCACCCGACTTCGAATCGAGGTTTCCGGTCGGCTCGTCGGCGAGCAGGATGGCGGGCCGTTTGGCCAGCGCCCGGGCGATCGCTACGCGCTGGCGCTCACCGCCGGACAGCTGCTTGGGTCGGAATTCGAGGCGGTGACCGAGGCCGACTCGCTCCAGCGCCTCGCGGGCAAGCGCGCGGCGGCGCGCCAGCCCGACGCCGGTGTAGAGCATCCCGGTCGCGACGTTGTCGACCGCGCTCATCGATTCCTGCAGGTGGAACGCCTGGAAGACGAAACCGATCTGGTGGGCACGCAGGCCGGCAAGCTGGCCGTCGCTGGCCTGGGCGGTGTCGTGGCCGGCGACGCGTACCTCGCCGGTGGTGGGCCGCTCGAGCGTCCCAAGGATCGTCAGCATCGTCGTCTTGCCGGAGCCCGAGGGCCCGACGACCGCGACCTCATCACCGGCCGGGACCACAACGCTGACATCGCGCAGCGCGGTGACCTCGCCGGGGTACCGCCTGGTCACATGGGCGAGCTCGACGCTCATCCCTGTGAGTCGGTGAGGCGCAGACCGGGGTGGATGCCGGTGCCCGAGATCTCGACGTAACCGGCGGCGAACAGCCCCGTGCGCACGGGAATGAGCATATGGCCTGCGGCTGCCTCCTGCACGGCGAAGCTGCTCCCGGATGTGGCAAGCAATGCAGTCACCGGCACCGACAGGACGTTCCTGGCCTTGCTCTGGACGAAGTTCACACTGACCGAGGCCTGGTCAAGTCCGCCACCCCTGGCCGGCCTGTCGAGCACGATCGTGACGGGCACGGTCGAGGGCCCTGAGCCTGAGCCACCGCTGGCGCCGCCGCCACTGGAGTCGCCCGAGCTCGAGCTCTGGGCGACCGGACTGACAGCGGTCACAACGCCGGTCTGCGTGCTGCCGTTGGGCATTTCGACCGTGACCTTCTCGCCGATGGTCGCCTCTGACTGGCGGCTTGCGTCGAGGTCGACGGTGACCACGAGCTTGGTCGAGGACGTGCTGAGCACCGCGACCGCGCTGCCACCGCCGCTGTTGCCCGTCTTGCTCGGCTTGCCCGTGTCGGATTTGTCGTTGCTCGAGCCGCCGCTGCTCGGGTTCTTGCCGGCAGTGTTTGGGCTCTTGCTGCCGCTGCTCGGAGATTTTCCGGAGGAATCGGGTGCCTTGGTCGCTTGCTGTTGGGCCTGGAGTTGGCGCTGCTGCTCACGGACCAACTGGATCAGCTTCTGCAGCGTCTGCTTGCTCAGGTTGTCCGTGCCGCTGCTGCTCGGTGTGGTGCTCGCCTTCGGTGTGGTGCTCGCCTTCGGTGTGGTGCTCGCCTTCGGTGTGGTGCTCGCCTTCGGCGTCGTCGAGGTCGCGCCCGTGGTGGTCGTGACAGTTTCCGTGCTCGTCGAGGGCGGTGTCGTCGTGCCGCCCGAGCCGGTGTCGGTCCCGGTTGTCGACGTGCCGGTCCCCGTGGTGCCTGTGCCGGTCGGGGAGTCCCTGGAGAAGTCGACGAACTCGCTGTTCGATCCGGAGCCTGAGTGATAGTTGGCGGCGCTGCCGAGGGTAGTGTCGACCGTCTGGATCATCTGTGGGCCGGGAAGGAACACGACCTGCCCGAGGGTGAGCGTGCCGGTCTGGGTCTCGCCGAGGTGGTCCTGCAATTCCTCAACACCGGCGGTGGTGGCGGTCTGCCAGGTATCGTCGATCACGATGCCGTCGGGGTTGTAACCCAGATCGACGAGGTTGCGGTTGAGCTCGTAGATATCGGGGCCGGGCCGATCCGATGCGGTGAGGTCCCGATACGCCGGAGTCGAGCCGTCCATCAGCAGCACCGGCCGGTTGTCGACCGTGAATAGAGTCTGGCCGGCCTTGATCACCTGGCCGACCTCAGGCACCGAGGTGATCGTGCCAGTGAGCCTGTTGTAGACGGTCTGAGGGTTGTCGTAGCTGAGCCTTCCCGACTCGGTGTCGGTCGCCACGAGGTTGCGGCGCTGGACCGTGGTCGCTCCGGTCGCGGTGGTGCCGGCAGCAGCGCCCGGAGACGATGGGCCGCCGCTGGACGCGACGATCACGACGACGACTGCCAGAACCAGCAGCAGCGCTGTCAGCGGAAGAATCCTGCGGAGCACGACCGTGTTGTAACCAGTGTCCGGTTACGCCATGGGAACAGCGGCTGTGACGCCGGTGTAATCGTGGTGGCGACAGTCGGTGTGCCGAGCTACTTGAACGGAACCGTGACGGGCCCTGGCACCTTCGCAAAGACGGCCATGAAGTCGCGGTCGTCTGGGGTGAGGTAGCGGTCAGCCGTCTGCTGATCCTGTGGCTCGACCATCTGCGCTCCGAGACCGTTCTTATGGGAGTACGTGATCATCGTGTGCCATTCGGGGTTGATGTCGTACTCCATCCCGCGAACGGCGCCGATGTGCTTGAGGATCTGTGCGAGGGAGATCACGGTCGCGTCTGAGGCAACGACGAACATCACGTTGCCGTGGGCGTCGACGCCGACGCCCGTCCGCGGCGTGTACGTAACCCCGCCGAGGGTGTAACCCCACTGGACGCTGTTGGGGTCGGTGTCCAACAGGGGGTTGAGCTTGCCGTTCCAGAGGATCGGGGTGAGGCTTTGGCGCGCCCAGGCGACATTGGCAGGTGCGGTCGTGCTGCCGGTCCATTTGACGATGTTCACGGTTCCGTTGCGGTACCCGACGAGGGTGGCGTTGCCATCGATCAGCGGCTCGTTGGTGTGACCGTTGACCGCCGAGCCGTTGTTGGTGTCGACATGGGTGAAGCCGCCGTTGAACGTCGCCAACAGTCGCCTGCGCTGGTCGACGGGAACCATCATCGGCCCACGGTCGACCGCGCTCGGCGGCTCGTAGCGGCCGGGGTAGTAGGCCAGGTCGGTGCGGGTGTGATCGATCCACAGGACGTAGGCGACGATCGACGGGTACACCGTGCTCGGTCTGTAGCTCGTCACGAGCACGGGTGGGCCACCATCGACAGACGGGCCCGCATGACGCCAGATGCCCTCGCCGGGCAGCGCCTTGGCGAACACCGGCTTGATCGGCGGGGGCGTGTAGCTGGCGTGCTTGGGATGCGTGACCGGAGGCGCTGCTGCGTTGAGCCCGACGCCGGGTAGACGCGTCAAGCCGGGGCCGCCCTTGCGCGGGGCGCCGGCCGTGTAGTGCTCGGCGGTGTCGATGATCGAGTTGCCGAACGGCACGTCATCTCGCACCCACTCGGCGGAGCGCTCAGCGAAGGTCATGCTCGTCGGTTTGAGCATGTAATTCGCATAGGAGATCCCGAAGAAGAGGACCACCACGGCCAACGGGGCCAGCATCGCGAACATGACTCGCCGTCGCCGAACCCGCCGCCGCTGCTCGGCTCGACGCGCGCCGAGCTCGCGACGGTCAAGCATCCGCGGCGCGGACGGCTCAGGGCCTTCTGATGGCCTGCCCGGCCTGGCATGTCGGTCTCGGATCGCCATCGTGACTGGGCTTTGACCCTATGCATGAACATTAATCGGTCTGTCGGCGATCGATGAGAATGCGCTTAGAACGTCTCGAGATCGATTGACGAGCGCGGATGCGACGCTGGACCCGGCTCGGTCCACCCTCAAGCTGCGTTACTGTCGCGTAACCGCCCGCCAAGCATGCTGTCGAGCGTCCATGCGCGTGCTCGTCGTCGAAGATCACACCGAGCTGTCTGAGGTCGTCGCCTCGGGGCTTCGCCGCGAGGGCTTTGCCGTCGACGTCGTCGCCGACGGTGCGGCTGCGCTCGCCAACGCACAGGTCTATGAGTACGAGGTGATTGTGCTCGACCGCGACATTCCGGAGATCCATGGTGACGAGGTGTGCCGGCGGCTGACCGCTGGGGGAGGCCGCTCACGCGTGCTGATGCTGACCGCCTCCGGTGAGATCGAGGATCGTGTCCAGGGCCTCGGCATTGGTGCGGACGACTACCTCACGAAGCCGTTTGCGTTCGCGGAGCTGGTGGCACGTGTACGCGCGCTGGCTCGACGGGCCCAGCCGGCACTGCCGCCCGTGCTCGAAAGCGGCGACATCTGCGTCGACACGGCGAGGCGAACGGTCACCCGCGGCGGACGGCGGCTGGAATTGAGCGCGAAGGAGTTCGCGGTGTTGGAGCTGCTGATGGCAGCTCAGGGTGCGGCGATCTCCGCCGAGGAGCTACTGGCGCGTGCCTGGGACGAGGCGGCCGATCCCTTCAGCAACGTCGTCAAGGTGACGATCAGTCGCCTGCGCCGCAAGCTCGGCGAGCCACAGATGATCGAGACGGTGCCCGGTGGCGGATACCGGATCTGACCAGGCCCAGGGCTTCCGGCGCGGCATGACGCTGCGACTGCGGCTGACACTGATCTACGGAGCCGTGTTCATTGTCGCGGGCGGGGCACTGCTGGCCGTCAGCTACGGGCTGTTCAAGCACAACCAGAGCCGCAGCGGCACGGCGATCACGGTCAGCGGGACGAACTTCGAGCTCCCGGCCGGAGTTGGGTCCTGGTTCGTGATCCAGAACGCGAAGGTACCCACTCAGACCAGCGTGCACACCGGAATACCGCCGAGCGCGCAGCGGGTGCCGCCGTCGAAGCTGCTGAAGCGCATCAGGCGTGTCGGCCAGCGGCAGCTCCTGGCACAGGCGCACCTTTACGCCCACCGCGCCAAAGTTGCGGTCCAAGCCCAGCAGGCCTCTGACGCCTCGTCGCTGCTGGAGTGGTCTGTGATCGCGTTCATCGTGGTCGCGCTGTTGTCGATTGCGGTGGCGTGGTGGCTGGCCGGAAGGGCACTGCGCCCGCTGCGGACGATGAACGCGCGCGCCCAGGAGATCAGCGCCGAGAACCTCCACGAGCGGCTCGGCGTCGAGGAGGATCGTCGTGACGAGCTCGGCGAGCTGGCGGATACCTTCGATGCGCTGCTCTCACGGCTCGAGCGCGCATTCGAGTCGCAGCGGCGGTTCGTGGCCAATGCCTCGCACGAGCTGCGCACGCCGATCACGCTGGAGCGCACGCTGGCGGAGGTGGCACTAGCTGATCCGGAGGCCTCGGCCGAGTCGCTGCGCCGTGTATGCGAGCGCGTAGTCGCCTCGACCGAACAGCAGGAACGGCTGCTGGACGCTCTGCTGACACTGGCGCGAAGTGAGGCCGGCGTTGCCACGGGGGAGAGGGTTGACCTCGCGGTGCTGATGGAGGAGGCGCTGCTGGCTCGCGAGCCGCTGTTGGCCGGCATCCGTCTCGAACGCGAACTCGAACCGGCCGTTGTGAGCGGTGATCGGGCGCTGCTCGAGCGGCTGATCGCGAACCTGCTGGACAACGCCGTGACCCACAACGGCAACGCCGGGGATGATCGCTGGATCGGGGTGGTCACCGGCGAGCGCGGCGGTGCACCCAGCCTGCGGATCGCCAACGGAGGCCGGAAGCTCGAACCTGAGCAGCTCGAGGAGCTGTTCGAGCCCTTCCGCAGGGGCAGCGGCGACCGTGTCGCCCGTGGTGACGGTGGCCTCGGGCTGGGGCTGTCGATCGTCAGGGCGGTGGCACTGGCGCATGGCGGGCGGATCGACGCCCGGGCGCTGCCGGAGGGCGGCCTCGAGTTCGAGCTGCGGATGCCTACCGCAGCTGTTCTCACACCGCTCGACAGCGCGAACGTGTATGTTGAACAGGCCGATGGCCGGAACTCGTGAAGCACTCGCAGCTCGCGCCCGCCTGGGCTCGCTCACAGGCCGGACGGTGATGCACATCACCGTGGTTCTCTGCGTAGTTGCCGTGGTCCTGTCGGTTTCCGCCTGCGGGGGTAGTTCCAAGCCGCAGTACTGCTCGGACCGTTCGAGCCTCGAGAAGACCGTCAAGAGCATTCCCGGGATGGTCACGAGCAAGGACATCAGCGGACTTCAGTCGGTTGGGACGAAACTCCAGAACGAGGCGAACACCCTGGTCTCCTCCGCGAAGAGCGACTTCCCGCAACAGACGAGTGCGATCAAGAGCAGTGTCAGCTCGCTGGAGAGCGCGCTCAAGGCGCTGCCCTCGTCCCCGACGGCCAGCGACCTCGTGAGTGTGGGCACCGCGGCGGTCGGTGCCGTGAGTTCGGTGAGCAGCTTCGTCAGCGCCGCCAGCTCGAAGTGCTGAGCGTCCGGAGCAGACAGCATGTCGAAGCTCTCAAGACAGATAGCTGAGGCCGAACGTCAGGTCGAGCAGGTGCAGGCGATGCTCGATCAGGCGCAGCGCGCGTTGGAGACCGCTGCGCGAGCCGACGCGGCGGTCAACCGGGCCAAGCGGCCGGCAGCATGGGTGGCGACCGCGATTGCGGGTACCGCCGCGATCGTCGTCATCGTCCGCTTGGTCGCGCGACGACGTCAGGGCGCTCAGAGTCCCTGAGCCGGCATTACGCTTGGCTCAGACCACCTCGCGCAACCAGCCAACGTGACTCCGCAGCTTCAGACGAACGTTCGCAACGCCGTGATCGTGTTCGCGATCGCGGCGGTCGTGTACGCGATCCCGAGCGGTGATTTCGCGCTTTCGTTCTTTGTGCAGGCGATTTCACTCGCGTTTCTGGCGGCGCTCGCGTGGATCGCCGCGCGTCTGTATCGCGAGCACCGGACCGAGATCTACTCGCTGGGCGACCAACGCCGCGCCGTGGTCTACATCTCGCTGGGCGTGGCGGCACTCGCGATCACGGCACTGGACCGGCTGTGGGCGTCCGGCATCGGCACCGTTGTCTGGCTGCTGATCCTCGGCGGTTGCGGCTACGCCCTGTACAGCATCTACCGCTCAACGCGCGAGTACTGACCGCTGCAGCGGCGGGGGTGGTCAAGCGCGACCACCCCCGCCGTGACACCTTCAGAAGCGATCGAGATTCATGACCTTGTCCCAGGCGGCGACGAAGTCATGCACGAACTTCTCGCCGGCATCGTCGGAGGCGTACACCTCCGCGACGGCGCGGAGCTCGGAGTTCGAACCGAACACCAGGTCGGCTCGGCTGCCGGTCCAGCGCTGGCCGCTTGGGCCGGTGCCGTTGAACGTCGATGAGTCCGGCGACGCCGGGGTCCAGGTGGTGCCGAGGTCGAGCAGGTTGACGAAAAAGTCGTTCGTCAGGCGGCCCGGGGTGGCGGTCAGGACGCCGGTGGCCGAGTTGTCGTAGTTGGCGCCGAGCACCCGCAGGCCACCAACCAGCACGGTCATCTCGGGTGCGGTCAACGTCAGCAGGTTGGCCCTGTCGACCAGGAGATATTCGGCCGGGAGCGGGTTGCCGTCGGCGAGGTAGTTGCGGAATCCGTCGGCGCGCGGCTCGAGTGCCTCGAAGGAGACAACGTCGGTCTGCTCGGCGGCCGCGTCCACGCGGCCGGGCGTGAACGGAACCTCCACCTGGAAGCCCGCCTCGCCGGCCGCCTGCTCGATCGCGGCGCAGCCCCCCAGCACGATCAGATCCGCGAGCGACACTGAGCGGCCACCGTCACTGAAGGCAGTCTGAATCCCGGCCAGCTTGCCCAACACGGCGACCAGCTGCGGGGGGTTGTTGACCTCCCAATTGCGTTGCGGGTCGAGGCGCACCCGAGCGCCGTTGGCGCCACCGCGCTTGTCGCCGCCGCGGAAGGTCGAAGCGGAGGCCCATGCTGTCTGCACGAGTTCCGACACACTCAGGCCCGAGGCCAGGATCCGGCGCTTGAGCTCAGCGACGTCCTCGGCATTGATCACCTCCGCCGGGGCGTCGGGCAGTGGGTCCTGCCAGAGCTGGACCTCGCTCGGAACCTCGGGGCCGAGGTAGCGGACGACAGGACCCATATCCCGGTGTGTGAGCTTGAACCAGGCGCGCGCGAAAGCATCGGCCAGCTGATCCGGGTTCTCCTTGAAACGGCGTGAGATCGGCTCGTAGTCTGGGTCAAACCGGAGCGCGAGGTCGGTTGTCAGCATCGTTGGCTTACGCATCGCCCCACCCGCATCAGGGGCCGGAATCACCGCCTCGGAGTCCTTGGCTACCCACTGGTGCGCGCCCGCCGGGCTCTGCTCGAGCTCCCACTCGTATCCGAACAGGTTCTCAAGGAAGTCGTTGCCCCACCGGGTGGGAGTGGTCGTCCATGTCACCTCGATTCCGGAAGTGATCGCGTCAGCGCCCTTGCCGCTTGCGTGGCTGTTCTCCCAGCCCAGACCCTGCAGCTCGATCGCAGCCGCCTCCGGCTCGGGACCGACGCTCTCAGCCGGCCCGGCGCCGTGGGTCTTGCCGAAGCTGTGGCCACCGGCGATGAGCGCCACTGTCTCCTCGTCGTCCATCGCCATCCGCCGGAACGTCTCACGGATGTCGTGCGCCGCAGCGAGCGGGTTCGGAGTTCCGTTGGGACCCTCGGGGTTGACGTAGATCAGGCCCATCTGCACTGCCGCCAGGGGGTTTTCGAGGTCACGCGCGCCGGTGTAGCGCTGGTCCCCGAGCCAGGTCGTCTCAGGGCCCCAGTAGACGTCGTCATCCGGCTCCCACGCATCCACGCGACCACCCGCGAAACCGAACGTCTTGAACCCCATCGTCTCGAGCGCGACGTTGCCCGCGAGGATCATCAGGTCCGCCCAGGAGAGGCTCTGCCCGTACTTCTTCTTGACCGGCCACAGCAGGCGGCGGGCCTTGTCGAGGTTGCCGTTGTCTGGCCAGCTGTTGAGTGGCGCAAAGCGCTGCTGACCGGAACCGGCGCCACCGCGCCCGTCCTGGATCCGGTACGTGCCGGCACTGTGCCACGCCATCCGGATCATCAGCGGCCCGTAGTGACCGAAGTCTGCGGGCCACCAATCCTGAGAGGTGGTGAGCACCTCGGCGATGTCCTGCTTGACCGCCGGCAGGTCGAGACTGCTGAAGGCGGCGGCATAGTCGAACGACTCGCCAAGCGGGTTGGCCTCAGCCGGGTTCTTGGCGAGGATCTTCAGATTGAGCCGGTTGGGCCACCATTCGGTGTTGGGGTCTCCCTTGAGCGGGTGCATGAGCGTGCCGTGCGGAACCGGGCAGCCGCCGACTGTGGCCGCATCGTCGTTGATTTCGCCGAGGACGGCATCAGGGGTATCAGACAAGGGAGATCCTTTCGAGGGTCAAGGGACGTGAGTTTGCGAGGCCGGCACGGGAGCGTGCCGGCCGGCACAGCTGGGGCACAGGCCCCAGTAGATCACCTCGGCTTCATCGATTGTGTAACCGTGGTGTTGGGTGGGGGTCAGGCACGGCGTATCGCCAACGCGGCAGTCGACATCGGCAACCGCACCGCATGATCGGCAGACGATGTGGTGGTGGTTGTCGGCAACGCGGGCCTCATAGCGCGCGACTGAGCCGGACGGCTGGATCCGTCGAACCAGTCCGGCGACGGTCAACGCCTGCAGTACGTCGTAGACCGCCTGGTGAGAGACGTCTCCCAACTGCAGGCGCACCGAGTCGATGATCGAGTTCGTGTCTGCATGGGGATGGCTGTGAACTGCTCTGAGCACGGCGATCCGAGGGCGCGTTACGCGCAGGTCTGCGTCGCGCAGGCTGCACTCGATCTCGTCCGGGGTGGGCACCAGTCCAGAGTGTCTACGCTTTTCTTGAATCAGTCAAGTCTTGTTGGGACCGGAGCGTCGACCGCGGCCGCTGGCTGACCGCGTGCCGGTTGGCGCGACTCGGGTGGGTACATAGACTCGACAGCCCATGTCGATCGTGCCCGCCGACCGCCGCCGAGAGCTCCCGGATGAGCCGGGCGTCTACCTGTTCCACGACGACAGGGGGAAGGTCATCTATGTCGGCAAGGCCGTCTCGATCCGCAAGCGCGTCGCCTCGCACTTCTCCAACCCCTCGACGCGGGCGGGCCGCGATCTGCTGCCGATGATCGACCAGATCGAGGCGCTGGTGGTCCAGACGGAGTCCGAGGCACTGCTGGTCGAGCAGAACTTCATCCGGCAATACCAGCCGAAGTTCAACATCCGCCTGCGCGACGACAAGTCCTATCCGTACATCGCCATCAGCCTCGACGAGGACTTCCCGCGCGTCTACTTCACCCGCGAG
This sequence comes from uncultured Conexibacteraceae bacterium, assembly GCA_963848435.1. Classification (GTDB taxonomy): domain Bacteria; phylum Actinomycetota; class Thermoleophilia; order Solirubrobacterales; family Solirubrobacteraceae; genus Palsa-465. The sequence continues at coordinate 317,354 of CAWKDQ010000012.1, read as the reverse complement.
CGTCACCGTCGCGACCGTGCCTACTTCGGCCCGTTCTCGAGTGCCAAGCGCACGCGCGCGACGCTCGAGGTGCTCGGCAAGGTGTTCCTGTTTCGGACCTGCGATGGCCCGCAGCCGGGCCGGCGGAGCGGGTCGCCCTGCCTCGATTACTACATAAAGCGCTGCGAGGCCCCGTGTGTTGGTTACGTCAGCCGTGAGGACTATCGCGCCGGCATCGACGGCGTGATGGCGTTCCTGTCCGGTCGCTACAGGGATATCGAGCAGCGCCTCGAGTTCGAGATGCGCCAGGCGGCCGCGGAGCAGCGCTATGAGGATGCCGCGCGTGAGCGCAACCGCCTGGAGGCTGTGCGCCGGCTGCTCGAGCGTCAGCGGGTCGCTGTCGACCAGGGCGGAACGTTCGACGCGATCGCGATCGCGGTGGCCGACGGCGAGGCCAACGCGCAGGTGCTGCAGGTGCGCGACGGAGTGCTCTCGGACCGCCAGAGCTTCTACCTGGACAACGCCGCCGGCGCCGATCCGGCCGAGGTCACGGAGGCGTTCATCATTCAGTACTACGCGTCAGCGTTGATGATCCCGCCGCTTGTCGTGGTCGAACCGGGCGCAGTCGGCAGTGATGGCCCCGGAGGCGGAGGGGTGGGTCCGCTTTCGACCGCGTTGGCGAAGCGTCGTGGCTCGCAGGTCGAGGTCCGCGAGCCCGAACGCGGCGACAAGCGGCGGATCCTGGAGCTCGCTCAGCGCAATGCCCGTCTCGCGCTTGACCAGGAGAAGCTGCGCTCGGAGCGGCGCCGCCAGCAACGCACCGAGGCGATGGACCGCCTGCAGCAGGCGCTCGGGCTGGAGTCGCTTCCGCTCCGGATCGAGTGCTACGACATCTCGACGCTGATGGGGACCAACACGGTGGCGTCGATGGTCGTGTTCGAGGGCGCCGCGCCGAAGAAGTCGGACTATCGCCGCTTCAGGGTGCGGACCGTCGGGGATGGGGCTGTGGCGGCCCCGGCCCGATCAGATCCGCCAGCCCACCGCCAACCTCTCGCGGACGGGGATCAGAGAGGCGAGTACGGGCCCGACGACTTCGCCGCGATGGAGGAGATCCTGGGGCGCAGGATGGCCCAGTACGAGGCGCAGGAGGACCGCTCACCCCACGACCGGGAATACGACCCGAGCTTTGCGGCGCTGCCGAACCTGATCGTGATCGACGGTGGCAAGGGACAGCTGGCAGCGGGTCTGCGAGCGCTGCAGGGGTTCCGTGACCGTGGCGTGGTGGTGGTCTCGCTGGCCAAGCGGATCGAAGAGGTCTTCATCCCCGGGCGCCCCGATTCGCTGGTCATGGCTCATGACACGCCCGAGCTGCAGCTGCTCCAGCGCCTGCGGGACGAGGCGCACCGGTTCGCGATCACGCACCATCGGCAGCGGCGTGACCGTCAGCTGACGACATCGATCCTGGACGGCCTACCGGGGGTGGGTCCGGCGCGCAAGCGTGCGTTGCTGACACACTTCGGGTCACCCGACGCGGTGCTCGAGGCCTCCCGCGAGGAACTGGAAGCGGTGCCGGGGATTCCGGGGAAACTGGCGCGCGAACTGCACCGCGAGCTTCACAAGACGGGAGTCTGAGCGCGTCCGCAGGTGATCGTGGGCCTGCTGCCGTTCACAGGATGTCTGCCCGGTTCATCTGCGATGCCTGGTAAACCCCCATGTTGGGGGCCCATGGGACGACACACTTTCGACACACTCGACACGATTCCGTTACAGAGCTGACACGGTGTCCACCGCTCTTGAAGACCAGCCGTTCGCCCTCCGTGATCTGGTCGTGATCACCGGCTTCTCCGGCGCCGGCAAGTCGACCGCGATGGCGGCCTTCGAGGACGAGGGCTACTTCTGTGTCGACAACCTGCCATCGGAGATGATCGGCTCGCTCGTTGACCTGTTCGCCCACGGCGGCTCAAAGGTCGAGTACGCCGCCGTCGTCTCCGACGTCCGTGCCGGCAGCTACTTCGAGGGTCTTGCGGAGGTGATAGATCGCCTCGAGACGCTCGGCGTCCACCATCGCGTGCTGTTCCTGGAGGCGAGCGAGGACACGCTCCAGACACGTTACAAGGAGACGCGCCGCCGTCACCCGCTTTCGCCTGACGGCAGCGTCGCGGCCGGTATCGCACGTGAGCGGTCGGCGCTTGCGCCTCTGCGCCAGCGCGCAGACACGGTGATCGACACGACCGGCATCACAGCCGCCCAGCTGCGACGCAAGCTCGGTGACGAGATGCTGCCCTCGCACACGCCCGGCCGGCTCGCCGTGACGTTCGAGAGCTTCGGCTTCAAGTACGGTCCGGCTCGCGATCCCGACCTGATGTTCGACGTGCGGTTCCTGCCGAACCCTCACTACGAGCCCACGCTGCGCCCGCTCACCGGACTGGACCCCAGCGTCGTCGAGTTCATCGACCGCGATGGGTCGCTCGACGAGTTCTATGACCGTCTGCATCCGCTGATCGACTACCTGCTGCCGCAGTACCTGGCCGAGGGCAAGGCGCATCTGGTGATCGCGATCGGCTGCACCGGCGGCCGGCACCGCTCGGTCGCGATCGCCCAGCACCTCGCCGAGCGATACCAGCAGACGCCCGAGTACATCGTCCAGGTGATCCATCGCGACACCGACAGGCCGGCGTGATCGACCACGTCGGGCTGCACGTCAGCGACCTCGAGCGGTCCACCGGCTTCTACGACGCGGTGTGCTTCCCGTTGGGGCTGCGCCGGGTCGTCGAACTCGAACGCGCGGTGGGCTACGGCGTGGCGGGGCCTGAGTTCTGGGTCGCGGCAGGCGGCGCCGAGCCGGCACCCGCCTACGGCCACATCGCGCTGGCGGCGGCGGGCAAGGCCGCCGTCGATGCGGCTCACCGCGCAGGACTGTCGGCGGGCGGGACCGACGAGGGTGCCCCCGGCCTGCGGCCCCATTACGGCAGACGCTATTACGCCGCCTACCTGCTCGACCCGGACGGCTACAAGCTGGAGATCGTGTCGCGGCGCTGATCGTCCCGCTGGACATCAGCGCCGGGCCTCGGCATGCCGCCGCCGGCCTCGGCCCGTCATCATGTGGGTGGGACCAGTCACGCGTTAGCCTTCGGCGCCGGTTTCGCACGAGCCGCGGGCGAAACGCGTGCGCACTTCAAACAGCGGAGGTTCAATGGCAGTTCGAGTCGGGATCAACGGTTTTGGGCGAATCGGCCGCAACGTCTTCCGGGCGGCGATCGAGCGGGACGCCGACATCGAGTGGTTGGCGCTCAACGACCTGGTCGATCGGGCCACGATCGCGCACCTGCTCAAGTACGACTCGAACTACGGCCGGTTCCAAGGGACGGTGGAGGTGACCGACGCCGGCATCGCGGTCAACGGCCGGGAGATCCACATCCTGGCCGAGCGTGACCCGGCCGCGCTGCCCTGGGGCGAGCTCGGCGCCGAGGTCGTGATCGAATCGACCGGCTTCTTCACCGACCGCGAGAACGCCGCCAAGCATCTCGCCGCGGGTGCCGGGAAGGTCGTCATCTCCGCACCGGCGACCGCCCCGGACGTGACCGTCGTGCTGGGCGTGAACTTCGATGAGGCCTACGACGCCTCCGAGCACACGATCATCTCCAACGCGTCCTGCACGACCAACTGCCTGGCGCCAGTGGCGAAGGTGTTGAACGACACGGTCGGCATCAAACACGGCCTGATGACCACGATCCACGCGTACACCGCCGACCAGCGCCTGCAGGACATGCCGCACACGGATCTGCGCCGCGCGCGCGCGGCCGCGGTCAGCCTGATCCCGGCGACGACCGGTGCCGCCAAGGCGATCGGCCAGGTGATTCCGGCGCTGAACGGCAAGCTCAACGGGTTTGCGGTGCGGGCCCCGGTGCCCACCGGCAGCGTCGTGGACCTCACGATCGAGGCGGAGCGCGCCACCACCGTCGAGGAGGTCAACGCGGCGTTGAAGGCGGCAGCGACCGACGGCCCGCTCAAGGGCTACCTGGAATACACGGAGGATCCGATCGTATCGGCGGACATCGTCAAGAACCCCGCATCCTCGATCGTCGATTCCGCGCTGACATCCGTGCTCGACGGCACGCTCGTCAAGGTCGTCGCGTGGTATGACAACGAGTGGGGCTATTCCAACCGTGTAGTTGACCTGGTCCAGCAGCTCTAGGCTGCCGGGCGGGGCACGGACGACACGATTGAGGACGTCGGAACGCGATGCGAACACTCGAGGACCTCGGCGATCTGAGCGGCCGGCGCGTGCTGGTGCGGGTCGATTTCAACGTGCCGCTCGACGCTGACGGTGGCATCGCCGACGACACGCGCATGCGCGAGACGCTGCCGACGTTGCGCAGGCTGCGTGAGCGTGGAGCACGCCTGGTCCTGGTCTCGCACCTGGGCAGACCCCGGGATCGCGAGCCGGAGCTCTCGCTGCGACCGGTCGCAGAGCACCTCAGCACACTGCTGGAGAGTCCGGTCAAGATGGCGCCGGCGGTTGTGGGCCCCGAGGTCGCGGCGATGGTCGATGCGCTTGAGCCCGGCGGGGTCCTGCTGCTCGAGAACGTTCGCTACGAACCGGGCGAGACGAGCAACGATCCTGCCCTGGCGGCTGCGCTGGCCGCCTACGGCGATGTCTATGTCGACGACGCATTTGGTGCGGCCCATCGCGCACACGCCTCGACCTTCGGCGCCGCCGAACTGCTCGACGAGCGCGCCGCAGGTCTGCTGCTCGAGCGCGAGGTCAAGACCCTTGGAGCGTTGATCGAGGCACCGGGGCGCCCATTGGTCGCGATCCTGGGCGGTGCGAAGGTCAGCGACAAGATCCAGGTGATCGAACGCTTCCTCGAGGTCGCCGACCAGATCCTGATCGGCGGCGCGATGGCGTTCCCGTTCCTGGCCGCGCAGGGGCACACGGTCGGCTCATCGCTGTGCGCCGATGAGGACATCGAGCACGCGCGAACACTGCTCGAACTCGGGGCCGGAGCGAAGGCGGATCTGCTGTTGCCCAGCGATCTGGTCGCCGCTGACCACTTCGGCGCGGATGCCACATCGGTGCCGATCGACGGGGTCGACCTCCCGGAGGGCCTGATGGGGTTGGACATCGGCCCGCTCACGGTCGCCGAGTACGTCGAGCTGATCGCCGCGGCCGCGACCGTCTTCTGGAACGGCCCGATGGGAGCGTTCGAGCTGGAGCCGTTCGCGGCTGGGACGAGGGCGGTGGCCGAGGCGCTGGCGAGCGCCGGCGGGATCACTGTAGTCGGAGGCGGCGACTCGGCCGCTGCGGTGCAGAAGTTCGGACTGGCGGACAAGATGACGCACGTCTCGACCGGCGGCGGCGCTGCGCTGGAGCTGATCGAAGGCAGGACCCTGCCGGGAGTCGACGTGCTCGCATGAGCGCAAGGAGGAGCGAGTGAGCGCGAGAAGAGCATTGGTCGCAGGCAACTGGAAGATGAATAAGACAGTTGCGGAGGCTGAGGACTTCATCCAGGGCCTGCTGCCCAGAGTCTCCACGGCTGACGGCGTGGAGGTGGCGATCTGCCCGCCGTTCACGGCGCTGACGCCGATGGTCGACTCGACCCGAGGCTCACGTGTGCAGGTCTTTGCCCAGACGATGCACCAGGCCGCAGCGGGCGCCTTTACGGGTGAGGTTTCGCCGGCGATGCTCAGCGAGCTTGACGTGCACGGCGTGATCCTGGGTCACTCGGAGCGCCGCGAGCTCTACGGGGAGAGCGACAAGGCGCTGGCGCTGAAAGTCCCGGCGGCATTCGCGGCCGGTCTGGCGCCGCTGCTGTGCGTCGGCGAGACCGACGCCGAGCGCGAGAACGGCGACACCGAGCGCAAGCTCCGCCACCAGATCCAGGAGGGCCTGTCGAAGCTCTCCGACGAGCAGCTGGGCTCGGTCGCGATTGCGTACGAGCCGATCTGGGCGATCGGCACCGGCAAGGTGGCCGAACCCGAGCAGGCGCAGGAGGCGGCCGCCTTCATCCGGGCTCTGATAGCCGGTCGCTCGCCCGAGCAGGCCGAGGCGACCCGCATACTCTATGGCGGCAGTGTCAACCCGGAGAACGCGAGTGAGCTGCTGGCACTCCCTGATGTCGACGGCGCGCTGGTCGGTGGCGCGAGCCTGGACGCCGAGTCGTTCGCGGCGATCATCGCCGCCGCAGGCTGAGCTGTCATGGCGGGCGGTGTTGAAATCTCGTCGGGCGATGGGCGCTCCGGAGCACATCTGCCGGCACCGTCATGCGTCCTGGTGGTCCTTGATGGGTGGGGAATCGCGCCCGCTGGTCCGGGGAACGCGATCTCACTAGCCAGCACACCCGTGTTCGACGAGCTCTGGAATCGTTATCCGCACACAACGCTCGAGGCATGCGGCCTCGCGGTGGGCCTGCCGGACGGGCAGATGGGCAACTCTGAGGTCGGCCACATGAACCTGGGCGCAGGCGCGGTGATGATGCAGGACCTGACACGGATCGACGCGGCGGTGGCCGCCGGCGACCTTGCAGCCAACGAGGTGCTGCGTGCAGCGTTCACGGGGCTGGCACCGGGCTCGCGAGTGCATCTGCTCGGATTGGTATCGGATGGGGGCGTGCATTCGAGCAGCGAGCACCTGCACGCCCTGATTCTGCTCGCACGGGAGCTCGAGGTCGAGGATCTCGTCATCCACGCTTTCACCGATGGGCGCGATACGCTCCCGCATTCCGGTGCCGGCTTTCTCGCCGAGGTCGAGGCTTGGACGGCGACGTCAGGCGTTGGTCGCCTCGGCTCGGTGATCGGTCGCTACTACGCAATGGATCGCGACCGGCGCTGGGAGCGGGTCCAGCTGGCCTATGACCTGCTTGTCCATGGCAGCGCCGAGCATCATTCGCAGAGCGCCTCGCAGGCGCTTCGCGAGGCGTATGCGCGAGGGGAGACCGACGAGTTCATCAGACCGATCGCGGTCGGTGCCGAAGCTCGGATCAGGCCCGGAGACAGCGTCGTCGCCTTCAACTTCCGGCCAGATCGGATGCGTGAGATCACGCGTGCGCTCGCCGAACGCGGGTTCGGCGATGTCGACCGCGGCGGGGCGCCCGAGGTCGAGCACTACGCGACGATGGCGCAGTACGAGGAGGACTGGGGATATCCGGTCGCGTTTGCACCCGCCCATCCGGAGGTCACGCTGTCGCAGGTGGTCGCAGCTGAAGGCGGCCGCCAACTGCACGTCGCCGAGACGGAGAAGTATCCCCATGTCACTTACTTCTTCGCGGGCGGCGAGGAGACCCCACAGGTTGGGGAGCGGCGCGAGATGGCTCAATCGCCCCGGGACGTCCCGACCTACGACCTGAAGCCGGAGATGAGCGCTCCGGAGGCGGCCGAGCTGTTCGCGTCCGCCTGGCGGGAGGACGAACCGGCCTTCGGGATCATCAACTTCGCAAACTCCGACATGGTCGGTCACACGGGCGTGATACCGGCCGCCGTCGAGGCCGTGGAGACCGTGGACCGCTGCCTCGGCAAGGTCGTTGAGGCCGTGCAGGAGAGTGGCGGAGTGCTGCTGATAACGGCCGACCACGGCAACTCCGATCACATGCTGGAGCCCGACGGCAGCCCCAACACAGCGCATTCGCTCAACCCGGTTCCCGTGATCGTCACCGCGCCCGGATTGCGCCTGCGTGAGCGTGGGGTTCTGGCCGACGTGGCGCCGACGATCCTGCAGCTACTGGGTTACGAGCAGCCGGCCGCGATGACGGGCGTCTCGCTCATCTCGGGCTGAGCCGGCTTACGCGTCGCGCCTGAGCAGCAGCCAGGCGGCGAGGGCGATGGTGACCGCGGTGTAGCCGCAGAACAGGGCGAACCCACCCCAGGCCGAGAACATGTGTGGGTCGGGCAGCACCTGCGCGATCACGCCGCCTGCGTTGGACGGCAGGTACGGGTGGATGGCGTCCGCGGTGCTCGACGGGAGCGCCTGCACCAGCCCCGGCAGGACGAAGAAGATGCCGACGAACAGCGAGATGCCGCCGGCCGTGCGGCGGACGATCGTGCCGAGCGCGACGGACAGTGCGCCGGTTGCGGTCATGAACAGCACCGCCCCGAAGATAGTGCGGAGGGCATGAGGGGTGCTGAGGCTCGCGTTGACGTGGTGCGCGGTGAAGATCGCCTGGCCGCCGAGGAAGCCGATGAAGGCGGCGATCAGCATCAACACGAACGTCACCGACGCGAACACCAGCAGCTTCGCCCATAGCACCGGCAGCCGCCTGGGAACCGCCAGCAGGCTCGAGCGGATCATGCCTGTCGCGTACTCCCCGGTGATCGTCATCACGCCGAGGACGGCGATCGCAAGCTGTGCGAGGTGCCATCCGCCGAGGCTGCGATCAATCGGATTTATGGTTTTCTGGTCGATCGGGCTGAGGTGCGACCAGCGGGCCATCGTGATCGCGGCGATCAGCGGGCCGAGCCCCGCCTGTGCGATGAAGGCGAAGAGCAGCGACCATCGGGTCGAGCGCAGCGACCACAGCTTCGTCCACTCGGAGCGGATGACCCGTGGGAGCGTTACGCGCTCGTCTGCGCGCCCCTCCTGGACGGGAAGCGTCGGGACCGTGGTGGCGCTCACGTCCGTGCTCCGCGTCCGACGTTGACCGACCTCATGATGCAGCGCCTGTGCCGACCGGCGCGTCATCCCCGCCGCCGGGTTGCTGGTACTCGACCGCGTCGCGCGTGAGGCTCATGAACGCGTCCTCGAGCGATACCTGAACGGGTGTCAGCTCGTGCAGCACGAGTTGTTGTGCGGCCGCGATCTCGCCGACGCGCTCCTGTGTGAGACCGTAGACCTGCAGGGCGCCGTCGTCGAGCTGGTCGGCGCGGGCACCGTCGGCCTGCAGCGCGTCCATCAATGCGCCGCGCTGTGGCGAGCGCACCCTCACGGGCGCGCCGGAGGAGGCCTGCGCCACGAAATCGGAAACGCTGGTGTCGGCGATCAGGCGGCCGCGGCCGATCACGATCAGATGCTCGGCCGTCTGTTCCATCTCGCTCATCAGATGTGAGGACAGGAACACGGTGCGACCCTCGGCGGCCAGCCCCTTGAGCAGATTGCGGATCCAGCGGATCCCCTCGGGGTCCAGGCCGTTGGCCGGCTCGTCGAGGATCACCGTTGCGGGATCCCCGAGCAGGGCCGCTGCAACGCCAAGACGCTGGCCCATCCCCAGCGAGAAGCCGCCGACGCGCTTGCGCGCGACCGCGCCGAGCCCGACGAGGTCGATCACCTCATCGACTCGCCGCCGCGGGATCCCGTGCGTCTGGGCGAGCGCGAGCAGGTGGTTGTAACCGGATCGACCGGTATGGACCGCTCGCGCTTCAAGCAGCGCGCCGACCTCATGCAGCGGCGCGCGCAGATCCCGGTATTGCCTGCCGTTGACGGTCGCGGTCCCGCGCGTGGGTGCGTCGAGCCCCAGGATCAGCCGCATCGTCGTTGACTTGCCGGCGCCGTTGGGTCCCAGGAACCCGGTGACGACCCCGGGCCTGATCTCGAAGCTGAGATCGTCGACGGCGAGCTTCTCGTCGTAATGCTTGCTGAGCCCGCTGACCTCGATCATCTGCCGGCGACTCCGGACCCCGACGACGTCGAGATCCGTTCGACCTCGGCGTCACGCGGGGAGGGCATCTTGAACCACTGGGCGTCGCTGTCCTCGACGAACGCGAGCATCTCGGGCCGGCCGAGGAAGCCCTCGTCGATCCTGGTGACGGTCAGCTCGGTGCCATCTCGGGAACGGAGGCGGTCGCCGATGCGGACCGCCGATGCAGGGACCAGGGTCACGCGGCCGCTCCGTCTGACGGCAGCACGCCCTCGATCGCAGTCGTAACGCGCTCGTCCTCAGGCTCGACGGTGGGCCGGAAGCGCGCGACCACCTCGCCGTCAGGGGAGATCAGGAACTTCTCGAAGTTCCACTGGACCTCGCCGGCGCTGCCGTCCTCGTCCGGAGTCGCCGTCAACCACTGGTACAGCGGGTGTCGGCCGCGCCCGTTCACGTCCAGCTTGGCGGTCAGCGGAAAGGTCGTCCCGTATGTCGCGGAACAGAACTGCTGGATCTCCTCGGGGGTTCCCGGCTCCTGGCCCGCGAACTGGTTGCAGGGAGCACCGAGCACGGTCAGGCCGGCATCGCCATAGCGCTGCTGCAGGCGCTCGAGACCCTCGTACTGAGGCGCCAGACCGCAGCGCGACGCGACGTTGACGACGAGCACTGCACGGCCGTTCAGCGCGTTGCGATCGAGCGGCGTGCCGTCTATGAGTGTCAGATCAAAGTCCATTGGTCCATCGTAGAGCGGCTTGGCGGTGCCCGCGCCAGGCCGGTTCGCGACGGTCGGCCGCCGTCCAGCGGGACGAGCGGCCGAAGACCGGCGTGTGTTCAGCCTTCGGCGGGCTGCGGGACGCGCCGGGGATGCAGATGCGGATGCAGATGCGGACGCTGGTGCTCTGCGGGAACGTCGACGGATCCCTCGACGTTGAGGTGCGGAAGGATACGGTCGAGTGCGCGCGGCAGCTTCCAGTTGCGCTCGCCGAGCAGCAGCATCAGCGCAGGAACGAGGGCCATCCGTACGATCACCGCGTCGAGCAGAACCGCGGCCGCCAGGCCGAGGCCGAACATCTTGATCACGACCTGTCCGCCGAGCATGAACGAGCCGAACACCAGCACCATGATCAGGGCCGCCGCGGTGATCGTGCGGCCGGTGGCCTGAAGGCCGCGCGTGACGGCCAGGGTGTTGTCGCCGGTGCGATGCCACTCCTCGTAGATGCGGCTGACCAGAAACACCTCGTAGTCCATCGACAGGCCGAACAGGATCGCGAACATCATCACGGGAATGAACGCCTCGATCGGGCCGGTCTCGGTGATGCCGAGCAGCGAGTCGGCCCAGCCCCACTGGAAGACCGCGACGAGCACCCCGAACGCCGCTGCGGCCGAGAGCATGTTCATCGCGGCGGCCATCAGCGGGATCGCGATGCTGCGGAAGACCGCAGCCAGCAGCAGGACCGACAGCAGCACCACAACCCCGATGAACAGCGGCAGCTTGCTCGACAGCACCGAGGCGAAGTCCGTGAAGATGGCCGTCTGGCCGCCGATCAGGACGTGCAGGCCCGACCCGGAGGTCGTACGCGGCACGACGTCATCGCGCAGCTGCGTCAGCAGCTCACTGGTCGACGCCGCCTGCGGCGAGCTGTCCGGATAGACGTTGGCGAATATGACCTCGTGACCGTCGCTCGAGCCCGGCAGCGTCGTGGCGGGAGTCACGGCGGCGACACCAGGCGTCTTCGAGGCCGCCTCGAGGACCCTGGTGAATGCGACCTTCTGAGCGCCGGAGTCGACCTCCGCGACCAGCTGAAGCGGTCCGTTGTAACCGGGGCCGAACCCCTTGACGAGCAGCTCGTAGGCCCTGTGAGTGGTGGTCCCGGCGGGGTCGGCGCTTGCATCTGAGGAGCCCAGGCGCATCGAGAAGAACGGAATCGCGAGAGCGCCCATCACAACGACGGCCACCAGCGCGAACACAGCCGGCCGCGCCTGCAGCGCTCCGGTCCAGCGGGCCCAGAACCCACTCTCGTGTGTGCGGGGAACCTCGCCCGCCGCGAGCCTTCGACGGCGCCGCCGTCCGAGGACGCGTGGACCCATGAACGCAAGCAGCGCCGGCAGCAGGGTCAGGGCGGAGAGCACCGTGAACGAGACGACGACTGCAGCCGCGATCGCGACTCCGTAGAGGAAGCTGACGCCGAGCGCGAACATTCCCAGCAGGGCGATGCACACGGTGATGCCCGCGAACATGACGGCGCGGCCGGAGGTGTCGATTGCGTCGACGATCGCCTCCTCGACGGTCTTTCCCTGCTCGAGCCCCTGCCGGTAGCGGCTGACGATGAAAAGCGCGTAGTCGACGCCGACTCCGAGGCCGATCAGGATCGAAAGCTCCGAGCTGAAGTCAGCCATCGTGATCAGGTGAGAGAGCAGACCGATCACGGAGACGCCGACGCCGAGCGCCACGCCGGCGGTGAGCAGCGGCAGGAGCGCGGCGAGGACCGAGCCGAACACGATCAGCAAAACGATCAACGCGGCGAACGCACCGAGCGCTGCGCTCGCGTCGTTCGGCCGTTCGCTCTGCTCGGCCACCTGGCCCGCCACCTCGACCTTGAGGCCGCCTCGCGCGCCCGCGCGAGCGGTGTTGACGAACTTCTGCGCCTGCGCGGTGCTGAAATCGGTGGCGAGCTTGGTCATCGTGACCGAGGCGAACGCGACCTGCCCGGACTTCGAGATCTGGCTCGCGCCCTCGGAGGTGAAGGGAGAGGCGACCGACGCCACCTCGGGCAGCGCTGCGACGCGGTCAAGCATCTGCTCCGCGCGCTGCTTGACGGCAGGATTCTCGATCGTGCCCTGGTCGACCGCGACCACGATCTGCTCACGGTCACCCGAGGCCTTGGGGGCTGCCTTCTCAAGCAGCTGCTGGGCCTCGAAGCTCTGCGTTCCCTTGAGGCTGAAGCTGTTCTCGTAGCCGGTGCCGGTGTGCGAGACGAGGCCGGCGAGCAGGACCAGGCCAACCAGCCAGCTGATGAGGACGGTGGCGCGATGTCTTACGCACCAGGTTGCGATTGCTCTCATGCTCGGGAGAGAGTAGCGAATATTGCAGAGCGCTGCAAACTTGCGGGTTAGTGCGAATTGTGCCTATGATGGCCTGATGGCGGACGACATCCCAGGACTTCGCGAGCGCAAGAACGCACGCACGCGTGCCGCGATCGAACGCGCGGCTGCTGAGCTGGCGCTCGAGCAGGGGTTCGACCACACAACGGTCGACCAGATCGCCGAGCGGGCCGAGGTTGCGCCCCGCACCGTCTATGGGCGCTACCGCACCAAGGAGGCGATCCTGCTGGGCGAAAGCGACGCGGCCATGACTTTCCGCGCCTGGATCGGCGGCGAGGACGGCGACCTCGTCGACCGCCTCGCGGCGTTCGTCCGCGCGCGGGTCGCGGCCGACGCCGAGAACGCCGAGCTGAAACGTCTAAAGATGAGGGCCGTGTGGACCGATCCGTATCTGCGCCGCGTGCTGCGCGGAAAGCTCGACGAGGCCGAGCGGCTGATCGCCGAGCAGCTCGGAAATGAGCTGAGCCTGTCCGCGGGCGATTCTGGGCCGCGTGTCTTCGCCGCCGCGATCACCGGCCTGTTCGTCACGATGGTGGGCATGGCGGTCGAGCACCCCGACAGCTTCGACCCGATCGAGGAGTGCGCGAACGGCCTGCTGTTTCTGCGGGCTGGGCTCGACGCGCTGAAGGCGTCAGCAGAGCACCCGGGCCCGAGCAGCTAGCCTTTATTTGCAGTGAGTAATGTGGGCTGAAGTGGATGGATGCGAATGACATTCCTGCGCTCGACCTCAACCCGCCGTCTGCTGGCGATGATCTCCGGGGTCTTCTTTAGCTGTGTTCTTGGCACCGCGATCGCGGTCGCGGCGATCGGCAACGGCCCGGTTCCGCCTCACGTATCTCTGGCTGACGCGATCCACGGCGCGCTCGAGGGCAAACCAGTCACCGGTGTGAGCGCGAACATCAGATTCACCAACAATCTGTTCTCCGCCAGCTCGGTTGGGACCTCAGATCCGCTGATCACGGGCGCGACCGGAAGGCTATGGGCCAGCGACGGGCATCTGCGGATCGAGCTCCAGACCAACAACGGCGACGGCCAGATCGTCGTTGACGGCCGCAGCTTCTGGGCCTACGACCCAACGTCGAACACCGTCTATGAGGCGGTCCTGCCGCCACGGTCCTCCCGCTCAGGCAAAGCTGACAACGGTGCCGGCGCTGCAGCAACCGTCGCCGAGGTCCAGAGCCATCTAACCGCACTCAGCCGGCAGGTCGACATCTCGGGCGCGACGCCAACAGATGTCGGTGGGCAACCAGCCTACAGCCTGTCGCTGAGTCCCAAGACGGGCGCCGGGCTGATCGGCTCGGCACAGCTGTCGTTCGACGCAAACCACGCGGTCCCGCTGGATTTGCGGGTGTTCCCGCGCGGCGACACCACGCCGGCGCTGGAGCTGCAGGCAACGAGTGTCAGTTACGGCGCGGTGCCGCTGTCGGACTTCCAGATCTCGCCGCCGGCGGGGGCCGAGGTCGTGCATGTGTCGCTTCCCAGGCATCGCGCCGCGGGCGGCTCGTCCGTCCGGCACGGGCGCTTCGTGCAGGTGATCGGCAAGGGCCTCGGCAGCGTGGTCGTGCTCAGGCACGCGGCTGACCCGAACGCTCGGACCGGCACCGGTTTCGCTGGACCGCTGCCGTTGCAGACGGTGGTGATCGACGGCGCCAGTGGCAAGGAGCTCTCGACCTCGCTCGGCACCGTGCTCGAGTTCGCGCGCGATGGCGCCAGCTACCTGCTGGCGGGCTCGGTCACGCCGGCGACGCTGAGTTCGGTTGCGCACGGTCTGTGACAGACGGGCCGCCTCCGATCGAGGTACGTGGCCTCGTCAAACGTTACGGCGAGCTGAACGCCGTGGACGGTGTTGACCTGACGGTCGAGGCCGGCGACGTCTACGGCTACCTTGGCCCCAACGGTGCTGGCAAGACCACCTCACTCCGAATGATGCTTGGCCTGATTCGGCCTACTACCGGCACGGTGCGCCTATTCGGGCGGGATCCAAATTCGACCGTGGCTGCGCTCGACCGGGTGGCCGGGTTTGTCGAGGCGCCCACGTTCTATCCGTACATGAGCGCACGCCGCAACCTTGAGCTGCTGGCAGCGTTCGACGGCGACAACGCGACGCAGCGGATCGGCGCGGCACTCGACACGGTCGAGTTGGCAGGGCGCGCGGGCGACCGTGTTGGCGGCTTTTCGCACGGCATGCGCCAGCGCCTCGGGATCGCGGCCGCGCTGCTGCGAACCCCGAAACTGCTGCTCCTGGACGAGCCCGCGACAGGCCTTGACCCGGCCGGGATGCGTGACATGCGTCTGCTGATCCGGCGGCTGGCTGACGACGGCATCACCGTACTGCTCTCCAGCCATCTGCTCGCGGAGGTGGAGGAGCTGTGCGACCGTGTGGCGATCCTGCGCTCTGGCAGGATCGTCTACGAGGGTACGATCACCGCGCTCGCGCGTGGACCCGGAACCGTTTATCGCCTTGCCAGCACCGATGACGACCGCGCTCGCGTGATATGCGCCGCGCAGTCCGGCATCGGCGAGCCGAAGGTGGAGCACGGCCGGATCACATTCGTCGCGGACGAGGCGGCGGTCGCGGAGCTGTCGCGCTCGCTCGTGGAGGCCGGAGTGCTCATCCATGAGTTGGCGCCGCAGACGGTGACGCTGGAGGACCTCTTCTTTTCGCTCACCGAGGGTGAGGGCTCGGTGGTGGCCGCCGATACCGAGACTTCGGCGGCCGTGGAGCCGGCGGGACTGTGAGCACCGTCGCGCAGACCCTCGAGAGTGCCGAGGTCGCGGCGCCAGCGGCTTCGCGGCGCCCCGGGATCTGGGACGTTTACCGCTGGGAGCTCGTGAAGCTGCGCTACCAGAAGCGAACCTACCTCGGATTGGGCGCAGCCGTGCTGGTGCCACTGCTGTTCGTGGTTGCGATTCAGGTCCAGCCGATGCATCACCACCACAACGACTTCGCGTTCTCGGACTATCTGACGCGCAGCGGGCTGGCGATGCCGCTCGTGATCCTGCTGTTCGGCGCCGTGTGGATGTTCCCGCTGATCGTCGCGCTCGTGGCCGGCGACATCTTCGCCTCCGAGGACCACAACGGTACGCTCAAGACGGTGCTCACGCGCTCGCTGGAGCGCCAGGAGATCTTCGCCGGCAAGGCACTCGTGGCCGGGACCTATGCCGTGGTCGCGATCATGCTCGACGGGACGGTGGCGGTCGTGGCCGGCTGCCTGCAATCGGGGTTCAACAGCATCCAGAGCCTCTCTGGCACGATCGTGTCCGCCCCAAAAGGGCTTGAGCTCGTGTACGCGAGCCTGGTTGTATACCTCGTTCCGATCGCCGCGATCGTCTGCATCGGGCTGCTGCTATCGACGCTGACCCGTAACAGTGCCGCTGCCGTGGTCGGCACGCTGATGATCTCGTTGGTGATCCAGCTGCTCGGGGTGCTCCCCGGACTCGGCGCCATCCAGCCCTATCTGCTAAGCACCCAGTTCAACGCATGGCAGGGTTTCCTGCGCACGCCCACCGACTGGGCGCCAATCATCCAGGCGCTCTGGGTGTGTGCGCTGTATGGCGTCCCAACCCTGGCCGTCGCGTTTCTGATCTTCCTGCGGCGTGACGTCGCAGGCGGCTGATCATGCTTCTGCACAAGCGATGACCGATCAACCTCCGAGAGTACGCATTCAGCGCCGCCGCTCAAGGCGTGTCGGCTGGCCCCTGGCAGCGATCGGACTGGTGCTGCTCGCTGCCTCGGTGGCAGCGATCGCAAGCGTCGCTGGTTCAGGTACGGCCGGGCCCCGCCGGGCGCTTGCGAGGACCCATTCGCGGACGAGCTCTGCGCCGCCGGCGGTTGAGTCAGGGTTGCTGCCCTGGCGGCTAGCCGCACCGATCAGCCGCGAGGTGATCCTGCCCGACACCGGAAAGACGCTTGTGCTGCTCGGTGGACTCAACGGATCGACGTCGGCGAGTGGGGTGTTTTCGCTTGACACAAACACTGGCGCGCTTCGGTTGATCGGGAATCTGCGAGCCGGGATCCACGACGGGACCGGCGCGGAGATCGCGGGCCGTGACATCGTGTTCGGCGGTGGCTCGCCGACCACCGTTGGGACCGTTGAATCGTTCCCGCGAGCGCCCGCGGGCACCTCCGGCGCGCTCCCCGCCCCAAGATCTGACGCGGGCGTCGCCACGATTGGTCGACTCACGTACATCGTGGGCGGCTACGACGGCACGAACGCCGACGCGACCGTGCTGTCCACGGGTGATGGGCACACCTTCCAGCCGGTGGGCTCACTGCCGGTACCCGTGAGATACCCGGCCGTGGCCGCGGCCGGCGGAAAGCTCTATGTCTTCGGTGGCGAAGCAATCTCGGGCGCGGGTGCTGGCCGCCCCGTTGATGATGTCCAGATGATCGACCCGGCCAATCACAAAGCATCGATCGTCGCGCATCTACCCGAGCCGCTGCAAGCTGCGGCAGCGATCGTCCTGGGCGGTCACATATATCTAGCCGGGGGCGACAGCACCACTGCCCAGCCGTCGGCCAAGGGTGTCGGCACCACTCAGCTTTCGCCGCCGGTGGGCGCGACCGGCGCGGGAGGCCTGACCACCGTCTCGACGATCTGGGCGTTCGATCCCGTCACTAAGCAAACCCTGGTCGCAGGTCGCCTGCAGGTGCCCGTGTCGCATGCTGGAGTCGCAGCGCTGGGCTCGCGAGCTTGGCTCGTGGGCGGAGAATCCGGAGGCACGCAACTGGCAACCGTTGAGATGCTCACTCCGAACGTGGCGTTCGGGAGAGCCGGCACCGCCGGTGCCGGCTCTCCATTCTTCGGCGACAAGCTGCTTGTCGCGGATCGCGCCAACAACCATCTGCTGGTGCTCGATCCGGCCCTGCACGTCGACTGGAAGTTCCCTTCTCGGTCATCACCACCCGATGCGTTGGGCTTCTTCTTCCCCGACGACGCGTTCTTCGTCGACCATGGCACCGCAATCCTCACCAACCAGGAGGAGAACGAGACGATCCAGAAGATCAGCTACCCGTCTGGCAGGGTGCTGTGGTCATACGGGCACCCGAAAACTCCTGGCACGGCGGTCGGTTATCTACACGAGCCCGATGATGCTTATCTGCTGAAGAACGGGCAGGTAACGGTTGCCGACGCGCAGAACTGCCGCGTGCTGATCATCAATCATGACCACACCGTGGCCCACCAGATCGGTACTGACGGTGCCTGCGTGCACAATCCGCCGACCTCGATGGGGTCTCCCAACGGCGATACCCCGCTTACGGACGGCAACGTGCTGGTGTCGGAGGTCAATGGCTCATGGGTTACTGAGTACACACACACCGGCCGCGAGGTATGGAGCGTTCAGCTTCCGATCGCCTACCCATCCGACCCTCAGCAGCTAGGTCCTGATCTGTACCTGATCGCTGACTACGCAAACCCCGGACAGATCCTCGAGTTCAACCGGGCCGGCAAGATTCTCTACCGGTATGCGCCCACCAGTGGCCCAGGGATGTTGAACCATCCTTCACTTGTCGAGCGGTTACCCAGCGGTGTGTTCATGGCCAACGATGATTACCGGGACCGCATGGTCGCGTTCGATCCTGTAACCAAGGCGCTCGTATGGCAATACGGCGTCACCGACCACCCGGGCAAGAGACCGGGGATGCTGAACACCCCTGACGGGTTCGACCTGTTGACGGCCAACGGCTCGACCCCAACGCACCCGACAACCGGGTGAAGCGTGTCCGCGACCGCAATCCGCATCACATCTGTCACTGAGCGTGTTCACGCAGCAGGACGGCAAGAATGTCCAGGCCGCGCGCTGTGTCGACATCGTCGGCGTGACTGAAGTTGAGCCTGATCGTTCCGGGCTGGGGCTCGTTGGGAAAGAACTCCTCTCCCGGCATGAACGCGACCCCGCGCTCGAGTGCTGATCGGAGCAGCAGTCGACTGTCGCTGGGTGACCGCAGCTGTAACCAGAAGAACAGCCCGCCTTTGGGTGTCTCCCACTGGGCGATACCGCCGAAACTGCGGTCCAGCGCCTGTGCAAAGGCGTCTCGCCGACCGCGATAGAAGGCCGCCAGCTCGGCGAGGCGGGCGGCCCAGCTGGAATCAGTGATCGCCTCCAGAACGATGCGCTGAGAAAGACGTGAGCTATGCAGATCTGTGGCCTGCTTGAGCATCACCAGTCGGTCGAAGAGATCCTCAGACGCCGCCAAGAAGCCCAACCGCAGCCCCGGCGCGAAAGTCTTCGAGAACGAGCCCTGGTAGATCCAGGACGCGCCCTTCATGTGGACGGCGATCGGTGTCCGCTCGCAGTCGTCGTAGACGAGATCCCTGTACGGGTCATCCTCGAACAGCACTGTCGAGCCGCTGCGCAGTGCGCGTGCAAGCGCTTCGCGTTCGGCGTCGCTGGCGCATTCTCCGGTCGGATTGGCGAAGGTTGGCACCACGTACGCGAGCCGCGCGCCCGGCGCGACGTTCGAGTCGAGCGAGATGAACCGGGCGCCGTACAGGCGGAAGAGCTGTAACGCGGCGAGATAGGTCGGCGACTTGACCAGAATCGGGGTTCCTCGATCCACGAAGAGCTTCGCCACCAGGTCGATGCCCTGCTGACTTCCTGAGAGCGTCATCACACGCTCCGGCGGTGCGTCGACACCGAGAGCACGAAGCTGCTCAGATATCACGGCTCGAAGGTCCGGGTCGCCCTCGGTCGGACCGTACTGGAGGGCATCTCGTGGGATGCTTCCTGACCAGTCCGGGAGCATCTCACGTGCCGGCAGTCCGCCGGCGAAGGAGACCATTCCCGGGCGATCGATAACGCTGAGAATCTCCCGGATGGGCGACGGTCTCAGCGCGTCGATCCGTTCAGAGAACACAGCCGGCTCCGGGTGAGTCATGGACGAGCGCTTGCGAACTCATGCGGACGGGCCTCCTCAAGTGACTTCTCAAACCACAGGTGAGCGTGAGGGTTGTCGTCATAGGCATTGATTTGCCGGTACCCGAGGCTGCGATATAGGCCGATCGCGTCCGTCAGGACACGATGAGTGTCGAGCCGGATCGCCGCGTAGTCGCGCGCGAGCGCGAGCCGTTCGAGCTCGCGGACGAGCCGGCGTCCAAGGCCCATACACCGCGCCTCCGGGTCGACCCAGAGATGACGGATCTCGGCATGCCCAGCCGGGGGAGTTCGCAGCACACCGCAGCCGATAACGCGCCCTTCCTCGCGCGCGGCCACAAACAGCCCGTGTGGCTTCCGGGCATCGGCGGCCGGCAACAGATCCGTCAGCGGGTACCCCTCCGGGAACCGCTGTGCGAGCTCTGTAGCGTACGAAATGAGCGATCGTCGGGCCTCCGGCAGCTCAGGATCGATGACGCCGACCTCGACCGTTGCGGTGCGGAGGTGGCGCTTGATCAGGTCCATCGCCTCAAGCAGCTCCGTCCTCTTGCGCTCATCGAGCGGTTCCAAGAGCTCGCTCGCGACCGACACCGCACGCGCGTTGAGATCCTCGAGTTCGGCCTCACCGCGACGCGTAAGCTCGACGCGGTGTACGCGACTGTCGCTCGAGCTGGGTTGCGTGCGGATCAGGCCGGCGGACTCGAGTGCTCTCAGTAACCGGCTCATGTAGCCCGAGTCGAGGCGTAGACGGGCACGCAGATCGCGCACGTCCGCGCCGTCGACGCCCACCTCGAAAAGCACCCTGGCCTCGCCGAGAGGCCGGAGTTGCCCAAGGTACCGGTCGGTAAGAACTCCGATTGCCTGCGTATAGAAGCGATTGAAGTCCCGCACCTGCTCCGCGGGGCCGGGGTTGGTGAGCATTTCTCTGACTCTAGTCAGAGAAATGCTCCGACGCAAGGGGTTTGCTGAGCTCACCAGGACCAGCGGGCGGGCATCACGGGCTTGGGAGCATCCCGCCACCCAAGCCGGTTGGGCGTCTCGGCTCAGCCGATTGGGGCCACGGTGATGCGCCGCTCGCGATGAGCGCTCGGCACCCTGACGCTGGAGGCATGGCCGATTCGGCCGTAGCGCCCGGCTCGCAGGCCACTGACCTGGACGGTGGCTCCCGTGCCAGCCGGGAACGGCAAAAGCGTGGCTGTCGTATGCGCCGTCAGTTGGTAGCGTCGGGTCCCGTCGGCCAGTCGGACTGTTACGGCGTAGCCGCTTGCGCTCGGGACCTTGCGCCAGCGGATGGCCAGCTTGGTGGCGGTGCGTGTGGCGCGCAGGTTACGGGGAGCCGGTAGGGGCTTCGGCCTGACGGCCGTGTAATGAGAGACGGTGTCGTCTTCGCGCGGGTGACCGTCCTGTGTGACCTCGGCGACGATTGTCCGCTTGAGCGTCATCGTGGGCGATGGGGTGAAAGTCAGCCGACCGTGTGCTCCGCGGGCCGCGCCAATCGTGTGTGCCTCGCCGTGGCCGGCGCGCTCAACGAACGTGACGCGCTGGCCGGCAAATGGGTGCAGTCGGTAGCTGAGCCCAATCTTGCCCGAGCGCTCGCGGCGCACCTGGACGTGGATGTCGGGATCGGGGAGTCCGGCTGCCTGTTGGATGGTGGCCATTGGCGCCGAGCCCGCGTTGGTGGTCACTGTCCAGCGACCGGGCGTCATGTGGTCGAGTAGAAAATAGGTCTCCTGGGTGTTCGTGTCGTCGACTACGATGAACTCGTGCGCTGTCTTCTCATAGCCGTTCGTGGGAGTGTCGATCGTCTGGCCGTGTGGGCCATGGAGAGTTACCCGCGGAGCGGAGCCTGAACCTTTGAATCCGATCACTGAGACGCTCTGACCACGCGGGATCGTGACCGTTCGAGATTGGTCGCCGTGCGGCAGCGCGGTCGTGAACCCGAGTGAGCGGAACTTGCCGATGTCACAGGAGTCGAAGAAGATCAGTTCATGGTCGGGCCACTGGATGCCGCCACCTGCGTGGGTGAAGCCGAGGTCGGCGCACAGTCCGGCACCGCGGTCAGAGACGACGACCTCTGCCCCGACGCAGTGCGTTCCGTAGATGTTGATGCAGGCGCTCATATTCGCGTCCGCTTGGAGGTGGCCGTGGGCGGTGTCAGCGGCGAACGCGATGCCGCCCTTGAACTCAAAGAAGTACAGAGAGATGTCGACGTCCCCGCCGATCAGGATGGAGCCACTCTCGTCGAGGTGAAAGTATTCGTCCGCGACGTTCTGGCACAGGAGTTGTCCGGTGGCATTGGCGTCCATCGAGAACGGGCCGAACTGCATCGTGATCGTTCCCGTCATTCCGAACAGGGAGCAGCCAAGCGTCTGTGGGCCGCCGGTGATCGTGCCGGTGGCACTGATCGTAGTTGGGTTCAGCGTGATCGAACCACCGAGGTGAGTGAGATAGATGTTGAGCGGACCCCCGAGGTCGATCCCAGGCCCGTCGCCGGCAGCCCATGAAACGGAGGCGGCGTGAAAGGCGGCGTGAGTGAAGTCGATCGAACCGCTGATGTTTCCGGCCGCGTCGAAGAGGTTCACCGTTGCCTGCGCGTGCAATGAGTCGGTGGCGTGGCTGTAGCGAATGTCGACATCGCTGACGCCGATGCCGGCTAGCTGCGCAGAGGGCACCCTCACCTCGAGGGAGTCAAGTTGCACGCCGTTGACCGCGTCGGCGGTGACTACGCCCGTGGCCGACAATCCGTTGCCGTCGTCGTCGCTCAGTACGCCGGGCAGCGCGGCGCTGACGGTCAGCGCTGCGCACGCGTATTGACAGGTGTCGCCGTTGGAGAGCTTGGTGTGCGCGCGTGCGAGGTCGATTGCGATCGACCCGTTGAAGGGCAGCGATCCGATCAGCGGCAGCGCGTGTGGCAGCGTGAGGGTTCCGAGATGCCCGCCGCTTGCGGGCACATACAGGGCGAGCGGGATGGTCGCCGGCACGATTGGGTGACCCGCGAGGAACACGCGCACCTGAGTGGCGACGATCGCCTTGGCCGCTGGAATGATTAGGATCGGCGATCCGTTCTGCGGGACGATGTCAACGCCGTCCAGCCGTATCGCGCTGTAGCTGTAGTAGCTTGGAAAGCCGAGCTTGAGCAACGTCGTGTCCAAGACCGTGAGCTTCTGCGGCGTCACCGATGCGGCTGCAAAGCCGACCGCCTTGGCGATGGTGCCGGTATCCAGACAGAAGTCGGTGTCCTGTGCGCCGCACAGGAGCTTCGCGAGGATCACCCCGATCCCGCCCGGTAGCTGCTTTGGGTCTGGGATCTGCTTCAGACAGCCGCGTACGTCAGCGGCGCCGAAGACCAGGTCCTGATCGCAACCGGCAGGTGGAGCTCCGCCAACGCTGACCGGTGGTCGGGCGGAGGGTGGAAGGTTCACCGAGCGCAGTGGCGGAATGGTTGGCGTCGTCGCACCCGAACAGAGGCCGACGATCGAGATATCACGTGACCCCACGGCCGCAGCCCGGGCGGCGCGAAGATGTGGAGCGGCGACTGAGAGGTGCTGAGATGTCAACGTGCTGATCCCGGTCGCCGCATCCACGGTCGCGAGCGTGACCGTCGTGTCCGTATTGGCGTGCACGTTCAGCTGGAGTTCGGGCTCGTTGCCGGGACATACGACGTCCTGCCCCGGGGCCGACGCAACCTTCCAGTCGTAATGACCAGCCACCGAACCCGCAGGAGCCGATGCGCTTGCGTCGAGGACGATTCGTCCCGGCGATGGCGCCCCGACGACTGAGAAGCGTGCGTCCACGGACGGCGAAGTCGGAGATGGAGTGGCGGCAACGGTGGCGGTCGTGTTGGCGCTCGCGTGCGACCCGCCGCTGCTGGTCACATCGACCGAGATGAGATCCTGCCCGACCGTCGCATACGTGTGGCTGCCTGTGACGTCGAAGCCTCCGCCTGCCGCGGGGGCGATGGTCGCCGCCGACGTGGTCCCGTCACCCCAGTTGATTGATGCCGTGTCGTCGCTCGCGACTCCGTCAGGGTTGGCGTCGGTGAGGTGCGCGACCGTGGCCGTAAACGCCTGTCCGGGAACGGCGCTTACAGCAACGCCGGCCGCGGTCAGCGGCGCGTCGGAGATCGTCCCGAAGAATTGCCCCTGCTGCGTGAAGGTCGCACCGTTGCAGTTCACGCCAACGCTGACGGTGCCCGCGTAGGTGCCGTAGCGCGTGTATGTGTGCGTACCGGATACGTTGTAGAGGTTGCCGCTCAGCACGACGGTCGCGGCCGACGAGGCGCCGTCGCCCCACGCGACCGTTGCCGACGTGATCGTGCCGTTTGGGCATTGTGCGCCCAGCGTCGTCACGACGCCGCTGAATGGCGTGCCCTCCGCGGAGGTCACGCTCGCGCTCGCGGTGCCGGCGCCCACCCCGGAGATGACGGCGACCATCAGGGCCGCCGTCATCAGTAGTCGACGCACTACCGGTGGCGTCACGAGGCTCGCGTCACGGGGTCTTGAAGACGACACCATGACAGTTCCAGGAGCCGCTGAAGTGCGCTCCCGTCAACGGGCTCTCGCCCGTGAACGATCCCTTCGAGGGGATGTCGCCATGTGCCGTGATGAGGCTATCTCCCAGAATCTGCTTACCGCCGGAGTCGGCTTCGAAGATCGATGCGATCTTGCTCTTCGCGATCAGCATGTTCAGGTAAGGCTTCCCCGCGTTGCCGCGGGCACCGGTTGCGAGGGTGCCGAGGCCGAGCTCCAGCGCGGCGCCGGCCGACTTGTTCTGTGAGCAGAGTCCGTTCTTGAAGTTGTAGGTCCCGCCGGCGACCTTGAGGATCGCTGTGGCGGGACCACAGTTCTCAACCGCCTTCTTGCCGTTGAGCTTGACGATCTTCGGCACGCATGGGGGCGCGGCGGAGGCCGTATGACCACGCAGGCTGCCCGCCCTTGCCTTCAGGCTCTTCAGGTCCGGCTTTGTGTTTCCGCTGCCGTAGATGCGGTTGCAGACGGTGCCGATTGCGGCAGCAATTGCCGCATAGGCCTTGTTGCCGATATCGGCCGTGTCGCCGGCCGCCTGTTCTAGCTTCGCGACCCCTGGGATGTCATCTGCTTGCGGCGTCACCGAGCAGTAGGTTCTGCCCTTGATGGATGTGATCATGGCCGTGCCGACGGCTCCCTTGGCGTCGACTCTGGCCCGGACCGCTTTGTCGCCGACTCCAGGGACCGGTACGGGTCGAGCGCCAAGTCCCTGCACGTCTGATGCGTATGCGCGCGCCGCTGCCGGCCCTGACACGACGGTGACAGACAGGGCATCTGAGTCGGACGAGCCCGCAGCGTAGACGCATTGCTGTCCAACCCGCTTTGCGCTGACGAGGTATGTGAAGCCTGGCACGGACTTGACCGTGACCTTCGTGATCCGAGGTGCCATCAGCGTCTGAACCTGCGCCTTGGTCACCTGTGCACAGGTCCCATTCGAACTCGACGCGTCGCTGGCTGCCGGCGCGGCAGCGAGTGAGGCTGCTGGCAGGAGTCCCATGATGATCAGGAGCGGTATCCGTGGAAACACGATGGCCTTTCGTTGTGGAGCGCACCCACGGTAGACGCGGGTTATTGCACGAACCTTGCACGGGCAACGGCGGCCGCCGAACGGCATCGACGAGTCAGGAGTACCGTGGATGTCGTGTCGCGGAACTTGACGATCTGCGGCGAGGTCAACGTCGACGGGGCCCCGGCACGGGTCAACGGGCTACTGCTGGCGCTGCTCAGTGTGCTCGCGGTACGCGGCACCCGTGGCGCCGAGCGCGGCGAGCTGGTGGAGTTGTTATGGCCCGAGGAGCCACCGCTGGCGGGGAACGCAGCACTCGACCCGTTGCTGTCGCGCCTACGACGCGTCGTTGGTCCAATCAGCGGACGCGGCGTCGTGCGTCTGGACGCCGACACGAGCGTTGATGTCACGAGCGCGCTCACTGCGCTCGCCAACGCCGCGACCGCCGGCGATCCAGCACAAACTCTCACGCTCGCGAGCGCTGCTGCCCGCACGCTGGCAGCGCCGCTTGCCCCTGGTTGCCGGCATTCATGGGTCGAGGCGCAACGAGTCAGGCTCGCTGAGTGCCACGCAGAGGCGCTCGCGCTCGCAGCCGAGGCCGGCACTCGGCTCACGCCACCGCCGCAGGCTGCGCTCGATGCCTGCCGTGAGCTGGTCGCGCTACGTCCGCTCGCCGAGCGACCGACGGCATTATTGATGGCGCTGTTCGACCAGAGCGGCGATCGCGCGGCCGCTATCGGAGCCTACGAAGAGGCGCGCGAGCGACTACGCGAGCAGCTTGGGATTCTGCCCGGTCCTCACCTGCGCGAGCGCCATCGGCAATTGGTCACCGCTGATCCGGTCGCACTGCCGGATGCACTCGCGCTTGCCGCGCGCACGCCGCTTGCCGGCCGTGCACAGCTCTTCGAGAGTGCGCAGGCGGCGCTGGCACACGCGAAGCTGATGTTGATCGAGGGGCCCCCTGGGATCGGGAAAACGCACCTCGCTGCGCTCCTTGCCAGCGCGTATAGCGGGACGGGTGCGAGCGTTCTTCTCGCGCGCGGCACGCGCGTCCCAGCAGGGCCTTTCGGCGCGCTCGGTGGCGCACTGCGGCCCCTGCTCGATGCGTCAGGGCAGAGGCACGGTGGCGATGCCGTCGATCGGTTCGTTGATGAGGACGAGGTTGTGGATCGGCGCCTCGTACGGGCCGTGCTCGAGGGTGGTGGCGCCGCTCAGGGACCTGATCTCTTGAGCGCGCGTCTGCGCCTGTTCGATGCGATTGGCCGACTCCTCGCGACCGCCCACGACGGGCATGGGGTGCTTCTGGTCGTCGACGACCTGCATGATCTCGACCCCTCCAGCCGGCAGGTACTCCGTCACCTCCTCGCCGGCCGGCACGAGTGGCTGACCGTTATTGTCACCACGCGCCCTGACGCGAATGCCGGCGCCGCACTGCGCGATGTCGTGACGAGAGCCGAGCTCCATGAGATCGTGTTGGAACCGCTTGACGTGACCGACGTCGCCGCACTCGCGCTGGACGTGTTGCCGGGACTGTCGACCGACGACGCCGACAGGCTCGCGGCGGACCTTCATTCGCGTACCGGCGGCTCGCCGCTGTTGGCGCGCGCGGCTCTGGCCGCTCCGCAGCGAACCGAGGACCTGCAGGCCGCCGTCGCTGCGATGGTCACGTGGGCCGGCGCGGATGCGGCCGCGCTGCTGCGGGTCGCTGCGCTGGACGACGCCGGCGCCCCGCTGGATGTCCTTGCCATGGCCGGGGAGCTCGAGCTCGATGATGCCGGCGTGGCTCTGGACCGGGCACGAGCAGCGGGTTTGATGGCGGTCGGGACCGACATCGTGCACGCGTCGGTGCGTGACGCGCTCGTCGCCGACCTCGGGGATGCACGGCGAGCGGCAATCCACCGCCGGTTGGCCGAGGCGTACGAGGCAGCTGACGCGGACGCAGCACCGATCGCAGCGCACTGGGGACGCGGCGAGACCGCGGAGGCCCACGCGCGCTCTGCGTACTGGGAGCAGCGGGCGGCAAGGCGTGCACTTGACGCGTTGGCGGCAGAGGACGCGGAACGTCATGCTCGACAGGCGTTGGCACATCTCGGCCAGGAGCAGGCGCAGGAACGCGTGGAGGCGATGCTGTTGCTGGGGCAGGCGTTGAACGCATCGAGTCGGCTGGCCGAGGGTCGCGAGGTGCTCCGCGACGCGCAGTCGCAGGCTCGAGCGCTGGAAGACGGGCCGCTGATCGCGCGGATCGCCGCCGAGGCCGCCGGCCACCGCCTTGGTGCCGGACTCGTCGATCCTGAGCTCGTGGCGCTCGTCGAGGAGGGCCTCGCGCACGCCGACGGGCACGACGACGCCGTGCGTTCACGACTGGCAGGACGGCTTGCGCTGCTGCTGCTCGACGGCCCACTCGCACGCCGCGAGGCGCTGGTCGCCGAGGCCGAGTCGCTCGCTCGAGCCGCGGGGGCGCCGGACGCGATCGCGGAAGCGCTGCTGGCGCGCTTTACGGCCGACGTGCATCTCGCCCAACCGTGGCGCGACGTCGGTTTGCTCGATGAGGCCTCCGGCCTCGCGCACGCCGCCCTGCGGCGCGACCTCGCTCTCCACGCGCGGATGCTGCGTTTCAGCGCGCTGCTGGAGGCCGGCGACATCGTCGGCGCCCGCCGCGAGTTCCGCGTCTGGGAGAACGAAGCCGGCGCTGCGCAGCTGCCCTACCACCAGTGGGCAGCTGCGATCTGCCTGCCGACACTCCACCTGCTCGACGCCCGCCGCGATAGCGCTGTGGAG
The DNA here is from genome assembly GCA_963848435.1 of uncultured Conexibacteraceae bacterium. GTDB lineage: Bacteria > Actinomycetota > Thermoleophilia > Solirubrobacterales > Solirubrobacteraceae > Palsa-465. Next base: position 289,521 of record CAWKDQ010000012.1, on the reverse strand, counting down.
GCGCTCGCGACGGCGGAGGCGCTCGCGTTACCGCTTGGCGAGGATCCGGTTGTGCGCGCTGCGGTCGGCGGGCAGTCTGTCTCTACGGGCATCGTGGCGGGACAACTCGAACAGGTTGCCGAGCTGGTCAGCTCGGTGATCGCTATCGGCGGCGCGACGCCGGCATGGAGGGCCGCACGCGCCTACTGCAACGCTGTGATCGGCGACCGCGCGGCCAGTCAGGACGACATCGCGGTGGTTCTCGACGGCGGCCTCGAGCGGCTCGTTGATCCCAACCGCGCAACGGCGCTGTCATTCCTGGCTGACGCGGCCGTGCTCGCACGCGCTCCAGACGCACAGCTCTCCACCATCGACGCTGCGCTCGCCACGCACGACGGCACATTCGTGGTGCAGCACTTCGGCAGCTGGGTCCACGGACCGACCGCCGCGCGGCGTGCACGGCTGGCAGCCGCGCGCGGCAGGCTTGACGAAGCGCGCGCCCAGCTCGAGGCAGCGATCACGCTCGTCGGCTCAGACATGCCCGGCGCCATCGCAGTCGACCTCGGCATAGCTCGCGTCGCGATCGAAGGCCCCGTTCTGCGGGATGAGACGATCGCGCAGGCACGCGCCCACGACCTTCCGTGCGCAGAGCGAGTCGTCAAGACGCTCTGCGACCAAAGCCCGGGCTCCCCTTGAGAGCTACAAGTGACAGCGTGACTGAGTGGTTTCGTCATCAGCCCCTCCCGTCGCGATCGCAACGGTGCCGCGCCGGGCGTCCTAGGGATCATCCCGCGTGCGGACGCGTCAGTTGTCTAGGCGACGCGTTCTGAGTGCCAGAAACGCCTACGAACACGGGCGATGGGCGATACTGGGCTCGAACCAGTGACCTCCACCATGTCAAGGTGGCGCTCTCCCAGCTGAGCTAATCGCCCTGGAAGAGCCGTAACTCTAGCGCGCCCGCGATGGCGCCGGCCGCAACCCTGAGATGTTCTCGCCCCGGGCGCAGGCGCCCTGCGTCGCGCCTAGATTCCCGTCGGCCACGTACGATCAGAGCCGATGGAATATCTGTTGCCAAACGGGGATACGCTGAGCCTGCCCGAGGGTGCCACGGGCAACGACGCGGCGGCCGCGATCGGCCCCGGGCTCGCCAAGGCGGCGCTCGCGATCAAGCTGGACGGGGTGACCTACGACCTCGCGCGGGAGCTGCCGACACAGGGTGAGCGCCGGATCGAGATCATCACCGACAGGAGTGGGGAGGAGGCGCTCGAGCTGATCCGCCACGACGCCGCTCACGTCTTCGCCGAGGCGATGCTCGAGCTCTATCCAGGCGTTCAGATCTCGATCGGACCGCCGATCGAGAACGGCTTCTACTACGACGTCGAGCTGCCTGACGGAGTCACGCTGCGCGAGGACGACTTCCCCGCGATCGAGGCGCGGATGCGCGAGCACATCGAGGCTGACGAGCCGTTCGTGCGCGAGGAGGTCCCGGTAGCGGTCGCGCTTGACCGCTACCGGGGTGAAGGCCAGCGGTACAAGGTGGAGCTGATCGAGGACCTCGTATCGGGTGCCCCGGCACAGGCCCCGGTTGAGACCGTGAGCCTGTACAGCAACGGCGAGTTCACCGACCTCTGCCGCGGGCCGCACGCGCCGAGCACGAAGCGGATCAAGGCGTTCAAGTTGCAGTCGGTCGCGGGTGCCTACTGGCGCGGGGACTCGAACCGGCAGATGCTGACGCGCGTCTACGGCACCGCGTTCTTCTCGAAGAAGGATCTCGACGACTATCTCGATCGGTTGGAGCTGGCTCGCCAGAACGACCATCGCCGGCTCGGCCCGCAGCTCGGAATGTTCGGCTTCTCCGAGACGGCTCCGGGCTCGGCCTTCTGGTTCCCCGCCGGTACCGCGGTCTGGAACGAGCTGGTCCAGCTGAGCCGCGAGATGGGGGCGGCTCGCGGCTATACCGAGGTGAAGACGCCGCAGCTGTTCGACCGCTCGCTGTGGGTGACCTCGGGTCACTGGGAGAAATATCGCGGTGACATGTTCGTCACCGAGTCCGAGGACCGTCAGCTGGCGCTCAAGCCGATGAACTGCCCGGGCCACTGCCAGCTCTTCCTCTTGCAGCCGCACTCATACCGGGACCTGCCGGTGCGCTACTCCGAACCGGGGCTGCTGCACCGCAACGAGGCCAGCGGGACCCTCCACGGGCTGTTACGGGTGCGCCACTTCGCGCAGGATGACGCCCACATCTTCTGTACGGAGGATCAGATCCAGGCCGAGGTCGCGGGCGTGCTCGAGTTCGCCTTCGACACCTATCGGCTGTTCGGGCTCGAACTGCGGCTGGAGCTGTCGACGCGGCCGGAGCAGCGGATCGGGTCAGAGGAGCTGTGGGACAAGAGCGAGGCCGCGCTGGTGAGCGCGCTTGCGGAGCTCGGGCTCGAGTACGCGATCAATGAGGGCGACGGCGCCTTCTACGGTCCGAAGATCGATATCCACGTGACCGATTCGCTCGGCCGTTCCTGGCAGCTCGGCACCTGCCAGATCGACTACAACTTCCCCGAGCGCTTCGGTCTGAGTTACACGGGCGCCGACAACGCCGAGCACCGGCCGGTGATGATCCACCGGGCGCTGATGGGCTCATATGAGCGCTTCATCGGGATCCTGCTCGAGCACTACCGTGGCGAGCTGCCGGTGTGGCTCGCGCCGCTGCAGGTGATCGTGCTTCCGATCGCAGACCGTCACATCGAATACGGCGATTCGGTCCGGGAGCGGCTCGCTGCCGTCGGCGTGCGCGTCGAGCTCGACGATCGCGTCGAGTCGGTCGGGCGCAAGATCCGTGACGCCGAGTTGCGCAAGGTGCCGTTCATGCTCGTGGTGGGCGATCGCGAACAGGAGGCGGGCCTGGTCGGCGTGCGCGAGCATCGCGCGGGGGATACCGGCGCGGTCGCGGTAGATGACTTCCTGGCGCGTGTGATGGATCTGATCGGGACGCGAGCGCTGACTTGAGTCGGGGCGGGCTATACTTCCCTCTCGTTGATTCAGCAGATTTCTCCAAACCGGCCCGGCACCGCTTGACGCACCGCCGTTACAACAGCTAGTGCCGGTTCCACGTAGGTTCGACCGGCGTCCGCCGGAACGCGACCAGACCCGGATCAACGATCGCATCCGTGTGCCAGAGGTTCGCCTGATCGGCGAGGATGGCGAACAGGTCGGCGTGATGAAGACCGACGATGCGCTCAAGTTCGCGGAGGAGCGGGACCTCGACCTTGTCGAGGTGGCACCGGACGCGCGCCCGCCCGTTTGTCGTGTGCTCGATTACTCGAAGTACAAGTACGAGCAGGCGCAGAAGCAGAAGGCCGCTCGCAAGCACCAGCAGCAGATCACAATCCGTGAGATCAAGTTCCGGCCGAAGATCGCTCAGAACGACTACGACACGAAGAAGGGTCACGTCGAACGCTTTCTCAAGGGCAAGGACAAGGTCAAGGTCACGATCATGTTCCGTGGTCGCGAACAGGCTCATCCCGAGCGCGGTACCGCGTTGCTCGAGAAGCTCGCCGAGGAACTGTCCGAGTACGCCGTCGTCGAGCAGCGACCGCTACAGGACGGCCGCAACATGACGATGATGCTCGGTCCTTCAAAGGCCATCCTCGCCGCTGAGGGCGAGGCCCATGCTGAGCAGCCGGAAGCCGACACGGTTCACCACGACGCATCTGAGAAGCGCCCGCGTCGTCAGCAGCGTGAGGAGGCGGCCGCCGAAGCCGCTGCCACCTCCGCCGCGCCCGCCGAGTAGCGGTTCGCGCGCCTCGGAACATTTGACGTTCAGTCTGAGATACCGCGTCCACCGCGATCTGCTTTACTGACGCCCCAGTTATGCCGAAGATGAAGACCCATTCTGGCGCGAAGAAGCGCTTCAAGCTGACCGCCAACGGCAAGGTCAGGGCCCGTCACGCTTTCTCGAGCCACATCCTCGAGAAGAAGTCGCCGAAGTACAAGCGAAACCTGCGGAGCCCGGTGATCGTGTCCGACCATGACGCGCCCCGGGTCAAGACCCTGCTGGGAGCAAAGAAGTCATGAGCCGCGTCAAGCGTTCCGTTCACGCGCGCAAGAAGCGCCGCGAAACCCTGGCGATGACGAAGGGGATGCGTGGCAACGCCTCGCGCCGCTATCGCTCAGCCAAGGAAGCACTGCTCAAGGCCGACCAGTACCGCTATCGCGACCGCCGCAACCGCAAGCGCGATTTCCGTCGCCTCTGGATCACGCGTATCAACGCGGCAGCGAGGCAGAACGGCATGTCGTACTCGCAGTTCATGCACGGGCTGCAGCTGGCGGAGGTCGAGCTGGATCGCAAGGTCCTGGCTGATATCGCCGTACACGACGCAGCCACCTTCCGACGCTTTGCCGAGCGCGCCCAAGAGGCGCTGGCTGCCGGCTGAGTCAAGCCGAAAACCAGCACCGCCAAGGGCGCCGCTCCGATAGGACGGCGCTCTTTTTGTTTCCCGAGGTCCACAGATGCCGATCACCAGCACCCACAACGACAAGCTGAAGACGCTCCGCAAGCTTCGCCAGCGTCGGCGCGATCGCGAGCGTCTGGGTCAGTTCGTGGCCGAGGGCGAGGACCTGCTGGCGGCGGCTGACGCAGCCGGCTGGACGGCGGTCGAGCGCTTCGCCGTGACCGGTAGCGGCCTGTCCGGGACCGAGGTGGATCCGGCAGCACTGCAATCGCTTACCGAGCTCGCGTCCGGCACGCGCACGCTTGCGATCTACAGCGAACGCTGGGAGGCGGTGCCGCTCGGCCCCCTCTGCCTGTACCTGCATGGCGTCAGCGACCCGGGAAACGTCGGCACGGTGTTGCGCTCGGCCGAGGCGTTCGGTGCCTCCTGCGTCGCGCTCGGGCCCGGGACGGCCGACCCATTCGGTCCGAAGGCCGTGCGCGCTTCGATGGGCGCGATTTTCACCGTGCCGGTCGTAAGCTGCGACTTCGGGGCGCTGCCTGGGTTGAAGATCGGCCTCGACGCCGACCCGCGTTGGCCTCTTCTGGATGGCAGTCCGTTGCCTGAGGATGCGGGCGAGGTCAGCCTGTTGGTCGGCGCCGAGCGCGAGGGTCTGCCTGATGAGATCCTTGAGCAGTGCTCCTGGATACGGCGGATCGCGATCCGCAATCACTCGCTGAACGTCGCGATTGCAGCAAGCATCGCCCTGTACGAGCTTTCGAGCAGGGCTAACTCGTAGGATCAGCCGCGGATGAGCATCGAGACCCGCATAGCAGAGCTTCGGCGCGAGGGCGAGGACGCGGTTGCCGAGGCCGCGAGCACCCACGCACTCGAGGATGTGCGCGTCAGGTACCTGGGGCGCAAGGCCGAGCTGCCGAACCTGCTGCGTGGCGTCGCCGACTTGCCGACCGATCAGCGCGGCGCCGTCGGCAGGGCAGCGAATCAGGCCCGCAAGGCGCTCGAGTCGCTGATCGACGCTCGCTCCGGAGAGCTCGCCGTCGGCGAGCTCAATGCGCGTCTGCAGGAGGATCGCGTTGACGTGACGCTGCCGCCCGACCCTCTGCCCGCCGTCGGTCGGCTGCACCTGGTCACGCAGACCCGACGGGAGATCGAGGACGTGTTCATCGGCCTCGGCTTCAACGTCGCCGAGGGTCCTGAGGTCGAGACCGTGTACTACAACTTCGACGCGCTCAACCATGAGCCGACACACCCCGCCAGGGCCTGGACGGACACCTTCTACGTGGCCGACGACGTGCTGCTGCGCACACACACCAGCCCGATGCAGATCCGCTCGATGGAGTTGCAGAAGCCGCCGATCTTCCTGATCGTTCCCGGCCGGGTCTACAGGCGCGACTCGGATCTGACCCACACGCCCCAGTTCCACCAGATCGAGGGACTCGCGGTCGATGACGGGATCACCCTGGCCGATCTGAAGGGCACCCTGCTCGAGTTCGCGCGCGCGATCTTCGGACCGGAGCGTGAGATCCGGCTGCGTCCGCACTTCTTCCCATTCACGGAGCCGAGCGTCGAGGTCGACGTGTCCTGCTTCAACTGCTCGGGCGGCGTGACCGCTGAGGGCGAGCGCTGCAACATCTGCAAGGGCACCGGCTGGCTGGAGATCCTCGGGTCTGGGATGGTCGATCCGAACGTGCTCGGCCACGTGGTCGAGAACGGCTACGACCCCGAGCAGGTTCAGGGCTTCGCCTTCGGCATGGGCATCGAGCGGATCGCGATGCTCAAGCACGGCGTCACCGACCTGCGCCTGTTCTATGACAACGATGTGCGCTTCCTGGAGCAGTTCGCGTGAGCCGGGGTCAGGCGTGAGGGTCCCGATCGAGTGGCTGCACGAGTACTGCGAGCCGCACATGGACACACAGACTCTGGCCGAGCGTCTGGCGCTCACCGGCACCGAGGTCGAGCGGGTGGAGCACCACGGCGTGCGCGCGACCGAGAACTTCATCACCGGGCTCGTGCTCGAGCGCAGGAAGCATCCGGACGCCGACAGGCTCAGCGTCTGCATGGTCGACATCGGTGGGTCGACCCCGTCGCAGATTGTCTGCGGGGCTCCGAATGTGGCCGCCGGCCAGACCGTCGGCGTCGCCCGCCCGGGTGCCGTGATGCCGGATGGCACAAAGCTCAAGAAGGCCAAGCTGCGCGGCCAGGAGTCAAACGGGATGATCCTCTCCGAGCGCGAGCTGCAGCTGAGTGACGAGCACGAAGGGATCATGGTGCTGGATGGGGCGATTGCGCCGGGCACGTCGCTTGCCGAGGTGATCACGATCTCAACCGACGTGCTGGTGCTCGAGATCACTCCGAACCGCCCCGATTGTCTTGGCATCTACGGGGTTGCACGCGAGGTTGCGGCGACCACCGGCGCGCAGCTCAAGCTGCCGCCGTGGGAGCTCGATCCCGGCAGCACCGGTGAGCTCGACGGGCTCGAGATCACCAACGAGGCCGGGCCCGAGCTCTGCCCTCGCTTCACCGCTCGCATCTTCGACGGCATCAGGCCCGGGCAGAGCCCGCTGTGGATGAAGGCACGGCTGATGGCCTGCGGCCAGCGCCCGATCTCCGGCGTGGTCGACGTCACCAACTATGTGATGCTGCTGACCGGCCAGCCGATGCACGCGTTCGATTACGACCGTGTTGCCGGCCACCGCCTGCACATCCGTCGTGCCCACACAGACGAGCAGGTGACGACGCTCGACGGCCAGGTCCGCACGCTCGATCAGGAGACCGTCCTGATCGAGGACGGCGACGGACCTACCTCGATCGCCGGCGTGATGGGAGGCGCCCGCTCCGAGGTCTCCGACTCGACCGCGACGATCATCAGTGAGGTCGCGACCTGGAGCGGACCCAACATCCACGCGACGAGCCTCAAGCTGGGCCTACGCAGCGAGGCCTCGAGCCGGAATGAGAAGGGGCTCCAGCCCGAGCAGGCGATGTGGGCCCAGAGCGTCGCCACGCGGCTGTTCATCGACGTCTGCGGCGCGACCGTCCGCAGCGGCACGCTCGACCTCGGCGGCCCCGGTCCAGAGCCGGCCGTGATCCGCCTGCGCGATGCGCGGCTCAAGCGGCTGCTGGGCGTCGAGATCCCGCGGGAGCGCTCGCGGCAGTTGCTCGAAACGATCGGATTCAGCGCCGTCGACGCGGCTGGCGGGCTCGACGTCACCGTCCCCGATTTCCGCCGCTTCGACGTCACTCGCGAGGCCGACCTGATCGAGGAGGTCTCCCGGCTCGACGGCGTCGAGAAGCTGCCCGCAACGCTGCCGGCCCGCGACGGAGCGGTCGGGCGCCTGACACCGGTTCAGCGCCTGCGCCGGCGCGCCGAGGACGCGCTGGCCGGCCAGGGCCTGCATGAGATCGTCGGCTGGAGCTTCTCGGGCCCTGAACTGGCCGAGAAGCTTGGCCTGATCGAATCCACCGCGCCCGTCACGCTCGCCAACCCGATGTCCTCCGAGCAATCGCAGTTGCGAACGACATTGCTCGGCTCACTGCTGGACGTGGCTGAGCGCAACCGCGCCCGCGGCGTCGAGGCCCTCGCGCTGTTCGAGTCGGGCGCGGTCTACCACTCAGCGGGCTCTGACGGCGCGGGGCTGCCGGCCGAGCCCCACCACCTCGGGGCGATCCTGTCCGGGCCCGTGCGGCCCGGGACCTGGCGCGAGCAGCATCCGCCGCGTGCAGACTTCTTCGCCGCCAAGGGCGTGTTGAGCGCCCTGCTGGAGGCGCTCGGCGTCGCTTGGGAGCCGCAGCCGATGACGACTGCGCCGTTCCTGCATCCGGGCCGCGCCGCCGCGATCCTGATCGGCGGCAGCCACGCCGGCTGGCTCGGGGAGATCCATCCCAACGTGGCCGCGCGCTGGGATCTTGAGGACACGGTGGCGGGGTTCGAGCTCGAGCTGTCCGCGATCGAACCGCCGGCGCCGACTCAGTTCCGCGATCTTGTGAGCTTCCCGGCCGTGCACGAGGACCTCGCGATCGTGATTGCGGAGACCGTGTCTGCGAGCGAGCTGCTGCGGGTGATTCGCAGTGCCGGCTCGCCGCTGCTCGCCGGCGCTCGGGTCTTCGACGTCTACCGAGACCCTGAGCGGCTCGGCCCCGATCGCGTCTCGATCGCGGTGCGGCTCTCCTATCGCGCGGCTGACCGCACGCTCACCGACGCGGAGGTCGCCCGACAGCGGCAGCTGATCGTAAACGCCGTTGCCGGCGAGCTGGAGGGGGCGATCCGTGCAGGCGGTTGAGACTCATTCGGTTGCGGTGTTCGGGGCCGCCGGTTATGCCGGCTCACTGGCCGCACGGCTGCTTTACAACCATCCCAACTTCGAGCTGAGATCGGTGACCGCCCGCAGCGACGTCGGCCGCCGGCTTGATCACCTCTATCCACAGCATCGTGTGCCGCTTGTGCTCGAGCAGGTCGACATCGACCGTCACGCGGACGTGGAGGCTGCCGTGGTCGCCTACCCGCACGGCGCGTCGGCTCAGTTTGTTGCCGATTTGCGCGAGCGTGGCGTCAAGGTCGTCGACCTCAGCGCAGACTTCCGTCTGCGCGACGCTGCAATCTACGAGCAGTGGTATCAGCACCACCCCCAGCCGCAGCTGATCGCCGAAGCGGTGTACGGGCTGCCGGAGCTCTATCGCGAGGAGATCGCTGGGGCCGAACTGGTGGCCAACCCCGGCTGCTACCCGACGGCGACGATCCTTGCGCTGGCACCGCTGGCGCGCGCCGGCCTGATCGCGGACGCCGTGATCGACGCCAAGTCCGGCGTCTCCGGCGCCGGGCGCAGCGCCACCGACAAGACGCACTTCGTCACCGTCGATGAGAACGTCAACGCCTACGGGGTCCCGCGCCACCGCCACACGCCCGAGATCGAACAGGAGTTGGCAGCGCTCGGCAGTGAGGTCACGGTCACGTTCACACCGCACCTGCTGCCGCTGGACCAGGGCGAGCTCGTCTCCTGCTATGTGACGCTGACCGATCCCACCGTCACCGGCGCCGAGGTCGAGACCCTGTATCACGATGCCTACGATGCCGAGCGCTTCGTCGAACTGGTGCGCGAACCGGCGGGAGTGCGGGCTGTGCGCGAGACGAACTTCTGCAGGATCTCAGTGCATCGCGACGAGCGCACCGGGCGTGTGATCGTGTTCGGCGCGATCGACAACCTCTGGAAGGGGACGGCCTCCGAGGCGGTCCAGAATCTGAATCTGATGTTCGGGTTGGCGGAGGAGACGGGGATCCTATGAGCAGCTTCTTCAGCTCACGCTGGGCGCACTGCCCGGACAACGTGACCGAGGTCAGTGACGCGCGGCTGCCAAGGGGCTTCCGTGCCGCCGGTGGTGCCTGCGGCGTCAAACCCGACGGTGCCAGGGATATCGGCATGATCGTCTCTGACTCGCGTGAGACCACCAGCGCCGCGCGCTTCAGCCGCTCAGGCGCACAATCCGCACCGGTGCTGCTCACCAAGGACGACGCCAAGCTGTGGGCGCTGCGGGCCGTTGTCGTCAACTCCGGCAACGCGAACGCGGCCACGGGAGCGCGCGGCATGGACGACGCCGCGGCGATGCGCGCCGCGGCGGCGGAGATCGGCGGCATTGATCCGCATCAGGTCGCGGTTGCGTCGACCGGTGTCATCGGTGTACCGCTTCCGATCGACAGGATCACTGCCGGGATCGCCGCGCTCGGGAGCGAACTGCGGACGGACGGCGGCGACGACTTCGCCGAGGCGATCCGCACGACCGACGCGCTCCCGAAGCAGGTGACGCTCGCGGTGGCGCTGGAGGGGGGCACGGTGCGACTGAGCATCCAGGCCAAGGGTGCAGGGATGATCTCCCCGAACTTCGCAACGTTGCTCGTGTTCGTACAAACCGACGCGGCGATCGAGGCCGACGAGGCTGACCTGTTGCTGTCGGTCTGCACGAAGCGCTCCTTCGACCGGATCAGCGTTGACGGCCAACTCTCGACCTCGGACACGATCGTGCTGCAGGCCTCGGGGGCCTCCGGCGTGCGGATCGCGCCGAAGACGGGCGACGAGCGCGTGTTCGGCGAGGCGCTGGATGCGGCTCTGCGGCAGGTGTCACTGCTGGTCGCCAAGGACGGTGAGGGCGCCCGCCGCGTTGGTCGAGTCGTTGTCAAGGGCGGGGACCAGCACGCGGTCGACCGGGTCGCGCACGCGGTCGGCGACTCGCCGCTGGTCAAGACCGCCCTCTACGGAGGTGACGCCAACTGGGGCCGGATCATCCAGGCCGTGGGTGCGGCGCTGCCTGGCGGAAACCCGGGCGGGCACCATCGCCCGGCGCCGTTGCACGTCGACATCTCGATCGAGGGCATCGTCGTATGCGTCAACAGTGCCTACGTTGAGTACGACGCCGCCGCACTGTCCGCGGCCGTGCAGCGCGATGAGGTGGAGTACGAGGTTGTGCTGCCGGGACACGGCGCCGAGGCCGAGCGCTACTTCTCAGACCTCGGCCACGGGTACGTGACGATCAACGCGGACTACACGACATGAGCGCCGAAGCCGAGGCGACCGGACCGGGCCAGCCGGTGCGCACGCAGCGTGACGTCGTCACGCTGCTGGAGGCGCTTCCCTACATCCGCGAGTTCCACGGCCGCACGGTCGTGATCAAGTACGGCGGCGCCGCAATGACAGATCCTGCGCTCAAGCACGAGTTCGCGCGCGATGTGGCGCTGCTGAAGTACGTCGGCATCAACCCCGTGATCGTCCACGGCGGCGGCCCCGAGATCACCTCCTACATGGAGCGGCTCGATCTTCCCGTGCGGTTCGTCGACGGCCTGCGCGTCTCCGACGCAGAGACGGTCAAGCTCGCCAAGATGGTGCTGATCGGGAAGGTCAACAAGGACATCGTGCTGCTGCTCGCGCAGCATGGGCAGTCGGCCGTGGGTCTGAGCGGCGATGACGGCCAGCTGTTCGAGTGCAGCCGGCTGACGGCTCCCAGTGGCCAGGACATCGGCTTCGTGGGCCGCATCGACCAGGTCAACATCGGCGTGCTGACGCATGTCGCAGTCGATTACATCCCGGTTGTCGCCAGTGTCGGCGCCGACGCGCAGGGCAACTCCTACAACGTCAATGCCGACGATGCGGCCGCCGCGGTCGCGGCTGCGCTCGGCGCCTACAAGGTGATGTTCCTGACCGACGTCGCCGGTTGGTTCCGCGAGGCAAACGACCCGTCGACGCTCGTGGCGGAGGCCAGCGCATCGGAGCTGCGCGCCTCCCTCGGTGAGGTATCCGGGGGCATGCGACCCAAGCTCGCGGCCTGCCTGCAGGCCGTCGAACGCGGCGTGCCGAGTGCCGTGATCGTCGATGGGCGCGTACCGCACTCGCTGTTGCTGGAGCTGTTCACCAACGAGGGCCAGGGGACGATGATCGTTCCCGACGGCGCTCCTGACCCGATGGACGCATGACGCTGACCGAGCTTCAGGACCTCGAACGTCAGTGGGCGATCCCCACCTACGTGCGCAACCAGGTCGAGTTCGTGCGCGGCCAGGGTGTCAGCCTGTGGGACGTAGATGGCAACGAGTATCTCGATTTCCTTGCTGGGATCTCCGTGCTGAACGTCGGACACTGCCATCCGCGCGTGGTTGCAGCGATCCAGGCGCAGGCGGAGACGCTGACGCACGTCTCGAACCTCTACTACACAGAGCCGGCGCTTCGGCTCTCAGCCGTGCTGGCACAGAGCTCGCTGGGCGGCAAGGTGTTCCTGTGCAACTCCGGCGCCGAGGCCAACGAGGCGGCGATCAAGCTGGCGCGCCGCCACCGCCCGGCCGGGGAGATCGTGGTGTTGCGCGACGCCTTCCACGGCCGCACGTATGGGGCTCTGTCGGCGACGCCGCAGGAGGCCAAGCAGGCACCATTCGCGCCGCTTGTGCCCGGGTTCGTGGTCTGCGACAAGGACGCCTCCGCGGTCGACGCTGCGGTCGGAGCAGGAACAGCGGCGGTGCTGCTTGAGCCGATCCAGGGTGAGAGCGGGGTGCTGCCGCTCTCCGAGGAGTTCCTGGCCGCTGCCCGTGCCGCCTGCGATCGCGAGGGCGCCGTGCTGATCTTCGACGAGATCCAGACCGGAATGGGGAGGACCGGATCGCTGTGGGCCTACGAGCAGACCGGTGTCGTCCCGGATGCGCTGACGACCGCCAAGGCGCTGGGAGGAGGTCTCCCGATCGGCGCGCTTGTGACCGGACCGCGCCTGGCGGACACGCTTCGACCCGGTGATCATGCCTCGACCTTTGCCGGCGGGCCTGTCGCCTGTGCCGCCGCACTGGTTGCGCTCGAGCTCTGCTCCGACCCGGCACTGCTCGAGCATGTGGTCGTGGTCGGCGAGCGATTCTCCGCAGCGCTCGAGGAGCTGCCGTTCGTGGCCTCGGTACGTGGCCGCGGCCTGCTGCTCGGTGCCGAGCTCGTGCCGGGGGTCTCGGCGGTTGAGCTGGCACGGCGAGCACTGCTGGAGCAGCGACTCGTGGTCAACGCAACCGGTCCCTCCAGCCTGCGGATGGAGCCGCCGCTGATCGTGACCGAGGCGCAGGTCGATGAGGCTGTCGCGCGCCTGAGGCGGCTGCTTCCGTGAGTGCCCACGGAGAGCTGCTGAGCCCGAGCGAGCCGCTTGAATCGGTGCGATTTGCCCTGGGACCGGCGTTCCGGGTCGTTGCCGAACCGACGGATGCGGTTGGTGGCCTGATCGTTCGCGATGAGGTTGACAAGATCATCTGCCGGATCACGACCGAGATCGCGCCGGGCAGCGGCTGGTGGCTGTCGCTCGAGCCGCTGCGCGGCTATGACGATGACTGCACACGTGTGCGCTGGCTGCTCGAGCAGCACGGGTTCGTTCGCGCGAACCGTTGGTCGAGCGTCGATGTCGCGATGCGAGCCCAGGAGCGCGCGGACGTCGTCGCGTCCCGCGTGCTGCTCAGGCTCCGTGAGATCCAGCAGCAGAATCTTGCCGGCGCACTCGACGGCAAGGACATCGAGTACCTGCATGATTACCGCGTCGCGATTCGACGCACGCGGGCGGTCCTGCGGGAGCTGCGGGGCGTGTTCCTCCCTGACGAGCGGAAGCGGATGCGGGCATCTTTCAGGTGGCTGCAGAACGAGACCGGCCCGACGCGGGACCTGGACGTGTACCTGCGCGACTTTGACGAGCTCAAGGAGCTGGTGCCGGTCGCCATACGAGCGGACCTCGACCCGGTGCGGGCTGTACTGAACCTGCGTCACAGCACGGCTCGCGTGAAGCTCAACGACACGCTCACCGGCGACCGCGCGCGTGAGCTGAACACGGAGTGGGGGGAGATCCTCGAGGTGCTGGTGCTCGAGGGCGAGGCCAATCGTCCCGACGCGGCTCGGTCGATCGGCGAACTGGCGGCTCGGCGGATTGCTCGGGTGCATCGCCGGATGGTCCGCATGGGCCACGCGATCGACGCCGAATCGCCCCCCGAGCGCTATCACGAGCTGCGCAAGAAGGGCAAGGAACTGCGCTATCTGCTGGAGCTGTTCGCCGCGCCCCTGTTCGACGAGAGCGCTGTTCATCCGCTGGTGAAGGCGCTGAAGGGGCTTCAGGACGTGCTCGGACGCCACCAGGATCGAGAGGTCCAGATCGATCTGCTCAAGGAGATCGCACTTGAGGTCGTCGGCGAGCCGCAGGGGGTCGCCACGGTGATGGCGATCGGCGTGCTGGTCGATCGGCTCGAGGAGGATGCGCATGCTGCGCGCAAGCGGTTCGCCGTCAGCTTCGCAGAGTTCGCGTCCGAGGCACAGTGCAATCTCGTAGCCGATACGTTCAGCTGACGGTCCGCGAGCCGATCAGTAGGTGACAGGCTCCCTCTCGATGCGGGATGATGCTGAGCAGATGAGCACCACGAGTCGATGACCAAGAAGCCCAAGCGCGATACCAAGGTTCTGGCCACCTACAACATCAAGGGTGGCGTCGGCAAGACCTCTGCTGCCGTGAATCTCGCCTACCTGGCGGCCGCCTCAGGCCACCCGACGCTGCTGTGGGACCTCGACCCGCAGGCTGCCAGCACCTATCTGTTCCGCGTGCGCCCGAAGGTCAAAGGCGGTGGGCGCGGGCTGCTGCGCAGGCGCAGCAACGCGGGCGATCACATCAAGGCGACCGATCACGAGAACCTCGAGCTGCTGCCCGCCGACTTCTCCTACCGCCACCTCGACCTCGCGCTCGACCAGTTCAAGAAGCCCGCGGGACGTTTGCGCAAGGTGCTGGCACCGCTGCGCGACGACTACGACTACATCTTCCTCGACTGCCCGCCCAGCATCTCGCTTGTCTCCGAGGCAGTATTCGAGGCCTCTGATGCCCTGCTGGTGCCGGTGATCCCGGCGACGCTCTCCTCACGCGCCTACGAGCAGTTGCAGGAGCTCTCGCAGCGCGGCAAGGTCGGGCGCAAGGGCACCACGTCGATCTTTGCGTTCTTCTCGATGGCCAACGTCGAGAAGCAGCTGCACCTGCAGGTGATGCAGCGACTGCGGCAGATCAAGGAGCTGACCGTCCTGGGTGCCGCGGTCCCGATCGCAGACGAGGTCGAGATGATGGGGGAGGAGCGCAATCCGGTTGCCGTGTTCGCACCCGAGTCCCCGGCGGCCGTCGCCTACACGGCGCTGTGGGCGGAGGTCGAGCGGCGGCTGCGGCCTGAGGCGGCCGCGGAGGCCGCAGCGGCCGCAGCGGCCGGCGAGGCCGCCGGCGAGGCAGCCGCGTCAACGCCCGCGCCCGCACTCGAGGCCGGGCCATCCGCTGAATCCGGCACCCCCCCGGAGGCTGAGGCCGAACCGGCCCCCGGGCCTGTAGCCGATTCTGCACCCGACCCCGTAGCCGATCCGGCCGCCGGGCCTGTAGCCGATCCGGCCGCCGGGCCTGTAGCCGATCCGGCCGCCGGGCCTGTAGCCGATCCGGCCGCCGGGCCTGTAGCCGATTCTGCACCCGACCCCGAAGCGGCATCTGCTGCTGACCCCAAGGGAACTTCGGAGCCCGAGCCGGACCAGGCGTCCGAGGCGGTGGGGGCAGCCGGACCGGAGTCGGGCGAGGACCAAACCGGCGGTGTCGGTGTCGCAAATCCCCCTGTTGGGGGGAATTCCGACACCGAGGACCGGTCGGACTGACCGTCGGTCGGTCCAGCGCCCGCGTCGTGGGCAACCGAAACTGGCTGGTCGCGGCGGTCCTGGTCTGCGCGGTGATCGTTGCAGGGCTGATCTCCAACATCTCCAAGCCTGCGCAGAGCGGACGGGTGCCGAGTGTTCGGTTCGGTCCCACGGTGAAGCCGGCTGCGTCACCGTCGCTGCTGGACTACACCAATGGCTGGGTGGCGACCACCGGCAGCCAGGCGATCGGCGTATACACCGGCAGCCATGCGTCGCACCATACTGATGGCCTGTTCGTGATCGTCCGGACCGAGAATGATCGGCAGCGCACCAGTCACAAGCTGCTGCGCGGCAGCGGCGCGGTGACATTGCTGCGGCCGTCGCCGGTCGAGAGCCAGGCCGCTGCCCAAGGTGCAACCCTGCGGTTTGTCACCGCCAACGGAAACACCGGCACGCTGAACCTGTCGAGCGACACGATCAGGCTCAACCCGTAGCCAGCCGGCGTGCGCTCAGCTCCGCTGGAATCCCGGCCTCACTCCCTGACAGGATCGACTCGGCCAGCAGCCGCCCGGAGGCGACGCCGAGCGACATCCCGCGCCCGCCGTGGCCCGACCCCAGCCATATCCGGTCGCTTCCAGGCACACGCCCGAGTATCGGACGGTTGTCAAACGACTTGGGCCGGGCGCAGACGAGGGTTCCTTCGACGCGCGCACCGGCGATTGAAGGCACGAATCGGGTGCCGCGATCGAGCAGGCGCTGTGACCAAGCAGCGGCCTCCGGTTGGGCACCCGCGAGCAGAGTGGAGCCGACCGCGAGCCAGCTGGGGCTGTCGAGCAGCGTGAATGGCGTCTCATTCTCGATCTTGCCGCTGGTCAGACCGCGCGTCACAGTGCCCTCGATGATCGGGTGGCGCGGATGCTGCGAGAGCTGAACCAGGACGATCACACCCCAGAGTGGCTCGACAGCATCGGGGCGCACCAGGCTGCCGAGCGTCCGAGCGGTGCAGGCGCCGGTCGCGACCACCACGGCGTCAGCGTCACACCTTTCCAAATCGACATTTCCGGTTATAACGTCGGCGCTATATCCGGGAATCGCGCTCTTGAACTGCCCATCGCCAACGGCCGAACCGCCGTTCTGGGTCGCCGGCACGACGAATTCCGCGCCGGAGCGACGGGCCATCGCCGCCACCGCCTGTGTCGCCGCGAGTGGGCTGATCGGATAGCCCGTCTGCAACATGCAGCCCCAGAGTCCGTCCGCCAACAGCGGCTCCGCGACACGTGCCTCTCTCGGGGTGAGCAGCGCTGGCGTCAGCTCTGGGAACTGCGCATAGTGACTCAGGAGATCCTGCGCGCCGGCCTCGTCTTCAGCCATCAGCAGCGCCCCCACCGGTTGCGCGGGCATCGAATCGCCGAGAACCTCGTGAAAGAAGTCCACCGTTTCATCGAAGAGCGGGACGCTGGGCAGGTCGTAGGGATGTTCGACCAGACCGTTGTTGCGACCGGAGGCACCGGCCGCGACTCCGACGGAGTCGATCACCGTCACCGCGACGCCCTCCCGGGCGAGGAAGTAAGCGGTCGAGGCTCCGACGATGCCGGCCCCGAGGATCACCACGTCGCCAGCCATCCCCGCGCGAGACTACGCTAAGCGCGTGTCCGTAGCACCACAGGCCAACTTCGATCCCGGGTCGATCCGCGCGTTCCAGTTCACCTACCGCAGCATCCAGCCCGATGGCACGGTGCGGCTGGGGTACGCGCTCGACGACCTCGAGTTCGAGGAGACGCTCGAGCTGCCCGCGCCGACGCACGACTCCCCTGCCGTTGACGGCCTGTTGGACCTGCTGCATTGGATCGCAGGCGTCAGCTACTACAAGGCGGCGAGTCCGCAGCATCTGGTCTGCGAGACCGGCGCCCCGCCGGCGGCAACCGGACTGCTTTTGTCGGCGCTCTATTCCGAGGGACTGGGCGAGTTTGCCGTGGTCAACGATCTCCTGCGTCTGCCACAGCCGCAGTTCCCACGCGGGGTCGACTCGGCGTCGCAGCCCGCCGCAACCGCGGCCCCGGGGCCGACGCGCCTACTGGTCCCGGTCGGTGGCGGCAAGGACTCCTGTGTTGCGATCGAGATCGCGCGCGCAAGCGGCCTGGATGTGGCGCTGTTCTCGATCGGCGACGCGACACCGATCCGCGACACGGCCGCGGTGGCGAGGCTGCCGCGCCACCGGGTGACACGCCGGATCGACCCAGCCTTGCTGGAGTTGAACTCGCAGGGCGCGCTCAACGGTCACATCCCGATCACCGCCATCGTAAGTGCGGTGGCCCTGCTGACGGCCGCGACGCAGGGGTTCGATGCCGTGGCGCTGGCGAACGAGCGATCGGCGTCGGCTGGCAACTTTATGTGGCGCGGCATTGAGGTCAATCACCAGTTCAGCAAGGGCAGGCGCGCCGAGCGACTGCTGTCCAGCGCGGTCGCCGAGATACCCGAGGCTCCGCGGGTCTTCTCGATCCTCAGGCCGGCCTCCGAACTCTCGATCGCAAGGGCCTTCTCGCGGATGCGGCAGTACCACCCGGCGTTCACGAGCTGCAACCGGGTCTTTCGCATCGATGCCGCACGGCGCGGAACCGGCTGGTGCTGTGACTGCGACAAGTGCCGCTTCGTCTACCTGATCCTCGCGCCATTCACGACTCCTGAGCACCTGAGTGAGGTATTCGGCCGCGACCTGTTGGCTGACCCCGATCAATACGACGGGTTCGCTCTGCTGACGGCGACAGGCGGTGAGAAGCCCTTCGAGTGCGTCGGCGAAGTCGAGGAATGCCTTGCTGCCATTCGCCTGCTGAGCGATCAGGACGAGTGGCGCGCTCACGCGGTGGTGCGACGGCTCACGAGCGAGGTGCTGGCGGCGCGGCCGGTCACCGACGCCGCGCTCGGGGTGGAGTTCGCGCTCAGTGACGACCACGACGTTCCGGAAGCGCTGATCGGCCCGGTCCGTGAAGTTCTCGGAGCTTGACGGCAGACGCATAGCGCTCTGGGGCCTCGGGAGGGAGACGCGAGCGCTCGAGAACCAGCTGTCAGCACGGCTGCCGAGCGCACGGATCAGCGCGGTGATCGATGACGACACGCCGCGAAATGAGGCGCAACGGGCGATCGCGGAGGCCGATGTGCTTGTGCGCTCCCCGGGCGTCTCGATCTACAAGCCGCTGATTCAGGAGGCCCGTGAAGCGGGGAAGGTTGTGACCACGGCCACCGGTCTATGGCTGGCGGAGCGCGACGGCAGGCGGGTGATCGGCGTCACCGGCACCAAGGGCAAGAGCACGACCGCGACGGTGATCGCGCATCTGCTTGGACAGTCAGGTGTGCCGGTCGAGCTCGCCGGCAACATCGGCCGGCCGGTCATCGACCTGCTGGACCTCGACACGGCGGCGGGCGCCGATGTCTGGGTTGTCTGCGAGCTCTCGAGTTACCAGATCGCCGACCTCAGGGTCGGCCCTGAGGTGGCGGTATTGACCAACCTGTCCCGCGAGCACACCGACTGGCACGGCAGCGAGCAGCAATACCGGGCCGACAAGCTGCGGATCTTCGGTTTGCCCGGGGTTCGCGCCGCTGTTCGCCCGCCTGGCGGACACGGCGGTTGGCCCTCGGTCGTGGATCCGGAGCAGATTCCGCTGCGGGGACGGCACAACGCAGAGAACATCGCGGCCGCGGTGGCGGCGATCGCGGCCGCAGGGCTGCCGGTGCCCGCGTTGCCCGCGGCACTCATGGGGCTCCAGACACTCCCGCACAGGCTGCAGACCGTTCATGTCGACGAGCGTGGGGTCGAATGGGTGGATGACAGCATCTCAACCACGCCCGAGTCGACGCTGGCGGCGCTGGAGGCGTTTGCCGAGCGCCGAGTGGTGCTGATCGCCGGCGGCAGCGAGCGCGCCCAAGATTTTCAACAGCTGGGGCAGGCACTGGCGGTGCGATCCGACGCGACGCGCCTGATCACGCTGCCGCTGACGGGCGAGCGTGTGGCGATAGCGGCAGCGTCGAGCGGTTTTGCGTGCGACCGAATCGTTGCTGCAGCGGACATGGCTGAGGCGGTTGTGAGCGCCTCCGGACTCGCTACTCGCGGTGCGGTTGTACTGCTGTCACCGGCAGCGCCAAGCTTTCACCAGTACCGGAACTTCGAGCAGCGCGGCGATGATTTCGCCGCCCGCGCGAAGTCACTCACAAGTCCGTAGATTTGGTGTCGTGAACAATCAGACAGCGACGTATCTCGCCAACCCGGAAGACGTGCACCGCGTGCTGCTGCTCTACAGCGGCGGCCTCGACACGAGCGTGATGCTCAAGTGGATCCAGGATCAATATGGGGCCGAGGTCGTGGCGCTGACGGTCAACCTCGGCCAGCCGGGCGAGGATTACGACGTCGTCAAGGGCAAGGCACGCCAGCTCGGCGCTGTCGACGCCCACGTGATCGATGCGCGTGAGGAGTTCGCCCGTGATTACGTCGTGCCGGCGATCAAGGCCAACGCCATCTACGGCCTTGGCTATCCGCTGTTCACCGCGCTCGGGAGGCCGCTGATCGCCAAGCTGGCCGTCGAATACGCACGCCAGACCGGTTGCGACACGATCGCCCACGGCTGTACGGGAAAGGGCAACGACCAGGTGCGGATCGACGCGACCGTGGCCACGCTCGCACCGGAGCTGAAGGTGATCGCTCCCGTGCGGAGCTGGAAGATGGGCCGCGACGAGGAGGTCGCCTACGCGCGCGAGCACGGCATCCCGGTCAAGGGCGGCAGCGAGGTTGCGCCGTATTCGATCGATGACAACCTCTGGGGGCGTTCGAGCGAGGGCCGGTGGATCGAGGATCTTGCCACCGCTCCGCAGGACGACGTGTTCCAGCTCGTGACCAGACCCGAGCAGGCCCCCGACACGCCTGAGACGCTCGAGATCGACTTCGAAGCGGGGGCGCCGGTGGCGGTGAACGGAGAGCAGCTTGATCTGGTCGAGCTGCTCGAGCGGGTCGCTGAGGCCGGTATCCGCCACGGCGTCGGCATCGTCGACCACATCGAGGACCGCATCGTCGGACTGAAGGTGCGCGACATCTACGAGGTGCCCGCGGCTGCGATCCTGCTGCCCGCGCACGCGGAGCTCGAGCGTCTGGTCGGGACGATCCATCAGAACCAGTTCAAGTCGATACTGGACCAGAAGTGGGCCTACCTGGTCTACGCCGGACTCTGGTGGGAGCCGCTGCGGAGTGACATCGATGCCTTCATGGAGGCCGCCAACAGCCTGGTCACCGGCAGGATCGGCGTGAAGCTGTTCAAGGGTTCCGCCCGGGTGGTCACGCGCGAGTCGCCCTACGCGGTCTATGACGCGCAGCTGGCGACGTTCTCCAAGTCCGGCGGACTTTTCAGCCAGGAGGCCTCGCCCGGGTTCATCGAGCTGTGGTCGCTGCAGTCGCGGATGGCCTGGCAGGTGCGCAACCGGACATGAGGCTCCGGTGGCCATTCCGGCGCCGTTCTCGGGCCGTGGCGGAGCTGCCGGCCGCTGTCGAACAGATCACAGGACCCGAGCCGGCGCCAATGCCAGAGGTCGAGCCGGAGCCAGAGGTCGAGCCAGAGGTGGAGGTCGAGCCGGAGGTGGAGGTCGAGCCGGAGCTCGAACCGGAGCCAGAGGTCGAGCCTGAGCCAGAGGTCGAGCTGCAGCCCGAGGTCGAACCGGAGGACGAGCCGGAGCCCAAGGGCCCGATCTCAGCTGCACGGCTGGACGCGGCGCTTCAGCGCCTGCGTGAAGAGAACCCGCCGTCCGAACAGGGGGCGAGCGGCTGATCAGGCGCTGAGGCGATCGCCGTCGATCAGCGCCTGGAGCACTGTCATGGCGCATTCGCGGGGGGTGTGACCGACTGTCTCGAGCCTCACGTCGGGGGATTCGGGCGGTTCGTAGGGGGAATCGATCCCTGTGAACTGGCTGATCTCACCGTCGCGGGCACGGCGGTAGAGCCCCTTGGGGTCACGCCGTTCGGCGACCTCGAGCGGGGTGTGCACGTAGGTCTCGAAGAACTCATCCGGCTCGAACAGTGCCCGCGCCTGCGCACGGCCGACGCGGAACGGCGAGATCAATGAGACGATCACGATCAGCCCTGCGCGGGTCATCAAGCGCGCGACGGCGGCCGCGCGACGGATGTTCTCGACGCGATCCGCGTCTGAGAAACCCAGGCCGTTGCAGAGGCCCTCACGCAGGTCGTCGCCGTCGAGCATGCCGACCATCACGCCTCGCCCACGTAGCTCCACCTCGAGCTCGCGGGCGATCGTGGTCTTGCCCGCGCCAGATGGTCCGGTCAACCAAACCACGGCCGGGCGCTGATGCGGGCCGGCCTCCTCGGCCGGAGGAACCGACCGCAGCGCTCGCGGCGCGGCGGACTGTGGCCCCTCGGCGTGCCGTGCCTCACCGCGCAGGCCCTCGCCGAGACGCGGCTGCGCCCTGTCCGCGGTTGAACTCACCTGTCCACCAGGACCTTGTCCGCGAGTACCTGCACGGAGAAGCGCGTGATCTGCTCGACGAACTGCTCGGTGTCGTTGACGTGGGGCACAGGCTCGGCGGGAACCGGGACCTCGAGGAACGCACAGAGCGGCTCCCAGCCGTCCTTGGGCGACCATTCGAGCAGCTTCTCGGCCGGGACGGCGGCCCTGACCTCGTCGTTGAACCGCTCCATCTGGGTGGCCATGAAGTCGAGCGTTGTGGCCTCACCGTCGAGCAGGTTCGTGCGGATCCACATCTCCTTCATCATCTCGATGTAGCTCGCCCACACCGGGTCGACCTTGGTGCGCGCGTCCGAGGCATGGCGGATCAGGGTGTCGTCGTAGAAGAGGCCCCAGATCGTCTTGCGCATGCTCTCGGCCCAGGCCTGGCCGTCGCGAACGCTGAGCAGCACCTTGGCCTGCGGGAAGGACTCCATCAGTTCGCTGTAGTAGTACGACGCGGGCCAGTCGACGGCTGCCGGATAGTCCTTGACGATTTCAGCCGGCGACAGCTTGCCGTCGAGCGCATCGCGCCAGCGTCCGGCCTCCGACATGGTGGCGAAGACGTTCTGCATGTGGTAGCAGGGCGCGAGGCCGAGCATCTCCAGGGCCGCGCGCTGCGTCAGAGTTGCGGTGCGGGGCAGACCAGCTCCAATCAGCTTCAAGGTGTCCTCTTCTCAGGTGCGGTTGCGTTGCTCATATGACCTCCGACCGGCCCAGCTCGTTGCCCTTCTTGTCGATCGCCGCGACCGCGAACAGCGGTCCCGTGCTGCTGACGACGATCGTTGTCTCGAAGCCGGTCCATGGCTGCCAGCCGACCTGCAGAAGCGAGGCCGGGTCGCTGCCGGCGAGCACCAGCCAGTGGTCGATCTCGGTCGCGCCGTTCCAGCTGGCGTAGATCGCAAAGCCGCCGGCCGAGTTGGCGCGCGCGACGATCGCGGGTCTATCGGTCGGGCGGCCCTCCCAATCGACCAGAAAGGTTCGGTAGGAGCGCGCGGCGCCGTCGAACTGACCGTCGACGAGCAGCTTCCCATCGGGAGAGAACTCGGAGAAGTAGGACTGGGAGCCCCACCCGACGAAGACGTTGCCGTTGGGTCGCACCTGCACGCTGCCGAGCGTCCAGGCCAGGAACCGGGCCGGATGTTGAAAGGAACGCTTGAGTGCGACCTTGCGCTTGCGCTCGTCGAGGTCGAGCAGCAGCCCGACCGAGGCGTGGCTACTCAGATCGGCGTTGTCGAACACCGTCAGATGAGAACTCCCATGGGCGCGAACGTGATGCTGCCAGGAGAAGCCTGCGCTGTTGGGAACGTCGAAATCCGACTTCTTGCCGTTCAGGCGCCACATCACCTCGCCGGTGCGGCGGTGGACCTTGTAGACCGCCCAGGTGTTGCGGCCGGAGATCAGCAGGTTGCCGTCAGGCGCCTCGGCGATCGAGTTGATGTGGAAGAAGTCATAGGCCGTCCCGGCCGAGTCCGGCAGCGGCTGGTAGCTCTCGTCGAGGCCGACGTGATCGATCGAAACCCAGTCATGCAGGACCTTGTTGGTCGCGATGTCGATCTCAAGGGCGTGGCCGACAAGCAGGGTGCCGTCCTGGGCGCCCCCGACAGACGAGAGGTCGGCGCTGCGGGTCTCGTACTGGGTCGCGAGCACCGTGCCGCGGGAGGTCAGGTTGAACTCATGCAGATCAAGCGGAAGCGTTCTCTCGTCACCGACCGTTGCCACGGTCGCGTAGGTCCCGTCGAGGATCTCCCCGACGCCCTCGCCATGACCGCCGATCAGCGCCCCGTGCCAGCGTGTCAGCACCGGCTTTCCCCTGTAGCGCTGAACCTGGAGGTCGAAGGTCGAGTCCGAACTGGGCTGGTACCAGACGATGCGCCCGCGGCGGTCGACCAGCGTTGACCCGCGCTGAACGCTTTTGTACTCCTGGTCGGCCATCGCCGCCATCGCGATGAAGCGCGGCGAGTCGTTGACACGCTCGTGGTGCGTGCGCTCGGTGATGGTCACGGTTGCGGGACGCAGGTCCGGACGCGACACGTAGCTCGCGACCCCGCTGCCCGGTTCGCCGGCGGCCGGGATCGTCGTTGCCGTCGAGCCGGAGGCCTCCGGCGCCGGTGCGGTGCTCCCACCCGAGCCGCGGGCCACGAAGCCGGCGGCGCCGCCGACGCCGAACGCGACCGCAAGGCTCCCGGCAGCGCGCGCGGTGAACTGCCGCCGACTGAGGCCGCCGGGGGCGTCTGGCGCACCGCCGGTCTCCGACGCACGCTCGGCGCGGTCAGGGTCGCTCAGCATGTCCTCGGGATCCCTGACGTCGGTCATGAGCGCTTGACCGCGAACGGCTTGGAGGTGCCGATCACCTTCCCGGCGGCATTGACCGCCTCGACCCTGAACTCGCCGGCGCCGCTCGAGACTCTGATCGCGGTCTCGAACTCGGTCATCGGCATGTGTCCGACGACTGTCGTAGAGCCGGAGCTGTCAAGCGCCAACACCTTCCAGCTCTTCACCTGTGTGGCTCCGTTCCAGCTGGCGTACACGGTCGTGCCACCACCCACGCGCAATGCTGCGCCGCTCGGCGGGTAGAGAGGCTTGCCGACCCACTTCTGGACATACGCTCGGTAGGTGATGTCGGGCGTGGGGAGGACCGCATCGAAGATCAGCTGGCCCGACTTCGAGAATTCCGACATGAACGGGACGTCACCCCAGCCGACGAACGCGCTTCCATTCGGAAGCGCCTGCACATTGCCCATGTACCGAGACTCGACCGAGACTCCGTGCGAGTAGAGCTTCCTGAGCCTGACGCTGTGGCTACCGGGGTTCAGACCCAGCACCAGTCCACGTGAGGGACCGGTCGCGTCGAGGTAGACACCGGCGCCGGTGATCATGCAGCAGTGGTCGTCGAACAAAGACAGCGTGGTCGGGTTCAGCATCTGGGCGTCGTGCTGCCACTGGAACTGATCGGCCTTGGGGACGTTGAAGGTCGAGTGCTTGCCGCCCAGCGTCCATTCGACCTGGCCGGTCTTCTCATTCACGAGGTACACCGCCCAGGTGTTGCGCATCGACACCAGGAACGTGCCGTTCGAGAGCGGATCGACCGAGTTGACGTGGTACACGTCCCACGGGAAGCCGTTCTCGGGAGGAACCGCATAGGAGTCGGTCTCGGAGATGTGCCTGGAGGCGACCCAGCTGTAGACCAGCTTGCCGGTCCGCAGGTCGTACTCCTGTACGGCCGAGTCGATCATCGCGCCACCGTTGACGCCTCCATATTTGGCCAGCTGTGCGGGCACGTTCTTGTTGGCCGTTACCCACGCGAAGTGGCCGCGAATCACAAACTCGTGAAGCGTCGGGATCCAGCCGTCAGCGCCCTTCAGCGTCGCGATCTTCTGATACTGCTGATTGACGACGATGTCCTCGCCGCTGTTGATCTGGCCGGTCGCCGTGACGTCGCCCTGCCACCAGCTGAGCACCGGCTTGCCCTCGTAGGTCTGGGCCAGCAGGTTTGAGGCGACGACGTTCTGCGGCACCGGCCTGAACCAGATCGGCTGCAGGTTGCCGCCGAGGATCAGGGGGCCACTCTGGCCGACCATCGGCTGCTGGGTGAGGTCGTAGAAGTTGGCGATCATGATGTCGCCGGGCAGCTGCTCGCCGACGCTCGTGGGCCCGCCGGTGATCTTCGGCGGATGCAGATCAGGGGCCGAGACGAAGCTCAGCGTATGGTCGGTCGTGTACTCGCCGATCGCCGCGCCGTGAGTCTGCGGCAGCGCGAACGCGAGCACGGCGAAGATCGCGAGGACGACGCCGACCGCGGCGGCCACCCGACGCGGGTCGCCTGTGGAGCCGGGCGCTGCAGCGGGGCCTGCGCCCAGCGGGGCGCCGGCCCCGGAGGGAGCTGGGAGCCGCAGCGTCAACAGCAGCGCAGCCGCGCAACATCCGGCTCCCAGCAGGTAGCCGAGCCGGAAGCCGTAGGTCAACGCCGGCTCAGCCGCGACCCCGGAGCTGATCAGATGGCTCGTGTGCAGCGTTGCGATCGAGATCAGAACCGCGAGCCCGAGTCCGCCGCCGATCTGGCGGGCCGTGTTGACCATCCCGGAGGCCAGGCCGGCGCGGTCGGGGCTGGCGCTCTGGACCGCGGCGATCGTCGAGGGCACGATCGAGAAGCCGATGCCCATCGTCATCAGCATCCCCGGGAGGATGATGTACTGGATCGCACTGCCGCTCGGCTGCAGGCGCGAGAACAGCAGCATCCCGCTTGTCATGAACGTGAGCCCGCCGAGCAGCACCGCCTTGTACCCGAAGCGGCTGACCAGCTTGCCCGCGCGCGTCGCGCAGATCATGATCATCAGCGCCATCGGCAGGAAGGCGATGCCGGTGGTGATCGGCTGCAGCGACAGCACCTGCTGCATGTAGAGCGAGCCCATGTACCACATCGGGAACAGGGCGGCACTGAACAGCAGCACGATCAGGTTGACCAGCTTCAGGTGGCGGGTGAGGGCCTTGGGGGGAACCAGTGGGTGCCTTGCCCGGCTCTCGACGACGGGGAACAGCGCCAGCAGCCCGGCGCCGATGATGATCGGGATCCAGGCCGCTGTCGTGCCCCAGCCGTCGGTGCCCGCGTTGACGCAGCCGTAGGCGATCAGGACCTGACCAAGCGTCAGCACCACCGCGCCGAGCAGGTCGAAGGACTCGCGCCTGCGGGAGCGACGCTCCTGCACGATTCGGATTGCGGCGATCGCCGTGACGATCCCGATCGGGACGTTGATCAGCAGGATCCAGCGCCACGACGTCCACTGAGTGATCATGCCGCTGAGCAGCACGCCGATCGCGCCGCCGGCTCCGTTCATCGAACTCCACAGCGCGATCGCACGGTGCCGCTCGTGGCCGACCGGGAAGGTCGAGGTGACGATCGCCAGCGAGCAGGCCGCCATCATCGCGCCGCCGAGGCCCTGGACACCCCGGGCGGCGATCAGCATCGTGCTGTCGGCGGCAAGCCCGCCGACCAGCGACGCGCCCGAGAAGACCACCAGCGCTGCCAGGAACGTGCGTCGCTGACCGAGGATGTCCGCTGCGCGCCCGGCCAGCATCAGGAAGCCGGCGAACACGATCGCATAGGCGTCGATCACCCACTGCAGGTCGGCCGATGAGAAGTGCAGGCCGACCTGGATCGAGGGCAGCGCGACGTTGACGATCGAGAGGTCGAGGATGACCATGAACTGCGCGACGCAGCACAGGATCAGGATCGACTGCTTGCGGCTCGGGGCGTACCTGCTGCTGGCGTTCGAGCTCGGGTAGCCGGCGCCGGGGCCAAGCGGTGCGTCGGGCGACTGCTCGTTCGCCGCCTGCTGCTGATCGAGCGTCGCCACCGTCGTCAGTACCCGGAACCGCTCGTCTTGGTGATCGGCTTGCCTGAAGGTGACATCAGGTACCAAACCCCGCCGTTGGCTGCAGTGCCAGCTGCCGCTGTTGCGCTCAGGCCGGGTCGCGTGTAGAGCGCGTGGCCGTTGTAGAGCACCTGAGTGGTGCCGTCGGGGCGCTTGAAGGTCGAGATCATCGAGGCATCGACGCCGGCGCCGGCGCCGGCCTGCCCTGTGACGGTCAGTGGCGGCCAGTCGGCCGCGCAGGTACCGGCGCAGTTGCTGCCACCGCTGGGGTCGGAGGTCAGGATGTACACCGGGTCACCCTTTGCGGTCGCCAGGGCCGTGCCGTAGCCGGAGACCTTGGTGGTCTTGAGCGTTGCGCTCGACGCGGCCTGTGTTGTCCGGGCGCCGTTGCCCGAGCCGCCGGACGAGCCGGTCGAGCCAGATGAGCCCGATGAGCCAGATCCTGCGGAGCTGCCAGACGATCCGCATGCGGACAGGGCCAGGGAGACGCAGGCGACGGCTAACGCCGAGGCCAGAAGCTTTGGTGCCCGGCGCTTGGCCGGGTCTGCTCTTGAGTCACGCATCTGTCTGACGATAAGTCGCCGGAGGCTCGAAAGTTGCGGTGACATTAGCTGGGGTTTATGCGAACCTGACACGCCCTTTAGCGGGAGCATATGTTGATTTGAGCCTCTGCGTGGTGTTTTGACGGCTTCGAGCACGTTAACCCCGCCTCAGTGAACCTTTCCGCCAGGTGAGGTGTTATCCAGCGTTAACGTGCGAGTACACACGGGAAACAGACGAGAGTTCCTCGCCCTGGCGGCGGGTGGCGCTGCATTTGCCGTGTTCGGCCGAGGTGCGCCATCGAGCCTGGCGGCCGGGCTGCCGGTGCTGCAGGCGTCCGCCGGCAGCGAGCTCAGCGACGGCGCTCTGCGGTTCCGCTCGCGGCCGGACCTGATCGCGCCTCAGGTGGTGATCGACACGCGGCCGAAGGGTTCACTGGGCGGTCTGATCATCACCGAGGTACATCAGGGCCCGTCGCAGGCCGGCCCGTTGATCGTCAACCACGCGGGCCGGATCGTCTGGTTCAACCCGGTGGCGTCAAATCCGACGTCACGCGAGGCGGCATTCAACGTGAATGTCGGCACCTATCGGGGCAAGCAGGTGCTGAGCTGGTTCCAGGGCGTCGTCACCGGCTCGCACGGCGTCGGCTACGGACTCGGCCACTATCAGATCGTCGACACCAGTTACCGGCCGGTTGCGACCGTATCCGGGCACAACGGCTTCCAGGGCGACCTGCACGAGTTCATCCTGACCCCGGAGGGGACCGCGCTCTTCACGTGCTACGGAAGCGCCGTCGCGGACATGACGATCGGCGGCGTCGCCCGCCAGGTGCCCTACCTGTTCGGAGTCATCCAGGAAGTCGATGTCGCGACCGGCAAGCTGCTGTTCCAGTGGCGCACGGATCAGCACGTGCCGCTGACCGACTCCTACAAGTCTCCCGTGCTGCAGCCCGGTTGGGTCTGGGACTACTTCCACGTCAACTCGATCTCGATCGATCCCAGTGACGGCAACCTCGTGATCGCCGGCCGCAATGTGTGCGCCTGTTACAAGGTCAACCGCAGGACCGGAAAGGTGATGTGGCGGCTCGGAGGCAAGCACAGCGACTTTCACATGGCTGCCGGCACACGCTTCTTCTTCCAGCACGACCTCAACATGCAAGCCGACGGCGTGATGACGGTCTTTGACAACGAGGGAGGTCCGCCGCAGCGCGCAGCGCACTCGCGGGCGCTGGTTCTCAACGTCGATGAGCGGCGTCGTAAGGTGACTTTCCGGCACGCGTTCCAGCACCATCCGCAGGTCTACTCCGACGCGCTCGGCAGCGTCCAGCCGGTGGCCGACAACGAGTGGTTCGTCGGCTGGGGTCGCTCGACCAACTTCACCAAGTATTCGAACACCGGCCGGGTGCTGTTCGACGGGCACCTGGCGGCCGGCGCCAGCTCGTATCGCGCGTTCCTGCAGCCCTGGACCGCGACCCCGGAGGCGCCGCCGGACCTCGCCGCGGTCGCATCCGGTAACGCCGCGACCCTCTACGCATCCTGGAACGGCTCGACCGAGCTGAGCGGCTGGCGCGTGCTGGGGGGGCCGGCAACGACACAGCTGACGCCGATCGGAACCGCTCCCGTCATCGGCTTTGAGACCGCGATCACGGTGCCACAGGCTCCGGCCTATGTGGCTGTGCAGGCGCTCGATGCGAAGGGCCGCGTACTCGGGCGCTCGGCAGCCGTCGGCGCCAGGTCGGGGTCGCTGCGCAGGTAGCGCGCGACCTGTTCGATAGAACTCGCACGTTGCGGCAACGGTCGCGGGCTTGGGGCTCCGCGACCGTCCGAGCGTCCGCGGCGGCCCATATCCTCGCTGGCCTGAGATGAGTCCCTCCTGCGCGCACCTGCATGTCCACTCCGAGTACTCGCTGCTCGACGGGCAATCGAAGATCGACCAGCTGGCAGAGCGCGCTGCGGCCTTCGGACAGCCGGCGCTGGCGCTCACCGATCACGGCGTGATGAACGGTGCCGTCGAGCTCTACAAGGCATGTCAGAAGCACGGGATCAAGCCGATCCAGGGCTGTGAGGTCTATGTGACCGACGATCACACCAAGCGCGGCAGGCGCCACCATCTGACGCTTCTGGCGGAGAACGCGGTCGGCTACCGCAATCTCGTCAAGCTGTGCTCGGCGGGCTTCCTCGAGGGACTGCAGCGCGGCTTCCCGACCGTCGACGCGGGTCTGATGTCCCGCCACGCCGAGGGCATCATCGCGTTCACCGGCTGCCTCGCCTCGCGCTTCACCTCGCTGCTGGCAGAGGGCCGTGAGGCCGACGCGCGCAACGCAGCTGACGAGCTGATCCAGATCTACGGACACGAGAACGTCTACTTCGAGATTCAGAAGAACGGGGTGCCGGAGCAGGAGCTCGCCAATCCCGGGATCGTGCGGCTCGCGCGAGAGTTCGGGCGCCCGCTGATCGGGACCGGGGATGTTCACTACCTGCGCGCTGAGGACTACGACAGCCATGAAGCGCTGCTGTGCGTGCAGACCGGCTCGCAGCTGTCTGACCCGAAACGCATGAGCTTCGCGACAAACGAGTTCTTTCTGCGCTCGAGCGAGGAGATGGCCGAGAGATTCGCGGAGTGGCCTGAGGCGCTGGACTCGACCCTCGAGGTCGCCGAGCGCTGCGATGTCGAGATCGAGCTCGGCAAACAATTGATCCCGCGGTTCGAGTGCCCCGATGGGATGGTCGAGTCCGACTATCTGCACAAGCTGGTGATGGAGGGTCTGTCCTGGCGCTTCGGCGACCCGATTCCGGGAGTTGCGCTCGAGCGCGCCGAATACGAGCTCGGCGTGATCGACCGCATGGGGTACTCCGGGTACTTCCTGATCGTCTGGGATTTCATCAAGTGGGCCCGCGACCACG
Source organism: uncultured Conexibacteraceae bacterium (assembly GCA_963848435.1). Classification (GTDB taxonomy): domain Bacteria; phylum Actinomycetota; class Thermoleophilia; order Solirubrobacterales; family Solirubrobacteraceae; genus Palsa-465. Next base: position 258,662 of record CAWKDQ010000012.1, on the reverse strand, counting down.
GCATCCCGGTCGGGCCGGGACGCGGCTCCGCGGCCGGCTCGCTTGTTGCCTACGCGACCCGGATCACCGACCTTGACCCGTTGCGCTATGACCTGCTGTTCGAACGCTTCCTGAACCCCGAGCGGGTGTCGATGCCGGACATCGACGTCGACTTCTCGGTGCGCGGCCGCGAGCAGGTGATCCAGTACGTGACCGACAAGTACGGCAAGGACTCGGTCGCGCAGATAGTCACCTTCGGCAAGATGTTTCCCCGCGCGGCGACCCGCGATGCCGCGCGCGTCCTCGGCTTCCCCTATGCCCTGGGTGACAAGCTCGCGAAGCTGATCCCCGACCCCGAACAGGGGCGCGCGCCGAAGTTCGAGGACTGCCTCGCGGCCGGCCAGCCGCTGGCCGCCGAGGTTCAGTCAAACGCTGACGCGCGTCAGATCATCGAGGTCGCACGCGGGCTCGAGGGGACGGTGCGCAACTCGTCGATTCACGCCGCCGCCGTCGTGATCGCACCCCAGCCACTCACCGATCTGGTACCGGTCCAGCTCGCCGACGCGCGCAAGACCGATGAGGACGGCAACAAGATCTACCGCACCGTCACGCAGTTCTCGATGAAGCCCGTCGAGGAGATGGGGCTCCTGAAGATGGATTTCCTCGGACTGCGGAACCTTGACGTGATCGAGGACGCGCTCGACATCATCGAACGCTCGACCGGGGTTCGGCCGGACATGACGACGCTGCCGCTGGACGACGCGGAGACCTACCAGATGCTGGCCCGCGGCGAGTCGATCGGCGTGTTCCAGTTCGAGTCAGAGGGCATGCGCGAGGCGCTCAAGCGCGTGCGCCCGACTGAGCTCGATGATCTCGTCGCGCTCGTCGCTCTCTACCGGCCCGGCGCGATGGACCAGATCCCCGCGTATGCCCGCGGCAAGCACGATCCCGAGTCGATCCAGTACCACGACGAGCGCCTGCGCGGCGTGCTGGAGTCGACCAAGGGCGTGATCCTGTACCAGGAGCAGGCAATGATCATCTCGCGCGAGCTGGCCGGGTTCAGCGGCGCCAAGGCGGACGACCTGCGCAAGGCGATCGGCAAGAAGAACCGCGAGGCGATGGCAAAGCTGAAGCCGGACTTCATCGAGGGCTGCCGGGCATCGGGTACGAGCGAGAGCACGATCGACTTCCTGTGGACGACCAACGAGAAGTCGGCTGACTATTCATTCAACAAGTCACACGCCGCGTGCTATGCGCTGATCTCCTACCGCACGGCATGGCTGCGAGCCAACTACCCGGCGGAGTACATGGCGGCGCTGATCTCCTCGGTCATGGATACCAAGGACAAGGTGCCATTCTTCGTCGCCCAGGCGGAGCAGATGGGAATTCAGATCCTGCCGCCCGATGTGAACCTCTCCGACCACCGGTTCGTGGTCGTGGAAGGGAACATCCGTTTCGGCCTGGATGCCGTCAAGGGTGTTGGCTACGCGGCGGTCGAGGCGATCAAGAACGCTCGCGGCGAGTGGGATCCGGCGACCGGGACACCCGCCGACCAGTTCACCGACATCTTCGACTTCTGCGAGCGCATCGACAGTCGCGCGGTCAACAAGAAGGCGATCGACGCGCTGATCAAGTGCGGCGCCTTCGGATCGACCGGCTCCACCCGCATGGGCATGCTGGCGGTTCTGGAGCAGGCGCAGGCGGCCGGCCAGAAGGCCCAGCAGGATCTCGCTTTGGGCCAGGGCTCGATCTTCGATCTCGGGTTCGATCTGGGTGACGGCGCCAGCGCCGGCGCCACCGCGAAGCCCAGCCATGCACCGATCCCGGACGGCGAGTTCGAGCAGAGCGATCTGCTCGCCATGGAGAAGGAATCGATCGGCCTGTACGTCTCCGCCCACCCGCTCAAGACGCTCAGCGTCGCGATGGCGGCCAGGACCGACTGCAACCTGGGGGCCGTGGGCGAGCGCAAGGACGGCGAACGCACCACCGTTGGCGGCATGATCAGCCAGGTCAAGCGCCTACGCACGAAGAAGGGCGACCCGATGGTCTTCGCCACGCTCGAAGACCTGCACGGCTCCGTCGAGCTCGTGATCTTCGCGGACGCGCTGGAGGAGGCGGCCGGCGCGGTCGAGCAGGACGCGGTGGTCCTGGTCAAGGGCAAGATCGACCACAAGGACGCTTCACGCACATGTGTCGTGGTCTCGTCGGTCGAGCGGTTCGAGCCCAGTGACGAGGAACTGGCGCGCGCCGAGCGGAACGCAGCGCGCGTGGTGGTTCCGGAGGCCCTGCGCATCCGCTTGGACGCGCGCGCAGTGCAGCCGGACGTGATCGCCGATCTGCGCGAGGTCCTGGCGAGCTTTCCCGGGGACTCCGAGGTGGTTGTCGAGCTCGCCGCCGGTCGCGGCAACAGGCGGCTTCGGCTCGGCTCCGGTTTCCGCGTTCAGCGCACGGCCGGACTCCATTCCGAGTTGGCACAGCTGCTCGGCTCCGCGCTGCTTCCGCCCGAAGCGGTTACGAGTGATGCCGCGGCTGCCTGAGAGCGTTCAGGCCAGCCAGGGCGTGCGCCAACGGCCGTAGCCGTTCAGCAGCTTCTCTGCCTCCGGCGGGCCCCAGGTGTCCGCTGCGTAGCCGATCACCGGTGGCGGTGAATCCAGCAGCGGTTGCAGCACCCGCCAGCTCTCCTCGACGCTGTCCTGTCTGGTGAACGCGGTTGCGTCGCCCACCAGGGCTGCGTGCAGCAGCACCTCATACGGAGTCGGTGCCTCACCGCCCTCGTCGGAGAACTCCATGTCGAGGTGGATGTCAGCGGTGCCGCCGCGGTCCGCGCGCATCGCGTCGAGAACCATGCGGACGCCCGTCCTCGGATCGATCCTGATCACGATCTGGCTCGGCTCTGGCCGCCGGCTGCCGATTGGGATGAATGCGAGCTTCGGCGGATGCTTGAACACGAGCCTGACCTCGGTCAGCTTGACCGGCATGCGCTTGCCCGTGCGGATGAAGAACGGCACCCCCGCCCATCGCCAGTTGTCGATCTCCAACCTCAGTGCGGCGAAGGTCTCGGTCTGCGAGTGCGCTTCACAGCCGGATATCTCCCGGTAGCCGTCGTACTGCCCCCTGACGTAGCGTGCTGGGTCGGCGTCGGCCATCGAGCGCAACACCGAGTACTTGGCGGTCTTCAGGGTGTCGGCATCGCCGCCCGCGGGGGGTTCCATCGCGACCGCTGCAACCACCTGGAGCAGGTGGTTTACGACCACGTCGCGGAGCGCGCCCACCGGGTCATAGAAATGGCCGCGATCCTCGACCCCGACGGATTCGGCCATCGTGATCTGGACCGATGAGACGTAGTTGCGATTCCAGACAGGCTCGATCGTGGAGTTGGCGAACCGCAGGTACAGGATCTCCTGGAGGCCCATCTTGCCCAGGAAGTGATCGATCCGGAACAGCTGCGACTCATCAAGGTGACGGTGCAGCTCGGCGGCGAGGGCACGGGCCGATGAGAGATCGTGCCCGAATGGCTTTTCGACGACCACACGCTGCCCGGAGCCGACCAGGCCGGCGTCGGACAGTCCGGAGACCACGCGGGCGAACAGAAACGGGGGAATCTCGAGGTAGAAGACGGGGTTGTCGGCGCTTCCGAGCGCGTCCTTGACGCGGTAGTAGGTCGCGGCGTCGTCGAAGTTCCCGCTGACGTACTGCAGCCGCTTGGCGAAGCGGGCGAGCACGCCCGCGTCGAAGTTTTCGCCGGTCTCGAGGATCGAATCATGAGCGCGCTGCACAAGCTGCTCGACCTGCCAGTCGTCGGCGGCGACTCCGATCACCGGCGTCCTCAGCAGGCCTCGGCGCTCAAGCCGGTAGAGCGAGCGGAAGGTCATCTTCCGGGCGAGGTCGCCGGTGATCCCGAAGACCACCAGGGCGTCGGCTTCACGCTCGGACGTCACGATCGGGGAACCCCACCTGTTCCCGCTCGCGTCGCCGCTCCGCGACGTCGCAGGTCATGGACGAGCTCTATGTCGGCGGCGGCGACGCCGCCGTCTGCGGTTCCGGTCTCCAGCACGACGGGCATGTCCTGGAATCGCGGCTCAGAGAGGAACACCGAAAGCCCCTCTGCGCCGAATTCGCCCGCGCCCGGCGCCGCGTGACGGTCGCGATTGGAGCCCAGTGGCGTCATCGAGTCGTTGAGATGGATCGAGTGCAGCCGCCCCAGACCGACCTCACGATCGCAGTCGGAGAGGGTCTGATCCAGACCCTCGGACGTCCGCACCTCGTAACCGGAGGCGAGCAGGTGGCAGGAGTCCAGGCACATCCCGAGTCGCGCATTCCCGCCAGCGGCGTTGATCAGTGCCGCCAGTTCCTCGAACGAACGCCCGAGCGTGCCGCCGGCCCCGGCGGTGTCCTCGAGGTGCAGAGGACAGCTGTCGGACTCGGCGAGCGCCTCGGCGATGACGATGCCGGCGCGGGCGATCGCCTCGCTGACATCGCCGGACTTCGCCGAGCCGGGGTGGAGCACAACGCCGTCGGCGCCGATCGCGTCGCCGACGCGCAGCGAGTGAGTCAGGGAGGCGAGCGACTTCTCGCGAATGTCGGGGTCCTCGGACGCGCAGTTGAGCAGATATACGGCGTGAATGAGCACGCTCCTGATCGGGCTCGCATCGCGGGCCTCCCGGAACCGCACGAAGTCATCCTCGCCATAGTTCGTGGGACGCCACATCCGTGGCGACTGGTTGAAGATCTGAATCGACTCGGCGCCGAGTTCGGCGCCACGTTCCACGGCCTTCCAGAGGCCTCCGGCTGGCGAAACATGCGCACCGATCAGCATTCGCGCGCTTCCCTCGGCCCGTTCGTGCTTTTCCCTACTCTCAGACTCATCATGCGTGTTCGCTTTGCTCCATCGCCCACCGGGGCGCTGCATATCGGCGGTGCCCGCGCGGCGCTCTACAACTGGCTGCTCGCGCATGGCCCCGGTGACGGATCGCCCGGCACCTTCATCCTGCGGATCGAAGATACCGACCAGCAGCGCTCGACCGATGAGAACGTCTCCCAGATCCTCGACGCGCTCACCTGGTTGGGTCTCAACTGGGATGAGGGCCCAACCTCACAGGTCGCCAACACGCCCCGCCATCAAGAGGCGTTGGCGCGCCTACTCGCCGACGGTCATGCGTACCACTCGACCGCGACCGCCGAGGACGTGAAGGCTTACAAGGCGCTGCGCGGAGCAGACCGCGGCTTTCGCGGTGAGCCGGCGACTGAGGGCGCGGTGCGGCTACGTGTTCCCGACCAGGGCCACACCGCCTTTGAAGACATCGTTCGTGGCGAGGTCAGCTTCCCGAACGCGAATCTGGACGATCCCGTTATCGCCCGCGCGGACGGCTCCGTCCTGTACAACTTCGCGGTCGCGGTCGACGATCTCGACGCTCGCATAACCCACGTCGTGCGTGGCGAGGACCACATCTCCAACACTCCCAAGCAGCTGCTCGTGTTCGAGGCGCTGGGCGCCGAGGCACCGCGCTACGCCCATCTGCCGCTGCTGCACGGACCCGACGGCAAGAAGCTGTCCAAACGCCACGGTGCCGCCTCGGTGCAGGAGCTGCGCGACGCCGGCTATCTGCCGGAGGCGGTGAACAACTACATCGCGCTGCTCGGGACCGGCTTCGCCGCGGACCAGGAGTTCTTCACGATGGACGAGATGGCCAGGGCATTCAGGCTGGACCGGGTCTCTAAGAGCCCGGCCGTGTTCGACGAGCAGAAACTGCGGCACATGAATGGGCAGCATCTGCGGTCGCTCTCCATCGATGAGCTGACGGAGCGGCTCGAGCGCTTCACGGGGCGCGATGGGTTGCGCGATGCGGTCGAGATCTCACGCGAGAAGATCCAGACGCTCGGCGACTTCTGGCCGCTCGCCGGCTTTCTGTTCGATGGCCCTGCTGACGATCCCAAGGCGTTTGCAAAGGTGATCGGCTCCGGCGACGGACGCGAGATCCTCGAGCAGGCGCGCGCCGCGCTGGCGGCGGTCGAGCAGTTCGATGTGGAGAATATTGAGCGTGCGCTGCGTGAGATCGTCGAGCGCCGCGGGGTCAAGCCGGGGCAGGTGTTCCAGCCCGTACGCGTCGCGATCGCAGGGACGACCATCTCACCGGGCATCTTCGAGAGCGTGGAACTGCTCGGTAGAGACCGCACGATCGAGCTGATCGACCAGACCCTCGCCAAGAGCTGATCACTCAGACATTCGAGTTGGCGCCGGTTTGCGCGGCTAAACAAATTTCGACGTTCTGCCGATAGCGAGCAAAGCGACCCTGGCCGCGCCTGAAATCTGACGAACGCAAGGAAGCAGCGAATGGCAGTGACCGCCACCACCGCACGCCGTGCGACGGACCCGCACGCCTCTCGTGAACGCCATCACAATGAGGGACAGGGGCGTCGGCTGACGGCCGCGTTCGAGGCGATCGAGGCGTACCCGGTTCTGGCTGAGACGCGCAACCACGTGCTCAGACTGTTCGAGGGTGGCGAGCCGGCCACAGCCGATCTGATCGGCGCGGTCGAGAGCGACCTGGCGCTGGCCATCGCGGTCATGCGTCTGGCCAACCAGCTCGACGCCCGCAACCGCGGCCGTGTGGAGACGGCGATTCAGGCCGTAGAGGTGCTTTCACCGGGCTCGGTGCTGGTGATCGCCTCGCGGGCCAGAACCTACGACTTCTTCGAGCGACCTGCCGTCTGGCGCACAATCCCTGAGCGCTTCCGGCTGCACGGCGTGGCGACGCAGCGGGCGGCCGAGCGGATCGCCACCGAGATCGAGTTCGAGGCACGCGACCGGCTGATGATCTCGGCGATGATGCACGACCTCGGCAAGCTGGTGCTCGTGCACGCGTATCCCGGCTATCCGGAGCAGGTCCATGGCGACGCGCGAACGCCCGAGGAACGACTTCAGCGCGAGCGCCGCGAACTCGGTGTCGACCACACACTCGTGGGTGGCGTGATCGCCCGGCGTTGGGGGCTGCCGAACGCGATAGCTCAGGTGATCGAGGCCCATCACGCGTCCGACGCCGGGGGCGAGGCGGCGATCGTGCGCCTTGCTGACATGCTCGGGCACTACATCCTCGGGGAACAGGTGACCCCCTCGGAGATGTTGAACGCCGCCCGGTCGGTCGACCTCAGCCCGGAGCAATTGCGACAGATGCTCTACGAGCTTCCGCTCGCCTCGGCGAGCAATCGCCCGCGCCAACTCGAGCCGTGTCCGATGTCAACCCGTGAGGTTGACGTGCTGCGGCGCCTGGCGAGGGGAATGGTCTACAAGCAGATCGCCTCCGAGCTGGGGCTCTCAACCAGCACGGTGCGCACGCACCTGCACAACGTCTACGGCAAGCTCGGGGCGATGGACCGAGCCCAGGCCGTCCTGATCGCCACCGAGCACGGCTGGATCTGAGGTTCTGCCACGGCCGGATCTGAGCGCCCGCTAGCCTGTGGCCCTCCACACCGGCCGGCTGATGCTCTCGATCACAAGCAAATCCCCATACGCAGTACGAGCTCTGGTGGAGCTCCACCGGCTCGGCGACGCCGAGCCGGTGCCGATCGGAGAGCTGGCCAGGCGAGGGGGGCTGCCGCCGCAGTTCCTGGAGCAGCTCTTCGCGACGCTGCGCCGGGCCGGCGTGCTGAGATCACAGAGAGGCGTCAAGGGCGGCTACAGCTTCGGCAGGCCAGCGTCCGAGATCACCGTGCTGGAGGTGGTCGAGCAGCTCGACGGGCCGCTTGGCGCCGATACGACCGGTATCTTCGCGCAGGCCGCAGAGGCTGCGCGCGCCGTCCTTGCCGAGCGGACAATCGCCGACATAGCGGAGGCTGAGGCGCAATCGGCCGGCGCAACGATGTACTTCATCTGAACGACCGGCGGCTGCGGGGTCCGGACACTGTCCGCAAGCCACGTACCATAGTTGGCATTCGTTCCGACTTCTGTCGATAAGACGGCGTGGCCAACCGCAGGCGAACGCTCATAACCGTCTCGTTCCTCGCGTTGGTACTAGCGCCACCGGCCGCGAGCGCACGCCAGATACACCGCTCGTGTGTGGTGCCGAATGTGAGAGGCGCAAAGCTCGGAGTCGCCGAGAGGCGGGTTCGCGCCGCATTCTGCGCGGTCGGGCGGGTAAGCGGTCCGCGCACGGCGTATGTGAGCGCCGAAACCCCCAAGGCAGGTGGACGCGAGCGACGCGGCACGAAGGTTGCGCTGACGCTGAAACGCAGATCGTCGGCGGCCATCCAATCCGCGGCTGCCGGCACCTCGATTACGGCCGGAGCTTCGCCGCTCGGCGTGTCAGGAAGCTGGCATCTCGTGCTCGATTCCGAATTCACCGGTACGAGGCTGCCGCCGGACTGGCGGACCAACTGGTTCGGCAGAGCGGCCCCGATCGCCGCTACCGAGATCGATTGCTACAGCCCGAACAACGTGACCTTCCCCGGCGATGGGACCCTGAACCTCCTGGTCACCGCCCAGCCATCCGTCTGCGCCGGCACCGTCGAGCCATACACGGCCGCGCTTGTCAGCACGAATCCGTTCGACGGTCGCTCAGGGCCCGGTTTCCAGTACACCTACGGCGTCCTGCAGGCCAGGATCTACCTCCCGAGTGATAACGGGAAGATCGCTGACTGGCCCGCGTTCTGGGCTGACGGCCAGAACTGGCCCAATACAGGTGAGGACGACGTTCTGGAAGGGCTGGCCGGTTCCGCCTGTTGGAGTTTTCACAACACCCAGGGCCTCAGGAATGGCTGCATACGGAACTTCGAGCCGGGATGGCACACATTCGCCTCCGACTGGGAGCCCGGCTCGCTCACCTACTACTACGACGGCGTCGAGGTTGCGAGGCTAACGACCGGCATAACCTCGTTCCCGATGTACATCGTCCTGAACAACGATGTGCATTCCGACAGGGCCGTCGTGACCGAACCTGCTGCGATGAAGGTCCAGTACGTCAGGGTCTGGCAGCACTGACGCACCAGGGCCTGCTCGCAGGTCGAGCGGGCTGCTTGACTGAACCGCCGGTAGAGTCCCGCCGGCAATGGGGTCGATTCCGACCAACATATCTGCGTTTGTGGGCAGAACGCCCCTCGTAGAGCTGACCCGGCTCCTGCCCGCTGCCTCCAGTGCGCGAGTCTTCGCGAAGGTCGAGTCATTCAACCCCGGCGGCAGCGTCAAAGATCGAATCGGCCTGGCGATGATCGAGGCGGCAGAGCGCGAAGGCCGGATCCTGCCGGGGCGAACGACGATCGTCGAGGCGACCAGCGGGAACACCGGGATCGCGCTCGCCTTCGTGTGTGCCGCCAAGGGCTACGACCTGGTGCTGACGCTCCCGCAGGGGATGAGCCGAGAGCGTGAGCGGCTGCTGGCGCTCTACGGCGCGCGCTTCGAGATCACCGAGTCGCTCGGCGGCATGCATGAGGCGGTCGAGGCGGCCCGGCGGATGGCGACCGGTGACGACGTCTTCCTGCCGGACCAGTTCTCCAATCCCGCCAACCCGGAGGCGCACAGGCGCAGCACCGGTCCCGAGCTCTGGGAGGCGCTCGACGGCGGAATCGACGTGCTGGTTGCCGGGGTCGGCACCGGGGGCACGATCACCGGAGTCGGGGAATACCTCAAGCAACGCGCACCAGGATTGCATGTGGTCGCGGTCGAGCCGGCCGCCTCCGCGGTACTCGCCGGTGGCGCCCCGGGTCCGCACAGGATTCAGGGGATCGGCGCCGGCTTCATACCGGCGATCCTGAACCGCGAGATCATCGACGAGGTGATCGGGGTTGGCGACGAACAGGCGGTGACCATGGCTCAGGCATTGGCGGCACGCGAGGGTGTGCTTGTCGGCATCTCCGCCGGCGCTGCGGTTGCGGCGGCCGTCGAGGTCGCCTCCCGCGACAAGTTCGCACGCGCGCGGATCGCGGTAATCCTGCCCGACTCGGGCGAACGGTACGTCTCGCTGCCCTGGTTCGCACCGGAAGCGCGCTGAGCGCGGTCACTACGCTTTGTCGAATGCGGACTCGAGGCCTGATCTCCTGCGCGACAGCCGAGATCGGCCGTGACGTGGCGGCCGCCAGGGCGCGCGATCCGGCCGCGGCCGAGGTCGGCACGGCGGAGATCCTGCTGGCCTGGCCAGGTGTGCAGGCGCTGCTGGCGCACCGCCTGGCCAGCCGGCTGCTGATGGCCGGCGTGCCCCTGCTTCCACGTCTGACCGCCACGCTCGCGCGGTCGCTCACCGGCATCGAGATCCACCCCGCGGCCGTGATCGGCCCAGGGCTGTTCATCGACCACGGGATGGGTGTGGTGATCGGTGAGACGGCGGAAATCGGCGCGGACGTCACGATCTACCAGGGCGTGACGCTCGGCGGCACCGGTTTTGCGACGGGCAAGCGTCACCCAACCGTGGAGGACTGCGTGACGATCGGATCCGGCGCCAAGCTGCTCGGACCGATCGTGGTCGGGCACGGGGCGAAGATCGGTGCCAACACCGTTGTCATCCACGACGTCCCGCCCAACTCCACGGTTGTCGGAATCCCGGGCCATCCGGTGAGGGTGGAGGGCCGGCGCCCCGAAGGTCCGGACGCGGACTGGGTCCATCTGCCCGACCCGATTGCCGACGCGATGAAGGGTCTGGCGGGGCGGATCGAGGCGCTCGAGGAGTCGGCGGCAGGAGGCCGGCCAAGCGGGCCGGCCGAGAACGGCGGAGCGACGGTTCGCGGCCCCAATCCGGCTGGCGGCTAGGGCCGTCGGCGATCCGGGTCAATCAGGTTTCGGCGGCTGCGCACGAGGTAGAGCGGGCGGCCCTTCACCTCCTCGAAGATCCGGCCGACGTACTCGCCGATCAGGCCGATCGTGATCAGCTGGATGCCCCCAAGGAGCAGCATCGTGATCTCGACCGTGCTGAATCCCGTCAGGTAGTGACCTGTGAGCTTGAGGATGATCACCGCCGGGATCGCCAGGAACGCGATCGATGAGATCGTGAACCCGAGCAGCGTCGCGAGCTGCAGGGGCCGGTAGGAGAACGACGCAAACGCATCGAGTGAGAAGCGCAGCATGCGGGTGAGGGTGAACTTGGTCTCGCCGGCATAACGGGCGTCGCGGTCATAGAGCACCGAATCCTGCGTGAATCCGACCCAAACGCTCATCGCACGTAGGAAGCGAGCGCGCTCGCGCATCCCCAGCAGAGCGTCGAGCGCCCTGCGGTCAAGCAGCCTGAAGTCACCCGCGTTCTGCTCGAGATTGACCGATGTGAGCGCGCCGAACAGCCGGTAGAAGCCGCGGGCTGTTCCGAGCTTGAAACTCGACTCGCCATCCCGATGCCTGCGAACCGCATAGACGACGTCGGCACCGGCACGCCAGCGCTCGATCAGGTCCGGGATCAGCGAGGGCGGATCCTGGAGGTCGGAGTCGAGCGTGACGACGACGTTGCCCGTGGCGTGATCAAGGCCGGCTGTGAGCGCCGCCTGGTGGCCGAAGTTGCGCGACAGGCTGATCACCTTGATGCGTGCATCGGCGCCGGCGAGTTCTGTCAGTCGGCCCGCGGTCCCGTCTGTCGAGCCGTCGTCGACCAGGATCAGCTCGTAGGCGAGGTCCGTCAGCGCCTGCTCGACGGCGGCGCAGAACCGGGTGATCGTCGCCTCCTCCTGGTACACCGGCGCAACCACGCTCAGCAGTGTCAGCTCGCGATCCGCACTCACGCCGCAATCGTACGTGCAGGCTCGGAGGCTTCACAGGAAGGTGACCCCGTTGGGGAGCGTACCGGCGACCATGAACACGGCGGCGATGAGCGTCAGAACCATGGTGGCGTTCCAGAGCCGCCCGCTCCTGCACAACGCCACGAGCGGGAGCATCCAGGCCACATACCACGGCAGGAACGACCAGGCTGTGGCCAGCACGGCGACGGTCGCCCAGGCGGCTCCCTCGATCCAATCCATTCGGTCATGCCAGACTTCGCGGAGCAGGTAGGCGATCCATATGAGCAGGATCAGATCGACCACGATTCGACTCGCGCCCGTGGCGTGCAGTCCGGTTGCCGCGAACACTGACCCGGGGCCGCTCTTCCAGGTGGCGTGGTCCTGAACCGACCTGACCGTGCCCGGGAGGTGCAACACGCTCGCACCGAACACCCACAAACTCGCGACCGCGATGACGACAGTGGCAGCCACAAAGCCGAGCGCGAAGGCTCGCCTGCGGCGGGTCGCGCCAGGACCCGTCGCCGCGAGCAGCGCGAACGGCAGCAGAATCCCACCTGTCAGCTTGATCGCGGCTCCCGCTGAGACCAGGACGCCGGCGACCCGGTCGCGTCGGCTCAGGATCGCGTAGACCGAGCCCGTGGTCAGCAGCAGCATCAGCATGTCGTTGTGGCCACCACCAACGGCATACAGGGTCACAAGCGGGTTCAGGCCGAACAGGGCGACGCCGCGTGTCGGGTTGACTCTCCGGAGCCGCGCCGAGCGCCAGATCAGGCAGGCCGTGCCACCGGCAGCGATCGCGGCGATCAGCCTGAAGATGAGCTGACTGGTGGCGAGCGACGCGGACGCGAAGACTGCGCTGAGCAGGGTGAAGAGTGGTCCGTAGACGCTTGCTGTGTGAACCCAGCGTGGTCCGATCAGGGCATAGATCGGATCGCCGGCGATCACGTTCGGGCCATGCAGGTACGGGTTGGTGTGGTACGCCGCGAACATCCGCGCGTAGGTCTGATAGCTGAAGACATCGGTTGAAAACAGCGGTGGGCCGAGCAGCACGACCAGATTCGCTGCCACAACCGCGGCGATCACGGCCCGTGGGGAGAGCTGTTCAACCCACCGGAGCGTCAACATGTAGCTGCACAGGATCGCGGCGATCAGGAGAACCACGGCGGGCTGGCCAAGCGTGAACCCCATGTGGCCCAGGGGGCCATCCATCGATGAGGGCACCGGCCGGTTCTCCGGCAGAAGCCAGGTCGTGCGCGTCGCTGCCGCGCACATGAGCAGCCCGAGCAGAGGCAACGCCGCGAGTGTCACCTGCGCGGGCCAGAACCGAGGACCCGCGCCACGCGGACGATTCATGACCTCGACCGGGCTCGCGACCTTCGGACGATCAACTACCGGGTGAGAACTCACGACCCGCTGACCGAATGTCCGTGCTGACCCCGGTCTAAGAACGGGTCAGCTGGGGCGCTTTTGAACGTCTGAGGCGAGGCACCAGAAGCATCGCCTCGAGGGCGATCCTCCCGGACATCTTGCTGTCGCCGACGGCGCGGTCGACGAACATGATCGGGACCTCCCGCACCACGAAACCCGACCGGATTGCGCGATAGGTGACCTCGATCTGGAACACGTAGCCGTCCGCGCGCAATGTGCGGAGGTCGATCGCCTCAAGCACCGATCGGTGGATGCACTTGAAGCCGCCGGTCAGGTCGCGGACCTTGAGCCTCAAAACGGTGCGCGCGTAGAAGCTGCCGCCACGGCTGATCGCCTTGCGGGTCATTCCCCAGTTCTGCACGGCCCCTCCATGCACATAGCGCGAACCGAGTACGAGGTCTGCACTCTCGGCAGAGCCCAGCAGCGTCGGGATGAACCTCGGATCATGTGAGAAGTCAGCGTCCATCTGGATGACGAGCTCGGCACCGGCTGCGAGCGCATGCTCGAAGCCGTCGATGTATGCCCGCCCGAGGCCCGTCTTGCAGGCGCGATGCATCACTTCGACGGCCGGCATCTCCTCAGCGAGCTGGTCGGCGATTCGTCCGGTGCCGTCCGGCGAACTGTCATCGACGATCAGGATGCGGTGCTCGGCGGGGGCCACCTTGTCCAGCTGCTCGGCCACCGCCCGGACGATCGGACCGACATTCTCAGCCTCGTTGTACGTCGGAATCACAACCCAGACACGCGCGCTCATCGCCGTCCAGCGTAATCGTAATTTCGATGCGCTGCTTGCAGGACGACAGTGCAGGTAAGCAGGGGATTAAGCCGTGGACGCAGTTGTCGGGTCAGGGAATGGTGTAGTCGTCCACGAACCCTGGGGCGCCACGCTCCCGACGAGGGCCGGATAGCCTCTCGATGTGCCAAAGGGGCGAGTCGAGGCGTTCAGTGACGGTGTGATCGCGATTCTGATCACGATCATGGTGCTTGAGCTGCACCTGCCAGACGGCACGTCCTGGCATGCGCTGCGGCACGAGCTCTCCGCGCTTTTGGCTTACGCGCTCAGTTTCATCTACCTGGGCATCTATTGGAACAACCATCACCACATGATGGCCGCGGTCTCCCGCGTGACCGGCGGAGCAATGTGGGCAAACCTCCACCTGCTCTTCTGGCTTTCGCTGACCCCATTCAGCACCGCATGGATGAGCGAGAATCATTTTCCGACGACCCCGGTTGCCTTCTACGGCATGGTCCTGCTGGCCTCAGCGATCGCGTTCATGATTCTTCAGAAGATGCTGGTGCGAGCCGGGGGCAGCAACTCCCCGCTGCGAATCGCCATTGGCTCAGACTTCAAGGGAAAGGTCTCGCCGCTGCTCTACTGCGCCGGGATCGGCCTGACGTTCGTCGACCGCTGGTTCGGAGTCGCAACCTACATCCTGGTGGCACTTATCTGGCTGGTGCCGGACCGGCGCGTCGAACGACAGATCGCTGCCCCGCGTTCAGACGTACCGAGCGCCTAGGTTGGTTCGGCGGCTGGCTGTACTGACGGTGTTTGGCGCGGGACAGAAGCAAACCTGCGGTTCAAGGCGATCGTCGTGATGTATGCGACGACGACGCCGACAATGATCAGCGGGCCGGCTCCCGCGCCGCTGTTGCTGACCAGCATCGTTGCGAGCACCACGCCCGAGAGCGGCAGTTGCAGCATCGAGGCGACACCTGCACCGATTCCGACGCCGACCGCTCCGGTGAGGTCGAAACCCGGGAGGTGGGAGGCGAGCACGCCGGCGGCAGCTCCGATCAACATCGCGGGGAAGGTCGGTCCACCTCGGAAACCGCCGAGCGATATGCCCCACGCGAGTCCCTTGAACGCGAGCAGCAGCAGCAGCGCTGAGATCGACCAGGCGCCCGGACTGCTGACCAGCCCCGGCAGCGCGCTCTGTCCCGAGAAGAGCACCTCGGTGGGGCTCTTGCCGCTGGTCGCATGAAACGCAATCGCCAACCCGGCAACGAGGATCCCCGCCGCCGGAATCAGGAAAAACGGGCGCCGCATCACGACCGCGTGCGATAGCAGACCAAGCCGTTTGGCTCCAAACGTCAATAGCGCGACGGCAATCGCGAGCGGGATCGTCCACGCGAAGTCAGCGAGCGCCGGCCTGGCCAGCGCAGGAAGTGAGAGCGTCCCGATCGCATAGGCGTGATTGCTGAGACCGGTGAGCGATCCCATCCCGATCGAGACGAGCGACCCGATCCCTGCTGCGAGCAGCCCGGGGAGCAGGAAGAGCGGCAGTTTCTCGCGGTCGAGCCCGAGCGCTTCAAGCAGGATCACGGCGGCGATGACGGGGGACCCGAAGATCATCGCCACCGCTGCAAAGCTCCCCGACCCGGCGATCACAGCCTGCGCCTGGTCAGGGGTGTCACGCTTGACCGCTCTGATTGCGAACAGCCCCAGACCAGCACCGATCGCGATCAATGGCGCCTCCGGTCCGATCACGACCCCCAGGCCGATCGACGCAAGCGCTGCGAGGGTGATGCCGGGCAGGTCGATCGGCTGAACCGGATCGCCGCCGACCTTCAGCCCCTCCGCCGGAACGTGGCCGCCACCGCCGGGCAGCCGCACGATTGCGAAGGCGGTGGGCAGACCGGCGAGCCCCAGCACGACGACGTAGAACCACATCGGCGCGCCGTTGTGGTAGCCAAGATCCTTAGGCAGATCGGTGAAGACCCCGATCTGGATCTGGTTGATCAGCTCAAGGAACCCCCAGGCGACGAGCGAGACGATCACGCCCACGACTGCCGCCATCAGCAGCAGGACGATCAACGCGCGGGGCTTCGGCTGCGAGCCTGCCCCAGATCCCGATGAAACGGCCGGCGTCAACGCCGGAAGCCCTCAGGTCGTGATCTGTATCCGCTCACCGATTGATCTTTCCCGTCCGAGCAGACTGTTCCAGCGTCGCCTGCGCCCTACGCGCCGCACGTCTCGTCGGGCCGTTCCCGCGACAAGCGAACATCTCATACCTCCCGGAGTTCGCGCGAGTCTAGTCGTCAACGGTCATCGCCGTCTGCCCGGTGACGGATGACAACGGGCCCGCGATAGGACGGCTGATATCCATGGTTTCAGCGGCCGACAGGTGTCCCAACGCGCGTACCGCGTGTCGCCATCGATTGCCGGGCCGTCCTTGCCTGTACCGTTTCGCCCAGAAGCCGTGTTGGGCTGAACGAAAGGTTGGGGCATGTGCCGTTGGCTGGCTTATACGGGTTCTCCCGTGATCCTCGGGGAGGCGCTTGTGTCGCCAGCTCACTCCCTGATCGACCAGAGTCTGCACTCCAGTCTGGGTGCGGAGCCGACCAACGGCGATGGGTACGGCGTCGGCTGGTACGACGATGGTCCGGAGCCGGGCGTGTTCAAGGGCATCGAGCCCGCGTGGAACGACCAGAACCTGCGTGAGCTCTCGGCCCACGTGAAGTCCGGCCACTTCTTCGGGCATGTTCGCGCTGCCATCGGGTCTCCGGTTCAGCAGTCGAACTGCCACCCGTTCCGGAACGGTCGTTGGCTGTTCATGCACAACGGCTTCGTCGATGAATTTCGAAAGGTCAAACGTGATCTGGTGATGGCGGTGGACGAGTCTCTCTATCCAGACATCACTGGCTCGGCTGACACCGAGGTCCTGTTCTTCCTGGCCCTCACCTTCGGGCTGGCAGACGACCCGCCGGCCGCGATCTCCCGAACCATCGGCACGGTGGAGGCTGTCGGACGGGCCCGCGGGGTGCGGTACCCGTTTCAGGGAACGATCGCGACCACCAACGGCGAGACCATCTGGGTGATCCGATACTCAAGCCAGGGCGAGTCGCGCTCGCTCTTCTACTCCAAGGACGTGCCTACCCTGCGCGCTCTGTACCCCGACCGGGCAGTGCTCCAGGAGCTCTCCGACGACGCCCGACTCGTCGTCTCGGAACCGATCGGCGATCTCCCTGGTGCGTGGGATGAGGTACCGGAAGCGAGCTACAGCGTGCTGGAGCGGGGGCGCGACGAGATCTTCTCGTTTGTGCCCGTGCCTCCGTCGCGGTAGATCGCACCGACGATCCATCGGATGGAACAGCGTGATTGGGAACGCGCGACGCGCAGCAGGGTCGCGGCGTCTGAGACCCTGCGCCAGCGCCGCCGGTGCTACCCGGCCTCCATGGCCCTGCCGACGCCGACACGCATCTCCTCGGCGTTCATGACCGGCGCGAACGTGATCTTGGCGTCCAGGCCCATGAAGAGCGGCTCGGCAGCGGACGGTATGTCACTGGACTCGGCCATGTCGAAGAAGATAAGCCCCGTGCGCATTCCCTCCTCTGACGTGAAGTAGGCAGCTTCAGCCTTCAACGCCTCAAGTGTCTTTCCCATGATCTGCGGCAGGCTGCCGTCCTTGATCGCAGCGTTGCCGGCCTTGGTCGGAATCTGCACCGTCATCATCATGCGCATGGCATATCCCCTCGATTGGAAGGCGGCTCGCACGGCGAGCCGCGGCCGACGATGTCCAGGCTCCGCGAGGGTGCCCTGGACAAACCCGGCGTAGCCCGATTTTCCAACGAGTTCCCGCGGATACCGCTGCGACAGCCGACGTTCACCCTACATCGCGCCGTGACGAGCCGGCGGTTTCTTTCGGGGACCGCGCGGCTCATCGCTCAACTCGACTCTCTCGGTCGGCGCTGGCCGGAGTATCGCTTCATTGCCTGGTTGGAGCGGCGTGGTGGAACTAAATGCGACGACGCCGACGTCCAGGCGTGACGGCGGCCGCCACCACAGCGGTCTTTGCGACCGGCGCCGGACCTGGTGTGACCGCTTTTGCAACCACGGCCGTCTTCGCGACAGGGTGGCCGATGACGCCTACGCGTCCGACTCGTGCTGGTCTCAGTGGCATTTCAGTCTCCTGTCGCGGTGAGGGTTTCGTCGGCCTCAATAGAAGCGATGATGGCCTGTATGGGTATGCGCCCGTTGGCGATGAGTTGCCCTCCGGACCGGCGTGCTGCGGCGGCGAACGGTGCGGCCCACAGGTTCTCCCAGATCAGCACCCCGGCGGTGCTTCCAGGCTCCATCGCAGCAGCGAGATGCACGACATCGTCAGCGGCCAGCAGTTCAGCGAGTTCGGCCTCGATCTGCTGGAGCTCTCCGAGCTCGTCGATCTCGGAGAGCTCCGACGCCTCGATATTCCCGTCCTCATCCTTGGCGAGGATCAGGACGTCGATCACGCGGATCGTGCCGGATTCGACCAAAGCGATTAGTTCGGCGGTCATTTCGCCGGTGAAGTTGGTTGCCCCCGCTGGAAACTCGACCACTGCGTAGTCAACCGGCCCCAGCTCGTCAAGCGATGTGTCTGTCATCTGTTTGTCCCTTCCCTCGGATGGCGCGACGTTGGTGCGCTGTGTACAGGGTGTAGCCGATTTCTCCTCAGAAGGTTTCCGCCAGGCTCTCGCGCTTCGAGTAGCCTGCGGTCGTGTTGGTTGCCGGACAAGAATGGACGAGCCCCGACGGGCTGGCGGCCGTCCGCGTGATCGCGGTGTCCTCCGAGCGCTCGGTGGTTGAACGACTGCTGCGGCCAAAGAGCGGCAAGGCCGACGCGCACGTGCACCGTGATTGGACGCAGCGGTTCGAGGTGGTGGAGGGCGAAGCTCGGGTTCGCGTCGGTAAGGAGGCGCCGCGTCTGCTCGCGACCGGAGACACGGTCGAGATACTCCCCGGCGTAGGGCATGTCGATCCGTGGAACGAGAGCGACGCGCCGACCGTCACGCGAAACATCGTGAGCCCGGTGACACCATTCGTCCACGTGGTGTTCGCAACCTTAGGTGAGGCGCTTGCGGCCGGCCGACTGGATTCCCAGGATGGGCTCACGTTCTTGCAGATGGCTGCCGCGCTGCATGAGGGGCATGCTGACAGCTGGGGCGAGCAGCCTCCAATCGCGATCCAGCGTGTGGTCATTCCGGTGATCGCTGCGATCGCACGGGCACGCGGATTCCGCCCCGCACAAGCCTGACTTCGACCACCCAAGGCTGGCGCCTCAGGACTGCCGAGTCGATTCCCCAGGTGCAGGTCCGGGCGTACGGCCCACCGCTGCTTGAGCGTGGAGTGTGGGCGGTGACCTATCGTGTTTCGGCCAGCGTGGCGCCTGTGTCCGCTCGCCGGACCTTAGGCCGTGCACCACAGCTTGCCGCGATGAGGACCGCACCGATTATGGCGCCGAGGAGGAACTCGGCGACGTAGGGATCGATCGCCTCAGCTCGGTTTTGGTCGACTTGGCCATTGGGGGTCATCCCCGGTACGTGCCCAAGGTTGGGCACCAGTTGCGGGCCGAGCAGGTAGGTGAACTGGGCGGCGAGGAAGATCAGCAGGCACGTGGCCACGCCGGTGGCGAGTGCTGTCTGAGCGACCTGCCGGGAAGGCCAGCGTAGGAGGGGCGCGACGACAAGGCCGAGCAGTACGGCTACAGCGACGCTGAGCAGCGCCCAGCTCGGGTGCGAGCGAACACCCGCGAACAGCAGCATCGAAACCCACCACGTCGCCAGCGCACCGCTCGTGAGGGTTGCAATCAGTCGCACGCAGCGCGTTGGAAGTGCCGTGCCGCGGGCCGTGGCGAATAGGACGGTCACGAGATACAGCGCCAGGGCCAGGTAGAACGCCCAGACCCCGCTGCGATCGTGTCGTGGTAGCCCGAACGCGAGGATAAGCATGATGTACGTGCCCAGAACCGCGTAACCCCCGGTGCGAACGCGTCGAGCAGACCCGTCATCGGCGAGTGGCCCCAACAGTGCGCTTCGACGTCCAGACCAGGCGAGGAGTCCCAGAACCGCAACAAACGCGATCGTCTGGATTCGGACCCCGACGGCCTTGGCGGATATCGCAAGCGCGAATGCCACGCCACCGAACGTCAGCGCGATCAAATACCCAGCGACCGTGCGCAACGCCGAGCGATCGCTCATCACCGCGCGTGCGCATCCCAGCGCGTAGCGTCGACGCGCCCGGACGTCGTCGAGCGCGGCCAGCTCGGCCTCCATCGCCCGCCCCCAGTCTGAGCGTTGGCTCGGCAGCAGCCGGACCACAGCCCCCAACGCGAAACTGGAAAGATCGCGCGCAGGGCCGGACTCGCTCATCGCGCAGTCCCCAGCGCGGGTCCGAGCTGCAAAACACGATGCGCGGCCACCTGCGGTTCCGCGACGGCGGATTGCGCCTCGGTGGCTGCGCGCCCGCCCGCGGCGGTGATTCGATACATGTGCCTGCGGGGACGACCCGGGGGAGGATCAGTCTCCCACGTGGCCTCCAGTAATCCCCGATCACACAGACGCATCAAGATCGGATACAGCGTCCCGGGTTCAAGATTGACCTGCTTGCCAAGCTCATAGCCGTAACGCCAACCCGAAGGCTCGTCTGCCAACGCGGCGAGCACGGATGTGGTTTGACGAGACGGACGCCGAGACATTCGCCAAGTCTACCTATATAGAGTTGGGTTGCAACTCGTCCTTTCTGATCGGCAGCTCGGGCTCGGCTGTTCGCTCGGTCACCGGTCGCCCCACTGCGTTTCTCCGCCATCGCTGATCTCGAACCACCGGCGATGAGTCATAGCCTGATCGCGAACCTCGAGGCGGGTCGTGCCGTTGTCGTCGGGGGCTCGGAGCAGTCTGACGGCGGCAGCAACGACTTCCTTTTCGGAGTCGATCGCGCTGGCAGGTGCCGTCAGCAACGCACGTTCAAGTGCAGCCTCGCCGCGACGATCGCCGCCTGCGCTCCGCGCGTCCCGCAGCGTCGTGAGCGCGTCACGCAACTCGGCACCCTCGTCCGCTGGCATCTGACTCTCCCGTTGCTTGTGTGCACACCCACCCTACTCGCACTCGCCTTGCTGAGCCTCGTAAGGAGCATGCGAGTTCAATCTGTCCCCTTGCGGACGCTGTTTGCGGTAGGGTCAGGACAAAGGGGGGTGCCGCCGGTTCGCGGTGAGACGCGTGGACGTCGTCGTGCCCGCGGGGGAAGCGCCGATGGTGGGTTGCCCCAACAAGCAAGGGAGGCAAGTATGAAACTTCGTACCCTTTTCTGCGCGGCGACGTTGATGGCGTCGTGTACCGGATTGGTTGTCACAGGTGTCGCGAGCGGCCACCAGTCCCGCTGGCGTGGGCACCCATCCCGCTGGCCCGTAGCGTATACGTGCACCGGTGGTGACGCCGCCACCGGGAACTTTGTCAGCATCCCGTCGGGGACCTATTCGAGCATTACTGTGAAGGGCGCCTGCAACGTGGCGCCTGATGCCGTGATCAACGTGCTCGGCGACCTGAATGTCGCCCCAGGCGCGGCGTTCGACGCGCAAAGCGCGCCGTCTACGATCCACGTCAGACAGAACGTGACCGCCGGTTGGGGCGCGCTCCTCGGCCTGGGCTGCCTGCCCAATCCACCGGGACACACGACCGGACATCCATGCACCGTCGACCCAACCGCGAGTTCCAACATCACCGTCAGCGGGGACGTCAGCGCCTGGGGTGCCGACACGGTTCTGCTGAACGGAATCACGGTCAGGCGGAACGTCACGCTGATCGGAGGAGGTGGCGAGATTCCCTGGGCGATCAAGGACAACACGATCGGCGGGAATCTCATCGTGAGTCACATGACGCCTAACTGGCTGGGCGTGATGGTCAACAAGATCGGTGGCAACGCGATTCTCACCAACGTCAGCATCACCGACGGGCTCCCACCCAACAACGACCCTAATCCGACCATCTTCGTCGCGAGTAACACGGTCCGACGAAACCTCATCTGCTTCAAGCTCGGCCCAGCCGTGGCCGGAGGTTTCCCGGGCGAAGTCAACGTCGTCGGCGGCAAAGCGATCGGTCAGTGTGCAAACCTGCCCGACGTTGTCCCACCGACAACCTCGTAACCCACGGCACCACGGGTCGGTGCAAGCGGTTTACCAGTCTCTGACACAACTCACATCCCGTCCGTCCGCCACCGCAGCTGGGTGGCGGACGGACGGCTCGGCTCGCACCGCACCGCTCGGAGTCCTCAGTACAGCCCAGCAAGCGACGGCTGGTCTCTACGAGACTCGAGCTGGGATCCACCACCCATCAAGATTTACTGCTGAACAACAACAAGGCCGCCTGATTCCAGCAACCGTGTCCGATGAAACGGGGGTAGATCACGCTGGCCACCGAACCGGGGGAAGTCCAAACAACTGCCCCTGGGGACGAGCGTCACTGTCGTAGGAACCTACGCGAGTCAGTGAGCTGCGACCGGTTCGTCCTTTAGGCTGGCCGAATGCACGATCAGCTAGTCCGTGAAATTAACGCCCTCGGCCTCAAGTGGCACCAGGCCGGCTCTATGACGAGTGCAACGCTGGAGGCTCTTGCTCAGGAGCTGTCTCAGCGATCTGTCGACCTGAGCGTCGAGACGGGAACAGGCCGCACTACGCTCCTGTTTTCTCATTTCAGCCGCCGGCATGTGACCTTCACGAAGGATGATGATCCCGGCGACAACAGCCTCAGCAGGGTTCGGGAATCACCGTTGCTGAACTCGAAGACCGTTGAGTTTGTGCTCGGGCGCACGCAGGAGACAGTCCTCGAGCATAAGTTCGCGCCGATCGACGTCGCTTGTCTCGACGGGCCGCATGCATACCCCTTTCCTGAGTTGGAGTATTGGGCGATCTACCCGCATCTACGGACTGGTGCGTTATTGGTGGTCGATGATCTCCAGGTCCCGACTATCGGCAACATGTGGGACGTGCTTAGAGCCGATCGCATGTTCGAGGTTGCGCGGGTCGTTGACAACACGGGCTTCCTACAGCGCACCGACGCGCCGACTTTGGACCCGTTTGGTGATAACTGGCAGGATCAGCAATACAACCGTGGAGTGCACACGCGGCACCTCAGGACAGCCAGGGCGCGTTTCTTGGCACTCGCGAGGAACCGACTGTCAAGAGAGGTCGAAAGATTCCGGTCGCGCTGAGCCGTACCCAGGCTTGGCCGCCGGCGAACGTGCCAACGCTCGTTACGCGAATCTCAGCTGCAGCTGCCGATCCGATGGTTAGCGTGCTCGAAGCCACGATATGCCCTGGCGGTCTTCGTTGGCTTGTGTGGTCGCGTCGCTGAGCGTCGCGGCACCTGGTTCGGCTCGCCGGCTGCGCCAGGGCGCAGCCTTCTACGCGTGGGCTTGTCGCGGCACATCCGCTTCCTTGTGGGATTCGGGCAGGCGCGCCGCGGTTGGAGTGGGATCACCTTGAAACTGGTTTGCGTCTGACTCCCGGCTTCTTTGACACCTCGACGCGTCTGGTCGCTCGGCGTTTAGTGGGTGGATCGCCGAAGGTGTTGCGCGAGGTCCGCTCGTTGCATACGCGATTTTCGGCGGTGTATGCCACTACGCGTCCGGGCGTCTTCATGGCTCGCCACCTGCCTCAACCAGCCCACGGCACCCGCTCCGGCAACCCGGAGCTGCGCTTGCAAGCGGACAAGCCATCCCTGCAGGCACCCGCGGAAGACCCCGCAAATACATCAACGAGACGCACCGCAGGCGGGCGCAACGCCCAGTAGCGCCCAAGCCTGTTGTTGGATAACGCTGCGTATGTTCCGGAAAAGCGGCCCGAACCGTATGAAACCGGGCCTCCCTGCTATCGCTAATCCATGTTGACGGCTAGGTACTTCGTGGCGAGGTATTCATTGATGCCCTCGTGACCGCCCTCTCGGCCGAATCCCGACTGCTTGATCCCGCCGAAGGGGGCTGCCGGGTTGGAGACGATGCCCTGGTTGAGGCCGATCATTCCGGTTTCAAGCGCTTCTGAGACGCGCAGCGCGCGCTTGAGGTCGGCCGTGAACAGGTAGGAGGCCAGCCCGTACTCGGTGGCGTTTGCGGCACGGATCGCCTCATCTTCGGTCGAAAAGCTCACGATCGGGGCGACCGGGCCGAAGATCTCCTCGGTCAGCAGACGGCTGCCAGGGTGGACGTCGCCCAGGACGGTCGCCTCATAGAAGTAGCCGGCACGCTCGACTGCGGTGCCGCCGGTGAGCGGCTGGGCGCCCCGATCGACAGCGTCCTGCACAAGTTCTGCGACCTTGTCGCGCTGTTTGCCATCGACCAGCGGCCCGACCTCGACGCCGGCCTCGGTACCGCGTCCAAGCTTCATGGCGCCGAGGCGGGCCGCCAGGCGCCTTGAGAACTCGCCTGCGACCGACTCGTGCACGTGGAAGCGGTTGGCAGCGGTGCAGGCCTCGCCAACGTTGCGCATCTTCGCGAGGACCGCTCCGTCGACGGCAGCGTCGAGGTCAGCATCCTCGAACACCAGGAACGGGGCGTTGCCGCCAAGCTCCATCGAGAGCCGCAGCAGCGTCTCAGAGGCCTGCGCCATCAGCAGCCTGCCGATCTCCGTAGAACCTGTGAAGGAGAGCTTGCGAAGCCGCTGGTCGGCGATCAGTGGCGCGGTGGTCTTGCCGGCGCTGCTGGAGATCACGACGTTGAGCACGCCGTCCGGCAGCCCGCACTCCTCGAGGATCTTGGCGAACGCCAGCATCGACAGCGGCGTCTGCTGCGCAGGCTTCACCACCATCGTGCAACCGGCGGCGATCGCCGGCCCGACCTTGCGTGTTCCCATCGCCAGGGGGAAGTTCCAGGGGGTGATAAGCAGGCAGGGGCCGATCGGCTGACGCATCGTCAAGAGGCGGCCACTGCCGTTGGGTGCGGTCGCGTAGCGGCCGTCAATTCGCACCGCCTCCTCCGAGAACCAGCGCAGGAACTCGGCCGCATAGATGATCTCCGAGCGCGACTCGGCAACAGGCTTGCCCATCTCGAGCGTCATCAGAAGGGCCAGCTCGTCGGCCCTCGCAACGATCGCCTCGAAGGCGCGGCGCAGAATCTCGCCGCGTTCGCGCGGTGGATGGGCGGCCCACGCGGGAGCCGCTTCAACGGCTGCGTCAAGCGCGGCCAGGGCGTCGGCGGGGGAGGCGTCGGCAACCTCAGCGATGGACTCGCCGGTGGACGGATCTTCCACCTGCAAGGTTCCTTGCAGGCCATCCCGCCACTCCCCGCCGATAAGGAGTTGATGCGGAACGGAATCGACAACCCGGCGTTCGTCGGTGGCGGAGATAGTGCTCATGTCTAGAACGTACCTACTTCGGCGCGGACGCAAGGCCAAGGCCCTGGCAGCGGTCGCGGTGGCGGTGCTTGTGGCCGGTTGCGGATCGAGCGGTTCAAGTGGCTCGGATCCATCTGCGGCCGCCGGCGCGGCTGGCGCAACGGCCCAGGACACGTTCAACGCGCAGCTCGCTGACCAGCACACCAGTGCCAAGACCGCGGGCGGCAATACGCTCGTGGCGACCACGCGTTCAGCTGCCTCCACGGTGGCGTCGACCCCTCCCGCAACGACGCCGGCCCCGACCACGGTCACGACGGTCAAGCCTGTGACCCGCGTCCGCGTGGTCACGACTCCGGGGCGGACACGTACCGTGTACGTGAACAGGAAGGTGCCGCCCAGGGTGATCACCAGGACCCGCACGAAGGTCGTCACCCACACCGTGACGGTCTCCTCGCCGGTCCCGGTGGGAGCATTCACGCCCTCAAAGCATCCAGCGCTTGCCCAGACCCGCTTCATGGTGCCGGGCGGGAACATCGGCTGCGAGCTGTCGAGCAGCAGAGCCCGGTGTGATATCGCTCAGCGGACGTGGGCGCCGCCGGCCCAATCCAGCAGCTGCACCGCGGCATATGGCAACGCGATCGAGCTGGGTAAGCACGGCGTCGCGTCCTTCCCCTGCGGTGGTCATTCCGCAATGTCCTCTGGCTCCGAGGTGGTGCCGATCGGCTGGGACGACAAGATCGGGCACGTCACCTGCCAGGTCCGCAGCTTCGGCCTCAACTGCTTCTCCACGGCCAACCACGGCTTCATCATCAGCCGCACCGGCTACACGCTGTACTGATGGCCCTCCGCTGAGCGCGGGGCCGGAGGGGCGCTTCCCCTCCGACCCCGTCTGTGCGATGCCGAGCTCAGCTCGCTGCGTTAGGCAGCGGAGGCGACCGGCGCCGGTTCGAGCGCGACCGCAAGCACCTCGTCGACGGTCATCGCGAAGTGGAACGTCATCGCCTCGCGCACCTCCTGCGGCACATCGTCGATGTCGCCCCGGTTGCGTTCGGGCAGGATCACGTCGGTCAATCCCGCCGCGTGTGCGGCAAGCACCTTCTGCTTGACGCCGCCGATCGGCAGCACGCGTCCCTGTAGCGTGACCTCACCGGTCATCCCGACTGTGTGGCGGACGGGTCGTGCGGTCAACAGCGAGGTGAGCGCCGTGACCATCGTCACACCAGCGCTCGGTCCGTCCTTCGGGATCGCGCCGGCAGGCACGTGGACGTGGAACGACTTGTCCTCGAAATGGGCACGATCGATGTGGAGTTCCTCGGCGTGGCCGCGCACATATGAGAGCGCGATCTGGGCAGATTCCTTCATCACGTCGCCGAGCTGGCCGGTCAGCGTCATTCCGGGCTTGCCCGGCATCTCCGTCGCCTCGACGAACAGCACGTCACCGCCCGCGCCGGTCACGGCCAGGCCTGTCGCGACGCCAGGGACGGCTGTGCGAATCGCTGACTCCTGGAAGAACTTCTGACGGCCGAGCGCATCGCGCACCGCCTCGATGTTGATCTCAACCGGAGCGAGGGCGCTGTCCTTGGCCACCCGGGTAGCGGTCTTGCGCAGCAGCGTGCCGATCTCACGTTCGAGGTTACGGACCCCCGCCTCACGCGTGTATTCGGTCACGATCGTGCGCAGCAGCTCGTCACTGACCTCGACCTCCTCGGCGCGCAGGCCGTTGCGGTCGAGCTGACGAGGCCACAGGTATCCGCGGGCGATTGCGACCTTCTCCGAGGTGGTGTAGCCGTCGAAGTGGATCACCTCCATGCGGTCGAGCAGCGGCCCCGGGATCGTGTCGGCGACGTTCGCAGTCGCGATGAACATCACGCCGCTGAGATCGAGCTCGATATCGAGGTAGTGGTCGCGGAAGCTGTGGTTCTGAGCCGGGTCGAGGACCTCGAGCAGGGCCGAGGCGGGGTCGCCGCGCCAATCGGCGCCGACCTTGTCGACCTCGTCGAGCATGATCACCGGATTCATCGTGCCGGCATCACGGAGCGCCCTGACCAGGCGGCCCGGGAGCGCGCCGATGTAGGTGCGACGGTGGCCTCTGATCTCAGCCTCGTCGCGAACGCCGCCGAGCGAGATGCGGACGAACTCGCGTCCCGTCGCGCGGGCGATCGACTCGCCGATCGAGGTCTTGCCGGTTCCAGGAGGGCCAAGCAGCGTCAGGATCGCCCCGGAGCGCTTGTCGT
Organism: uncultured Conexibacteraceae bacterium; assembly: GCA_963848435.1. Classification (GTDB taxonomy): domain Bacteria; phylum Actinomycetota; class Thermoleophilia; order Solirubrobacterales; family Solirubrobacteraceae; genus Palsa-465. Next base: position 231,262 of record CAWKDQ010000012.1, on the reverse strand, counting down.
CGGTGATTCCGCGCTCCTGACGGAGCTTCTTGACTGCGATGTACTCCACGATCCGATCCTTGACGTCCTCGAGTCCGGCATGGTCGGCGTCAAGCACCTCACGGGCGTGCTCAGGATCAAGCCGCTCCTCCGAGCGCTTGCTCCACGGCACTGCCAGCAGCCAGTCCAGGTAGGTCCGGATGACGCTCGACTCGCCCGACTGCTCGCCGACTCGCTCCAACCTGCCAAGCTCCTTCTCGGCCTGTTCGCGGACGTCATCGGGCATCTCAGCTTCCACGATCTTTGTCCGGTACTCCTCAACCACGGAGGCGTCGTCGTCGCCGAGTTCGCGACGGATCGAGTCCATCTGCTTGCGCAGGAAGTACTCGCGCTGCTGCTTCTCGGCGCCGGACTCGACATCGTCCCGAATGCGCTTGCGGACCTGCAACTCGGCCAGACGCTCGCGCTGGAAGGTCACAGCCAGCTGCAGGCGCTGCGGAACGTCGACCTCCTGGAGCAGCTCGATGCGCTGCTCATAGTTGAGATCGGGGGAGTAGCCGGTGGCATCGGCAAGCGCACCAGGCTCAGTGATGCCGCGCAGGAACGACTGGATGCGGCTGTCTGCGCCGAGCAGCTCGAGGATCTCCTCGACGACGGCCCGGTACTCGCGCTCGAGCTCACGCAACTCGCGGCTCGGAACCTGGCCGACCGGGTCGGGACGCTCCTCGACGTCGACATACAGGCGACCGTTCGGCTCGGTCACCGCAGCGCCGGCGATGCCGCGATGCAGTCCCTCGACGACCACCGCACGGGCGCCGCCGGGGAGCCGGACCGTGTCGCTCACGGTGGCGATGGTGCCGACGGCGGCGAATTCATTCTCATGGCGTGGAACCAGCAACACGCGTTCCTCGTCGGATGTGTCAACTGCCAGCGTGACGGACATGCCCGGGAAGACGACCGCATCGTCAAGCGGGACTAGAAGCAGGCGGGTCATCAACGTTTCACTTTCACCAGGGGCTAACGATTAGTAAGTTGAGTGTACCACGGGCGGGCTCGTCGCAGGCGGTGAATCTAAGCGCGGACCACTAAGATTATCGTATGAGCTTGTTAGGGCCTTGAAACGACCGGTCCGTTTGCCAAGATCAGGTCCATGAGCAAGGACGACGGACCGCGAGCGGTCCCGGACCCAACCAACGAGCCGCCGACGGATGTGCTCGCGGCCGAGGAGTTCGGCGTTCCGGCGCCAGATCCGAACCTGAGGCAGGATCCGACGGATCAGGACCAGCCCGTGGATGTGCTTGCGGCAGAGGAGTTCGGTGTACCCGCTCCCGACCCGCTGTTGCGGCCAGAGCATCTCGATCTACCGTCGGACCTCGTCGGGAATGAGCCGCGGGATGTACTCGCGGCCGAGGAGTTCGCGATGCCGGCCCCGGACGAGGCGCACGAGCCGCCCGCTGCGTCCAGGCGATCCCGGCCAGGACCGAAGGTCGTCGCAGCCTGCCTGGTGCCGGTGACCGTGGTGGTGGGCGTGTGGCACCGCAGGCGACGCCGCGCCAAGAAGGACTAGGAGCGGCGGCGCTTGGGCGGCAGCAGGTCGGTGATTGATCCGTCCTGCATCTCGGCCGCGAACGCGATCGTCTCGGACAGCGTGGGGTGGGGGTGGATGCTGAGCGCGATGTCCTGAGCCGTGAGACCCGCCTCGAGCGCGAGCACCGTCTCAGCGATCAGATCGCCTGCGCCGACGCCGACTATCCCGGCGCCCAGCAGGCGATCGGTGTCCGACTCGAACAGGAGCTTCGTGAAGCCCTCCGGCCGTCCGAGGCCAAGCGCGCGACCTGACGCCGCCCAGGGAAATGTCGCCTTTTCGTACATGATGCCCCTGGCCCTGGCATCGGCCTCGGTGAGTCCCATCCAGGCAACCTCCGGATCCGTGTAGGCGACCGACGGCACGGTCAGCGCATCGAATTGGATGTGACTCCCACCCGGCCCAGCGGCGATGACCTCCGCCGCGATCTTGGCTTCGTGCGTCGCCTTGTGAGCCAGCATCGGATCGCCGACGATGTCGCCGATCGCATAGATCCCCGGAACATTCGTGCGCTGCTGGCGGTCGACCGGGATGAAGCCGCGCTCATCGACGTGGACGCCGGCCCTGTCGGCCCCGAGGTTCTTGCCGTTGGGGGTGCGGCCAACGGCGACCAGGATCCTGTCGAACGTCTGGTCCTTGCCCTCGGAGAACGACACGCGCAGGCCGGCCTTGGTGGCCTTCACGGACGTGACCTGGGTGCCGACCAGAACCCCTGCATAGCGCCCCTGAATTCGCTTGTGCAGCGGACGCACGAGGTCGGCATCGGCCCCGGGAATCAGCTGTTCGAGCATCTCGACGACCGTCACCTTCGCACCCAGCGCGTGGTATACGGTCGCCATCTCGAGGCCGATGATGCCGCCGCCGATCACCAGGAAACGGCCCGGCAGGTCCGCGGGGGAGAGGGCTGCGGTTGAGTCGATGATCCGCGGGTCGTCGGGAAGGAACGGGAGCCTCACGGCGCTCGAGCCGGCGGCGATGATGCAGCTGTCGAAGCGAATCTCGCGCCCGTCCACCGAGATCGACTTCGGTCCCGTGAACTTCGCCACGCCGGTCACGACCTCGACCTTGCGCTGCTTGGCCAGTGCCGTCAGCCCGACGGTCAGCCTGTCGACGACGTCCTGCTTCCAGCCAAGCAGCTTCTCGATGTCGAGCTTCGGCTTCGAGAAGGTGATCCCGTGCTCAGCCATCTCCTCGCTCTCGGAGATAACCCGCGCCGCGTGCAGCAGCGCCTTGGACGGGATGCAGCCTACATTCAGGCAGACACCGCCCAGAGTCTCGTAACGCTCCACGAGCGTCACCCTCAGCCCGAGGTCGGCAGCTCTGAACGCTGCGGTGTAGCCGCCCGGCCCAGATCCGATCACCACGACGTGCTGATCACCCCCGGCCTTGGGCGCCTGTTCGCGCTCGGCCTCCGCGGCCTCGATGGTCAGGATCACCATTCCCTGAGCGACCTTGTCGCCCAGCCTGACCTTGATCTCCTTGACGGTCCCGGCCGAAGGCGACGGCACGTCCATCGTCGCCTTGTCGGACTCGAGTGTGACCAGCGGGTCCTCGACTGCGACCGTATCGCCCACGGCGACCAGGACCTCGATCACCGGGACATCGGTGAAGTCGCCGATGTCCGGAACTGCTACATCGACCACACTCACAGCAGGGCCCTGCGAAGATCGCTCAGCAGCTTCACCAGGTGCACGATGAACCGGGCGGCGGAGGCGCCATCGATCACGCGGTGGTCGTAGGAGAGTGAGAGCGGCACCATCAGCCGCGGCTTGAACTGGCCGGTGGGCTCATCCCAGACAGGCTTGATCGCCGCCTTGGTGACGCCGAGGATCGCGACCTCGGGTGCGTTGATGATCGGCGTGAACGAGGTGCCGCCGATGCCTCCGAGCGAGGAGATCGTGAAGGTGCCCCCGGCCATGTCGGCGGGCCCGAGCTTGCCCTCACGAGCTTTGCCGGAGAGCTGCGCCAGATCGCCCGCGATCTCGGCGAGGCCCTTGCGGTCGGCCTGCTTGATCACCGGCACCACCAGACCGCCAGGCGTGTCGGCGGCGAAGCCTATGTTGAAATACCTGCGGAGCACGAGGTCGTCGCCGTCGAGCGCTGCGTTGAAGGTCGGGAACTCCTTCAGCGTCGCCACGCAGGCGGCGACCAGGAACGAGACCATCGTGAACTTGACGTCGCTCTGCTCGGAGTTCAGCTGCCTGCGCCACGCCTCGAGCTCGGTGATGTCGGCCTCATCGTTATGCGTAACGTGCGGGATCATCACCCAATTGCGCGCCAGGTTCGGCGCCGAGATCTTCTGGATCCGCGAGCGCTCGACCCGCTCGATCGGCCCGAACTTCTCAAAATCGACCGCCGGCCATGGCGCCAGATCAAGCCCGCTGCCACTGGTGGGCACTCCGCCGGTGGTTCGCTGACCACCGGCGTTCGCCGAACGCACGTCCTCGACGGTCAACCGGCCCTTGCGACCGCTCCCGGCCAAGCCATGCAGGTCGATTCCAAGCTCCCGCGCGATCCGCCGCACGGAAGGACTCGCGTACACGGCACCGGCGGCAGCACCATTCCCGTTTGACCCACCAGCAACGCCCTCCGCCTCCCGAAGTGCCTCGCCGCCCGCTGGTGCTTCGCCGGTCGCTGGCGAGACGATCTCGGCCGGTGCTGCAGGCGACTGAGGCGCCTCTTCCGGAGCTGCCTCTGGGATCGGCGCAGGAGCGCCATTCGCCTGGCGCGGCTGCGGCGCATCCCCAGAGGAAGTCTCCAGATCGAGGATCAACGATCCCTCTGACAGCCGATCACCGACCCCCACGTGCAGCGCCCGCACGACACCACCTGCCGGCGCTGGCACGTCCATCGTCGCCTTGTCCGATTCAAGCGTGATCAGCGGGTCTTCGGCTGCGACGGTGTCGCCGGCACTCACCAGGACCTCGATGACCGGAACCTCATCGAAGTCGCCTATATCCGGCACTGTGACCGGCATGGTCGACGCCGTGGCGCTCATACGTGCGTCGGCATCGGCGCCGTCGGGTCGATCTCGTATCGCTTAATCGCGTCTGCGACCTTGTTGCCGTCGATCACGCCGTCATCGGCGAGCGCCTTCAGCGCGGCGACCGCAACGTGATGGCGGTCGACCTCGAAGAAGCTGCGCAGCGCCTTGCGGTAGTCACTGCGGCCGAACCCGTCGGTTCCGAGCACGGTGTAGCGCTGCGGCACCCAGGCGCGGATCTGATCGGCGAACGAGCGGATGTAGTCGGTCGAGGCGATCACCGGGCCCTGACGCTTGCCGAGCTGCTCGGTGACAAACGGAACGCGCGGCTTCTTCGCGAGCGGGTGCAGCATGTTGAAGCGGTCGATCTCGATGCCCTCGCGCCGAAGCTCCGTGAAGGAGGTGACGCTCCAGACGTCGGCCAGCACGCCGAAGTCCTGATCGAGAAGTTCAGCGGCCGCCAACACCTCGCGCAGGATCGTGCCCGAGCCGAGCAGCTGCACCCGTGGCTTCTTGGCTCGCGCCGAACCGGCGTCGCGCAGCAGGTACATGCCGCGCAGGATGCCGTCCTGCGCTCCCTCCGGCATCGCCGGGTGCTGGTAGTTCTCGTTCATCAGCGTCAGGTAGTAGAAGACATCTTCCTGCTCGGCGACCATCCGGCGCAGGCCCTCCTGGACGATAACCGCGACCTCATAGCCGTAGGCCGGGTCGTACGCGCGGCAGTTCGGCACGACGGAGAACAGGACGTGGCTGTGGCCGTCCTCGTGCTGCAGGCCCTCGCCGTTGAGCGTCGTACGTCCGGCGGTGCCGCCCAGCAGGAAGCCGCGGGCGCGACTGTCGGCGCCGGCCCAGATCAGGTCGCCGACGCGTTGATACCCGAACATCGAGTAGTAGATGTAGAACGGGATCATCTGCTCGGCGTGGGCGCTGTAGGAGGTGCCGGCGGCGATGAACTCCGAGAGCGAGCCCGCCTCGGTGATGCCCTCCTCGAGGATCTGCCCCTCGCGATCCTCCTTGTAGAACATCAGCTGCTCGGAGTCCTCCGGCTTGTAGAGCTGGCCGACGGGGGAGTAGACGCCGTACTGGCGGAACATGCCCTCCATGCCGAAGGTCCGCGACTCGTCGGGGACGATCGGCACGATCCGCTTGCCGATCTGCTTGTCGCGCATCAGCGTGTTGAGCACCCGGACGAACGCCATCGTGGTGGAGACCTCGCGCTCGCCGGTGCCATCGAGCTGCGACTGAAACGCCGACAGTTCCGGGACCTGCAGCGGCGCGGCGGTCCGGCGACGAGCAGGCAGCGATCCTCCGAGGCGGGCACGTGTGTCCCGCAGCAGCGTCATCTCCGGAGAGTCGGCCGGTGGCACGTAGTACTCGGCGTTGCGGACCTGCTCGTCGGTCAGCGGTAGGTCGAACCGGTCGCGGAACTGCAGCAGAGAATCATCTGCCATGTGCTTGGCCTGGTGCGCGATGTTCTGGCCCTCACCGGAGTGACCCATGCCATAGCCCTTGATCGTCTTGGCGAGGATCACCGTCGGGCGTCCGACCTCGCGCACAGCCTGGGCGTAGGCGGAGTAGACCTTCTGCTGATCGAGGCCGCCGCGATTGAGCTGCCAGATCTCGGCATCGCTCATGTGGGAGACCCGGTCCAGCAGGACCGGGTCCTTGCCGAAGAAGTGCTCGCGCACGTAGGCGCCGTCACGAGACTTGTAGGTCTGGTACTCGCCGTCGACGGAACTCGTCATCACGTCGACCAGGCGACCGTCGATGTCGGCGTCGAGCAGGGCGTCCCAGCGCGAGCCCCAGATCACCTTGATCACGTTCCACCCGGCACCGCGGAAGTCCGACTCGAGTTCCTGGATGATCTTGCCGTTGCCGCGTACCGGACCGTCGAGGCGCTGGAGGTTGCAGTTGACCACCCAGATCAGGTTGTCGAGATGCTCGCGCCCGGCGAGGCCGATAGCTCCCATCGTCTCGGGCTCGTCCATCTCGCCGTCGCCGAGGAAAGCCCAGACCTTGCGGCCCGTGGTGTCCGTGATCCCGCGGTTGCCGAGGTAGTGCATGAAGCGCGCCTGGTAGATCGAGGTGATCGCACCGATGCCCAGCGAGACCGTCGGGAACTGCCAGAACTCGGGCATCAGCCACGGGTGCGGGTAGGAGGAGAGGCCGTTTCCGCCGACCTCCTGGCGGAAGTTGTCGAGCTGCGCCTCGGTCAGGCGGCCCTCGAGGTAGGCGCGAGCGTAGTTGCCGGGGGAGGAGTGACCCTGGAAATAGACGAGGTCGCCGCCATGGTTCTCCGAAGGCGCGTGCCAGAAGTGGTTGAAGCCGACCTCATAGAGCGTCGCCAGCGACTGGTAGGAGGCGATGTGGCCGCCGAGCTCGGAGGACTCCTTGTTGGCGCGCACGACCATCGCCATGGCGTTCCAGCGAATGATCGATCGCAGCCGGCGCTCGACGTCGGGGTCACCGGGGATCGACTCGTCGAGTGAAGCCGGAATCGTGTTCACGTAGGGGGTGTTGAGGGTCGCGACGGGCCCCGTGCCGATGCGCTGAGCTCGGTCGACGACCCGCGTCAGGAGGTGGCGCGCCCGGTCGACGCCGTCGTGCTCTACGACTGCGTCCAGGGCTTCGAGCCACTCCCCAGTCTCGACCGTGTCGATGTCTACGCCGCCTGCGGGATCTTCACTGAGGATGTCTGTCATTTCGGGCCTCTGTTGGGGGGCGGACTCAATCGGACTATAGACGCCGGATCCCGCGGCCCGACAGGCCGCGAGCGCCGTTTCAGGTAGGGTCAGCCGATGACTCTCCGCACCTCTGGGCAAGCGCTCGGATCTCCCTGGCGGCGCCCGTTGCGGGGGCGCTTCGAGCAGCTCGTCGTCGAGTCCGATCTGCTGGCATCGAACCCCCTCGGTGACCCCTCGCAACGGCCGCTCTACGTGTACAGCTCGCCGGCAGTGGCGGCGGGGGAGGCGACCGCCGTGGCCTGTGTCTACGTGCTGCAGGGCTTCAGCGGTCAACTCGATGGCTGGCTGGCACGCAAGGCGTTCGAGCCGACCTTCATCGAGCGGCTCGATGTGATGTTCGCCGAGCCGGACCGCGAGTGCGCGGACGCCGTTGTCGTGTTCGTCGACGCCTTCACCGCACTCGGCGGCTCGCAGTTTCTGGACTCTCCGGCGACCGGCAGGTATACGAGCTACATCTGCGACGAGATTGTCCCGTTCGTCGACGCGAGCTATCCGACGGCCGCCACGCGCGAGCTTCGTGCCGTCAGTGGCCATTCCTCGGGCGGATACGGCGCGCTCGTCCTGCCGATGCTGCGCCCCGACGTGTTCGGCTCGTTGATCGCGCATGCTCCAGACACGCTGTTCGAGGCCTGTTACATGTCGGATTTCTCGCACACCACGCGGATCCTGCGGGATCACTACGAGGGCTCCTACGAGGCATTGCTGAAGGCCTTCGCCGACTCCGAGACCTTCAACTGGACACTCTGGGGCGAGCCGATCAACGCCTACGCGATGGCGGCCGCCTATTCGCCCGATCTCGACACGCCCGGCGGGGTGCTGCTGCCGTTCGACACTCGGAGCGGTCGGCTGATTCCGGAGATCTGGGAGCGCTGGCTCGCGTGCGACCCGGTGCGGATGGCGCCCCGACACGCCGACGCCCTGCGTTCGCTGCATCACATCCACGTCGAGGCCGGTCGCTCCGACGAGTACATGCTGGATGTCGGCGCCGTTGCGTTCTCCAAGGAGCTCGACAAACTCTCGGTCACGCATACCCTCGAGCTCTTCGACGGTGGACACAGCGGCATCTCACACCGGTTCGCCCCGGCGATTCGGACGCTGCTGGCGTCGCTCTGAAGCCGAGGACCGCCGGCCCGGAGCGATGGGGCCGGCCAGCGGGCCGTGCCCCATCAGTGGGCAGCTTCTATGCAGTCCGGTACGCGCTGCGTGCGAATGACACGTAGGGGGTCGGCGCGACAGTCGCACGAAGCTCTACCTGCACGTGCGGCTCGACCGCCGGCTTGGCCGAGTTCGGCGACTCGCCCCACAGGACCGTCACCTCGGTGCCGACCGGCGCGCGCTCGGGGTAGACGCTGGCCAGCGACACGAACGACTTCTCGTTGTAGATGTAGCCGCAGTCGTGGGAGACGCCGACCGGCTCGCCGTCCAGGAGCACACTGTCGACCTGGTAAAGGCCGTAACGGGCCTTCGGCCACTCCATGAACTTGGCCGAGTTCTGCCGGCCGAGCTGGCTTGCGATCGCGTCGCTGACGTCCTCGTGGTTCCAGACGAGCGTCACCTTCTCGCGGGCCGGCTGCTCGGCGAGCGCCTCGAGCGCGCCGCGTCCCACGAACTCGTGATCGAACGCGATCACCTTGCCGTAGCCGAGCTCGTAGGGCGTCAGGTAATAGTCGCCGACGTCGGCCGATGCGTAGCTGCCGGCGAGTGAACCGGCCTTCGCCGCCGGGAGCCACTCGCGGTAGGGCCGCATCTGCTCGCCGGAGAAGATCGCCGCGAACGGTGCCGGCACCCAGCCGGATTCGAGGTTTGCCGTCGAGTAGGCGCGCGAGCCGACCTGCACCATGCCATGGTTCTCACCGGCCTCGAGCAGCGCCGCGCGGATGCTCTCGCCGTCGCGCCACGGTCCGAACAACTCGAAACCGGGCTGACCGGCCATGCCGTGGCGCAGTGCGTCCACCCGCAGGCCGGCGATCTCGAAGCTCGCCATGTTGAAGAACTTCACGTCTGGGATCGGCTGGCCGGTGACCTCCTCGACGATCGCGGCCGCGGTCGGTCCCTGCAGCTCGAAGCGGTATTGCTTGGGCGGGTGGTCGGTGCGCACGATCGAGTTCTCATCGCGCTCGAGGTCGACGTCGAGACTGTCGCTGACTGCGTGGAACTCGACCCAGTCGAGCACCATCGGGTGTCCGACGAGGTCGAAGCTCCCGTCGGGAAGGTGGAACAGGATCGCGTCACCGATGATGAAGCCGTCAGGATTCACGGCGATGTACTGCTTCGCCCTGCCAGGTGCGAAGCTGGCAAAGCTGTTGACGCCAAGCCGCGTCAGCAGCGGCAGTGCGTCGGGTCCCCGGAGGAACAGATCGGTCATGTGGTGCGACTGGTCGAGCAGTGCGCAGGTTTCACGCCAGGAGGTCTGCTCGCTGCGCCAGTTGCTGAATTCGGGCCGGACGGGAAAGGTATGCGGTCGGGCCTGCGCGTTACGCAGGAACTCGACCGGGTTGCCGGCGCGCGCGATCGCGGCTTCCAGGCTCTCGGTGGCGGTCATGTCTCTCTCCTCGCTCGTTGTTCCTCGGCTCGAATCGTCGCGCGACCGCGCTCAGAACTGAAGCGCAAGCTGTTTGGGAGGCGCATGAGTCCGTGGCCGGGGGTATTCGCGTGTCGGCTCTCGAGCTATTTCAGGTCCTTGATGCCGGTCACCGTCTGAGTCGTCAGCTTCTTGGACCGGTGATGAAGCTCGCGGCCGATGTCGCGGATCAGTTGGTGGGCGGTGAGGCTCATCACCGAGACCCCGCCGAAGATCGCCACGGCGTCGATGGACTTGCGTCCGGCCGAGTCCCAATAGTCGTCGGCGAGATCGAACCACAGGGCGAACTCGTCGAGCGTCAGGGCGGTCGCGACGCCCGAGCAGAACGCCGTCGCACGTGAGGTCGCGCGTTTGGTGCGGTCGGTCCCGAGCGCCAACTGATAGGTCCAGGCGTAGGCGACGCCGATCTGACCGATGATCCCGAAGGTGCTGTGGTGCAGATGACGCCCGCCCAAACTCATGTTCCGAAACGGCCCGCGCTGGGCGCGGATCGCGTGGGTCACCAGGCGGCAAGTCGCGAACCCGACCGTGAAGCCGGTGGCGTGCAGGAACGCGCGCTCGCGACGCGGGTCGGCGAACTGGTGGGAGTAGAAGTCCTTGACGCGGTGCCCGAAGTGAGCGTCCGTGGGCTCGTCCCGGACCCCGTCGGTGGGGCCGTTTGCGGTCGTGCTGGGCTGGTGCTGCCCGATCGCCGCGCGCGAGGTGTGGTCGTTGTAGTCGTCCTGTATCGAGTTCATCTGTGGTTCTCGGTCAGCCTCGGTCAGGCTCGCGGCCGGCCTGCTTGTGCCTGGAAGAGCTCGTCAGGCCCGGGCGGGCCTGCTCGTGACTGGAAGGGCTCGTCAGTCCCGGGCGGGCTTGCGAGTGCCCGGGGGGCGGGTCAGGCCCGGCCGGACATGCAAAATCTGACAAATCGCGACGGCTCTGTGGTGATTTGCTCGCCTGCGCATGCGAGCGCAGCATTTTCGAGCAATCGCCCTGATGGGGGTGGCAATTTGTCAGATTGAGCACGCGGGCACAGCCGTGCCCGGAGCGGGCCCGTTGGGTTCGGAGCGGCACATTCGATCGGCCGCGGCCGTTGGTGTCAGGCGCCGTGGGCGCGACCGCCAGATCGGGAACCGGCCTGCTTGCGGCCACCGGTCCGATGAGACTGCCCGCCCGACTGCTTGGCGCCAGAAGCCGACTTGTAGCCGCCCCGGCTCGGCCTGCTGTTGCCGGCGCCTGGCTTGTGGCCCGCGCCAGCAGGTTTGTAGCCGCCTTCGCCCGGCCTGTGGCTCGAACCACCCGCGCCGCGGCCGGAGGAGCGCTTATGTCCGCTGCTGCCCTGCGGAGACCCGCTGCCGCGCTTGAAGCCCCCGGCGCCAAGGCTGGGACGCGTGTCCACAAGACCGTGCTCGAGCTCGAGCTCGCCCGCGATCTGCGCGACTTCACGGCGCTGGTCCGGTGAGACCAGCGTGATCCCGATACCGGTGGCGCCTGCGCGACCGGTGCGCCCGATGCGGTGCACGTAGGTCTCGGAGTCGTGCGGCGGGTCGAAGTTGATCACGTGCGAGATGCCGCCGACGTCGATCCCGCGGGCCGCGACGTCGGTTGCGACCAGCGTGTCGACTTCATAGGCCTCGAATTGGGCCAGTGCCCGCTCGCGCTGGCGCTGGGTCTTGTTGCCGTGCATCGCGACGGCGTCGACACCATTGGTCGACAGCTTCTTTACGAGCTTGTCAGCACCATGCTTGGTGCGTACGAACACGAGCGCCAGGTCGCGCTTGCCGCTGAGCTGCTCCAGCAGCGAGTCGAGCCGCGAGTCGTGCGAGACCTCCACGAAGCGGTGCTCGACGTCATCGGACGCGCGCCGCTCCGAGGGACCGTGCTCATGGAATATGGCGTCGGTCGTGTAGCGGCGGGCGGCCTTGCCGGCCTCGCCGTCCAGCGTCGCCGAGAAGAACAGGGTCTGACGGCGCCCTGAGCAGAGCGCCACGATGCGGTCGAGCGCGGGCTTGAAGCCCATGTCGAGCATCCGATCGGCCTCATCGATGACGAGCGTGCGCACGTGATCGAGCGTGAAGGCGCCGCGCTCGATCTGGTCCTCAAGCCGGCCGGGGGTGGCGACCACGATGTGGGCGCGAGATGCGGTCTGGGCCTGCTTGAGCAGGCCGACTCCGCCGTATACGGCGGCGATCTTCAGGGCCCTGGCGTGCGCGATCGGGCGAATCTCGTCGACGATCTGGGTCGCCAGCTCGCGCGTCGGCGCCAACACCAGGACCGCCGGGCGGCGCGCCTCGGCGGCGGTGCGGTCGACGAGCGGGATCCCGAAGGCGAGCGTCTTGCCCGAGCCGGTGGGGGAGCGGGCCAGCACGTCGCGACCGGCGAGCACGTCGCCGATCACCTCCTGCTGGATCGCGAAGGGTGCCGTGATCCCACGGCTGGACAGAGCGCGCACGACGACATCGGACACGCCGAGCGTGGCAAAGGACTGCGTTGACATATGAAAAAGACTCCTGTGGCGGTGCCTGACGGCCCGCGGACGATTCGGGAGGCTGATGGCTGACCCGAACCGCGCACATGCGGTGCCGAAAGCAAACTGCCTCACGGCCGGCGGCGCCGACCATGAACACGACCTTAGCAGGGAAAACCGGAGTGCCTGATCCGGGGTGGCCGAGCGCATCCGAGTCCGTCGCGCGCGGCTGGGCTCGGTTTGGCACTGTCACGGTGGCCACAGTCCAGCTCCTGCCAGTCGCTCCTGCAGTCGGCTCCTGCCACCAGCTCCTGCCAGTCGCTCCTGCAATCGGCTTGCCACCGGAGTCGCCAACTGTCAGCTCTCACGACCCAACGGCGAGCCAACAGGCCTGAATCGGAAAATTGAACGACTGACATGCGATTTCCGTGAAAGACGCTGATTAACGGGAGCAATCAGGGAAATCGACCAGCCACGGTGTCGGTATCCGTGGTTGAGCACGCTTGTCCGTGCGTTGCGGGGACCGGGACCGGTACCGATCTCGAACCCCGCGCCGGCGGTCTCCACAGGCGATATAGCCCTGGCAAGATTCGAACTTGCGTCTCGCCGGTTATGAGCCGGGTGCTCTGACCGCTGAGCTACAGGGCCGCCAGTCAGGCAAGGTACCGGCTTGGACGGCTGGTCTGGCGCTCGCTCCTGGCTCGGCGCCGCTTGCTCCTGACTCACCGCGTCCCTCAGCGCGCCCTTGCCGCCGTCTCTCAGCGCGTCTCTCAGCGCGTCTGTCGCGCCGCGTCCGTATGATCTGCGGCGATGTTTCTGATCACCAGTTCGATCCTCGGCCTCGGCAAGGCGCCGAGTTCATTCGGGACGTCGCTCGCGCTGATCCTGACCTTCTTCGTCGTGATCGGTGGCATCGTCGGCTTCATCGTTATGTACATCCTCAGCCAGGTCGCGGTTGAGCGAAAGCAGAACCAGGCACGCATGCGCGAGTACGATGCTCAGCACAAGTCCTGAACGGCGCGACGCACAGGTCTTGACCGTCGAATAGATCGGCGGGAAGGAACGGCGGGCGGCAGCGTCGAATCAGACGCTGCCTATGAAGCAAGCATCAGCCACCACCGCGGCGCCTGAGGCGCCCCACGGCCATCAGGCCCTATCCGCGTACATCACGGCTCGCTTTGACGAGTTCTCGCGGTCGCAGAAGGACGTCGCGCAGTACATCGTCGATCACCTCGACGAGGCGGCTTTCCAGACGGCGGAGGAGCTCGCGCGCCGCGCGAACACCTCCTCGAGTACGGTCGTGCGCTTCTCGCAGGCGCTCGGCTTCGAAGGGTTCCCGGAGCTCCAGCAGGCCGCGCGTGAGGAGTACCGGCGCCGGCCCGCGGGCTTGACGGTCGAGACGATCACCACCGGCGGTGCGCCGCTGTTCTCGCTCGATCACACAGAGTTCGAATCGGCGCTCGCCGCCGACCATGTCAACGTCGAGGACACCGCCCACAAACTATCCCGCTCCGACGTCGAGGCCGCGATCGACGCGATCGTCACCTCGGAGAAGGTGCTGATCGCCGGCACCGACCAGATGGCGTTCTTCGCCAGCTATCTGCGGCATCTGCTGATGCTGCTCGACATTCGCGCCGAGCTCGTCGCGAGCCCGTCGCAGGAGGCGCTCGGGCGTCTCAGCCGGATCGATGAACAGACACTGGTGATCGGCCTCTCTGCGGGCCGCCCGCCGGCGCTGATCACGCGCACGATGAAGCTCGCTCGGCACCGCCGCGCGAAGACGCTCGCGATCACCGACGCGACGCTGTCCGAGGTCGCCAAGCTGGCGCGGATCCGCCTGTACTACTCCTCGAACACACCCGCGTTCGTGCGGTCGCATACGGCGCTGATGTCGATCATCCAGGCGCTTGCCTACGGCGTCTACAGCCGCGATGCGCAGCAGTACGACGTGCGCATCAAGGCCTTTCGCCTGAAGTAACCGGCGCGTTGTCAGGCCGATGCCGGCGGTCTCGCTTGACCGCCGGCTCACTCACCCTGCGCGCGCGGCCACGTAGAGCGATTGGATCGATCTGCCGATGCGGCGCTCGGTGTCGAACAGCACGGCCTCTGCGATCGCCGCGCCGCCCTCGAGCATCCGCGTCCTGGCCTGGAGCGCCACCCACTCCGATCGGGGCTCCTGTTCGATGTAAACGGTGAGGTCGGGGTTTATGAAGACCCAGTCGGTCCAGGACAGCTCGCTGCTGATGCCGTTGGGAAAGTCGGCGGCGACCATCAGCCGCTGCAGCGGTGTGGGCTCCTCTCCGGCGATGACGGGCACGCGTAGCCGGAACCAGGCTGTGTGCGGGCCCGGCTCGCCGGGTGATCCGTCGACGAACCTGATCTCGATGGCACCGCCCGGCAATGAGTCCGGACGCCAGCGTTCGGCAAACGATGGTGACGACGAATCCGGCGGCGGTGGGACTGGCTCAGGCGCCGTTCCGGCGGTGATCGGGGAGCCGGCCACCCTAACGGCCCGCGCGCGCACGAGCTCGAGTCCATCGGGAGCCGACATCGTCGCCTCGAGCAGTTGCACTCGCCTGCCGCGGCGAACGACCTCGGCTCTCACATGAAGCTCGCCGAGGGGCACCGGGCGCAGCAGCTCGTAGGTGATCCGCACGATTCGCAGGGACCGGTCGCCCTCGAGGCGTTCGAGCTCGCCGGCCAGCAACGCGGCCGGCGCACCGCCGTGCTGCGCCTCCGGGTCCCACGGCCCACGGGCCAGCTCCGTGGCCCAGTAGGCATCGCCGCGGCGTTCGAAGATGGCGTCGGTCACCACCGGCAGGCTATCTGGGGCCAAAACTTGGGGGTTTTGCGCCATTTCCTGCCGATCGGGCCCGAGCTTCAGCCGCAGCGGCCAATCGCCCGCCGGTTACACTGCTCCCATGAGCACTGACGGCCACATCTCACGCGACGAGTCCACGTTCACAGTCAAGGCGGGACTCGCCGAGATGCTGAAGGGCGGCGTGATCATGGATGTGGTGACTCCCGAGCAGGCCAAGATCGCCGAGGACGCAGGTGCGGCTGCGGTGATGGCGCTTGAGCGCGTGCCCGCTGACATCCGCCGCGACGGCGGTGTCGCGCGCATGTCCGATCCGGAGATGATCAGGGGCATTCAGGAGGCGGTCACGATTCCCGTGATGGCGAAGGCAAGGATCGGGCATTTTGCCGAGGCGCAGGTGCTGGAGGCGCTGGAGGTCGACTACATCGACGAGTCCGAGGTCCTGACGCCGGCCGACACGGTCAACCACATCGACAAATGGGCGTTCAAGGCCCCGTTCGTCTGTGGCGCGACCAACCTCGGTGAGGCGCTTCGACGGATCGGTGAGGGCGCGGCGATGATCCGCTCCAAGGGTGAGGCCGGGACCGGTGACATCGTCAACGCGGTCACGCACCTGCGTCAGATTCGCAGCGAGCTGCGGCGTCTGACGACGCTGGGCCCTGAGGAGCTCGCTGCCGCGGCCAAGGAGCTTCAGTCCCCACTGCCGCTGGTGCGACAGGTGGCCGCCGCGGGCAAGCTACCGGTGGTGCTGTTCTGCGCCGGCGGAATCGCGACCCCGGCCGACGCGTCGCTGGTGATGCAGCTCGGCGCTGAGGGCGTGTTCGTGGGATCGGGCATCTTCAAGTCCTCGGATCCCGAGCGGCGCGCGCGCGCCATCGTCGAGGCGACCACGCACTTTGCCGATGCGGCACGCGTAGCGGCTGCCTCCACCGGCCTGGGCGCCGCGATGGAGAGCATCGAGACCTCAAAGCTCGAGTCCGAGCAGCTGCTCTCGCCACGCGGCTGGTGAGCGGCAGCCTCATCGAAGCCGACGTCAGCGTCGGGGGCGTCGACGTGGGCGGCGCGAGCCCGCTGGTCGGGGTCCTGGCACTCCAGGGGGGCTTCGAGGCGCATGAGAAGGTGCTGCGGCGCCTGGGCGCGGCCACACGGGAGGTTCGAGTCCCGGCCGAGCTGGACGAGCTTGACGCGCTGGTGATCCCGGGAGGCGAGTCGACGGTGATGACGCTCGGAATCGAGCGCGAGGGCCTGGCCGAGCCCCTGCAGGCGGTGGCGGCGGCCGGCACCCCCATCCTCGGCACGTGCGCCGGGATGATCATGCTTGACCGCGCGCACCTCGGGATCCTCGATGTGGTGGCGCAGCGCAACGCGTTCGGACGCCAGCTGCACTCGTTCGAGGCTGATTTCGGCGTTGAGGGACTTCCGGGCGGGCCGGTGCACGCGATCTTCATCCGCGCACCGTGGATCGCCGAGCACGGTCCCGATGTCCAGGTGCTGGCGGCCGTCGACGGCCACCCTGTGGCGGTCCGGCAGGGCGACATCCTCGCGCTGTCATTCCATCCGGAGCTCACGGGCGAGGATCGGCTTCACAGATTTTTTCTGGAGCTCGCAGGATTCAGCCCCCGACCGGTGGAAGAGTGATCAGATGCCGTCCGCTCGCTCCGTTCTGCTTCCCGTGGCCGCGGTGATCGCCGCGATCGCGGTCGCCGCCTGCGGCGGCTCATCGACGGTGACGACCACGGTCACGAGGACCGTCGTCAATCAGCAGACGGGTGCCGGCGGGCCGACAACCACGACGAGCACCGCCGCCACGCGGACGAACACCACGATCAGTGGCACCGCCTGCAGTGCAGCCGACCTCACACCGGTCTTGCTCGGCAGCAACGGCGCAGCCGGCACGATCGTGCTCGGCTTCGCACTGAAGAACACCGGCGGCACCGTCTGCCACACCTACGGCTGGCCTGGCGTGCAGTTCCTCTCGTCGCGGGGCAGTGCCCTGACCACCGCAGCGACCCGCACCACCACCGACGTGGCGGGCTCCACGCCCGCGACTGCGATCACGCTGAAGCCGGGGGAGGTCGCCTCGTTCCGGATGACCGCGAGCGATGTGCCCACCGGCGGCGGTAGCTGCCCGACGGCTGCAAAGCTCCAGATCTATGCCCCCGACGACACGGCCACGATGACGGTGGCGGTTCCCGGGATCGCTGCCTGCGGCAAAGCGACGGTCTCGCCGATGATGCCGGGTGACACCGCCTTCGCCGACCAGGCCGGCGGCTCATCAGGCTCAGGCGCGTCCGGCTCCGGCGGCTCCGGCGGGTCGGGCGGGTCCGGCAGCGGATCGGGCGGTGGCCAGGCCGGCCTGAACGGCTCCGGCGGTTCGACCACAGGTTCCGGCGGCGCCTCGGTCTCCGGCTGACACCGGCGCGGCGTCCCCGGGTGCAGCCAACCGCGCGGCCGCCGCTCAGACAGCCCTGAACACACTCACGCTGTCAATCTCCTCCTCGACGACGGTGCCGTCGGCGAGCAGCAGATCGAGGTGCCCCAATACCTCCGAAAGCGTCAGGTAGGCCTGCTTGAGGGCGATCTCACCCCACATCCGCTGGGCGATCTGATGGGCCGTCATCGGCTGTTCGGACAGCAGCGCCCCGATTCTGCGTGCACGGCGCCCGTGGTCGCGCAGGCGGGCATCGATCAGCCCGACGTGGCCGGTGAACGGGTCGCCGTGCCCGGACAGCACCTGATCGGCCGGCAGCTCCCGCGTCGCGCTCAGTGAGCGGGCGTAGTCGATCAGCGGCTTGGGGCGAGGACCGTCGCTCGAGCCGTCAAGCGGCCGCGACACCAGGGCGTTCGACGAGATCTTCGCGATCAGGTGATCGCCGGCGATCAACGCGCCACTCGGTTCGTGGAAGAAGACGAGATCGGAACGGCTGTGCCCCGGGCGGTGATGCACGCTGAACTCGCGCCCGCCCATCGTCAGCCGGTCGCCGTCGGCCAGTGGTCGCGTGACCTCGCCGGCCGAGCCATAGCCGTGGAGCCCGGCCGTGAGCAACGCCAACACCGTGGTCACATCCTCCGGAATCCCATGCCGGCGCATGATCCCCTGGGCGTAGCGGTCGTCGCCGGCGGTGCTCTCACGGAAGTCAGCAAGCCATGGCGCCAGACCCGCGAACGCAGCCACGTCCGCCCCGGATCGGCGCGCGACGATCTCCAGCAGGCCCTCATGGTCCATGTGCTGGTGCGTGACGACCACCAGCTCGAGGTCCTCGATCCGGAACCCGACTTCGGCGAGTCCGCGCTCGAGGTAATCGAGCGAGGTCCCCGAATTCGGGCCCGTGTCCACGAGCGTCAGCGGCTCACCGGTGAGGACGTAGCAGTTCACCCGACCGATGGCGAACGGCGTCGGCACTGCGATCCGGTGGATCCCAGCGACCGCCTCGTCGGTGAGCGGCAGGCTCACGCGCGAACCATCGGCGGCGGCGAGCTCACGACCGGATCAGCGCCAGCAGCTCGTCGCGCCTGGCCTCCATGTCGGCCTCCGAGACCAGCGACTCGAGGCACAGTCGCAGCAGCGGCTCGGTATTGGAGGCGCGGACGTTGAAGTGCCAGTCGTCATAGTCGATCGAGATGCCGTCCAGCCGCGATTGCGCAGCGTCCGCGTAGCGCTCGGCGATCTCAGCGATCTTGCCGCTCGGATCGGCCACCTCCGAGTTGATCTCGCCAGAGATGAAGTAACGGCTGCGCAGCGGCTCGAGCAGCTCTGACAACTTGACCTGGCGCGCTGAGAGCTCCTCCAACACCAGCAGTGCCGGGATCGTCCCCGAGTCGGCGCAGTAGAAGTCCCGGAAGTAATAGTGCCCCGAGACCTCGCCGCCGAACACGCCGCCCTCGGAGCGCATCCGCGACTTGAAGAACGCGTGTCCGACGCGGTTGATCAGCGCGGTGCCGCCCGCAGCCGTCACCAGGTCGGGCACCGCACGGCTGGCGCGCACGTCGTAGAGGATCGTCTCCGCGGGTTGCTTGCGCAACATCGAGGTCGCCAGGATCGCAGTCATGAAGTCACCGTCGACGAAGCGGCCGGTGTCATCGATGAAGAAGCAGCGGTCGGCGTCGCCGTCCCAGGCGATCCCTAGGTCTGCTCCCTGGCGAACGACCTCGGCCATGATGAACTCGCGGTTCTCCGGCAGCAGCGGGTTGGGCTCGTGGTCGGGAAAGTCCCCGTCCGGCGTCCAGTAGTTGGTCTCGAGGTCGAGCCCGAGCTGCTCGAGCAGCGGCCCGACCATCGGTCCGGCCATGCCGTTGCCACCGTCGACGACGACCTTCAGCGGACGGATCGCGGCCGCATCGATGAATCCCAGTACCTGGCGGCGGAACTCGTCATCGATCTCGACCCGCTCGACCGAGCCGCCGCCGGGCGCCTCACCCAGGCCCGCCTGCACCAGCGCCCTGATGTCGGCGATGCCCTCATCGCCCGAGAGCGCCACGGCGCCGCGTCTCACGAGCTTGGCGCCGGTGTAGGCCTTGGGGTTGTGTGACGCCGTGCACATCAAGCCGCCGTCGAGCTCACGCGATCCGACGAGGTAGTAGAGCATCTCGGTACCGACCTGCCCGGCGTCGAGCACGTGCGCCCCCTCCGCGGCGATCCCGCGCGCGTAGCCGGCCGCCATCTCCGGTGCGGAGAGGCGCATGTCACGGCCGAGGCCGAGTCGCAGCTCGGCCACGGGCCTGTCGGCGAACCGCGAGATCACCCGCGCGAACGCGCGGCCGAGCTGGTATGCGCCGTCGGAATCGAGGTCGCGGCCATGGATGCCGCGCACGTCATATGCCTTGAAGATGTCCGGATTCACGGTCGCCATCGAGCCCGATTAAACTGGATAGCCATGTCAGGGCATTCCAAGTGGGCTTCGATCAAGCACAAGAAGGCGGTCGTCGACGCGCGCCGCGGCCAGCACTTCACGAAGCTGGCCCGCGCGATCACGGTCGCAGCGAAGGAGGGCGGGGGCGACCCCGAGGGCAACGCGGCGCTGTCGCTGGCCGTCCAGAAGGCGCGTGACGCCTCGATGCCCAAGGACAACATCGAGCGCGCGATCCAGAAGGGCACGGGCGCCGGCGTCGATGCGGAGGCCTGGGAGACCGTTTTGTACGAGGGTTACGGCCCGGGCGGCGTCGCGATGCTGATCGAGGCGCTCACAGACAACCGCAACCGCACGGCCGCCGACGTGCGGCACATCGTCGGCAAGCACGGCGGCAGTCTCGGCGAGCCTGGATCGGTCGCATACCTGTTCGACAAGCAGGGGGTGATCCTGGTCGATGCGGAGCGCTACGGCGAGGATGACCTGATGGCCGCGATCGACGCCGGCGCCGAGGACATCGTGCTCGACGACGATGTCTTCGAGGTGATCACCGCCCCGAGCGATCTGACGGTCGTGCGCAACGCCCTGAAGGGCGCGGAGATCGAGATCGAGAGCGCCGACGTGACCCAACGCCCGAAGTCTCTAGTGCCACTCTCCGAGGACGACGCGGCAAAACTTATGAAACTCATCGACGCCCTCGAAGAGTCCGATGACGTCGGGGCTGTCCACGCCAATTACGACGTCGACACGGATGTTCTGGAGAGGATCGCCGGTTGACCTCACCGCGCTTCCGCGCGACGGTCGCTACGCTCGCACCGCGATGAAACTGAAAGCAGGAGTCACGGCCGCCCTGGCCGCAGCGATGGTGCTCGGCCTGGCTGCATGCGGAAGCAGCAGCAAGGCGGGGGGAGTGATGCTCGCCCCGAGCGCGGGCGCGACCGTTGAGGCCGCGACCACCACGACGGCGGCCACCACCACCACGACGTCGACGACGGCGGCCACGCCGAAGACCGGCGCGCTCTCGAAGGAGCCGACGATCACCCTCCAGAAGGGCCCGGCTTCGAGGAAGCTGGTCGTCAGGGATCTGATCGTCGGCACCGGCGCTACCGCGGAGAAGGGCGACACGCTCGATGTCAACTACGTCGGCGCGCTGTTCAGCAACGCCAAGGTGTTCGACTCCTCCTGGAAGGACACGCCCGGCCAGTCGTTCGCCTTCACGCTCGGCAACGGCTCCGTCATCAAGGGCTGGGATCAGGGTCTTCAGGGCATGAAGGTCGGCGGCCGCCGCGAGCTGATCATCCCGCCCGCGCTCGCCTACGGTAAGAGCGGCAGCGGTTCGACGATCCCGCCGAACGCCTCGCTGATCTTCATCGTCGACCTGCTCAAGGTCACCAAGTAGCGCCGCTGCTGCCGCGGCTCGCCCCGCTGGGCGGCCACGGCGCCACACGCTTCCGGCAGGCCGGTGGAAGCGAAGCCGTCCCGGCATGGGGAGGCGTCCGGGCGGCCACGCAGAATACGAACACATGATCGTCTTGGGAGTGGATCCGGGCATCGCCAACACGGGCTACGGGATCGTCGAGAGTGCCGGATCGCGGCTGAGCGCACTTGAGTACGGCGTGATCGAGACGGCAGCCTCGTCCAACCCGGAGCGGCGGCTGGCGGAGATCCACGGCGATATCGGCGAGCTGATCGAGCGCTTCGAGGTCGACGCGGTCGCGGTTGAGGATCTCTACTTCGGCGCGAACGTCGTCAGTGCGATGGCGGTCGGCCAGGCGCGCGGCGTCGTGCTGCTTGCCGCCGGCCAGCGCGGCGTCGGCGTGCGCGCGTACACACCGCAGCAGGTCAAGTCAGCGGTCTGCGGCAGTGGGCGGGCGGACAAGGCGCAGGTCGCCGGCATGGCCGCGCGGCTGCTGGGGCTGTCCTCGCCGCCGCGACCCGATCATGCCGCCGATGCCCTCGCGGTCGCAGTGTGCGACGCCAATCGGGCGCCGCTTGCCGGCGCGATCGCGGAGGCGGCGCGGTGATCGCTCTTGTGACAGGGACGGTGGCGGTACGCCGCGCTGACCATGTGATCGTCGATTGCGGCGGTGTCGGA
The DNA here is from genome assembly GCA_963848435.1 of uncultured Conexibacteraceae bacterium. Lineage (GTDB taxonomy): Bacteria > Actinomycetota > Thermoleophilia > Solirubrobacterales > Solirubrobacteraceae > Palsa-465. The sequence continues at coordinate 209,181 of CAWKDQ010000012.1, read as the reverse complement.
TACCGGCTTTCGGTCTCGAGCGAGACGCTTCGCCACGTTCCGGTCGTCGGCAACCGCGTCACTCTCCACACGCACCTGATCCCGCGCGACGACGCGCTCACGCTCTACGGCTTCGCCAGCGAGGACGAACGCGATCTCTTCCTTATGCTGCTCGGGGTGCAGTCGGTCGGACCCAAGGTTGCGCTCGAGGTGCTTTCGGGCGGCCCCGCCCGCGATCTGCTGGCCGCGATCGCGGCCGGTGACAGCGCCCGCTTCCAGGCCGTCAAGGGTGTCGGCAAGCGCACGGCGGAGCGGATCATCGTCGAGTTGCGTGAGAAGGTCGGTGTCACCCTGCCCGAGCAGGCGATCAGCGTCGTACGCTCCGACGACCCGCGCGTGATCGCGCGCGAGGCGCTCGTCGGGCTCGGATACAGCCCGCCCGAGGCCGACCAGCTGCTCGACGGGCTTGTGAGCGATACGGCTGAGGACCTGATCGCCGAGGCGTTGAGGGGAGCGCGCCGGTGACGATTCTGAGCGCCGAGGCGCTGCCTGAGGACGACCTCGACCGCTCGTTGCGTCCGCGCCGGCTCGACGACTTCATCGGCCAGGAGGCGCTCAAGGACCAGCTGGCCGTCTCGATCGCCGCCGCTGCCAGACGCGAGGAGGCGCTCGATCACGTGCTGCTTGCCGGCCCACCCGGGCTGGGCAAGACCTCGCTGGCGCAGATCGTGGCGGCCGAATTGGGCGTGACGTTCGTGCAGACGGCGGGACCGGCACTCGAGCGCAAGGGGGACGTGGCGGCGTTCCTGACAGCGCTGGAGCCGCGCTCGGTCTTCTTCGTCGATGAGATCCACCGTCTGCCGCGGGCGCTCGAGGAGACCTTCTATCCGGCGATGGAGGACCGCTGCCTACCGATCACGGTCGGCCAGGGCGCCGGCGCCCGCGTCGTCACGATCGACCTGCCGCCGTTCACACTGATCGGCGCTACCACGCGCACCGGCCTGCTGAGCACGCCGTTGCGTGACCGCTTCGGCATCCAGCACCGCCTTGACCACTACGACCCGCGGGACCTCGCCAGGATCGTGAGGCGCTCCGCGCGGCTGCTGGAGGTCGAGATCGAGGATGGCGGCGCCCTGGCGGTCGCGGCCCGCAGCCGCGGCACGCCACGTGTCGCAAATCGCCTGCTCAAGCGCGTGCGTGACTACGCGGAGGTTCGCAGCGGGGGGGTGGTGACAGAGGAGGTTGCGAGCGCGGCGCTCGATCTGCTCGAGGTCGATGATGCCGGCCTGGATCGCCTCGACCGTGAGATCCTGCGCACGATCTGCGAGAAGTTCGGCGGCGGACCGGTTGGACTGTCGACGCTGGCGGCCTCGATCGGCGAGGAGCAGGACACGGTCGAGGACGTCTACGAGCCCTACCTGCTGCAGCGCGGGATGCTGGAGCGCACGCCGCGCGGGCGTGCGGCCACCCGTCGCGCCTACGAGCACCTCGGGCTCGAGCCCCCGGCCGCGCAGCTCGGGCTGCTGTGAGCGGCCAACCGGCCACGGGCCGGCCGCTGCGCGCAAGCGGCGCAGCAGCGGCCGCTTCAGTCGACTGACTATCCTCAGCGCCGGCATGGCACACGAGCATTACTTCATCTGCCCGCACTGCGGGAACCGTTCGATGGGGACCGATCGCAACGCCGGCTTCAGGCGTGAGGCGCGCGGATGTGAGAAGTGTGGCTTCGCCTACCTGTTCGAGCTGCTGGACGATTACTACCCGGCTCCTTCGGCGGCGTTCTTCGCCTGCGATGCGGAGGGCAGGATCGTCGATTGCGGCCGTGGCTCATTCGAGTTCACCGGCCTGCGGACGGAATCCGCGATCGGGCAGCCATTGCAGGACGTGCTCGGCATGAGCTTCGAGGACGGCGTCGATCACATCGCGACCGCGCTCGAATGGGAGGTGCGCGTCAGCGGCAAGGCCGTGGCGTTGCAGGCGGGAGCCGAGCGCGCAAGTGCTGTGGCCGATATCTTCCCTGCATATGACGACGAAGAGGGCGGCCTGCTGGTCGTGCTGACGCCCTCCAATGGGCGCTGAGCAGCCCTAACAGCGTCTAAAGCCAACCTCTTCTAGCATCAGACCCCAGCGATGAGTGACCGCAAACGCCATGGATTCGTGCTGCTGCTCGTGGTAGCGCTGATCGCTGCCTCGATCGCCATCATCGCGACCAGGCCGACCAGGCTCGGCCTCGACCTCAAGGGCGGCGTCGAGCTCGTCTACAAGGCGACGCCCACGCCGGGGTCGCCGATCAACGCCGATTCGCTACAGCGCGCCGTCGATGTGATGAACGAGCGCGTCAACCAGCTGGGCGTCTCGCAGCCGGTGATCACGACGGTCGGCAAGGACCTGATCGATGTGCAGCTGCCGGACGTCAAGAACGTCGCCGAGGCCGAGCGGATCGTCGGCACCACCGCCCAGCTGTTCTTCTACGACTGGGAGGCGAATGTCCTGACGCCGACCGGGAAGCCGGCGGCCGGTGGCATCTCGACCAGTGACCCGTCCTCGGTGGCGCTGAGCCAGGGTGGCACCAGCGCGTCGCCGGGCTCGAGCAGCCTCACCGCCGGCGCGATGGGTCTCTACGCGGCCGTTCAGCTCGGGGCCAAGCAGCCGCTCAGGACCAGCGACACGGCCAGCATGTCCCAGGTCGGGAACGAGTGGTTCCTGTTCGGTGCTCCCGGCAGCTCCGCCTGTAAGTCGTTTGCGGCGGCCGAGCACCAGAAGGTCGTAAAGGGCGTTCACTGCCTGATATCGGGCCCGCTGCTGCTTCCCGTCAGCAAGTCCGCCACGCAGGCGAGCACGGAGCTCAAGACCGGTCTCTCCAGCGAGGAGACCGCCGGCACGGAGGCGCTCGGCGTCAAGCAGGGAACGGTCGTCGTGCAGGCCGTGCCCAACAGCTTCGCCAACTGGCCGAAGTTCGGCTCGCCCACCACCGGCTACTACGTGCTCAACAACCACGTGGCGTTGCGCGGCGACAAGATCTCAAACCCCGAGGCCGCCACCGACTCGAGCGGGCAGCCGAGCGTCAACTTCGGGTTCAAGGACAACGGCGGGACACTGTTCCAGAACGTCACCGGCACGATCGCGCTGCGTGGCTCGCTCAACAGCCCTCCGGGTCAGCAGCTGAACCAGCACTTCGCGATCGCGCTCGACAACCAGCTGGTGAGCGTTCCGTACATCGACTTCCACCTGTTCCCGGAGGGTATCCCGTCCACCAACGGCAGCGAGATCAGCGGCGGGTTCACGACTCAGACCGCCAGCGCGCTGGCGACGCAGCTGCGCCTGGGCGCGCTGCCGGTGAAGCTCACCAAGATCTCTGAGAACCAGGTCTCGGCGACCCTGGGGGCGCAGGCGCTGCACCAGGGCCTGGTGGCCGGGCTGGTCGGCCTCGCGTTCGTGGCGCTGCTACTGCTCGTGTACTACCGCGTCCTCGGCGTGATCGCGATCGGCGGCCTGATCGTCTACGGCATCTACTTCTACGCGCTGATCAAGCTGATCCCGATCACGATGTCGCTCGCCGGCATCGCCGGTCTGATCCTGACGATCGGTGTCGCCGCCGACGCCAACATCGTGATCTTCGAGCGTGTCAAGGAGGAGATACGCGGCGGAAGATCGATTCGCCAGGGCATCGCGATCGGTTACCGCAAGGGGATCACGGCGATCATAGACGCCAACGTGGTGACGATCATCACCGCGTTCATCCTGTTCGTGCTCTCGACCTCGGACGTCAAGGGCTTCGCGTTCACGCTCGGCATCGGCACCTTCGTATCGCTGTTCACGGCGGTGCTGGCCACCCAGGCGATCCTGACGACCATGGGCGATTCGCGGGTGATCCAGAGCGCGTCTGCCCTGGGCGCCGGCGGCGAGAAGCGCCATTGGCGCTTCGACTTCATGGGCAGGAGCCGCTACTTCTTCTCGCTGTCCGGGGTGATCCTGCTGATCGGCGCGCTCGCCGTGGGCGGCAGGGGCCTAAACCTCGGCATCGACTTCACCGGCGGCACGCAGATCTCGGTCGGACTGAACCATCAGGCGTCCGTCGAGTCGATCAAGTCACTGGTGGCCGCTCCCAATGTCGGCGGCGGCGACGCGACCGTGCAGGCCGTCAGCGGGCACGCGCTGGGCAACTACGGCTACCAGATCCAATCCAAGTACCTGGGCAAGGGCTACGCGCAGCTGCGTGGTGAGCTCGACAGCAAATATGGCGTGCACAGCATCGAGACTCAGAGCGTCGGGCCGTCGTTCGGGTCGACTGTCACCCACAGCGCGGTGGTGGCGATCATCGTCTCGCTGGTGATCATCTCGCTGTACGTGGCGCTCCGATTCGAGTGGAAGTTCACGGTGCCGGTGCTGATCGCGTTGATGCACGACCTGCTGATAACGGCCGGCGTCTATGCGCTGGTGGGGCGCGTGGTGAACGCCGACACCGTCGCGGCGCTGCTGACGATCCTCGGCTACTCGCTCTACGACACGATCATCGTCTTTGACCGAGTGCGAGAGAACATCCCACGCATGCCGCGGGCCGCGTTCTCGCAGGTCGTGAACCGCTCGATGTCAGAGGTGCTCACGAGATCCCTGATGACCACGTCCTGCACGCTGCTGCCGATCATCGCGCTGCTGCTGTTCGGCGGTGCGACGCTGAAGGACTTCGCCTTCGCGCTGCTGGTCGGTGTCGCGTCCGGTGCTTATTCATCGATCTTCATCGCCTCGCCGGTGCTGATGCACTGGAAGGAGCGCGAGCACAGCTACCGCGCGCGTCGCGACCGGATCATCGAGCAGCGCGGCGCCGTGCCCGCCTATGCGGACGGCGGCGACGTCGATCCGACCCCGACGCGGGTGCGCAGCACGGGCCGCCTGACCACGCCGCAGGACGACAATGTCTCGGCGGCCGAGTTCGAGCAGATGAAGCGCGACCTCGGCCTCGATGAGGCCCGCGCTGAGCGTCATCGGACCTCGCGTGTGGCCGAGCGGCTCGCGCACACGACCGAGGAGGAGCTCGAGACGCCGGAACCGCCTGCGCCGCAACGGGGCCGCGGAGCGGCGCGGCGTGCAGCGACTCAGGAGCTCCCGGTGGCGCCCGAGCCCGACGTCTCAGCGGCGCAGGACGACGCTGACGCGGCGGCAACGGCTGAGGGCGAGGCCGCTGAGCGTGAGGCTGACGCCGGCGCCGCCCGGGCGCCTGATCCGGCTGAGGGCAAGACCACGCCTGCGCCTGACGCGAACGACGCCGGGGTCTCCCCAGCGCCCGACGAGGCCGAGAACGACGGCGTCGCCGACGTCCGTTCGGGCCCGACCGCGCCGCGGTCACGCCCCCGCAACCGCAAGCACGGGAGAAGGCGCTGATGGGTCTGCTCGCGTGGGTGATGATGGGTCTGGCGATCTGGCACTTCACGATCTGGCTGCCCGATCGCTTCTGGGGCGGGATCGTCGGTGGTTTCCTCGGCGCGATCATCGGCGCGACGCTGTTCGGTCTGATTGTCAACGGCTTCACGATCCCGGGTATCCACGACACGCATCTGGTGACCGCGCTCGAGGCCATCCCCGGTGCACTGATCGGGCTCGGACTCGTTTACGCCGAGGGCATCCGGCGCGATAACGCGCACCTCGCAAGCGCTGCCTGATCGCAGCTGCTGACGCGCATACCGGTCATTGGCCGGCCGGGCCCGACGGAGGGTCGGGCCGCTCCGGCCGCGGATGCGGTGGACCGGAAGCTACGCACCTGAGCTTCTGTCGGAGGCGGTGCCTACCCTGAACAGATGGCTGTCAGCCTGCTTGATTCCAGATTCGTGCCTGCGGATGCGGCAACCACAGAGCCCGTGACGGGTGGCACGTCGCCTTCACCCGGCCTGGCCTCCGTACCACGCCGGATCGAGCTCGCCCCCTATGACCTCGGCGCGGCACTGCTGCTCGAGCGCGAGCTCGGCGTCAGCCACGTGCTGGCGCAGATCCTCGTAAGGCGCGGAAACCGGGATCTGGCAGCTGCGCGAGCGTTTCTTCGGGCCGACGAGCGTCACGACCCGGGTTGCTTTGACGGCATCGATGCCTCGACCGCACTCGTTCAGCGGCACATCGCCGCCGGCAGCCGGATCATGGTTCATGGCGACTATGACGTCGATGGGGTCTGCGCCACCGCTGTGCTGGTCAGGGCGTTGCGCTCGCTCGGAGCTGACGTGGGCTGGTATCTGCCCAGCCGCAGCCAGGACGGCTATGGCCTTGCGTCCGCCACCGTCGAGCGTCTGGCGCGGAGCGGTACTGGCCTGCTGATCACCGTCGACTGTGGGATCACGGCCGTCGAGCAGGTCGCGCAGGCGCGAGCCGCGGGAATGGACACGCTCGTCACCGACCATCACACGCCGCGCGGGGACGGCACGCTGCCTGACTGTCGGATCGTTCACCCCGCTCTGTGTGGGTATCCGACGCCCGATCTGTGCGGCACCGCGGTTGCACACAAGCTGGCGCAGGCTCTCGGCGCCAGTACCGTCGAGCAGGATCTCGAGTTGGTCGCGCTCGCCACGGTCGCGGACCTGATGCCGCTGCGGGGCGAGAATCGCCGGATCGTGCGCGACGGCCTCGTGCAGATGGCCGGCACGGACCGCACCGGGCTGCGGGCGCTGATGCGCGTCTCACGGGCCGACCCGAGCGCGCTCGACGCGTCCTGTCTGGCGTTCCGTCTGGCGCCACGGATCAACGCGGCGGGACGCATGCGGCGGGCCGACGCCGGGCTCGAGCTGCTGCTGACCGAGGATTCCCAGCGGGCCGATGCGATCGCGCGTGAGCTCGACGGAGTCAACGCCGAGCGTCGCGCGGTCGAGCAGCGGATCCGCTATGAAGCGGACGCGCTCGCGGCTGAGATGGGGGAGCGCAGCGCCTACGTGCTGGCGGCATCGGGCTGGCACGGGGGCGTGATCGGGATCGTGGCCTCGCGCGTGGTCGAGCGCTTCAACCGGCCGGCGATCCTGCTGGCGATCGACCCTGCCGACCCGAGCGCCCCCGCGCACGGCTCCGGGCGCAGCATCCAGGGCTTCGACCTGCTCGGCGCGCTGGAGGCGACCGGAGAGCACCTGGAGACGTATGGCGGCCACCGGATGGCCGCGGGCCTGAGCGTGCTGCCCGATCAGATATCGGCGTTCAGGGACGCGTTCGAGCGCCATGCCGAGTCGCTGCTGACACCGGATCTGCTCGCGCCGGTTGAGCGCGTCGACGCGGTCGTCTCGGGCGGCGAGCTGTCGCTGGCTCTGGCTGAGGAGCTGACGGCGCTGGCGCCGTTCGGCAACGGCAACCCGGATGTCCGCCTCTACGTGACCGGAGCGCGCTTCGATGGTGTGCAGCGAATGGGTGAATCCGGGCAGCATGTCCGCTTCAACCTCAACTCTGGTGGCGTCAGAGCCCGCGCCGTGGCGTTCGGCTGCGACGGACGCATCGCCGGGGCCGACGGCGAGCCTGTCGACGCGAGCTTCAAGCTCGAACGCAATGTCTGGAACGGAATTGTCGAGCCACGCGCGATCCTCCAGCACGCGAGCGTCTGCACACCCGCTGCGATCACCGTCCTGGGCGAGCCCGACGACTACCTCGAGGCCGCTCTGATGGAGCTCGACCGTGAGCTCGACCTCGATTTCGGCCTCGCAGCTCCCGTCCCCGCCTCGGCGGATGCTGGTGCCGCCTGTGCCGACGCCGCAGGCCCAGGCGAGCCGCCCCAGAGCGGCGGCCGCGTCCAGCCAGGTGGTCGCGTTGTGCTCGATCGCCGAGGGGAGGGGCAGCTCGCGACCATCGCAGATGCGCAGTCCGCTGCCGGCGTCGAGAGCCTCGTCCTGGTGATCTGCGCAAACACACCGAGGCGACTGGCGGGCATTGCCGGTCGTCGAGGCGGATTCGCGCTGATCACCCATGAGTCGCTGCAAGACGAACCCGAACTCATCACGGAATTCGAGCATGTGGTGGTTCTGGACCCTCCGGCTTCAGAAACCCAGGACATCATCACCAGGATGGGCGCCGGCTACACCCATTTGGCCTGGGGCGAAGCTGAGCTACGCTTTGGGCAGCAGATGCACGAGCAGGAGTACGCACTCCGTGCTTCGCTCGTGGCCCTCTACCGAGCCCTGCGGGAGCGGGGGAGGGTTGGCGGCGAGGAGCTCGAGCACCTGCTTCGTGGCGACGGAACGCACGCCCGTTCGGCCAGGCTGTCGGGGCGGCTGCTGAGAGTCCTCACGGAGCTTGGGCTCGTCAGCCTCGATCCGGATCTGCCGGCCCTGGAGATCGCCGGCACCGAGCGCACCGAATTGGAGCGCTCGGCGGCTTACAGGGCCTATACACAGACCAGTGAGGACGGCCAGCGATTTCTGAGCGCAGCAAGACCAAGAGCAGCGATCTGAACCCGGGCGGCAACGGCAAAGCCGCTGCGCTCAACGGCGCTGGGAACACCGGGCTGAGCGGCGCCGCGAAGGCGTCGCAGAATGGTGCTGGGAAGGCGTCGCATGATGGTGCCGGGAAGGCGTCGCAGAACGGTGCTGCGAGCGGTGTCGCGACCGCGGCGCCGGCGACCGCGGCGCCGGCGGCCGAGGCCGTCGTCCTGAACGACTTCGAGCAGGGGCTTTTGGACGACCTCTTCGCGGTGGTCGAGGAGCATGCTGACGAGGCGGCCGTCGCTGTGGACCGTGACCGAGTCCGCGAAGCCTTCATCTACGCCTGCCGCCACCATGCCGACCAGCGTCGCCGCTCCGGTGAGGAGTTCATCGTTCATCCGGTCAGCGTCGCCAAGATCTGCGCCGGCATGCGCCTCGATACCGAAACCCTCTGCGCGGCGCTGCTGCACGACACCGTCGAGGACACGCATGCCTCGATCGCCGACATCGAGGAGCGGTTCGGCGAGGAGATCGCCGGCCTCGTCGATGGTGTCACCAAACTCACCGAGCTGACATTCCAGTCCCGTGATGAGGCGCAGGCCGAGAACTACCGCAAGATGATGGTCGCGATGGCCTCGGACATTCGGGTCATCCTGATCAAGCTCGCCGACCGCCTGCACAACATGCGCACGATCGAGGCGATGCCGAAGCAGAAGCAGATCAACAAGGCGCGGGAGACACTCGACATCTACGCGCCGATCGCACACCGCCTCGGTATCCATCGGATCAAGTGGGAGCTCGAGGATCTCGCCTTCCAGACGCTGCATCCACGCAAGTACAACGAGATCAAGACGCTGGTCGCGCAGCATCGCGAGGACCGTGAGGACTACGTCAACGAGGCCGGCGAGTACGTGTCGCATGAGCTCGAGGCGGTCGGCATTCGCGCCGAGATCTCCGGTCGTGCCAAGCACTTCTACTCGATCTACTCGAAGATGACCAAGAAGGGCCGCGAGTTCAACGAGATCTATGACCTCACGGCGATGCGCGTGATCGTGGACTCGGTCAAGGACTGTTACGGCGCCGTGGGCGTGATCCACTCGATCTGGAAGCCGCTGCCGGGACGTTTCAAGGACTTCGTCGCGATGCCCAAGTTCAACATGTACCAGTCGCTGCACACGACCGTGATCGGACCCGAGGGGCGGCCGCTGGAGATCCAGATCCGCACGCGGGCGATGCACGACCTTGCCGAATACGGGATCGCCGCCCACTGGATGTACAAGGAGGATCCCAAAACTGGCCGCCAGCAGGGCAAGGCCGGCGAGGCCGCGCTCCGTGATCCCGAGGGCAAGCTCAAGTGGCTGCGGTCGCTGGTCGACTGGCAGAAGGACGTCGCCGATCCGCGCGAGTTCGTGGAGACGCTGAAGGTCGACCTGTTCGAGGACGACGTCTTCGTCTTCACACCCAAGGGCGAGGTCAAGTCGCTGGCCGCGGGCGCAACCCCGCTCGACTTCGCCTACGAGATCCACACCGACGTCGGCCACCGCTGCGTCGGTGCCAAGGTCAACGGCAAGATCGTGCCGCTGTCCTACCAGCTGCGCTCCGGTGACATCGTCGAGGTGCTGACGTCAAAGCGCGAGCGCGGCCCATCGCGGGACTGGCTGTCCCTGGTCAAGACGACTCGCGCCCGCAACAAGATCAAGGCTTGGTACAAGGCCGAGAGCCGCAAGGACACCGAACACACCGGTCGCGAACTGCTCCAGGAGCATCTGCGCAAACAGGGCCTGCCCGCCCAGAAGATCGTCGCGTCGCCGCTGATGGCCGAGGTCATCCGCGAGATGGGCTTCCGCAAGGGCGACGACTTCTACATCGCGCTCGGCGCGGCCAAGATCTCACCGCAGGTCGTGATCAACAAGGTCATGCAGCGGCTGAAGGCGGGCGAGACCGCCGAGACCCAGCCGGCTGCCTCGGCCGACCTCCTGTCCTCAGGCCGCCGCCGCTCGCGGCCGACGACGTCCTCCAACCGCTTCGGGATCGCTGTCGACGGCATCGACGAGGTGATGTTGCGACTCGCCAAGTGCTGCCACCCGGTGCCGGGCGATGAGATCGTCGGCTACATCTCGCTCGGTCGCGGCATCACCATCCACCGGGAGGACTGCCCGAACGTCGAGGTGCTGCGCAAGGACGCCGAGCGCTTCACGCCGGTCGCGTGGGACGGCGATGCCGAAACCTCCTTCCAGGTCGAGATCGAGGTCCAGGGCTGGGACCGTCACCGCCTGCTGGAGGATCTGTCCCGCACGTTCGCCGAGGGCGGCATCAACATCCTCGAGGCACGCTGCACCGTAAACCACCCGATGATCCGCAACCAGTTCGTGGTCGAGGTCGGTGACACGCGCACGCTGGACCAGGCGATCACCCGCCTGCGCAACATCGACAACGTCTTCGACGCGTACCGCGTCACCCCGGGCGCGGGCGGCTGAGATCCGACACGGGATCGACAGGCTCGAAACGGAAAAGCGGCGCGCCGTGGAGCGATTTCCTTGAAAGCGCGCGGTTTTCGGGAGCGTTCAGGGAAATCGGGCGCCGTCCGTCCGATTTCTCCGAACGCTCCTGTTCAAGCGGCTGCACGCGACCTACAGGCCGAGATCTCGCGCGGGCGGCTGACGCCGGATCCTCGCGAGCCGAGCGCTCGCCCGCGGTGACTTGACGATCACGAGCGCCTCTCCGGTTCCGAGCGAGCGCACCTGCTCGGGATCGACGGCGTAGCGCTCCACCATGCGTGCGTTCGTCGATACATCCCGCCCGCGCAGGCCGCGTGCGGAGGGACGCGACTGGTAGCTGGCCTCCCAGACCCGCACTGTGCCGGCCAGGCGCGCGAGCGTCTCCGCCGATTCGGGAACGTCCTGGCGATGGGCAATCTTGACGGCCGTATTACCGAGCACCTGGTCGCGCAAGCCACGGGCGGCGCGGTCGAGGTCGGCCAACTCCTGAGTGGCCAGGAGCACGCCGATGCCGGACTCGCGCCCGCGCGCCAACAGCGCCAGAACATTGTCGGAGCGGAGCGCCGAGAACTCGTCGATCGCCACCACCGCAAGTGGCTTGGCCGCGACGGTTGTGGCGGCCTCGACGGTTGCGGCGGCCTCGACGGTTGTGGCGGCCCCGACGGTTGCGGCGGCCGCGACGGTTGCGGCGGTCGCGACGCTCGCTCGCGACTCGCCCGCGCCCCCAGCCGTCAGGCGTGCGCCGGAGGCGGCGACAAGGTCCTGCACGGCGAGCGTTCCCAGCATCTCCGCGAGGCTGCCGTAGGTGCTCGAGTTGAGGCTGAACAGGACGACTTCGCCGCCGCCGCCGTCAAGGGCGCGCCTCAGATCAACGGTCGGCTGGCTCGGGTCGGGCTCGAGGAAGGGACCGCTGTGCGACTCAGCCACGACCGCCAGCCGGGACGCCAGCCCGCGTACCGCGCTGACCTGGTCGGGCGTGAGCGAACCGACGTAATCGCGGACGTATTCCCGCCGCGACCGTGACAGCCGCCGCGCCGCGACCGCCAGGCGCTCGGGCGCCAGCAGTTCGACCACTCGGGTGAGCGTGAGCTGCTGCTGCGGGTCGGCCTCCAGAGCGACCTGGATCGCGATCTGCAGATAGCGCTCGGCGGCGCGGCGGTAGTGCGGCTCGGTAAAGCGCTCGGTTCCGAGCAGCTTGTCCTTGAGCTCCGTGGCGTTGCCGACCGCGAGCGGATTCCACTGCGCGCCACCGTCTGGGGTCCACTGGATGAACTTGCGGCCCGCGGCCGCGGTGACCTCGCGCAGCTGGGCCGCGAACGCCGGGCTGCCCTTGAGGTCGATCGCGACCACCGGACGCCCGCGCCTGACCTGCTCGGACAGCAAAGTCAGCAGCGTCGTCGACTTGCCGGCGCCTGTGGCGCCGAGAATCAGTCCGTGAGCGGCGAGCGCCTCCTCGGGAACCGCGACCTGGTTGCCCGAGAGGTCGACCCCGATCGGCAGCACGCGGCCGGTCGGCACCTGCGCCGCGATCCGGGCGTCACGTCCGCGCACATGCCTGATCGCGCGCTGCAGCAGGCGACCGCCCACCAGCAGCACGGCGACCGCTGCCGGCACCCACGCCGGGGCCAGCATCAGGGTGACGAATCCGACCGCGGGCCACAGCAGGCTGCGCGGGCGTACGAAGGGTGGCGGTGGCGGGTCCTGCCTCACTGGCCTGCCCGTCCCGCGCCGGTGCGATGCGCCGCGTGGCGGCCGGCGGTGCGTGCGGCGGCGGGCGAGCGGTAGCCGGCGCCTGCGATCCCGTCCGAGGCAAGTCGCCGGATGTGGACGATGTCGGCGATCCCGGCACGACGCGCCGCGTCGGAGACCAGCTGGGCGATCGCCCTGTTCTGGACTACATAGATGACAGCGTCGATGTTGCTGTCGCTCGCGTAGGCGGTCATGATCCGCGCCATCCGGCCCGGGCTCTTGGCCGTCAGCTCGAGCTCAACGGCGACCCGGTGGCCGCTGCGCTGCGTCACCAACAGGTCGGGGTAGTGGCGCTGAGGACGTCCACGAGGACCGAGCAGCCCCAGACCGACGCCGTAGCGCACCGGATCGCCGGCACGCAGCGAAGCGGTGTCCTGCGCCCGCATGCGGCGGTCGGCGGCGACCTCGACGAGCTCGCCGAAGGCGCCGCCTCCGGCCGCCAGCCACAGCCAACCGACACCGATGTCGTGCCGGTAGCCGCGCAGATCGACTCGCGGACGTGGCAGCCGGCTCTCGATCGCGCCGAGGCCGCGACTAGTGATCCAGGCCGCGCTCGGGTGCCCGTCGAAGATGCGCTCGTGATGTGCCAGGCCTGCGTCTCGCAGGCGGCTCAGCCGGCGCGCGGCTGTGTCCTCGCTGACGCCGAGCAGCGAGGCGACCTGGGGAGCGATCAGGATGCGGTGCTCGGCCAGCGGGCCGAGCACCGACAGGTCGGCGTCGGTGATCGTGATCTCACGGGCCCGTGTCATGTCATATAGAGGCATCGGCGGGGCCAGGTTGACCCCCCTACCGCCGTGATTCGTCCGCAACGTGCGATCGGCGCGACGTGCGAGACTGCGGCAGATGTCGCAGCAGGCTGAGCAGGAGGCCCGCGAGGCTGAGCTGGTGGAGGCCGTGCGCGAGGCGTTCGCCCAGACGCCGGATGCGCGGCTGCGGTTCGTGATCGACGCGCTCGTGCGACACCTGCACGGGTTCCTGCGCGAGACCCGCCTGACCGAGGAGGAGTGGCGTGCGGGAATCGACTTCCTGACCGCGGCGGGACACATCACCGACGATCGTCGCCAGGAGTTCGTGCTGCTGTCCGACGTGCTCGGAATCTCGATGCAGACGATCGCGATCAACAACGAGGCCAACGCCGACGCGACCGAGGCGACGGTCCTGGGCCCGTTCTTCGTCAAGGGGGCGCCGGAGGTCGCGCTCGGTGGCGACATCAGCTCCGGTGCCGCCGGTGAGCCCTGCTGGGTCCAGGGGAGCGTCTCAGACACCCTGGGCAACCGCATCGCCGGCGCGCTGCTCGAGGTCTGGGAGTGCGATGAGGACGGTTTCTACGACGTTCAGTACGAGGGCGACCGTACGGCTGCTCGGGGGCGCCTGCGCGCCGATGACGAAGGCAACTTCAGCTTCTGGGCGCTGACGCCGGTGTCGTATCCGATCCCGCACGACGGCCCCGTCGGCAGGCTGCTTGATGCCACCGGGCGCTCGCCGATGCGCGCACCGCACCTTCACTTCCTGGTCAGCGCACCCGGCTGCCGTACCCTGATCACGCACATCTTCGTCGACGGGGAGGATCTGCGGCGCGGTGACGCCGTGTTCGGGGTCAAGCAGTCGCTCGTGCGTGAATTCGCCCGTCAGCCGGCCGGCACCCCTACGCCGGACGGCCGAGCGCTCGGTGATCGTGCCTGGTCGCGGGTGCGTTTCGACATCGTGCTAGCGCCCGCCGGCGCGTGAGAGCCCTACGCGAGCACGGTGAGCGCTCCCGGCGCGACCGTGAAGGTGTAATCGGCGGCCGTGCCGATGAAGTCCCCGTCGACCTGCACTGGGAGCTCGCGATCGTCCAGCGTGGCGACCCGGAGCTCCCTGGTGGCGGTGAACGCCTCGATCTGACGGTGACCGGCCACCCGCGCGCTCGAGGACAGTGCTCGCCAGGCGATCGAGGGGATGTCAAGCGGGCTCGTGCGCTTGAGGACGAGGCCGGCGAGGTCACCGCTGTGAAGCGCGGCGCCCTCTGCCATCTCGACACCACGGTCGCCGAAATACGTGTACGGCGAGGCGTTCTGGATCAATACCGTGACGCCCTCGACCCGCGTGTTGGGGGCATCTGCGCCTCCACCGCTGAGCTCGGCCACCATTCGCAGTGGGTGCAGGAGGTAATGCCGACTGTAGGTGGAGGTCGCCACCCAGGCGTAGTAGTACTCGCCGAGCCGAGCCTTGAGGCGTGGGTGAGCATCGACACGCTCAACGACACTCGCGTCGAGGCCGACACCCGCGGAGAACAGGAAATGCCGCTCGCCGACGCGGCCGAGGTCGACGGCGCGCGGGTGCCAGTTCCCGGCCAGTCCCAGCAGGTGCTCGGTCGCGTCGATCACATCCGCCGGGATTCCGAGCATGCGGCAATAGACATTCGCGCGACCGCCCGGCAGGCAGGTCAGCGGCGTGCCGGTGCCAATCAGGCCGTTGGCGGCCTCGTTGACGGTGCCGTCGCCGCCGAACGCGACGATCGCGTCGTAGCCCTCGGTGGCCGCCTCACGGCAGAGCTCGGTGGCGTGATCACGGCGCTCGGTATCGATCGCGTCGACCGTGTAGCTGCTGCGCAGGGCGGCGATGACAAGCTTCTTGAGTCGGCTCGAGACCGTCGTCGCATAGGGATTGACGATCATCAGCAGCCGTCGGCGCGTTGGTTCGGCCTCGGAGCTCAACTCGGTGATCACGTCGATCGCGGGCTCGTAGCTCGTGGCGCTCACGGCAGGGAGTCTCTCAGACCCGGGTGAGACGCTCGTCGACGCCGCGGTCCAGCGGGACCGCGGCGGAAGCTGCTCGGTTTGCATATACTGCAGCCACATAGCAGTACGCATCCAGAGGGGTGGAGGGAAATGGCCCTACGAAACCCCGGCAACCGACCGCAAGGAAACGGTGCCAATTCCATCAGGCTCCAACGACAGGCCTGGGAGATGTGGGTAGGGCGGTATTCCAACCTCCGACCCCTGACACCCGGCGGAGGTTTTTTCATATGCCGCCAGAAGCGCTGCGCTGTAAGGAATGCAAGACCGAATACCCGCTCGAGGCACGCTACGTCTGCGAGCAGTGCTTCGGACCGCTCGAGGTCAGCTACGCCTCACGTGACGGGCTCGATGCCGCAGAGATCAAACGACGGATCCAAGCCGGACCGCATTCGATCTGGCGCTACGCGGACTTCCTGCCCGTCGAGCATCCGTACTCGGCGCTCGGTGCCGGCTGGACGCCGCTGGTGCGGGCCGATCGGCTGGCCGACGAGCTCGGGATCGGCGAACTCTGGATCAAGAATGATGCGGCCAATCCGACGCACTCCTTCAAGGATCGTGTCGTATCGGTTGCGCTCGCGCGCGCCCAGGAGCTCGGCTATCGGACGATCGCGTGCGCGTCCACCGGCAATCTTGCCAATGCGGTCGCGGCCCACGCCGCTGCGGCTGGGCTCGAGTCCTATGTGTTCATCCCATCGGATCTGGAGGAGCAGAAGGTGCTCGCGACCGGCATCTACGGGACGAACCTGGTCGCCGTCAGGGGCAACTACGACGACGTCAACCGGCTCTGCACCGAGCTTGCGGGCGAGCACGAGTGGGCGTTCGTGAACATCAACATGAGGCCGTACTACTCGGAGGGATCGAAGACGCTCGCGTTCGAAATCGCCGAGCAGCTCGGATTTGAGCTGCCGGATCGCGTGGTCGCGCCGATCGCCTCTGGCTCGCTCTTCACGAAGCTGGCCCGCGGTTTCGAGGAGTGGCTCGAGGTCGGACTGCTGGACGGTCGCGTGCCGACGTTCAACGGCGCTCAGGCCGAAGGCTGTTCACCGGTGGCAGCCGCCTTCAGCGAGGGGCGGGACTACTGCAAGCCCGTGAAGCCGGACACGATCGCCAAGTCGCTTTCGATCGGCAACCCGGCCGACGGGCCGTACGCGCTCGATCTGGCGCGGCGAAGCGGCGGTTCGATCGACGCTGTCAACGACGACGAGATCCGCGATGGCATCAAGCTTCTCGCACGGACGACGGGGATCTTCACCGAGACCGCCGGCGGTGTCACCACGGCGGTTCTGCGCAAGCTCGCCGAGCGCGGTGACATCGGCCGCGACGAGCGCGTTGTCGCCGTGATCACCGGCGAGGGGCTGAAGACGCTCGAGTGCGCCCGTGGCACGTTCGAGGCGTGGGAGATCGATGCGAACGCAGACGCGTTCGAGGCCGCGCGCGAGCGTGTGGCCGTGTCCGCCTGAGAAGCTCTGCTGAGCCCGAGAGGAGAACCGAGACGATGGCAGTCAACGTGAAAATCCCGACGCAGCTGCGCGCGGCGACCGATGGCGAGGCGGTTGCCTCGGTGGACGGTGCGACCGTTGCGGAGGTCCTGGACGCGCTGTACACCCGCTTCGGCGAGCTCAAGGCGCGGATTGCCGATGACGACGGGCTTCGGAGGTTCGTCAACGTCTACGTGGGCGGTGAGGACATCCGTTTCCTGCAGGGGCTCGAGACCCCTGTCGCAGACGGCGCCGAGGTGACGATCCTTCCGGCGGTGGCAGGCGGCTGCTGACGGCCCTTTGCAGACCGGGGAAGGCTCAGCCGGCCGGAGCGGCGATGTCGACCTGAGCCGGCAGCGCCAGGCCGATCGGACAGCTGACGCCGGTGCCGCCGAGCCCGCAGTAGCCGTTCGGGTTCTTGTCGAGGTACTGCTGGTGGTAGTCCTCGGCGTAATAGAACTGACCGGCGGGGGAGAGCTCGGTCGTGACCGCGCCGTAACCTGACGCCTTGAGCTGATCCTCGTACGCGACCTTCGACGCCTCTGCGATCTCGCGTTGCTCGTCGTTTGTGTAGTAGATCCCCGAGCGGTATTGGGTGCCCACGTCGTTGCCCTGTCGCATGCCCTGAGTTGGGTCGTGACCCTCCCAGAAAGCGCGCAGAACCTCTGCGTATGAGATCTGCTTGGGGTCGAACACGACCAGAACCGCCTCCGTGTGCCCGGTGCTTCCGCTGCAGACCTCCTCGTAGGTCGGGTTCGGGGTGTACCCGCCCGTGTAGCCAACGGCTGTCGTGTAGACACCTGGGAGCTTCCAGAAGACGCGCTCGGCGCCCCAGAAGCAACCGAGTGCCACCACTGCGGTCTCGAGCTGGTCGGGGAACGGCGGCCTGATCGGAGTGCCAAGCACTGTGTGAATGCCGGAGACCTTCATCTCCTGCCCACGGCCCGGCAGCGCGCGCTCCGGGCTGACCATCTTCGTTTTCTCGCTGAAGAGTTCGAACATGCTTCAAGCTTACCCCCGTCGCGAGGAGCGGAAACTCGAGATGTGGAGCTTCGAGGTCAGCCGTTCTCGAGCACGCTGCTCAGCGAGGAGGCGCTGGCCTGCAGGTAGGCCTTCGTGACCCTTGAGATCTGTGCGGCCAATGTGGAGATCCTGGACACAACCGTCTTCTCGGACGGAATCTCATTGGACTGCATGAGCGTGAGCAGGCCCGCCAGCGCCGCGTTGGCCTGTCTTGAGGTCTTGGAGTAGTTCTTGTTGAAGAGCTTTGTGTTCGGCGGGACCAGTTGCGGGGACGCGGCGGCAAGCAGAGCGCTCTGGCAGAGGTCACTGGTGCCCGCGTAGAGGACCGCTGACTGAGCGGCTATGAAGCGCCTGACGATCGCCACGCCGGCGCTGAGGCGTGTCCACTTCAGCCGCTCGAGTGAACCTGACAGCTTCGCGAACGGGGTCAGGAAGGCCTGGTCGAAGGTGATCGACAGGTCATCACCCATCTCCTCGCCCACAGCGGTGAGGGTCGCCTGTGCGCTGGCGCTCACCTGGAAGTTGGCCTGCGTGAGCGGCGCGAGCGCGCTCCTGCACTGGCTTGCGACTGTCGAGATGTAGGAGTTGCTGTTGCCCTGGCCGGCGGACGTCGCCTTGAGGATGGCGGTCAGGTAGCCGACGTACGCAGTCAGCGCGACCTTGTCAGAGGCGATATTCAGCGGCGAGCGCGGGGGGGTGGGGTCGCCCGATTCGGCCTGGGCGGCGGTGGCGCTCGGGATCGGCGCGGCCACCGCGAGTGCGTGTGGCGCCGGGATCGTGGCGCGGACGCTGGCCGTGGCGGTGTGGGCGGCTGCGGAAGCGCTCGCCACGAACGGAATCACGATCGTGGCGGCGGCTATGGCGGCGGTGGTGCGGGCTCTCATCAGTAGGTACGCGTCGGTGGTGGCACTCAATAGACACCGGAGGCGGGCTGGAGTTTCGCTCGCTGCGACTTTCGCCGCCGGTAAATCTAACTGAGTCGCTTGACAATGCCCGTGTGCCTGGCTCTCACTCCGGGTGGTGAGGCAGGATCACCCATTCAACTTTGACGATCACCCTGAGGGGGCACCCTACGCCAGATGGGCGCTGAACGGGTCCAGCAGTCAGGAGTGAGGCGGACTACGCTCAGCCCTCCTTTCCAACGCGCCCTTCACCAGCCCGAGCACGCTCATGCGTCCGGACGCGCACTCCACCAGGAGGACCTCACAATGGCTAATGGACTGATCGGCACCGAGCCCAGCGGCATCTCGACATACGACGTCGTCCCGCTGTTCACGCGCGATGAGAACGGCAACCTCGTTATCGCCACATCCGACCTGGCGACGGTCGCAACATACGTCCTGGACACCGGCGGCGAGTGTGTCGCGATCATCGGCGATATCTCGAAGGACAACACCGGCGCGTCGACCGGTCTGTCTGGTGCCGGTCTTGCGAGCAAGAGGACGGGAAGCTGGGTGCAGCTATGAGCTCGGCCACATTGACAGACCACCGTTTTCAGCCCGTACCGAGGCCTTGAGCAACTCCCGCAGGGCTTCGAGCTGGCGCGGCGTCGAGACGAACCGAGCCAAGAACACCCGACGCTGGCGTCAAGCGGTGGGTGACGGGCACGTGAGGCTGAAGCCTGCCCTAGTGGCCCAAACCGGAGGCGAGTGGCGGCCTGGCTATTCGCGACGATGCAGGGGCCAGCTCTGATCTCGCCGGAGTCCCGCTGCTGACCGGTCGCTTGCACGGGAGCTGCTGGCACAAGTGCTTTTGTGCAAGTGGCGCCGCGACGGCACCCAACAGGGAGACGGCTGTGGAGAGGATCTCGAGCCGGCTCAGTCCCTCGGCAGCCGAATCGCTCGGCCCGGGTATGAGGCCGAGACGGTGGCCGATCAGTCAGTTGACACACTTTCGCCCGGGAGTGCGATTTATCGGTAGTGGGACCCAATTACGCCAACGCACCAGACGCAGAGCTGATCGGCGCAGGCCGTGCTGATGCATTTGCGGTGGTCTACGACCGGCATGCCGCGGCGATCTACAACTGGGCCCGGTCGAGGGTCGGCGACCACGCCGCCGATCTCACCGCCGAGACGTTCGCCCGCGCCTGGCTCTCCCGCGGCTCGTTCTGCGACCGTGCCGAGGGCTCCGGGTTTCCGTGGCTGCTTGGGATCGCGCAAAACCTGTTGCGCGACGCGCTGCGCCGACAGCGGATCGAGGACAGGGCGAGGGCACGGCTCGGGCTGCCGCGAGAGCTTGCGCCCGATGCGGGCTACGAGCTCGTGGAGGAGCGGCTGTCGCTGCCCGAGGCTGCGCTGAAGGCGATCGCCGACCTGTCCGCGGCCGACCGTCAGGTGCTCAACCTGCGGGTCGTCGAGGGACGGCCCTACGACGAGATAGCGGCGGAGCTGAGCTGCACCCAGGTCGCCGCGCGCCTGCGGGTCTCACGCGCACTACGCCGTCTGAACATCGCAACCGGAGGAAACCAGTGAGAACCGATATCCCCGACACACTCGACGACTACCGCGACCAACTCCACGCCGCAATCGAGCGCGATCTCGCCCGCGGCACCCGCACCGGCCGCTTGAAGCGCCGGGCGCTGGCGCTGAGCGTGCCGGCCACAGTGGCGGCCGCCACCGCGACCGTGCTCCTGACCGCCGGTGGTGCCGCCGGGCCGAGCCTGGCCAGCGCCGCGATCCGCCACATCCGTGCCGAACTTACCGCCCCGCCCGGCTCGATCCTGCACGAGTCCGCCACTGTCACGCTTCCCGATGGTTCCTCGATGCAGTTCGAGCTCTGGACGCACCCCGGGACGGGCGTCTACCGGGTGATCAAGTACGGGCAGGAGGTCAGCCAGTCGGCCACCGAGAACGAGATCTACGACTCGTCGACGAACACGATCACCGTCTCGCCGCTCCCGCCGGCGATCCACCAGCGCGAGGCCTCACGGGGAGGCGACCCGGCTGCCGCACTGAAGCGGATGGTCGACTCCGGCCAGGCCACCGCGACACCGACCACGTACAACGGGACCCCGGCGTACGAGCTCAGAGTGAACTCGTCGAGCGATCCGCTCCTGAATGGCACCGCGTACGTCGCCCGGAGCGACTACCGGCCGCTCGAGCTCGACTCCGCCTCACATCCCGGCGGAAAGGTTGTGTTCTCGGCCTACCAGTACCTCTCCGCGACCCCGACCAACGACGCGCTGCTCGCCGTCACGAGCGCTCACCCGGGCGCAACGGTCGTGAACCAGCCGTGAACCAGGTGCTCAACACCTGACCAATATGACGGTGCCCGTGTAGGCGCCTCCGCTGAGCGGCACCTTCGTGGAATGAGCACTCTGGTCGAGAGCGATGAGAGTTGTCGACTGATCGAGCACCAGCGGTGGCTCATAAGCTCGGCGAGACGGTTACCGGCCCGACTCTCTGATATCGAGTTGGCTAGTTCTTGGGCGCGTAGCGGTGATGCAACGACAGTGGATTTCCGTCAGGGTCCAGACAGATCGCCTGCCAACACACGCCGGAGTCAAACGTGTCGCTGACGAACTTGACTCCCTTAGCCTCAAGCCGCTCACGCGCGATGGCCACGTCGGCAACCTGCAGCGCGATCGGCATCGCGTTGCTGGAGAAGCTGCCGCCGAAGTCTTCGGTGCGCATGATGGCCAACGTGAGGTTCCCGGCCTGGTACTCGGCGCCCGGTCTGCTTCCATAGCGCTTGACAAGCGGCAGGCCGAGCGTCTCACCGTAAAAAGCGGTCATCGCGTCGAAGTCCTGCGCCGGGATGCAGACAAAGTCCACACCAGTGATCAGAGCGTCCGTATCGGTCATCAAGGGCAGATGCTCCCACACGCGCGGGGAGACTGCCGTTTGATCGACTGCCGATCGCTGGGCCTAACCCACGCTGTGTGCGAAGAAGACGTGGCCCAGGTCGGCAGCGCGCGGGTCGTCAGCGGGTAGAAAGCCGCCTCCGAGGTGGACCTGTTCGCCAGCTCGGGCGATGACGTGGCCAAGCTCGTCCAGCAACTCGAACGGCTCGGCCCTCGCCCGATACTCGCCGGGCCACATGGTCACGAGTCGGTCGCCGCTGGATTGTGTGAGCCAGACTGAAACCGCACCGTTGCGTAGCTCGCCGTCGACTGTTCCGCGTGTCCGAGCGAGACGGCCGGGCTGCCCGATAAGGCCCACCGGACCGGGAGGCGAGAGAGGGTAGGCAGGCCGTTTGGATGCGCTCGATAGCTCCGTGTCCCGACTCTACCTCTACTTCCGCAACGATCGGTGGCCGCCGGGCAACGGGGGCCAGCCTGGTGAAGCGCTCGGAGTGTGACGATCAATCCGACATTCGTGGGAGAACGGTGAGCGCTCGCACCGGGTCACGCGCGGCGGACGTGCGAAGCTTGCACCATGAACGGCTCAATTATCGATGTACCGACCCCGCACGGGGTTGCTGACTGTTACCTCACCAGGGCAGCTGACGACGTGGCGTATCCCGGTGTCTTATTCGTGATGGATGCCATCGGGCTGCGTCTTCGGATCAAGGAGATGGCCGACCGAGTGGCCGATCAGGGCTATGTCGTTCTCGCCCCAAACGTGTTCTACCGTGCTGGACGCGCTCCACTCTGGGAGACGCCCGATCTTCACGATGCTGACTCTCGCGGGAGCTTCTTTAGGACGCTGGGTCCGCTGATGGGCGCGTTGACACCGGCCGCCGTCGCCGCGGATGGCGGCGCCTACTTGGACAAGCTCAGCGAGCTCACCAGCGGTCCTGTGGGCGTCACCGGCTACTGCTTCGGCGGGTGGGCTGGCTGGGTCATCGCCGCCGGGTACCCTGACCGTGTTGCCGCCGTCGGCGGCTTTCACGCCGGTCGGATGGTCACCGAGGACGAGCACAGTGCGCATCTGCTCGCGCCTCATGTCCGCGCGGAGGTTTACTGGGGGCACGCCGACCAGGATCAGAGCATGACTGCGGAGAACATCGACACGCTCGACCAGGCTATGGACGACGCCGGCGTGCGGCACACGACTGAGCTCTACCACGGTGCTCAGCACGGCTACACGATGTCCGACATGGGCGCCTATAACGAGGCGGCCACCGAGCGGCACTTCAACGCGCTATTCGCACTCCTTCAACGCGCAATCCCGCAGTGACAGCATCGCCGGCGACGAATGCGGGTGCCCGCTGACGCTCAGCCGGGTAGTGCCGACCGAGGCTTCGGGCTGGCACCGGCTTCCCGAAGTCGATCAAGCCGACACTGTTGGTGCGGTCGGGTGCTCCCGACTTCGGGCTGGGCTACGTGGAGCGCGAAATCGAGTTCGAGGAGAGCACCGCGGCGATCTGCACGACGTCGCCGAGTTCTCCGGTGGCGACAGAGATGACGAAGTCGTGGGCCTCGTCGTTGCTGAGCGTGAGCCGACGGCCGTTCATGCCGAGAAACGCCACCGTCGCTGCGAGAGCGAGTCTTTTGTTGCCATCGACCAGCGCGTGGTTACGCGCAAGAGAGTGGAGCAGCGCCGCCGTCTTCTCATGGATCCCCGGATAAGCATCCTCGCCAAAGGCGGAGGCTTGAGGGCGACCGAGCGCAGATTCGAGCAAGCCGTAATCGCGTACAAGTGGCTCGGCCTCGAGTACGCGGGTCGCGATATGGAGGAGTGAGTCGAGGTCGAGAAATATCACTCGCCCAGACGCCGTAGCGCTTCTGCGTACCTAGGTAGCTCTTGGTCGAGGACGTCGTCAAGCAGCTCGCGTCGGCTCGTTCGGTCGATGTATTCCCGCACAGCAGACCGCGCGACATCTTGCATTGAGCGGCCCTCGCGGCCGGCGCGTGTTCTCAAAGCGTCCGTTTCGTCATCTGTGAGGCGGAGAGTCATAGCCATGAGCGCGATGGTATCACCGTTGATACCATCGGGCTAGCCGGCGCAGCACGGCTGCTCATCGATCAAGGCGGCAGCATCTCTTCTCGATCGGCCTGGCAGGCGACTCCGAGTATGCCGGTTATACTTTGGGTATGAAAACGGCGATATCGATTCCAGATGATCTCTTTCAGCGTGCCGATGATCTTGCCGGTCGACTTGGGAAGAGCCGCAGCGAGCTCTACCGGGAGGCACTCGCTGACTATGTCGAGCGACGAGACCCCCAAGCGGTCACCACCGCCCTGAACGAGCTGGCCGACCAACTGGACGCCGATCGAGATCAACTCGTTGAGCATGCGGCCACCCGCGCGCTCCTGCAAAGCGAATGGTGATCAGCCAGGGCGACGTCTGCTGGGCATCGCTCCAAGAACCGGTTGGCTCGGGCGCCGGGTTTCGGCGGCCGGTTCTGATTGTTCAAGGCGACAGTTTCAACGCCAGTCGGATCTCCACCGCAGTAGTGGTTCCGCTTACCAGCAACGAGCGTCTCGCGAGCGCCCCCGGGAATGTGCTGCTTCCCGCGCCGAGCACGGGCCTGCCGAAGGACTCGGTAGCCAACGTCTCGCTAGTCGTCGCGATCGACCGAAAGCTCATCACTGAACGAGTAGGCAAGCTGCCAGCCAACTATCTGGCTCGCGTGATGGCCGGCATAGACCTGCTCCTCGGCCGAGACTGACCCCGGTCCTAACCAAAGAAAGGCGTGGCTGGTGCTCGTCGATCAACGCGGCACTTTCGGGTGAGTCCTACCTATCGAGGTTGAGCTTGCCTGAGCGGTACGACAGGAGCGTGTAGTGCGCAGATACGGCGTGAAGGCCCTTGCCAGACGCGATCTCTTCAAGCATTTCCGAGGCTCGGTCTGGGGACCAGGCGAGAGCGTGGCTCGCAGCACTCAGTCTCACGCCTGTATTCGGGTGTTCCATGAGCTTCTCGATCCCCTCGCGGCCACGAGGCTCAACACGCAGAAGCCTGTAGAGACGGTGCAGTTCATCAAACTCCTTGTTCGCCTGTGTGGCGTTTGACTGGACTGAATCCCATCGCTCCGCCGTCAATAGGTACGCCGCGAGAAGTTCCGACGCATATCCAGCTTCATCCCCGGCAGGCGCATCTCCAGGATCGGTATGGCGATCACTCATGGGCGCATTGTTGCGCCGTCCGCCTCCTTCCGCTTTGGTCCGTCTAGCACCGGCTTCCGGAAGTCGATCATGGCGTTAGCGACGTCGGTATACGTCTCGCCGGTGGCCGATCGCGACCACCCGCACCAGGTGTGCTTCTTCGTCGAGCTCGTAGATGATTCGGTAGGGCCCGCGCCTGGCCGAGTAGCGGCCCTCGTGCTCAAGCATCAACGGCTTGCCCAACCTCTTTGGGTTCTCAGCGATCGCGTCCAACGTCTCTAACACGGCTGCGGCAACGGAGATTGGGAGACGATCGAACTCCCGGCGCGCCGGCGCCATCACCTCGACCCGCCAACCCGGGTCGCTCACTTCGCGCCTGAGCGCCGCCTGGCGAGGTCAGCCCGCAGATCATCAAGCGACGCCCCGGGGGCGCCCGCCGCCGCCAGCTTCTCGCTCTCACGAACCTGGGCAGCTATCGAGCGATCGGACATAACCGCGAGGGTCTCCTCGAGACTCTCAAGATCATCAGCGCTGATCAGTACCGCTGCTGGCTTCCCGTTGCGCGTCACGATCACGCGATCCTGCTGACGTTCAACCCGATCGACCAGCTCCGAGAACCGCGCCTTCACAGATGCCAACGACATCGTCTCTGACATGACCAGTATTCTAGTCATCTCACGCCAGAATGCAAGGACCCTCGCGCCTCCTGGTTTGGGCTTACTGGGCATCCTGTGTTGTCGGCGGATGTCGGGAAAGCGCCTATCGGGCACTCTCGGGCAGCGAGGCGCTCTCATACGCTCCAACGGCGGCCTGGATGAAGATCTCCGACAAGCCAGAAGCCCCGTCGTCGCGGGGCTTCTGGGCACGCGCCCGAGTGGATTCGAACCACCGACCTTCCGCTCCGGAGGCCCGGAACGAAACTGGCGATATGAGCCCCGATCTGCCCGGAAATACTGGGGATCGGGGCTCTTTTTAGTCTCCGGCGGCACTCGTCGAAATGGCAGAGAAAATGCGGCGATTACCGTGGATAACGGCAGACGGATGCTCTCGTCTGCCAATTGACTGCAACTCTTGGGGGGGGATTATCGCGTGGGCTTTTTTGCCGCCGCTGCCTCGGCAATACTGGAACCTCGTCGCGCATCTCAATGCCATGCGAGCGCACGTTCATCCCGGCGCGAGCCCGTCGAAAGGCGGGCTTTCGTCGTTCTGGACCTATGACGTCCGAGCCTCGTGCTCCAATCTCCCTGGGATGAACTACAGGCATGAAGAGCGCGGCAATGGCGACGGTCACTGAGGACTTCTGGGCGCCGGACCACCGCGGCACCACCGTCACAAGCAGGCCGACCGACTTCCGCTTCACGAGCGTGAACGTCGGAGGAGTGATGCCCCGGATGGTCGAGGACGAGGCTACGACCGACTTGTCGGTTGCGCCCGATAGGTCGCGGATCACCGCGTCACCCGGACCGGGCGCGGCTATTGCAGAGTTCGAGCCGATCAGCGGACCGTCACCCGGACCGGGAGCAGCCATCGCGGAGTACGTGAGCGGACATCCTGAGATGTGGATGGACGGTCCGGGCCTGCCGATCGTGAGAACGACGCCTAACTGCGAGTCTCGACGCGCGCGGGCACCGCGCAAGTCGGTCCGTCGCTCTCGCGGCACGTCGCGCGCTCGTCGCTCCGTACGCCGACGCGCATCCAGTGCGACCAGCGGTCGCGGCGACCCTGACGCTCACAGGCCGGGGAGAGCCCGGCACCTAGCAGCAGGACGGCCGACATGAGCGTCGGCCATGTTCCCGGCGACCTGGTGCGCCTCGAGCGGCTTGCACACGAGGCGCTCGACGTCATCGCCGCAGTCAACGACGCCGAGGTCGGACAGATCGACCGTTGGGCGCTCACGGTCGCGACCGTACAGCTCGAGCGCGCTCTCGACGCGATGCTCGTGATCCTCGGGGCGGGCAAGCGCGATGGTTGACTCGCTTCGCGTCGAGGAGTTACAGGCAGAGCTCGCCGTCGAGGACGATCCGGCTCGCCGTCTATGGCTGGCTGAGCAGATCGACCTATCGAACGGGATCACGAGCTATACGCCCGAGCCCGAGCCGTCAGCGCAGGCCGCACCGGATATCGAGGTCGTAACGCTCGGCGAGTTCGTCGCCGTCGACGAGCCCGGCGCTGAGCCGCTGCTCGGCGATACGGAAGCGAACCTGATCCCTGAGAACGGCGACATCATGGCCTACGGCGACGGCGGCGCGGGCAAGTCGACGCTGATGTTCGACCTCGGCTTTCACCTGGCGGCCGGTGACTCGTGGCTCGACATTCCCATACCGCGGCCCGTCCGGGTGATGCTCGTCGAAAATGAGGGCCCACGCGCGCAGCTGCGCAAGAAGCTCGGACGCAAGCTGCAGGCATGGACCGGAAGGCCACTCGGGAACCGCCTACGCGTGTTCGAGGCGCCATGGCGGCAGTTCACGGTCGGTGAGCAGGGATGGCGTGAGAGGATCGCCGCCGCGATCGCCGCTGGGCAGATCGACGTCCTGATCGTCGGTCCGCTCGTCACGATCGGGATGGACACGCATGGCACGCTGCAGGAGGTCCGCGCGTTCATGGAATGGATCGAGGATCTGCGCCGCAAGAGCGGCCGGCCGCTGACGGTCATCCTGATCCACCACGAGAACAAGACCGGCGACGTCTCCGGCGCCTGGACTGGCGCGCTGGACACGATGCTGCACGTCCAGAACGCCGGCAACGGCCACACCATCGTCTACGTCAAGAAGGCGCGCTGGGACAGCTCCAGGCACGGCACGACCCTGAATCTGGCCTGGGAGGGTGTCGACGGTTTCAGGCTCGAGGGCGACCGCGACTACCTCGCCGATGTCACGACGTTCCTCGAGGGCGACAAGTGGCTGTCTATCCGCGAGATTGCGCAGGGGATCGAGGCCGGCGAGCAGACCGTCAAGCCGATCTTGACGGACAATCCTGGGCGGTTTGAGCTGCGTTCCGGCGACGCCGCCAAGGCGCTCGGACGGAGCCCAAACGCCAAGTTGTTCGGTCTACGTTTGGACTCCAACGTAGTCAACGTAGACCCGTCGCTGTTTGGCTCTGAAAAGGGCTCGGACAAGGGTGCAGGTCTACTCCGTCCAGACCCTCTACGTAGTAGGGGGTCGACGGAGAGGAGTAGACCTGCTGACCGAGCCCAGGCCGATGTCTACGTTCAGACCCCAACGCAGACCGACCAGGAGCGCGCCGAAGAACTGCACGAACGGTACCGAGGCGGTGGCGACCAATGACCGTGCTCGCCGACCATCAGCTCCAGGAGCTCGCACGCCTGATCGCGCTCGAGCTGCGGCAATCATCCACACCCGCGACTCGGCTCCTGTCAGCAGCCGACCTCGCGGAGCAGCTCGGCATGTCCGTGCGGTTCGTCTATGCAAACGCTGACACGCTCGGCGCGGTACGACTCGGCGACGGCAGCAAGCCACGACTGAGATTCGACCCGGCAGTCGCGCGAGCCGCGCTCAACACGCCACCCGCTGCCGCGCTCAAGTCTGTGCCCGCAGCGCCACGACGCCGCCGGCCATCACCGACATCTGGCGCGATCACCGCAAGCGAACTGCTCCACGACCAAAGGACAACGGCATGACCGCGCTGAGCGAACACGATGCGATCCGCCGAGACGCCGAGCAACGACTCGCCGAACTGCGCAACGTCGCACGCACACTCTGGCCAGACCGGCGCGACCCGCGTGTCCTGAGCGACCTGCTCACCGTCCTGTCGCAGATGCGCGCGGCCGAGCAAGCGCTTCACGATCCAGGCGACGACGACACATGAACGAACGACGCACCGATCCGACTCGAGCGCCGCGACGTCGCCGCATCCTGCGACTCGTCCCCGTCCACGACCTCGAGCGCTGGCCCGAACCACACAACCGCAACGAGCAACAGGAGCCGACGATGACCGACGAGGCACACCGCGACGAATCAGGGGGTGGCACTCAAAAGTTCAGCGACCGCATCTCTACGACCCCCCATCTCTGTTTCGTTTTCCGACCGACAACAGGCCCCCCCACCATCCGAAATTCGAGAGGCTGAAAAATCGTGCTTTTAGATGCTGTTGACAGGCTGATCGCGGCCATTCCGAGCTCGCCAGCGACTGATGTGACCGCTGAGCAGTTGCGGATGATCGCGTTGCAGATCGATGAGGCTGACGCGCCGGCTGCTGTGATCACCCAGCTTCATCAGAGCCTCGCGAAGGCGTTGGCGACGCTGGCGGTGCAGGCGCCGGAGGGCAGTGGACCGCGAATCGGCCTGTTGGTGGGCGACCACGCGCGTCTCGTGGCGATCGGACTCGGCTATCCGGACCCTGATGCGGTCGATTTGGACCGTTTCGACGCGCTCGAGGCGCTGCGGCTGAAGCGTGATCGCAGTCGGCTCGGTTTGGAAGCGCAGCCGGGTTTGCAGGCTGTGGTGGATACGACGATCGAGGAGCGGTCATGAGCACCGAAATCGAGCCTGAAATCGTGGTCGAACTGGTGAATCTCGACGACCTGCGCGCCTCGATCGACGGTTTGTCGGGTGAGGATCGCTTCTGGGCCGTCGAGGCGTGGTGCCGAATCCAGGACGGCTTGGAGTTCGCTCGACCGGACCATCCGCACTCAATGGACCGCACGAAGCGATCGGTTCCGCGTGTTGAGCCTCAACGCCGCATCGCGTCGCCGTGGTTCCGGCATGTGATCGCTCAGCGGACGGGCGAATTGACGCCTGGGCGGCCGGTTGACGCCGGCCCGGTGATGATGTTGTGGCTGTCGGAGCTCGAGAACTTGCAGGAGTTGACGACCTGGCTGGCTCGCGATGCGCCGTCGAGGCCGCTGAGGCGCTATTTCCGGGACGTCGGTGTCATCTGGGCCGCGTATCGCCGCGATCTCGACGTCCGGGCCGCAGGTAAACTGTGAAACAGCAGACGCCGCCTCACACGCACGTTTGCGCCCACTGGAAGCACGTCAGCCTAACGCTGACGCCGCCAGCCGGCCGGGATTCGATCAATTTCAACCCTTCAGGAGGGTGAGAAATGTCGTATTCCGAGCTGCTGCAGACGATGCAGGCAGAGATGCGGAAGCTCACGTCCGAGGCTTCGGAGCTGCGGGACACCGCTGCGGCGGAGCGCAGAGACATGACGGAGGCCGAGAGCGCTCGTTTTGAGGCCAAGTTGGGCGAGTGTCGTGACCTCAGTGAGCGGATCTCGCTCATGGAGCAGCGCGTAGCGAAGGACCAGGAGCTCAATCAGTACAGCCGCAACCTTGACAAGGTGCTCGCGACCGGCGCAGCGTCGGCCGGCGAGTACACCGACCCATTCGAGTCGCGGGCGCTCGAGTTCTTTATGGGCCGGGGCGGCCATGCGCTGGACGTGCCGCTGACGGGCCTGAGGGTGCAACGCAACGCGCAGGGGCGTGCTGAGGTTCGGTCGCTGACCGATGGGATGGCTGGCGCGCCGGTGCCGACGCAGTTCCGGTCGGTGCTCTATCAGAAGCTGCTCGACAACTCTCAGATCCGGTCCGTGGCGACGGTTCTGACGTCCAACGCCGGGATGGGGCCGTTGATCCTGCCGATCGCAACCCCGCCGGCTGACGGCACGATCGTCGCTGAGGCCGCGCTCCTGAACGAGGTCGATCCGACGTTCGCTCAGGGCACGCTGTCCGCGTACAAGTACGGCGAGCTGATCCAGATCAGCTCCGAGCTCGAGGAGGACACCGGCATCGACCTGCTCGGCTACATCGCGAACATCATGGGCCAGACGTTGGCGCGTGGTTCCGGGAGCGATTTCATCTCTGGCTCCGGGACGAACAAGCCTCAGGGTGTGCTCGTCGGCGCCGGCACGACCCACCAGGTGGTCGGAGGCACGCCGGCCGCGGCTGGCGCGACGTACAACGACCTCGTGGCGCTGTTCGAGTCGGTCAAGCCGGTCTATCAGGTCAACGCCGGCTTCTTTATGAGCCAGACGGCGAAGAAGGCGATGATCTCGCTGGTCAACTCGCAGGGCACGCCGCTGTTCATGCAGTCGCTGCAGGCGACGCCTGGGGATTCGCTGTTCGGCAAGCCGGTGGCTGTCGACCCGTTCATGCCGGCCGTCGCGGTCGGAGGGACGTCGATCGCGTTCGGCGATTTCACGGCGTACACGATCCGCGACTCGGCGCTCAGGTTCGAGCGCTCCGTCGACTACGCGTTTGGGAACGATCTCGTCACGTATCGGGCGCTGCTGCGCACCGACGCGCGGCTGCTCAACACCGACGCCCTCGCGACATATAAGGGTGGGACGGCATGAGCAAGCAAGTTCTCCGCAGCGCGTATCTGCTGCTCAACAGCGTCAACCTGTCCGATCATGTGCAGCAGCTCACCGTGACATGGGCGAAGACGGATGTTGATATCACGGCGATGGGTGACGGCGGGAAGAACCATCTCGCCGGCCTCGAAGACAACAAGTTCACGGTGACGTTCTGGCAGGATCACGCCGCCGCATCGGTCGGCCCGACGTTGGATGCGATCTTCGCGGGTGGCACCGCCGTCGCGTTCAAGATCGCTGATGGTGGGACGGCGTTCAGTCTCACGAACCCGACCTATTCGGGTTCGTGTATCGCGATCACACAGACACCGGTCGCTGGGGCGGTCGGTGACGGTCAGCAGAACGCAGTCGAGTTCTCCGTCTGCGGAACGATCACGCAGGGCACATCCTGATGTGGACGGGCCCTCGATCCTTCAGGAGCGTCGGTAATGACCTGGGAGCTGCGGAGAAATCCGCAGTTCCCAGCGTCGTCGTGAGGCCGTCAGCAGTTCGCTCCGTGCGTTCGATGACCGAGAAGCCGACGGAGCGCCGCTTCATGGGCACGCTCGAGTTCAGGGCCGCCTCGAGCGGTCCGGTGCTCGCCGGCTACGCCGCTATCTTCAATGCGCCAAGCGATATCGGGCCGTTCATGGAGCAGATCGACTCCAGGGCGTTCGATCAGACGCTGAGGTCGCTCCAGACGGCCGGCACACGCTCAGACAGGGACGTGATCGCCGTGAAGAACCATGAGCCGAACGAGCTGCTGGGCCGCACGTCCAATGGCACGCTGCGGCTGTCAACGGACGCGCGCGGGCTGAAGTACGAGATTGACGTCAACGAGAAGGACCCGGCCGCGGTTTCCACGCTCGAGCAGGTGCGACGCGGTGACCTCAATGGCAGTTCGTTCCAGTTTCAGACCCTTGACGACACGTGGGACCACAGCGGCCAGACGGCGATGCGGACGCTCAAGGAGGTCAAGCTGATCGACGTCGGCCCGGTCACGATGCCGGCGTATACGGCGACCACAGCGGACGCTCGCAGCGCGTTCGCCCGCGCCGGTGGCCTGCAGCTCAGGATCCGGCAGCTCGACCAGGAACTCGCGCTCTACGTGGCGCAATACGGAGGCGCACGTTGATCCTGTCGTGCCGGGGGCGTAGGCTGTCCGCCATCAACCAAAGTGGCCGCGCCGAGCGCTAACTCGACGCGGCCCACGCCGAAGGAAGTAGGCCTTCAGCGCGCTTCGCAGGCTAGCCATCATGGCGGCCGCGTTCCTCGCCAGAGGTCCATCTTCCAGAGAGGACGGATCACATGGCAACCATCACCATCCCAGCCGCGTACCTCGAGGACGCGCAGACGGCGCTCATGAGCGAAATCCACGGAGACGGCGAGTCGCTTGACGGTCAGCCGCCGATCGAGCGAGCAACCTCGACGCTGATTCTCAAGCGGGACATGCAACTACTCGAACAGCTACTCGACGCATCGTCCGATGCGGTGCTCGAGGCTGAGGACGACCAGATCTCTCATCCGATCCTCATGACGGTGGAGACGATGATCCGGCGGCTGATTGGACGCCTCGATCGTGAGTCTGTGTACGCGCCGCTGCCGCTCGCCGCGATGCTGCCGCTCGTGGACGAGCTCCGATGGGCGATGTCCGAGGCCGTTCGACTCAACCCAGCCGAGGTGGCGTGATGGTCCAAATCAGCCTGACCGCGCCGCAGTTAGACGTCATGAAGGGCCTCGCACCCCTGTTCCTGGCCGCGTTAGAGGACGATCTCGCGGAGCATCGGGAGCGCTTCACGGTCGACGGCCATCCGAACTCGGACCTTTGCGAAGGCCTAGCGGCGGCAGCGGAGCGCGGCGCCGTCTGCATATATCCGGATGGCTCCGACGAGCCGATGATCGTGGACGTCGACGGCACGACCCTGGAAAGGGGGATCTGATGGCACGTAAAGCAACCGGAGCCGTGGTCGAGCACACGGCCAAGAACGGGCAAGTGACCCGATCGCTGAGGTTCACTGCCTACGGCAAGCGCCGGTTCCTGGCGCTCGGCGACGTGAGCCCGGAGCAGGCTGACAGCGAGCTTCGCTACGTGCTCGCGCAGGTCGAACGCGGCGAATGGAAGCCACCGGAGCGGATTCGGGAGGATGAGCCGGAGCCCGTGCCGACATTCGACGAGCTGGCGGGCGCATGGTGGATTCGCAACCGCGACGAGCTGCGCCCGAACACGCAGACGGACTACGCCTGGCGGCTGAAGATGCTGCTGCCGACGTTCGGGCCGATGCCGGTCGACACGATCACGTACAAGACCGTCGAGGACTGGATCACCCGGAAGCTCGCCGAGGACAAGCCGCTATCGGCACGGTCCATCAACATGGCACTCACGCTCCTGGCCGCGATCCTCGAGGGCGCCGTCGAACGGGAGCTGATCGCCCGCAACCCGGCGAAGGGCAAGAGCCGCAGAGCGCGTGAGCGGGAGCCGAAGCGGTCGTATCTCGACACGGCACAACAGGTCGAGGCGCTGCTGGTCGCGGCGGGGGAGATGGACACCAATGCGAGGGACGATCGCCGGCATGTGCAGCGCAGGGCGATGCTCGCGACGTTCATCTTCGGGGGCCTGCGGATCAGCGAGCTCTCAGCGCTCCGGTGGCGCGACGTGGACCTCGCTGGCGGGTGGCTGCAGGTGCAGGACTCCAAGACCGACGCCGGCCGCCGGAAGGTGAAGATCCGAGCTGGCCTCAGAGACGAGCTGCTCGCGGTCAAGATGCGGCACGACGGGATGGTCGACCAGGAGGCGTTCGTGTTCGGGACGTCGACCGGCGGTCTGTTCACCGCGACGAACATCCGAAAGCGTGTTCTGGCACCGGCTGTCGAACTCGCATCGGCGACGCTGGTCAAGCATGGCTTCGCGCCCCTGCCCGATGGCCTGACACCGCACTCGCTGCGCCGCACGTTCGCGTCGGTGCTGTACGCGATCGGTGAGGACCCTGGGATCGTGATGGATGAGATGGGGCACACCGACCCGGCGCTCGCGCTGAGGGTGTATCGGCAGTCGATGCGTCGCGATGACGGCGAGAAGGCGCGGCTCCGGGCCCTGATCGAGGGTGGGGCAGACGTGCCCGTCGAATTGGCAGTTATTGGCAGACGGGCGCCGGAAGCGGTCGAGGCGGCCAACCTCGGTGAGGCTGCCTGAACGAAAAAACCCCGCGTTAGCAGGGTTTCTTCTAACGCGCCCGGCAGGATTTGAACCTGCGACCTTCCGCTCCGGAGGCGGACGCTCTATCCCCTGAGCTACGGGCGCTCATGGCTGGGGAGCCAACGGCGAGATTAGCGGTCCGTCGTGCGGCGGGGAGGTTGGGTGGCCGGCATCGCCGATGTGCAAGCCTTATCGCATGCAACTCACGAGATTCGGCGTTTGGATCGGGCGGGGTCTGCCCGAGGAGGACTACGGTGACGCGGCGGCCCTCGCCGAGCGCGTCGGGTTTGGTGCGCTGTGGCTCGGCGGCTCGCCAAGGCTGTTGCAGGTGCGTCCCATGCTCGAGGCGACTGGGACGCTCGTTGTCGCCACCGGCATAGTCAACATCTGGCAGTACGAGCCCGAGGATCTGGCGGCCGAATTCTGGGCGCTCGAGGACGAGTTTCCCGATCGCCTGCTGCTGGGGATCGGCATCGGGCATCCGGAGGCGACCAGCGAGTACAAGACGCCCCTGACCAAGACGAGGGAGTTTCTTGACGGGTTGTCAGGTGCTGAGCGGCCGGTCCCGCGCGAGCGGATGACACTGGCCGCACTGGGCCCGAAGATGCTCGATCTCAGCCTTGAGCGGACATTGGGACCACACCCGTACTTCACGCCACCGGCTCACACGCGCCTTGCGCGCGAGCGCCTGGGCGCTGAGGCGTGGATCGCCCCGGAGCAGGCGGTGGTCCTCGACGCCGATGCACGATCCGCTCTGGCGACGGCGCGTGAGTATGCGGATCTGTACCTCAACCTGAGCAACTATGCGAACAACCTGCGGCGCCTTGGTTATTCCGACAAGGCACTCGCTGAGGGTGGCAGCCCGGCGGTGATCGACGAGATGGTGCCCCAGGGAGATGCCAGCGGGGTCACGGGCGCGGTGCGCGCTCATCTTGAAGCCGGCGCTGATCATGTCTGCGTGCAGGCCGTGGGCGCGCGCGGGGTACCAACCCGCGAATGGGCCGCGCTGGCGGCGGCTCTGTTCGGGTGACCTGCGCCGGCTCAGTGACCGGGCGGTTCAGCGGCTGAGCGGTTCAGCGGCTGAGTCGAAGTGTCGTCATCGCTGTCGCGATCCGGGCGATCAGAGCTAGAGGGCTGCCGTCGATCTGGCGCGCGGTGATTCGCATGACATGGCGACCGGTCGCCACCAGGTCCTGGTCCCTGACGGTCGTGTTCGAAGGACCTGCGGTCGCGGTGAAACTGCCATCCGTCGAACTCGATCACGAGGTTCAGGTCGGGCGAGTACATGTCGACGTCGTGTCTGGCCACGTCAACCTTCATCGCCGGCGCCGGCAGACCGGCCTCGCGAAGCAGGTGCAGCAACCTGCGCTCGTACCTGGAACGCGTATCGCGGAGCCCACCGGGCGTATGCATCAGGTCACGGAGGACCGCGGCACCTGGGGCGAGCGGGTTGCGCGCCAGAACCTCGTGGACCTGCGACGGTCTGACGACGCGACTACCAAGCGCTGCAACCAGCGCGGCCTCGAGCTCCAACGCTTCAAGCTCGCCGGACAGCGCGAGCAGAGCGCGGGCCGGGGACACCAGCGGGATGCCGTGTCGCCAGCGCAGGTCCGGGTGCGCAATCGAGCGCACGCGATGCAGCCGAATGCCTCGGACCGGATGCGCGCTGCGACCGACCAGCAGGACGTCGATCGGCTCGCGCTCCTGCGGCTGAAGCGTCACATCGAGCATGCCCCACAGATCCGCAGCAGCGCGCCCCGAGATGAGGGCGTCACCCTGGAACCGGAGAGCGACTGCCATCAGACGGGCATGCCATCGGTCAGCAGGCGGCCAGACCTGGTACACCGACGGAAAGACCCGCTCCAATCGTCCGTTCTTGAGCCGGTGGGCGATCGCCGCCCGACCGATTCCGCAGGCCAGGAGCTGGCTGCGATGGATCTGTCCGTGCTGCAGTGTGGCGATCCGGCTCACCTCAGCGTCGCCGCGGCCGCGGACCTGCTCAATCTGACAAATCGATCCGGCACGCGCCGATGTGCTCAGATTTGCCCTGGAATCCTGCTGTTTCGAGCGATTCTCGGTGTCCGCGGACGGATTGTCAGATTGAGCACCTCGCGGTCGGGGTCGCGGTCGGGGTCGGGGTCGGGTGTCGCCGATTGCCGCAACTATGCGGGTTGGAGACGCGCATATCGGAGAGTGATACGAAATTGGCACAACCTGACCGCCCTCAGGGCCCGGCGCCAGGCTCAGGTGCAGCGCTTGCTGACCGGAACCTTCAGACTCGGCACCGGGGGAGCCACCCGCTGGCAATAGGTGATCACGCCGGCCGAGACGACGCCCTCGAACGGGTAGATGAGATCCCCGGCCGATACCGAGCACCTGAACAGCTGGCGCGAGCTGGTTCCACCGGCGGCTTCACAGGACGAGCTCCTGAGCGGGCCGGCCATGAATCCGCGTCCGACCTCATATCGCACGTAGCGCTCGACGGCCGCGTGGATCCCGTCGCCGGCCGACACACCAGCCGCGAGCTTCGAGACATGGGGCGCCTGCTGTCCGCTGACGATGATGGTGTCCTCGCGATTCTGCTCGACGATCGCGTTGGGGCTGTTGACGGACGCCTCAGCCGGCGTGTCATAGGTCTCGTGGTGCACGAATCTCACGAGCGCGATCACGGCCACGGCGGCGATCCCGAACGGGATCGCCCATTGTGCCCAAAGTGGCAGCGAGCGATACCAGGAGCGTCGACGGCCAGGATCGGATGCGCGCTGAACGGCTGGCACAAACCCAGCGTACTCGCCGCTTGGCACACTGGCGGCGATGGAACTCTCGGTCTTCTTCGCCGGTACAGGCGGCTCGCTTCCGACACAGCGGCGCGGCCTGCCCGCGCTGCTCGTGCGCCGGGGGGGTGACCGCATTCTCGTGGACTGCGGCGAGGGCACACAGCGGCAGCTGCTGTGCTCGATCGGGCTGACCGAACTGGATGAGGTCCTGATCACCCACCTGCACGCCGACCACTGGCTCGGCCTGCCGGGGATGCTGAAGACCTTCGATCTGCGCGGGCGTCAGACGCCGCTCCATATCCACGGGCCACGGGGACTCAAGGATCTGATCAGCGGCCTGATGAGCTATGCGGGCGCGACCAGCTACGGCCTTCATGTCGTCGAGCTCGAGGATGGGCAGATCCTCGAACGCGACGGCTACGAGATCGAGGCTGTCGCCGCGTCTCACCGCGGCCCTGCGTTCGCCTACGTCCTCAGCGAACACGATCGCCCCGGTGTCTTCGATCCAGACGCGGCTCGTCGCGCGGGCCTGACCGAGGGACCTGACTTCGGCCGGGTCCAGCGTGGGGAGACCGTCAACGGCGTCGCCCCCGAGCAGGTGATGGGCCCCTGGCGGCCCGGTCGCAGAATCACGATCTCCGGCGACACCCGCCCCAGCGACGCGCTGCGTGACGCCGCGTTCGCGAGCGACCTCCTGATTCATGAGGCGACGTTCGCCATCGATGAGGCCGAACGGGCGCATCAGACCGGCCATTCGACCGCGTCGCAGGCAGCTGGAATCGCCCGCGACGCCGAGGTCAAGCTGCTGGCGCTCTATCACTTCTCGATTCGCTACCCGGTGAAGGTGCTGCGGGACGAGGCCCGCGCGATCTTCCCAGACACGGTGCTGCCGCGCGACTTCGACACGATCGAGGTGCCGTTCGCGGAGCGGGGAGAGCCGGAGCTGAAACGCTGGTCGGAGCGGGGCACCGCCGCGACCGACGACCCTGCTAGCTTGAGTTGACCGTCGCCTTTAACCCGGTCCTGTGAGGCCAGGAAGGACGCAAATTGTCTGAACACACGGTCGCGCTTGACCGCGACGACATGCGCCGCACGCTGGTGCGGATCGCACATGAGATCGTCGAGAAGAACCCGGCCGGCTTCGCGATCGTAGGCGTCCATCGCCGCGGTGCCGTCCTCGCCAGCCGGCTCCACACGATCATCGGTGAGCAGCTCGAGACCGAGGTGCCGTTCGGCACGGTCGACATCAGCTTCTACCGCGACGATCTGGGCCTGCGGGACGCCACCGCCAGTCCGGTTGTCCATTCGACGCAGCTGGACTTCGCGGTCGATGAGCTCACGATCGTGATCGTCGACGATGTGCTCTACACCGGCCGCACGGCTCGCTCGGCGATTGACGTCCTGTTCGATTACGGCCGACCTGCGAGGGTGCAGCTGGCGGTGCTCGTCGACCGCGGCCACCGGGAGCTGCCGATCCGGCCCGACTACGTCGGCAAGAACCTTCCGACCGCGCGCGACCAGCGCGTCAACGTCCGCGTCGAGGAGGTCGACGGCGCAGACGAGGTGACGATCGGTCCCGCTGCGCAGAGGAGCGTCGCATGAGCCGGCATCTGCTCTCGATCGACGACCTCGACCGTGCCGGGATCGAGCGCGTGCTGGCGCGAGCCCAGTCCTTCGCGGAGGTCTCCGGACGCGAGATCAAGAAGGTTCCGGCGCTCAAGGGTCGCACCGTCGTCAACCTGTTCTATGAAGCCTCGACGCGCACGAGCTCGAGCTTCGAGCTCGCCGCCAAGCGGCTCAGCGCCGACGTCGTCAGCATCCGCTCAGCCGGCTCGAGCGTCGACAAGGGCGAGTCGCTCAAGGACACCGTGCAGACCCTGAGCGCCTATGACCCGGCCGCGATCGTGATCCGCACGCCCTACGCGGGCTCGGCCGGGCAGGTGGCCGGCTGGACGGACGCGGCCGTGGTCAACGCCGGCGACGGTAAGCACGAACACCCGACCCAGGCGCTGCTTGACGTGTTCACGCTCACGCAGGCTGTGGGCAGCCTCGATGGGCTCAACATCTGGATCGTCGGCGACCTCCTGCACTCGCGCGTGGCCCGCTCGAATATCCTCGCGTTCAGGCGGATGGGCGCGACCGTCACGGTCTGCGGCCCGCCGACGCTGATCCCACGTGAGATCGAGGCGCTCGGCTGCACCGCGACGCCCACGATGGCCGGGCTGGACGCAGGCGGACGTGGTGTACGTCCTGAGGATGCAGAACGAGCGCATGCACGACGCCTACGTGCCGTCGCTGCGCGAATACGCGCAGCGCTACCAGGTCAATCTGCGCCCGCCTGCGGCCCGGGCAGCTGCTGATGCACCCGGGGCCGGTCAACCGCGGCGTGGAGTTGTCCGGTGACGCGATCGATTCCGATGCGGCGCTGATCGGTGCGCAGGTGAAGTCGGGGGTGGCGGTGCGGATGGCGGTGCTCTACGACCTGCTGGTGGGCGCGCCGGCGCTGCAGGCGGTGGCCGCATGAGGGCCGCCGACGAAGCTGTTTCGACGCGACGTCGCACCACGCGGATCTTCTGATCCGCGAGGCGCACGTGCTCGATCCGCGTACCGGACTCGACGCGCCGCACGACATCCTGATCCGCGACGGACGGATCGCCGAGCTGGGCGCGCCCGGAGCGCTGTCGGTGTCAAGCGAGACACCGACAGCTGAAGCGAGCCGGCAAGCACGTGTTTCCGGCATTCGTCGACCCGCATGTGCATTTCCGCACGCCCGGGCCAGGAGTACAAGGAGAACATCGAGACCGGCACGATGGCGGCCGCCGTCGGCGGCTTCTGCCAGGTGATCGCGATGCCGAACACCGCGCCGACGGTCGATCAGGTCAGCGTGCTGCAGGCGCTGACCGCGACCGCCCGCGAGCAGGCGCTGCGTGCCGACCGGTTTCCTGGCATCGATCACGGTGGGCCTTGAGGGCGGCGAGTTGACCGAGATGGCGGCGCTCGCCGACGCCGGCGCGCTCGGCTTCACCGACGACGGCAAGCCGGTGGTGGCGGCCGGGATGCTGCGCAGGGCGCTCCAGTACCAGCGACTCGCGGGCGGTGTGATCGCGCTGCATGAGGAGGATCCGTCGCTCTCAGGCGCCGGCGTGATGCACGAGGGCGCGGTGTCGGCGCGCCTGGGCGTCGCCGGGATCCCGTCGATCAGCGAGTCGACCTTCGTCGCCCGTGACGCCGCGGTGGCGCTCTACGAGGACGCCCGCGTGCACTTCCAGCACCTCAGCTGCGTCGAGTCGGTGCAGGCGCTCGCGGCCGCGCGCGCGGCCGGCGCACGGGTCAGCGGCGAGGCCACGCCGCATCACCTGACGCTGACCGATGAGGCGGTGCTCGGCCTCGACAGCCAACTTCAAGATGAACCCGCCGCTGCGTACCGAGGCTGACCGCCAGGCGGTGATCGAGGGCCTGCGCTCCGGCGTGATCGAATGCATCGCCACCGATCACGCACCGCACGCCGCACATGAGAAGGAGATGCCGTTCGAGCTCGCGCCGATGGGCACGACCGGGCTCGAGACCGCCTTCGTCGGCGGTCTACTCCGAGCTCGTCAAGCCCGGGCGTGCTGCCGCTCGGGCTGGTGATCGAGCGGATGACCGCGGGCGGTGCACTGTACGGGCTGCCGATCCCGCGGATCGCGGTCGGCGAGCCCGCGAACGTGGTGATGGTCGACCTCGAGCGTGAATGGGTCGTCGGCGAGGGCGGCTACGCGAGCCGCTCGCAGAACTGCTGCTTCCACGGCCGCAGGCTCAGCGGTGTCGTCGAACTGACGGTCGCCGCCGGTGGGGTCCTGGCCTTCAGGTCCGCCGGCGCGGAACGTTGACGGGAGATCCCATGAGCTCGGCTGCATACGTGCTGCTGGAGGACGGGACCCGCTTTGACGGGCTGGCCTGCGGCGCGGACACACACGCGGTCGGGGAGATCGTCTTCACGACCGCGATGTCCGGCTACCAGGAGGCGATGACCGACCCCAGCTACGCCGCGCAGCTGATCGCCTTCACCTACCCGCAGATCGGCAACTACGGGGTCAGCGAGCGCGCGATGGAGTCAGATCGGATCCACGCCCGCGCCGCGATCATGCGGGCCGCCGTCGACTACGACGACGCCCCCAGCGCCAGCAGTGGCTGGCTGACCTGGCTGCACACGCGAGGGCATGCCGGCGATCACAGACCTCGACACCCGCGCGCTGGTGCGCCACATCCGTGACCAGGGTGCGATGCTCGGCGGCGTCTTTCCGGAGCGTGTATCCGAGGCGCAGGCGCGGGAGCTGATCGTGGCCGAGCCGCCGATGGTGGGACGCGATCTGGCTCGGCAGGTGAGCCCGCCGGCGCCCGTCGCGCTCGACGGCGCCGGCGCCGGAGCGTCCGCGGGCGTGGACCCGATCAGGATCGCGATGATCGACACGGGCGTGAAGCGCTCGATCCTCGACCAACTGACCCAGCGCGGCGTCGAGTTGACACTCCACCCGTGCACGGTCGGCTGCCGACGAGCTGCTCGCGAGCGACGCCGACGCCTTCTTCCTGGCCAACGGGCCCGGCGACCCGGCCGCGCTCGACTACGTCGTCGCCACGGTTCGCGAGCTCGTTGGAAAGAGGCCGGTCTACGGGATCTGCCTCGGCCACCAGCTGCTGTGCCGCGCCGTCGGCCTGGAGACCTACAAGCTTCCCGTTCGGCCACCACGGCGCCAACCACCCGGTCAAGGACCTCGCCACCGGCCGGACCGAGATCACGAGCCAGAACCATGGCTTCGCGGTCCTTGGTCCCGGTGGCTCGAGGCGGATCGAGGGCGATGAGCCGGTGCGCTGGGAGACCGACTTCGGCGCGGCTGAGCTCAGCCACGTGAACCTCTACGACCGCACCGTCGAGGGACTGACGCTGCTCGACGTGCAGGGCGGGACGATCCAGTACCACCCCGAGGCTGGGCCTGGGCCCGAACGACTCGCTCTATCTGTTTGACCGCTTTGTCGACGAGATCAGGGAGGGCCGCTGATGCCTCAGGCGAGACGACATCACGCAAGATCCTGCTGATCGGCTCCGGGCCGATCGTCATCGGCCAGGCGGCCGAGTTCGACTATTCCGGGCACGCAGGCGGCGCGCGTCCTGATGGCCGAGGGCTATGAGGTCGTGCTCGTGAACTCCAACCCGGCGACGATCATGACCGACCCCGAGGTCGCGACCACCACCTACGTCGAGCCGCTGCTGCCGGGACCGGTCGAGCAGATCATCGAGCGCGAGCGCCCGGACGCGCTGCTGGCGACGCTGGGCGGCCAGACGGCGCTGAACCTCGCAAAGAACCTGCACGAGAACGGTGTGCTCGAGCGCTATGGCGTCGAGCTGATCGGCGCCAGGATCGACGCGATCAACCGCGGCGAGGACCGTGACCTGTTCCGCGAGACGATGCTCGAGGCCGGCCTGCGCGTGCCGCGCTCGGCGATCGCGCACACGCTCGAGGAGGCGCGCGCAGCGGTCGCGGAGATCGGGCTGCCGGTGATCATCCGGCCGGCGTTCACGCTCGGCGGAGCCGGCGGCGGTGTGCTGCGCGACATGGCGAGTTCGAGGCGGTGATCGGGCGCGGTCTCGACGCCTCGCCGATCAGCCAGATCCTGATCGACGAGTCGGTGCTCGGCTGGGGCGAGTTCGAGCTCGAGGTGATGCGCGACCGCACTGACAACGTCGTGATCGTCTGCTCGATCGAGAACCTCGATCCGATGGGCGTGCACACCGGCGACAGCGTCTGTGTGGCGCCGCAGCAGACGCTCACCGACAGGCTCTACCAGCAGCTGCGCGACCAGGCGATCAAGGTGATCCGCGCGATCGGGGTCGAGACCGGCGGCTCGAACGTGCAGTTCGCGGTCAACCCGGCGACCGAGGAGATCATCGTCATCGAGATGAACCCGCGCGTGTCGCGCTCGAGTGCGCTGGCATCGAAGGCCACCGGCTTCCCGATCGCCAAGATCGCCGCGCGGCTGGCGGTCGGCTACACGCTCCAGGAGATCTCCAACGACATCACGCGTGCGACGCCCGCCAGCTTCGAGCCTGCGATCGACTACTGCGTCGTGAAGTGGCCGCGGTTCGCGTTCGAGAAGTTCCCGGGCGCCGAGCAGGAGCTGACCACTCACATGAAGTCGGTCGGCGAGGCGATGGCGATCGGCCGGACCTTCAGGCAGGCGTTCACGAAGGCGCTGCGCTCGCGCGAGCTCGACTCGCTGCCGGAGTTCCCCGATGACGACGGCGAGCTCCTGAAGCTGGCCGCACAGCCCGGGCCCGAGCGCTTCGACCAACTGCTCGAAGCGACTGCGGCGTGGGCACGCGGTGGCACGAGCTGAATCGAGCTCACGCGGATCGACCCCTGGTTCCTGCGCGAGCTGCAGGCGGTCGCCATGGATCCGGACGGCGCGCTTCGTCCGGCACGCGCACGTTCAAGTCGGTCGACACCTGTGCGCGCCGAGTTCGCCGCGCGAACGCCGTACTTCTACTCGGCCTGGGAGCGTCCGACGTCCGGTCGGCCGCGATCGCTCTGCCGCTCGCCGAGCATGAGGTCGAGCGCGGCTCCAAGCCGAGTGTCGTGATCCTCGGTTCCGGGCCCAACCGCATCGGCCAGGGGATCGAGTTCGACTACTGCTGCGTCCACGCCGCCCAGACGGTGCGCGAGTCCGGACGCGACGCGGTGATGATCAACTGCAACCCGGAGACGGTCTCGACCGACTACGACACCTCCGACCGGCTCTACTTCGAGCCGCTGACGCTCGAGGACGTCCTCGGAGTCTGCGAGGTCGAGCAGCCGGAGGGCGTGATCGTCCAATTCGGAGGTCAGACGCCGTTGAAGCTCGCGGCCGGACTGCGCGCGGCCGGGATCCCGATCCTCGGGACCAGCACGGACGCGATCGACCTGGCCGAGGATCGTGCGCGCTTCGGGCCGCTGCTTGACCGGCTCGGCTACCAGGCGCCGCCGTATGCGTCGGCCTCGACACCTGAGGAGGCGCTGCAGCGCGCGCCTGAGGTCGGCTTTCCGCTGCTCGTGCGTCCGAGCTACGTGCTCGGCGGTCGTGCGATGGAGATCGTCTACAGCGTCGAGGGGCTGCGCGACTACCTCGAGCGCGTCGGTGTGATCGGGACCGCTGGCAGCAACGGTGAGAGCCCGACGATCTACCTGGACCGCTTCCTCGAGGACTCGGTCGAGGTCGACGTCGACGCTCTCTGCGACGGCGAGCAGGTCTGGATAGCCGGGATCATGCAGCACGTCGAGGAGGCCGGGATCCACTCGGGCGACTCCGCCTGCGTGCTGCCGCCGCACTCGCTCGGCGAGGAGATGCTCGACGAGATCCGTGGCCAGGCGGCGGGGATA
Organism: uncultured Conexibacteraceae bacterium; assembly: GCA_963848435.1. Lineage (GTDB taxonomy): Bacteria > Actinomycetota > Thermoleophilia > Solirubrobacterales > Solirubrobacteraceae > Palsa-465. The sequence goes on along the minus strand of CAWKDQ010000012.1, from coordinate 164,641 downwards.
GCGAAGGCGCTCGGCGTGGTCGGGCTGTTGAACGTCCAGTTCGCGATCCACGCGGGGGAGGGACTGCACGTGATCGAGGCCAACCCCCGAGCGTCGCGCACGGTCCCGTTCGTCTCCAAGGCGATCGGCCTGCCGGTCGCCAAGCTGGCCTGCCGGATCATGCTCGGCGAGCGGATCGCCGACCTGGAGCTGCCCAGCGAGGTCGCCACCGGTCATGTCTGCGTCAAGGAAGCGGTGCTGCCGTTCGATCGGTTCGCCGGGACCGATGTCCTGCTCGGGCCGGAGATGCGTTCGACCGGCGAGGTGATGGGGATCGCCCGCGACTTCCCGACCGCGTTCGCCAAGGCACAGGCCGCGGCTGGGGCGCGGCTGCCGACGAGCGGCACGGTCTTCCTGACGGTGGCAGACCGCGACAAGTCCGCGGCGACCGGGATCGCGATCCAGCTCCACGACCTCGGCTTCAAGCTGATTGCCACGCGCGGAACCGCCAAGGCGCTCGAGCGCATGGGGATTCCCGCCCAGACGATCAACAAGCTCTCCGAGGGCTCGCCGCACGTCGTCGAGGCGATCGCAAGGGGCGAGGTCGACCTTGTGATCAACACGCCAGTCGGCACCGGCGCGCGCACCGACGGGTACGAGATTCGCGCGGCGGCTGTTGCGAACCGGCTGCCGTGCATCACGACGATGTCGGGCGGTATCGCCGCGGTCCGGGCGATTGCTGCGGCGGCGCACGGTGAGCCGGACGTGGTGTCGCTGCAAGAGCTCTACGCCGATTCAGCGCAGGCTTCCTGACCCGACCGCCGTCGCCCGCCGCGCATGTACCCCGGCCCGGGTGCCCGCACGCAAGCGGCTTCAGCGTGCGCTCTCGCCTGTAATCACAGTCGCTCCTGATTGAGGCGTGTCGGATGCCGCCGCCAAGCCCGGAAACGGACCTTCCGGCCCGGATTATCGGCGTCTGGCAGTCGTGGCCGGACCCGTTTCAGGGAGTCGGGGAGGCCCCGTCGGTGTCGATCTAAACCTCATCTGCGGACTCCGTCATGCGTCCGCGAAACTGCCTGCAAACCTGCCGGATTGTCGGAACCTTCCTCGACAATGCTCAAGCTCAGGTTGAGGTCGAGCCGAAATTGGCCTATGAAGGGTTGATCGGGTGCTTCCAAGATGTATAGTCGCCCGCCATGCCGCCGGTCACTGATTCCCCTACGAAACCCATCGCCGCACCAGAGCGGTCGCTCGTGCAGCGGATGGAGGCGCTACAGCGCGCAAATGACATCCGCAGCCGTCGTGCCCAGCTCAAACGCGACCTGAAGGCGGGTCGTCAACCGATTCACGAGTTGCTGCTGGATCCGCCCGAATACCTCGAGACCGCAAAGGTCTTCGACCTGATGCTGGCCGTGCCGAAATACGGCCGCGTGAAGGTCAACAAGATCCTGTCAACGTGCAGGATCTCACCGTCCAAGACGATCGGCGGGCTTTCACAGCGTCAGCGCGCCGAGCTCGTCGAGTTGATGCGCCGCCGCTAGCGGCGGCGCATCGCGGTCCGCGCGGAGTTCGGCCTGCCGACAGGGTGCCCAAGGTGTTCGTCATCACGGGACCGTCCGGGGTAGGCAAGGGCACACTGATCCGGAGTCTGTTCGAGCAGTTCCCGGCGCTGGAGCTGTCGGTCTCGGCGACGACACGCCCGCCCAGGCCCGGAGAGCAGGACGGCGTCGCCTACCACTTCCTCACGCCCGAGGAGTTTGCCGATCGCGTGGCGCGCGATGAGTTCGTCGAGTGGGCGGAGTACTCCGGTAACCGCTACGGGACGCTGCGCGCCGAGTTGGACACGCGGATCGCCGACGGTACTCCGGTGGTGCTCGAGATCGAGGTCCAGGGCGCCCGCCAGGTCCGCGAGAAGATGCCGGAGGCCGTCCAGGTGTTCATCGCCCCGCCTTCGCGCGACACGCTGCAGGCGCGCCTGACGGCCCGCGGGACGGACGCCCCCGAGCAGGTCAGGCGGCGCCTGGAGACCGCCGACGAGGAGCTCGCCGCCCAGCCGGAATTCCATCATGTCGTCGTCAATGATCGCCTCGAAGAGGCGACTGCCGCGCTGGCCGCGATCGTTGATCGCGAACTGGCCAGGTCCTAGCCCGACCTCACCCAAGGCCCCGCGCGTGGTGGCGACGTGCAGGAGTCGCGTTACTCTTGGACGAACACACCTGACGAACAAGCGACCAGAAGGGCCCCACGTGATCTCTCCCCGTATCGACAAGCTGCTTGAGCACGTCGACTCCGACTACGCAAGCGTGGTCGTTGCCGCGCGGCGTGCGCGGCAGATCAACTCCTACTACCACAACCTCGGTGAGGGGTCCTTCGACGAGTTCCCGCCGCCGATGGTGGAGACGCGTTCGAAGAACTACCTGACGATCGCGCTCGAAGAGGTCGCTCAGGGCAAGCTGAAGTACCACTACAGGTAGGCCGGCGGCCTGAGCCGCACCCAACCGCGCTGAATCGGAGCTTGAACTTGAGACTCCTGATCGGCGTCAGCGGCGGGATCGCCGCCTACAAGGCACTTGAGACGGCCCGGCTCGCGGTCAAGGCAGGCCATGCCGTCAGGGTGATCCAGACTCCGACCAGCGAGCGCTTCGTCGGCAAGGCCTCGTTCGCCGGAATCACCGGAGCGCCGGTGCTGACCTCGGAGTTCGAGACGGATCCCGCCCGCGGCGCCTATCCCGGCGAGCCGGTGCCCGACCGCGCTCCGATCAGCCACCTCGCGCTCGTCGAGCGGGCCGACGTCTACCTGATCGCGCCGGCCAGCGCCAACACGATCGCCAAGCTCGCGGCCGGTACGGCGGACAACCTCGTGACGACGGCCGCGCTGGCCGCGGGTTGCCCGGTTCTGGTTGCTCCGGCGATGAACAATCGGATGTACCTGAATGCGGCGACACAGGCGAACCTCCGGACCCTGGCTGAGCGCGACATCGTCGTGATCCCACCCGGGGAGGGCGAGCTCGCCTCCTACGGCGAGCGAGGGGTCGGGCGGCTGCCTGAGCCGGCAGAGCTGTTGGCGGTGGTTGAGCGGTTCGCAGCGGGTGCCGGCGCCGATCCAGGCGTTACCGATCCGTCCTCGCTGCCGCCTGCCGAGTGGGCCGGCCTGAGGTTGCTGGTCACCGCCGGCGGCACGCGGGAGCCGGTCGACAGCGTCCGCTACATCGGAAACAGGTCCTCGGGGCGGATGGGGTTGGCTCTGGCGGCCGAGGGTGTCAAGCGCGGGGCCGACGTGACGCTGGTTGCGGCCAACATCGCGCTCGCGATCCCGCAGGGTGTACGGGTGCTGCCTGTGCAGACGGCTGCCGAGCTCGCAGACGCATGCGCAGCGGAGTTCCCGTCGACCGACGTGCTCCTGATGGCCGCCGCCGTGGCTGATTTCAGGCCGGCTGATCCGGTCGACCGCAAGCTCAAGAAGACCGGCGCCGATGCGCCCACGAAGCTCGAGCTGGAGCCGACCGAGGACGTGCTCACTAGTCTGGTGCAGCAGCGCCGGGCGGGCCAGCTGCTAATCGGGTTCGCAGCCGAGCACGGCGACGGCGCGGTCCAGTACGGTCGCGAGAAGCTCGAGCGTAAGGGCCTCGACGCGATCATCGTCAACGACATCGCTCGCGCGGACATCGGCTTTGACACGGCTGACAACGAGGTGACGATCCTGAGCCGCGACGGCCGCGGTCGTCACGTCGAGCGCGCCGCCAAGGAACAGGTGGCCGTGGCTGTCATGGACGAGGTCCAGCGACTGCGCGGCGCCGCCTAGGGCGATCGCGTCGTCCGGCGCGAGACTAGGATTGGTGAGGCCATGGAGGATCTGTACGAGCTCTTCAGCCGCGGCTCGGCGTTGCTGGCCGATGGCCACTACCACCAGGCGACAGTTCCGCTCCGGCGTGCCAGCAGGCTCTCGCCGCAGAGCACGTCGATCCGCGAGGCGTTCGGTCGCGCGCTGTTCCAGACTCAGCATTACCGTGAGGCTGCGGAGGAGTTTCAGGCGGTCGTCGAGCTGGCGCCCACCAACGACTATGCGCTGTTCTGCCTGGGGCGCAGTCTGCAGATGCTGGGACGCCACGCCGAGGCCAGGCAGCCGCTCGCGCTGGCCGCGTGTATGCAGCCGGGTCGCAGCGATTACCGCGTGTACCGGGACCGCGCTCGCGATGCGGCCGAGCGGGCTGCAGGGCGCCGCCAAAGCGACGCCTGAAAGGGCCCTGGCGGCGGTTCGCAGAGACGTTTGCCGGGGCTGACGCGAGCGCTGTCCGGTGCTACGCTAACTTCACAGCTTCTGTAAAGCCGGAGTGAAGCCGGCGGGCAGTTTTTGGAAGTGGGCGCTCGCCCGCTTTTTTTATGACCATTAGTCAGAGAGGACGCGTTGCCAGCACTCAACACGGATATCGAGACTCGCGTCGCAAGCGGTGCGCCTGATATCGAAGTGCTGCTCGTCGAGGTCATCGACGGGGACACGCTGCGTCTTTTCATCGACCATCCGGACGGGGTCACGTTCGCCCACTGCGAGCAGGTCACGAACCTGCTGAGCGAATACCGGGAGAACTACACGCTCGAGGTTTCGTCTCCGGGCGCGGATCGGCCGCTGACCAAACCACAGCACTTTCGCCGCTTTCTGGGCCAGCGCGCGCGGCTTCGCCTGCGTGAGGCCCGCGACGGGCACGGAAGCGTGACCGGCGAGCTGGTCGGAGTCTCTGACGACGATGTGACGATTGCGGCGGGTGAGGGTGTCGTCTCGATTCCCTACGAGCAGATCGCACGCTCCAACCTTGTACCTGGTGACTGAGAGGACCAATGTCAAAAGAGATCCTTGAAGCCGTCCGCGGCCTTGCCGCCGAGAAGAACATCTCCGCCGAGAAGCTCATGGAGGCGCTCGAAGACGCACTCCTGTCGGCCTACAAGAAGACGCCTGGGTCGGCTCCCTATGCGCGCGTCGAGATGGACCGGGATACGGGTGATTTCACGGTCTGGGAGCTGAAGATCCCGCCGGAGATCGAGGAGCAGCTGCTGATCGAGGCCACTACCGACCAGGAGCCATCCGTCGACCCGGAGACCGGTGAGATGCGCGAGCCCCCGGCACCTGAGATCGACCTCGAGAAGCTCAAGGAGTTCGAGGACCAGATCGAGACCGAGGACGTCACCCCGCACGACTTCGGGCGCATCGCTGCCCAGACCGCCAAGCAGGTGATCTTCCAGCGCATCCGCGAGGCTGAGCGCGACATGATGTTCGAGGAGTACCGCGACCGCGTCGGCGAGCTGATCACCGGCATCGTGCAGCAGTCCGACTCGCGATACACGCTGGTCCAGTTGCGTGAGCGCGTCGAGGCACTGCTGCCCAAGTCCGAGCAGGTCGACGGCGAGCGGTACGACCACTCGCAGCGCATCAAGGCAGTGATCAAGGACGTCTCCAACTCCACCAAGGGGCCGTCGATCATCGTCTCGCGGCGTGACCCTGAGCTGATCAAGTCCCTGTTCGAGCTCGAGGTCCCGGAGATCGCCGACGGACTGGTGGAGATCACCGGCGTCGCGCGTGAGCCCGGATATCGCTCGAAGATCGCGGTGGTGTCCCACGTCGATGGCGTCGATCCGGTCGGCGCCTGCGTCGGCCCGCGCGGGTCGCGAGTGCGGATGGTCGTCTCCGAGCTGCGCGGCGAGAAGATCGACATCATTCCCTATAACGACGAGCCCGCGCGGTTCGTTGCCAAGGCGCTGTCGCCGGCGCGTGTGCGCGAGGTGCTGGTTGACGACGAGGCCAAGCAGGCGACGGTGATCGTGCCTGACGACCAGCTGTCGCTGGCGATCGGCCGCGAGGGCCAGAACGCAAGGCTGGCCGCTCGTCTGACGGGCTGGCGGATCGACATCCGCTCCGAGACCGACTTCGCCGCCGAGGAGGTCGAGGCCGGGTACGAGGAGGAGGAGACCAGTGGCCGCTGCCACGCGATCCTCTCGAACGGCCGTCGCTGCCCCAACGCCGCGCTGCCCGGGTCCCGCTACTGCGGCATCGAGGCCCACCAGGCGCTCGAGGGGACCGGCTCAGACCAGGTTCCAACCGACTCCTGACCGCCGTCCCGGCACTGAACGCACATCTACACTGAGAGATCGATGACCAAGTCCACCGAAGAAGCACCGAAGCAGCGCGCGCCGAAGCCGGCCGCTGCAGCGAAGGCGCGTCCTGCGGCGGACAAGCCTGCCGCGGCCGCCAAGACCGCCACTCCCGCCAAATCCAAGGCCGCGGCCACCAAGGCCACGCCGGCCGCCAAGCCGGCTGCCGCCAAGTCGGCCTCTGCGAAGCCGGCGGCCTCCGCTGCTGCGGCAAAGGCCGGCACCACCGGCAAGCCACAGGCCGCCAAGGAGGCCACGGCCAAGCCTGGGGCCAGCGGGCCCCAGGCCGAGAAGCCTTCCCCTCAGACCGCGTCCGCGCCGCCGGCAGCACCTGCAGGCGATGCCGTGGCTGCGTCCGGTACCGATGCGGCCGCAAAGCCGCCCGCAGACGCAGACCACCACAAGCGCCCCACCCGCGACTCGCTCCAGGGTGAGCGCGCTCCCGGCAACGCCGGCGGGCGTCGCCGCGTCGTGATCGACGCGCAGGCCTCGCGCCGCGCGCCCGCTGCGCCGGGGGCACCCGGTGGCGGGCCAGCACAGCAGCCTCGCCGCCAGCGCCGTGGCCGCCGCCGCCGCGGTGTATATGACGACGAGGCCGAGTCGCGTCCGGCGCAGACGGCCAACACCGCGCCCGACGTGATCCGGATCAACTCCGGATCGACCGTCAAGGATGTGGCCGAGTATCTGGATGTGCGCGTTCCCGAGATCGTCAAGAAGCTGATGGAGCTGGGTGACATGAAGACCCAGACGCAGACGCTGCCGGACGACACGATCGAGCTGCTCGGCGTCGAGTTCGGCAAGGAAGTCGAGATCGTCCACGCCGAGGACGAGACCGCGACAGAGGTCGTGTTCAACGATTCCGAGGACCAGCTGGTCGAGCGCGCGCCGGTCGTGACGATCATGGGTCACGTCGACCACGGCAAGACCTCGCTGCTCGATGCGATCCGCGAGACCGAGGTGGCTGCCGGCGAGGCGGGCGGAATCACCCAGCACATCGGCGCATACCAGGTCCACCACGACACGCACACTGTCACCTTCCTGGACACTCCAGGCCACGAGGCGTTCACCGCGATGCGGGCGCGCGGCGCCAAGGTAACCGACCTTGCAGTGATCGTCGTCGCCGCCGATGACGGTGTCAAACCGCAGACGCAGGAGGCGGTGGACCACGCCAAGGCCGCCGAGGTGCCGATGATCGTGGCGGTCAACAAGATTGACAAGGAGGGTGCCGACCCGACCCGCGTGCGGACCGAGATGACCCAGCTCGGGCTGCAGCCGGTCGAATGGGGAGGAGATGTGGACTTCGTCGACGTCTCGGCTCGCACCCAGCAGGGTCTGGACGATCTGCTCGACACGATCGTCGCGCAGGCCGAGATCATGGAGTTGCGTGCCAATCCCGACGCGGGCGCCTCCGGCACGGTGATCGAATCCAAGCTCGATCCGGGCCGCGGACCGGTCGTGAGCATCCTCGTGATGCGCGGCACGCTCGAGGTCGGTGACGCTCTGGTCGCAGGCGCCAGTTGGGGTCGCGTGCGCGCGATGCACGACTTCACCGGTGCGCGCGTCGCACAGGCGAGTCCCGGCGAGCCGGTCGAGGTGCTCGGCTTCGACGGCGTGCCCGAGGCCGGCGAGCGTTTCTGGGTGGTCGAACACGATCGCCGCGCACGCCAGCTCGCGGGCGAGCGTGCCAACCGACTCAAGACCGAGTCGCTGGCGCGCCAGCGCAGCAAGCGGATCTCGCTCGAGGACATCCTCGGCAGCGGGCTTCAGGAGCTCAACCTCGTGATCAAGTCCGATGTCGCCGGTTCGCTGGAGGCGCTCCAGGACGAGATCTCGAAGCTGCCGCAGGACGAGATCTCGGTGAACGTGATTCGCGCCGCTGTGGGCGGTGTCACCGAGTCGGATGTGATGTTCGCGGCTGCATCTGACGCGGTGATCCTGGCGTTCAACGTGCGACCGGTGGGCGACGCCCGCGCTGTGGCAGAGCGCGAAGGCGTCGAGATCCGCCACTACTCGGTGATCTACCGCGCGATCGATGAGCTGCGCTCTGCGATGCAGGGGATGCTCGCGCCCGAGGAGGTCGAGGAGGCCGTCGGCAGCGCCGAGGTGCGCCAGATCTTCCGCGCCTCCCGCGTCGGAACGATCGCCGGGTCGCATGTGACCGACGGCAAGCTCTCACGCGGTGACAGGGTCCGCCTGGTGCGCGACGGCACGGTCATCTATGACGGTGAGATCGCCTCGCTGAGGCGCTTCAACGAGGACGTCCGCGAGGTGGCCACCGGCTATGACTGCGGAATCGTGCTCGTCAACTATGCCGACGTCAAGGAGGGCGACGTCATGGAGGCCTACACCACGCGTCAGGTCGAGCGCGAGCTCGTCTGAGCACTCGAAGTGGAGCGTGCGAGAGCATGGCCGGTGCCCGGATGCGGCGCGTTGACGGGGCGATGCGCGAGGTGTTGAGCGACACGATCGCGACTGAGCTGCAGGATCCGCGGGTCGGCTTCGTGACGGTGACCGGTGTGCGGACCAGTCCCGACCTGCGGCATGCGCGGGTATTTGTGAGCGTGCTGGGCGACGACGCGGCGCGCGAGGCCAGCCTCGACGGGCTGCGCTCTGCCCACGGCTTTCTGCAGGGTCGCGTGGCCCAGGCACTGCGGCTGAAGCACACGCCGACCCTCGCGTTTCAATACGACGAGTCGATTGACCACGGAATGCGCATCAGCGAGCTGCTCGACGAGGTCGCGCCGCCCGCGGGCTCGCCCTCATCGTCGGACGCCACCTTGTCCGAACCGGTCGACGGCTCCGAGGCTCCAGGAGCGCGCGATGAGTAGCCTCGTGGACGCCGACGAGGTGGAGACCGCCCGCGCCGGAGTGATCGAGGAGCTGCGCGGCGGGGCCAAGACGATCCTCGTGACGCACGAGCATCCCGATGGCGATGCGCTCGGATCGCTGGTCGCCATGCAGCACCTGCTCACCGCCCTTGGTCACGACTGCCTGATGTTCATCGCCGACAGCGACCTGCCGCTTCCCTATGAATACCGCTTCCTGCCACTCGACGGTCTCGTCTCGGAGTCACCTGCCGACCTCGGCGAGCGCCGGGTCGTGTTCCTGGACTGCGGCAACCTCGAGCGCAACCCCGGTGCCGAGCGGCTCCGTCCTGTCGGCGGCTGGCACCGCATCCTCAACATCGACCATCACCATGACAACACGCGCTTCGGCTGCGTCAACTACGTGAACGCGGAAGCGTCCTGTACGGCGGAGATGATCTGGGATCTGGCCCATGCGCTCGGCGTCGAGCTGACGCCGACGATCGCCGATGCGCTGTATGTCGGCTTGATCACCGACACCGGCTGCTTCATGTATGAGAACACCGGGCCGCGTGCGCATCGTATGGCCGCGGAACTGATCGAGGCGGGGGTTGACGTGCACGCCATCTACCAGCAGGTATATGAGGGCGTTCCGTTCGGCAAGCTGGCACTGCTCGCCCGTGGTCTGGCTAACACCGAGCGCCACGACGGCGACCGGCTGACCGCCTCCCAGCTCAGCGCCGAGGACTTCGAGGCGGCCGGAGCGCCGGAGAGCTACGCGGAGGGCGTGATCGACCACCTGCGGGCGGTTCGTGGCACGGCCATGGCGGCGCTTGTCCGCGACCGCCTGGCGGCGCCCGGGGAGCCGGCCGAGGCGGCCGACGGCGCGCGAATGCGCAAGGTGTCGCTGCGGGCCAGTGACGTACGCGTCGACGTGTCGGCGATCGCCCGTGCCCATGGTGGAGGCGGCCACCGCGCAGCAGCCGGCTTCAGCACCTCGATGACCTGGGAGGAACTGATCGCCTTCCTGAGCGAGCAGCTCGAGTCTCAGCTCGCCGACCTCCCGGACGCCTAGCTGGTGGCCCGCACGGGGCGTCCCCAGGAGAGCAGTTCGTGAGCGAGGATGGCCTGCTGCTCTGCGACAAGCCCGCGGGGATCACCTCGCACGACGTCGTCGCACAGATTCGCCGTCGCCGTGATCGCAGCGTCAAGGTGGGGCACGCGGGCACACTGGATCCGTTCGCCACAGGCCTACTGGTCGTGCTCGTCGGCCGCGCAACCAAGATCCAGCGGTTCGTGATGGAGCTCCCCAAGCGCTACGAGGTCACGGCCCGCTTCGGTGCCGTCTCGACGACCGGTGATCCCGAGGGCGAGCTGACCGTCACCGGGCGCGTACCGGAGGGCAAGCTGATGCTCCCGACCGGGGTTGTGCACCAGCGACCGCCGGCCTACTCGGCCGTGAAGATCCGCGGCAAGCGGGCCTACAAACTGGCTCGCGCCGGTATCGAGGTCGAGATGCCGCTGCGCGAGGTGAGCGTGTACAGATTCGAGGAGACTCGGCGCCAGGGCGCCGAGCGCGACTTTGTGATCGAGTGCTCGTCGGGGACCTATGTGCGATCGCTGATTGCCGATCTGGGCGACGCCTACTGCACGGCGCTGCGCCGCACACGCATCGGGGACTTCGATGTATCGCAGGCGGACCCGGAGCGCCTGCTCCCGTTGGAGCTGGCGCTCCGCCGCATCGCCGGGGCCGACGCCGCGAGTCACTACGCTTCCTGACCCGATGCGCGTTACCCCCCTCAGTGAGGTCGAACCGCGTCCACGCCGCGTGGCGGTGGGCGAGTTCGATGGCGTTCACATCGGGCACCGAGCCGTGATCGCGGGCAGCGACACGGTGCTGACGTTCGATCCACATCCAGCGATGGTCGTCAATCCGGAATGGGCGCTGCAGTTGCTCGCCAGCCTCGAGGTCAAGGCGGAGCTGATGGCCGAGCTCGGGGTGGAAGAGATGGTTGTCGTCCCGTTTGATCGCGGGTTCGCGTTTGTCGAAGCCTCCGAGTTCATCGATTCGGTGCTCGTTGGCACGCTCTGTTCAACGCAGGTGTCGGTCGGCTCGAACTTCCGCTTCGGTCACCGCGCCCAGGGCGACGCGGCGATGCTGGCCGCCGATGGCCGTTTTGAAGCGCGCGTCGTGCCGCTGGTCGAGGCTGACGGCAGCGTCATCTCTTCCACGCGCATCCGCGCGCTCGTGGGCGAGGGGGCGGTCGAGGAGGCGGCGCGCCTGCTGGGCTCGTCGTTCCGGATCCGGGGCGAGGTCGTCTCCGGAGACAGGCGCGGTCGCGAGCTCGGGTTCCCGACCGCGAACATCAGGCCGAACCCTGAGATCGTGTGCCCTGGGCATGGCGTCTACGCCTGCCGGGTCGGCGAGCGGCTGGCCGCGGTGAATGTCGGTGTGAGGCCGACCTTCGGCGACGGGCTGGCGCCTCTGATAGAGGCGTTCATTCTCGACTTCGACGGGGACCTGTACGGGCACCGATTGACGGTTGAGTTCGTGGCCAGGCTGCGTGGCGAGGAGCGCTTCGAGAGCGTTGAGGAACTGGTCGCGCAGATGCATCGCGACGTGGAAATGACCCGCGAACTGCTAGCCTCGGGGGTCGAATGAGTCTTACACAGGAAAAGAAATCGGAGCTCACCGAGAAGTTCGGTGACTCACCGCAGGACACGGGCAAGACCGAGGTCCAGGTTGCTCAGCTGACCGAGCGCATCAACCAACTGACCGATCACCTGCGCACCCACAAGAAGGACCACCACTCTCGCCGGGGACTGCTGATGCTCGTCGGCCAGCGTCGCCGCTTCCTGCGGTATCTCGAGCGCAAGGACCTGGAGCGCTATCGCGCCCTGGTCAAAGAGCTCGGCCTGCGCAAGTGAGTCCAATTCCGGCCGGCTCTGCCGTCCCGGAGTTCAGCCTCAATGGGGCTGACGATACGACGTTCACGGATGCGGACCTTCACGGCAAGACGACCGTGCTGGTCTTCTATCCATTCGCGTTCAGCCCCGTCTGCAGCGATCAGCTCAGCCTTTACGACGATCTACGCACCGAGTTCGCCGAGCACGGGGCGACGCTCTACGGCGTCTCCTGCGACTCGGTCTGGTCGCAGGGAGCGTTCAGGCGGGCGCTCGGCATCGAGATGCCCCAGCTTTCCGACTTCGAGCCCAAGGGGGCCGCGTGCCGGGCCTTCGACGTCTATCACCCCGGCGGATTCCCACAGCGGGCGCTGCTGATCATCGGCCCCGACGCAACCGTCCGCTGGAGCTACCAGGCAGAGTCGCCCGGCGAGCTGCCGGGCGCGAACCTGATCTTCGACGGCCTGCAGGCCGCTGCGGCCTGACAGAGTCTCGGGCAGAGCGGTCAGGCACCGGCGATGAGCGACCTGCGTTCCGCGCCGATACCCGAGCTCTCAGAGCGCGACCACGTGCGCGGCACGGAGGGCGCGCCGCTCCTGGTGCAGTACGCGGACCTCGAGTGCCCGTACTGCGCCGTCCTGCATGTGCGCCTGGCTCGGCTGGTCGGCGGCGGTCTGGCACGTCTGGCGTTTCGCCACTTTCCCGTGCGCTCGGCGCACCCGCGCGCGTGGGCATCCGCCTGCGCCACAGAGGCAGCTGCAGAGCAGGGGCGGTTCTGGGAGATGCACGACAGCATCCTCGCGGACCAGGGTCGGCTCGATGACCCGCACCTGTGGGCGCGGGCTGAGGCGTTGGGCCTTGATCTCGATCTGTTTGAGGCCGATCGCCGGGGGGAGGTAGTGGCCGAGCGGGTCCAGTGCGACTTCAGGGACGGTGTCCGCGGAGGCGTCGTCACCACCCCGACGGTGTTCTTCGAGGGGCAGGGCTACTTCGGCGAGCCGCTGCGGGACCTGCTGGCCCGCCTCTCAGACGGGCATGGGCGCGGGTTGGCCACTTAGCGGGCGGGAGTACTCGGGTGTGGTCAGCGCCGCGCGCACCAGGTCGAGGTGCCGCTGGATCGTCTCCGGCGGCAGCGGGCCATTTGTCGGCGCGTTCATGCACAGGCCCTTGATCAGCACCAACATGTCCGTGGGAGTGGCCTCGGGCCGGATTGAGCCCGCCCGCTTGCCACGGGCCATCAGTGCTCCCAGGAGCTCGAGCAGTGCCGAATGGACCCGCTCGAGGCCCGGCGCCGTGGTGAAGAGATCGTCAGTCATCGCCTGGATCAGCGCGCGATTCTCCTCCTGACGGTGCACCAGGCCCGCGACGAAGGTGAACGTCACCTCGGCGTCGTCCGGGTCCTCGACGAGCAGTGCCCTGCCGTACTCGAGTACCTCTCCGAGCCGCGCGACGAACACGGCCGCGATCAGCTCGTCCTTGCTCTTGAAATGGCGGAACAGCGTGCCGCGGCCGACGCCGGCAGCGTCGGCGATCTCGCCGACGCTGACCTCGACGCCGCGCTCACGAAACATGGCGTCAGCCGCCTCCAGCAAACGCTGACGGTTGCGTTCCGCGTCCTTCCTCATGGGCGGGAGTCTCTCATGCCGCCGCGATCAACCCGGCGGGATCGAACTCAAGGCCCTCCAGGTGGCGCTTGCGCAGCAGCACCACCAGCGCCGCGGCACCAGCGGCCATCATGACCGCTGAGGCCGTGAAGGCGATGTGGTATCCGGAGACCGTGGCCTGGGTCGTGTCGACTCCGGCCTTGATCAGGTTTTGGGTGTGATCGACCGAGAGTGTCGCCAGGATCGCCAGACCGAGCGACCCGCCGATCTGCTGGGCGCTGTTGAAGAGCCCCGAGGCCAACCCGGCGTCGTCGTTGGTGACACCGGTAGTCGCCAATAGCGTCAGTGGTACGAACACGAGGCCCAGGCCGATCGACATTGGCACGAAGCCGACCAGCAGGTTACCGAGGTACTGACCGTCGACCGGCACCCGGGTCATCACCAGAACCCCGAGCGTCGCCAGGACCAGGCCGATCACCGCGACGTTGCGAACCCCGATTCGAGGGATGATCGCCTGCGAGATGCCCGCTCCGATCACGATCCCAAGCGAGATCGGCAGGAAGGCGAAACCGGCCTGCAGCGGGCTGTAGTGCAGCACGTCCTGGACGTACAGCGAGACGAAGAAGAACATCCCGAACAGCCCCGAGGCGACCAGCATCATCACTCCGTTTGCGGTTGAGATCGTTCGGACCTTGAAGATCGACAGCTTGACCAGCGGTGCACCGGAGCGCGACTCGATCAGCACGAAGCTGGCCAGCAGGATCACGCCGAGTGCCAGCACGCCCAGCGTCCTGTCCGAACCCCAGCCCCACGGTTGAGCCTTGACGATCCCGAAGACGATCGCGAGCAGGCCTGCGGTCACCGTCGTGGCGCCGGCCGCATCAAAGCGACGGTGCCCGAGGTCCGCATGTGATTCGGGCACAAAACGCGTGGCCAGCAGGATTGTTGCAATCCCGACCGGGACGTTCACGAAGAAGTTCCAGCGCCAGGAGACGAGATCGGTGAGGACGCCGCCGAGCAGCAGACCGAAGGCGGCGCCGCCGGCTGCGATCGCGGACCAGACCCCGAGCGCACGGGTGCGTTCAGTGTGATCCTGGAAGGTCGTCATGATGATCGACAGTGCCGCCGGCGATACCAATGCGGCGCCGAGGCCCTGGAGCCCGCGTCCGAGGATCAGCATCGTCGAGGACTGGGCCAGGCCGTTGAGCAGGGACGCGCTTGCGAACAGCACGACTCCTGCGACGAATAGGCGCCGGCGCCCGAGCAGGTCAGCGGCTCGACCGCCGAGGAGCAGGAAACCGCCGAAGGTAAGGGTGTAGGCGTTCACGACCCACTCCAGGTTCGCGGGCGCAAAGTGCAGGCCCTTCTGGATCGACGGCAGCGCGACGTTCACGATCGTGTTGTCGAGCACGACCATGAACTGCGCCAAACAGACTATAACCAGAACAAGCCAGCGATTATTCGTTTTGGTTATTGATGGCAAGGCTTCCTCCGGGGTGGTCTGCTGGAAAGTGGTAAGAAACTGGACCGGTCGGTCCGTTTAAGCTAGCACAACCGGACCGGCGGGTCCGATTGTGCTGATGGGCACGAAGAGTTGCCCGCAAATAGCGGGTTTCTTATGGTGCGGAGGGGGTCAATTAGAGGGTCGCGGAGCCTCTAACACGCATGCCAGAACCGGTGAACAGCAGCGTCCGTGGCGGCTCAGGTGTCGCAAATCCACCTGAGCCGGGGATTCGCGACACCAACCGCCGGATCGCAGCCCTCGCGCGGCGGCAGGGCGGGCACGCGACGCGGACGCAGTTGCTTGGGCTCGGCCTTCGGAGGCGAGCTGTCGAGGGACGGCTGGCCCGAGGCGAGCTGATTCGCGTGCACCACGGCGTGTATGCCGTCGGCCACCTACCGACCAATCCGGTGGACCGCGCTCACGGTGCGCTTCTGGCGGCCGGCCCCACCAGCGCCCTCGCCGACCGCTCGGCGGCCGCTCTCTGGGGGCTGATGGAGCGCTGGCCGCAGCGGCTGGAGCTGGTGAGTCCGCGTCGACTCCGGCTGCCCGGGCTGCGAGTTCGCCGCTGCGGCAAGCTTCAGCGTCACGACGTCCGAGTTCACAGAGGTGTCCGCGTGACCAGCCCGGCTCGAACAATGCTCGACATCTCACCCCGGATCGGCATGCGCAGGCTTGATCACTTCCACAACGAGCTGCGGATGCGCAATCTTGTCAGCAATGACGAACTGGTCGACGTGGCGAGGCGCAACCCCAGGCACCCTGGCGCACGGATCCTGATACAGCTCGCCGGCGTGAGCGCCGGCGAAGCGAAGCGCTCGGCGTTCGAGGTTGACTGGCCGCGCTTCGCCCGGAGCTACGGACTCCCGGAGTACGAGATGAACGTGCACGTGGCCGGTGCGCGCGTGGACGTCCTGTTCACGCCTGATCTGCTGGTCGTGGAACTCGACGGCTGGGCCACTCACGGAACAAGGCGCGCCTACGAGCACGATCGAACGCAGGACGCTCACATCCTTGCGACCTCTGGCATTCCGACGGTGCGGATCACTCGCGACGCCTTCAAATCTGATCCAGCCGCCCAAGCGCAGCGGGTCCTGGCCGTACTCTCGCGACGCTGAGCGCACGGAATCGCTGCTCGAGCGCCACCCGCTAGCATCTGCTCCGTTCGGATTCAAGAGATAAGAAACGAAGCACTCCGCCGACCGAAGGGCGGAGAGAAGAAGGGAACTGAATATGTCTGACGCCGTTACCCGGCTGTCCGTCGACATCTCCGGCAAGGAGATCTCGCTCGAGACCGGAAAGCTGGCCAAGCAGGCCACCGGCGCAGTGGTCGTCCGTGCGGGCGACACGATGGTGCTCTGCACCGCAGTCATCGGCAATCTCCGCGACGCGGACTTTCTGCCACTCACAGTCGACGTCGAGGAGCGTATGTACGCCGCGGGCAAGATCCCCGGCTCATTCTTCAAGCGCGAGGGCCGCGCAGGGGAGAAGGCGACGCTCACGGCGCGCATGGTCGACCGTCCGATCCGCCCGCTCTTCCCAAAGGGCTGGCGCTATGAGACGCAGCTGGTCGCGATGCCGCTGTCCGTCGACCACGTCAATCCTTACGACATCCTGGCGATCAACGGTGCGTCCGCGGCGCTGCAGCTGTCCGGTGCGCCGGTGGCCGCCGCGGTGGGCGCCGTGCGCATCGGCAAGATCGATGGCAACTTCGTCGTCAATCCGGACGAGGCGGACCTGCTCGACAACACCGATCTCGACCTGATCGTCGCCGGCACCAGCGAGGGAATCACGATGGTCGAGGCCGGCGCGAACGAGATCCCCGAGGCGGAGATCCTGGACGCGCTCGACATCGCGCATGACGCGATCAAGAAGCTCTGCGCGGCGCAGGCGGAGCTCAAAGCAAAGGCCGGAAAGCCGGACATCGAGTTCACCGCTCCGGGCGTCAGCGATGAGCTGTACGCACAGGTCAAGGGCTCGTACGAGGGCGCATTGGACGCCGCCACCCAGGTCGAGGACAAGCTCGAGCGCCAGGACGGGACCGAGGCTGTCAAGCTCCAGATCGTCGAGAAGTACGCCGGCGATCCTGAGGCCGAGGAGTACAAGGACAAGGCCGCTGAGGCCCAGCGCGCCGCCGACAAGCTCGAGAAGTCACTGATCCGCGAGCGCATCGCGGTCAAGAAGATCCGTCCGGACGGTCGTGGCTCCGAGGAGATTCGGCCGATCGACATCGAGGTCTCGGTGACCCCGCGCACGCACGGCTCGGCGCTGTTCACGCGCGGCCAAACCCAGGCGTTGTCGAGCGTGGCGCTCGGCACCACGCGCGAGGAGATGCGGCTGGACACGCTTGGCCTGGAGACGGCCAAGCGCTACTTCCACCACTACAACTTCCCGCCGTTCAGCGTCGGTGAGGCAGGTCGCCTTGGCGGCCCGAAGCGCCGCGACATCGGTCACGGCGCGCTCGCAGAGCGGGCACTGGTACCGATGATCCCGAGCCAGGAGGACTTCCCGTACACGATCCGCGTCGTCTCCGAGATTCTCGAGTCAAACGGCTCGAGCTCGATGGCATCGGTCTGCGGCTCGAGCCTCAGCCTGATGGACGCCGGAGTGCCGCTGAAGAAGCCGGTCGCGGGGATCGCAATGGGCCTGATCAAGGAGGGCGATGACTACATCGTCCTGACCGATATCGCCGGCGTCGAGGATCACCTCGGCGACATGGACTTCAAGGTCGCCGGCACCAATGACGGGATCACCGCCTTGCAGATGGACATCAAGATCACGGGCGTCAGCTTCGAGATCATGCGCGACGCGCTGGCTCAGGCCCGCGCGGCACGGGAGTTCATCCTCGGCAAGATGAACGACGTGATCGAGGCGCCGCGCGGCGAGCTGTCCAAGTACGCCCCGGGTATCGCCACGATCAAGATCGACCCCGAGAAGATCGGCCTGCTGATCGGCAAGGGTGGCGAGACGATCCGCTCGCTGCAGGAGGAGTTCGAGTCCCAGATCGATGTCAACGACGAGGGTCAGGTGCTGGTCTATGCGTCGAATCGCGAGCTGGGCGACGCCCTGATCGACCGCATCCGGTCGATGACCAAGGAGGTCGAGATCGGCGACGAGTTCAGCGGCAAGGTCGTCAAGACGACGACGTTCGGCGCATTCGTCGAGCTGGCCAAGGGCACGGACGGTCTGTTGCACATCTCAAACGTTGCACCGGGCCGCCGGATCGCGACCGTTGAGGAGGTGCTCAACAAGGGCGACGAGCTGGTCGTGCGCGTGGTCGAGGTGGACCGTGAGCGGGGGCGGATCGGCCTGCGCCTCGCCGATGATCCTGAGATCGCGGGCAAGAGCGTCGATGAGCTGGTCACGCTGGTCAAGACCGATAACGGCAGCGGGGACCGTCCCAACCGGGACCGTGGCGACCGCGGGGATCGGGGTGGTCGCGATCGCAACCGGGATCGCAACCGCGGCGACCGCGACCGTGGCGGCGTCCGCGACAGCGACCCCGACCGCGCGTAACAAACCCCTGCATCGCTTGACCACACTGCACGCAAAGTGACGCCCGAGCATCGACTGACGACGCTCGATTCCGGCGTACGGATCGTGACGGAGACCATGCCTGCCGTCCGGTCCGTGTCGCTGGGGTTCTGGATCGGAACCGGCTCGCGGGCCGAATCCGAGCCGGAGGCGGGTCTCTCGCATCTGCTCGAGCACCTGCTGTTCAAGGGATCATCCAGGTACAGCTCGCTGGAGATCGATCAGATCTTCGACGGTATGGGCGCGGAGCTCAACGCGGGGACCGGCAAGGAGACCACGTCGGTCTTCGCGCGGGTGATCGACGAGCATCTGCCGCGAGCGTTCGAGGTGATCGCCGACATGGTGTTCCGGCCGGCGCTGACCGAGATCGAGGCCGAGCGAGCGGTGATCCTCGAGGAGATCGCGATGTACGAGGACGACCCTCAGGAGAAGATCTTCGACGTCCTCGGCTCCGCGATCTTCGGCGGGCATCCGCTGGGGCGGGCGATCATCGGCCACGCCTCGGTGATCGCGGACACGCCGGCGGCTGAGATCGCGAGTTTTCACGCCGCCCGGTACAGGCCGACCAACATCGTGATCGCCGCCGCCGGCGCCGTCGAGCACGACGCCCTGGTGGCACTCGCCAACCCTGAGCTTCCCTCGTCCGACGCGACGGGCGCGCCCGCTGGCGCGCCCTTTCTTCCCGCACCTGACCCGGCTCCCGGTACCACGCGCTTCGAGCGCAAGGACACTGAGCAGTTCCACATCTGCGTCGGCGGACCTGGGCTCTCGCGCCACGACGACCGTCGTTTCGCATTGCGGGTGCTCGACACGATCTTCGGCGGAACGTCGTCCTCGCGCCTGTTTCAGGAGGTGCGCGAGCGCCACGGGCTCGCCTATTCGGTCTATTCGTTCAGCGGCGCATACCAGGACTCGGGTCAGGTCGGCCTCTACGTCGGTACCCGCGGCGACAACCTCGGTGCCGCAATGGGGATCGTCGAGACTGAGCTGGCGCGGCTGCGTGCCGCCCCGGCGACTTCTGAGGAACTTGTCCGCGCCAAGGAGAACCTGAAGGGTCGAGTTCTGCTTGGCCTCGAGTCGACCGGAGCGCGCATGAGCCGGCTCGGATCCGAGATGCTGGCCGGGGCGCCGCTTCTGGGCCTAGACGAGGTGGTCGCCCGCATCGACGCGGTCACCGTGTCTGACCTGGAGGAACTCGCCACCGAGCTTTGGGATCCGGCGAAATTGTCGATCGCCGGCATCGGTCCCGACCAGCGACGCTTCGACGAAGCGCTCGCCTCTGCCGACGCGGTGGCGGCGGCGTGATCCGGGTCGCTGTCAGCGGCGCCGCCGGGCGCATGGGATCGACCACGTGCGCCGCGGTCGAGGACGCCGATGACATGGAGCTGGTGGCTCGCATCGATCCGTCCCTCGGGATCGAACTGGGCACCGCGCTGGCAGATCACCAGCCTGATGTGCTGGTGGACTTCTCCGTCCCGAGTACAGCCGTCGCAAACATCCGGGCATCTGTCGCCGCCGGAGTTCACGTGGTGGTCGGCACCACAGGCTTCGACATCGCCGAGGTTCAGGGTCTGGAGGGAGCCAACGTCCTGGTTGCGCCGAACTTCGCGATCGGTGCGGTGCTGCTGATGCAGTTCGCCGCACAGGCCGCAAAGCACATGCGTGCCGCGGAGATCATCGAGCTGCATCACGCGGCCAAGGTCGACAAGCCGAGCGGGACGGCCAAGCGTACCGCGCAGCTGATGCACGCCGCGGCACCGGATCGGCCCGAACCGCACATCCACTCGGTACGCCTTCCGGGCCTGGTGGCGCACGAGGAAGTGATCCTCGGTGACGTCGGTCAGACACTGACGATTCGTCACGACTCGCTCGATCGCGAGTCGTTCATGCCGGGGGTGCTGCTGGCGGTGCGCAGGGTCGGCAAGTTGCCCGAGCCACTGGTGGTAGGCCTCGAGCACCTCCTGTGAAATGATCCGGAAGCGATGACCTTGAACCTCGGAACGATCCTGACCGCGATGGTGACGCCGTTCGACGCCTCGGGAGGGGTCGATGAGGCCGCGGCGGTCCGCCTTGTGCATCACCTGCTGAATAACGGCTCCGATGGCCTGGTCGTGTGCGGCACGACTGGCGAGGGAGCTACGCTCGATGACGACGAGCACCTGGGCTTCATCGAGTTCGTGACCGGCGAGGTGCGTGCTGCCTTCCCGGACAAGACGGTGATCGCCGGCGTGGGCTCCAATGACACCCGCCACGCGATCAAGCTCACGGAGAAGGCGACGGCCATGCGGCCGGATGCGCTGCTCTCGGTCAACCCCTACTACAACCGCCCGAACCGACGTGGAATCGTCCGGCACTTTCAGGAGGTCAACTCCGCGACCGATCTCCCGATCCTGCTCTACAACATCCCCCAGCGCACCGGCGCGGACATGTCCAACGATCTGCTCGCCGAATTGGGGCAGATGACCAACATCGTCGGCGTCAAGCAGGCCAACCCGGACAACGTCGCCCACATCGACGGTCTCCAGCTCTATGCCGGCAACGACGACCTGCTGGCACCGGTGCTCGACATGGGGGAGGCCGGCGGCATCCTCACCGGCAGTCACATCTTCGGGCGCGAGATGAAGCGGATCGCAGATGAGCCCGAGAACCGGGCGGCGATCGACGCCTCGCTGAGCGATGTCTACCGTGACATGGGGGTGGCGCCCGCGGCGTGCACCAACAAGGCCGCGCTACGGCTGATCGGCATCGACGTTGGCGGCCCGAGGCTGCCCTATGTGCCGCTTGATGAGCACGAGACGGAGATCATCCGCGCGCTGCTTGAGCGCCACGGCATGCTCGAGGCGACGCAGGCGTGAGCGGCACCAGCAAGCTTCGCGTGCTGCCGCTCGGGGGTCTGGGCGAGATCGGCAAGAACATGATGGTGATCGAGTACGACGACTCGATCGTCGTCGTGGATGTCGGACTGCGTTTTCCGACCGCCGAGATGCTCGGCATCGATCTGGTGCTGCCAGACTTCTCGTATCTGCGCGACCGCGTCGAGCAGATCGAGGCGATCGTGATCACGCACGGGCACGAGGACCATCTTGGGGCGCTCCCGTGGGTGCTTCGCGACCTTCGCAAATACGGTGAGCTGCCGCCGGTGTACGCCTCGCGTCTGACCATCGCGATGGCACGCTCCAAGCTCGACGAGCACAAGCTTCGCGAGGTCGAACTGGTCGAGGTGATGCCGGGCGATGAGGTCGCGGCCGGGGCCTTCGACATCGAGCTGATCCACATGACCCACTCGATCCCGGACACCTGCGCGGTTGCGCTCACGTGTGACGCGGGCACGATACTCATGACCGGGGATTACAAGTTCGACCAGACCCCCGTCGATGGCGATCCGGCCGACGTGCAGCGGCTGGCGGAACTCGGGCGCGAGGGCGTGCTGCTGCTCTGCGGCGATTCGACCAATGCCGACCGGGCGGGGTTCTCGCCCTCGGAGCGGGTCGTCGGGCCGCATCTGGAGGAGGTGTTTGCGCGGGCCGAGGGACGGATCGTCGTCACCAGCTTCGCCTCCAACATCCACCGTGTGCAGCAGGTGATCGATGCGGCATCTTCGCTGGGACGCAAGGTCGCGCTGGTCGGTCGTTCGATGCGCAAGAACGTCGGTATCGGCCGCTCACTGGGCCATATCGAGGTACCCGACGGCCTCCTGATCCAGCCCCAGGAGGTTGCGGATTGGCCCGACCACAAGGTGGTCGTGATCTCGACCGGTTCCCAGGGCGAGCCGCTGTCTGCGCTGAGACGCATGGCCCACAACGATCACCGCCAGATCAAACTGCGTGAGGGTGACACGGTGGTGTTCTCGGCGACGCCGATCCCGGGCAACGAGCGAGCCGTCAACGAGACGGTCGATCGGCTCTACCACATCGGCTGCGAGGTGGTGACGACCGCCGACGCCCAGATCCACGCCTCCGGCCACGGCTACGCCGAGGAGCTGAAGCTGATGCTCAACCTCGTGCGGCCGCGGTACGTGATGCCGGTACACGGAGACCACAAGCGGATACACCTGCACGGACGTCTGGCCGAGGCGGTCGGGATCGACCCCGAGAACATCTTCCGCGGGGCCAATGGGCTGCCGCTGGAGATCGACGAACGCGGAGCCGGATTCGGCGAGGCGGTCCAGTCGGGGATGATCTTCGTCGACGGGGTGGACATCGGCGATCCGGCCGACGTGGCGCTCCGCGACCGACGCATGCTGTCGGCCGACGGAATCTTCATCGTGGTAGCGACGATCTCAGAGTCCGACGGCTCGCCGGTGACCGACACGGAGGTGATCTTCCGTGGCGTCCCCTTCGTCGAACAGGCGGAGGAGCTCAGGCAGGAGATCCGGACCGAGGTCGAACGCTCACTCGCGCGGGCAACGGCGGACGGCATCCACGAGGTGGATCTACTCCAGGAGGAGCTGCACGATGACCTCGCGGCGTTCGTCTACGACCGGTTGCGACGTCGCCCGATGGTCCTTCCAGTGGTGGTCGAAGTCTGAGCACGGCCTTCGTCTGAGGGCAGTGGCGCGCGCACGTCGGGGTCGGCGGGGTCGCGGGAGGGCGGAAACACGATCTCGAATCTGGTTCCCATGGTCTCCGGCAGCGACCGCAGCGTGATGCGGGCCTGATGCGCGCTGGCGACGGCCTCGACGATCGCGAGCCCGAGGCCGGTGCCGCTGGCCCCAGCACCGGTGTCACCCCCGCCGCGGACGAAGCGTTCGAAGACGCGGCGCTGAAGCTCCGGCGCGATGCCGGGCCCGTCGTCCTGCACCACCAGCGTCGGGAAGCCGTCGCGGATACCGGTGGACGCATTGATGTGTGTGCCGGGCGGGGTGTGACTGGCCGCGTTTTCGATCAGGTTCAGGATAAGCCGGTGCACGTCATCGCTGTTGCCATCGATCGGAGCTGAGGTTGGATCGATTCTCACGTCGTGGTCCTCAATGCTCGGTCCGAGCTCGGCGGCCGCGTCGGTCAGCCGATCGGCCAGGTCTGTGCGGCGCCGCGGCTGCTGGCGGCCGACGTCGGCACGCGCAAGCAGCAGCAGGTCAGCCACCAGACGGCGCATGCGGCGCGTCGAGCGCAGCGCCGACTTCGCCGAGTCGGCCTGTTCGCCGTCGAGCTCATCTGCGAGCAGCTCGAGGTTTGCGAGCACGCTGGTGAGTGGAGTCCGAAGCTCATGGGAGGCGTCGGCAACGAATTCCCGTTGCCGCACCAGGGCCGCCTCGCTCTCGTTGCGAGCGGCATCGAGTGCGCCGAGCATCGACTCGAGTGTGCGTGCGAGCTCTGCAACCTCGTCGTCGGCCTCGGGCTGGGGCACGCGCAGGGTCGGATCGCGCGTGCGCTCGATCTCGCGCGCTGCGTCGGTCAGCTCGACCACTGGGCGCATCGCTCGCTGTGCGACCAGCAGGCCGGCCAGCAGCGCCAGGATCGATCCTGCGACGACACCGCCCGCGAGGAAGATCCTGACCTCCCGCAGCGTCTCGTTGAGGTTTGAGACCGGCACGGCGTAAACCATCACGCCCGTGTGGGCCGCGCCGTGCTCACCCTTCCACGGGACCGGCTGGGTGTTGACCCGGAAGCCGCTCTCGACATAGGTGGCAGGTGGAGGCAGCAGCGGAACCCGGAAGCTCGGATCCTCATTCGCCGGCAGGTAGACGCCGTTCCGGAGCGCGGTGTCGGACGAACAGAGCAGGCGGCCGGTGGAGCGCGAGAACAGTCGGATCCGGGCGCCGTCCGATTTCCCGTAGTAGGTGATCCCAGGTCCGCAGACGACCTCATTGCCCTGCACGCTCGGCTGGATCTCGCCGGCGGCCTGCTGGCTGCCACCCAGCGCCGACTGGTTGAAGGAGCTGCTGAGGTGACGGTCTGTGAGCACATCGATCGCGATCGCGTACCCCGTGAGAATGACCAGTGTGAGCGCGGCCGAGCCGCCGCCGAGGCGCCACCGCACCGGTACCCGCCGGTATGCGGTGAAAGCCGATCTGGTGGCGCTTCGTACGCGACTGCCGAACCCACGCATCGGCTTGATTAAACCCGGTTCCGTGTTCGGCCCCGGTCGTGCCGGTCAGACTCGAAGCACGTAACCGGCGCCGCGGATCGTGTGCAGGAGCCGCGGCTCGCCGTCGGCCTCGAGCTTGCGCCGGAGATTAGAGACGAAAACCTCGATCGTGTTCGTCATCGAGAAGGGGTCATAACCCCAGACCTCGTCGAGCAGGCGCTGGCGGGAGACGACGATGCGCTCGTTGCGCATCAGGTATTCGAGCAGCTCGAACTCACGCTGGGTCAGGTCGAGTGCGCGTCCGTCGCGCAGGACCTCGTGAGTGTCCGGATTCAGCTTGAGGTCGCCGACGGTGATCGCCGCCTGGCCGCGCGGCGGGCGGCGACGGAGCAGCGCTCGCAGGCGTGCCAGAAGCTCCTGACGCTCGAAGGGCTTGACGAGGTAGTCATCAGCGCCGGCGTCGAGCCCCTCGACCCGCGACTCGACTGCGTCGCGCGCGGTCAGCACGAGGATCGGGACGTCGTCGCCATCACGCAGGGTCTTGGCGACCTCGATCCCATCGAGCTTCGGCAGCCCGAGGTCGAGGATCACCAGGTCCGGCAGGAATGCGTGCGCCTCCTCGAGTGCCGCGACGCCGTCGGCGGCGATCCGCACGTCGTAACCCTCCATCCGCAGCGATCGCTGCAGCACCTGGGAGATCGCGTCATCGTCCTCAACGACGAGGACGCGGGCGGGACGTTCGAAGTCGGTGGTCGTGGTCATCGTGTGAACAGCATGGTAAGCGCCCTGTCAGATCCTCGGGGAGACTCTTCGTCGAGCTTTATCGGGCCATGAACAAGGTCCACGGGTCCCGCGTCGTGGTCAGAGGCCGACACGCTGCTCGCCGGAGTAGACGTTGATGCGCCCGCCGCGCGCAAAGCCGCACAGGGTGAGGCCGCGATCCTGCGCCAGTGCCACAGCCAGCGAGGTTGGCGCTCCGACCCCTACCAACACGGGAGCCCCGGCCACGACCGCCTTCTGAACGAGCTCGAAGGAGAGCCGGCCGCTGACGCACAGCAGCAGGCTGTGCAGCGGCGTCAGCCCCCTTTGCAGGGCCCACCCGACGACCTTGTCCATGGCGTTGTGGCGACCGACGTCCTCGCGCACGCAGATCAGATCGCCGCCGGAGTCGAACAGACCGGTGGCGTGAAGTCCGCCGGTGCGCGCGAAACCAGGCTGCACGAGCTTGTCCGGCAGCGCCGCCAGGAACTCGCGCGGCAGGGGAGCGGCCGTCCAGGCCGGTAGTGGCGAGCTCTCGACGCTCACCTCCTCAATCGCGCCCTTGCCACAGACACCGCACGAGGAGGTCGTATAGAAGCGCCGGGTGGCCAGCTCACGCAGTAGCGGCCCGGCCACCTCGATAGTGTTGTTGGCCAGATCCTCGGTCAAACCGGCCGCGTGCGGTCGGTTGATGAGCCCCTCGCCGTAGAGGAACCCCAGCGCCAACTCCTCGTCGTGGCCGGGAGTTCGCATCGTCACCGCGACCGGTTCGCCGTCCACGCGGATCTCCAGCGGCTCTTCCACCGCCACGGTGTCCTGCTGACCGTCGTGAGTGATGATCTTGAGCGAGCCGATCGCCGGGTCCACGCAGATCACTCTAATCTGCCTGTGATGACCAGGGACGAGTGGATCATCGCGTTCGCGCGGGAGCTGCAGGTCGACCCGCCGACGCCCGATCAGGTCGATCAGCTCCTCAAGCTGGCGGCGACGGCGGCGCACTCTTCGGAGCGCCCGGCTGCACCGCTGGCCTGCTGGGTCGCCGGCCGTGCCGGCGCCACGCCCGAGCAGTTCCAGGCGGCCGCCGAGCGGGTCAACACCGATTGATCAGCAACTCTGCGGCCGCCAGGTCCTCGACGGTGTTGATCGTCAGCTGCTGAGCCTCACGTGTCGGTGTGATCGACTCCGGCGCAACGAGAGCCTGCGCCTGCGTCGACCGCACCGGCGCGCTGGCATCAAGCGCACAGCGTAACTGTGGCAGCGAGGTGGCGCGGTAGAGGACGGGGAAGGGCTGCCCGTGCCAGAGAAGTGCTACGTCCGCGCTCATCGCTGCGAGGGTCACAAGCTGGCTGGGCTCAATGAAGGGCATGTCGCAGGGAACGGCGATGATCGCCGGGTGCTGTTCGAGTGCTGTGGTGATGCCCAGGAGCGGGTGCGTTGGCTCGTCGGGCTCAAGTAGGAGGGGCACGCGGAGTACGGGAAGCCGAGTGCTGCGCTTCGCCACGACCACCGCGTTCAGCCCTGCCGCTCGGGCGGCGGTCAAGGGGTAGTCGATCAACGGTCGGCCGGCAAGCCTTACAAGCGCCTTGTCACCGCCGATCCGGCTGCCCCTGCCACCCGCAAGCACCGCAACGGTCACTGTCATGCATCCAGTTTCCCAAGCAGGGAGTGGGAACCGGGGGTCGAAGTAGGAAACTTGTAGATATGGCTGCCGCCCGTACTGCGAACAAGACCCGGAAGCCGACCTCCAAGGGCGGCAGGTCCGGTGCTGGCCAGCGGGCCGGCACCGGAGGCAACTCCGGTCGCAATCGCGGCCGCAAGCAGCCGCCGACGCGGGCCACCCGCTCGATCGTCGCAAGCAGGCCGGCGCTACGCGGAGTTCGTGACCTCGAGCCACACCAGATCGACGTGCTCGCGCTCGCGGTTGTCGCGATTGGGATCTTCCTCGGTGGTGTGGCTTATGGGTTCTGGGCCGGGGGGTCGCTCGGCCACGGCCTGATGAGCGGGCTCGAGCTGCTGATTGGCCGGCTCGCGTATCTCATTCCGATCGCCCTGGTGCTTGGCGGCGCCCGCGTGCTCTCCAGGGACCTCGACGTCGCGCCCGCGACGCGGCCGCTGCGCAGTGGCACGATCTGCCTGTCGCTGGCCCTCGCTCTGGCGTTCGCGGCCGGCACACTCGGTCTCGGTCCGGGGCGCACTCCTGTCAGCGGGGCCTGGTCGGCGGGGGTTCTCAAGGCCCGCGGCGGCCTGCTGGGCGGCGTCGAATATGAGGTCACCGGCCATCTCCTGTCGACCGCTGGGGCTGACATTCTGGCCGTGTTCCTGCTTGTTGCGGGGGTCATCCTGTTGAGCGGCGCCACATTTGCCTCGGTGATCAACGGCAGTGGACGTCAGGCCGCCACCGCCCTGGGCCGGGGAACCCGATCGGGCAGCGCAACGCGCCGGGCAGAGATCCGAGCCTCGCGGCTGCAGCGCGACGATGCCAGGCAATCGGAGTTCGGTGTGCCGGACGATTCGAAAAGTGAGTTCGTGGTGCGGGCGACCCACGTTGAGGCACCGCCGATCGACTACTACGAGGACGAGGACGGTCAGCGCAGCCTTGCTCTGGGTGATGATCAGCCTGATGCCGGGCTCGATGATGAGCTGGCCGCCCTTGCTGACGGTCGGCCGATCGAGTTCGAGGAATTTGTGGACCTTGACGACGCCGATCCGTCGGCCGACGATGAGCCTGCCGACTATGAGCCAGAGGGCGATGCCGGCCCGGCACGCGAGGTCGACCAGACCGAGCTGACGCCTGCTGGACGCTACCGGGCGTCTGTCACCGAGGATCCGGACTTCGTCTGGCGTGTTCCCTCGCCGCGCTTCCTTGTGCGCTCGAGCGCAGACGCGGCCAAGCCCGACACGACCGGCCAGGCGCAGACCGGGCGCGCGCTCGTGGAGGCGCTCGGTCACTTCGGGATCGAGGCCAAGGTGGTGGGCCAGGTCAGCGGCCCACGGATCACGCGTTACGAGATTCAGCTCGCTCCCGGGACGAAGATGTCGAAGGTCGCCAATCTCAAGGATGACCTCGCGTACGCCCTGGCAGCGATCGATGTGCGCATCCTCGCGCCCATCCCGGGCAAGACGGCCGTCGGCGTCGAGGTCCCGAATGGACTGCACGGAGTGGTCCGGCTTGGCGACGTCTTCCAGGACCCGCCGGCGGAGTGGTCGCCGCTCACCGTCTGGCTGGGCAAGGACATCGCCGGGAGGGCGATCGGCGCCGACCTGGCGAAGATGCCGCATCTGCTGGTGGCTGGCACCACCGGAGCCGGGAAGTCCGCCTGTGTAAACGCGATGCTCTCATCGGTTCTCCTCCGGGCAACACCACATGAGGTCCGGCTGGTGCTGGTCGATCCCAAGCAGGTGGAGCTCAATCACTACGAGTCGATCCCGCACCTGCTGACACCGGTGATCACCAGCCCGAAGATGGCCGCCAACGCGTTGCAGAACCTCGTCAAGGAGATGGAGGAGCGCTACGGGATCATGCGTCTGGCGCGCACCCGCTCGTTGCCGGAGCTCAACAAGGTGCGGGCGGGTCGCGGCGAGCCTCCGTTGCCGTACATCCTGTGCGTGATCGACGAGCTGGCTGACCTGATGATGGTCGCGCCGGCAGACGTCGAGGACTCGATCATCCGACTCGCGCAGAAGGCCCGTGCGGTCGGGATGCACCTGGTGCTTGCCACGCAGTCGCCGCGCGTCGATGTGATCACCGGCATGATCAAGGCTAACGTGCCATCTCGGATCGCATTCGCGGTCTCCAGCCAGACCGACTCGCGCGTGATCCTCGACCAGAACGGCGCCGAGTCGCTGCTTGGTCAGGGCGACATGCTGTTCTCGCCCGTGGGAACCAACAAGCTGCAGCGTATCCAGGGCGCTTACATCGACGAACAGCAGATCCTCGAGCTCACCGAGGCCTGGCGCAAACAGGGCGCTCCGGAGCTGCGCGAGGAGCTGCTCGAGGCGGTCGAGGACGAGGGCTCAGGCTCAGAGGGTGGCTCCGACGACGGTTTCGATCCCGACGAAGATCCTCTGCTGGAGCAGGCGATCAGCCTCGTGGCTTCGATGGGCACCGCCTCGACATCGATGTTGCAGCGCCGGCTTCGGCTCGGCTACACGCGTGCCGGACGGCTGATTGACATGCTGGAGCGCCGCGGGATCATCTCCGGATATGAGGGTTCCAAGCCGCGCCAGGTCCTGATCAGTGAGTCCGATGTTCCGCGGATCCTCGTACAACTGAGCGAGGGTGCTGGTGGAGGGCGCAGCGCTGCATCGGAAACGCCGCCTGCCGGCCCAGATCGAGACGGTGATCAGAGCAGTCCAGTTCCTGGTCCCGGCGCCGAGGCCGAGGCCGGCATCCCACCGGCAGACGACTTCGAGCCGCCGACCGCAGAGCACATCCTGGGCGCCTGAGTGGCCGCGGCGCGGGCCGCCGGCTGCCTGCATCCCCGCGAATAACTCACGGTGAGGAGCTTGGCGCTCTGCAAAACGGTGCGCCTGCAGCGGTTTGTGCAGGTCCCTTCGGTGTCCGCAGCGTAGGCTGTGGTCAATGGCGGATATCGGCGCCACTCTGCGCGAGACACGGATGCGTGCGCGCATCGACATCAGCGAGGTTGAGGTGGGTACGAAGATCCGTGCCAAGTACCTGCGCGCGCTCGAGAACGAGGAGTGGGATCTGCTCCCAGGCCCGGTCTATGTCAAGAGCTTCCTCAAGACCTACGGCGACTACCTGGGTCTCGACAGCCGACTGCTCGTGGACGAATTCAAGCGGCGGTATGAGCGCCCGATGGAGCACGAGGCGCGAACTCTTGCCAGCACCGCTCGCGAGCGCGAGCGTCACCGCAACCCGAGTCGGGTGTCGAGCTTCCTGATGTCGCCACGTAGTGTCATCGGCATCGCCCTGGTTGTGATTGTGGCGGCGCTGTACATCATCGGCAGTCACACCGGTGGCGGAAATGGTGGTGTCGGCAACATCACCACACCGACCACCGCCACCCACGGTCACGGCACGCACAACCATCAAGGCGAGTCGCACACCTCCACGAATGGGACCACACCTACCACGGGCACCACGTCGACGACCGGGACCACGTCGAACACCACCACGCCGCCCGCCAAGGCCACGGTCGCGCTGGTTCCGACCGCGCCCGTCTGGATCTGCGTGGAGAGCGCCGCCGGCAGGCCGCTCTTCACCGCGCAGACCTTTGACCCCGGTCAGAAGGTTCCAGCTGTAACGGGCCAGGAGTTCCGGATGACGCTTGGCAACAGCGATGTGACGATGACGGTCAACGGCAAGCTGTACCCGCTGAGCGGGAGCAGCAGTGCCATCAGCCTCAAGATAACCCCGAGCGGCGTCACGCCACTGACGTCCGGACCCACCTGCTCAGGGTGACCGACGCGGCAGTCTTCAGGGGTCGGGCTGCGGTGCGTGCCGGTGTGCTTGTCACCGGCACCGAGGTGCTGACCGGCATCATCACAGACCGCAACGGGCCCTGGGTGTCAGAGCGTCTGCGTGACCTGGGTGTCGACGTGGCGATGATCGAGGTCGTCGGTGACCGGCCTGAGGATCTGCGGACCGCGCTTGAGCAGATGACGCAGGCCGGAGTCGACGTGATCGTGACGACGGGCGGTCTTGGACCCACAGCGGACGATCTGACCACTGAGGTCGTCGCAGGTTTCTGTGGGCGCGATCTGGTACTGGACGAGCCGCTCGAGGCGCGCATTGCAGCGATCGTGCGATCGGTGGCTTCGCGGTGGCGGGATGTGGACCTGGACTCGCTCACGGCCGCCAACCGCAAGCAGGCGCTGGTCCCGGTTGGCGCGACGGTGCTCGAGCCTCGCGGGACCGCCCCGGGTCTGGTGGTCTCGCCGGTGGACGATCCCGGCCCGATCGTGGTGGTCCTGCCCGGGCCGCCGGGCGAGCTTCAGGCGATGTGGCCGGATGCCGTGGCCGCTGAGATGTTCCGGCGGGCGATCGCCAGTGCGACCGTATACCGCCGTGAGATCGTTCGTCTGTACGGCATGCCAGAGGCTGAGATCGCGACGACCCTCCGCGCTGCCGATGCGGCGGGCCTGGATCTGTCATCGCTGGAGATCACGACCTGCCTGCGACGGAGCGAAATCGAGGTCTCGACCAGATTCTCTCCGGACGCACAGAGCGATTACGACGCGCTACTGGAGTTCATCGCGAACCGTCACGGCGAGAAGCTTTTCTCACGCGATGGCAGCACCATCGACGACCAGGTCGCGGAGTTGCTCGCGGCCGAGACGATCGGCCTGGCCGAATCCTGCACCGCTGGATTGCTGGCCGCTCGCCTCACCGAGCGGCCAGGCTCATCGGCATATGTGGTCGGCGGCGCGGTTGTCTACAGCAATCGTGCCAAGATCGATCTGGTCGGTGTCGAGCCGGACCTGATCGCCTCGCACGGCGCCGTCTCCTCGGAGGTGGCACAGGCGCTCGCCGACGGCGCTCGGCAGCGGTTCGGGACCTCGGTTGGAGTCGGCATCACCGGCATCGCGGGGCCGGGTGGGGGGACGCCCGAGAAGCCGGTCGGGCTGGTGTGGTTCTCGGTCTCCTACGGGCAGGCCGGCGCTTCCACGGCCCTGCGCTCGTTGACGCGCAGCGTCCTCGTGCCGGGCGACCGGGCAACTGTGCGCGACCGGGCCACCACCGTCGCCATGCATCTGATCGCGCGCGTACTCCGTGATGAGTGACCGCGTGCTTGATGTCTGACCGCGTGCTGCAGGGTCATCTAACCCCCATCGCCGCCGCCTGACCGGCCTCCCCCGCCGCCTGACCGGCCTCCTTGACGCTGTGGGTGGGGGCTCCTCTCTGGGTTTGGGGCTCCTTTCAGAGGGGGTGCCATGTGTGACGAATGTGTCACGACGTGTAACGAAACTGTGCAGAAATGGGCGTCTGTGCCCTGATTGGCACGGTTCTGACACAGATCCTTGACGTTTGGCTCTTGTGCGAACACCTGTTCTACGGTTCTGTCCGAGCCAGGCCGTAATTTGATCGTCCATAGAGGCATTGAGACAAGGAGCCAAGCGAGCATGAGCGAACAGGACAGGGCGGGCGCCAAGCCTGTCGCACCGGCGGATGCCAAGTCCGATGCCAAGCGCCAGGCGGCGCTGCAGGGAGCGCTGACTCAGATCGAGCGTCAGTTCGGCAAGGGCGCCGTTATGAGGATGGGCGACCCGGGCGCACGCGTCGCGGTGGACGCGATCCCAACTGGCGCGCTGTCGCTCGATATCGCATTGGGGATCGGCGGCGTGCCGCGCGGGCGCGTGATCGAGATCTTCGGCCCGGAGTCTTCTGGCAAGACGACACTCGTCTACCACATCCTCGCCGAGGCGCAGAAGCTCGGTGGCGTTTGTGCGTTCGTTGACGCCGAGCACGCGATGGACCCGCTGTACGCGCAACAGATCGGCGTCGATATCGATGAGTTGCTGGTCTCGCAGCCCGACTACGGCGAGCAGGCGCTGGAGATCGTCGACATGCTGGTCAGATCGGGTGCTGTCGACGTGATTGCGGTGGATTCGGTCGCGGCGCTGACGCCGAGGGCTGAGCTCGAGGGCCAGATGGGCGATCAGACCGTTGGCCTACAGGCGCGGATGATGTCTCAGGCGATGCGCAAGCTGACCGGGGGGCTGAACCGCACGCAGACGCTGTGCGTGTTCACCAACCAGATCCGAGAGAAGGTCGGTGTGATGTTCGGCTCCCCGGAAACGCAGCCGGGTGGTAGGGCACTGAAGTTCTATTCGTCCCAGCGGCTGGATATCCGCCGGATCGAGACGCTCAAGGACGGCACCGAGGCGGTCGGGAACCGTGTGCGGGTGAAGGTCGTCAAAAACAAGGTTGCGGCGCCGTTCCAGCAGGCCGAGTTCGATATTGAATTCGGCAGGGGCATATCCACTTCCGGCTGTCTGTTGGACTACGGGATCGAGCACAACATCGTCACCAAGTCAGGCTCGTTCTTCTCCTATGGCGATGAGCGCCTGGGACAGGGTCGGGGCAACGCAAAGGCATATCTGGACGAGCACAAGGAGTTGGCAAAGGAGATCGAAACCAAGATCTATGCCGCTCTGGGGATCGGCCAGGACCTGGTGAAGCCAATCGAGCACTCCGGCGACGGGGTGGACCTGGATGATCTGGCGGAGGGGCTTGAAGCGGCCGCCTGATCGACTCAAGGGGCCCGCCCAAGTGACCGATGGCAGCTGACGACGGGAAAGCGCTCGCACTCGCATACCGGCACATCAACAGCCGCGAGCGAACCGTCGCGGAGGTTCGCTGGCGGCTGGAGCGCGCAGAGTTGCCGGAGGCTGAGATTGCGGCTGCGATCGAGGAGCTTGTCGGGTTCGGCTATGTGGACGATGCCCGCTACGCGCGAGTGTTCGCCGAGGACAAGCGCACGCTTGAGGCCTGGGGTAACGAAAGGATCGAGCGCGCGCTGGTCGAACGTGGGGTGGACCGCAGGGTGATCGAGGAGGCGTTGGCGGAGGCCGGACCGGCAGGCGGCATGTCAGCTCGGGACCAGCAGCGCGAGCGCGCAATGGAGCTGCTTGCCCGAAGGTTTCCGACGGGGGCTGCGGAGCCGCGGGACCGTGAGCGCGCGTTCGGTGTGCTCGCCAGGAAGGGCTACAACAGTGAGCTCGCGGGCGATGCGGTCAGAGCCTGGGCGCGTGCTGCGCGCCGATGATCGCCAGGGGCGGATCATTGCGTCGGGTGGTTACCGGGGCCTGCGCGGCCGACGGCACGCTAGGATCGTCAATAGCGAACGAATGGCCGGGATGGCCGGTGATGAAACCCCAGGAAATCACGTGAACTTTGATGCTCGACCCAATGTTTCCCAACGAGGGAGATCCCAACCGCTCGGTCGCTCCTGAGAACTGAAGACTGACCGGCCCGGGTGTTTGCGGGCCGTTTGAGAGGAACGACCATGGACATCATCGTTGCCGCAGCGCTGATAGCCGCAGGGATCGTGATCGCTGCGGCTGTTTACGCGAGGGTGACGGGCGCTAGCTGGCGGGCGGCGCGCGCGGCGCACGGCGGGACGACTGCGGTCGTGGACGCCGGGTTGGGCCCTGGCGTGAACCCGAGCGGGGGCCGCGGCGTGGATGGCGGTGTGAGCCACCCACTGGCGTCACCACCGGCGGTGACCAATGGAGGTGGCCGCGAGTACAGCGATGAGCTGGCGCGGCGCGAGGGCGCGGTCAGCCTGCGTGAGGCCGAACTCGCTGAGCGGGCGACTCTGCTCGACCATCAACAGGACGACGTCGTCCGCGAGCTGGAGCGGATCTCGGGTATGTCGGCGTCACGCGCAAAGCAGCTGCTGGTCGAAGCGATCGAGGATGACGCCAGGCAGGAGGCCGCGCGACGCCTGCGCCACATTGAGGATGAGACACGTCGGGAATCCGAGCGCCGCGTCCGGAACATCCTCGCGGTCGCAATGCAGCGACTGGCTGCCGGGCATGCAGCCGAGACGACAGTATCGGTGGTGCAGCTTTCCTCCGACGACATGAAGGGGCGGATCATCGGCCGTGAGGGCCGCAACATCCGCGTTCTCGAGACGCTGACGGGCGTCGATTTCATCATCGACGACACTCCCGGCGCGGTCGTGCTCTCCGGCTTTGATGGGGTCCGCCGTGAGATCGCACGCCTGACGCTCGAGAAGCTGCTGCAGGACGGCCGCATCCATCC
This sequence comes from uncultured Conexibacteraceae bacterium, assembly GCA_963848435.1. GTDB lineage: Bacteria > Actinomycetota > Thermoleophilia > Solirubrobacterales > Solirubrobacteraceae > Palsa-465. Next base: position 129,655 of record CAWKDQ010000012.1, on the reverse strand, counting down.
GGCGCGGATCGAGGAGGTCTACTACCAGGTCAAGTCCGAGCTCGACGCGCATCTGATCGAGGCCGGGGAGCAGGGTGCATTCGAAGCCGGAGTTCAAGGCCTGCACCCTGAGCTGATCAGGTATCTGGGTCGCCTGAAGTTCCGCACGAGCTACGGGCAGAACGTGCTCGGACACTCGGTGGAGGTCTCGAGGCTGGCCGCGATGATGGCGTCCGAACTGGGTGCCAGTGCCAAGACGTCCCGCCGCGCGGCGCTGCTACATGACATTGGCAAGGCCGTCACCCACGAGGTTGAGGGTCCGCACGCGATCGTCGGTGGCGACTTCGCCCGCAAGTACGGGGAAACCGAGGCCGTCGTCCACGCGATGCAGGCTCACCACAACGAGGTTGAGCCCCAGACCGTCGAGGCTGTGATCGTGCAGGCCGCCGACGCGCTCTCGGGCGCGCGTCCCGGCGCCCGCGGTGAGTCCCTTGAGCTGTACGTGAAGCGGCTGCGCGACCTCGAGGAGATCGCCACCAGCCACCGTGGGGTCGACAAGGTCTATGCGATGCAGGCCGGACGCGAGATTCGTGTGATCGTCGCTCCCGAGGCGATCGACGACGCCGCCGCCACGCTGCTCTCGTTCGAGATCGCACGCCACATCGAGAAGCAGCTCGAGTATCCCGGCCAGATCAAGGTCACGGTGATCCGGGAGTCACGGGCGGTCGACTACGCCCGCTGAGCGTCACGGGATCGTCAGAGCACCGGGCGTCGCCGCTAAATTTGCGCCCGTGAGCCCGACCCGCAAATACCACCTGACCACCTTGTCAAGTAAATCCTGATCAGAACAATTACATCGCGCCGCCGTACTGAGTAATGATCTTCCGAACGCAAGATCAAGGGGCGGATGATGAAAGGGTTGAAGGCGGAGTCGGCATCGGTGCGGCTCATGTTGGTTGGTGGCATCGCGGCGGTAGCGCTCGGCGGCATCAGCGCTGGGCCTGCTGTTGGTGCGGTCCCGCACTCCGGCGTAAGTCGCCAGAACGCGGTCAGAGAAGCCAAGGAGTATCTGAGCAGCCAGGCGTTCTCGCTCAAGGGACTAATCGGGCAGTTGAAATACGGTGGCTTCTCCAAGGCTGATGCGACCTATGGAGCCACGCACGCTGGAGCCAACTGGAACAAGGAAGCCGTCGAGAACGCCAAGGAATACCTGAAGAGCCAAGCCTTCTCGCTGAAGGGGCTCACTGGTCAGTTGAAGTACGACGGCTTCACTGCCGCGCAAGCGAGCTACGGAGCAAGGCGGTCCGGTGCGAACTGGAACAAGGAAGCCGTGAAGGCTGCCAAGGAGTATCTGAAGTCTCAGGCGTTCTCGGGCAGTGCCTTGATTGGGCAGTTAGAGTACGACGGCTACACGGCTTCGCAAGCTGGATACGGCGTGCGTGCCGTGGGGCTATAGGGATTGCCTGGGCGACGCTAACGACGTGCAGCACACTCGATTCACACGAGTCTTGTCAACCGTGCGTCGTAACGCCCATGCCGTCCGACGCACGGACACAATTTGCTGTGTGTCGGGCAATCAATCAGATCGACCACAGCTCACCAAAGCGCTTCCCCACGTCGCCGGGATAATCGCGGTCGCGGTTGCGGTGCTCTATGTCGTCGGTGCGATCACCAAGGTGAGCGCTGTCAGCGGCGCAGGTTTCGACGCTACGGTCGTATCGTATACGCCGATCCAGCAGCTGCTTGCGTTAGGTGTGACGTCCATGGCCGGCGCTCCTGGAATTCTGAGCATCCTAATCCTCATCGTGGTCACGGGAGCCGTGATCCTGTTGTGGGGGAAGAATCCGATTTGTCGTGGCCGCGCGAGACGGCCGCGGCCTGTGGGCGAGCGAGAATTTCCGGATCGGCTGCTCGTGCTTCTCATCGCAGTTGTTGTAGTCCTGCTCTTAGTCGTAGTTGAGACGGCGCTGGTCTGGCAATTGGTCATGGGGCTAGAGATTCCATTCGCCGCGATGCCCGTCTTTTTTGTTGCCACGTTCGCCGTAATGCGTGCGCTGGGCTATGACCCTCGCTGGGCTGCTGGCGGTGGGTTTCTGTGTGGCTTTGTCGCGCTGTCCGTGACGGGTGCCCTCCTATACCCCGCGCCGCTTCCTGAGGTCCGCGTCGTAACACATTCAGCCGTCATCGAGGGTCTACTGGTTTCCACGGACGGCGACGCCACGACGGTTGGGCTCGGCAACTGCTCGGTGGAAACAATCCCGAGTAGTCAGATCAAGCAATTCGTCATCACACCACGACGGCGGTCCGGCGATCCGACACTCGGCTCGGCACTCTTCAGCCATTCTGACTCGGCGCTCATTCGTGGCGGCCTCTTAGGAGCGTGGCGGCGCGTCCCTCGGCCGGCCTACTCGATTCCTGGGCGTTGCGGGGTGCGGGCGTAGCGCCCTCAGCGGCCCCTAGAGCGGGCAGGGGCCGTTCGGCGTTCTTGGGGTCAACCGGCTTGTCAATAGGGAATCTCGGAGATGGTGTGGCCATCGTCGGTTACCTGCGCGGTGTGTTGGACGCCATCGGCTTTGTAGAAGCAGATGTACTGGTTGCCGTTCTGGTGGCTGCACCGCACATCGGTCGCGTATGTCCCATGCTGCAGGAAAAGGTTGCTCAGGTCGGCCTGGACGGCGCTGTCCTTCTGACTGTTGCTGCGGGTCAGGATCACGGTGTAGATCCCGGCCGAGATGAGCGCCACGGCACCGATCCCAATGGCATGCCGGCGAATGTGCGCCTTGCTTTCCGCGACGGCAACATAGATGGCGACGATGGCTCCGTAGACCGGGATGAGCGCTCCGAGGATGTAGCTGGTCCATAGGAACCCGCGCTCGGATTTCGGCGCTGCTTCCGGAGGGGCGTCTTCTTGAACGGTGGCCGTGGGCGCGACGGTGCGCGGGTCGCCGTCGAAGTTCGTTCCGTTCCACCATCGGAGTGTGGCCGGATCATCGGGGTTTGGGTACCAGCCCGGTGTTCGTGGGGTGCTTGTCTCAGCCATTGGTGTGGATCATTCCCCCTGGGTCAAACGTTTTGTTGACAGGTCGTTGCCGGGGATGCCAAATCTCGTGGCACTCTATACGGCGCTAATCGGCCGCGCAGATTTCAGAGATTCGGGGCTGCGACACGCCGAACTTTCTCGCTAGGTCAGCCTGTCGGTGGCCCTTGCCGCCGTTCCACAACCTGCGGATTTCGTCGTTTCGGTCCGGTTTCGTCTCACGGCCAGCGCGGCGGTTCAAAACCACCGGCCTCTCATCATCGGGATGACGGCCGACAGCTTGACGGGCCAAACGGACACGCGCCGCGGTCATGCCCAGCACTTTGGACGCTTCCTCCGCATCAACTCCCGAGACTGTGTACAGATCAAGTTCGCTAATGCCGTAGCCGCCCGGTTCGACTGGCTGCACCTGGCCGGACGCGTGTAGCCATGCGCTCTCAAGCCGGACCACGGTCGCCCATGCGCCCGCGTAATGGCTGAAATGGTGAACCGTGTCCATTGCGGGAACCTGCTGAACCCAATCGCGGAACAGCATTAGGTCGGTCAACACATGCGCCGGCTGCTTGCCTGCAGCATCGAACAGGCCGCGCACCCGGTCAGCTCTACGCGCTAGGTCTTTCCAATCATCTGGGCTCGGCTGCTGCATAGGGCATCAGTATAAGGCCTTTTATAAGGGCACGCCTGATTTTCTCACGGCTCGTTGATCGCCTGGAAAACGCCAGCCGATCGATAACCCGAAAGGCGGCAGCTATGAGCATCACCGAAGAACCGGCAACGGTCACACACCACAACCCATTACCGGCGCTCGACTCGGCATCGCGACGCGCGCTCCGCGAGAGCATCAAGAGGTTTGGGGCTGGGCTCGTGCCATGCCTGCGCGATCAATACGGCGAAACGGTCGACGGTCATAACCGGGAGACGATCGCTGCCGACCTGGGTTGCGAGGACACGTTGCGTTATGTCGATGTCGAGCTTCCTGACGAACCGGCAGAGCGCGCGGCGGCTTTGTTGGCGATCAATGATGCGCGCAGGCAGCGTATGGACGCGGCGCAGCGGCGGGAGGTCGTGAAGGTTCTGCGCGAGGCTGGGCATTCGACGCGGGCTATCGCCGAGGCCGTGGGCGTCGATGACAAAACCGTGCGCACCGACTTGCAAGGTGCGGACCACTCCGCACCTGAAACCGTCGTCGGCCAAGACGGCAAGCGCTACGCCGCCCGGAAACCGCTTGATGCGGCGCCCCCCACCACCAATGACGGAATACTCACCAAGGCCGACAAAGAGGCCGAGAACGGGCAAGACATAAAGGGGTACCACTACCGGACAACCTCCAGCACCCTGAACAGTCTCCGGGTCGTTGCGAAAAGTCTCGCCAAGCTTGACTTTGAGGACGCAGTTGCGCACGCGCCGTCCGAAGAACTTCCCGTCTGGGAGGAAGCTATTAGCGAGGTAGCGCTGCAAGTTTCACGGTTGCAAAACGCAATCAAGCGGAGTCCTGATGCGGCGGTGTGACTGCAGCGTTCCTGAACCGTTCTCCGCACTCAGACACTCGCGACTACTCGACTACCCCACCGAACCGCCCGAACTGCTCGACAGGCTCCTAACGGTATCGCTCCGCCGTTTATCGATGGTTGCCGACGGCGGCGTCACACGGTTGCGAGAGCGAGTGACCGAAAAGCGGGCTGCGAGTTCCTCTGCCCCGGCAAGCCAACTTGCCGCCAACCTAGATAGGTACGAGCGGCGCTATGAGAAGTGCCGAACCAACCGTGACCGGCTCCATGTGATCCGTGAGATTCAGCGGGAGACGTTCCGTTTCAAGGTGGCACCGCAAGTACCAGAGCCCAAGTCTCCCGAGTGGCGTCGCGAAATTGCACTGCACCCGGGTAAGAACGCGGCCATCTGTGCGCGGTACGACATTAGTCCCTGGACGCTGAAGCAGTATCGCCGTGAGTTCGGGTGTCAGCGCCGAAGTGGCAGGCCAGAAATAAGGGTAGGTTTCGCGTCAAATTCACAAAGGGGTGCTAATTTTCATAATGCGAAGTATGGACGACCGGAAGTAGAAGCCCTTTTCGCAGATACTCCGGTTGGCGCTGGGGAGCGTTACACCCCTTAGAGTTTCACCGCTTCGGGTTGAGCCAGAGCCCGAAGAGCAGCCAGCAGGGTCGAGTGCTTTCCCTGCCACCTTGCTCGACACGCGGACGGTCCTAGCCACAGGTTGCTTGCCACTCCCGAGGTTCAGGGCGGGAGAAACGCGCCGCTAGGACCGTCCGCGGTTTCTGTTCCACCTGGCGCACAACGCAAGCGCAGTAACACCCAAGTTCAAGAGGTCCGCCCGAAGGTCGGCACGGATCAATTCACCATGCCCAAAGGAGGGCAAATGAGAAGTTCATTTCGACAGCTCGGCGACGTCGCCGAACTGCATCAAAGGATGCGCACCCGCGTAGCCGAAACTCGCCGATCCGCCGAGGCGCGTGGCGGCAACATTAGCCACGAGCAGCGCGAGCAAGCCCACGCGGCCAATCTGACGGCACGATCCGCGGAGCGTTACATCGCTCGGCACGGGGCGACGCGTCGCACCGAGTTCGAGCGGTTCTGTGTCGGTGAGGCTGTTCGGGCGTTGGCAACGGGGCGCGCGATGCCCGCGGAGGTTCGTAGTGCACTGCCCGGTCTGATCGAGGGTTCCGGTACCGGGCAGGTAGCGACGCCCGCGGGTTTCGACACCGAGCTAGTGCAAAACAACAGCGCATATGCGCCTATCGAGCCACTCGCCGGCTTCTTCCAAAGTGAACCTGGCCCGGGCAACGAGCTTGATGTCGTTGCTGTTGACAGTTACGCGACTGCTGGGATTGTCAACGAGAAAGCCGGGTATTCGGAGAGCGCGCCGTCGTTCGTTCAATATCAGGCTGACGGCTACAAGGTCGGCTATCTCGCGGGAGCATCAGACGAGTTCGTGGCCGATATGGGTGTCGATATGGCCGCTTTCGTTGAGGCGCTCGCGCGGCCAATTCAGGTTGCCATCAACGGCTATCTCTGTACTGGCAGCGGATCCGGCGAACCAGAAGGATTGACGTCTAACTCGGTGGCCACGACGGCAGCGGCCACGGGCACGATCACCACAGATGAGCTGATGTCGCTGTATCACGCACTGCCGCCGTTCTACCGGCCCAACTCATCCTGGGTGATGCACAGCGGAACGCTTGAGGCGCTCGCCGTCGAGGCGGTCGTCGTGTCGGAGGGTGTCGTGCGGCCCGTCGTGCGGTTCCCTGACGACAATCCGGGCGATCCGCTGATCGCGGGCCGGCCTGTCGTGGTCACGGACGACATGCCGGAGCTTGGCGCGGGCAACGCGACCGTCTATCTCGGCGACATAGGCTCGAACCTGCTGGTGCGCCGTGTCGGCACCACAAACCTAGTGGTGCTCAAGGAGCGCTATGCGGAATACGGCCAAACCGCGTTCCGTATCGACCGTCGCGTCGACGCCAAGATCGTTGATGTGAACGCGGGCGTTCTACTGGAACAGGCGGCCTCCTGATGATCCGTTCCACACGATTCATTCGACCGACAGGCGGCGGCGAGTTTGTGCGCGGTTTGCGCATCACTAACGGTCGCGCCGTGACTGAGGCGACCATAAGAACAAATACGGTCCGAAACGACTTTCATAATGTGAAAGTCGACGGGCGGCGTTCCGTGCTCGTGAAGGGATCGCTCCGCGCGGCGGAACGTGTCGCGGTGATCGAGGCGACCGACCCGCGGGTTCAGCAGCGATTCCAGCAACGGTCAGATGCGTAAGTTGAAGATCGAGCGTCGCACAGATGCCGATGGCCGACGCGCCGAGGAACGCGCCGAGGCGGAACACGACGAATGGTGTCGCATCCACCTGGACGAGTGGCCGGGGGAACACGGAAAACAGAATGTGTACGACGACTTGATGTATGACGAAGATAACTTCGAGCACATCCGAGTCTGAAATCTTCAGCTCACGTTGGTCATGTCATCATGCCGTGACTGGCCGTGAGTGAGAAGCTACATGCGGTGAGCGTCCCGGTTCATGTTCGTTGGACCGAGTGAATGGCACCCATGGTTAGACGAACAGCGACGGTCGGCGCGGGCAGGGACCGTTGCCTTGACCCGTGTCCGGCCGTCGTTCACTACTTGTATTCAATCACCATTTGGCAAGTCAACTCCGAAGCGCGGCGCTGATTCAATTCAAACTAATCGACCGTTTCGCGCCGACATGCAATCGTGAAGCAACGAACGATGATCGAACATCAGCGAGACATCAGCGTCACGATTTGTGAACTCTCGGCGCGTCGAATGTGATTTCGCAAAGATCGGGTTTTTTTGGTGGACGAGTTGACCACCCTCACCCGTGAACCGTGCACAAAAAAACGCCGCGTTTTCGGATCTGTTCTCCGCCGTCGCGTTGACGCGTGACAACTAATCGGTTGTCGTTACGGGCCTTTCCCTTATCGGAATGGTCGCGTTCACGGGTTCTGATGTCGGGATGGCGACCACCCAGCGCCGACTAGACGCTACCCAGCCCCTTTTATGAGCCATTGAGAGCCGTTCTGCGGCCCTTTGATGGCGCAATGGACTACTTACCTGCTCGCCACTCTGGCGGGCTTAGAAAGGCCCTCTCATGGCTCCTGATCCTGAACCGTCCCGCGAGCTTGACGCGACCGGGCGCGCACTGTTCTTCCAGATCCGCAACTGGATGAAAAAGCTAACCGGCTGGGACGAGTCCTACCGGCTCGTGACCAACCAAGCATGCATTTTCGAGCAGCGTGCGCGCGCGGCAAGGGCAACCATTCCGCGTGACTCGGACGGTCGGCTGATGCTCACGATCACGGGCGCGAAGGGCAACGATGTTGCACACCCGAACGTCAGCGTTGCCGAGCGCTCAGAGCGCGAATACCTGAACTGCTTGCGCGAGCTGGGCTTGACGCCGCGCGCGCTCGCGAAGCTGGACGCCGAAATCAGGCCGGCGGTCTATGACCCGCTCGCCGATGCGTTCGGCGATTGAAAGGACCAGGACACATGGATGCAAGTCACGGTGGCATTGCTGACCGGAACGGATAGGGGCGACCAATGATCGAAGCGAGCATCGAGCCGTGCAATTTGGGCAGCAGGCCGGACAGCGAGCGGATTCGTCTAACGATCGACGGCCGCTCATGGCTGCTCACACGTGACGAGTGGCACGAGTTGGCAACAGCCGGCTACCAGGCGTGGTATCAGCACAGCAAGCAGCCGCACGGGCGGCCATGATCCGTTACATCGACCTGGACCTACTCGCGCGAGATCCCGAACCGCCGGAATGGGTCGTCGACGACCTGATCGCACGGCAAAACATCGCAATCCTCTCAGGCGACACCGGCAGCGCCAAGTCCATGATCGCGCAGGCACTCGCGCTCGCCGTCATCCGTGGCGACGAGTGGCTCGGGCACAAAGTCCAGACGGGCCGCGTGTTGTACATCGACGAAGAGAACTCGTTGCATGAGGTACTACGCCGGCTGCGTGCGCTCGGCCTATCCGGCCCAGACTCGGGCCTCAAATACAGCGAGCAGCAATCCCTACGGTTCGGCGTCGGCGAAGACATCAGCGACAACGGAGCCCTACGGCAAGCCGTCGCTGAGCACCGGCCCGACCTGGTCGTGATCGACACCACGTCGATGACAAGCGGCTTCGATCTCAACGACAACGGATCCGTGCTCCGCTACTTCTCTGAGACGCTCAGGCCGATCGTCAACAACCACGGTTGCGCGATCCTGCTCGTGCATCACGAACGCAAATCGCAGCACGGATACCGAGACGCGTCACAGTCAGCGATGGGTGCGCGCGCCTGGATCGGACAAGTCGACGTCCACTTCGCATCCGAGCCCAAAGGCAAAGAAATCGAGGATGACGGCGAAGACGGCCTACTCAAAACGTACCGTTACCTGGTGCGCGTTCCAAAGCGGCGCAATGGCGGGCCCATCGACCCGATCGGCGTTCAAGTATGCAGCCTGGAACACGGATCGACGCTCGACTGGCTGCGTGTCGACGCCTCCGAGATCCAGGGCAGCCCAAAGCCGAGCTTGGCGCGGGAGATTGCCCAAATGGTCGCCAAAGCCGGACGGCCGCTGATGCGCTCTGAGATAGCGCAAGGGCTCGACCTGGACACTAAGTCCGGACGGCTTGAGCAGGGCCTAAAAGAAGCAATAGCCACAGGTCTGATCATCAAGGCCGGATACGGCAAATACGGACCGAAGCAAGCCTAGTTCGCGAGTTCGCGAGTTCGCCCATATAGGTATACGCGGCGAACTTCGCCTTCGCCTATGAGAGCGAAGAGCGAAGGTTCGTCACCTTGTAACTGCGTGTACGGACCGTCCCGCCGCTTCTGGTTCTAGCCCAAAGCGGGGGCGGGCCGAGCTAGCGGTAGCCTGCCTGGCGTGTGGGATTTGCAGGACGCGTTGATATTGCAGTCGGTGTCCTACGCGGGTCGGCGCGGCGATCTCCGAACCGTTATCTCCTCGGCTGACGCCATCAATGTGGCCATTCCGACTCGCGAGGAGATCGAGCGCTCGGTGAGGCGACTGATGGCAGCCGGACTTGTCCACCCAGATGGCGACCGCGTCCGGCCAACGAGGGCTGGCAAGAGGCTGGTCCGCAAGTGTGGGCGGTGGCGCGACGGTGTCCGCATGATTCCCAGACAACTGGAAGCGAAGCTGGCTTCCGAGGTCCCGTTTCCATCCAAGGTCGGAGAATGGGACCTCGACGAATCGACCTGGCAGGACGCGTACGCGCGCTACCGCCGATGAACCGGGCTGCTGGTTTGATCGATTAGGGACAGCCCGGCGCAAGGACTCGCTTAGCCGCGCACGGGACCGAGAGGTTGTGATCGGGTCGCGAGCGGACCGAGCCGGACGATAGGTTCAGCTTCGGGGCTGCTGAACCCGGGCTCTGCGCATAGCCCGCCGGGAGCCGTGCGTTGATCGAAGGCAAACAGGTACCACCCGGCGACTCGCTTCGGAACGCGAACTGGTCCCGGGCTGTAGAGGCAGGAGTGCTTCTGCGGGCTTAGATTCACGCAGTTCTTGCCGGTCCTGGTGCGACAGGCCTCGATGCTGAGTTGGTCCAGGTCCGGGCCTCCAGCGAGCAGCGACCCGCCCCCTAGTTGATGGACCGTCTCACCGGACCAGCCACCAGACCAGCTTCCGGCAATCGGTCGGACCTCAGCACCAACTGCCGCCATTCCAGAAATTCGCGCGGCGGTAACGGGCCTGACCCGCCCAAGCCAGATCGACGACCGCGCCCGGTAAGTGCGGCCGTTGCTGTGGGCGACCGCTTCGAACGACCAGCCAGACGGTGTTCGTCCCGGGGACAGGTACTGAGAGATTGGCCCCGGGCGAGTCACGCCCCTGGTGATTGGTGTGCAGCGATCGGTCTTGGGACGGCACGCCAGCCAACCCATCGTCGGGGAACCAGCACGCCCCTCGACGTTGTCGCCAAGAGCTGGATCACCACGAGCCGTGAGCACCAGCTGAATCTGAACCTGCGTCGGTGGAGCCGAGCGCGCGATCGTCGCGTTCTTCTCCGGGTGCGAACTGGCACATCCAGCCGCTACGACTGCAACGCCCAGCAACCCGATGACCTCAGGAACGCGACCTCTCACCGCACAAAACACTACACGCGGCTCCACATACGGCAAAACCCTGTGACGGACGGACGCCCTCCCGAAAGCTTCCGCAATGATCGACGAGGAGCAGCTGCTGCTAACCCGATGCGCTAGCGCGACGTCTACCGGTGCCGTGTTACCAACCTGGCGAGCCAGCGGAAGCTGAAGCTCAGCGCCAGGACGATTAGAACCCCGGCCAGCGCGACCGGACCCGTAAACGCGAGGCCGAGCATCACCAGCACGCAGAGCAGGCCGGTCACTGCCGCCCAAATGGTTTCAGCACGGTCACTCATTGAGTCACGCGAAGTTTATGTCCCAAATCGACGGATGTGGACTGCCGCCTTGATCGAACTGCAGCAGCGGACTGATGGTGGGGGTTAGCCCAACGCAGCGGTCGCCCAGCTTTCCGAGAGCGACGCGCCAACAGTACGCGGCCACGACTCAAGGTTCCGTGAGCGTGATCCGATCAAGAAGGAGACAACATCGACCACAGGGATACCTCCTCATGTCCATCAGCACTACGCCAATTCGCTCGGGCGTCGCTCTCGCGGTCTTGGTCGGATGCGCCCTCGTTGCCGTCCCGATGGGCAGCGCCCACGACCGCCCGCAGACGCGGACCGGGACGATCACGAAGGCCGTGCACGCCACCACCGCCAAGCCCGGCGTGCCCGCGCGCGTCTCACGACGCGGCACGGCGGCTGGACCCTATGTCACGAAACCGTCCAAGCTGATCCTGATCAATGGCTATCGCTCCGACGTGGACGCTTCACATCTCAAATGGGTCGACTGGGGGCAGCCTGTGGCATTCGCGACCGGAGACATCTTGATTCAAACGTCAGCGAAGACTTTTGAAACTTTCCCTGGCGCGGTCGTGCTCACGGGTCTGATCGGGTGCGGCGCGACCCCGACCTACTACTACAAGTCGGCCACGGTGTACATGCCGACCAATCCCAAGTACTCGTCCGAGGGCACCGGGAGGCCCGGGCTCGGGAGTCCGTGCTAGCGCACACGCGCTGTTGCTCGCTCCCGAACCCTGCCGCAATGATCGAACTGCAGCAGCCTGGCTGATCGTCGGGTCTACGACAGAACCAGGAATGCTGCTTAGCGCTTGGCTGGGTCAGCAGTCAGAGATTCGCGCACATCAAGCGTGCGCAATGTCAGGGGCGCGGCTTCGGTCGCGTCCCTTCGTCGTTCTAGGAGCCTTCATGCTCGAAGACTTTCCGCTGCATGTGCAGCAGCGCGTACAGCGCATCCTCGACGCCGCAGCGCAGCGGCTACTCGCCAACCAACTTGACGACGATGCGATCAGCGCCGCCGTCCCAACGTCGACGGCCAGCGTGAGGCATCACGACAGCTTCAGCGACGACGGCTCGTAAGATCGCGCGCCGCTCGTCTAGCGTCAGCTCGTCCCAATCGTCCGCGGCGGCCACAGTCATGGTCGCGGTCGCGCCGTGTCCGATCCGATCAACTGCAGCCTGCGCAACGTCGCGGCTCTCGCGAAGCTCCGAGAGACGGTCTACGGCTGAAGGTTCGTCGGCAAGACCAGAAGCAGCAAACGATCGCACAGCAGCGTCTAGGGCTTGCTGCGTCGTCTGTAGCTCTGCTATCGCTGCCTGCGCGCCGTCGACTGCGGTCGCGCGGCCTTGAGCATTAGAGAGGGCATCGCGGGCGGCGGTTACGACCTTCTGTTCAGCAATGGTCGCTGTGATCGCGACGGGGGAGGGGCAACGATGGTTGCCGTGAGGAACGCACCGATACACGGCGGAACCTCCGTGACGCACGTTGCCGTTGTCGACGCTGAGACGGGAGCCACAGACCCCGCATCGCAGGATGCCTTGACGGGCAAGCAGACGGTCGCTGCGAGGCCGCCGGCCACGTGGCACCTTGATGCGTTGCACAGTGTCGAACAGGTCGCGGTCAATGATCGGGTCGCATGCGTTGCGGTTGACGTGCTGACCCCAATGGATCTCACCTAGATACACGCGCTGCATCAGCATCTGTTGCACGCCGCGGTCTGTCCGGTCGACGCCGCGGCTGAACAGGTAGTCACGAATAGCCGGAATTGTTTGGCCGTCCGCGCGCATTCGGTAAGCGTCACGTACTAGCGCGACCATTGATTGATCTGGGTCGACGCCGAGCGTGCCGTCTGGGTTTCGCACATACCCGAGCGGGACCCGTCCAACGGGCCACGCTCCACGCGCTACGGCGCGTTCTTGTGCGCCCGCGGTGCGTTCTTTCATGGAGCGTCTGACGTACTCCGACACGATGCCGAGCATGTTCGCACTGAGCCATTGACCAGCGGTAGCCCCAGACACGAGCCCGACGTCGACGGCGAGCACCTGGCCGCCGGCTTTCTCGACGCGGTCGACGACTTCTGCTTGTGTGCCGAGGGATCGGAACAGGCGGTCGAAATAGGCGGCGACGACGACGGTTGCTTCGCCGCGCTCGATCGCGACAACGGCTTCCGAGAGTCCTGGTCGCTCATCGAGCGGTAGGCCTCCCGACACGTCAAGTTCGGGGATGACGCGGATGAGGTCGAGCCCGTCGCGCTCACAGGCTGCCTCAAGGCGTTCGCGTTGCTGCTCTGGGCTGATGAAGCTTTCGCCGGCTCGGCCGCCGACTTGTGAGACACGGATGATCCCTACCGCTCGGCGTGGGTGGGTGCTGCCATGATTGTCGTTCGCATGAAGACTCATGATCAGAATAAATACTACCACCTGACCACCTTCGGGTGCCAGATGAACGAGCATGACTCTGAGCGCATGAAGGGCATGCTCGAGTCGCTCGGCTATACAGAGGCGGCGGAGCGTGGTCAGGCCGATCTGATCCTGTTCAACACCTGCTCGATCCGTGAGAAGGCTGATGAGCGCTTCATCGCACACCTGCATGAGGCCAACGCCCTGAAGCGGCGCTCGCCGTCGACGGTCATCGGCGTAGGCGGGTGTTGGGCGCAGTCGGTCAAGGACGAGGTCTTCCAGCGCTTCCCGTTCGTGGATGTCGCCTTCGGACCCGGCCAGGTGCACAAGCTGGCCGAGTTCCTGACCAGTGATTCCCTGACCGCTCAGGGCTACTTCGAGTTCGAGGGGTTCACGGGCGATCTGCCGGCCAAGCGCGCCCGTGATTTCCAGGGGTGGCTCCAGATCAGCGTCGGTTGCAACTGTGTCTGCTCGTACTGCATCGTCCCGTCGACACGCGGGCGCGAGGTCAGCCGAGATCCGGACTTGCTGATCGCCGAGGTGGAGCGCCTGGCGATCGACGGCGTGACGGAGATCACGCTGCTCGGCCAGAACGTCAACTCCTACGGCCGTGACCTCCCCGGCGAGTCACGGACGAGCTTCTCCGGGCTGCTTCGCCGCATCGACGGTGTACAGGGAATCGAGCGGATTCGCTACACGAGCCCGCATCCGAAGGACATGCGTGAGGACGTCATCCGCGCGCACGCTGAGCTGCCCGCCCTCTGCGAGCACATCCATCTTCCGCTTCAATCCGGGTCGAGCGCGATCCTCAAGCGCATGCGGCGCACCTACACGCGCGAGCGCTACCTCGACCGCGTAGCCCTGATCCGCGAGCACGTCCCTGACTGCGCGATCACAACCGACATCATCGTCGGCTTCCCCGGTGAGACCGAGGACGACTTTGAGCGGACGCTCGACGTTGCCGAGCAGGTCGGCTATGACGGCGCGTTCACCTTCATCTACTCGCCGCGGCGCGGCACTGAAGCAGCTGAGATGGATGCGCAGATCCCACATGAGCAGAAGGTCGAGCGCCTCGAGCGCCTTGTCAAGGTGGTGCAGCGGCGCGCGGCTGAGCGCGCCGAGCGCTTCATCGGTAGGACTCTCGAAGTGCTGATCGAAGGCCCTTCACGTACTGATCCGAGCCGATTGCGCGGCCGCAGCCGACACAACAAGGTCGTGAACTTTGACGGTCTCGGCGAGCCAGGCGACTTCGTGCAGGTGGAGATCACCGGTGCCACCAGCCAGACGCTCACTGGGGAGATGTCGCTGCTGGCCCGCGCCGCAGGGTGACAAGTCCCATGTCACCGTTTTTCAAGAGGCGGAGGGATCGCGCGTCGCTCGACCGTATGTTCGAGACGCGCAGTGAGGCCTGGGCGGCGGTCGGGCTCGAGGTCGAGGTAAACCAGCACATGGTTCGCAAGGCGACCTGGCGCCTGGTGGGCGAGGCGATCGCACTGATCGCCGTGGTGGTCGGCAAGAACGCTGCGGTGGCTCACCTAACCGATGCCCATCATCACCACAATCGCCTGGCGATGACACTCGTGAAAATCGTCGCGGTTGGACTCGTGTTGATTCTGGGCTGGCTGATCTCACGGGATCTTTCGCGGGTCGCGCCCGCGTTGTTCCGCCGCATGGATCCGGCCACGGCCGGAACCGTTGGCTTCCTCATTCGCCTGGTGGCTGTCATGGCGACGGTGCTTCTCGCGCTCGGAGTCGCCGGCATCACTCCGCAGGCGCTCGCCGTCGGCGGTGCGTTCACGGCGGTGGTGCTGGGACTTGCCGCTCAGCAGACGCTCGGGAACCTCTTCGCAGGCATGGTGCTGCTGAGCGCCCACCCGTTCAAGCTGGGAGAGCGCGTCCGGCTGCAGGCCGGCCCGCTCGGCGGGTCGATGGACGGTGTGGTCGCATCACTCGGCCTGATGTACACGACGCTCTCACGGGGCGAGGAGCGGGTCATGATCCCGAACACGGTCGTCCTGTCCTCCGCGGTGCTGCCGCTGCGGGAGCCGGATCCAGTTGATGTCAGGGTGAGGCTGGGGTCCGGAATCCGACCCAGCCAGGTCCAGGCGATCCTCGACGAGAACATCTCAACGCCCACACGCAAGGCACCCAGCGTGCTGTTGGAGGAGATCGACGGGGGCTCGGTCGTGGTGCGGGTCAAGGCCACACCCGAGCGTCCCTCCGATGGCGCCCAGCTCGCCGACGAGATCATCGCGGCGCTCGCCACCGTGACCGGCGAGCATCGTGTGCCATCGGCCTCTGGTGGGGGCAGCGAGCACCATGTTCCTTCGGCCTCTGGGAGAGCCGGTGAGCATCGCGTTGCCTCGGCCGCCGGGGATGCCGACAAGGACGCGCCCGCGGCCTGAACGAGCGCCTCACGCCACGAGCCTCAGTCTCATGACCGGGATCCTGCGTCCGATCTTCTCGGCCCGGGCGCGATAGTCGGAGTATCCGGGATAGACACGGTCGGCCAGCGCCAGGAGGCGATCGCGCCCGGACGGGTCGGTCACCTCTACGGCGCTGTAGGTTCCCGTGCGGCCACCGCGCGTGAGCGCGGCTGCCGGATAGGTTCTGAGGTTGTGGTACCAGGACGGGTGGCGGTCGCCGCCCCAGTTGGAGGCAACAAGGATCACGTCCTCGTGGTCGCTGAAATAGAGGACTACGGCCAGCCGCGTTCGGCCTGAGCGGGCGCCCGTGGTGGTCAGGTTCACGAACGGCAGGATCAGCAGCGGAGCCAGCGGAGTGCTCGTCAGCGCCCGTACGAGCTTGTCTGAGCGCCGGACGATCGCAGCAGCAATTCGGCGCGCGAGCGCGGCCTGCAATGCCCGACCGCACGCGAGCGCTGCGACGCCGGCTCGGGCGTCGGGGTCGAACCTCAGGATCCCGGGTTCAGCGGTCATCCGGACGCTTATCCACCTGGGCCTCCGAGACCCGCCGCGCAATGCCGGCACCGCCGGCGAGCCGTTGGCCAAGGGCAGACAGCCCCGGAGCGACGGCGCCGATGCTGGCGCCCAGACGCAGTGGCAAGGGCGCCACGGTCACCTCCATGCGATTGCGTTCGATCGCCGTCAGCACCGCTTTCACCACCTGCTCGGGGGAACTCGTGCCTACGCCCGGAGGCAGCTTGACGCTGCCGGCATCCGCGTACATGCCGGCATCGCGCACGAACCCGGGCAGGATCACCGAGACGCCAACACCGGATTCGCGCAGGTCGGCGCGGGCACCGTGCGCGAACCCACGGAGGCCGAACTTGGTGGCGCTGTAGATACTCGAGACCGGTGCCGCCGTCTTGCCTGACAGCGAGGACATCAGCACGACGTGGCCGGAGCGTCGGGCGGCCATCGCGGGGGCGAGCGCGCGCACGAGCGCGATCGGTGCCCGCAGGTTCACCTCGAGCAGCGTGTCGATCTGCCTCGGACTCAGCTCCAGCAGGTGCCCTGAGGCCGGCAACGCCGCGTTGGCGAGCAGGATGTCGACGCGGCCGGCATCGGCGGCGAGTCGCTCGACGTCGGGTCTCAGCGCCAGGTCGGCGGGGATCGCCTCAGCGCCGAGCTCCTCGGCCAGAGGGATCAGCACGTCGGCTCGCCGTCCGCTCAGGATGAGGTGTGCGCCGCGCGCATGCAATCCGCGCGCGAGCGCTTGGCCGAGGCCGCCGGTGGCACCGGTGAGGAGAACGCGCGCGCCAGCCGGTCTCACCGAGCGTCCCTGAGCATCACCGCGGCCTCAGCCACCAGCGGGGCGCCAGCCACCAGCGGGGCGCCAGCCACCGGCGGGGCGCCAGCCACCGGCGGAGCGCCAGCCACCGGCGGGGCGCCAGCCATCGTCGTGGCGCCGACCATCGGCGGGCCCCCGACCATCACCGAGCCGCCCGCGAGGGCCATGAAAATACGTGTCTGAGCGCCTCTCGCCATCGCGGCCACGATACTGCGCGGGAGTGTCACGTCCAGATGTGATTGCGCTGTTCGGCCCGACGGCTGTCGGCAAGACGGCGATCGCGCTCGCGCTCGCCCAGCGTCTGCGCGGACACGGAGAGGATCCCGTAGCCGTCTCTGCCGATGCGCTGCAGGTCTACGCTGGACTCGAGATCCTCACCGGGGCCGCGGACGCGGCGCAGCGGGCTGAGCTGGAGCATCGCCTGATCTCATTCCTCCCGGTTGACGCCCAGTTCAGCGCGGGACAGTACGCGGAGCTTGCCCACAGCGAAATCGACGCTCTGCTCAGCGCCGGCCGCCGTCCAATCGTGGTGGGTGGAACCGGGCTCTATCTCCGCGCAGCCCTGGCGGATCTCTCGCTGAGGCCGCCACCGACGGTTGACGTGCGTGCCCGCTGGGCAGCTGAGCTCCAGCGAGTAGGTCCGGAAGCGCTGCACGGGCTGCTCGAGCTGCGCGCGCCCTGGGCGGCAGCTGACATCGCTCCGACCGACAGCCAGCGGATCGTGCGTGCGCTCGAACTCGACGAGGCCGGTGAGCTGGCTCCGGCGCCAGCGGAATCGGAGCTTTGGACGCGAGCGACTCGCCATCCAACCCTGCTGGTCGGCCTGACGGCCAGCCGCGACCGGCTCTACGAACAGATCGACGCTCGTGTGGAGGCGATGCTCGCGGCCGGCGTCGAGCAGGAGGTGCGCGAGGCGAACGCCGCCGGCGCCAGCGTCACCGCGCGCAGGGCACTCGGCTTCGGCGAGCTCCTGAGCGGCGACATCGAGGGCATGAAGCGACACACACGCAACTACGCGCGCCGACAATTGACGTGGATGCGCAAACTGCCCGATGTCGCGACGATCGACGTCACCGACCGCTCCGCGGAGGATGTCGCAGCTGAAATCATCGGCCGATGGCTGCGCGGATGATCGAACCCGCGACGAACAATTGGGAACCGATCATCTAGCCTGCGCGCCGATGAACTTCGAGAAGTGGCAGGCACTCGGTAACGACTATCTGATCCTGGAGGACCGCTCCCTCACGTTCGAGCTGACGCCAGAGCGCATTCGCCGCCTGTGCGCGCCCCACACAGGCATCGGGTCGGACGGCATCCTGCTGGTATCGGCGCCGGATCAGCCGGGGTTCGTGGCGAACATGCGGATCTTCAACCCCGATGGGTCTGAATCCGGACTCTCCGGCAACGGAGCCCGCGAACTGCTTCTCTACCTGCGCCGGCGCCGCTGGACCGACCTCGATCAGTTCTCGATCAGCACGAGGGCCGGGGAGATCCGAGCGACGATCACCTCGCCCACGACCTGCACGGTGGACATGGGCCGCGCACGGCTCACCAGCGACGACTATCCGGCCGGCGCCTCCAACGGCGTCGGCCAGATCACGACGGGCGGCCGTGAGTGGACCTTCCAGCACGTTGCCGTCGGCAACCCGCAGTGCTCGATGGCGATTGCCACCGAAGCAGACTTGGAGCAGCTCGACCTGAGTGCGATCGGACCGAACTTCGCGAACCACGCGCTGTTTCCAAACCGCACCAACGTCTCCTGGTACACGGTGCTCGGACCGGGCCGGATCCGGGCGCGGATCTTTGAACGTGGCGTGGGGGAGACAGCCTCGAGTGGAACCGGCGCAATCGGAGCCGCGGTGGCCTACATGGTCAGGGGCGGCGACTCGCCCGTGCGGGTGGTGCTCGATGGCGGCGTGCTCGACGTCGAGGTAGATGAGGATCTGCACATAAACCTGACCGGTTGGGCGGTCCCGGTGATGCGGGGCACGTTCTCCGAGGAACTGATGGAGGAGTTGCGTGCGAGCGAGTAGCCGATTGGACAAGATCCCGCCTTACCTGTTTGCAGAGCTGGAACGGAAGATCGCCGAGAAGCGCACCGCCGGGATCGACGTGATCAGCCTGGGAATCGGCGATCCGGATACGCCGACCTATCCGGAGATCGTCAACGCTGCCCAGGCAGCTGTTGCCGATCCCGCAACGCATCAATACCCGAGCAATCGCGGCCGCCAGGACTTCCGTGAGGCCGTCGCCCGGTTCTACAGCCGCCGCTTCGGCGTGGAGCTCGACCCGGACACCGAGGTGATGCCGGCAATCGGCGCCAAGGAATGCATCTTCAACCTGAACCTTGCGTTCCTGGACAACGATGACGTGGCCCTCGCCAGCGACCCCGGCTATCCCGTCTACACGGGCGGGCCGCTCCTGACGGGCGCCGAGGCGGCGCTGATGCCACTGGTGCCCGCGCTCGGGTTCGCGCCCGACCTCGCCGCAATCCCGGCCGACACGCTGCGCCGGGCAAAGCTCATGTTCTTCAACTACCCCAACAACCCGACCGGAGCGACGGTCCCCGACGGCTTCTTCGAGCGAGCCGTCGAGCTCGCCGCCGCCAACGAAATCCTCGCCGTCCACGACAACGCCTACAGCGAGACCACCTACGACGGCTACGTCGCCCCCTCGTTCCTGGCGACCCCGGGTGCGAAGGAGACGGGCGTCGAGGTCTTCTCGTGGTCCAAGGGCTACAACATGACCGGCTGGCGCTGCGCGGCGATCGTGGGCAATGCCGAGGCGATCGCGCATTATTGGAAGCTCAAGTCGAACATCGACTCCGGCCTGTTCGAGGCCGTGCAGCTGGCGGGTGTCGCCGCGCTCCAGCCCGAGGTCGACGCCGAGGTCAGCTCGATGAACGCCGTCTACGCGCGCCGGCGCGACCTCGTGTGCGACGCGCTCGCGGCAGCCGGGGTCACCGTTACCAAGCCGCGAGGGACGATCTATGTCTGGGCGCCGATCCCCGAGGGCTTTGAGAGCTCGGCTGCCTACTGCGAGCACGTGCTGGAGAGGGCAGCCGTTGTGATCTCGCCAGGCGGCGCCTACGGCCGCAGTGGCGAGGGCTTCTTCCGAATCTCGCTGACGACGCCCGACGATCGCCTGCTCGAGGCCGTGGAACGGCTACGAGCCCTGTGAACGCCGTGTGAGAAGCTGGCGCGCGTTGTAATGTCGGCTGGGTGACAGGTGGCACCAACAGCAGACCGAGCGCCGACCGCGGAGCGCCGCGCCAGGCTCGCGCGCGCCAGCGCGCATACATGGTGGCTGCCCTGCCGGATGGTGGCGAGGAGCAGCTCGACGAGCTGCGAGAGCTGTTGCTGACCGCTGGCGTCGTAGCCGTCGGTGCCGCCGTCCAGCGGCGTGATCAACCGCACCCGAACACCTACGTGGGGCCTGGCAAGCTTGCGGAGCTCAAGGACGCGATCGGGCGCGCGGACGCCAATGTGGTCGCCTGTGACGACGAGCTCTCGCCGCGTCAGGAGCGCAATCTCGAGGAGGCGCTTGGCGTACCGGTCGTCGATCGCACGGCGGTGATCCTCGACATCTTCGCTGCCCATGCCCACACCGCGGAGGGCAAGCTCCAGGTGGAGCTGGCTCAGCTCCAATACAACCTCGCCCGCATGCGCGGGCTCTGGACCCACCTCGAGCGGCTCGGCGGCGGCGTCGGCACCAGAGGTCCCGGTGAGACACAGATCGAGACCGACCGGCGTTTGGCGCGCGACCGCATCTCCGCGCTCAAGCGCCGGCTCGCCCACGTGCGCTCGAACCGCAGCGTGATGCGAGCGGAACGGGAGCGAGGGCACTACCCGGAGGTCGCCCTGGCCGGCTACACGAACGCCGGCAAGTCAACGCTGCTCAACGCGCTCACCGGTGCCGAGGTGGGCGTGCGGGACAGCCTGTTTCATACGCTCGACCCGACCACTCGCGTCACGCGAAGCGGCGGTCGCGACTACCTGCTGACCGACACCGTCGGCTTCATTCGCAAGCTGCCGCACCAGCTGGTCGACGCATTCGGGGCGACGCTCGAGGAGACGCGGCTGTCCGACCTGATCCTGCACGTGGTGGACGGCTCGGCCTCGGAGGAACATCGGCTGGCGATGATCGCCGCCGTCGATGAGGTTCTGGCTGAGATCGACGCGGACGCCGTACCTCGCCTGCTGGTGCTCGGGAAGGTCGACCAGGTCGATGCCGACGGTCGCATCGAGCTGCGCCATCGCCACCCGGATGCGATCCTGATCTCGTCGGTGACCGGGGAGGGCATCCCCGAACTGACGGCTGCGATCGAGCAGGAGTTCGCGCAACGGTTACGGGCCGTGGATCTGCTGATCCCCTACAGCGAGGGCGCGAGGCTGGCGGAGCTGCACGGGATCGCCGGCGACCTGACGCGCGAGGACACACCCGACGGGGTCCGTGTGAGCGCAAGGCTGCCCCAACCGGTGGCGGAGCGCTTCTCGCGATTTGCCGTTGGCCCGGCACCCGCCGTTGAAGGGCTGCCACGCGCCGGCCCCACCGAAGGCCGCACCGGCGGACCGGTAGCCAAGGTCGCGTGAGCGGCCCGGATGTGCTCAGGGTCCGGCGCACGGACCCGCGGGCGGTCATTCCGACCCGTGCGTACGAGCACGACGCCGGCCTTGACCTCTATGCACTCGAGCCGCTGACGCTCGCGCCTGGGGAGCGGGCGAGTGCGCGCACGGGCGTGGCGGTCGAGATCCCCGCCGGACACGCCGGCCTGGTGCTGCCCCGCTCGGGCCTGGCCGCACGGCATGGCCTGGCGCTGGTCAACGCCCCCGGACTGATCGACGCCGGCTACCGGGGCGAGCTGCAGGTGCTGTTGCTCAACACCGACCGGACCCAATCCTGCGCGCTGGCTGCCGGCGACCGAATTGCTCAGCTGGTCCTGGTTGAGGTGGCGACGCCGGCGGTGATCGAGGTTGAGGAGCTCAGCGACAGCGAGCGCGGCATGGGCGGTTTCGGCTCAAGCGGCTGAGAGGCCGGCGGCGCGCCTGGCATCGCCGTGGGCGAGCCCTTCGAGCTCGTCGTCCAGCGGCGCCAGCTCGACCTCACCGCCCAACGCGGTCGCGATCAGCCAGTCCGCGAACCAGACATTCTTCGGCAGCAATGGGCCGTGCAGGTAGGTGCCGATGATGTTGCCCGAGCGCGAGCCCTCGTGCCCGTCGACCCCGTTGTTGCCGTGGCCGCTCAACACCCGGCCAAGCGGCTTCGCCTCAGCCCCGAGGTGGGTGCGTCCCCCGTGATTCTCGAAGCCGGCCAGCACACGCGCGCCTGCCCCCGGCAACTCGACCTCGATCGCGACGTTGCCGACCAGCCGCGGCGCATCCGACCGCACCGTCCGTACGTCGAGCAGGCCGACGCCGGGGAGCTCATCGTCTCCCAGCTGATAGGAGTGGCCGAGCAGCTGGTAGCCGCCGCAGACCGCCAGCACGACGGCTCCCCGCGCCGCCGCGGCGGCGAGCGCAGAGCGCTTGTGCTCGAACAGGTCGGCGGCGCACAGCTTCTGGTCGCGGTCCTGCCCACCACCCATGTAGTAGAGGTCGAAGTCCTCCGGAGATAGCGAGTCGCCGATCCCGGCGCCGCTCAGCTCGAACCCGAGACCGCGCCACTCACAGCGTCGCCTGAGCATCAGCAGGTTCCCGCGGTCTGCGTAGATGTTCATCAGGTCTGGGTAGAGCGCGCAGACCCGCAGCGTCTCAGCCACCGAGCACCACCACCAGTGAGCCGATGTGCTCCAGCGTGGGCGGGATCTCGAGCACATCGACGGGGTGGAGGCCGGCCCGCTTGCCGGCCTCCTGCACACCCTGGGCGCTCAGGATGTCCAACGCAATTCGGTCCTCGCTGGCCGTCCGCTCGCCGGCACGGTCGACCACCTCGCGGCGCCGCTCGAGCACGAACGTGCCGTCCTCACGTCGAACCGCCGTCGGCTGACTGAAGTAGGCGCAGGCATCGACCTCGGCGATGTCGGGCAGCGGCGCATCATCGCCCTGATGCCACTCGAACTCCTCGAAGTCCGCGGCATCTGCGATCGCGGCCGCAACGACTCCGCCCGGCGCGAGATGGGCGGCGGCGCAGCGGAGAAACGCGGACTGGCCGGCCGGCGCGCCGAGCAGCTGCAACGTCTGCATCGGGACCAGGATCAGCGGAAACGCGCGTCCTGGCAGTGAGAAGTGGCGCGCGTCCGCACAGACGGTCTCGACAGTGAGGCCGCAGGCGCGAGAATCGAGCTCGACCAGGAGCACAGGGTCGGCGTCGAGGGCCACGACCGTGTGCCCGGCGCGAGCCAGCGGCAGCGTCACGCGGCCGGTGCCGGCCCCGACGTCGAGCACGGCCTGCCCCCGTGGCACGTGCCGTGCGGCCAGGGTGAGCCACAGCTCGAGGTCCTGCGAGTAGCGCCCGCATTCGAGGTCGTGCCAGATCACGGTGCTCACGCGGCGCTCTCCCAGTACTGGCGGACCAGGCCGCGGGCGCTGAGCTCGTCCCGGAGCGCCAGCAGCGCGGTGTAGGTCGGAAGCGCAAACAGGCGCCGATCGCCGGCGCCTGCCACCGCGTGGTCAAGGGCCGCCGGAAGCTCGGGCACGACGGTCAGTCGAGAGACCGGTACCCCCGCGTACTTCAGCCGGACGGCGAGCTCGGCGGCACGAGTACCAGCGCATGTCACGCTGCGCACGTGGGGAGCCAGCAGCTCGAAGTCGGCATCCCATACCCAGGAGATGTCGCGCCCGTCGGCGATCCCGTCGTTGAGCACGGCCAGGACATCCAATTGGTCGGACTCGAGCGCGAGCGTGCGCAGTATCTCGTTGGCTCCGGCGGGATTCTTGATCAGGAGGATCTGCAGCGCGGTGTCGCCGATCGCGATCGTCTCAGCCCGGCCGAAGGCGGCGGTGGCGCGCTCCAGCCCGGCGACGATCTCTTCGATCCGGACGCCGAGAGCGATACAGAGAGCTGCCGCGGCGAGCGCGTTATAGACGTTGTAGAGGCCTGGCAGACGCAGTGATATCGCGTACTCGCCGTCCGGCGTGACGAGGGTGAAGCTGGCCGCGCTCGTGCCATGCAGCGTGATCCGCTCGGCACGAACGGAGGGGCGCGGCCGCCGCCGGCCACAGCTCTCGCAGTGGTAGTGGCCGAGGTGGCCGAGGTAGATGGCGTCATACCGGTAGGGCGCACCGCAGCGCCGGCAGTGCTTCGAGTCCGAAGCATGCTGCATCTCCGGCGACGCGAGCGCGTCGTCCTCGATCCCGAAGTGGATGACGCCGTCGCGCTCGCGCCCAAGGTCCGCGATCAGCGGATCGTCGGCGTTGAGCACCAGCGTGCGGCCCTTCGGAAGGCGCCTCACGACCTCCGCCCAGCGCTCCGCGATCGTCTCGAGCTCGCCATAGCGGTCGAGTTGGTCGCGGAACAGGTTGGCGAGCACGAGCGCTCGCGGCTGTAGCTGGTCGTTGAGTTCGCCCAGCCAGAACTCGTCGACCTCGAAAAGGCCGGTATCGCCGTGGATGCCGTGGCCGTCGGCCGCCGACAGCAGCGTCGACGCGATCCCGCCTGCCATGTTCGCGCCGGCTCGGTTGTGGACGAGCCGACGACCGGCGCCATCAAGGATCGTCGCCGCGATCGACGCGGTGGTGGTCTTGCCGTTGGTCGCCGAGATGACCGCGCTTCCCTCTCGCAGGCGCGCAGAGAGCTCGGCGATCGCCTGCGGCTCGAGTCGCAGCAGCACCTTGCCGGGCAGACTGGTGCCGCCGCCGCGTCCGCTGATGCGCGCGAGCTCGCCCACCGTACGTGCGAGCTGGATCTTTGCGCTGAGTGCGCTCACGCCGGCACCATCACTCCGAGAGTACGAGTGCCGCCAGGTCGCGGCCGATCGCCACCGGTGCGGGGTCGACCGCGGCGTCCGCGTCGGCCTGCGCCGTCACCCCCGTGAGCACGATGGCTGCATCGAGCCCGGCAGCAGCAGCGCCCCCGAGGTCCGCTACGAGGTGGTCCCCGATCACGAGTGCGCGACCGGTCCCGAGCCGGTCGAGCACCACCTCGAACACCTGCGGGTCTGGCTTGCCGACGGTATGGGCGGTGACGCCCGAGGCGTACTCCAGCGCTGCGACGACAGCCCCCGTTCCGGGCGCGATGCCGTCAGCGGTCGGGTAGCTGGGGTCACGGCCGCCGCAGATCAGCTCGGCGCCGCCGAGCAGGGCCCGCGTGGCCGTCAGCAGCTCGTCGTAGCTGAAGTCAGGGTGTGCGACGGCGACCACCACCTCGGCCGACTCGGCGAGGTCCGTGTTGTTGACGATCCGGTGTCCAGCATCGGCGACGTGTCGGAAGATGGCGGCGCCCCCGATGACGTAGACACTCGCCCCGGACGGTCGCTCCGCGAGGACAAACTGGAGGACTGAGCCGACACTGACGATCTCCTCGACCGCCGCGGTGCAGCCGATCGACCACAGCTTCTGGACGTACTCCTCCGGCGAGCGGCTGCCGTCGTTGGTGAGAAAGGCGAGCCGTTTGCCCCCCTCGCGGATCGCCGCGATCGCCTCGGGCGCCCGCTCGGTGGCGGTGCCGCCAACCCAGACCGTGCCGTCCAGGTCGAGAATGACGTGGTCGTAGGCCGCGATCAGAGGGGAGAGGGGCACGCGAGGATTATCGCCGTCGTGATTGGTGGCGGCTCATGTCGCGAACAGGGTGTCCTGCGCAGGCGGTGGCGGATCCAGCAGGCACTCGGGCCCGTCGTTGCGGACGTCGCTCACGGCCGGGCCGACGGGGCGCAGGGCGATCTCAGCAGACGGCAGGCCGGACAGCAGGTCCTGCAGGAGTGGCAGCGCGGAATCGTGGGCGAGCCACAGACTCTCGGCGTCAGGTTCGAGGATCACGGGCATACGGTCGTGGACACAGGCGATGCTCGTGTTGGCAGCCGTGGTGATGATCGTGCAGGTTCGCAACTCGTCGGGCTCGCCCCGGTGCCAGACCGACCAGAGCCCGGCGAACGCGAACAGCGCACCATCGGTTCGGGTGATGTGAAAGGGCTGCTTGCGCTGCTGACCTGCGACGGCCTGCCATTCGTAGAAGCCGCCGGCGGGAATCAGGCAGCGGAAGCGCGCGAATGGCCTGCGGTACGCGGCGCGCTCGAGCAGCGTCTCTGCCCGTGCGTTGATCATCTTGAAACCGCCGCCCGTGTCCCTGGCCCAGCTGGGCACGAGACCCCACCTCAGCATCTCGCCGCGCGGCGCGCCCTCGCGATCGGTCGTGACCGTGATCACATCGGTTCCCGGAGCGATGTTGTAGTGCGGTCGGACCTCGAGCGCCTCACCGATCGGGAAGCGAGCACGGAGCTGCGCTGGATCAGGGGCGGCCAGCGAGTAGCGCCCGCACATCTGCTTGCCTCGGGTGACCGACTGGCCTAGCGCCCGGCGGCGCGAGCCTCGACCTGCTCGCGGCGCTTGGCCAGCGCGGCCTTCTGGCGCCTGCGTCCCCAGAACACGAGGCCGCCGATCACGACGATCACCAACACGAGCCCGTAGAAGATTGCGAGGTCGACCGAGATGCCACCGGCCGCCTGGCCGATTCCGTAGACGATCCCAAAGGCCAGCGCCAGGACGGCGATGATGGCGGCGATCACGATCACGATGCCGCGGATTCGGGCGATGATGCCGGCGCTCGAGGGCGGCGCGACGATTCCCATCACGCGCAGCCCGAAGAGCTGCCGTGAGCTCGGCGCCTCGACGCCCAGCTTCTCAGTCGCGACCTTGAGGTCGCCGGCGCGGCGCTCGGCAAGGGCCAGCGACGCGTCCGCCATGCGGCGCAACTGCAGCCGCTCCTGCGGGCGGGCGGCAGCGAGCGCCTTTTGAAAATGCTCGCGGGCGGTCTTGGCGTCGTAGCGCTCGGCGGCGCGAGCACCGAGGATCGCCTGCGCAGCCGCGCGGTAGCGCGTCTCCGCCTCGAGCTCCTCGTCACTGCGTGATTCCAGCGCCTGCATCGCGGCGAGCTGGCTCTTCTGTTCCATGCGGATCGCCCGCTGTTGCTTCGGCATGAGCGGGAGTCTAGTCGGCGCGAATCGTGACCAGCTCGTCGAACAGATGGTCCAACACCGCGTCGGGGTCGTCGCAGAGACCGCTGTGGACCGAGGAGGTCTGGATCATGGTGCTGGAGGGCGCCACGAGCCAATGGAAACGCTCGGACTGTGGGAGCTGCGCGATCGGGCCGGCGGCGGGATCACCGGCGGCGACGCTCACGCGTGCCTCGAGGTGCTCCCGCACGGCCTCCAGAGCGACGCCCGGGGCCAGCGCCTCGATGCGGCGCGGGTCAAGCGCGACCCGCGCCCGCAGGAATCGCCGTGTGCGGCAAAAGACGATCACGCCGACGTTGATGAACTCCTCGCGATCGACGCGCGGGACCAGGCGCAGGACCGCGTACTGGAAGGGTTCAGGTGCCACGAGCGGCCTCCGCCTCGGCGACAAAATCGCGGGGCGACCCAATTCGAGCGCTGAGATACTCGCGGTACCTCGCGCGGGCGGCCGTCGCGTCCTCGCCAAGCCAGTCGTCCGGCACCGCAGCCACAGCCGCCGCGATCGCATCAGCGTCGAGCATCGTTGCCATCTGCGCGTCCGCGGCCGGCAGCTCCGATGCAAGCGGCAGCAGCACATGGTCGGCGATCAGTGGAAACGGCTCTCGAGCGCGCGCGACGAGGTCGCGGTCGCCGTGATGCTGATAGAGCGCTGCGCCATGATCGATCAGCCACGTGCGTTCGTGCCACACCAGCAGATTGGGGTTGCGCGGCGTGCGGTCGACGTTTGTGGTGTACGCGTCGAGCCAGACGATCTGCGAGGCGGTGCGCGCGGACAGCGAACCGGGACGCGGCGGGTTGTAGTCGAGCGCGCCAGGCAGGAAGTCAATTCCACAGTTCAGTCCCGCGCTGGATGTCACCAATTCATTGATCTCCGGATCGGGCTCGGTTCGGCCGAGCTCGGCGGCCAATTCGACCAGAACCAGCTCAGGTACCTGCAGGCCGGCCCTACGCGCGAGCTCTGCAACGATGACTTCGGCCACCAGCGCCTTCAAACCCTGGCCGGCGGCGCGGAACTTGACCACGTAGAGGCCGTCGTCGTCGGCCTCCACCAGGCCGGGCAGGGAGCCACCCTCGCGCAGCGGGGTCACGTAGCGCGTTGCCGTAACAGTCCTGAGCATGCAACGATCATGTCAGCGCAACCACACAGAGGAGGGATCGTGCCGATGGCTGATTTCAATGAACAGGTGATCACCGAGTTCCGTGAGAGCAAGGGCGAGGTGGGAGGAATGTTCGCCGGCATGCCGCTGCTGCTGCTGCACCACGTCGGCGCGAAGTCCGGAACCGAACGCGTGACACCGCTGGCGTATCTGCCCGAGGGTGACGAGTTCGCGATCTTCGCGTCCAAGGCTGGTGCGCCGGACAACCCCGCCTGGTACCACAACCTCAAGGCCAACCCGATCACCGAGATCGAGGTCGGCGAGCGGCACATTCCCGTGGTCGCCAGTGAGGCGACCGGCGGGGAGCGCGACCGGCTCTACGACGCGCAGGCGACCCTGCGACCGCAGTTTGCCGAGTATCAGACCAAGACCGACCGAAAGATCCCGGTGATCGTGCTTTCACCAAGGCCCTGATGGAGTTCGACTACGACTGGCTGATCGTCGGGTCGGGATTCGGCGGCAGCGCTGCGGCGCTGCGCCTTGCAGAGAAGGGCTACAGGGTGGCGGTGCTCGAGTGCGGCCGGCGCTTCGCCGACGAGGACTTCGCGAAGCGCACCAGCGACTATCGCCGCTACCTCTGGGCCCCGTACGTGGGTCTGCGCGGGATCTTCCGGATGACGCTGTTTCGCGACGTCTTCATCATGTCGGGCTGCGGAGTCGGCGGTGGCAGCCTCGGCTATGCCAACACGCTCTACCGGGCACGAGCGGCATTCTATGCCAACGAACAGTGGGCGGGGTTGGGTGACTGGGAGCGCGAGCTCGATCCGTTCTATGCCGAGGCGGAACGGATGCTCGGGGTCACGCCCTACGACCGCGATGGCGCCGCCGACGTGCTGCTGCGCGAGTACGGCGAGTCGATCGGCGTGGGGGACACCTATACGCGCACGCCGGTCGGCGTGTTCCTCGGAGAGGCCGGCCGGACAGTGCCCGACCCCTACTTCGGCGGCGAGGGCCCTGACCGCACGGGCTGCGTGCGCTGCGGCGGCTGCATGATCGGCTGCCGCTACGGAGCCAAGAACACGCTCGTCAAGAACTACCTGTGGTTCGCGGAGAAGCTCGGCGTGACCGTGCTGCCGGAAAGGCTTGTGACCGATATCCGGCCCCTCGGTGACGGCACCGGAGCCGACGGTTACGAGCTCACACATGTCCGGTCCGGAGCGCTCCTGCGACGTGGGCGCGCAAGCGCGCGCGCCCGCGGAGTGATCGTCGCCGCCGGAGCGCTGGGGACCAACCGGCTGCTCCAGCGCTGCCGTGTGAACGGGTCGCTGCCGCGTCTATCCGGACGGCTCGGGCAGCTGGTGCGGACCAACAGCGAGTCGATCATGGCTGTTCTCGCACCCGAAGGGGCCGGATATGACTTCACGGAGTCGGTCGCGATCAGCTCGAGCATCCACGTCGATGAGACCACGCACATCGAAACCGTCACCTACGGCGCCGGCGGCGACTCGCAGGTGCCGCTGTTCAACCTAATGGTCGAGTCCGGCAGGCGCGGGACACAGCCGCTGCACTTCCTGCTGGCGCTGCTGCGGCAACCGCGGGCCGCGATGAGGCCCCTGAGGTTTCGCGGGGCTGCGCGCCGGGGAGTCGGGCTGTTGGTGATGCAGACGCTCGAGAACTCGATCACGATCAGGGTCAGGCGACGGCTGCCGGGCGGGGGCGTGCAGCTCACGACCGACCAGGATCCCGGGCATCCCAACCCCGACAAGATCCCGGCGGCCTATGCGGCCGGCCGCTGGTTCGCCAAGAGGATCGGGGGCCGTGCCTACAGCTTCCTTCCCGAGTCGGTCCTCGCGATCCCCGCCACCGCACATATCCTCGGTGGTGCCGTGATCGGTGCCGGGCCTGAGTCCGGCGTGGTCGACAGCCGGCAGCGCGTCTTCGGCTACGAGAACCTGCTCGTGTGTGACGGCGCTGCCGTCCCCGCCAACGTCGGCGCCAACCCGAGCCTGACGATCACCGCGCTGGCCGAGCGGGCGATCAGCTTCATACCAACGAAATGACCGGAGGAGCGAACTGATGCGTTACCGGAAGCTGGGAAGTTCCGATCTGGAGGTCTCGGAGATCTCGCTTGGGTCGTGGCTGACCTATTCGGGTGGGATCGAGTTCGACCGGACGGTGGCCTGCACCGACGCGGCCTTCGACGCCGGGATCAACTTCTTCGACACCGCGAATGTCTACGGCCGCGGCGCGGCGGAGACCGCCTGGGGAGAGATCCTCTCCAAGCGGCCGCGCGACTCCTACATCCTGGCGACCAAGGTTCACGGGCAGATGTCCGACGACCCTGCCGATGCGGGGCTCTCGGCGCCGCAGATCGCCAAGCAGATCGACGCGTCGCTGGCGCGACTCCAAACCGACCATGTCGACCTCTACCAGGCGCACCGCTTCGATGTGGAGGTGCCGATCGAGGAGACGATCGAGGCGCTGCGGCTCGTCGTCTCCCAGGGCAAAGCGCGGTATCTCGGATTCAGCGAATGGACGCCCGAGCAGATCGAGGCGGCCGTTGAGATCGCCGGACCCGATCTGTTCGTCTCGTCGCAGCCCCAGTACTCGATGCTGTGGCAGGCGCCGGAGGTCGAGGTGTTTCCCACCTGCGCGCGCCGTGACATCTCGCAGATCGTCTGGTCGCCGCTTGCGCAGGGCGTACTCACTGGCAAGTATAGGCCCGGTGAAGCGCCGCCCGCGGACTCGCGAGCCGCCAGCGACGCGATGAGCCAGGCGATGCATCTGGTGATGAGCGAGCAGGCGCTCGAGGCGGTGCAGCGGCTCGTCCCGATCGCCGATGGGCTCGGGCTGAGCCTGACACAGCTCGCGCTCGCGTGGGTGCTGCGCCGGCCTGAGCTGGCCTCCGCGATCGTCGGCGCGTCGCGGCCCGAGCAGGTCTATGCCAATGCCTCAGCATCCGGCATCGAGCTCTCCGCGGACACGCTGCTCGCGATCGATGAGGCGCTGGGCAGCGCGCCGGTCAGGGAGCCCACGCTGGCTGCGTTCGCGAGGGCGGGCGTCAAACACCGCTGATCCCCCGTAACACCCCCAGCGATCGGAAGCATGTCCACTGTGAGGGAGGGGTTCTGTTTGCTGTCGGGACATAACCCCTCCCTCGTGAAGGCCGGCGCCGCCCGCCGCCGCCCGCCGTCGCCGCCCGCCAGCGCCCGCTTGTGCCAGCGCCCGGCCGCTAGTCCGAAGTTCCGCTTGTAGTCAGGGTTTGTGGGGGCCGTGATCCCTGTGTTGGTGGGGGAGTCCGGCTCTTTGTTGTGTTCCGCTGTACCCACGACTAGTTGTCCGATGGGTGCGGTATTGTCGTGGTATGGGGCGTCCGGCTCGGAAGATGGGTGCGATGCACGTGACCACGACTAGGCGGCGGTCGGGGGATCGTGAGTACACGGCTACGTTGCTGCGTCGCTCCTACCGCGAGGACGGCAAGGTCAAGAAGGAGACGCTCGCGAACCTCTCGCATCTGCCGGTGGAGGCGATCGACGCGATCCGCCGCGTGTTGGCCGGTGAGACGTTGCTGGGCGCAGATCAGGCGTTTGAGGTCGAGCGGTCGCTGCCGGCGGGGCATGTGAACGCGGCGCTTGCGATGGCCAGGCGCCTGGGGCTGGCGGAGCTGCTGGACCGCGCGCCGTCCCGTCAGCGGGATCTGTGCATGGCGATGATCCTCTCCAGGGTGATCGCACCAGGCTCGAAGCTCTCGACGGTCCGGACGCTTTCGCAGTCGACGCTGGCCTCAGAGCTCGGTGTGCAGGGTGCCTGCGAGGATGATCTCTACGGGGCGATGGACTGGCTGGCAGGCCGTCAGGCTCGGATCGAGGACCGGCTCGCCAAGCGTCATCTGGCCGATGGGGAGATGGTGCTCTACGACGTCTCCTCCAGCTACTTCGAGGGCCGGTCCTGCCCGCTTGGGCGCCTGGGGTATTCGCGTGACGGTCAGAAGAATCTGCCGCAGATCATCTACGGCCTGCTGTGTGACAGCCAGGGTCGGCCGGTCGCTGTTGAGGTGTTCAGCGGTGAAACCCATGACGACAAGACCCTTCCATCGCAAGTGACCAAGATGAAGGACCGCTTCGGTCTTCAGAAGGTAACCGTCGCGGCTGATCGCGGGATGGTCACCCGCGCGAACATCGAGACGCTCTCAAACACCGAAGGGGTGTCGTGGATCACCGCGCTGAAGGCCCCGACGATCAAGAAGCTCGTCCGCGAAGGCATCTTCCAGCCGTCGCTGTTTGATCAGCAGAACCTCGGTGAGATCGAGGCCCCGGACGAGTTCCCGGGTGAGCGGCTGATCGTGTGCCGCAACCCCTTGGTCGGTGCGCAGCGTGCCCGCAAACGCCAGGAGCTGCTGGACGCCACCGAGACGGAGCTTGAACTGATCAAAATACGTGTTGACAAGGGCACGCTGCTCGGCGCCGCCCAGATCGGCCTCGCCGTCGGCCCCGCGCTCAAGCGCTTCCACGTCAGAAAGCACTTCGAGGTGACCATCACCGACATGGACTTCACCTACCAGCGCAAGAGCGACCAGATCGATGAGGAAGCCGCGCTTGACGGGTTCTACATCCTGCGCACCAACCACCCCGCAGAGCAACTACCGGCCGGGGATGTGGTCCGTGCCTACAAGAACCTCGAACAGGCCGAAAGGGCATTCGGGTCGATCAAAGGCCCCGACCTACAGATCCGCCCGATCCACCACCACCTCGAGAACCGTGTCCGCACCCACGTGCTGATCTGCATGCTCGCCTACTACCTCACCTGGCACCTCAAAGCCGCGTGGAAACCCATGCTGTTCACCGACGAGCACCGGCCCGTCAACGTCGACCCCGTCGCGAAAGCCGTCCGCTCACCCGCCGCCGAGCACAAAGCCCGAACGAAACGCACCACCGACGGCGGCCCAGCCCACAGCTACCGCACGCTACTGCGCGAGCTCTCAACCCAGACCCGGAACACCATGCGCCTGGCCGGCCGGACTGACACGTTCGAGAAACTCACACAACCAACCGCACTCCAGGCCCGCGCACTCGAACTCGCTGCCAACGCCCCGGTCGTCGTCAAGTAGACACGACCGGAACACGCCAAACCGCCAGCAAGCCCAATGAAACCCGCAGATCTCGCTGCTTCACACGACGGAACTTCGGGCTAGTCGGTAACGACTCAGGTACGCGGCTCAGGCAACGAGAGCGCAAACCCGAGCGCCATGATCGCGAACACCGGCAGGATCATCAGGGTGCTGTGGATCCCGATCGCGTCAGCGAGCACGCCGAGCGCCGTGGCCATCAGCGCGCCGACTCCGATCGCGAGCCCGAAGGTGATCCCAGAGGCGAGTCCACGGCGTCCCGGCAGATACTGCTGGCCGAGCACGACCGTGGTCGAGAACGGCAGGTCCAGGGAGAAGCCGACCAGGATCAGAACCGCGTAGAGCCCAATGAGGCCGGTCACGGGAAGCACCAGCAGTGCCAGGATCAGCAGCGGCATCGCCCGCCGCACGACGGTGCGCTTGCCGAAGCGGTCGGCGAGTCGGCCCCCGGCCAGAGTGCCTACGGCGCCCGCCAGAAGCATTGTCGTAAGCGCCAGGTTGCCCACCGTATGCGTGCTGTGGAGGTGGTGGATGACGTACACGGGGATGAATGCGAGCAGTGCGAACATCGGCACCGTGCGCGCCACCGCGGCGCTGACAAGGCGGCTGAATGGACCCCATTCCGCCGCGGGCGCCACGGCGTCGTGGCGTTCGGTGTGCGAAGCTCGAATCAGACGGCCCTTGAGGCGCTCGACGTCGAGCAGCAGCAGCGTGGCGATGGCGAGACCTGGGATCGCGAGCAGCGGCGTGGCTGAAAGACCGCCGATCGCCAACACGATCAACACCGCCACCGGGCCGGCTGCAAAGCCGATGTTGCCGCCGACCGAGAAGTAGCTCATTCCGCGCACGCTGCCACCGCCCACCAGATGTGCCATGCGTGCCCCTTCGGGATGGAACAGCGCGACGCCGAGCCCACTGAGACCGACGGCGAGCGCCAGCTGCAGATAGGTATTGCAGAACCCGATGCTGGCGATGCCCAGGCTGGCCAGCAGAACGCCCAGCGGCGCCAGCACCGGGGCCGTGATGCGATCGGACCAGATCCCGAAGATCGGCTGGATCACAGCGGAGCCGATCGACGCGATTGAGATGAGCGCGGTCGCGGAGGCGAGGTTGAGGTGGTGGACGGCGATCAATGTCGGCAGCAGAGCGGGCACGCTGCCCTGGCACAGGTCGGCGAAGGAGTGCCCCATCGACAGGCGGCTCATCGAGCGCGCGTCCACTCGCGCGGGCGCCGTGCCGGAGGCGAGCGTCGCGCTCACTCCTCGTCGCTGCTCGGCGCGCGTCGCTGGCGCTTGCGCTCGGCCTGGCTGCGCTTGGCATCGAGGCGGCGGCGCTCAGAACCCCGGGTCGGGCGAGTGGGTGTGCGCGGCGGTGCAACCTGGAGGCCGGATAGGAGTCTTCTCTGCAGGCGCGTCAGAGCGAGCTCGCGATTCTGGCTCTGGCTCCGCGCGTCCTGGGCGATCGCGACCACACGCGGACCGACCCGTGACGTCAGCAGCCGCTTCTGCGACTCGGTGAGTGCCGTCGACGCCGTCACGTCGAACACCGCCTCGATCCGAGAGGCGGTGACGTTGGCGTGCTGTCCGCCCGGACCGGACGATCGAGAGGCCCGCAGGGTGATCTCCGCCAGCGGAATCGCGGTGTGACCTCCTATCGGCATCGGATCGTCCATCGCCCGAACGTTAGCCACGGGCACGCTGGGCTCGCCGCGTCGCCCAGAAACGGATGGCGCTCGATCAGGCATACCGACGCGCTGGACACCGTCGCTGTGGTCATCATTGGGGGATGGCAGACCGCCTGACTCCGCTTGGCATCTACGTGCATGTCCCCTTCTGTGCCGCCCGTTGCGGATATTGCGACTTCAACACGTATGTGCCCAGGCTCCCGGGCCAGCAGTCGGAGTTCGTTGACGCTGCGCTGGCGGAGATGACCCTCGCCCGAAGCGAGTTGGGCGACCGTGCCGTGTCGACGGTCTTCCTCGGCGGCGGCACCCCGACGCTGCTCGGGGCCGATGAGCTCCTGCGGCTCCTTCACGGCGTCGAGGAGCGCTTCACGCTCACGCCCGGCGCCGAGATCACGACCGAAGCGAATCCCGAGTCGGTCAACCTCGACATGCTCGGCGAGCTGCGGGCAGGCGGTTTCACGCGACTGTCGTTGGGAATGCAATCGGCCGCTCCGCACGTGCTGCGCACACTCGACCGGGAGCACACGGCGGGGCGGGCGGCCGCGGCCGCGCTGGAGGCGCGCACAGCCGGCTTCGAGCACGTGTCCCTGGACCTGATCTACGGAACGCCCGGGGAGACCGACGAGGACTGGGAGCGGACGCTGGATGCGGCGCTCGGAACCGGCCCCGATCACATCTCTGCATATGCACTCACGGTTGAGCGGGGAACCGCGATGAGTGCCGCGGTAGCCTCCGGGCGCCTGACGGCGCCTGATGATGCAATCCAGGCACGGCGCTTCACGCGTGCCGACGAGCGCCTGCAGGCCGCCGGCCTGCCGTGGTATGAGCTGAGTTCGTGGGCGTCGAGCGATGCCTCGCGCTGCCACCACAACATCGGCTACTGGCGCTCATATGACTGGTGGGGAGTGGGTCCCGGGGCGCACTCGCACCTCGATGGGGTGCGCTGGTGGAACGTGCTGCTCCCCTCGACCTACGCGGAGCGTCTGCGGTCGGGCCTGTCACCCGCGGCCGGGCGCGAGACCCTCACCGAGCAGCAGCGTGTGTTCGAGGCGATCATGCTGGGGCTGCGGGAGCGACGCGGCCTGGACACATCAGTCCTGAGCCCGGCGGGTCGGCAGGTCCTGGACTGTGAGGTCGAGCGGGGCCGGCTGACGGTGGTCGATGGCCGAGCGCAGCTCACGCAGACGGGCCGTCTGTTCGCGGACGCGGTGGTGCGCGAGCTCACCGACTGAACGGCGCTACTCGCCAGGCCAGCGGAATCCGGGAGCGCTAAGGTCGGCGCTCAGCGGACTTCGTGGCAGGCCGGCGGGCGGATCGGTCTGGTTATAACCCGACGGCGCCAGGTCGTTGGGAGTGTCCGGATGGAACAGGGAGGCCAGATACTGGGCCTGCCCGCGCCCGGCCCCGAGCTCCGTCTGGCCACCACCGTAGGCGCCGATTCGGTTCGCGTCGCAGTAGTCGTAGGTCGCGCACAGCTCGCGCAGAGAGCCGATCCGCGAGGGCTTGATGTTGACCATGCGCGGGGGGAATGGCAGCGCCTCGATGTCGGAGATGCTGTGAATCGGCGCGTCCCAGGTGATCCGCTCGTGTTGGTCTGCGAGGACGGTGGCCGTCTCAGGTGAGCTGAGGTCGGGATCCTCGAGCCACGCCTCGGGGAACGCCTCGACCACCCGTCGATACAGAACCGGATCGGCTGATTGGTCGACCACGGTGCCCCGGTACATGCCCTTGAAATCGATCGAGTCGACCGCGCCCGTCGCGATCAGTTGGGCGAACAGCTCCGGGGTCCATGAGCTGGTCGCGTCAAGCTTGAACCGGATCGTCGGGTCGAGCGCCAGCCTTCTGACAACCGGTTCGAGCGTCGGCGGCTCGCCCAGGCGCGTCGAGGCGACATAGCGCATCGGTCTGGGCGTGCGACCGAGAGCCTCGGGCAGCGAGGCGCCCGCCTGTCGCAGTGCCAGGTCAAGAGCGGCGCTCTCGAAGGCCCAGATCCGATAGAGGCGCGATGCCGGCATCTCGGGCGCAGTGGGGAACAGATCGAGCGCCTCGACGTGGTCGCAGAACTCGCCGATGGTCCAACGGCCGGTCAGAGGCTGAACCGCGCCGGCGCGCTCGAACTCGTCGTGCTCGGGGCCGCTGTAGACGACGTCCTCGCCGACACCGGTGAGCCCGCCGCCGTGGATCCGGACGATCGTCGTCTGCCGGAGCATCTCCGCCGAGACCTGGGCGCTGAGGCCCTCCAGCGAGTAGCCGCTGACCTCCAGCGTGAGCTGCGCGAGGCGATCGAACGTGGCCATCGGCCCATGATCACGCATCGCGGCCCACGACGCGGCATCGTAGGCTGGGGCGGGAGCGGCCGCTCAGGCTCCGAGACTGGCCCGACGGCGCCTGAGGTATTGGACCTCGGCGGGGTTCACCGCCAGTCCGATCGCCGCATCGTGGCGTCGCGTGCGTGAGCCGATCGGCCCAACCGGCGCAGCAGGTCTGCCCTGGTAGCGTGCCAGGGGTGGTAGCCGTCCAGGGCAAGGCCATCGACTTCAGCAAGGGCGACCTCCGGACCATCGAGCTCGGCGCGCACGACGGCGCGGTTCAGCGCCACGACCGGGCTGGGGTTCACCGCGAGCAGGTGGTTGTAGAGCTGGCCAAGCTGCGCCCAGTCGGTGTCACGGATGTCACGAGCGTGGGTGTGAACGGCGCTGATCGCAGCCTCCAGCTGGTAGCGGCCGGGTGGTTCGCCGGTGGCGATCAGCTCGCGCACGATCCGATGGCCCTCCTCGATCAACGCCCTGTTCCAGCTGCCGCGATCCTGTTCAGCCAGCGTCACCAGCTCACCGTCGGCGGCGATCCGAGAGGCGCTGCGCGCCTCGGTCAGCAGCATCAGCGCCAGGAGGCCGTCGACCTCGTGGGCCGCCGGGAGCAGTTCGGCGAGCAGCCGCGTCATGCGCATCGCCTCGGCGGTCAGATCGGGGCGAAGCGGCTGTTCCCCGCCGGGCAGATAACCCTCGTTGAACACGAGGTAAAGGACCGACAGCACGGCGTCCAGCCGCTCCGGCAGCTCATCCACATCGGGAACGCGGTAGGGGATGTGTGCAGACGCGATCTTCGCCTTGGCGCGGGTTATGCGCTGACCGACGGCAGCCTCCGACTGCAGTAATCCATGCGCGATCTGGGCCACGGACAGGCCTCCGACCATGCGCAGGGTGAGCGACACCTGCGCATCGCGGGAGAGCGCGGGATGACAGCAGACGAAGATCAGCTGCAGCCTGTCATCGGCCGCCAGGTCGATGCGCCCGATCTCCGGCCTCGCCATCGGTTCGGGAAGCGAGCTCATTCCCAGGACCATCGCCGCCGAGTACTTCTGCTGACGACGAGCTTCGCGGCGCACGCGGTCGATCGCCTTGCGAGTGGCGGTCGTCATCAGCCAGCCTCCCGGGTTGGGTGGTGGCTGCGCGCCCCAGTGCTCAACGGCCGCGAGAAACGCCTCGCCGGCCGCCTCCTCGGCGATGTCAAGGCCGAAGCGGCGTGCCAGCGAGGCCACGAGCAGGGGCCATTCCCTCCCGTAGAGCTCCTCGATCATCTGCGAGTCTCGCGCCTTCCCGGGGCTGCGGATCTAGGCTCCGGGCGGCTCCTCCATGAACGCGCGCACCTCGAGCGGCTGCCGGCAGGCCACCGCCGCGCTCCGCGAGAACTCCAGGGCGGCGTCGAGATCCGGGACCTCGATCAGCCAGAAGCCGCCGAGATACTCCTTGGTCTCAAGGTACGGGCCGTCGCTCACCTGTGGTGTCCCGCCACGTGCATCTACGACGGTGCCTGTCCCAGGCTCGTGGAGGCCCCCGCCGAAGATGAAGATCCCGTCGGCGATGGCCTTGTCGTTGACGGCCGTGACGTCCGCGATGATCGGCGCCATCTCCTCTGCCGAGCGAGTCCGGCTGTCAGGCTGGTCGTACACCGATACGAGGTACTGAGGCACTGTGATCTCCTTACTTGTGTGGGGCGGTCCCCAAGACCGCCCTCATCGATACCACGCACGGGAACTACCGGATCCGACATCGCGCTCATGAAATGCTTGCAACGTGACCGACGCAACCGAGCTAGAGGTCGGCGACCGCATCGTGCGGATCACCAACCCTGACAGGATCTACTTCTCGCAGCGCGGCGAGACCAAGCTCGATCTGGCGCGGTACTACATCGGTGTTGGCGACGGCATCGTGCGCGCCCTGCGCGAACGGCCCTGCATGCTCCACCGATTTCCTTCGGGCGTTGACGGTGAGAAGGTGCACCAGAAGCGGCTCCCGAAGGGGGCGCCGGACTGGGTGCAGACGGTGAACATCTACTTCCCTCGCTTCGGCCGTACCGCGGATGAGCTGTGCGTGACCGAGCTGGCGAGCGTGATCTGGGCCGTGCAGATGTCGACCGTCGAATTCCATCCGTGGAATTCGCGCCGAGCTGACGTGGAGAAGCCCGACGAGTGGCGGATCGACATCGATCCGATGCCGCGATGCTCGCTTGAGCGGGTCAAGCGGGTCGCCGGCGTCGTACGCGAGGTGCTCGACGAGCTCGGCGCCATCGGGTTCCCCAAAACGAGCGGCGGCGCTGGGCTCCACATCTACGTGCGCATCTCGCCTCGCTGGGGCTTCGGCGATCTGCGGCGGGCGGCACTCGCATTCGCCCGGGAGATCGAGCGAAGAGCTCCCGATGATGCGACCACGGTCTGGTGGCGCAAGGATCGCGACCCGGAAAAGGTCTTCGTCGACTTCAATCAGAATGCCCGCGACCATACGATCGCCTCGGCATACTCCGTGCGCGGGGTTCCGTCCGGCCGCGTCTCGACCCCGTTCGCCTGGGACGAGCTCGAGGACCTCGACCCGGCGCGGTTCACGATCGCGTCTGTGCCGGCGCGGTTCGCCGAATTGGGCGACCTGCACGCCGCGATCGACGACGCCAGCTTTGACATCACACCGCTGCTGGAATGGGCCGACCGCGACGGCCTCGAGGAGGCCTCTCAGCCGCCGACCCCGAGCGCGTAGTGCTCGATGTCCTTCTCGAAGGCCGCCGCGGTGTCGTACGCACCGAGATATCTGTGACGGACCGTGCCATCACGCGAGATGACCGCGGCGGCCGCTACGCGCCGAATCCGAGAGAGAGGCACGGTGACCGAGCTCTAGCCGTGTGGGGTCGATGCCGGTAAGGTGCCCGCCGTGATCGAGACCGCAACCGGTGACGACACCGAGCAGCGACCGCAGCGTCGGTTGCCGAGCGTGGACGCCGCGCGCAGCTATCGCCCGCAGACCTCGTTGCTTTGCAGCGTGGGTCTGCTGGCGGCGGTGATCAGCTTGCGCTGGCTGCTGTCTCTGCACGCCTTTCCGGCGGACGGCTGGGCGGCGAAGGTCGGCGCCGCGCCGAAGCCCTGGCTCGTTTACGCGATCACGCGCGTCTACCAGCAGGTGGGCAGGCCGCTGGTCGCCGTGGGTGAGGTGCTGGTGATGCTGGCGTGGCTGTGGCACGGCAGCGGCCGCAGGGCGGCCCAGGGACTGTTCTTCGCGTTGCTTGCTTCAGCTGCCTGCGGTCTCATCAAGGTGATCTGTGGCCCGACTCCGATGTGGCTGTCGCTGCAGCACGTCGGCACGAAC
Source organism: uncultured Conexibacteraceae bacterium (assembly GCA_963848435.1). Lineage (GTDB taxonomy): Bacteria > Actinomycetota > Thermoleophilia > Solirubrobacterales > Solirubrobacteraceae > Palsa-465. The sequence continues at coordinate 88,898 of CAWKDQ010000012.1, read as the reverse complement.
TTTCCAAGCGGCGTGGTCACGTTCGTGACCGCCGCCGGCGGCTACCTGACCGTGGTGGCGTGGCGGCGGGGACGTAGGATCGCGCCGGCCGTCATGGTGCTCGTGATCCTCGGCGCAGGCCCCGCACGGGTGCTCGGTGGCCAGCACCTCCTGAGCGACACGCTGGGCGGCTACATGCTCGGTGGCGCCTGGCTGATCGCCGCCTGCGTGTATCTGACTGAGCCCGCGCGTCAACCCTCGCGCCGTGCGACCGTCCAAACAGAGACGCTGAGAATGCCTGCAACCACGATCGGGAGCAGCCACCAGGCGGCCGCGCCGGCGTTGGAGAGCACGAGCGTGACGACCAGCGCCGCGGTCACCGCAAGCGCGATGCGCCAGTCGTCGCCGATAACGAACTCCCAGACGAATCTCAGCACGCGCCTCGAGCCGGCTCACGTGATCACCCCCGGACGCCGACGCTGAGTGGCGAGGTACCGTCGTAGCGAGCGGACGGTCGCAACGGCGAACAGCGCCACCGCGGCGACGATCGCGATCAGAGCGGTTTCGCCCCCCGGCCAGCTGGCGTGCACACCCTCACCGCCCCAGAACATCCCGAACGACGTGAGCATCACGCCGACGACGAACTTGAGCGTGTTCTCGGGTACACCTGCCAGCGGGGCCCGCAGGGCCGCGCCGACGCAGACCACGATCAGAACGGCTGCACCGGCTGCCGCTGCAGCGAGCGGAACGTTCTTCTGATTGGCGCCGAAGGTCAGCACGATGAAGACGACCTCGAGCCCCTCGAGGAACGAGCCCTTGAAGGCCACCAGAAACGCGTAACCATCGAAGCCGGGGCCGACAGCACCGGCACGCCGGGCCAACTCGCTCTCACTGGCGAATGCGGTTTGCTCATCGTGCAGCGCCTTGAGTCCGGCGGCGCGAAGAATCGCCTTGCGCAGCCATTGCAGGCCGAAGATCAGCAGCAGGCCGCCGACGACCGCCCGCAGCACATTCAGCGGCAGCGCAGTGAGCGCCGGCCCGAGGGCTGCTGTGACGATTGTGAGGGACACCACCGCGGCCGCCACGCCCGTCATCGCTGAGCGCCAGCTCCGGGTGGCTCCGACGGCGAGCACGATCGTGAGGGCCTCAACAGCCTCAACCGTGCAGGCGATGAATACCGATACGACAAGGCCGATGTCGGTCCCCGTCAACGTCCAGCTCCGCTTTCAGGCCCGAGATCTTCTGGTGTGGAGAGCGCCGCGACGAGGTCCGTCCAGATGTCCTCGACAGCTTCCAGGCCGACGCTCAGCCGGATCAATCCGGGCGGAAGATGCTCCTGCCCCGGGTGGACAGCGCGGCGCTCGAGTGAGGTCTCGACACCCCCGAGGCTGGTCGCATGCCGGACCAGTGTTACGGCCATGCAGGCGCGGTCTGCGGCAGCGGCGTCGTCGAGCTCGAAGCTGACGATCGTTCCGAAGTCGGGATAGCGCACCCGCTGCACCGCCGGGTGGCCCGCCAGACGCTCGGCGAGCTCGCGCGCTGTGCCCTGGGCGCGCTCGAGGCGTAGAGCCAGCGTTCGGGCGCCGCGGAGAGCAAGGAAGCACTCCAGCATCCCTGGCGTCGCACCGAACAGGCTGCGGGTGCCGTGAAGCCGCTGCAGCTCCTCCGCGTCGGCCGTCACGGCGGCTCCCATCAGCAGATCAGAATGGCCGCCGATCAGCTTTGTCGCGCTGTGCACGGCGATGTCCGCACCCAATTCCAGCGGGCGCTGCAGCAGTGGCGTGGCGAAGGTGTTGTCGACCACGATCCGCGTTGCCGGCGCTCGCGGCGCAGCGCAGATCGCCGCGAGGTCTGCCACGTCCAGCAGCGGGTTGGAAGGTGACTCCAGCCAGAGCATGTCGGCGGTGCCGGCCCGTTCGGACCAGCGACCGTCTGTGGCTGCGAGCCGCTCGACGCGCCAGCCGTAGGCCCGCTGGCCGTGCTCGGCGATCCCGGCGACGCCCTGGTAGCAGTCATCGCAGAGCACGAGATGCGCGCCCGTGGGCAACTGGCTGAGCACCGCCGCGCACGCCGCCATACCTGAGGAGAAGGCCACCGCGCCACCGCCTTCGAGCCCGCCGAGCAGCGCCTCGAACGCCTCCCAGGCCTCTGTGCCCTCGTTGCGGGAGTAGATGCGATCGCTTCCCAGCGTGTAGGTGGAGGCGCCGATGATCGGGGTGTTGAGCGGCTTACCCGGAGTCGTGAGCGGGCGTCCGCCGGCTATCAGCCACGTCTCCGCACTCACGTCCTCACGTCTAATCACCCACACTCCTCTGATGGCCGAAACGCTCAGCCTATCGCCGGCGGCTTCAGGGGGGATCGGACCTCGGCCCCGTTACAGTTGCGGCGTGCCGATCGAGCCGCCTGAACCGGTCGCAGACCTCGACTGGTCAGCCGAGCGGGCCCGAACCTTCGGGAACAGCATTCTCGAACTCTACGCCGGCTTTCTGGAGTCCGTGGCGGACGGTCCGGCCAGCCCGAGGCTGACCCAGGCTGACGTCCGCCGCGCGGTCGCGCTTGACGTCCCGGAGGAACCGGCCACTGACGCGGTGATCCTGAACCATCTGCAGGCGATCCTCGACAACTCCACGCGAACGGGAGCGGGCGGGTTTCTTGCCTACATCAGCGGGGGCGGAACCGTGCCGGGCGCCTTGGCGGAGGTGTTGGCCTCGGGGCTGAACCCGAACGTGGGTGGGTGGGTGCTGTCCCCAGCTGCAACCGAGGTCGAGGCACGACTGATCGCATGGATGACGGGGCGGTTCGGCCTCCCCCCGGAGGCGGGCGGACAGATCGTGCAGGGCGGTGCACTTGCCAATCTGACCGCGCTGAAGCTGGCGCGTGACCGAGCCCTTCCCGGCAGTCGCCTCGACGGGCTCCGCGACGCCGCGCCGATCGCGTTCTATTCGACGGCCGAGGCCCACTTCACGGTCGACCGCGCCGCCGACGTGCTCGGCCTCGGCGAGGGAGCTGTCCGCAAGATTCCAATCGATCGCGAGAATCGCATGATCGTCGGTGAGCTCGAGCGCCAGCTCGAGACGGATATCGCCAGGGGCGTCAAGCCAGCGGCGATCGTGGCCAATGCCGGCACCACCGGTACCGGTGCGATAGATCCGCTGCCCGAGATCGCTGCGCTCGCCCGGCGTCACGACTGCTGGTTGCACGTCGACGCCGCCTACGGCGGCGCAGCCGTGCTCTCCGATGAGCTGCGACCCCTGCTCGGCGGCATCGAATCGGCGGACTCCATCACCTTCGACGCACACAAGTGGATGTACGTGCCGCTGACCTGCACGTTCGTCCTGTTTCGTGACAGTGCCGCTGCGGCGCGCTCCTTTAGCGCGCACGCAGCGTACGTGCAGCAGGACAAGGAGCACGCCGATCGAGGGCGGGACATAGGCTTCGAGGGGCTCCAGCTGAGCCGCAACTTTGCTGCGCTGCGCGCGTGGGTGTCGCTGCTTGCGCATGGCCGTGCCGCCTACGCCCGACGGATCGAACACGACGTACGTTTGACGAGCTGGTTGGCCGGCCGGGTCGGGGAGACCCCTGAGTTCGAGCTGATGTGTCCGCCTTCACTGTCGATCTGCTGCTTCCGCTACCGACCCGAGGGCGTCACCGACGAGGATTACCTGGACCGTCTCAACACCCACGTCATGACCGAGCTGCAGATAGACGGGACCGTGTTCCCGTCGAATGCCTCGGTTCAGGGTCGCGCCGCAATCCGCACCTGCATCGTCAGCTACCGCACCGAGGCGGTCCACCTCGAACATCTCCTGGCCTCAACGCTCGAACTCGGCGCCAGGATTCATCGCTCAGGCCAGGTCCCGTAGCCGTGGGCCAGAGCTTGTGGGCCTTGAGCGCGGAGGAGCTCGTGCGTCGCACCGCGGCCGTCGATCCGACGCCCGGCGGTGGCGCGATCGCTGCGGTGACGGCGGCGTTCGGGCTGGGCCTGGTGCAGATGGCGGTCGAGATATCGCTCGCCGCCTCGGCGGACGCAGGAGGCGATCCGGCGCTGCTTGTCGATGCTCGGCAGCGGGCGCTGGAACTGCGTGCGCAGCTGATGTCGGCCGTTGATCGTGACGTCGAGGAGTTCGACGCGCTGATGGCCGCCTACCGCATGCCTCGGGCTACGGAGGCGGAGCGGGAGCTTCGCGCCCGCGCGGTCGAGGAGGCAACGGTGACGGCGACGGAGGGGCCGCTCGGACTTGCCGGTGCCGCACTCGTCGGGATCGCGTTGGGCGACGAGGTTGAGCCCCTCGTCAAGGAGATGATTGTCAGCGACGTCAAGGCCGGCTGTGACCTGCTCTGCGGTGGCGCGCTGGCTGCGTTGAGAACGGCTGACATCAACCTCGCCGCGCTCGAGCGGGCGGGTCGCCTCGAGGCCGCCGCCCTGCGGACGCGTCGGGACCTCCTCGAGGGTGCATTGCGCAGCGCACAGGAGCGTGCATGGCGGCACGACTGATCGACGCGGGCGAGGTCGCGGCGCCGATCCGAGCGCAGACGCGCGAGCGTGTGGCTCGGCTCGACCGCGAGTTACGTGTGGTGGGCTTGGTGAGCCAGACCGACGGGCCGGCCCACACGTACGCACAGCATGCTCGCCGAGGCGCTCAGGACGCCGGCGTGACGATGGATCTCTGGCAGCTGGATCCCGATCGTGCCGCCGCGGCGATCGGCGAGGCCAACGGCGATCCGTCCGTCGACGGCATCTTCCTCTACTACCCGCTCGTCGATGCCCAGGAGGACCGCTGGCTGCGTGAGCTCGTGGATCCGCGCAAGGACGTGGAGGGCATGCACAGCTTCTGGAGCCGGCTCCTGTACGAGAACCGCCGCGTCGTCGACGTCGGCGGCGACCTGCGGGCGATACTTCCATGCACGCCGCTTGGCATCCGCAAGCTTCTCGACGAGGCTGGGCTCGCCGATCGGCGCAGGGGAGACCGGGCGACGCTGGACGGGATCGTGGCGTGCGTCATCAACCGCAGTGACGTCGTCGGGCGACCGCTCTCGGCGATGCTCGCGAACGATGGTGCGACTGTGATCTCGATCGATATAACGGGCGCGGTCGTGTTCGAGCCCGCGATCGGCCGGCACTCTCACGTCGTCAGTGACACCCACTTTGACCGGGCCTCGGCGTTGCGCGAGGCCGACGTCGTCATAACGGGAGTGCCATCGCGGGAGTTCGCGCTGGTCACGGCGGAGGAGATCAAGCCGGGAGCCATCTGCGTGAACTTCTCGGAGTTTCGCAATTTCGACGACTCGGTGCTCGACGTGGCGTCGGCATTCGTTCCGCGTGTCGGTCCGATGACCGTGGCGATGGCGACTCGCAACCTGCTGCGATTGGCGGCGCTGCGCCCGCGGGTGTAGTCGCACTACGATCCGGTTGATGAGATTGAATCGTCGGTACGCGACTCCGGGAACGCGGGTGCACGCGCGGTGAGTACCCCGGACGGAACGTTCCTTCTGCGCCAAAGGCTCGCTGAGGCGTTGCCTGAGCGCCCCTTCTCGATCGACCTGTGGGACGGCAGCAACGTACCGCCGAGCGATGGAATGACCGGACCGACGTTCCGTGTTCGTTCGCCGCTGGCGTTGGGGCATGTGCTCCGTGCTCCGGGCCAGCTGGGCCTGGGCCGGGCGTATGTGAGCGGTGAGATCGAAGTCAGCGATATGGATGCGGTGCTCAAGCTGCTCGACACATACAGGGTGCCGCCACTGGACGCGAGTGGGCGCGCTCGCCTGGCAGCCGCGGCTGTACGTGCCGGCGCTTTGCAGTCCTGGCCTCGGGCCCCCAGCGCTGAGCTGCGACCGCGGGGCCGCCGTCACAGCCGTGAGCGCGACCGCCGCTCCGTGACATATCACTACGACGTCTCAAACGAGTTCTTCGCTCTGATGCTCGGAGAATCCCTGACCTACTCCTGTGCAATCTTCTCGCGGGGTGCGCAGACCCTTGCGGAGGCGCAGAGCACCAAGCTCGAGCTCGTCTGCACGAAGCTCCAACTTGAGCCGGGGGAGCGGGTTCTGGACGTCGGCTGCGGCTGGGGCAGCTTCGCGCTGCACGCGGCCGGCCGGCATCAGGTCCATGTGACCGGCATAACGCTTTCCGAGCCACAGGCCGCCCTGGCGCGTGAGCGCGCTGCCGCCGCCGGTCTGTCTGACCGGATCGACATCCGGGTCGCGGACTATCGGGACCTGGGGCCTGAGCGCTTCGATGCCATCTCCTCAATCGGCATGGTCGAGCACGTCGGCAGCACCAACATCGATGCATATGCGAGGCATCTGCATCGCGTACTGCGACCGGGCGGGCGGCTGCTCAACCATGGCATCGCGAGGCTGCGGCACGGCGATCCCGAGGCCGGGCCGTTCTCCGAGCGCTTCGTATTTCCCGATGCCGCGCCCCTGCACGTGTCGCGGGTGCTGAGCGCTGTGGAGGCGGCCGGACTGGAGCCGACCCACGTAGAGGGTTTCCGGCTGGACTATGCGCGGACCCTGAGCGAATGGGTCCACAACCTCGAGGCGAACTCCGAGCGGGCGCAACAGCTGATCGGAGTCGAGCGCATGCGGATCTGGCGCCTCTACCTGCGCGCCGCTCGCAAGGGCTTCGAGACCGGCTTCACCTCCGTCTTCCAGGTTCTCGCGCGACGGCCCGACTGAGCTGCCGGCTCGGTGGTTTCATCGTCGCCGCGATCCTGACGGGCGTCTCGGAATGCCGAGCATCCTGCGGTCGGCTGCTCGCTGCGTGATCGCATCCAGCTGACCCACCCGGTCTACATAACATGCATTATCGAGCGTTGCTTGGGAGGTTCTCAGGGGCCTCTCGCCAACGCCATCGTCGGCTCTGCCCGCAGACGCGAAGCTATGGGCGTTTGGGGGCATTTTTGCCCCCAAACGCCCATAGTTACCGGCATCAGTGCGGCATGACGCGACGTACGCGACCTTGGCGTCGTGTCAGACGCGACCAACTGACCAAGCTGCGACGTGCCGCCGCTTCCGCATCGTTTCAGCACGCCGCAGACGCGCCGCGAGGATTCCGTTTTTTGACTTGACACATACCCATATGGGTATGTATTGTCTTCTCATGGCCCGAGCAGCGACCACGACCGATGCTTTCAACGCGGTGGCCGAGCCACGTCGGCGACAGATCGTCGACTTGCTCGCCGGCCGCGAGCGTCCGGTGGGCGACCTGGTGCGCGAACTCGGGCTCGGCCAGCCGCAGGTCTCAAAGCACCTGCGAGTACTCAGAGAGGTTGGTTTGGTGGATGTTCGCGATCAAGGGCGGCAGCGGCTTTACCGCCTCAACGGTCTCGCGCTGAAGCCGATTCATGACTGGGTCAAGAGTTACGAGCTGCTCTGGTCCGAGCGGTTCGAGCTTCTGGACGGCGTCCTGCAAGATCTCAGCAAGGAGGAACACACAAATGACGATGGCGACTAGCGGCACGGCTAAGGTAACGCTTCCGTCTGCAGACCAGATTTTGATCGAGCGCGAGTTCGCGGCGCCGGCCTCCACGGTCTGGCGCGCAGTTACCGAGCCCGAGTTGGTGCGGCGGTGGTGGCACGCCAATCGCGGCGAGATCACAGCATGTGAGATCGACCTACGAGTCGGCGGCAGCTGGCGATATGCGATGCGACCCTTCAGTGGCGAGGAATTCGCCTTCTACGGCGAGTTCCTGGAGATCGTTCCAAACCAGAAGATCATCCAAACCGAGACGTTCGAGCCATTCCCCGCCGCGACGGCAACGAATACCACAACCCTGAGCGAGCGAGACGGCACAACGCACCTGCGCACGCTCGTGCAACACAAGACGACTCAGGCGCGAGACATGCACGTCAACTCAGGGATGGAACCCGGATTGCAGGACGCGTTCGATCTCCTCGAACAGACCGCGATCTCACTCGCCTGAATTGCTCCGGATGGCGTGAACTGCGTGGAAGACCGCCGTGGGCAGCGTCGGAACGATCTACTGCCGTTCCACGAGCGCTTTGAAGTTCTGAAGGGCCTGTTCGAGCGACTTGGTGTTCATGCGCTTGGCAATGAGCGCATCAGCGATCCTGCCGAATACACCGCCCGGCAGCTCGTAATCAAACGTCGTGGTCAGACGCGTTCCGCCACCGTCCGCGCTGACCTCCCAGCGAGCCCGCCCTGACAACATGCCCTGCATCTTGAGAACCTGAAGCTTGTCTGGCTGATACTCGAGAACCGTCTCTGTCAGCGGCATCGATACACCTGCCGACTTGACCTTGAAGGAGACCTTGCCCCCTGCTTGGGGAAACGGAGCAGTGATGTTGATCTTCGTCATGCCCGGGTACCAGTCCTGCCACTGACCCGCATCACTCAGGAGCCGCATCGTCTCCTGCGGCGAGGCCTTGATCTGGACATTGCGTTGCACGATTGCCATCGCGGACCTCCTCTGTTCGGTGTAGCCGCGTCTTCGGAACTGGTCGACGCCATCGCCAGCGCCCGAAACGGAAAGCCACCCTATACGAGCGCCGAGAGGTCCACACCGGTCGGGCGGCTTGATGACGTGCGCCGCTGCGATCACGAGAACCTGTTCGGGCCGTCAGCCGCCGGCCCGAACAGGAGTCGATCTCAATGCCGGTGTCACATCCCGGTGAGGAAGGGCTTCAGCTTCTTGACGGTCGCGGGGATGGTTGCCGTCGACGGGACTGCGGGTAGCACGCCGTGCCCCCCAGCCGCCGCGTCGAAGAAGCCGAAATGCGTGGCCTCGTTGGCCGCAACCTTCGCCGCCACCAGTCGCAGATCAGCGGAGCTGAAAGTGTTGGAAGCCCCGAGGTAGGCCTCCACGAACGCTGTCTCCAGCGCCACGCCGGTATTCAACAGGGACTGGCCACTCTTCAGGACTGAGGCCGGGATCTGGAAGCTGGCGTTGGTCAGCTTCGGGGCCTTTGAACCTAGGGCCTTGCCGAGGAACGCCTTGTGGGCCTTTTCATCGGCAAGGGCGGCCTCGAAGTAATCCTTGTTCTGGAGCTTGGGATGCGAGAACTTCCCGAAACTCCCGAGGATTGCGCTGTACACGAAAACGGCGAGGCTCTCAGCCGTGTAGGCGGCCTGCATCGTCGAGATGTCGCTGCTGGCCGGGCCCGCAGCGAGCGCGACGCCGGAGAGCGAGGCAAGGACACCACCGCTGGTTGCGAGGACGAGTCCTCCCTTTGCGGTATTTCGCAGGAACTGCCCACGGTTGACGGTCGACTGAACTTCGGTCATGTTGGTCCTCCAGTTGGAGACGAGTTGCTTGTGTCAGGTATTCGCAAGCGGCAGCGAATCGGATCACTTGAGGCCTGAGGACAGGTTCTCTGACTCCGGTGGCATCTGTGGCGCCACGGCATCGAGGTTTCCGAGCGCCGGATCGCCGCTGATCGCGTCCTTGAAGCCGCGAAGGCCGTCCCCCATAGAGCGGCCCATCTCCGGAAAGCCCCAGTGAGCCGTCGGGACCTGCCCGTAGGCTTCACGGCGTGCGTGCGCCCTGCCTCCATAACCCGAGCGCCGATGAGGTCAAGAAGCAGCTGGGCACTGGCGAGTTCTGCTGGATCGACCTGCAGGACCCGGCTGCGGACGAGGTCCAAGCGATCGGTGAGCTCCTCAAACTGCACCCGCTTACGATTCAGGACGCTCGGACCTTCAACCAGAATCCGAAGTTCGTGGAGTTCGAGGGCTACGTATATATGGTCGCCTACGGCGTGGACGAGGCCGTGAAGTCAGGAGAGCCGCTTCTGCACGAGACGCACCTTGTGGTCTCCGGCGACTACGTGATGACGGTGCATCAGCGCACGCTGGCGAGTCTGGCGGAGCTGCGTCAGCGGTATCAGGACATCGAGCTGCGCAGCGAACTGCAGCTGGTTTACCGGATCCTCGACGCACTCGCCAGCACGTTCTTTCCCGTGCTCGCTCGGATCGACGATGACATCGACACGATCGAGGATGATGTGCTCGAAAGCCCGAACCAGAACAGCCTGGAGCGGATCTTCTCGCTGAAGCGCGATCTGGTGGCGATGCGGCGCGTGGTCACCCCCCTTCGGGATGTCTATGCCCGCAACGTCGAGCGGATCGGCGAGCTGCCGGGAATGCAGGGAGACGGTCAGGTCTACTTCCGGGACCTCTACGACACGATGATCCGCGTCTCCGACCTGGTCGACTCCTATCGCGATCTGCTCAGCGGCGCGACCGATCTCTACCTCGCGACGGTCGCGAACCGACAGGGCGAGGTCAACAAGCAGTTGACCATCATCGCAACGATCTTCCTGCCACTCACGTTCCTGACCGGCTTCTTCGGCCAGAACTTCGCCTTCCTCGTGAGACACATCACGAGCACATGGTCGTTCTTCGTATTCGGAGTCTGCCTGCTGATCGCGGCCACGGTCGCGCCGGTCTGGATCTTCCGACGCAGGCGTTGGATCTAGCGCTCAGAACCCGTCGTCGTCACCGAGCTCAGGCACCGGGTCGGTGGCCCGCTCGCTCTCACGGTTGCGGGTCCCGGTGCGCACCGCGAACACGAACACCCTCACCAGGAAGGCGAGCAGCACCAGGTCGAGCACCATCTGAAGCGTGACCACAAAGCGGGTCCCGTCGGTGCGAGCGACGATGTCTCCGAAGCCGACCGTGGTGAACACAGTCACGGTGAAGTACACCGACGCGATGTGGTCGAGCGGTTCCGAGAAACCTGCATGATGAGCGTGCCACATCGCGAGGTAGGTGTACGCAAAGCCGAAGATCGTGACCGGGAGGATCAGCGCCAGCGCTTCGATCGCTCGAAGCGTCGGGTAGTCGGAAGCGACGATGCTGCGCAGCAGCCAGACGACAACGACCACCAACGTGACCCCGGCGACTACCAGCCAGATCGCCAGCCAGGGTCCCGACTCACTGGCCACCGGCGCCAGCACGTACAGCGCACATAGGACGAGCACGTTCGCTCCAGCCCGCAACGCGGTGCGGCCCACGAGCCGTCGCCGTGCACGCTGATCGAGTTCCTGAAATCGCTCGGCCACCTCGAGCAAACAGCCTAAAGCTCTGCTCGGCTGTTGCCGGCCAGCGCTTCGGGCGCTGAACGTAGACTCAGCCTCAAATCCCGGATCGAAAGGCACGTCATGAGTGACAGACCCCTGTTCATCTATGCCGCGGCATACGAAACGCTCGACGACGCGACAGCCGACTATCAGGGGCTGCTCGCCCTGCATGCGGCCGACCTGGTCGGAAGCTACGACGTGGCGATCATCTCCAAGGACGAGCACGGCAAGGTCCACGTTCACAAGCACGAGAAGCCGACACAGCACGGCGCCTGGACGGGCATCGGGATCGGCGCGCTGGTGGGATCCTGTTTCCTCCGTCGCTGATCGCATCGGCGGTCGTCGGCGGAGGCGCGGGTGCCGCGATCGGTCACCTCGCGCGCGGAATGTCACGCAAGGACATGCATGAACTCGGCGAGCTGCTCGACGATGGACAGGCGGCGCTTGTGGTGATCGGCGAATCCCGCGTCGATGAACAGGTCAAGAAGTCCCTCACACGGGCGCGAAAGTCGCTCGAGCAGGAGATCGACGCCGAGGCCGAGGATATGAAGCAGGCACTCAGGGACGCGGAGAGGGAAGCGACCGCGAGCTGACCGGTCTGACGCCCCCATCGGTCAGGGCATCGATCACACGAAGCAGCTCGGCGGTTTCGGCCGCCGAGCCAGCCAGGAGCACCTTGAAACGCGAGCGCTCCTCGTCGTAGAGCGTCTCGACCCGCAGCCGGGTTCCGGCATCCTCACCGCCCGCGGCCATCGCCCCGAGCGTTCGCGTCATCCTCTCGGCAGCCTCGGTGCCGAACCCGTCGATCACGACGACGCCGGAGACGTCCACGTCCGCCTCCTGGCTGGACAGAGCGTCGCCCGCACCAGAGCTCGCACGAGTGCTGTGCGCCTCCCCCGCGCCGGTTCCCGCGAAAGCCTCCAGCGCAGACCGTGAGATCCGGTACTGCTTGCCGATCCGGACACCCGGCAGCCGGCCCTCGCGGACGTAGTTGCGAACGGTGCGGACCTGGAGCCCCAGGATCTGAGCCGCCTCCTCCGCCGAGTAGAGCTGGTCGTTCATCGGTAAATCGCAATCTTATGACCACCGGCCGCGGTTGGAAGTGCGCTTTACAGTCGTTTACAGCTGTTTACCGGCTGTTATGGCAGCCATAACCCTGGGTTAGAGCGCTATCCACCTGGGTACCAGGTCTTTATGCGCGCCAGGGCTTGGTCGGACGCTCGGCCTGCCTGTTCCGGTTATGGCGCCTATTCGTGTCGGTTATATCCTGAGGACCGCTGCAACTTGACCTGGAAACGCTGAGACCAGCGGGATCTCCTGGGTTGCCGGTGTAATCGGCGCGATAACCGGGAAGAGGTTGGGGTATGCCGCGGGGTTATGGCTTGGGAGCAGCCACGATCGACCGAGCCACTCGGTCCGTCCGCGGGTTTAAGTTCCGTATGGCTAACGGCCTCCGTCCGGAGGCCCCCATGGGAGGTTGTGATGCGAAAACTGACTCTGGCCGCCGCGATCGGGGCAATGCTGCTGTTCGCTCCGGTTGCGCTCGCGGCCTCATCGCCGACGGTGTCGCCTGGATCGGTGACGACCATCTCCGGTACAGCGGCGACGCTGCACGGAACCGTGAATCCGAACGGGCTTACGACCACGTACCAGTTCCACTACGGCGCGACGAACGCACTGGGCAGCAATGCCCCGGCCGCGCCCGCAAGCGCGGGCGCCGGTTCCGCAGCGGTGCCCGAATCGGTCAAGCTCTCGGGGCTGTCGCCGGCCACGACGTACTACTTCCAGCTGGTCGCCAGCAACAGCCACGGGACCTCGTCGACTCCGATCGAGACGTTCAAGACGACCGGAAACCCCGCGCCCGCGGTGACCACGGGCGCTGCCACTGGAGTCGGCCGCTACGGGGCGACCATGACCGGCTCGATCAACCCCAACAATCAGGCGACGACCTACTACTTCCAGTACGGCCCGACCGACGCCTATGGGTTCCAGACGGCCGCGAAGTCTCTGGCCACGGGCGTTGCGGCGGTCGCGGTGAGTGCCGCGCTGCCCGGGCTCCAGCCGGGCGCCACGTTCCACTACCGGCTGGTCGCCCTGCACGGCTCGACCTCCGTGTCCTACGGATTAGAGGTGTCGTTCACGACGCTGCCCTGGCCGCGCCCGCACACTGGCCTGAGCTGGAACATCAGGCCGAGTTCAGCCGGTCGTGTTCCGGCGACGTTCACGGTCAACGGTCATCTGCGCCTCTCGGGCTCGATCTCACCGTCCCTTGCCTGCCACGGGCGGGTGACGATCAGCTACTACGACGGCAGCCACAGGGTTGCCATGAGCAGAGCCCCATTGAGCTCATCGTGCACCTATGGCGCCAGGACCAGGATCGGTCGCCTGACGCAGCACCATGTGCGTCTGACCGTGAAGCTGCGCTATGGCGGCGACACCTACGCCGCGCCGAGCAACGGCCAGGCCTCAGTCAGAATCGGGTGACCGGATACCGATAGCCACTGGGATGGACGCGGCCCGACGGTCACGCGAGCCCGGAGCGGCTCGCGATCTCGGCGATGATCCCCGAGAGCTGGCTTCCCTGCCAGGCGATCGGTGATCTGCCCGGCGGATCGGTGATCAGTTGCGCGTTCGGGATCGCCTCGGCGTAGGCGATCCCGAGCGCCTCCGGGTGCTGTGGGTCGGCGTCGTCGTTCGAGGCTACGACTGCAGCCGGCACGGATATCTGCCCGAGGTCTGCAAGGGTCTGAAACGGCCATGAGCGGGGCACTGCGCTGAGCGCATCCGCCACAGCGTTCAGATTGTCGTGCTGTGAGAGCCGCTGGCGGGTGACCTTCTCCACCGTCAGCGCGAACTCCGGTGTGCCGCCAGGGGCACGGCAGGCGTCGACGAACGCCTCGACGCCGCCACCGCGCAATGCGGCGGACAGCCGATCCCAACGCTCGAGCCGCCCCTCCTCCGCGCTGGTGTCGCCGCTATAAGCAGGGGTTATAACCACCATTCCCGCCACCCGCTCGGGAGCGCGCAGGGCCACGTTAAGAAGGGTATGCGCACCCATCGATGCGCCGGCGAGCACCGCGCGATCAACGCCTCTGGCGTCGAGGACCGCGAGCACATCGTCGCCGAGCAGGTCGTAGGTGTACGCGGCCGGTGTCGGCGCCGGCGATGAGTGGCCGTGCGCGCGAGCGTCGTAGGCGATGACGCGATGCCCCGAGCGCTCGAGCGCCCTGGAGCCCATCACGACGTAGCGGCGCGTCGCCGTGAGGCCATGCAGCAGCAGGACCACCGCCCCCTCACCGGATTCCTCGCCGGACAGCGTGACGCCCCTGGATTCGACCGTGAACTCCGTCGCCATCCGGCGAGACTCTAAGGGTTCATCAGGTGAACCCGAGCGCTCATCACTAAGCTGAGTCTCCTATGGACGTCACCGAACAGACATTTTCAAGCGCCGTCATCGAGCGCTCCAGGGAGCTTCCCGTAGTCGTCGATTTCTGGGCTGAGTGGTGCGGCCCGTGCCGCCAGCTCGGTCCGGTGCTCGAGCGCGCGGTCGAGCAGCGAGCCGGCAAGATCGAACTGGTGAAGGTCGATACCGACAGCAACCAGCAGCTCGCGCGTGATTACAACATTCAGGGGATTCCGGCCGTGAAGGCCTTCAAGGACGGCGCGGTCGCCTCCGAATTCGTCGGGGTCGTCCCGCCGGCGGCTGTGGAGCGTTTCCTCGACGAGCTCGTCCCCTCCGAGGTGGATGGTCTCGTCGGCCTCGGCGATGAGACCTCACTGCGCCGTGCGGTCGAGCTCGAGCCAGGGCGTGCCGACGCCGTTGTGCCGCTCGCAAAGCTCCTCCATGCGAGGGGCGACGCCGAGGCGGCAGCGAGCCTGCTCGGGAACGTCACCGGCAGCTTTGCGGCCGACGGACTGCGCGCAAGGATCGAGCTCGAGGCCAGCGGGACGCCCGACCTCACAGCTGCATTCGCGGCGCTCGACTCCGGCGAGACCGAGCGTGCCCTGGACCTGTTGCTCGAGGCACTGCCGACGTCGGGGGCCGCACAGGACGAGATCCGTCAGGTCGTCGTTGGCATTCTGGACGAGCTGGGCGCCGAGAGCGAGCTCGCTCGCGCGTCACGCCGCCGCCTCGCGTCGGCGCTGTACTGACAGACGCCTTCCCGTGGGCAGCCCGGCCCGCTGGCCGGCTGCCCCGCTACACGCTGAGCGCCAGCTGCTCGGGCTCGAGCTCCGCTGCCGTGAGCCCGGCCACGCGGACGCCCAACAGCCGCACCGGCCGCCGCATGCCGAAGGTTCGCAACAGCTCGAGTGCGACCCGACCCACATCTGCGCTGCCGCTGACCGGCACGGCCAGCGTGCGAGCGCGTGTGTGCGTCGAGAAGTCGTCCAGCCGCACCTTCAGGCCGACGGTGCGCCCCCGTCGGCCCTGGCGGCCCAGGGCGGCGCAGAGCTCGTCCACCAGTCTCGCAAGGATCGCCTCGAGCTCGGCAGCATCCTCGACGTCGCGGTCGAACGTGCGCTCGCGCGATTCGGAGACGACCCTGCGCTCCTCGGTCACGGCACCGTCGTGCTCGAACCGCGCAAGCGCCTGCAGGTGCAGGGCCGTCCGGGCTGTGAACGCCGCCCGCAGCGTCTCGAGCGGAGCTTCGCTCAGCACCCCGACCGTGGCGATGCCGAGCGCCTGCAGACGCTCGGCCGTCCGACCGCCGATCCCGGGGATCAACATGCAGGGCGCAGCCGCAAACCTGGCGCAGGCCTGCTCGCGCGTCAGCACGACGAATCCGTTCGGCTTCTCGGCGTCCGAGGCGACCTTGGCGACCAGCTTGTTCGGACCGATCCCGACCGAGGCGTTCAGCCCCGTGCGTTCGCGGACGTCGGCGACGATCCGGCGCATGCTCGCCTTCGGCGCCGGCAGGCCGGTCAGCTCCAGATAGGCCTCATCCAGCCCGATCACCTCGACCGTCTCCACGTGATGCCTGACGAGTGCCATCACCTCGGCGGATGCGGCGCGGTAATAGGCGAAGTCCGGCGGCAGGAAGACCGCCTGCGGACACAGCCGCCGTGCCCGCGACGCCGGCATCGCCGACCCCACGCCGAACCGCCGCGCCTCATACGAGGCGGTCGTGACGACCGCCCGCGGCCCGGAACCGGAGACGACCACCGGCAAGCCACGGAGCTCCGGTCGGCGGCGCAGCTCGACTGACACGTAGAACGCATCGAGGTCGAGCAGGGCAACCACGCGCTCCTGCGGTTCGACGGCCTGGCCGGACACGAACAGAGGTTCGCACACACACCAGACGTATCGCCCGGGCTCACGCCGGGCCTTCGGGCGCTGCAGCGGGGGTGCCGTCCAGCGGGACGAGCACCCCCGAGGGTGCGCTACGTGTTGGTGTTCGAGCGCAGCAGCTGGAAGTGCGGACCGGTCACGATGTCGGTCCCGCGCGCGATCAGGCCCACCGCGTACTCCGGCCAGAAGGCCGCGACCGGCGGATCTCCCTCGCCGCAGGCCCCGTCCGAGTTGCCGGGGTTGTTGAACCAGAGGAATGCATCGACGTACGTGTAGCCGGTGTTCCAGCTGAGCGGGCCGGTCCCGCGTCCGGGCGGGTTGCAGAGGTCCTCGTTGCCGTTCTGGACCTTGTCCTGCGGCACGAGCGGACCGCGGCCGTTGGTGCCGGTCTCGACGATGAAGTGCGCTCCACCCAGATCCCGTGCGATCTCCTGGCCGTAGTGGATATCGCTGCTGGTCCACTCCTTGTGGGTGGCGTTGACGTAGAAGCCGGCCGCATCGGCGACGTCAGCCTGCTTGAGCAGGCTGGCGGTCTGCTGGGCCGAGTTCCAGCCGTCAGGCGCACCGCCGTCCAGGTAGACGAGGACGTGCGGATCGCGCGAGAGTGCATTGACCGCGAAGTTGAGCTCGCTGAGGCGGGTCTGGATCGCACCGGGGCTGAGGCAGTGGGTCTCGAGCAGCGAGTCCTCCTCCAGGTAGAGGACCACGCGGAAGTTGCCGATTCCGTGTGCCAGCTGGGTGATCCAGTTCTCGAATCGCGTCTTGATGGCGATCGGGCTCTGGCAGGAGCCGTGAACAAGCGAGTAGGTGCTGAGTGGGATCGTGGTGTTCGGCTGCGATATTTCGGCGTCGGCAAGGTACTTCTCGACCGTGCTCGCCAATGTCCGCGCGGGCTGGTTCCACATCCAGAAGCGATAGCTGCCCGAGCCGGGCGCGTAGGCGATCCGGTGCAGGGCCTGAGCCCAGGCGGGGTTGCTGTGGGCGTAGTGCGCGTATGCCTTTCCGGCCGGGGATTGACCTCCGAACACGTACCAGTTGACGTACTGCAGCGGGTCGCCGTCGGTCGGCGTCTGCGGATAGCCGAGCGGGTTCGGGGAATCTGCCGTTTGGAGCGGGTCGTTCTGGAGCAGATCGATGGTCGCCTGCTTCGGCGATCCCAGCGCCTGTGGACTTGCGCCGTAGAGGTAGGCACGGGCGCGGCGCATCGGTCCGTTGATGCCCTGGTCGTGGATCGTCACGTAGAACGTGTAGGTGCTCTGTCCGGGCGCGAAGTCGGCCTCGCTGTTGCCGACCTTCTCAAAGGTATTGCCGGCCTCTGAACCCTTGTTGGTGACGCCGTAGTGGACAACCTCGGGGCCGTTGGTGTTGGTGCGCTCGATTGTGACTGCGAAGCGCCCCACGCTCTCGTCTGCGCGATAGACGGCGCTCGAGAAGGACACGCCGCTCGGGCCGGCAGCGCGTCCCCTGCGGGCGTGATGAGCCCTGATGACGGCCCTGCGTGCTCTGGCGGCGGCGGTCCGCGCGCCGCCCGCGACGGCACGGAGCTCGGCTGCGGCAGCGCGGGTTGGGCTGGCGATGACCCGCGCCTGTGCGGATGGTGCCGATGGCTGCAGGGCCAGGACTGCGACCGCGACCAGGATCGAGAGCAGGGGAACGAAACGACGAGTTGTCATGGGTGCGGCTGGCATCGGCAGGGCTGCCCCCGGCGGCAAGGAGGCAATGGGAACCTAAACAGATGGTTGACCCAAATGTCGCGCTACCTCAACATAAGAGTGCTAAAGACTGGGACCGCGAACACCGGACTCCAGGGAGGTTCGCCGGCACCGGAGACGAATCTCCCTGCACGGAGCACAGAACCCCGAAGGACGGGCTCGAGGCGCTTCAAACCGACGCCATGACCTGCGCGACGCCCAACATGCCGAGGTATCGCGCGGTGGTCTGGTTCAGATCGAAGCTGCGGCCGTAGACGTAGGGTCCACGGTCGTCGACCGTGGCCAGGACCGAGCGGCCTCCGTAGGAGATCGTCACCCTCGTGCCGCACGGCAATGTCTTGTTGGCGACGCCGTAGGTGGCGTGAAAGCCGCATGCGGTGTTGCCGGCGTCGTAGTACCAGGAGGCCACCGTCGGCTCGAGGCCGACGACCCGCCCGGCGGCCGCCGAGGCGGCGCGGAGGCGTGAGTTACCTCCGTAGCTGACGCGGACGGGTGTCGTGCCGACCTGGCTGACGCGGTAGTGGAAGCTGAAGTGGCCGTCACCGCGCGTGCGAGCGGTCGCGACCGTGCGCCATTGCCGGTCATTGAGCACGACCAGCTTGACCTGGGCATCACGGCCGTCGGGGACCAGCGCGCCCCGCACGACGACGGTGCTGCCGCTCGGGCGGGTGAGCACCCGGTCGCTCACGATGAAACGCGAGGCCCTGGCCGCGCGCGCCGCGCGCCGAGGGCTGCCTGCCGCCGGGCGGCCTCTGTGGCCGGCATGGCTTGACTTGACGGCGATGCCGGTCTGGTCGCCGCGAGCGATCGCCGCATAACCGCCGAGCGCCCCCGCAACAGCCGCCAGGGTCATGAACAGAGCGCAGGACACGAGCCGAGCCGTGCCGAGCGCGGGCAGTTTTCGAATGGCTCTCATCGCTGAGGGCCTCCTTTTCAGTTCTCGACCGGGTGCCTACGGAGTTAGCTGACGGGCTCGCAGAGACCGTGTGGCGCCTGTCTGCGCTCTACACGTCCCCGCTACGAGGTGCTGCCGACCGTGGCCGACGTTCGATTCGCCCCAGCCAGTGAGTACTGGCAATTGGTTCCCCCGCTCGCCCCGCACCGGGCGCAGGCGATTCGGAAGGTCGATTGATGACGCCCGGCAGAGTGGCACTGCGCACAACCGCCCGTGTGTGACCTTGGTCACACAACGCGCGGTTAAGGTGCCCTAACGTAAACTGCGTCCACGGCAGCTTTACCCTGCATTTCCTGTGAATTCAGGGCGCTTGCGAGAATCTCTGGCGTGCCCGATCGCAAACTGACTTGAACAACCCAAACCGCCTCAGCGGGCTCGACAGCTCGTTTCTGCATCTCGAGGACGGCGGCTCGCACATGCACGTCGGGGCCTGTGTCGTGTTCGACGGTCCGCCGCCGGCCTACAGCGACCTGGTTGACAGCCTGGGCGCCCGGCTTCGGCTGATTCCCCGCTACCGGCAACGTCTGATGTACGTGCCGCTTGACCAAGGCCGGCCCGTGTGGGTCGACGACCCCCAGTTCCGTCTGCCCTTCCACGTTCGCCACACGGCTCTGCCAAGGCCCGGAACGGATGCCCAGCTGCGCCGCCTGACCGGCCGGATCTTCTCGCAGGGACTGGACCGCGGCCGGCCGCTCTGGGAGCTATGGCTGATCGAGGGCCTTCGCGGCGGTCGCTTCGCGCTGCTTTCGAAGACCCACCACGCTCTGATCGATGGTGTCTCCGGGGTCGACATCGCCAGCGTGATCTTCGACGCCCGACCCGATGCGGATCCTGTCGGCGTGCTGGCCGAGCCGTGGACTCCGAAGCCGCTTCCCACGCGCGCGCAGCTGCTGGCGGACGCGCTGCTCGAGCGTGCGACCGGCCCTGGACACGCCATGCGCGGGGCGACGGCGGTACTTGCCGGTCCCAGAGATCTCGCCACTCGTGCCAGAGGAGCGCTGATCGGGCTCGGCGCATTGGCGCTGGCCGGACTCGACCCGGCCCCGCGTACGCCGTTCAACCTGCCGATCGGCCCCCACCGGCGGTTCACCTGGGTCGATGGGTCGCTGGCTGATCTGCGGATCGTACGGGAGGCGCTTGGAGGCACCGTCAACGATGTGGTCCTGGCGGCCGTTGCCGGAGCGCTCGGCGCCTACATGCGTAGGCACGGAGATGAGACGGACGGTGTTCTGCTGAAGGCACTCGTACCCGTATCGGTGCGCATTCCGGGCGACAACGGCGCGCTCGGCAACCGGCTGGCGGCGATGCGTGCTCCGCTCCCGGTCGGCATCAGGGATCCGGCGGAGCGGCTCGCCGTCATCACCGCGGCGATGGCCGACGCCAAGCGGTCGGGCCAGGTCGTCGGAGCACAGGCGCTCACAGGTCTTTCAGGCTTCGCCTCACCGACCCTGGTCGCTCAGGCGGCACGCCTGCAGGCTCGGCAGCGGCTGTTCAACCTGGTCGTCTCCAACGTGCCCGGGCCGCAGACGCCTCTGTACCTGCTCGGGCGCCGGATGCGCGCGGTCTACCCGCTGGTGCCGTTGGCGGCAAACACTGCGCTTGGAGTCGCCGTCGTCAGTTACGACGGCGGGCTCGGTTTCGGCCTGAGCGCCGACTTCGACGCGCTGCGCGATCTCGAACTGCTCGCAGGAGATCTGCGCAGCGCGCTCGCGGAATTGGTCAGCGCGGCGGAGCCGGCGGTTCGCGAACCGCGATCGTCATCCGCGACAGCGCGCACAGGCGCCCGTCATCGTCGCTGAGCTCAACCTCCCAGACCCAGGTCGTGCGACCCGCGTGTCTGCGAGTCGCCACCGCATGGATCGTGCCGCCGCTGACCGGTCGCAGGAAGCTCGTCTGGTTGGACATTCCACTGGCGTAGAGGCCCCTGGGAACCACCACGACCCCCGTCGCCCATGACGCGAGTCCCTCGGCGATCGCGGCGTAGACGCCACCGTGCACGATTCCGGCCGGCTGCCTGTGCTCGGGTCTGACGACAAGTCTGCCCAGGGCGCGCTCGGGCGTCAACTCGTCGATCTCAAGCCCGCAGAAGGCGTCAAAGCCGCTGACAGCGACCTTCAGAACGTCCTCGTGCGGGTTCAACGGCGTCTCCGAGGGCCTAGTCGTACTGGATCAGCGAATGCACCGGGTAGCCCTGGAGCTGGGTGCGGCCGTCGAAGGACTCGAGCTCGACCAGGAACACGCATGCCAGCACCTCGCCACCGAGCCGGACGACGAGATCGGCCAGCGCCCTCGCGGTACCACCGGTGGCAAGCAGGTCGTCGTGGATCAGCACGCGTGTGCCTCCTGCGAAGGCGTCTGCATGCATCTCCAGCGCATCGATCCCATACTCGAGCGCGTATTCGGAGCTGATCGTCTCGTGCGGGAGCTTCCCGCGCTTGCGAGCCGGAACGAAGCCGGCGTGCAGCGCGTGCGCCAAGGCGCCGCCGAGGATGAACCCGCGCGCCTCGGCGGCCACGACATAGTCGAGCTCCAGATCGCGCGCGTATTTAGCCAGTCTGGTGACGGCGGCGCCCATTGCCCGCGGGTCGAGCAGCAGCGGTGTGATGTCGCGGAAGAGGATGCCCGGCGTCGGGAAATCGGGGATGTCGCGCACGTACCCGCGCAGATTGACGCCGTCCCCGAAGCGCACCGACATCTGGCCGGCCTCAACCGGCGATCTTGCGAAGATCGCGGATCAGGAGCAGATGCTTGAGGTGTGTGGTGACGGACGCCAGGTTCTCCAGCGCCTCGACGGCCTCTTTGCGACGCTCCGGATTGCGTGAACGCAGTGCCGGCGCCAGGATGCTCTGCAGCAGCTGGGCCTCGCGATCGGCCGAGGTCCTGAAAACTCTCAGGTTGCGGCCACCCACGCCGTAGCGAGCCAGCTCTGACACCGCGCGGATGATCTCGCGCTCGGTGTCGTCGAAATAGCGCGTCCCCCCGCGGACATCGCCCTTGATGACGCTGAAGTCGACCAGCTCTCCGACGAGCTTCGGGTCGGCACCGGTCTCCTCGACGACATCCCCCAGCGAGTACAGCGCGCCCGGATCGCGTGACACCGATGTGCGCCGCAACGCCTTCGGATCGGGTGCCGCGCCCACGTCGCGGTCGCTGCGACCACCGGCGAGTTCCTGCCGGATCACGCGCAGCGGCAGGAACTCATCCCGTTGCAGGCGCAGAATCGTTCGCAGCCTCTGAACATCCTCAGGCGAGTAGAGCCGATAGCCACCCTGGGTACGCCGCGGCGTCAGCAGCTTCTGGTCCTCGAGGTAACGGATCTTGGAGATCGAGATGTCGGGAAACTCGAGTTCGAGTGACTTGCACACGGCCCCGATCGTCGCCGACTTCGCCGGCGGCCGCCGCGCGATCGCGGCATCGGGGATCTCGACCGGAATCTCGTTGGCGTCGTCGATCGTCATCGTCCGAGGAAGGCGAGCTTGTATTTACCGATCTGCAGCTCATCGCCATCGTTCAGGCGCTGCGAGTCGATCCTGCGGCGGTTCACGTATGTGCCGTTCAGCGAGCCGCAGTCGTCCAGGTAGTAGTGCTCGCCGCGCTTGACGACGACGGCGTGGTCGCGCGAGACGGTGACGTCGTCGAGGAAGACATCGCTGTCTGGTCGACGGCCGACCGTCAACCTCGGGCGATCGAGCGTGAAGGTCTCGCCGGCGCGGCCGCCACCGGCCCTGATCACCAGGGCCGCACCACGGGCGGTTACGGCCTCAATCGGAACCTCCTCGAACTCCCCGGTGTCGCCGATCCTGTAGGTCGCGGTCGAATCGCCGGCAGCAGACTCCGAGCCGCCCATGAAGGCGCCGCAACGCTGGCAGTAGTTGGCGCCGTCCGCGTTTGCGAACCCGCACTCGGGACAATGCTGAGCCACAGTGACTGGCTCTCAGCCGAGACCGCCGGGCTGCTCGTCGCGTGGCGGGTAGTTGCCGGTCAGGATGTCTGTCAGCAGCTGGACGTCGGCGCCACTGATCGCGAGTTCACCGCTCTCGTCCTTGCGACGGAGCCGGTTCACGAGCTCTGCGCGCAGGATGTCGATCTTGCCGTGCAGGATCCGGCGCTGGTAGGAGACCTCCGTCTCCTCGTCCGTCAGCTCCTTGATCAGCTCCTTCAACTCCGTGTCGGTGAGCGATCCGAGGTCTGGGAAAGTTTCCATTCGAGAGTCTTCCTCCGGGCGGCAGCGCGGCGATTTCTGGATGGTGCGGCAGCGCCGAGTATACCGTTGCAGCCCATAGGGTCAAGCTGAGCTTGAGAGTTCCACCGGGCGTCTCACTCGGCATCGCGCCGCCGGGAGGAGCCGTCGGCCCCTTTCCTCAGTTCATGCGCTCCGCGCCTGATGTACAACACCGTCGCCAGCAGTGACAGCGCCAGACCCACGTAGAGCATCACCAGCGCGAGCCAGTGCACGCCCGCCATCGCGAAGAACGGTGCTGCCATCGTCGGCGCCACTCCAAGGCGTCCGGCCCAGTTGATCTTGATCTCGATGCCAACGCTGAGGCTGTAGCGGCTGAGGGCGAGCATCAGCAGCTCGCGCGCGACCACCAGCGCAAGCGCCCAGCGCGGCAGCAGCGCGAAGTGCCAGCACACCACCATCCCCGAAACCACCAGGAGCCTGTCGACGATCGGGTCCAGGAGCGCCCCCAGACGGCTGTATTGCCCCGTCAGCCGCGCGGCGAACCCGTCGAAGTAGTCCGCCCAGCCGATCACCGCGAACAACACGGCCGCAAGGGCGCTCTCGCCGTCGGAGCTTGACAGCGCCACCGCGAGGAACACGGGAATCAGCGCCAACCGCAGGAATCCGATCACGTTCGGAATCGTGAGCGGGTGCAGCGGCTGGTCGGAGCTCGTCGCCTCCGGGTTGGGCCCCGAGCGGTCGATGCCGAGCAGGCGCTTCTTGTTCAGTCCAGGTTTTGCCAAAGCGCAAGCGTCGCTGAGGCCGCGCCCTCCAGCGGCAGCACGCGGGCTTCCTGTCCCCTGCGGATCTGGACCTCTAGCTCCCCGGACTGCAGCGTTCGCCGCCCGATCGTGAGGCGAAGCGGGCAGCCGAGCAGTTCGGCGTCGGCGAACTTCTCCCCCGGCCCGGCGTCGCGCTCGTCGTAGATCGTGTCGAGCCCTGCCGCCACAAGCTGCTCGTAGAGCCCGTCCGACAGCTCCCGCTCCTCGCTGCCCGGCTTGCCGAGCGTCACCAGGTGAACATCGAACGGAGCGATCGCCCGCGGCCAGGAGATGCCGCGGTCATCGGCGAACTGCTCGATCGCCGCCGCCGCGATTCGGGCAGGTCCGATCCCGTAGCAGCCCATCCACAGGGGTTGGCTCGCTCCGGTGTGGTCAAGGTAGTTGGCGCCGAGCGCGAGGCTGTAACGCGTACCGAGTTTGAAGATGTTTCCGACCTCGATTGCCGGTTCGATCCTGACCGGATGGCCACCGATCGTGTCACCTGGCACGACGTTGCGGAAGTCGCCACGCTCGAACTCGAAGTCCCGGCCTGGTACCACGCTCCGCAGGTGCAGATCGGGCCGATTCGCACCGACGACATAGCCGACGGCATCCGCTGCGGCCACGGCATCATCGAGCAGGATCCTTGCCGCGACGCCAACCGGGCCGATCGATCCCGGCGGCCCAAGCTGCGCCTCGATCTCGGCCGCATTGGCCTGGCGGAACTGCGATTGCAGAGCCAATGCCAGCTTGATGTCGTTGATTTTATGGTCGCCCCGCAGCATCGCGAGCACGAAGCCGCCGTCAGGCAGGACGACCGGGTAGGCTTTCAACAGCGCTCCCTCGGGCAGGTCGAGAGCCGCGGCAACCTGGGCGATCGTCGTCATTCCCGGGGTCGGCACCTCCTCGGGCTTGTCGGCTGCGGCCGGCAGTTGCACGGCCTGTGGCTGCGCCGAGGCAACCTCGAGGTTCGCCGCATACCCTGGTGCCAGCACCACCTCGTTCTCCCCGGCCGGGCACGGCGCCATGTACTCGTGGGCGCCGATACCCCCCATCGCACCGACGTCAGCCTCGACGCTGTACCACTCGATACCGCAGCGGTCGAAGATGCGATCGTAGGCGCCGGCGTGCTTCTCGTAGGTGGCGTCGAGCCCCGCAAGGTCGCAATCAAAGCTGTAGGAGTCCTTCATCACGAACTCGCGCGAGCGCAGCACGGCGGCGCGGGGACGCGGCTCGTCACGTTCCTTGGTCTGGAAGTGGTAGAGGGTCTTCGGCAGATCGCGGTAGGAGCGAATCATGGTCGAGGCGTGCGTGGTCACGACCTCCTCGCTGGTCGGTCCCAGCACCATGTCGGCATGCTTGCGATCCTGGAGCTTGAACAGCTCCTCACCGAACACGTCATAGCGGCCGCTGCGCCTCCAAAGTTCCGCCGGCTGCAGCACCGGCATCAGCATCTCCAGACCGCCGATCGCGTCCATCTCCTCGCGGATGATCTGGACTATCCGCTGGTGGCTGCGCCAACCGGCCGGCATCCAGCTCCACAACCCGGCGCCAACCTGCCGGATCAGTCCTGCGCGCACGAGCAGCTTGTGGCTGAGCGCCTCCGCATCAGCCGGCGGCTCGCGTTCAGTGGGCAGCAGATACTCGGACAGACGCGGCATGGCGAGCAAGCGTACCCGGTGCTCTGATAAACCAGAGAGCGACCCCGAAGACAGGAGAAAGCATGCCGTTCACCGTTCCGGATCTTCCCTACGCCTTTGACGCGCTCGAGCCCCACATCGACGCGCAGACGATGGAGATCCACCACGACAAGCATCACGCCGCCTACGTGACAAACGGCAACAAGGCGATCGAGGGCACCGAGTGGGCCGACAAGAGCGCTGAGGAGATCCTGACGTCTCAGGCCGCGCTGGCCGTTCCCGCGATCCGCAACAACATCGGCGGACACTTCAATCACACGCTGTTCTGGGAGTCGCTGAGCCCGGGTGGCGGCGGCGAGCCGACCGGAACCCTGGCCGACGCCATCAATGGCGCGTTCGGGTCGTTCGCAGCCTTCCAGGAGAAGGCCAACGCCGCTGGTGTCGGCCGCTTCGGGTCCGGCTGGTGGTGGCTGGTTGCAAGCGGCGGCGGCGTCGAGCTGATCTCGACCCCCAACCAGGACACGCCGCTGATCGACGGCAAGAAGCCGTTGGTCGGCGTCGATGTTTGGGAGCACGCCTATTACCTCAAGTACCAGAACCGTCGCCCGGAGTATCTGGCAGCGATCTGGAACGTGATCGACTGGAACAGGGTCGCCGAACGCCTCGCGGCGGCCTAGCTGCGCGTCAGGCGCGCGTGAAGCGGCGGCCGGCCACGGGCGAGAGCGCCTCGTCCAGCTTGGCCGCCGCTTCCGGCTCGTTGGCGGCTTCGGCCTCGAGCATCGCCAGCCGTTCCGGCGTCATCGCGGTGGCATCCTCATTCTCGGCTAGCCACGCGCTCGCCTCGGCAGCGCTCTGTTCGTCGCGGACCAGCTGCTTGCCGGCGGCGTAGTAGCGGTCTATCTCCTTGAAGAGCTCGTCCACCAGCTCGGCGGTCGGAACCTTCTTGAGCGGCTCGCCCTTCGCGTAGATCATGCCCATGTCCTTGGCCCCGGTGATCCCGAAGTCGGCGTGGCGGGCCTCGCCGATGCCGTTGACTGCGCAGCCGAGCACGGACACCTGAATCGGGTCCGCATAGGCCTCAAGGCGTCGCTCGACCTCAGCGACCACGGTGTCCATGTCGAACTGCAGGCGGCCACAGGTCGGGCAGGCGATCAGCTCGGGCCCCCGCCTGCGAAGCCGCAGAGCCTTGAGGATCTCCCACGCGACCTTGACCTCTTCCTCGGCTTGAAACGTCGACAGCGAGATCCGGATCGTGTCGCCGATGTCGTCCGCGAGCAGGGTGCCGAGCCCGACTGCGGATTTCAACGAACCGGACCACTTGGTGCCCGCCTCGGTCACGCCGAGATGCAGCGGGTACGGGATCCGCTCGGACAGCAGGCGGTTCGAGGCGATTGTGTTCGGCACGCTGGTCGATTTCATCGAGACCTTGAAATTGGTGAAGTCGAGCCGTTCCATCAGGTCGACGAACTCAACCGCGGCCGTGACGAGCGCTTCGACCGGGTCTGAGTATTCGAGCTCGCGCAGGTGCGCCGGCAGTGATCCGGAGTTGACCCCGATCCGCAACGGTGTTCCGAGCGCCTGGGCCCTTGCGACGACCTCGGCGACCTTGTCAGGGCCGCCGATGTTGCCCGGGTTGAGGCGAATGCAGTGCGCGCCGGCATCGAGCGCCTTCAGCGCGAGCGTGTGGTTGAAGTGAATGTCTGCGATCACCGGGATCGGCGACTCGCGGACGATCGTCTTCAGCGCCTCTGCGTCCTGATCCCGCGGCACGGCGCAGCGCACGAGGTCTGCGCCCGCCTCTGCAACGCGCCTGATCTGCGCGAGCGTCGCCTCGAGATCGGCGGTCTCCGTCTTGGTCATGGTCTGCACCGCGACGGGTGCGCCGCCGCCGATCAACACCCCGCCGACGTCGATCTGATTCTTCGAGGCCATCGCGAGGCAGTCTAGAGGAGGCCGCCGGAGACGCCTGCATCGGCGAAACTTCGCCGATGCAGGCTGGTGCCGAACTCATTGCGCGCGCGCGCCTGGCGTGTGGCGATGATCACGTGATCGTGTCGCCGACGCTGCTGTCGGTCTACCGCTCCGACGGAGCCACACGTGATGGGCCGCTGCCGCTTGCAGCGGCCCTGCCTGGCACGGGGGCCGAGGTCGAGAGCCTCGTCTCAGCCTGCCGTGACACGGCGACGCCGTACGTTGTTCGCGGTGCCGGAACCAGTACCGGCGGCGGCGCGCTGCCACGATCGGGAGCGCTTCTGATAGTCCTGACGCGCATGCGTCGGATCCTCGAGCGCAGCAGCGCCTCGATCACCGTCGAGCCCGGCACACCAACGGATTTGCTGGCTCGGGTGCCTGGCGCGCCCTGGCTCGCCGAGGCACCCGCGCTGTACGAGCCCGCCTCCCCCATCCGCATCGGCACCGTCGGCGGCCATGTCGCCGAGACGGCCGGCATCGCCAACGTTCACGCACTGGAGCTGATCGACCCATGGGGCCGGCACGTACGGGTCCAGTCGGGCCTCCCCGGCTACGACATTGCCGGAGCCTTCGCAGGTTCGCGGGGGCGAGCCGGAATCGCCATCGCGATAACGCTTCGGGCGGCGCTCGAGCCGCGAGCAGGGTTGCGACCGCAGTGAACGAGGTGGTGGTCCCGCGCAGCCTCGCCGACGCGAGCGGCGCCGCTGGCGGGGGCCGCTGCAGGTGAGCGCACGGTGCGCATCGTCGGCGGCGGCACCAAGCTCGGCTGGGGCTTTCCGGCGCCGCCGCGAGCGCTGCGATTGCAGACGACCCACCTCGATCGTGTCGTGGTCGCACCCGATCTCGAGACCGCCACGCTCCAGGCCGGCACGACCATCCTTCAGGCTCAGGCGACGCTTGCGCGCAGCGGCGTGATGTTCGCGGCCGACCCGCACCTGGGTCTGGGCCACGGCTCGGCGGCAACTGTCGGCGGCGTCTTCGCCACGGCTGACACCGGGCCCCTGAGTCACCGTTACGGCTCTGTGCGCGAACAGGCCATCGGTCTCACCGCAGCCCTCGGCGACGGGAGGCTTGTGCACACCGGACCGCTGGGCCAGGATCGCCAGGATGGATACGACCTGACACGCCTGCTTGTGGGCTCATTCGGCACCCTCGGAGCGATCCTGGCCGTGGACGTGCGCCTGCATCCATTGCCCGGAGGCACGGCCACCGCACTGGGGGCGACCGGCGACCCATCGCGGCTGGCGTCCGCCGCACGGACACTGGCAGATCGGCACCGCGACCTCGAGTCCCTCGACCTTGCCTGGCGAGGCGGGCGGGGCGGAATCCTGGCGCGCGTGGCCGGTGAGAATGCGGAGGCGCGCGCCGCCGATGTCGCCGCAACGATGCGCGATTGCGGTCTCGGCGCGACAGAGGTGCGCGCCGACGACGGTGGTCTCTGGAGCCGGCAGCGTGCTGGGCAGCGCTCACCGCGCCAGGCCGTGATCCGGGTTGACCTGAATCCGGGCGATCTGGCGGATGCTCTGGCGCTGGCCGATAGGGCCACGGCGACGGTCGTCGGGCGAGCGACCCTTGGCATCCTCTACCTCACCCTGGACGTCGCGATGATCGCAGTGATCCGTGCCGGCATGCCGGTGGGCACGCCGGCGGTGGTCCTCGACCTGCCGGCGGCCTCGCGCGGCGCAATCGATCCCTGGGGAGTGCCGGAGGGCTCGGCGCTGGAGCTGATGCGTCAGCTCAAGGCCAGCCTCGATCCGGCCGGGATCTGCAACCCTGGCGTATTCGTCGGCAGGATCTGAGACCCGAACCGTCCGAGGCGGTGAGAGGACCCGAGATGAGCTGCACCCACTGCGGGATATGCCTGGAGAGCTGCCCCACCTACACGCTCGACGGCTGCGAGGCCGAGTCACCCCGGGGGCGTATCGTGCTGATTCAGGATGCCCTGGCTCCGGGCGCTGGCGCCACCGCCGAGATGGCCGGCCACATCGACTCGTGCCTCGGTTGTATGGCCTGCATGACGGTCTGTCCGGAGGAGGTTCCGTACGCGGACCTGCTCGCGGCGGCACGGGAGGCGATCGAACGCGATGTTTCGCGCCCGCCGCTTGAGCGACTGCGCCGCCAGACAGCGCTTTCAGCGATCCCTCGCGCGGCGCGGCTCGGCCGGCTCGATCGGCGCCGCGCGATTCCGCATTTCACGCCCGCCGTCGGCTCATGTCGCGGCCGTGTGGGGCTCCTGCTCGGTTGCGCCACGCGCCGGGACCAAAACCGGATCCAGCGGGCAACGGTGTCGGTACTCGCCGCCGAGGGTTATGAGGTGATCGCGCCGGCCGCCGTGGATTGCTGTGGAGCCCTCGACCTTCAGGCCGGCGCGCGCGACCACGGCCTGCGGCGGGCTCAGGCGACGATCACCGCCTTCGCGGCGGTCGGTGGTGTGGACCGCATCGTTGCCAGCTCCGGCGCGTGCGGGTTCGCACTGAAGGATTACGGCCGGTTGCTGGGCACACCGGCGGCTCGCGCCTTCAGCGCGCTTGCCATGGACCCCCATGAGTTGCTGGCGTCGGCACCGCGGCGAGCGGCCAGCGGGCCGCTCGCACTCCGAATCGCCTACCACGACGCCTGCCGGCTCCGCCACGGCCAGGGCATCAGCGAGCAGCCGCGCAGCCTGCTGAGTGCGATCCCGGGGGTAGAACTGGTGGAGATAGGGCTGGACGCGGGCGCGTGTTGCGGCGCGCCAGGTATCTACCGCCTGACGTCACCCGAGAAGTCGGCGGCCCTGGGCCGCCGCCAGGCTCAGGCCGTGCTCGACGCCGGCGCCGATCTGGTCGTGAGCGCCGAACCGGGCTGCATCGGTCAGCTGGAGCGCCACCTGCGCGAGCTTGGCAGTCAGCTGGCGGTCCTGCATCCGGTCGAGGTGCTCGCTCGGGCGCTGCACGCCGCCCGCGGGAGCGGCGAGGCTCAGTGAATGCCCAGGCCCTTGCCGGCGATCGCCGAGATGTCGTTGCTGAGGCCGACGAAAAGCAGGATCCCGATCAGCCCGAACCCGACGATGGTCGCCCGCTCGATCACGCGCATCGAGATGCGGCGGCCGCGGATCTTCTCGGCGACGGCCCAGAAGATGTGGCCTCCGTCGAGCGGCAGCACCGGGAACAGGTTGATGACACCGAGCGCAAGCGAGACAAGCGCCAGGATCTCGATGCCGGACGTCCAGCCTGCCGCGATCTCCTCCTGGGCGATCTTGTAGCCGCCCACGATGCTGTGCAACTGGTGGCGGTTCTTTGACCTGAAGATCTCGACGATGTCGGTGACCTCGGCCTTGGTCACGTTCCACAGACCCGTGGCGCTATGTCCGGCGGAGTAGAGGATCCCGTTCGAAGCGAGTTTGAAGTCGAAGCCGACGCCGACGAGCATCTTCTTGTCGGCCGCGCTCCAGCGGGGGCGAAGCGACAGGGTCTTCAGAGCGCCGTGGCGTCGCACGACGATCGTCGCCGGCGTCTGCGCCCGACAACCGCCGGTCCGGGCATCGCCCGCGCATCTGTGCTTGCCGATCTGGGCCCCGAGGCGCGCGGCCGGTCCCCTGACGCCGTCCACCGAGACCAGCACATCACCGGCCTGGATCTTGCCGACCGCGGCGCTGCCGGGGATCACGACGCCGATTCTGTTGGTGACGACATCCTGGCCGCCGCGGTTGACCACGTTGTGGCTCCCCACTCCCAGGAAGAACACGAATGCCAGGACCAATGCCAGAGCGATGTTCACGGCGGGCCCGGCGCCGGTAACCACGATCCGCCTCCACACCGGCTGGTTGATGTATGCGCGCGCCGCGATCTCCGGCGTCTCGAACGTCTCGTTCGGACTCATTCCGGTGATCTTCACGAATCCGCCGAGCGGGATCATGCCGATGCCGTATTCGGTCTCGCCGATCTGGCGCTTGACGAACATCGGCCCGAAGAAGAGGGAGAAACGCTCGACCCGCATGCCGACGGCCTTGGCGGCCAGGAAATGACCCCCCTCGTGCAGCACAATCAGCAGCGCGAAGCCTATGAACGCAAGCGCCCAGGACATGGTTCCTCAGTCTGACAGCCGCTGCACGACCTCAGACGCAGTTGCCCGCGCCCTCAGGTCGGCATCCATCAGGGAGTCGAATGAATGGACTGGCTGTGGTGGCATGGCGGCGAGCGTCTCCTCGATGACCTGCGCTATCCCGAGGAAAGCGAGTCTTCCTAAGAGGAACGCATGAACCGCCACCTCATTCGCGGCGTTGAGTGTGCAGGGCGCCGTGCCGCCTGCGATCCCGGCCGTGCGCGCCAGCGCCAGGCAGGCGAAGGTGTCGGCGTCGGGCGGCTCGAATGTGAGCGCCCCGACGGCCGCCAGATCGAGCGCCGGCAGGGGCACCTCCGAGCGGTTGGGGTGGTGCAGCGCATAGGCGATCGGAACGCGCATGTCCGGGTAGCCGAGGTGCGCGAGCGTGGCACCGTCGCAGAGCTGGATCAGGCTGTGAATGATCGACTGGGGATGGACCACGACCTCGATCTGGTCATAGGGCGTCCCGAACAGATGGTGAGCCTCGATCACCTCGAGTCCCTTGTTCATCAGCGTCGCTGAATCGATGGTGATCTTGCCGCCCATCGACCAGGTCGGGTGCGCGAGCGCCTCGTCGATCGTCACCTCAGCCAGCTGATCGCGTGTGCGTCCTCTGAACGGGCCCCCGGAGGCGGTCAGAACGAGCCGGTCGACCGTGCCGGCGGACTCGCCGCTGAGCAGTTGAAACAGCGCCGAGTGCTCGGAATCGACCGGCAGGATCAGGGCTCCGGTGGCCTCTGCGAGCTGGTTCACGAGCTCTCCGCCGACCACGAGCGACTCCTTGTTGGCCAAGGCGAGGTCGATGCCCTCCCCCAGCGTCGCCACGGTCGCCAGCAGACCGGCGGAACCGACGATTGCGTTCAGGACCATGTCGCAGCCCGACTCGGTCACGAGCGCCACCAACCCGTCCGGACCGGAGAGCACGTCGCCGTCGATCCACACCTCTGAAGCGCGGGCGGCCGCGTCGGGATCGGCCAGCGCGATGCGGCGAACCCCGAGCCGCGTGGCCTGTTCGATCACGGCCTTCCAATCACTGTCGGCGCTCAGGCCGACAACCTCGAGGTCGCCCTCGCTGCGAATTACCACGTCCAGCGCCTGTGTCCCGATCGAGCCGGTCGAACCCAGGATCACCAAGCGGCGCGACACGATCGCCTACCTCGGGACGCTGATCGCGATGTAATACGCGGCCACAACCGTGAACATGATCGCGTCGAGCCGATCGAGCGCGCCCCCATGTGCACCGAATATGGTGCCTGCGTCCTTGATGCCGGCGTCGCGCTTGATCAGCGACTCGAACAGGTCGCCGATCGGTCCGAGCACCGCGATTGCAACGCCGAGCAGCAGCGCGGTGCTGTGCGACAGCCACGCCTCCTGATACAGCCCGGCCACCACAACGGCGACGATCGCGACAAGCGCTCCGCAGGCCAGGCCCTCGACCGTCTTCTTCGGAGAGATCGACGGCGCCAGTGGATGGCGTCCGAACATCCTGCCACCGAGGTAGGCCGCGGTGTCACCAAGGAACGTTCCCAGCATCACGTCGATCAGGAGCCCGTTGCCGTGCGGAAGCTGCCTGAGCAGGACAGCGTGCGCGGAGGCGAAGCCGATCCACATCACCCCGAGCAGAGTCGAGGCGATCGTCAGGGTTGCGCCGGTGCTCTGACCGCGTGCGAGCACCGCAAAGAACACGAGCGGCGCGGAGGCGAGCGCGACCCCGACAACCGCCGCGAGCGTCCCGTAACGAGCTGCCACGCACATGCCGGCGCCGACGACGAAGCCGACGATCGGCACCGGCTTCCAGTCAGGCAGCATCGTGTAGAGCTCGCTCAGGCAGATGCAGGCGATCACCGCCATCAGCGCCATCCAGCCGACGCCGCCGATGTCCACGAAGATCACCGCCAGCACGGCGGCGGGCACGGCGACGATGACCCGCGCCGTCAGGTCGGAGCGTGGGCGGCGCCGACGCGATGGCTCCCGGTTCGCGCTGCGAGGGGCCTGCGCGCTACGACGGACCTGAGGCATCAGCGTCCACCGAAGCGCCGCTGGCGCGAGGAGTACTCCGCGAGGCTGGCCGCGAAGGCCTCGCGCGTGAAGTCGGGCCAGAGCTCGTCGCGGAACACAAACTCGGAGTAGGCCGACTGCCAGGTCAGGAAGTTCGAGACTCGCCGCTCGCCACTGGTTCGGATGATCAGATCGGGGTCGTTCATATCGGGTGCGTACAGGTGGCGCCGGAACTCGTCCTCACCGCCGCCGGTGAAGTTGCGAGCGGCATCGACTATCTCCGCGCGCCCACCGTAGTTGAACGCGACGAACAGCGTGATCCGGTCGTTGGCCGCCGTTTCGGCCTCCGCCCACTCCATCTTCTCCATCAGGCGTTGCGAGACCGGCGCCGAGCGGCGGCCGATGAAGCGCATCCGAACGCCCTCGGCCTTCAGCTCCGGAGTCTCCGCATCGATGCGCCGCGCGAACATCCGCATCAGGCCGCTGACCTCTGCCTTCGAGCGGCTCCAGTTCTCGGTCGAGAAGGAGTAGACCGTCAGCTCTCTGATCCCGAAGCTGACGGCGTCCCGCAGGCGCTCCTTGACGATGTCAGCGCCGGCCTCGTGGCCGCGGATCGCTGCGAGTCCGCGCTGCCTGGCCCAGCGGCCGTTGCCGTCGGTGATGATCGCGACGTAGCGCGCGCCATCGGCGCCCGGATCTGGCGCGGCGCCGGCGTCCATCTAACGTCCTGACGCCGCGAGCCTGCTCGCGAATTCCAGGCTCACGACTAGACCTCGAGGATCTCTTCTTCCTTGACCTTCAGCAGCTCGTCGAGCTCGGCAACCCGGGCGTCCGTGACCTTCTGGAGCTCGGTCTCGGCGCGATGCTCGTCGTCGGCGCCGATCTCACCCTCACCTTTCAGCTCGCGCAGGTCGTGCATCACGTCGCGGCGCACGTTGCGGATCGCTACGCGTCCCTCCTCAGCGATCCCGCGCACAACCTTGACCAGCTCACGTCGGCGCTCCTCGGTCAGTTCCGGCAGCATCAGGCGTATCACCGCTCCGTCGTTGGAAGGCGTCAGGCCGACGTCTGACTCGAGGATCGCCTTCTCGATCGCCTTGATCGAGCTCTTGTCGTAGGGCTGGATCGAGAGCAGCCGCGCCTCGGGCGCGCTGATCGTCGCGAGCTGCTTCAGTGGTGTCGCGGAGCCGTAGTAATCGACGCTGATGCGGTCCAGCAGCGCCGGGCTCGCGCGGCCCGTGCGCACCGAGCTGAATTCGTGCCGCGTCGAATCCACCGACTTGTGCATGCGCTCGCGCGCGTCGTCGAGAAAGCCTGTGACCAGATCGTCGTCGCTCATGTCTTCACCAGGGTTCCCACGCGTTCACCGGACACTATCCGGTTGATGTTGCTCCCGTCGGCCATGTTGAAGACGATGATCGGAAGGTTGTTGTCCATGCACAGCGCGAATGCGGTCGAGTCCATGACCTGTAGACCCTGGGTGAGCGCCTCCTTGTGGGTGATCTCCGGTATGAACTGCGCGTTCGGGTCCTTCGCGGGATCGGCGCTGTAGACGCCCTCGATCCCGTTCTTGGCCATCAGCACGACCTCCGCGTGGACCTCGGCCGCGCGCAGCGCAGCGGCCGTATCGGTCGTGAAGAACGGGTTGCCGGTGCCGGCCGCGAAGATCACGACGCGGCCCTTCTCGAGGTGCCGGACGGCGCGGCGGCGGATGTAGGGCTCGGCAACCTCTGAGATCGTAATCGCCGACTGCACGCGGGTCGGGATCTCGCTCTTCTCCAGCGCGTCCTGGAGCGCCAGCGCGTTCAGGACGGTCGCGAGCATCCCCATGTAGTCGCCGGTCGCGCGGTCCATCCCGCGCGCCGCGGCCTCGAGCCCGCGGTAGATGTTGCCGCCACCAACCACGACGGCGACCTCGACACCACGCTTGTGAATCGCGGCGATCTCCTGTGCAACAGCCTGGACGCGCTCCGGATCGGTGCCGTAATCACGGTCGCCCATCAGCGCCTCACCGGAAAGCTTGAGCAGCACCCGCCCGTATGCAGGTGCGGCGTCTGTGCCTGGCGTGCCGCTCACGTGTGAGGCAGCTTAATCGCCGACGGCGAAACGTGCGAAGCGGCGGATGACGACGTTCTCACCGGTGTCCGAGGCGAGCTTTGCGCGGATCGCCTCGATCGTCTGGCCGCCGTACTTGTCCTCGTTCACGTGCTTTTGACGCAGCAGCACGACCTCGTCCAACCACTTGTTGACAGAGCCCTCGACGATTTTCTCGCGCACGTTCTCGGGCCGGTCCTGGGCCTTCTCTGTAGCTACCCGGACCTCGCGTTCGCGGTCCTGCTCGGGAACCTCATCCTCGGTGACGGCCAGGGTCAGCGGGCTGGCGGCGATGTGCAGCGCCACGTCCTTGGCGAAGCCGACGAACGCATCGTTCTTGGCGACGAAGTCGGTCTCGCAGTCGACCTCGACCAGGACGCCGACCATCTTCGCGCCCGCGCCATGCACGTAGGTCTGGATCGTGCCCTCGGTGGCGTCGTTGGCGGCGCGCTTGGCGGCCTGCGCCTCTCCACGGGCGCGCAGCAGCTCGACGGCGCGCTCGAAGTCGCCGTCAGCCTCGGCCAGCGCGTTCTTGCAGGCCATCATCCCCGCGCCCGTACGGTCGCGGAGGGTCTTGACGTCTGATGCGGCGATCGCGCTCATGCGGACTCCTCGGTTGTCTCAGTCTGTGTCTCAGGGGCTCCAGCATCAGCAGACGTCTGTGCCGACGCTGCGTCCGCAGCGGTTTCGGCATCCGCATCTGCGGACGCTGTTGCCGACTCGCCGGCGGCTGCCGCTTCTGGAGCTGCGGCTGGCGGAGCGTTCTCCGTGGCTGCGGTGGTGGCAGCCGCCGAAGCGGCGGCCTCCACAGCGGCGGCCTCCACAGCGGCTGCCTGCGCAGCGGCTGCCTGCGCAGCGGCGGCCTGCGCAGCGGCCCTGGCCTCTGCCTCCGCGGTCGCTGCAGCCTCCGCGGCTGCGGTGGCCTCGGCGGCTGCCTTCGCCTCCGCCTCGGCGGCTGCCTTCGCCTCGGCCTCTGCCCGCGCCTGCTCCTCGGCAGCCCGGCGGGCCGCTTCCTCGGCCTCGCGGCGCGCACGCTCCTCGGCCTCCTTGCGCTCGCGCTCGAGCCGCGCGCGCTCCTCGTCCGCGCGGAAGGCGCCGTAGGACTCGGCGACGACATCGCCGATGGCACGCGTGACGGCTGCGCACGAACGGATCGCGTCGTCGTTGCCAGGTATCACGAAGTCGATCCCCTCGGGGTCGCAGTTGGTGTCGACCAGGCCGATGATCGGAATCCGCAGGCGCTGTGCTTCCTTGACGGCGATCGCCTCGGTCTTGAGATCGATCACGAACACGGCATCCGGCTGGCGCTGCATGTTCTTGACGCCGCCGAGGTTCGCCCTGAGCTTTTCGAGGTCGGCCAGTGCGGCCATCCGCTCACGCGTGGGCAGCAGCTGCAGCTGACCCTCGGCCTCGTAGCGCTCGAGGTCGTGAAGGCGCTTGATCCTGCCTGAGATCGTCTGGAAGTTGGTCAGCAGGCCACCGAGCCAGCGGTGGTTGACGTACGGCATCCCCGCCGCCTCGGCCGTGTCCTTGATCGCGTCACGGGCCTGCTTCTTGGTGCCCACGAACATCACGGTGCCGCCGCGTCGGGCGATGTCGGAGGCGAAGTTCTGCGCCTCCTGAAGCAGCCGATCGGTCTGCTGCAGGTCGATGATGTAGATGCCGTCGCGCTCACCGAAGATGAACCGGCGCATCTTCGGATTCCAGCGCCGCGTCTGGTGGCCGAAATGCACGCCGGCCTCCAGCAGCTCTTTGATACCCACCTGAGCCACTTGAAACTCCCTTGAATGAGATTGGTGAAGCCACCGCTGGCCGTCTTCGGTCGCGACTCCGGGCTTGTCCCGGAGCAGGGCGCGACCCGGCCCGTGCGGCGGGTCGGGAACAGAACGCACACCAGTGTAGTTCAGGCCGACTGCGCGCGTGCGAGCGCGAGCGCGGCCTCGAGATCGGCGGGCAGCGGTGAGCTGATGTCCACCGCCTCGCGGCTCACGGGGTGTGGGAAATGGAGCCGGGCGGCGTGCAGGAACTGGCGCTCGAGCCCGAACCACGCCGGCCCTCCGTAGGCACGGTCACCGAGCACCGGGTGCCCGATCGCGCCCATGTGCACGCGGATCTGGTGCGTCCGCCCGGTCTCGAGCGTCACGCGCAACAGCGCCGCGTTGCCGAACGGCTCGAGCAGCTCGAAGTGCGTCCGGGCCTCGCGCGGGGTGTCGGTGTCGATCGAGTGCAGCAGGCGGTCGCGGCGGTCGCGGCCGATCGGCGCATCCACCGTCCCCGAGTGCGCCGGCGGAATCCCCTCGACCAGTGCCAGATACTCGCGGCCGAGCTCGCGCTCCTGCAGCATGCGCTGAAGTTCGCGGTGCACCGCTTCGCCCTTGGCGACAACCAGTAAGCCCGAGGTGTCACGGTCGAGGCGGTGAACTATTCCGGGGCGCTGTGGGTCCCCGCCGCCGGCGGCGCGGCCGGCAAGCGCCTGTGCGAGCGTGCCGCTCTCATGCGCCGGTGACGGGTGGACCACGAGTCCCGCCGGCTTGTCCACCACGATCAGAGCGTCGTCCTCGTAGGCGATCGCGAACCGTGCGGGTGCGGGTCCGCTGACCTGCACCCGCCCCAACGTCTCAGCCGTCACCACCACCTGCTCCCCGGGCCTGACGGCGTATCGCTTCTGGACGGCTCGGCCGTCGACTCTGACAAGACCGGCACCGATCAGCCGTGCCGCCTGCGCCCGCGAACCGAGCGGCTGCGCCAGGAACTGGTCCAGCCGCAGACCGGCCGCGTCGGGTCCAACGGTCCCCTCCCACCTGGTCTCAGCTGTCATCACTGCCCCGCTCGATCACGAACACGAGGATGATCACACCGAACGTGATCGACATGTCAGCGACGTTGAAGGCCGGCCAGTGCGGGAGCTTGATGAAGTCGATCACCGAGCCGCCCGCAACCCTGTCGATCAGATTGCCGACGGCGCCGCCGACGAGCATCCCGGTTGGCAGCCACAACAGGCGTCGCTGGGGTTGCATCAGCATGAATGTGACCAGCGCGACCAGCGCGATCGCGGTCACCACATACACCAGCGCGCCGGTGCCCGCCAGGAAACTGAAGGCCACGCCGGTGTTCCGCTCATAAACCAGCGTGACCCCCGGCACCAGGTGACGAACCTGCCCCGGCTCGAGCCAGGTCCCGAGCGTGTGCTTGGTGAGCTGGTCGAGCCCGACCACGACCACGAACACGAACGCCGCGCGAAGCGCGGCGCGTCGCCGACCCGCGTCAGCCACGAATCGCGGTGACCAAAATCGTGCGCACCACGATCAGCACGAGGATCGCCAGCATCGGGCTGAGATCGATGGCTCCCATCGACGGGATCAGGCGCCGGAAGATCCCGAGGAACGGCTCGGAGACATCACGCAGAAAGCCCAGGACCGCGTCAAGCACCCGTGAGTACGGAGGGCGCGCGCCGAACGAGAACAGCAGATTGCTGAGTATGTAGATCAGGATCAGTGCGATGTAGACGTCGAACAGATCGTTGATGTAGCTCGCGACGTTCGCCCGGGTGACCGCCTCGAGAAGCATCGTCAGCGCCGCCTGGGTGGGTTCACGACAGCCTCGATCGCGTCCTGGAAGGCCGCGCGAATACCCCCTCGCTCGAGCGCATCGAGCCCGCGGGCCGTTGAGCCGCCAGGGGATGTCACCTCGCGGCGCACCAGCAGCGTGTCGTGTCCCTTGGCTTCGATCAACGCCGCTGAGCCGGTCATGGTCGCGGTGACGAGCTCACCCGCGAGTCCAGCGCTGAGCCCGTGGCGCACGGCGGCGTCGATCTGAGCCTCCGCGAGCAGCGCCTGGTATGCGGGCCCGACGCCCGTGACCGCGGTCGCGGCGTCCAGCAGGCGTTCGGGCACCGCCACCACCCTGCCGAGTCGCCCGAAAAGCTCGAGCACGGCCGCCTCGACCGCCTCGTCGACGGGACGTGCCTCGAGTCCGCGCTGCGCGTAGACGACCACGCCCTGGCGGATCTCGACCGGCGTGTTCGGCATCAGCGCGAATACCTGGCTGCTTGGGTATGCGGCCTCGAGCGCAGCGGTCGGGGTCGCGCCGAGCACCGATGCAACGGGCTTCGTGATCCCGGTCAGCTCCGCGGACACCGGCTCGAGGTGGTAGGGCTTGTGGCAGAGGACCAGCAGGTCCACGCGCTCCGCAAGCTCGCGATTGGTGGCGACGCGCTCGCCGCCGAGCTCGTCCGCGAGCGCCTGCGCGCGTCCAGAACCGCTGTCGGTGCAGAGCACCGGCTCACCCCACCCGCGCGCGATTGCGCGGGCCATGTTCCCGGATCCGATCAGTCCGACTCTCATCGCTGGGCAAGCGTACCTGCGGTGCCGCGCGTCAGCGGACGCAGCGGCACCAGCGTGGCGCTAGGACTGGTTGAAGAAGCCCTTCTCGAGCAGCCGCGCGCGCTCCTCCGCCGAGACTTCCACGTTCTGCGGAGTCAGCAGGAAGACCTTGTCGGCGACTCGCTGCATGCCGCCATCGAGCGCGTAAGTCAGGCCACTGGCGAAGTCGATCAAGCGCTTGGACAGGTCCGAGTCAGCCGCCTGCAGGTTCAGGATCACCGGAATCAGGTCCTTGAACTTGTCGGCGATGTCCTGCGCGTCATTGAAGTTCTTGGGTGCGACGAAGTGCACGCGCACGTCGTTGCCGCCCGAGCCGCGGCCGTTGGGGCGCGTGGCGACCGGTCTCAATACCGTCGCCTGGCGGTCGTCGTCGGCGAAGATGTCGTCGAACTCATCGCGGCGGCGCCGGGGGCGCTCGTCGAGCCGGCGCACCGTCGGCCGATCGCGGTAGCTGTCCTGCATCTGAACCTCCGGTTCCGAATAGGGCCCGTAATCGTCGTCGTAGGCCTCATCCTCGGCGAGGCCGAAGTAGACGAGCGTCCGATGCCATGTGTCGCGAAATGCCATATCGGTTGGGGGTTCGGGTTTCCGGCTGATTTCCCTGCAGGTGGCGCCCCGGGGCACCCAATCCGGGTGATTATGCCGCGGTTTGCCGGTAGAGCACAGATCCGAGCCTGATGATCGTGGCGCCCTCCTCCGCGGCGACCTCGTAATCCTGGCTCGTGCCCATCGACAACTCCCTCAGGTTGTGAGCCTCGGCGAGCTCTCGAAGCGCTGCAAAATGCCGTCTGCTGTCCTCGGGATCGTCAGCCAGCGGCGGCATCGTCATCAGGCCCGCGACCGTGACCGGGCAGCGCTCGAGGAAGCCCGCCAGCTCGACCGTCGTGACTCCCGCCTTTGCGGGATCGCCGGCGACATTGACCTCGACCAGGATCCGTGTCTCAGGTGTTCCGTGCCGGGCGAGCTGGGCCAGCGCCGAATCGGACGCCACCGAGTGGATGTAGCGGACGTGCGGGAGCAGCTGGGCGACCTTCCGGCTCTGGAGCGCGCCGATGAAGTCCCAGGTGAACTCGGGGTGCTGCGCGGCCTTGTGCGCGAGTTCCTGAGCACGGTTCTCACCCGCAAGGGTGATCCCGGCCTCGGTAAGCGCCGCCATCTCCTCGCTCGGCAGGTACTTGACGGCCGCGAGTATCTGAACATCGCCGGGCCGGCGGCCGGCGGCGTCAAGGCGCTCGCGCACCTGCTCGAGGTTGCGGCGCACGTCGTCGGCTCGGAGGTCGTGGATCAGGTCAACCACGTGACCAGCGCCTGACGGCCTGCGGCTTCGCCCTCACGACGGTAGGAGAAGAGCTCGGGGTCGGTGCTGCAGATCGTGCAGATGCCGCAGTCGTGGATCGTCTTGACGCCGGCATCCTGCAGCTGGGCTCTGGCGATCGCCTTCAGGTCCAGGTTCCTTTGACGGCTGAAGCCCGGGAACTGCGCATGTAGCTCAGGGCCGACCTCATAGCAGCAAGCGCCGGCAGCCGGTCCGACCGCAGCGCTTGACGCGATTGCGCTCGTCCCGTGGCTGCGCGCCCGCAGCTCGGCAAGGGCGTTGCTGATCACGCCATCCGCCAATCCACGCCAGCCGGCGTGGATCGCCGCAACCAAGCCCGGAGCCGCAATGGCGATTGCAACGCAGTCAGCCGTCATCACGGTCGCCGCGACCCCTGGCGTCGTTGCGAGGAGCGCATCGGCCTCAGTCTCCCGCGCGACCTCGGCTGTGGGGACCACCGCGTTGCCGTGAACCTGCTGCGCGCGCACCGGCTGAACCCCCAGGCTCTCCCCGATCGCCGGGAGCGTGTCGCGCGCGTCGCCCCAGGAACGTGTGGTGAAGACCGCTCTCGCTCCCGGAAGGTCAATCGCGATCTGGCCCTCCAGGTCGTAGAAGGGGTCAGCGAGATGCACGGGCCAGAGGCTACTCCGCGGCCTGGAGCGCAACCCTGAGTTGGGTGTCGCGATCGGGGCCGAGACCGTCGTACATCGCGTCGCGCGCGGCCTGCAGCCCACGTCCGATCGCCGGCCCCTCGGCGATGCCCGCCGCGCGAAGGTCATCGCCGCTGATCTGGAGATTCATGTGCCTGAGCTCGCGTAACCAGCGCTGCGGCGCCGCCGCTGGCCCGATCGCCGACGCGAGGGCCACCGTCGCCACTCTGGCGCCCCCCACCGCCTGCGCGATCTCGGCACCGGATGACGCTTCGGCCAGGCGCGCGGCAAGCTCCGGCGCGCGTGTCCGGGCCTCGACGATCGCGTCGCGGTCGGCTGCGCCGAAGCCAAGGCTGTCGAGGTCACCCCCAAGGTCCGCGGCGGCCAGCACGACGATCTCAGGACGACCGTCAGTGGGCAGCACGCGGAGCGCCGTGGCGGCCAGCGGGGCATCGATCGTCCACGGGAGGCCCAAGCCGCCCGCGCGCTCGAACGCGGCGATCGGGTCGGGCTCAATGGCCAGCAGTCGCAATTCGTTGCCGATCCGGGTGCCGCTGACGGTGTCCAGGGCGCCGGCGGCGATCGCTGCGGCCGCGAGCTCCCGGGTGTGCGGCGCGATCATGAACTCGAGTCGCGCGGAGTAGCGTGCGAGCCGCAGGAGCCGTGTCGGGTCGTCGTCGAAGCTCGCTTCGTGGAGCACCGCCAGCTCGCGGCGTTCG
Source organism: uncultured Conexibacteraceae bacterium (assembly GCA_963848435.1). Taxonomy (GTDB): domain Bacteria; phylum Actinomycetota; class Thermoleophilia; order Solirubrobacterales; family Solirubrobacteraceae; genus Palsa-465. The sequence goes on along the minus strand of CAWKDQ010000012.1, from coordinate 46,087 downwards.
AGGTCGTCGAATGCCCGCGGCGCCGCCAACAGCCTGCCGGCGTCACGGCCCGAGAGACCGAGCGCAAATGCGTTGATCGAGAAGTCACGTCGCAGCAGGTCGATCGCGATCGGGGCCGGTCTCACCTCAGGCAGCGCGCCGGGATGCGCGTAACGCTCGCTGCGGGTGCGCGCGACGTCGTAACGGACGCCGCCGCTGATGACTTGAAGCGTGCTGAACCGAGACTCGCTCAGGGGATGGGGGGAGCCGAGCCTCGCGGCGAGCTCACGCGCGTCCCCATCGATCGCGAGGTCGACGTCGACGAGCTCGCGATCGAGCATCAGGTCGCGGACGGTCCCACCGACCAGGTACGCCCCGCTCCGAAGCTGCTCCAGGTCGGGGAGGACCCGGGCAATCGGGGGAACGGCCCTGGCACGGGCGAGCAGCTGCGTTCCATCCCGGCTCTGCACGCTTCCATCTTCGCTTATGACTACCCTGCTTGCCTGATGCACCTCCCCAAGTCCAACCGGGGCACCTGGATCTTCGCCGCGGTCGCGGTGGTCGTGGCCATAGTGGTGGCCGGATTTGCGATCCACGAGCTGGGCAAACCCGGCAACACCGTCAACACGAGCGCGGCCTTCAACGCTCCGACGACGACCGCGACGACGAGCACGACGACTGCCGTGATCCACGTCAACAACTTCACCTGGCCCTTCTACGGCGGCGATCAAACACGCACGCGGGAGTTCACCGGGCGCTCGACGCTCCATCCGCCCTTCAAGACAGCGTGGAAGTTCGGTGGCAATGCGCTGCTCGAGTTCCCGGCGACGATCCGCGGCAACAGCCTCTACCTCTTCGACGGTGGCGCGACCGCCAAGCGCGTCGACATCGCGACCGGCAAGCAGATGTGGCTGACCCACGTCGGCAAGCGCTCGGCCTCGACCCCGGCGCTGGATCCGGCGCACAACCGCATGTTTGTCACCGTTCTATCGACGGTGAGCAGCTCGATCGACAGCTTCGACGGCGAGCTCGTCGCATTGTCGATGAGCAGCGGCCACATCCTCTGGAAATTCCCGGTATCGAGCGGGACGGAATCGTCGCCGGTGGTCGTCGGCAACTCCGTCTACTTCGGTTCCCAGGGCGGAACCCTGTACTCGCTGAACGTGCTCACCGGCCACGAGAACTGGTCGCTGCCGACCAGCGGTCCGATCAAGGCCGGCCCCGCCTACTACGGCGGCAACCTGTACGTGGGCAACTACGGCGGCAGTTTCTATTCGGTCAACGCCAGGACCGGCCATACCGTCTGGTCGGTGAGCCCCGGTGGAGAGTTCTACTCGACCCCGGCAGTCTCGTTCGGGCGTGTCTACGTCGGCAACAACGACGGTGCCGCCTACTCGTTCGTGCTCAAGGACGGGACCGAGGCGTGGTCGCGGACGCTTGGCAGCTACGTCTACTCGGGTCCGGCGGTGGCGGATCCAAAGGGTCTGGGCCCGACCGTGTACATCGGCTATTACAACGGCCACAGCGGTGGCCTCTACGCGCTGAACGCACAGACCGGTGCCACCGAGTGGAGCTATGACGCCGGTGACGCGGTCTCCGGCTCAGCCACGGTGATCAATAGCGTCGTCTACTTCTCGACCGTGTACGCACCCGGAAGCTACGGCCTCAATGCCGTCACCGGCGCCAAGGTCTTCTCCTTCCCCGATGGCTCATACACGACTGCGGTGGCCAATCCCGGCGCGCTGTTCCTGATGGGCCGCTACGTGCTTTACAAGCTCGTACCCCGGTGAGCCGGACCGCCGGACCGCCGCTGCGAGCTGGACCGCCGTGCCGCAGCTGGTGAGCCGGACGCCGGTGACGTTTGGCAATGCGCTGTCCATTCTGCGAACCGGATCGCCAAACGTCAGCGGCCAAACGTGTCAAACCCGTGGCTTGCGCACCGCGCCGACGACCGACTCGGCGCGCTCGAAGCCGACGGACTCATAGATGTGAATGGCGTGGTAATCCGGGTCGGCTGCGATCACGAAGTTATCGATCTGGTGTGTGGCCGCGGCATCCGTCGCGGCATCGGCCACCAACCGTGTGGCGATCCCCTTGCCGCGATGGGCCTCGAGCGTGTCGACGGTCTGGAACCGAGCGCGTCCGGCGGTCACGACGATCCCCAACGCGCCCACAACCTGGCCATCGAGCAGACACACGTACCAGGCGCCTCGTCGCCCCTGGCGGAAGATCTCCCTGAGTCCGGCCTGTCGCCTGCGCAGAAAGGTGTCACGGTACTCGTCCGTCTCCCCGGTATGGGGCTGCTCGCGCCAGACGTTCATCGCCCCCTCCCATAGGACGTCGTCATGATCGACACGCGGATCCAGCGCTCGGACTTCGACGTCGCGGTTTGCGCGTTCGTGTCGATGGATGCGATCCGGCGTGGCTGTCAGTCCCACAGTTCGCTCGAGCTCGTATCCGCGAGTCAGCAATTCCCAGGTCGCGTCGCCGATCTCGCCGTCCGTGGAGTCCCAGGCGAACGCCCGATGCGTGATCTCCGGCCGATTCCGGTTCTCCACCGCAAACAGCGCCTCCCAGAGCTCGCCGTCGCCCTTACCCGGCGGCTTGTCGAACAGCAGGAAGTTGCCCCACCAGAACGTCGGGTTGTCGGGCGACTGGATCACCCAGTAGCCGTTGTGGCGGGCGAGCGTGTGGTCGAGGCCGAGAACGTCGATGTCCGTGGCCCACACCAGACTGTTGATTTGACGGGCCATAAAATAGAGCGTAGACCCCGACCACTGGCTTCAGTGGGGCGAACATGGTATCCTGTCCCGTCTATGCGCTGTCGAAGTGGAAGTCACTGCCAGGAGCTGGCTCTCAAGGGTCGTCGCTTCTGTGCCACGCACGCCGCTGAGCTGGATCGCATGCGTGAAGAGCTGAAGGACGCCGCCGCCGCCCGCATTGGTCGGGGCCGGCCCAAGCGGTCGTCCACCTGCTGCCGTCCGGGCTGTTACGAGCCCCGTGTTCCCCCCGCCGCGTACTGCGATGCATGTGCCGCGGCAGGTTACGTAGAAGAAGCCGCATAGCGGCTCAGACCTTCCGGTGCAGGTTGCGACCGGGTGGTCGATGAAGAAGCTGGGCGTTGACCGTTGTCAGGGTCGATACTGGTTGTATCGACAATCAACGGTCAACGAACCAGTGCATTGACAAGGGCTGGGTACGGAGCTTCCCTCAATCCACCTCTCGCACCGGAATACCGGCATCCGCGAGGTGGCGCTTGACCTCCCCAACGGTGTGCTGCCCGTAGTGGAAGATCGACGCGCACAGAACCGCGTCTGCGCCCGCGCGCAGGGCCTCCACCAGGTGCTCGAGGGTGCCCGCGCCCCCGGAAGCGATCACCGGCACCCCGACGGCGTCGGCCACGGCCGTGGTCAGTGCGAGGTCGTATCCTGCGCTGGAGCCGTCTTGGTCCATGCTCGTCAGCAGGATCTCCCCGGCGCCACGCTCGGTTGCCTCACTGGCCCAGGCCACCGCGTCGCGGCCCGTGGCGGTGCGGCCGCCGGCCAGGTACGCCTGCCACAGGTCGGCTGCCTGATCGCGTTTGGCGTCGATCGCCACGACGACGCACTGGGCGCCGAAGCGGGCCGACAACTCGTCGATGAGTTCGGGTCGGGAAAGCGCTGCGGAGTTGACCGAGACCTTGTCGGCGCCGGCGTCGAGCACGGCCTGGGCGTCCGCGACTGAACGGATGCCGCCACCGATCGTGAAGGGGATGAAGACCTGATCAGCACTGCTCCGGGCGAGTTCGACGACGGTGTCACGGTGATCGGAGGTTGCCGTGATGTCAAGGAAGACCAGCTCGTCGGCTCCGGCTAGGTCATAGCGACTTGCGAGTTCCACCGGATCGCCGGCGTCGCGCAGATCGACAAAACCAGTTCCCTTGACGACGCGACCGCGGTCGACGTCCAGACAGGGAATCACACGCTTGTAGTGCATTTGACCAGGCAGATCGCCGTCAGGCGATGGCCGCGTTGTCGAGCAGCTGCTGCGCCTCGCCCACGTCGAAGCGGCACTCGTAGATCGCCTTGCCCACGATCACGCCGGTGCACTTCGGCTCACGCAAGTCGGCCAGAGCGGCGAGATCCTCTAGCGTTCCCACGCCGCCGGAATAGACGAAGCTGCCGTCGATGGCCGCGCCCACGGACCGCGCCCCCTCGAGGTCTGGCCCTGTGAGCATGCCGTCGCGCTCGATATTCGAGTACACGAAGCTGCAGACGCCCTGTGCCTGAAGCTCTGCCAGCGCGTCGCCGACGCTGAGCTCGGTCTCCTCCGTCCAGCCTGCAGCGGCCACCCGTCCGTCACGGGCATCGACGGAGACCATCAACTGCCCAGGGTGTCCGGCCACCGCCGCGGCGAGGAATTCGGGGTCACGGAACGCGGCTGTGCCCAGGATCAGGCGAGCCGCACCGGTCTCTGCGATTGCCTCAACGGCCTCGAGTGAGCGCAAGCCTCCACCGACCTCGACAGGCACACCGCACGACCGGACGATCCTGCGGACATGCGCGACGTTCGCCGGTACGCCGGTGCGCGCCCCGTCAAGGTCTACGACGTGCAGTTCGCGTGCGCCGGCATCGACCCAGCGCCTTGCCGCCTCGAGCGGATCGGCGTCGTAGTCCGTCCTCTGGCCAAAGTCGCCGCGCGCCAGGCGCACGGCCTTGCCGTCGAGGATGTCGATCGCAGGCAGCAGAATCATGCGTAGGCACTCTGGTTCCGAGCCGCTCGCGCCAGCTCTGCGAATGCACCGAGCAGGAGCAGGCCGTCGCGTGAGGATTTCTCCGGATGGAACTGGGTGCCGTACACATTGCCGCGGCGCACCAACGTCGCAAAGCGCTCGCCGTACTCGGCAGTGCCCACCACCTCGGTTGGCTCGGCTGGATGCGCGACGAACGAATGCACGTGATAGAAGGGTGCTCCGTGCGGCGGCAGGTCGGCGGTGAGGGGCGACTCGCGCTCCAAGCGCACCTCGGTCCAGCCGATGTGCGGCACGCGCAGGGTGCCGGCCTCGATCCGGCGCACCTCGCCAGCGATCAGACCGAGCCCGGGCGTGGCTCCGCCGTGCTCCGTGGAGGAGTCGAACAGCAGCTGCATTCCGAGGCAGATGCCGAGTAGCGGCGTGCCTGCACTGGCGCTCTCACGAAGCACTGCGTCGAGCCCGAGGCGGCGCAGATTGGCCATGCCGGTCGGAAACGCGCCGACGCCGGGTAGCACCAGCGCGTCAGCATCCCCCAGCACCGCTGGGTCACGTGTGATCGTGGCCTGCGCTCCGGAATGCTCAAGCGCCTTCTCCACCGAGCGACGGTTCCCCATCTCGTAGTCGACGACCGCGATCCGCGGAGGCACGGAGCTCATATGAGCGTGCCCTTGGTGCTCGGTACGCCGACCTCCGTCGGATCGACCGACACCGCGGCGCGAAGCGCCCGGGCAAAAGCTTTGAATACGGCCTCGATCATGTGATGCACGTTGGTGCCGGCCTCGACGGTGACGTGCAGCGTCAGCTTCGCGTTGGCCGCCACGGCGCGAAGAAACTCCTCGGTAAGCTCGTGGTCGTAGTTGCCGATCGCACCGGGTGGCATCGCTGCCTCGAATACGAGCAGGCCCCGCCCTGAGATATCGATTGCACAGGCAGCGCGCGCCTCATCCATCGGCACCGTCGAGTTGCCGTAGCGAGTGATCCCGGCCCTGTCTCCCAGCGCCGCGTCGAGTGCCTGCCCGATGCAGATGCCGACATCCTCAACGGTGTGATGCGCTCCGGTGTGAAGGTCACCTGCGGCGGCCACGTCGAGGTCGAACCGGCCATGCCGCGCCAGCAGATCGAGCATGTGATCGAGGAAGCCCACACCCGTCTGGCGCGCTCCGCTGCCGTGTCCATCCAGGCTCAGCGTGACGCTGACCTGCGTCTCGCCCGTCCTGCGTTCGATCGTGCCTGATCTGCTCATCGGCCCTGATTGTCGCCGATTCGGATCTCCATCGACTGCGCGTGCAACTCGAAGCCCTCTGCGCGTGCCAGCGGTGCTGCGGCGCGCGCGAGCATGTCGGCGTCGTCGATGTGAACCTCGGTGAACACGCGCCGGAAGTGCTGAGGCCCGAGTGAGGAGGCGAACCGCGCTGCGCCTCCGGTCGGGAGCGTGTGGTTTGAGCCGGCAATGTAATCGCCGAACGCGGTTCCCGTCCCGACGAACACGCAGCCGGCGCGTGTTACGCGTGGGGCGAGTTGCTCGGCCAGCGGGCCGAGCAACTCGAGGTGCTCGGGCGCGAACTCCTCTGCAAGGTCCAGCGCGAACTCGGGCGATGGGGCCAGCACGAGCCTGCAGACGGCCTGCGAATCCGGAAGCTCGCGGCCCAGGCGCGCAGACAGCTCCTCGAGCTGGGCCCGATCGGTGGAGACCCCAACCACCAGCGTTCCAGCACCATGCTCGGCCTGCGCGAGCAGATCAAGGGCGATCGGCTCGAGCGGGAAGCCTGGATCGGCGATCGCCATGAGGTCACTCGGCCCGGCGAACGAATCGATGCCGACGTGACCAGACATTTGGCGCTTGGCCTCCTGCACGTACAGGTTGCCGGGTCCGACGATCACATCGACCCTCGTCACCGTTTCGGTCCCAAGTGCCAGAGCCGCGATCGCCTGAGCACCGCCCATTCGATAGACCTCCTCGGCCCCGGTGATCGCGCAGGCGGCGAGGATCGCCCCGTTGACGGCGCCGTCGGCCCCAGGCGGTGAGCACACGACGATCTCATGCACACCCGCAGCGCTCGCGGTTGCCACGCCCATGACGACTGTGCTCGGATATGGTGCGCGCCCGCCCGGCACGTACACCGCAGCCCGCCTGACCGGGGCATCCCGCACGATCACACGATGGGTGCCGAAGTCGACCACTGTCGGCGTTCTCAGCGCCTCTCGCGCCACCCTTCCCACATTGGCGGTGGCCAGCTCGAGCCCGGCAGCGACATCACCGTCGAGTCGTGACCGGGCCGATGCCAGCTCGCGCGGATCGACTCGCAGCGGCGGCACCCTTCGGGCACCGGTGTCGTGCAGCTGCGTGTAGCGCTTGACCGCCTCGTCACCCTCTGAGCGGACGCAGGAGATGATCTCCTCGACCGACGCGCCAACCGCGGCACCGTCGGGCACGAGGGCACGCAGCTTCGCTGCGAGCTCCTCAGGCGCGCCAGCGGCGGTGACGATCTCGGCCTGCATCAGGCGATGGCCCTCGAGACGAGCGAGTCGATCGCGGTGGCCTTGAGCTTGTCGGCCACCGGGTTGGCGATCAGCCGTGCCGTGCAGACCGCGATTCGTTCTCTGATCTCGAGGTCGTTCTCACGCAGCGTCGTGCCGGTCGCGGTGAGATCGACGATCGCGTCGACGAGACCGGTCAGTGGCGCAAGCTCGACCGATCCCTTGACCTCCACGATCTCAGCCTGGCGGCCTGTCGCGAGAAAGTGCCGCGCCGCGATGCGCGGGTACTTCGTCGCGATCCGGACCACACCCAGGCGTCTGAGGGCATCGGCGGCGGGGTCCTCCCCGGCTCGCGAGGCGACCACCATCTCGCAGCGCCCATAACCGAGGTCGGCCAGCTCGTAAAGCTCGCGTTCGGACTGTTCCAGCAGCACGTCCTTGCCCGTGATGCCGAGGTCAGCGGCACCGGCCTCGACGTAGATCGGAACGTCCGAGGGTCGCATCGTGATGATCCCGGCATCCTCGAACAGCAGCTTGCGGTCGTTTTCCCGGACCTCCTGCGTGGGGAGACCCAGACGATCGAGCAGATCGAGCGTGTCGCTGAAGAGCGCGCCGCGGGGCACAGCGATCCGGAGCCGCTGGGGGTCGAACTGTTCAGGCACCAGCGCGCTCCTCGGCCCGCAGAGCGATGTGGACGCGCTCGACATCGAGCGCGAAGCCGACTGCCGGCAACGGCCGCCCGAAGCTCCCGAGCAACTCGTCGTAGCGGCCACCGCTGCCCAACGGAACGCCATGCGCGGGGTCATAGACCTGAAACACCGGTCCCGTGTAGTAGCCGAGACTGCGAACCAGGCCGAAGTCGAAGATCACGCGTTCGGCGACGTGCGGTGCCAGTCGGCTCAGCAGGGTGCGCATGCCCGTGCCGGCATGTTCGAGCGGTCCGTCCAGACCAGAAAGGACCTCGGCGCCACCACGGATCCGCGGGACCCGCAGGAGCAGTGCCGCGTCGTCGTCGGAGAGCTGGCCGATATGGGCGAGCTCTCGCTGGACGCCGACGAAGTCGCCCGTCTCGAGCTCCGCGAGAATTCGTTCGCTGATGACTGGGTCGATCCCCAGCGAGGCCAGGAGCGCGGGATAGAGCGCGACGTCGCCCACGCCGATGCGGAAACTCCGTAGACCGGCGGCGCCCAACGCATCGCAGAGGACCGTGAGCGCCTCGGCTGTGCCCTCTGAGCCCGGGGCCCCGACGAGCTCCACTCCGGCCTGCATGAACTCGCGCGACTGCCCACGACGCGGGCGCACGCTTCGGTAGGCGTGGGCGAAGTAGCAGAACCGCATCGGTGTCGGCGCTGTCGGATAACGGCTGGCCACAAGCCGGGCAATCGGCACGGTCATGTCGGACCGCAGCACCAGAACGTTGCCGTGCTCGTCGAACAGTCTGTAGGACGGGCTGATCGGGGCACGCTCGGGGTCGAAGGTGCGCTCATACTCGAGCGCCGGTGTGTACACCTCGCCGTACCCCGCGCGCTCGAACACGCCGCGCATCCGGTCCATCAGCGCGCGCAGCTCGCGCATCTCGTCGGGCAGCACGTCGCGCGTGCCGCTGGGTGTACGGTCGATCATCGACTGGAGTGTGCCGAAAAGACGCCGCGGAGCCCGGTCAGGCCGCGGAGGCGTTGTCCTCGACACGCTCGATACGGGCGCCGAGCGCGCGCAGGCGCTCATCGATGCGCTCATAACCACGGTCGATCTGGCGGACATTGCCGATCTCAGTCGTTCCCTTCGCACACAGCGCCGCGATCAGCATCGCCATCCCCGCACGAATGTCCGGCGACTCCACTCGCTGCCCGCGCAGCCTCCGCGGACCAACGACGATCGCGCGATGCGGATCGCAGATCGTGATCGCCGCCCCCATCAGCTGCAGCTTGTCGGTGAAGACCAGCCGGCTCTCGAACATCCACTCGTGGACGATCACCGAGCCCTCGGCCTGCGTCGCGAGTGCAAGCGCCACGCTGGTCAGGTCCGCAGGAAACGCCGGCCAGGGGCCATCCTGAATCTTCGGCGTATGTCCACCTGCATCCGTCTTCATCGTCAGGCGCTGATTCCCCGGAACGATCACATTGCTGCCGTCGATGTGGCTCTCGAGACCGATCCGCGCAAACACGAGCCGGATCATCCGCAGATCCTCGGGAACCGTGTCCCTGATGATGAGCTCACCGCCGGTGACACCGGCCAGTGCCATGAACGAGCCGATCTCGATGTGATCCGGGGCGATCGTGTGCGTGCAGCCATGCAGGCGGTCACGACCGTGTACGAGCATCACGTTCGATCCGATTCCGTCGACCTCGGCGCCCATCGCCACCAGCATTCGTGCCAGATCCTGCACATGCGGCTCAGACGCGGCGTTGCGGATCGTGGTCGTGCCGGGTGTGAGCGCGGCAGCCATGAGCGCGTTCTCTGTCGCCATCACCGACGGCTCGTCCATCAGGAAGTCGCAGGGAGCGAGGCCGCCGTCGGGCGCCGTCAACTCGATGTCTCGATCATTCTCGACCCTTGCACCGAGAGCGCGCATCGCGTCGAAGTGCGGGTCAAGGCGCCTGCGGCCGATCACATCCCCGCCCGGCGGCGGCATCGTGGCCCGGCCGAATCGAGCCAGGAGCGGCCCCGCAAGCAGGAAGGAAGCACGGATCCGCTCCCCGAGTTCGCGATCGACATCAGTGTTGTTGACGTCGGCGGCGTTGATCTGGACATCCCCCTCGGCTGTCCAGGTCACGGTCGCGCCGAGCGATGCGAGCAGCGCGAGCATCGCGTCGACGTCGCTGATCCGCGGGACGTTGCGAAGCGTCACCTCCTCCTCGGTGAGCAGGCAGGCCGCCAGGATCGGCAGCGCTCCGTTCTTGTTTCCGGCTGGGACCACCGTCCCGTGGAGCGGAACGCCGCCCTCGATCACGAACTTCTCCATAGACCTTGGTTAAGGTAACGACATGACCGCAAAGATCTCGCGCAGCGACGCCTGGGAGCTCGTCTGCGAGTGGACAGCTGGCGATTCCCTGCGCCGCCACATGCTCGCCGTCGAGGCGGCGATGCGCGCGTACGCCCCCCGGTTCGATGGTGATGTCGAGCTCTGGGGCGCCACCGGCCTGCTGCACGATCTCGACTACGAGCGCTATCCCGACCTGGAGACCGGGCATCCTCGCTACGCGATGGCGGAGCTGCGCGAGCGCGGCTATCCCGAGGAGCTCATACGCGCTGTCGGCTCGCATGCCGATTTCATGGGGATCTCCCGCGATACGCCAATGGAGAAGGCCCTTTACGCAGTCGACGAGTTGTCCGGCTTCGTGCTCGCCGTCGCCTACGTCCGACCCGAGGGGCTGCACGGCATGACTCCCAAGTCGATCAGGAAGAAGATGAAGCAGCCGAGCTTTGCCGCCGCCGTCGCCCGCGACGATCTGTCGGCGGGCGCGGCCGGTCTCGGGGTCGACTTCGACGAGCACCTGCGAACCGTGATAGCCGCGCTCGAAGCCGCCTCCGATCAGCTGTTACCCACGTCCTGACGCCGGCCCTCGGAGAGCCTTCGGCTGCGGAGCTTCTGTCGCTCCGCTCAGATATCGTCAGGAACGATGCCCGACCCAATCGAGATCGTGGTCCTAGACGGTGACGAGACCGGTCAGGAGTTGCTCGAACAGTCGTTGCGCGTGCTCGATTCGGAGCTGCTGGGATTAGAGGTGCAACTCGCCCGCTTCGACCTGTCCCTGTCCAACCGACGCCTCACCCGGAACGGCGTCGTGCATGAGGCCGCCGCCGCCATGAAGGCCGCGGGCCTCGGCATCAAGGCTGCGACGATCACGCCCGAGGGCAGAGAGGACGTGGGCACTCCGAACGCGATCGTCCGAGAGGGAATCGGTGGCAAGGTGATCGTGCGCACCGGCAGACGGCTGCCCGGGATAGCGCCCATGGCCGGCGTGCACTGGCCCATATCAATCGTCCGGATGGCAGTGGAGGACGCCTATGGCGCCAAACAGTGGCGATCCGGCGATCCCGGTGCCGACGATGAGGTCGCCTACCGGGAGGAGCGCATCACCCGCTCCACCTGCCGTGCCGTCTCTGAGTACGCGTTCCGGACCGCCGAGCGGCTTGATGCGCGCGTGTACGGCGGGCCCAAATGGACCGTCTCGGCGATCTATGAGGGCATGCTGAAGGAGGAGATGGATGCGGCAGCTGACCGCCACCCTGACGTCGACTACCAGCCGGTGTTGATCGACGCCACCTATGCCGGACTGCTGTCCGGAGCGACGGACAAGACACTGGTGATCCCAGCTCTCAACCGCGATGGCGACTGTCTGTCCGACCTCGTATTGCCGATGTTCGGGTCGATCGCCGGCGCCGAGTCGATCCTGCTCGCGTTCGACGACGCCTACAACACGACGGTTGCGATGGCAGAGGCCCCGCATGGCACCGCGCCGGCGCTACTCGGTAAGGACCTGGCCAATCCGCTGGCGATGATCCTTGCCTGCGGCGCGGTGATGCATCACGCCGCCGACCATCACGGTGCACAGGCCGAACACACGTCGCGGGCGATCTACGAGGCGGCGCTGGAGACAGTCGCATCCGGTGTGAAGACCTTTGACCTCGGGGGTTCCGCCGGGACCACCGAGTTCACGACCGCCGTGGTCGACCGGGTCCGGACCAAGCTTGAGGTCTGGTCAGCGCTCGGGTGATCAAGAGCCGGTGGTGTCTGCAACTAAAATTGCAGAAAATCGGGGCATTCCGTCCGAGGTCCGACGTAGTCTACGAACATATGTTCCGTCTTGAAAAACTCCACGCACTCGCGGACCGACTCAGTGAGATGATCGACGACATGCTGCTGGGCGACTTCCAGTACGTCGCCGAGGGCAGCGATGTCTACGCCGACGTCGACTACGAGCGGCTTCGCCTTCATGCGGCGCCGCTGACCTGGACGCCGGCGGCAGGTCGAGGCTTCGGGCCGCAACGGCCTGCGGTCGCCGGGCCGGTCTCTCGTCGCCCCGGCGCCGTTCCGGAGGCTTCCCAGGGTTGCGCGTTGAAGGCGCGCAAGGTCAGCCAGCGTCCGTCGACCGCCGCCGCTCGCTCACGCATGCCCCACTGAGGGCCGGTCGTGACGTTGGTTCGCGTGAGCCAAGCGCGGCCCACCTCGCGCGTGCTGCTCAGGCCGAGGGGTCCCGATGATGTCGGTCTGCTCTCGCGCATCAGCTCCCATCTCCGGAGTCGACGCCGACGAGCATGAGATCGGTTGGTGGCTCTGGCCCGGCCCCGAACTCACTTCGCCCACGCTCGGCCCCGGAAACAACTCGAGCCGCCCGCCCATGGTGGACGGACGGCTCGAGACTGAAATTAAACCGGCGGCGACCTACTCTCCCAGGCCCTTTCAGGCCAAGTACCATCGGCGCTGAGGGGCTTAACGGCTCTGTTCGGAAAGGGAAGAGGTGTTTCCCCCTCGCCATAGCCACCGGAAAACGGTGAGAGACAGGCCCCTCACGGGCCTTCAAAACTACACAGCGCCAATGCATGGGTATCGAAATACCGTCAAGCCCTCGACCCATTAGTACCAGTCTCCTACGGGTGTTACCACCCTTCCAGATCTGGCCTATCAACCTGGTGGTCTACCAGGGGTCTTACTCCATCTAGTGGATGGGAGAGCTCATCTTGAGGCCGGCTTCCCGCTTAGATGCTTTCAGCGGTTATCCGATCCGCACGTAGCTAACCTGCGGTGCCCTTAGCAGGACAACAGATACACCAGAGGTGCGTTCATCCCGGTCCTCTCGTACTAGGGACGAATCCTCTCAACTCTCCAACGCCCACGGCAGATAGGGACCGAACTGTCTCACGACGTTCTGAACCCAGCTCGCGTACCGCTTTAATGGGCGAACAGCCCAACCCTTGGGACCTACTACAGCCCCAGGATGCGACGAGCCGACATCGAGGTGCCAAACCGGGCCGTCGATGTGGACTCTTGGGCCCGATAAGCCTGTTATCCCCGGAGTACCTTTTGTCCGTTGAGCGACGGCGCTTCCACTTGCTACCGCCGGATCACTAAGGCCTACTTTCGTACCTGCTCGACATGTCTGTCTCGCAGTCAAGCTCCCTTACTGCCTTTACACTCTACGCACGATTTCCGACCGTGCTGAGGGAACCTTTGCGCGCCTCCGTTACATTTTGGGAGGCGACCGCCCCAGTCAAACTACCCACCTGTCACTGTTCCGCACCCGGATTCACGGCGTGCGGTTAGAGATCCAATACATCAAGGGTGGTATCTCAAGGTTGGCTCCACACCGGCCGCAGCCGGTGCTTCCAAGCCTCCCACCTATCCTGAGCGAGATGCATCGAACCCCAATACCAAGTTGTAGTAAAGGTTCACGGGGTCTTTCCGTCTAGCCGCGGGTACTCGGCATCTTCACCGAGACTGCAATTTCACCGAGCCCCTCGTTGAGACAGCGTTCAAGTCGTTACGCCATTCGTGCAGGTCGGAACTTACCCGACAAGGAATTTCGCTACCTTAGGACCGTTATAGTTACGGCCGCCGTTTACCGGGGCTTAGTTTCGGTGCTTCGGGTTGCCCCTAACACCTCCACGTAACCTTCCGGCACCGGGCAGGCGTCAGCCCCTATACGTCGTCTTTCGACTTAGCAGAGACCTGTGTTTTTGGTAAACAGTCGCTTGAACCTATTCACTGCGGCCCTCTCGGGCTCCACACGCGAAGTGCTTCACCCTACTGGGGCGCCCCTTATCCCGAAGTTACGGGGCGATTTTGCCGAGTTCCTTAACGAGGGTTATCTCGATCACCTTAGTGTTCTCCACTTGCCCACCTGTGTCGGTTTTGGTACAGGCACGCGCATTCTCCCTAGAGGCTTTTCTTGGAGGCTTGGCGTCCGGGACTCGCCGGCTTAAAGCCAGCTGGCATCGCGTCTCAGGTTAAGCGGCTCCGGATTTGCCTAGAGCCACCCCTACACGCTTACCCCAGGGCAACTATCGCCTGGGTTCCCATAGCCTTCCTCGTCCCCCCATCGGTCAAACGAATGCGACGTGGTACGGGAATATCAACCCGTTGGCCATCGACTACGCCTTTCGGCCTCGCCTTAGGTCCTGACTAACCCTGAGCAGACGAACTTTACTCAGGAATCCTTGGGCAATCGGTGGAAGGGATTCTCACCCTTCTTTCGTTACTTATGCCGGCATTCTCACTTCCCAGGCCTCCACGGCTGGGTTACCCCGCCGCTTCACTGCCCTGGGAACGCTCTCCTACCGCGCGACTTGCGTCGCACCCGCAGCTTCGGTGACTAGCTTGAGCCCCGTTACATTATCCGCGCTCGAACACTTGACCAGTGAGCTGTTACGCACTCTTTCAAGGGTGGCTGCCTCTGAGCCAACCTCCTGGTTGTCTATGCACTCGAACATCGTTTACCACTTAGCTAGTACTTAGGGACCTTAGCTGGCGGTCTGGGCTGTTTCCCTTTTGACGCTGAAGTTTATCCCCCAGCAACTGACTCCCGGAGTAGCCGTGACGGTCTTCGGAGTTTGCCTGAATTCGGTAACCTGGTAGGGCCCCTAGTCCAAACAGTGCTCTACGGCCGCCACGGAATTTATCCGAGGCTATACCTAAATATATTTCGGAGAGAACCAGATATCACTGAGCTTGATTAGCCTTTCACTCCGACCCACAGGTCATCCGCCCAGTTTTCAACCTAGGTCGGTTCGGTCCTCCACGAGGTCTTACCCCCGCTTCAACCTGCCCATGGGTAGCTCGCTCAGCTTCGGGTCTACCGCCTACGACTATGTCGCCCTATTCGGACTCGCTTTCGCTACGGCTCCGCTCATCGCTTAACCTTGCCGCAGACGAGTAACTCGCCGGCTCGTTATGCAAAAAGCACGCGGTCACGACACGAAGTCGCTCCCACCGCTTGTAGGCACGCGGTTTCAGGTACTATTTCACTCCCCTTCCGGGGTACTTTTCACCTTTCCCTCACGGTACTAGTCCGCTATCGGTCACCAAGGAGTACTTAGCCTTGGAGGGTGGTCCCCCCAGGTTCAGTCCGCGTTTCACGGGTGCGGACTTACTCAGGAACGTCTGACAGCAGTCCAAGCGATTTCGTCTACGGGACGGTTGCCCTCTTTGGTGCGCGTTTCCACGCGCTTCGACTATCACTTGGTTTTGTAACTGCTGCCGGGTCGGTCACGGCCCGGAACAAACGCCCTACAACCCCCAATACGCAACGCGTGACCGCTTACACGTACTGGGTTTGGGCTGTTCCCTTTTCGCTCGCCACTACTCAGGGAGTCTCGGTTGATTTTCTTTCCTCGGGGTACTGAGATGTTTCACTTCCCCCGCTTGTCTTCTCCACGCCTATGTGTTCAACGTGGGATAACGCCGCATTACCGGCGCTGGGTTTCCCCATTCGGGAATCCACGGGTCAAAGGCTATTCAACGCCTCACCGTGGCTTTTCGCAGTCGTTCACGCCCTTCATCGACTCTTGGTGCCAAGGCATCCACCATGTGCCCTTACTATCTTGACGGTGATCTTGCGACTCACTTACGTGAGTCAATGAGTAGTGACAGAGTCACCACTCGGTGATACCCGTTTACATTGGCTACTGTGCAGTTTTCAAGGTCCGTGAGGAGGCTCGGGAGCCCGACCCGCGGCCCCAGCGTCTTCACGCCGCGGGCCGCCGACGGGGCGCCGGTCTCTCAAAACTCAACAGCATGCGGACATCCGCGGACAAGAGCTGGCGCTCTAACGGATGCCCTGTCCAGATTTCGGTCGACATATCTAGTCCGGAAACTCTGCCGGCGCTGGTGAACTCTAGATTCAACCTGAACGCCGGACTCGCCAGGCACCATTGCCTGACGGGCTCCGGGTGTCCTCAAAGAGGACTTCCCTAGAAAGGAGGTGATCCAGCCGCAGCTTCCGCTACGGCTACCTTGTTACGACTTCACCCCAGTCACGAGCCCCACCTTCGACGGCTCCCTCCCTTGCGGGTTAGGCCACCGGCTTCGGGTGTTGCTCACTCCCATGGTGTGACGGGCGGTGTGTACAAGGCCCGGGAACGTATTCACCGCGGCAATGCTGATCCGCGATTACTAGCAACTCCACCTTCATGCAGGCGAGTTTCAGCCTGCAATCCGAACCGAGACGCGCTTTAAGGGATTCGCTCCACCTCGCGGTCTTGCAGCCCTCTGTACGCGCCAATGTAGCACGTGTGTAGCCCTGGACATAAGGGGCATGATGACTTGACGTCATCCCCACCTTCCTCCGGTTTGTCACCGGCAGTCTCGTATGAGTCCCCAACTAAATGCTGGCAACATACGACGGGGGTTGCGCTCGTTGCGGGACTTAACCCAACATCTCACGACACGAGCTGACGACAGCCATGCACCACCTGTGATTCTGCTCCGAAGAGAAACCGTGTTTCCACGGTGGTCAGAAACATGTCAAGCCCAGGTAAGGTTCTTCGCGTCGCGTCGAATTAAACCACATGCTCCGCTGCTTGTGCGGGCCCCCGTCAATTCCTTTGAGTTTTAGCCTTGCGGCCGTACTCCCCAGGCGGGGTACTTAATGCGTTAGCGTCGGCACAGGGGGAGTCGACACCCCCTACACCTAGTACCCATCGTTTACGGCGTGGACTACCAGGGTATCTAATCCTGTTTGCTCCCCACGCTTTCGCGTCTCAGCGTCAGTACCGTCCCAGCGAGCTGCCTTCGCCATTGGTGTTCCTCCTGATATCTGCGCATTTCACCGCTACACCAGGAATTCCACTCGCCTCTTCCGGACTCTAGCTCGACAGTTTCCACCGGCATTCCAGGGTTGAGCCCTGGACTTTCACAGCAGACTTATCGAGCCGCCTACACGCGCTTTACGCCCAATGATTCCGGACAACGCTTGCCCCCTACGTATTACCGCGGCTGCTGGCACGTAGTTAGCCGGGGCTTCTTCTGAAGGTACCGTCACTCCGGTCGGCTATTCACCGACGAAGCTTCGTCCCAACTGAAAGGGCTTTACAACCCGAAGGCCTTCTTCGCCCACGCGGCGTTGCTGCGTCACGCTTTCGCGCATTGCGCAAGATTCCCCACTGCTGCCTCCCGTAGGAGTCTGGGCCGTGTCTCAGTCCCAGTGTGGCTGATCGTCCTCTCAGACCAGCTACGCATCGAAGCCTTGGTGAGCCGTTACCTCACCAACAAGCTAATGCGCCGCGGGCCGATCCCGATGCGGAGGCCGAAGCTTCCTTTCCCCTTGAGCCTTGTGGCTGTAGGGCACATTTGGTATTAGCCCGAGTTTCCTCGGGTTGTCCCAATCATCGGGGCACGTTACCCACGTGTTACTCACCCGTTCGCGGCTTTGCCCCGGGCCGAAGCCCGGTTCGTCGCTCCACTTGCATGTGTTAGGCACGCCGCCAGCGTTCGTCCTGAGCCAGGATCAAACTCTCCGTGAAGAACTTCACAAAGAGTTGTCAGGAATATCGCTCGCCATATGGTGCCGCGAACGTTGCCGCGAAACCGAGCGAGCGAAACCTGGGCCTCTTCACTGGTGGAAGAGGCCCCCGCCTCCACGCCCAACCGCAAAAGCGGCCTTCGGGAGCTCCAAGTACACAGAGGTAGCTCCGGGAGACGAGACGGGTCAATCTTGGCACCGTCGTGCGAATGGCTCCTAGAGGAGCCGTCCGACGACGGCGTCGAACCTGGACACACACTCGGCCATAGGCAGGCCGAGGTGCGCATGCTGTTGAGTTTTCAAAGACCGTCGCCTCCTGGCGGAAGGAGCTTCCTTCCAGAGGATGCGCCGAGGGCCGTCACCGGCGCTCGGGGCAGAAAAGTATAGCCACAACTCGCTTGGGGGCGCAATCCACCCAACTTGGGAGGCCGTGGCCGCGCTCACTGCCTGCAGAAAGTTAGCGCACCGGGCGCCAAAGTGCTCCGCCGACCATGCGACGCTGGCCGTCAGCCGATCAAAACCCTTGCAAACCGACGCTTTCCGAGCTGCAGGACCGCACCGTCAACAGTCCTTGCCGGGAGGTCCAGATGATCTGCGGGAGGTGCGACCCCGTCGAGTTTGACCCCACCCTGCCCGAGCGACCGTCGCGCCTCCGACGTCGAGATCCCAAAGGCCTGCGCCAGGAGCGCCGGCAGGTGCACGACACCGTCGGTGGCGTCGAAGCGCACCTCGTCGACATGCTCAGGGGCTTCGTGGCGGACATGCACACGATCGAACGAATCCTCGGCGGCGTCAGCGGCCTGCGCACCATGGAAGCGTTCCACGAGCGCCCGTGCCAGTGCCCGCTTGGCATCTCGAGGCGGGACGGCCACCGGCAATGCCCTGCCAAGCAGCAGCTCATACCATGACGCCAGCGACGAGTCAGGGATGCTCAGTGTCTTGCCGTACATCTCCTCCGGCGACTCGGTGACGCCGATGTAATTGCCGAATGACTTCGACATCTTGCGTTCACCGTCTGTGCCGGTGAGCAGCGGCATCGTCAGGATCACCTGTCCATCGAGGCCGTATGCGCGCTGGATGTCCCGGCCGAGCATCAGGTTGAACTTCTGATCGGTTCCCCCAAGTTCCACATCGGATCTGATCGCAACAGAGTCGTACCCCTGTAGCAGCGGGTAGAGCAGTTCGAGCATCGAGATCGGCGTCCCATCCGCCAAGCGCTTGGCGAAGTCGTCGCGCTCGACCACCTGTGCGACGGTCGTGGTCGCCATCAGGCGATACAGGTCCCCCATCGGCATCTCGAGCCAGTCGGCGTTGAAGCGAACCTCGAGACGGTCGGGGTCGAGCACCTTCATCGCCTGTTCCTGGAAGGTCGCGGCGTTGAGCGCGATCTCCTCGTCACTCAACATCGGACGAGTCGTCGAACGACCGCTCGGGTCCCCGACCCTGGTCGTGCCGTTGCCGATGATCAGCACCACTGTGTGGCCGGCATCCTGGAACTCCCGCAGCTTCTGCAGCACGACGGTGTGGCCGAGAGTTATGTCTGGCGCGGTCGGGTCGACGCCCAGCTTCACCCGCAGCGGGCGCCCCAGCTTGAGCTTGGCTTCCAGGCCGCCCTCAGGCAGGCAGTCGACCGCGTTGCGTGAAAGCCAGGCGGCCGCTTGCGAAGGTGCGTCTGGCATCGCCGGGCAATGCTAACCGGAGGCGCACACAACCCCCACAACTCGCTCGCTGAAGCCACTAAACTCACGCCAGCCGCCAGGGCCACACCCGAGACCCAGCCCAGTCGAGCGCCTGAACCGTCGTGTGTATTGAGGACACTTCTGGCGCCGTCGCCTGTCGGCCGCAAGCAGTACGAGCGCATGACTGTCGACGACCACACCCTGCCAGACGCCGACCAGAGCCCTGCCAAACAGAGCCCTGCCGATCAGAGCCCGGCTCCGCTTGCCCTCGGCGAGCAGAATCGGCGCCGCATCCCGGGGCGCGGTCGTGCCCATCGGCCGCGTCGCCCGCGCGTTCGCAAGCTGCGGCTGCTGTTTGTCATCGCCGCGTTCGGTGTCCTGGCTGTGATCTCGACCCTGTTCGGCGCGCTCACCTCGATCGCATCGGATCTGCCTCGGCTCGAGAACACGGTCCAGTTCAGCCACACCGTCGACTCCTACATGTATGACGACCACGGCCATCCGATCGGGCCGCTCGCTCCCGCCAGCACTCCGGCGATCGACCGCTGGGCGCAGATCTCCTCGAACATGCGCAACGCGATCGTCGCGATCGAGGACCGCGGCTTCTGGCACGAGTCCGGCATCAGTGTGCGCGGCCTGCTGCGCGCCGGGCTCGCCGACCTGACCGGCGGCAACGTCCAGGGCGGATCGACGATCCCGGAGGAGTTCGTGAAGAACGTCAACTCCGAGGAGGACCACCGCACCGTTGCCGAGAAGCTGGTCGAGGCCGGCATGGCATTTCAGCTGTCTCATCACTGGACGCACAAGCACATCCTCACCGAGTACCTCAACACGATCTACTTCGGCAACGGCGCGCTCGGGATCGAGGCCGCCGCCCGCGTCTACTTCGGCTGGGATCACGGATACAACGCGGCCAACCCCGTCGAGGGCGGCGCCGACAGCTGCGGCAACGCCGACCCTCAGCACCCGGACCGCAAGGAGTGCGCGAGCGAGCTCAACCCGGCGCAGGCAGCACTGCTGGCGGGGATGGTCGCGAACCCCAGCGCCTTCAATCCGGCTGGCGATCAGCAGGAGCGCGACGCGGCCAAACAACGACGGGACCTCGTGCTGCAGCAGATGCTCCAGCAGCACTACATCTCATCTCAGCAGTATCAGGACGGCATCGATACGGCCCTCCCCACTCCAGCCCAGATCCAGCAGCCCGCGCAACAGCCGACCACCGCCCCCTACTTCACCAGCTGGGTTGAGCCACGGGTGGTCGCAGGCGCTCGAGAAGGAGGGCCTCTCACCGAAGCAGGCTCAGTACGAGGCCGACTACGGCGGCCTCAAGATCAAGCTCAGCATCGACCTGAACATGCAGACCGTGGCACAGGACACCGTCAACGCGGAGTTCCCGGCAGACCAGACCGGTAACCCGACCGCCTCACTGGTGGCGATCGACAACAGGACGGGCGAGGTCCGCGCGATGGTCAGCGGCAGCGGCAATTACGACAACTCGCCCTTCAACCTGGCGACGATGGGCTACCGCCAGCCCGGGTCGTCCTTCAAGATCTTCACGCTTGCGGCAGCGCTCTCCAAGGGTACGATCACGCCCTACACGGAGGTCGACTCCCAGCCGATCACGATCCACTTCGTCAAGCAGGGCGACAACGCCTACGCCGCAGATAACGGCACCGGCCGCTTCCCCGTGCACAACTTCGGCAACGCGTACAGCGGGCCGATCCCGATGACGCTGGCGACGGCCATCTCCGACAACAGCGTCTTCGCGCAGGTCGGCACCAAGGTCGGCACTGCGAGCATTGCGCACTACGCCCGTCTGATGGGAATCCGCTCGCCGATCGACCCGGACCCCTCGATGATCCTCGGGGGTCTCACGCACGGCGTCTCGGCGCTCGATATGGCCCACGCCTACTCGACCGTCGCCAACGATGGCAAAAAGGTCTACAACCCCACGCTGGGCGACGTTGACGGCGGGCCGATCGGGATCGACTCGATCGCCGGTATCACCGGCTGTGCTGGGTGCCGCCACGGCACCATCACCA
The DNA here is from genome assembly GCA_963848435.1 of uncultured Conexibacteraceae bacterium. GTDB lineage: Bacteria > Actinomycetota > Thermoleophilia > Solirubrobacterales > Solirubrobacteraceae > Palsa-465. Next base: position 24,717 of record CAWKDQ010000012.1, on the reverse strand, counting down.
ACGCCGGGACGCTCCAGACCCGGCAGGTGATCAGCCCCGATGTCGCCAGCACGATCGACGAGCTGCTCCACGGCCCGGTCGACGACAGCTACGGCACCGGCACGGCTGCCGCGATCCCGGGGGTCGATGTCGCCGGCAAGACCGGCACGACCTCCAACTACGTGGACGCCTGGTTCGTCGGCTGGACCCCGACGATGACCGTCGCAGTATGGGTCGGGTACCCGGACAGCGGCAAGCCGATGCTGACCAACTACGGCGGTCAGCCGGTCGAGGGCGGCACCTACCCGGCGCTCATCTGGCACAACTTCATGGTCCAGGCGATCGGGATCATGGACGGCTATCAACAGCACAGGGGCAGCTCGTCAGGCGCGCTCACCACCGAGCAGATCACCCCGAGTTACACGGCGCCGAGCACATCGTCCTCGAGCGCCGGCGCGAGCACGACGTCGGGCAGCACGTCCAGCACGACGCCGTCAATCGCCACCAGCACTGCCCCGGCGCAGACACAGGTGACCACACCCGCGGTTCAACAGGCCACGACGCCCGCGACGCAGACAACCACGCCCGCGAGTGGCTCGCCGACCGTGTCACAGACCCCCACAGCGCCCGCCAGCACTTCGCCGCCGGCGACGCCGACGACCCGGGCCGAGAGCGGCTCCAGCGGCGGCTCCGGTCTCTAGCGCGGAACCCGGAACGGGGCCGACAGGTAGCGGCTGCCGGCCAGCGAAAAGCGCCATGGCAGCTCGACCGCCTTCGTGATCCCGATCCGGCGGTCCCGCTGGACCTCCGGATCGCTGAACCGACTTGGGCGACCGGAGATCACGACCGGCCCAGCAGCCAGATCACAGCCGTCGTCGGCGAGAGTGATGCCGAGCGCCTGCGTCAACTTTCCGGGGCCCGAGCACAGCGCACGCAGGCTCGCGGCCGGGGCACCGCGCCGTTGAGCCATGAGCTCGACCCCGGACACCGGCTCGAGCGCGCGGATCAGCACAGCGGCGCCGATCCCCTGAGACTCGCTGACCGCGTTCAGCATCACGTGCACACCGTAGGAGATGTAGATGTAGGCGCGACCGGGATCTCCGAAGAGCGTCTGCGTCCGCGGCGTCAATCCGTTGAAGGCATGGCAGGCGGGCTCGCTGTCGTGATAGGCCTCGGACTCAACGATCACGCCGGCGCACTCGCCGTGCGTTACCACGCAGCCGATCAGATCCTCGGCCACCTCAAGCACGGGACGGTCGTAGAAATCGGCTCCGAGGCCGGGCGACACGCTCAGCGCCGGTCGCTGCGTGCACGCTCGAGCGCGGCGCGGGCGTGCACGAGTTGGTCGCGCACGGCGGCGGAGCCGGTGCCGCCGCGGGACCGCTTGGATTCGATCCAGGCGCCGTCCGCGAGCAGCGCGCGGTAGCCGTCCGGGTCAAGCAGCGGCGAGGCGTTGCGGAGCTCCTCGGGCGTCAGCTGCGAGAGCGTGCGTCCGCTGCCGACCGCGAGTGCCACGAGTCCGCCGACGACATGGTGCGAACTGCGGAACGGCAGACCCTGCTTGACCAGATAGTCGGCGATGTCTGTGGCAGCGAGCATCTCGTCTGCGGCCGCGCCCGCCAGCCGCTCACGCCGGAAGCTGATGGTCGCGAGCATCCCCGTGGCGGCCGCCAGCACGAGCTCGAGCGTGTCCACCGCATCGAACAGGTGCTCCTTGTCCTCCTGCATGTCCTTGTTGTAGGTCAACGGCAACCCGTGCATCACGCCGTGCAGAGCGGTCAGGTGGCCAGTGATCCGGGGCGCCTTGGCACGCAGCAGCTCGGCGGCGTCGGGGTTCTTCTTCTGCGGCATGATCGAGGAGCCCGAGGCCCACGCATCTGCAACCTCGCAGAAGCCGAACTCCTCGCTGGACCAGATCACGATCTCCGCCCCCAGACGCGACAGGTGCGTGGCGCAGCTGGCGGCTGCGCTGAGGTAGTCGAGCACGAAGTCACGGTTGGAGACCGCATCGATCGAGTTCTCCGCCAGGCGCGGGAAGCCGAGCTCGGCCGCCAGCGCCGCGCGGTCGGTGTCGAAATTCACGCCGGCAAGCGCTCCGGCCCCCAGGGGCAGCGCCGCCGTACCGTCGAGCACAGCCCGGAAACGTCGCTGGTCTCGGAGCAGCATCCAGGCGTAGGCCAGGAGGTGGTGGCCGAGGTACACGGGCTGTGCGCGCTGAAGGTGTGTGTAGCCCGGCATCGGCCAGTCCAGGTGTTGCTCTGCGAGCCCGATCAGCGTCTCCACCAACGCCAGCGTCCCGGCGGCCGCGTCAAGCGCCGCCTGGCGGGTGAACATGGCCATGTCGGTCGCGACCTGGTCATTTCGCGAGCGCGCTGTGTGCAGGCGTCCGCCGGCCTCCCCCGCCAGCTCGGTCACGCGGCGTTCGATCGCCATGTGGACATCCTCGTCGCCATCCCGGAACGCGAAGGCGCCGTCGCGGACCTCCTCGGCAACGACGGCCAGTGCCGCCTGCAAAGCCTCTCGGTCCTCGGCGCTGATGATCCCCTGCGCCGCCAGCATCGACGCGTGCGCGACCGACTGCTGCACGTCGAACGGCGCCAGCCGCCAGTCGAATGAGATCGAGTCGTTCAGCGCGCGAAAGACGTCGGCCTGCGCATCCGCCATGCGCGGGCTCGACATCAGGTGAACGTGCGGGCGCTCCGAAGACTCCATCAGACTCAGGCGCGCGATGCTAACGCCCCGGAGCGGCGACGACCGCCCTCGAGCACGTCTCCGAGCGCCTGGACGACCCGACTGACCTGTCCCTCCGTCATCTCGGGGAAGAACGGGATCGCGATCGAACGCGCGGCGATGTCCTCACAGATCGGGAACTGGCCCTCGCGATAGCCGAACTGCTCGCGGTAGTAGCTCATCAGGTGGATCGCCGGGAAGTAAGGCTTGGCGGCGATGCCACGGGCGCCGAGGTCCGTCACCACCGTGTCGCGATCGACCTCGCGCGGCAACTGGATCACATACACGAACCATCCACGGCGCCCCTGGCGATCGTTGGCGCACGGCGGCGTCACGCCCTCGAGGCCGGCCAGCTCCTGGCCGTAGAGCGCGGCCACCCGCTCCCTGCCGGCGAGCAGCGCGTCGAGTCGCCCAAGCTGCGCGGACCCAAGTGCGCAGGCAATGTCGGAGAGTCGATAGTTGAATCCCAGGCGATCGTGGTCAAGCCAGTCCATGTTCGGCGCCCGTCCCTGATTGCGCTCGGAGTCGAGCCGCTCCTTGATCCCAGCGTCGGCGGTGACGACGATTCCGCCCTCCCCGGTCGTCATCTGCTTGTTGGCGTAGAAGGCAAACACGGCCTGATGGCCGCGACCCCCGATCGGCCCGCCGTCGAGATAGCTGCCGCCGAGCGCCTCGCAGGCATCCTCGACAATCGGCAGCGCGAGCTCCTCGAGCCGCTGCATGTCGACCGGATAGCCGAAGACGTGCACCGGCAGCAGCGCCGCCGTCCGGCCGGTGACCGCGGCGGCCACCGCTTCCACATCGAAGTTCAGCGTGACCGGGTCGATGTCCACGAACACCGGTCGCGCGCGCTCATAGATCGCGGCGTTGGCGCTCGCGACGAATGAGAACGGGGTCGTGATCACCTCATCGCCGTCGGAGACCTCGACCGCTCTCAGAGCCAGATGCAGCCCGGCGGTACCGGACGAGACCGCGCTGCCGAAGCGAGCTCCGACCCGGGCGGCGAAGGCGCGTTCGAACTCCGGGCCTCGTGGCCCGAGCGAGAGCTGGCCCGAGCGCAGGACCGACAGCACGGCCAGCTCCTCTGCGTCGCCGAGCACGGGCCGGGCGAGCGGGACCGGGCCGTCCGGAGACTGGTCCCGTCCAGACTTGTTCCCTGCGGTCACGACGACGCGCGGGCTCCGTCTGCCCGCGCCGGGCGCCGGCCGGCCTGCATGCCGTGCTCGAGCGAGTCGACCAGCGCCTCCCATGAGGCCTCGATCACGTTTGTCGAGACGCCGGTCGCGCCCCATTCGTGCTCACCGTCGGAGGAGTCAAGCAGCACCCGTGTGATCGCGTCGCTGGCTTTGGCGCCGTCGAGGATCCGGACCTTGAAGTTGATGAGCTTGATCGCGTCCAATTCGGGGTACACGCTCGTCAGCGCGCCGCGCAGCGCCTTGTCAAGGGCGCTGACCGGTCCGTTGCCCTCGGCCGAGAAGACGTAGCGTTCGCCATCGATCCAGAGCTTGATCGTAGCCTCAGTCTCGACGCGACCGTCGGCCCGCTGCTCGGCGATCACGCGCCATGACTCAAGCGTGAACAGCGGCTTATAGTCGCCGCTCTCCTTACGCAGCAGGAGCTCGAAGGAGCCGTCTGCCGCCTCGTAGTGGTAGCCCTCGTGTTCGCGCTCCTTGACGCGCTCGATCAGCCGCGTCGCAGCCGTGTCATCGAGGCTGAGCCCAGCCGCAGCGGCGCGCGCGTGGATCGTGCCCTTGCCCGAAAGCTCGGATACCAGAACGGCCCGATCGTTACCAACCACCTCCGGCCCGATGTGCTCGAACGTGCTGGGATCGGCGGTGACGCCCGCCACGTGCATCCCGCCCTTGTGGGCAAAGGCGTTGCGCCCGACATACGGTTGGTCGGGATTCGGCGTGACATTCAGCAGCTCGTCGAAGAAGTGTGATGTGATCGTGAGCGCGCTCAGCTGCTCGGGAGTGACGCACTCGTACCCGAGTTTCAACTGCAGGTTCGGGATCAACGTGGTCAGATTCGCATTGCCGCAACGCTCGCCGTAGCCGTTCTGCGTGCCCTGAACGTGAGTAGCACCCTGCTCGACCGCGGCCAGCGAGTTCGCGACGCCACAGCCCGCGTCGTCGTGGCAGTGGATACCGACCCTCACGCCGGAGCCGCCCAGCTCCCGCACCACCGATTCCATGGCGGTCGCGATCGCATCCGGCATCGTGCCGCCGTTGGTGTCGCAGCATGTGACGGTGTCGGCCCCAGCGTGAGCGGCGGCGCGCAGACAGGCGAGCGAGTATTCGCCGTCCTCCGCGAACGCGTCGAAGAAGTGCTCGGCGTCATAGATCACCCGCTTGCCGGCGCCGACAAGGAATTCGATCGACTCGGAGATCATCCGCAGGTTCTCGCCGCGGTCGACCTTCACGACCTTCTCCAGGTGCAGGCTCCAGGTTTTGCCAACCAGCGTGCACACCGGCGCGAAGCAGTCCGCGAGGATCTGCAGCGCCCCATCGTCCTGGGCACGGACACCGCGACGTCGTGTCATCCCGAAGGCAGCGATCCGAGCATGTCTGAAGGTCTCGCGCGAGAGCAGCCCGAACAGCTCCAGCTCCTTTGGATTGGAACTCGGAAAGCCGGCCTCGATCAGATCGATCCCGAGCTCGTCGAGCGTGTGCGCAACTCGCAGCTTCTCATGTGCCGACAGCGACATGCCCTCGCCCTGCATGCCATCACGCAGAGTCGTGTCGTAGAGCTCGATCCGGGTCATCTCAGGCCGTGGGCGCGGGCACTTCGACGTGATCGAGCCACTCCGCGTAACGCTGGTCGCGACCTCGGATCGCGTCCTCGAAAACGCGCTGAAGCTCAGCGGTGACAGGGCCGGTCCGACCCGCGCCGATCACGTGGTCGTCGACCTCGCGCACGGCCGCGACCTCCGCGGCGGTTCCACAGGCGAAGATCTCGTCGGCCAAATACAGCTCGGTCCGAGCGATGTCACGCTCGATCACCTCGTAGCCGAGGTCGCGGGCGATCCGGATCACCGAGTTTCGCGTGATCCCCTCGAGGATCCCTCCGACCAGCGCCGGAGTCATGATCGCGCCGCCCTTGACCAGGAACAGGTTCTCACCGCTGCCCTCGCCGACGAATCCGCGCTGGTCGAGCAGGATCGCCTCTTCGTAGCCGGCCTTGGTCGCCTCAATCTTGGCGAGGATGCTGTTGAGGTACTGGCCGGTGGCCTTGGACTCAGGGATGAATGAGTCAGAACCCATCCGGCGCCAGCTCGACACCTTTGCCGTGATTCCCAACTGCTTGGAGTCCTCGCCGAGGTACGCTCCCCACCGCCACGCGGCGATCGAAACGTCGACCGGTGCCTCCAGTGGGAGCAGGCCCATCACGCCGTAACCACGGAACGCGACCGGGCGGATGTAGCACTCACGCAGGCCATTGGCGATCAGCAGCTCGTGCGTCGCCTGGCGCATCTCATCGGCCGTGTAAGGCAGCGGCATGTAATACAGCTCCGCCGAGCGGATCATGCGCGCGATGTGATCGCGGTGCCGGAAGATTGCGGTGCCGCTCGTGGTCTCGTACGCCCGAACGCCCTCGAAGACGCCGGTCCCGTAGTGCAGCCCGTGGGTCAGCACGTGCACCTTCGCGTCCTCCCAGGCAACGAGTTCTCCGTTGTGCCAGATGACGTCCGCCTGATCCACTTGGTGCTCCTTCGGGGTTTGCCTTAAAGGTTGGAGAGAACGGCCTGAGTGGCTTCGCGGGTGCCTGCGCCGCCCCCCAGGTCACGTGTGCGCAGCCCTGCCGCGAGCGCACGATCCACCGCCGATTCTATCGCTGCCGCCTCCGCCTCCAGGCCGAAGCCGTGGCGCAGCATCATCGCCGCCGATAGGAACATCGCCATCGGATTGGCGGCTCCCGCACCGGCGATGTCTGGGGCAGAGCCGTGCACAGGCTCGAAGACCCCGGGTCTGTCAGGATCCCCCAGCGAGGCGCTCGGCAGCGTCCCGATCGAGCCCGTCAGCGTCGCAGCCTCATCACTGAGGATGTCGCCGAACATGTTCTCGGTGACGATGACGTCGAACTCTGCCGGGTTCGACACCAGCTGCATCGCGGCATTGTCGACCAGCATATGCTGGAGCTCGACCTGCGGGAACTCCGTCGCATGGACCTCGCGGACCACCTCGCGCCACAGCCGGCTTGTCTCGATCACGTTGGCCTTGTCAACACTGGTCAGCTTGCGCTTGGTCGCGGCGAACGCAACCCGAGCGATCCGCTCGATCTCCGCGCGCGTGTAGGCGCACAGATCCGAGGCGGCGTCGGCTGTTCGCGTCTTCTCCCCGAAGTAGATGCCTCCCGTCAGCTCACGCACCACCAGCAGGTCGGTGCCGTCGATCACCTCCCGCTTGAGCGGACTCGCGTCATACAGCGCCGGCAGCGGACGCACCGGACGCAGGTTCGCAAACAGTCCCAGACCCTTGCGCAGACCGAGGAGGCCCTGCTCGGGGCGAGGCTTGGAAGGGTCAGTCGTATCCCACTTGGGGCCGCCGACGGCGGCCAGCAGGACGGCGTCGGCAGCCTGACACGCAGCCAGCGTCTCCTCGGTCAGGGCGATGCCGTGCGCGTCGATCGAGGCTCCGCCGAACAGGTGTTGCTCGTACTCGAACGCGGCGCCGACCGCGTTCAGGACCTCGAGCGCCGGGGCGATGATTTCAGGGCCGATCCCGTCACCGGGCAGCAGGATGATTTTGGAAGTCATGGGAGCTGACGCTACCGAATCTCAGATTCGACTATGTGCGCAGGTAACGACCGGTCGCGAAGATCCGATAGTTGACCACGGTCAGTGCTGCGGTTGCCACTACCAGGAACGCGAATGAGAACAGGACGCTCGCGTCGCGGTACCCGAGGAACCCGTAGCGAACGAGCGCGATCATGTAGAAGATCGGGTTGAAGTGCGTGAGCGTCTGCCAAGGCTGCGGTAGCAGCGAGGCACCGTAAAAGACGCCGCCAAGGAAGATCAGCGGCTGCAGCACGAATGTCTGATACAGGGCTACGTCGTCGAACTGGACCGCGCGTACGCCGATCAGTACGCCGAACTGGGCGAAGAACAGTCCCACCAGGAGCAACCCCGGGATCAGAACCAGCGGCTCAGCGACTGGCAGCGATACCAGCACGAGCGCCGCCAGGAACGTGATCAGCGCGACCAGGCCACCACGCAGGAAGCCGCCGAGCGTGAAGCCCAGGAGCAACTGCAGGGGCGAGGCCGGCGATGACAGCTGATCGTCGATTGCATGTGTGAACTTCTGCTGGAGCAGCGACGAGGAGTTGTTGGCAAAGGCGTTCACGGCCCAGGCCATCATGATCAGCCCGGGGATCACGAACACGACGTAGCTGAAGCCGTGGATCTGGTGGATCCTGGTGCCAAGCGCGGCTCCGAACACGGAGATGTAAAGAAACGTCTCCAACAACGGTCCACCGAGTGTCTGGCGCTTGATCTTCATGAAGCGGCTGACCTCGCGCCGGATCAGCGACACGAGCCGGATCTGTGATGCAGTCATGCGGTTGTCTCCTCGGCTGCGCCTTCAAGCTGTGCGCGTGAGAGCTCCTGCCTGCCGACGAGCTCCAGGTACGCGTCCTCCAGGTTGCTGACGCCGTAGCGATCAGCCAGTTCGCCAACCGTCCCCTGAGCGGCGATCTGCCCATGGTTGATAAAGGCGATGTGGTCGCACAGCTGCTCAGCCTCCTCCAGGTAGTGCGTCGTCAGCATCACGGTCGTGCCCTCGCGGTTGATCCTCTCGATGTACCGCCACAGTTCAAGCCGCAGCTCGATGTCGACACCGGCCGTCGGCTCGTCGAGGATCAGCAGGCGCGGTCGATGCATCAGCGCCCTTGCAAGGATCAGACGGCGTTTCATCCCTCCGGACAGGGTCCGGGTGCTCTCGGCTCGCTTCCCCGTCAGGGAAAAGGCTTCGAGCAGCTCCTCGCTGCGCTCACGCCGGTCGCCCTTCGACATGCCGAAATACCCGCCGTGCAGTTCGAGCGTCTCCTCGACCGTCAGGAACATGTCGAGGTTGATCTCCTGCGGCGCCAGTCCGACCGCCTCACGCGCCTCTCGATAATGGTCCACGGCGTTGTGCCCGAGGATGCTGACACTCCCGGAGGTGGGACGCGCCAGGCCGGTGATGCAGTGAATCATCGTCGACTTACCGGCGCCGTTGGGCCCGAGTAACCCGAAGAATGCGCCCGCCCCGACGTTGAGCGAGACGCCCTTGAGGGCCTGCACCCCGTTCGGGTATCGCTTGACCAGGTCGCGCACCTCGAGCGCTGGTGTCTGCGTCATCTGTCCGTCCCGGCACCGGCAGATTCGGCCGAATCCGCCCCGCGTCGGGCCACCATGTTCAGGCGGACGTAGTCGAGCACAAGTGGGCTGCCGGTCCGGTCCAACACCGCCTCGATGAAGGCGTCATGGAGTTCCTCGGGGAGCCGGTCGAGGTGCCGCACCAGACAGACGGTCCGCACGAACGGCTTCGGGTCCTCAAGGGTTGTCGGGCGCGGTTCGAGCCAGGTCTCGACCTCAGTGAAGCCGGCGGCACTCAGGCGCTTCGCAGTGACTTCGGGAGCCGCGTAGTTCCACGGACCCTGCCAGCCCGTGAAGCAGTGTGCGAACTCGGGAGTCTGAGCCACCTCGTCCGCAAGCAACCTGAAGGCGTCGATGTTGCCAAGGCCGCCGCACTGCGCCACCAGCTGCCCCCCTGGCTTGAGTGCCGCCGCCAGCCGGGCGAACAGCTTCTGGTGATCCTGGATCCAGTGAAACGTCGCATTCGAGAAGATCGCGTCGACCTGCTCGGGCAGCTCGAGCGCGGTCAGGTCCTGGCAGAGCGCCGTCACCCCGTCGCCCAGCGCGGCGCGCGTGTGCTCGACCATCGACGGCGCCACGTCGACGGCGTAGACGCGTCCATCCGGCACCAGATCGATCAGCAGCGCGGTGACCTTGCCCGAGCCGCAGCCGGCGTCGAGCAGGACCTCGTCACCGTGCAGGCGCAAACGGCCGAGCTGCTCGCGCGCCCATGCCTGCTGGGGCTCCGAGACATCGTCGTAGGTGGTTGCGTCCCAGTCGCGTGTGCTCATCCGGTAGCTCCTTTCACGGCGACCAGCACGGCGTCCTCCCAATACTTATACACACAGTCCGCCGTCGCGAAGCCGGCATCGCGCATCCACCCGCCCCGAGAACGCCTGTGATGCGAGCGGCGTGCTCAAAGCGATGTGGTCACCGGTCCCTGCCGTTCGCGGTCCGACTCGTAGCCGGCGATCGCATCGGCCTCCTTGAGCGTCATGCCGATGTCATCGAGTCCGTTCAGCAGTCGATATCTGATGGTCTCATCGATCTCGAACTTTGCCGAGCCACCGGGCCAGCGAACCTCCTGGTTGGCGAGATCAACCTGTGCGTTGCCCGCCTCCGCGATCGCGTGGCAGTCCTCTGCCGACAGCGCGATCGGCAACAGGCCGATCTTGGTGCAGTTCGAGTAGAAGATGTCAGCGAAGCTCTGTGCGATAACCGCCTGGAAACCGTAGTCCTCAAGCCCCCACGGCGCATGTTCGCGGCTTGACCCGCACCCGAAGTTCCGGCCGGTCACCAGAATCGGGTTCTTGGGAAGATCCCAGTCGGGCTGTTTGGCCCAGTCGAAGAACAGGAACTCACCGAAGCCGGTTCGCTCGACCCGCTTCAGGAACTGCTTGGGCATGATCTGGTCGGTGTCCACATCGTCGCGGTTGAGGACCGAAACGGGCCCGGTGATGGTTTCGATTGCCTTCATCATCTGGCTCCTCTAGGCCGTCACTGGGCTGGGGTTGTAGCTGCGGATGTCGACGAAATGACCTTCGATCGCGGCTGCGGCGGCCATCTGCGGAGAGACCAGATGCGTGCGGGCCCCACGCCCCTGGCGGCCCTCGAAGTTGCGGTTCGATGTCGACGCCACCCGCTCCTGCGGAGCGGCGATGTCTGGGTTCATCCCCAGGCACATCGAACAGCCCGCTGCACGCCAGTCGAAGCCGGCATCGCGGAAGACCTGGTCCAGGCCCTCAGATTCGGCCTGCTCCTTGACCTGAACCGATCCCGGCACGACCATCGCGTAGACGCTGTCTGCGACCTTGCGGCCCCTGACGACGTTGGCGGCGGCACGCAGGTCGCCGATCCGTGAGTTCGTGCACGAGCCGATGAAGACGCGGTCGAGCGAGATCTGCTCCACCGGGGTGCCGCCCTCGAGTCCCATGTACTCAAGCGCCCGCTCATCCTGTTCACCTGCGGGCTCCGGCACGTTCTCGGCCACGCCGACGACCATGCCGGGGGTCGTGCCCCACGTCACCATCGGGCTGATCTTGGCGCAGTCGATCGTGATCTCGGTGTCGAACTCGGCACCCGGCTCGGTGTACAGCTCGCGCCAATCGTCCGGCACGGCGACCGGCGCCGCCGGACGCCCGGTCACGTAGTCGAAAGTCGTCTGATCTGGAGCGATCATGCCGGCGCGGCCGCCACCCTCGATCGTCATGTTGCAGACCGTCATGCGACCCTCCATCGAAAGCTTCTGGATCGCGGGCCCGGCGAACTCGACCACGTGGCCAGTCGCACCGGCGACGCCCATCTGGCCGATGGTGTAGAGGATGAGGTCCTTTGCGGTGACGCCGTTTCCGAGCTCGCCGACGTAGTTGATGCGCATCGACTTCGGCTTCTGCTGCACCAGGCACTGAGTCGCCAGCACGTGCTCGACCTCGCTGGTGCCGATCCCGAACGCGAGGGCGCCGAAGGCGCCGTGGGTCGCGGTGTGTGAGTCGCCGCAGACGATCGTCATCCCAGGCTGCGTGACACCGAGCTCGGGGCCGATCACGTGCACGATGCCCTGGTGCTCGGACCCCAGTGAGTAGATGGGGATGCCGAACTCCTCCGCGTTGCGCTCGAGCGTCTGAACCTGCACGCGGCTGAGCTCGTCCTTGATCAGCGCAGCGGTCGCCGTGCCGTCGGTCGGAGTGTTGTGGTCCGCGGTCGCGAGTGTGCGGTCGGGGCGACGGACCGGGCGGTGATTCATTCGCAGCCCGTCGAAGGCCTGCGGACTCGTGACCTCGTGCACCAGGTGCAGGTCGATATACAGCAGGGCGGGTGGGGACGACTTCACCTCGTGACGCTCCCAGATCTTGTCGAACAGGCTCTTGGGCATCAGCTCCTCCTCAGGCCGGCACTCACAACCGCGAGCAGTACGGCGTCGTGGCTTCCAGGATTCTCGAAATGGTGTGGCAGATCGGCATCGAACGTCACGCAATCGCCGGCGCCCAACTCAAAGCGACCTCCGTCACACGCGAGCACCACCTGGCCGGATTCGACCAGCGCGGTCTCGCGGCTGCCCGGCTCGTGGACCGGCGGGTCGCCCGGACCGCCTGTTGCCGCGCCTGGAGACAGGATGTGGCGCGACAGTTCGGCTCGCTGGCCGGGCAGCGGTGGGCTCAGCACCTCGTACCGATGACCCTCGATCGCCGTCGCGCCCATCCGTCGCTCGTTGTGGCGGACGATGCTGACAGCCCCGTCCTCGTCAAGACGCAGGAGCTGTGACAGGCGAAGCTCCAGGCCGCCGGCGATCCGCGCCGCCACCTGCAGGGTCGGCGAGGTCTCCCCCCGCTCGACCTGCGACAGCATCGGCGCGCTCACCCCGGAGCGCTCAGACAGGTCTCGCAGCGACATGTCCATCGCCTCCCGCAGCGCCTTGACCCTCGCTCCCAGCACCTCTGGTGAAGTCTTCGTCTGTTCTGCCAGCTCCATCGAACCGTATGCTATCACGTACAAACGTACGCTGTCTGCGACCGGCGCTGAGCCGGTCGCAGACAGTTCTCAGGGCGTGGCGGCGAGCGAGGTGTCGGTCGAGCTCGGCGTGTCGCGGCGCCGCACCGCGTTTGACAGCGCGCGCACGTAGCCCCTCGCAGCGGCATCAACGATGTCGGTCGATACGCCCTGTCCGGAGCCTGTAGAGCCATCGACCTCGACCACGACCGAGGTCTCACCCAGGGCGTCCTGCCCGCCGGTCACAGCGGCGATGTGGAACTCCCGCAGTCGCGCGTCGACGCCCGTGGCGGCGTTGATTGCATGGAAGATCGCGTCGATCGGGCCGTCGCCGCCGAACGACCCCTCCAGCGCCTCGCCACCGGGACCGCGGATACCAACCTTCGCGTGTGGAGGGCGGCGAGTGGAGGACTCAACGTCGAACCAGTCCAGCGTGTAACCGATCTCGGCCTGCTCGCGAAGCTCGTCGGTCAGCAGAGCCTCGAGGTCCATCGCCGTGACCTGCTTCTTCTTGTCAGCGATCTCCTTGAAGCGCTTGAACGCCTGATTGAGAGTCTGCCCGCTGATGTCATACCCCAGGTCCGAGAGTGCCTGCTGCAGAGCATGGCGCCCCGAGTGCTTGCCGAGTACCAGCTGGTTCGAGTCCAGGCCAACGTCGGTGGCATCCATGATCTCGAAGGTGCTGCGCTCCTTCAGAACCCCATCCTGGTGGATACCGGACTCGTGCGCGAACGCGTTGCGACCGATCACCGCCTTGTTTGGCTGAACCGGATAGCCGGTCAGGCGTGAGACTATCCGCGAGGTTCGAGCGATCTCCTTGGTGACCGCCCCGGTATGAAGCCCGAGCTCTGCCTTCCGCGTCGCGATCAGCATGATCAGCTCCTCGAGCGCGGCATTACCGGCACGCTCGCCGATGCCGTTGACCGCGCACTCGACCTGGCGCGCGCCTGCCATCATGCCGGCGAGCGAGTTGGCGACGGCCAGGCCAAGGTCGTCGTGGCAGTGGACCGACAGCACGACTCCGTGCAAATCCGGCACCAGCTCGTAGAGCCTGCCCAGGAACGCCGTGAACTCGTTCGGCATCGTGTAACCGACGGTATCCGGGATGTTGATCGTGGTGGCACCCTCATCGATCGCGATCTGCAGCACCTCGGCCGTGAACTCCGCGTCGGAACGAGTCGCGTCCATTGGCGAGAACTCGACGTCGTCGCAATACGACCTGGCCTGGGCGACGGCCGCGCGCGCCAGGCCCAGGACGTCCTCGCGGGTGTTCTGCATCTGGTACCTGATGTGGATGTCGGAGGTCGAGATGAATGTGTGGATCCGAGGCCGCTCCGCGTCCTTCAGGGCACCCCAAGCAGTCTCGATGTCCGCCGAGTACGCGCGTGCGAGGCCGGCGATCACGGGCCCGTCCACTGCACGTGCGATGCCCTGAACCGCCTCGAAGTCGCCCGGTGATGCGATCGGGAACCCGGCCTCGATCACGTCGACCCCGAGCCGCGCCAACTGCTGCGCGATCTCGAGCTTCTCCTGCGCGTTCAGGGAGATGCCCGGCGACTGCTCACCGTCGCGCAGCGTCGTGTCAAAGATGATTACTCGATTCGGATCCTGCGATGGCGTCATTTCAGACGGCTCCTTTGCTTGCTCGTCCTGCTTCTTCTCGTGCTTGGTTCGCGGCTACATGCGGCCGCCGGCGCGCTATTCCCCCCGGAGGGGGAGGAGAAGAAGTCGAAGGTCGAGCGCGAACGCCATCGCCGCAAAGGCTACCGGCTGTGCCGCCTCAACGTCAACAGCGGAGGGGGTGGATTGCTCTCCCACCCCCTCCGGCACCGCTGCGCTCAGAGCGTCACCGTGACACCCGTGACGAAGCCGTCGCTGGTCGCGATCTCCTTCACCAGCGCGGCCGGCACAGCCATGTCGGTGGTGACCACCATCGCCGCGAATGGCTCATGATCGGCGCCGTTGGACTCGCGGCCAACGATCGAGGAGACGATGTTGACGTTGTTCGCGCCCAACAGCGTGCCGACCCGTCCGAGCATGCCTGGGCGATCGTGGTAGCGGAACATCGTCACGTGATGCTCGAGCTGGACCTGAAAGCGCTGCCCCCAGGCCTCGAGCAGGTGCGGACGGTGCAGGGTGCCGAGGACCGTACCCGCGACGCTTGCGGAGTGGCTGCCACTGGTCACCGTGACTCGAATCATGTCGGTGTAGTCCCGAACCTCCTGCTCCCTGACGTCCTCAGTCGAGATCCCACGCTGCTTCGCGAGCGCCGGGGCGTTGACCTCGTTGAGTTCCTCTGCCCCCTGAGAGTCGAGCACGCCCATCAGCACGTTGAGCCCCAGCAGCCGCGTGTCCCGTGTTGCGATGCCGCCGAGGAACTCGACCCGCACGGCCTCGATCGCAGCTTCCTCGTCAAGCGAGGCCGCGATCATGCCCAGAGCCCGTGCGAGCGGCACGAATGGGGTCAACGCCTCGATGTCCTCGTCCGGGATCGCCGGGATGTTGACGGCGGTGGTGACCGAGCCGCCGGTCAGAGCGGCGACGATCTGCTCGGCGGCCTGGAAGCCGGCGCGATCGTTGGCCTCTGCGGTCGAGGCGCCCAGGTGCGGCGTCACGATCACATTCGCATAACCGAACAGAGGATGCTCGGTGATGGGCTCCGTCTGGAAGACATCCAGGGCGGCACCCGCCACCCTGCCACTGTCAAGCGCCGCCTGCAGGTCCGCGTCCACGACCAGCGGCCCGCGGGCGACGTTCAGAACGCGCACACCGTCCTTGCACCTCGCCAGCGTCCCGGCGTTCAGCCAGCCGGCCGTCTCGGCCGTTCTGGGCAGGTGCAGGGTCAGGAAGTCGGCGACCGCGAGCACATCATCCGGGCTCTCGGCGCGGTCGACGCCGAGCTCGCGGTAGCGCTCAGCGCTGACCAGCGGGTCATAGGCGATCACGCGCATGCCAAAGCCGCGCGCACGTTCTGAGACCAGCTGGCCGATGCGCCCGAAGCCGACCACGCCGAGCGTCTTCTCATAGAGCTCCACGCCAGAATATTTCGACCGATCCCAACGACCCGCCTTCAGCGAGGCGTCGGCCTGTGGCACGTTGCGCGCGAGTGCGAGCAGCAGCGCCATCGTGTGTTCGGCAGCCGTCACCACGTTCGACAGCGGCGCGTTCGCGACCACGATCCCGCGCCGGCTCGCCTCAGGGACGTCAACGTTGTCAACGCCGACGCCGGCACGCCCGATCACGCGCAGCCGCGTGCCCGCCCCCAGCAGCTCGGCATCCAGCTTGGTCGCGGAGCGAATCAGGATTCCATCGAATTCCGGCAACCGCTGCTTGATCTGCTCACGGTCCCAATCGAATCCGAGCTCGACGTCGAAGTTGTCCTCCAGCAGGTCGATCCCCGATGCGCCGACCTTCTCGGCGATCAGCACTCGTGGTCTGCTGCTCGTGGCGCTCATCCGTTCTGCTCCAGGACGAAGTCGATACAGGCCGTGAGCGCCTGCACGTCGGCGGGGTCGGTGGCGGGGAACATCGCGACTCGCAGCTGGTTGCGTCCAAGCTTGCGGTAGGGCTCGATGTCGACGATCCCGTTTGCTCGCAGGGTCGCGGCGATGTCGGCCGCATCGATCGCATCGTCGAAGTCGATCGTGCCGACCACCAGCGAGCGCTTGTCGGGCTCGGTCACGAACGGCGTCGCGTCCGAGTGGGCCTCCGCCCAGCCATAGAGATGGCTCGATGAGGCGGTCGTACGGGCGATCATGCCGGCCAGGCCGCCGCCCGCGAGCATCCATTCGATCTGATCGGCAAGCAGGAACAGAGTCGCGACCGCGGGTGTGTTGTACGTCTGATCCTTGACGGAGTTATCGAGGGCCGTGGTGAGGGACAGAAACTCCGGAATCCAGCGGGGCGCGCCGACACTCGGACGGTCCGCGTCGACCTGCGCGATGCGGTCGAGCGCGGCAGGGCTCGCAATCGCGATCCAGAGCCCACCATCGGACGCAAAGCCCTTCTGCGGAGCAAAGTAGTAGAGGTCTGAGTCGATGACGTCAACGGGCAGGCCTCCGGCACCGGAGGTCGCGTCGATCAGAACCAGCGCCCCATCGTCGAGGCCCTCCGGACGCACCACGGGAACCATCACGCCGGTGGAGGTCTCGTTGTGTGCCCATGTGATCACATCGGCGCCGTGCTGAGCTGCGCTCAGCGGATCCGGTGCTTGGCCGGCCGGTGCCTCAACCACGAGCGGGTCGGCCAGAAACGGCGCCCTCTTCGTGCCGGTGGCGATCTTGGATGAGAACTCGCCGTAGCTCAAGTGCAGTGCTCGCTCCCTGATCACGCCGGCGATCGCGGCATCCCAGAACGCTGTGGTGCCGCCGTTTCCAAGCAGGATCTCGTAGCCGTCGGGCAGGCTGAACAGTTCCCGCAGCCCGGCGCGGACGCGGCCCACCAGCGCCTTTACCGGCTTCTGGCGATGCGAGGTCCCCATCACCGATGCGCCGGAGGCTGCCAGCGCCTGCAGCTGCTCGGGCCGAAGCCGCGACGGCCCGGCGCCGAAGCGCCCGTCCCGTGGCTTGATCTGGTCAGGAATCACTAATTGGGTCTGGGGCACGATCGCTCCTCGAGTCGTACTCGGGTTGGAAGAGAGAGTTGAGAGTGCCCAGGCGCGCGGCGACGTTCGCCCGTCGCTTCCCAGTGGTTGGCCACTTCGTCGCGCCAGTCACGGCAGGCTTGTAAAAAGATACAGATGGCGCTCGATCGAGCGTCTGGATCACCGCTGATCCTGGGTGTGCGTCTACTTCGCCGACAGAACCGCGTCGCAGCGACGCCGGATGTCCTCGATGGCCTCTAGAAGCTCCGACCGCTCGTCAGACGCGACCGCCCCTCCCGCCGCGAGGTTCTGAAGATGACGAGCCACGAGGGCGCTCACCGACGTTCCCTGTTCGGCTGCAGCGATTCGCGCCGCCCGATACACGTTATCCGGCACGGATACGGTGATGTTCTTCACAGCCACACAGTATCACTGCTCCACAGTCTCACAGTCTCACAGTCTCGTCCGCGCAAAAGAGGGCGCGGTCCAAGCCGACCGCGCCCTCTGAATACAACCTGCGGTTATACCCTCCGGTACAACCTTTCGTTATAGCTCCTATTCGTGAAAGCTAGTGTCAATCCAGTGCATCTGCGAACGCAGGTCCTTGCCGACCACTTCGACCTGATGCCGGGCCTGCTCGTCGCGCATGCGCTTGAAGTTCTCCTGGCCCGCCTGGTTCTCGGCGATCCACTCGCGCGCGAACTCCCCTGACTGGATCTCACCCAGGATCTGCCTCATCGCCTCGCGTGTCTCGTCGGTTACCACGCGCTTGCCACGGGTGTAATCCCCGTATTCAGCAGTATTGGAGATCGAATAGCGCATCCCGGCCAGGCCCTTCTCGTACATCAGGTCGACGATCAGCTTGAGCTCGTGCAGGCATTCGAAATAGGCCATCTGCGGGTTGTAGCCGGCCTCGACGAGCGTGTCGAATCCAGCCTGGACAAGTTCACTGACACCGCCGCAGAGCACCGCCTGCTCGCCGAACAGGTCGGTCTCGGTCTCCTCCTTGAAGGTTGTCTCGAACACCCCGGCGCGCGTGCAGCCGATGCCCTTGGCATATGCCAGCGCGAGACTCAGCGCGTTTCCGGTCGCGTCCTGCGCGACGGCCACCAGGCCTGGGATGCCGGTGCCCTCGGTGTAGAGCCGGCGGACCATGTGGCCGGGCCCCTTCGGCGCCACCAGGGCGACGTCTATGTCCTGCGGAGGAGCGATCGTTCCGTATAGGACCGAGAATCCATGGCTTGTGAGCAGAAGGTTGCCGGGCTGGATGCCGCCCTGGATCTCCTCCCAGACCCGCCCGTGCAGCTCGTCGGGGGCGAGCACCATCACGATGTCGCCCTCGGCGGCGGCGCTGGCCGGGTCAGTGACCCGCAGCCCGTGGCTCTGGGCCTTGGCGACGCTTGCCGAAGCGGGCCGCAGCCCGACTACGACGTTTACGCCCGAGTCCTTGAGGTTGTTTGCGTGGGCGTGGCCCTGGGAGCCGTAGCCGATGATCGCGACGGTCTTGCCGTCGAGCAGGTGGAGGTCAGCGTCGTCGTCATAGAACATGGGCCTGAGGCTACAAGGCCAGCTCCGCTCGCGTTCCCGGGCGCGGTTGCGCCTCGTCCGCCGGGCGTGTGCCCGACCCGGCGGACGGGCTCTCAGCCGCCGAAGCGCTGCTGTAGCGCCAGCACGTCGGCGACGTACTGCTGCGTGTTCGGGTACATGCCGTAGGCCTGGACCGAGGCGATTCCCTGGTAGTAGCCGGCGACGGCCAGAGACACGTTGTCTCCGGTCTCTGCCAGCAGCTGATGCAGCAGCAGCACACCTGCACGGATGTTCTCGGAAGCTGAAGCGGTCCCCAGCGGCGCGCTCGGCGTCAGGTACCTGTCGATCCAGTTCCATGTGGTCGGGACGATCTGCATCACGCCGACGGCACCGACGCCGGATACCTCGTTGTTGTTCCAGCCGCTCTCCTGCCACGCAACCGCTTCGGCGAGGGAAGCCGGCACGCCGTACTGGTCGGCGACGTCAGCGATCTCAGCGGACGAGGCGAATTCGGCTGTGGGCTCGGGTGAGCTCGACGCGGACGCATGGGATGTCTGCTGCGCTGCGGTGTCCGGCGCGGCGGCTGTGTCCGTGTCACTCGCCTGCTCTGTCGAGCCTGCAGTTGTCTGGCCAGTCGTTGCGCTCTGCGTGAGAGCGCTCGTGTCCGCCGATTGCGGCGGGATGTAGAGAATCTGGCCGATCACCAGCTGGGCCTCTGGTGAGACCCCGTTTGCCGCGGCGATGGCGTCGACGCTGAGGCCGTCTGTCGCAGCAACCGATGTCAACGTCTCGCCAGGCTCAACCACATGGGGGTAGTCGGCGGCGGCAGACGCGGGCAGCAAGCCCATCACCAGTGCTGCGAGGAGGAAAGCTCTGACTCGCATGCTCCCAGTCTTGCGCCGCTGGGCCTGACTTGAAAGCCCTGCAAAACATGGACCATTCTGGGCTTGCGCTTGCAGCCTGCAGGAGATCTGCCCAGTTGCGCGACGCCCGGTCGCGATCGTCTCAGGCTGACGCTACGGCCGCCAGACAACTGCCGCCGAGCTCAAATGCGCCGGATTCATCGGTATATGGCTGGGCGGCTGCGGCGATCCGCTCGCGCAGCCCTCGGCGCTCATCGCCGGACATCCGCGCCCAGGTCTTCCCGAAGTTGTTGGACCGATCCCGGGTCTCACCAAGCCAGTCGAGCACCGATTCCCAGCGGCGCGTTAGCGGCACCGGTTCGACCTCGATCTCATAGAACCCCGCATCCTCGAGCATGCGCGCCAGGAGACCGGGAGCGGCGAGCGCGAACATCCCTGGAGCGCCCGGCGCCGGCGGCTTCAAGTATCCGAGCTCAACGAGCGCTGCATCGGGAATCACCGCCCACGGGTTGCGCTCTCGCAGGTCCCACACAGCCGTCACAAGCCGTCCCCCGGGCCGGAGCACGCGACGGCACTCGCGCAGCGCCGCCGCCGGGTCCACCGTCAGCATCACACCCCAGCGGCAGAGGATCACATCGACGCTGGCTGCCGCCAGGTCGATCCATTCGAGCTGCAGCTGTTTGAACTCGACGTTCGCGACGCCCTGCTCATGCGCCCGCTCGCGTGCCACGTCGAGCATTCCGGCGCTCGCGTCGCTGCAGATCAGCGTCCCGCCCGGCTCGACCCGCCGCGCCGCCATGAACCCCGTGTCGCCCGGACCGGCGGCCAGCTCCAGGACTGTCTGTCCCGGCTCGAGACCGGCGTGGTCGATCATCCACTCCGACACCGGCAGTGCCGAGGCGTGGGTACGGTCGGCCTGGCGGCCCCAGCCCTTCGCTGAGTCCTCCCACGCGTCGAGCATGCGCTCGCGCTCAGCCTGAATGTGCTCGTCGCTCGGGCGCGCGGCTTCAGCCTCGTGCCCTGCATGTTCATCGCTCATCGGCCGTCAGCGTAGCTCGCGGCGAAGCAGCTTGCCTGAGATGCTGCGTGGCAGCCGGTCGGCGAAATCGATCTCCTTGGGAACCTTGAAGCCGGCGAGCCGCGCCGCAGCGAACTCCTGCAGCTCCGACGCTGTCGCGGTCCCACGTTCGCGCAGCACCACCGTGGCGACCACTCGCTCGCCCCATTCGCTGTCAGGACGGGCGAACACAGCGGCGTCGGCGACCGCGGGATGCGCCAGAAGCACCTCCTCGACCTGGGCCGGGGCAACGTTCTCACCGCCGGTGACGATCGTGTCGGCCTTGCGTCCGATGATCTGCAGTCGACCTCCGTCGAGCTCACCGAGGTCACCCGTGCGCAGCCAACCATCTTCGCCAAGCGTGTTGGGGGCGAAGTTGGGGCCTCTGACGATCAGCTCACCGCCTTCGAGCACACGCATCTGGACGCCGTGCAGGGGGAATCCGAACGTCGCGATCTGCGAGCAGCCCTCTGTCATCCCGTAGGACGGCGCGACCGGGATGCCCGCCTCCTGCGCCCGTGCGGTCATGCCTGGCGGAATCGGGCCCCCGCCGAGCAGGCACCAGCGCAGCGTCGGCGGATCGCGAAGGCCTGCGTCCAACAGGCGGGCGAGCATCGTGGGTACCAGCGAGACCAGCGTGATCGCACGCCGAGGGTCGGTGAGCTCACGCAGCACCGCGTCTGTGTCGAAGCGCTCATGCAGAACGACCGTCGTCGCGTACAGGGTCGAGCGCAGCAGGATCGAGAGTCCGCCGACGTGTGCCAACGGCATCACGCACAGCCAACGCTCGTTCAGGTCGAGTCCCAGTGCCAGCGCCGAGCCAACCGCGTTGGCCTCCCAGTTGCGCGGGGTCAGAAACACTGGTTTCGGTGCGGACGTGGTCCCGGACGTGAACATCACGGTCGCGACGTCCGGGTAGGGCAGCTCCAACGGCACGATCCGCTGCGCACGCTCGGCGTCGCTGAGTCTCGAATCGAGCGGGATCGCCGGCGTGCCGCCGACGAGCGCCGCGTGCAGCTCGACAACGAAGTCAGGTCCCCCCTCCAGGTATCTGGGTCCAGGGTCCGATCCGTGGATCCGCGCTCGCGCGTAGGCGGCCTGCAGAAGCTGCTCATAGTGAAGCTGCCGCCCGTCCCCAAACTCAATCGCGATCCGTTCCGGTCGGCGGACCGCCGCCCGCTGAAGCCAGTCCCTCATTTCTGAAACGGTAGTCTCAGCGGGCAGTGAGCGTGACCTGGCGCGCCGACGCCCAATACGAAGACATCCGCTATGAGCTCGCGACCGGCGAGGCCTGGGATCGCTCCGACATGCGCCTCAAGCACGACGTCGTACTGCTCGGGCGGCTCGACGACGGTCTCGGCTACTATCGCTTCGTCTACAATGGCGGCCACACCGCCTATGTCGGGGTGATGGCGCAGGAGGTGCAAACAGTGATGCCGGAAGCCGTATCGCGCGGCGCTGACAGCTATATGCGCGTTTCCTACGATCGGCTGGGATTGCCCTTCGAGACCTACGACCAGTGGGTTGCGGCGGGCGCGCATTTGCCGCGCGTGAAGCCGGTCGCGCGTTGATCGCGGGAGCGCGGACGAGGACAACGACGATGAGAATGAGGACCAGCGTCATCCTTGCGGCGGCGGTCTTGATCGCCGCCGCACTTCAAGCGCGCGCGCAGGAGAGCTACCCCACGCCGGAAGCGGCGGTGGGGGATCTCGTCGATTTCGCCAAGGCCAAGACGCCAGGGTTCGGCGACCGCATTCTTGGCAAGGAGGGCGCGGCGTTGCTCAGATCGGGCGACGCTGACCAGGACGCCGAGAACCTGAAGGAGTTCAACGAGGCGGCGGCGGCGCAGACCGCGATCGACGACGGCCCCAATGGCGAGAAGATCCTGCGCGTGGGCAAGAAGGCTGGACCTTGCCGCTGCCTCTCGTCAAGACCGACGCGGGCTGGCGCTTCGACGCAGCCAAAGGAAAGGACGAAATGACCAATCGCCGGGTTGGTTACAACGAGCTCAGCGCCATTGAAGCGTGCAAAGCCTATGTCGCCGCCCAGGACGAATATTTCCGGCTTGATCGCGACGGCGACGGCCTGCGCGAATATGCGCGCAGGTTCATCTCGACCCCTGGAACCCACGACGGCCTCTACTGGCCACCGGAAGACCAGGCTGATATTTCGCCGCTTAACGGATTCGCTGAAGACGCCAATCTGGCTCAGCGATCGGGCCAGAAGCCGGAGCCTTACAACGGCTATTACTTCCGCATCCTCACTGCGCAGGGGCCGGCGGCGCAGGGGCGCCTTTTCCTACCTCATCAACGGCCACATGATCGCGGGCTATGGGATGGTCGCCTGGCCGGCCGCCTACGGCGACAGCGGCGTCGAGACGTTCATTTGCGGCGAGAACGGCGTCGTCTACCAAAAGGACCTCGGACCAAACACGGCCGCTCTCGGCGCCTCGAGGGCCCAGTACAATCCCGACGCGAGCTGGAAAGTCGTCGAGTAGCGGCGGCGCCATGAGAGTGGCTGACCGTTTCAAGGTTTCAGGAATAGCTGGGCTTCCTTTCGGGAACGGCGGCAGGCCGCGGACCCGAGCCGGCGAAGCGGACAACCTGAGGCAGGCCAAGTTCATGCCGCCGCGACGGATGCGCGTTCGCGCAAGTCCTTTCGATCGCGACGCAGCTAGTTCCTCGGCACAGTGGTTATGACTTTTTGAGCGAGGGATCGGGATAGGCGCGCGCCATTTTGGTTCTGCCTTGTCGGTGGAGAACATCCAGTTGATTCGAGCGCCGCTTTGATTTCGCTGAGACTGCCAGACGTCGATTTCGGCAACCAGCCTGTCGGAGCTTTCGATTCGGCGATCGAGACATTGGCCTTTGAGCACGCCGATCTCGATCTCAACCATGTTGAGCCAGCTGGCGTGCTTGGGGGTGTAGTGGAAGTCGAGCCGCCTGAGCACGCGGCGCGCCTCGGCCGGCGGGAAGGCGGCGTAGAGAGCGGCGGCGGTGTGGGTGGAGAGGTTGTCGAGAACGACGCGGATACGCTCGGCTTCTGGGAAGTCGACATCGACAAGCTCGCGCATGCAAAGGGCAAAGTCGTCAGCGGTGCGATGACCCGTGACCTTGACCCTGCGCCAAGAGCGGTGGGCGTCAAGGAAGACGAAGAGATTGACGACGCCGTTGCGGCGATACTCGTAGTCGAAGCGCTCGAGCCGTCCGGGTGCGGCCGGGATCGGCTGGCGCGCTTCGCCGATGAGCTGGGAGGGGCTTTCGTCGAAGCAGACCACCGGCCGCTTTGGGTCAGGCTGCTCGGCATAGAGGTCGAGCACATCTTCCATCCGGGCGACGTACTCGGCGTCGACCTTGGGGATGCACCACATGTCCTTCTGCCAGGGCTTGAGATGGTTCTCGGCCAAGCGTCGGCGGACGGTCTCCCGCGACAGACTGTCATGGTCGGTCAGCTTGACCATGGCGCCAGCCAGCAGCTCCAGCGTCCAGCGGGCGCGACCTTCGGGTGGGCTCGAACATGCGGTGGCGACAAGCAGGGCTTCTTCGTTGCTGGTCAGCTTACGATCGGCGCCTGCCCGCGACTCCTCGTTCAAGGCGGCTTCGAGATTGCCTTCAACGAAGCGGCGCTTGGTCCTGTAAACGGTCGAGCCGCCGACAGCCACAGCAGCGGCAATATCGTCGTCGCTGAGCCCGCTGTCGGCGGCCAACAAAATCTGGGCTCGTTTGATCTTGCGGGCGTAATGCTTTCCGCCGCCCACCAGCGCGGTGAGTTCACACCGCTCGGCTTCGCTCAGTTCGACGTGGTAGCGTATGTTCATCCGGGTCTCCTCGCGAATCGCGAAGCCCAGACAAATCAGGCTATGAATCAATTGTTTGGCACGTGTCCCGGCTCCCCCGTTCACCGACAAACAAGGTCAGTACCTGGCCTTCATCTACGCCTACAGCCGTATCTTCCGCCGACCGCCCGCGGAAGCCGACATGCAGCGGTACTTCCAAGTCTCGCCACCCAGCGTGCATCAGATGGTGCTCACCCTCGAACGCGCCGGCCTCATCAGGCGGACCGCGGGCGTCGCGCGCAGCATTGAGATTCTGGTCGAGCCCGAGGACCTCCCAGTCCTCCGTTGAACTTCAAACCGTCAAAACCTCTGTGCAACGGAACT
>CAWKDQ010000011.1:0-1080012 GCA_963848435.1 uncultured Conexibacteraceae bacterium | reverse complement strand
CGAGCGTTTCGGAATCAGCGACAGCAGCCTCGTGATGGAGCTTGCCAGCAACGACGGTTACCTGCTTCAGCATGTCGTCGCGCGTGGGATCCCCGCACTGGGCATCGAGCCGGCCGCGAACGTCGCCGAGTGGCGGTTGCAAAAGGTGTGGACACGGTTGTGGATTTCTTCGGCCAAGACCTCGCTCGCCGACTCGTCGCCGAGGGTCGCGCCGCTGACCTACTGGCCGCCAACAACGTCATGGCCCACGTTCCCGACCTCAACGACTTCGTCGGTGGGATCGCCACGGTCGCTCTCACCGCAAGGGGTAGCAACGATTGAAGTTCCCCACCTGCTTCGGCTGGTTGAGAGCAACCAGTTCGACACGATCTATCACGAGCACTTCTCGTACTTCTCGATGTTGAGCGCGCGCAAGGTTCTGAACGCGCATGGCCTCGAACTCTTCGACGTCGATGAGCTGAAGTCACACGGCGGTTCCCTCCGGCTCTATGCCCAGCGGGCCGATACGGGACGCCATCCAGTGAGCCACCGCGTGGAGGAACTGGCAAGTACGAGAGCGCGCGCGGGGATTCGACGCGCTGGCAGGGCACGAGTCGTTCGCGCCGCAAGGTGCACGAAACCAAGTGGCGCCTGCTCGAGTTTCTGATCGCCCGTCGGCGGGAGGGCAAGCGGATCGTCGGCTACGGCGCCCCGGGTAAGGGGAACACGCTTCTGAACTTCTGCGGAATCAGGACTGACCTCCTGGCCTACACCGTCGACCGGAACCCTTACAAGCAGGGCATGTTCCTGCCCGGCACGCACATCCCGATCAAGCATCCCGAGGTGCTCGAACAAGACAGGCCCGACTACATCCTGATCCTCCCCTGGAATCTGAAAGCGGAGATCGTGGAACAGCTCGCCTACGCCCGAGAATGGGGCGCACAGTTCGTCGTGCCGATCCCGGAGGTACAGGTGCTATGAAGGTCGTCATCTTCTGCGGAGGACAAGGGCTCCGCATGCGTGAAGCCTCCGACGTCGTTCCGAAGCCGATGGTCCCGATCGGGAATCGTCCGGTCCTCTGGCATGTGATGCGGTATTACGCGCACTTCGGATTCACCGACTTCATTCTTTGCCTGGGCTACAAGGCCGAAGCCATCAAGCAGTTCTTCCTGACACTACAACGAAGCCCTGGCCAATGACTTCGTGCTCTCTAAGGGCGGCGCGAAGGTTGAGCTCCTGAAGACCGACATCCATGACTGGAACATCACGTTTGTCGATACCGGACTCCATGCGTGCATCGGCGAGCGGCTTCGTGCTGTGAGACATCTCCTGCGGGATGACGAGATGTTTCTGGCCAACTACGGCGACACGCTCACTGATGCGGATTTGCCGACGATGATCGAGCGCACCCGGGAAGCGGGAGCAACGGCCAGCTTCCTCGCGGTCCGCCCGAACTACAGCTTCCATGTCGTCTCAATGGATGAGACGGGCCGCGTTGACGGCATTCATGACGTGACCAGCTCCGACGTTTGGATAAATGGCGGCTACTTCGCACTTCGCTCTGAACTACTCGATGATCTCAGGCCAGGGGAGGAACTCGTCGAAGCAGCCGTTCCACAGGCTGCTGGCCGATGGGCGCCTGCTCGCTCAACGCCACGAAGGGTTCTGGGCACCAATGGACACGCTCAAGGATCAGCAGTGTCTTGAATCGCATGCATGACACGGGGACCGCACCATGGGAGCGGTGGGCAACACATCGCGAGATCGGTCACGACCTCGCGGCCGCGGTTGGGTGATGTTGCCGCTCTGCGCCCGCCGTGCTGATGGCGCACCGCTGAGGCTGCTGGTAATCGGGGCTCACTCAGACGACATCGAGATCGGCTGCGGCGGCACCCTTCTAAAGCTTCTGGAGCAGCGATCGATCCAGGAGATCTGCTGGGTCGTTCTCACCGGCGGAACCAGTCGCGCCGCCGAAGCGGCCGCGAGCGCAGATGCGCTATTGAGCGATCTGCCGGACAAGCGTGTCATCCTCAAGGACTTCCGCGACGGCTTCCTCCCGTACGAGCGGAGCGGCGGTCAAGGACTTCTTCGAGCAGCTCAAGCGTGAGGTTGCCCCCGATTTGATCCTGACACACCAACGTGCCGATCTGCACCAGGACCACCGGCTGGCCTGCGAACTCACCTGGAATACGTTTCGTGATCATCTCGATCCTCGAGTACGAGATCCCCAAATACGATGGCGATACCGGGACCCCGAGCATGTTCGTAGAGCTGAGCGACGAGTTGCGACGCAAGAAGGTCGAGCATCTGATGACGCACTTCGGGACACAGCGGTCGAAGCGGTGGTTTGACGAGGAGCTCTTCTCCGGGCTGATGCGCCTGCGAGGGATGGAGTGCGGCTCCCAGACCCATTACGCCGAAGCCTTCTACTGCCAGAAGGCGATGCTGGCCTGAGGCATGTCAAGCATTCGGCCAACCGCGCTCGTGACCGGTGGAAGTAGCGGGATTGGAGCCGCAGCCTGCCTCCGTCTGCGCACCGAAGGCTGGCACGTCATCGGACTCGCGCGTCGACCAAGCCCAAACGCCAGCGAGTCGCTATGCGCTGACGTCGCTAACTCAGGTGCCATCCATGAGACTGTTCCGTTCTCTCCCGCCGCTGCGTTTGCTGGTGCATGCCGCGGCAATCGTGGGCCCGCTCGGACCACTGCCGCGTTCCGACCAGGTTGACTGGTGGCGCACGATCGAAGTGAACATCCTGGGAACCTACAACGTCCTGCGTGCGGCACTCGCGGGTCCTCTGGCGGGCGAGCGCGCGGTAGCAATTCACATGACGAGCAGCGCCGTGTCCACCTCGAAGGCCAACTGGAGTGCGTATAACGTCTCCAAGGGTGGAGCAGAGCAGCTGATGCGATCGGCGGCCAGCGACGTTGGCGGCGGGAATATTGCCATCTGCGCGCTGGATCCCGGCTTCACCGAGACACCGATGCAGACGGAGATACGCTCTCGAGATTTCCCGGAGCGCGCGCAGTTTCAGCAGCGACACGGTCATTCCCCCGATAGGGTCGCCGAGGCCATCTCGCTGCTATCGCAGCGATCCCCGGACCAACTCAACGGACGCGTGTTCAGAGTAGGGGAGCTCTGATGGAGGCGTCAACGGCCGGCAGGGACGCCTATGAGTTGACACGCCGGCTGTTTCCGCTGTGCCGCAGCCTCACCGGCAGCGGAGTCAGTGAAACCTTCGACGTAATCCAGGAATACATACCGATCCAGCGAGTGGAGACGGCAAGCGGGACCCGGGTTTTCGACTGGCGCGTTCCGGACGAATGGAACATCAGGGATGCCTACATCGCGACTCCAGACGGGACGCGAGTCGTTGACTTCCGCAACTCCACGTTGCATGTCGTCTCCTACAGCGAGCCGGTCCGCACGCGGATGCCGCTGGAGGAGCTCAAGCAACGGTTACACACGCTGCCCGACCAGCCCGACGTGATCCCATATCGCACGTCCTACTATCACCGCACCTGGGGCTTCTGCCTTACCCACCGCCAGCTGCTGGAGATGGAGGACGGTGATTACGACGTGGTCATCGACTCCACTCTCGAGCCTGGGCAACTCACATATGCGGAACTACACCTCGAGGGTGAGAGCGACAACGAGGTGCTGGTTTCAACATATGTCTGCCACCCTTCGCTTGCGAACGACAACCTTTCCGGGATCGCGGTTGCAACGATGCTCGCGCAGGAGTTATCCCGGCGCTCTTTACACCACAGCTACCGGTTCCTGTTTGCTCCCGGAACGATCGGGCCGCTCACTTGGCTTCATAACAATCAGGCGACCTTGGCCCGTGTGAAACACGGCCTCGCTGTGTCCTGCATCGGCGACGCAGGCGGATTCACGTATAAGCGCAGCCGCCTTGGGGATGCCGAAATCGACCGCGCGGCCGAGTTCGTTCTCGGCGCCTGCGCTCGCATTCTCCCATGGGAACCATGGGGCGGCGACGAGAGGCAGTTCTGCTCACCCGGGTTCAACCTCCCAGTCGGTTGCCTGATGCGGACTCCGCATGGAGGCTTCGACGGCTACCACACCTCGGCGGACTCGCTCGCGCAGCTCAGTGCCGAGGCGCTGGGAGAGGCCGTCCAGACCGCGCTGGAGATACTCGGCATAGTCGACACCAATCAGACCTACGTGAACCTGTTGCCGTACGGGGAGCCGCAACTGGGGAGGCGCGGCCTCTACCGAACGAGCGGCGGCGCCGTTGAGTCGCCCGACGCGGAACGGGCGCTCCTCTGGGTTCTCAATCTGTCGGACGGGAACATGTCGCTGTTGGACATAGCCGTAAGGGCTGGGTTGCCGTACCCGACCATTGTCGAGGCCGCACAAAGGTTGAAAGAGGCTGAGCTGTTGTCGATCGCGCAAGATTCGGCGCATCGCGTAGGTTAAGTCGGATCCAGGGCGCACAGCTAACAGCAGCAGCGCCAATAGCTCTTATCGTCGACCGATCGGGGAATTCTAGGAATGACTGCTTGTGTGCGCCGAAAGCGGGTCCTCCGTGGCACGCCTGTGACGATCGCATTGGTGCCTCTGATTGTTCTGGTGTCCACGCTCTATTGCTGGAACTGCGCGTCCTCGCAGGGCGCACAGGCGCACACGCCGCCGACGGCCAGCCACTACGGCAGCCTGCAGGTCACGTACGCGAGTACGGATGCTTCAGGGGTCGAAACCTACGGAATGTCAACGCCGTACGACGGTCCAGGCGTTCAGAGTCTGCGCATATTGCCCCCCACCCACCCAGCGTCAGGCATGAAGCACAACTTCCTGTTCGTGCTCCCGGTCGAGGCCGGACTCGGCACCACCTACGGAGACGGGCTCGAGACTGTTGCGCGACTCAACGCCCAGAACCGGTTCAACCTGACGGTTGTCGAGCCCACGTTCGCGGTGGACCCGTGGTACGCAAACGACCTCAAACAGGCAAACCGTCAATACGAGACATTCATGACACGGCAACTCGTTCCCTGGGTTAGACGCAACCTGTCAACCTCTGGTGTCGAGCAGGTCTGGCTGCTCGGATTCTCCAAGTCGGGCCTCGGCGGTCAGGATCTGCTCCTTAAACATCCTGGCGTCTTTTCAATCGCGGCATCGTGGGACTTTCCCGCCGACATGACCCAGTACCACCAATATGGCGCGGTCGGATATGGCACCCAGGCGAGCTTCGCGTCACAGTACGAGCTGACCCCAACGTTCGTGGCCTCGCACAAAGGACCGTTTACGCACGCCAACCGAATCTGGATTGGTGGCGGTGAAGTCTTCCATGCCGACGTCACCGACTACAACGCGCTTCTGACCCGAGATGGGATGAAGCACAGTAACGCACCGATACAGCACCGCAAACACACGTGGGGTAGCGGTTGGGTGCCCGCCGCGCTTTCGGCTCTGCACGCAGACAGTCAACGTCTGTCCGAGCGTTAGGATGGCCCAGCCAGGAGTTTGGCTGCACGCGGGTCAGCAGTGCACGTAGTGCACGTCAGTCGCGGAATGCGCCGACGTCCGGCGAACACGATTACCCGTCAAGCACGGGATCAGGCGCGACCAGAGGTTCGTACGCTGGCCAATTCGAGTCCCGTTCGGAGAGTTCCCGCAAGTCCGCATGCGGCCAGGCAATCCGAAATAGTGGGTCGTCCCATCGCAGACCACCGGCTGCTTCCGGCACGTATTCATGCGACATCTGATACGCAACCTCAGTCTCATCGACCAGCGTCTGGTACCCCTGCGCGAAGCCCGTCGGTACATAGAGACTCCGGCCGTTGTCGCGACTCAGCTCAACGCCAAGCCATTGCAGATATGTCGGAGACCGGCGCCTCAGGTCAACGATCACAACATAGGCCGATCCTGAGGTGCATCGAACCAGCTTGACCTCACAGTGCGGGTGGCGCTGGAAGTGCATCCCTCGAAGCGTGCCGCGACGCGGGCTCGACACCGTGCTCGCCTGAACGAAGCGAGTCGTCAACCCGTTCTGCCTGAACTCCCGTTCGCAGAAGGTTCGGGCCAGATATCCTCGTTCGTCCGCGCGCCGCTCGGGATCGATTATCACGGCGCCCTGCAGTGCGGCACGAGTGAAGATCATGAATCACACCGCGGCCGGGACCAGCCACCTCAGATCGCCGCCGAGCTGGCCGGCGTCCTGTAGCTCCTGAACCCGTTTTATCCTCAGATATCTCGGCCCGGTGAACTCTGCGTAGGTAATGCCGCTGGCCACATAGGCGTCATGCAGTTCCTCGACTCCCCGCGGCACGGTCCATGCTGGCTCGAACTGTGGCAGAACCCGCCGAATCTTCGAGCAGTCGACCTGATAGGAGCGCTTGTCGGGGCCCCCATCCTCTGCCAGCGATACCTGAGCACCGGGGACCACCTGACCGATCATCTCCGCGATCTCCCGGATCCGATAGTTCTCCGTGCTCGAACCCACGTTGAACGCCTCGTTGTGCACGACTTCGCGCGGCGCATCGAGCACAGCCAAGAACGCTCGCGAGATGTCTTCGATATGGACCAGCGGACGCCATGGCGTGCCGTCGCTCTGAATCAGCACATTGCCAGTTGTGACCGCGTAACCGACAAGGTTGTTGACGACTATGTCCGCGCGCAGACGCGGAGAGACACCATACGCGGTGGCGTTACGCAGGTACGTGGGCGTGAACGCCTCGTCCGCGAGTGGGCCGATGTCCCGCTCAGCGAGGACCTTCGACTCGCCATAGGGCGTGACCGGGGCAAACAGCGCGCTCTCGTCGAGGAGCTCATTGTCCTCCCCTTTGCCGTAGAGACTGCACGACGAAGCGAACAGGAACCGGGAGACTCCCGCCTCCTTGGCCTTCTCAGCCATTCGGACCGAGCCGAGATGATTGATGTCATAGGTAGCCTGCGGGTTCAAATCTCCGACTGGATCGTTGCAGACCGCAGCGAGGTGAACCACCGCGTCGAAGCCGACCAGGTCGGCCGTCTCAACGTCGCGCACATCTTTCTGGATCGCCTCGATCTCGGCGGGTGCGTCGCCGAAGGTGCAAGGAGCAAACAGGTTGAGATCCAACCCGGCCACTTCGTGCCCTGCCCTTGTGAGCAACGGCGTCAAGACCGAGCCGATGTAGCCGTTGTGACCTGTGACGAGTACTCGCAACGGTGACCTCCCGATCGCCGAAATCAGTGTTTAGAGCAGATGCTCTTTGGATAAACGTGTCGGGACGCCGTTTCCTGCCACGCCGCCAACGGTCGACAGAAGCAGGATCCAGTCGCTGTCGCCAGCAGCGTTCTCGCCGGGAGCTCGGAATACATGCACGCCGTGCGGCGATAACAGTGACCCCGCGGCCGGCTCATATCGCCCGTCAGTAGGGTCGTAGAACTGGGCGCGCACGCGAGGGCCCGCCATGCGAGCCATATCAACGGTCACCGCTCGGTCCGTCGGTAGATACGCGATGGCGAGCCTGCCATCAGGGGTGGCCGCCGCAGTCGCGTAGTCGCTGTCGTTGGCTGTCCCGGAGCGGGTGTAGCGGCCATATCCTGCTACCACCAGATGATGGTGAAAATCCGGCACGAGGTCATACCACGACCGCCGTGAGAACAGATCGGCGACGAACGTCAACTGGCGTGATCCGACCGTATCGAGATGCTGTGTCCAGCCATTCAGGAACTGCCACGTGTAATGGTTTCCATAAAACTGGCCGGAGGAGCCGCTCAAAATCGACCAATACTCCTGACGTCGCAGAGTCTCCGGCGAGGAGTAGTAGTGCTCACCCTCATAGCTCGCCTCGCCCAAAAAGACAGGAGTGTGTGCACCCGCCGTGAAGGCACGCCGAACCTCGACGTAGGTCGGACCGTACGTGTATACGAGATCGAGCCCGACCACGGTCCTCCACCTCGGATCGGAAAGCGATGTGCTTGCTGGATAGTTCAACTCGACGGTCTGCAAAGCATCTGGGTCCGCGGCCCGGATTCCCCGCGCCACCGACAGGGCGAGCGCATCGTCATCAGCATTTTTCCAGGTCTGGAAGTCGTTTCCGTTCAACCACACGACGTTGGAGAACGCCCGGTAGCGGGCTCCTAGATAGCGGCCGAACCGATAGTCTTTCGCCACGCCGTTCTGCCTGAGAACGTCGAGCCAGCCACCCGTCTCAATCGGGTCGAGAAAGACGGCCAGGTGGTGATCGGCCGCGAGTCGGATCATTGCGTCCGCCCGCCTGAAGTAGGCCGGGTTCGGTGTGGACACATCGTCGGCCGTGGTGAATGGAGCTATTCCGTTGTACGTGCGGCCGTCAGAGCGACAGCCCGTATATGCATCACACAACAGGTTTATCCAGACGGAGTTGAAACCCGCCGCCGCTCTGTTGGCGAAGAACCGGTTGGCTGCTGTCTCGGAGAGGTCACCGATCAGCGCCTGGGGCGAATCGCCGACAATCAGGAACGGTCGGCCATAAGCGTCGACGAGATACCGGCCGGTTGGTCCGACTCTCAGCGGGAAGACGGTTTTCGGCGAGATCAGCGGCTGCGCGGGGGGAGCTGAGACCATTGCAGCAGCTGCCGGCGAGCCACCGCCGCTGTGGCCCGCCGCCAGGCCGACCACCGCGACCAGGGTCACGATCACTGCAGCCCCGATCAGCCGGCGCCGGCGACCGTCCGACCCAGACTCAGCAGAGCGCGACGTCATCGCCTTCGCCCACCCAGAGCCGTAAGGCTCGCGGCAACGCGAAGTCCCGGAACACGCGGCTGTCCCGCCCGACGAGACTCGACACCAACCTGCTTCCGACATGCATCACGCTTGCGCCTGGGGACACTATCGAGCGTTCGATTTCCGCGCCCTCAATACGCGCGCCCGCGCCCACCGAGGTGTATGGACCGATATAGGCGTCGCGAACTATGGCTTCGCGCCCCACGACGGCCGGCCCGATCAGAACGCTCGACTGCACTTCGGCTGAGGGATCGATCACTACTCGTCCTTCGATTCGGTTGACTGCGCGCAGACGGGCGGGTACGTCGGCCTCCTGGCGGTCGAGCGCGATTCGGTTCAGTTCGAGCAGATCGGTTCCATGCCCGCCGTAGCGGCGCCAACCCTCAACGGGTTGCCAGTCGACGCTGATGCCCATTTCCGCCACGGAATGAGCCGCGGTGGCAAGGTCCACCGTACCACCACCCTGCAACTGATCGGCAATGCGCGCCAGTACGCCCGGGCCGAGAAGCCCTACGTCTGCACTGCGTCCGCTCGCCTCAACAAGCACCGTCATATCAGCTGAACCCGGCTCGATCACCTTCAAGAGTTGCCGGACATCGCCGTCGTACAGGCCGTCCGCTGGCCAGATCACGCACGCATGCTCAGCAACGAACGGCAGGGCCGCCTGCGCTATCCCCGCAAGGCCGGACGTCAAGGGACATAAGGCAAAGTCGATTTCGGGGACCTCGTAGAACTGGTCGGTGACGACGCTCCGAAGGTCCATGAGCGCCTCTGCGTCTCCCACAAACACAACACCCCGCTCGCAAACATCCAGAAGGCTGTCCAGCGCATGTTGAACGATTGGACGATTCGCCACCGACTCGAGTGCCGGCAACGCAGCTCCACGACGCCGCGGGTTCAGATCGGAGCCAGCAACACCGGCGAGCATCACAGTCTTATGCACCACAAGATCATTAACGGCTCGCGAGATACGTTGCTCACGCGCTCACGATCATGTTGTCAAGGCCGCTTGAACCCACCCCGGCGCCGACACATGTTTGCAAGCGTCTCGAGGAGCGTCCGCTAATTGGGTGATCGCGACCGCCACCTCGCAGCGCTGGGACCCCACCGAGGTTCTGCGGGTGCGGCTCGCCGAGGAGGAAACCGGCCGGGACCGGGGTTGGTTCAGTCTTCAGCCGGTCTTGCGCTGATCCAGAAGTGGTTGGCTGCGGGACAGCGAGTTTTGGACGGCGTTCGACGACGGCGTTCCGCACGGGGCAGCGGCATCGTCGTTGCTCGCCAACGTCTACGAGCACTACGACCTCGACCTATCGGTCCACCGGTGGAGGACTCGGCAGGCGCATGGTGATGTGATCATCGTGCGCTGGGCAGATGACTTCGTGGTGGGGTTCAAGGATCGAGATACGGCTGATCTCCCCGATGGACGCTTGGGATGCGGCGTTCTCAGGCGCGACTACGCAGGGAACTTCACGCTAATCATCCGCCGCTGCGGTCTGTGATCCAGGCGGCTGGATAACGGCTGCAGTGTTGCTACGGAACCATCCCACGCAGAGCCCAGCCCAGCTCACCACGTCGAGGAACGCGAAGCTGATCAGCTCCGGGTTGCCTCGTGCCACCGTGAGCGGGAATCGGCCCGCTGCGCGTAGAACGGGAACGACCGGAGGACCCTTATCCGAGTTGAGGCGATGCCTGGCGGTTGTCCACCGAGCTCCACGACCGTACTTGATGTGCTGTTCCCAGAGGTCGCCGACCGTTTGGCGATGGCGGTGCCGGACGATCGCTGACGCTGCGTATCTCAGCTCGACACCGGCGTATTGCGCACGCCAACAGAAGTCGGCATCGCCTCCGGAGTTGATGCCCTCTGCGAAACCACCAACCGCTTCCCATGCCGAACGTGAGACCAGCAGGTTGGCTGTCTGGCCGTAAGGAAGCGGTTCGGCGGCCAGTGTCTTCTGCTGGTCAAGATGCGCGCGAGAGAGTGCATAGCGCTCAACCAAGGTGCTGCCGGGGAGCGCGTCGATCTTGCCGGCGATGAGTCCAGCATTGTCCACCTCTCCGGAGGCAAAGTACTCGTCCAAGATCTCCGCGGCCGGCCAGCAGTCGCCATCTATGAACAGCAACCAGCTGTGGCGGCTGGATCTGACCCCGACGTTCCGCGCGTAGTACGAACTCTCCTCTGCGCAGGCGGGCAACACTCGGAGTTGCGCCAGGCTGGACTGAACCGGCGGAATCTCCTCACCTGAGTTCCAGACAAGTATCAGCTCATCATCGTCATGAAACGTGATCTGAGCAAGACGATCGACGACCTCGGTCAACTCGGTGGCGCTGCCCCGGAAGGGGACTATCACTGAGACATTGGGACGCGCCATCCTCGAGAATCGTACATATCGAGATATGTACGAGATAACCATGCCGAGGCGGCAGCTGGTTCAGGGGGTCTCGATCACACGCGCCCGAGCCAAGACGTACCCCAGGCGCAGCTGGAACGTCTGGTTCCCCTTCGTCGCCACAAGCGGGCCCTCGGACCACAGTCGGTGAACGTCCTGGTTAATCAGTTGACGCAGGATCTCCGTGTGGACCAACCATCGTGCGGGGAGGGTCTCGTCGCGCCCAGAGATCGCCACAAGATGGCTCAGATAGGCCTCCTGTCGGTCGACCACTGCAATGCCAACGGCGACTGGTTCGCCGTCTTTGTCGACCGCCATGATCGAGATGGTCCCTGGGGCAGCGACCGCCTTATCGATACCGTCCGCAGCCAGGTCCCGTTCGTTGTTGCAGTGTGCGTAGATCTCGTTCGCACGCCTCCCCCCGGGCAGAGCGGCGTGGGTGATGCCGAAAGTCTTGGCCCGGTTGAGGTTGAGGCGCCGGCTCTTGCCCGGCGGTCCCGCGATGTAGCCCTCGATTGATTCGGGCACTTCTAGCACGCTCAGCAGTGGCCGCGCCACCCACCGTCCGGCCAACCGGTAGGCCAGCCGTGATGCGACAAACCGCCCGCTCAGAGACGACGAGACCTGCACCGTCAGGCGTGGGCTCGCGGTCCAGACCCGGTACATGGGACCAAAGGACCGGCCAAGATCGATGGCTGCACGCGCCATCCAGATCGGAGACTTCGGTGTGGCACCGTCACGCTGCTTCCAGTACAGCGAGAACGCCTCATCGGAAGGCCGTGGCCCCACATCCGCTCTCGCCATTTCACGCCACCGTATCAGCGGTGTCGGAAGCGTTCGCTGAGGTACGCGAATGGTCCGGCGAGCAGGCCGCGAAGCTTCGCGGTACGGAGACCAGACGGAATAGGTGAGGCGATCGGTTCTGGCTCGCCATTCGACGACAGGAGCATGTGACGCATGCCCGGCAAAACGACGCGGAGCATCTCAGGGATCACGCCCGGGTCGTTAACTGCCAGTGAGGTATAGAAGGCGGTCAGCCCGATCCCGTACCCGCGCACCTGCGCGCTTAGGCCCGTGACGTCGCGGCGATGGTAGTGGCGCGTCAGCGCTGCGGGATGGTGAAGAACGGTGCCGCCGCGACGCAGAATCTCCGTAAAGAGGACCATGTCCTCGCCGCCGTGTGCCCTGGTGCCCGGCCCCAGAGCTTCGTCGAAGCCACCGACCCGACGCATTGTTTCTGTGCGGATGACACTGTTGCCACTGATCCCGAATGAGGGGATTGGAAAGAGCGGATTGAAGCGGTCGCGTGTTGCCGGCGAGAACTCATCGGCGTGGAAGCCGCGATCACTGTGCCCACCGAGCTCCTCGAACCAGACCTGAGCCTGCGTCTCGAGCTCTGCTGGGACGACCACGCCGGAGACTCCGTCGATGCCTGGCCGCGACTCCAGCGCACGCATGAGCTCGCTCAGCCAGAGCGGATCGGCAATCTCGTCGTCGTCGATCCAGGCGGCGAAGTCCCCGAGGTCCTGTTCGAGTGCTCGGTTGCGAGCCCGTGACGCGCCTGCGACCGGCTCGCGAAGATAGCGAACGTCCAGACGATCGGCGAACGACGAGACGACTCGTTCAGTCAGATCCGAGCACGGTGCGTTGTCGACTACCCAAACCGTGAAGCTCGGATGATCCTGCTCAACCAGGCTGTCCAGACAGCGCCGGACGTCGTCGGGGCGCTCGTGCGTGGGAACCACCACTGAGACCGGACTTGCCACGTTCAGATACTGCCGATGCTCAGCGGCGAAGGTTGTCTCACCGGTCGCAAGCGATTCCGAGGGGGAACCGTCGAGCGAGGTGCCGCGCGCTTGCGCATCTGCGCTCCAGCGCGAACGCAGAAGCTGAACAAGGGCGCTCGGCTCGTCGAGCACCGTTGCGTCCACGCGCTCGATCCCGAGCGGCTCGCCGTAAAGCCTCACCACCAGCCAGGCACGGGGAGCGACGCCGCCGCTTGCCAGCAGTTGCGGAAAGGGCGGTATGGGGTGGCTGAGTTCGAGGTCAACAATGGTTGTCCGGGCCGCCGCATCCTCCTCCGGTGACGGGACGACGACCTCTGGTTGCCGGGCCGTCAGGAGCGTGCCCATTCGACGTTCTTCTCGCGCCACGCAACGGGTCGCTCCCCGCGTCCGCGGTGCTCGTCGCCATCGATCTGGGGCATGGGCGTGAATCTATCTGAGACCGAAGCGGGGTTCAGGCGCAGCTGAGCAGTAGCCAGGTTCGCTGCTGGGTTCAGGAGTGCTGCCAGACCCGGACGTATTGGACCTGCATCGAGTCAGCGACGTTGTTGCTGAAGTCGGTTGCATCGACCGTGTTGTCCAGGACGAGGTACATCGGGGACGAGGTGACGCCGGTGGTGACGCTGCCCACGTTCTGACCGTCGTAGTAGTAGGTCACCGACCCGGGTTCCCAATCAGACGCGAACGTGTGCCAGCCGGGGGTGACCGCGCCGGTCTTCAAGCAGACGTGGGGAGCGCCCAGCGGGTCGTGGAAGGTTGAACAGACCTTGTTGTTGATGGACTCCATCACGTCATCCTCGCCGTCATTCGGCCACGACTGACCGTCAGACCAGACCGCTGGCCAGTTGGCGATTCCATTGCCGTCCGCCGGAACGTAGACCCGTGCCTCGACGACGCCGTAGGTGTACTGGAATCCGCCACTGCCGCGCCCGTCGTTGGGGTTGGTGGTGACGACCGCGCCGGTCCAGGGCTCCTTCGCGCCACCGCAGGTGGACGCAGTGTGGGTGACGTTGAGATGCATGGCTCCGTCGCCCGGGAAACTGACGTTGCTGGGTGAGTAGCAAGCCGTCTCACTGCTGTTGATGGGACCGCTTGTACCGGTGCTGTTGAACCAGCCGGTTTGCCAGACCGATGTGTTGAGCGAGGCGCCGTCGAACTCAGAGTCGAGCGCCAGGTTCCACGATCCCGTGATCCCGGTCGGCTCGAGGATGGTGCTCGTAGCCGTGGTGGTCGGAGTAGTCGCGGTCGCGGCTGTCGCAGTCGGTCTCGTTGGCGCGTTCTTACGGGCCGCTGAAGTCTTGATCCGCTTCGCGGCACGGTGGCGCCCGGCGTGGTGGCGCTTTGCGTGGTGGCGCTTTGCGTGGCGGCGCTTTGCGTGGCGCCGCCTGCGGCGGTGATTCTTGGCGGCATGGCGGTGATTCTTGGCGGCATCGCGATGATTCTTCGCGCTACCGGGCTTCTCCGCCCTCGTAGAAGAGTGGCTCAATTTTGCTTGTCCCCGCGTCGTCTTGGCCGGGGCCGAGGCGATGCCGGCAATGGCGCTGGCCACAATGACGACGGCAACCAGCGCCGCGCGCCGAAACGAAGAAATCGAGGGCATTGGAGGGGGTTCTGGGAGAGGGGCCTTGACGTCGCGGACGGTTTCCGCGCTGCCCTCCCTTCGGTACGCTCCACCCGCACCGCTTAGCCGTGCTTGGAAAGCTGGACATATGACCGAATGCCCCGTGAAGCGTGTCTTGCAGCGAGTACGGGTGGTCGGCTTGTATCGTCATCGTGGTGCTGCAGCAGCTCCCACTGGGTTGGTTGTCTCGTGCCATGACCCACCTCCGTGTCGCTTCCGCGGTCGCTGCTGTTCTGGGAGCGGTCGCGTCAAGCCTTGTCGCTCCCGCTCTTGCTCAAG
Source organism: uncultured Conexibacteraceae bacterium (assembly GCA_963848435.1). Taxonomy (GTDB): domain Bacteria; phylum Actinomycetota; class Thermoleophilia; order Solirubrobacterales; family Solirubrobacteraceae; genus Palsa-465. The sequence goes on along the minus strand of CAWKDQ010000011.1, from coordinate 1,065,252 downwards.
CCAGCCTGGTTGTGCGCGCCAACGCCGCAGCCGCCGGCCACTCGAAGGGCGGCCCGACTCCGCAACCCAAGCCGAATCCGCAACCCAAGCCATTAGGGGTGCCCGGGAAGTGGCAACTGATCCTCGATTCGGATTTCACGGGAACCAAGCTGGACCGGTCGCTCTGGCGCCCCGGGTGGTTTGGCAATGGGATCACGGGGCCAATCAACACCAATGAGCTTGCCTGCTACAGCCCTGCGAACGTCACGCTGCCTGGCAACAACTCTGTGGAGATGAACCTCACGGCAACGGCATCACGTTGCAAGGGTCAGATCCGTCCGTATACCGGCGCAATCCTTTCAACCAACCCTGATGACGGGCGCTCTTCGGGAGGCTTCGCGTTCACGTACGGACTGGTTCAGGCGAGGCTCTTCGTACCGGGTTCATGGGGCCACATCTCCAACTGGCCCGCGGTGATGACGCTGGGGCAGCGCTGGCCGAACGATGGCGAGGATGATCTTCTCGAGGGTGTCGACGGCACGATTTGCACCCGGTTCCACAGCTTGCAGAACATTCTGATGGGGGCCGGCGGTTGTCTTCCGCAACTGCATGGTGGCTGGTACACGATCGCGGCTGACTGGGAGCCGGGCTCGGTTACCTGGTACTACAACGGCACAAGGGTCGGCTATACGACAAAGATGACGGGCCAAGCCATGTATCTGGCAATCGCCTACTCCGCCTCGAGAAAAGCGCCCCAGGTGGCAAGGCAGGCAGCCCTCCGAGTGACCTACGTACGAGTGTGGCAGCACCCGGGAGCGATCGCTGCGGGCGTTGACCAGTCCCGGTTTTGAGTCTCGGCAGCACTATGGCGTCCGATGATGAACGGCCGGGGTAGGCTGCTCCCGAGAGCGATGTGCCCGTGAGCCGCCTCCAACTGCCGCAAGGTTGACGGTCAAGCATGCAGCTTTGAGTGCGTAGTCTTCGAGTCAGAGGCAAGCGCTAGGCCGTCAGCCCAGCTCCCCGCGCAGCCGGTCAGCGAGACGGAGGGCAAAGGCGACGATCATGAACGTGGAGTTGGCCTGGCTTGAGGTTACGAAGGTTGAGCTGCTCGCGACGTACAGATCGGGATAGCCGTGGACGGCAAGGTTGCGATCGACGACACCATCGCCCGGATCATCAGCCATCCGAGTCGTCCCGGCTTGGTGGAACCCCGCGCCGACACGGCGTTGGACGTGCGCGGTGACATCGTCACTGAGATATTCGATGCGCCCAAGGCCCTGCTCTCGCAGGAAGCGGTCCAGCTCCTCATGTGCCTTGACGATGCCGTCGACGTCATGCTCGGTGAAGCGCGCTTGGATCCTGAGCCTGGGCATGCCCAGTGTGTCCACGCTTTCATCTAACACCACGCGACTGTCACGTTCGGGCAGGTGCTCACCATGAAACATCAACGGATACCGGTTGGAGGGCTGTCGGACGAAGAAGCCTGGTGACTTCCGCCCCGGCACGAGAAACCGTCCCACACCGAAGGAGATGGCGAATCGCGCGGTCTGGAGCGGCTGGCGCACGACGTTGCGCAGATGCGAGATGACGGAGGTCCGCTCGACAGGTCCGTAAGGCACACCGGGCACGTCGTGGCCGGTTAGTGCCAGCCGCTGTGGAGGCGGAGACATGAACCTGCCCAGCGGCGAAGCGAGCATTAGGTAGGCGAACGACAATACGCCACTGCCATGCCGAGCGTCCGGCGGGTCAGGATTGGCCAGCCACGCAACAACGTTGGGGATCCGTAGGCGTCTCAAGCTGTCCACGCTGAACGAGAAGCGCCGTCTCACCCAGACCCCGTCCGTGTCGCGCTCGTAGTCATAGACGGTGTCCTCCGGCCTCGTTGTGAACTGCACGTTGGCCACGACTCCCTCGACGTGAGCCATGTACCAGCGTCCGAGATGGTCCGAGTGGTTTCCAATTGCGTCGCCGTCACGATCTGGTGAGGCGAGTAGCAACCGGGTGGTCCCCAACCCGCCGGCCGCCAACACGTATCGCTTGGCGCGGACGCGGATCACCGTGCGGTCATGGGTATGTGCCTCCAGGTGATCGACCCCACCCCCGTCGGCAGCGGGGACGACTCGCGTACAGGTCAGGCCGGTAACGACGCGCAGGTTCGCCGACGCCTCCAACTCGCTGCGATACACAGCGCCGAAATTGGTCGGGAGCGACCATCGCTCAAAGCTCGAGCTCAGCACCGCTCCGTCCGAGAGCCCAGGCACGATGCTCGCCGGCAGATGCGGCATCGCAGCGCGAGTGAAGGCCGGTCGTCCACAGACGAACCACGTGCAGGTCCGCCCGAACAGCGGCGCGAGCTCTTCATATGTGACCGGCCAAACGCCGTCTACGAAAGGCCGATCCTCAAAATCGATCGGGTCGAACGGCACGCAGCGACCGCCCCAGATCGCCGACGTACCACCGATTCCACGGCGGGTCGTGAGATCCATGGGCGCGTGCTTGCCGTCGCTGTCAAGAATCGCATCTCCCAAAGCCTGCGCGACGGCGTCGTCCGCTGAACGTCCGCTCTCGATCAGCAGGACATCAACGCCGGCCCTTGCGAGCTCAAGCGCCGTAACTATTCCGCCTGGCCCCGCGCCGACGATGGCCACGTCAGCGTGAAGCTCGTTACCGGTGAGCGCGCCTGCTTCGCTGATCATTCGCTCTCAGCGTTCAGTACGCGGAACAGATCGGCGTACCTTTCAGCAGTGTTTGACCAGGAACGCGGATCCGTGAAGGTAGCCCCCACAAGCTCGGCAGCTCGCGTGAGCCCTTCACGCAAAGCGACCGGCTCACCCGCCGGCACAAACACCGCGCCGCCGTAGCCCTCCGCCGCCTCTGGCAAGCCGCCGACACTCGTGACCACCACGGGCCTGCCGGCGGCCATGGTCACATGTAGAGGGCCACTGGCGGACGATCGGCGATACGGAAGCGCCACCACGTCGGCTCCCGCCAAGAACCCGCTGAGCTCCTCATCGGTGACGTAGCGGTTGACGAAGGTAATCCTGTCACGGTACCGGCTGGTCTCGATCAGCGAGGCCGGGTGATCCCAGCCCTCCCACGTCTCCCCGACGACGGTCAACCAGTAACGGTCGGCTTCTACTGGCTCCAGGCTGTTGAAGGCCTCTACCAGATCCTCAAGGCCTTTGTAGGGCCTGATCGTGCCGAAGAACAGCACGTTGCAGACATCGGCAGGAGCCGAGCGAACCTTAGTGCCCTGCAGATGGTGGTCAAACGGCCCGTGTGGGATCACAACGATCGGCCGGCGCCCGGTGCCAAGGAGTCGCGAGACGGCCGGCACGTCACTCTCGGAGTGCACCACCGCCGCGGCCCCAAGGGCGGTGAAGATTCGCGAGAACATCCGGACATACGCCGCCGCGCCTGCAACTTTGGTTTCGCCTGTGTCCTGGGTTTCGTGGAACTCGATTATCACCTTCGCGCCAGAGATTCGGGCCACGAGCCCGAGGGCGATGTACAGGTGCAGAACCGCTCCCGTCCACCACTGGAAAATGACGTAATCCGCCTTGAACCGAATCAGCAACCTGACGGCGCGCAGAAGCCCAAGACCGTGCCAGTCGATGCCGTCCAGCACCTGCATTTCCGCAGGGAACTCGAGCTCGGTGATACGCGCCCCAACTCTCGCGCGACCAGGGTAGAAGCGTCGCGGGATGATCTGTCGCATGAGCACCACGGCAATCTCACAGCGCTCGCTCAGCGCCAGTGCCAGCTTGTACGTGTAGTAGCTGATGCCGCTGATGAAGCGCGTGCCCGAACCCACAACGACGACCCTCGGGACTCGATCCGACGGCACTGCATCTGCGTGCCGCACTCGAGCGCTCACTTGGAGTACTGGTAGAAGTAGCCCTGATCGGCGTACTTATGACCAACCGGCTGCCACAGGCGCACATACCTAACGCGCAACTGGCCAGGCGTCGCCATGGTAAGCGCACGTCTCGACACGGTGTTCACGATCGCCAGATACATCGGCGAGGAGGTGACGCCGGCATGCTCCACGCCCACCTTCACCCCGTCGTAATACCATGCGATGTAATTTGGTGCCCAGTTGACGGCGATCGTGTGCCAACCTGGAGTTATCCGCCGGTCGCAACCGAAGAGGCCACGAAGGGCGTGAGTGCGACTGTGAATTGAGTGGCAGGGGTACCCAAAGATCGTCTCGAACAGGTCATCCTCGCCGTCCTCCGGCCAGTTCTGTCCCAGGGTCATGATCGACACCCAGTTCGCAATCTTCCCGTGTATTGCCGATAAGTCGGCACGCACCTGGAGGAGCCCGTAGCGATATTGGAACCCCCCGGAAGTGCGGCCATCGTACGGATTCGAGCTTACAATCGACGAGGTGTACGGCTCACGCACCCCGAGGCACTCGCTTGGCCGCCTGGTGACCGCGAGGTGCATTGTCCCATCGCCAGGAAATGTGACGTTCTTCGACTGATAGCAAGCGGGCTCATTCCTGTTGATGTGCGGCGTCACACCAGCGCCGAACCAGCCCGGCCGCCAGATCGAGGTATCGAGCGCCCTTCCCTTGAACGTGGAGTTGAAGACAAGCTTCCAGCCTGAGCTGATCTGGCTCGGAGTTGGGCTCGGCTTGAGGTGCCTATGAGCATGTGACCTGCCATTTGGCGAGTTACTCAACAACTGCACGCCCAAAGCGATCGCGACAATGACGACGCCAGCAAGGCCCCACAGGATCAGCTTGCTTCTGCCTTGCTCGTTCATCGTCCCCCCGGCGCGCAATTCTATTGGTCCGAGGGGACATCGTCCGTTGCGATTAGATGAGTCAAGATTTGGCTTCCGATCAAAGCGAGGTCGAGCGCCGCCCGACGCTTGCATCGCGACGAGCCGCGCGAGCGCCACGCATCACCGCTGCCGCCTCCCACCAGCGCAGTAACATCAGCCCGTACGCTGGCCGCGGCAGGCGAGAGTTAGCTGGTGCCCAGAACACCCACTGCCTGAGCATTGTTGAAAAAGAGACCTTTAGGTCCGGCAGGATCGACTGCAGGGCGTACCCCTCGACGTAGCCGCGGCGGCGCAGCCGCCCGAAGCCCTGGCTGGTCCGGTGCTCAGCAGGAACGTCGAGTTGCGGGTCATATGCGATCACCGATGAAGAATCGGTTGCATAGGCGCGCAGCGCCCATTCCTTATCCTCACAGGCGGCCAGTGACTCGTTGAAGGGAACCCGCTCCCAGATCGAGCGTCTCACTGAGGAGCTATGGTTCGAGAGACCCCACCACAGCAACTGGGGTATAGGCCATTGATCAACGAAGATGGGGCCGTCGAGCGGCCGCCCGAAAGCGTCGAAGGTGACCCCGTTGGTGGCGACAATCCGAGGGTCCTCGTGGAGTTCGAGCACTCGGGCGAGGTGGGTCTCGTGCTGAAGCTCGCAGTGGGAGCTCAGAGGATGCACGATCGTCCCGCTGGCAACCTCAAAGCCGCGGTTCAGAGCACGGCCGAAGGTGAACTCGGATTTCGGCAGGGTGACAAGGCGATCAACATACGGTGAGGCGAGAGCCAGCGTGGAATCGGTGGAACCACTGTCGACAAGCACGATCTCTGCAGGAACGCTCTGTCGGCGCACGCTGCCGAGCGTGCGCGCGATGGTGGCCTCACTGTTGAAGGAGCGGATCAAGACCGAGATCGCAACCACGAATTACCTGATCTTGATCCGGTAGATCTTCGTGCTCGCGTTCTTGAAGACCAATCGTGCGTTCATGAACCCTTGTTTCAGCCGGCGGGCTAGAGTGGCATAGCCGATTGGTGCCCCGTCGTAACGTGACCCGCGCTCCATGCTTGCGCTTGTCACGATGTACGCCGCCGACCAGTTCAGCCGCTTCAGCCAGCGCTTGACCTGGCTGCTGTTGGCTTCGTTCATCCAGGCGGGGCCCAAGGTGGGATCGGCAGGCATGATTTGGACCGAGCCTCGCCCATAGTCGGATGACTCGCCGACCGGGAAGTTCCCGTCGGGTAATACGACCAGCGAGCGGCGCGGCGTGTGCGCATAGAGCCATTGACTGGCTGCCACGTCCGCCGGCGTAAACGCGTAGGCGTATGCACGGCCGAACAGACCCTGAACCCCCGCCGCAAGCACGAGCGCCAAACCGACGACCAGAGCTGGGCGCATGGCCCAGGCGAACAACTCCACCACCGCGTCTGCAATCAGGAATGCTGACCAGGGAGCTGAGAAGATGAATGCACGATAGATCGCCTCTCCACCGTAGCTACTGACCAAGGCGATCAGAATCGGCGAGAACGCGAGCAAGATCGGAATCAAATATCGAGAACGACGCCGGAGCCGCGGGATCACCAGCACGATCGCGCCGAGCCACATGCCATACATGGCCAGGGTGGAGGAGCGCTCTGTCCAGATCGCGGCGGCCGATTGCTGAAAACTCCCGGCGCTCACGCCGGCGGCATTCGCGATCGGATCCCCGCCGAAGTCGCCGATGTACTCGGACTCGATCAGGTGCCAGTGCAGGGCGAGGTAGCCACCAGTGATCAGAGCCAGCAGCAGCACAATCCAGCGCGGACGCACCAACCCGAAGACAGCCAGGGCGGCCACTCCCAGCAGCCCGATGTAGGGCGTGAGCTGATGGCTGCTGGCGATCGCTACATACAACAGCGAGATCAGGACGATGGCGCCGCGGCGAACACCGGGCGTGACCAGGAGCCGCAGCTCGGACTCCTCGTTCGAGCGAAGCAGCGCCGGCCGTGAGCCCGTCGGGGCGCCAGCCTCAGCAGCCGCTGGATCAGGCGTGCGCAGCCAGCGCAAAATCATCCAGGCCACACCGAGCCAAAGTAGATAGGCGAACGCTTGTGGCGACAGGTAGTCCTGGCCGACCCAGGCCACGAAGCCCTCGTAAAGCGCGAGCGCCAGCCAGACCGTCCTGTCGTCGTCGGTCATGAGTCGCAGGAGCGCAAGGACCAGCAAGGCGTTGGCGAGTTCGAAGAAGAGCGGCGCCCAAGCCGCGATCGTGATGGGATTAACATGCGCCAGCGCGGCAATCTGGGCCATTCCGGCGAAGAACGTCGGCCACTCGTTGTAAATGTCCGACGGGTGCACGATGTGGCCGTAACGCTGGAACTCGGATATGACCCCAACGTGCTTGTAGACCCAGGCGTATTCAGGAGCACCAAAGACGATCGGGACCGCCGCGTAGACCATCACCAAGAACACGACAAGCGATGCGAACAGCACGGTGTTGCGTGGCTTGGCGCGCACCAACTCTCCGGCTATCGCCAGGAAGACGAGCGCAAAGCCGATCGGGACCCAGCGATTGGGGCCGACCAGAAGGCCGGCCATCGGCATCGTCTGCGGCGTGGCGCTGGAGATACCGATGACCCACGCGGCCAGGCCGGCAGCGAGCAGAACCGGGATGAGCAGCGGCGGTATAACACGGGCCTTCTCAGGCGCCTCGAATGGGGCCTCCCGCTCCGCCTGCGACTTGCCCGACCCGAGAGGGTGCGCGTGTTCGATCACGACTGTGCCGGGATCGTCAATCGGAACATGCAAGAGATCGCGCTGGCCAGGGCGAGCACCCCGAAGGCTGCACGGGGGTGCCAGCTGGAGACCCAGATCATGAGCCCGGCGGTAAGCGCGAAGACTGCAAGACTGATGACCAGCACCAGCCCCGCCTGGGCCACTGGCTCACCGGCATCGAGCCAGCACATGACAGCGGCACCGCTCGAGGTGCATGCGAGCAGAAGCACACCCAGCAGCTTCAACCAATGTGGCGGAGCCGCGGCCACCAGCACTTCTGAGAGCGCAGCGCTGCCCACCCCGATGATGGCGGTGAGTCGTGTACGAGCGCTCACCGCTAGCCACTTTGGGACGACGCGGGCGCAGACTTCGGGCGCCAACGCCGCTGCATCCAGGTTCCACGCAGATACGCAAGCGGACCCTTGAGCATCCCATTACGGCCCAGCCGGTCGAGATTCGTACGGTAGGCGTCGTCATCGACCATCCCGCTTGGCTCGACATGTGAGCCTGACTGGCACCTGAGCCGCAGCCGCAACCAAGCCGGCACCACCGATGCTAGGCCGAGGAAATGAACGGGCTCGCGTAACAGCAGTGCGGTAAGCATCGCCGTCATGCCGACTCCGTAACCGTGGGTCTGGCGCTCGAGTGCCTCGACCGAGTCCCTGTGCTTGTGCCAGACGATCGCACTCGGCTCGTACACGAGCGCCCGGCGCCTCATCAAAAGTCCTATGAACGCGACCGTCTCCTCACCCGCCCTCGCCGGTGTGCCGGCGCCGAGCGCGAGGTCGAATCCTCCGATCTCTCGTATTGCGCTGGCACGCATCGCCATGTTCGCGCCTATCCCGAATTCGTCGGTTTTGTAGATCGGATACACGAGTTCGACGCCGGTGCTGAGATCAGTGCGCCTGATCCCGAATCCTCGGGTCCGATCGAAGCGCAGAGGTGAGTACTCGCGCTCCAGTAGCACGCCGTAGTAGCGCTCGAACCAGATCTGTGCCTCGCTCTCCAGCTCGTAAGGAAAGACTGAGCCGGTGACGATCGCTACGCGCGGATCTTCCACGAATGGAGCAACAATCGCCTTGAGCCAATCGCGGTCGACCTCAACATCGTCATCTGTATAGGCAATGATCTCGCCAGTCGCTGCCGCGAGCCCAGCGTTGCGGGCAGCAGAGAGACCTGGACGATGTTCGCGCACCACACGCACACCCGACAGTTCAACCGCAGGATGATCGCCACGGTTATTGTCCACGACAATCACCTCGAAGTCCGGGTAGTCAACCTGCGCGAGACTCGCAACCGAAGCCTGCAACTGGGAGACCCGAGTCATGGCAGTGGGCAAGATCACACTGACCCGAGGTTGTTTGACGGGCCGGGATCGTGATGGCGGTTGCGACGGAAACGCTGCGGAGACGGCATCCTGCAGGCGTTCCGCGGACACCTTGCCGTCGATGGTTTCGAGCATGATGTTCCCTCGCGGTGTTCCCTCGTGTCTCACCAGGACCCATGCTGCGCGATACGAGGATCCGTCTGATCTCGTGCAGTCGATATCCGGAACCGCTTCGCTGAGGTCAACCTGGACGACCCGCACCGGCGCCTGGTTGATCACGTTGACGTCAGACGGCGTCACCAGGGGCGACTCTCGATCTTCGTCAACTAGCATCAACCGAGGATAATGGCTGACCCACCCGAACGGCACCTGCGAGCGTTGTTCGGTCGCGACCTCCTGTACGCGGCGCTCTATGTGGGGCAGCTGGCGATTGTCACGGTCAGTACCCCGTTTCTGACCCGCCTCTTACCGTCGAGCCAGTTCGGGCTGCTTGTTGCCTGCATGACCGTGATGCAGCTGCTGATCGTATTGACCACCTGGCGGATGGATATCGGCGTCCAGCGGGTATTTGCCGAGCACGGTGACGTCGTGGCCCGGAAGATGCTGAGCATCGGGATCGCGGTAGCGGGCGGGCTGTTCGTGATCGAGTTCGTGAGCGGGTACTGGTGGGCACCAGCAGCGAAGCTTGGGAGCTTCCACGGTGCGCTCTCCCTAACCGTCCTGTGGACGTTTCTGACAGCCGCCACGGCTCCTTGCCTGGCGCTGCTGCGCAGCCGGGACAAGCTCTGGCAATACGGCGTGGTGACAGTGATTCAGATAACGCTGGCCGAGGCGTTCAGCGTGCTGCTCGTCATCGTGGTCCGCCGTTCGGCGACTGACTACGTGCTGGGTCAGACGGTCGCGCAGGTCGTCGCGCTATCTGCTGCACTGGTCTTCACGCGGCCGATGATCCCCCGTCGTGCCAACCTCGCCTTGATCGTGCCCGCGCTCGTGTACGCCAGCGCAAGACTGCCGGCGGCGCTCGTTGATCTCGTCGACGGAAGCGCTGACCGGTTGATCGTCAACGCCGACTTGGGACACCACCAGCTCTCGCGGTACGCCATCGCAGGGAATATCGGCTCGCTCGTGCTGATGCTGCTTTTCGGAATCAGTCAAAGCTGGATGCCGCGGGCGATGTCGATCCAGGATCCGGAGGAGCTACGACACGTGATCTCTCAAGCCCGAGACAGATTGACGTTGCTGGCGCTGCCAGTGGTGATGGCGCTCTGCGCAACTTCTCCAATCCTGCTGCGGATCTGGGCCCCCCCCAGCTACACGCCGGATGACCTGCAGTTGATCGTGGCGCTGACGGCATTCATGGTCTTCCCGGCCATCGGTGACGTTGCCATGTGGCAGCTGTTTGCCGGCTCCGGGAAGAGCCGTGCGCTGCCGATCGTAGCGGTGGGTACCGCTTCGATGAACATTGCGCTCAACTTTGCGCTGGTGCCGGTCATCGGTCTCGCGGGCTCGGTAAGCGCGACGATTGCAGCGACGTCCGCCGAATACGTATGGCTGCGCCGGCGATTGCCCACTGAGCGCAAGCCGGGCCGTCCACCACTTCGACTCGTCATCCAGACGTTGAGCGTTTGTGTAATGGCTGTCGGGCTCGCCCTACTGCCGAGCTCAGTGCCGTTCATCGCGATGCGGCTGGTCGTGGCCGCCGTGTCCGGTGTGATCGCACTGATGATCTTCTCGAGCATCTCTGGCCGCAAGTTGAGCTGGCTGCCCAGTTCGTTACAGCCACGTCGCTCATAGAACGGCCACGTCGCTCGTAGAACGGAGCAGATTGGTCAGTAAGAGGCGGGTCTCCGGCCGCCCTGGGTGCGATGGTCGTAAGCAGGTGCCGCATGAACAACCGCCGTCATCGCGGCTCCGTAGACTGCGCAGCCATCACAGGATGGCAGCCCGGCTGGCCGCCTAAGACACAAACGAGCGCTTTCCAGGGAGTCATCATCAAGACGAGTGGATCCACCGAGTCGCTGGCCAGCATCGCGGCACGCATCGGCGCTGAGGTCGCCGGACCCGCGGCCGACGATGTCGATGTCAACGCTCGTTTTCCTCACGAGTCAGTCGAGGCGTTTCGAGAGCACGAACTGCTGTCGGCGATGGTCGCTCGAGAGTTCGGCGGCCGCGGTGCGAAGCCATCCGAGATTGCCGGGGCAGTTCGGGCGGTCGCCGCACATTGCTGCTCCAGCGCGCTGGTTCTTGCGATGCACAGCATGGAGATCTCGAACCTGTCGCGCCACGGGACGACCGAGTCGCTGCGCGAGCTGCAGCGGGAGGTCGTAACCGACCAGCCGCTGTTCGCCAATGCCAACAGTGAAATCGGCACCGGCGGCGACGTGAGTCAGAGCATCTGCGCTCTCGAACGGGTCGATGCGCGGCTGGTCCTCATCAAGGAGGCGCTCGCGATCTCCTACGGCGAGTATGCGGACATCGTCGTCGCCACCGCGCGGCGGACGCCCGAGAGCGAGCCGGGGGATCAGATCCAAGCGATCATGCGGCGCCCCCAGTTGGAGCCACGGTCGGACTGGGACGCATTGGGGCTACGGGGCACGTGCAGCCGCGCCTTCCTGTTGAAAGCTGACGTCGACGAGGATCTGATCTACCCAGTGCCGTTCTCGATGATCGGGAGCGCCGGCGGCCTGCAGGCACAGCTGTTGTTCCTGAGCTCAGTGTGGGTGGGGATCGCGGACGCGGCGGCTGGTAAGGCCCATGCTTACGTGCGAGCAGCGGCGCGCAAAGATCCAAGCGTGACGCCGCCATCTGCGCTCCGCCTATCCGAGCTGTCGTTGGCTCTGAATCAGTCGCGGGCGCTTTGGGAGACCGTCGGGAACGCGGTCGACGAGGCGGACGCGGAGACGATCGACAGTCCGGCTCTACTTTCGTCGCTGCGCAGCCTCAAGGTCTCGACCTCGAGGCTCGGCGTCGACGCGGCACGCGGAGCACTCGAAATCTGTGGCATCGGCGGGTATCAGCGCGGCACCAAGACCAGCGTTGAGCGTCTCCTGAGAGACGCACATGGTGGCCTGGTGATGGTCAGCAACGACCGCTACCTGTGGGCGAACGCGGACATCCTCCGGGCACGGTCACAGATGTGAGCAACGCCGGAGCTCTCGAGAACACGCAGCGAACGCTCGCGTTCGTTCACCACCCAGAGTCATTCCCGGCGTTGCAGGTGGCGGAGGCGGCACGCGGGCTCTGCTCGATTATCTGGGTCGTCGACACCCAGGCGGACGACAGCGTCACAACCGCGAGACTGCTGCCACGGCTCGGTCAGGTCGTGGACGTTGCCGGAATGGGCGCCGAACAGGCGGCCGCCGCGATATCAGTGTTCCAACCGGAGGGCATCCTCACGCTGAAGGACAGCCGCGTCCGGTTCACAGCGGATCTCGCCGCACGGCTCGGCCTCAGATTCCACTCGCGAGAGACCGCCACGCGGCTCGCGGACAAATACGCGCAGCGCCTCGCCCTCTGCGAGGCTGGCATCGCGGTTCCGGGCTTCGAAGCGGTGCCTGCCACCGATGACGCTGAGGGTTGGCGAGAGCTGGCGGCGCGTATCAGCTTCCCGGCGGTGATGAAACCTCGTCGGGAAAGCGAGGGCAGCCGGGACACAGTAAGGGTCGACTCGTTCGACGAGGCCCGGCAGGTCGCTGCCGCCGGTACTGGCGAGGAGCTCGTCCTCGAGGAGTACCTACAAGACCGGGTGGTCGGCGTCAGGCCGTGCTTCGCGGACTACGTCTCCGTCGAAAGCGTCGTGAGCGCCGGTCTGATAAGCCACGTCGCGGTCAACGGTCGCTTCCCTCCGGCTGAGCCTTATCGCGAGACGGGATTCTTCATCGATGCCGAACTTTCGCCGGAGGACCGACGGGCCGCGCTCGACACAGCGAGCAAGGCACTGACGGCGATCGGCATCGATACGGGCTGCGCTCATACCGAGATCAAGTTCACCCCTGCGGGAGCTCGCGTGATCGAGACGAACGGTCGCATCGGTGGAGGCGTACCGGAGATACTCGCCGACATTACGGATGTCGCACTGCTGCAGGACAGCCTGCGAATAGCGCTCGGGGAGACCGTCCAGTACGAGCGGCCGGTCGCACCCGAACGCGTTGGCTTCCTCTTTTACGTTCATGCGCCGCGCTCGATGCAGCTCATAACCGCCATTGAGGGCCTGGACCAGCTCCAGGCCGACCCCGCGGTGACCGAAATCATTCTCAACCGCGGACCAGGCCAGGCCGTCGACTGGCGCGAGGGGAATCATGGTCACGTGTTCTCTGTCCGCGGAACGGTTCTCGATCATGATGCACTCGAGGCAATGGACGACCGGGTCCATTCGGAGGTCGCGATCACGGGCGAGTGACGCACGGACCGCTCACGGTCTTGGCCCCACGAATCAGCCGCGTGGGGAGCGAGTCAGGGAGTCACGGCTCGGCGCGTGCCGGACAGGGAACCGATCACGCCGACAAGAGTCTGGGCGAAGTCGCCTGGCCAATCGTGCTGCCCCCCCGCGATAGTGTCAAGAGTGACCGTCATGCCATTTCGGCAAGGTCTGTAGGTGGTCAGCGCGACGTCACCGGACTTCGATTGCTGCGCGGTTGCAGCGCAATGATCGAGCGACGCCCAGCGCTGCACGGAGTCGGGAGCGGACAGCACCGTGGTTCCGCCTCCAACGCCATCGAAATGACCGCCTCCGTAGGGGATCGTCGCGTCCGCGGTGCCGTGTATCTCGTAGACCGAGACCGGCTTGCGCGGCCGGCAGCCGCTCGAGACCGAGGCCGGCAGTTGCCCTTCGACCGGAGCAATGAGCGTCAGGTCCGAGGCTATGCGGCAACCCAACAGCTCTGTGAGCAGCGCCCCGTTTGAGAACCCTGTCGCAACGACCCGACGAAGGTCGACGCTGTAGGCAAGCTCGATCTTGTGGAGCACCGCCGCGGTGAAGGCGACGTCATTGATGCCGGCCTGATGAGCGGGCGTGTCTCCGGCTCCCTCGTTCCACGAGTCGTCGTAACCCTGCAGGAATGCCAGGATCATGTTGTGCTGCTGCGCGTCTGCAGTCAGGAGACCGGTCTCCGCCGGCTGAGTGGCCGCCGTGGCGTTCACCCCGTGATAGACGAGCACAAGCGGAAGGCGGTGCTTGGCCGAGTCACCAGGCGGCACGTAGAGCAGGTACGAACGGAGATGGCCGCCCGACCTCACATTCACGCGCCTGAGGCCTCCCGTTCCACTCTTCGCAAGTGCCCTGGACCGACCTGACGCGTGTGAGGTCGCGCCTACGTCTGACGCCAATGACTCCGCACAGCCTGTCAGCGCGCCGCATCCCAAGAGGAAGCAGACGACCAGTCCTGCCAGGGTTGCTCTGCTAGCGCGCATCGCTCCCTCAATCCAGCCCGAGCCGGCTGCGCACGTCAGTTGGCCACGTTGCCGGGTCGGTGCCGTGTGCACGCAGCAGAGCAAGGACGATCCGATCCTGGCCGAAGGCCGCGCAGGCGGTATGCGCAACCGAGCCATCGGCGAGCCGCAGGCCCCAGACCTCGCCGAAATGATCGAGGTGGCAGTTGAACGATGCGCAGGCCGTCGGTTCCGAGCCGGTGATCCCCACCAGCAGCTCCCACTTCAGATCCTCCGCGCTCTGGTTGGCGGCAAGCAACCTGCCGTAGCGACCGAAGAACGGGTCATTTGCGTTCTCCAGCTGGCCGTGCAGGCCGATCTCACGGAACAGCTCGACGCCGCGCTTCGCCCACTCTGAGCGCCACTCCGCGACAGCCTGAGGCTCGCCGATGCGCACGATCTCGTGCATGCGGAAGACCTGGCGCCGAGCCGGATCCAGCGACGGCTCATGGCGAAACACCCAAGACCCGCCGATGTCGATCATCTCACCCGTAGGAGTCAGGGGACCCCGCTGTGCAAGCGCCGGATACACGGGGTAGCAAGCAGCAGGGAGCATCATGAGATCCGTCTGCGCCTGAAACTCGCTCCAGTCCTCATGAGCAGAGGCGCGCTCACTCTGGGTGATGGCATCAGCCTCGGAGCCCTCAAATCCGAAGATGCTCCCTGCGAGGTGTGGAAAATTGCCGACGTAGCCGTTGGTCTCTAGGTCCCGCCTCGGAATAATCGGCGGAAAGCTAAGGCGGGAGGCACCGTGCGCGGCCGCCATCTCACTAACCACGGCACTGAGCCTGTCCCTGACTTGCTCGAAGACGGCGCTATGGCCATAAACACCCGGGGCGCCACTTTCGATTAGGAGCCCGGCCGTGAAGAGTTCCTGCAGGAACTCAGTCTGAGCGG
Source organism: uncultured Conexibacteraceae bacterium (assembly GCA_963848435.1). GTDB lineage: Bacteria > Actinomycetota > Thermoleophilia > Solirubrobacterales > Solirubrobacteraceae > Palsa-465. The sequence continues at coordinate 1,050,094 of CAWKDQ010000011.1, read as the reverse complement.
CTGTCGAGGCGGGTGCTTCATTTGACACCGGGTTGTACCTCCTGGATCAACGTCCTGAGAGTCGCGCATGCAGAACTGGGCATTCGATTAGAAACCATCGGTCTAGCCATACGTCCATTCAAGCAACTGCTGCCGCCGATCTGACCGGTCACATACAGCGCTAACGCGCCGCATCTTCGCCGTGCCCCGTGGGCTGCTCCAACGCACTGTCAAGTTCAACAGTAAGGCGCAGCTCTTGCAGCAACAGACAAACGCGACCAAAGAGGAGCTCTTGAAGCCAGAGCGGGCGGAGCATGTGGTCCCCACTCGGGAGCATGGTGACATCGAGGTTCCGCCGACGCTGCAGCGTCGCGGCCACCCTTGGCTGCGCGAGAAACCGCAGAATCTCCTCACCCTGCGTAAACATCAGGAACATCTGCGCGTCCGTGTCACCCAGCTCTTCCAGAGCTTCGGCAATCTTTGCGATCTCTCGACGGTAGGACATACGCCACAAGACATCAAAGCCCGCCAGTCGGCGTCTGGCGCCGTATTCGATCAGGTAGCGGATGTGAATGAGGCGGTCGACCGTCGCGCGAATCGGAGACGGCAGCCGTAGACGGACCTGGTCGTTCACCACAACGTCTTGTCCGATGAGCCAACGGGCCCACCTGCGCTGCTGCTCCCTCTGAAGACGGCCCCACTTGAACGCGGAGACGTTGACCGTGATAGAGCCGATCACCCGCGTGTCCGCGAGCACGGCCCGAGTCGCCAGATAGCCGCCGATACAGATCCCAGTCGTGACAAAGCGGTCTGCAATCCCCTGCTCTTGGAGATGATCGTAGACGGCCCTCAGAGCCGCCAATGAACCTGCATCAGACTCAGTCGTGCGCTCTATGGTTCTGGTCGCCTTGCCATCGGAATCGCCAAATCCCGGCAGATCGAAGCGGGCTGTCGGCACGCCGATCGCAGCAGCCCGCCTGGCAATCTCCACGAAGATGCGGTTGGGGCCTGTGCGCCGAAGCGCCGCAGTGTTGAGGGTCACAAGGCAGTACGGCGCCTGTGCACCGTCAACGGGTTCACTGATGATGCCCACAAGCCGGCCGGCGGGGGTGGACAGTTCGACGATGCGTTCGCGGATCGGGACACCGTCGTACTCAAACTCCACAGAGTCCGGGACAGCCGGACTCTCGCCTGTGGGCGTGTGACCGATATGCCCCAATTCGCTGGACGCTACGTCAAGCAGCCACGCCGTGGACGCCGATATGGTCTGTGTCGGCGTCAGAGCCAGCTCTGGAGTCGTCATCAGACAGTGGTAGTCGTCCGCCTCGCGCACGGTGACGGCGACGCCCGACTCCTCGAGATGACGTCTCAGCGTCTCGTCGACCCCGTGAGCATCCCGACCGACCAACAGGACGCGGCGCAGTCGCGCTTGCGGGAGCTCGATCTCTGAGAGGTCGATCGCGTTGAGTTCGTCCACCGTCTCGCGGCTCATCGCGTGGCCGCCGATTCCGATAGCACCGTCGGCACGCACCATGTCGGTGTCTCCGATCTCACCGGCGACGACTGCAGCATAAGCACGAAGCTCCCGCATGTATGCACGCCCACTGGCGCGCACTCCCCACAGAATCAAGTCGTCGATCGCAGCGTGCTCGGCTGCCGCCTGATAAGCGATCAACCCACCGAGACCGATTCCGACGACGACCAGCCGCTCGCACCCCGACAGTCGCCGCACCCAGCTAACCGCACAGCCCGTTGCATCGAGCCACGAATGCATACGGCCCGAATCGAGGGGCGAGCCAACGCTGTCCTCGGTTCCTGGGAAGTCAATCCGGCCAGTGGTGACACCCGCCCTGGCGAGCGCCGTGGCCCAGTCTCGACGTTGGCGGTAGGAGCAGTCGTTATCCCAACCGAACGTCGGCAGGATCAGTGCGGCCACACCTGTCCTCTCACGCGGAGGCGGTGTATGAAGCACACCGTAGATCGGATCCAGCCCCGTACTCAGCCAACACGGCCTGCCAGTGATGGCCCCGTCATCGTCCTCGCGAGAACGCAGTGTTCCCGTCATGTTCACCGCGTCTTCCCCGTTGCTTCTCGTGTCATGCCCTTCGTGGGCTACCCCTGTTTGGATAATAGTCAGCTCAACGACAGCTGATCGGGCGCGGCGTTTGTCAAGTGCGCAGGCAGACGTTTCGCCGTGAACTCGTCGTCGCCGATGGGTGCTGCGGTGTCTCGGGAGGGCGGGACGTCGGCCTCGGTGACGGCGTTGCCAGTCTGAAATACGAGGGTCTTGATTACCTCATGGCCGTGTTGCTGCTGCCGGCGGTGCGCTGCGAGTGCTGCTTGCTGGTTAGGCGGTCAGGGTGCGGTGGCGGCGGCCCACAGGAAGCAGCGCAGCTCAATGGCGACCGCGACCACGGCGACGTTGTGCACGAGACGGAGCCTCTGCCCGCGCTAGAGTGAACCGCCATATCTGCCTCCACCGGGGCAAACCAGCCCCGAAGAGGAGCGAGCTTAGTCATGGACGATACGATCAGGGAGATCATCGGTAGGCACGCGCGCGTGGCGACACCCGTGGGCGCGTTAAAAGCCGACGCCGATCTCTATGCCGCGGGAATGACATCCCAGGCGAGCGTGAACGTCATGCTCGCGCTCGAGGATGCATTCGGCATTGAATTTCCGGATCGTATGCTGACGCGGGCTGTGTTTTCCAGCATCGCCTCGATTCGATCTGCGCTCGTAGAGCTTCAGGATCCGGCGACCGCCTGAGGATGGGGCGGCGGTCGGCTGGGCCCTGCTTGCCGTAGCCATCGACCTCGCCGAGGAAGCTGTCGACGTCGCCCCTCCAGGCCGAACCGCTCCGCGAGCGTCGCTGTCGGTACCTGGACCGCTCAGGCTGAGCCGACGAGCGCCTGAGACATGGGAGCGCTCTGACCGAGCGGCATCACGATCCGCCCGGAGACGGCCGCAAACTCCTGCAGCTCCGGAGTCACGTCGGGTCCGAGCTCGGCGAACTCCGGCATCCACTCATCGCTCGCCTCCGGCAGCCGCGAGAATCGCTCCCTGAAGATCGTCTTGAGCACGCGCTTGCCGTCGCGCCACGCGTTGAGGTTGCTGAGACCGTGGATGCGCAGCTGCTCGTAGCTGGGCACCTCGACGATGTTGAACCCGGCCTTGGCGGCACGCACGTTGAGAACGGTCTCCACCTCGAACCCGTCACAGGTGATGTGCAGCTGCGGCAGGCAGCGGCGCCAGAAGGCGCTGTAGCCATAGCAGAGGTCGGTGTAGTTGGTGCCGAACATGAGGTTGACGCTGGCCCCCAGGGCGCGGTTGCCGAGGCTGCGGAGTCCGGTGATGTCGGCGCTGCCGCCGCCCTCCATGTAGCGGGACCCCTTGACGAAGTCGGCGCCGTGGATCAGCGGGCGGATGAAGCTCGGAATCTCTGTTGGATCCGTCGAGCCGTCGGCATCGATCATCACCAGGATGTCCCCACGCGCGGCCGCGAAGCCGCATGCGAGTGCGTTGCCCTTGCCCCTGCGGTCCTGCAGGATGATGCGTGCGTCGGGGCGCAGATCACGCGCGACCTCGATCGTCTCATCACGCGAATGGCCGTCGACGACGATCAGCTCGTTGACGCCGTCGGGCAGGCTCTCGAAGACGTGCGGCAGGTTCGCCGCCTCGTTCAGCGTCGGGACGATCGCGCTGACCGTCGGCCGGTTGCGGTAGTCACGGCGCTCCCGCTTGCGCCCCACCCAGTCATGGCTCAGAGCACGAGCGACCTTTGGGGTCACAGAATGGACGGCCGGAGCTACAGACTGATCGCGCTCATCCTGATCGCGCTCATCGATTGTGATGCTCATCGCCGGACCTTTCCAATCCGTTGTATGTCTGGCTCAAATCCCAACAAGGCAGCCTCCTTGCGCCTCCGGCGACACCAAAATGTCCCGGCCTGCCCGCACCGCGATGCACCACGGAACAGACTGACAATCCTCATTATTTCACCGCGACGGCCCTGTCCGCGACGGTGTTGTCGCTCCTGCGATTCAGCTCCGAGCCAACCCCTTGACCCTGAAGCTTCCCTACCCTCGGTTGGCCGACATCGTTGTCGCCTACCGCTGAACTCTGCTGATTGTTACCGCACAAATGCCCATGTCGTCAAGGGATGACAACCGAATCACAACCGTTAAGTGCGGAATCTCACGCTATTCGTTGCCCGTCGCACGGCGAACCGCCGCCGCGAACCGGTCGACGTCGTCCTCGGTCGTGTCCCACGAGCACATCCATCGCACCTCCCCCGTCGCCGGATCCCACTCGTAGAAGTCGAAGTCCTGCTGCAGCCGCTCGCGCGCTTCGGCGGGCAGCACCGCGAACACCGAGTTGACCTCCGGCGGCCGCGAGACCGCGACACCATCGATCGCGGACACGGCGTCAAACAGCCTCACAGCCATCGCATTGGCATGGGATGCGTTCGCCGACCACAGCTGATCAGTCAGCAGCGCATCAAACTGCGCCGCCACGAAGCGCATCTTCGACGCCAGCTGCAGCGTCTGCTTGCGCAGGTGCAGCATGCCCTCGAGCAGCGTCCGGTCGAACACGACCACCGCTTCGCCGACCATCAACCCGTTCTTGGTTCCACCGAACGACAGCAGGTCAATGCCAGCCGCCGACACCAGGTCGGCCAGGGACACTCCGAGCGCGACTGCGGCATTAGCAAACCGTGCCCCGTCGACGTGCACCCGCAGGCCGCCCGCATGCGCGATCCCGCCGAGCACCCGCAGCTCCTCGAGCGAATACAACGTCCCCAGCTCAGTCGACTGCGTCAGCGAGACCAGTCCCGGCTTGACCGCGTGCTCGTCGTTCGGTCGCCCGACCAGCTCGGCAAGGCCGTCAGCAGTCAGCTTTCCATCAACCGTCTCACAGACCAGGAGCTTCACTCCCCCGACGGCCTCGGGCGCACCGACCTCGTCGATCTGCAGGTGCGCGCTCGCAGAGACGATCGCTCCCTCCCACGGTCGCAGCGCAGCCCGCAGCGACAGCACGTTCGCGCCCGAACCGTTGAACACGAAGAACGCTCCTGCATCGGGCGCCCCGAGCGCCGCCGCCAGTCGCCGCTCCACAGCGGCCGTGTACGGGTCATGCCCGTAGCCGAACGCATGCCCGTCATTCACCGCCGCGATCGCCTCGAGCACCCGAGGATGCACGGCTGCAGCATTGTCAGAGGCAAACCCGCGCCGCCGACGCGGCGCCTCGCCGCCAGGCGCCTGCCCGCCCGCCGGATCGCTCACGACTGCGAGAGCGCGCCGCGCAACGCGGTGTAGAAGATCGAGAGCGGGAACTCGTCGGGCAGAACCTGATCGACGTACACCCGCGGATCCTCGACCTCGACGAAGTCACGTGTGCCGGCGGCCCAGCGCGACCCCGTCGCCGGCGGCACATACCTGGCCACCAGGTCGTGTGCGGCCGACCAGTGCTGCAGCTTGGTGCGGTCGATCCCGGCCCGGTAGAGCGCGAAGACCTCGTCGCGCAAGCCGACCACGCCATCGGCGACCCGGTCCCATTCGAACGTCAGGCGGTTGTCGGTCCAGTTCAGGTAGCCGCCATGGTGCAGGTAGGCGAACAGCAGCTGCCCACCCAGCCCGTCGTAGTTGCGCACGCGTGAACCGGTGATCGGGAACCGCAGCAGGCGGTCGAACAGGATCGCGTACTGCACGTTGCGGGCGAACGCGAGCCCCTCACGCTCGAGCGTCACCGCCTCACCGAACGCGGTCAGGTCGCAGCGCAGCTCCTCGAGCGAGTACATCCAATATGGAGCGCGCTGGCGCACCATGAACGGATCAAACGGCAGGTCGCCGTGGCTGTGCGCGCGATCGTGGATCAGGTCCCAGAGGATGTAGGACTGCTTGGAGGACTCGGGGTCGGCCAGCATCCGCGCCGCATCGGGCGCCACGTTGATCTGCAGCAGGTCGGCTGCGGCCGTCGCGACCCGCCTCAGCCGCGCCGATTCACGGTCGCAGAAGATCGCACCGAAGTTGTTGGGCTGGCGATCGGCGACCGAGACCTGCTCAGGGAACAGGACCGCGCACTCGCTGTCGTAGCCGCGCGTGGCCGCAACCAGCTCGACCGGCACGAACTTGGGATTGTCGTAGCGCGTTGCCTCGAGCTCGGCGATCCAGTCCGGCCACGGGACCCGCACGAGCACGGCCTCGAAGCACGTGTCGGGCGAGCCGTTCTGCTTGTACATCGGGAAGAACGCGAGGTGCGTGCGCCCGTCCACCCTCCCCTGCTCCGGGCGGAACGCGGCAAGCGCGCGGGTGAAATCCGGCTTTCCGTAACCCCCGTCCGCCCAGGCTCGCAGGTCCTCTGCCGCGACCGCGAGGTTCGGATACTCGGGCGCCAGTGCGAGCAGCGCGCGCTCGACGGCATCCACACGAGCGGCCGCCTCTGCACGGTCGGCATCCTCGCGCAGAGCACCATCCGCAGCCTGCAGCAGCGCGAGCGCGTCGGTCTCAGCGATCAGGGTCGAGACGCCCTCCTCGGGCTGCGCGCTTGCTGGCTGCGCAGCCCGGCCAGGCGTGCCAGCATGCCGCCTGGCCGCCCAGTTGGCGATGTTCAGCCAGAGCGCCGAGTGGTCGAGGCTGCCGATGCAGTCGTCTCCGAACAGGTCGGAGTCGCCGAGCACGACCACACGGCCCGCGCCGTGCTGCGAGGTGACCATCAGCGGCGCCCCCGGAACCGAGGCTGAGCGATGGGTGCTGGCAACCACACGCGCGCCGTTCTCGCTGGCGATCGTGGTCGCCCTGTAGAAGCAGGCGAGCTCGACTCCGGCCAGCACGTCACCGTCGCTGCCGCGCCCGCCGTCACCGAGCTGCGCCAGCACCCACGTCGGCGCACCGTCGCAATGCTCGTAGTCCTGGACCGTGTCGCTGCGCAGGCGGACTCCGAAGCGCCCGAGCAGCTCGTTGATGTTGTTGCCGTACTTGTCCTGCTCGGTCTCGCCCAGCACGACCAGGCCGCCGCCGCCATCCACGTAACGCTCGATCGCGTCGAGCTCGGCGGCGGTCAGCTGTGGCGAGCCGACGCCCGTCGTTCGCTCCCACTCCGGATCGGAGGGGTGGGCGATCACCAGCAGGTCACAGCCATCGAGGACGCCGGCGTCGAGCGTCTGCGCCGCGTTCGCTGCAACTTCGAAGTCGTGGCCCTCGAGCAGCAGCGCGGCCTGCGCATAGGAGGCATCGCCGGGATGCGCGGGCTGCATTTCGGACGCCAGCTGCGGCCGGATGGTCCAAGCCTGGCTGTGCGCCTCGTCGAAGATGACACTCGGCTCACGCACGCACGCCACCCCCGGATGACAGCTCCCCCTCAGCGGTCGCGCCGGAACGTCCCCGCGACGGACCCACAGGGCCACGCGGAGGCAGCTTGATCGGCGTCGAGTGGATCGCGCGCAGCCGGACCTCGCGCCAGGACATGCCCTCGCGCAGCAGCGCAGGCATCCCCAGAAGAATCGCGGTCGCGACCTCGACCGCCTGCAGGATCACACCGTAGGCCACCCCGACGCCCCAGGGCACGCCCCAGCCATGGTGCAGCACGGTCGCGCAGGCAGCCTGGAAGACTCCGACGTTGGCCGGCGTGATCGGCACCACCGCCGTGATGTTCACGGCGAACAGAACCGCGGCGGCGGCGGCGAAGCCAGTGGTGTCGGCAAGCCCCAGCGCCATCAGCAGGAAGTAACAGGAGATGCACTGAAGCCCCCATGCGGCCAGTTGGGCGACCGTCGCCGCGACACCCAGGCGCGGATCGCGGAACACGACCAGCCCGGCGCGCACGCGGCCGAGTGCGCTCTGAGCCCGCTGCAGCGTGTTGGCGGCACGCCCGAACCGCTTGGTGCCGGAGCCGAAGTGGAGCACGATCGGCGCGACGATCACGAACATCAGCAGCACCGCCGGCGCCACCGCAGCTATGACCAGCGCACTGGGATTGTTGAAGAAGTCGACCGATGTGAACATGACCGTGCCGAGGATGATCAGGGCAAGGACGTTGATGACCGTCTGGGAGACGACCGTGCCGAGCACTACCGGCACGTTCTCACGCGGACGGCCGGTGCGGCGGGCGATGATCAGCGCGCGCGACGGCTCACCAAGACGCGCGGGCAGCGTCGAGGACATCAGTACCCCGATCATGGTTGCGCGGATCGCGTCCCTGAGCCTGATCAGTCCCTTCGGCAGCGCCGCCTCGAGGATCGCGTACCAGGAGACGCCACGCATCAGCATCGCCCCGCACATCGTCGCCAGGCCGAGCAGCACATAGGACGGCTGGGAGTTGATCAGCGTGTGGCCGATGCTCGTGATGCCGATCTTCTGGAGCGCCTTGAAGGCGAGCGCCAGCGCAGCGAGCGTGATCGCAGCCATCCCGACGTGCCTCAGCTTCGCGACGGTCGTGCGGCGGGACTCCCCGACGGTGAGTGGTCGCTCGAGGCTCTCGAGCCTGGCCGCACGCACGCGCGGTTGCAGATCGGCCGGAGTGAAACCCGCCCGGACGGCGAACGTCTGGGCGACCCCCTGGGGCTCGGGCATCGCGATCGCGTCGCTGTAGGCCTGCATGACCTCGAGCGCGACCCGCTCCCACGCGAACCGCTGCACGGTCGTGGCCGCAGTCTGAGCGAGCCGGCGGCGACGGCCAGGCTCGTGGTAGAGGTCGCGCAGCGCCTCGGCAAGTGTCTGCGCGTCGGCCGGCGGGACCAGCACGCCATCGACGCCGTCTGTGACGACGTCCCGGTACCCGGCGATGTCTGAGGCCACGACCGTGGTGCCGGACGCGAACGCCTCGGTCAGGACCATCCCGAAGCTCTCGCCTCCGAGCGACGGCGCGGCGAGCACGTCGGCCGCCAACAGCTCCTGGTGCTTGGTGACATCATCGACCTTGCCGAGCGCGCGCACGCCCGTCGGGTCCATCAGCAGCGGCGCCAACTCGTCCTGGGTGGGGCCGATCACGGTCAGCTCGGTCGGAACGTGCTCGCGCAGCGCCTCGAACGCGCGCAGCAGCAACGGCAGACCCTTGCGTTCGACGGCCTGGCCGACGAACAGGATCCGCAGCACGTCACCCTCGCGTTGCGCCGTGAGCGCCTGGTCGAGCGCGTGCTCGTCGATCTTGACGCCGTTGGGAATCACGCGATAGCGGCCACCGAACCAGCGCCGGCCGGTCCATGCGGCGGCCTCCGAGACGGCAATCCGCACGCGCAGGCGGTTGAGCACCTGGGTCGCGCCGAAACCGTTTGCGATCGCGTTGGGCAGCCGCTTGGTCGAATAGGAGTGGAAGGTCCCGACCAGCGGCACCCCGAACGGCAGCGTCGCGACCCACCCGATCATCGGCGCAACCGGTTCGTGGATATGCGCGACGTCGTAGTCGCCCGTGGCCAGCTCGTGCGAGAGCCTGGTCACGCTGCCGGGTCCGGTCGACAGGTTCGAGACGGCGCCGTTGGCGTTGAAGCCGACACTCCGTCCGAGCTGCACCACGTAGTCGGGCGCCTTCAGATTCTGGGGCTTGGCGCCGCGATGCATCAGCGTCGCCGGGAGGCCACCCGGGTCGTACGGGGTCAATACCCGCACGTCGTGCCCGGCGGCGAGATATTGCTCGGCCAGCGCCTCTATGTGCCTTGTGACGCCCCCCGGATATGTCCATGAATACGGGGAGACGAGGGCAATCCGCATATACCTTGATCCTATCCACTCGGCTACCGGTACAGATCCTTATGATTGATATGTGCCCGCTCGCCATTTCGTGAAGTACACGTTCCTGCAGGTCGATCCCGCCTGGCGGCGTCTGTCCGACTCCGAGCGTGACGAGCACAAGCGCGAGTTCCTCGCCGCCTGCGAGGACTTCGGCGAGGATCACCTGCTGCGTGCCGGCTCGCTGGTGGGCACCCGCGGTGACGCTGACATGCTGATCCTCTCCCAGGCCGAGAACCTCGAGCGGATTCACGAGTTCCACGTGATCCTCCAGCAGAGCGGGTTGATGAAGTGGTCAACGATCCCCTACTCGTTCCTGGCGATGACCAAGCCGTCCGAGTACTCGGACGAGTCACGCCTGGAGGTCAGACCTGCCCACGGTCGCTACCTGTTCATCTACCCGTTCGTCAAGACCCGCGCCTGGTACAACCTGCCGGCCGACGAGCGCTGGCGGATCATGCAGGAGCACATCCGCGTCGGCAGGGAGTTCCCCAGCGTCGACCTCAACACCAGTTACTCGTTCGGGCTCGACGACCAGGAGTTCGTCGTCGCGTTCGAGGCCGACAATCCAGCCGACTTCCTCGACCTCGTGCAGAAGCTTCGCACCACCGAGTCGAGCATCTACACCCTGCGCGACACCCCCACGTTCACCTGCGTCACGATGTCGGTCGAGCGCGCCCTCGGGGCTCTCGACGGCACCGCGTTGCGCGCGTCGGCCTGAGACGCTAGGCGTCCTGCCTTCGCCCGGCCGTTGGACCGCCTCCGGACCCCGCCGGTATACTCAAAGTATGACCACCACGATCAAGGTGTCCAATGACGTGCGCGACCGCCTCAAGGACCAGGCGGCCCTCGCACACCGCACGCTGGGCCAGCATCTCGAGTACCTGGCGGGTCTTGGTGAGCGCGAGACACGCATGACCAGCCTCCGCGCGGCGATCGCAGCGACGCCCGACCAGGACCTCATCTCATACGCCGAGGAGACCGGCGTGTGGGACCTCATCGAGAATGGCTGATGGCCGGCCGGCCGTTGGCGCGATCTCGCCCGGAGACATCGTCTGGGTCACCCCCGACATCGCGGTCGGCCGGGAGCAAACCGGGCGTCGGCCGGCCCTCGTGGTGGCGGGCGTTCGCTACCTGGAGATCGTCGACGCCCTCGCGCTGGTGGTGCCGATCACAGCTGTGGATCGCGGCTGGCCGAACCACATCGAGATCCTCGGTGCCGAACTCGATCGACGCTCATGGGCGATGTCCGAGCAGGTGAGAACCATCTCCCGCGCGAGGATCACCGGCCACGCCGGCCGCGTCGGCGAGGCGACGCTCGCGGCCGTGCGGATCTGGATCGCCGACTTTCTTGAGCTGGGCTGACGCGACATGCCCATGGATCCATCCTCACTCGAGCATCTGCGTGCCGGCGACCCGGTCCTTCGCGAGATCATCGACCGCTACGGGCCTGACGATCCGCACGAGCGGCGCGAGGGCGGCCAGCGCGAGCACTATGGCGCCCTGGTCCGCGCGATCGTCGGCCAGCAACTCTCCACCAGGGCCGCCGCCGCGATCTATCGGAGGCTTGCGGACCGCTTTGACGGCCGCGAGCCGACACCGGCTGAGATCCTCGCCGACGACCCCGAGGAGCTGCGCGCCGCCGCCGGCCTCTCCCGTGCCAAGGTCGGGTACCTGCGGTCACTCGCCGAGCACGTCCAGAACGGCTCGCTCGAACTCGAACGGCTCGACGCGCTCGCTGATGATGAGGTCATCGCCGAACTGACCGCGGTCAAGGGCATCGGCCTCTGGAGCGCCCAGATGTTCCTCATGTTCCACCTTGGCCGTCCCGACGTGCTGCCGGTCGGCGACCTCGGCATTCGCAAGGCGATGATGACCGCCTACGCGCTCGACGCCCTGCCGACTCCGGAGGTCATGGAGCAGATCGCGACGCCATGGCGCCCCCACCGCACGCTCGCGTGCAGCTACCTCTGGCGCTCGCTCGACAACGAGCCGGTTCAGTGAGCCTGAGATGCCGACGGTCGCGCTGACGCTCGCTCGCTTCACACCCGCCGATCGCGACGACTGGCTCGCGGCCGCGGCCGCACTCCTCAGCACCGAGGAGCGCGAGCGGGTGAAGTCGATACCCGCGGCCGACGTTCGCACTCAGCACGCCATCGGTCGCGCGCTGCTGCGGCTGGCCGCCGCCGGCACCGCGCAGCGTGACCCGGTCGGCATCGCCATCGCCATCGCCGAGGACGGCAAGCCCGAGCTGGCGGAGATGCCGGAGCTCGGCGTCAGCGTTGCGCACTCCGGGCGGATGGTCGTGGTCGCGGCCTGTCAGGGCGCCGCGGTCGGTGTGGATATCGAGGCGCCACGCCCGGACGTGACGCGCTCCCGGAAGATCGCGGAGCGGCGCTTCGCGGCCAGCGAGGCGGCGGCGCTGCGCGCCCTGCCCGACGCCCTCGTCGCGGACTGGTTCGTACGCGCCTGGACGATCAAGGAGGCCGTCGGCAAGGCCGTCGGAACCGGAGTGATCCCTGCGCTCGCGGGCGCCGTCGTCGCCGGGTCCGCTGACGACCTGGCCCTGGTCGAGGTCTGGACCGACCCGCCCGCCAACGCCTGGTCGCTACATCAGTTGCCCGCTCCCGATGGCGTTGAGCGGATCGCGGTCGCGGTGCCGAGGCCCGCCGTGACGATCGGCGCCGTCACGCAGCTGACGCTCGAGGACTTCAACCGCTCGACAGCTCCCCGAGCGTCCGCCTGAGGAAGCGCCGCTGCACCTCCGAGGCGCGAGCGCCCGCTGATACTCGCCGGCCGCCTCGGCACGGGCGTCGGCGATCGCTCGAGATGGACACGCCCCTGGCTCTGAGGTTGGTCGAAGCTTGGGGCGAAGTGGTGAATTATTCAACCTTTGGCCCCTCGCTGTGCCTCAGAAGCCGAGTTGGTGAGCGGCCGCCGTGAGGCTTCCGACCTCTCCGGCAGGCGGTGCCTGCGCGGGCCCCACCTCGCTGAAACCCGTGAACCTCAGCGCGACCCTGATGTGGGCGTGAATTGTCGGGTCGTAGAACCTAAGGACAAGGCTGCGGACGAGGCCCGTGGCCGGATCGATCGCGACCCGGGCGTGCTGGCCCGGCACCGTCTCAGTGGCATCGCGCGCCGTCTGGCTGAGGATCACAGCCGGATCCACGGTGTCAGCCAGCCCCAGGCCCGTGACACCGCCCTCGAGCCACTTCGGCAGGCTGCCGACCATTCCCGACAGACCCGCGGGCACTCGCACATAGAGCGCATCGCCGACGATCACGACCTGTGTCGGAAGCGGGCCGATGAGGCTGAGCAGTCCGGGTGGGTTCACGGCGAGGTTCAGCGTGCCGCTGTTGGATGACGGGTCGAAGCTGCCGCTGCCAACGGCGGTTGCCGGTTCGCTGCCGAACTGCGGAACCCTGATGCTGACCTGGAGCCGCGCTTGGTATCCACGCTTCTCGCCGGTGAGTCGCGCGGCTCTGAGGATCTCAGCCGCCGATGGGGGCGGAGCGGGGCTGGCGGTGCGCACAGTCCGCGTGCTCGCCGTATACGTGTATGTACGACGCGGTGTGCCCTGCCCTGCGCCCGAACCGCCGCATCCCGCGAGAATCAGCACGACGGTCGCCGCGCCACTCGCGAGGAGGGCGGTGCGCCGCACGCGACTCAGACCGCGGAAACCTCTTCCTCCTCCGCGACGCGGAAGGAGGAGCCGCAGCCGCAGGCTGCAATCACGTTCGGGTTCTCGACCTTGAAGCCGGCGCCCTGAAGTCCGTCGACGAAGTCGATCACCGAGCCCCGTACATATGGCAGGCTGGGACCGTCAACCAGCAACCGGATTCCCTTGTCCTCGAAGATCTCGTCGCCGTCGCGCTGCTCATCGAAGGCGAGCGCATATTGGAACCCCGAGCAACCACCGCCACGCACGCCAACCCGAAGACCTGCGGTCTCGGCGACGGATGCCTGCGCGGCCAGGAATTCCTGAACCTTCTCGGCGCCCTTGTCGGTGAGAGTGATCATCGCTTCGTTCACGCTTCATTCAGTATAGCTTCGGCCCGTCACTCGCTACGCTTTCGGCTGTGCCAGTTTCCCCGGATGAGTTGAAGGATCGCATCGAGGCGGCGATCCCCGGAACCAGCGCCGCCGTCAGCGGTGACGGAGCCCACTTCGAGGCGGTCATATCCGGCCCGGCGTTCGGCGGGCTCAGCCGCATCGCCCAGCACAAGCTCGTGTACGACGTGTTCGGGACCGAGCTCGGCGACCGGATCCACGCACTCTCCATCAAGATCACCCCAACGGAGGCCTGATGAGCGACACGCCCAGCAACCCGATGCGCGATGCGATCCAGAGCGCGATCTCGGAAAATCCGGTGATCCTGTTCATGAAGGGTACGCCGGAGGCGCCTGCGTGCGGATTCTCAGCTCGAACGGTGGCCGTGCTCGAGGCCGTTGACCAGCCGTTCGCCGCCGTCAACATCCTGCCCGATCCGGCCATCCGCCAGGAGCTCTCGGCTCTGTCCGGCTGGCCGACGATTCCGCAGCTGTTCGTCGACGGCGAGCTGGTCGGTGGCTGCGACATCATCATGGACATGTTCGAGACCGGCGAACTGCAGCAGCTGCTCGGCAAGGACGATGTTCCCGCCGAGGCAGCGCCACAGCCGGTCGAGGCCGCCCCGCTCACGATCGACAACCTGCTCTAGCCGCAACGCGGGCCGACCAATGCCGGGCCGACCGATTCCGGTCGCGATCGTCACCGACAGCTGCCACTACCTGCCGCGCGAGCTCGCGGCAAAGCTCGGCCTGCACGAAGTCAGCCTCTACGTCCACCGCGATGGCGACGCCGTGCGTGAGACCGAGATCTCTGACTACGACGCCTACTTCGAGAGCCTGGCCTCGAGCCCAGATCTGCCGACGACCTCGCAACCATCGATCGGTGACTTCCTGGCGGTCTACGAGCCGCTGCTCGCCTCAGGCCATGAGATCGTCTCGATCCATCTCTCCGGCGGACTCTCGGGGACGGTGCACTCGGCTCAGCAGGCGCGGGAACAGCTGGGCGAGCGGGCGGAACGGGTGCTGGTCGTCGACTCCCAGACCGCGTGTGGGGCCGAGGGCCTGATGTTGATGGCGGCCGCCGCCGCCATCGACGGCGGCGGTGACGCCGCTGCGGCCGCGGAGCGGGCGCAGCAGGCGCGAGATGCCCTGCGATTCCTGTTCGCGCTCGACACGCTGGAGTACCTGCGCAGAGGTGGGCGCATCGGTGGCGCGCAGGCGTGGCTCGGTACAGCGCTGAAGATCAAGCCGATCCTGTCCGTCGCGTCGGAGATCAGCGCGGTCGAGCGGGTGCGCACCAGCCGCCGAGCCTTCGAGCGCCTGGTCGCGCTGATCGAGCAGCTGAAGGCAAACGGCGCGGACGCGTGGGTCGTCCAGCACACGCACGCACCCGAACAGGCCGCCGCGCTCGTGAAGCGCGGACGCGAGATCTTCGGCTCAGAGCCCGTGTTCGTTTCCGAGATCGGGCCGGTGATCGGCACCCATATCGGCCCGGGACTGCTCGGCGTCGGCGCGCTGCCGAAGTCGCTGATCTAGCGAGCCGGGAAGAAGCCTGCCGCCGGATCTGGCGTCCACAGTCGCTATCGCTGCTTGTTGCGGCGTCCGAAGACTGTGCCCAGTGCGCCGCCGACCCCGCCGGCGAGGACAAAGCCGACCACTGCAGCGGCGACCTGGAGCTCCCCCTTATTGCGTCGCACCTGCCTGCGCCAATCGGTCAGGTCGGTGACCTCGTCGCGCAGTCTCACGAGCGCGGTGCCGAGCTCCTGCCGACTCTGTTCGATCGACTCGCGGATCTCCTCGGCGCTGCGCCTGTTGGCTGGGTCGCCGCTGCTCATGCGTCGAGTTGACGGCTTGTGCTGGAGGACGTCGGGATGCCCGTCGGGGGGGTCACGGCGGACGTGGTGACGGTGTCGCGGATCTTGCGGGCCTCCTCGATCGCCATCATCGGCGTCGGCGGGCCGACGTTCAGCTTGCGCCAAGCAAACAGGAACGTGCCGCCCGTCAGCAGCAACAGCAGGATCATCACGACCAGGAAGCCGAGCCAGATGTCGGGTACCCCGCTGACGAACACGGCGTTTATCGCCCACGCGATCGTGACCAGTATGAAGATCACCGCGAACACCCCGAACACGGCTCCGGCCGCCACCGCAGCAGCTCCGCGCGCGATGCTCGTCGCCTTCTCGACGACCTCGGCCTTGGCGAGCTCGATCTCGTCCTGAACCAGCCTCGACAGGTTCTCGGAGACGTCGGTCAGCGCCTGGGCGATGTTGTCCTGTTGACCTTTGTCAGCGGGCAAGGCGGTTGAGGATAGATGCGAGAATGACGCCGCCGACGAATGCGAGCCCGACTCCCAGCTCGGGTCGTTCGTTGATCAGCTTGGTGAGCTGCTCGAGCGCAGAAGGCCCGGGGTCGGGGCCGGGCATGACGGGCTCGTACGGCGGCGTGGCAGGCCCCGAAGCGGAGCTGAGGGGCTCGACCGGCCGCCACTGCTGGGTGGGTTCACGCTCGGCGTAGGGGAACTGGGGTGCGCTCGCCCCGCGGAACGCCGCCTCACCAGACGACTCTCGCTCTCTGCGAAGCGAACTCGGGCGGCGGGGCGGCTGGCTCCCGGAACCCGAGTCATCGACGACATGCTCCTCCGAGCCGCGGCCCGACGACGCCGTGCCAGGCCCAGCGGGGCCAGGCGCGGCGGACTCCGCCTCGACAACCAACGGATCGTCGGCTGCGTCGGTCACTCCGGGGGATCTTCGTGGAAAACTCTCGTCCAGACGACGGCCGCGATGCGGGCTGCGACAAGGCTCGACAGCGCACCGATTGCGGCCAGCAGACCAGACCAGAGCAGGCGCTTGACCAGAGGGCTCTCCTTCATGCGTCGCCATTCAAGCAGATTGAGAGCGCGCGGATCAGGAGTCGAGTCCGCCGCAGATGATCTCGACGATCTCGGTCTTTACCCGCTCGAACTCCTCAGGTGTCATCTGCAGGCCGGTGAAGATCCACTGCGTCAGCACCTGCTCGAGCAATCCGTAGAAGGCCTGCGCGGCCAATAGCGCATCGACCTCACCGCGGAACGCTCCCGACTCCTGAGCGCGCCTGACGATCTGCGCGATCCCATCGTAGGCCTGGACGATCTTGTTCAGATGGGTGCGCCCGAAGGTGTTGGCGGCGCGGGTGACCTCTACGACGATCACCTTCATCAGCTCCGGGTCATGGCGGTAGGAGTCGATGATGAAGGAGGCGATCGTCTTCAGTTGTTCGCGCGGCTCACGGTCGCTGGCGGCGGCGCCGGCGATTGCGGCCAGCAGCACGTCCCAGCGCTCGAGGAAGAGGGTGTCGAGGATCGTCTCCTTCGACGGGAAGTAGTGGTAGACGAGGCCGTATGCGACGCCGGCCTCGTCGGCGATGTCGGAAACCCGGCACGTGTGGAAGCCCTGGCGGGCGAAGACCCTGACGGCCGCGTCGAGGATGACCCGGCGTTTGTCCACCGCGGTGGTCACCCGGAGGCCCCGGTCGCGTCGGCCCCGGTCGCGTAGAGCCGCCCGGCGCGTCGATGGTCGAGCGCAGGCAGGCGGCGGCGAATGTCTCGGAGCAGGGCCGAGTCGAGGTCGGCGATGATCGCGCACTCGCTGTCGGGCGCGGTTGCCAGCACCAGACCCCAGGGGTCGGCGATCAGCGAACGGCCCCCGGAGCGGTTGCCGGGCATGTTCTCGCCGATCTGATTGGCGGCGATCACGAAGCACTGGTTCTCGATCGCGCGGGCGCGCAGCAGGATCTCCCAGTGGTCGCGCGTGGTCGCGAGCGTGAACGCTGCCTGCACGGCCAGCAGGGTCGCGCCGCCCTCCGACAGTGCTCGGTACAGCTCGGGGAACCGCAGGTCATAACAGATGCTGATGCCGAGGACCGCGCCGTTGGCAAGGGTCGTCGTCACAACCTCATCGCCGGCCTGTTCGCGCGCGGACTCCCTGTAGGTGGTGCCGTCGACCTCGACGTCGAACATGTGCAGCTTCCGGTACACCGCCTTGATCTCACCGTCGGGACCGATGTGGATGCTGGTGTTGGAGGTCTTGGCCTGCCTGGCGCGGCGTTCGACGAACGACCCGGCGATCAGGTCGATCTGCAGTTCCGCGGCGATACTGCGAGCCCAGCTGACCGCAGGCCCGTCCTCGAGCGACTGGGCGTGCTCCTCCATGACCTCGGCACGGCCGAGGATCGTCCACTTCTCCGGCAGGACGACGAGCTGTGCGCCTCGGTCGGCGGCGTTGCGGGTCAGGCGATCGGCGGTCTCGAGGTTGCGGTCTGCGTCCTCGGTGGCGTTCAGCTGGACGGCCGCCGCACGAACTGGCATATCAGCGCCCAGGGTGGCGTCAGGAGTCATCCCCGGAGTCTACTGACTGACCAGTCAATCAGTGACCCTTCCAGTGCGGCTCCCGCTTCTCGAAGAAAGCCGCGATGCCCTCGTGGGCATCCTCTGTGCCCTGGGCGAACGTGAGCTGTGCCTGCAGCTGCTCAAGGGCCGCCACGAACCCCAGATCCTGCTGCTGGAAGATGGCGTTCTTGCCCAGGCGCAGCATCAGCGGTGAGGTGCGGGCGAGCCTCCGGGCCATCTCGGCGACGCACGCGTCGAACTCCTCATCGGCCACCACGCGAGTGACCATGCCGATCCGCTCGGCCTGCTCGGCGGAGATCGGATCGCCGAGCAGCACCAGCTCGGCAAACTTCTTGGGCGGCACGTTCCGATGGAGCAGTGCCGTGACCATGAACGGGAACAGTCCGACGTTGATCTCTGGCGTGCCGAAGCGAGCGCTCTGCTTGGCGATCACCAGGTCACAGGCGAGCATCAGGCCCAGGGCGCCCGCCAGGACCTGGCCACCCGCTGCGCAGATCACCGGCTTGCCGAGCTCGGCAAGGCGTATGAACACACGCGGGAACATCTCATTCTGCTCATGCCTGACCGCGGCGGACGTGTCCGCCGCGAACGTGGCCAGGTCGCCGCCGCTGGAGAAGACCGTCGGATGCGTTGAGGCGAGCACGACGACTCTGGCTGCATCGTCATCGCGCGCCTGCTCGAGCGCATCGAGTAACTCACCGAGCAACTCTGGTGATAGCGCGTTGCGGGTCTGTGGCTGGTTCAGCGCGATCGTCACGATGCCGTCGGCGTCACGGCCGTAGCCTAGCGTTACATATTCGGACATGGCGCAAGCCTAGGGGGTCGCGACGAAGTGACCGGCGGGCCTGGTGCCAGAATTAGCGTGTGGACTCGACACGCGGTCATCTGCTGATCGCAGGCCCCGGGCTCCAGGATCCGAACTTCTGGCGCACGGTCGTCCTCGTTGTCGAACACAGCGAGGCGGGCGCGTTGGGCCTGGTCCTCAACCGCCCCTCCGACGCGAAGGTGGGCGACGCGGTGCCCGAGCTGTTGGATCTCACCGATGCCGAGGACGACGTGCACGTCGGCGGCCCCGTCAGCCAATCCTCGGTGATCGTGCTCGCGGACTTCGAGGATCCCGACGACGCTGCCCTGATCGCCTTCGACAGCGTGGGCGTGCTCGCTGCCAGCACACCGTCTGATCACCTGGGCACCGGCCTGCGCCGCGCCAGGATCTTCGCCGGCCACTCGGGTTGGGGGCCGGGCCAGCTCGACGGCGAGCTCGAGCGCGGCGACTGGATCCTCGAGCCCGCCAGTTATGGCGACGCGTTTGCAGACGATCCGGCCGAGCTCTGGCGGGTCGTGCTCGAGCGCAAGGGCGGCAGCTATGCGCTGGTCGCACGGATGCCGCTCGATCCCTCCCAGAATTAGCAGCGGGCCTGATCCGACCCGCCTCACCCGGCCCGGCCCGACCCGATGGGGCCCGACCCGACCCGGCTGGGCCGGACCCGGCCGGGCCCGACCCGACCCGGCCGGCACCCTGGGACTGGCGCCGCGTGTCGGCCCGGCCTACGATCAGGCCATGGCCGGCGCTCACGGCGACGAAATCACAGGACGCGAGACCAGCCAGCATGCGCTGGACCGCAGCAGCGAGACCGCGCGGCTGAAGCTGGCGCTGACACTGCTGCTGCTGTTCATGGCAGCCGAGATCACAGTCGCCGTGCTCTCGTCATCGTTGGCGTTGCTGTCGGACTCCGCGCACATGCTCACGGACGCCGCTGCGTTGGCGATGGCACTCGTCGCGGCGCGTCTTGTCAGCAGACCCGCAAAAGGGGCGATGACGTTCGGACTCGGCCGCGCCGAGATCCTCAGCGCCCAGGCCAACGGGACGACCCTGCTGGTGCTGGGGTTGCTGATCGTCTACGGCGCGATCCGGCGCCTGATCTCGCCGCCCGGCGTCCACGGCTGGCCGGTGTTGATCGTCGCGCTCACCGGGGTGGTGGTCAACCTCGCGATCACCCGGACGCTCGGCGGCCACGACCACGCCGGCCACGGCCACGCCGGCCACGACCACGCCGGCCACGACCACGCCGGCCACGACCCTGGCAAGGCCAGGGGTGGCGAGTACAGCGATGACCGCCCCACCCGCAGCCTCAACCTCGAGGGCTCCTACCAGCACATCCTCACCGACCTGTTCGGCTTCATCGCCACGGCCGTGGCGGCCGTCGTGATCATCGTTACGGGCTTTGACCGCGCCGACGCAATCGCGTCGCTGCTGATCGCGGCGGTCATGCTTCACGCCGCCTATGGCCTGCTTAGGGCCTCCGTGCGGGTGATGATGGAGGCTGCGCCCCGGGGGATCGACCCGGACACGATCGGGCGCACGCTCGCCGCTCAGCCCGGCGTTGCTGAGGTGCACGACCTACACATCTGGGAGGTCACATCGGGCTTCCCGGCGATCTCCGCACACATCGTGGTGGACCCCGGGCACGACTGCCATGAGGTCCGCCGCGAGCTCTCGCAGCTGCTCAAGCACGACTTCGGACTCAGCCACTCAACGCTTCAGGTCGAGCATGCCCGCGCACCGCAGCCGCCGCTGCAGATCGAGGTGACGGCAGCCAGAACGGCACCGCGGGCGACCCCATGAACATCTCCGAGACCGTCCACGGCGAGGGCAACTTCCGCGGTGAGCGCGCCCGTAGGATCGTCTGGCAGAGCTGGCTCCCGGGCGACGACAGCGCGCTCAGGGGTGTCGTCACGATCGCCCACGGCTACGGCGAGCACGTCGGCCGTTACGCCCACGTCGCCGAGCGCCTCAACGAGGCCGGCTTCGCCGTGTACGGGCTCGACCATCACGGTCATGGCCGCTCCGCGGGCAGGCGCGGCCGGATCACGGTACGGCCGGCGGTCCAGGATCTGGACCGCCTGATCGTCACCGTCTCACGCGCCCGCCATGCCGAGCTGCCGCAGTTCCTGCTCGGTCACAGCATGGGCGGAGCATTCGCGCTGCGATACGCCATCGCCCACGAGAACAGGTTGACCGGACTGGTTCTCTCGGGCCCGCTGGCCGCCGTCGATGGCGGCCCGGCGCTGCACGCCTTCGGCCGGGCGATGGGCGCGGTGCTGCCGGGAGCGCCGGTCTCAAAGGTCGATCCACGCCTGGTCAGCCGCAGTCAGACCGTCGTAAACGACTACATCGCCGATCCGCTCAACCACCACGGGGCGATCCCCGCCGGCGTCGCGCGCGCGATGATCCTGCACGTCAGCACGCTCGCACGCGACGTAGAGCGCATCACACTGCCGACGCTGCTCATGTGGGGTACCGCCGACCGGCTCTGCCCACCGAGCGGCTGCGAACTGGTGGCGGAGAACATCGGCAGCGAGGACCTGACCGTGATGCGCTACCAGGGCCTCTTTCACGAGATCGTGAACGAGCCCGAGCGCGATCGCGTCATCGACGACGTCGTCAGCTGGCTCGATGCGCGCGCGCCGCGACGCACTTTGACGGTCACCCGTACGTGACGAGTACCCGTACGGCGGGCGTCCCGCGGGTCTGCGATTGCGCCCGCACGTGCTGGCAAATCTGAGCGACGCACGCGCCGCCACTCTGTCCCCGGAGCCCGAAGGAAAGGTTTTGTTGGCTACGGCAAGAAAAACGCTCCCTCACCCCGCCGCGAACCCGCACAAGGCGACGATCTCTGTAGCCCGCCTCCTCCTGCTCGACTTCGCCATTGAGGTCGCCCATTTGGGCTCGGTCGCTGGGTACTGGGAGACTGGCGTCAAATGGGCTTGGGAAGCAGGGCGAGCTCCGCTCGCCCCCTTTTCAAAGCCCGAAAACCACCACCCTCCTACCTACGGGTCGGCCTGACCGCGCTCGGCGAGAACGCTGCGCCTGGCGGCAGCCGCGGCGGCTCTGCCGCCTCCGGCCTGCTCCAGCTCCGCGTGCATCGCCCGGATCCGGGACAGAATCTCGTCGGCGCAGGCTTGCTGCTGTGCCCGGCTCGGCTCGGCTATGCGCCCGAATCTGATCGGCCTTCCGTAGCGGACGACGATCTTCGGGAAGCGCAGCCGCGTCCAGTTGCGGACCTGGTGTGAGCCCAGGATCGCGACCGGCACCACGGCGGCACCCGACTCGAGCGCAAGCCGTCCGATGCCGGCCTTGGCCTCGTTGCTGACACGACCGTTTCGGGAGCGCCCCCCTTCCACGTACATGCCGACCGCGCCGCCCCGTCCGAGGATCGCGAAGGCGGTCCTGAAGGCCTCCTCGTCGGCGTAGCCGCGGCGCACGGGAAACACACCGCCGTGGCTGTAGATCCAGCTCATCGGGTTGGGACCGAACATCTGCGATTTGGCCATGAACTGCACATGACGCCGGATGAACCCCCCGGCGAAGAAGTGATCCATGAACGAGGCATGGTTGGGCGCAAGAATCAGCGGGCCGTTGGGAACGTTCTCAGCTCCGTAGGCCTGGGCTCGGAAGCAGACGACGGCGATCCACACGGTGATCACGCGCACCAGCTCGTAGGGCCACTCCGGCGGGCGCCGGCGGACACGTTGGTGGTAACGGTCGAATGTCTCCGCTGGACGCGGGTCCCTGTAGACCTGCGCCTTGATCTTGACGTCGTCCGCCATCGCTCGGCGACTACTGTTCGAGGACCAGTTGCTGGAGCGCGAGTCGCGTGCGCTCGCTCCGCTGGGCCTGCTCGGCGACCTCAGCCCTCAGCGCCGCCAGCCACGCATCGATGTCGAGCTTCTCGGTCTTCAGCACGATCCCACCGGAGGACTTGGCGCGCACTGTGCGCACCTGTCCGCCGTCACGCTGCAGCGACAGCCGGCCGTCATCGGTCTCGACGCTGATCTCGGTTACGAGCTTGGGCCCCCGGAAGCCCTGCTTCGCGCGCTTGACCTCCACCAGCCCCGGCAGCGCCTGTTCGAGCCTCGTTGCCAGTCCCTCCACGAATGCGGAGATGTCGCTGAGGTCAGCGCGCAGCGCCGCGGCGACCAGGTCCAGATCGGTCGATGAACTCTCCTCCGGCGTCACACCAGCAGCCTACGACACCGAAAGCTCGACTGATCAGCGGAGCGATCGTCGTGAAGGTCCGATCAGCCGGCTGAGCATCCAGAACGAGTTCTTTCTGGACCAGAAGCGACCGGCCGAGCGTCGCCGGGCCAATTCCCGGCGACTGCACGAACTCACGAACAGCCCTGAGCCATCCATAGGTTGTTTCCCACGTGTTTGATCGCAGATCGATCCTGCATCAGGTAGTCAATAACAATGCTCGGACGGACGTCGCAATTTGCGGGCTTTCACGCGCAGCGACTATGCTGCCGCCGGTCACGCTTCTGTGCCGCCCTCAACCGCCCTCAACCGCCCGCGACCTCCAAGGAGCCCAATGCCCGACGTCGAAGCCCATATCACCGGCACCGTCTGGAAGCTTGAGGTCGAGGTCGGCGACACGGTCGAGGAGGGCGACGTGGTTCTGATCCTCGAGTCGATGAAGATGGAGATGCCCGTCGAGGCCGAGGACGCCGGCATCGTTACCGAGATCCGCTGCGAAGAGGGCCAGGCCGTGTCAGAGGGCGACGTGCTGATCGTCCTCGAATAGCCCCCCACAGCGGCGACGGTGGCGAGCTACTCGTCCTCGTCCAGAAGCGTGAAGTCGGACTTGCGAGCGCCGCACACGGGACAGAACCAGGTCTCGGGAATGTCCTCGAAGGCGGTTCCAGCTGGTATGCCGCCGTCCAGGTCACCCTCGGCCGGGTCATAGATATAACCGCACGATTCGCAGATCCACTGCACGCCGCTGAGGTTAGCTGAGGATCTCGGCTACGGTCGCATGATGAGCCCGCGAGCAGCCGCCACCGTGATCCTGGCTCGCGACGGCGACCAGCGGCCTGAGGTGCTGATGGTCAGGCGCACGCCTGCCGCGCGATTCATGGCCGGAGTGTGGGTGTTCCCGGGTGGGGCGATCGATCCGCCGGACGGCGAGGGCGAGCTCGGTCTGCGTCGTGCCGCGATCCGCGAACTGCGTGAGGAGGCGGGGATCGAGCTTCCCGCGCGGGCCGAGCTGATCGCGGTCGCACGGTGGATCACGCCCGTGCAGAATCCGATCCGGTTCGACACCTGGTTCTTCCTGGCCGTCGCACCGGCTGGTGCCGTCGCTGAAGTTGATGGTGCCGAGATCGTCGACTTCCGCTGGCTCGCCCCGGTCGACGCGCTGGGCGCGTCGGCGGCCGGGGAGCTCCCGCTCGCCTTGCCGACGCACAAACAGCTCGAGCGACTGAGTCCTCACAACAGCGTTGAGGCGATGATCGAGCAGGCGCGTCGCGGCCAGGTGGAGGCGATCGAGCCACGCGTGATCGGAGATGGCGAGCAGGCGCGGATCGTGCTCCCCGGCGAGCCCGGCTACTGACCCTCCGACTCCTCGTCTGAGATCACGTGGAGCACGGCGTTGATCAGCGCCAGATGGGTGAACGCCTGCGGGTAGTTGCCGAGGTGGCGTCCGCTGTGTGCGTCCAGTTCCTCCGCGTACAGGCCGAGCGGCGAGGCATGCGAGAGCAATTGCTCGCACAGCACGGCTGCGCGATCGCGCTCGCCGATCTCGCACAGCGCGGACACCAGCCAGAACGAGCAGATCAGGAACGTGCCCTCCTCACCAGAGAGGCCATCGTCGGTCTCCTCGGTTCGGTAGCGCAGCACCAACCCATGCTCGGTGAGCTCGTCGGCGATCGCGAGCACCGTCAGGCGCACACGGTCATCGTCGGCCGGCAGCAGGCGATTGAGCGGGATCAGCAGAGTCGAGGCGTCGAGCGCATCGGTGTCGTAGTGCTGGCGGAAGACACCGCGCTCCGAGACGCCCCGTTCGAGGATGTCCTGCCTGATCTGATCGGCGACAGCCTGCCACTGCGAGGCCAGTTCCATCTCCCCCTCGCGCTCGGCGAGCCGGGCGCCACGATCGACAGCGACCCAGCACATGAGCTTCGACGACACGTAGTGCTTGGGGTCGCCGCGGGCTTCCCAGATGCCCTGGTCGGGCTTGTCCCATACCCCGATCGCGCACTTGACCTGATCCTGGATGATCGGCCACAGGCGCTGCGGGATATGCCCGCCAAGCTTCGTGTGCAGGTAGATCGAGTCGAGAACGGCACCGAACACGTCGTTCTGCTTCTGGTTGAAGGCGCCGTTGCCGATCCGGACCGGTCGAGCACCCTCGTAGCCGGCAAGATGTTCGAGCGTCGATTCGGTCAGATCACGCGTACCGGTGACGCCGTACATGATCTGCAGACCACCGTCGTGATCGCGCTCGAGGTCAGCGACGAACTGCATGAAGTCATCGGCCTCCCAGTCGAAGCCGAGTGCGTGCAACCCCCACAACGTGAACGTCGCGTCGCGCATCCAGCAGTAGCGGTAGTCCCAATTGCGCTCGCCCTGCGGTGCTTCGGGCAACGACGTGGTCGCCGCTGCGATCGTCGCGCCCGTCGGCGCATAGGTGAGCCCCTTCAGGGTCAATGCCGAACGGTGCAGATACCCACGCCAGCGATGATCCGGGAAGCGGCCACCGGCAAGCCACGCCCGCCAATAGTGCTGGGTGTACTCGAGACGCTGTTGAGCGTCCTCGAGGTCGTTCGGACCGTCGATGCCGCCAGCCCAGCCCAGCGTCACGTATCGCCGCTCACCCTCGACGAGAGTGTGGCGAGCGCGGGCGCGACTGCCCTCGATCCCCAGCCGCATATCGGAGCTCAGGCCGAACTGCTGACCGGTCGAGCAGGTCGCGCGGGCCATCTGCCAGTCGCCCGGGGCCATGGTCCACTGGGCCGGCTCGCGGCCGTAGTCGAACATCGGCTCGCACACGACCTCGACCTGGACGCTCCCCTGAATGCACTCGACCACACGGACCAGCATTCGGTCGGCGTCGTTGTCGGTCGGCGGGCGCGTGTGCTCGATCTCGTCGGAATGGCCCTCGCGCCAGGGTCCGATCGTCAGGCCATCACGCACGAGCAGCCATCCAGAGGGCGTCAGCCAGGTCGTCTCGAGCACCATCGTTCCGGGCGCGTAGCGAACACTGAGCGGCACCACCAGTCCGTACGGGCCGACGCGGAAAGCTCCCGCGCGTCGATCCAGCAACGCACCGAACAGGCTTGGGGAGTCGAAGCGCGGAGCGCCGAACCACTCGACGCTGCCGTCCGGAGCGACCAGTGCGCCGGTGTGGCAGTCAGACAGGAACGCGTAGTCGGCGATCGCCGGGAACGGCGAGCCGCCCGTCAGCGGCGTGTCATGCGGCGGAAGCGGGATCGTCGGCGACACGGTCGCCGCGAACACTACCTGTGGTCCGGAGGCCGAGGTACCGCCCGAGCACGATGAACACGACCTGGCAGGCGGCCGTCAACTCGCTCCGGCGGGGTGCCCGAGCCAGCGGGCCGGGCGCCCCAGCGGCAAACCTAGGTGTCGGCGTTGAAGTCCGGCAGGCCGAGTGCGCTCAGCCAGTGCTCGACCTGGATGTTGAGCACTGTGAACTCCCCCGTCCAGATCAGGATGCCCATGCCGATCAGCGTCGCCCCGCCGAGGCAGATGATGACCGGATAGTGGCGCTTGACGACGTTGAGCGCCACTGTCACCTTGCCGAAGGCCAGGCCGGTGATCAGGAACGGAACACCGAGACCGGCGCAGTAGACGGCGAGCAGAAAGGCGCCGCGCAGAGCGCTCGCGGAGGCACCGGCGGCACTCACGATCGCCCCGAGCGTGGGGCCCGTGCACGGGGTCCAGGCCACCGCGAAGGCGACACCCGTCAGCACCGGGCCGGAGCGCTCCGCCCGCCCCACCAGCGGCTGCACGTGCCACTCCTTTGCGAGCCGCGGGACCAGCGGGCTGAGCAGGAACAGCAGGCCCATCGCGATGATGATCGCGCCCGAGACCTTCTGCGCGGTGACGCCGGTGAGCGCGCCCCGCAGCGCCTCCTCGCCGATCAGGCCGAGCGCGATGAAAACCGCACTGAAGCTGCCGATGAAGGCGAGCGTCGGACCGATCACGCGGCGCGCGCGGATGTCGCGCGTATCGGTGACGCCCGCGACCGACGAGATGTAGCCGGGGACGAGCGGCAGCACGCAGGGCGACAGGAAGCTGATCAGGCCGGCGCCGAACGCGACCGGGATTCCAATGCCAGACGCAGGGTCCATCGCCGATTCAGGGTACCGGGGGGGTTCATCTGCGTCGCTCGATGCCTCTATTTGAGCATGCACATCGTCGGCAGGCCGCAAATCAGAGCGGCTCGAGGCTTGAGCGAGGGGCCAAATGGTGAATAGTTCAACCTTTGGCCCCTCGGATGCTGCGATTGGGGTGCTCGCCGGACGTCAGGGCGGCCACATCACCCGCCAACAGCTGATCGAGTTGGGGGTCGACGCGAACGCGGTCAAGTACCGGGTTGCAATAGGACGGCTGATCCGCGTGCACCACGGCGTCTACGCCGTCGGCCACCTCCCGACCAACCCGCGCGATCGGGCCCGCGGCGCGCTGCTCGCCGCCGGTCCTCGAAGTGCGCTCTCTCACGGCTCGGCTGCCGCGCATTGGGGCATCGTCAAGAGCTGGCAGCAGCCCCTCGAGCTGATCAGCGCCGCGGATAGGCGTCCGAGCGGACTGATCGTCCGGCGCTGTTCCACGCTGCTCAGGCGCGACATTCGCACGATCGCGCCTGGACTCCGTGTCACCAGTCCCGCCCGCACCGCGCTCGATGTCGCGCCCCGACTCACACACAACAGACTCACTCGCGCGGTCAACGACCTCCGCCACATCCACCGTCTCACCATCGCTCAGCTGCGCGATGTCGCCGCCCGCAACCCCCAACATCCCGGAACCACCCGCATCAACCAACTGATCGGCAGCAGCCAGGCGGAGCACACCCGCTCGGGCCTCGAGGACGCGTTCCTGAGGCTGACGCGGAGATACAACCTGCCGACCCCGCGGATCAATGTGCACGTCGCCGGCGTCCGCGTCGATGCCTATTTCCCGGACCACGGCCTGATCGTCGAGCTCGACGGCCGGATCACGCACGGGGACGACTGGCGGCCGGCGTTCGAGGCCGACCGAGCGCAGACCGTCGACATCATGCTGGAGACGGGGCTGCCGACGATCCGCTTCACCGACCACCAGGTCAAGAAGCAGGAACGTGGAACCGCGAACAAGCTGAAAGGGATCCTCGCGAGACGGGCTCACGACCTCTCATCGGTTCACACTGCGGGGGCTGGTTCCGCTGAACCACCCCCGCGCTGAACGCCGTCGGGCAGCCGCCCCTCCGCGTCCAGCTTGTCCAGATGCGCCTCGAGCGTGATCGCGGCCGCGCCCCGCAACTCGACGGGCGCATCGGGCCAGGCCGCGTCGAGCAGTTCCACGGTCGTGCGCTTGCCTTCGGCAAGCGCGGTGACCAAGGCAGCTTCTCGAGCCAGGCGATGGTCGATGTATTCACTGAGCTTCTCCTCCGGGTCGGTCACCAGCGGGCCGTGCCCGGGTGCGATCAGTGAGAGCTCGTGGATCCGCAGGCGGCGTAGTGAGTCGAGGTACTCACGCAGCTGTGACTGCACGAAGACACTGCCCTGCCCCAGCACCGCGTCGCCGGTGAAGGCGATGCCGTCCACGGCCACGAAAGCGAGGTGGTCCGGCGCATGCCCGGGGGTGGCGAGGACCTCGAATGGTCCGATGCGATCACCGTCTGCCAGCAGCGCGGTCACCGTCCCGCGAGCAGCGGCGAGCGGGACCGGGGAGAAGCGCAGAACCAGCTCGGGAGCGGCCTCCGCGTGGTCGGCGTGGTCGTGGGTGAGCAGCACCGCACCGAGGCCACCGCGCGCGTCGATCTCCGCACTGATCGCGTCGAGGTGCTCGGGCAGAGCGGGGCCGGGATCGATCAGCCACGCCGGTTCGCGGCCGTAGATCCAGGTGTTGGTGCCCGACAGCGTGAACGGCCCCGGGTTGGCCGCGCGGATGCCGACGAAGTCGTGACCGGGGGACTCGAGCCGGCTCATGCGCGCAGGATGACAGGATGTGATCGTGGCTTCCGAGAAAGAGCCGCGCCGCGAGAAGCTCGAGCTCGACGAGGCCAAGGCCACGCGCAACCTTTGGCACGGGCTGATCTCGCTGGCCGTGCTGATCGTGATGGTGATCGGGCTGCTGCTCGCGGTCCCGGGCCTGCACGCGGTAGCCCATCAGGTGTTGGCGATGCCGATCGGCTGGGTGATCCTTGCGATCGGGCTCGAGATCCTGTCGTGCATCGGTTACGTGATCGCCTTCCTGCAGGTCTTCGAGCGTGCACCGGTGCGCTTCGGGGCGCGGGTGGCGCTGAGCGAGCTGGCCTTCGGTGCCGCCGTCTCGCTGGGAGGCGCCGGCAGCGTCGCCGTCGGTGCCTGGCTGCTGATCGAGCGCGGCGCCCGCCCGGGCCGTGTGGCCGAACGTTCGGCCGTGCTGTTCCTGCTGACCAGCGGCGTCAACCTGATCACACTCGGGGTGGTCGGCCTCGGCACCTGGGTCGGACTCTTCCCCGGCGACCGCGACCCGCTCCTGAGCCTGCTGCCGGGGCTGGTCGGAGTGGTGGTCTTCTTCGGGTTCCTGTCGCTCCCGTGGGCGACAGACGTGCTGCTCGGAGACCGGCCCTGCGGGCGTCTGGGCACGTGGTCACGGGCGACGTCCCAGACGATCCGCGACACGACACGGATCCTGTTCAGCCGTGACTGGCGGCTGATCGGCGCCTACGGCTACCTGTGGTTCGACATCGCCGTGCTGTGGGTCTGCTTCAGGGCGCTCGGTCAACCACCGCCGGTCACGACCGTGATCCTCGCCTACCAGATCGGCTACCTCTCGAACCTGATCCCCGTCCCAGGCGGCATCGGCGTACTGGACGGCAGCTTCGTCGGCATGTTCCTGCTCTACGGCGTCAACGGCACGCTGGCGACCTCTGCGACGCTGGTGTACCACGCCATCTCCCTGTGGGTGCCGGCAACCTGGGGCACGATCGCCTTCATTCTGCTGCGCCGCAGCCGCCACCAGCCAATTCAGTGGCGACGGACACGTGCCGAGCGCGAGGCTCAGCGGGCGGGTTCGTAGCTATGGTGTCCCGATCCCGGAAACCGCCTCACCCGGAGCCGTCCTTGCCCTGATTCGCGCCCGGGAGGCAACGACCCGCAACGAGCTGGCCGAGCGCCTCGGGGTGGCGCGATCGACGATCGTCCAACGACTCGGCGTGCTGAGCGCGGCGAGGCTCGTGGTCGTGGCCGGCGACGCGCAGTCCAGCGGCGGGCGACCGGCATCGATCTTCGCGTTCAATGAGCGCGCGGGACTGGTCGCGGTCGGCGACCTGGGACAGACCGGCTGCCACCTCGCCATCTGCGACCTCGCGGCGCGGCCGCTGGCCGAGCTGACTGCGTCGCTCTCGATCGAACAGGGCCCGGAAGCGGTGCTCGAGTGGGTCAAGCATCGGTTCTCCGACCTGCTCACCGACCTCGACCGCGACTGGAGCGACGTGCTTGGTATCGGCATCGGACTTCCGGGGCCGGTCGACTTCACCACCGGCCGTCCGGTCAGCCCGCCGGCAATGCCCGGGTGGGACGGTGCGGACGTACCGAGCATGTTCGCCGACACGACCGATTGTCCCGTGCTGGTCGACAACGACGCCCGGATCATGGCGTTGGGGGAGCACCGCGCCGCGCGGCGCGGCGATGCGCACATGATCTTCGTCAAGATCGGCAGCGGGATCGGCGCCGGGCTGATCGCCTACGGCAACGTTCTGCGTGGAGAGCGCGGTGCAGCCGGTGACATCGGACACATCGTCGTCGACCCCACCGCTCAGGAGGTCTGCCGCTGCGGCAACGTCGGCTGCCTGGACGCGGTCGCCGGCGGATGGGCGATCGCACGAAGGATGGGTGACGCCGCGCCGACGCCACCGGACGTCGTGCGACTCGCGCGTGAGGGACACCCGGAGGCGACCGGGGAGGTGCGCCGCAGCGGGCGGCTCGTCGGCGCTGCCGTCGCCGACGCGGTCAACCTCCTGAACCCGACGTCGGTCGTGATCGGCGGCAAGCTGGCGGAAGCCGACGAGCAGGTATTCGCCGCGGTGCGCGAGGTGATCTACCGCCACGCGACACCGGTCGCCTCGCGCCACCTGGACATCGTGCTCACCCAGCTCGGGCACATGGCGGGCGTGATCGGTGGCGGGCACATGGTGATCGATCACGTCTTCGAGCCCGACCGCGTCGAGCGGTTGCTCGAGCGGCGTCCGCGCTAGACGGTCACGCGCGACGTGGTGCGCGTCGCCCGCGACGCCTCGAGCGCGAGCTCGGCGATCGCGTCCCAGTCTCCGCGTTCGATCAGATCCAACGGGACCATCCAGGTGCCACCGACACAGTCGACGTTGTCGAGCGCCAGGTAGTCGTTGGCGCGGGCGAGGTCGACCCCGCCGGTAGGACAGAATCGGATCCCGGGGAACGGTCCGGCCAGCGCCTTCAGCGCCTCGATGCCGCCGTTGGCCTCCGCCGGGAAGAATTTCATCAGCGTGATCCCGTGCTCGGTGACGCGAAGGATCTCGCTGGGGGTGACCGCTCCGGGCAGGAAGGCTCCACCCGCCTCAGCCGCCGCGGCGGCGAGTGCGTCCGTGCAGCCGGGCGCGACGACGAACTGCGCCCCGGCACTGCGGGCGTCGCGGTACTGCTGGGGCGTGCTGACGGTGCCGGCGCCGACCACCGCAGCGGGCACCTCGACGGCGATCCGCGCGATCGAGGCCAGTGCGGCCTCGCTGCGAAGCGTGATCTCAAGGACGGTCAGGCCGCCCGCGACCAGCGCCTGGGCCAGCGGGACCGCGAACTCGGAGTCGGGAATCGTGATCACCGGGATGACGCGCACGTCACCCAGGAGATCCTCAAAGCGCATATGCATGAATCGGACTTTCCACCTGTTGGAGGGCGCCGAATATCGTCGCACCCGTGTCGGCACCCGACACCGAGTTGCGGAACATGCGGAAGAGCTCGCGGCCTGTGCCGACGTCGCCGACGTCCGGTGGGGTCTCGGGCACCCGCGCGTCGAGGTCCACGCCGATCACGTCGAGTGTGCCGGCGCGAGTGTCGATCCGGATCGTGTCGCCGTCCCTCAGCCGCGAAAGCGGACCGCCGTCGGCCGCCTCCGGTGTGCAGTGAATCGCCGCGGGCACCTTGCCCGAGGCGCCGGACATGCGCCCATCGGTCACCAGCCCGACGCGGTGGCCCCGACCCTGAAGCACACCCAGCGCCGGCGTCAGCCGGTGCAGTTCGGGCATGCCGTTGGCCCTCGGCCCCTGGAAGCGCACGACCACGATCACGTCCGCATCGAACTCGTCGCGGGCGAACGCATCGAGGAAGTGGTGCTGGTCATCGAACACGCGCGCGGGAGCCTGGACGGTGCGGTTCTCCTCGGGGACGGCCGAGACCTTGACCACCCCGCGTCCGAGCGAACCCTCCAGCACGCGGATGCCGCCGTCATTGGCGAAGGGTCGCTCGGGTGCACGCAGCACCGTGGGGTCGACACTGCCGGCGGGCGGCGCCGGACGCCAGGTGAGCGCGCCGTCGTCGAGTGCCGGCTCGTGGCAGTACCTGCTGAGTCCGCGCCCGGCGACCGTCAGCACGTCCTCGTGCAGGAGCCCGCCATCGAGCAGCGCGCGGAACAGCGTGGCTGTCCCGCCGGCGGCCTGGAAATCGTTGATGTCGGCTTTGCCGTTGGGGTAGATGCGGGCCAGCAGCGGCACGACCGATGAGAGCTCGCCGAAGTCCCGCCAGGTGAGGGTTATGCCGGCCGCGGCCGCCATCGCGACCAGATGCATCGTGTGGTTGGTCGAGCCACCCGTTGCCAACACGGCGACCATCGCGTTGACCAGCGCTCGCTCGTCGACGATGCGTCCGACGGGTGCGTGCTCGTCGGGGGCCGTGAGCTCGACGATCCGGCGTCCCGCAGTCTCTGTCAGAACCCGGCGCAGCACCGTGCCCGCGGTCACGAAGCTCGCACCCGGCAGTTGCAGGCCGATCGCCTCCATGACGAGCTGGTTGGTGTTGGCGGTTCCGAAGAACGTGCATGTGCCTGGCGCGTGGTAGGAGCTGAGTTCTGACTCGAGCAGGGTCGCCTCGTCCGCCAGGCCCTGGGCGTGGAGCTCGCGCACGCGGGCCTTGTCGGCATTGGGGATGCCCGACGGCATCGGCCCGCCCGGGATGAAGATGCAGGGCAGGTGCCCGAAGCTGAGCGCACCGATCACCAGGCCGGGCACGATCTTGTCGCAGACGCCGAGCAGCAGCGCCGCGTCGAACATGTCGTGAGCGAGCGCGACGGAGGTGGCAAGCGCGACGACATCACGACTGAACAGCGACAGCTCCATGCCGGGGCGGCCCTGGGTGACGCCGTCGCACATCGCCGGCACGCCGCCTGCGAACTGTGCGACGCCGCCGGCGCGCAGGATCTCCTTCTTGAGCAGCGCCGGGTAACGCTCGAGCGGCTGATGCGCCGACAGCATGTCGTTGTAGGCGGAGACGATCGCGATATTCGGGACCTGCCTACGTGTCAGCAGGTCCTTCTCATCGGCGCCGCACGCGGCAGCGCCGTGGGCGAGGTTGGCGCAGCCGGCGTGAGCGCGGGGACGGCCGTCGCGCTGCTCCTGATCGATACGGCGATCGATCCGGTCCAGGTAGGCGCGTCGCGTCGCACGGCTGCGGCGGGCGATGCGCTCGGTGACCTCGGCGACTGCCAGGTGGACTTCTCGCGACGTTCCCTCGCGTGGCCAGTTGTGCATGTCTGGAGCTATATCTAACCGGAGTTATATTTGTCAAGAGTCAAAAGTTTTCTCAGAATTGTCTTTCGTTGGTGTTAGTGTTTATGTGAGGATGAGCACGAAGATCCAGGATCATGCGCGCTTCGAACAGGGCGACTGCGCTGCGGTCGTGATCGCGAGCTTTGCCTGCAGCGTCTGCCTCGCAGGGCCGGAGTTGATCACCCTGGCAGGACAGCCGGGTGAGCGCCGCGCCACCTCTAAGTGTCCCTGCTGCGGCGCGGTCAACCGCATCGAGATGAGCGATGCCCAGGCGTTCCAGCTGTGGACCCTGCAGCGCGGGAACACGTTCGTGCACTTCGCGCCCGAGTACTGGTAGACGCACTCGCCGGGGGCACCGTCGCGGCGCCCGCCCCGCATGACCGGTGAGGCCGCCCAAGCGGGGCGGCCGTCGTTCTCTAGGATTGCGTGACGATGCCGCAGATCGAGACCGCCAGCGGCATGCACTTCGAGTATGAGGCGATCGGGTCGGTTGGCGATCCGCCGGTGCTGATGGTGATGGGCTTTGGGGCACAGCTGATCGCGTGGCCTCGTGATTTCTGCCGGCTGCTTGCCGATGGTGGCCGTTATGTGATCAGCTTCGACAACCGTGACTGCGGCCTGTCCACAAAACTCGACGGGGTCGCCGCAAACGTCGATCAGGTGGTCGCAGCCGCGCACGCCGGGGATCTCGAGCTCGCGCGTTCGCTGGCGCCGTACACGCTCAGCGACATGGCGGACGACGGATTCGCGCTGCTGGATGCGCTCGAGCTCGACCGCGCGCATGTGGTCGGAGCCTCGCTCGGCGGCATGATCGCGCAGACGATGGCGATCGAGCATCCTGAGCGGACGCTGACCCTGACGTCGATGATGTCCACGACCGGCGAGCCCGAGTTCGGCCACTCAGAGCCGGAGGCGCTGGAGGTGCTGCTGGCACCCGACCCCGAGGATCGCGACGGCTACATCGCCTCGGCCGACACCTGGCTGCTGTGGCACTCAAAGCGCTATCCCGACCTGGAGGAGACGCGCGCGATCGCGGCTGAGAGCTTCGACCGCGGACGCTACCCGGAGGGTTCGAACCGGCAGCTGGCGGCGATGCTCGCAAGCGGCCCACGGGCCGTCGGGCTGTCGCAGCTGCGGGTGCCGACACTCGTGATCCACGGCCTTGACGACACGCTGATCGCCCCCAGCGGCGGCGAGCGCACGGCCGAGCTGGTCCCGACGGCAAAGCTGGTGCTGATCGAGGATATGGGCCATGACCGGCCCCAGGCGCTGCGTCCGCGAATCTGCCGCGAGATCCTTGAGCACACCGCCTGAGCGTCACCGGCCTATGATCTCCGC
Organism: uncultured Conexibacteraceae bacterium; assembly: GCA_963848435.1. Taxonomy (GTDB): domain Bacteria; phylum Actinomycetota; class Thermoleophilia; order Solirubrobacterales; family Solirubrobacteraceae; genus Palsa-465. Next base: position 1,014,846 of record CAWKDQ010000011.1, on the reverse strand, counting down.
CGTGGCGTCGGGGGAGGATTACCTCGGATCAGTGGTGCTGACAACCGGCGCCGTGCTGCTGCTGTGGGCAGGGCTGCCGAGACTCACTGCGGCCGGTTGGGCCCGCCGGCTGGCGGGTCTGGCCGAGGTCACGGCTGCCGTGGCGGTGCTGCTGTTGCCGGGTGTGCCGGCGGCGGTGCTGCTCGGTGCGGCATTCCTGGGCTTCACAGGCGTGCACCTGCGCGGGCTCGGTGGCGAGGGATGTGACTGCTTCGGCGTGGAGGAACAGGTCGGTCCCGCGCGCGCGGCGATCCTGACCGGCGTGATGGCGCTGTTGGCCTTCGGCGCGGCTTGCTTTGCCGCGCCGAGCATGCGCGAGTTGGTTGCACGTGATCCCGCCGCGCTGGCGTGGCTCCCGATGACGGCGGTGGTCGCGGCGCTGGGGTGGCGGCTGGCGTTCAGCGGCGTGGCCCTGCTGGGGCGGCTCGCTGATGGGACCGCCGAGATGCTCAACGCCGGTTACCGGCGGGCCAGGCCCGGCGGGTTTCGGCAGGCCTTGCCCGACCGGTATAGACAGGCCATGCCCGCCGAGGACTTCGCCGATGGCGACGCCGACGCGAGCGACGAGCTGATCGTCCGCCGGTCGTTCCTGCTGCGTGTGGCCGTGGTCGGATCTGCCCTTGCCAGCACGCCGCTCAGGTACCTGCTCTATCCGGGCACGGCGCTGGCGGCCGTCGTCGGCCCGCGGCAATGCCGCAGCGGCAAGTGCGCTGACGGGTACACCGAGTTCTGCTGTGAGATCAACCAGGGCGGCGTGAATGCGTGTCCGACCGACACCTTCGCGGGCGGGTGGTGGATGTGCACGGACTACACCGGGCGCCAACTCTGCTCCGATCATGGCGTTCGCTACTACGTCGATTGCAATGCGCTGCCGGGCCGTTCGTTTCCCGGGGGCTGTCGGTGCGGCAACGACAACTGCGCCAACTGGCGCGTGGCGTGCAACATCTTCCGCTACGGGCAGTGCAACACGCACATCGACGGGACCACAGCCGTCGTCTGCCGCCTCGTCCTGTGCGAGAACCCGGCGACGATCTCCGAGCTGCACTGCTCGGCGGCGCTTGCCACGGACAACGCCGTCTGCGGCCACGAGGCGCCGTGCCTTGAGCCGGCAGCGCTCGAGCTGGTCGGAGCTGGTGGCGTATGACCGTGGTGGTTGCCGTGCTCGGCGTTCTGCTGGCGGTCGCGCTCCTGTTCATCGTCGCGCTGTTGCGCTCGCATGCGGAGATCCTGCGACGGCTCGCGGCAGTCGAGTCAACGCTCGACGAGGGACAGCCGGCGAGAGAGCTGCAGCCCCTCGGGACGGCGCCGGCGAGCGCGCCTGCTGGCGGCATCGCGACGGACATCGACGGTCAGACCCTGGCCGGCGAGTCTGCAAGCGTGCGGTTCGGGTCAAAGACGCAGCCGACGCTGCTGGCGTTCATGGGCACGGGCTGCCAGGTGTGCGCGCCGCTCTGGCACGAACTGCATGGCGACGGTGTCCCGACCCCCGCCGGAGCGCATCTGGTGGTCGTCACGAAGGGACCGGAGCGCGAGCGTCTCGCCCGGTTGCTCGAGCTTGCGCCCGCTGACGCGGACGTGGTGATGTCGACGCGGGCCTGGAGCGATTTCTCGGTGACCGCAACGCCGCACTTCGTGCTCGTGCGTGACGGCCGGATCGCCGGTCGTGGCTCTGCGACCAGCTGGGCGCAGATAACCGGCTTCCTCAACGACGCGGCCGATGACGACCGGCTCCACAGGGCGCGGGCCCTCGGCACCGATGCGCGGGCAGAGCGGGCCGAACAGGCGCTCGCGGATGCCGGCATCGGTCCTGAGCATCCGAGCCTGTACCCATCGCAGGACCGCACAGTGACCGGCCGCGGGCCGCAGGGGACGTCGTGACCGAGTGGACCTGGATCATCGTCGGCGTCACGGTCGCCGCGCTCGGCGCGATACGCGCGACATTCTCGCCATGCGGACAGTCGATGCTCGCGAGCCTGACCCCGTTTGCCGAGTCTGCGCGTGGGCAGCGCTGGGCGGTGACGGCGAGCTCCTTCTCGATCGGCGCGGTCCTGGCCGGCGCCGCTGGGGGCCTTCTCTGGTCGGGCCTCGGGTCGCTGGCACCCGGCGGTCAGTGGCGCACGATCGCCGCCGCCGTGGTCCTGGCGCTGGCGCTCCTGATCGACTCCACACCGCTGCGGCGGCGACTTCCGCTCACAAAGCGCCAGGTCAACGAGGACTGGATGGTCACCTACCGCGGCTGGGTGTATGGGATTGGATTCGGCGCGCAGCTCGGCTTGGGCTTCATCACATTGGTCGCCTGCGCGGCGATCTATGCAACCTTTGCGATCGAGTTTTTGTCGGGAAGCCTGCTCGCTGGAGTCGTGATCGGAGCCGCGTTCGGCGCCACCAAGGCAGCCTCGCTGCTGCCGGCCGGGCGCGCCACGGACCGCAACTCGATCGTCGCCCTGCACCGGCGCCTGCTGACCGCCGAGCCGCTGAGCATCGGCGCGGTGGTGGTTGCCGAGATCGTCGCGGCAATAGTGGTGGCCGGGGCGCTGGCCTGAGTGCGGGAGCCGTGGAGCGACTGCCCGGAGATCCGCGAGCGGGTTTGAGTCTCGTGCGCGGCCACGGCATCTCGGTCGAGCTGCCCGAGGGCTGGCAGGCGCGGGTCGCAAAGCGTGGCGAGGGCGCGCTGCTGCACCTCGCGACGTTCCCGCTGTTGGTTTCCGACGGCGACTTCGGCGCGGCGGCGACGGGGCGGATGCGACGTGGCGACGCGTTCGCCTCACTGGTCGAGTACGTCGATCCGGCAGTTATTCGCCCCGCCGTCGGGCTCTACGGCCGGCGACGACCGCCGCGACCGCAATACCACGAGTTCACGCCGATGACGCTGCAGGTGACGCGCAACGGCCAGCTCGGATGGCAGCGATTCTTCACCGAGTCGAGCAGAACCTGCTGCCTATACGCGGTGATCATGCCGGGGGCGCAACGGCCTCAAAAGCTCGTGCGAAGGCTTGCCGATGTGCTCTCGACGCTGCGGATCGAGGGCTGACCGGACCCTCGGGCCACCCGCCTGACGGGTTTGATGGCGTAGGGCGGTGGCTTCGGGAGCCTCGACTCGAGCCGGCCTCGATATCTGGCCGCATCGTGTGCGGGACCCAGTGGACAGCGTGTGCCGTCGCTGCGGCTGAGGTTGGCGTAGGTCGCGTTCACCGAGGTCGCATACCAGACCGATCCGATCAGTCTGCGGCGCGCGACCGCCAGTGTGATCGTGTACGGCGCCCGGCTGCCGAGTCTGTAGGTGTGCCCCAGGCATCTCAGCGCGCTCCAGAAGGCGCCGGAACCGCGATAGCGGCCGCGACCGACCCTGCGCAGCACGACGAACGATCCCATGACGCGCCCACGGTTGCGGGTCAGCAGGAGCTGATCGCAGACGCTGCCCCCATCGCAGCCACGGGCACTGATGGTCCAGCGACGCGTCACCTGCTCGCCACGGCGTTCGCCTCTGACGTCTACGGCAACCGTCACAACGCCGCTCATCACGAACGTGCCGCCGATCCGGGCGTTACCCGGGCCGGCGGTTCTCGGGACCCTGCCCGCGGCCAGCGCCGGCACACCGGCGAGCGCAACACAGAGCGCGGCCAGCGCACCCGCTCTCACGCTTCGATTCATTCGCCCCACCGCTGCAGCCACGCGGAATCCACCACCATGAGCATATGGACTCGGAGTGCGGGTAGGCTGACACGATGCCGATGCCGAAACGGTCGAGCGTCGAGGATTACTTCGACAAGCTCCCACCCCGCCAACGCCCGCACCTCGACACGCTGCGCGAGTTGAGCCTCCGCACCGACCCGCGGGCTCGGGAGGAGCTGAAGTGGAACCTGCCTAACTATGTCCGTGGCGACAGGGATCGTCTGTGGATGCTCCAGAACTTCAAGAACCACTGTTCACTGCGCTTCCCGCCACGCTTCTTCGCGTCCCGGCGGGCGGGCGTCGAGGCAGCTGGTTATGAGGCCGGCGAGGGCTTCATCAAGCTCCCCTACGACCGTGAGATACCGGTCGAGCTGTGCCGACAGTTGATGCAGGCTCGCACCGACGAGTACGAGGCCACCGGCGCGGGCTGGTCGGAGGATTGAGCCCGGGCTGGCCCAGAGCCGGCCCGACTACGATGCGGGCGCGCTGCTGAGCCCCAGGGCGAATATGTGCATCGGATAGACCCCGGGGAGCGTTGCCACCATCGGCAGTGTGATGCTGGACACCGTCTCTGCGGCCTGCAGCGGGATCGAGACAGCAAACACGTACGCCTTGTGACGGCGCTGGCCGACGACGCCGTTGTTGCCGGAGCCGGTGGAGGTGTTGAGATAGGCGGCCGTGGCGATCGCCGTGTTGGAGCCACTCGGGGGGTTGAACCAGTTGTCCAGCGTGAGCGTGTACGGCTGAGTGGTCCCGTCCGCGTATTCGATCACACCCTTTCCGGACTCCATGCTGCCGCTCGATGCGCCGAGCACGATCAGCTGGGCGGCCCCCGCCGAGCCTGCGAGTGAGATCGTCTGACCCTTGGCAACGACGCTGTCCGGCGTGCCGAGGGGTGCGTTGGGCCATTGCAAGGTCGCACCGTCAACGGCTACGGCCGCGCCTTGGGAGAGCCCGGCGGCGGTCAGTGCCTGACCGGAGTAGCTGTTGCCGTTCCCGTCGAAATCGGCCGCTGAGATACCGCCGTCGTCGCTGATCGCGTTCGCGTCATACGCAGCCGCCACCGACGCGTAGGGGATGTAGACGGTGAGGCCCGCGTCGGCCAGCGGATAGCGTTGGCCACGGTAGGTGAAGTTCGGGGTGAGTTTGACTCGATCGGTGCCCGGCGGCTGACCGGCCGCCACCGACACCGAAACCTTCAGGCTCACCGTGTCGTGTGCAGGCACCCGCACAGATGGCGACGCCGGCGTGATCGTGACACCGGGCGGCAGCGTGGGCGTGAGGTGCACGACCACAGACCGGCTCATGTGACTGGTCACCACGACCGTCGCAGGGGCCGAGAGCGACGGAGCGACGGCGACCGGCGAGTTGGCGCTCACCGTGATCGGCCCGTGCACCGAGATCGTGGACGTCGCGCTCAGGTCGCCTGCGTCGTGGACCCCCGGCGAGGAAAGCCGCGCGGTGAGGCTCTTGACCTCGCCCTCCGCCTGCCCGGGAACGGTCACACGAAACCTGCGAGTCGTGCTCTGCCCGGGTCGAAGTGAGACCGTTGTCTGCGAGAGACGGACGACCTGCCATGAAGACGGGAAGCTGAGCCGCACGGTCCCGGCTGCGATCGGGAGGTTGCCATGGTTGACGAACGTCGCTGTCGCGGTGAACGTTGCACCTGCGTCGACAGCTGCCGGCGCGCGCAGCGTCGCATAGCGGGCGCCGATGGTTTGTGTGATGTTCAGCTTGCCGCGGAGTGGCAGCGAGGTGAGCGCCGACGAGTCCCCGACGTAGAGCGAGAACCGGCCGTCAGGCAGGGTCCATCCATTGGCCCTCGAGTCGAAGAACGAGAGTTCATGGCCTGTGATCGTGAAGCTGACGGTCCGCGACTGCTGGGGCGACAGCGTTATGCGACGGAACCCCTCAAGCTGACGCGGGGGCTCGCCGGCTGAGCTCGGGTCACCGACGTACAGCTGCACCACATCGCTGCCCCTGACCTGGCCGGTGTTCGTCACGGTGGCGGTGACGCGGGCCAGCTGGGCGCCCTGGCCGTTGGGGGCATTCGGCCCTGACGTGCGGTTGATCAATGACCTTGGCGTCACGGTCAGGTGGCTGAAACGGAAGCTCGTATACGACAGGCCGTAACCGAAGGGGAAGAGCGGCCTGACGTGCCGGGCGTCGTACCAGCGGTAGCCGACGTCGAGCCCTTCGGAGTAGGCGACCCGGCCGTTGACCCCTGGAAACTGCGCCGGCGACGCCGTCGGGATCCTTGAGAGGCTGGTCGGGAAGGTTTCAGGGAGGTGCCCGCTCGGGTCGATGTCGCCGAACAGCACCGACGCGATCGCCGTGCCGTCATCCTGGCCCGGGTACCAGGCTTCCAGCACCGCCCTCACACTGCTCAGCCACGGCATCAGTACCGGTCCACCGGTATTCAGCACGACGATCGTGTTGGGGTTGGCGGCCGCGACCGCCGCAATCATCGCGTTCTGGTTGTTGGGAAGGGAGATGTTCGGCAGGTCTTTGCCTTCGCTCTCCGAGTAGCCGGCGAACACGACTGCAACCTGAGCCTGTTGGGCGGCGGTGGCGGCCTGGGTCGGATCGGTGCCGGAATACGACGTGACGGTGCCCGAAGCGCCGACGCGGTTGGTGATTCCACGAAGCGGTGAGACCACGGAGGTTGCATTGACGTGCGAGCTGCCACCGCCGGCGGTCTGAGGGGCGGTGGTGCCGTCCGGGCCAATCACCGCGATCGACCTGGTGTTCAGCGTGCTGAGCGGCAGGATGCTCCCGGTGTTCTTGAGCAGCACCGTCCCGCGTTGGGCCACATTGCGAGCGAGGGCGTCGGCGGCCGGGGTGGTTGCAGGTGTTGACAGGCTCCCGGTCGGCGGATCGTTGAACAGATCGAACTGGAACATCTCGGTCAGGATCCGCCGTACGGCCTGGGTGATCGTGGACGCCCGCACGTCCCCGTCGGTGACGGCCGCCGCGAGCTGGCCGTTATCCCAGTAGTAGCTGCCCCGCTCCTGATCGAGACCGGCGTTGGCGGAGTCCACGGTTGAGGTGTTCGCTCCGCCGTCCGAGCGGACGAAGCCCTGAAAACCCCAGCTGTCATTCAGCAGTCCGGTGAGCAGTCCGGAGTTCTGACACGAGTACACGCCGTTCAACAGCGGGTACGCGCACATGATCGATGCCACGTGAGCCTGCTCGATCGAGCTGTAGAACGGCGGCAGATAGATCTCGTGGAGCGCGCGCACACCGACGATCGTGTCGTCGTATGGCGTCGCGCGGTTCGTCTCCTGGTTGTAGGTGGCGAAGTGCTTGACGTCGGCCATCACGTTCTGGCTCTGAATGCCTTCGATGTTGGCCGCAGCGAGCGCTGATGTCAGAAACGGATCCTCGCTGAAATTCTCGAAGTTGCGCCCCCAGCGCGGGTCGCGTTGGATGTTGACTCCAGGCCCGAGCACCATTGCAATGCCCTTGGTCCGGTGCTCCTGCCCGTTGACGACGCCGTAGCGATAGGCCAGTGACGGATCCCAGGCCGACGCGAGTGAGACCTCCGCAGGTAGCTGTGTCACGCCAGATGCTGCGAATACGCCCTGTGAGCCGTCCTGTTCGACGATTGAGGGGATGCACAGGGCCGGCTGGGCCGGCACATAGCCTTCGTAGCCGGCGTACGGTCCCGTCGTTGCCGCCGTCTGGATGTACATCTCTGCGAGCTTGTCGGCCATGCTCATGTGCGACAGCAGCAGGTTCACCCGCTTCCCGACCGGAAGCGCCTGGTTCAGCCAGGGGCAATCAGAACCAGAGACGTGAGACGAGACGGCCCCATTTCCAGCGCCGTCGCGAGCACTCGCCACGCCGTTGGCCAGCGGACCGATGATGCCGAACACGCACAGCGCTGTCAGCACCAGCGGCACGCTGGCTGCTCGGAAACGGCCAAGTGTTTTGGGGGTCTTCTTCCGGCCTGGCATCGACGATCAAACGCTCTAACACGCCTGCATCGAATTCGGTGTGGAGCTGCTGTTGCCCTTCCTCAAAGCACACAATCGGAGCGTCAGACTAGCGACGCCACCGAATCAGGTCGCCTGGGCAGTGCACCATGTCGGTCGTCACAGCTGTTCGCCGGCATCGATCGGTGCGTCGATTCTGTTTTCGGCCGGTGCGAGCGGGCACTGCCAGTGCGGGTCGTACCGACACGAGGGGTGGTAGAGGAAGTTCAGGTCGATCGTCAGGTGTCCGCGATCTCCTCCGAGATCGGCCCCCTTTGCGGTGTCGAGCAGATAGCGTCCGCCCCCGTAGCTTGAGCTTCCTGAGGTTCGGTCGCGGATTGGAACGAACAATCCGCCACCGTACTGTTCGAGCCACCAGACGGCGAGTGTGGTGTTGATGGGGGTGGGCAGGTCGATGACGCCGATCTGACGCAGATGCGTGGTCTCCGCCGGACCTGTCTCGATCGTTATACGTCGGTCGCGCTGCACCGGCCTCATGACCAGCTCCCAGCGCAGTGCCTGATCGTAAGGCGCATAGTGCAGGCCGGAACGCAGCGGATCCTCAGGCGCCAGCGGGCTGCTGGGGTGCTGCTGGAATATACGATCGCGGCCTGCTCGCCACAGCGCGTGGCCATTGTGCGGCGTCGGTGCCTGGCGGACTGCCGCATACAGCTCCGCGACCGCCCTGCGCCAGCCAGCCAGTTCGAGCTCGCCGGCTTCGGGTACTGCCGGCAAGCTGATCTGAGCGGCCATCGCCGGTTGATGTTAGGCGCTCTCCCCTGGCCTGCGCCGGCGATCGAGCGGCGCCCGGACGCCTCGGCCACTGGCCCGCGCAGGATGCGCCGTGAACACCCGAACACGCATTCCAGGCGAGACGGGATCCGGTCGGCGGGCGACCAGACAGCCGGTGGTCACGCTCAATCGGGGCGCCCGGATTCGAACCGGGGACCTCACCGACCCGAACGGTGCGCGCTACCAGGCTGCGCCACGCCCCGAGTGCGTCCATTGTGGCACGGGTCCCGGGAATTCGTTCGGCGGCGCTGCGCTTGACCGGAGTGCTCACAAATTTCGCCCGCGCGGTCACGACGCGGATAAGTTCGTTTGCGTCTGTCGGGGGGGAGCGCAATACTGTGGACATGTACTGATCGTCACAAGGAGGCAGGGACCCGATGGCTAATCACCTGACGCCGAGCGAGCTTGCTAAGGAATCCGGGCTGGAGCGCCGGGACGTGATCTCCAAGTGCGTCGAGTGGGGTGTCCCGATCTTCAATGGAAAGATCGACAAGACCCTTTTCAGTTGCGCCCTCCAGGAACTGAGGGAGACAGGTACCGCGCAGGTGGCGCGGGTATAGAGCGAAGCAGCGGGCCCTACGGCTCGCGAACAGTTGGCGCCCAAGCCACGGGCGCGGCGCCGCCTGGCGCAGACGGAACCGATGGCCGCAGCAGGGGCCAGGGCATCCTCCCAGGCGGCGCAACCCTTTCATCCACGTCGATGGTCGATCTCAGACGCCGGCGCCGAGAAGCGCCCGCAGTCCGGACTCGTCCAGCACCCGCACACCGAGCTGCTCCGCCTTGGTGAGTTTCGAGCCGGCGCTCTCGCCGGCCACGACGTAATCCGTCTTCTTCGATACCGAGCCCGTGACCTTGCCGCCCGCGGCCACGATCATCGCGCTGGCCTGCTCGCGCGTCAGGTCGGGTAGCGTGCCCGTGAGCACGAACGTCTGGCCGGCCAGCGGGCCCTCGCCCGGCGTTGGCCCCGCCTCTTCAAAGGTGAGTCCGAGCGTCACGAGCTCGTCGATCAGCGCTCGCATATGTGGGTCAGCCAGCTGGTCATGGATCTTTCGTGCCATCTTCGGACCGACGCCAGGGGTTCCCTGGAGCGAGTCGACGTCGGCGCCAAGCAGGGCGCCGACGGAGCGGAATTGCGCTGCCAGCGCCCGACCGGTGACGTCGCCGACCTCCTCGATCCCGATGGCGAACAGCACCCGTCCGAAGGGCTGAGCCTTGGAGGCCTCGATCGCGTCGAACAGCTTGCGTGCCGAGATCTCTCCGAACCCGTCGAGCGCCAACAGCTCCTTCTCGCGCTCCTTGAGCCTGTAGATGTCGGCTCCGGTTCGCACCCAGCCGAGCTGCATGAACTGCGCGACCTGCTTCTCCCCGAGACCATCGATGTCCATCGCCCCCACGAAGTGAGTCAGCAGCTGGAAGCGTCTGCCTGCGCAGTCGCGGTTCGGGCAGAGCGTGAACACCGAGTCCTCGGGCTTCACCGTCGCGGTCCCGCAGACGGGACAGTGCTCCGGCGGTGCCGGCTTCGCCGGACGGTCGCTCTGCTCGGCGACGTGCGGCGCCGGCGAGAGCACCTGTGGGATCACGTCCCCGGCTCGCAGCACGATCACCCGCTCGCCGATCCGCAGATCCTTGCGCGCCAGATCCTCCTCGTTGTGCAGCGTCGCCTGCTTGACGGTGACGCCGCCGACGTGAACCGGTTCGAGCATCGCGTAGGGGTGGAGGTCACCGAACTTCCCGGGGTTCCAGCCGATGTCGAGCAGCTTCGTGACCGCCGTCGTCGGCGGGAACTTCCAGGCGATCGCCCACCGCGGCTCGCGGCCGACGACGCCGAGGCGCCGCTGCAGCTCGAGGTCGTTGACCTTGACGACGACGCCGTCGATCTCGAACGGAAGCTCGCCGCGGCGCTCCTGCCAGGACTGACACTGGGCCACGACTTCGTCCTCGGATTCGAGCACGCGGATGTCGGGGTTCACCGGGAAGCCGAGCATGGCCAGGAATCCGAGCGAGTCGAAGTGGGTCGTGAACGCAAGCCCGTCGGTCACCCCGACCTGGTAGGCCCAGAACGAGAGCGGTCGCGCGGCTGCCAGCCGCGGGTCGAGCTGCCGAATCGTCCCGGCCGCCGAGTTGCGCGGATTCATGAACGTCGACTCGCCTGCGGCCGCGCGCCGCTCGTTCAGGTGCTCGAAGTCCCGCAGCGACATGTAGACCTCGCCGCGAACCTCCAGCAAGGGCGGGGGCTCGGAGATGCCGAGGGTGCTGAAGTCCAGGCCGAGCGGGATCTGCGCAATCGTGCGCAGGTTGTGGCTGACGTCCTCACCGATCTCGCCGTTGCCGCGCGTGACCCCGCGCACGAACACGCCCCGCTCGTAGATCAACGACATCGCAAGGCCATCGATCTTCGGCTCAGCGACGAATTCGAAGCTGACCTGTTCGATTCCCTCACGCGCGAGGAAGTTCCGCATCCGCTGGATCCAGGCGCGCAGCTCGTCAGCGGAGCGGGCGTTGGCGAGCGACAGCATCCGCTGCAGGTGCGCGACCTTGACCAGATCCGAGACCGGTTCGTCACCCACGCGCTGCGTCGGAGAGTCAGGTGTGATCAATGCCGGGTCGTCGGCCTCGAGCGCGCGCAGCTCGTTGAACAGCGCGTCGTACTCGTCGTCCCCGATCTCAGGGTCGTCGAGCACGTGGTACCGGCGCGAGTGGTGGTCGACGAGCCGCCGCAGCTCGGCCGCCCGCTCGCGAGCGCCCCCACCGCCATCGGCACCGCTCATCGCTGAGGCTCGCGGAGCAGGCGTTCGAGGTCGTGCTCGATGAGCGCCTGCACGCCCTCGTGGTGAGTGAGGTCGAAGTGCAGGGGCGTCACCGCCACCTTGCCCTCGGCGATCGCCGCGATGTCAGTGTCCTGTTCCGTCCCGTCGGGCTCCGCACGCTCACCGTAAACGCGGTAGCGGCGACGGGTCCGGTTATTGGGATCGGTGGCGACGACCTCGAGCCCGTCGCTGTAGTAGCGCCGCCCGAGGCGGGCGACGCCCACACCGCGAGGCTCGCAGCCCGGAAAGTTGATGTTCAGCAGGGTGCGACCGGGGACCGGAACGCTGCCCAGCTCAAGCACGAGTTGAGCGGTGAATGCGGCGGCCGCGGTGAAGTCGAACTCCTCCGCCAGACGGAAGTCGAGTTCACGCCCGAGCGACTGCTGTGACACCGCCACGCCCGGGATCCCCAACACGATCGCCTCGAGCGCCGCGGCGACCGTCCCCGAGTAGGTGATGTCATCGCCGATGTTCGAACCGTGGTTGATACCGGACACAACCATCTCCGGAAGCCAGTCGTCGATCAGGCCCAGGTTCGCCAGTCGCACGCAATCAACCGGTGTGCCATCGGTCGCGTACCCGACGCTGCCATCCTCGAACTCCACCTGCTCCACCCAGAGCGGCCTCCTGATCGTGATCGAACGCGCCATCGCCGAGCGATTGCCGTCGGGCGCGACGACACGCAGATCGATCCCTCGCACCGCGACGAGTTCACGCCGCAGCGCCCGCAGACCCTCTGCATCGATCCCGTCGTCGTTGGTCAGCAGCACGCGCACGCGCTTGATCCTAGACACCGCGGCGGTGGAGAATGTCGTTGTGCGACACTCATCTGCTTGCGCGGATTCGAGTAGCACGGGACCAACAAAGGAGAGAGGCATGCAGCTGTACGCAATCGTTCGCCGTGAGGGGTTCGCGGACGAACCCGACCTCCAGGCGGCGGCCGCGCGTTCCACGCGCGTCGGTGACGAGGAGATGCCGGACCAGGTGCGGTGGATCCGCAGCTACGTTCTGGACGAGTCGAGTGGCAGGGTGGGCACGCTCTGCATCTACGAGGCCTCGAGCCCGGAGGCGATCCGCGACCACGCCGCGAGGGCGGACCTGCCGGTCGACGACATCATCGCGATCGCCGACACGGTGGTCGTACGGCCCGACCCGGCGTCCGCGAGCGCCTGAGCCGATCGGTCTGAGCCGATCCGTTTCCCGTTCTCTGTCCCGTTACTGCGTGACCACGAAGCTGCGGGACGGAGAGCGCCTTCATGCGGGAGCGCGGAGCAGACGCTCGCCGCCGTAGCCCGCGCCCGCGAAGTGGAGACCGTGCGCGGGGGCGGTGGGCCCGGCCTCGGCACGCGCGCGACCATCGAGCAGCGTCGCGAAGTGCTCGATCGACAGGCGGCCGCGCCCCACGTCGAGCATCGTTCCCACGAGCGTGCGGTTCATGTGGCGCATGAACGTGTCGGCCTCGATCCAGAACTCGACCAGGTCGTTGCCGGACCCGCGCCAGAAGGCCGCGTGAACCTCGCGCGAGAAGCGCACGTGGTAGGTCTCGGTCGGCGTGAATGCGGTGAAGTCGTGCGTGCCGACGAGCAGGGCAGCGCACTCGGAGAGCACCTGAAGATCCAGCGGGTACGCCCAGTGCAGAGCGTGCCAGCGCTCCAGCGCCGGCCGCCCCGGCCGCGCCAGCACCCGGTAGCAGTAGGCGCGCGACGTGCAGTCGCGGCGTGCGTCGAAGCCGTCGGCAGCGGGCCGCGAGCTCACGACCGCGAGATCGGCCGGCAAGAGGGCGTTGAGGCTGCCCAGCGGGGCGGCCTCACCCTCGTGGGAGGCAACCTGGGCCCACGCGTGAACGCCCGCGTCGGTGCGGCCGGCGACGGTCAGGGCGACCGGGCGACGCAAAACGACCGCGAGCGCCCGTTCGAGCTCACCCTGGATCGTGCGTTTCCCCGGCTGAGCAGCCCAGCCGGAGAAGGAGGTTCCGTCGTACTCGATCTCGAGTCGCGCCGTCATCGGGACGGGCCCGGCAGGCCGGGCGGCGGGAACTCAGACGAGTTCGAGAAGGACCATCTCGGTCGAGTCTGAACGCCTCGGACCGAGCTTGAGGATGCGGGTGTAGCCGCCGTTGCGCTCGCTGTAGCGGGGAGCTACCTCCTCGAACAGCTTGTAAACGGCGAACTTGTCCTGGCCGAGGGCGGACAGCGCCTGACGCCGTGAATGGAGGTCGCCTCGCTTGGCGAGTGTGATCAGCTTCTCGAGCTCGGGCTTGACGGCCTTGGCCTTGGCCTCGGTCGTCTCGATCCGCTCGTGCTCGATGATCTCCTTCGAGAGATTCATGAGCAGCGACTTGCGGTGCGAGGCGCTGCGCGATAGCTGGTAGCGGTTACGTTGATGGCGCATGGTGGTAGTCCCTCAGGCTGCAGATCTTAGCCGTCGCGAAGCGTAAGGCCGCGCGCGTGCAGGGTCTCGATCACCTCGTCGATCGACTTCTTGCCGAAGTTCGGGATCGCGTTGAGCTCACCCTCGCTCTTGGAGACAAGGTCGCCGACGGTCTGGATGCCGGCCCGCTTGAGGCAGTTGTAGGAGCGCACGCCGAGTTCGAGCTCCTCGATCAGGATGTCGTCCATCGCGTTCGGGGCACGGCCACCCACGCCGCGGGCGGGCTCGCCGCCGACGAGGGAGGCGTCGAGGATGCCTCCTGTGCCGGTGTCACGCAGCTCGATCACGCGGTCGGCGTCGGTGAAGATCGCAAGCTGCGAGATCAGGATCTCAGCGGCCTCGCGCAGTGCCGCGTGCGGATCGATCGAGCCATCGGTCTCGATGTCGAGCGTGAGCTTGTCGAAGTCGGTCTTCTGGCCGACGCGCGCCTGCTCGACGTTGTAGGCGACACGGCGGACGGGCGAGAAGATCGAGTCGATCGGGATCACGCCGATCGGCTGGTCGGAGGACTTGTTCTCCTCTGCGGGGCGGTAGCCGCGGCCGCGGCCGATCGTCAGGTAGACCTCGAGCTTGGTCTGCTTCTCGAGCGTGGCGATGTGCGCGTCGGGGTTGAGGATCTCGACGCCGGAGGGCAGGTCGATGTCCTTGGCGGTGATCTCACCCGGGCCGCTCACCAGCAGCGGCGCCTCGACCTCGGTTGCGTCCGAGTGCATGCGGCAGACGATGCCCTTGAGGTTGAGGACGATGTCGGTGACGTCCTCCTTCACACCCTTGATCGTCGAGAACTCGTGCGCGACCCCCTCGATCCGGACGCTGGTGACGGCCGCGCCGGCAAGCGACGAGAGCAGCACGCGGCGCAGGGAGTTGCCGAACGTGTAGCCGAAACCGCGATCGAGCGGCTCGATCGTGAACGAACCACGGTTGTCTTCGACAGACTCGCTGGAGATTCGGGGGACTTGGAAGTCAAGCATCGCACGTTCCTAACATCGTGGGTTCTGGCGCCGCCCGCCGCGGGCGGCTTTCAAGACCGCGGACCGCACCCCGAGGGGCGCAGACGCGGTGAGCAATTTCGGTTACTTCGAGTAAAGCTCGACGATTAGCTGCTCCTGCACCGGTGCGGCGATCTCACGCCGCTCCGGCTTACGGAGCACCTTCGCCGTCAGCGAGTCGTGATCAGCCTGGAGCCAGGCCGGCACCTGCCCGGTCAACTCGGTCGCATCGCGGATCACCTGCTGCGCCGTGGATTTGGCGGAGATGGCGATCACGTCGTCATCCCGAAGCTGGTAGCTGGGGATGTTCACGCGGCGGCCGTTGACGGTCCAGTGACCGTGCAGAATCAGCTGACGAGCCTGGCGACGCGAGGCGGCGAAGCCAAGGCGCACGAGCACGTTGTCGAAACGGCACTCGAGCGTGCGCAGCAGGTTCTCACCGGTGATCCCCGGCTGCCGTGAGGCCTTCTCGTAATAGATGCGGAACTGCCTCTCGAGCACGCCGTAGTAGCGCTTGGCCTTCTGCTTCTCGCGCAGCTGCAGGCGGTACTCGCTCTGCTTCTGGCGGCCACGACCGTGGTCCCCGGGCGGGTAGCCACGGCGCTCGACGCCACACTTGTCGGTGAGGCACCGCTCACCCTTGAGGAACAGCTTCTGGCCCTCGCGGCGGCACTGCTTGCACTGTGGTCCGGTATCGCGTGCCATGGTTACACTCTCCGCCGCTTGCGGGGACGGCAGCCGTTGTGCGCCTGCGGGGTGACGTCCTTGACGCCCGTCACCTCGAGGCCGGCGGCCTGAAGCGAGCGGATCGCGGTCTCGCGGCCGGAGCCGGGCCCCTTGACGAACACCTCAACCTTCTGAAGGCCGTGCTCGAGGCCCTTGCGGGCGGCTGCGTCGGCGGTCACCTGCGCCGCGAACGGCGTCGACTTGCGCGAGCCCTTGAACCCGGCGCCGCCGGCAGACTCCCAGGCGATGACGTTGCCCTGGCTGTCGGTGAGCGACACGATCGTGTTGTTGAAAGAGGTCTTGATGTGGGCCTGGCCGATCGGGATGTTCTTGCGGACCCGGCGGCGACCACGCTGCGGTCTACGAGGAGCGGGGCTCATGGATTACTTCTTACCTGCCTTCTTCTTCCCGGCCACCTGCATGCGCTTGGGGCCCTTACGCGTGCGCGCGTTGGTCTTTGTGTTCTGCCCGCGAACGGGCAGGCCGCGCCGGTGGCGCAGGCCGCGGTAGCAGCCGATTTCCTGCAGACGCTTGATGTTCTGCGAGCGTTCACGCCGCAGATCACCCTCGACGATGATCGAGCTGTCGATCAGGTCGCGGAGCTTGACGACCTCCTCCTCGGTCAGGTCGCGAACCTTGCGGTCCGGCTCGATGCCGACCTCGGAGAGCAGGTGGTTGGAGGTCGGACGACCGATCCCGTAGATGTAGGTCAGACCGATCTCGACACGCTTGTTGAGCGGGATGTTGACCCCGGAGATACGCGCCATCCGACTACCCCTGCCGCTGCTTGTGGCGGGGGTTGGAGCAGATCACCAGCACGCGCCCGTGCCGGCGGACAATCTTGCATTTTTCGCACATCGGCTTGACCGACGGTCGTACTTTCACGTCGCTTCGCTCTCGTCGTGAGTTATTTGCTCTGAACCTCACCTGCGGCTCTGGCGACCGGTGCGGTCGCCGCTACCGAGGCGGGCATTGCGCGCAGCGCAGCCGGGGCGCTGCAGGCGCAAAAGCGGATAGTAGCAACAACGCGAGGCCTCGCGTCATCCACCAGGTTTGTGTTCTGTTGGGACCGGATCAGTCCTGGCCCGGCCCCGCTGGGCCTGGCCAGGTCCGGCAGCTCCTCAGCGGTCGTCCGTCTCAGGCTGCGGCCTTGCTGGCCGCCTCGTGCCACGGCGTCAGGATACGCGGGCCGGCGGCGGTGACCGCGATCGTGAACTCGAAGTGTGCCGCGAGCGAGCCATCGGCGGAGAAGATCGACCACTCGTCATCTGCCACCCGCACCTGGTGCTTGCCGACCGTGACCATCGGCTCGACTGCCAGCACCATCCCCTCCTCCAGCTTCACGCCGGTGTGGGGTTTGCCGTAGTTGGGGATCTGTGGATCCTCGTGCATCTCGCGACCGACGCCATGGCCCACGAGGTTGCGCACGACCGAGAAGCCGGCGGCCTCGACGTGGCTCTGGATCGCGTTGCCGAGGTCGCCCAGCTGATTGCCGACGACGCATTGCGGCACAGCCAGTACGAGCGACTCCTCCGTGACGGTTAGCAGCCTCTGTGCCACGGGCGAGATCGGACCGACCGGAAACGTGCGCGCAGCGTCCGCCACCCAGCCGTCCTTCACCACACCGATGTCAATCGAGAGGATGTCGCCCCGCGCCAGCTCGTATGGTCCCGGAATCCCGTGCACGACCATCGAGTTGGGGGACGCACAGATCGACCCCGGGAAACCGCGGTACCCCTTGAACGCCGGCTCGCAGCCCTGCGAGCGAATGAACTTCTCCGCCGCGTGGTCCAGCTCGAGCGTGGTGACCCCGGGACGCACCTTGCCTGCGAGCAGGTTCATGGTCTTGACCAGCACCTCACCGGCGGCCGCCATCTGTTCGATCTGCTCGGGGGTCTTCTTGACGATCGCCATCGCAGACGTCCTCAGAGCGATTCTTCGAGACGAGCGGTCGCGATCAGCGCGCGAATGTGGTCGTGAACCTCGGCTGGAGTGCGGGTGCCGTCAACCCGCCGCAGCAGGCCACGCTCGTCGTAGAACTCGACCAGCGGCCCCGTCTGCTCGTGGTAGACGGCGAGCCGCTTCTGCACCACCACGGGCGCGTCATCGTCGCGCTGTACCAGCCGCGACCCGTCCTGGTCGCATACACCCGCGTTCTTCGGCGGGTCGTAGTCGACGTGGTAGTTGTGACCGGCCTTGACGCAGACACGGCGGCCGGCGATGCGCTTGACGATGTCCGCGTCCGGCACCTGAAGCAGCAGCGCGGCGGTGATCCGGCGGCCCTCGTCGCCGAGGCGTTGCTCGAGCGCGTCGGCCTGCGCCGTGGTGCGCGGAAAGCCGTCGAGGATGAAGCCGTCGCGGACGTCATCCTGATCGAGCCGGTCCAGGGCCATCGCCACGATCAGCTCATCCGGGACGAGGCCGCCGCTATCCATATGGGTCTTGGCCTGCTTGCCGAGCGCCGTCCCGTCGGCCACGTTGTTGCGCAGCATCTCGCCGGTCGAGATGAACGGGAGCCTGAAGTCCTCGCATAGGCGTCCGGCCTGGGTTCCCTTGCCGGCACCGGGCGGGCCGATCAGGATCAGGTTCAGCTGGGGCGGCATGGGGGCGTCATGTTATCGGCAGGACGGTGACAAAGTTGGCTACGCAGGCATTACCTCAGCGCTGCCTTGCTCCGCTTCGAGGGCGCAAGGGTTGAATGGTTCACCCTTTGGCCCCTCGCTGTCCGGCAAGGCGGCGACGGGGCTACTTGAGGAAGCCTTCGTAGTTGCGCATCATCAGCTGCGCTTCGAGCTGCTTCATCGTGTCCAGGGCGACGCCGATCACGATCAGGATCGAGGTGCCGCCGAACGCGAAGCTCGCGCCTGTGCGGGAGATCAGGATCGCCGGCAGCGCTGCGATGAACGCCAGGAACAGCGCTCCCGGCAGCGTCAACCGCGCAAGGATGCGGTCGAGGAACTCGGCCGTCGGCCGGCCTGGTCGGACCCCGGGAATGAAGCCGCCGTACTTCTTCAGGTTCTCCGCCTGATCCACGGGGTTGAACGTGACCGCGGTATAGAAATACGTGAAGATGATGATCAGCAGACATTCGCCGACTATGTAGTGCCAGCCGCCCGGTGAGAGCCAGTTGGCGACATCGGTGCCGAAGTTGTGGACCTTGTTCTGTCCGATCAGCTGGCCGACGGTCGGCGGGATCGCCATCACCGAGGCCGCGAAGATCACGGGGATCACTCCGGCCATGTTGACCCGCAGCGGCAGATACGTCTGTCCGCCCTGGGTCATGCGTTGACCGATCACACGCTTGGCGTACTGGATCGGGATACGCCGCTGACCCTCCTGCACGAACACGACACCGGCGACGACGGCCAGCACGATGAACGGCATCATCACCTTGAAGGCCTGGTCTGGGTTGTTCCACCACGACTGCACCCCGCCAGGGATGCGCGAGACGATCGAGGCGAAGATGATCAGCGAGATGCCGTTGCCGATCCCGCGCTGGGTGATCAGCTCACCGAACCACATCAGCAGTATGGTGCCGGCCGTCAAAGAGATCGCGATCAGGAAGACCTTGCCGACGTTGAAGTTGTTGATCAGTGAGACGCCGGACTGACCCTCGAGGCTCTTGAACAGGAACACGTAGCCGATCGCCTGCGCGAACGCGAGCCCGACGGTCAGGTAGCGCGTGTACTGAGTGATCCTCGCCTGGCCGACCTCGCCCTCCTTCGAGAGCTTCTCGAGTGAGGGAACCACAACCTGCAGCAGCTGCAGGATGATCGAGGCGGTGATGTAAGGCATGATCCCGAGCGCGAAGATGGCGATGCGCCCGAGTCCACCGCCCGAGAACGTGTTGAGCAGGCCGAGAATGCCGTTTCCTGACGCCGCCTGCTGGATCTGCTGAAGCGCTGCGGTGTTCACGGCCGGCGCCGGGATGTAGGACCCGAGCCGGTAGAGGGCAAGGATCCCGAAGGTGAAGAGGATCTTCTTCCGGATCTCAGGAACGCGGAAGGAGCCGAGGATCGTGGAAATCATCTATTGCGCTCCCCACAATCGCGGCGGGCGACGGCCTACCGGCTCACGACCCGGGGGTCGTGGCGCTCTCGATGAGATTGACGCTGCCGCCGGCCTTCTCGATCGCCTCACGCGCGCTGGCGCTGACCGCGTGCACGTTGACCGTGAGGGGCTTGCTGAGCTCACCCTTGGCGAGAATCTTGACCGGAACGTCCTTGCGGGTCGCGAGACCTCTGGCCTTCAGCGAGTCCACGTCCACCACAGCACCCGCCTCGAAGCGATCCTCGAGATCCTTGAGGTTGACCGGCTGGGTGTGCGTGCGGAACGGCTCGAACGGCATCGACTTCTTCATGTGCGGGCCGCGCAGCTTGCGCATCCGCATGTGGATCGGCATCTGGCCGCCCTCGAAGCGCGCCCGGGACTTGGCGCCGCTACGCGATCCGTAGCCCTTCTGACCGCGTCCTGAGGTCTTACCGGTGCCGGAGCCCTCGCCACGTCCGATGCGCTTGCGCGGCCTGCGGGAGCCCGGGGCAGGCTGCAGATTGTGGAGTCCGATGCGCTCCTGCGCCTCGGTTTCAGTCTTCTCGCTCATGCTCCGTCAACCTCGACGAGGTGTCGGACCTTGTGCAACATGCCACGCATCTGCGGCGTGTCCCTGACCTCGACCGTCTGGCCGATGCGGCGCAGCCCGATCGAACGCAGCGTGTCGCGCTGACTCTGATCCGATCCGTTCTTGGACTTGAACTGCTTGACCTTCAGCGTGTCGCTCATGCCACGGCTTCCTCGGTCACCGCCGCGGCACCGTCCTCGGGCTGCTCGTCGGCGCTGATGGTGCCATTGGCCTGCTCCTCGGTGCTGAGACCGAGCACGGCGTTGACCGACAGGCCGCGCAGATCAGCGACCTCCTCGGGCGTCCGCAGCGACTCGAGGCCCGCCATCGTCGCCTTGACGAGGTTGATCGGGTTCTGCGAGCCCAACGACTTGGAGAGGATGTCGTGGATGCCGGCGAGCTCGAGCACCGCACGCACGCCGCCACCGGCGATCACGCCGGTACCCGGCGAGGCCGGCTTCAGGAACACGCGGCCGGCGCCGAAGATTCCGGTCGTCTGATGGGTGATCGTCGAGCCATGCCTGGGAACCCGATAGAGGTTCTTCTTTGCCTTCTCGACGCCCTTCTGGATCGCGACGGGAACCTCGTTCGCCTTGCCGTAGCCGACCCCGACGACGTCGCGCTCATCGCCGACCACGACCAGCGCTGTGAACGAAAAGCGACGGCCGCCCTTGACGACCTTCGCCACGCGGTTGATCTCTACGACTCGCTCCTGGAGATCGAGTCCTGCTGCTGAAACTGTGCGGTCACGTGCCATTGGATTCAGTCCAGAGTAGCGTCCGGATGGCGCTTAGAAGATGAGCCCGCCCTCACGGGCGCCGTCGGCGAGCGCCTGCACGCGCCCGTGGTACTGGTAGCCACCGCGGTCAAAGACCGCGGTCTCGACGCCGGCCGCCTTGGCTCGCTCCGCGAGGAGCTCGCCGGCCTTCTTGGCCTGGTCGGCGCCCTTGAGCTCGCGCAGCGGCGACTCGGTCCAACTGACGGCCGCAAGTGTGTGGCCGGCGACGTCGTCGATCAGCTGTGCGGAGATCCCGCGGTTGGAGCGGAATACGGCGACGCGGGGACGTCCAGCCGTGCCCTGGACCTTGGCCCGGACACGGCGGCGGCGCTTCAGTCGCTGAGCTTCCCTGGTCTTCACGCTCATGCTCGCTTACCAACCTTCTTGGCGACGTACTCGCCCTCATAGCGGATGCCCTTGCCCTTGTACGGCTCAGGCTTGCGCTGCTTGCGGATCTGGGCGGCGATCTCACCGACCTGCTGCTTGGAGGCACCCTTGACGGTGATGCGGGTCGGCTGCGGGACCTCGAACGTGATTCCGTCCGGTGCCTTGATCTCGACCGGGTGGGAGTACCCGAGCGCCAGCTCGAGGTCGCGGCCCTTGAGCGCTGCCCGGTAGCCGACTCCCTGGATCTCCAGGTTCTTCTGGAAACCCGTGGTCACGCCGGTGACCATGTTGAACACGAGCGTACGGGTCAGGCCGTGCAGCGCGCGATGCTCGCCGCGATCGGTCGGGCGCGTGACGACCAGCTGCGGGTCGCCGTTGTCCGTGGCGGTCTGCTCGACCGTGATGTCACGCGCGATTCGCTCCGAGAGCTCGCCGCCGGGGCCCTTCACGGTCACGAGCTCAGGCTCGATCGTGACGCTGACGCCACTGGGCAGGGGGATGGGTTGTCTACCGATTCTCGACATTGCAGGGGGTCCTCAGACTCGGATCTACCAGACCTTCGCCACTACCTCGCCGCCGACTCCGAGCTTGCGGGCATCGTGGCCGGTCATCACGCCGTGTGAGGTCGAGATGATCGCCGTGCCCATGCCGCCCTGGATCTTGGGGATGTGTGCGTGGTCGACGTAGTGCCGCTGACCCGGGCGCGAAACGCGCTGGATGCCGCTGATCACGGGCTTGCGGTCGTTGGTGTATTTGAGCGTCACGGTGATTCGCTCGCCGGGGAAATCGACGCTGGCCGGCGTGACGTTCCAGGCCTCGATGTAGCCCTGCTCCTTGAGGATCCGCGCGAGCTCGCGCTTCAGCCCGGAGGAGGGGCCCGTGACGTCGTGGTGCTGTGCCTTGGCGGCGTTGCGCAGACGTGTCAGGAAGTCGGCGATCGGGTCGGTCATGGACATGCGATCACCAGCTCGACTTCGTCATGCCGGGGATGTACCCGTTGTGGGCGAGCTCGCGCAGGCAGATCCGGCAGACGCCGAACTTGCGATACACCGAGCGGGACCGGCCGCAACGACGGCAGCGGGTGTAGCCCCGGGTTTTGAACTTGGGGGTCCGCTGCTGGCGGACGCGCTGTGAGGTCTTGGCCATTGTGTTCCTAGTTCAGTGTGGCGGCCTGTTGACGGCCGTCCTTTGCGAATGGCATCCCGAGGGCCGCGAGCAGAGCGAAGGACTCCTCGTCAGTGCAGCCGTTGGTTGTGATCGTGATGTTGAGACCGCGCGTCTGATCGATCTCGTCGTAGTCGATCTCAGGGAAGATGATCTGCTCCCGCACGCCGAGCGTGTAGTTGCCGCGACCATCGAACGCCCTGGGGCTGACGCCCCGGAAGTCTCGGATCCGCGGCATCGCAACCGAGAACAGCCGGTCCAGAAACTCGTACTGGCGATCCCCGCGCAGCGTCACGGCGAGGCCGACCGGCATTCCCTCGCGGAGCTTGAACTGGGCGATCGACTTGCGCGCGCGGCGAACGTTCGGCTTCTGACCCGTGATCTGGCCGAGCTGCTCAGCAGCAGCGTCGAACAGCTTCGAGTCCTGCTTGCCTTCGCCGACGCCCATGTTGACGGTGACCTTGAGGATCTTTGGCGCCTGCATCGGGGTCGTGTAACCGAACCGCTCGATCAGCGCCGGGCGGATCTCATTCTCGTACCTGGTCTTGAGACGGGCGGACATCAGTCGTCGATCCTCGATCCGCTGCGACGGGCGACGCGGACGCGCTTGCCGTCGATGACCTCGATACCGACCCGCGTCGGCTTGCCGTCCTTGGGATCGGTGAGGGCCACGTTGGAGACATGGATCCCACCCTCCTTCTCGATCACGCCGCTGGTCTGCTGCGCCGTGGGCGAGTTGGATTGCGCCTTCTGATGCCGCTTGACCATGTTCAGTCCCTCGACGTAGACACGGTCGTTCTTCGGGTCCACCCGCAGAACCTTGCCGTGCTTGCCGCGGTCCTTGCCGCTGATCACGATCACCTGATCGTCTGCCTTGATACGCGCAGGCATGGCTACAGCACCTCCGGCGCGAGCGAGACGATCTTCATGAAGTTGCGCTCACGCAGCTCACGCGCAACCGGCCCGAAGATACGGGTCCCGCGCGGGTTGTTGTTGCTGTCGATGATGACTGCCGCGTTCTCATCGAAGGCGATGTAGGTGCCGTCCTCGCGACCATGCGCCTTCTTGGTGCGCACCACGACGGCCGTGACAACCTCACCCTTCTTGACCGAGCCCTGAGGCGTGGCCTGCTTGACGGTGGCTGTGATCACGTCACCGACGCCGGCGTAACGGCGGCGGTGACCGCCCTTGACTCGTATCACGAGGATCTCACGGGCGCCCGTGTTGTCGGCCACGCGCAGTCTGGATTCGTTCTGGACCATTCTTACTTCGCCCTCTCCACGACCTGCACCAGGCGCCAACGCTTGGTGCGTGAAAGCGGCCGGGCCTCGCGCACAATCACGGTGTCCCCGATATGCGCATCGTTGCGCTCATCGTGGGCGTGCAGCGTGTTGGACGTGCGCACGATCTTCTGATACTTGCGGTGACGACGAGCGACGTCGATGCGGACGGTGATGGTCTTGTCAGCCTTGTCGGAGACGACGACGCCCTGACGGGTCTTCTGCGTCCCGGTCTCATGCGACCGCGGCGGCGTTGCGGTGCGCTCGTGCGCCCCAGCCTTCCACTTGGCGCGTGAGCTGGCACGGCCGGCACGACGCTCGGCGGCCTTCTTGTCCCGCGCAGCGTCGCGCTCGGTCTGCCGCTCATCCGGGGAGGTCTCACCACGGGGTGCGACCTTCGCGGTCTTGCGTGCCTTGCCGGCAGCCTTGCGCTCCTTGGGAGAGAGTTGGACCTGAGGCTCGGCGGGCGCCTCCGGCGCAGCGGCCTTGGTCTCCTCCGGAGCAGCCGGGGTGTCCGCGCCGGCCTCAGGCTCAGCGGCGGCCTCGGCCTCAGCGGCGGCCTCAGCGGCCGCGGCCTGCGCCTCGGCGATCGCCTCGAACTCACCGGCAGCCTGCGCCAGCGACTCATCGGCCGCGGTGGCGGCGGTCGGCTCCTCGTCGGCAGACGCGCCGGCGGCGGCGGCCACGTCGGAGGCGGCCGTCTCTTCAATCTCGTTGTGTTCCACTTCGTCAGCCATTGGTCTCAATTCCACGCTCGTTGGCGATCGTCAGCGCCCGGGCAATGTCCTTCTTGGCGCGCCCCAGGCCCGCCGTGTTGTCCAGCTCGCCGGTGGCGTGCTGGAAGCGCAGGCCGAGCAGGTCTCGGCGCGCTGTCTTGATGTGCTCGGCGAGCTCCTTGTCGTCGAGGTCACGCAATTCGGTCGGGTTCATCGTCTACGCCTCTTCCCGCGCTACGAACTTGGTCCGGACCGGCAGCTTGTGACCGGCCAGGCGCATCGCCTCGCGTGCCAGGGGCTCCGGCACACCGGCGAGCTCAAACATGACACGGCCGGGCTTGACCACGGCGACCCAGCCCTCGGGCGAGCCCTTGCCGGAGCCCATGCGGGTCTCGGCCGGTTTCTTGGTGACGGGCTTGTCGGGGTAGATGTTGATCCACACCTTGCCGCCACGGCGGATCTTGCGGGTCATCGCGATACGGGCAGCCTCGATCTGGCGGTTGGTGATCCAACCGGCATCGAGTGCCTTCAGCCCGTACTCGCCGAACTGAACCTTGACCTGGCCGCGCGAGAGCCCGGCCCGACGGCCGCGGTGCTGCTTGCGGTGCTTGACACGCTTCGGTGCAAGCATCAGCTACCACCGCCCTGCGGGGCGCCGCCACCATTGCTCTGACCGCCGCCCTGCGAGGAGCCGCCACCCCGCGAGGAGCCGCCACCCTGCGGGCGGGGACCACGATTCTGGCCACCCTGACCGCCGCCCTGACCACCGGGACGCGGACCACGGCTCTGGCCACCCTGACCGCCGCCCTGACCACCGGGACGCGGACCACGATTCTGGCCACCCTGACCGCCGCCCTGACCACCGGGACGCGGACCACGATTCTGGCCACCGGGACCGCCCTGACCGGGGCCACGGCCACCCTGGCCCTGACCACCCTGACCGGGGCCGCGGCCACCCTGGCCCTGACCACCCTGACCGGGGCCACGGCCACCCTGGCCCTGACCACCCTGACCGGGACCACGACCACGTCCGCGACTCGGCCCACCGGCCTGACCGGAACCAGGTCCGCCTGGTCCGCCGGCTCCGCCCGGTCCACCCTGACCCGGGCCGCGCCCACGGCCACGGCCACCGGGACCGCCGGAACCACCGCGGCCACCACGGTTGTCGCGCCGATCACGGCCGTCACGGCCGCCACGATCGTTCTGCTGCGGAGAAGGAGCGTCCATGATCGTCAGGTCGGCGCCCGTGTAGCCCTCGGGCATGATCTCGCCCTTGTTGATCCAGCACTTGACGCCGATTCGGCCGAAGGTGGTCTTGGCCTCATGGAATCCGTAGTCGATGTCAGCGCGCAGCGTGTGCAGCGGCACGCGGCCGTCCGAGTAGCCCTCGGTGCGAGCCATCTCGGCGCCGCCCAGGCGACCGGAGACCTGAACCTTGACGCCCTTGGCTCCGGAGCGCATCGCGCTGGTGAGCGCGCGCTTCATCGCACGACGGAACGCAACGCGGTTCTGCAGCTGCTCGGCGATCGACTGCGCCACCAGGCGCGCATCGAGTTCCGGACGCTTGATCTCGAGAATGTTCACCTTGACCTGCTTGCCCGTGATCCGGTGCAGGTCACGGCGCAGCTGGTCGACCTCTGAGCCTGACTTGCCGATCACGATGCCGGGACGCGCGGTGTTGATGTTGACCTCAACCTCGTTGGCGTTCTTGCGGATCGTGATGTCGGATAGACCGGCGTGCGAGAGGCGGCCGACGATGTGCTCGCGGATCTGCGTGTCCTCGTGCAGGTAGTCGGAGAAATTCTTCTCGTTGAACCAGTTCGACTTCCAGTCGTGGATGTAACCCACGCGGATCGATTCGGGGTGAACTTTTTGACCCATGTCTGTCTGTCTCTACTAGTTCTTCGGTGTGAGGAGGATTGTCAGGTGCGCGGTGCGCTTGCGGATCTTGGTCGCGCGGCCCTGGGCACGCGGACGGAACCGCTTGATGGTCGGACCCTCATCGGCGGTCACAGCCTTGATGAGAAGATCCTCGCCGTCGAGATCGTGGTTGTTCTCGGCGTTGGCGACCGCTGACTCGAGCAGCTTGCTCCAATCGCGAGCGACCGCGCGTGGCGTATGCGCGAGGATAGCGCGTGCGTCGCCAACGCTCTTGCCGCGAATGTTGTCGCAGACCAGCCGGGCCTTGCGCGCGGACGAACGGACGTACTTGGCCTGGGCACGGACAACAGGGGCAGCAACCGGCTGCTCGTGTCCCCGCCGCGCGGGCTTCGACTTAGGCTCCGCCTTCTTGGGCTCCTGGGCCTTCGGCTTCGCGGCACGGGTGCGCTTGGGCTTCTCCTCCGCAGGAGCATCGGTGGCCTCGGCGTCAGCCGCAGTCTCGCCGACGTCTTCAGCCTGGGCCTTCGCAGCCCGTGGCTTGCCGGCCGGCTTCGGCTTCGCCTCGGCCTCTGCAGGCGCAGCGGAGACGTCGGTCGAGGATTCCTCGACAGAGGCGTCCGGTGTTCCAGCCTCGGTCGAGGAATCCTCGACCGGCGTTTCAGTTTCCGGCGAGGAATCCTCGACCGAAGTCTCGATGTCGTCCTCTTCACTCATCGCTTCTTACCGGTACCTGCATGGCCGCGGTAGAGCCGCGTAGGCGCGAACTCGCCCAGCTTGTGGCCAACCATCGACTCGGAGATGAACACGGGCACGTGCTTGCGCCCGTCGTGGACGGCAATCGTGTGGCCGACCATGTCAGGGAAGATCGTGGACGTGCGCGACCAGGTCTTCAGCATCCGCTTCTCACCCGACGAGTTCATCGCCTCGACGCGCGCCATCAGGCGCTCCTGTACGAATGGGCCCTTCTTGCTCGAACGACTCAACGCTTCTTACCCCTCTTACGGCCGCGGACGATGTACTTATCGGAGGCCTTGCCCTTCTGACGGGTGCGGTATCCGAGCGTCGGCACGCCCCACGGGGTGACCGGGTGGACACCCAGGCCCTGGCCTCCCTCGCCACCACCATGTGGGTGGTCGACCGGGTTCATGGCCTTTCCGCGGGTCTGCGGGCGGACGCCCATATGGCGCTTGCGCCCGGCCTTGCCGACCTGAACGTTCTGATGATCTGAGTTGCCGACCGTGCCGACCGTGGCGCGGCACTCGGCACGAACCATGCGCATCTCGCCCGAGGGCAGCCGCAGGGTGGCGAAGTCACCGTCCTTGGCCAGCAACTGGATGCTGGTGCCGGCAGAGCGGCCCATCTGCGCTCCGCGGCCGGGGGTCAGCTCGACGTTGTGGACGACCGTACCGGCCGGCATGCTGGCCAGCGGGAGCGCATTGCCGACGCGGATGTCGGCGTTCGGGCCGGACTCGACGGTCATGCCGACCGTCAGCCGTGCCGGCGCGAGGATGTAGCGCTTCTCACCGTCGGCGTAGTGCAGCAGGGCGATGTACGCCGAGCGGTTCGGGTCGTACTCGATGTGAGCGACCTTGGCGGGGATCCCATCCTTGGTGCGCTTGAAATCGATCTTGCGGTACAGGCGCTTGGCCCCGCCGCCACGGTGGCGGGAGGTCTTGCGTCCGTACGCGTTCCGGCCGCCGGACTTCTTCAGACCCTCGGTCAGCGACTTCTCCGGCTTGGACCGGGTGATCTCGGCGAAGTCCGGATAGCTGACGAAACGCAGCCCCGGTGAGGTCGGCTTTGGCTTGCGGATCGGCATTACTCAGCCACCTCCAGCCCGGCGAAGATCGGGATCGAATCGCCCTCGCGCACCTGCACGATGGCCTTCTTCCACTGACGCGTGCGGCCGGCGGTCTGACCGCGGCGCTTGGGCTTGCTCTTGACCGAGGACGTGCGTACAGCCACGACCTTGACGTCGAACAGCTCCTCGATCGCCTGACGGATCTGGGTCTTGTGGGCGCCATCGGCCACGCGGAAGGTGTACTTGCCGGCCTCGGCCAGCACGTAGGTCTTCTCGGAGACGATCGGGCGAATGATTATCTGGGTGGCGTCCATTACTCCTCACCCTCCTGAGACGCGGTTCCGTTGGCTCGGGCCACCAGGCGGGGCAGCGCGGCCTCCGACAGGAGCAGGCGGGTTGCGCCGATCACGTTGGCCACGCCGGCGTCCTCGACCGGGAGCACGAGCACGTGGTCGATGTTGCGGAACGACAGGCCGGCATCTCGCTCCTCAGCGGTGAGGACGATCAGCGTCGTCGCGGCCGGACCCCAGCCGGACAGGAGCTCGGCGGCCTGCTTGGTCGACGGCCCATCGAACACGCCGGCGTCGAACACGGCCACCGAGCCGCGCTCAGCGTGCACCGAGAGCGCACTGCGCAGCGCAGCGCGGCGCGCCTTGCGGTTGACCTTGAAGGTGTAGCCGCGGGGCTGTGGACCGAAGACGGTGCCGCCGCCGGTCCAGATCGGGCTGCGCGAGGAGCCGGCGCGAGCGCGTCCGGTGCCCTTCTGCTTCCACGGCTTGGCACCACCGCCGCGAACCTGACCGCGGGTCTTGGTCGAGGCTGTGCCGCGACGGCGCGCGGCCTGCTCGGCGCGCACGGTCTCGTGCACGAGCGGCATGTTGAACTCCGCCCCGAACACGGTCGCGTCGAGCTTGACGGTGCCGGTGGCCCCGAGTTTTGTCGCGGTGCTAGCCATCGGTGCGCACCTCCACAATTCCACCCTTGGCGCCGGGGACGGCCCCGCGCACCAGCAGCAGGTTCTGCCCGGCGATCACGTCCACGATCGTCACGCCACGCTGGGTGACGCGCTCGGCGCCCATGTGGCCGGGGCCGCGGATGCCCTTCATCACGCGCGCAGGCCAGGCGGACGCACCGATGGATCCGGGAGCACGGTAGTTGTGCGAGCCGTGCGTCTTGGGCCCGCGATGGAAATTGTGGCGCTTGATCGTGCCCTGAAAGCCCTTGCCCTTCGAGGTACCGGAGATCTTGACCTTGTCGCCGGCGCTGAAGCTGTCCGCGGTGACCGTGTCCCCCATCTGCAGCTCGGCTCCCTCGTCGCGGAACTCGACCAGGTGGCGGTGAGCGGAGGCGCCGGCCTTCTTGAGGTGGCCAAGCTCAGGCTTGGAGAGATGCTTCTCCTTGGTCTGGCCGAAGGCGAGCTGCACGGCGCTGTAGCCGTCGCGCTCCTCGTTGCGGACCGCGGTGACCGGGCAGGGGCCGGCCTCGAGCACGGTAACGCGCTCGACCTTCCCGTCCTCCTGGAACACCTGGGTCATCCCGATCTTCTTGGCGAGAATCGCGGCCATGATCAGGAGGCGAGACGGATCTCGATGTCGACGCCGGCCGGAAGGTGGTCCAGGCGCTGCAGCGAGTCGACCGTCTTCGGGGTCGGCTGGTGGATATCGATGAGGCGCTTGTGCGTGCGGATTTCGAAGTGCTCGCGCGAATCCTTGTCCTTGAACGGCGACCGGATCACGCAGTACACGTTCTTCTCCGTCGGCAGCGGCACGGGACCCGAGACGGTCGCACCGGTGCGCGTCGCTGTCTCGACGATCTCCTTCGCAGCCGTCTCGATCGCCGACGTGTCGTACGACTTCAGACGGATTCGGATTTTGTTTTGGGCGATGGTCGCCATCTCTAACTCTTGCTCTTCTCGTGTTCAGAGCGGGCCCGTGCGGAGGCTCGGTGCCCGCCCTTTCGTCGTATCTGCTGCTTGGTGCTGCTGGCTCAGGGTGAATAAGGGGCGGTCAAGCGAGACCGCCCCTGACCCCGGTACTACTGAATGACTTCGGAAACGACCCCCGAGCCGACCGTACGGCCGCCCTCGCGGATTGCAAACCGCAGGCCCTGGTCCATGGCGATCGGCTGGATCAGCTCGATCTCCATCTGGACGTTGTCGCCCGGCATGACCATCTCCGTGCCCTCGGGCAGGTTGGCAACACCGGTGACGTCAGTGGTGCGGAAGTAGAACTGCGGACGGTAGCCGCTGAAGAACGGCGTGTGGCGGCCGCCCTCTTCCTTCTTGAGGACGTAGACCTCGGCCTTGAACTTCGTGTGCGGCGTGATCGAACCCGGCTTGCAGAGAACCTGCCCGCGCTCGATCTCCTCGCGCTTGGTACCGCGCAGGAGGCAGCCCACGTTGTCGCCGGCCTGGCCCTCGTCGAGGATCTTCTTGAACATCTCGACGCCGGTGACGACTGTCGAGGTGGTGTCCTTGATCCCGACGATCTCCACCGTCTCGCCGGTCTTGATGATGCCCTGCTCGACACGGCCGGTGGCGACGGTGCCACGGCCCGTGATCGAGAAGACATCCTCAACCGGCATCAGGAACGGCTTGTCGAGGTCGCGCGTCGGCTCGGGGATATAGCTGTCGAGCTGGTCCGCGAGCTCGAGGATCTTGGCCTCGTAGTCCTTGTCGCCCTCGAGCGCCTTCAGCGCCGAGCCGACGACGAACGGAATCTCATCGCCGGGGAAGTCGTACTCCGACAGCAGGTCGCGAATCTCGACCTCGACGAGCTCGAGCAGCTCGGGATCGTCGACCATGTCGGCCTTGTTGAGGAACACGACGATGTAGGGCACACCGACCTGGCGGGCGAGCAGGATGTGCTCGCGGGTCTGCGGCATCGCGCCGTCAGCGGCGGACACGACGAGGATCGCGCCGTCCATCTGAGCTGCGCCGGTGATCATGTTCTTGACGTAGTCGGCGTGACCGGGGCAGTCGACATGCGCGTAATGACGGTTGGCCGTCTCGTACTCGACGTGTGATGCCGCGATGGTTATGCCTCGCGCCTTCTCCTCGGGCGCGTTATCGATGGTGTCGAAGGCGCGAACCTCGCCGGTGCCGAAATGCTCGTGGAGCACCTTGCTGATGGCGGCCGTCAGCGTCGTCTTGCCATGGTCGATGTGACCAATGGTCCCGACGTTCACATGGGGTTTGTCGCGCTCGAACTTGGCCTTAGCCACTTTGGGGTGCTCCTTCTTCTCAGATATTCCGTCCGCCGTATGGGCGAACCTCAAGAATCTATCGGACTTCCGTCCGATCGGTTTGCTACTGGCCCTGCAATTCGCCGATTACCTTCTCGGCGATGTTCGGCGGAACCTCTTCGTAGCGCTCGAACTGCATGCTGTATGTCGCCCGGCCCTGCGTGTTTGAGCGTACATCAGTTGCGTATCCGAACATCTCGGCGAGCGGCACCGTTGCCGTCACAATCTGCGCGTTGCCGCGCTGCTCCATTCCGCTGACCTGGCCGCGGCGGCGGTTCAGGTCACCGATCACGTCACCCATGAACTCCTCGGGCGTCGTCACTTCGACCGCGAACACCGGCTCCAGCAGCACGGGCTTGGCACGCTTGGCCGCCTCCTTGAGGGCCAGCGAGCCCGCCACCTTGAAGGCGATCTCCGACGAGTCAGTGTCATGGTACTTCCCGTCGGTCAGAGTGACCTTGACGTCGACCATCGGGTACCCGGCGCGGGGGCCATTCTCGAGCGCCTCTTCGACGCCCTTCTCGACCGCGGGGATGAACTCGGTTGGGATCGAGCCACCCTTGATCTTGTTGACGAAGTCGAAGCCCTCGCCCGGATTCGGCTCGACGTCGATGTACACGATGCCGTACTGACCGGAGCCGCCGGTCTGCCGCACGAACCGACCCTCGACCTTTTGGGCATTGCCGCGGATCGTCTCGCGATAGGAGACCTGCGGGCGACCGACGTTGGCCTCGACCTTGAACTCGCGCAGCATGCGGTCGACGAGGATCTCCAGGTGCAGCTCGCCCATCCCGGAGATCTCGGTCTGGCCGGTCTCCTCGTTCGTCTGGACGCGGAATGTCGGGTCCTCCTCGGCGAGACGGCCAAGGGCGACACCCATCTTCTCCTGGTCGACCTTGGTCTTCGGCTCGATCGCGACCTTGATCACGGGCTCCGGGAAGGTGATGTTTTCAAGCTTGATCGGCTGGTCAACGGCGCACAGGGTGTCGCCGGTGACGACCTGCTTCATGCCGACGCCGGCGGCGATGTCGCCCGCATAGACCTCGGTCAGCTCCTCACGCTCGTTGGCGTGCATCATCAGCAGGCGGCCGATGCGCTCGGTCCTGCCGGTCGAGACGTTGAGGATGCGACCGCCCGCCTCGAGCCTGCCCGAGTAGACGCGGAAGTAGGCCAGTTTGCCGACGAACGGGTCGGCCATGATCTTGAACGCGAGTGCGCTGAAGGGCTCGGAGTCGTCGGCGTGCCTGGTGGCCTGGACCTCGTTGCCGTCGGCGTCGGTCTTGTTGGGCACGTGGCCTTCGACCGCGGGCACGTCGAGCGGGCTCGGCAGGTAGTCGATGATCGCGTCGAGCAGCGGCTGCACGCCCTTGTTCTTGAAGGCGGATCCGCACAGGACGGGAGTCAGCTTGCTCGACAGCGTGGCCGAACGGATCGCCGCCTTCAGCTTCTCGACCGGGATCTCCTGCTCTTCGAGGATCAGCTCGACGAGCTCATCGTCGTAGTGGGAGACCTCGTCGAGCAGGTGCTCGCGGGCAGCGGCGGCTTCGGCCTGGAGGCCGGCTGGGATCTCCGCGATCTCCTGCTCCTTGCCGAGGTCGTCCCTGTAGATGATCGCGTGGTTCTCGACCAGATCGACGATGCCCTGGAGATCGGCTTCGGCGCCGATCGGCAGCTGGATCGGCACCGGGTGCGCCCCGAGCCGGTCGATCATCGTCTGGACGGCATTGGGGAAATCCGCGCCGATGCGGTCCATCTTGTTGACGAACGCGATCCGCGGCACGTGGTACTTGTCGGCCTGGCGCCACACGGTCTCAGACTGTGGCTGGACCCCGGCGACAGAGTCGAAGAGGGCCACCGCACCGTCGAGCACCCGCAGCGAGCGCTCGACCTCGACCGTGAAGTCGACGTGGCCCGGCGTGTCGATGATGTTGATGCGCCTGTCGTTCCACTCGCAGGTGGTCGCGGCGGATGTGATCGTGATGCCGCGCTCCTGCTCCTGCTCCATCCAATCCATCACGGCGGCGCCCTCATGAACCTCGCCGATCTTGTACGTGCGCCCGGTGTAGAACAGGATGCGCTCGGTCGTCGTCGTCTTACCGGCGTCGATGTGGGCCATGATCCCGATGTTGCGGGTGTTCTCGAGGCTGAACTTGCGGGGCATCTCTTCTTCGTTCTTGGTCTTGGGCTTGGTGGAGCGTCCGTCTTTGGTCTGAGAGCTACAGCTGGCTGATCGCCTGGTGGTCGCCCGTCGGCCGGCGTTGTGGCGAGTGGTCGCGGGCGTGAAAAAGGGCCCCAGGGGCCCTGTCACGACGTTGGATGTCGCCAGGGGCGTTCAGTTCAGTTGTGGAGCGTCTCCATAAGGCAGGTGTTGAGCCCGGATCCTGGCGCGCGTTAGGTCGCGCAGACCCGACCCGGGGCAGCCGAGGAATATAGCAGAGGCCGGGCCTTTCGAACCCCCCGCGCCTGTCCCGACAGGG
Source organism: uncultured Conexibacteraceae bacterium (assembly GCA_963848435.1). Classification (GTDB taxonomy): domain Bacteria; phylum Actinomycetota; class Thermoleophilia; order Solirubrobacterales; family Solirubrobacteraceae; genus Palsa-465. The sequence continues at coordinate 981,069 of CAWKDQ010000011.1, read as the reverse complement.
GGCCTTCGGTCCAACCGTTTCCCGCCCCGTCGGCGGCAGGAAGGGAAGATGCGAGGGTCGCCCACCACACGGGACCGGGGGCTGCGGTGGAGCAACCCTCGCGAAGCTGAATTCTACAGGCTACCTGTTGAAGCGGCGTTAAGCGGCGTCAGCTGAGAGCAACTCAGCGCAGGACCGACCGGCTACCAGCGGTAGTGAGCGAAGGCCTTGTTGGCCTGCGCCATCCGGTAGATGTCGTCCTTGCGCTTGAAGGCGTTGCCCTGCTGCTGCTGCGCGTCGAGCAGCTCGTTGGCGAGGCGCTGAGCCATCGTGCGCTCGCGACGCTGACGCGCAAAGCCGACGAGCCAACGAACGGCCAGCGTTCGGGCACGCCGCGGCGGAACCTCGACCGGAACCTGGTAGGTGGCACCGCCGACGCGGCGGGATCGGACCTCAAGCACGGGCGTCAGGGCCTTGACGCCTGCCTCGAGGATCTCGAGTGCCGGCTTCCCGGTGCGCTCCTCGAGGATCGCGAGCGCGTCGTACACGATCGATTCGGCGGTGGACTTCTTGCCGTCCAGCATCACCTTGTTGATGACCTGCTGAACGAGGCGGTTGCGATGAACGGCGTCCGGCTCGACAGTCCGGATCGCGGCTGCTGCGCGACGGGGCACTCAGGACTCCTTACTTGGCCTTCACGCCGTACTGCGAGCGGGCCTTCTTGCGGTCGGCAACGCCGGCGGCGTCGAGCGTCCCGCGGATCACCTTGTAGCGGAAGCCCGGGAGGTCCTTGACGCGGCCGCCACGCACGAGCACGACCGAGTGCTCCTGCAGGTTGTGGCCCTCACCCGGGATGTAGGCGCCGACCTCCATGCCATTGGTGAGCCTCACACGGGCAACCTTGCGCAGGGCCGAGTTCGGCTTCTTCGGCGTGGTCGTATACACGCGCGTGCATACGCCGCGGCGCTGTGGTGCGGCGACCTTCTTCTTGCGGCCCTTGCCGGACTTCAGGCCCGGGGTGGCGAGCTTCTTGGCGGGCTTCTTGCGGCCCTTGTTGATCAGCTGGCTGGTGGTCGGCATCGGCGAGCCAATGTAGCAGGAGATCTGCGGCGAGAGTCGTGTCCGAGGCGCGGGGCCGTGACGCGGCGGCGGAGGGGGTGGCTGCGCTTTGCCACCCCCTCCGGCACAGCGTGGCGCTAGGCCGCGACCGGTAGGCCGAGTGCGGCCTCGGGCGTGACGTACGGGACGCCCGCGACCGAGGCCACGGCCTCGTAGGTGATCTGGCCGGCGGCGACGTTGAGACCCAGGCGGTGACCCGGGCTCGTCGCGATGAACTGCCTGGCGCCGTGAGTCGCGAGGTCGACGACGTAGGGCATGGTCGCGTTGGTCAGCGCGTAGGTCGAGGTGATCGGCACGGCGCCCGGCATGTTCGCGACGCAGTAGTGCGTGATCCCGTCGACCTCGTAGGTCGGGTTTGTATGCGTGGTGGGCTTGGAGGTCTCGAAGCAACCACCCTGGTCGATCGAGACGTCGACCAGCACAGCCTGCCGCTTCATGATCGACAGCTGCTTGCGGGTCACGACGTGCGGCGCCTTTGCGCCGACGACCAGCACCGCACCGATGACGAGGTCGGCGTCCGGGAGGTTCTCCTCGATCGCAAGCGTCGTCGCGTACATGGTGTCAGCGCGACCGTCGAACGCGACGTCGAGGTCGCGCAGACGGTCGAGATTGCGGTCGAACACGGTCACTGTCGCGCCCATCCCGATCGCCACCTGGGCGGCGTGGTAGCCGACGACGCCGCCGCCGATCACGAGCACGTCGGCGGCAGCCACGCCCGGCACGCCGCCGAGCAGGATGCCCCGGCCGCCGAGCGGCTTCTCGAGCATGAACGCCCCGGCCTGGGTCGCGATCTTGCCGGCGACCTCGGACATCGGCGCCAGCAGCGGCAGGCGCCCGCTGCGATCCTCGACCGTCTCATAGGCGATGCAGGTCGCGCCGGTCTTGGCGAGCGAGTGCGTGAGCTCAACGTCAGCGGCAAGGTGCAGATAGGTGAACAGCAGGTGCCGCGATTCGAGCATCGCGACCTCGGGCGGCTGCGGCTCCTTGACCTTGACGATCATCTCCGCCTCGCCGAAGACGGCAGCGGCGTCGGGCAGGATCGTCGCGCCCTGTCTGGTGTAGTCAGAGTCGGAGATCGCCGAACCGAGTCCTGCGGCCTCCTGGACGAACACCTCGTGCCCCGCATCCACGAGCTCGCGCACGCCTGCCGGTGTCAGCGCCACCCGGTACTCGTCGACCTTGATCTCGGTCGGAACCCCAACCTTCATGCAGCCCACCTCGCCCTTGCATAGTGATTTGTGGGATGATCATGGATATATCAAGTGAGAATCACAAGTCCTTTTGCCAATGCCTGAGCAACCTGCAGCTCTAGACGAGACTGACTTCCATATCATCAATCGACTTCTCGCAAACGGAAGGGAGTCGTTCTCAGATCTCGGAAAGGCCGTGGGACTCAGCCCACACGGAGCGGCCGACCGAGTCAGGCGGCTGCGGCGCGCCGGGGTGATCACACGCTTCACCGCGGTCGTGGACCTGGCCAACGTCGGGCGCAGCATCGACGCGTTCATCGATGTCCGCCTGCTGCCGACCACAACTTCAGAGGCGTTTGAGTCATTCGTGCTCAAGCTCACGGCGGTGCAGGACATCGCGTTCGTGACCGGCCGCTTCGACTACCAGGTACGCGTCGCCTGCCGCAGCACCGAGGACCTCGACCGGACCGTGCGCGCCATCCGCGCCGACGGCGGCGCCGTCCTCACCGAGACGCGGATCGTCCTACGGGCGGCGCTGGCCATGCACGGGCTCGCCTAGCTCGGATCCGGGCGCCTACGGGATCAGCTCGCGACCGCGCAGGGCGAGCCAGAACTCGATCCTGTTCCTGGCGGAGCCGAGGTCCCTGCCGGTCAGCTCCTCCACGCGTCTGATCCGATAGCGCAGCGTGTGGCGGTGACAGAAGAGGCGCCTGGCCGCTCGCTCCCATTGCCCGTTCTCCTCGATGAAGGCCTCGAGCGAGCGCATCAGTTCTCCACCGTAGTGACCCTCGCTCTGCTCGATCGGCCCCAGAATCGAGTCGCAGAAGAGCTTCAGCGCCTCATCCCCCTGGAGCGTGAGCAGCAGTTGGAAGGAGCCAAGATCGTGATAGGTGGCGATCTTTCCGGCCCGCCCGAGACCGAGCGCCATCGCCTCCAGCGTGCAGCGCGCCTCGTGATAGCTGCGGCGCGCGTCGCCACCGGCGACTGCGCGGCCAACCCCGACGCGCACGTCGGAGTCGGGCAGATCCCGGGTGACGCGCTGGGCCACACGCTCGGCGAGTGCGAACAGCGCCTCCTCGCCCATGCCGGGGATCAGCGCCACAACCTGGCCGTTGGTCGCGACGAGCGCGGGGGTCGCCTCGGCCCGCAGCGCCGCCGCGAGCGCAGCCTCGGCGCCCGCCACGCTCGCGCCGTTGCCATCAGCCCCGCCGCGCTGCGGTTTCGGCAGCGCCAGCGCGCTGACCGTGTCGGGGAGCCCGAACGGCTCGAGCCGGCGCTGAAGATCGGTACCGGTGAGTTCTCCGGCCAGCAGTCCGGCGAGCACGTCGCCCGCCAGGCGACGTTCCGTGTCGCCGGCGACCCGCTCGCGCAGCAGCTCGAGCGCGACGATCGTGACCGCCTGGCGCAGAGCCAGGCGGTCGAAGTCAGAGAGCGGTGAATCGTCCTTGACCGCTACAAGCCAAGCCTCCGGCGTCGGTTCGCCGCTGCCGCCGCCTGCGTCTGAGACCACAGGAATCGCCAGCGCCCGGCTGGGATCGTCCAGGGTCGGCATGAACTGAACGTGATCGCGACGGGCGATGTGTTCGCGCACGCCGTCGCGCAGCGCCGTCAGCTCATCCTCGGAGAGCTGCCGGCGAAAGCCGTGCCGGACGAGCAGCTCGCCGCGCCCATCGAAGACCTGGACACTGGCGCCGACAAGCGTGGCGAGCGTTCCGGCGAGCGTCTCCAGCCCGCGCTCTGAGAGCACAACCCGTTCAAGCCGCTCCTGGGCGGAGAGCGCGCGCCGGAGCACCGCATACTGCTCGTTGACCAGCTTGGAGAACGCCATCTCCGTGATCGCGATGAACGGCAGCTCGTAAGGGACCTCGAATACCGGGAAGTCGCGCTCGCGAGCCGCTTCCAGCAGGGCTTCGGGCACAAGCGCGTGCCCGAAGCCCGTGGCAAACCCGAGACCCGCCAGCTGGTGGTCGGCCAGCAGCTCGACGAGCTCACGCTGGCGGCGCGGGTCGTCGAGCAGCATGCCGGTGGTCAGCAGAACCTCACCACCGGATAGCCATGGGGTCGGATCGAGGAGCTCCGACATGTGCACCCAGCGGATCGGCAGGTCCAGGCCGGTCTCGCCCGCAAGCAGGCGGAGATCAAGCTCGGCGATCAGCTCGCGAACTGTGAGCACTGTCGGGTCCTTGCGGCTCTCGTCGTGGCGGAGTGGTCGGGTATGCGCTACCCGAGGCGCATCCTGCGCCCAGCCTCCTCCAGCACCGGCCGCAGCACCGCCTCGATCTCAGCGAACTGCTCGGGACCTGCGATCAGCGGCGGCGCCAGCTGCACCACGGGGTCGCCACGGTCGTCCGAGCGGCATATCAGGCCGCGGCTGAACAGCTCCCCCGACAGGTAGCCGCGCAGCAGCGTCTCCGACTCCTCGTCGCTGAAGGAGGCCTTGGTCTCCTTGTCGCGGACGAGCTCGATTGCGTAGAAGTAACCCATGCCGCGCACGTCCCCAACGATCGGCAGGTCGCTGAGCGACTGCAGCATCTCCAGGAACGCGCCCTCGTTGGCGCGGACATGGCCGATGATGTCCTCGTTCTCGAAGGCATCGAGGTTGGCCAGCGCGATTGCCGCAACCACCGGGTGCCCTCCCCAGGTGGCGCCGTGCAGGAAGCTCTCGGTTCCCTGCATGAACGGCTCTGCGATGCGGTCGGACGCGATCACGGCACCCATCGGCGCGTAGGCGCTGGTGATGCCCTTGGCCGTTGTGATGATGTCCGGCTGGTAACCGAGCCGCTGCGAGCCGAAGTAGGCGCCGAGCCGCCCCCAAGAGCAGATCACCTCGTCGGAGATCAGCAGGACGTTGTACTCGTCGCAGATCTCGCGCACGCGATCGAAGTAGCCCTCGGGCGGCAGCAGGCAACCACCGGCGTTCTGCACCGGCTCGAGGATCACCGCGGACACCGTATCCGGACCCTCGAACTCGATCTGGTCGGCGATGGCCTCAGCCAGCTCCGCCGGATCGTGTCCCTTGGGCAGGCGATAGAGATTGGTGTTGGGAACGTGTGAGACGCCGATCGGAAGCGGCTCGAACGGAATCCGGTAATCCGGCACGCCCGTCGCCGACAACGCCCCGAAGGTGGTGCCGTGATAGGCGATGTTGCGGGCGATCAGCTTGTACTTGTTCGGGCTGCCGGTGAGCTTGTGGTACTGGCGCGAGAGCTTCAGCGCGGTCTCGACCGCCTCGCTACCGCTGTTGGTGAAGAACACGCGGTTGAGGTCGCCGGGGGCAAGCGCCGCGACGCGGCCGGCGAGCTCGATGGTCGGCGGGTGTGCATAGGACCAGCTGGAGAAGTAACCGAGCTCCTTGGCCTGCTCGACGCCCGCCTGGACGAGGTCGGCGCGACCGTGGCCGATGTTGCTGCAGAACAACGACGCGAGCCCGTCCAGATAGCGGTTGCCGTGCTCGTCGTAGACGTAGCAGCCCTCGCCGCGGACGATGATCGGAATCTCGTGCGCATCGTCGTACTCCCCCATACGGGTGAAGTGCATCCACAGATGCCGGCGCGCATGCTCTTGAAGGGTCGCGCCCGGGGTGAGTTTGCTGCCCGGCTCACCGGTTGCTGTCGACATGGTGGCCCCTCCTGGGAGTCCTTTTCGGCTCCGACGCTCGACGCCGATTTGTACAAAGGTAATCACACGATCAGACGTGGTGTACGGCCAAGTCGCAAATCTCACACGACCTTCTTATACGCCCAGGCCATGGTCGGTCGGACCTCCAACGCCACGACGCGACTCCCTGGCGCATCGCTGTGCCGGTTGCATCTGGGCGGGGGGGCGGTTCTACCTGGTGCGCTTGAGGTGCAGCGTGACCGAGCGGTTGAGAATCGTGCGAGCCTGGTGCAACTCCAGAACCGCTGAGAGCGTCCGGCGCGATGCGAGCAGCTCGCTACCGGTGTGGTTGAGCCTCAGCAACACCTGGCGATCCCTGCCTGCGCCCACCGCAAACGTACCCTGGGCGATCGTTACCGCTCGCGTGGCGGCAAGCTTGGCGTGAGTGGCCGTCTTCCGCTTCCTGGCGTTCGCGGGACTGATCTCGGTCGTTGTCGCCCTCAATACCACCGCGCAGGACTGATGGGACCCGGCTCGGCATCTGAGCGTCACCTTCAGAACATTTCCATGGTTCGAGACCGCGACGATGCGCGCAGTTGCGGCCGCCGGCTGGGTGGAGGTGACGGTGGTCGTGGTCGGCGGGCTGGAGACGACGGTCTCAGGCATCTGGGCACCGCAGGCCGACGCCGCGGCCTTATTCGTGGCGTCGCCGCCATAGGTGGCGTACCACCAATAGGTTCCAGCTGCAGACGGCGTGAACGTGGATGCCGAAGCGTAAGCTCCGTCAGCGCCGACGGTGGCGCTCCCGACTTTGATCGTCGGTGCCGCGCATGATGCCGGCGGCGATGCCTGCGGTCCGAACACACTGAACGTCACCGTTCCCGTCGCAGCGACGCCACCGACGACCTTGCCCGACACCGACGGACTCATCGACACCCCCACGGTCCCCGTCGGCGCGGCCGCGTCCAGCGACAGAGTGGGGCTGGCCTTGACGACGGTCTCTGCCATCCCGGTTCCGCAGCTGGACGTCGCCGGGGGGTCGGATGGATCTCCTGAGTAGCTGACGTACCACCAGTAGTCGCCCACCTGGTCAGGTGTGAAGCCACCGGCAGGTTGCAGGCTGCCGTTCCCGTGGACATTGGCCGTGCCGACGACAGTGCCTGCGGCCGAACAGTCCGAGGGAGCAGCGGCCTGTGGCCCGAAGATGGTGAACACCACGTTCCCGCCCGCGTCACCTTCGGCGCCTGACAGCGCCGCCGTGATCGCGGGTGGCGAGATGACGGTGTTCAGCGTGGCGGTCGACGGAACCTCGAGCGTCAATGAGGGGCTCTGAACAACGGTCTCATCCATCGACGCGCCGCAGGCAGACGCAGCCGGCGAGTTCAGCAGGTCGCCTCCGTAACTGGCGTACCACCAGTAATCGCCCGGGGCGGTCGGAGTGAAACCCTGCGCCGGGCCGTAGCTGCCGTTTCCGGAGACAGCCACCGCTCCGATCTCGGTGCCTCCAGCCGCACAGGAGACGGGCGGCGAGTCTTCGGGCCCGAAGACTGTGAACGTGACCCGTCCGGACTCGTTTGCCCCTCCGGACAGGACCGCCGAGAAGTCACCTGCGGGCAACGCGTTCCCCACTTCGGACACCGGCGGCGCAGGGTCGAGGGACAGGCCTGGATCGGCCGCCATGGTGGACGTTCCGTTGACCGCGCCCGCGAGCTGGTTGTTCGCCAGATCGGTGTAGTCGGCGACGGATGTGCAACCGCCACCTGGCGCACAGCCGACAGCTTCTATGTTCGCATTCGGCGATAGGTTGGGATACGCCAACGCCGGTTCGACACCGGCGGACCAGGCTCCGCTGGTCGATTGCGAGAGCAGCAGCGGATGTGAGGAGAAAGCATCGTCCGCGTAGCTGCCGGTCGCCGCGCACTCCGAGGTCCCGAAGCACGACACTGACGAGAGCATCACGAACGAGGTGGACCCGGCATCAGCCGGAATCGAGGGCTTCGCCCCAGCGCCCCAACTGCCTCCTGTCGCTGTCAGCATCAGACCGTGCAGGCTGCCGTCAGCCGTGTAGTAACCGCCGACCGCATCGCAATTTCCGAACGTCGAACAAGACACCGAGGTCAGCGACACATCTGGGTTGGCGGAGGCGTCCGGCGGCAGCAGCGCCTCGGTGCCCGATCCCCAACTCGAGCCGGCCTCGGTCAGCAGCAGACCCTGCTCGTGGTGGTTCGAATCCGCGTACGAACCGACCGCCTCGCATCCGCTGGTGCCGGTGCAGGAAACCGATCTCAGCGCTGCGACGGGGCTCGCGGCAGCCCCCGGGGGCAGGCTGGCGGCGCTTGGAGCGAATGTCCACGCCCCAGCGCTGACCGTGCCGGTGAGCAGCAGACCCTCGTGCTGATGCGTGCTGTTGACGTAGCCGCCTACAGCCACGCAGCGCCCGACCGCCCCGCAGGAGACCGAGCTCAGGGCGACGTTCGGCTCGCTCGCCGCATCGCCGGGGAGACCGGCCTGTGCGCCCGTGTAGGACCAGGTGCCGTTCTTCTGGGTTTCCAACCAGGCCCCGTTTATCTCGGTTTCGAGCAGGCCCTGCGGATAGCCGTTGCTGTCGGTGTAGGTGCCCACTACCACGCAGTTGGTGGCCGTCGCGCACGAAACGGACGTGAGATCGATCTGGGGATTCGTCGCCACGGAAGCGACACCCTGCGGATGGATCACCTCCCTTCCCTTGCCCCAGGCCCCGCTGGTCTCTGTCAAGAGCAGCCCCTGCGTCAGGCCATGCACGTCTATGTAGCTACCGACGGCGGTGCAGTTTCCGGGCGATCCGCACGACACTGACGTGAGAGTTACCCCCGGGTTTGTCAGGTCTGGGTTGAACGGCAGCTGCGCCATCGTGGCCGTTGTCCACTGCCCGCCGGTCTCGGTCGCCAGCAATCCCTGAGTGGCGCCTGATGCGTCCTGGTAGCTGCCGATCGCCGTGCAGTTACCCGCTGCGGGGCAGGAGATCGACGTGACGATGACACCGGGCTGAGAGCTTGCATTGGTCGGCCAAGGCACGGTGGTGCCGGACGCCCAGCTGAGCCCGTCAGCGTCAGCCGTCGGCGCGTGCGCGGCCATGCCCGCGGCCACAATCATCGCCAGGCAGAGCAGGCGACCGCCGCTGAGAAGGCTGCGCTCGAGCCGCAGTGCCATGTCCGACTAGCCCCGGCTGACAACGCGATGTGGAATGCGAGCGTCTGCCGGCAGGCCCACATTGATGCTCTCGGCCACAGCGTTCGAGGTCACCCGGTGGCCGGCCTTGTCTGTCGCGACCGCCGTGAACCGCCAGCGTCCCTTGGTGAGCGTGCCCAGGTGCACCTTCCACGCCGTCAGGTTGATGAACTTCGCCTTCAGACTGATCTTCTTAGCCTTGGCGCCCTTCTGCTTGTACCGGTATGCCGTCACGACGACCTTCGTGACCTTGTCGGGAGCCGACGCGAAGCCGTATGCGTAGCGCCAGGCGCCGGCCGTGCGGCGGAATGCATTGCACTTGGCTCTCGACTGGATCGTGGAGCAGGCCGGCATCGCGAGGCTCACGTGCGGCTTCGTCGTGCCGGAGCCCTTGCCCCCGCCGCCACCGCTCCCTGTGTTGCCGCCGTTGCTACCGCTGCCGCTGCCGCCTCCGCCCGTGCCACCCGATGCACCGGCGGCGCTGGCGATCGTCGGTGCTGGAGCCGAGAACGAGGATGTCGCCAAACCGACTCCGCCCTGCCAGATCTCGAAGCCGGCCTCCAGATCCTGCTGGTACCAGGTGGACTTGATCGCACCGTCAGCGATCGCGGCCTGGATGAACGTCGCCATGTCCATGTTCGACACGCTGGTCGTCCGGTTCCCGGTGGCGCGCTGGAAGGCGATCCGCGTCCAGGTCCTGGCCCCTTCGGTCTTGACCGCCGACCATACGTGGTAGGTCTGACCTCCGGTCGTGAAGTCTGGGAGCTGGGCTCCGCCGAGCGCCGACAGTCCGGGGGTGTAGTTCAACCAGACCATCAGCTCGGCGCCGTTCGGCAGATACTGCTGCGTCGGGGTCGTATTCCAGAAGCTGTCGTAGATCGCATCGAACTGCCCGCCGATCTGCGAGAAGTTGCTGCTGAATGACCAGCTGGTCGGCTCGGACTCGATCGAGGACGCGAGCGCCGGATAGCCCGGCTCGAGGCAGGAGCCGTTCTTGCAGCCGGTGTAGATCGCCTTGAACCCGATGTATGGATCTGAGGTGTTTGCGCCCGGCGCCGATGGATCCCAGTTGGTGCTGTCGACGTGAAAGGCCTCCGCAGTGGAGGACACCGTGAGGCAGGCGGAGCCTCCGGCGTCGCCTGTGTTCTCCACGTCATAGAAGGGGTTTGCAGTGGCTGCGAACTGGCTTCCCTGTCCAGTGCAGATCCGTCCTCCCGCCGCGCTGGCCGACGGCACGCCAAGCGCCCCGATCGCGAGCATCGCGGCGAACACGACGGTGGCTGAGATGCGCTTCATGATCGGCTCCGAATCAGTTCGCCGTAGATGTCCCGGAGCCGCTGATCGATGACGCGGATGCTCTGCGCTTCCCCGCAGTGGATCTGCCCCGAACGACCGAGCCGGCGAGCGGCTTCTGGATCCCTGAGCAAGCCGATCAACGCGTCGGCCAGGGCGGACGCATCACCGACGGGCACCAGTACCCCCCGGCGCTCAGAGACGGGATGCCACCGACAGGCGTGCTCACGAACGGGCGTGCCGATGCCATCGCCTCCAGCAGGATCATCGGCAGGGCCTCCGCCCGTGACGGCAGTGCGACACACCGGCAGCGCTGCAGCAGATCCGCGATCTGATCTGCAGGAGCCGGAGGTCTGACCTCGAGGCCACCCTGGGGCTCGAGCTCGAGCGACGTCCGCGGACCGATGAGGATGCATTTCGCATCCGGCACCGCCGCCCTGACTGTGCGCCACGCCTCGCTCAGGACATCGGCGCCCTTACGAGTTCCGATCTCGCCGGCGAAGAGGACAAGCGGTTCGGTCGTGGCCGCATCCGCCACGTCGTTTCGAATCGCGACCGGGTTGGGGACGTGGCTCACCCGATGCTTCGGAGCGAGATCCTCGATCCGAGGCACCTGCCTTCTGTCGAGGCAGGTGATCGCCCCGGATGCACGCAGCACGCGGCGCACCAGCCACGGATGCCTCGATGCGGAAGAGTCGAAATCCGCTCCATGGAGCGTCACCACGGTTGGGCGTCGGAGGCATCTGGCGAGGATGCCGAGGCCGCCCTCCCGTAGGAAGGAGCCTCCCTCTGACACGTGGAGGTGAACGACCGCTGTCCGTGGCAGACGCGCAATCGCCAATGCCGCACCGGCCGTCCACCAGTATGTGCGGAGCCGAGACTTCTCTGACCAGGTCGAGTGAACGTAGGTCACGTCTGCGCCCACGTTGTGACCTGACAGCGTCTGGATCACGCTTGCCATTCCACCGACCTCTCCGAGGTAGGGGCCGAAATGGTGAACAACCGTCACGTCGGGCCTGGAGTGCGGCCACAGGCGCTCGCGTAGCGCGCCCGGGGCTGCTGTCGCCAGGAACGGCAGATCCTCGAGGATGTACCGACGGAACAGTCGCTGCGGCTCCTGGACCAGCCGATGCAACCACTCCAGTCCAGAGCGCTGCATCCAGCGCGGCGCTCGCTGCACGTCGCCCGTGATAAAGCTGAAGCTGACCCCCACGCCAAGGCTCCAGCTCGTCGGGAGCGCCACCGAGATCTGACGCGCGAGCCTGGCTGCCTTCAGGAACGGCAGGCCGACGTATACGAAATCGGGTCGTGCCTCGGCAAGCCGCTCGATGATCGCCGCGATCTCTGCGGGATCGTTGTCGTAGCCGTGAGGCGGGCAGTAAGAGCCGACCACATTCAGGCCCGGGTGCATATTCCTCAGGCGTTGTGCGGCTCCGTCAGCGGTTCCCGGGGCGCCACCCACCAGGAAGATGCTGAGCTCGGCATCCGCCAGCGCCGCGGCCAGTGTCACTGTCAGGTCAGAGCCGGCGACGCGCTCGGGAAGCGGGGTTCCCTGCATTCGACTCAGCCACAGCACCGGAACACCATCGGCGACCCGCAGATCAGCGCTCGACACCAACGCGGCCGCCTCAGGAGACTTTGCGACCATGCGCATCACATCGAGGTTGGGCGTCAGCAGCACACCGCCATTTCCTCGCCTGCTCGACGTGATCAGGTAGGACGTGAGCTCAGAGGCGGTGACCTCGCTGAGGTCCATGCCGCGGACTGAAATCGTACGCGGCAGATCAGGCTCTAATGCTATTGATGTTGGTGTCATCGCGGCCGACTCCAGCAGATCACTCGGTGCCGCACCAGCTGACTGGACGAATGGATGAATCCGAGACCCTGCTGCAGGTTGCTCACTTCCACCGGTGAGTCACTGACATCGTCCGGCACGTCCTCAGTGTCCACGTCGGTTCAGCACACGTGTCGCGGTCCCCACGAGGATGTCGACGTCCACCCAGATGCTCCAGTTCGATGCGTATATGTAGTCGAGCTTCGCGAGCTCTGCCAGTGGCGCGTCGATCGGCCCGCGCAGCTGCCAGGGGCCTGTTATTCCAGGCACGAGACGGGAGCGGTGCCGGTCATATCCCTGGAGAAGCCGGTCCTCTGACTCGATCAGCGGACGCGGGCCGACAAGGCTCATCTCACCTTTGAGGACGTTGCCCAACTGCGGGAGTTCGTCGAGGTGCGTGCGCCGCAGGAATCTGCCGGCTCTGGTGACTCGCGGATCGTCCGAGATCTTGAACAGCCCGCTGGTCTCGTTGTGACCTCCGAGCTCACTCTTCATCTGCTCCGCGCCGTCAACCATCGACCGGAACTTGTAAATGGTGAAGGGGACGCCATCGCGCCCGATTCGCCTCTGTCGAAACAGGATCGGACCGGCCGTATCCAGCTTGATACCCAACCCGATGAGGATGAACAGCGGCGCCGCACACACCAGGCCCAGTGACGCTCCGACAATATCGAACGCACGCTTCAACGCTGCAGAGGATCGTGACAAGCCGAAGCGCGGCACGCCCAGCAGTAACGTACTGTCAAGCTGGTCCAGCGTGCCCGCGGAACCGACGGCAGCCATGTCCGTCAGCATCAGGCTCACACGGACTCCAAGCCATTTCGAGCTCTGAACGAGCTTGATGCTTCCGCGCTCTCCCCATCCTGAGTGAGGGACGACAACCAGGCGTTCAACCTTCAACTGTTCGACCAACTCGTGGACGCCGGCAACAGAGCAATCGACATCAGTGTCCGAGACACAACCCAGGAGCTTCAAGCCAGGTGTCTCGCGAAGCACCTTGGCGAGCGGCGCCCAGGATTCGACGGAGCCGACCACCACGCAGCGCTCATCGGAGGTGAGCTGGCGCGCAACCAGGCGCGCCATTGTGCGCGCCGGCAACATCAGCAGGAACATCGCGGCAACCAGGACGCTGAAGACTCTGAGCCCGTGGCCCTGAGGCGGCGCAGCGGCCGACCACCAGCTCAGGTAGGCGGCAATCGCCGTGATGACGCTCGCACGCAGGACGATGCGCCACTCGCCGACGGTCGACTTTCGCAGAATCATGTCGTCGCGGTCGTAGAGACCTTGAACCTTTGAGTTCAACACGGCGACAAGTGGCACCAGGACGAACACCCAGGTGAAGGCAGTGCCCCAAGTGGCTGCCGCCAGGAACGTGACAAACAGCGCCGTGGCGCCATCCGCGCATGCCAGTGCACGCCGGTATGTCTGCTCACGCCGCATCGACTCTCTTACCGGTGGGAGCAGCTCGATCCGATCGTCGTCGTTGATCGGCTTGGTCGCGAGGAACGCCGGTACCGCACATGCTCCGGAGCATCGACCGGAATGCGTTCGTCGAGCATGCGCAGGTCGTTGTCTTCAACCTCGGCGGCCTTCGCCCCAAGTTGATTGCTTCGGCTTCGCCGTCGGCTGCTTCCGATTCGACCGGCACGCCCATCTGTTCCCCCAGGTGTCGCTCGGATACGACGCTTCGCTGATCCGGTGTCGCGGAACTCTGCTGCGCTCGAACCGGCTCAGCCACTTAACTGGACGCATGTTGGAGGGAGAGTCTCCGGAGCAATGGACGGCGCCTGGACACAATCAGCCAGGTGTGTCGGCGCCCAAGACCCAAGCCACGCGAGGGGAGACCGAGCGGAACCGAGCGCTCGCACCTCAGCGCTCGAGTCGCCGAGAGGCGAAACGTGCTTGTGCCGTTGGCCACAAGTCGACCGAGGCCGGCGCACCTCGATCCAACATTGGTCCAGAGCCTCCGACATTCGGCACGGCGCGCCCTGCGCACGCCCGATGCGACTCCCGGTGACGACGATCTCAGCGGTGATCCGCGCGTTCAATGAAGAGGCGCATCTGGGTCGGCTTCTGCACGGATTGGCCGCCCAGTCGCAGGCCCCCGACGAGCTGATTCTCGTCGATTCCGGCTCCACAGACCGGACCGTCGAGGTGGCCGAGGCGGCTGGTTGCAGGTCGTCACCATCGCCAACGAGGACTTCACCTTTGGGCGCGCACTCAACCGCGGGTCGAGGCCGCATCCGGCGACGCCATCCTGATCGTCTCGGCGCACGTCTACCCCGTCTATCACGACTACGTGGAGCAGCTGGTGAGGCCGCTGCAGCATGGCGGCATCGCACTGTTCTATGGCCGCCAGATCGGTGATCACCGCACCAAATACTCGGAATCACGCGTGATGAGCAAATGGTTCCCGAAGACAGCGTCCTGCGGCAGCGCCACCCGTTCAGCAGCAACGCCAGCGCCTGGTCCGGACATCGGCGTGGGAGCGGCTCCGATACCGGGAGGAACTCACGGGTCTCGAGGACCTCGACTTCGCGAAGCGAGCGATCGAGTCGGAGACTTCATCGCCTACGTCGCCGAGGCCCCGGTCGTTCACGTGCACGAGGAATCGTGGGAGGTGATCCAGAATCGCTACAGGCGGGAGGCGATCGCCTACAAGGACATCTACCCAGATGCCGAGATGACGCTGGTGCGAGCGACAGGGCTGGCCGCGGGCAACGTCGCCAACGACTGGTGGCATGCGATTCGGAGCAGAAGCCCGTGAGCAGCTTTGCGGACATCATCCGCTTCAGGATCGCGCAGTTCCGTGGTGCCTATCTGGGATTCTCGTCTGACCAGGCCCCCGAGGCGGAACTGCTGCGCAGGTTCTATTACCCGCCTGAATGGGTGGCACGACCCGGAGCACCAGAACGGAGCCGCGATCGAGTATTCGACGTGGACCAGAGAAGGAGAACAGGTTTGAGCGACATGCCACCAGTGACAGCGATCGTTCCGATGCGTCACTCCAGCGAGCGAGTCAGAGGCAAGAATTATCGCGACCTCGGCGGGAGGCCGCTGTTCCGCCAC
Source organism: uncultured Conexibacteraceae bacterium (assembly GCA_963848435.1). Taxonomy (GTDB): domain Bacteria; phylum Actinomycetota; class Thermoleophilia; order Solirubrobacterales; family Solirubrobacteraceae; genus Palsa-465. The sequence continues at coordinate 965,781 of CAWKDQ010000011.1, read as the reverse complement.
GTCGTCGACGCTCTGCTCACAGCCACGACCGTCGACCGGTCGTCATCGACACCGACAGTCCCGCGATTCGGGACCACGTCGAGGAGCACCTGCCCGACGTGGTGCTGCTCGAACGGCCCGAGCATCTGAGGGCAGGTGAGATTCCCATGAATGCGGTGCTTGCCAATAGCATCGCCCAGCTCGACGGCGACATCTTCCTACAGACACATTCGACCAACCCGTTTCTCAGCGCTGACACGATCGACGCCGCAGTGTCGACCTTCCACTCGAGGAGGTTGATTCGCTGTTCAGCGCCACCCCGGAGCACGCGCGTTACTGGTGGGACGCAGACCGCCCGGTGAACCACGATCCAGCGCTGCTTCTGCGGACGCAGGACCTGCCACCCCTGTACCTCGAGAATTCGTGCTCTATATCTTCAGACGGAAGGCGTTCCTGGCCGAGGGAAATCGGCTGACAAGGCATCGGGCCCTGTTTCCGATGTCATCGCTCGAGGCCCTCGACATCGACACCGAGGAGGACTGGGATCTTGCGGTGCGCTCCACGCGGGTAGGGCGACTGTCTGATGGCGGGCAGGATCGCGATCACATGCCTGCAGATGCAGACGGAGCTTGATCGCCACCGCGATCGACTCCAGGCGTCCGGCTACGAGCTGGTCGTGCCCGCTCTCATCGGCCAGCGCTTTGAGGCCGACGAGCTCGTCGAACGGCCGCGGGCTGTGTCGGACTGATCGCCGGTGACGATGACCTCGGTCGGGGCAGCCTGGAACGGTTGCCCGAGCTGAGGGTGCTGGTCCGCTGGGGGATCGGGACCGACAGTCGACCTCGATGCCGCGGCCGAATGCGAAATCGTCGTTGGGAATACCCCTGGGGTCTTTGGCGAAGAGGTCGCCGACAGCGCCTTCGGCTACATGATCAACCTCGCTCGCGGTCATCACCTGATCGACGCCGCTGTCCGCCGGGGGGAGTGGACGAAAATCGAGGGGGTATCGCTGCACGGCGAGGTGCTCGGCGTGATCGGCGCCGGCTCGATCGGGCGCGCTGTGATGCGACGTGGGATCGGGTTTGGCATGAGCGTGCTCATCTACGACCCGTTCCTGCAGGCGGGCTGCCCGCGGGTTCGAGGAGGCAGACCTTCCGAGGCTGCTCAGCGAGTCACGGTTCGTGGTGCTGACCGCGCCCGCGACCCCTGACACGCGGGGGATGATCAACGCCGCGACGCTGTCTCAGATGCGCCCGGACGCATTCTTGGTCAACGTTGCGCGCGGGGAGCTGGTTGTTGAGCGGGACCTGGTCGGCGCGCTGAAGAACCGCGGATTGGCCGGCGCGGGGCTGGATGTGTTCCAGGTGGAGCCGCTACCGGCTGACAGCGAACTGCTCGAGCTCAACGTCGTACTCGGCTCTCATAACGGCTCCGACACCGTGAGGGGGTTGAGCGGGCCTCACAGCGCGCAGTTGACATCCTGCTGGAGGAACTTTCCGGGCCACGCGAGCGGCGCCGTGACCCGGTGAGAACCGTCCTGAAGGTCGTGGTGGTGACCGGCTCGGCTGGCGGCATCGGCCGGGCGATCACCGCCAAGCTGGAGCAGCGGGGACATCGGGTAATCGGCCTGGACCGGGCCGGTGCCTGCCGGATTCACACGATCGTCAGGTCGACATGGCCGACACCGAGGCGCTGCTCTCGGTTGCAGCTGAGCTCGCTGACGACTACGCGGTCGGCGCCCTGGTGCACAACGCCGCGGTGCAGCCGATCGGCGCCGTTGGCGAGACATCGGTCGCCGACTGGATCGAGGCCCTGCGCGTGAACGTCCTTGCGGCCGACGTGCTTGCCGGCGCGTTTCGTCAGAGCATGGCGGCTCAGCGCGGTGCTGTGGTGGTGGTCAGCAGCGTGCACGCACGTGCGACCACGGGCGGCATCACCGCCTATGCCACGACCAAGGCGGCGCTGGAAGGCTGGGTTCGCTCTGCGGCGCTCGACCTCGGTCCCGACGTTCGCGTCAACGCGATCGCGCCGGGGGCAGCCGACACCGCAAAGCTGAGGGAGGGCTTTGAGCGTTGGGGGCCGGACCTGGCCGAACCGCCGTCGCCGGGTGGCGAGCGCACCGGCCTGGGCGGTTACAGAACCGGCCGAGATCGCCGAGGTAGTCGCTTTCTGTTGGCGGCCAGCCCGCATTCATGGCCGCCTCCTACTGACCATCGACGGCGGCGCGAGCGCGCGTCTGGGCAGCGTATGATGGGGCGGTGGCGAGCGCACCGGGGGGCGGGCGGCTGTTCGAATCGGCCCGCTGGCTCGAGCCTGAGCAGTGCTTTCAGTGGGTCGACATTCTCGCCGCCCGGATCTTTCGCTGGTGTCCCGCCACGAGGCACTCAGATCGCTCGAGCTCGGATTTGACTTTCTCTCGCTGGCGACCCCGTCATCAGGCAGGGGGTTGCAGCTGGTTGCCAGTCGCGACACCGTATTCACGTATCGGTGGGGCTAGGCGCCGGAGCCGCTGGCCGTGCTGCCGGTCGGTCCCCAGGCACGACTGAACGACGGGATCGTCGACCCGAACGGCGGGATCTGGATCGGTTCGATGGGCCTGACCCCGAACCCTGATCAGCCGCTCGGAAAGCTCTGGCACATCGATGCCGGCGGCTCGATCGATGAGATGCTGTGCGACCTGGGGATCTCGAACGGGATCGCCTGGGCCGACGAATCAACTGGGCACCACGTCGATTCACTGGTGCGCACCGTCTACTCGGTTTCACGTGAAGGCGGTTCGCTGCGCCGTGAGCCGGTCCTCAAGTTCTCAAGCCCGGTCGAACCCGACGGCATCCTGCTGGCGGATGGGGTCGTCTGGATCGCGCTGTGGGACGGGGGAGCGCTGGGACGCTATGAGCCGGCCACCGGTCGCTTCTGCGAGGTGCGCGTGCCGGCAACCCGGCCGTCGTCGCTGGCGATGTCATCCGAACTGGTGCTGGTCACCACCGCCGGGCGGGGCACCGGGTCCAACCTTGACCTCTCCGGCCAGGTGATCTTCCAGCCAATCAGTCAACTCGACATGGATACTCGGCCCGGTCGGCCCAAGCACGGGCTCGCGAGCGTCTGATGGCCTCGCGCTCGGCACCGCAGCTGCCCAGACCCAGGGACATCGCCCGCGCAACGATCCGGTCCTACGACTCGGCACTGAGGGCCAAGAACCACAGTCGGCCGCGGGTGTTGATCTACGCCGATTCCCGCGGACGCAACATCACCGCTCCACACAAGACCCACTACCTGGGGTCATACATCCATTCACTTCAGCGCTCGTTTCACGTCACCTACGAGCTGACACCACACAGTCATACCACCGTGGTGGATTTCCTCAACTTCTCCGACACTGTCGACCTGACCTCGTTTGATCGCGTGGTCCTTCACTGCGGCATCGTCGACTTCTCACCGCGGCCGCTCAGCAACATTGAGACGGTGAAGGCGGGAAAGCGGGGACTGCCTCGCTTCGACGGGCTGTTTGCGGCAAATGCCGCCTACCACGCAAATCCGTGGGAGACCCTCTACATGGGTGAGCCAACGATCAGTCTGTACTCGCAGCAGTACCTGTCTGACGAGATCATCCCGGCCCTGGTCGCAATCCCGAACCTGACCTGGATCAGCAGCAACCACTTCGTGCCGGGCTGGGAAGGCAACTACGCGCGCGGCCGCCCGACCAACATCGAGCAAGTGGTGCACGGCCTTGATGTCCAGATGCGGGGCGCGATTCCGGACGTCGTCGACCTGTCCGACTGGACGCCCGAACAGGTCAGGGGATGCACCGTCGACAACATTCACCTGAGTCGCCGCGGGTTCCGCGAGTTGACCGCCAGGCTCCGCTCGCGCCTGGTCTGATCGGCAGAAGTGCGGCCTGAAAGATGAAGCGATCGCTCAGGAGCGCCGTCGTCTTCGGCGTCGGCAACGGCCTTACGCCGGGCATCGGCTTTCTGCTGTTGCCGATCTACACGCGCGCGTTGACACCCTCCCAGTACGGGCCGCTCTCGGTGCTGCTCGCGATCAGTGCAGCGGCGAGCATGCTGTTCAGCTTCGGACTCGACCTGGGACTCTTCAAGTCGTTCTTCGCCCTCGGCCAGGACCCCCTCAGGCAGAGGCAGTTCATCAGTTCAACGTGGCGGTTCCTGATCGTCGCGCCGCTGGCCTGTGCTCTGATCCTGACCGCTGTGGGGGCGCCGTTCGTCTCATCGCTGCACACCGTCTCAGTACTCGATCTGTTCCTGGCGTTACTCACCGGCGCGCTGTACGCGGCTGCGACGGTGGTGCCGCTGGTGGTGCTCCGCGTCAATGAGCGACTGGTCGGCTACCTCGTGGTGTCGGGCGTAAACGCCGTCGCGACCACGACGCTGATCCTCATCGCAGTCGTCGGCCTGCACCTCGGCATAACGGGCTGGCTCAGTGCAACGGCGGCATCGAACCTTGTGCTCCTTGCCGCGGCCGCAGTCGTGCTCCCGTGGTACCGCCATGAGGGCTTCCATTGGGATCTGCTGAAGGGCCCGCTTCGATTCGGACTGACGCTCGTGCCCCACGCCTTTGCACTCTGGGCGATCATGTTCGCCGACCGGGTCGTGCTGGCCGGTCTGGTCACCGCGCACGAACTGGGTCTGTACAGCCTCGCGGCCAATATCGGAGTGCCGATCGCATTTGCAACCGCGGCACTCAACCAGTCGCTGCTACCACGCTACGTGAAGGCGGGAGCCGATCGCGACGATCGCCGGCGCCTGCGGACCGTGATCACCCACCAGGTCACGCTGACCACGGGCATCGCACTGAGCGGGGCGCTGCTCGGCGGGACCGCGGTCACGATCCTTGCCGCCCCGAGCTACCAGGGCGCCGCTCCGCTCGTCCCATGGATCGCGCTGGCGCAGGGATTCACCGGGCTGTATCTGATCCCGATGAACGGCGCCACGATGGGTGCCGGCAAGAGCGGGTTTGTGTGGGTCATCAGCGGCTTTGCGGCGGCGTTCAATGTCGTGCTCCTGCTGCTGGTGGTGCCGAGCCACGGAATCCTCGCCGGAGCCATCTCGTATGCCGCAACCGGTCTGTTCCTGCTGGTCGGGATCTCCTTCTACGCGCGTGATCCCCGCAATCCGAACTCATACGACTGGCGCGTGCTGCTGCCGGTTCTGGCAGCCGCCGTGCTCTCATATGCCGGAGCCGCGATCACGGCACCGGGAACATCGGTCGTTGCCGGTGTTGAGCGGCTGGCGTGGCTTGCGCTGTTCGCGGCAGCCGCCGTGACAGTCACGCGTTCTTCCAGAAGGAGCGGGATCAGACTGAGCGTGCCCGCCCAATAGGCGGGAAGCGCAACGCGTGCATGCGCGTGGTCGGATTGACGACGGTCGCATGCGCCGCGCGGGCTGTGGCAGCAGCCCGGCGTGCGGCGAGCAGCCGCAGGCTTGCCGCGAGTGCGAGCCCTCCCACCCCGGCGCCGGCGCCGATCGCACGCACCGGGGCTCCGGATGGGATCACGAGCGAATCACTGACGCTGAACGGCGACTGAATCGGCGCGCCGAGCGCCTCACAGACCATCCCGTATCCGAGGTTCGCGCCCTCAGCCAGGGCGGAGGCGGAACGGCAGTAGGTTGAGATCGCCGACCCGCTGGGAGCGAGCGCCCAGACCTGACCGTCTCCTTCCCATGAATCGAGCAGGTCGAGTTGGCGAAGGTACCGCCCACAGCTGCTCGCCTCGCTGCGGCGCAACTGCGGGTGACGGACCCGGAGGGCGCCGTCGAGCCCGACCGCCACGGCGCGGCGACGCCGCGCCGTGCGCGGGAGCGTGCGCAGGACGACACGTGCGTCGAGCGACGATGCGATCACGTGCAGCCGCACGGGGTTTGCGGTGATCGCCTCCTCGTCGAGCGAGAGCAGTTCCGTGACCGCCTCATCGATCAGGTAGTCGAGGTTCATGACCGGGCGCCCGCGGAGCGCCCGCGCCGGCCTCAGAAAGCGCGCGGGCAGCAGCGTCTCCCAAAAGATCGGCGTCGCGACGCCCGAGCAGTCGGCCGCCAGATATGCGGCGGTCAGCGCACCGGCTGAGACTCCGTAGATGTCGTCAAAGCAACTGGCGAGACCGAGGTCATGCAGCGCGGAGGCCGCGCCGGCCCCGACCACGCCTCGCATTCCCCCACCTTCGACCACCAGCGCGACGCGTGCACAGTCGCGGCGGCCGTCCGGCCTCGTACCCCGACGATCAAGCAATAGCTCCAGGAACTCGCCCATACCCACCGCCATCCGACCTACGCCAGTTACGGCATCTCCCCTCAGTGGCATAAACACACAGGCGTGGACGGCGGCGCGCTGATGGATCGAGTGAAACGCTCCCCTAACAAAACGAACCGCCCCCTGGGGGTGGGGGCGGTTCGCTCTGAGATGAGGCGGCGCTCAGGCGCCGGACAGCTGCGGCCGATGGCCGGCTGGCCCTGGATCAGACTGGAGTCTTGGCGCGCACGGCAGCGATCGGCACTTCAGGCACCGCCTGGTCATAGGAGCCGTAGTGGCTCTCGGTCGCCGCTGACCTGCCCGTGACCACAAACCCTTCGACCGGTGACGAGGCGGCCGATGCAGCCTTCGCCAGGTCGCGCAGCATCGGCCGCGTGACCTGTGGAATCCGCACGACGAGCACAATCGCGCCACAGATGCGGCTGAGCGCGCGAGCATCGCCCGTACGGAGCATCGGGGGCGCGTCGATCAGAACCAGGTCGAAGCCGAAGTCATCCCTGAGGCTCTCCACCAACAGCGCCAGGCCGTCGGAGGCGGCTATCGCTCCGGGATCGGCTGGGACCGGGCCGGAGCGCAGAACCGACAGACCGCCTGCGCCGGTCTCAGATCCATGATCACCTGAGAGTCGGATCGGAAGGAGCGCCTCATCGACGCTCGCGTCGCCCCGGAGCACGTCAGTTGAGCCCCGGACCACCGTCTCCGGATCCGAACATGGCGTGCTGACCCGGACGGCGAAGATCGAGGTCCACCCACGACCACGCTGCGGCCAGCGCGCGCGCAGCAGCCAGCCACCAGGGTTCCGACCCCGTGTCGAGCCAGTTGCCCTAGGACTCCAGGGAGCTCATGACAGTGAAAAACCTCCAGCCCCCAGTCATACGTACTTGACGTCGAGGCTTACCGCATGCAGGCGTCCCGAAGCCCTCGGTCGCCGGATCGCGGAGCCGGGCCAGGGCCGGCACGTGGCCCTCGGAGCCCCTTCAGCAGCAGCATCATCGCTCCCAGGGCAGAAACCTTAAGATCCCTGGGCGCCCTCGGACGTCCACAGCCTTGGTGGCGTTTCCTTCGAGGATCGCCACCAGCAGGGCCGCGAGAGCCAGGCCAAGGACCAGGAACAGACCAATCACAACAGACTACCGGGGGCTCGTAACAGCAGCAGTGGCCAATCGTCTCACCACAAACGCATCGGCAGTCTGGACCACCAGCGAGGGCCTCGAGTCCTCCGCCTGTGCCCTGAGGTGCGCCGCGAGTGCCGAGTTACCGCTCGCCTCAGCCGCTGGGATACGTCGCTGAAGACGGATCGGGGCGGCGGCGATCCGCGGGCGTCGACTGCGCCTCACTCTATGACGTGTAGGCGTTTGCGTACGCGTCGGCGGACCTGATCGCCGTCGCCGGATCACGACTGTCAGCCGTGAAGGTGAGAACGTCGGCGTTGGGGGACGCCGACGACACGTCGGACTATAAGGAGGAGCTGCTCGGACGTGAGCCCGAGCTCCCGACACCAACATGACCACCCCCTCCGCGCGACCACGATCCAGTTGAGCCACGTCGAGCATCCCACGTGGACGATGTCGATGAAGTCAGAGGCAGCAGCCCGGAGCCCGGATCGGGAGTACCCGTAGGAGCTCGTCGGCGAAACTCAGGCCGACTTGATCACGACCTCGGCGGTTATACGGTCAGGTCTTCGGCATCACGACGTACAGACCGAGCGCCGACGCAAGAAGCGGGATCAGGACCGCCAGCGCCGATGACCAGGCTGTACCACTTGAAGATCATGAGGTCGTCACGGGGTGTTGAGGGCCGGGCTCACGACTTCCTCACCCGCGCTCCACAAGGCAGAGCCAGCAGGACCGCGGTGCCTCAGGGCAGGAATGCAGGCTCGGCATTAGAGGCCGATTACGCGCTTTACGGCTCGTTTCGCCGACCTGGATCAGGTAGCTTGAGTGAACCCGAGTTCTCGTCGTCATCGTCCGAGTCATCGAGATATCTGAAAAACCAGGGGTGTGACTGAAAGACGGGTTCGTTTTCATGTCATCCCAGTGCTCGAGTTGAGGGTTCTGACGCCGGGAGTTTCTTCTCCGTCGGCTCCGGGCGATTTCCGCACAGCTGCAACTGTCACCTGGTCGGCGAGCAGGAAGACCATTGAGCAGCATCAGCATCCTCATGACATTCCCGCCCTGACGGACGGTCAGGGTTCCGACGGGTCAGGGCCAGCGCCACGGCCCGCCCTTCCTGCTGGCGGATGACGACAGAGCCTGTCCTGCTGGCGCCGGCTCCAGGTCAAGACAGCCCGCCGAGCGAACCAGTCGCCAGCCAGACCACCAGGGCATCAACCTGCTGGGCTCCGCGTAGCCGAGTCACGGCGGAACTCGGCGGCGCACCGGCTCGGGCCGACCTGAAGCACCAGGTCCGTGAGGGCCGGGATGATCTCAGGGCGGAACCTCTTGATCAGATCCTGGTTCACGTACCGCTAAAAATGCCAAATGATCCCGTTCACGTTCAGCGAAGTCGTCAAGGTCGGCGAACAAAGAGGACAATCCAGTCCCGCGCACGACTGCGTCCCGCGCGCCGCCAAGCCGCTTGCGAAGCTTGTTGAGAGAGACCTCGATCAGGTCATCGTTCGGCCAGCCCAAAGAGTTGCGCAGATCGAGGTGCGCCTCCTCCGATCAGCGCGAGAGCGTGTCCGCCACCGTCCACACCGGCGCGCGACTGGATCCGGTTCCTTGCAGAGCGTTCCCGGCGTGACCCCGTCGATAACCAGTAGCCCAAGGCTGCCCTCGAGGGGCATTCTGAGACCAACCCGGTCGACCCCACGGTCAAGGGCTCGAAGTGGGCCGCCAGCTCTGGCCTGAGGTTGAAGTGGGACCCCAGAGGTACGGCGAAGAACCGATCCCACGCAGGTAGCAAGTGACCAGCGCCGACAGATGCCACGAAGACTGAGCCTCGTCTCGAACCCCGGGGACGAACTCCAGGAGATCGGAAAGGGCGCGTTTGTTACCTGGAACCGGCCACCCGCGGTGCACGATGCGCCGCGGTACGAGCCTTGATCTTCCACGGGCGTCTCGGCTCGTGCGCCGACTCGGCTCCGCGCTCTAAGGTGTTCTTTTCGCCTGTGGCCACGGCAGCAATGATGGTGGATGGGCAGCTTACTTCCAGACGGAACTCGACGAAAAGATGTAGTCAGCTGGACAAAATGCCAAGGATTTTTTACGCTCACAGGCCGTGAGCAGCCTCACACCCCAGACATACTTCACGGGACAGCACCCGCCTACGCTCAAAGTCAAGGCTGCTTCGGGCCTGGCGCAGGCCCGCTTACCCGATCCTCGCCCTGGGAAGCATGACTTCTTCGCCTCGCGGATGCGCTCGGTCACAAGACGCTTCTGCAGGCAGTCGTCATCGGAGCATTCGGCTACGCGGTCGTGTCGGCGATCCCAAGGCGGCCGCACGGCTCGTTCCTGGCCCGCGCGTCGTTCTCGTGCTCTTTCATGTAGGCATCGCGTCGCGCTCATGCGCGGAGCCCGCGCGAGCGCGTATGGGACCACTTCCTCCGCCGCGGGAAGGCCCGTCCTCTACGCGCTCGTCGCGCTGTTCGGCATCGCGCTGATCACGACAGCGAAGATCCTGAGGCTAGGACAGACGCCTGATTCCGCTCACGCTGACGCTGCCCGTACGCCGCCCGGAATCTGCTTCTGGACCTGGGCGAGGTGGGGAAGCCGGACCGGCAGCGCGACGGCGGGAACCTTCGGGCCAGCTTTCAGGCTTGTCAGCATCAGCTCCAGCAGAGATGTCTTCCCGCTCACCACGACGTATCGACCTCTACAGCATCATCGTAGGAGCATCATCACCACCGTCGTGTACTGCGACTCGCGCCATCCAATTGTACCATATGTCGCTTCTCGCTCAGGTCGCGCTGATCTTCGTATTCAAGTTTTCTTCTCGGCATCGTGGCAAGAGGTCAACGTCGCGCTCGGCGTCGATGAGCTTCTTCACACTGTTCAAGAAGTTCACGGTCCCCATCGATCGCCAGGTCATCCCACCTGCCTCTGATCGTGCTCGGCTCCTCCGCGCGTCGCAGGTCCCGGTTCACCAATGCCTTCGAGCGCGACACTTCCGGCCGGACCCGTTCGGCCCATCATTAGCGGCGCGGGCCGCATCAACATCTGGCACAGAGCCTGGCAGGTACTAGCACCTACAGCCTCCGGATTGTTCGCTTCGGCGCCGGCGGCCGCATCACCCCCGGCGCTTCTTCGCTCGCTGTCTTCCCCCGTAATCCACTCGGTTTCCAGAGTTCCCCCGCAGCCTGCGATCCAGGATCGTTCTGGACGAAGGCATCGTGGGGCTGCTGCTGCTGGTCGCCGTCCTATCGATGACCTTCTCAGCCCTGCGCCGACACATCGGCCTGAACCCCGGCTCCCGGCGATCACATCGTCACGATCCTGCTTGTGTTCATCGCCTGCGGTCCGACCGAGGTCTCGATCACCTACTACGCCGAAGAGGCTCTGATCATGACGCTGCTGATCATGGGAGCCGCGCCGGGCTGACGGCTCGGTCGAGGCCGCGACCATGACCGGGACCGCATCGTGACTGTGGGGATGTGACGACCTCCCGGCTGGGCTTCGGCTGTGCCAGCCTGATGCGGAGGTCCAAGCGAGAGCGGATGACTCTGCTCGACACGGCTTTCGACTGCGGGGTCCGACACTTCGACGTTGCTGCGATGTACGGCCTGGGACAGACTCAATCGGGGTCGGCAGGTTCGCGTTCGGGCGTCGAGATCAGATCACGATCGCGACGAAGTTCGGACTCGAGTTCCTACTCGATCGCGCCTCTGGCGCGATTCCAGACCCGGCTCGCGCGGCATTGGAGCGTCTCCCCAAGGCGAGGCGATCGGTGAAAAAGCTCAGACCGGCCAGCGCCACCCCGCACTTACTCAGCGGCAGACGCACAGAAGAGTCTCGAGGTCAGTCTGCGCAAGCTCGGCACTGACTACGTCGACATGTTCTTCGTACATGACCCGCGACCCGGCGACGACATCCGGTCGACGAGTTGGTCGATTTCTTCACAGCCGCGCAGACAGCCGGCAAGATCCGCGCTTTGAGCATGTCACAGGACGCCCACCCCGAGTTGTCCGTGCGGCGGGAGCTTGGACCGTCAGCGGTCCTGCAGGTGCGTGCGGACATCTTCAGCGACGCCCCGCCACGCGAGCCATCCATCACGTTCGGCGTGATCGGCCACGCCTATTCACGTGTGCTCGACGCGTTCCAAACGGATTTCACAGCACGGGCCCGATGGTCACGCGAGCTCGAGCTCGACCTCAGCCAGCCTGAGACGGTCGCCGGTCTGCTGTTGGACGACGCGCTGGCGTTCAACAGCACGGGCGCGGTCCTCTACAGCACCTTGAGCGCCGAGCGACTGCGCAGAGCCGCCATGCAGAGCAACGTCGATCTGGACCTGGCACAGGTCAGCCGATTCCGTGAGCTGATTCGCCGCGAGCTTGGCTAGAGCGGCGAGAGACATGCATCGAACAGCGTCAAAAATCCCCGCCGGAGCTCTCCTCCGTGCAGAGGTCGTCGTGGTTGGCGGGGGCCCGCTCGGCATCGTCACGGCGCTGGAGCTCGCTGACCGTGGGCGCCGAGTGCTGCTGATCGAGAGCGGGCAGCTCGCGCCCAGCGACGCTGCGCAGAACCTGAGCAGTCCCGGCGGTGAGGGTGATGACCTCTGGCACGTCGCGAAACCGCTCGCCGTCCGGCGCCAACTCGGAGGCGCGTCGACCATGTGGGGAGGACGTTCAGTCCCATTCGACCCGATCGATTACGAGCCGCGCCTGCCCAACCGGCGGATCTGTGGCCGATCAGGTATGACGACGTCGCACCGTACCTCGAGCAGGCCTCGAGTGGAGTCAGTGCGGGCGACCGATTTTCAACGCCACGCAGATACCTGAGCTGGCGTCGAGGGAGATGATCCCGGGGCTTCCGGATGGCGTCGTGCGAACGACCGACCTCGAACGCTGGGCCCTGCCGACCCGGTTCGGGCGGTTCTACCTGAAGCGGCTCATCGAGCATCCGAACATCGACCTCGTAACGGGTTTGACGTGCGTTCACGTGGCCTGTACCGAGACCGGAGATGCAGTCGACCACCTGGAACTTCGCGGCCTGGACGGCGAACAGGCCGTCGCGACGGCCGACCACTACGTGATCGCCGCCGGCGGGCTCGAGACCACACGGCTGCTATTGGCGTCAAACGACATCCACCCGGACGGGATTGGCAACCACTCAGACCACCTCGGACGCTGGTATATGGCACACGTCGAAGCGCGCGTCGCGAGCCTTCACCTTGACACCCCACCTGAGTCAACGATCTATGACCATGAACGAGACGCGGACGGCGTCTACGTCAGACGGCGGTTCACGATCGCGCCCACAGAACAGGACCGCCTGGGACTCCTCAACGGCGTCGTCTGGATCGTCAATCCAGAGCTGGGTGACCCCTCGCACGGAAGCGGCATCCTCTCCGGTGTTTACCTGACGCTGAGATCGCCGCTGGGTCGATTCATGCTTGCTGAGGCGATTCGGACCGCGCACACGAAGACGGCCGCTCGTTCCGATCGACGAGCCCACCTGCGGAACATCCTGCGTGACCTGATTCCATCGGCTGTCTTCGCGATGTCCTTCACCTGGGCGAGGTTCCTTCGGAGAGGACGCAAGGCTCCGGGATTCTTTGTCGGAAGCGCCGCCAATGTTTACCCGTTGCACTATCACGGAGAGCACCTCCCGTCGCGAGACAGCCGCGTTGAACTGACAGACGAACGGGACGCGCTCGGCATGCGGCGTCTAAGGACCCTGATGACGTTCTGTGATGCGGACATCACAAACGTGCGGCGAACTCTTGAGCTCATCGACGCGCATCTCCGAGAGCACGGAGTGGGCCACATCGAATACACGTTTGACGACGTTGAAGCCGGGGTCACAGACTATTTGGAAGGCAACGCCGGTTATCACCAAACCGGCACGACACGGATATCGGCATCCCCAGATGACGGAGTTGTCGACCCGAGCCTGCGGGTCCACGGCGTCGATAACTTGTCGATCTCGAGCATGTCGGTCTTCCCGACATCCAGCCAGGCAAATCCGACGCTCACCGGCGTCGCGCTGGCCGTACGTCTCGCCGAGCACCTGGACAATGCTCTTGTCGGCCAACGTCGTCGAGTTCAGGTATGACTCGAACATCCGGTGACAACGGCAACGGCCGGCCCATCGTGCGTGTGGTTCACGTGGGCCCAGACATCGACTCTTTCGGCGGCACGCAGACGGTCATCAGGGTCCTCTACGAACATAAGGTGGGTGCAGACACTGTCGCTCTGCTCCCGACCTGGTGCGGTTCCTCCCAGCGGCGCAACGCTCAGCTCACCGCTCGCGCGGCCCGAGCGATCCTGCGAGGGGACCGGACTCAGGTCCTGCACTTCCACATCTCAAATGGCGGAGGCTGGCTACGTGAAGGACCGTTGCTGGTGCTCGCGAAGAGACGGGGCTTCCGGGTCATAGCCACCATCCATGGCTATGACTTCACGGAATTCGCCCGCGCACATCCACATTTCGTCAGGGCGGTGATCTCGCATGCCGATCGGGTGCTCTGTCTTTCCACGGATGCGCGAGATGAGGCCGCCAATCTGCTCGGCGAGCCGAACCGGGTGTCAACGATCACAAACCCGGTCGCGATCGATTTCGACGCTCCAACTCCAGGATCCGTTCCCCCGGTGGCGCTCTTTGCAGGAAGCATCGGGCTTCGCAAGGGCGTCGATGTTCTCGTTGACGCGTGGCAGCAGATATGGACCAGGGGATCGACGCGCGGTGCCGCATCGTGGGGCCGATCACGGACTTCACTCCTCCGCAAATGCAAGGCCTATCCGTGGAGCCCGCCGTGGCGCCTCAGGACATGCAGCAGCTCCTATACGCCGCACGGGTTGTGGTCCTTCCGTCGCGAGCGGAGGCCATGCCCATGATCCTCACCGAGGCTCTGGCCACGGGCCGACCCTTCGTCGCGACGCGCGTCAGCGGAATCCCAAGCATCACGCCTGATCCATCGATGCTGGTGCCTCCACTGGACGCTGATGCGCTCGCCAAAGCGATCACCAGATTTCTCATCGATCCCGGCGCGGCCAACACGGCGGGTCGGCTGGGTCGAGAATACGTCGCCGCAACGCGAAGCCCAGAGGCCGTCGGTACCGAGTTGCGAAAGATCTATCTCGACACCTTCTGAGAGCCGTCTACCAGAGTTTCTGGTACTGGGCGGCGGCGAGCGGATATGACCCCGAGGTCAGCAGGCCCCGGTAGTCGAAGAAGGACTCGAATCCGACTCGACTGGCCTTCGTCCAGTCATACATGTGTTGCACGTAATACGGGTCATCACCGGCGTTGCCGATTCCCCAGTCCGGGATCGAGAGCGGCTTGCCATGCCGTCTGGCGAACCGCAGCCAGCAGTTGAGTCCGTCCGGCTGATTGATGATCTGATTCCAACGGGCCTGAGCGCCTGAGACGCCATAGCCGTTGTCATAGGCATCCACACCGACATTGTCCACGTAGGCGCTGCCCGGATAGGCTCGCGTCGCGTCGACCGAGTCGGGGCCGTTTTTGACATTCCAGACGAACCGGAAGGCAGCACCCCGCACCGATCGCATGATCGTGACCACGCGCCGCCAGTAGGCGACGAACTCAGCCGGGCTGTCGTTCCCACGCGCCGAGAGAGTCCACGGCTCCCAGCCGCCATTGAACTCCCAGCCCAGGCGCAGGAAGGCCCGGGCGTCGCCCGCCCGGACCAGATGCTCGGCGAGCGATCTGAAGGCTCGGTCATACGCACCCGTCGCCCCTGCGCGAACGTCTCCTCGCCATGAACCAAGCGCCTCAGCGCCGCGGCGCCGACGTAGAGGCCCGAGAGCGCCACCGGAGGATGGCCGGCGCCCACCTCCGGCTGGCCTCCCCGTAACGGACGGCGGGATGCCGCCTGGCCGGTAAACGCTCCTTAGTCCAGCGTTGCCGCCCCGGATGCGACCAATGCCAGAAAAAGGACAAGCCGTGTCACTCGTGATCGCAGAAGTCTCGACGACAGAACACCGCCCGGATTGAGCGGCGATACTAGACAGCTACCGCCGCTGCACGCGCCGGCGCCGGCGTGAACCACGCGGCGACCAACACCAGCATGAACGCAAGCGCCTGAATCGCGATCCACACGGGCCCGGACGGCAGCGGGTCACCGAACACGACCAAACCGCCGACGATCCCTGATACGTTCGCGGCTGTGCTGGTAACGGCGATCACCGGCACCGCGTGTCCGTCCTGGAGACCCTTGGCTGACGCGAAGAACGCCACCACCGACGCGATGATCGTCACCAATAACCACGGCGATGCGAGACCGAGCAGGCCGTGTACGCCGATCATGCCCGTGAGCGCCTTGATCGAGATGTCTGAGACTCCGAACAGGATTCCCGCAGCGGCGCCGAGCATCACGCCGTGGTGGTGGCTCGGCGCGCCGATCCGCGGCCCGATGATCAGCAACGTCCCGATCCCGAGCAGAACCGTCTCGAACGCGATCATGCCTGGGACCGAGAAACGCGAGTGCGCCCCGTGCACCGCGGGAAGCGAGATCCCCAGCAGGATCAGCCCAACGGCGGTCATCCCCAATCCCGTCCATTGGCGCCACCCGATGGTCAGGCCGAACGCACGCTCGGCCATGATCGCCAGCAGCACGATCCCCCCCGCAAGAACCACCTGCACCACCGATAGCGGCGCCAACGCCATCGCCGCGACGTGGAAGATCCACGAGCCGACGCGACCAGCATCCCGATCGCGAACAGACGCGAGGAGAAGAGCTGGCAGGCTGACCAGACGGGGCGGCGAAAGTCGACAGCCGGCGCCGCGCAGGCACCGCGATGCTTGTAGAGAAACCCGAGATTCGTGGTGAGCGCGCAGCCCAGCGCGAGGGCGATGCCCAGGAACAAGGTCATGATGCCTGAGAGGGAGGTAGATGTATTCCGGTCGATGCCGGCGGCTACCAGGGTTTCGACAGATTCGGCACCCGACTTGAGGGTGCTGGACGGGGTGCCTGGAAACTGACCGGTTTTCTGTCCCCTGAGCCTGACGAGCCGGCCTAAGTGGAGGCTAAGCCGGGCGTAGGAATCCGGTTGCGCGCCCGCTCAGCTGAGGTTGGCGCGTGCCCGGGCCCGCGCGAGCGCGATGGCGGCAAGGATCCCGACGCTCGAGAGATAGAAGACCGGGTCGAGGTGGACCCCACGATCGCTCACAGGCCAGAACAGCGACACCGCCGAGCCGGCCGGCTCGCCCAAATCCCGCCACAGATGGCAGCTCACTCCGAGCGCCATGCACAGCAGCACGCGCCGCTGGCGCCGCCACAGCATCGCGACGACAAGCACCACGGCGATGGCCAGCAGCGAGTGTGCGTATGGACGTGGCGTGCCGTCGGTCAGCCAGGTGTAGCCGAATTGCCCAGGGATGTGGTCGACGTCGATCAGAACCGATGCCAGGAGCACCGAAACCAACTCGCGCCAGCCGAATCTCGGGAACAGCGCCCAGACCAGTAGCAGCACCGCCAGGAGTTGGTCGGTCTCACCGAACACCCCTTGGAAGCCGCGGTGGCTGACCAGCAGTTGGTAGAGGCACTGGTCGGTGGCGAACACCAGCGCAACCAGGATCACGAGCCCGGGACTCGGCCGCAGGAGCGGCTCGGCTCGCCGGACCGAAGACACCTTCAGCGGTGCCGCTGAATCTGCACACATGCTTTTTCGCTGCCCATGTGTGGCTGACCGCGAGCCGGCGCTGGGACCACCGATCGCTCTACGAAAATGGGGGTGGCCAGCGGGCCACCCCCATTTAGCCAACGCCTGTTGCTGAAGGTCCTCAGCTCAGCTCGCCGTGACCGTTGCCGCTGTCCTCGCTCGGCAGGCCGAGGTCAGCGAACTCGTCGGCGAACCCGAACGAGGAGTCAACCGTGCCGATCTCCTCCAGATCCGAGAGGTCGGACTGGAGTCCGCCGAAGCCACCCAGCGCCTCGGTGTCGGAGAGGCCGAGTTCAGCCGCGAGGTCATCACGGTCGAGCAGACCGACCTCGTCCAGGCCACGGGGCAGCGGCTCGGACGGCTCGATCTCGATCCGGCGATAGCGCTTCAGGCCGGTCGCAGCCGGGATCAGCTTGCCGATGATGACGTTCTCCTTGAGACCGTTGAGGCGATCGACCTTGCCCTCGAGCGCTGCGTCGGTCAGCACCTTGGTGGTCTCCTGGAAGGAGGCCGCCGACAGGAACGAATCGGTGTTGAGTGAGGCCTTGGTGATTCCGAGGATGATCTCCTCGGCCTGGGCCGTCTCGCCACCGTCCTCTGCGACCTTGCCGTTGATCCGCGCGAACTCGTGGCGGTCGACGAACTGGCCCGGCAGCAGCTCCGTGTCGCCCTTCTGGTCGACGCGAACCTTCTTCATCATCTGGCGGACGATCAGCTCGATGTGCTTGTCGTTGATGTCCACGCCCTGCGACTTGTAGACCTCCTGGACCTCGCGGACGAGGTACAGCTCGGTCTCCGTGCGCCGCTCCACCTGGTCCTTGCCGCCGTGAGCGAGGATCTCATGCGGGTACAGCGAACCCTCGTTGAGCGGCTTGCCGACCTCAATGTGCTCCCCGTCGCGGACGTATAGCAGCGTGCGACGCGGGAACGAGTGGCGATGCTCCTCACCGGCTGAGTCGGTGATCACCACAGTGACCTGCTTGTCGGCGTTCTCGAGCGTGACCGTGCCGGAGACCTCGGCGATCTTCGCCAGGCCCTTGGGCTTACGCGCCTCGAACAGCTCGACGACACGCGGCAGGCCGTGCGTGATGTCCGCGCCGGCGACACCGCCGGTGTGGAAGGTCCGCATCGTCAGCTGCGTGCCCGGCTCGCCGATCGACTGCGCCGCGACAATGCCGACGGCGTCGCCGATCTGAGCGGTCTTACCGGTCGCCATCGAGCGGCCGTAGCAGGCCTGGCAGACACCGGTCGGCGCCTCGCACTTGAGCACGGAGCGGACGGGGACGCGGACGACCTCGCCCTTCTCGGACTCGGCCGTGAAGGCCTCGACCAGCTCGGCCAGCTCGGCGCGATCGATCTCCATGCTCTTCTCGACGATCACACGGCCACGCTTGGTCGTGATCTGCTCGGCCGCGATCCGGCCGATCAGATTGTCGTTGGGCTCGTTGGTCGGGCGCAGACGTCGGGTCTCCGGGTCGATCTCGGTGTTGAACACCGGCGCGAAGATGTGCTCGGTGGTGCCGCAGTCCTCCTGGCGGATGATCACGTCCTGGGCGACGTCGACCAGACGCCGCGTCAGGTAGCCCGAGTCGGCGGTGCGAAGCGCCGTGTCGGCGAGACCCTTGCGGGCGCCGTGGGTCGAGATGAAGTACTCGAGCACGTCCAGACCTTCCATGAAGTTGGACTTGATCGGGCGCTCGATGATCTCACCCTTCGGGTTGGCCATCAGGCCACGCATGCCGGCCAGCTGACGGATCTGCTGGAACGAACCGCGCGCACCCGAGTCGGCCATCATGAAGATCGGGTTGAGCTTGTCGAGGTGGTTGCGCATCGCCTCGGCAACCTCGTCGGTGGCCTCATTCCAGAGGCCGGTGACCGCCTCGTGGCGCTCCTCCTGATCCATCTCGCCGTTGTAGTACTGGTGGTCGATCTCAGCCAGGCGAGCGTCGTAACGGGCAAGGATCTCCTGCTTGTCCGGCGGCGTCTGCACGTCGTTCTTGGAGACGGTCACACCGGCCTGGGTGGCGTAGTGGAAGCCGACGTCCTTGAAGGCGTCCAGGACTTGGCTGATCGAGGCGGCCCCGTATGCCTGCACGAGGTCGTCGACCAGTTTGGTCGTGTCCTTCTTCTTCATCGAACGGTTCACGAACTCGTACTTCGACGCGTCGAAGTTCTCGCCCATCGCGGCCTCGACCGCACGCTCGATCGTGTCGTTGTAGATGATGCGGCCGACCGTGGTCAGCAGGTGCCCGCGATCGGAGTCACGCGAGCGATATTCGGCGAGGTCGTGCAGTCCCACCACACCGTGCTCGTAGGACCACTCCGCCTCCTGGGCGGTGCGGAACACGTGCGGGCGCGGCTCATGTGTGGCCGGGTCGATCTGCGCGAGCTCCTCGGCCTCCGGACCGTAGGTCAGGTAGTAGGCGCCGAGCACCATGTCCTGAGCCGGAACGGCCAGCGGCGCCCCGTGCGCCGGGCTGAGGATGTTGTTGGCGCTGAGCATCAGGATCCGGGCCTCGGCCTGAGCCTCGGCTGACAGCGGCAGGTGCACGGCCATCTGGTCGCCGTCGAAGTCGGCGTTGAAGGCGTGGCAGACGAGCGGGTGAACCTGGATCGCCTTGCCCTCGACCAGCACCGGCTCGAACGCCTGGATGCCCAGACGGTGAAGCGTCGGCGCGCGGTTGAGCAGAACCGGGTGCTCGTGGATGACCTCCTCGAGCACGTCCCAGACCTCCGGGATCATCGAGTCGACCATCTTCTTGGCCGCCTTGATGTTCTGCGCGGACTTGCGCTCGACCAGGCGGGCCATGATGAACGGCTTGAACAGCTCGAGTGCCATCAGCTTGGGCAGACCGCACTGGTGCAGCTTCAGCCACGGGCCCGAGACGATCACGCTACGCCCGGAGTAGTCGACGCGCTTGCCGAGCAGGTTCTGGCGGAACCGCCCCTGCTTGCCCTTGAGCATGTCGGACAGCGACTTCAGCGGGCGGTTGCCCGGTCCGGTCACCGGCCGGCCGCGGCGGCCATTGTCGAACAGCGCGTCGACGGCCTCCTGCAGCATGCGCTTCTCGTTGTTGACGATGATCTCCGGCGCGCCGAGGTCCAGTAGCCGCTTCAGGCGGTTGTTGCGGTTGATCACGCGGCGGTAGAGGTCGTTGAGATCGGAGGTCGCGAAGCGCCCGCCGTCCAGCTGAACCATCGGGCGCAGCTCCGGCGGGATCACCGGAACGGCCTCGAGAATCATCATCTCGGGCTTGTTGCCCGAATTCAGGAACGCGGTCACGACCTTCAGCCGCTTCACGGCGCGGGCCTGCTTCTGGCCCTTTGCGGTCTTCACCTGATCCTGGAGATCCGCGGACTCCGCCTCGAGATCGACCTGCTGGAGCAGATCACGCACCGCCTCTGCGCCCATGCCACCGCGGAAGTACTCACCGAAGCCGAACGGCGAACCGAAGCGGTCCTTGAGCTCGCGGAACAGGGTCTCGTCGTTGACGACGTCCTTGGGCTTCATCGACTTGAACAGGTCCCAGACCTGGCGGATCCGCTCGGCGGCGTCCTCCATGTAGGCCTCGGTGTCGTCGATGTCAGCCTGCATGCTCTTGCGGACGTCCTTGATCAGCTTCTCGCGCTCCTCCTCGGACAGCTTCGCCACGTTCACATCGAGCGTGTCGGCCCAGAGGTGGTCGTCGTCTGAGAAGTCCCGCGGCGTCTTGGCCGACTCCAGGAACAGCACGCGGCGCTCGAGCGACTCCTTGAGCTCGAGCATGCGCTCCTCCTTCTCGGCCGCATAGCTGTCGAGCAGCTTGTTGACCTCGACCTCCAGCGTCTCGAGGTCGGCGGCGCGCGCCTCATCGTCGACCCAGGTCACCATCGAGGCGGCGAAGTACAGAACCTTCTCGAGCTCCTTGGGAGCCATGTCGAGCAGGTAACCGATGCGGCTGGGCACACCCTTGAAGAACCAGATGTGGCTGACCGGAGCGGCCAGGTCGATGTGGCCCATGCGCTCGCGGCGAACCTTCGAGCGGGTCACCTCGACGCCGCAGCGCTCACAGACGATGCCCTTGTATCGGACGCGCTTGTACTTCCCGCAGTAGCACTCCCAGTCCTTGGTCGGACCGAAGATGCGCTCGCAGAACAGGCCGTCCTTCTCGGGCTTCAGGGTGCGGTAGTTGATGGTCTCGGGCTTGGTGACCTCGCCTGAGCTCCAGGAGCGAATCTGCTTGCTGGAGGCGAGGCCGATCTCGATCGCGTCGAAGTTGTTGATATCGATCATGCGGGGTTCCCCTTACGCCTCGTCTTCTTCCAGAACACCTTCAGCCTCGCCCGGTCCGATGTCCGCGTCGATCATCGGGTCCGCCACCTGAGCGAAGTCCTCCGCCTCGAGGTCCTCGCCGGACTCCAGGTCCGGATCCTCCACGGCGATCTCCTCCGAGGAGGCTTCGACCGTTTCGCCCTCATGCTCCATCGCCTCATCAGCGGCGTCCTCGCCGCTGCTTCGGACACCGCTGAGATCGATGCCGAGCTCCTCGGCCGCGCGCAGCAGGTCGTCATCGTCCTCGCGCATCTCGGCCCGCTCACCCTCCTCGGAGACCACGTTGACGTCGAGCGCCAGCGACTGCATCTCCTTGAGCAGGACCTTGAACGACTCGGGAATCGACGGCTCGGCGATGTTCTCGCCCTTGACGATCGCCTCGTATGCCTTGACCCGCCCGACGGTGTCGTCGGACTTGATCGTCAGCATCTCCTGCAGCGTGTAGGCGGCGCCGTATGCCTCCAGCGCCCAGACCTCCATCTCGCCGAAGCGCTGGCCGCCGAACTGTGCCTTGCCGCCCAGCGGCTGCTGCGTGACGAGGCTGTAGGGACCGGTCGAGCGAGCATGGATCTTGTCGTCGACCAGATGGTGGAGTTTGAGGATGTACATGTAGCCGACGGTGACCGGCTGTGCGAACGGCTGCCCGGTACGGCCGTTGAACAGCTGCACCTTGCCGGATGCCTGCTCGCCCGCGCGACGGCTCTTGTCGACATCCATGCGGATGCTGCCGGCGTGCTCGTCCTGCCAGCGGACCAGCGCCTCATCGACATCCTGCACCGTCGCGCCGTCGAACACCGGCGTGGCGACATACACCTTCGGGTCGGCGCCGTCGGTCGCGTTGCGAGCGACGATCTTCGCCTCCTTCTTGGCGCGAGAGCCGTCGTCGTACCAGCCGTTGGCCGCTACCCAGCCGAGGTGCGTCTCGAGGATCTGACCGAGGTTCATACGGCTCGGCACTCCGAGCGGGTTGAGGATCACGTCGACCGGGGTGCCGTCCTCGAGGAACGGCATGTCCTGGATGTCGACGATCTTCGAGATCACACCCTTGTTGCCGTGGCGGCCGGCGAGCTTGTCGCCCTCCGAGATCTTGCGCTTCTTGGCGACGAACACGCGCACCAGATCGTTGACGCCCGGCGGCAGGTCGTCGCCGTCGTCACGGCTGAATGTCTTGACGTCGATCACGACGCCGCCCTCACCGTGCGGAACCTTCAGGCTGGTGTCGCGGACCTCGCGTGCCTTCTCCTTGAAGATCGCGCGGATCAGCTTCTCTTCCGCGGTCAGCTCGGTCTCGCCCTTGGGCGTGACCTTGCCTACGAGCAGGTCGCCGGACTGGACCTCGGCGCCGATGCGGACGATGCCGCGGTCGTCGAGGTTGCGAAGCGACTCCTCGCTGCGGTTCGGGATATCGCGGGTGATCTCCTCGTCGCCGAGCTTCGTCGTGCGCGCGTCGATCTCGTACTCCTCGATGTGGATCGAGGTGAGCTCGTCGTCCTGCACGAGGCGCTTGGAGAGGATGATCGCGTCCTCGAAGTTGTAGCCCTCCCAGGACATGAAGGCGACCAGCAGGTTCTTGCCGAGTGCCATCTCACCCTGATCGCTGGCCGAGCCATCCGCCAGCACGGTGCCGTCCAGCACCTCGGCGCCGACGTCGATGATCGGCTTCTGATGGATCAGCGTCGCCTGGTTGGAGCGCATGAACTTGTGCAGCTCATACTCCTCCTGGCCGCCGCCCTTCTTGTCGATCACGATCTTCTCGGCATCAACGTAGGAGACCACGCCCTGGCCCCTGGCCAGCACGACGTCGCCGGTGTCGATCGCGGCGCGGTACTCCATGCCGGTGCCGACCAGCGGCGCGTCTGAGACCAGCAGCGGAACAGCCTGGCGCTGCATGTTCGAGCCCATCAGCGCGCGGTTGGCGTCGTCGTGCTCGAGGAATGGGATCATCGCCGTCGCCACAGACCAGATCTGCTGCGGCGAGATGTCGATCAGATCGACCTCCTTGGGGGCGACTGTCACGTACTGGCCGGCCTGCGTGCGGCAGAGGATCTCATCGCCGAGCAGCTTGCCCTTGCCGTCAACCTGGGCGTTGGCCTGGGCGATCTTGAGGACCTCCTCCTGGGTCGCGTCGATGTGAACGATCTCGTCGGTGACGACACCGTTCTTGACGACCAGGTAGGGGGTCGTGACGAACCCGTACTCCGAGATCTCCGCGTATGCCGAAAGCGAGCCGATCAGGCCGATGTTCGGGCCCTCCGGCGTCTCGATCGGGCACATGCGGCCGTAGTGGGTCGGGTGCACGTCGCGGACCTCGATCGGGGCGCGTTCACGCGTGAGGCCGCCGGCGCCGAGCGAGTTCAGGCGGCGACGGTGGGTCAGGCCGGAGAGCGAGTTGGTCTGGTCCATGAACTGGCTCAGCTGGGAGCTTCCGAAGAACTCCTTCAGCGCCGCCACCACGGGCCGGATGTTGACGATCGTCTGCGGCGTGATCGTGTCCGAGTCCTCAGTCGTGAGGCGCTCGCGCACGACGCGCTCCATGCGGTACAGACCGATCCGGAACGCCTCCTGGATCAGCTCACCGACCGAGCGCAGGCGGCGGTTGCCGAAATGCTCGTACTCATCGAGATGATCGAGGATCGGGTCCCGCGGGATGTCCGACGCCTCAGCGGCGTAATCCTTGACCTCGTTCTCCGGGTCCTCGGGCATTCCGAGCAGCTTCGGCAGGCTCACGAGCTCCTTGACCAGCGCGACGATGTCGTCGTGGGTCAGGGTGCGGCTCTCGAGATCGATGTCGAGCCCCAGGCGCGCGTTCAGCTTGTAGCGGCCGACGCGGCTGAGGTCATAGCGCTTGGGGTCGAAGAACAGCTGGTTGAGCAGCGAGCGAGCGGCGTCGACCGACGGCGGCTCACCCGGGCGCTGCTTCTTGAACAGCTCGATCAGCGCGCCCTCTTCGGTGCGCGTCGCCTCGGTGTCCGCGTCGAGCGTCAGGCGGATGTAGAGCGAGTTGTCGAACATCTTCAGGATCTCTTCGTCCGACGCGTAGCCCATCGCGCGCAGCAGGACCGTGACGGGCAGCTTGCGCTTGCGATCGATACGGACGTAGACGCGGCCCTTCTTGTCGATCTCGAGCTCCAGCCAGGAGCCGCGCGCCGGCATCAGGTTCGCGATGAAGACCTGCTTCTCGCGGTCCTTGGGCTCCATCACGTAGGCGCCGGGCGATCGCACGAGCTGCGTCACCACGACGCGCTCGGTGCCGTTGATGATGAACGTGCCCCGCTCCGTCATCCACGGGAAGTCGCCCATGAACACCGACTGCTCGCGGATCTCGCCGGTCTCCCGGTTGATGAAGGCGACCGTGACAGTCAGCGGCCGGGCGTAGGTGAGATCCTTCTCGCGGCACTGCTCGATGCTCGCGATCGGCTCGTCAAACTGGAACTCGCCGAACTGCACGGCGAGGTTGCCGGTGTAATCCTCGATCGGCGAGACATCGTCCACCGTCTCGCGCAGACCACCGGCCTGTGGGTCCGTCAGCCATTCGAATGAGCGACGCTGGATATCAATGAGATTGGGTACTTCGAGAACCTGATTCAGGCGCGCAAAACTCCGGCGCGTCCGGGGGGCTTCAGCGGTTGCCAAGACGGCGACTCCTCGGGCCGATGGGAAGACGGGAGAGGGCGCTCGCACAGCCTCGAGAGGCCACACAGGCGCGGACCAGCAAAGATAGCACAGAGAAGCGATGCCCTCTGAGCAGGGCTGTCGAGCTCTCACGGACCCCGCCCATGGCATTCGCGTATGTGGCGCGATGCCCTCGTTGGACGGCTACGGCTATTGGCCGACCGGGAAAGTGTAGGCGGTCAAAGCGAGCGTGGCAACCCGCCGCACCCGTTGCAACCTGCCGACCGTGGCAAGCACGAACGCGGGCCGCGGCGGTTCCCCGCAGGCAGGACAGCCGCGGCATGCCCCGCAGCAGGCCGGCCGCGCCATGCCCCGCAGCAGGACGGCCGCGGCCGTGTTCCGGGCACCCCGGCTCCACGGAAGGGGAATCCCAGCGGCCTGGTGGCTGCCCCTCTACGCTGGGTGCGACCATGGTCGCCACCACCCAGCGTGCGACCGTTCCGTCGGGGAACGGGCGATGCGCAACCGGTTCGCGGCCGCTGCTCGGCGCGCTCGTGCTGCTTCTGTTCGTGATCGGCCTGCACCTGCTGATGGTCTGGGGCTGGACCTTCCCGGGCGACCGCTGGGCGATCGGACGCGCGTCCTACTCGCCAGGGCCGGTCGTGCACGCCTACGTCGCGCTCTTCAGCCACCTGGGGACATTCATTCCCGCAGCGCTGATTTTCATCATCGGCGCCGGTTGGCTGCTGAGGGCGGGCAATGCCAACGAGGCGATCGCACTGGCCGCGGCCTACCTCGCAGTGGCGGTGAACGCGCTGCTCAAGCTGATCCTCGGACCCACCCCGATCTGGGCGGCGGCGGGCAACACCACCAGCAGCTACCCGAGTGGCCATGTGACATTCGCGACGGCCGTGATCGGCTTCATCGGCGTGCTCGGCTGGTGGCACGATCAGCGCTGGCTGGCCGCCCTTGCAGCGCTAGTTGTCGTGCTGATGGGGCCGGCAAGGCTGATCACCGGGATCCATCTGGTCAGCGACCTCGCCGGCGGTTACATGCTCGGCGCGGCCGGGCTGCTGCTGGCGCTGGCGATAGCACGCATGGTTCGGCAGGGCTGAGCCGGCCTTTTGGGACGTGACCGGCCTTGTGGGACGTGACCGGCCTTGCCCGACTTGAGCCGGCCTTGCCGGACTCGGTCAGGCGACGGCGGGAGAGCCGGATGGCGCCTGGGGTACCGGCTTCCCGGGCCCGCCCCGGCGCCCAAGACGCTCGAAAACCCGGGCCTGGTAGGGCGTCGCCGGAATCAGGCCGCCGGAGTAGGCGGACAGCGCCACTCCGGAGGCGCGGCCGCCGGGCGACTCGAGCTCATCGCCGACGTCAATCAGTTCTGCGGTGATTGCGAACACCCACAGTTCAGGCCCCATCGGATCAAACACCGAGCGGTCGGCTGCGGGCATCGACACCGTTCCGGCGAACGTGACGTCATCCCAGCTGTAGTCCCAGTCGGCGATCAGCTTCGCCACCGCCAAGCGCAACCGCTCCGGCACGGCCTCAGGCGGGACGACCGACTCGAGCACGGGAGTTGCAGGTGCGTCGGACATGACGCCAGCTTATATGGTCACCGGCACCGATGTGGGCGCCCCGTCGCCGCGTACGACCAGGCTCAAACCCAGAAATCGGACGATCCGAGTTCGATCTTCGTAAAAAGCGCTGATATACGGGAGCGATTAATGAAATCGCCGCACGGTCGGTCGATTTCCCGGTTCAAGCCTGTTCCTCGACGCGTTTGGGCAATCCGGGCGCAGCACCTGGAGGCTGGTGTCAACTGGGCTTGGGAAGGAGGGAGAGCTGACGCTCTCCCTGGGTTTGTCTCTGACGAAGACCGGCCGCTGGAGCGGCCTTTTGCTGCGCGCGCAGCCGGCCACGGGGTTTGGGCGTGACGCTGTTTGCGTCTCCTGGCAGCGCATGGGCGCTGCGGGGAGTGCTGGGGGTCGTGTCAGGCTGTACTGATCGTCCGTCTGGCGGCTTGGCGGTCCAGTCCGAGCACACCGAACCAGGCGAGGTTCACTGCCGCGGTGAGCAGTGTGAAGTCGGCGGCGACCTTCACGCGGCCGCGGCGTCGGGGGATGTTCCCCGCGCTGACGCGCGTTGAGACGATCATCTCTCGAGTCCGCCACCACCCGCTCCTCACAGAAGCTCGTGGTCGTCGCGAACATGCCGGGCTGGCGTGGCGGCAATCAAAGAGTCAGCCCCTCAACGCACACCAACCACGCGCGGCAAAAGGCCGCGCCAGCGGCCGGGTCTTCGTCAGAGACAACATCAGCGGGAGAGCCCAGCTCTCCCGCCCCTTCCCAAGCCGAAAAACACCAGCCTCCTGGAGCGACCGCGGCGTACGAGCGGCATCGGCGGATTCGAGCTTCGCCGGACCCCACGGCCGCCGCACCCTCTTGACGCGTCGCTTAACGGAGCAGAGACGGCACGCTGGCCGCCCCTGCTCAGCAATCGGGTGTGTGTCGCTTGCGGCCGAGTTTACTTGAACTCGACGCTGGCGCCGGCCTCTTCGAGCTCCGTCTTGAGCTTGTCGGCCTCGTCGCGCTCGATCCCCTCCTTGACGGCCTTCGGAGCGTTGTCGACCAGATCCTTGGCCTCCTTGAGGCCAAGTCCGGTGGCCGCGCGGACGACCTTGATCACCTGGATCTTCTTGTCGCCGGCACCGGTCAGCACCACGTCAACGGTGCTCGATTCCTCGGCGGCAGGCTCACCGCCAGCGCCGCCACCGGCGGCTGCAGCCGGAGCGGCGGCAGCAACGGCAGCAGCTGACACGCCGAACGCCTCCTCCAGAGCCTTGATGCGCTCGGACAGCTCGAGGACCGAGATCCCCTTCAGCTCGTCAATCCATTGTTCAGTGGTAGACATGTTGTTTCTCCTGGTTCTACGTTCTAGGTCTTAGTTCTCGGAAGCGGCGTCGGCAGCGGCAGTCAGCCTCAGCGCCTCGCAGCCGCATCAGCCGCCTCAGTCTGCGGCTCTGCAGCTTCCGGAGCCGCATCGGCCTCAGCCTGCGACCTCATCGCTCGCTGCCGGGTCGCTCGCCGCCTCTGCCTCAGCGGCTGCGGGTGCCTCCGAAGCGGACTCGGGTGTTCCGTCCGCGGAGGAGGCATCCGCAGTTGCGGAGGCACTCTCCGCGGCGTCAGCAGCCGGGGCCGCGGTCCCGCTGACGAGCCCCTGGTCCCGGATCTGGCCGAGCTGAATCGCCACGCCCTGGATGAGCGCGTTGAGGGTACGGGCCAGGCCGCTGAGCGGGGCGGCGATGGTTCCAACCAGCTGGGCGTTGAGGACATCGCGCGAAGGCAGCTTGGCGATCGTCTCGACCTCTCCGGCGCTCAGCACGGCGCCGCTCATGAAGCCGCCCTTGAAGGCCAGCGGCCCGCGCAGCACACGCGCCGTGTCGCTCAGGACCTTGGCGGCCGCGGCCGCGTCGCCCTTGACCAGCGCCAAAGCAGTCGGTCCGGTCAGCAACGGCTTGATCTCAGCCACTCCCGCCTGGTCGGCCGCACGCTCTGACAGCGAGTTCTTGGTGACTCGCAGCTTCGTCTCAGTCGCGCGAAGCTTGTCTCGCAGCTCCGCGATCTGGGCGACGGTGATGCCGCGGTAATCCAGCGCGAAGATCGCGTCCGAGCCGCCGAGGTCCTCGGCGATCTGATCGATCACTGCTGCTTTTTGTTCTCGGTTCATATTGCTCGCTCTCTACGAAGAACGCCCGCTTGGAAGGCGGGCGCCGAGAGCAAGCGGACCGAGTCGGATCCGCCGGCTGTTCGAGCTTTCCGCCTGTTCCGGACTTACGCGCTGGCGCCGCCGGAGGTCTTGGGCTTCGTCTCTTGCTTTCGGAAGTCTATTAGGGCCGCGCGAAACTACGCGGCCGCCGGCTCCTCGACGATGTCGCGGGTACGGGACGGGTCGACGCGTATGCCGGGGCCCATGGTCGACGCGACCGTGACCGAGCGCAGGTAGCGGCCCTTGGCTGCAGATGGCTTTGCGCGAATCAGCTCCTCGATCACCGCCGCATAGTTCTCGAGCAGTGCGCGCTCCTCGAAGTCGCGCTTGCCGATCACCAGGTGCACGATCGCGTTGCGATCGGTGCGGTACTCGACCTTGCCGGACTTGGACTCCTCAACCGCCTTGGCGACGTCCATCGTGACCGTTCCGACCTTGGGGTTCGGCATCTTGCCCGACGGTCCCAGGATGCGGCCGAGCCTGCCGACCACCGGCATCAGGTCCGGCGTGGCGATCGCCACGTCGAAGTCGTCGAAGCCGTCCTGGATGCGCTGAGCGAGGTCGTCGGCGCCGACCACGTCGGCCCCCGCCTCCTCGGCCTCGCGGGCCTTGTCGCCCTGTGCGAAGACTGCCACCTTGACCTCTTTGCCGAGTCCGTTCGGCAGCGCGATCGTGCCGCGGAGCTGCTCGTCGGCGTGACGAACGTTCAGGCCGGTGCGGATATGCAGCTCGACCGACTCGTTGAACTTGCGCGTCGACAGCTGCTTGACGAGCGCGACCGCCTCGGCAGGCGCGTACTCGCGCTCGCGGTCGTAGCGCTGACGCGCCTCCACGTATGACTTGCCGTGCTTGGGCATCAGACGACCTCCACACCCATCGAACGCGCGGTGCCGGCGATGATCTTCTTCGCCGCCTCGATGTCGTTCGCGTTGAGATCCTGCATCTTCTTCTCGGCGATCGCCGACAGCTGGGCGTCGGTGATCTGGGCAACCTTCTCGCGGTGGGGCTCGGCTGAGCCCTTGTCGAGATTCAGTGCCTGCTTGATCAGCACGGCGGCCGGGGGCTGCTTCGTGATGAAGGTGAATGAGCGGTCCTCGTAGACCGTGATCACCACCGGGATCACGGTGCCGGCGTCACCCTGAGTCTGGGCGTTGAACGCCTTGACGAACTCCATGATGTTGACACCGTGCTGACCGAGCGCGGGGCCCACGGGCGGCGCGGGGCTGGCCTGACCGCCAACCGCCTGCAACTTGATTTGTGTAAGAACCTTCTTTGCCATTTTCGTCTCTTCCTAGTTCAAGCGAAATACAGGCCCGCCCCTAGCGGGCCCATAAGAATTTCTCCTAGTGCACCTACACCTGTGTGTTACTCGTTACAGCTTCTTCACCTGGTCGAAGCCGACCTCGACCGGCGTCTCGCGTCCGAAGATAGACACCAGCACCTTGAGCTTCTGACCGTCCTCGTTGACCTCAGAGATCTCTCCCGAGAAGTCTGAGAGCGGGCCCGATACGACCTTGATCGACTCGCCGATCGAGAACTGGGCGCGGCTGCGCGGACGCTCGGCTGTCTCCTGATGCAGCAGACGGTCGACCTCGCCCTGGGTCAGCGGCACCGGCTCGTTGGATGCGCCGACGAAGCCGGTGACCCCCGGGGTGCCCTTGACCAATGCCCATGAGTCCTCGTTGAGGTCCATGTTCACGAGCACATAGCCGGGCATCGTGCGACGCTCGACCGTGACCTTCTGGTTGTCCTTCATCTCGGACACCGACTCAGTCGGCACGACGATCTGGCGCACGGCACGCTGTTGGTTCAGCGACACGACCCGGTGCTCCAGGTTGTGCTTGACCTTGTTCTCGTGCCCTGAGTATGTGTTGACTACGTACCAGCGAAACATTTCGTTATTGCCTACTTGAGGACTAGGTTCATCAGCTTTGAAGCGACTAGATCGGCGACGCCGAGGAAAACTCCGGCGACGATCACGAAGCCGAGCACAACACCTGTGGCCTGCATCACCTGCGGACGAGTCGGCCACTGGACGCGGTGCAGCTCGCGCCAGCTCCCGCGCAGGAACCCGGCAAGCCTAGCGATCGCGGACTCGCTCTGCTTGACGATCTCGCCGCCGCTCGGCATGTCGTCAATTGGCCGTCTTCTGTGCTCGCTGGCCTCGCCCAGCCCGTCGGTGTCAGCCACGTCCCGCCTCGCGGTGCC
The DNA here is from genome assembly GCA_963848435.1 of uncultured Conexibacteraceae bacterium. Taxonomy (GTDB): domain Bacteria; phylum Actinomycetota; class Thermoleophilia; order Solirubrobacterales; family Solirubrobacteraceae; genus Palsa-465. Next base: position 934,861 of record CAWKDQ010000011.1, on the reverse strand, counting down.
TAGCGGGTCTCGCGGTGCGCGGTATGCCGCTTGCACCACTTGCAGTACTTGCGAAGCTGCAGCCGCTCAGGGTTGTTGCGCTTGCTCTTATTCGTTTGGTAGTTGCGGCGCTTGCAGTCCTCGCAGGCGAGGGTCGCTGCAATCCGCACGTCTCCACGGGCCATGTGCGTAAGTCCCCGTAAGGTGTTTGGAACGTTGCTCGCGCTGGTCCTGCAGGCGTGCTGGCGCACGCCGCCACCGGCGCTCGGCGGAGTGTAGCGGCTACACGATCACACGGATCGGCTCGCCCTGAAGATACGCGGCGAGGTCCTCCACCACCTGGACATACATCTCCGCCAGACCATCGCGACTGACGTACCCCAGGTGCGGTGTCAGCACCGTGTTGTCGAGGCTCAGCAGCTCATTGTCAGCCGGCAGCGGCTCAGTCGCGTAGACGTCAAGTCCGGCGCCCGCGATCTGGCCGGAGCGCAGTGCCGCGATCAATGCCGGCTCGTCGACGATCGGCCCTCGCGAGGTGTTGACCAGAAACGCCGTCGGCCGCATCCGGGCGAGCTCGTCGGTCCCGATCAGGCTCCGCGTGCGGGCGCTCAGCACGAGATGGATCGAGATCACATCGCTTGAGGCCAGCAGCTCCTCCTTGCTGACCTGAAGCACGCCGGCCTCGTCTGCGCGCTCGCGTGTCAGATTCTGGCTCCAGGCGATCACGTCCATACCAAATGCCCTCGCCGGCGCCACCATCTGCGCTCCGAGCCGGCCGAGCCCGGCCAGTCCCAGCGTCGCTCCTGCGAGGTTGGCCGGCAGGCCCTGCTGCCAGATGCCGGTGCGGATCGCACGATCCTCCTCGACGACCCGCTTGAACAGCGCGAAGATCAGCGCCCAGGCCAGCTCGATCGTGCTCGGCAACCCCTTCGGCTCGGGGTTGCCAGGACCAACGCCCTCGCGGGGGCCGTAACCTGGGACGCCCGTGCCACAGACTCGAACGCCGCGCTCGGCCAGATACTCGACGTCAAGCGAGGCGTTGCGCATCCCCGTCGTGATGACGAGCCGCAGATCCGGAAGTCGCTCCAGCACCTCCCGCGGAAAAGCTGTCCGCTCCCGCATCAGCACGAGCGTGTCAAACCCCGCGAGCGCGGCTGGCAGCTGATCGCGGGCAAGCGGACGATCGAAGAACGCCACCTCGACATTCAGCGACTCCCAGTCCGCAAGCGTGTTCGCGATCCGGTGGTAATCGTCGAGGACCGCTACGCGCATCACTCGCTAAGTATCGCCACTCGCGACCCGTTGGGCGCCGTCAGCTGGCGTCGCCTCTGCGCCCCCGTGCAGAATTACACACGCAATGCTTCGCCTGATCGGCATCGTGATCTCCGTCGGGCTCGCGGATTCGCTGAACCCGTCGACGCTCGCCCCTGCGCTGTACCTCGCTTCCGGTCCCGAGCCCCGGAAGGCTGTCAGCCAGTTCACGCTGGGCGTGTTCGGCGTCTATCTGGTGGGCGGAATCGCGGTCGCCGCCGGCCCTGGACAGCTGGTGCTGGCGCTCGTGCCGAGTCCGAGCCTGGCCACGCGTCACGTGCTCGAGGTGATCGCCGGTGTGGTCCTGATCGCCGTCGGCTTGCTGCTGTGGGTGCACCGCGCGCGCCTGGCCGAGAAGCAGCTGCCCAGCTTCAACGCCAACGGCCGTGGTGCGTTTCTGCTCGGCGTCACGATCATGGTGATCGAGCTGCCGACGGCTTTCCCATACTTCGGCGTTCTTGCTGCGATCGTGGGGTCCGGGTTCGGGATCGTGCAGCAACTGCTCCTGATCGCGTTGTTCAACGTCTGCTTCGTCGCGCCACTGCTCGGTATCCTCGCGATCCTCACCTTCGCCGGGGATCACGCGCAAGAGGTGCTTGGGCGTGCGCGCGACTTCCTTCAGCACCACTGGCCGATCCTGCTGGCGGTCGTCGCTGTGATCGGCGGCGCGATCACGATCGCTCTGGGCGCGACCGGCACCTACCACCAGGTTCGCCGCGTGCTCAGGTAACCAACCAGGCCGGTCAGACTGGGGCGGCGAGCCGACTCGACCACTGGTTCGGATTCTGGGCGGGCTGACGGCTCGTCGGACACATGCTGTTGCGCGAAGTGAAGCTGGACCGCCTTTAATCAGGTGGTGTGCGCACTCTCGTGATCTCCGATCTGCACCTCGGCCAGGGTGGCGGCATCAGCGTCCTCACACAGCCTCGACCGCTGATGGCGTTGTTGGACGCGCTCGATCAGCACGAGCGCCTGGTTCTGTTGGGCGACATCATCGAGACAAAGGAGACTCATCCTGAGGTCGCGTTCCCGATCGCCGAGCCGGTGCTGCGGGCGATCGCACAACGGCTCGGGCCAAACAAGCAGCTGATCCTGGTGCCGGGTAACCATGACCACGGCCTCGTGCGCGAATGGACCGAGGCGCAGGGCTCGCAGCTCGCGCGTGAGAACGTTCTGCCGGCTGACGCGAGTCCGCTGCTTGCACAGCTGCTCGGGTGGCTGACCGCGACCCGCGTTGAGGTCCACTATCCGGGGATCTGGCTGTCCGATGAGGTTTGGGCCACCCACGGTCACCAGTTGGTCCATTTTCTGCGACCGGTGGCGTCATGGGGCCTGCACTCGCGGGCCCGGGCACGGTCGGCGACGATGACAGCCGCCCCCGCGACGCTCGAATACGTCGCCGCGCATCCGCCGCCTCCGCACATGCGAGATGGCATGCCACCTGAACGCTGGCTCGATCGGCACCTGCCGGCCTGGCTCGCGCCGCTCACCTCGCGGATGCTCGGACGGCAGATGCAGCGCCACGCGCTGCCGGCATTCGCCGCAGCCACGCGTGCTCTCGGCGTCGACGCGAGGTTTGTGCTCTTCGGACACCTACACCGACGTGGCCCGCGCGATGGCGACACCCAGCGCCGCTGGTCGAGCACCGACGGCAGCCAGCGGCTGTTGAACACCGGCTCATGGCGGTACGAGCCTGTCGTCGCCCATGGGCTCGGACCCAGCAGCCAGTACTGGCCCGGCGGCGCGATCACAATAGGTGAGGACGGAATCCCGCGGAGTACCGGCTTGCTCGACGAGCTGACCGAGGCGGACATCACCGGAGGCGCTCGCTAGCTTTCAGCGCCTGGCATGCCGAAACTCTGGATCTACACTCAGGCGCTGATCGTGATCTTCGTCGTGATCGGGATGGTGATCGCGATCGTGCGCCTGTCGTGAGCTGTCGGACCGGCAAAGCCTGTCCTCAGCTGGCGCGCTGCTGCCTGCCTGCCCTGCCGGTTGGCGCCCTGACCACCGGCCGCGTGGCGCCGGTGAGTGAGTACGGTGAGGTCGGCGGCGTTGTCGGGCCTCCTTGACTGGTGGCCGCGCCGACATCGAGCAGGCCGAAGCCGTAGTCGCTGTTGGGTCGGCCCTCCCCGAGGGGGTGCGCTGTCGCCTCGAGCCTCGCCAGAACCGCGTTGGGCGTCGGATGCTCTCCGATCACTCCACTGGCGATCACCATCGCCGCCGCGGCCGACACCGCGGGCGCTGCCATCGACGTGCCGAACCAGCCGCTCGGCAAGCTGAAGCTGCCGGGATGCGACGAATCGTTGAAGGTCATCTGGTAGATGTCTGGGAGGTCCCGTGCCGGATGACAGACGCTCCCCGGAACCGAGGCTGCATCATCGCCGCCGCCGGGCGCGACGAGGTTCAGGCCCCTGCCGACGTCCGAGTAGATCGCTAGGCAGCGATCGCTGGTCGTGGCGCCGACGGAGACCACGTTTGCGAGCGCGGCAGGATAGTCAAGCGAGGTTCCCTCGTCATTGCCTGCGGCCCCGACGACCACCGCCCCGTGCTGGTGGGCGTAGTTGATCGCAGAGACGACGTCCGGTATCTCGCCGCTGGTGGTCCCGGGCGAGAACTCGATGCTGAGGTTGATCACCTGTGCTCCGTGCTGGACCGCGTAGCGGATCCCGGTGGCGATCGTCGACGCATCACCGTTGCCCTCGGCGTCGAGGACCCGCACCGGCATCACCGATGCTCCATAAGCAAGGCCGGTGAGCCCGAGATGGTTGTTGCTGGATTCGGCGATCGTTCCCGCGACGAAGGTGCCGTGACCCTCGCGGTCGACGGCGTTGGGGTCTGTACATCTGCCGTCCTTGATCGAACCGAGCACAAGGTCGCACGGGTCGACGAACCTGGTGCCTTCGAAGTCGGGTGAACGCCTGTAGATGCGGTAGTTGCGGAACGCGATGCCGGTATCGACCACGGCGATCACGGCCCCCTTGGCTCCGGGTCGGTGATCGTCGATCAGGTTGGCCCACGCACGCGGTGCATTCACGCCGCTGCGCGCGAGGAAGTTCCACTGCAGCTTCTCCCAGCCCTTGGTGCGGCCGGTCCGACCGGTGTCGTTGGGAAACCAGGAGCCGGCGATGTGTGCGATGTAATCGGGTACCGCATAGCTGACCTGTGGGAGTGCCTGCACGGTGGCGGCCGCCGCCGTCACGTCGATCTTCGCCGGCAGCGTCAGCACCAGTTCGTGCGGTGTCAGCGTACCCGGTACGGACGTGGTTGCCGCAAGCCCCTGCTGCTCGCGTACCCCCGCAAGTGTTGCGGCCGCAGACCGCCTGTAACCGACGACCAACTCGTGCGGCGCGTAACGCTGTAGCGGGGCGGCTGGGGATCCGGAACCGGCACGGGTGGTGCTGGCGGTGGCGCGCGCAATGCTGGAGATCGGGTGAACGGTGCCGGCGGCTCCGGCTGAACGAGTGCAGCGTCAGGCCGGCAACGGTGATCGCAACCGCAGCGGCGGTCGCCGTCCCGATCAAGCGACCCGATCGGGACCGCACCCGTACAGGGAGGGGACGACGGTCGTATGTGACGTTGATGGCTGACATCTGCGGGTGCCGATCGCTCGCGGTGCGAAGCACCACCTAAGACAGCAGCCCAGTGTGAAAGTTTCGTGAGGATAAGGCCTGCGCAACACTCTGGCGCGATGAGCGGTCACTTCTTCCCGCGGGACGAGTACTACATGCGCCTGGCGCTGCGCGAGGCCGAGCGGGCGCCGGACCACGATGACGTGCCGGTCGGGGCGGTCATCGTCAAGGACGGCGAGCTCATCGGCGCCGGTCACAACGAGCGCGAGCTGCGCAACGACCCGACCGCCCACGCCGAGATCCTGGCGCTGCGGGAGGCCAGCAGTGCGCTGGGCACCTGGCGCGTCCTGGACGCGGTGATGTATGTGACGCTCGAGCCCTGTGCAATGTGCGCCGGCGCGATCGTGCTGTCAAGGATCCCACGAGTCGTTCTCGCCGCCGATGACCCGAAGGCCGGCGCCGCCGGCAGCGTCATCGACGTGCTCAACGTCGCGCAGTTCAATCACCGGCCGGTCGTGGCGCGCGGCCTATTGGCGCAGGAGGCCGGCGACCTGCTCCGCGCGTTCTTCGCCGGCAGGCGCTGACGCACCCTCTCACGAGCCGCTACCTTTGAACCCGCTTGTCCCCGGAGAGGTGGCAGAGCGGTTGAATGCGCCGGTCTCGAAAACCGGTATGGGCGATTCGTCCATCGGGGGTTCGAATCCCCCCCTCTCCGTGCTTTGCAGGACATTCCTACGCGCTTGCAGGGATTTTCTGTGTCTAATTCGGGCCGCAAGGGCCAAATCCCCGCCGCTCAAGATGGCTCACAAGGGCTGGATGTGGTCGCCGTCTACCCCAGTTCTACCCCAGCGTCGGGCAGCGTTGACGATTTGCCGGGGTTCGAGGCGCTTATTTGTGGGCCAGTCCCGCGAGTAATAGATGAGGATGCGGAACGTGTCCTCAGTCTCTGGTTCTTGCGACTCGGGGAGCGTGCCTCATGAGCCGCTCTCCGATAGCTCAGCCGGAGGCTCGACATAGGAACCAAGACAGAATGACCGAGACAAAGCCTTACGAGGTCGAGCGCTGGGTGCTTGCACAGACGCTTGACTCAATCAGTTCAGCCCCCAAGTTGGTGCTGCTGACACTCGCCATCTACGCCGATCACGCCGGCTGCTGCTGGCCCAACCAAAGAACCTTGGCAGGGGACTGCGACCTTTCCCGCCCAGTAATCAATGGCCATCTCAGATGGCTTCAACACCAGGGCTACATCGATGCCCGTCCGTGTTACCGAGCAGATGGTGGCCAGACATCCAATGAGTATCTGATCCTGTTCCGAGAGCAACTCACTTGGCCCGACGGTGCAGTTCCTACCTACGGAGCGAGACAGGGGGTGTCTGATGGTTCTGACAGGGGGGTGTCAGACGGCTCCGACACCGGTGTCTTAGGGACCGGACACCTAGAAGAGACAGAGGAAGACCCAAGAGAAGAACCAATTGAAGAACGCGAGGGCGGGCAGATCGAGAACCACCAGTCTCCCACCAACCCAGACGAGGTTGATGGCCTATTCGGTCTTGACCGATATGTCGCAGGGCTTGGAGAGCGCCAGGTGCTCAATCTCGAATGGGCCGCTCAGGATTATGCGAAGCCTGATTGGCAGGCTGTCTGGATGGCATACGTTCACGAGAACGGCGCTGCTCAGGCCACCGCCGATCTTGACCGTCTGTTCGATCTGATCGACGACGCCAAGAAGCCAACGATCACGAAAAAGTACGAGGCTGGTCAGCCGGACTGGTCAAAGATGCTCCAGGGCAAGAACAGCGTGCCGACGTTCGTGTCCAAGGTGGATGCGATCCGATCAGCCCGAGCGAGATTCGCGGCCAGCGAGCCTGCCGAGGCCGCAGCATGAACAAGCCGAACCCATCCAACCTCGGACGCCTGAGCAACGACGAGTTCGACCTAGCGAAACGTCTGCTCAGAGACGCAGGCCTTCCAACCAAGTGCCTTTGCCTCCAGCACCACCTTGACTACACCCCGTACTTCACTGACAGCACTGCGCGTACTGCAGCCGAGGCGATCCCATGCATCATGGACGAAATCTGCTTCAACGAGCACTACCTACTCGCGGGACTACGAGGCAAAGATCTGATTGACCGCTGGGAACTACTGCCGCACCCGGCACATCAAGACACGATCGGCAGCTACGGCGAGAACCTTGAAGAGCTAGTCGGCAGGGGGCTTGGCTTGACACTGGTGGGCACACTCGGAACCGGCAAGACGACTGCGGCGACCTTCCTCATCCGTCAGGCCGTGAATCTATGGGGAAGCCGCCGCGTGACATTCACAAGCTTCTCTAAGGCGATCAAGGCATACGAGGACGAGCGTCTTTCGGCTCGACTCGAAACCTCTCGACTACTCGTGATCGACGAAGTGAGGATCGGCATCTCGGAAAAGCAACGCGAGTTCTATGACGAACGCATGAGCGACATCATCGTTGACCGCTACCAAGCCAGCAGAGCCACGATCATCACCGCCAACCACACAGTCGAGGAACTGGGGCAGGACTTCCCCCGAATGATGTCCAGACTCGGGGAAATGAACGAAACGCTGGTCTACGTCGCGAAGAACCATCGCGATCGGCCGCGCAGCATAAGGAAGTCGCTCGAGACTTCCGCTCAATGACTCCTTGGACATCTTCTTGGCCGTGCTGGTTATGAGAGTGGAACAGTTGATGCACGGCCGGTTGTCTCGGAGCGCCATGCCAGGAGGGCTGGGAACAGACCATGGCTGGTCATTGCGCGCTGCATGTTCCCACCGTTCTCGCCATTAGCATCCGCGTGCTGTGACTCACGCGACCGCACGCCTGCAGCAAGCTCGCAACTTCCTCCTGCAACTTTCACCAGCGGAGTTCGAACAAATGACTGGGCGGCTTCTCAGCTATCTCGGCTTCACACTGGAGGTGGTCGGCGGGGCAGGCGACAAGCACGCCGATCTAAGCGGCGTAGATGTGCATGGCCGACGCACCGTCGTGCAATGCAAGAGATACACGCCACCGGCCACCGTTGGCCAGAAAGAAGTCACGGAGTTTCTCGTTATGGCCGAGAGGCATCACGGCGCGAGCCGTGCGATCTTTGCCACGACCTCTACATACACAGGCCAAGCGCGGAAGACCAGAACAGTTGAGTTCTATGACGGCGAACAACTCGCTGAGATGGTTCTGGACTTCATCCCCGAAGTCCTTGAATCGCCGCGCGAGGGCGCATTCAGGGTGGTCTGCCGTTGCCCCCGATGTGCAACGCAGAACCGCGCGCCTTTGAGTGCGAGGGTGGTCCGCTGCGGCAAATGCCAACATGAGTTCTACCTCGGACCTGAGCCGGGACACCCATCGAGCAGTCCGCTGGACGGATCCGGTGAGGCCGGACGAGTCACGCAGCAGAAACGGCGGCAGCGTCAAGACGGAAGGGCAAGAGCCTCATCTGTCAAACCGGCACTCGCGATTCTGGTCGGCAGTGTGATCGTCGTGGTGGCTGTGATCGTGGCCATCACGGGATCGCGAACACCGGCCGGGTGCGTCGACATCGGCAACGTCCCTTCCTGGTATCTGATCAACTTGAACCGGTCCGACAACTGTCCTGACGGCGACGTGTCTATCCACGGGTGTGCCGTCGCAACGCCGCCTGGAGTCCCGCCCGCAGGCACAGGTGGGTGTTCGTACGACGAGAAGCCGGAGACGATCGGCGAATACGACGGTCAATAGCGTCTTGTGCCCGCCTCACGCATGTTGAGCTTATGCTCGCGACGTGCCCTGCATCTTCTGCGGTTCCGGGTCGAAGCTCAGCCGAGAGCATGTCTTCCCGCGCTGGTTGCGGGATGTCTTTCCCGACCTTGGAGAGGCGGACTCTTTGAGGCGGCTGGTGACGTACTCACGTGACGACAGGCACCAGAGGCCCGGCCAACCATTTGATGTCGTCGTGCGCGACGTGTGCACATGGTGCAACAACGGCTGGATGTCCGCTCTAGAGGAACAAGTCCAGCCCATCCTCACGCCGATGCTCCAGGACGAGCCGCAAGTGTTGAACGCGACTGAGCAGTTCCTGCTAGCGACATGGGCGACCAAGACCATGCTCACTATGCAGGGTGCCAACATCGGCGGTGAGCGAGTCATAGCCGCTGACCGTTACCAGTGGTTCTTTGAACACCAGATGCCATTGCCTAGCTCGCATGCGTGGCTGTGCAGGTATACCGACCGGAGCCGTTGGCCGCTATCGGTCCACCAGTGGGGCATGAGCGTTCGCGCCGAAGGTGATCAAGCTCCGCAACGGGAAGATCCAATGAATGGCTTTGGTGTGACGGTCGCGATCGGCCCAGTCGTCTTCTGGTTGTTCGGGTATGACCTTCCGGGTGGACTACAGACGAGTGCCGACTCTGATCAGGGGCACTTGCTCATCTGGCCCGCTGTCGGCCCCGAGATCCGCTGGCCCCCGCAAGAGTCGCTACAGCGCGAATCCGAGCTAGAAGAGCTTGCAAGGCGAATGCCTACGGGCACGGTAATCCACGGAAAGCCTCAGCTGTAGCCGGGTGCGCTGGCAAGGGGTCGTGCTGCAGGCCGCGCGGCGAGCTTGACACACGGAACGGTGGGCCTGGTCGCACGCAATCTGGGCGAGCGTGGCATCGGCCGGAAGCCGGGCCGAGTTGGCGGTGCGAGCCAGCCGGCCGGGCGACCGCCCCTCCGGGAAGGGACAGCAACGGTCGCGGCCCGCTCCGACTCAGCCAGCAGGCTGACCCCGGGTGTCTGAACTGGCTGGCAGACTCCCCGAGCAATGGGGGTCAAGGAGGTCGAGCGAGCTGAGCTTCACCGGACGATCTGGCGGATCGCCAACGATCTGCGCGGGAGCGTGGATGGCTGGGACTTCAAGACCTACGTGCTCGGGATGCTGTTCTACCGGTTCATCTCCGAGAACCTGACTGCGTACCTGAACGAGCAGGAGCGCCGTGCCGGGGACGCAGACTTCGATTACGCGCAGCTGGGCGACAAGACGCGGAGCACGGCCGCGAGGAGACGGTCGCGGAGAAGGGCTTCTACATCCTCCCGAGCGACCTGTTCGCGAACGTCCGTGAGCGAGCCCGGCACGACGAGAACCTGAACGAGACGCTCGAGCCGGGTGTTCACGGACATCGAAGGCTCGGCGGTCGGCGCGGCCAGCGAGGATGACCTCAAGGGGCTGTTCGACGATCTGGACGTGAACAGCTCCAAGCTCGGGCCGACCGTCGCAAAGCGCAACGAGAAGCTCGTGAAGCTGCTCGACGCGATCGGCGATCTGCAGCTCGGAACGTTCACGGACAACACCATCGACGCGTTCGGTGACGCCTACGAGTACCTGATGGGCATGTACGCGTCGAGCGCCGGCAAGTCAGGCGGCGAGTACTACACGCCGCAGGAGGTCTCCGAGCTCCTGGCTCGGATCACGGTGGTCGGCAAGACCGAGGTCAACAAGGTCTACGACCCCGCCTGTGGGTCCGGGTCGCTGCTGCTGAAGTTCGCAAAGGTGCTCGGCGCCGAGAACGTGCGGCAGGGATTCTTCGGTCAGGAGATCAACCTCACGACCTACAACCTCTGCCGGATCAACATGTTCCTGCACGACGTCAACTACGAGAAGTTCGACATCGCACACGGCGACACGCTCACCGACCCGCAGCACTGGGACGACGAACCGTTCGAGGCGATCGTCTCCAACCCGCCGTATTCGACCAAGTGGGATGGCGACGCGAACCCGCTGCTGATCAACGACCCGCGCTACGCGCCCGCCGGTGTGCTGGCGCCGAAGAGCAAAGCTGACCTGGCGTTCACGATGCACATCCTCAGCTGGCTTGCCGTCAACGGCACGGCCGCGATCGTCGAGTTCCCGGGCGTGCTCTACCGCGGCGGCGCGGAGCAGAAGATCCGCAAGTACCTGATCGACAACAACTTCGTCGACACCGTCATCCAGCTGCCTCCGGACCTGTTCTTCGGCACCACGATCGCGACCTGCATGATCGTGCTCAAGAAGATCGAAGAGCGACAACAAGGCCTCTTCATCGACGGCTCCGCCGAGTTCATCCGCTCAGGCAACAAGAACAAGCTCGACCGAGATCCACCAGGACAAGATCATCGACGCCTTCGCCGCGCGGGAGGACATCGATCACTTCGCGAAGCTCGTCGACAACAGCACGATCGCCGAGAACGGCTACAACATCGCCGTCAGCTCCTACGTCGAGGCCGAAGACACACGCGAGGTCATCGACATCCAGGCGCTCAACGCCGAGATCGCCCAGATCGTCAGCCGACAGGCGCAGCTACGCACCGAGATCGACGCAATCGTCGCGGACTTGGAGGGGGCGCCGTGAGCGACGAGGACACGAGCCTCGCGTTCCTCCACACGGTCATGGTCGACGAGTTCGGTCTGCCGTCAAATGTCCTGGGGGTCGCCGACGAGCGGTTCTCCAACTTCTCGGACGTCTCGTGCCTGTCTCGGCACTCCTGGAGAGCCACGCCCTCGACGTCTACCAAACGCTCAGACGCGCACCACAAAGCGAGTACACCGCACTCGGTGGGCTTCGCCTGATCGGGAGCATCCATGACGCCCTGACAGGTTGTCCGGAGTCAGACGACCACCAAGCCGTCGCCGACTTCGTCCGTGACGCACAGCCGCTAGTCGCGCGTCGGAATCTTTACGTCCACAGCATGATGCCGGCGAAACAGCCAGGTGCTGTCTACGCGTGGCGGCCCAATCCCTACCCCAAGGCCGGTGAGGACCAGACCCTCGCGGAGCTCGTGACCACCGGCGACATGCAAGCAGACCTCAAGGCGATGCTCGCGCTAATCGGCACGCGCCAGCGCTCCGCGGTCCAGACTGCCGCAACGAACCTGCGGCCGCACGTCAAGCCGTGGACGGCAAAATGAGTCGGATCGACGACCTCATCGCAGTGCGGTGCCCAGACGGGGTCGAGTTCAAGCCGCTCTCTGAGTTGCTTTCGTACGAGCAGCCAACGAAATACCTCGTCAACTCAACCGCGTACGACGATTCCTACGCTACTCCCGTTCTCACGGCCGGACAGACGTTCATCCTCGGATACACAGACGAGGCTCAAGGCATCTATCCAGCGTCGCCGACGCAACCGGTCATGATCTTCGACGACTTCACGACGGCGTTCAAGTGGGTCGACTTCCCGTTCAAGGCGAAGTCGTCGGCGATGAAGATGCTGACGCTCCGCGACGAGGTGTCCGTCGAGTTCCGCTTCATCTACCGCGCGATGCAGACGATCCGGTACGAGCCTCAGGACCACGCGCGACATTGGATCAGCACCTACTCGGGCTTCACGGTTCCCGTCCCTCCCCTCGAAGTACAGCTGGAAATCGTGAGGATCCTTGACACGCTCGCCGAGCTGGAGGCGGAGCTGGAGGCGGAGCTGGAGGCGGAGCTGGAGGCGGAGCTGGAAGCGCGTGGGCGGCAGTACGAGTACTACCGCGACAAGCTGCTGACGTTCAAAGAGGCCGGCGTGACCGACAGTCCTGAGTCGCCGATTCGGTACGAGCCGATCGCGGTCAGTGATGAGTCGACGGTGGTCGCTGAGTTCGTCTCGGACTCGGCACGGGATGCGGCTTATCAGAGTGAGGCGCAGCTTGAGCGGGAGTTCCTCGCGCAGCTTCAGGAACAGGCCTACGAGTATCTGCTGATTACGAGCAACGCCCAGCTCGTCGCGAACCTCCGCCGGCAGTTGGAGCTGTTAAACGGCATCGAGTTCTCCGATTCTGAGTGGGAGCGGTTCTTCAGCGAGCGGGTCGCGCCGTCCGGTGACGGGATCGTCGAGAAGACCGCCCGGATCCAGGAGGACGAGATCCAGGTTCTGCGCCGTGATGACGGGTACGTTCAAGAATGTCCGGCTGATCGACAAGCGCAACGTCCACAACAACCGGCTGCAGGTCATCAACCAGTACCAGGTTGAGGGCGCGCACTCGAACCGATACGACGTGACCGTGCTGGTCAACGGCCTGCCGTTGGTGCACATCGAGTTGAAGCGTCGCGGGGTCGCGATCCGGGAGGCGTTCAACCAGATCAACCGGTATCAGCGCGACAGCTTCTGGGCCGACACGGGCCTGTTTGAGTATGTGCAGGTCTTCGTGATCAGCAACGGGACGCACACGAAGTACTACGCGAACACGACCAGGCAGCGGCACGTCGACGAGTCCACGGGGACGAAGCGGTCGCGGAAGCAGACGTCGAACTAGCTTCGAGTTCACGAGCTGGTGGGCGGATGCGAACAACCGGGCGATCCAGGATCTCGTCGGGTTCACCAAGACGTTCTTCGCAAAGCACGTTCTGCTGAACGTTCTGACCCGGTATTGCGTGTTTGATGTGGATCGCAAGCTGCTGGTGATGCGGCCGTATCAGATCGTCGCGACGGAGCGGATCCTGCAGCGGATCGCGACCTCCACCAACCACAAGCTGACCGGCAAGATCGAGGCGGGCGGCTACATCTGGCACACGACCGGGTCTGGGAAGACGCTGACTAGCTTCAAGACCGCGCAGCTCGCGAGCCGGCTTGAGGAAGTGGACAAGGTGCTGTTCGTCGTGGACCGCAAGGATCTGGACTACCAGACGATGCGGGAGTACGACCGGTTCGAGAAGGGTTCGGCGAACGCGAATACCTCGACCGGGGAGCTGCAGCGCCAGCTTGAGGATCCGGGCGCGCGGATCATCATTACGACGATCCAGAAGCTCGTCGATCTTCGTGGAGCGCAACCGCGATCATGAGATCTTCTCCGGGCATGTAGTGCTGATCTTCGACGAGTGCCACCGCAGCCAGTTCGGTGACATGCACTTGGCGATCACGAGGGCGTTTCGCAACTACCACCTGTTCGGGTTCACCGGCACCCCTATCTTCGCTGACAACGCAGCTGCGGTGGGGCGGGTCTGCGGACGACGGAGCAGGCGTTCGGTGACCGGCTGCACACCTACACGATCGTGGACGCGATCAACGACCGCAACGTGCTGCCGTTCCGCATCGACTACATCAACACGATCCGCACCGCAGACGACGTGACAGACAAGCAGGTGTCGGCGATCGCTACCGAGGAGGCGCTCCTTTCCCAGGACCGCCTCGCACAGATCGTTGGATACATCCTCGATCACTTCGACCAGAAGACCCGGCGTGCCTCCACATACCTGCTCGGTGACCGGCGGGTGGCTGGGTTCAACTCGATCCTCGCGACCGCGTCGATCGAGGCGGCCAAGCGCTATTACCACCTCTTCGACAACCTCCAGCGTGAACGGCAGGTCACGCAGCCGGGCTATCGGCCGCTGAAGGTCGCGGTGATCTACAGCTACGCCCCGAACGAGGCCGAGCCCGACGGTCTGCTGGCCGAGGAGGAGTTCGAGACCGACGATCTCCCGCCGGACTCCCGTGCGTTCCTCGAGCAGGCGGTCAAGGACTACAACGAGCTGTTCGGGACCAGCTACGACACCTCGACCGACAAGTTCCAGAACTACTACAAGGACGTCTCGCAGCGGCTGAAGGACCGCGAGCTCGATCTGCTGATCGTGGTCAACATGTTCCTGACCGGATTCGACGCTACGACGCTGAACACGCTGTGGGTTGACAAGGGCCTGCGGCAGCACGGTCTGATCCAGGCGTACTCGCGCACCAACCGGATCCTGAACTCGGTCAAGACCTACGGAAACATCGTCAGCTTCCGCAACCTCGAGCAAGCAGACCAACGACGCCCTGGCGCTGTTCGGCAACCAGGACGCCCAGAGCGTCGTGCTGCTCAAGCCGTTCGCCGAATACCACGCCGACTACGCCGACCGGGTCGCCGAGCTCCGTGAGCTCTACCCGCTTGGTGAACCGATCCTCGGCGAGTCCGCACAGAAGGCGTTCATCAAGCTGTTCGGGCTGATCCTGCGGTTGCGCAACATCCTCGACTCCTTCGACGAGTTCGTCGGCAACGAGATCCTCACCGACCGTGAGTTCCAGGACTACCGCAGCATCTACCTCGACATCTATGCCCACTTCCGCGCGCAAGCAGACGGCGAGAAGGAGTCGATCAACGACGACGTCGTCTTCGAGATCGAGCTGATCAGACAGGTGGAGGTCAACGTTGACTACATCCTGATGCTCGTCCGCAGATACCTCGAGGAGCACGGCACCGGCCGCGACATCGAGATCCGTGCGGAGATCAGCCGCGCCGTCGATTCCAGCCCCAGCCTGCGCAACAAGAAGGAACTGATCGAAGCGTTCGTGGACTCGCTCACCATCGACGCGACCGTCGAGGACGAGTGGGAGACGTTCGTCGCCGCCAAACGCGCCCACGACCTCGACCAGATCATCACCGAGGAGAGCCTCGACCCGGCCGCAACCCGCGCGTTCGTCGACAACGCCTTCCGTGACGGCGCGATCCCGACGGCCGGCACCGCCGTCACCCGGATCCTGCCGCCGGTCTCGCGATTCTCGATGACCAACGACCACGCCACCAAGAAGCAGCTGGTGCTTGATCGTCTCGGCGAGTTCTTCGAGCGCTATTCCGGTCTGGGCTGACCGTTCAGAACTGAGCGCCCTGGTGTCGGGCGGCTAGTGCTAGTCGGTCGGCGCGCTCAGGCGATCCGCTAAGGCCTGTCGGTCTATCGACTAGAAGCCGTCGAGGTGTTCGCTGGGAGACGGAATTGGCTCAAGATATATCCAGCGCTAAAATGTCGGATACATGAGGCTAGTCGCCTACTGCCGAACGTCAACCCAGAACGGAGCCGGTGCAGACTCACTCGACGCCCAGGAGCAGGCGTGCCGAGATTGGGCAGCGGCCAACGGACACGGAGTCGTGATCGTCTTTCGAGATGATGCACTCAGCGGAGCGTTGGGCATCGAAGACCGACCTGGACTTGCCGCGGCGCTGATGTCGCTCGATGACGGCGAGGCCGATGGGTTGGTCGTCCATCGACCTGATCGACTCGCCCGCGAACTTCACGTTCAAGAGGTCGCGCTTGCCCACGCTTGGGCTGCGGGAGATCAGGTCCGCGTGTTCGAGGCAGCCGAGGGAGCAGAGATCGTTCGCGATGACCCCAACGATCCTCAGCGACGGTTTCTGCGTCAGGTGATGGGAGCCGCAGCAGAGCTAGAAAGGGGTCTCATCAAGGCCCGGCTCCAAGGTGGCCGTCGTCGCAAAGCTGCACGAGGTGGCTACATCGGAGGAAACCGGCTCCATCGCCGCTACGGCCACGAACTCATCGACGGCGAGTACGTGTCGGTCGAAACCGAACAGGCGGCCATCCGACAGATTCGGGACATGCGTGAAGCAGAGAAGACGTGGCTCTCCATCGCTGACGCATTGAACGCCGCTGGCATCCAGCCTCCGAACGGCTCTGCGTGGTATCCGATGACTTGCCGCCGGATCGCCCAGCGAGAATTCTAACGGCCAGCTCCGCGCATGGAGCCTCTGGGCCACATGCTGACTTCTGAGGGGCCTAGCGACTACTTTGGCGGACTGCCTCGATTTCAAACGGGCGGCGCGCCCCAGTTGAGACAGTGACTGACGACTGGTTTGGCGCTCGGTGGAAGGCTTCTTGCTCGGATCGATGATGTCCGGCCGGTGATCGCCGGTGTGACCCCAATACATGCCCCATTTCCGGGAGCGTTCGGGTTTCACTACCAATTCCCGGTGATGCGCTCGTTCACGACGCGCATCCGCAAGGTCAACGGAAACCCGGGAACGGCGGTTAGGATTGCTGCTGGCACCGTTACCACCAAGCTTGAGTACACGCGCTTACCCCACGCCGTGGAAGGCGCTGACGCGGTGAGATGCACAGCGAACCGTTGCCGGCGTGCGGTCGCACAGTTTGGTGTGCAGTTCGAGGTCCCGAGGGTGCCGATGCCGGTACTTCTGCTGTCGCCCCAGTTCGACCAGCGGATGCCGCTGATGGCGGTGTTTCCGTCGGCGGAGAGGTCGATCAGCGCTGGGGCCTCCCCGGTTTCGGTGCCAATTGCCGGATCGACGGGTAGATAGATGGGCTGCATTCCAGGGAACCACTGGTAATAGCTCGTGCCGCTGACTGCCGTCCCGTTCTCCAGAGACAGCGGGATTTCGATGGCGCACCGCCAATCCCGATTGCGGAAGGCTGCGGCTTGGACTTCCGCTGTCCATGTCGTACCGCTGAGATTCAGGCTGCCCGGAGCGTGACCCCGGTAACCAGCCAGCGTCACGGTCGATTTGAAGGCGCCACTATCAAGAGAGCCGTTGCTGAGAAACATCTTGAAACTCGATGAGTTGAAGGTCGGGTGCGAGTCGCAAGTGCTAGCGAGCGCCACGTCGTCAAGCGCTGGAGGAGTGCCACTACGCCATTCCCGGGCCCAGAAAGCTCCAGCCCAGAACATCTCCGAGACGGTGATCGAACCGGTTGACGGGCTGTAGCTCACTCTGATCGCCTTCATGTGCTGGCCACGCTGATCCGCCGGCGCCATAGCGGTCAGAGATGGCGGGTTTTGCGGCTGCGTGAACGAGAACCACAGTGTCTGCGATGGCGTAGCCTGCGCGACTGCAGCAGGCGCCGCGAGAACCGCGAACAGCGCAACAACTGCGCCGCAACTCACGCGTCGCCGGAACAGCTCTCTCGTTCCAAACATTCGACCGGAGCATATTCCCAGCACGCCCCTGTTGCCAGCTAGGGTCCGCGCCATGCTCGATGACGACGCACAGATCGATCAGTCGACCCTGCCTGAAAACCGAAAGCTCACGGCCGAGCTTGACGACATCACCGCCAGCCTTGAGGAAGCATGCGATCTCGAGGACACGTTGGCCGAACGCCTAGCCTCCGTTGTGCCCGTGGCGGCACGCGGCGTTGAGGCGAGAGCGACGGGCGACGATCGCAAACACGCGAAGGAAGAAGATCTCCGGGGAGGCATAGTTGACGCTCCTCAGCGAGCGGGACGAACTTATCCTCACCGAAGCAGGCTGGCCGTGTCCGGCTGGACGAAGAACCTCGGCGGATTCGACATCGCAATGGTCGTTGACAACTCGCTTGTGGTCGCTGAGACGAAATGGGCAGACGGCAACCTTCGCGAGTCGATGTGGGACGTGTTCAAGCTGGCAAGCGCACGACTGGACCAGCGCATCGGCGCAGCAGTGGCTGTCTACGGCGCGCCTGCAAAGCGATGGGCTCAGCCGGAGCCCGGCGCGCCCGCATCTTTGAGGATCGTGCCCTTATCACCCTCAAGCTCATTGAGGCACTCCCAACTGACTGGGCGCGGGTGCTCGGTGGCAGCACTGCGTCCCCCAAGACGATCCCGGCCCGCATCCACGTCGATCTCCTGAGCACAACAACTGTTGACGTGTTCGGCAAAGCCTGGGAGGTTCGAGCGATAGCCGTCCGACCCGACGGCGGTCCGTGTGACCTCACCGATGGATGGCCGCACGGCGAAGCGCCGCCAACTCCGGAGCCGTACAGATGGTGATATCCCGTGAAGATCGCCGTCGTCTGAGGACCAGGTGGCGCATTTGCAAGAAAGCGCGCCTTCGCCGAATTCTCGCCGGAGTTCCGGCCATCGCATAACGCGGCAAGGTGGACCTAGACTTTAGAAACCCATAGGCTTTGCCGATCAAGCAGGGGTGATTCCCGGATTTGCAACGCTTGTCTGGTTGATGCGCCTGCGCTTTGCGGCCGACGTTGGGCTTGGAGGTGGATGCATTGAGATTTAGGGGGTTGGTTTGCAGCGGCTCGGCGCTGCTCGCCGTTGTGGGCCTCGGTGCCTGTGGCGGCTCAGCTACGACAACGACCACGACCACGCTCGCACCTGCGAAAGCTGTTCAGGTGATCATCACAGCGCCCGCCAATGGTGCTGTCGTCAAGGCGGACAACGTCACGATCAGAGGCACCGTGACGCCGACGAACGCAACCGTCCAGGTGGACGGACAAACCGCGCCGGTAGGCAACGGTGTCTTCACGGCGAGTGTGAAGCTGAGCCCCGGGCGGACAACCATCGACGTGATCGGGAGCTCTCCGAACGCGACCCCCGGAAATGCGTCGGTTGTGGTTGATGAGCCGGCAGCGCGAAAGGCAACCCAGTCAACGACTACGACCACTTCGAGCGCCACTCCGAATGTTGCATCCGAGACGTCTAACAAGACGTCGTGCGGCAACGGACTGTATGTCGGTCCGGACACCACCTGCGAATTCGCGCAGAACGTTGAAAATGCCTACGATGACAACGGCTTCGGCTCGTTCGATGTCTACAGTCCGGTGACCGGAGATTCGTATTGGATGACGTGCTCACCTGATGGGAGCGAAGTGGCCTGTACGGGTGGCAACAATGCGTCGGTCTACTTCGGCGCGTAGGCTGCAAGGTCACGGGGCGACGGCTCCTCCGGCGTCGCCAGCCTGAGCGCCCGCGATGAACGAGTGGCGGGACCCTGAGAATTACAGCGAGTACAAGCGACTTCAGTTCGAGGTCGAGCATCGCCGACTTCGCAGGATTGATGCTGCTCGGCGGCGACAGGCAAGACGCCGGCGTTGGGCTCTGATATCCGTCGCATCGCTCGTGTTGCTCGTTGGTGCCGCCACGGCCGTGGCGCTCACTAACGGATCAGGTGGCAATCGAGTCGTCCACGTTGTTGTAACCGAGACCTCACACATGCCACGTGCGCGGGTCACGACAATCGTCTCGGCAGCCGTGGTTCCGAGCCAGGCAGCAGCAAGCAGCAGCAAGAGCGCCCCCCCGTCATCCAACAGGCTAAGCGCGTCAGAGCGCAGCCGGACAAGAGACTTGGCTGCAACGGCGACACCTGGGCGTAGCGTGTCCGCCTCTACCGGCTCCCTCGACGACGGGCTGTTCAGGCCAGGGGCCGCCCAGTCATTCGCGACGTTCCTCGCGTCACACCCCGACGTGTCGATCGCTGCCGAGGCGGTGAATGGTGGAGCATCGCAGACGTTCGGTGCCGATGACGCGGCTCATGGTTGGAGCACAACCAAGGTGCCTGTGCTGGTCGCGCTTCTCAAAGCTCGAGGGGCCAGCGGTCTCACCTCGACAGAGTCGGCAGATGCGGAGAGCGCGATCACAGTTTCTGACAACACTGCGGTTCTGGCACTTTTCAGTGACCTGGAGAGTCTGGAGGCTGGGTTCGATGGTGCCAACGCGGCCATCGACGCACTGTTCACGGCAAGCGGCAGCAGCACACAAGTTGCTACTTCAACGTCCCTGCCACCCGGTGCCGTTACCACGTTCGGACAAACGCTCTGGTCGCCGAGCGAGGCGGTCAAGTTCTACCGCGCGCTGGCGGGCGGCTGTCTGCTCCCGACGGAATCCACCACTTACGTGCTCGACCTGATGGAGCATGTGACTCCCAGCGAGAGCTGGGGGCTGGGCAGCGTTGGGTTCGACTCGGTGGCCTTCAAGGGTGGCTGGGGACCCGAGCCAGACGGGTATCTCGTGCGGCAGTCGGGGATAGTAGACCCCGGAACGTCGAGTGCCGTGGCGGTCGCAATCGTCACGCACCCAGGCGAGTTCGATACGCAGACGATCACTGACGCCGCGGATTGGTTGAAGCATGAGCTAGTTGTCAGCCCGCGCCAGGGCTCCGCCTGCGGTTAGCGCACGCGGCACCACAGATTGATGAGTTCACTCGTGACAGCCCTAGTCGAGATGATGTCGCTGCGCTTCGTCCGGGGTACGGCAAGGGTGCGCAGATCGCCAGCCGCGGCCTGGTTTCGCAAGACCCGGCGTGACGTCGGGAGTTCAGGTGCCCGCCCATCGGTCTGCAGCTTGTCGGACGCAGGTCTGATGATTCCATCTCCGTCCTCCGCATACCACCCTGATTAGGCTTAGGTGGAGCCGTCGAGCAATTGCCCAGGCGGAACCCCAATGGCGTCCGCCAACCTGAATACGGTTGAGACACGAGCATCTCGACTGCCGCCCTCGATACGGCTCACTTCAGTCGGATGAATCCCGCTCCGGTAGCTGACCTCTTCCTGCGTGAGGCCAGCCTGTCGCCGTGCCTCCGCAACATTCCGGGCGAACTGAACGACCGACTCATCCATGAGTCCAATCGTCTTGTGGTATGCCCCAACTTCCCATAGGGCATGCCACAAGTTAGAGTCTCGGCGTGCGTCCGCTCAGCTTGCTGTTTGTTCAGGCAGGCTGAGCATTTTGCTGGAACGTGCGCTGCGCTCGGGCGATAGGAATCGGGAGATGATCAGATGAGTCGAGCCTTGAAATGGACGATCCGGACATCTGCGCTGGTGACGGCAGGGATGCTGGCGGCGACACTTAGCATGACGACGTTTGCCAGTTCGGCACTGGCTGATCCGTCATCGCCGTTCTATACTGGCTCGTCAAGTTGCACGGATTAGATTGATGCCTCGGCCCCTACGGCACTCTCAGCGATTTCGGATGTGGTGGCGCGCGTCCAGGCATCCAGCGATTTGACCGCGTCCGACGCTGGTCTGTTCTACGCCAACGGCGAAACACCGGTTCCTGGCGGCGACACCGCTTGGCTTGACCTGGGTCCCGTAGATGTCGGACAGTCCCCCGGTATCTCTGGTGACTGCGACGTGGGCAGCATCGCTGTCTCATTGTTCGACGCGCCGACAGCGCCGACCAGCTACACCGGAGCAACGACCTACACGGGCTATGCCGATTCGCTGCCGTACGTCGTCCCAAGCACCGGCTACTACGAGGCGAACATCGACCTCACGCAGGGAGCCATCCACATTGGCGGCGGACTCGACAACTGCACTAACAACACCGGAACATTCGCTTCGAACGGAGTTTGTGATCTTGGGTCGCAGACCGGAGGCAGCCTCTACGACCTCGACCTCGCGGCTCTCGACGGACCACAAGCTCAGTGGACGATCACAATCGAGCCGCTACCGGTCGTGCTGTCCGGAGCGGCCGCCTCTCCAGCCTCGACGTTCTCCGGAAGCCCAACGACCGTTTCATACACGGTGTCCGGTGCGACCTCGATCACGGCCGGTGTCTACAACGGCGCGAACCAGTTGATTGATCCCTTGGCGACCAACCTTGCGGTGTCGCCAGGCGATCATTCATTGACGTGGAGCGGCACGGCGCAGAGCGGGGCGGCGATTCCGGCCGGACCTTACTCGGTTGAGCTGACCTCAGAGGACGGCGAAGGGAATGTGTCCACGCAGAGCGTGCCCGTCACGATCCTCCCGGTCACGGTCAGCGACCTGACGGCGTCCTTGAGCAGACCCACGGCTGGCGGTTCCGAGAGTCTCAGCTACAAGCTCAACGGAACCGCCAGCGTGACCGCGACCGTTTCAAACGCCAACGGAACGAGCATCTCTACGCTCTTACAGGGTGCGGCACAAGGCAACGGCTCGCACTCGCTCAGATGGAATGAGCAAGACAGTTCCGGCCAAGCCGTTGGTCCGGGTACATACCGGGTCACGATCAGCAGCACGGATGCTGGGGGCGACCTCAGTCAGGCGTCTATCGCGCGAGCAATCGCGGCCATAACAATCTCCGACCCCCATCTCGATAGCCGCGCCGTCACTGCAGGCCAGACTGTGCAGGTCGATTTCCACCTGAACGGCCCAGCAACCGTGGCGCAGGTGCTCCTCTCTCAATCCAACCAGCTGGTCAGAAAGCTTCCCGGCAAGACATTCAGCAAAGCCGGTTCATACGACCTGACCTGGAAGGCAGTGCAAGCCGACGGCAAGACGCTCAAACCCGGCAAATACAAAGTCGGCCTCACGCTTGTTGGTGCGTCAGGCAGCGTCGGCTCGGGCGACCTACTCAATCTCGCCGTCACTTCACCCAATCCGAGACTCGGCTCCGCAGCCGGATGGACTCCCGGAGTAGGCGAAATTGCAGGCCTCGGCGCAAGCAGGCCACACACCGTCTCGCTCGGGGGCGACGAGACAAGCGTCTTTTCTCGCTTAGCTTGGACTGACTGGGGAGGAGCTACGGCCAGAGCCACGGGCAGAGCCTGGTGCATCTGGGGAGCGACCTCGGTTGCCACAGGCAGGTGGTGCGCGGCTCGCGTCAGGGCAACATCGCTCGGAATCTGCAACGGTCATCTCGCGTACCGCAGACTTTCTATCTCGGCTTATGATCGCCAGAGACGCCAATGGCGTTCGTACCTCAGCGTCAGCCTGTGCAGAAGCTGACACCGATCAGATACAGCATGCGGACCTCCGCTCGGCTCGCCTCCATCGTTGTACTCGCTGCCGCCACGACCTTCGGGACGCTCGCACTCGCTGGCGCGGCCGATGCGGCTACGGCTCCGATCAGCCTGGGCGTATGCGTGAAGCCGCACAGCAGGCCAAAGATCATCGTGCTCGCCGTTGATGGATCAGGGGCCGTGACCGGCTATAGCCACGGTGGCCACGTTGGGTACCAGACCGGCCCGAAGGCCGACCTCCATTGGACCACGTGGACCTCGAGCGAGGGCGTAACAAACGGCTACCTGTGGATGGATGACGGCTATCCGAGCGTCGGAGGTGGGACGTTCTACGCGGTGCCGACCCGTGTCCGTGTCTGGCGTCCAGTCGACGGGATATTCACGCGCCTGACGATCACGCCTCACGGCTCCGGCTCTTTCCATCCTAATCGGTATTGGAAGAACCCCAAGGCCGTGACGTACCGCGCCGAAGCCTGCAGTGGGGGTATGTGGAACTGGTGAGCCCACAAAGACGCTCGCTCCGTTGGTCTGTCGGATTCGCTCTTACGTCAGTCCTAGCTGGCGGACTGTCAGGGTGCGGCACCTCGAGTATCAAGACCGTCACCAAGACTGTCGCAGCAGCCACCTCGCATGCGAGTCGTACTCCGACCAAGCCCATCTACTCCGGCCATCCTTGGGCGAATGCGTGGCGGACTGGAACGCCTCTGGCGGGGAGCTGCGGGCGATGTTGGGGGTCGCGTCGAACGCCGGAGCGGGCACCGCGCTGGTCGTGGGCCTCACCGACCACGAGTGCGGAGTCGCAGTTGATATCCCAGGTCAGGAGTCGGTGCCATCCACGTTCGTTGAGTCTCAGAACGGGATGGACCGTCTTGGGTGGCAACGGAGGTAATACTGAGACTGAGACGGAGCTAGAGGTGTCGTCCGACCTCGTGACGCTGGCTTCGAAGTCCACGAACGCCACCGTTGTCGGGAACGGCCACCTTCAGGCCGACCCCGGCCGGTCGATCCTGGCGCTCGGCATTACCTCGACCGGCTCAAAAACATCGGCGAATGGCAGTTCAGGTGGCGGCGCGGCGTCGGCAACTCCGGTAACGACGACGGCAACCAACGGCGGCCCGAGCGGCCCTGCGCCGAGGAGCGCGGGCGTGAGCGATGCTGCGTTCGTCTCTCCGTCCGGCAAACATCGAATGCATCGACAGTGTCGGATCAACTGCCACCGGCTTCAATCAGAGATATACGTTCGTGGCGTGCGAGACGGCTTCCCCTCGACAGTTCGTCGAACTTAGCCAGAACGGGCATCTAACCGAGTGCAGCGGGGCAACTTGTCCCACAATTGGTTGGTCAGGCGAGCTGAGGCCACTTCCTACGGCGCTACTCAGGGGACTATCGCCAAGGGGTGGTTCTCCTGCTTATCGCTGACGACCGGCGTCAAATGCACAACGTCTGGTGGTGCTGGGTTCAACATCGCGCGGCAAGGAATCACACGGCTTTCCGCTAGACCCTATGGAGGTTGACGTCCGGCCGGGCTGGTGAAGTCGGCCGGTCCCCCACGCGAGCGTGGGGATGTTCTGGCCGCTGCGGATGCGACCCGCGCGGCCGGGCCCACAACCGCATAGGAGGCCGACCATGGCACAGGTTCGCAGCTGGGCAGGTCTGGACGTGCACGCACGCAGCGTGCTCGCTGTCACAACGGACGCCGAGACGGGCGAGCTTCGCTCGCAGCGACTGCCGGGTGATACCGCGAAGGTCGTTGAGTTTTGCTGCTCGCTGCCCGGGCCGACCCGGGTGGCATATGAGGCTGGGCCGACCGGCTATGGGCTCGCCCGCGCGCTTGAGGCCGTCGGGGTCGGGTGCGTGGTCGCGGCGCCTGGGAAGATCGAGCGGCCGAGTGGTGATCGGGTCAAGACCGATGAGCGGGATGCCGGCCGGCTGCTGCGTTTGTTGATGATCGACGGTCTGCATCCGGTCCGGGTCCCGGCTGTGGAGGAGGAGGCACTGCGCGATCTCGTGCGCGCCCGCGATGACGTGCGCGGCGATCTGATGCGCGCTCGCCAGCGGCTCTCCAAGTTGCTGTTGCGTCACGACGTGCTCTACGAGGACACCGGCAGCGCCTGGACCAAGCGTCACCGCGCGTGGCTGCGCGCGCAGGACATCGGCGGCGGCGCACAGATCACGCTGCTTGATCACTTGGGCGCGATCGATGTCCTCGAGTCCCGCCGCGAGCAGCTCGAAACAGTGATCACAGAGCTGATCCCCGCCTCGCCCTATGCGCTGGGGGTGGCCCGGCTCAGGTGCCTGCGTGGGATCGACACGCTCTCCGCGGTCGGGCTCGCGGTCGAGATCGGCGACTTCGCACGCTTCAAGCGTCCCGCGCAGCTGATGAGCTACGTCGGGCTCGTCCCGTCGGAGAACAGCACAGGCGCATCGCGACGTCTGGGAGCGATCACGAAGACCGGATCGCGGCACGCCCGCCGACTGCTCGTCGAAGCGGCCTGGCACTACCGCAAGACACCCAGCAGAGGCACCGTGCTTCAACGCAGACAGGCCGGTCAGCCCGCGCCAATCATTGAGCTCTCGTGGAAGACGCAACGCAGGCTCTACCGCGTCTGGCAACACCTCGACGCCGAGCGCGGAAAGCGCCGCACGATCGTCGCTGTCGCCGTCGCCCGCGAACTCGCCGGGTTCTGCTGGGCGATCACGACCGCCGACTGACATCTCAGAGCACCACGTCGGTTGCAGAGGCGGCAGGCGCCTGGCGCTCGCGCGAGAGCATCCGCGATCTAGCTATGAACAACCGCCACAGGACACGGTCACGTTCGATCCTAGACAACCGGGCTCTCACGACGAAAACCGGTCCTGCGGACACCGGAGCCAACCCGTGCACCCGCGCATAAGAGTCTGACCGCGCGTCGCGCACCAGTCAGGCCCTGCCGCCCCTCCAACCGACACGATCCCCGCCCAAGCCGCGGGCATCCGGTGCTGGTCACTTGACACAACGCTCTCCATAAGAGCTAGCGGTGCGACAGCGGTTGTCGCTGCACCAACGAGCACGACGGACGCAATTGTCAGCCAGCTCGAGGCAGACGAGGGTTGGTCATCGTTGCCCGACGGCGCATCCGTCACCGTCAAGGTGCTTGCGGCAGATCCGTCCTGGGCGGCCGTTAACGGGAGCGCATCTAACGCATCGGCTGAGGCGTCAACAGGGTGATACGAGAGTTGGATCGACATTTACCACGACGAAGGCGGACAGTGGGTCGACGCAATGGAGAACCAGCCGCAGGGGTGCGTCGACATGCAGCCAATCGCCGGACTCCCTACGCCAGAAGAAACCGCACTCTGCGACATGGGCGTCAAGCACTAGCGGTACGGCACAACGGGCCCGCGCAAGACGCCCACGAAACCGACTGGCCAGGTCCAGCGTCCGCTTGGGATTCCGCCCGTGCCACCGGCTCGGCAGACCCAACGACGAGCGGACCGCTGCCTTCCGAGGGCGCGCGCCATTGAACTTGACGCCCGAACACCCCTGATCCGAAATACCCAACGGCGTCATCAGATCCCACTCGCCGCAACTTGCCAATTCGCGGCCATGGCAACGTCAAGTTGAGCCTCCGCAGGGACCGTCCGTCCCCAAAGGAATTCCTTGGCTTTGGCTGACAAATAGAGGTGGTCCCCAAATTTCCTGTGATGTCCCATGCGAGAGATGAACGTAATTTGTGACGTAATCGGCCCGGTGGGGAGTTCGTGAAGATTGGATTGCTGGGAATTCGTCTTAATTCCAGAGAGGCCTGAGGCTGATGTTTGTGTCGGTCGGGATGCCGAATCATTTCTGAGCGGCTTAGAAAGCTTTTGGAGCCTTTTTGACACAAAATGGCGATCGCCATCGGCCAAAAGGTGCTATGGGACCGACGGAGCCTCAATGGTCGTCGCCGATGTCCCGATATGCCCATTGCGGTAAAGGAGTTCCATCGATTGGACAGCGAACGGGCCATGTTCCGGACGCCCGCGCATTCAGGATGAACGTCGGTTGCCTCTCGGTGAACCGAGTCCCGCATCCTGGGCACGTCGTGGTGACCTCGGTCGGGCCTAGCGTGTCGTCCGGGGCTAGGTCGATGACCTCTGATTCAAGCCAGATCCGGCTGTACCCGAGCGGCTTGGCGAATCTGATCACCGCGTCTCTGAATGAATCCTTTCCAGGCCCGTTGAGCATGGTGACGATCAACTCCAAGCCGTCGACGCCGTGGAATATCTCGAAGTCGGCCAGCACCGCCGGTGATGTTTGGATGGCGTGGCGCGCGAAGCCGAAATCCGCTGGCATCCAGGGAGCGTGAGACACCAGCGTGAGCGATCCATTTCGATAGACCGCCCGGTACTCAGGCTTCTGATGAACAGCTGAAGCCTGATCCATAAGCGCTGATTATATCTGGCGGCTGGTTGAGGATCAACTCCTCCGCGCTGGGGGTAGGCTGCGCCCGTGAGCGAGCCGACCAAACCTCCAAACTTCGACAGGTCCAAGGGGCTGACGATGGTGACCGGGGCGCTGCAGGAGCCAAGCTCTGCCGCGACCGCGCTGCTGAACGGGGCACCGCTGCCACGGAGGCTGACCACGCAGGAGCGGATCGCAGTCGCGGTCGCGTCATGTCTGCCTACCTACCATCTCACGATCACGTCCAATCGCACGCGGGATGAGGTCATGCGTGGTTTCAGGGCGCTGAAGAACCGCAGACGACGTGGTGGACGCGGCACCTGGATCTACGTCGGGGATTGCGTGGCAAGCTCAACCGGCGCCGCCGGCTATCACTTGCACCTGCTGCTGTGGGAGTCGGTGCACATCAGCAGCCTCAACACCGATCTTGCGGAACTCGGCCTCGGCAAGGCTCATATCGAGAAGCTCGAACCGCTCGCCGGTGTGGACCCGTTCGTGAACACGATGGGGGCGGTCGCCTACGTGCTAGGCCAAGAGGAGCCGGTATTCGGCACCACCAAGCACCGGGAGAATCTCCCCCGCCCCAAGAGCAAGCGGGCCCTGCTCAAACCGCAGGACCGCACCCTCCAGGCACGCAAGCCCGAACTTTTGCTCGCGCTCAACAGAGCCAAGGACCGCACTGTGCCTGACGATGCACTGCTTCAGCCACTGCATTAGATATATGCAGAAGTATTCGGGGAATCTCAGGGAGTCCAACTATCTCGCAGAGAGTGATTGAGAGCAAGGAACTCGCCAGGGATGTGTTGGACCGCGAATGGATCATTCCCAGACCCAGCGCATGATTGCTCGGTATTTTTCATCTCTAACTCAAGTTTATTTATTGACATGCTTGACAACTGCCCGAATCTCCGGTAGACTTGCTGTTGCATTGGGGACGCATGACCTCCAAGCGGATAAATCACAAAAGCCCTGCAAATCAATAGAAAGTGAAGGGCGTCATGTAGGAGAAATACTAATGTCGGACCAAGCTGGAAGTTCAGTCGTACCAACCCATGTCCGTTGGCTCC
This sequence comes from uncultured Conexibacteraceae bacterium, assembly GCA_963848435.1. Taxonomy (GTDB): domain Bacteria; phylum Actinomycetota; class Thermoleophilia; order Solirubrobacterales; family Solirubrobacteraceae; genus Palsa-465. The sequence continues at coordinate 906,373 of CAWKDQ010000011.1, read as the reverse complement.
ATCTACTCGGGCAACAGCCATCCCGGCGCTGTCGGCGAGGTCTACGTATCGCGTGAGCGTCTTGCCACCATCATGGGCGTCTCAATCGGAACCATTGATCGGTTCGTGGGTCTGGGAATGCCATCGGAGACCTGGGGCCTTCACGTTCGTAGGTTCCTTCCTTCCCAGGCCATCGCTTGGGCCGCCTGCTACGCAGCGGTGTCGCAATGACTCCCGATACTGCGCAAAGACTCAGTTGGGATCAGATCTCCCATGGCGCCGACCATTACAAGCGTGGCATGCTCCTTTGGGAGCATCGCCGTGAACTGAGTGACGAGGACTACTGGCCAGCGGTTGCCGCCGGTTGGCAGGACAACGATCTACAGCCTCTTACCAGGGCGGACTGGCATGAACTCTGGCAGATGCCGTCGCGTCAGCACAATCGCCACAACGTGATGACTCCCGAGGAACTGGAGAAGCTTGCCGCTCCACCAGATCGCGTAACGGTGCATCGCGGATACCGATATCGCATCGAGGGCAATTACGCCCACGGTACGTTCTCCAATGGTCTTAGCTGGACCACTAATCCGCAGAAAGCCGGGATCATCGCCGTCTTTGATGCTCGAAACGAATCAGAGATCGTGGTGGAGCCACGCTACGTCTACAGCCGTTCTTCGACCATCGTTGTCGCACCCACGTCGTCAGAGAAATCTGATCAGGCGGAGGCAGCGTAATGACGTGCGCCGTCGTCGCCAATCCAATGAAGCAGGAGATCGTCACACCAATTCTGGTCAAGCGTAGAGAGGCAGCAGGCATGCTCTCGATCAGCATTGAGAGCTTCGAGCGTCACGTCGAGCCTCACATCAAACTGGTTCAACTCGGCAGCATGTTTCTGGTGCCACTTAGCGAGCTTGAGCGTTTCGTCGCGGACTATGCGACCTATTACGGGGCGGTGAGTCGGTGATGGATCACGCGCATCCCCATCATCGAGGCATCACTGTTCGCCACCAGAGCCGTTGCTCCTGGGACCCAGAACATCGTCTGTGCAACTGCAAGCCGAGATACCGGGCCGAGGTCTATGACCCGAGCATCAAGCGTGCGAAGAAGTCGGCGTGGATGGTCCTTGCTGACGCACGAGCCTGGCAGACCAGAACCAAGAACGCGATTCTCCATAGCCCACGTGGTCCACAGTCTCCGCTTACCGTCGAGGACGCCTGTGCACGATGGCTTGAGGGTGTGTCCGCCGGGAACATTCGGAATCGGTCCAGAGCGAGCTACAAGCCGTCGGCGGTTCGCAGCTACGAAACCTCACTGAGGCTTCACATCTACCCGCTTCTCGGCGGAAGGAAAGTCGCCGCACTCAGGCGACTTGAAGTGCAGGAGATGGTGGATCAGCTTTGTTTGACCCGTTCGCCCAGCACAGTCAAGAACGCTCTCAATCCAATGCGAGCGATGTTTCGCTGGCTTGTGTCCAGAGGAATGGTCGAGTTCGATCCGACCGAGGGCCTTGATCTTCCGCAGGGAACCAACGCACGTGATCGAATCGCCAGCCCAGATGAGGCCGAGCAACTGATCGACGCACTGCCGCCTGAATATCAGCCGATCTGGGCTACGGCGTTCTACGCCGGTCTGAGGCTTGGGGAATTGCGTGCCCTTCAAGTCAGCGATATTCATCTTGAGGACGGAATCATCACCGTCCGCGCGGGCTGGGATGTCAAAGAGGGTCTGATCACCACCAAATCGGCAAAGGGTGTTCGTAAGGTGCCGATCCCAGAAATGTTGAGGCAGCACCTTCGCGACCATCTCGAACAGCGAGCCGTCGAGTCGCCGTTCATCTTCGGCATCGACGCGATCACGCCGTTCAAGGCCGAGGGTGTGCGTCGCAAGTCCTACAAGACATGGGACAACGCTGGCCTAAACCGGATCGGATTCCATGAGGCACGTCACACCTACGCCTCGATCTTGATCGCCTCGCATCTCAACGCCAAGCAAGTGCAGGTCTTCATGGGGCACTCCTCGATCACCACTACCTACAACATCTACGGCCACTTGTTTCCAGGAAACGAGCAAGAGTCCGCAGCGATCATCGACAGGTTCTTGGCGGGCACGAGATGAGAGCGTCTACCCCAAACGCTACCCCAGCGTGTGTGCATGGCACAGGAAATGCCTGCAAATGAGCTTCTTAGCAAAAAATGTGCGCTGCTCTCGAAAACCGGTATGGGCGATTCGTCCATCGGGGGTTCGAATCCCCCCCTCTCCGTATAGATACGCGCTTTGCCCAGCCAGTCGCGGTCGGTGAGAGCTCGCCGCCGGGGCGTGCGGCTTGGCCCCGCGGGATCGGACTCGCGCCACCAGCGAGGATGCAGAAGGAGACCACGCCGACCTCGCTGCGGACGGCACCGAACGACGCTCGCTCTTGACCGGACTGCCGCCGTGCTGCTGAACCCTGAGGCAATCCGGGCGCGGCTTAGCTGCTGAGCCAGGGCGTCGCGAACTCTCTTGCACGCCTGGGCAAACGGCACTTTCTCTGTGATTTGATGTCGCGCAGCTATCGCAACAATCCGCTCGCTCTTGCCGTGCTGATCACGCTGATCCAGCGCGATATGCACCCCTATGAGATCGCGGCGACACTGCGCCGCCAACACAAGGACGAGAGCGTCAAGCTCAACTACGGCTCGCTTTACTCGGTCGTCTGCTCGCTCAACCGTCGCGGGCTGATCGTCGCGCTGGACACCGAGCGCGAGGGCCGGCTGCCCGAACGCACGATCTATCGGCTGACTGACGCCGGCCGGGTCGAGGCGCATGGTTGGCTTGCGGACATGCTCGCGGTTCCGACCAAGGACTATCCGGCGTTCGCAGCCGCCCTGTCGTTTCTCCCGGCCGTGGCGCCGGGCGAGGCGATCTCGCTGCTCGAGGAGCGCGCCGGGCGGCTCGAGGAGCTGATCGCGGCTGCCCGCGCCGGGCGGGGGATGCTCGAACAGCGCGGCCTGCCGCGCGTCCTCTGGATCGAGGCCGAGTTCGAAGACGAGCTGCGCCAGACTGAACTGCGCTTCGTCCGCGGCCTGGTCGAGGAGATCACCGCCGGAACGATCGACGGGATCGACATCTGGCAGGGATGGCACGACGGTGTGCCTGTGCCCGAGTTCGCACCTGCGGGCGGAGGTCCGCAGTGACAAACGTGATCGAGGCACGGGAGCTGCGCAAGCGCTTCAAGGCGCGCGGCGCCAGGTGGCGAAGCCGCCTGAGATCACACTAATTTGTGTTATCACAGGAGGACGTGTAGGGTAGTCGCATGCCAAGTGATGCTGAGATGACGTTCGCGGATCACGCGGGGCGACTCTTCGCCCGCCGGTACGGGATGCCGCCGATGGTCGGCCGCCTGATCGGGTATCTCGCAGTGTGCGACCCGCATGAGCAGAGCATCGGTGAATTGGCCGACTCTCTGCTCGCGAGCCGCAGTGCGATCGCGAACGCGGTCAGCTATCTGGAGAACCTAGGGCTGATCGAACGGTCGAGAGCTGCGGGTGAGCGGATGGACCGGGTGCGCGTCAACATGTCGTCGTCTCACGCGATGGGCTTTGACGTCTCGGAGTACCAGGAGCAGGCGGCGCTCGCCCAAGAAGGTCTAAGTGTCCTCGCTGATGCCACGCCGCAGCGTCGGGCGGTGTTGTTGGAGTGGGCCGCATTCGCTGACTTCCTGGTTGAGCGGATGCCGGTCCTGGAACAGGAGTGGAAAGCGCACCGCGCGGCTCTGCGTGCCGCGGGCGAGCTCCCCGACGACGCGACCACACAGCCATGAGCAACGGAGCCGGACCAAGCGCGGCTGTTGCTGCCGGCATCGTCGCCGAGGGCGTTTGCAAGTCCTACGGCGACCATCTGGTGCTCGACAGGGTGAACCTGGCCGTCGAGCAGGGGACGATCCTGGCGTTGCTGGGGCCCAACGGCGCCGGCAAGACCACGATGGTTCGCATCCTCTCGACGCTGATCCCGGCCGACTCGGGCTCGATGTGTGTCGTCGGGCGTGACGTCGTGAGCGATCCCAACGGGGTCCGCGCTGCGATCGGCGTGACCGGCCAGTTCTCGGCGGTCGACAACCTGCTCACCGGCGCCGAGAACCTGCAATTGATGGCCGACCTGCGCCATCTCGGCCGCGACGCTGGACAACAGCGGGTCTCCGAACTGTTGGCGCAGTTTGACCTCACCGACGCCGCACACAGGTTGCTCTCAACCTACTCAGGCGGAATGAGGAGACGGCTTGACCTGGCCATGACGCTTGTCGACCGACCGAGCGTGATCTTCCTCGACGAGCCGACAACGGGCTTGGACCCGCGCAGCCGCCTCACTATGTGGGAGATCATCCGTGAGCTCGCCTCGGCCGGCGTCACGCTCCTGCTGACCACTCAGTATCTGGACGAGGCCGACCAGCTAGCCGACCGAATCGCAGTGCTCGACCACGGCCGGATCGTCGCCGAGGGAACCCCGGAGGAATTGAAGGGTCGCATCCCCGGCGGGCACGTACGACTTCACTTCGCCGATCCCCACATGCTGCGCCGGGCAAGCATGCTGTTGCCCACCGGCCTGTCCGCCGCGGATCAGCTCGTTCTCCAGATCCCCGCGAACGGCACAGTCGATTCACTGCGCGAAGTCCTAAACGAGTTGCACGAGGCCGCCATCGATGTCGAGCGCCTCTCGATCCACACCGCTGACCTCGACGACGTGTTTCTCGCCGTCACCGGCAGCACGGCCACCATCCCGGACGATCCTGCGCCATTAGGAGTGCCGCAGTCATGACCACGCTCGCCTACACGCTGAGCGACTCGCTGGTGATGCTGCGTCGCAACCTCAAACACCAGCTCCGCTACCCCTCGCTGACCGTGATGCTCATCGCGATGCCGATCGTGTTCCTACTGCTGTTCGTCTATGTCTTCGGAGGCCAACTCGGCGCCGGTCTCGGCCCCCACGATGGCCGCCACGCCTACCTCGACTACGTGCTGCCAGGAGTGCTGCTGGTCACAGTAGGCTCCGCGGTCCAAGGCACCGCGATCATGATCGCCAGTGACATGACCGGCGGAATCATCGACCGATTCCGCACCATGGCTATCACTCGCAGCGCGGTCCTCAACGGCCACGTAATCGGCAGCCTGATCCAGACGATCCTGGCAATCGGGGTTCTGATCGGCGTGGCATTCGGCCTCGGGTTCCACTCCAGCGAGGGGCCGCTGCACTGGCTGGCCGCGATCGGGATCCTGCTCCTGTTCGCCTCCGCACTGATCTGGTTTGCCGTCGCGCTCGGGCTCGCAGCCAAGAGCGTCGAAACCGCTTCCAACACACCGATGTTCCTGATCCTGCTGCCGTTGCTCGGCAGCGGCTTCGTAACCGTCCGCACCCTGCCGGTCGGGCTGCGGCAGTTCGCCGAGTACCAGCCTTCCACCCCCGTCGCTGACACGGTACGCGGGCTGATCAGCGGCGGCCGAATCGGCGGTCACGCCATCGTCGCCATCGCATGGAGCATCGGCATCGCCATGCTCTCCTACGTCTGGGCCATACGTCTCTACAACAGGCGCAGGGCCGCCGAGCCGGCCTGAGAGCGGACTCCGAACCTCGCCAGCCGGCAACCAGTCGCGACATGGGTTCTAATCGCGACATAGGTTTTGGGAGGGTCCCGCCAGCAGTCGGGGCCCGTTGTGACCGTCAAGCTCTGCCGGCTGCGATCTGCGTGATCAGTCGCAGACCACCCCAGGCGCCACTGGGCATACCGGCCGAGGGCGAGCAGCCCGGATGGGAAGGAGCCAGGCGGACATGCAGCACCCCTGGTCGAACCCTGAAGCGGATCGGTGGATCGAGCATGACAGCCTCGCCATCGACACCTGCCGCGGTCGGTTGCGTGGTCTCGACCTCCAAGCTCGGAAACGCCCAGTTCCTGACCGGGTGACGCCGGGGCGAGGTCGGCGGCCCGATCACCGTCACTCCCAGCACGCCCGCATCCAGTCTCGGCCTGGTTCCGGACGCGACCAGACTTCCGAGGCGGTACACGTTATTTGAGACCAGCAGGACGATTCCGCCGCTTCGGCGCACGCCATCTGGCCCATGCCAGACCTGCTCCTCCGCCACCTGACCCTTAGGCACGACGCTGGTCGCATCGGTCGTGCCCTCCGTGCGTGCCGCGCTCCGGGGTAGCACCTCCATCAGGGTGCGCAGCTTTGCGTCGCGGTATCCGGGCTGCTGCACCGCATCGGCGTACACCCCCAACGACACGTTGTTGACGAACACCTTCCCGTTGACCTCTGCCAGATCCACCAACCGCTCGCGACCGTCGACAAACGCGTCGAGGGCGCCGACGACGTCGTCGCGGTCGACACCCAGGTCGAGCGCGAAGTGGTTGCGGGTTCCTGCCGGGATACAGGCGAACGGAATGCCCTGTCGGGCAGCGATCGCAGCGACCTGCGCCTGCGTGCCGTCACCGCCGGCCACCGCCAGACCATCGACACCACGGGCGATCAGGTCCTCGACCAACTCGGCCAGTGGGATCTCCCACGACAGCTCCACCGGCTCAATCCCGCGCTTGCGTGCCTCGTCGGCCAGCTTGAACCGGGTTGCCTTACCGCCTCCCGACTTGGGGTTGTAGATCATCGCCGGACGCTTCGGTGCCGGCGCGGACGGCAGTCGAACCCGAATGCGCAGTGCCGCACCCGCGCACGCAACGGCCCCCGCCGCGACAACCACCACTGCGAGCGACACCAGCAGATCGGAGACCAGGATCGTGAGACTCGCCGCAACGGCCACCACCGCGACTCCGGCCCAAAGCACGCGCTCGACCCCGGTACGCAGTGCGGCGCTCGAAGCGGCCACGACGGCGACGGTCATCATCAGTACCAGGAAGAGTCCGCGCGGAAAGTGGTTGATCAGCATGATCACCACCAGCACCACGGCGACTGCACCGAGGACAAGGGCCGCTCTCCCCAGCCACCGTGCAGCCGGAGGCCGGCTTGCCGCGAACATGGGCATGGACGATACTCGGGTCACTGTGAACGGTGAGCGCCGTCATACCGCCCATGCCTTGCTGCAAGAGCTGAGCACGCTGGATCGTGCCGTTTACGAAGCCGTTGCATCCTGCGAAACCCCTTCACTTGACGCGGCGATGAGGCGACTGTCAGCGGCCGCCGACCACTCCAAGATCTCGATCGGGGTGGCAGCGACGATGGCCGGCCTTGGCGGAAAGCACGGCCGGCACACAGCGCTGTATGGGCTCGGCTGTGTGGCTGTGACGTCGGCATTGGTGAACCTGGTTGCCAAGCCGGTCGGCGGACGCAGCCGACCCGATCGCGCTGGCGCCGAGATCCCGACCGAACGCCACGTTGCGATGCCCGGGTCGCGGTCGTTCCCGTCGGGCCACACCGCATCGGCATTCGCATTCGCTGCCTCGGTCGGTCGCAGCATGCCGCCGCTGGGACCGCCGCTATTCGGCCTGGCGATGCTCGTCGGCTATTCGCGCGTTCACACGGGCGTCCACTACCCGGGCGACGTGCTCGCAGGGGCGCTGGCCGGGGTCGCAATCGCCGACACGATCGGAGCACTGGGGAAGCTGCGGAAACCTTCCGCCTGACGGCCGTCCAAACCCAGTTGCTCCTAGCCCCATGAGCTGTCGCCGGCCTCTTCGAGCCCGCGGTCGGAGTGGCGGACCCAGTCAGCACCGGTCTCGTCGCGGAACGTCTGGACGGCCGCGTCGAGCGTGGGGAAGAAATGGTTCCGGTCAAGCGGCCCGATCAGCTCATAACGCTCAAGCTTTGCCCGGACCGGACTCTTGAGCTCGGCGAACACCAGTGATGTGCCATGTGCATTGAGCTCCTCATCGAGATCGGCGAGCATGTCGGCGGCCGTCGTGTCGACGTCGGTGATCGGCTCCGCCGCGATCACGATCCAGTCAGGACGATCCTTGGCCCCCGCGAGAGCCCGGATCTGGTCGCGGAAGGTCCGTGAGTTGGCGAAGAACAGCGGCCCGTCGAACCGGAAGATGACGAGGCCGGGCAGTTCGTCGGCCTTAGGGTGGAGTTGGCGATCGTGGTATCCGGAGAGGCCGGGCACACGGCCGAGCGTCGTCTGGTACGGCCACCAGGCTCGACGGAACACGTTCAAGATCGACAGCACAACCGCCACCGCGATCCCCTGGAGCACCCCGAGCAATGCGACGCCGAGGAAGGCGGCGACCGACAGCATGCATTCGACGGGACGCTGCTTCCACAAACGGACCGTTCCGGGTATGTCGGCCAGCGACAGCGACGCTGCGATCACAACCGCGGCGAGCGTTGGGTTCGGGAGATTCTTGAGCAGCCCTGGCACGAGAACCAGCATCAATACGATCAACGCCGCTCCAACGAGGCCCGTCAGCTGCGTCTTGGCGCCGGCCTGTTCGGCGACCGCGGTCCGCGAGCCACTGGTGCTGACGGGAAAGCCCTGGAACAGACCGGCGGCGACGTTCGCGGCGCCGATTCCGATCATCTCCCCGTCCCCGTCAACCTCCTGTCCGGTTCGCGCGGCGAATGCAGACGCGGTCGAGATCGTGTCGGCGAGCGCGACGAGCACGATCCCGAGCGCTCCTGCGACCAGCAGTGGGAGATCCGACACGGGGCTGGGCAGGGTGAGCGGCGGGAACCCCTTGGGAAGCGTGCCCACCAGCGACACGCCGTGGGCTGACAGATCGAACACCGACGCTGCGACAATCGCAACGACGACCGCCACCAGCACGCCTGGGACACGGGGAAGCCAACGGCTCAGCGCGAGAATCAACGCCAGGCTCAGCACGCCGATCGCGACGGCCGCAGGAATCGCTTTGCCCGACGCGAGCCCGTGGATGAACGCATGCGCCTCGTTGATGAGGCCGTTGGCGTCGGTCGAGAAGCCAAACAGCTTCGGCAGCTGCCCGATCAGGATCGTCAGCGCAAGCCCGTTCATGTAGCCGAGCTGCGTCGGCTTGGAGAGCAGGTCGGCAATGAAGCCGAGCTTGGCGATCCCTGCCAGGATCATGAATGCGCCTACGATCAACGCCATCATCGATGCCAGCGCGATCGCCCGCTCGGGGCTGCCGCCCGAGCCGATGATCGGAAGGATCGTCGCGGCGATCATCGGCCCCAGCGACGAGTCCGGACCCAGCACGAGGATCCGCGACGGCCCCAGCAGGGCGTAACCGATCAGGCACAGGATCGACGTGTAGAGACCAGTGATCGCCGGCAGACCGGCGAGCTCGGCATATGCCATGCCCTGCGGCACCAGCAACGTGGTGAGTACCACACCGGCGACGATGTCGCTTCGCAGCCAGGAGATCCGGTAGTTCGCAAGCGAGCGGATCCCGGGTGGCGTGGTCAGCGCCATCTGATCTCGCCTACGCCTCGTGACGGCGGGCGATCAGTTTGCCGCTCTCCCACAGGACGAGCAGCAACACCGCTGAGGCGACCGCCAACCCGAACTGCGGAGACGTGAGCGGAGCTGTATTGAGTAGACGGTTGAACAGGTCCGTCTGCGTAATCATCACCGCAAGCGCGAGCTCGGCCGCGACTGTCCAGTTCATCTTGGCGTTGTCGAACGTCTGGCTCCTGAGTATCGAGCCCAACACGCTCCGACACTCGTAGGCGGAGACGATCAGCATCAGGGCAAACGCACTCAGCCCGATCGACGATCCGACTGCCGCGCTGTCGTAGTGCTGCTTACCGAAATGGATCAGCAGGTCGATGACTATCGCCATGTACAGGCCGACAAGCCCTGAGGTGAGCTGAGTGCTGCGGTTGACGATCGACTCGGAACTGGGTCGCGGCGGTCGATCCATGAGTCCCGCGGCCGCCTGGTCCAAACCGAGCGCCACGCCGAATGGCGCGCTCACGAAGAAATGGATGTAAAGAACCTGGGCGGGAGAGAACGGCTGACCGTCGGCGATGTTGAGGATCGTCGCGCCGAGGAACGTCAGCACGAACGCGACCAGCGAGATCAGCACGAACCGTACGTATTTCCCGAGGTTGTCGTAAAGCTTTCGTCCCTGCGCGACGGCGCGCACGATCGTCGCGAAGTTGTCGTCGGTCAGGATCATCCGCCCGGCGTTCTTGGCCACCTCTGTACCGCTGCCCATCGCGACGCCGATGTGCGCGGCCTTGATCGCCGGCGCGTCGTTGACTCCGTCTCCGGTCATCGCCACGACCTGCCCCTGCTTCTTGAGCGTCTCGACCAGCAACACCTTGTGCTCGGGGGCAACACGCCCGACGATGCCGATCTGGTCAATCCGTTCCAGCCGCTCCGACTCGTCAAGAGCAGCGAATTCCGCGCCGAGGATCGCCTCGCCCTCGATCCCGAGCTGTTCAGCGATCGCCGCGCCCGTGATCACGTCGTCGCCCGTGACCATCCGCACTCTGATATGCGCCTTCTGTGCATCCTCCACCGCCGCCTTGGACTCTGCGCGCGCCGGGTCGACCATGCCGACGAGGCTCGTCAGTTCGAGGCTCTCGACATAGCTCAGCAGATCGCCGTGAGCGTCGAACGAGCCGGGGTCGAGGTCACGGTAGGCGGCGGCCATGACCCTCAGGCCCGTCTCTCCCATTCTTCGCATGTTCGCCTCGGCCCGACCGCGCAGCTCGTCGCTGAACGGGATGCTCCGCCCCTCGGACAGTGCGCTTGAGGCATGACTCATCACCGCCGGCGCGGCGCCCTTCACGTAGCAGCGCACGACCTCCTTGCCGGAAGCGTCACGAGCGGATGTGAAGGCCGCCATCAGTTTGTAGGTGGGATCGAACGGCAGCGTCGCCAGTCGTGGATGCTCTTCTCGCGTGGCGTCGATGTCGATGCTCGCCTTGTGCGCCAGCACGAGCAATGCGCCCTCGGTCGGGTCGCCGACCACCTTGCCGTCGACGAGCGTGGCGTCGCTGGCGACGATGTACGGCCGGATCGCGTCGTCGATCGTGTCCGATGACCCTGCGGCGTGGTGGACCTTCCCCTCAAGCTCGTAGCCGGAGCCGGAGATCGTGTAACGATTTGCTGGGTCGAGCAACTCGATCGCGGTCATCTGGTTCATCGTGAGCGTCCCGGTCTTGTCCGAGTTGATCGCGGACGTCGAGCCGAGCGTCTCGACCGACGCGAGATCGGTCAGCACGGCACCATGCCGCGCCAGGTCGGCCGCCCCCACGGACATCACGACCTGAAGTACGGTCGGCATCGCCTCCGGGATCGCCGCGATCGCGAGCGCGACGGCGCTCTCGAACACCACCGTCGAGGCCACGCCACGTTGCGCGCCTAGAACGAACATGATCACCATCGTCACGCCGGCTACCGCGGCGATCCATAGCGTCAGGTTGTTCAGTTGCCTGGCGAGTGGTGTCTGCTCGCGGGTCGTCGTCGCGAGCATGCCGGCGATCTTCCCAACCTCCGTTCCACCACCGGTGGCGGTCACGATCATCAGGCCGCTGCCGTGCGTGACCGGGGTGTGCATGAACGCCATGTTGGTCTGCTGACCTGGCGAGAGGTCTGCACCGTCGGGCACCTCGACTCCCTTTGACGCTGGCACGCTCTCGCCGGTCAGAGCGGCCTCGTCGATCTGCAACGACGTTGCCTGGATGATCCGCCCATCCGCCGGCACGTCGTCGCCTGCCTCCAACACGACGACGTCACCGACAACCACCTCTTCAGCCGGTATCTCCGCCTCGGACCCGTCGCGGCGTACCCGCGAGGTGGCCTTGACCATCGCCTTCAGCGCGTTCATCGCGCTCTGCGCCTTTCCCTCCTGGCGCAGGCCCACCGCAGCGTTCAGGACGGTGATCAGGATCAGCAGGACCCCGGTGCTCCACTCCTTGATCGCCAGGGATACGATCGCCGCAGCCACCAGAATCACCTGCATGTAGCTGCGGTACTGCTCGAGGAACCGACGCCAATCGGGCACGGCAGCCTCCGCGGGCAGTGCGTTGGGACCGTGCTGCGCGAGCAGATCGGCCGCCTGCTGGCTCGTGAGCCCTACGGACGGATCGACGCCAAACCTGGCTTCGACGTCCTCCGGAGACGCGCTGTACCAGCTCTCGTCGCTGGATGGTCCGACGGCTGGTGACCCCGGTGTCGTGTCCATCAGCTAGTCAGATGCCGACCCGTCAGCTGGGGCCGTCCCCGGCTTCTTGGCCTCGGGTCCGTCGCTCGTTGCGGCACCCTGCTTGAACGCGAACGGGTCGCGGTGCGCGCCCTCGGGAGCCTGAGCCTCGAGCATACGTTTGACCTCGAGCAGGGCCTCACGCTGCTGCTCGGTCACCCTCGGCACCTGCGGTTCGATCTCCATCAGGGCATGCACGAGTACCGCACCTGCGCCGATGCGCGCGAACCACTTCCTGTCGGCGGGGATCACGTACCAGGGCGCCCACTCCGTGCTCGTGTGCGAAAGCATGTCCGAGAACGCTCGCTGATACGAGTCCCAATGCTCGCGCTCCCTCACATCCGCGGCCGAGAACTTCCAGTTGTGATCGGGCAGATCCAGTCGTCGCAGGAACCGGATCCGTTGCTCCTCATTCGAGAGGTTGAGGAACAGCTTGACGACCCGGATCCCGTTCTCTGTCAGGTAGAGCTCCCAATCGTTGATCGCGCGGTACCGGCGCTGCCACACGTCGCTCGTCCGCTTCGCTGACGACGGAAGCTTCTCGTGATCCAGCAACTCCGGGTGCACCCTGACCACCAGCACCTCCTCGTAGTGAGAGCGGTTGAAGATCCCGATCTCTCCGCGACCAGGCAACCGCCGTGCGTAGCGCCACAGAAAGTCATGGTCGAGCTCCTCGGCGGATGGCTGTTTGAAGCTGTGCACGGCCACGCCCTGGGGGTTCACCCCGCTCATCACGTGGCGGATCGTTCCGTCCTTGCCCGCCGCGTCAAGCGCCTGCAACACGACCAGCACCCCCCACGTATCCTGCGCCGCCAAGCGCGCCTGATACTCAGAGAGCAGGCGTACGCCTGTTTCGAGCAGTTCGACTCCCTCCTTCTTCTTCTTCACACCAGCCTTGAAGGCCGGATCGAAGTCCCGGGCCAGCGTTACCTTCGACCCCGGCTTGACCCGAAACGGCTCGATGAACTCAGCGACCCTCTGCTGCCTCTTGTCGGCCATGCTCTTCTCCGATCCAGTCGCGACCCGCAGATCGGTTCAGAGCCTAACGGTCCTCGTGCAGGACGCGTCCTCCCAGCGGCGGAAGGACGCGTTCTGCACGATCAGGCCGGTTCTCCTTCACCGCCCCAAGCAGACAACCGATGGTCGCTGCTGAGTCCCGTCCCCGGAGCGCCTGTTACGCGAGCGCTTTGGCTTTGATGGCGTCGAACTCCGCCTGGGTGATCGTGCCGTTATCCAGCAGGCCCTTGGCCTTCTCGATCTCCTGTGCGGCACCGCCGCTGCCGGCGGCCGCGCGGACGTGCTCGTTGAACTGCTGCTGGCTGGCCTGCATGTCGCTCATTCGCCGCTCGGTCATGCCGTCGTGGTTGGCGATCATGTAGATAAAGACACCGAGGTACGGGAGGATGATGACGAATATGCACCACAGAGTCTTCGACCAACCGCCGATGTCATGGCGGCGGAAGATATCCGCAAAGATCATGAACAGCAGCCAGATCCAGATCACCCAGAAGAAGAAGATCAACATCGACCAGAAAATCCCGCCGAACGGGTACGACGCAGCGAAAACCATGCACACCCCTCTTGTTTGCCCTGGATTCCGGCCAGAACCGGCTCGTCATCGCGGATCGCGATAGCCTTTCGCGGCCTGACGACATCGGCGCGGATCCTACCCACAAACCACGCAAGGCGACGGGTCGCGCTGCAGGTGTGGGGATGGTCCTACTGATCACCCGCTCGAGCAAGCTGGTTTTGGGGCCTGCCGGCACGAATTGAGACGCCTGCGGAGCATCCGCCGCAGCCGACACGTTGGCAGCTTGCAGGCGTACGTGTCCGTACCGTGAACAAGTCCCTCTCGTCACTTCCCGGGTGGTTTCAGCGGTGGGGTGTTGGCGCGTGGCTGGTCGTTGGGATGGTCCTTGTTCTGGTTGGTGTCGTCTGGCTTTTTGAGACGACCTCGAGCATCGTCGATCCTCTGATCGCGGGGTTTGTGATCGCCGCCGTGAGTGGCGTGTTCATCGACAAGCTCGAGCAGCGTGGTTTGCCACGTGCTGCCGGCGCGGGCATCTTGGCGCTCGTGCTGGTCGCGCTGGCTGTCCTGATGGTGGGATTCGTCCTGGCTGCGATCACCTCGCACGAGCCGCACATCGACCACCTGCTGTCGACGGCAGTCGATCGTGTGCAGAGTTGGGCACAGAGCCTTGGCATCGAGTCGGCGTCGAGCGCCGCCAAGGAAATCAAGAAGGCCGTTCCCGAGATCGGTCGCACCCTCCTCTACGGAGTGGCGAAGGGCGTCTCGGGGCTCACTTCCCTGATCGTCTTTCTCGGCTTCACGGCGTTCGCGACGTTCTTCCTCGTCAAGGACGCCCCCTCGCTCGGGCAGTGGATCGAGCGCCACATGGGCATGCAGCCCGAGGAGGCGCGAATCGTCCTTGCCGACATCATCCAAGCACTACGACGCTATTTTCTCGGCCTGACGATCATCGCGGCCCTGAGTACCGCGGGAGTCACCCTCGGCGCCTGGATCGTTGGCGTACCGATGCTGGGAACGATCGCGCTGGTCGCCTTCCTCGGCAGCTACGTGCCGATTCTCGGAGCGTGGGCGGTCGGAATCTTCGCCGTCGCGCTCGCCCTCGCCAACCTGGGACCAACGTCTGCGCTGATCATGGCCGTGATCGTGTTTGTGGCCAACGGCCCACTCCAACAGATCGTGCAACCGGTCGTCTACGGTGCGACCCTGCGCCTGAACCCGCTCGTGGTCTTCAGCGTCACGATCGCTGCTGGAACCCTCCTGGGCATCCCCGGGATGGTGCTGGCGGCGCCGCTGGTCTCAGCCTCGGTTCGTGTCAACAACGATCTCAAGCGGCTGAGGTCCCCGGCACCCGTGGATGGCGCGCCGGCGACCTCGTGCGTCTGCACCAACTCGATTCTGCCGCTCTCTGTGCGGATGACGATGGCGGCGTCGCGGACCGAATGGTCCTGCCTGTCGTCAAGGTCATGCACCGTGGGGAGAGCCTCCTCTGCCGCGGTGACGGTCTGGAACACGACCGCAAGAAGGACTGTGGCCGCTAGATCACGACGCTTTCGCCAGGAGCGAGCACGTGCACGTCGACATCGCGGGCGTATCGCTTGGCCAGCGCCGCGAATTCGACGACGGGCCGTTCCAGATCCTGACGGCGGGCGCCGAACCATCGGAGCGTGTACGTGCCCCAATGGATCGGAATCGCCACCGCCGGGCCGATCAGCGCGACCGCCAGGGCGGCGCGCCTTGGGTCGAGGTGCCCCGTCCCCACTGATCGCCCCCAGCCCCAGATCGGAATCAGCGCGACGTCGATTGAGCCCTTCAGGTCGGCCATGGCCGGATCCAGGTCGGTGTCACCCGGGAAGTAGACCGACCTGGAGCCCCTGATGACGTAGCCGATTGGATCGGCCGACGGTCCGAACGGCCGGCGTCGGCGATCGTGGGTTGCCCGCGTGGCGGTCAACTGCACCGGCCCGATGTTGGTCTCATCAGCAGGCCGCAGCTCCCGGACTCCGGTCACACCCTTGCCGCGGAGCCATGAGCCGGCCCGATACGGCGCAAACACCGTCCCGGCTTGAAGGCGCCTCAACGACGGGAGATCCACATGATCGGCGTGCAGGTGCGAGAGCAGGACGGCGTCGATCCCCTCCAGGCCATCGGTCGGGACCGGCGGCGCCCTCCGAATCAGCGGACCGATTCGGCTCCGTAACGCTGGATCGGTCAGGAGTCGCACCCCGTTCAGCGCGATCAGCACGCTGGCGTGCCCGAGCCAGGTGATCGCCAGGCCATGATCGAACCCGGCCGGGCTAGGTGGATCGGTCATCGCCCGCGACGGCCGAAGCCGAGACGCTCTGAGGGGAGTGACCCTGCAGCGCGCGACGCCAACTCACCAGCACACCATGCACTGCTGCAGCGCCGACCACCGGCTCGGGTGGCATCGACAACTCGGCCGGATGCAGGATGAAGGGGCGGGTTTGCGGCCCACCGAGGCCGCCGTGGAAAGAGATCAGCTCTTCGAAGGCGCAGCCCTGCTCGAGGCCCGGATCGTAAAAGCTGTTGACGAGGATGTCCGGCGCATTCGCGAAGCCGTCTGTGCGGCGGATATGGCGAGCCGCATTCGGTTGGAACGGCGCGAGTGGATCCTCTCCCTGGACGCGCTGCTCGTCCAGATAGTTCGTGCCGGTCCCTCCGAGGACCACGGCGCCGTGCTTGGATGAATGCACCATCACGAAGCCGATGTGCGGATGCTGGCGCAGCGTCGAGATCAGCTGCGGGTGGCGGTCGTCGATCTCCTCACCAGACAGACGTCGCGGTTCCTCCATCAGATATATGAGGCCGAGATTTCCCGACGCGAGTACCACGACGTCACGGTCCCGCACAGTCGCGTCCGCACCGGCGCGTCCGTGTCCGGTGGCCTCGGCCACGGCGTGATTCACCGTCGCCTCGTTTTCGTCCCCTCCAGAGGGCTCCATAACCCGCCCTCGCGATGTCGAACGCTGGACCAGCTCGCGCAGGTCGTAACCGTTTCGCTGCTTGAACGTCGCGCCCTGAGTCTGCCCGTGGTCTGACAGCACAACGAGCTTGTACGGCCGGGGCGCGTATCGGCAGGCCCGCTCGATCCGCCCGAATTGCTGATCGAGCTTCCGGAGCGCCTCCAGCGTGTCGATGCGCTCGAGGCCCGAATGGTGGGCGACCTCGTCATAGCTTGAGAACGTCGCGTACACGATCGGCCGCCCGCGCATCATGTCGGTCAGGACGGCGAACACGATCAGGTCCCTGACGCCGACGCACATCGCTGCCCGCACGAACGGATACCTGCCGCCGCGCTCGCCGCGAGGGCGCACGTCCCGCCGCCGTTGCTGGGTCGCGGCGACCCATTCGATGATCACCTCCCAAAAGAACAGAACCAGGAGACGGGTGACGTTGAAGCCATTCGACAAGAACGTGCGATAGCCGCGATTGGCCCGCCGCTCGGCGTTGATCCGGCTGGCGGTCAGGATCGCGGCGTCGGCCTCGCCGGAGAAGAGGTTGCCGCGGCTCGCTCCTCCGTGGATCAGAAGACCGCGCCCAGTGGCCAGACGCTCCTCGATCAGCGCGCAATCCCCGGGCGACGAGCAGGCGATCAGCTTCCCAGTGTCCTTCTCGACCCAGCGGAATGCGGGGATGTTGTCGTTCGCACCGAGCAGGATGCCCGCCTGGCTCGCGCCGGTCTGGGAGCTGAGGTCGGTCTCCCACTCGTCGAGGCAGAACTCGCCAGACTCCAGCCAGCGCGCCATGTTCGGGGTCTCGCCGTCTCGCATCGCCCGCTCGAGTACCGGCAAGGCCAAGCCGTCGATCTCAAGCAGCAGGAGCCCGGGCACGTCCGTGACCACTCGCTCGCTGCGGCGCCGCGAGATCCGGTTGATGACTCGCAACGTGTAGGTGTCCTCGTCGTTTACTCCCAGGATCGCCTGCAGTGCCAGAACCATGGCGGAGATCACAAGCGCCGCCAGCAGCGCCCAGCCGAACGAGTCGACGGCGAACGCGCTCGTGTCGATGTGCGAGACCACCAGCAGAATCAGCGCGTCGAGCACGAGAATGACGAGGAACCCGAGCACCAGCGTGAACGGCAGCCGCAGAGCGGCGACGATCGGCGGCAGCACCGCGTTGAGAGCTCCGATCAGGACCGCGACAACGAGTGCGTCGCCGAAGCTGCCGACGCTGACCCCGGGAACGATCGCTGCCGCAACGAACGTGCCCACAGCCGTGACCAACCACGACAACAGGAGTTGCTCCAGCCGAAACCGGGGCCTCTGCGGGCGCCAGGCTGTATCCGCCTTGGAGGGCTGTTCCTGACTCAAAGCTGGATCACAATGCCTACCCTAGTGCTTACGCCAGCGGAGGCAGGCGCTGAGAACTACCTGCAGGTAACCGACTTTCGGAACTGAGGAGCGGAGGATGAGGATGATGGTTCGCGCCGTGCCCGGCCGTCTGAGCCTCCTCGCTGCCGCTGCGCTCCTGACCGGGTGGGCGGGTGCCGTGACACTGGCGGCTCGGCCCGCACATGCTGAGGCAGGTAGCCCGCCGCCTCAAATCGCGCGTGTGTCCGGAGCCCAGCCGAAAGCTGGGTCGCTCCCGTTGGACAGGACCGTCGGACAGCTGGTGATCGGTACCTACAACGGAACGACCCCCTCGCCTGCGGTACTCGCGGCTGTGCGCAACGGTGACATCGGTGGTGTGATCGTCATGGCCGACAACCTCACCTCCGGGGCAAGCGTGACACGCTCCGCGATCAGGGCGCTGCAGAGAGCAGCCGAGGCAGGCCACAACCCAGCGCTGCTGGTGATGACCGACCAGGAGGGAGGCGAGGTCAAGCGTCTGCAGGGACCCCCGCAGTACGCCGCTTCGCAGATGAGCAATCCAGCGGTCGCCGCCGCTCAGGGGCGCGCCACCGGCCGACTGCTCAAGAGCGTTGGCGTGAACGTGGACCTCGCGCCGGTCGCGGACGTGACCCGGACCGACGGCTTCATGACCCAGGAATCCCGGACGTTCGGCAACAGCCCTGCGGCCGTGGCCAAAGCGGCCTGCGCATTCGCCAACGGCCTCCAGAGCCAGGGCGTGGCATACACCCTGAAGCACTTCCCCGGCCTGGGGGATGCGGTGAACAGCACCGACATCAAGCCCGTGACCGTCCCGGAGTCAGCGGCCGAGATCCGAGCCGACGATTCTGCGTACCGTCTCTGTGGTGCCGGCCGGCTTGCGCTCGTGATGATCAGCAGCGCCAGCTACACGTACCTCACCGGCGCGACGCCCGCCGTGATGTCGCCGCGCACTTACGCCACGCTGACCGACGATGGCGTGACCGCACTGCTGATCAGCGACAGTCTGCAGGCGGGAGCGCTCGAGCACGTCAACTCGCCGGCACGGAAGGCGATCTCCGCCGGCCTCGACATGGCCATGTACACGGGCACGGCGAGCGCCGCCGTCCACTCCTACTCGATCCTGCTCGCCGACGCGCGAGCGGGACAGCTCAGGCGCGTACGCGTTTACGCTGCCGCCTCCCGCGTGTCGCTGCTGAAGCGTCGCCTGGGCCTCTACCGGATGCCCTGACGAGGCGGCCGCACCGGAGCCGCTGCGGCTATGCCGCCGAATGCTCCGCGTATCCGGCCAACAGCAGCGCTCGGGTCTTGGCCGACCGCACGGCTGTCGTCAGCGTCTCGATGTCGTAGACGCCGTAGTGACGGCGGCCGTTGATGAAGAACGTCGGAGTGCCGGAGACGCCACTCTCGTCGGCGCTGCTGACGTCCTCGCGGACACGGCCGGCGTACTCCCGCCGGCGCAGCTCGTCGACGAACCGCCCGGCATCAAGGCCGAGCTGCCGAGCGTATTGCTCCAGGTGATCGAGCTCCAGATCGCCTTGATGTGCGAGCAGGAGTTCCGCCATCTCCCAGAACATGCCCTGGGCGGCCGCAGCCTCCGATGCCTCGGCCGCGAGCTGCGCGTACGGATGCACATCACTGAGCGGCAGGTGTCGCCAGACGTAACGGACGTCATTGCCGCTGGCCATCAGCAGCTCGCGGATAACCGCCTCGGCCTGACCGCAGAACGGGCACTCGAAGTCGCCGTATTCGACCAGTGTCACCGGCGCATCGTCACGGCCCCGTACGTGGTCACGTGACGGATCGACGTCGACGGAGAGGTCGAGGATATCCTCAGCCGTGCCTGCGATCTGCCGTGCCCGGACCTCTGCCGGCAGGCGGCGCATCAGCCGCAGCGTCAGCCAGGACACCGTGGGTGCAAGCACCAGCGTCGACAGCGTGCCGATCTTCGCCTCCTGGAGCCGTTCGCCACTGAAGGCCAGCGCGGAGATCAGCAGCGAGACGGTGAAGCCGATCCCCGCGCACGCGCCGCCCGCCAACAGCACCGGAGCGCTGACCGGTGCCCGCGGGCCACGCAGCCACGCACGCGAGGCCAGCCACGAACCGGTCGTCACACCCAGCGGTTTCCCCACGACGTAGCCGGTGATGATGCCGAGCGTGATTGGCGACGTGTACGCGTCGGCGAGCAGCCCACCGTTCAGCTGCACGCCAGCATTGGCGAGCGCGAACAGCGGCACGATCAGGTAACTCGTCCACGGGTGCAGCTGGTACTGCAGCCGTTCGTTGGATGAGATCGATCCAAGCACGCTCCGCTGAGCTGCCCGGGCAAGCGCGGGCGTCGGCTGCTCGCGGAAACTGCGGGTCAGCTCGACCGCGCGGCCGACGTCGTCTCGCGACGGCGGGTAGGCACTGGTGGCCAGGCCGATCGCAAGCCCGGAGATGACCGGATCGATCCCGGACTCGAACATCGCAAACCAGATGCCGATGCCGAGCACCACCGCCAGCGGCCCCCGCGCGACCGGTACCCAGCGCAATGCGAGCAGCATGGCGTACAGGCCAATCGCGACGGCCAGCGCCACCACGGAGACGTGAGTCGTGTAGACGATCGCAACCACCAACAGGCCCGCAAGGTCATCGACAACGGCCAACGACAGCAGAAACACACGCATCCGGGTCGCCGAACGCGGTACCAGCAGCCCGAGCGCCGCCAGCGCGAAAGCCGTGTCGGTTGAGATCGCCGCGCCCCAACCGTGCGCACCCGGCCCGCCGGCGTTCCAGGCCAGGTAGATGCCTGCCGGAAACGCGATCCCGAAGACCGCCGCCAACACCGGTACGGCCAGCCGCCGTCGGTCGCGCAGCTCACCGAGGTCGAGTTGCCGCTTGGCTTCGAGTCCGACGACGAGGAAGAACAGCGTCATCAGACCCTGATTGACCCAGTCCCGCAGCGTTGCGGACACGCCATGCGAGCCGACCCGCACCGACAGGTGGGTCGACCAGACGCTCTCGTAGCTGTGCGACGCAGGCGAATTGGCCCAAATCAGCGCGACAAGCGTCGCCACGATCATCACGCTGGCACCGCCGGTCTCGGTGCTCAGGAAATCGCGCACGGGCGCCGCCAGGTTGCGCGCCCAGGCGGTCTTCCCCTCTGGTTGGGAGTCCGCGCTCAGATCGGGTACTCGCGGTGCTCGTCCTGAACGGTGATCCAGCGCAGCTCGGTGAACTCCTCGGCTGCCCATTCGCCACCGAAGCGCCCCCAGCCACTGTTCTTGACCCCACCGAACGGCACCTGCGGCTCGTCGTGGACAGTGGCGTCGTTGATGTGGCAGATGCCGCTCTGGATGCGCCGAGCAAGCTGCTCGGCGCGCTCCACGTCGCGTGAGAAGATCGCAGCCGAGAGTCCGTATTCGGTGTCGTTGGCGACCTTGATTGCCTCCTCCGCGCCGTCGACCTCGATGATCGAGACCGACGGGCCGAACGACTCCTCGGCGTAGATCCGCATCTCTCGCGTTACTCCTCGCAGCACTGTCGGGCGGTAGACGAGCCCTTCCGCGTCACCGCCGGTCAGGACCTCAGCACCCTGCTCGACGGCGTCCTGGACGAGTGCAGAGACGCGGTCGAGCGCGGCGGCGTTGATCACAGGCCCAATCTGCGTAGAGGGCTCGCGCGGATCACCGACCGTCAGCAAGGCGGCCCGCGCGGCCAGCCTCCTGGAGAACTCGTCGGCGACGCGGCGATCCACCACGATCCGCTCGGTCGACATGCAGATCTGTCCCTGATGCATGAACGCGCCGAAGCTCGCGGCCGCGACCGCAGCATCGAGGTCGGCGTCCTCGAGTACGACGAAGGGTGCCTTGCCTCCAAGCTCGAGCAGGACGCGCTTGAGGTGGCGCCCAGCCTTCTCAGCGATGATCGCGCCGACATGGCTCGAGCCGGTGAAGTTGATGCGACGCACGGCCGGGTGCGCGATCAGTTCCTCGACCACGTCCGCGGCATCGGCGGGGTCATTGGTGATCAGGTTGGCGACGCCTGCCGGTGCGCCCGCCTGAACGAGGCACTCGATGATCGCCCCCTGCGTCCGCGGGCACAGCTCCGAAGCCTTCATCACGACCGTGTTGCCGTAGGCGAGCGGGGCCGCGATCGCACGCGTGCCGAGGACCACCGGCGCGTTCCACGGTGCGATGCCGACATTGACGCCGGCTGGCTGGCGGACCGCCCGCATTCGCTTTCCGGAGATGTGCGAGTGGATCTCCCGGTCATGAACAGCGGCGGCATGTACGCCCGCCTCGCGCAGCATCCCGGTCGCCAGACCGACGTTGAACATCCCCCACCCCAAGGTACCGCCGGTCTCGTCAGCCACGATCTGAGCAAACTCCGTCTGGCGCTCCTCCATCAGATCGGCGCAGCGCTCGAGTATCTCCCGTCGGCGGGCGAGTGGAGTCTCCGACCAGTCGTCAAAGGCAGCCGCGGCTGCCGCGACCGCCTGGCGCGCATCAGCTGGACCTGCAGCGGCGGCCTGCGAGGCCAGTTCACCCGTGTAGGGGTTGTGCACCTCGAAGCTCCTGCCGTCGGCGGCGGCAACCCACTCACCGCCGATCAGCAGCTGCTGCGTCGTTACCTCTGTGGCACTCATTCATCGCCCTCCTTGGCGTGCGTTATCAGGCTTCCCCCAGGCAGCTTGTCGAGTCCGCCGCTGGCCACGGCCAGCGCCATGTTCTCCTCGGCCAGATGGGCATGCCGGCGCGCGAGCCGCTCGGCCTGCTCGCCGTCGCCGCGCTCGATCGCGTCGAGGATCTCATGGTGCTGCGCCTGCCCGATGGCGAGCGTAGGCTCGAAATCGCCCTCGGACTGGATCAGCAGGAAGGCGCTGGGCTGCGCGAACGGGAGCGCAAGCACGCGTTCGTAGGCGTCCCGCAACACGTCGCTCCCGGCCAGCACGAACAGCTCGTCGTGGAAGGCATCGTTCAACTCCACGTACAGCTCGAAATCGTCGCCGCGCGGGTGATCGGGCGCGCTCACGATGCGGTCGAGCTTGGCGACGCAGGCGATCAGCTCCCCCAGCGCCCGCGGTCCGCTGTTGCGCTCTGCGGCCAGTCGCGCCGCAGAGCCCTCGAGCAATCCGCGCAGGTCGATCGCGTCCACGACCTGCCGACCGCTGAAGGAACGCACCAGAAAGCCACCGCCGGCAACCGGTTCGAGCAGGCCCTCGTGCTCCAACTGTGCCAGCGCCAGCCGCAGGGGTGTGCGCGATACCTCCAGCCGCGCAGCGAGCCGCACCTCGGATAGGCGATCGCCCGCTCTGAGCTCGCCGTCGAGGATCAGCTGCCGCAAACCGAGGATCGCGGCGAGCCCCTGGGAAACAGCCGCGTCCGGCACTAATGGATCTCCCGAAGGCGGCGCGTCACAGACGGCTGCGTGCAATCCGGACAGATCATGTGGTCGCCTTCGCCGCGGCTGCCGCACGGCGCCGGTTGATCACCCGCGACAGTACGACCGCGAGCACCAGGAACACACCGTAGAACAGCTGCTGGATGTAGGTCTGCGCCCCAAGCAGGTTCATGCCGTTCACGGCGATCGCGAGGAAGAAGACCGAGATGCCGGTGCCGATCGCGTTGAAGCGGCCCGGCTGGATCGTCGTGAAGCCGAGGAACGCGGCCGCGTAGGCGGCGAGCAGCAGGTTGCCCTGGTTTGCGGGGGTCGCCGAGGCGAGGATGCCGT
Source organism: uncultured Conexibacteraceae bacterium (assembly GCA_963848435.1). GTDB lineage: Bacteria > Actinomycetota > Thermoleophilia > Solirubrobacterales > Solirubrobacteraceae > Palsa-465. The sequence goes on along the minus strand of CAWKDQ010000011.1, from coordinate 882,693 downwards.
CGTTGATCACGCCGGCGATCGCCGCGATGCCGCCCGCGATCACAAACCCCCAGAACCGGGTCGAGCCGACCTTGAAGCCACTCAGGCGCGCGACCTCGCGAGACTGACCGACGAACAGGGAGCGCTGGCCGAACGCCGTGAATGTGAGCACGTAGAACATGATCAGCATGATCGCTATCCCGTACCAGAAGTCGAGCGGGATCCCGAGGATGTGACGCAGGTCGGTCCACTCGGTGAGCTTCGGCGAGATGCCCGTGATCGTCAACTGATCCGACAGCCAAAAGGCGATTCCATCAAACACGCTGCCCATTGCCAGCGTGACGATGAACGGGTTGACATCGAATTTGACGATGATCGAGCCGGTCACGGCACCGCAGAGAACGCCCACAGCGAGTGCCACCAGGATCGCCGGCACGATCGCCCAGCCGTGGTTGACGTTCAGCCAGCCGACGAGGACCCCGGTCATGCCGGTGAGCTCGGCGACGGAGAGATCCAGGTCGCCGTTGGTGAGCGGGATCAGCAGCGCCATCGCGAGCACCAGCTCGGTCGCGTTGAGACCGAAGATGCTGGTGAAGTTCGACCACTGGAAGAACGTGTCCGGGCGCGCGATGCCGAACCCCGCGATCACCAGCACGAGGCCGATCGGCAGCAACGATGCTTCGAGAGTGCGCGAGTTGAAGACGCGGGAGAGCCCCGAACCGTGGCCGGAGCCCGAAGACGAAGCCGGCGGCGGAGCGGCCTCGGTTGGTTCGTCGGCGCTGGTCGTCATGACTGCACCGTCACCTCTCTGGCGCTGCCGCGCGCGGCGGCGGAGTAGACCTCACTGGCAATCCGGTCACGGCTGTACGGCGGCGCGATCGTCCCCGCGATGACACCGCCCGCACACAGCAGGATCCGGTGGGAGACGGTTGCGAGCTCATCGAAGTCCGTCGATACCCACAGGATCGCGGCCCCCTGCGCTGCACGCGCCCGCATCAGCTCATAGATCTGATGGCGCGTGGCGACATCAACCCCCTGGGTTGGCTCGTGCAGCAACAACACGGTCGGCCCCTGCTCGAGCCAGCGCGCCAATACCGCCTTCTGCTGGTTGCCGCCCGACAGCGCCGACATGTTCAGGGACGCGTCACGGGGACGTACGTCGTAGGTCTCGGTGCGCTCGTTGGCCACGGCCAGAAGCTTGTCCAAACGCAGGAACCCACCCTGCACGAAACTCTTGAGACTCAGTGAGAGCATGTTGAGCGATACCGGCAGGTCAGCCACGACGCCCTGCTGCTTGCGGTCGGCGGGGACCAGCGCCACGCCGAGCTTGATCGCTCGGCTGGGGGCCAGCTCGGAGACATCGCCGTTCCACTCTCCGACCGTGACCTCCCCGGCCGCATCGGGCATGTCGCCAAACAGCAGGTACGGGAGGTCCTCGCTGCCGGCACCGAGCAGACCTGCGACCCCGACGATTTCACCGGCATGCAGGTCGAAGCTGATCCCGCGGACGCGGCCACCCCGCACCTCGCGAGCCGACAGGAGAACCTGGCCACCACTGCTCTCGACCGTGGTCCGGGACCCGTAGGTGGTCGCCCGCTCGATCGTGTCGCGGTCGAGTCGGTGGCCAGAGACGAGCTCGATCAGATCCGCGTCGGACGCCTGCTTGACGCTCAGATCTCCGACCTTCGCGCCGTCACGCAGCACCACGGCCCGGTCGGCGATCTCGCGAACTGCCGTCATGTCGTGGGAGACGAACAGGACGCCCAGACCCTCGGCCGTCACCCGGCGCACAAGGTCGAACAGGAAGACCTTTTCATGCTCGGGCAGGAACACGGTCGGCTCGTCGAGCACCAGGACCCCCCCGGACTGCTTGTGCTGCTCGCGGTACTCGCCCAGCTCATGAGCGGCGCGTACGATCGCAAGCAGCGCCTGAGAGGTTGGGCGCAGGCGTCCCACCTGCGCGCTCGGGTCCAGTCGCACCCCGTAGCGATCGAAGATCTCACGAGCACGCTGCCGCTCGACGCGCCAGCTGATGCGTGCTGCCGACGCCAATCCGCTGGTGACCCGGTGCCCGACGAACAGGTTCTCCACCACCAGCAGGTCGGCCGCAAGGCCCAGGTCCTGGTAGACGAAGCTGAGCCCGACCTCACGGGCCGCACCGAGTGGTACCGGCAGGGGCACGTCGATGCCGTTCATCCGCAGCTCGCCGCCCGGCTCCGGATCGTGGTAGCCGGACAGGATCTTTACGAGCGTCGACTTGCCTGAGCCGTTCTCACCGAGCAGAGCGACAACCTCGCCCGCGTTGATCGTGAGGTCGACGCCCTTCAGAGCACGGGAGCCCCCGAAGCTCTTGGCGAGGTTCCTCGCCTCAAGCGCCGGGGCTCCCGAGGTCACGACATGCGCGGGTGTCGCCGTGTCGGTGTTGCTACTCATCAACCCAGAGTTGTACCGACCCGGCGAACACCTACGCTCTCAGACCTTTTACTTGTTGACCTTCCACAGCTTCAGGAAGTCCTTCTCGAACGCGCCGTTACCGAACGCCTTGTCGGAATACTCGGTCCCGTTACCACCAACCGAGAAGATCTTCGCGTTGGCCTTCGTGAAGAACACATTCGGGGCGATCTCCTTATTTACCGGAGCGGCCTTCTTCCCAGCCAGCAGGCGGATGGTCTGATCCAGCTGGTTGTAGGCGTCCCACTTCTCATCTGGCCCAGAGTCACCAACGAACGTGCTGCTGGTCTGGACGTTCTTGATCTCAGCAAGACCCCCACCCCACGCATACATCTTCACGCCAGGATGCGAAGCGACCGCGGTCTCGATCCCGTCAGTCATCCCGTCGAACGTCACGATCACGGTGTTGATCTTCGGATCGGCCTGCAGATCGGAGGTGACCGCGGCGATCTCCTTCGGGCCCGACCAGTCCTGGGTCCCGAACAACTCCGTCTTCTCGATCGTGCATGACGAGCACCAGGCCTTCATGGCCGACTGCAGACCACCGGCCGCACCCAAGTCCTGGGCGACCTGCGGAGAATCGAGGAACAGCACGTGCGCAGCCTGCCCCTTGAGGTTGACCAACGCGTCAGCCAGATCGGTCTGAACGCCCTGAATCGTGTTGACGCCGCTCTCCGCATCGAGGTTGGTGAGCGGGAACGCCGGGTTGCCGGCCGTCTGGTTGTAGTTGCCGTCGATCACCTTGATGTGAGCAGCCTTGAACGTTGCCAACGGCGGCATCAACGCGGGCGAAGGCCCACACAACATCACAACAGCGTTGGCCTTGTCGGTAACCGCCTGGTTCAGGTTCTGCTGCCAGCTGGGCGGACCGCTGGTGGACGACAGTGGGATCACGTGCGCGCCAAGCTTCTTGGCCTCAGCATCCAGATACCCCTGCTGACCCTTCGTATTGCAGGCATCAATCTCAGACGAAATCGGGAACGTCACGATCGTCTTGCCCTTCAGAGCCTTCCTGGCATTCACAGCCGGACCCGGCGCATACCACTTCGGCGCCTGGCCCGCCTTCGCCAAGTCCGCCTTCAGAGTCGTCAAGGTCGACTTCGACACCGCGGCCGCAGCATGAGCTCGATGCGCCGACGCCGACGAAACACCAACCACACCCGCAACCACACCCGCGGCAACCACCGCAGGCACAACAGCCACACGCCCACGCGCGGCCAACCGCCCGTACATCGAACTCATGGAGGTACCTCTCCTCTTTAGTTACAGACAACGCTGGTGCGGCCGTACCGCACCAGAACCAGTCCTCACCGCCATTGAAGCCGACCCCTGATGGGCTTCCGGTTAAGACCTGAGAAGCCCCGGGATCACATTCCCCGGGGTCGGGCTGCATGCACAGCCTACCGAATGAACGCAGGCTCGACAAGCAGCGCACATCTCCCGCCCGCTTGCCGGCAACGCCCCGGAGTCTGGCGCGCGGTAGCGTCTGGGACATGCGTGTTCCACTCACTCTCTCTCTTCACATCCCGAACTTCAACTATCCGGGCATCGGGCCGGACGAGGTCTTCCAGCGCGTCAGCGACATCGCCGCCACCGCGGAGGCTTCGGGTATGAGCTCCGTCTCCGTGATGGATCATCTCCACCAGATTGCTCCGGTCGGCCCCCCGCAGAACTGGATGTTGGAGGGCTCGACGATCCTTGCCGCGATCGCGGCCCGGACCACCAGGCTGACGTTCGGCCTGTTGGTCGGCAGCGTCACCTACCGAAACCCGACGATCGCCGCCAAGACCACAACGGCGCTGGACATCATCTCCGTCGGCCGTGTGTGGCACGGCCTCGGCGCCGGCTGGTTCGAAGCGGAGCACATGGCCTACGGCTATGACTTCCCGCCGCTCAAGACGCGCTTCGAAATGCTGGAGGACGCGCTGCAGATCTCGCGAGCGATGTTCACTGAGGAGCAGGCCCATTTCCAGGGCACGCACTTCAGTGTCAACGGGGCTTTCAACAACCCAAAGCCCGTGCGGGGGGACATCCCCATCATGATCGGCGGCAGCGGCGAGCGCAGGACGCTGCGCCTGGTCGCCCAGTACGGCGATGGCTGCAATCTGTTTGGCGGCCCGAACGAGATCAGGCACCTGCTCGGTGTGCTCGACGCCCACTGTGCAGACGTCGGACGCGACCCTGCGGACATCACCAAGACCGCCCTCGGACGGGTGTTGATCGCGCCGACCCACGCTGCGGCCGAGGCCAAGAAGGCGGCGCTGCGCGAGGTCGGCGTCCCGCAGGAGAGCATCGACTCGATGATCTCCGGCGATCCTGACACGGTCGGGGAACGCGTACAGGCGCTGAAGGACAGCGGGCTGGAGGGATTCGGGTTCTCGATGTCCGACAGTTACGACCTCGAGACCCTCGCGCTCGCTGGGCAGACCTTGTCAAAGGTGTTCCCGCCGGCGGTGCTCGCGTGAGCACAGCCGAGGCCGGTGTGAGATCTGAGGCCGAGCGGATCGCCGCGATCGCGGATCTTGCGGTCGGCATCGGCGCCAACATCCAGCCCGGCCAGGTGGTCGGGATAAGTGTGGAGCCCGGCCAGGAGCCGATCAGTCGCGCCGTCGCGGAGGCGGCCTATGCCCGTGGCGCCAAGTACGTGGACGCCGCCTACTTCGACCCGCACCTCAAGCGCTCCCGGCTCAAGCACGCGGCCCGTGACACGCTCGGATACGTGCCACCCTGGCTCGGCGAGCGCGCCATGCATCTGGGGGAGATCGGCGGTGCCCGAATCGCGTTTCAGGGACCGGTCGAACCTCATCTGTTCGATGACGTCGACCCCGAGCTCCTCGGCCTCGACGTGCTGCCCAGGATCAAGGAGGCGATGGTGGTCACGGCTGCGCGCCAGTCGAACTGGACGATCGTGCCCTTCCCAACGCGCGGCTGGGCACAGCTCGTTCATCCCGAACTCGAGCCTGAGGCTGCGTACGAGCGACTCTGGAAGGAGATCGAGCGGATTCTGCGCCTTGACGAGCCGGACCCCGAGGCGGCATGGATGGAGCGCCTCGAGCAACTCGAGGGGGTCTCCGCCAAGCTCAACGATCTGCGCCTGGACGCACTGCGCTACGAGGGTCCCGGCACTGACCTGACCGTTGGGCTGCTGCCAGCCTCGCGCTGGATCAGCGGACAGATGACGACGATCCACGGGATCGTGAGCACCGTGAACCTTCCCACGGAGGAGACGTTCACCGCACCAGATCCGTTGCGTGTGGACGGCATCGTGACCGCCACCAAGCCCCTGTTGATCCCGGGTGCCGCGCCGATCGAGGGCCTTCGAGTCCGATTCGAGCGCGGCCGCGCCGTCCAGATCGACGCCGACAGCGGCGCCGAGATCCTGCGCTCCATGGTTGCCAAGGACGACGGTGCGGCCCGCATCGGCGAGGTCGCGCTGGTCGACCGTGAGAGCCGAATCGGCCAGACGGGCTCGGTCTTCTACTCGATCCTGCTCGACGAGAACTCCGCCTGCCACCTCGCGCTCGGCGGTGCCTATCCGTTCAGCATCGACGAGGGTCCGGACCGCGAGCGCGCCAACGTCAGCGCGATCCACGTCGACTTCATGGTCGGCTCCGACGACGTCGCCGTCACCGGCGTCCGCGCGGACGGGAGCGAGGTCCCCCTCCTGCGTCAGGGCGCCTGGCAGATCTAGCCCGACGCCCGCCGGCCTGTCACTGCCGGGGCCGGTCCCGCTGGACCGCCCCGGCGCCACAGCGACGACTCGGCCGGTCACCCAGTGACCAAGTGCCCCAGCGGCGGCCTCCCCGCTACGCTTGGCTCGCCTCCCGGAGAGGTGCCGGAGTGGTTGAACGGGCACGACTGGAAATCGTGTAACGGGGAAACTCGTTCGGGGGTTCGAATCCCCCTCTCTCCGCTGAATCGAACGGCAGTCCGACCACCCTCGTTGACTGCCACATCTATCCGCGCCAGGGAGATTTCCCCCCGTCCGCGCCGGGGAGATTTCCCCCCGTCCGCGCCGGGGAGATTTCCCCCCGTCCGCGCAAGCGAGATTTCCCGCCGTCCGCGCAAGCGAGATCTCCTGACGTCACTGTCGGTGCGATATCGCACCGATATCGCACCGAAACTGCGTGGTGGGGTACCCCTTCATCCGAGCCGATCACCGCGCCGACTGGTACCCGAGTCCCTCGGGGACGGATAACACCGCTGTTTGCGCAAAGCGCTGACGTCGAGGGCCGCTTTCGTCCGAGCCGTTCGCTTGGATGGCAGCGATGCATGAGACGTCTCCTCAGGTCTTCCTCGTGGCCCGCCCGTCGGTCGACCTTGGGGGGATGCGCGCATACCTGGAGACGGTGGGTGGCAGCTCCTGGCTCGACATGCGCGAGGACGCGCTCGAGTCGCTGAAGGACGGCGAGTTGCTGGCCGAGTTCGGTGGGCGCATGTGTTACCGCAGCTGGGAGCCCGGCCTCAACCCGAACGTGACGCGGATCCGCACCGATCAGGAGGCGTACTTCGCCAACGTTCTGCAGAGCGCTCACGGAAGCGTGCTCGAACACGCCAATTACAGCTTCGCGTTCCGCAACACATCGCGCGTCTTCACACATGAGCTCGTGAGGCATCGCGCCGGTTCGGCCTTCAGCCAGGAGAGCCTGCGCTACGTGCGGCTTACGGACATCGGCTTTCGCGTGCCCCCGGCGCTCGAGCCGGTACGCGATCAGGTGATCAGTCTCGTCGAGCAGCTCGAGGAGTTTCAGCTCAGCGCGGCCGAGCAGCTCGACCTCGACAGCGGTGAGATGCCGTTCGCGCTCAAGAAGGAGATCACTTCGGCGCTGAGGAGGCTCGCGCCGATAGGGCTGAGCACGGACATCCTCTGGACCGCCAATGTGCGCACGCTCCGCCACGTGATCGAGATGCGCACCGCGCCCGGCGCCGAGGAGGAGCTGAGGCTTGTCTTCAACCTCATCGCCGGGGCGATGAAGGCGGAGGCTCCGAGCCTGTTCCAGGACTTCAGTCGACGCGACGACGGCTCATGGGTCCCGGAGTGGCGCAAGGTCTGATCCGCCCGTAGCGCACGCTCTGCGCGAAACCGGTGGTTCCCTGAGGGCAGTCGCGTACCGGAGGTCCGGAGATCGGAGGTTCGCGGATGAGCTCGCCGTGTTGGAGGACACGCACCGGCGAACATGCTCAATCTGGCAAATCGAACTTTGGGCGCGTGATTTGCTCGTACCTGCACGAGAATCGTGCATGTTTGAGCAACTCGCCCTCGCGCCCCGACGATTTGTCAGATTGGACACGTCCAGACCGACCTGATCGCGCGGCAACGGCCGCGGGACCAGAGACCAGGTAGGGATCAGACCAGGCCGGGAAGCGCCGCGCCTGCGTGCGCGGCGAGGTTGAACAGCGGCTCCGGGATCACTCCGAAGACGATCACCGCTGCGGCGAACACGACGCCGACCAGAACCACCTCGGGGTAGGGGAGCTTGTCGGCCTCGGGAGAGCCACCGGCGATCGGCGCGGGGCCGCCGGCGACCGCAGCGGGCCCGCCTGCAACCGTGACGGGGGCGCCCCCAACCGGAGACGGTCCGGCGGCAGAAATCGGGACGCCGGCCGATGAAGGCGCCGGTGACATCCAGACCACGGCGACCACCCGGAGGTAGTAGCCGAGAGAGATCATGGCGCCGACCACCAGCACGATCGCAAGCCAGGTGTAGTTGCCGGCCACCAGTGCGTGAATCAGCTGGAACTTGCCGATGAAGCCAACCGTGCCAGGGATCCCGGCGAGCCCAAGCATCGCGATCGTGATCACCCAGGCGAGCAGCGGGTTGCGCCTGCCGAGCCCTGAGAGGCCGCTGACGCGATCGTTGCCGGTCTCCGTCTCCTGACTTTGGACCACCGCGAAGGCGGCCACGTTCATCAGCAGATAGGCGATCAGGTAGAGCACGGTCGCAGAGACGCCGAGGCGCGAGCCGACGATCACACCGCACAGCATGTAGCCGGCCTGGGCGACGCCCGAGTAGCCGAGCAGTCGCTTCATCGATGTCTGGCCGAGCGCGCCGACGTTGCCGACGATGATGGTGATGGCGGCCAGGGTCGCCAACGCCGGGGCCCACTTGGGCTGCTCGGAGATCACGGCGACATCGAAGAAGCGCAGGAAGACGGCGAGTGCCGCGGCCTTGGTCGCCGTCGCCATGAAGGCGGTGATCGGCGTCGGCGCGCCCTCGTAAACGTCAGGCGTCCACTGATGGAACGGCGCGACCGAGGCCTTGAACGCAAAGCCGACCACGACCAGCGCAATCCCGGTCAGCAGCAGCGGGTCGCCGAGCAGGTTTCCGGATGCCAGCATGCCCGCGTCATGTCCACCGGCGAGCACCTGCGCGATCGCGTCGAAGCCGGTCTGGCCGGTTGCGCCGTAGATCATCGCCAGGCCGTAGAGCAGCGTCGCCGACCCGACCGAGCCGATGATCAGGTACTTGAGGCCTGATTCGAGCGAGCCCTCGCGTCGGTACTCGGCCGCGCACAGAATGTAGAGCGGGATCGACAGCAGCTCGATGCCGATGAACAGCGTCACGATGTCCTGTGCCGAGATGAGCACGGCCATGCCAAGCACGCTGAACAGCAGCAGGCCGTGGAACTCGCCCTCGCCCGCTTCACGCGGCGCCTCCGAGCGCCACGCCAGCAGCACAGCGGCGACGGCCGCAACCACACAGATCAGATCGACGATCACCGCCAGGTCGTCCATCCGCAGCGCTCCGGCGACCAGGTTCTGAGGCGTTCCGAAGCGCCAGATCAGCGTCCCAATCGCGCCGGCCAACGTGACCAGTGACAGCGCCGGGACGATCTGACGGCGCACATAGGCGCTCGAGGCCAACCCGACCACAAGCACCACGATCGCGCCGACGGCGAGCACGATGAAGGGCGACATCCCCGCCCAATCGATTGACGGGCCCCGCACGTGGGTGACGGCGGTGGCCGCGAGCAGCTGGGCGGTCATTGTTCGGATCCAGTCCGATTCGACTTGGCGGACCCGGCAGCGGTTGTGGGGGAGTACGCGGTCTCACTCGACGGCGGCGCTTTGAAGCGGCTCGTCGATGCGACGGCCTGTGGTAGCGCGTACGGCGCGGTGCTGCCGACCGAGGCGGCGGGGTAGAGCGCGACCTTCATCGTCGCCTCGGACTTGGTGAGGCCGAACTGCGGGTAGAAGGCCAGCACCAGGATGATGGCGACGAGCGGCACGATCGCGATCACCTCATTCAGGCTGACCTCCCGCGAGCTCACGCCCCGCCCCACACGGTTGTGCATCGCGGCGATGAAGAGCCGCAATCCGTAGAAGGCTGCGCCCACGACTGCGACCGATGCGATCACCGCGACCGCGATGTGCGAGTCGAAGGCCCCCAGCAGGATCATGAACTCGCCGATGAAGTTGGAGGAGCCCGGCATCGCCAGATTCGCGAGCGTGACGATCAGGAACAGAGTTGCGAGCACGGGCGCCCTGAATGCCTCGCCGCCCATGTCGCCGAGATTCTCGCTTCCGCCCGCGCGGGCGGCGACGGCGGCGATGACGAAGAACGACGCCGCGGTGACGACACCGTGGTTGATCATCTGCAGCAGCGCCCCCTGGCCGCCGTCGGCCTGCAGAGAGAAGATCCCGAGCAGGATGAATCCCATCTGCGCGACGCTCGAATAGCCGATGACCAGGCGGGCGTCGCGGGTCGTGAAGGCAATCGCCGTGCCCCACATGATCGAGACGAGCGCGATGATCAGCATCAGCAACTGGAAGTGATGCGAGGCGTTCGGGAACAGCGGCAGCACGATCTGCAGGAAGCCGTAGCTGGCGACCTTGGCGACGACGCCCGAGAACACGGCGACGGCCGCGATCGGCATCGACTTGTAGGCGTCGGCCATCCAGCCGTGGAAAGGCGCGATCGGCATCTTGACCAGGAACGCCGCGGCAAAGCCGAGGAAGATCCACTCCTGATCGGTACGCGACAGCGGCAGATGCTGCAGCGTGCTGAACGTGAAGCTGATCGCGGTGTTGTGATCGCTCGAGGCGAGCACGCCCGTGGCGACCGCGGCGGCCAACATCAGGAACGACCCCACGGCCGTGTAGATCACCATCTTGATCGTCGCCCGAACCCGATCGCCACTGCCCCAGGAACCGACCAGGAAGTAGAAGGGGATCAGCATCAGATCGAAGAACGCGACGAACAGGATCAGGTCCTGAGCCAGGAACGCGCCGAGCACGGCGCTCTCCGCGAGCCCGAAGTGGAAGTAGTAGTACCTGGGGCGCTCGACGTCGCGCATCGCCGACCAGGCGAGCGCGAGCGTGAACAGGACCGTGGTCAGCAGCACCAGCGTCACGTTGAGCCCGTTGATCCCGAGCTTGTAGTGGATCCCGAGCGAGCTGATCCAGACCCTGTCGGTCACGAACTGCAGGCCCGGATCCGAGGAATGGAAGCGGGCGATGAAGCTGATCGCGACGGCCAGCGGGATCAGGCTGAGCACGGCCATGCTGCGGCCGATCAGACGGGTGGGGAGCTGCGTGGCGATGAGAGCCAGGGCCAACGGCAGCCAGAGGAGGATCGAGAGCGTCACGTTCGGATCAGGTCGATGAGATCAGGAAGTAGAGGACGACGGCGGACAGCCCGAGGATCACGGCCGCGGCGTAATAGCGAAGGAAGCCGGTCTGCGCGCGGCGCACGGCCGCGGAGCCGGACCGCACAGCACCCGTGACGCCGCCGGTGACGCCGCCGAAGATAACGATCTTCTCGAGCACCGAGTCAGTGAACCGACCGATCGCCAACGCCGGGCGGACGACGAGCACGTCGATCGCCTCGTCGAAGTACCACTTGTGGATCAGGAGGTTGTGCAGCCACGGCATCGCCTTCTGGAGCCTGGTCGAGGTACCGGGACGGGCGACATAGATGCTGTAGGCAATGGAGATCCCGATCAGACCGATCCCGGCGCCGATCACGAGGCCGATCCAGTCCTGGCGCGTACTCGGCTCATCGGCGGGCGATGCGAGCGGGGTGTTCACAAACGCCGGGGCCAGGAACCTGCCGATGAAGTCATCGACGCCCGGCACCTGGATGAGCCCGCCGACCACGGCGAGGACCGCCAGCACGACCATCGCGACCTTCATCGCGGGCTCGCGCTCGGCGATCACGTGCTCGGAACCCGGGAAGCCGACTTCGTTGTCCTCCTCTTCACCGGTCATCGGGTTGCGCGGCACGTCGGCATGGGCGAGGTGGCCGTGCTCGAGCTCGACGGCCTCGGGCGATGGCTCACCCCAGAAGGCGCGGAAGATCATCCGGAAGGTGTAGAGACCTGTCATCCCGGCGCCGATGTACCCGAGGATCCCGACCACCTCGAACAGGCCCCCGCGGTTATCGACGTAGGCGAGGATGTCGTCCTTGGAGAGCCAGCCGGAGAACGGCGGGATCCCGGAGAGCGCAAGCCCCCCGACGATGAAACAGGCGAACGTGAACGGCATCGCCTTGCGGAAGCCATGCATGCGATCGAGCGACTGGTTGCCTGCCATGGCGCCGATGATCGAGCCGGCGGCCATGAACAGCAGCGCCTTGAAGAACGCGTGCGTCATCAGGTGAAACAGCGCCGCCGAGTAGGCGCCGGCTGAGGCTCCCATGATCATGTAGCCGATCTGGGACATCGTCGAGTACGCGATCACGCGCTTGAGATCGGTCACCACCAGAGCGATTGAGCCCGCGATCAACAGCGTCGCGCAGCCGACGATCACGCCGACGTCGCCCGCCGTCGGTGCCAGCTGGAACAGTGGGTGCAGGCGCACGATCAGGTAGACGCCGGCGGTCACCATCGTCGCGGCATGGATCAGCGAGGAGACCGGGGTCGGGCCCTCCATCGCGTCCGGAAGCCATGTGTGCAGGGGAACCTGAGCCGACTTGGCGAAGGCACCGACCAGGAACAGGAGGCAGCCGGCGACCAGATCGGGGGAGTCGGTGTGGAAGACGTGCGGTGCGGCCGCGAAGCTGCCCAGGAACGTGACCGTGTGCGTGTGGCGGAAGATGAAGAAGGTGCCGAGCACGAGGCCCACGTCGCCGACCACGTTGATCACGAATGCCTTGACACCGGCACGGGTTGCGGTCGTTCGCCGATACCAGAACGAGACCAGCAGATAGGACGCGGCGCCGACGAAGGCCCAGCCGACGATCAGGATGACGAAGTTCCCGCCCAACACCAGGAGCAGCATCGAGAACACGAAGAAGTTGAGGTACGCGAAGTAACGCGAGTAGCCCCGGTCCGACCGCATATATGCGGTCGAGTACAGATGGATCATCGTCGACACGCCGGTGACCACCAGGATCATGAACACGGAGATCGGGTCGACCAGGATCTGCAGCTTCGCGTTCAGGCCGGTGCTGACCGCGTAATCCCACAGGCTCGAGGTGACCTCGCGGTTGGCGGGGCCGCGGCTCTGCAGGGCGATCAGCGCGCCGACGGAGCACACGAAGGAGAGGGCGATCGCGGTGGTTCCGAGTACGCCGGCAGCCCTGCTGTAGCGCTTGAAGCCAAGGCCGATCGCGATCGTGCCCAGCAGCGGGAACAGCAGGACGAGCCAGCCCCAGGTAGTCGGGCTCATCCGTTCAACTCATGCAGTTCGTCGACATCGATGGGCAGGTTGCGCCGACTGATCGCCACCAGCAGTCCGAGCCCGACCGTGACCTCGCAGGCCGCCACCACCATCACGATCAGCGCGAAGATCTGGCCCGCTTCGCCGCCGTGCATGCGCGCGAAGGTGACCAGCGCGAGGTTGCCCGCGTTCAGCATCAGCTCGAGGCAGAGCAGGATCACGAGCGGGTTGCGCCGGACGAGCACGCCACCGGAGCCGATGCAGAAGATCAGGACCGAGACGGCCAGGTACCACCCGAGGCTCACTGGTCCTCACCGTCCTCACTGCCGATCAGCTCGAACACGCCACCGTCCTGCTGCTCGAGCTCCTCACGTACGCGCCGCACACCCACACCCTCGGCGATGGTGCCGGTGTAGGCGGGCCGGGGCGCCGCCAGGACCTGCGCGAGCTCGGTGTCGTCGGCGTCGAGGCCGCGACGGCGACGGGCCAGCACCACCGCGCCGATCGCGGCGACCAGGAGCAGTATCGACGCGAGCTCGAACGGCAGCAGGAATTGGGTCAGGAACAACCTGCCGATCTCCTTCGGAGTGCCGAAGCCGAGCCGGAAGGAAGCGCCCTTGCCGCCGATCCCCTGCAGCGCCGAGCCGAGCATCGCGATGAGCAGCTCGATCGCGAGCGCGAGCGCGAACAGCGGGCCGAGGATCCGCAGCGCACTGCCGGCGGCGATCTCATCGCCACCTCCGACGTAGGCCACGACGAACACATACAACACCATCACCGCGCCGGCGTACACGACAACCTGGGCAGCCGCGACGAATTCCGCCCGCAGGAGCAGGAACAGCGCTGCCAGCGCAATCAGGTGGCAGACCAGGCAGAGCACCGCGTAGAGCGGATTGCGCACGGTCACCACACCGATCGCGCCGACCAGGGCGCTGATCGCGGCAATGAAGAAGATCACCTGCGACATCAGGCGGGCTCTCCCGGCTGGGGCCCGTGAGGGTGCTGCTCGCTGCCCACTACTCGCCCTCCGTCCTCAGCGGGGTGCGCTCGAGCGGCTCCGCCAACAGCATCTCCTTGGTGAAGATCAGGTCGGAGCGCGTGTAATCGGACATCTCGTAGTCATGGCCCATCGTGATCGCGTCGAACGGGCAGGCGATCTCACAATAACCACAGAAGATGCAACGGCTGAGGTTGATCTCATACACGGCGGCGTAACGCTCGCCGGCCGACACGCGATTGTCGGGAGTGTTCTCGGCGGCGACCACGCGAATGCAGTCGGCTGGACAGGCGGCGGCGCAGAGCGAGCAGCCGACGCACTTCTCAAGGCCCGAATCCTCGAACTTGTGAAGCTTGTGCCTGCCGCGGAAGCGTGGGTAGACGGGCGTCTTCTCCTCCGGGTACTGGATCGTGACCGGACCCTCGGCGACGCGCGCCAATGTCGTCTTCATGCCGCGAAGGGTCTCGCCGAAGATGCGGTAGGTGCTTGCCGCCGCGTTGCGCGGCGGGTGGCGGACTACTTCGATTACGTCTGGTCCGGGGTCATATGCCATGAGTTATCCAGTTCTAAGGGGCGGTGGAGGATTGGTCCCCTAGGCGACGATGATCGCCGTGACGAGCAGGTTGAGGGTGGCCAGCGGCAACAGCACCTTCCAGCCGAACGACATCAGCTGGTCATAACGCAGGCGGGGGAGCGTCGCGCGGATCCAGATGAAGAGAGTCATGAAGATCATCATCTTTCCGAGCACGACGAACGGGTCGACCCATGCGGGCGGGTGGATCCCGAACGGCAGCAGCCAACCACCGAGGAAGATCGTGGTCGCCATCCCTGAGACGACCAGCATGTTCACGTATTCGGCGAAGAGGTAGGCAACGAAGGCGGTACCGCCGTATTCGGTGAAATAGCCGCCGCCGAGCTCACCGTCGGCCTCGACCAGGTCGAACGGTGCACGGTTGGTCTCCGCGAAAGACGCAACCATGAAGATCAGGAAGCCGCACAGCTGCGGGATGACGTACCACATGCCCCTCTGGGCATTGACGATCCCCGTCATCGACAGCGTCTGGGCGGTGATCAGCACGCCAACCAGCGCCAGGCCCTGCGCCACCTCGTAGGAGATCAGCTGCGCCGCGGCTCGCATCGACCCCAGGAACGAGTACTTCGAGCCTGAGGCCCAGCCGCCCAGCAGGATCCCGTAGAACGAGATGCCACCGAGCGCGAACACGTACAGGGGTCCGACCGAGATGTCGACCCCGTATAGACCGACCTGCTGACCGAAGACGAAATGGACGCCGCCGAACGGGATGATCGCGAGCGCCCCGACAGCCGTGATGATCGAGATCGCCGGCGCCGCGTGGAACAGGAAGCCGACCGAGGTGCGTGGTCGGAATGCCTCCTTACGCGCGAACTTGACGATCTCGGCGAGCGGCTGCATCAGACCGAAGGGGCCGACGCGGTTCGGGCCGTAGCGGTTCTGGAAGCGGCCGAGCAGCTTGCGCTCGTAGATGATGATCATCGGCAGGATCCCGAAGATCACCCCGAAGATGAGCAGCGACTTGACGATCTGCACCCACCAGGGCTCGAAGTAGGTCACGTCGGCGAACGTGATCACGCCTTCACGACCTCCACGAGTGTCTCCGTCAGAGCGTTTGCGGAGTCCTGCGCGATCCCGGCCGCCACGAAGGCGGTCCCGGCCGGCACGCCGGTGCGGATCGCGGCGCGGCCGTTCAGCCGCGTCCCGTTCTGGGCCACCTGCACCGCTGCGCCGTGCTCGATCCCGAGCCTCACCGCATCCTCGGGCGAGAGCTCGACCAACTGCTCGGCGACCGTGAACCGCAGCGCCGGCGAGATCTCGACCTCGGGCGCCGCCCAGATCGAGCGGTACAGACCGACCCGCATACGCCCGCCGGAGCCGCCCGTTGCGAGATCCGAGGACTCAGGCGAGGAGAGACCTGCCGACGACGAACGGGGGCCGACGCTCAGCGCCGGCACAGCATCGGAGGCGGCACCGGCCGGCATCGCCGCGGCAGCCTCCGTCGCAGGCCAGCGCACGCCGCGTCCGCCGATCTCCTCGAGTGTCAAACCGGCGTAGAACGGGACCGCCTCAACCAGCTGCTTGAAGGCCATGCCAGCGGTCAGCACACCCAGATCGGCGCCAATGCTCCTGGACACGTCAGCCAGCACCTGCCAGCCCGACCGCACCTCGCCTGGATGTTTGATCGCAGTGCGCAGCCGCTGCACGCGTCCGTCGGGGTGCACAATCGTGCCCTCCTTCTCGGCGCTCGACTCAGCCGGGAACACGACGTCGGCATGGGCGGCGATTCCCTCCGTCAGTACGGCGGCGTGGGCGACCACGATCCCCGCGCGATCGAGCGCGTGTGCCCAGCGGGTGCTGTCAGGCAGGTCACGCAGCGGGTCGACCTGGAGGAGATAGAGCGCCGTATCGTCGCCGGCGATCAGCGCATCGGCGATCTCCGATGCGCCGCGACCGGGCTCGACCTCGGAGTACCCGGGGCCGGCGTCGGGCAGCGCGCCCGCCTCGCGGATGCCGCGGGAGTTGGTGCCGGAGGGGACCTCAAGCAGCCCGGCGCCCTCGCGCTCGGCGAAGCCGAGCTTCGCGGCGATGCGCAGCAGCGCCGCGAGGGCGTCGGCGTGCAGCGACTCGCCCCAGAGGATCACGACGTCCTCGCCGCCATCGCGCAGCAGCTTCGCGAGCTCGTGCAGATCGCCGGAGCCGGGAGCCGTGAGCGCCCACTCGAGTCCTGTCAGGAACTCCACCTCACCGCCGGGCGCGTAGCGGATCGACAGCTCCGCGCTCGGGTCCAGGGTGCTCGGCCGCGCGCTGGCGATCGCGAGCCTGACGCCATTGCGACGCACGCCCTTGCGGATCCGCAGATCGAGGATCGGCGAGTCGTCGAGCGGCTCGGTGCCGAGCACCAGCACCGTGTGGGCGAACTCGATGTCCGGCACGCTGGCCTGCAGGGCGGGCGCCGCCAGCGCCCGCGCGAGCCCCAGGTCGACCGGTGCGCGCGCCGGATCGGAGGCCGGCAGGAGGCGGGAGTCGATGTCGCCGGACGCCAGCCCCTCGCGCAGCATACGTCCGAGCAGGAATGCCTCCTCGTTGGTGGCCTGCCCACCCACCAGCGCCGCCGTGCGGCCGCGGTGCTCGGCGATCGCGGCCGCGGCGCTCAGGGCCTGGTCCCAGGACGCCGGCCGCAGCTCACCGCCGGCGTCGCGGACCAGAGGCGTGGTCAGGCGCTCGTCGACGTGGATCGCCTGGTAGGCGAAGCGACCCTTGTCACACAGCCAGCCGTCGTCGACACCAGGGTTCTCGCGCGAGAGCACTCGTACGACCTTGTCGTCGCGCACGGTGAACTCGACGTTGCACTGCGACGGGCAGAGCGTGCAGATGCCACCGGCGCCCTCGATGTCCCAGGGCCGGGCACGGAAGCGGTAGGGCTGCGAGGTCAGTGCCCCGACCGGGCAGAGCTCGACGATGTTGCCGCTGAACGGCGCCACGTAGGGGTGCCCGTCGTGGGTGCCCACGAACGTGTGCGCGCCACGCTCGGTGAAGATCAGTTGCCAGTCCTCGGCGACCTCCTGGCTGAAGCGCACGCACCGGTAGCAGAGGATGCAGCGCTCGCGGTCGATTGCGATCAGCGGCGAGAGCGCCAACGGCTTGACGAAGTGGCGCTTGGGCTCGATCACCCGGCTCCGGCCCTTGCCCCATCCGAAGGTGTAGTCCTGCAGCGGGCACTCGCCGCCCTTGTCGCAGACCGGGCAGTCGAGCGGATGGTTGACGAGCAGGAACTCGATCACCGCGTTCTGCGCCTCGAGCACGCGCTCGACCTTCGTGTTGACCACCATTCCGTCGCGCGCGGCTGTTGAGCAGGACGTCTGCAGCTTGGGGATGCCCTCGATCTCAACCAGGCACATACGGCACGCGCCGACCGGCTCGCCCAGCTTCGGCTCGTAGCAGAAATAGGGGATCTCAACATCGGCCTGCCTGGCGGCGTCGACCAGCATCGAACCCTCGACAGCCTGCACCTCACAGCCGTCGATCGTGAGGTTTATGAGCTTCTGTTCAGGCCGCGGCATAGACGATGGAGTTGGCGCGCTCCCGCGCGGCTTCAATCTCTGCTTCGAGCTCTTCCCTGAACTTCGCGACGATCGACCCGACCGGCATCGCCATCGCATCACCGAGCACGCACAGGCAGTTGCCGATGATCTGGGTCTGAACGGAGGCGACGATATCGAGGTCCATCGGCGTGGCCTCGCCCGCCTCGATCCGAGCGAGCATCTTGTGCGTCCAGTCGGTGCCCTCACGGCACGGGACGCACTTGCCGCAGGACTCGTGCGCATAGAACTTGGTCAGCTTCTGCATGACCTCGAGAGCTGTGTGGGTCTCGTCAACGACGATGATCGCACCCGAGCCGAGCATCGAGCCGGCCTTGGCCAGCGTGTCGAAGTCGTAGGAGAGGTCGAGGTCCTCGGGCAGCAGCACCGGCGAGCTCGAGCCGCCCGGGAACCACATCTTCACCTCGTGGCCTGGCTTTGGTCCGCCGCAGAGGCCGTAGATGATTTCGCGGCTCGAGGTGCCGAGCTCGATCTCATAGTTGCCGGGGCGCTGGACATCGCCGGACACGGAGATCAGCTTGGTGCCGGTCGAGCCGGTGGTGCCGAGCTGCGCGTAGTCGGCGCCGCTCATGTTGATGATCGTCGGCACCGTCGCAAGCGTCTCGACATTGTTGACCAGGGTCGGGCCGTGGTAGGCGCCTTCAATCGCCGGGAACGGGGGCTTCAGCCGCGGATTGCCGCGCTTGCCCTCGAGCGAGTCCAGCAGGCCCGTCTCCTCGCCGCAGATGTAGGCGCCGGCGCCGCGGTGCAGCACCAGCTTGAGCGAGTGGCCGGACCCGAGGATGTTCTCGCCAACATAGCCGGCCGCCTCAGCCTCGGCGATCGCCGACTGCAGGACCTCGGCCTGCAGCACATACTCGCCGCGGATATAGATGAAGGCATGGTGGATACCCGTGCCGAAGGTCGTGATGACGATCCCTTCGATCAGCGAGTGCGGGGACTTCTGCATCAACTCGCGGTCCTTGAAGGTTCCGGGCTCGGACTCGTCGGCGTTGCACACCAGGTACTTGGGCATGTCGCCCTGCGGAAGGAACGACGCCTTCTGGCCCATCTGGAACCCCGCGCCCCCGCGCCCGCGCAGTCCCGATTGCTTGATCTCCTCGACGATCGCCGCCGGTGGCATCGCCAGCGCCTTGCGCAGGGCGCCGTAGCCGCCGCGCTCCTCATAGACCGGGATCGTGTTGAGGCCCGGCTCGTCAATGCGGTCGAACAGCAGATGCCTGGTCACGCCTGGTCCCCCTGCCCCACCGGATCGAGCCCCTCGAAGCCTGCGACGCGGCCGTTGGAGTCGGCGACCGCGCGGTGACGCAGCTGCTTGTGTTCGAGCACTGGACGGCCCGCCTCGATGTCCTCGACGATCAGCGTCGCATCGTCGAGGTTCAGCGGGCCGACGAACTCACCATCGACCGACGCCATCGGGCCGATGTCGCAGGCGCCGAGACACTCGAAGCCGCGCACTCCGATCTCAGCGTGGCCCTCGGTCGCGGCGCACATGGCTTCGTAGAACTCGTCCGCGCCCAGCAGTGAGCAGGAGATGTTGGTGCAGACATAGACGTCGTGTGCGGGCTTGGGCTGGAGCGAGAACATGTCGTAGAAGCTCGCGACCGAGGTCAGGTAGGCGGGCGTCAACCGCATCACGCACGCCACCTGCCCGATCGCCTCGGGCGAGAGCCAGCCGTGATGGTCCTGAGCTAGGTGCAGGGCCGGGATTGACGCTGAGCGGAAGTCGGGGTACTCGCCCATCAGGCGTTCGATCCCGGCACGCAGCTCCTCGGGCACCGGCGTCAATGCCGGGTCGGGGACCGTTGCAGGTGGCTTGGTGAGGTCGACTGCCTCGTCCCAGCCCGGAACACGCGAGCCGTGCTCATAGCGCTTCACCGGCGGCCGGCGGTCGATCGCACTCATCGGTCGACACCCCCCAACACCGGGTCGACCATCGCCAGCGTCGCGATCAGGTCCGCGATATATGCGTCCTTGACCATCGGCGCGGTCGCCTGCAGGTTGACGAAGCTCGGGTCGCGCATGTGCACACGCGCCGGCTTCGCGGAGCCGTCGGCGCGAACGAAGCAGCCGAGTTCGCCGCGCGGCGCCTCGATCGGGTAGTAGCACTCACCCTCCGGGACGCGGAAACCCTCGGTCACGAGCTTGAAGTGGTGGATCAGCGCCTCCATGCTCGTCGCCAGCTCATGGCGGGGCGGCAGCACGACCTTGCGGTCATCGGCGATGAACGGACCCTCGGGCAGGCCGTTCAACGCCTGCTGGATGATGTTCGTGGACTCGTAAAGCTCGGCGTGGCGCACGCGGAAGCGGTCGTAGTTGTCGCCGACGCTGCCGACGGGCACCTTGAAGTCGAAATGGTCGTAGCTCGAGTACGGAGCGGCCTTGCGCAGATCCCATGGGTTCCCTGCCGCGCGCAGCAACGGCCCTGTCACGTTGAGGCCGAGCAGCGTCTGCTCGTCGAGGATGCAACTGTCGCGCAACCGCGCGAGCAGGATCTCGTTCTTCTCGAGCAGGTCCGCGTACTGGTCGGCACGGGTCGGCATCTTGTCGACGAAGTCCTGGACCTTCTTGGCGAACCCGACCGGAATGTCCTCGATCACGCCGCCGATCTGGAAATAGCGAGTGTGCATCCGCTGTCCCGACGACATCTCGAACAGATCGAGGATCGCCTCGCGCTCGCGGAAGCAGTACCAGAACATCGACATCGCACCAAGGTCGAGCGCGCTCGTTCCGAGCCAGACCAGATGCGACATGATCCGATTCAACTCGAGGTGCAGCACTCGCAGGTACTGCGCGCGCGGCGGCACCTCGAGGCCGAGCAGCGTCTCCACGGCGCCGCAGAAGGCCATCGCGTTGAAGTAGTAGCTCAGGTAGTCCATCCGTTCGACCACGGGGATGACCTTCCAGTACGACTTCTGCTCGGCCGTCTTCTCGATGCCGGTGTGGACGTAGCCGATGATCGGCTTGATGTCACGCACGACCTCACCCTCGAGTGTCGCCAGCAGCCGCAGCACGCCGTGCGTGGCGGGGTGGTGCGGGCCGATGTTCAGCGTCAGCAGCTCATGGGTCTCGCCCATGCCGGCCGGCTCGGTCGACATCGTCACCGACTCCTCGCGTTTGCGGTAATCGCTGAGCGCGCTCATCGGTCGGCTCCGTAGCCGTCGTTCTCGTTGTAGGTGAACAGCACCGGTTCGCCACCGACCGGGAAGTCACGGCGTTGCGGGAAGCCCTCATAGTCCTCGGGCATCAGGATCCGGCGCAGGTCGTTGTGACCCTCGAACTCGACGCCGAACATGTCGTAGACCTCGCGCTCGGGGAAGTCGGCTCCCGGCCAGAGCCCGGTGACCGTCGGGACCTTCGGGTCGTCGATCGACACGCGAACCTTGACTGAGACGCGGTCGACCTCCTTCATGTCGAGCAGCTCGTAGATCACGCCAAGGCGCGGCTCATGCGGGTAATAGTCGACCCCGTGCAGGCTCGCGAGGAAGCTGTAGCCCTGCTCGCGGAGCTCGCTCGAGCACAGCGACGTTCCTTGCCGGATCGATCTGGATCTCAGCCCGCCCGAACTGATGGCTGCGTACCGAGCACGCAGTCGGGATCGGCGTCGCGCAGCACCTGCGCGAGCGCCTCGAGGCCGCTCTGGTCAGGCACTGGCAGGGCCTCCTGGCACGTCAGGCCCGATGGTGGCAAGCGAGCCACCATCGGAGGAAAGCGAGCCACCATCGGAGGGCAGAAACTCCTCGGTGCCGATTGCGTCGTAGCGCTCGCGCCAACCCTCGCGGTCGTTGCCCTGGATCTTCTCGCGGAGCCGGAGGATGCCGTGGGCCAGTGCCTCCGGACGCGGCGGGCAGCCGGGCACGTGCACGTCGATCGGCAGGAACTTGTCGCTCGGTACGAGCGCGTAGTTGTTGAAGACGCCCATCGAGGAGCAGCATGCGCCCATGCTGATCGCGATATTTCGGCTCGAGCATCTGGTCGTAGATGCGGCGGATCACCGGCGCCATCTTGGTCGAGACGCGCCCGGAGAGGATGATCAGGTCAGCCTGGCGCGGGGAGGCCCGAAATGCCTCGAAGCCGAAGCGGGCGATGTCCACACGCGCGGCCACGATCGACATCATCTCGATCGCGCAGCAGGCGAGGCCGAATGTCAGCGGGAACATCGAGTTGCCCTGCGCCCACGAGACGGCGCGGTCGAGCGTCGTGGTCATGACCGCCTGCTCGACGATGCGGTCGAAGTCATCGCCCTCGAGGTCGCCTCGAAGCATGTCGCGAGCCATCAACTGGCGCGAGCGGAACTCGTCGGCCGACTGGCGGGTTACTTCCATTCGAGTGCCCCCCTTCTCCAGACGTAACCGAAGCCGATCATCAGCAGTGCCACGAACGTGGCGGTCTCGCCGAGTGCGAACTCGCCGAACGCGCGCAGCTCGATCGCAATCGGATAGATGAAGATCACCTCGATGTCGAACAGGATGAACAGCATCGCGATCAGGTAGAAGCTGATCCCGAAGCGGAATCCGCGGCGAACCTCGGACGGCAGCCCGCACTCGTACGGTGTCGCGCGATTGAGGTTCGGACGCGTCCTGATGCCGGTCAGCAGGTTCAAGCACGAGAACAGGATGCCGATGACGGCGCCCAGCACGAGGAAGACGATGGCGGGGAGATAATCCCGAAGCACAACCGAAGTTCTATCACCGAGGCTGAGCGGAGGACCCCGCCATAAACGCCCGCAGGGATAGTGCTTTTTGCCTCAAACGCGCGGGGATCCGATGTGCAGCACCCAGGAGGGGATATCGTGCCCTCGCCGTGAAGGATGTCCACATCGTCGTCGGGTGCCTGGCGCTCGCTCTGAACCTGCTCGCGTTCCTGCTTGGCGCGGTCGCATGGACGCGTCGGCACCCGAGCCGCTGGTTCTGGCGACTGCTGCGCGGCGGCCAGGTGACGGTCGCGATCGAGGCGGCCCTCGGCGGCGTACTGCTGCTGATGGGGCGCAAGGCCTCTGACCTGCACCTGCTGTACGGGGTGCTGCCGCTCGTGGTGGCCCTGATCGCTGAGCAGCTGAAGCTCTCCGCAGCGACGATGGTGCTCGACGCCCGCGGGCTCGAGGATGCGCCAGACCGTCGGGCGCCTACCCAAGCCCGAGCAGCGTGAGATCGTCGTGGCGATCGTGCGGCGCGAGGTCGGGGTGATGACGCTCTCGGCGCTGGTGGTGACGTTGCTGCTGGCGAGGGCGGCGACGGTGGTGCATTGAGCCCCGGCGCCGATCGTCCTGGTTGCCGCCGTTGGGGGACGATCGCGGACCACAGCGAGAGCGAGCGAACGTCACATCGATCGGCGCCGGGGAGTACTCGCTGCTCTATTCGCCACCGCAACCCTGACACCTTCCGAATCAGCCTTCGCCGAGCGCGGGACGGCACCTTCCCGGGCCTGGGTCACGTATGATCCGCCCCGCATGAGCCGCTCAGCGCGTTATGCCGTCTGCCTTCTCGCCGCCGTCGGTGCGGCCCTGGTCGTGTCCGCGTGCGGCACCAATCACATCGGCGTTCCCCAGTCCGCAGCCAAGTCCGATCCGAAGTACGCCGCCGACCAGCAGGCGGCCCAGCTGTTCAACCAGCGCTGCGGCGGCTGCCACACGCTGTCCTACGCGGGCACGCACGGCTCCGGCCAGAACCCGCGCACGTACGAGGCGATCAACGGCCCCAACTTCAACGTCCGCTGCGAGCGGCCCCAGATCCGCGTCTACTACGCGATCATCAACGGTGGCTTCGGCGGCGGCGAGATGCCGCAGAACATCGTCGTCGGCAAGCAGGCCCGGGAGCTGGCTCACTTCGTGTCGCGAGTTCGCCGGCCGTGAGGCGCCGGTCCAGCCGGGTGCCATACCGTGCCACGCGAAGGCGCTGGGCACGCTGGCCGCAGTGACCGCCGGCAGCTGAGCCGGTCAGAGCGCCGGCCGGCCCGGGTCTCGCGGATTCGCGTCGATGTAGCCTGCGAGTGAACGCATGCTCGACATCAGACTGATCAGAAGCGACCCCGACGCGGTCCGCGCCGCACTCGCCCGCCGCGGTGACGTCGCCGACGATGCGATCGACCGCGTGCTGGAGCTGGACGAGCGCTGGCGCGCGCCTCACCACCGAGCTCGAGGAGCTGCGTGCAGAGCAGAACCGAGCCAGCAAGGGCCGGCGCGGCGCTCCGAGTCCGCAGGAGCGAGAGCAGATGGCTGCAATGGCAGCCAGCGGGCGCGAGCTGACAGAGCTCGAGACCTCGATCCGCTCCGACCTCGATCAGCTGCTGCTGACCCTGCCCAACACCCCGTTCGCCGACGCGCCGCCGACGGACACGGTGCTGCGCGAGGTCGGCGAGGCCGGCCGCACCGGGCGCGACCACCTGGAGCTGGCCGGTGCGATGATCGACATGGAGCACGGCGCGGCGCTTTCAGGCTCCCGATTCCTGTATCTGCGCGGTGAGCTCGTGCTGGTCGAGTTCGCGCTCGTGCGGTTCGTGATGGAGACGCTCGTCGGCGAGGGCTTCGAACCGGTGATCCCTCCCGTGCTGGTGCGCGAGCAGGCGCTGTACGGGACCGGCTATCTGCCCGACACCGAGCAGCAGATCTACCATCTGCCCGCCGATGACCTCTACCTCGTCGGCACCTCAGAGGTCGCACTCGCCTCGCTTCATCGGGACGAGATCATCGACGCGGACACGCTGCCGCTGCGCTATGCGGGGTTCTCCCCGTGCTTCCGGCGCGAGGCCGGCGCCGCCGGCAAGGACACGCGCGGCATGTTTCGCGTCCACCAGTTCGACAAGGTCGAGATGTTCGCGTTCGTGGAGCCTGACCGCTCGTCCGAGGAGCACGAGCGGCTGCTGGCGATCGAGGAGTCGATCCTTACCGCGCTCGAGATCCCCTACCGGGTAGTCGCGATCGCAGTCGATGACCTCGGCGCCTCCGCTGCGAAGAAGTACGACTGCGAGGCCTGGCTGCCCGGCCAGGGTCAGTACCGCGAGCTCACCTCCTGCTCGAACACGACCGACTTCCAGGCCCGCCGGCTCGATATCCGCTACCGCCCGGCGGAGGGCAGGCCGGCAATCCTGCACACGCTCAACGGCACCGCGACGGCGGTCGGCCGCACGCTGATCGCGCTGCTCGAGAACGGCCAGCAGGATGACGGAACCGTCGTGCTCCCCGACGCGCTGGTCAGGGCCGGCGCACCCGCGACACTGCACGCGACCTAGGCGATCGCGCCCTCCACGTCCTCGTCGGCCAGTCTCAGCCCGAGGCCCTCGGGAGCGTGAAGTGCCAGCATCTGAGAGTCGATGTCACCGACGCGGTGGGGATCGCGCAGGGAGACGGCGATCATGACCAGGAACGCCACCGGCACCGAGCCGATGGCGGGCTGCTGCAGAAGCGCAAGGCCTCCTGTGGGCTCGCCCAGCGCGAGGCCGGCGAAGATCGCCGAGGTTGCGATCAGCATTCCGGCGCACATCCCGGCCGCGGCACCTCGGGCGGTCAGCCGCGACCACCAGATCCCGAGCAGGAACATCGGGCAGAAGGTGCTGGCCGCCAGAGCGAAGGCCCAGCCGACGAGGATTGAGATGTCGACCTGCTGCGCGGACAGGGCCAGCAGCCCAGGGAGCACCATCGCCGCTACCGCAGCGATCCGGAAGTGCCGGCGCCTCGCTGCGACCGAGGGCGGCGCGCCACGCTGCAGGCGCGGCCAGACGTCGTGGCTGAAGGTGCCGGCCAGTGAGACCAGCAGGCCGCTCGATGTCGAGAGGAATGCCGCGAACGCCCCCGCGCAGGCGATCGCCGTCAGCACCGTGCCCACCGTGCCCGGCCAGGCTTCCCGCGGCATCGCCAGCACGACGTCGTCGGTCTGGCCCGTCGTGTACAGCTGCGGCGTCAGCACCCGGCCAAGCGCCCCGTAGACCACCGGGAACAGGTAGAAGAGCGACAGCAGGCCCAGCACGCGCACGGTCGTGCTCCGAGCGGCGTGACCGTCCGGGTTGGTGTAGAAGCGCACCAGCACGTGCGGAAGTCCCATCGTGCCGAGGAAGGTGGCTATCAGCAGCGAGTAGACCACCAGCGGGCCGTCGCGGCCGCTGCCGCCGACCGGGCGTGCCCACTGGTACCCACGCAGCGGCGGCGTGCCGGCCGCAACCGGCACGATCCCGTGCGGCGGGATCAGAACCGGCTCGTCCGCCGGCAGCGTCACCCACTCCCCGGCCTGGACGTTCACGGTCTGCCCGGCGACGGTGAAGCTCCCCGCCTCCGGGAACTGCACCCGTTGCGGCGAACTCAGCTCAACGGTGAGACCGGCGGCGCCCGCGTGGGGGAGCTGGTCGCCGAACAGCGCCGCCCGCTCCGGCAGCCCTCCGAAGTGGATCAGCAGCACGATCGCTGGGACCGCGATCGCGAACACCTTCACCCAGAACTGGAATGCCTGGACGTAGGTGATCCCGCGCATTCCGCCGACCGCGACGTTGACGGCGACGATCACCGCCACGACGGCGACACCCACCCAGTAGGGCGAGCCGACCACCACATTGAGCGCAAGCCCCGCGCCCTTCAGCTGTGGCACCAGATAAAAGCCGCCGATCACCAGCACGATCCCGGCAGCGAGCAGTCGCAGCGCCGGGCTGTGCAGGCGCGCGTCGGCGAAGTCCGGGATCGTGTAGGAGCCGTAGCGGCGCAGCGGCGCCGCCACGAACAGCAGCAGGGCGAGGTAGCCGGCTGTGAAGCCGAGCGATTGCCAGAGCGCACTCGCTCCGATCTGCATCTCGAGACCGGCGATGCCGAGGAAGCTGGCTGCCGACAGGTACTCGCCGGAGATCGCCGTGGCGTTCCACCAGGGGGTGATCGCGCGGCTCGCGACCAGCAGGTCAGAGGTCGTCCGGCCGAACCGCATCCCCCACGTGCCAAGGCCGAGCGTGCCGAGCGTGACCGCGCCGACAGCGAACAGCGCGATGATCAACGCTCGACCAGCTCGCGGAATGCCTCGTCAAGCGCGTCGGCGCGGCGGGCATACAGCCAGCCGATCGCTACGAAGACCGGGAACATCGGTACCACCAGGATCCAGATGCCGAGCGGCACGCCGAGCAGCTGCGTGCTGTCGAGCATGGGCAGCAGGAAGAGGACGATCGGCAGCACGCCGAAGATCGCCCCGAAGGCGACGAGCGCGAGCACCGACAGCGACAGCTGCGCGCGCTGCAGGCCGCGCATGTACACGTGCCCGTGCGCAGTGGCGTCGGCCAGTTCCTCGCGCGGGGAGCGCAGCCCCCGGCGGGGCAGCAGCCGGCGCGGCGGTGACGGGCGACCCGGCGACGGGCTCACATCCGCAACCTCCGCCGCAGGTCGGCGACATGCCGTCTGGCCACGGGCACCTCGCTGCCGTCGGTCATCAGGATCGTGACGGCGCCGCCCAGCTGCGGCCGGATCTCGACCGCCCGCCGGAGGTTCGCGACGTAGCTGCGATGCACCCGCACGAATCCATGTGGACCCCAGCGCTGTTCGATCTCAGACAGTGGCGAACGCAGGAGGAACCGACCGCCGTCAGCATGGAGTCGCACGTAATCGCCCTCGGCCTGCACATACAGAACGGTCGAGCGATCGAGCAGCCGGGTTGCCCCTCCGCGCTGGTGCTCGACCGGAATGATCTCGGCATCGGCGTGCTCCGGGTTGGTGGCCCGCTGGCCCCCAACCCGGTCGCGGGCGTGCAGGCGGTCGAGCGCCTGCTCGACGCGCGCCCGCGACACCGGCTTCATCAGGTAGTCGAGCGGATGCAGGTCGTGCTCGAATGCCGAGACGGCGCCGTCCTCGAAGGCGGACACGAACACGAGCGCCGGCGGCTCCGCGAAGCGAGCCAGCGCCTTGCCGAGCTCGAGGCCATCGATGTCCGGCATCCGCACGTCCATGAAGACGATGTCGAACTGGCGATCGGCCAGGAGCCGCAGGGCCTCGGTACCGCCGCCGGCGAGCACGACGTCGTCCACGGATGGCGAGGTCTCGAGCAGACGCCCGAGGTCCTCAAGCGCCGGGCGCTCGTCATCGACGACCAGCACGCTGGTCATGCGGCTCGCACCCCGGCACGGAACTTGGGCAGGGTCATGGTCACCGTGGTTCCGTGACCCGGCTCGGATTCGATCTCGAGCCCATAGCCTGGACCGAAGCTCGACTGCAGCCGAGCCTGCACGTTGGCGATGCCAACCCCGCCACCCTGACCGGCAAGCGCCCGCTGCGCTCGCTCGGGATCCATGCCGACGCCGTCATCGCTGACGCGCAGCTCAACATCGGCATCGAGGTGATGGGCGGTGATCTCGATCCGGCCGAACCCGCGCTGCTCGACCCCGTGGCGCACGGCGTTCTCGACCAGTGGCTGCAGCGACAGCACCGGCACGACCGCCGACAGGACCTCCGGTGCCACCTGCAGCCGGACCTGGAGGCGGTCGCCGAAGCGGGCACGCTCCAGACGCAGATACTTCTCGACGTAGTTGAGTTCGTCGGCGAGCGTCACGTACGGGCGTTGCCCGCGAAACGCGTAACGCGTGAACTCGGCGAACTCGGTCAGCAGCTCGCGCGCCTCCTCCGGGTTCGAGTGTATGTATCCGGCGATCGCGGCCAGCGCGTTGTAGATGAAGTGCGGGCTGATCTGCGCGCGCAGGGCCCGCAGCTCAGCCCTCGCCAGTCGTTCGCTCTGCTCGTCCATCGCCTTCAGCTCCAGCTGCGCACTCACGAGACTGGCGACCTCGGCCACGGTGCGCGTGTCGTTCGGGGTAACCCGATGACCGCGCGCGTAGAGCGCCACAAACGAACCGACGAGCTCGCCCGCCACCAGCAACGGTGCCGCGATCGCGGCCCCGAGGGGGCAGTCCGGCTGCTCGCACTGGATTCGCGATTCCACATGCAGACGGTCCTCTCGCTGGGGCGCCGTGATCCGAATCAGCGCCTCTCCACCGTGGTGGTGATCACCGCCGAGCCCGTCGAACGCGAGAATGCTCGCGTGATCGCCGAGGGCGACGGCTGAGGCCTGGGTGAGCGTGCGCAGGTGCGGCAGCACCCTCCTGGCCGAGTCCTCTGACAGCCCGCGCCGGAGGTCCGGCAGCATCACGTTGGCAGCGTGCAGGGCTGTCTGCATCGCGCGAACCTCGCCGGAGATCACTCGCGGTGGCCGCAGCAGACGTGTCGCGGCGAAGACCGAGGCCGCTATGGCCCAACCGACTACGACACCGATGAAGACCTCCACGGTTGCTCTGAGGATATCCCGCGCGATCGACGAGACCACGGCGGCAGCGCCCCGATCGCGGCCGCGGCCGGGCTCGTCGGCGTGAACGTGCGCCGTTCGTCGTCCTCATTGCGCCGTTCGGCGCTCGCTGGACACCGTCCGGAGATTCGTGCGCGAAAGCGGCGCACGCAGGCTTAATGTGATTTATGTCACTAATTCTCTTAGGAGGGGATGTCAGTTGGCCACCATCAGTGAACCGCCCACAGTTACACCCACCAGAGGCTCATCTGTCTCGTCCGCCAGTGGATGGATGCCGGCGAACCCGGCGCCTCTTGGCCTCTGCGGATTCGGCTTGACAACGCTCGTGCTGAGCTTTGTCAATGCCAATATCGTCGGCGGCGGGCCTGCATCGTTCCCGATCGTGCTCGGGCTCGCGATTGCGTACGGCGGCATTGCCCAGTTGTTTGCCGGGATGTGGGAGTTCCGGACCGGCAACACGTTCGGCGCGGTAGCGTTCTCGTCGTACGGCGCCTTCTGGATCTCCTTCTTCGTCCTGGTGACGTTCAACGTCGCGCAGCTGCCGAAGACCGAGATCGACTCGCTGCTTGGTCTCTATCTATGGATGTGGGGGATCTTCACGGGCATGATGTTCCTCTGCACGTTCGCCTCGCCGCGCGCCCTGCAGCTGCTGTTCCTGCTGCTGACCGTGACGTTCATCCTGCTCGGGATCGGCAACTCGGGCGCAAGCACCAGCATGATCCATGCCGGTGGCTACGTCGGAATCGCCACCGGGGCGGTTGCCCTCTACATCGCCTGCGCAGACATCATGCAGGCTGTATACAAGCGAGCAGTGCTGCCTGTGGGCTAGCACTGTAAAACTTCGAGCCGTGGACCGCGCCCGGTCATACAGCCGGGCGCGTCCCGCGTCCGACACGAGGGAGGATGAAGATGGCAACTGGAGAAACGACGAGGGACGAGCACCAGCTCGAACGCGAACTGGCTGCGATGCTCGAGATCGAGCGCTTTGCCCCGCCTGCTGACTTCGTCGCCAACGCGAACCTCAGCGACCCGTCGATCTACGAACAGGCCGACCGCGACTGGCAGGGATGGTGGGTCAGCCAGGCTGAGCGCCTGCACTGGTTCAAGAAGTGGGACCAGGTGCTGGACGATTCCAACCCACCGTTCTACAAGTGGTTTGTCGGCGGCAAGCTCAACATCTCCTACAACTGCCTGGATCGCCACGTCGAGGCGGGTCTCGGTGATCGTGTGGCCTATCACTGGCATGGTGAGGAGGGCGCCGAGGAGGACATCACCTACGCCGACCTGCTGGCCCGTGTCCAGAAGTTCTCAAACGCCCTGAAGGATCTGGGGATCCAGAAGGGCGACGTCGTCGGGATCTACATGGGCATGATCCCGGAGGTGGTCGTCGCCATGCTCTCCTGCGCGCGGATCGGCGCCGTGCACAACGTGGTGTTCGGCGGCTTCTCGGCCGAGTCCGTCCGCGAGCGGATGGAGTTCTCGCAGGCCAAGGCGCTGATCACCGTCGACGGCGCCGCGCGCAAGGGGACGGTTCATCCGGTCAAGCAGCAGGTCGACACGCACATGGCCGGCCTCGACCATCTGGAGCACATAGTCGTCGTGCGCTCGAAGGGCACCGCGTGCGAGATGCAGGAGGGTCGCGACGTCTGGTACCACGAGATCATCGGGAAGGCAGCGGATCAGTGCCCTGCGGAGCCGATGGACGCCGAGGACCCTCTGTTCATCCTTTACACGTCGGGGTCGACCGCGAAGCCGAAGGGCATCCTGCACACCACGGGCGGATACCTGACCGGGGCGGCGAGCACGCATCAGAACGTCTTCGACATCCATGCAGATACCGACACCTGGTGGTGCTGTGCCGATGTCGGCTGGGTCACCGGCCACACCTACATCGTCTACGGGCCATTGGCCAACGCGACCACGGGCGTGATGTACGAGGGCGCACCGGACTACCCGCACCGGGGGATCTGGTGGGAGCTGGTTCAGCGTTACAAGGCCACGATCTTCTACACGGCCCCGACGGCGATCCGCGCCTGCATCAAGTGGGGTGCCGAGCATCCGGACAAGTTCGATCTCTCATCGCTGCGGCTGCTCGGCACAGTCGGCGAGCCGATCAACCCGAAGGCGTGGCTGTGGTACCACAAGGTGATCGGCGGGGAGCGCTGCCCGATCGTCGACACGTGGTGGCAGACGGAGACCGGCTCGATCATGATCTCGCCGCTACCTGGGATCGTCTCGACCAAGCCGGGATCGGCAACCCGTCCGCTGCCCGGCATCCTTGCTGAGGTCGTCGACGAGCGCGAGGGCAAGCCTGTGGAGGAGGGCCAGGGGTTGCTGGTACTGAAGCGGCCGTGGCCGTCGATGCTGCGCACCCTCTACAAGGAGGATGACCGCTTCGTCGAGACCTACTTCAAGAAGTTCGGATCAGAGACGTATCTCGTCGGTGACGCCGCCCGCAAGGATCGCGACGGTTACTACTGGGTCATCGGCCGCATCGACGACGTTGTCAACGTCTCCGGACACCGGCTCTCAACCGCTGAGGTCGAGTCCGCGATCGTGGCCTGTGAGGACGTCGCGGAGGCGGCCGTGATCGGCCAGTCCGACGAACTCACCGGCCAGGCGATCACCGCGTTCGTGACGCTGCAGGGCGGCACCGAGGGCACCTCGGGAGTCGAGGATGAGATCCGTGCCGGAGTGGCTGACCGGATCGGCAAGTTCGCCCGTCCAAAACGCATCATCTGGGCCGATGACCTGCCGAAGACCCGCTCAGGCAAGATCATGCGCCGGCTGTTGCGCGACGTCGCCGAGGGCCGCGCGCTGGGGGACGTCACAACCCTGCGCGACCCGACCGTGATGGCCGCGCTCGAGACGAAGATCCAAACCGAGCAAGCCTCAGAGGACTGACGTCAGCGGAAACGACGTGGCGCGGCTGGCGGCCAAGCGGGCCGCCAGCCGCAGCTGCGAGCGCCTACCGGCGCCGCTTGCGCTTGGAGCGGCCGGCGGTCCGCTCGACCTTCGGCTGCTCCTGATCGACGGCGGCCATCACATCCGCGTCGGAGACGCGGCGGCGGCGCTGCCCGCGTGTAGGAGCGGCGTCCTGCGGGGTTGTCTTGGGTTGCATCGGCTGCCACGGAACGGCCACGCCGGCCTCCCAGGCTGGAGGGTCGCCCTGCGGCCAGCGGCGTGCCAGCGTGACGGCAAGAGCAGCAAGGAAGCCACCCTGGATCACCGGCGTCAGAACCGGGATCTGGAAGAGGAAGAGCGCACCGGCCACCACCCCCGCATAGCCAACCGGACGCGTGATCAGGCCGACCCGCATCGCGCTCAATGAGGTCAGGACAACGCCGATCGCCAGCAGCAGCGTGCCGAGCTCCAGCAGCAGCGGCAGCGCTATGACCAGCCCAGAGCTGGTCAGGTGGTTGGCCTCGGGGTAGCCCTGGTTGCCACTGGACACGAACTCGTTGGCCTTGTTCGCGACGACGATCGTGTAGGTGATCGCCATCACCGCAGAGAGGAACGCGCCCACCGTCGCCAGCCAGCGAACGAGCGGTTTGAACTCGGGACGGCGCGCCGATGCAACCCTGTGCAGCCAGTAGAGCAGCACGCCGAGGGCGATCAGGCCGAGCATGTCGAACGCCGCACCGACGATGTCGATCGTGACCCGCTGGCTGGCCGCGATCAGGTCGAGCGTGAGCTCGTTGACCGGAGCGTGCACGCCCGACAGCTGTATCACCTGCGATGCGACTATCAGCAGCGCCGCGCAGAAGGCGATCACGCCGTAACGGGAGCGAACTCTCGATTCGTACTGGACCTGTTCGGACACGGTCATTGGGCACGCTCGGCGACGTTCATCGGTGCGCGATCTTAGGGCACGCGACCAGTGAGTACGATTGGAGCATGGAAGGAAGCGGCTTTGGTGGTCTCTTCGGAGACCCTGACGAGATCCAGCGGCGACTCGGTGAGTTCGCCGAACAGATGCAGGGAGCCCAGCGCCTCGCGTGGGCGGACAACGCGATCAAGCTCGCAGTCGACCTGACGGTGGCAGCGATCCAGCGCGTCAACATCCAGGGCACGACCGATCAGCAGGCCGAGCAACTTCGCGCGGTGATGGCGGTCGTGTTCCCGGAGGCGGTGACGCTCGTGCGCGAGGCGCGCGAGGGTCTCTCCTAGGGCTTGTGCGTCCGCAGGGTCGGCCGTCCCTGGATTCGGGGGTGGCCGGTCCCGGGCCTGTGCTTGTGCTTGCTGCCGCGTCGATGCCGCTGCTGAGCACGCGTTATGCTGGGCAACGTGCCTCTGGAAGGTGAGTACGCGGCCCCGGACCCGGCGGACTGGGTCCGAGAGCAGATTGAAACCTGGGAGCGCTCGGGCGGGACCGAGGGCACGACCCTGCGAGACACGGGGCTGCCGGTCGTCATCGTCATCAACCGTGGCGTCCGCAGTGGCCAGTTGCGACGCACGCCGCTGATGCGCGTCGAGCATGGTGGAAGCTACCTGGCCGTGGGCTCAAAGGGTGGCGCACCGAAGAACCCGGCGTGGGTGGCGAACCTTCGCGCAGACCCGCACGTTGAGGTTTGGGACGGTCCGTCCCGCGGCGACTATGTTGCCCGCGAGATCAACGGGGAGGAGCGCTCGACCTGGTGGGAGCGCGCCATCGCCGCGTATCCGCCCTACGCCAGGTATCAGCAGCGGACCGACCGAATGATCCCATTGTTTGTGCTCGAGCCGATCGCATGAGCGCCGGTCACTTCCCACCGTTTCCCAGCAGCGTCGCGAGTCCCTGAACTGGGTCAACGCGGCTCAGCACAGCGCAGGTCGGCGTCGAATCGGTCGACCTGGTACTGCGCGAGGGTCGGCGCCACGCCGGTGAAGCCGCCGGTCCCGCAGTTCTGCTGGGCCTGCCCGAGTGATGCTTGGGTTCCGGCCACCCAATCCGGGAGTTGACCGTTGAACGCGGTGGGTGTCGTCTGCGCCGTCAGCCCGGTGATCTCCTTCCACTGGGCGCTGGTGGAATAGACCCCGATCGGTCCCGACGCGCCGGCCTTGTGCAGGCCGGCGACGTAACCCTGCAGCGCTGCGATGTTGAGTTGGTAGGTCCCGGCCCAACTCAGAGCCAGCTCAACATCCAGCCACCACGGCGCCGTCTCGGCCGCGGTCGCATTCTGCGCGGAGACCAGACGGTAGGAGTAGGCGGCGCGTTGGACCCCGTAAATGTACGAGCAGGCGTTGGTGAGCAGTCCGTTGCAGGCTCCGTAGGCCGACGTATTGCCGGCCCTGGGCCATTCCGAGACCTGAACGCCAGGGTTGCCGGTGTCGATGTACAGCGACAGCGGTGGTTGCTTCGGGCGCCTCTGTCCGGGCGCGTCCTGCGCCCAGCGCAGCTCCCCGGCCAGACAGGGGTTCGCATCGTGCGCCAGCCCGCCGTTGACACCGACGACCCCAAACAGCACGCTCGACGGGTAGGAACCTGAACATTGTGGATAGGAGACGTCGTAACCGGTGGGCGGCGACGAGCCTCCCAGGACGGCACGAAGCACCACGACGACCGCGCAGGCAACCACCACCACCGGAATCCATCGCGCTCTGAACCGAAAACGACTGGCAGGCGGCACCACCGCCAAGCTACCAAGGTGCGCGCGAAACGGCCGCACGATCGCGGCGGCCGGGACTCCTGCTTGTGCACTTCGTCTCCGTTCAGCGCTCGATCGAGGACTTCGTCGCCACGCGCAACGCGATGAACGCAGCTGAGGCCCACAACATCAACCCTCGTATCACGGCCACTGCGAAGAACCGGATCAACGCTTTCATCGACGTTCGGCGCCGGGCCAACTACATCATGCCGTCGCGCCCCAACCGGGCGTTCCCGCTGCTGCGGTGGGGCACACCGCACGCACCCGACATCTGACGTCTGCGCAGCACCAGCGCTGGGAAGAATGGACGCAAGTTCCGCGCGGCAGTACCGCTTATCAGCCGGGGGGTGGCCGGCGGGTTTATGACCGAGAGCGGTGTAGGGTGCCGCCCGTGCCGTACTCGCCGCTGTGACGCGAGGTGACCGCGTCGTAGACGTTTGCGCCAACTCGTTTGAGACAGTCGATGTCCCCACCGGCGCAATCGCTGCTGCCGGCGAAATGGCGCAGGTAATGGTGGTAACCGCCCGAGATGCTGTCGAGCGTGAGGCTGCCGTGACAGGTCGCGCTGAGCCGCCAGCTCCCGCCCGTCTGTGCGGCGTTGACGACGACCACGATGTGTACCGGTCTGGTGCCGCTGCCGCCGATGGCCCCACTCCAGGTGCCCGTCAGCGGACCGTGATCGCGCGTGGCTCCCGCCGCTATGGTCGGCGTCACCGCGAAGATCGCGGCCGCCGAGAGAAGCGCCAGCAGACGCGTCTGACCGGTCATGTCTTCAAGCTAGCCACGCAGTCGAAGGCAGTCAAGAGCCGACCAGACGAATCCCACCGCCTCGATCTTGAGTTACCCCGCCGAGCAGCTGGTCGCTGGCGGTGTGTCCTCGATCTGGAGCAGGCCCTCTCGAGTGATCTCCGGTTTGCCGGGCACGGCTCATCCTGCGCGGCGGTAGCGGATGTGCGTCGCTAGCGGCGAGTGCAGCACCTCTACAGGCTCGAAGCCGAAGGACTCGGCGCCGTCGAATATCCGCTCGCCTGACCCGAGCAGGACGGGAGCGATGTCGAGGGTGAGTTCATCGATCACGCCAGCCGCGAGCGCCTGGCGGACCGTCGATGCACCACCGGCGATGTCGACGCCTCCGTCGCCGGCCGTTGCGCATGCTTGGGCGTAGGCGGCATCGAAGCCCTCGACGAAGTGGAAGGTTGTCCCGCCATCCATCTCGATCGGGTCGTGTGGGTGGTGAGTCAGCACGAACACAGGCGCGTGATACGGCGGATCGGGACCCCACCAGCCACGCCAATCCTGATCCCAATTGCCGCGAATCGGCCCGAACATGTTGCGCCCCATCACGTAGGCGCCGCGTGGGCGCATGAGCCAGCCGACCGCAGTCGTATCCGCATCATTGGCGCGCTCGTCGCCGAGGTGCCAGCCATGGATTTCCCCGCCCCGCTTGCCGAGCGGGCTTTCCCGGCTCTGCTCGGGCCCGGCGACGAAGCCGTCGAGCGAGATCGACATGTGGCAGGTCGTGTCCGTCATCGGCGTCTCCAATTGATTGCGTCGTACAGGCGGCCGCGAACGGTACTGCAGCATCTGAGGTCAGGCGCCGGCGTGGCAGCACGCTACGTATCGCGAACGCTGGAAAGCCATGCCGCGTCAGGCCGAGCGCTCCCAGTCGCCGATGCACCAGCCCTGGCACCGCAGCGAATTGCGTGGAAGCGATCGTGAGCTGGGGATCGGCGTGATGGAGCGGACTGCTGTTCATGCGCATCATTCGGCGTTCGTCCGGGTTATTGCGTAGTGATGAGATCGAATCGGATTGACAGGATTAGCGAGTCGGCTGTGCGCGGCAGCGGGCGTCGTGTGGTCGCGATGCTGGCGACGGCTGTGGTCGCGCTTGCAGCCGCGTCGCCGGCAGCCAGGGCAGGTACTGCCAACCGCGGTCTGCCCGGGGCTGGTTCCAACCCGATTGCTCATATGGCATGGGGTGAGCCGCGCAACGACGACCCGTGGAATGCGTATGCGTCCGCGACGGGCGCGAATAGGGCGCTGCTGGGTCGGATCGCGGCGCAACCGCGGGCGGTGTGGCTCGGGTGGTCGTGGCCGGCCAGCCAGGTGCGCGCA
Organism: uncultured Conexibacteraceae bacterium; assembly: GCA_963848435.1. Classification (GTDB taxonomy): domain Bacteria; phylum Actinomycetota; class Thermoleophilia; order Solirubrobacterales; family Solirubrobacteraceae; genus Palsa-465. The sequence goes on along the minus strand of CAWKDQ010000011.1, from coordinate 845,535 downwards.
CTGGCGGCTCAAACGGTCGCACTGACGCAGAACGGGAACCCGAACGCGCTCACCGAGTTCGCGACGTACCCACTGTACCCGTGGTCGGTAATGCAGCCCAACGGGTTCGACCAGCCGAACCTCAAGGGACATTGGAATGTCCCCCAACACGAGGCCTGGTATCGCAACATGGCGGCGGGGATCGGCAGCGCGCGGGCGCTGGTGGTCGAGCAGGTCGATCTGCCGTTCGCGCGGAGAATGGCCTCGACCACCCCAGAGCAGATCGACACCTATGCCGCGCGCGTGCTGAGCGCGAACCCGCATACCACGGTCTACATCGACGCAGGTACCTACACTTGGCTGACACCCACGCAGGCCGCGACACTGCTGATCCGAAACGGCATCCGTTACTCCCGTGGGTTCTCGCTCAACGACACCGGTTATGAGTCGACCTCGGACGAGGACCAGTACGGGGCGAGCATTGTCGCGGCACTGGCAAAACAGGGTGTGAGCGGCAAGCACTTCATCGTCGACACCGTTGAGAACGGACAGCCATACATGCCCAGGGACGTCGGGCACAGTAAAGGGCTCAACGACACGCCGAGGTGCCACGATCGAATCCAGACGGTTTGCCAGCGTCTCGGGATCCTGCCGACCACCAACGTCGCCTCGCCACAGTGGCATCTCGGCGCCGCGGCCTCGAAGGCCGCCAGGCTCTACTGCGATGGCTACGTCTGGTCTGGGCAGCCCTGGGACATCGACGGCGGGCCGTTTCTCAAGAAGTATGCGCTGTGGCTGGCCGCGAACAGCAAATATCGTCTGACCAGACAGCCGACCGCGACGCAGACGACCACCACGACGCAGACCACCACGACGCAGACGACCACCCAGCAGACGGTCTCCAGCCCCTAGGCAATAACTCTGCGCCGCCGCTAACGCTCGCATCCCGTCAGCGGAGTCGATTGAAGACAGCGCGACGTTTGGCGTCGAGTCGCCGGCCTCTTGCCGGTCCACGGTCCATAGCGAGCGTTTATAGGTCTTTGTGAGTTCTTGTCTTGGAGTTCTGAACGGGAGTGAGCGAATATTCGTAGCGCAGCACCCTCTCCTCCCTCAGAGTGCGCTCCGTACGGGCCCCATATCACGCCTGTACGGAGCGCTCTCTACTTAACACTTGCATCGGGTACCGCTTCGTGGACATTGGCCCGGACGCCCATGTAGGCCGCGATCACTCTCGCGTTGCAGTACTTGCCAACCGCGCGATTGCGTGGTGACGCGAGGTCGCTGCTGGCTATCGATCAGACCTAACGCTCCTGCCCCCAGGGCGGTTAGACCCGGCGACGGGCGAACAATGTGGAGTCTTGAATGTCGTGCGTGGTTCCGTTCCGGGTGACTTTTCCGCGGCCGCTGTTCGCTGACGAGCACTTCGAAGTCGTCGGGTAGTCCGGGAAGTAGGTCATCGGCGAGGCGGCAGCAAACATTTCTGAGCCGCTCCGAGGGCCAGTTCCCTCAGGCGCTGAGCTTCAGGACGATGTTGTTGTTCTTGTTGGCCAGCCTTGTGTTGGTCCAGGTGCCGTGATCGCCGGCGAACGAGCCGGTGGCACGGATGATGTTCATCGTGAAATGCTCCGGCTGGCCCTGCAGGCCGGCCGTGACGGGGCCGGCGGTCAGCGTCGAGCCAGCGACGCTCCAGGTGCCTGTGCAGCTGGCCTCCCCGTTGTCTTGCGATACGACCTTCGTGAGCCGGCAGTGCGTCGTGATCGTCCCGTCGGTAGCGGACGCGTGGTTTGCCTGGGTCCCCTTATAGACCTTCTTGGTTCCCAGTATGACGTCGCCGACAGCGAAGTTGGTGCTCTGCGGGAGCGTTTTGCCGTGAGCGTTCTGGAGCACCGATGAGACCTTGACGGCGTAGAGGTCGATGGTCTGGGCGGAGCCGGCTGCCGTCGCGGCCGCCGGCGTAGCGAGCGCCAGCGTAGCGAGGCCTGAGCAAACAATGCGGCGGTGATTGGTCATCTGAGCGTTCCCTTCGATGGACTGCGGTTGATGGGGTGGCAAGCTACGGCGGCGCGGCGCGGTTGTCGTCGGGCGGCGGGCCGATTCGCCGTCCCCGCATAGGCCGAGCCGGGAGCGCCCCGCGTACGCCTCGAGGCTGACTCGGGATCACACCGCGGACGGACGCGCGCGGCTCGGAGGCGGCGGTAGCGTTCGGTCATGCTCAAACGACCGGAACGCGCTGTGGTCCTCGACGCCCTCCTTGGAATGGGGGTGGCGGCTGCGACGGTGATCCAGCTGGAGGCCCTCGACCGCGCGAGCGTTGACGGTGTCCTCATCGGCATCCTGATCGGCGTCGCCGTCGGCTGCCGCCGCACACCGCTGATAGCGGTCGGACTCGTGGTCGGGGGTCAGATCGTTCAGGCACTGCTTGGCGATACGGGCGTCGTTCACGGAACGGTCGGCCCGGCGCTTGGGACGATTCTCGTCTTCTACGCGCTCGGCGCGCACGTCCGTTCGCGCGTGTCCGAGCCAACGCTGGCGATAGCCATGGCCGTGACCGCAGCAACCAGGCTGAGCCACGGGGGCGGAGGTCCAGCGACCGCCGCTTTGGTAGCTGCGTTCGGCGTGTTCGTCCCATACATGCTGGGACGGCTCGCCCGGCGCCGCAACGTCGATGCTCGCAGTGAGCGGGCTCGCGCCGAGGCTGCGGGCCGGCAACGCGAGTGCGCCGCCCCCCGGGCCGCGGCCGCCGAGCGGGCCAGGATCGCGCGGGAGCTGCACGACGTGATCGCCCACAACGTCTCGGTGATGGTGATCCAAGCCGGTGGCGCGCGGCTCGTGCTCGACACCAACGTTGACCAGGCCGAGGCATCGCTGCGCGCGGTCGAACAGGCCGGCAATGACGCGCTCGCGGAGATGCGCCGGCTGCTGGGGCTGCTTGGTGAGAGCGCGCCGCGCGCGCTGGCCCCCCAGCCCGGCCTGCACGATCTGCCGGCGCTGATCGAAGGGGCCTGCACAGCAGGTCTCGACACTACGCTGCAGATGGACGGTGACGCGCTGCCCGTCTCCCCCGCGCTTGACCTGTGCGCCTACCGTGTCGTGCAGGAGGCACTCACGAACGCGATCAAGTACGCCGCCCCCGCGCGTGCCGACGTCAGCATCCGCTGGGGCACCGACCGGGTGGAGTTGCAGGTGCTAAGCGAACACCGGCGCGAAAGGCACCGGCGGGAAGTGCGCCGGTCGCGCTCCCGGTGGTGGGCACGGACTGATCGGGATGCACGAGCGGGTGACGATGCGCGGTGGCACGCTCGAGCACGGCCACACCGCCGCCGGCGGCTTCGAGGTTCGGGCGCTGATCCCGGTGGACGGATGAACGCCCGGAGGATGACAGCTAGCGTCGGGCAGCTCGACCTCGCTGTCGCGGTAACGATGCTCGCCGTCCTGGAGGTCGTGCATGCGACCATCCCCGATGGCGGCGGAGTCGCGACCGCGATCGTGCTGGTCCCGTTCGTCGCCCCGCTCTCCGTCCGCCATCGCTGGCCGCTCGCGGCGCTGCTTGCGAGCGTCGCGGTAGTGCTGATCCAGAAGCCGTTCGGGCAGCTTCTAACCAGTCTCAATGGTGACCAGGCCGTGCTGCTGCTGCTTTCCTACGGCGCTGGCGCCTGGCTGCCCACCCGACCCGCGGTCGCTGCCCTCGCCGGCTCGCTCACGCTGATGATCGTCTGGGCCCTGATGCCCCCGGGGGAGCTACGACGCTCAGCCAACTACCCGGACCGACGCTCTATGTAGTTATCCTGCTCGTTCCGACCTGGAGCGTCGCTCGTGTGATCCGGCGCGACCGGGAGTCCGCCCGCGAGTTCGCCGAGCTGGCTGATACCAGGCTCTCGCTAAGCCAGGATGAGGCCGACGCAGCGGTCGCCGCCGAGCGGGAGCGGATCAGCATCGAGCTCCACGACATCATCGCCCACAGCGTCAGTGCGATGGTCGTCCAGGCGGGTAGCGCCCGCCTGTTGCTGCACACCGACCGGGACCGCGCACGCGAGTCGCTGAGCGCGATCGAGCGGACCGGGCGGGACACCCTGACCGACCTGCGCTCACTGCTCGGGATGCTTCGCCGGCAGGGGGCGCAATGAGTCTCGGTGTCGTGATCGCCGACGACCAGGCCCTGGTCCGTGCCGGGTTCCGCATGATCCTCGAGACCGATCCCCAATTAGTCGTTCTGGCTGAGGTCAGCACCGGCGAGCAGGCGCTCGACGTCACGCGCCGGCTGCGACCAGACGTCGTGCTGATGGACATTCGAATGCCCGAGATGGACGGGCTCGAGGCGACCCGGCGGATCGCCGGCCTCTTCCCGACGCCGCGGGTGCTCATCCTGACCACGTTCGACCTCGACGAGTACGTCTTCGACGCGCTGCAGGCCGGCGCCAGCGGATTCGTGCTCAAGGACGTCGCTCCCGAGTCGCTGATAGCCGCCGTTCACACGGTCGCCTCCGGCGAAGCGCTGCTGGCGCCGTCGGTGACGCGCCGGCTGATCGAGGCCTACACGCGCGACCACCGGCCGATTAGCCCGCCGGCCGGGATAGACGAGCTGACCCCCAGGGAGCTTGAGATCCTGACCCTGGTAGCGCGCGGGATGTCCAACGCCGAGATCGCCGAGCAGTTGGTGATCTCCACCGCGACGATCAAAACCCACGTCAGCAGGGTGCTGGAGAAGCTCGAACTGCGCGACCGGATCCAGGCGGTCGTGCTCGCCTACGAGACCGGGATCGTGCGGCCAGGCGCCGCACCGCACCCCTGACCGCCAGCCAGCGAGCCGACGGGGTACGGCATTCAAAACTCGCTGGCACATGTGAGGACGGATCCGCTGTCCAACCGTCATCCGAGTCGTGCCGTCGACGCTGGGCGGGAGCTCCCGATCGTACAGCTGACTTCTCGGCTCGCGATCGCTGCGGAGTTGACCGAAGCTGTGCTCGCGAACACCGCCGAACGTCAACCTGGGCGAGCACTTTTGTGGGTCGATCAGATGGGAAAGACGCGATTGCTACGGAGACGTCTGGATCACGACGGCGCTACGAGGCACAGTGGCGGGGACCCTTGTTCAAGCCGCCAACGCGGCGAGCACCTTAGTGTCGTGCTCGGCCGGCTTGACCTTCCGGAAGACATGGGTGATGACTCCGCCCGCGTCGATCACGAACGTCGTGCGCTCGTTGCCCATGTACGTGCGGCCATACATCGACTTCTCCACCCAGACACCGTAGGCCTCGGCGACGGCGTGGTCCTCATCAGAGAGCAGGGTGAAGCCCAGGTCGAACTTATCCGCGAACTTCGCAATCGGTTTGACCGGGTCGGGCGAGACGCCCAGCACCGTCGCGCCAAGCTTGGTGTAGTCGGCGTGGTGGTCACGCACGCCGCAGGCCTGGGTCGTGCAGCCCGGTGTGTTTGCCTTTGGATAGAAGTAGACCACCACCGGTTTGCCACGCAGGCCAGAGAGCGTGACCGGATTGCCATCCTGGTCCGGCAGTGTGAAATCGGGGGCGATTGCGCCAATGTCGAGAGTCATGGGGTGGATGATGCCGCAGAAACGACGGCCAGTCGAAATCAACTTCGGAATCAACCGGCCCAGACCTACCGGCAGGGAACCACGTAGGCTCAGCGATCAGCGGTCGAATGGACCCGGAACGAGCTCGGCATGATCAAGGAAGGCACCTCGGCGGGGCTCGACCGCCATGGGATCAGATCGTTCTGGCGCTCACCGGATCGCGGCCAGCGGCGCACGCTGTTCATGATGATGGCGGTGGTCGGCGGTCTCCATGTGATCGGGTTCTTGACCCTGATCGCGCGTGTCGCCCCGAACAGGTACAGCCTCGGCACATCGGGTGCGTTCACGATCGGGATTGGCGTGACCGCCTATTCGCTCGGGGCTGCGACACGCGTTCGACGCCGACCATTTCTCCGCCATCGACAACACCACACGGAAGCTGATGCACGAGGGCAAGCGGCCGCTCAGCGTCCGGATCGAGGATCGATGGAGCGAATCGCTGATGGATTCAGAGCCTGCGGCATACATCGGCCGATCACCGGCCGGCGGCACTACTTCAACAGCCGACTCAGGCGCCGGTCCTTGAGCACCTTGCCGTCGGTCTGGCAGACCGGGCAATAGCACATGACGTAGTCCTCGTAGAAGACGGCCTCGAGTGTGGTGCCGCACCGCGGGCAGGGCTCACCGTTGTGGCGATGCACCGTCAGTGGCAATGGCAGCTTGTCAGGGAGCGGCAACGACAGCGCCTGCTCGTAGTGGGCAATCGCGTCGCCAAGGCGCTCGCGGACCGCCTCCGCCAGGGCGAAAGCCTCCGCCGCGTCCAGGTCGGAACCACGCTTGAACGGTGAGAGCTTGGCCGTGTGCAGGATCTCGTCGACCCACGACCGGCCGATCCCCGCGATCACATGTTGATCGCGCAGCAATGTGTAGAGCGGTCGCGCCTGGTCGAGCAGCGCGCGGAGCGCCTCGGCATCGGGCGTCTGCGGCCACGCGTCGGGCCCCAGCGCTCTCAACGTCTCCTCCGTGTCGACCGCATCGCGACGGAGCAGCTTCACCCACGCGCGTTGTTTGGTTCCGAATTCACGCAGCCGCAGCTCGCGATCGTCGCCGGCCAGCCGCAGCAGCACACGTGAGGTCCGGTCCCTAAGCGACGCGCGCCGATCGAACAGCTGCAATCGCCCAGCAGACATGAGATGCACAACGAGCGTCCACGCCGCCGCCGGTCCCGCTGGACCAGCGGCGTCCAGATCAATCAGAAAGAGCTTCCCCCGTCGGCGGATGCCGGTGAGGCTTGAACCAACCAACGCCTGGAGCGGCGGATCGAAGGTCTTGACAGCGTTCAGCCCAGGAGCCAGGACCGACTCGATCTCAGCGCCGCTGGTCGCGGCGGCAATCAGTCGTGCGGTGATCTCGACCTCAGGCAACTCGGGCATGCGGACCAGGTTATTGGGAGTTCGTACGTATTGTTAAGACTCGTTTAACTGCCCAGGAGGATGCTGCACAGCATGAGTGACATCCTCGCAATCGTCGATCAGAACAACACCGACGACCAGCTCGTCGAAGAGATAGCCAAGCGGCACCCCGACAAGGTCACGGTGCTGCTGCAGGACGGTATGGCCGACTCGAGCCTTGACGATTCGCCGCGTGGCCTCGCCCGCCGGGACCGGCTGGCGCAGCTGCTGGCCAAGATCGAGCAGCGTACGGGCGCGGCGGTCATCGGGCTTGCCGGCAGCCGCGAGCAACTTCGCGGCTGGCGCTTCGATCGGATCGTCGGCAGCGGCGGACCTGTACCTGCACTCTGATTCCGGAGGGCAGATGCTCGCTCGCCGCGTGACAACTCGGGCCCCGATCCGAAGGCGGGCCCGAGCAGCTTTGTGACCCCTGTCAATAGGTAGACCTGGGTGGCAGAAGGCATCCGTTCCGGATCGGCCTAGCTACCTGGGAGCGACTCGCAACGGCTGTTGGAGGAGTCGCTGACCTGGGGTCTCGGGTCAACGTAAAGCGGCGCGGTCGGTTGTCACCGACCGCGCCGCTTGGCTCCGGGGCGGCAGCGTCGACGCTGCGCGGAGCTGCCTGGCTACAGCCTCTTGGCGGCTGCTTCGTCTTGCTTGTAGATAGCGGCCGGGAGCGGTGCGAACTGAAGCGCCGCGCCCTTCGCCTCCTCCTTTGGAGAGATCGCGAACTCGATGAACTGCTGCAGCAGCGAGATGTCGTTGGCGTCTGGCCTGACGATGACGTAGGTGAACGTCGACATCGGGTACGCGTTCGCCTCCGCCTTCTGGAGGGGCGTCAGCTTGGCCGGCACCTTGACGTTCTTGCCGTGCTTCTTCACGGTCATCATCTTCGGCTTCTTGTAAGGAGCGTCGACGACCGACAGTGCGTTAGCGATCGTGTCTGCGTTGCCGCCCGACACGATGCCCAGGTACGGCGCCGACTTGCCCAGCAGCGCATTGGCCGCGGCGGTCACGTTCTTCACGAACGGGTAGATGAACTTGCCGGCGCTGTTCTCGATTGCGACGGGCTTGAGGTTGTCGTCGTGGATGTAGAACCACGAGTTGTTGCCGATCGCGCCCTTGGTGGCGGTGACGACCGCGGCCACGCCGCTGTTGCCGTTGCCGCCGGTGCCCGCGGGCCAGTTCACCGAGGTGGCATAGCCGACGTGCGATGCCCAGGTCTTGCTGACACTGGAGAGATAATGGGTGAAGGCGTAGGTGTCGCCTGAGCCGTCGCTGCGGTGCACCGGTGTGATCGCGAGATTCGGGAGCTTCACGCCCGGGTTCAGCTTCTTGATTTGCGGAGCGTCCCAGTTGGTGATCGTGCCTAGGAAGATCTGGGCGACCACCGGCCCGCTGAGCTGAAGCTTGCTGACTCCGGGAAGGTTGTAGGAGAGGCCTGTCGACGCGAGCGCCCATGGGATCTCTTCGCATTGGCCGCAGGCTGCCGCCTGGCTGGATGTCAGCGGCCCGTCGGAGGCGCCGAAGTCCACGGTCTTGGCGGTGATCTGCGAGATCCCCGCGCCCGAGCCGACCGAGCCGTACGTCACGTTGGTACCCGTGCTGCGCTGGAAGTCAGGAGCCCACACGTTTTCGACCATTGGTGCGACCAGTGACGATCCGGCGCCGGTGAGCTTGCCGGCCGCGAACGCGTTCGCGCTTGTGGCGAGCGCCACGGAAGTGGTCGCCGCGGCGACCACGAATATCGTGATGCGACGTTTCATCAGTTGAGTTCCTCCTCGTTGGAATCCAGGGTGTGACCGCAGTATTGACCCCGACACCCGGGCCATATGTGGCATCGCTGTGAACCACCTGTGACCAACCTGTGAACAGCGTTCCACGTGCTCTCGCGGGTCTTCTCATCTGCGTTACGCTCGCCGCCATGAGTACCTCAACTGAGGCACCCGCAGCGCTGCCGGCAACGCGCCGGACCCGCGACGGACTCGGCGACCGACTGATGCTTGCGCTGACGATCGCCGCCTCGGTCGCCGTGATCGCTGTCATCGGACTGATAATCGAGCAGATCGTTCACGGCTCGAGCCCCTCGATCTCGAAATTCGGGCCGGGGTTCCTGTGGCATTCGACCTGGAACCCCACGGAGTCCGTTGGCACCATCGACGCGAACGTGTACGGCGCGGCAGCGCTGATTTACGGGACCGTCGTGACCGCGGTCATCGCGCTGGGGATCGCGGTGCCGTTGGGTGTCGCGATCGGGGTCTTCTTGAGTGTGCTTTCGCCCGGGCGAGTGGGTGCCGCGATCGGCCCGCTTGTCGAACTGCTCGCGGCCGTTCCGAGCGTTATTCTCGGCCTCTGGGGCATCGTCGTCCTGGCACCGTTCCTGAGTTCGACAATCGAGCCGGCGTTGCACGCTGCGCTGGGCTGGATCCCGATCTTCGGGCCCCCGTCGGTGACCGGTCTCGGGGTCTTCACGGCCGGGGTTGTGCTGGCGATCATGGTCCTGCCGATCGTCGCGTCGATCACCCGTGACCTGTTCGTGGGTGTTCCCCGCGAACTCAAGGACGGCGCCCTCGCGCTCGGCGCGACGCGCTGGGAGATGATCCGCGGCGTCGTCCTGGATTCAACCCGCGCCGGGATCGGGGCCGCCGCGATCCTCGGCCTCAGCCGCGCGCTCGGCGAGGCGATCGCCGTGACACAGGTGATCGGCACAGGTTCGACCATCAGTAAGAACCTGTTCGCCAACGGCGACACGCTCGCCAGCCGGATCGCCGAGCAGTTCATCGGAGCGGTCACCAAGCTACAGACCTCCTCGTTGTTCTACCTGGCGCTCGTTCTGCTCGTGATGGAGCTCCTGGTGAATCTGGGGGCACAGCTCATCGTGCGGCGCTCCGCGCGGCGTCAGGGGCTACTGGTCTGATGGCAGCGGTCGACACATCGATGCCGTTTGTCGCCGACGGCAACCTGCGACGTCGGCGAATGATCGACCGCCTGATGCGCGGCAGCGCGACAGCGGCCGCGTTCGTTGCGGTCGCGATTCTTGGGATCGTCGTCTTCACGGTCGTCAAGCGGGGCGCGAGCGCGCTGTCAATCGCGTTCCTGACGGAAAACCCGTCAGTCGGTCTCGGCGCGGCCGGCGGCGGGATTGCCAACGCAATCATCGGGAGCGTGCTGATCGTCGCGGTCGCCACGGTCATCGCGCTACCGCTCGGTGTGCTGACCGCGATCTATCTCACCGAATACTCCACACCTCGAACCGCGGCGACGATACGACTGGCACTGGACCTGCTGAACGGCGTCCCGTCGATCGTGATCGGTGTGTTCGTATTCGGACTGGTGGTGGTCGCCAACGGCCAGAGTGGCCTTGCCGCCTCGATCGCGCTCGCCGTCATCATGCTCCCGCTCATGGCGCGCACCACGCAGGAGATGCTGCTGCTCGTCCCTCACGAATTGCGTGACGCAGCGCACGCACTCGGGACCAGGCGCTGGCGGGGAATCGTCGGCATTGTACTCCCAAGCGCGCTCGGCGGAATCCTCACCGGAGCAGTCCTGGCGATCGCGCGCGCATTTGGGGAAACCGCGCCGCTCATCCTCTGCGACTCGATCTTTGGCAACGGGACCAGTCTCAACGTGTTCGGAACTGCCGTCCCGAACATCCCAATCGACATCTACCACTACTCCGAATCAGGATTTCCCGACGACAAGGCGCGCGCGTGGGGTGCCGCGCTCGTCCTGATCGCCTTGATCCTCATTGGTAACCTCACTGCGCGCGTGATACTTGGGAGACAGCGGCGAAAAATGCTCGCGCGCTGACCGACACCACACGACCAGGAAGACCGGACATGGAAGACGTCAGCCAGCTGGATAACACCGACGAGGCGCCGCCGCCGGCCGTACGGCTGGCGATCTCGACCAAGACAGAACACGCCACGGGGATAGAGGCGCCCGCGACGACGGGGCAAACGGTCGTCTATGACCTGCGTGAGGTCGACGCGTACTACGGTTCGACGCGTGCCGTGGAGGGTGTGAGCATGCGGATCCACAACAACCTGGTCACCGCACTGATCGGGCCATCCGGCTGTGGCAAGAGCACAGTGGTCCGCACCCTCAACCGTATGAACGACTCGGTCCCCGGGTTCCGTGTCACCGGCGAGGTCCTCTACCACGGCCGCGACATCTATCATCGCGACATCGATCCGGTCGAGGTTCGCCGACGGATCGGGATGGTGTTCCAGCGTCCAAACCCATTCCCCAAGTCGATCTTTGACAACATCGCTTGGGCACCGCGCATACTCGGGCTCCGCACCGATCTCCACGATCGCGTCGAAAAGGCGTTACGCGGCGCGGCCTTGTGGGACGAGGTCAAGGACCGCCTGAAACAGACCGCGCTCGGCCTGTCAGGCGGTCAGCAGCAACGTCTTTGCATCGCCCGAGCGATTGCGATCGAGCCTGATGTTCTGCTGCTCGACGAGCCGTGTTCCGCACTCGATCCGATTGCGACAGCCGCGGTCGAGGAGCTCATGTTTCAGCTCAAGCGCGATTACACCCTCGTGATCGTTACGCACAACATGCAGCAGGCGATGCGTGTTGCGGACCGCACCGCATTCTTCAGCCTCAATGTCGAGGCTGGTCGGCGTACCGGGGTCCTGGTCGAGTATGACGACACCGCCAAGATCTTCTCGGCGCCCACTGACCAACGGACCGAGGACTATGTCACTGGGCGCTTTGGATGACAGTCCGCCCGGTTGCTGCGGCTGGATCGCTCCCGGCCTAGGCTGTCGCGTATTGGGTGCCTACGGCGACGGCGATCATCGGCCACGGCGGGCATCAGCTCGCGATCACGAGCTCATTCGACATGAGATCGCCGCGTTCAAGCAGGCGGCGGCAGGCTCTCACCTCGGACTCGGGACTCAGGAGTCACAAACAATTAACAACTGGGGCACAACTGTCACAACTTGGTAACAAGTCGCGTCTGCGTGCGCCGTCGTGTCATCCCCACTTGCCAGGTCCGTAGAGCGTCCGCAGCAGCCGTCCGAACAACCGCGTCATGCGCGCGCTGTAGGGAAACATGAACAGCTCTCGCCTGAGGCCGATGCCGCTCGAGAACAGCGACTGGCTCCTGCAGTACTTGCGGATCCCGGTGGCACCGTGGCGCGTGCTGAGACCGGATGCCTTCCAGCCACCCATCGGCAGCGTCAGTGCGTAGTAGTTGACCTGCGCGGCGTTGACGCAGACGACGCCCGCCTCGAGCCGCCGAGCGATCTGCTCGCCACGGCCGCGATCGCGCGTCCACACGCTCGCCTGCAGCCCGTACGGAGAGTCATTCGCAAGCCGCACGGCCTCGTCCGCATCCTCGACGCGCATGATCGGCAGCGTCGGACCGAAAGTCTCCTCGCGCATGATCTCCATCGTGTGATCGACGTCAACCAGCACGGTCGGCTCGTAGAAGCGCCCGCCGCCCTCGGTCCGTGCGTGCCCGCCGGTGAGAACCCGCGCGCCCTTGGCAATCGCATCCTGCACATGCCGATCGACGATCTCGAGCTGCGGTGCGAAGATCACCGCCCCGACGTCGACGCTCCCGGGACCTGCAGGCGGCCCCTGGCGCAGCCCGCTCACCTTCGCGGCGACACGCTGTGCGAAGTCGTCATGGGCCGGCGCTTCGACGTACGCTCGCTCAACCGAGATACACACCTGCCCGGCGTTGTTCATCGAGTAGTAGGCCGCGGCATTGGCGGCACGCTCGAGGTCGGCGTCGGCACACACGATCATCGGATCGTTGCCGCCGAGCTCCAGGTGGCAGGGGATCAGCGCCTCGGCCGCTGCCTGCGCGACGAGCCGTCCCGTGCCAGTCGAGCCGGTGAACATCACGCAGTCGACCGCCGTCACCAAGCTCGCGCCGGTCTCAGCGCCGCCGATCGCGACCTGGAAGACATCCTCAGGCATCCCGCACTCGACGAACATCTCGGCCATCAGCAGCGAGCTCAGCGGCGTCACCTCGCTCGGCTTGAGGATCACGCCGTTGCCGGCCATCAGCGCCGGGATGCAGTCGCCGAAGCCGTTGACCAAAGGAAAGTTCCAGGGGCCGATGACGCCGACGACACCCACTGGCTGATAGCGGAGCACCAGCTTCTTCCCGGCCACTATCGGGTTACCCCAATAGTGCAGCCGTTCGTCCGCCAGGTAGTCCTCCGCCGTCCGGGCCCAGAACCCGAGCGCCTGGATGATGTACCCGAAGTCGGTCAGCTGCGCGTCCTCATACGTCTTGCCGGTCTCATCGACCACAGCACCGATCACGCGAGTCGCGTTGTCGGCCATCCACCGCGCTGCACGTCGCATCACGGCGGCGCGCCCAGCGAACCCGAGCGCGAGCCAGCCCCGCTGGGCGGCTCGCGCTCGGGCCGCCATCTCACTGACCTCCGCGCCACCCGACACGGGCACGGTTGCTATGACCGCGCCGGTGGCCGGATTCTCCACCCGGAGGTCCATTGGAAACTGCTCAGTCCGCGAGTTCGACGGACTCGATCACCGCCGGCTCCTCCGGCCGGTCGCGACCGTCTGTCGGCACCGCCTCGATCGCGTCCACGGCATCCATCCCGTCGGTCACCTGACCGAAGACGGTGTGCTTGCCGTCGAGCCAGGGCGCGGCGGCGGTGGTGACGATGAAGAACTGCGAACCGTTGGTGTTGGGTCCGGCGTTGGCCATCGCCAGCGCGCCGCGAACGATCTTGTGCTGGTTGAACTCGTCCTCGAAGGTGTAACCGGGGCCACCGGTGCCGGTTCCGAGCGGGCACCCACCCTGGACCATGAAGTCCGGAATCACCCGATGGAAGCTGAGTCCGTCGTAGAAGTTGTCCGCAGCTAGCTTGCGGAAGTTCTCGACCGTCTTGGGGGCATCGTCGTCGAAGAACTCGATCGCGATCGTGCCGTGGTTCGTGTGCATCTTGGCTGTACTCATGGACATGACCCTACCCGCTTGTCGGCGAAAGCGAGGTCGGGCGCGCCGCGGAGAGGTCGCTCAGCCCAAACCGGCAGCGCTCAGCCCGAACCGGCAGCGGCGAGTGCTTCCTCAGGGGTTGGATAGTGGACCATTTCGGTGACCTTCCCGCCGCGGAAGCTGGTGAGGTTCGCGACTGGCGGCGCCTGCTTGCCCTCCTGCGACGGTGGCCTCATGACCACGATCACCTTGTCGCCTGCACCCAGGACATCCACGAGCTCACCGAGGCGACCATGTTCGTGGGCCCGTCGCATGAACTCCAGCGCTTGCCCGCGGTTCTGGCAGGAGGCGGGCGCGGAGGGGTCGCCTCCATGCCATTTGACGTCATCATCAAGCAGCGCACCTATTGCGTCGAAATCCCCGATCAGCGCAGCGGCAAAGCCACGACGCGCCAGCTCCACGTTGGTCTCCACCATGCCCCCAATTCTCGCACTTGTGAGACGACCCGCCGGCAACACCAGGCGTGTCGGCTTGGATCGAGTGCGCAAGGTCAGCCGCCGCCGGGACCGCCGCCTTTGGCCGCGCCGTGCGGGCCACCGTTGCAGTTGTGGATATCGCACGGGTAGTTGAATACCTGCGTTTGCGTCCCTGTCGGCGTCGCCAGCTGCGCCGACGCGACATGACCGTCACCCGGCCACCAGGCGATCACCCAGCCGTTCTCAACCGTGGCCGTAACCAGCGTCCCGTCGGTCAGCGTCAGGTTCGCGCCTGTTACACCGGAACCGGCCTGCGCGATCATCGTGCCGTACGGCTGCCCGTTGTCCATCGAGGTGTGATCGCTCCAGAGGAACAGCTGTCCGGCCGCCGGCGTGACTGGCGGGTAACTGGTCCATCCGGACGCGTTGCGTAACCCCGGCCCCACCGTGCAGAAGTTGTAGGTCTGTGTCGATGTCACGGGACCTGCGTAGACGATGATCGTGTACGGCCCGCGGCTGTCGATCGCCTGCCGCGGAAGGTTGGGATCGGGAATGCTCGCGCTGCAGTAGCCGTTGGCTGCCTGTAGCTGTGCAGGGCTTGCCGCTGTGGGTTGCGCGGTCCAGCCGGCGAACGCAGTGCCAGCTCCGCCGGCGAGCGACAGGACCGCGGCGACTGTGCCCGCGAGCGCCGCGACCCCGCCGCCGATCGCCAGCCTCGGCCGCCGGACGCGGCTCGCGGGCGGTAATCGGTTGCAAGAATCTCCGGGGATGCGTGAACGCGTGCTGCACGCTCATGCATCCACGTACGGACGTCATGCTCGATCTCGGTCATGATGCGATGCTCCGGTAGTGATCAGTGGTGGGGCGTAGCGTTTCCTCGAGTCGCTTCAGCCCACGAGAGGTGCTGCTCTTGACGGTGCCCAGCGAACAGCCCAGCGCCGCCGCCACCTCGGCCTCGGAAAGGTCGAGGTAATAGCGGAGCACGAGCGCCGCGCGCTGCCGCGGCGGCAGCGCCGCGAGTGCGTCGAACAGCCGGTCGTCGATGTCAACTTGCACAGCTTTCGCGGCCGCGTCGGCCGGTGGAGTTGCTTTCAGCTCCGCTCGGTGGCGGGACCGCTTCGGACTCCCGTGCGACGCCAGGTTGACGAGAACCCGCCTGGTATATGCCACCGGGTTGTCCATCCGGCTGACTCGCGGCCATCGCGAGGCGACCTTGAACAGTGTCTCCTGGACCAGGTCTTCGGCCTCGTGCAGGTCGCCCACCATCAGGTATGCGGTCCGCAGCAGGCCATCGCCGTTGTCGCCGACGAAGCGATCGAAGTCGTGAGGACTCATACCTCTTAAAGGCTCCCAGCACCCGCAAAGGTTGAGAAGGGCCTCAAAGAGCCGTCGCAAACCGAGCCGCTGAACCGAAAGAGATACTACGTGCTACGATGTACCGCTATGCGTAGCAATGATCCATCCCTGCTGATCATGGCGAGCCTCGCAGAGGGTCCGAAGCACGGCTATGCCATCACACGCGACGTGCAGGAGATCGCCGGAGTCACACTCGGTCCTGGAACCCTCTACGGAGCGATCGCACGCCTCGAGGAACGCGGCCTGATCGAGGCGCTCGACGCCGATGATCGCCGCCGACCCTACCGCCTTACAGGACCCGGTTCCGCGGTTCTTCGTGAGCAATTGACTGGGCAGCAGCGCGTCGCGAGCCTCGGCCTGCGCCGTCTGTCCGCTGCGGAGGCCCGCGCATGAGGAAACGCTTGGTCTGGCTCTATCCGAAGGCTTGGCGGGTTCGTTACGGCGAGGAGATGTGCTCGTTGCTCGATCAAACGCCACCGAGCATCACAGCCACGCTGGATCTGCTGCGCGGCGCCCTGGTCGCGCACATGCGGCCACTCGGCAGCTCAGCGCCAGCGGTCCGCGCGAGAGGCACGATCGCGCGCGTGCTCGGCTGCTTCATCATTTTCTGTTTTCTGGGCTCGGGCTTTGCCAAGACGACTGAGAACTACGACTACATCGAGCACATCCATCCGCTGCTCGGCGTTTCTCACTCGGTGATCGTAATCACCGCCATCGTCGCCGCGGGCGCCCTGGCGCTGGCCGCCGCACCGCTCGCGTTGGCCTCGCTCGCACTGGCGCGCCGCGAGCGCGAACCGGCCGTTGTCAAACTGATCGTGGCGCCACCCGCGGCGATCGCCACATTCGCCGGATCGGTTGGTCTGCTCGTTCTGTGGTTGAACGCTCACCATCACCACGCCGGGGTCATCGGCTGGCTGTTGCTTGGGCTCTGCGCGCTCTGCGCAGCGGCCGGTGGCTTCGCCTGCTGGGCCGCGTCGCGCGCCCTCATGGGACACATCAACCCGCCGACACGGGCATTCGCGTTCTCAGTGGTCGCAATTGTGATCGTCACCGTTTGCATGGCGGCGATCACGGTCGCCACCGGCGTCTTCCTGATCGGAATCGTCACCGGCGCGCCCCAGGTCGGCGCGGCGGGCAACGGCCCCGCACAGCTGATCAATGTCACGACGAGCATTGCGATCCAGTTCATCGGCATGCTCGGATTGAGCGTGGTCGCCGCAGTCAGCGGCGCCCGTGGTCTTCGCGTGATGCGCGCGCTTTAGCCCGCACGCCACCAACGACCGCCTGACACGCGGGCGCGTTGCTCGACGGACCGTCCGAACCAGACCGCGTCTGCGGCGTGCCGACGCGGCGTATGCTGGATTCCGCATGGTCCGCACGCTCGTTACCGGTGCTTCCGGTTACGTAGGCAGCCGACTGGCACACGAGCTCCATGCGCTCGGCGAGCCGGTGGGCTGCGTCGTCCGTGACCCAGGGCGTGTCAGCTTCGACCCCGGCGTCACCGTACATCGCGCTGACATGCTTGACCCAGAGTCGCTGAGCGCGATCGGGCCCGGCTACAAGACCGCCTACTACCTCGTTCACTCGATGGGCCGCGGTGGCGGCTCTGACTATGAACAGCGTGACGCCACCGCCGCGTCGAACTTCGCGCGGTTCGCAACCGCCAGCGGCATCGACCAGGTCGTCTACCTCGGCGGTCTTGGAGATGTGCCCGGATCACCGCACCTGCGGTCCCGGTTACGTGTCGGTGAGATCCTGCGCGACGAGGGACCACCGCTGACTTGGTTCCGCGCCGGGATGGTCGTCGGCGCCGGCTCTGAGAGCTACCGAACCCTGCGTTCGCTCGTGGAACGGCTGCCGGTGATGCTCGCACCATCTTGGCTCACCACGCCGACGCAGGCAATCGCGATCGACGATGTCCTGCGGTATCTGATCGAGTGCCGCCATATACCCGAGGCCCGCTCTCGTGAAATCCAGATCGGCTCCCCAGAGGTACTCACATACGGGCAGATGCTCGACCAGATGGCCGACGCCCTGGGACTACGACGGCGTCCACGTATTCCGGTTCCACTGCTCACACCATGGCTCTCATCACACTGGATCGGTCTGATCACACCGGTTGACGCCGGCGTTGCGAGACCGTTGATCGAAGGGCTATCCACCGACACAACGGTCACCGACCCCTCTGGGATGGCGCTCTTCGGTTTTCATCCACGACGATTCGCGCAGGCGTTGAGAGAGGCCATAGCCGAAGAGAAGGATGCCGGCCCGCCTGCCGGGTGAACGGCTGCCGGGCGATGATCGCGTCAACCGCGTAACCGGCACTCCGCAACCTCTGCCGCTCCACGAGCGTTCAGTTCCTGCCCGCTACGCCCCAGCTCGCCGCCGCGCGAATGGAGGGCGGGTCACCGTCCGGATCCGCGGAGGAGCGACTGGTAGCTCCCGTCCAGACATCCCGGCGAGATGGCGAGCACGCCCCTGCGGGACGTACCCGCCATCTCGAACTACGACCGCTACGGAGCGGGGGTTGTGCTCGTCGTGGTCGTGGTGGTGGTCGTGGTAGTCGGGGTGGTGGTGGTCGGGGTCGTCGCGGACGCCAGCTGCGTCGCGTAGATCTGACCCGCGGCGGTGGCCGTCGCCGGATGCGCCGACGCCTTGCCCGAGTCAGAGCCCGACGTGTCCATCACGCTGCTCACGCAGGACACATCCGAGACCTCTGCGGCAGTGCTGGTCGGAACCGTCACGAGCAGCGGGATCGACGCCGTCTGCACCTGGGGCGCAGGCGTGTCGCTGGCCGCCGGAAGGTCGAAGCTGGCGCTCCGCTGTGCCTCCGATGACGTGCTCGTCCCAGCCTTGAGCGTGCAGGTCACGACGACATGCTGGTCCGCCGCGCTGCTGTCCGTGCTCGGCGTGACCGTGATGTACGGGTTGGCCTGCACCTCATACGCGAAGCCCGCGCCAAGCGCCAGGGTCGACACCATCGCGGCTGTCGTCGGGCTGGTCACGGCAACCGCGTTAGCAGCGGCGCTGCTGGTCCCAGCCGACATCGCCGCCGAGCAGGTGACCTTGCCGTTGACATCGACGGCGCTCATCGCCTGGCCGGTCGGGCAGGTGTTCTGCAGCCTCAGCTGCACCATGCTCTTGACGATCCGCTTGACGCCAACCGAGTTCGGCTTGATCTTGTTGTAGGTGACCGCGTTGTTGGCGATCTTCGGGTTGGTGACTGCCGACCCGTGGATATTCACCGTGCGAACGCTGTTCTTTCCAAGGGAGGTGGCGGCGTAAGCTGCGCCTCCCGAGAGTGCCGCAAACATTGCCACCAATGCCACAGCCATTGCCCCTGACGGCCTTCTGCGCAGGCCGCCCCGAATCACCCGGCGCAACCCTGAACCTGAGTAGAGCATCTAGCCCTCCAGTCGTTGTTGTCCGGCCATCACCAACCGAAACACGACCAGGTGGGTCAAAGTCGCGGCGTCACCTCAGATAGTCACCTCAGGTGGGTTGGTAAGCAACATTTACGGCGTGGGCGGCCGTCAGCGCCACTTGCGGCGGACGTGCGTCACCCCGAGGAGATCCGGCGAGCGTGCACCGCGGGAGCGTGCCGGCGAGCGTCAGGCGCGAGCGAGCTCGAGCCGCAGCGGTCGCCCACCGACCTCGGCGCCCGACGCCGCCGCGACGATCCGATCGGCGTCGCCCTCCGGCACATCTGCGAATGAGAAGCGTTCGAGCACGCGCACGTTGCGGACGGCCTCGCCGTCGAGACCGGCGGCACTGGTGAGAGCGTGAACGACATCCTTGGGCTCGATCCCGTCGGCACGGCCGCCCGCGATTATGAGCTTGCGCAGCGGCAGCTCGGCTCCGTCGGGACCCGGGTCGTGCGGCTTGGAGTGACGCCTGGGCCGCGACTCCACGCTGGTCGCGGCCACGTGTGCGTCCTTGACCCATGGCGCCAGCTTTACGCCCGAGTGAGCCTCGATCGCCTCGACCTCACGCTTCTGGCGTGATTCGTAGAAGGTGATCGCGCGCCCGCTTCGCCCGACGCGACCGGTGCGGCCGATGCGATGCACGTAGACGTCGGGTGAGGTCGGCACATCGAAGTTGATCACGTGTGAGACGGTTGAGATGTCGAGCCCCCGCGCCGCCACGTCAGTCGCAACCAGCAACGGCGTCCGGCCGTCCTTGAAGCTGATCATCACGCCGTCGCGCTGCCCCTGGGACATGTCGCCGTGCAACGCCTTCACGTTCATACCCTTGTCCCGCAGCGTGCGGTAGAGCTGGTCGCAGCGGACCTTGGTGCGGCAGAAGACGATCGCCTGCGTCGGCCTCTCCGCCTCCAGCACCTCGACCAGTGCCGCCACCTTATCCCTGCTGGAGACCTCCAGGCCGAACTGCTCGACGGTGTCGACCGTGAGCGTGGCCGCCTTGACCTTGACGATCACCGGGTTATACAGGTACTGGTCCGCGAGGCGGCGGATCTCCGGCGGCATGGTGGCGCTGAACAGCGCCGTCTGGCGACTCGACGGCGTCAGTGAGAGGATCTTCTCGACGTCCTCGAGGAAGCCCAGATCGAGCATCTCATCGGCCTCATCAAGCACCACGAACCGACACGAGTGCAGCATCAGCGAATGGCGGCTGATCAGGTCCTTGACACGCCCGACCGTCCCGACGACCACATGCCCCCCGGCCCGAAGCTGGGCTTGCTGGGTTCGGATCGGTGCACCGCCGAAGACGGCGACGATGTCGACACCCTTGCGCAGCCCGTATGAGCGCAGAGCCTGCGTGACCTGAATGCAGAGCTCTCTGGTTGGGGTCAGGACCAGGCCCTGGACCTCATGCTCCTTGGGATCGACGTAGTTGATGAGCGGTAGTCCGAACGCGGCCGTTTTGCCAGAGCCCGTCTGTGCCTGCCCGATCACGTCCTGACCCTGCAAGAGATACGGAATCGCCTGCGCCTGGATCGGGCTGGGCTCCTGGTAGCCGACGTCCCTCAGCGCCTCGAGGACCGGCTCGGACAGACCGAGCTCCGCGAACGTGGTCACGTCGCTGGTTATGTCACCGTTGGTCATCGCCATCCCACCTCCCACCATAGACGCCACCCCGCAGAGATGTCGGCGCCGCGACCCTTCGGTACCAACCTGTTCCGTACCAAATCATTTGGTACCATATGAGATCAGCCCTTCGAAAGGCCGGCATGGCAGCAGCGTCGAGCGCCCCCGCGGGCGCGCAGGAAAGCCGACTGAATCCCTACGTGTGGCGGATCGCGCCGGTGATCGTGATCGGATCGATCATGTCGATCCTCGACACGACGATCGTCAATGTCGCGCTCGACACGCTGGCGCGCGAGCTGCACTCGACGCTCAGCCAGATTCAGTGGGTCGTGACCGGCTACATGCTGTCGCTGGCAGCCGTAATCCCGGTCAGCGGCTGGGCCAGCCGCCGGTTTGGAGCCAAGAACCTGTGGCTCTTCTCCGTGCTGATGTTCACGCTCGGCTCGGCCCTGTGCGGACTCGCGACCTCCACACCCGAGCTGATCGGGTTCCGCGTTCTGCAGGGAGTCGGCGGCGGCATGATCATGCCCGTGGGTCAGATGATGATGGCCTCCGCCGCCGGCCCCAAGAACATGGGCAAGGTCACCGCGATCACCGGCGTGCCGACGATGCTGGCGCCGATCCTCGGACCCACGATCGGCGGCGCCATCCTGCAGGTCGTCAGTTGGCGCTGGATCTTCTTCGTGAACGTGCCGATCGGCGTGATCGCGATCATTGCCGGGCTCAAGCTGATCCACCGCTCCAACCGCGACCGCTCGGCGGAGCCGCTCGACGTCACCGGCCTAGTGCTGATGAGCCTCGGACTGCCAATGCTGACCTATGGGTTGGCTGAGATCGGCGCGGTCGGCACGGTCGATAGCGGCAAGGTGATCATCCCGGCGCTAGCCGGGCTGGCACTCATCGCCGGCTTCGTCCGGCACGCGCTGCGTGCCAGGCGCCCACTGCTGCAGTTGCATCTCTACTCCCGACCTACCTTCTCGTCAGCGTCGGCGTCGATGTTCCTGCTCGGTGCGGGCATGTTCGGGTCGCTGATCCTGTTCCCGCTCTACTGGCAGGAGGTCCGCGGATTCGACGTGATCAAGACCGGTCTGTTGTCGGCGCCGCAGGGCCTCGGCATGGCGGTCCTGTTACCTTTCGCAGCCAGACTCGTCGGTCGCTACGGCGGCGGGCTGCTGGCACTGATCGGTGTCGGCATCACAACCCTGTTCACCGTGCCGCTCGCCATGATCGGCGCACACACCTCGATCGCCTTGATCTCCGCCACGATGTTCCTGCGCGGTACCGGTATGGCACTGGCGTTCGTTCCGATCATGACCGCGGCGTTCGCGTCGCTGCACCGCAGCGAACTGTCTGACGCGACGCCACAGCTCAACGTGCTGACGCGAATCGGCGGCTCGATCGGAACCGCCGTGCTGGCGGTCGTGCTCGAGCAGGCGACGGTCGGCGCACACACAGCAGAGGCGGTCGCTTCAGGCTTTGGCACCGCGTTCCGGTGGGCGCTGGGAATGACCGCGCTGGCGATGATCCCGTCATTCGTCCTGATGCTCGCCGAGCGCCGCGCCCGCGCAACCGGGCACGGCGACGAACACGAGCACGACGCGCTCGCGTCCGGCGCGGTGGCCGAGGCGCTCGAGTCCGGCGCGCCCACCGAGGCATTCGTATGAACGAGGCCCAGCAGCAACTGGCCCGTGCATTCAAGGCGGTCAACGTCGCGATGCGGCGCATGCGCGGCCGCGAGACGCACCGCCACGACGGCCTCAGCTACGCCCAGTACGGGCTGCTGTTCGCGCTCGAAGACGGCTGCGCGCTATCGGCACGCAGCCTCGGAGAGGCTGCCGAGCTCTCACCCGCGTCGGTCGCTCAGATGCTCGACGGCCTCGAGTCAGGCGGCCTCGTGGCCCGGACCCGCTCCGACCAGGACAAGCGCGTGGTCATGACTCAGATCACCGACGAGGGCCTCACCGCGATCGCGGAGATGCGTGCTCGTACCGAGCCGGCGTGGCGCGCGGCGCTCGAGGAGTTCAGCGACGATGACCTTCACAACGCCGCCGCGGTCCTCGACCGCCTGGCCGCGTACTTCGATGAGCTGGCGGCGCACTCAGACGCTGTTGGTGTTGGTGGTGACGACCGGGCTTGACGCCCAACGCCTCACCAGGTCCGGCGCGATCAACCGCAACAGCGCTCCGAGCCAGTAATACCGGGGCACATAGCGCTCGGGCCGCCCACCCGGGCCGGCTTCGAGGATCGCCTCCGCGACGGCTGCGGGCTCGGATACCAGCAGGCGTGTGAGGACGCCCGACTGCAACTCCGACTGCGGGAAGCCCTCTGTCGCGATGAAGCCGGGCAGAACGTTGCCGACATGGATCCCCTGTTCACGCTCCTCCAGGTACAGGGAGTCACCCCAAGCCGCCAGCGCGTTCTTGCTCGCGCTGTAGCTTCCGGTGCCGATCCGGGAGATCCGAGCCGCGGTGCTGGTGACGTTGACGATCGCGACGGGCGCCTTCAGCGGACGACCGGCGAAGACGCCGCCATCGGCCAGCGGGCCGGTGGCGGCAGCGGTACGCCTCAGCAGCGGCAGCAGCGCCTCGATCAATCTCACCGGAGCCTCGAAGTCGATCCGCATATGCTGCTCGACGTTGGCCCAGCCGCCCTCTGCGAAGTCCATCGACCAGCGCGCTCCGGCGTTGTTCACCAGCAGGTTCAGGGCCCCGTGATCGCGCTCGACCGCGGCGGCGATCCGCATCGGCGCCTGCGGGTCTGTGAGATCGATGGCGATCACACTCGGCTCACCGCCGAGCTCGGCCGCCAGCGCCCTGAGCCGCTGCTCGCGCCGGGCGACCAGGATCAGCCTGGTGTCCGGCTCCCGAGCGAGGCGGCGTGCCGCCGCCTCGCCGATCCCGCTGGAAGCTCCGGTGATCAGTGCGACGTATGGCCTGGGCACAGCCGCAGAGACTACGCGGCCAGTCTGCGGTTGAAGCGTCGCAGCGCCAGTGGGATGAAGATCGCCAGCAGCAGCAGGGACCACAGCAGCATCGCCAGGGCGCCGTGTTCGAGCAGCCATGATCCGTGCGAGGGGTAGTTCTCGGTCAGTCCGCGTACGCCGGCGACAAGCGCCGATACCGGATCCCAATCGCCGATCGAGCGCAGGACGGGGTCCATGGCCGCAATCGGCACGAACACCCCTGCCACGAAGCTGATGGGGAAGACGATGCTGAAGCCGATGCCCTGCATCGCCTCGGGCGAGCGCACCAGCATCCCGAAGTAGGTGCCGATCCACGTGAATGAGAACAGCGCAAGCATCACCAGGCCCAGCGCCTCGAGTACCGGGCCGACGCCTGCGTGCGGACGGAAGCCGACGATGAAGCCGAGCGTGATGTAGACGGCCAGGCCGAGCAGCTGCTCGCAATACTGGCCGAGCACCTGGCCGGTCACGATCGAGAGCCGTTTGACGGGCATCGAGCGGAAGCGGTCGAGCACACCCTCGGTCATGTCATGGCTGATCGCGGTGCCCGTGCCGATCAGCCCGAACGCCAATCCCTGGGCGATGATGCCGGGAACCAGGAAATCCACGTAACTGATCCCGGTCACATGTATCGCGGCGCCGAACACGTAGCGGAACAGGAGGATGAAGATGACCGGCTGCAGCGTCACGTCGAGGATCCGCTCCGGCACGCGCGGAACGGCACGAAGGCTGCGGAACGCCAGCAGCCCGGATTCACGGATGTATGCGGTCATGCTGCGAAGACCTCCTCACTCGGTTCCTCGCCCTGATCGGCGGGGTGGCCGGTCAGGGAGATGAAGGCGTCGTCCAGCGTCGGGCGCCGGAGGGCGATCTCGTCGATCGCGATGCCGGCCTCGGCGACGACCATGGACACCCGGTTCAGATCGGCTATCTCATCGGGCGCCGGAATCGAGATCCGCCGCTCCTCTGGTTGGACGCTCAGCTCGAAACCGGCCGGCTCGAGCGCCGCCACGAGCTCCTGGAAGCCCGCGCTGTCCTCGGCGACTATGTCCACGCGCTGGTCGCCGACCAGTGACTTCAACTGCGAGGGTGTCCCCTTCGCGATCTCGCGGCCGTGATCGATAAGCACGATGTGATCAGCGAGCGCGTCCGCCTCCTCGAGGTACTGCGTGGTCAGCAGCAGGGTGATGCCCTCGGCAACCAGCTCGCGCACCGTCGACCAGACGACCTGGCGACTGCGCGGGTCAAGGCCCGTCGTCGGCTCGTCGAGCACCAGCAGCTGCGGTCTCTCGATCAGTCCGGCAGCGAGGTCCATCCGGCGGCGCTGGCCGCCGGACAGCTGCTTCACGAGCCGGTCCGCGAACTCCTCCGCATCGAAACGCTCGATCAGCGCGCCCGCGACCCGCGCCGCCTCGGCACGGCGTCGGCCGCGCAGGCGTGCCATCAGCTGCAGATTCTCCCTTGCGGTGAGGTTGGGGTCGAGCGCCGCGAACTGCCCCGTCAGGGAGATCGACTCCCGCACCCTGACCGCCTGCGTCTGGACGTCATAGCCGTTCACGCGGGCACTGCCGCCGTCGGGCCTGAGCAGGGTCGCCAGCATCCGCACGGTTGTGGTCTTGCCTGAGCCGTTCGGTCCCAGCAGCGAGAAAACGGATCCGGCCGGAACCACCAGATCGAGCCGATCGACGGCCAGGACGTCCTTGAAGCGCTTGGTCAGGCCCTCAGCCTCGATTGCGAGGGGTCCTCCGAGCCTCCGGGCCACCCGGCCCGTTGATGTCGATGTTTGATCCATTGGCGGCTATCTTATAGTCACTGTAAAAATACTGCGAGTGTAACTTTCTCGATAAGCTTGACGGCGATGATCGACGGTCTGCGCGAGCACAAGAAACGTCAGACGCGCCAGCGGATCTCAGACGTGGCGACCGGGCTGTTCATAACCCGCGGATTCGAGGCGGTCACGATCGCAGAGATCGCCGCTGCCGCCGACGTCTCCGAGAAGACGGTCTACAACTACTTCCCCACCAAGGAGTCGCTCGTGTACGACCAGGTCGATGACCTGACCGAGCGCCTGGTCGCCGCCGTGCATAACCGCCCGCGTGGGACCAATCCGACGACCGCGTTCGTCGTCGCATTGAAGCAGGACGCCGCCCACTTCTCGGAGATGCTCGGCGATACACCGACCTCGCGGATCGGCGAGTTCGGTGAGATGTTGCGCTCAACCCCGGCCCTGCGCGCCGCCTGGGGCGAGCATCGCCACCGGATCGTCACCAGGTTGACCGCGGCGCTCGCCGATGAGTTGCGCGTCGATCCCGAGGACCCGGAACCCGCAGTCGCCGCGCGCGCGCTGGTGAGCCTGCTCGAGCTCTCCTACGACTCACGCCTGCGCCACTGCACGGGCGGCATCGGCGTCAACGCGCTGCAGCGGCTGGTCGAGGCCGACATCGACCGCGGGGCTCGACTGCTCGACACCGGCATGTGGTCGCTGCATCTTATGGTCGAGGGCCGTCGGACCAAGGACCAGATCCGCGAGGCGACGCTGGTCGCCGAGCAGGCGCGCCAGCAGGTGATGGCGGCGGTACGGGAGGCCAAGCGCGGCTGGAAGCAGCATGCGCACGAGATCCGCGAGCAGGCGATCGCGACCGCGCGCGAGCAGGCGATCGCGGCGGTGCGCGAGCAGGCCGGGGCGGCACGCCGAGGGCGGCGGACCGAGGGGCCAAAGGTTGAATAGTTCACCATTTGGCCCCTGGCTACGCTCAAGACGTGACTGAGATGGCGTCTGATCAACCGGCGACCGAGACGATGTGGGTCTGCGAGCTGGGCGAGATCGGCTACCGCGAGGCGCTCGCGCTGCAGGAGCAGGTGCGCGCCGCTCGCCAACGCGACCTGATTCCGGACACGCTGCTGCTGCTCGAGCACAATCCGGCGGTGTACACCCGCGGCCGCCGCTCGACCCCGGGCGAGCTGACGATGGGCGAGGCGTGGTATGCGGAGCGCGGAATCGAGGTCATCCAGACCGACCGCGGCGGCAAGGTGACCTATCACGGGCCGGGACAACTCGTCGGATACCCGATCGTGCGGGTCGATGACGTGGTCGCGTACGTGCGCCTGCTCGAGCACGCGCTCGTCGGCGCGTTGAGCTCGATCGAGATCCCTGGGCGCTCACGGGAGGGCGAGGGCCCTGACTACACCGGGGTCTGGGTCGAGAACCGCAAGATCGCATCGATCGGCGTGCACCTGGCCCACGGCGTGACCACTCACGGCTTCGCGATCAACGTCCACCGGCGCGCACTCGAGCCGTTCACATGGGTGGTGGCCTGCGGCCTGCCGGACGTGCAGATGACCTCGATCGAGAGCGAACGCGGTGACGACGCGGTGACGCCGGTTGACTTCGGCGAGCTCGCCGCTGCTTCGCTCGCCGGCGCACTCGGGCACGCAAGGCTCGCGCTCACGCCCGCGGAGCTCGACACGGCTCTGGCACCGGCACGGCAGGACGGCGCCGCGCAGCAGCGCCGCGCGGCGGCGAGCACGGCGTAGGTACCCTTGAAGCAGATGAACGCCACCCGCTCACGCTCCAATCCCGGCGGGATCGCTGACGTCCTGACCGTGCTCGGATCCGAGGTCGAGCCCTACAGGGGTCGCAAGCCACCGTGGTTCAAGGTGCCGGCGCCGGGCGGCCCGCGGTACCGCGAGCTGCAGTCGCTGATCAAGGCTGAGAATCTGAACACCGTCTGCCAGGAGGCCGCCTGCCCGAACATCGGCGAGTGCTGGCAACGCGGCACAGCGACGTTCATGATCCTCGGTGACACGTGCACTCGCCGCTGCGGGTTCTGCAACGTGCGCAGCGGCAGGCCCACGTGGAACGATCCGCTCGAACCGGCGCGCGTGGCTCGCTCGGTGGCGCGCATGGGTCTGCGCCACGCGGTCATCACCAGCGTCGATCGCGACGACATGTACGACTACGGTGCGCACGCCTTCGTCGGCGTCATCCGCCAGATCCGGCAGCAGTCACCTGCAACCAAGATCGAGGTGCTGACCCCGGACTTCCGCGGCCAGGAGATGCCTCTGGCAAAGGTCATCGCCGAGCGTCCCGACGTCTTCAACCACAACGTCGAGGTCGTCCCGCGCCTGTACACCGTTGCGCGTCGCGGGTCGACCTGGGAGCGCTCCAACCGCGTGCTGCGAACAGCCAAGGAGATGGGCGGCGACCAGGTCGTGACCAAGTCCGGGCTGATGGTCGGGCTTGGGGAGAGCTTCGATGAGATGGTCGACGCGCTGGGAACGCTGCGTGACAACCACGTCCAGGTGCTGACCGTCGGCCAGTATCTGCGGCCGACCGAGAACCATCTCCCGATCGTGCGTTACTGGCATCCTGAGGAGTTCGAGGCGCTCGAGCAGGCCGCGTACGAGCTCGGCTTCGAGCATGTCGCCGCCGGGCCGCTGGTGCGATCGAGCTATCACGCCGACCAGCACGTTCCGCAGTCAGAACCCGGCGTCGGGCCGCTGAAGGCCGCGGCCGCCTGAGAGGCGCCTGCATGAGACCGCGCCGACGCACCTTGCTGATCGCGGTGGCGCTGGCTGCCATCGCGCTGCTCGCCCTCGCGCCAGCCGCCTGGGCCGCGGCCGGCGGCGGGTCGTCCGGCTTCAGCGGCGGCGGTGGCGGCTTCAGCGGCGGCGGGGGTGGCGGCTTCGGTGGTGGTGGCGGCGGCCACGCGTTCTTCGTCTTCCTGATCTTCCGTGCGCTCTTCGAGATCGCGCTGCTCGGACACGGACTCGGCTTTCTGGTGCTGCTGGCGCTCGCCGCCGCCTGGTGGTTCATGTCCCGCGGCTTCCCGAAGATGCAGAGCAACTGGGCCACGCGCAGCCGGCGGGGTCGCGCGCATCGGCGAGAGACGCGCAAGCGCGAGCGCCGCGTCGAACTGGCCGCGGCCGAGGCGGCCGACGAGAATCCGGTCTTCGGCCCAACGGCTGTACGAGGAGCCGGCGCACAGCTGTTCACCGACATCCAGCTCGCATGGTCGGCCGACGACCGTATGGCACTGCGCGGCCTGATCACGCCGGAGCTGCTGGTCGAGTGGGAGCGTCGCCTCGATGACTTCGAGCGCCGCGGCTGGCGCAACGTGGTCGAGCCCGTCGGCTCACCGAACGTCGAGTACATAGGGATCCTGCGGCGCGATCGTGGCGAGGACGACCTCGACCGTGTCGTGGTACGGATCGAGGCCAAGCTGCGCGATTACGTGGTCGACCGGAGCGGCCGCCACATCAAGCGCGACGGCCAGTTCACCGAGTCGGTGCGGATGCGCGAGTACTGGACGCTGGAACGCCGTGGCGAGCATTGGGTGCTGGCCTCGATCGAATCGGGCGCCGAGGGCGAGCACTCGCTCAAGGACCGGATCGTCCAGACCCACTGGGCCGACGATCAGTCGCTGCGCGACGAGGCGCTGATCGAGGGCGCCGTCGCCCAACAGGCCCCCGCCGGCTTCAAGATCGCAGAGCTCGCCGACGTGCAGTTCAGCGACGACGCCCACGCGGCCGCACTAGACCTGAGCCTCGCGGACGCGCGCTTCGGACCGGACATCCTCGAGGTCGCCGCCCGGCGAGCGGTCGACGCCTGGGCGGAAGCCATCGACGGCTCCGATGCCCCGCTGCTCGCTCTGGCCGCCCCTGACGCGGTCCGGGAGATGTTGCATCCCGGCGACCCCAGTGGCCGCAGCAGGCTCGTCGTTCGCGGCCCGCAGGTGCAGCGGATCCGGATCGTCGCGCTCGACGCGGCCGCGCAGCCGGCCACGATGACGATCGACGTCGACCTTCGGGGCCGCCGTTACATCGAGGACCGCGACACGACCCGTGTCCTGAGCGGCAGCTCGACGCGCCTGGTGGGCTTCACCGAGCGCTGGACGTTCGCGATCACCGATGACGCCGACGAGCCCTGGCGGATAGTCAGCGTGCAGTCGCCAGCGGTTCCGGCGTAGGGGGCACAGCGGTGCTGCGAGCGCGCAGCGAGCGCAGCGCCAGCGACCCGCCGAATGCGACAACGAAGCAGGCGACCGCACCCAGGCCAAGCCCGGCGCGAGCCCCGTAGGCGCTCATCACGGCACCCACGATCGGGCCGCCGATCGGCGTCGAACCCTGGAATGAGACGAACCACAGAGCCATCACGCGACCGCGCATCTCCGGCGCCGCACGCATCTGGAGAGTTGCGTTGCTCTGCGACATGAAGGCCACGCTGGCAGCGCCCACGAGCATGAACGCCACCAACGCGAGTGGCAGACTCGGCGCCAGCGCGGCGGCAGTTATGGACACTCCAAACGCCAGGGCAGAGCCGATCAGGCTCGCCGATCCGATCCGGCCGCGCGTCGCAATGGCAAGCCCGCCGACGACCGCGCCGACGCCCATCGCGGCTGACATGAAGCCGTATCCGGTCGCGCCGACGTGCAGGCCGTGCGAGGCCATGTAGGGGATCGTCACCTGGAACTCGTAGGCGAAACAGCCGACGATCGCCACCATCACCAGCGGCAGCAGCAGCCGTGGCTCGTGACGGACGTAGCGCAGCCCCTCACGCAGCTGCCCCTTGGCGCGTTCGATTGGCACCGCCGGATTGAGCGCGCTCATGTCCATACGGGTGAGCGAGCTGATCACGAAGATGAAGCTGACCGAGTTGATCAAAAAGCACCAGCCGGTCCCGACGACGGCGATCATCACACCGGCGACGGCGGGCCCGACCACGCGCGCGACATTGACCATCGTCGAGTTGAGACTCACCGCATTGCGCAGGTGCCGGGGCCCGACAAGCTCCATCATGAACGACTGGCGGGCCGGGTTCTCGAAGGCGTTGTTGAGACCGAGAATGAAGGCGAGCACGCCTATCTCCCAGACACTTACCGAGTTCGTGACAGTGAGGAGTCCCAGGACCAGCGCCTGAATGCCCATGACCGCCTGCAGCGCGATCATCACCCTGCGCTTGTTGACACGGTCGGCGATGACGCCGCCATAGGGACCGAAGAGCAGAACAGGCAGGGTCTGGAGCGCGACGATCAGTCCGAGCGTCGTGGCCGAGTCGGTCAGCTTCAGCACCAGCCACGCCTGAGCCGCAGCCTGCATCCAGGTGCCGGTCAGCGAGACCGCTTGGCCGCTGACGTAGAGCCTGTAATTCGGGATTTCGAGCGCGGCGAAGGTTGTGCTCGAGACGCGCTTGAGCAGCGGACTCAACGGTCGCCGTCCTGCAGGCGCTGGGCAAGGTGCTCGAGCGCCGGCAGTGCCGCCTCGATCGACCTGCGCTCGTCAGCGGGGAGCTGCGCCAGCGCGTGGTCCACGGATGCTGTGCGTTCGTCACGGATCCTCTGCGCCAGCCCCCGCCCGGCATCGGTGACCTCGACCCAGGCCGAGCGGCGGTCGGCCGGATCGGCGGAACGCGCGATCAGGCCCGCGTCGGCCAGGTTCGCGACGGCACGCGAGAGCAGCGTCGGGTTGAGGCCCTCGCTCTCGGCCAGCTCCGACAGCCGGATCGGACCGTTGCGTTCGGTCGAGAGCAGCACGATCACGCGGGTCGGCGTGAGCTCCGCGGCCAGGCCGGCCTCGGTCGGACGTAGCGCACGGGCCAGCCGACCGGACACGATCCGGACTCGCTGTGCAGTCTGCGTGTCCAAGCCTGTCGCCACTGTGCGCCTTCCTAAGTTACTTGCTTGCTGGCAAGCATCTTAGCAGGCGTTGGTGACCGGGCAGCCGTATCGGATCACAATCGCGTCACCTGCTTCGCCGAGTGACACTCTTGGGATCCATACGGCTGCCCGAAACAAGCCTTTGGCCGCGATTGCGCCGAAAGGCCGGAGGGCCGAGAGCTATCAGCTCACCGCTTTTGTCAGCTGACGGCTGCGCTGAGTGATGCGAGCAACGAGTTGAACGCGTCCGACGGACGCATCGCGGCCGCCACCAGCGAAAGGTCCGGGTGGTAGTAGCCGCCGATATCGACCGGCCGCCCCTGAACCTGCGTCAGCTCCCCGATAACCGTCTCCTCGCTGGCGGAGAGTTCATCGGCCAGGGGCCCGAAGCGCTCGGCAAGCTCCGGGTCATCGGCCTGGGCGGTCAACTCGCGAGCCCAGTGCAGCGCCAGGTAGAAATGGCTGCCGCGGTTGTCCAGCTCGCCAACCCGGCGCAACGGAGACCGGCGCTCCTCGAGCACCCGGCCAGTGGCGCGGTCAAGCGTGTCAGCCAGGACCTGCGCCCGAGCATTGCCGGTCTTCTCAGCCAACAACTCGAACGAGACCGCGAGCGCCAGGAATTCGCCGAGCGAGTCCCAGCGCAGGTGATTCTCCTTGACGAACTGCTGCACGTGCTTGGGAGCTGAGCCGCCGGCACCGGTCTCGAACATCCCGCCGCCGTCCATCAGCGGCACGATCGACAGCATCTTCGCGCTGGTGCCCAGCTCGAGGATCGGGAACAGATCGGTCAGGTAGTCGCGCAGTACGTTGCCCGTGACTGAGATCGTGTCCTTGCCCGCGCGAGCTCGCTGCAGGGTGAAGCGAGTCGCCTCGGCGATCGGCATGATCTCGATCTCGAGCCCGTCGGTGTCGAGTGCCGCAAGCGCCGGGCGCACCTTCTTGAGCAGCTCGGCGTCGTGGGCTCGCGTCTCGTCCAGCCAGAACACCGCCGGCGCGCCGGTGGCGCGGGCGCGCGCCACCGCCAGCCTCACCCAGTCCTGCACGGGCGCATCCTTGACCTGGCAGGCGCGCCAGACGTCGCCTGGCGCGACCTCGTGCTCGATCAGCGTCGGGTGGGCGGGATCCAACATATCCACTATGCGCACGCGCCCGGCCCGCTCGATCTCGAAGGTCTTGTCGTGCGAGCCGTACTCCTCCGCCGCCTGTGCCATCAGCCCGACGTTGGGAGTCGTGCCCATCGTTGCCGGATCGAAGGCGCCGTGCAGGCGACAGTCTTCGAGCGTCTCCGCGTACAGCGGCGCGTAGGAGTGATCCGGGATCACGAACTTGGTGTCCTGCTGCTCGCCATGTGCATTCCACATCTGGCCTGAGGCCCTGATGGCGGCCGGCATCGACGCGTCGACGATCACATCGCTCGGCACGTGCAGGTTGGTGATGCCACGATCCGAATCGACCATCGCCAGTCCCGGCCTCGCCTCCGTGTACGGGATCTCCGTACCGGGAGGCAGTGCGCCCAGACCGTCGTTGGGGTCCCAGCCGGGGGTGCCGACCAGCTCGGGAAAGAAGGCCTTGACGGTGTGCCCGAACAGGATCGGGTCGGACACCTTCATCATCGTCGCCTTGAGGTGGACCGAGAACAGGACTCCCTGAGCTTTGGCCTCCGCGATCTGCTCAGTCAGGAAGGCGTCCAGCGCCGCCGCCCGCATCACGGCGCCGTCGACGACCTCCCCCGCGAGGATCGGAAACTCAGGCTTCAGCACCGTGACGGCTCCGTCCTCGTCAACGTGCTCGATCCGGATGACCGTCGGCTCGGAGACGGTCACCGCCTGCTCGGTGGCGCGGAAGTCACCATCGATCATCGTCGACACGTGGGATCTGGAGTCACTCGACCAGGCGCCCATCGAATGTGGATGCTTGCGCGCGTAGGACTTGACCGACGCGGGTGCGCGCCGGTCGGAGTTGCCTTCGCGCAGGACCGGGTTCACCGCGCTGCCCTTGACCCGGTCATAACGCGCACGGATCTCCCGATCCTCACCGGTCGATGGGTCGTCGGGATAGTCGGGGATCGCGTAGCCCTGCTCCTGCAGCTCCCGGATCGCGGCCTTCAGCTGCGGCACCGATGCGCTGATGTTCGGAAGCTTGATGATGTTCGCCTCCGGTGTCTTCGCGAGCTCGCCGAGCTCGGTCAGCGCGTCGGCGGTGAACTGGTCAGCCGACAGACGGTCCGGAAACTGCGCCAGGATACGACCGGCCAGGGAAATGTCACGTGTCTCGATCTCGACATCGGCAGCGGCCGCGAAGGCGCTGATGATCGGCAGCAGCGACTCCGTGGCGAGCGCCGGCGCCTCATCGGTGTAGGTATAGATGATCTTCATGCGGTGCCTGACGTTAGCTGGCGCGTGAGCAAGCGGTCGCCAGCCATAATCGAGCTCGATGCTTGCACCCATACACCCAATCGCCCATATTTCCGATGCCGGGCGGGTGGGATCCCTATCCGGCATCGTCATCGGGATCGATCCCGGGCACAACGGCCACAGCTGGAGCAACCCCAGCTTCCTCAACCATCTGGTCTGGAACGGACGCGAGATGGAGACCTGCGACACCACCGGCACCGCGACCGCCTCGGGGTACACGGAGGCGCAGTTCAACTGGAACGTGGCCAGCTATCTGAGCGCCGACCTGAGGCTCGAGGGCGCCCGCATCGTGCTCACGCGCCGCAGCAACGACGGCGTCGGCCCGTGCGTGAACACACGCGCGCGCATCATCGATCGAGCGCGCGCAAGGGTCGCGATCGACATCCATGCCGACGGCGGCCCGGCCTCGGGCCGCGGCTTCACGATCCTCGAACCTGTGCCCGACAGGGTCAATGCGAACGTCGTTAAACCCTCCGACCGTTTTGCGCGGATCCTGCGCTCGAGCTTCGCCTCCGGTACGGGCATGCCGGCCTCCACCTACGACGGTGTCGACGGCCTGCAGCCTCGGGATGACCTGGCCGGTCTCAACCTCACGACCGTGCCCAAGGTTCTGATCGAGTGCGGCAACATGCGCAACGCGACCGACGCGCGACTGCTGGTTACGAGCTCATTCCAGAGGCGAGCCGCGAAGGCGATCGCCGCCGCGATCGTCAGCTTCCTGGGCCGCTAGCGCCATCAGAGCCG
Source organism: uncultured Conexibacteraceae bacterium (assembly GCA_963848435.1). Lineage (GTDB taxonomy): Bacteria > Actinomycetota > Thermoleophilia > Solirubrobacterales > Solirubrobacteraceae > Palsa-465. The sequence continues at coordinate 810,989 of CAWKDQ010000011.1, read as the reverse complement.
GTCAGCGATCGAGCGTCCGGCATGACGTCCGCTGAACAGACAGCCCCCGAGGAAGGTGCCCTCGAGCGCGTTGTACCCGTGCATGCCGCCGCCGCCGAACCCGGCGGACTCGCCGGCAGCCCACAGGCCCCCAAGCCGCTCGCCGTCGGGGCCCAGCGCGCGGCCCTCGAGGTCGGTGACGAGACCGCCCAGAGTCTTGCGCGTGAGAATGTGGAGTCGCACTGCGATCAGCGGCCCAGCATCAGGATCGAGGATCCTGTGCGGGGCGACCACTCGGCTGATCCGATCCGGCAGATATCGGCGGGCGGCTCGGATCGCCATCAGTTGCAGATCCTTGCCATACGGGTTGGCGACCTCACGGTCGCGGGCGACGATCTGACGCTCGATCTGCTCATAGTCGAGCAGCGGCTCAGATGTGATCGCGTTCATGCCGGCAACCAGATCGCGCAGGGTGTCGGCGACGACGAAGTCCTCGCCGTTGTCCAGAAACGCCTGGATCGGAGCGGGCACCTCAGGCAGCAGCCGCGAGCGCAGCGTGCTCCGGATGTCCCTGCCGGTGATGTCGGGGTTCTGTTCGGAGCCTGAGAGCGCGAATTCCCGCGCGATGATCCGGCGGTTGAGCACGAACCAGCTGTGGTCGTGTCCGGTCTGACCGATGTGCGCGAGCGCCGAGACGGTGTCGAAACCCGGGAACAGCGGCGCCGGCAGGCGCCTACCGGTCGCATCGAACCACATCGAGGAGGGCGCCGGCAGGATGCGGATGCCGTGATTCTCCCAGACCGGGTTCCAGTTGCGAAGCCCCTCGGTGTAGTGCCACATGCGGTCGCGACCGATCCAACTCGCGCCGGCGCGCTCAGCGATGCCGAGCATGCGTCCATCGGTGCTGGCCGGAACGCCGGCGACCATCTCCTGCGGGGGCGGCCCGAGCCGCTCGGGCCAGTGACGGCGTACAAGTTCGAGGTTGCCACCGATCCCACCGCTCGCGACCAGCACGGCGCCGGCGCTTGCGCTGAAGCTACCGACCACCTCACGCGAGCTCTCCTGGCCTCGACCGACGAGCGACCGAGCCAGGACCGAGCCCTCGACCCCGATGACCTGACCCTGCTGGACCGTCAGCTGGTCGACCCGGTGACGGAAGGCGAGCTGCACCAGGCCTCGCTGAGCCCCGAGGCGGACCCGGCGTTCGAACGCCTCGACCACGGCAGGTCCCGTTCCCCAGGTCAGGTGGAAGCGTGGCACCGAGTTGCCGTGCCCGAGCGCGTCGCCGTCGCCGCGTTCGGCCCAGGCCGGGCTCGGCAGCATGCGTAGACCGAGCGACCGCAGCCAGTCGCGCTTCTCGACGGTCGCAAACTCCACATACGCCCGCGCATAGCGCCGCGGATGCTCGTCCTCAGGGCGGTCGAACTGGGCGCTGCCGCACCAGTCCGACCAGGCGAGATCAAACGAGTCGTTGATCCTGGCACGACGTTGCTCGGGGGAATCGACGAGGAATAGGCCCCCCAGCGACCAGAACGCCTGCCCGCCGAGCGATGCCTCCGGCTCCTGATCGAGCAGCAGGACGCGCCTGCCGGCATCCACCAGCTCGGCGGTCGCAACCAGCCCCGCCAGCCCCGCGCCGACCACGATCGCGTCGGCATTCAGCTGCGAGGCTTGCATCGCCCCGCAGACTAGTGGTTCTAGAGTCCGGCCGGGTGCAGGATCCGGTTGAAGCTCTTCAGATAGGCCGGGCTCGGATCGATGATCCGGTGCACCATCTCAGCACCGCCGTCGGCGGCACTGCCGCCGCTCTCCCACCACTGTCCGTTGAGGTCGATGATCACGTGCTCATCGTTGTTGGTGGTGTCCGCGCTGCGAACCAGCTTCGTGATCCTGACGGTCTCCCATTGGCCAACCCACTTGGGCAGGCGGATCGAGACCGCGACGTCAGCATTGGACTTGCGGCCCTTGTCGAGATGCACACCGGCAGCCGCCGGATTGACGACCTTCTTGACCGTCTTCATCACCTTCTTCTTCTTCCAGACCCTGACCGTCGCGATCGTGCGGTCATAGATCGTCACGTACTTGCCCGGGCCAGACGCGATCCCGGTGCTGCCGGGCAGTGTCTGGGTCGTGTCAGGCGAGCTCAGGTAGCCGGCCGAGTGCAGCACCTCTGAGACGAAGCCCGAGCAGTCATAGCCGGGTCCCACCACCCAGGCCGGCTCGGTGTGGCCACCGCCCCAGATGTATGGAAGCCCGTTCAGCAGGTGCGCCTCGTCCTGCATGGCAACCACCTTGGCCAATGGCCCGGTTGTCGCGGTAACGCTGGTTGAGTTGATCTGCTGCGCGACCGTCAGCACCTCCTGAGCGCTGGGGTCGCCCTGTGTGTAGGCGGCGATCGCCGTCGCCGGCGACCTCGCAGCACCCTCGGCGGCGAGCCGCCTGGCGTCGGTGAGCACGGCCGCGCTCGGTTGCGCGGTTGCCGCCACCGAGGCCGCCAGAGCCTGCGGCCGAACCTGAGTCGAGCTGACCGCTGTCGCGGGCACACCGGCCAGCGCCGTCGAGTCGCGGCCGTCGATGTACTCGATCGCGGCCAGTACGCGCCAGGGGACACCGTAGGTGCCCGCGGCGGTCTCAAAGGCTGATGCCAGATACGACGGCGGCGTGAACGGCGAGGCGCCGTCGGTGCCGGTGGCCAGCAGCTGGCTGGTTGAGAGCTCGAGCGGTGCCTGCGGCGTCACCTTGGGTTTGGGTGGCCTGGGCAGCGGCGAGGCGCTCACGATCGTCAACCGTGCACCCGAGGCCGTCGATGCCGCGTACCTGCCGGTCGCGACCGGCAGCGTATGGACCACCGGCAGGTAGGCCACCTCCGATGCTGCGGCCACGTGTGCGCTCGGATGTTGGCCGGAGGAGCCGCGCAGGAACATGAATGCGGCGCCGGCTATCAGGACGGCCGCAGCCAGCGCAACCAGGCCGACCCGCAATCCGGAGGAGGATGGCGGCAGGCTGACCGGTTCACCGCCGCCGTCGGAGACGGCCTGCAGTCGCGAGACGATCTCCAGCGACGGAACCGCCGGCGGACGCTGATGGCCCTCAGTCGGCTTGGCCGTCGGCTGCCGCATCGGGCTCTTCCCTTTCAGCGAGCTGGTCGCCGATCGCCACTCCGGTACGTGAGATCTCCCCGCCCGCCAACTCAAGGATGTTGCGCGTGCCCCTGGCGCCACGGGCCCGCCAGGGCGGGATCCGCTCGGCGAGGCCCACCACCCGGAGCTCCCGGTCCATGAACACGGCGTCGAACTCGAAGCGCATGAAGGCGCTGTGGATCGAGGACTCGCCGCGGAAGAGCATGCCGCGGCCGGCCGGCAGCGACGAGCGGCCGAGCAGACCGCGTACGCGGCGCCAGATCGTGTCGGCCACCTCGGTCTCAGAACAGATGACACTGTCCGAGCGGGTCCGGTTGATGATCATCAGAGCCACGCGATCAACCTAGCGCGCGATCAGCCCGGATCGCGGGAACTTGCATCCAGCTCACGCTTCAGCACCTTTCCGGTCGGGTTGCGCGGCAGCTCGTCGAGGAACACGACGTCGCGGGGAACCTTGTAGCGAGCCAGGTTGTCGCGCACGTACTGCCTGACCTCGTCCGCGCTGAGCGTCGCGCCGTCGGCGGGGACGACGAACACGCGCAGGCGCTGTCCGAACTTCTCGTCTGCGACCCCGATGGCTGCAGCCTCGATCACTCCGGGATGCAGCGCCAGCAGGTCCTCGACCTCACGCGGGAACACGTTCTCACCGCCGGAGATGATCATCTCGTCGTCGCGTCCGTCGATGAACAGCCGGCCCTCGGCGTCGAGGTGGCCGACGTCGCCCGAGGACACCATCCCGTCGATGCGCTCCTTGTCGCCCCCGCCCGTGTAGCCCTCGAACTCGAGCATGTGGCCAACGAAGATCCGCCCGGATTCGCCGACGGGCAGCTCGCGGCCGTCCGGTCCGATGATCCTGATCACGGCCCCGCGCACGACCCGACCGACGCAGCCGGGAGCGGCCTCGAGGTCGTCCGGGGTTGCGATCGTGGCGTAAGCGATCTCGGTTGAGCCGTAGAGGTTGTAGATCACCGGCCCGAAGAAGTCGCGTGCGCGGCCGGCGAGATCGATGCCAAGTTGCGAGCCGCTGAGATAGATGATCCGCAGCCCCGAGAGGTCGAGGCCGGAGCGATCCTCCTCGGGCAGCGCCAACACGCGTTGCAGCATCACCGGCACGATCACCCAGGTGCTGACGCGATTCCTGCTGAGGCTCATCAGCGTCTCCAGCGGCACGAATCGGCGTTGCAACACGATCGTGGCGGCAAGCCCGATCTGGAGGATCGCCTGCGTGAAGCCAAGCGCGTGGAACAGCGGCGCCGAGATCTGCGCCACGTCGCCCGACCGGAACGGCACCCTGCTCAGCGGACCGCCGACCGGTGAAAGCGACACGGGAACGTCGCGGCCGGCGCCCTTCGGGGTACCGGTCGTCCCGCTCGTGAGGATCACCAGGCGCGGTGCACGCGCAGGCTTGGGCGGCCGGGTTGCGGGCGTGGAGGCGATCAGCGCCGCCAGCGTGTCGTCGGCGTCCTCACGTGTATCGACCCAGGCGCGGTAGCGTCCGTGGCGAAACTCGAGTCCGGTGGTCAGCGACTCGAACTCCTCATCGAGGACGAACAGGTCGACACCCTCACGCTCGACGACCTCGCGCACCTGCGGTCCCGAGAAGCCGCTGTTGAGCAGGATCACCCGAGCACCGCACTTGGCCCCGGCGAAGACAGCCTCGAGAAAGCCGCCGTGGTTGCGGGTCATGACCGCCACGCCGTCACCGGCTCGCAGTCCGCGTTGTAGCCACGCGGTGGCGATCGCGTTGACGCGATCATCGAGTTCCCGGTAGGACACTGCTCCGCGCTCGTCGATCACCGCCGGCTTGTCCGGTTGGCGGATCGCTGCGATCGCGACGACGCCACCGAGCATCCCGTAGTCGTAGAAGGCACGGCCGAGCTGCGCCAGCCGCTGCGGCGGCTCGATCCCGAGCATCCCGCTGCGCACGCAGTACTTCAGGTAGTGAGCCTCGTTCCCGAACCGGTCGGCGAACCGCTGCGCGCGAGTCAGCCACGCGCCCGTTTCGGGAATCGACTGCATCGCTGCCAAGTTACCGAGTGCAGCCCCCGGTCGCGAGAATCGCGAAAGACCGCGGGAGGGCCGACCGCGGTTCAGCCGGTCTTGGTCGACGACGTGGTCGTCTTGGTCGACGTCGTCGTGGTGGTCTTGGTGGACGTCGTGGGGGTGCCCGTCGACGCCTTGACAACCCCATAGGTTGCGGTGCCGCGGTTGTCAACCTCGACGCACAGCTCTTTGTTGCAGTAGAGCTGGCTCTGCGTCGCCTGCGAGGCCTTCTTCAGCCGCTTGGGGGCACTCCAGCCGCCGCGGACCGGCGTGGCGGTCGTGTAGACGTTGGATGCGGTGTCGGCCGCGACGCAGAAGTTGGTGACCGGGCAGCTGACGGTGTCGACGAGCCCTGCGCCCTGCGCCGGCGGATCACCGCCGATCGCACTGGGCGTCCAGGCCGTGGTTGTCCCGGTCGGGGTCGACGTCGCGCTTGCGAGCCCCGCGCCCCCGTTCCCGTAACCGACGCCGACGCAGAGCTTTGCGCCGTCGCAGCTCAGGGACGTGATCAATGCCGCGGCGCCGCTGAGCGTGCCGGTCGCCTTCCATGCACTTGCGGCACCCGTGGGCGTGGCCGAGTAGTAGCGCTCGCTGCCACCGATCACGCACAGGGTCGCCGATGAGCAGGAGACCGAACTGAGCGTCACGTTCTGGCCAATGGTTACGAGGTGCCATGAGCTCGCGGGGCCGTTGGGAGTCGTGGTGTAGGCGACCTGTCCGTTGGTGGCGTTGTCCACTGCGACGCAGAGCGTGGCCGTGGGACATGAGATCGCCGAGAGACCCGCGTAGGCACCGCCGGGCTGCGTAGCGGTGTCGATCCGCGCGGGCTTGGTCCAGGCCGTGGCCCCGTCGAGCGGCTTGGTCGAGTGCAGCACCTGGCCGGCGGAGTCGATCGCGACGCAGAGCGTCGTGGTTGGACATGAGACGCCGGTGATCGCGTAGCTGGTGTTGTCGATCGTCTCGCGGCGCCAGCCCTTGCCCGGGCGCGATGGGTGCGCGGTCGCCCAGACGTTCCCGTGAAGGTCGCCGGCGACGCAGAGGTTCGTCTTCGCGGTGGAGGAGCAGCCGATCGAGTCCAGCCCATCGCCCTTGGTCGGGTTCACGAGAACTGCGGATTTGTTCCACTTCATCGAGTAGGTGACCTTGGCGCCGGCCAGGGCCGGCAACGACAGGCATGCGGCCAGGACTGCCAGGATCGGCAAAAGGCGTATCGGGCGGAGGATCTTTGAGCTCATGGTGGGCAAGGGGTGCGTAGTTTATGCAGCGGGATTCGCGGATTCAGCAGCAATGCGTGCAGCGCCATCGCCCGCGAGCCCGGTCGGCACCTGCGTCTGAAACCCCCGGGCTCGTGAATTGTTGCGCGTGTCGCCTTACGGCTCGGTTAGCGGTGTCTGTTCATGGCACGTGCAAGCCGAGCGTGGCCGCGGCCGTATCGGTGGCGTCGACGAGCTCGTCCAGCGCCGCCCATAGCGCCTGACTGAGCAACTCAGGCTGGGCCCGGGCCAGCAGACGCAGGCGCGTCCGCAATGGCGGCAGCCGCACGTGTTGAGCGTGTAGCGCAGCCGCCAGCGCCGACAGTGCCTCGCCGAGCGCGGTCTGCAGCGGCGCGAGTTGCGGGATCGCACGATCGTCCGGCGCCGCAGCGGCGTCGAGCCGCAGAACGTGCACGCCGTAGACGACGCGTCGCAGGGCGCCCAGCGTCTGGGCGGCCGCGCGCGGGTCGGTGGCCCGGCCTTCGAGCTCGGCCGTGACCCGGTGTGGCTCGCTGATCGCAAGGTCGATCGCGGCCTGAGCGTCGGCAAATGCGAACCGCGCCTGGCGGGCGAGAGTCCGGAGCTGCGCCTCGGATAGACGCCGGCCGGTCGTCAAACCGCTCATGACTCCGTCCAGGTAGCGATGTTGAGCGTCCACGAGTGCGGCCAGCAGCGGTCCCGCGGACAGGGCTGACCACGTCGGCCACAGCCAATAGGCGGCGAGCCCGATCGCGCCGCCGATCACGGTGTCGATGCCGCGGTCAAGGGCCGTCTGAGCGGTGTCCGGGGAGACCGCGTGCAGCAGGAACACGATCACGCCTGTGAGCATCGCCGTGCCCGCTGTGAAGCTCGCCGGGAACACCGCGTAGGTGACGAACGCGAGTCCGCCGACGACGGCCACCACACCCCAGCCACTGGGGTCCAGGGCGACCGCGATCAGCGTCGCCACGACCACACCCGCCGAGGTGCCCAGCACGCGCTCGGCGCCGCGCGTGAAGGTCGCGGCGAACTCCGGGCGTAGCACGGTCGCGGCGGCGACAACGGCCCAGTATCCGCGTGGCAGCGCAACCTGCTGCACGAGCAGCTCCGTCAGCGCAACCACGACGGCCAGACGCAACGCATGCCGCCCGGCCGGCGTGTGCAGCGTCGTGGCCGTGCGCATGCGTCCGACGTCGAGGGCTATCCGGCGACGGATGCGGCGGATACCGCGGCGCGGCGTGCCGGTTCCGATCGCCACCGCGCCGCGGTCCGGGGAGCGCAGGGCGGCGGCCAAGCGGGCCGCCGCCGCCACCTGTCCCACCAGCGCTGCGACGCGGTGATCCAGTGCTGCCGACGGCAACGGCCCTCGGCCTGTGTCCCAATCGCTGAGCCCGGTAGCCGCCGGGACGAGCTCGGTTCGGGCCGCAGCGTCGTCGGCGATCGCGGCCACGGTGATCATCAGCAGCTCGTGCATGCGAGACCGCGCCGCCTCGACGCTGTCGCAGACCGCCTGCGCCAGGTCCGGCTCGGACCGGTTCATCTGATTCAGCAGCGCTGTGAAGCCCAGCAGCTCCAGGCGGATGCGCCTACCCTGGCTGACAAGAGCCGCGAGCGCACCGCGATCACGGTCGGCGAACAACGCCGGGGCGTCAACGATCGACTCGGCGGCGTCCAGCGCCGTCGCCGCCGGAATCGAGGAGCGCGGGTTGCTGGCGGTGAAGTCGGCCAGCGCTCGGAAGGCGGCGGCAACCGCCGCGCGTTGGCGGCGCCAGGCGAGTGGTACCGCCACCAGCGACGCGAACAGCGTCTGGGTGGCTCCCCCGGCGATCACGAGTCCGGTCAGCAGCAGCGCCTGGGGCAGGCTCTGCGGGAATCGGCCGAAGACGATGAACGCGATCAACGACTGGTTTCCGACTACAGACCCGCCCCGGCCCAGTGATGTGGCGCTGCCGGCCAGCAGGCAGAAGATCACGAGCACCAGCAGATGCAGCCAGGGCAGGCTGCCGGTGAGCGTGCCGGCAAGGGTTGCCGTTCCGAGCGCAGTGGTCGCAGCGGCCATCGTTCCGATCGGCGGGATCAGCGGGCCGTCTCCGGCGCGCCAGGCGACGCCCACCAGCATCGCGCCGACACCCATTGTCACCGCAGCTGACGGCGAGCCGAGCAGCGTCCCGAGCGACAGCATCGCCACAACCGGTATCGCAGCGACCGCGCCGCTGCGCAGCGACACCTTGGCGCGGTCAAAGCGACCCGCCTGTCTGAAAGCCACGCCAACGGCGACGGCCCTGCCGGCCGGACTGGGCGGCTCAGCGGGCAGGCTGGGCGGCTCAGCTGCCGGACTCACGCAAACGGCGGGCTGGGGATGTACGGGTACAGCGGGCCGATCGCTCCGCGAGTGGCGATCGCCCCATGGGCGTAGAACGAGAGTCGTGCCGCAAGGAACACGTCGAGCGCCCACTGCTGGTCACCGCCGACGAAGGCGATGCCGATCTGCGGCTCATCGCGCAGGCGGTGGAACCCGGCCCAGAGCAGTGCGCTGGCGGCCTCTTCGTCGCGTGCCGCCAGCGCCCAGATGCCACGCCCCGGCATCGTCACCACGAAGCCCCTGTCCTCGAGCCTGAGCACTTCGCCACCCCGTGACAGCGCAATCGGGAGATCGCGCGTGTGTGCCGCCCCGCGCACCCCGCGCGAGAGCGGAGCAAGCGTCTCGAGCTCCGAGGCAGGCACCTCGGTGATGCGCGGATCCGGCGACTGCAGCAGCGCCGGTATCGGACCGCCGTCGACCCGGAAGGTCGGGGCCAGGCGGAAGCCGGCTGACGCATAGATACGCAATGCCCGCGGGTCGTTGGAGGCGATGATGATGCCGGCGTCGGTGTCACGCTCGTAGGTGAGGGCGGTTTCCAGCAGAGCCCGGCCTTCGCCGCTGAGGCCCGCGCTTGGGCTGACGGTAAGAAGCGACAGAATCCACAGGCGATCACGGATTACCGCCTGAGCCACGCCAGTCACTCGGCCGTCACGCTCGGTCACGAACGAGCCCTCCGGGTCGGTCGCGAGTGAGTGGCGCACCCGCTCCTCCCATCGGGCGCGCGCCTCAGGTGTGCTGACGTCGAGCTCGAATGCCTCAGCCGATGCGGTCGCGGCGCCGGGAACATCGGCATCGGTCATCGGCCGCACCGCGTGTCGGATCCGGCTCACGGGATCAGGACGATCTTCCCGGGCGGGTGGCCGGTCTCGAGCAGCGCATAGGCGTCGCGAACCTGGTCGAGTCGGAACGTTGCCGCCACCGGCAGCTCGACCGTGCCGGTCGCGAGCAACTGAGCGACCTCGGCGACGACCTCCACGGTCGACGCGGCCTGGCCGCCATCGGTGTGCGCGCCGACTCGCTCCGCGGCGCCGAAGTCAGCGATCGTGTCGATCCGGTCGGCGGCGATCCCAAGCTCGACCGCCAGGTCGACGTAGCCGCTGCCGACGGTATCGATCATCGCCGTGAGCGGCCGGCCGGCGGCCGTGGCGCGGAGGCGGCCGGCGAGGTCATCGCCCGCGTAGTCCAAGGGCTCGATCCCATGCGAGCGCAGCCATGGGTGGCTGCGCTCGCCCGCCACACCGATCACGGTCGCCCCGCGATGCCGCGCAAGTTGCGCGGCAAGCCCGCCAACCCCACCGGCGGCGCCCGAGACCACGACCAGATCATCCGATCCTGGCTCGACGGCACGGACGGTCGCGCAGGCCGTGGTCGCGACCGTCCACAGTCCACCCGCGACCTCCCAGGAGAGCCCGGCCGGTCGCTCAAGTAACCGGGAGGCCGGGGCCAACGCCAGCTCGGCCTGGCTGCCGCGCTTGCCGGTGGTGCCAAGGACCTCATCGCCCGGAGCAAAGTCGGTCACGTCCGCGCCGACCTGCTCGACGACGCCGGCCACGTCGGTGCCCTGCGGGGCCGGGAAGCTGACCGGGATGTCCTGCCGCATCAGGCCTGTCCGCAGCTTGGTCTCAAAGGGGTTGATTCCGGCCGCTCGCACACGCAGCAACAACTGGTCATCGGCCGGCTCCGGGCGCTCAACCTCCACCACATCCAGCACGTTGACCCCGCCGTACTCCGCGAACCTGACTGCGCGTGGCATCGCCTTGACCTCCGTTGGTTGCTCGGGGACAGACTGTTGCAGACTCCTGCGTCCTCCCGCATCGACCGGCGCGCGCTCGTCCCGGGTTCAATCGGGGGCGGTTCAGCAGTTCAGACGGGCCGCGGGGTCTGGAGTTCAGTCGGGGGCGTGCTCAGCCGTCAGCAGCGTGCGTGCCTCGACAAGGGCCGCCGCCGCGATCACGAGCGCCACGACCCTGTCGGCCCACCACCAGTGCAGCATGTCATTGAGCAGCAGCCCGACCAGAGCGAGGATCGCTGTGGAGGCACCGATCGCGCTCAGTGTGCTGTCACCGCGCAGAGCGTGGCTTCCGAGCTTTGTCGCGGTGTCGCGTTTCAAATAGGCCAGCGGCGCCAGAACGACGAAGGAGACGGCGGCCGAGATCACCGTCAACGAGCCGCTGCCCGGGTGGCTTCCGGCGATCAGTGCGTTGATCGATTCGAAGGTCAGCACCACCGCGATGATCAGGAGGGCGGCGGCGACCACCAATGCTGCCTGCTCCTCCACGTGACGAGCCCGCGCAGGGTCGGAGCGCTCTGTGCGGAAGCGCCACACCAGCACCACCGACCCGGTCACGTCCGCAAGCACCGACAGGCCGGCCGCGAGCACGCCGAGACTGTGGTCGGCAATCCCGGAGCCAACCGACACCGCACCCGCGACCACGCCAAAGCAGATCGACAGCCAGGAGAGCCGGAGCGCATGCGCAAGCAGGACTGCGCGCTCGGGCGTACCCACCACGGCACTGGTGGGACCGTCCGCGCGGTCGACAACGTCCGCGCGGTCCGGGTGACTCACGCCAGCGCCAACTCCTGAGCGCCGACCAGCACGGTGCGCATCTTGTCGACGATCTCATCGAGCACCTCATCATCAGCGATCAGGGGCGGCGCGATCTGCAGGATCGAGTCGCCGCGGTCGTCGGCACGCGCGATCAGGCCCGCATCGACGAGGGCAGGAGCCATGTAACCCCGAAGCAGACGCTCGCGCTCCTCGGCGTCGAAGCGGGTGTTGTTCTCATCCTTCACCATCTCGACGGCGAAGAAGAACCCGTCGCCGCGGACGTCCGCAACGATCGGGAGCTCTTCCCTGAGCGCCTCGAGCCTGGCCCTGAGTCCGTCCTCGCGCGCGCGAACATTCTCGAGCACCTGCTCGCGCTCGAAGATCTCGAGGTTCTTGAGCGCGATCGCGGCGCACAGCGGATGTCCGCCGAAGGTGATGCCGTGCAGCAGCGTGCGCTTGTCCTCATACAGGGGCGCGGCCACCTTCTCGGAGACCAGCACAGCGCCCATCGGCGCGTAGGCAGAGGTCAGCCCCTTGGCCACCGTGATCAGGTCGGGCGTGGTGCCGTAGCGCGTGACGCCGAAGTACTCGCCGAGGCGCCCGAAGCCGGTGATCACCTCGTCCGCGTGCAGGAGGATCCCGTACTTGTCGGCGATTCGGCGCAGACCCTGCCAGTAGCCGGGCGGAGGCACAAGGCAGCCGCCCGCGTTCTGCAGTGGTTCGGCGATGATCACACCGACCGTGTCCGGGCCCTCCTCGAGGATCACATCCTCGATCTCCTGCAGGAGCTTGGAGGTGAGCTCCTCGCCCTGGACCTCCGAGCGGAAGGAGTTTGTGTTGCAGACGTGTCGGGTGTAGATCGCGGGTGGCCCGAAGGGCTCCTTATACGCCGGAACCCCAGTGAACGACAGAGCGCCGAGCGTCACCCCGTGATACGCGATATGACGTGCGACAGCCTTGAGCCGCTGGGGCTCGCCGTTGGCGACGTGGTACTGGCGCGCGAGCTTCCAGGCCGCCTCGACGGCCTCCGAGCCGCCCGAGGTGAAGAACACACGGTCGATTCCGTCGGGCGCGAGTCCCGCGAGCCGGTCGGCCAGCTCGAGCGCGGTCGGATGCGCCGACCCCCACATCGTGCTGAACGCGAGCTGCTGCATCTGGCTTGCCGCCACGGCTCCCATCTCCTCGCCGTAGGAGTAGCCGATCTGCGCACAGAACAGGCTTGAGAGGCCGTCCACGTAGCGGTTGCCGTGGGTGTCGAAGACGTAGGCGCCCTCACCGCGCTCGAGCACCAGCAGCTCGGCGCCGCCGGGACCGAAGTTGCCGTTGCGCGCGAAGTGCAGGAGCGCGGAGCCCTGCGCGAACGTGCCTGCGTTAGCGGCCATTGGATGCCTCCGTTCTCGCCTCTGTCACCGTGGACGACTCTACAGCCCCACCGGCTGCACCAGCGGGGCCGGACCGCGATTTGGGACGGGGTGGCGTGGGCGGCCCTTCAGATGACGCCGGTCAGAACAAGCGCGCCGATCACGGCGAGAGTCCCGGCTGTGATCAGGTTCCCCCAGCGCTCCAGCCAGCCGCCTTTCACGCGCAGGACGCCCGTGTGTGCAAGCAGCGTCAGACCCACGATCACGGAGATCGTGACCGTCGCGAACACAACCACCGAGGCGACCGCCGTCGCAGCACCGGCCGCGGTCGCCGCCAGAAACACCGGCAGGATCGTCAGATCGGGCGATGCGGCCGCGCCGAACGACACGACCACGGCCGCGAGGCCCGAGGAGCGGCCGACGGGCTGGTGTGAATGCCCCGAGTGCTCGGAGTCGTGGTCGTGGTCGCCTTGGTCGTGGTCGCCTTGGTCGTGGTCATGTCCGTGACCGATGCCATGCGCGTGGCTGTGCTCATGATCGTGGTGATGTCCGTGGCCCGTCAGCTCGACAATCACGAAGCCCAGCGCGGTGCCCAGCAGTATCACCCCGACGATCAGGTCCTCGGCCCCACGTACGCGTGAGCGGAACTGCAGGCCGACCGCGACGATCACCGCGCCGAGCACGATCGATACCAGCACGTGCGCGACCCCGGCGAGGCCAGAGAGGCGTGCGACTCGGGCCGCCGGATAGCCGCGCGCGCGCCCCAGCACCGCCAGCGGCAGCCAGTGATCGGGCAGGATCGCATGGCCGAAACCGACTCCTGCCGCGGCAAGCAGCAGGGCTGCGGTCGTGGACGTCATCGCGCCACAGCCACCTGCTCGCCCACGCGCGCCGCGAGGCCGAGGCGCAGGTGCTCAGCGTGTGAGACCGCCTGGGTCAGCAACTCAGCAACGTGATCGTCGTGCAGTGCGTAGATCACCTGACGACCCTGGCGCTCTCCAATCACCAGTCCCAGGTGTCGCAATACGCGCAGCTGCTGCGACACGGCCGACTGTTCCATCTCGACACCCTCGGCCAGCTCGCCGACCGAGCAGGCGCCGGCGCTCAGGCGGCTGAGGATCCGGACACGGCTGGGCGTGGCCAGCGCAGCCATCGTCTCCGCAACCGTGCGCGCGGTGTCGCCGTCCAGGTAGGCGAGATCCGGCCTATATCCGTGACTCATGCACATATGATCGCATGAGCAGATGTGCAATGTTGCTTCGCCTGCACGATTAGGGGCTCAACTGAGCACAATCAGGCTCAATGGCCGCACGAATAGATCAGGGGGCCCCTACGCTGATGCGGCGATGAGCATGGAGGGCGCGGCCAACGCTCCGGCGCAGCTGTTGGCCGGCGGTCGCGTGGTCACCCCTGCCGGTGTTGCCACCGACGCGTGGATCCACGTGGCAGACGGACGGATCGTCTCGGTCGGCGCCCGTCGGCCCGACGCGGACGCACCCGTCATGGACCTCGCCGGCGCCTGGATTCTGCCGGGGTTTGTCGACCTGCACGTGCATGGCGGCGGTGGCCACAGCGTCGCCGACTCACCCGAGGCCATGGATGAGGCGGTCGCCTTTCACCACTGCCACGGGACCACCTCCACGCTGGTGTCGCTGATGACCGCCCCAGAGGATGCCCTGCACGAGCAGCTGCGATGGGCGGCCTCGCTGGTTGCTCGACGCCCAAGCTCCCGTGGGCGCGTGCTTGGTTCGCACCTGGAGGGCCCGTTTCTGTCACCCCGCCGCTGCGGAGCCCAGAACGAGGCTCACATTACGGCGCCCGACCCGGCGCTGTTGGCGCGGTTGCTCGCTGCCGCCGGGGACACGCTGCGGATGATCACGATCGCCCCGGAACTCGACGGTGCGCTGCCGCTGATCACGTCGCTGCGCGAGTCGAAGGTGACCGCTGCGATGGGACACTCCGATGCCACCTACGAGGAGGCCGTGGCCGGGATCCAGGCCGGCATCAGCCACGCGACGCACCTGTTCAACGCGATGCCGCCCCTGCATCACCGCGATCCGGGTGCGGTCGCCGCCGCGCTGGAGGCCGACCTGACCTGCGAACTCATCAACGATGGTCGCCATCTGCACCCGACGATCGTCCGGCTCGTGTTCGAGCTGATCACCTCACCGGTGCTGGTGACCGACGCGATCGACGCCACCGGAATCGGCGATGGGCAGTTCGAGCTCGGCGGCCAGGAGGTTCACGTACAGGACGGCGAACCGCGACTCGCCGCCTCGGGGTCACTCGCCGGAAGCACGTTGACGATGGACGAGGCGGTCGGGCGTGCTGTCGGTGTGAGCGGACTCAGCATCGAGGCCGCTTCGGCCGCCGCGTCGGCGACCCCGGCTCGGGTGCTGGGCCTGGATCGGCAGATAGGATCGATCGCGACGGGGCACCGTGCCGATCTGGTCGTGCTCGACGATCAGCTTCAGGTGACTGCTGTGATGGCCGACGGCACATGGAGCGACAGCTCGGTGGCCGGTTCGCCGCACTGAGCGCGTCGGCGAGCACGACACGGCGGCTGGCGTTCCAGTGGTTGGTACAGCCCAACATTCCAAGCGACCTCGGCGGCCCGGCACGCGCTCAGCCCCGCAGATCCCGGCGCTCCATCGAGACCATCCCGATCAGCGTCAGCACCAAAGCGGCGGTGGCGAGCACGACCAGGCCGGCGATGCCGACGCCGTGAGCGAGCGGATCGCGGTCGTCGTAGTAATAGAAGAGCGACAGGTACTTCAGCCACGACAGGGCGCTGACCAGCGGTGCGAAGCTGTTGATCAGCCAGCCGACGATCGCGACTGCGGAGGCGACGCCGACCGAGAGCGAGCGCCGGCCCGTCGCCCCGGCCAACGCCACGGCGACAGCGCCGCTGGCCAGACCGTAGAAGGCCATTTGCAGCGCCAGCGCGGCCATGTGACCGACAGTGATGCCGCCGCCTGCGGCGAGCACGCCGATGATCAAACCGACCCAGCAGGCGAGCGCGATCAGCAGCACGCTCGCCCCGATCGCCAACGCCTTGGAAAGCACCAGCGCGGAGCGACTCAGCGGATACGCGAGTACCAGCCCGAGGATCCCATCCTCCTCCTCGCCGGCGATGGTCGCTCCGGCTCCGGTGATCGCGATCGCTGCCAACACCAGCGGACCGTAGATCGAACCCACCTCGCTGCGGAACCAGCCTGTGACGGTGCCGTAGTCGGCACCACCGAGCATGTTGAGGACGCTCTGGGGCACGTTGAGCCGGCCGATCGTGTGGCCCACGGCTGGGAACAGAGCGCCGACGGCGACCATCACCGCGATCAGGCCGGCACCGGCTGTCACCGTCGCCAGCATGCGCTGGCGGAGCGCCAGCATCAGGGTGGGTGTGCTCACCGCCGCTCCTCCCCGTTCACCGCTGTTCGCCCTGGTAGTAGCGCAGGAAGATCGATTCGAGGTCGTCATCACGCGGTCGCACGGCGATGATCTCGTGAGCGGCCGCCGTCTTGATCACGGCATCGGCCGCGCCCTCGAAGCTCACCGTCACGATCCGCCCGTCGGCCACCGCATCGCGAACCGCCGGCAGAGCCTTGAACTCCTCCGCCGCCACCGGCTCCGCAAACTCGAAGTCAATCCGTTTGGTTGCCACCCGTCGCAGGTTCTCGATCGAATCGACCACCACCAGCCGCCCCTGCCGAAGGATCGCCAGCCGATCTGTGACGAGTTCCACCTCCGAGAGCGTGTGGGAGGAGAGGAATACGGTCCGGCCCTCAGAGCTGGCCTCCCTGAGCAACGTGTGGAAGCTGCGTTGTACGAGTGGGTCGAGACCTGAGATCGGCTCGTCGAGAATGACCAGCTCTGGCTCGTGCATGAACGCCTGGATCAACCCCAGCTTCTGCCTGTTACCGGTCGAGAGTTCGCCCACTCGACGGCTCAGGTCCGCCTCGAAGCGCTCGGCCAGCGAGTCGCGAGCGCGCGCGTCGACACCACCGCGCAACGACCCGAGATAGTCAAGAACCTCTCGGCCCGTGAGTCGTCTGTACAGGGCAAGGTCCCCTGGCAGGAACCCGACGCGTCGGTGGATCGCCTGCGACTCCGCGACCGTATCGAGCCCCAGCACCTTCGCCGAACCGGCCGTTGGTTCGATCAATCCGAGGAGCAGCCTGAGCGCGGTCGACTTGCCGGCTCCGTTGGGTCCGAGGAAGCCGAACACCTCGCCCTGACGAACCTCGAGTTCGAGATCGAACAACCCGTGCCCGCCGCCGTAGTCCTTGGACAGGCCAGCAGTGGAAATCGCCGCTGCGCTTACCATGTTCATGTGATCTCGGGAACAGTGTCGGGGCAAGCGCGGACGCCAGAAATCCCCGGCGGGGTGGTGCACGAACTGCCGGACGACCTGCGCGCGGGTGCCGCGACCTTCGAGGGCCAATACCTAGAGACGCGCGCGTAGAGCGGCGCGGAGCGGCTCATCGCAGAAGGCGGCGTCGATCGCCGCCGCGGTGATCTCGAGCAGCTCGTGGTCGTCGTAGCCGAACTCCTCGGCACACACGGCGTACTCGCCGGCGAGAGTTGCACCGAGGTAGGGAGGATCGTCACTTCCGAGCGTGACTCTTATACCCGCAGCGCGCAGGTGCGGCAGCGGGTGCGAGGCGTAGGACGGATAGACGCCGAGCACGACGTTGCTGGTCGGGCAGGCGTCGAGCGTGATCCGCCGCTCCGCCAACTCGTGCACCAGCGTGGGATCCTCGATCGCGCGCACACCGTGATCGATGCGGCTGACCGGCAGTTCCAGCGCCGCGCGGACGCTGCGCGGCCCCTCCCATTCGCCCGCATGAACGCAGCAGCCCAGTCCGGCACCGGCCGCGATCGCAAAGGCCTCAGCGAACTCCGACGGTGGCACCCGCTCGTCGCCGGCCAGCCCGAACCCGACCACGTAGGGATGCGGGCGCTCGGCCGCGTGGCGCGCGACCCGCAGGGCCCGGTCGGCCCCGAAGTTGCGGACGGCGGACAGCAGTATCCGAGCCTCGATGCCGTGATCACGCCTGGCGTCGTCGATACCCGCCGCGATCCCGTTCAGATGCTCCTCATCACTGAGTCCGATGAGTGCTGCATGATCGGGCGAGGCCAACAGCTCGGCGTAGATCGCACCTTCGCGCGCGATGCCGGACAGGTACTCATAGGTGATGTCGCGGTAGTCCTCAGCGGTGCGGATCACGCTCGCGGCGAGGTCGTAGGTGCGCAGGAAGTGAAGGAAGTCCGTGTAGTGGAAACGACCGTCGTCGTCGAGCAAACCGCGGGGCATCGTGACCTCGTTGCGCGCTGCGATCCGCGCGATCAACGCCGGCGGCGCGGTCCCTTCGAGGTGAACATGTAGCTCGGCCTTGGGAAGCATCGGTCCAATTGTCCACGGTGGGTTCAAGAGACCGGAGCACCGCCACCGGGCAGCCGGTGCTGGGCGGGATCAACCCGGTCCTATGACACGACGAACGAACGGCCTGGGAGCGCCGGAACCTCGCGCCCCGTGAGCCAATGCAGCACGCTCGCGCCGACATCCGCGAGCGGTCCGTCGTGGCGGCGACCGCAGTCACCGTTGAAGCGAGCGAGCAGCGGCGCGTACTCTCGCGTGTGATCGGTGTGCTCGGCGGTCGGGTCGACACCGTGGTCGGCGGTCAACACGAGCATGTCGTCGTCACGCATGAGGGCGAGCCACTCGCCGACAGCGGTGTCGATCGCGCCCAGCGCACCGACGAAGCCGGGTACGTCGTGGCGATGGCCGTAAACCTGATCGGTGTCGACCAGGTTGGCGAATACCAACCCGGCATCGAGCGCACGCACCAGACCAGTGATCGAGGCGATCGCCTCCAGGTTGGTCGCTCCGGGGTGCGAGACCTCCACCCCAATACCGGCGAACAGGTCTCTGATCTTGCCGACGCCGTACACGGCCACGCCGGCGTCACCGAGCTCATCGAGGTAGGAGCGGGCCGGTGGTCTCAGCGAATAATCGTGGCGGCCATTGGTGCGGACGAATGCCCCAGGGCTGCCCTCGAACGGCCGGGCGATCACGCGGCCCACCGCGTGATCCCCCGACATCACGGCACGCGCCGCCTCGCACACCTGGTAAAGCGTCGGCTCGTCGAGCACGTCGCTGTGTGCTGCGATCTGCAGCACCGAGTCGACCGAGGTGTAGAGGATCAGCTCGCCTGTGCGCAGGTGCTGTTCGCCGAAGTCATCGATCACCTGCGTGCCGCTGTAGGGCGTGTTACAGCAGAAGCGCTGCCCGGTTGCGGCCTCCAGTGCTCGCACGCACCTCGTCGGGGAAACCGTTCAGGTAGGACGGCAGTGGCGCCGCCGGCACCACGCCCATCAGCTCCCAATGGCCCGTGACCGACTCCTTGCCCGGCCCGATCGGGGCAAGGCGCCCGTGCAGAGCCGGCCGTGCGGCGGGCGGGACACCCTCCAGATCGTCAACCGCCCCCAGCCCCAACGCCTCCATTACCGGCAGTCGCAGGCCACCGGCCAGCCGCGCCACATGCGCGAGCGTGTTACACGCGGGCGAGTCACCGTAGTCGGCGGCGTCGGGCAGCGCACCGACCCCACAGGCATCCATCACGATCACGAACGCCCGCGACATCCGGCTACTCGGTCTCCCAGGAATGCGCCACTAGCCGAGGACACCCTCGAGCCTGAGGATTCGCCGCAGGATCGCCAGCGACGATGCGTACGTCGAGTCCATCCCGTAGTAGGAGAGCCCACGCGCGCCGAGTGTTCGCGCCTGCGTGTACGGGGTGTCAGAGGCGTAATGGATGATGCCGAGGTCGACCGGCAGCTTCGCGAAATTGACGGCCTCGCCGGCCGGGAAGCGATCGGCGTCGGCGATCTCGTAGACCGCGTTGAGGAACGGCCCGGCCTCCATCTCGACCACGGTGAACGCCTCGCGGTAATAGAAGTCGAGGTATGCCCGGTTCTGCAGGAACGTGGATTTGACCGTGACCGCGCGCTGGTTGTCGAGGCCGTTGCCGAAACGCAGATCGCGGGCGAGATCATCGACGCTGAAGGCGTTGTCGAGCCAGTAGGTCGAGCGCGAATGCTCGTCGTGCACGACGCTCGAGATCAGCACATCGCCGACGTCTGCGTTGAGCGTCGCGGCCTTGCCGAGCACGTAGACGCCGCGCAGCGAGGTCGTATCGACCGCGATCTCCCGCAGGATGTTGTAGGCGGCCACACCGAGCGGGTAATCGATGTTGACGATCCGCGCGCGACTCGTCGCCAGCGCCAGCGGATCGACGACCCCCAACCGCGGATCCAGCGAGTCGACGCTCAGCTGCTCGAGCGCGATCACCTGCGCCGGCACCCGCAGCGGCGTCGTACTGCGAAGGTGCTTGACGCCATGGGCAGCCTCGGCCTCACGGCGCTCACGGGCACCGTCATCACCGCGCTCGGTGAAGTACTGGCGCGCCACAAAGTACAGGAAGTTCTCCCAGGAGCCCTCGGTGCGCCCCTCGCGGAAGCGGGTCAGCTCCTCGCTCAGGATGTCGTCGGCAGGCAGCGTTTCGACGAAGCTGACGAGCTCCTGCTCACGCTCGCGGGCAAGCCCTGTGGCGATGTTGACGAGGCTGTGGGTGTTGGACGAGACGAAGTAGAGAGGCCTGTCGCCGCCGCCACTGGCTAGCGTGCCAGTGGCGGCGCTGCCGCGCTCGCCGAGATCGAGCTCGGCACTCACCGGCGCCCACCAGCGACGAGTCATGCGCGCGTAGCCGGTGTTTGTGCCGCCCAGCATGCGCACGCGGATCGAGAGGCGCAGCTCGCGGATCATCGCCAGCCGCGCCGGGAATGCCTCGCCCCAGGATTCCTGCAGTCGCCTCCAGTCATCGACGCTGCCGCTCAGGACGCGGGCGCAGGCGTCCGGGGTCGGCGCCTCCCCCAGCTCGGTGGCGCCGCCTGCCAGGCGGACGCGGATCTTGTTCCACTCGATCTGATAGGCGACGAGGGTGGGGACCAGATCGTCGACATCGGAGGCGCTCGCCAGCAGGACGGCGAGCATGCCGTCAGGGCCGACATACCAGCGCCGGCGACGTGCGGGCGCTTCCGCCTCCGGCCAGCCGGACAGTTCAAGGCCGCCGGCGAGCAGTGCCTCGTCGGACTGGCCCATGACGACCAGCCGTGCACCCGCGATCGCCTCCGGAAGGCGGCTGACCGCGTAGAGGAAGGCACCGAGGTCGAGCTCCTCGCTGCCGGCCAGGGGATGCAGGCTCGAGCCCATCGCGCGATGAGAGGGCTCGAGCACGCGCAGCCCAGTCTCACCGCTCGAGCGCAGCAGTGTCGAGTACGTGCGCTGATAGAGCTCGACCTCGTCGCTGAGGCGCTCGCCGGTATCGGTCAGGCTGGTGATCGACAGGCGGGCAACTGGCATATCGAGCGATTATTGCTTGATCTGGGAGTTTCCCGACGCGGCGGGCGGGCGGCAGCGCCCGATCCGACCTGCGACGGCCACGAGCGTCAGCACCTACGGCAGCGCCCGGAACACGGTGCCAAGCGTCGATGAGAGGGCCTGCAACCGATATGCCAGCGCAGTCGAGAAGCCGAACAGATCGTAGTCGCCGACGCTCCGAACGGATCCCACCTGCCGAAGATCACCGCGGCCGGCATGACGAAACCGCGCCACTCCGTCTCGAGCGCAGCTGAGGTTGCGGCGATAATGCGGAGCCGAGACTGCAGGTGCCTGCGCCGTTTCGCCCCCTGCCTTGTCAACTGCGTCAGTGGAGTTTCAAGCGTCCTGCGTATGATTGCCGTGTGGCCGTGACCGACCGGGCATCCGCCATCCGGGAATCGATCCTCGACACGATCGGGAACACACCGCTCGTGCGGCTGTCGCGGATCGGCGCTGGGCTTGTTCCCCAGCTGGTCGCAAAGGTCGAGTACTTCAACCCGGGCGGGTCGATCAAGGACCGCGTCGCCGTCGCTCTGATCGAGGCGGCCGAACGCGACGGCAAGCTGAAGCCGGGTGGCACGATCGTGGAGCCGACCTCGGGCAACACCGGCACGGGCCTTGCGATCGCCGGGATCCTCAAGGGTTACAGCGTGGTCGCGGTGATGCCGGACAAGATGTCCCAGGAGAAGATCGACCTGTTGCGCGCGTATGGCGCCGAGGTTGTGTTGGCACCGACCGACGTGCCGCCGGATTCCCCGCAGTCCTATTACCGCGTGGCCGACCGACTCACGGCCGAGATTCCCGGAGCGTTCCAGCCGAACCAGTACGTGAACCCGGCCAACCCGGAGGCCCACTACCGAACGACTGGCCCGGAGCTCTGGGCACAGACCGAGGGGCGGATCACACATCTCGTGCTCGGCGTCGGCACGGGGGGCACGGTCTCGGGCACGGTGCGCTATCTGCGTGAGCAGAAGCCTGACCTGGTCGTGATCGGAGCCGACCCGGTGGGTTCGATCTATTCGGCCGGCGATGACAACGTCCGCCCGTATCTGATCGAGGGTGTCGGCGAGGACTTCTGGCCGCCGAACTTCGATCGCTCGACTGTTGATCGGTTCATCACGGTCTCGGACCGCGATGCGTTCCTGACGACGCGTCGGCTGGCACGCACGGAGGGGATCCTCACCGGCGGCTCCGGCGGGATGGCCGTGCACGCGGCGCTGGAGGTCGCTGGTCAGATCCAGGATCCCGCCGCTCTCGTGATCGTGATCCTCCCCGACGGAGGACGTGCCTACCTGTCGAAGGTCTACTCCGACGACTGGATGCGGCAGTACGGCCTGCTCGAGCCCGCGGGGTCACTCACTGTCGGCGACGTTCTGTCGCGTAAGCGCCTCGCCGGTGAGACCCCCACGCTCGTGAGCGTCCAGTCGGACTACCTGGTGCGCGATGCTGTTTCGCTGCTGCATGAGCACCGCCTCTCCCAGCTCCCGGTGGTCGATGCCAACGATCACTCGAGTGTGATCGGGGCTGTGAGCGAACGCGGGATGCTCAAGCACGCGGCGAGCGATCCGGCACTGTTGGGGGAGTCGATCTCGAGCGTTATCGAGCCCCCGTTCCCCTCGGTCTCGGTTGATGACCCGGTTCGGGACGCGATCGACCTGCTCGTCGGCGAGCAACAGGCGCTGCTGGTGACGCGTGCGGGCCACCCCGAGGGTGTGGTCACGCGCACCGACCTGCTCGAGGCGCTGGTCTCTTGACCCACGGCGAGTCGGGCGAGGATGAGCTCGGGTTCGGCACCCGGGCCGTGCACGCAGGTCTGACGCCGGATCCGACGTTCAGGTCCGTGATCCCCGCGATCCACCAGACCTCGACCTATGCACAGGCGGCGCCGGGCGCGTTCATTGATGACTACGACTACTCTCGCTCCGCAAACCCGACACGCTTCGCGCTCGAGAGCGCGCTCGGCGAACTCGAGGGCGGCCGTGCGGTTGCCTTCTCGTCCGGCCTCGCCGCCGAGCACGGCCTGATCAGCGTCGTGTGCTCCGCGGGCGACCACATCGTCCTGCCGGCCGACCTCTACGGCGGCACCTTTCGCCTCGTCGACAGGGTGTTGGTGCACTGGGGTCTTCATTACACGCTGGTCGATCAGACCGACACTGCCGCGCTGGCCGCCGCGATCAGACCTGAGACGAAGCTGATCTGGGTCGAGACGCCCACGAACCCGCGTCTGGACGTGGTCGACATCGGCGCCATCGTGCGGGCGGCCGGAAATGCCGAACGGCGGCCGCTGGTCGCCGTCGACAACACCTTCGCGACCCCGGTCAACCAGCGGCCGCTCGAACTCGGGGCGAACTTCGTCGTGCATTCGACGACCAAGTACCTGGGGGGACACTCAGATGTTGTCGGTGGGGTCGTCGTCACCGCCTCCGACGCCTGGTACGAGCGCCTGCGTTTCATCCAGAACTCGGTCGGCGCTGTGCCGGGGCCGTTCGATTGCTTCCTCGTGCATCGTGGTATCCGCACGCTCCACCTGCGGATGGCCGCCCATGCCGCCTCAGCCGCTGCCGTCGTCGACTTCCTGCGCTCGGTGCCGGAGGCCCAGGAGATCCGCTGGCCGGGCTTCTCGGGAATGGTGTCCTTCCGTCACCCACGGGCGGTGGCGATCGCCACGCGTACGCGCCTCTTCACTCTGGCCGAGTCGCTCGGCGGCGTCGAGTCCCTGATCGAGCTGCCACAGGCGATGACCCATCAGTCGGTGGAGGGCTCCGCAGCCGCAGTGCCTCCCGACCTCGTGCGGTTGAGCTGCGGTGTCGAGGATCCGGCCGATCTGGTCGCGGATCTGCGCCAGGCAATCGGCTGAGCAGCGCGGATCTGCGCCACGGTACCTCCGGTCAGGCCTCGGCCGCCGCCCGCTCCGCAGGATCGATCAGGTCGGTCGGGGACAGGATGAAGACCTCACACATGATGTCGGGTGCCTGCTGATTGCCGCTCATGAACCCGATCACTCGACGTCCGGTCGCATCCTCGATCACCGACTCGAAGCGTGCGCGCATCACGTCCTGGAACTCCATCCGCTGGCTGATGACCGCCGTCCCGCGGCCGGCTTCCAGCAATGTCTGTTCAACCGGCGAGAAGCCTCCGCGCAGCACGCAGACCACCAGATCGTCCTGGTAGTAGGACTTCGCGCGGGTTGGCCCACGACCGTAGAACTCCTTGAAGAGTCCCACGAGGCCGTCGGAGATCGCCGTCAGGACGTCGCCGTGGCTTCTGGGCGTGAGGTGTGCGTCTTCTGCAGGACTCAAAGCGTGACCTGGCTCGCTCGCTGGAATCGTACCTGCGTGCGGCCGCTATGGTGGCCATATCGTTCGTTGGGTTCTCGCCCTTCTGCCTCGCGCGCGACCCCGGATCCGGAGGACGAGAGAGAAGGCGGGATGCCCGCCCCGGAGGCCCCACTCACCGGCGATGCGCTGCTGTGCGCCGTCACCGATGCGATGGTCGGGCCGCATGAGCAGTACCACCACCGCGAGCCGGTCACTGCAAAGACGCTGCTGCTCGGCGAGGATCTGCTGGCGTGCGTTCTCGGCGGCGTCTACACCGATGTCGAAAAGACGATGATCGAGATCCAGCGCGCCACGATCGTCCAGCAAACGCGCAATGCGTTCCAGAACGCGATGCAGAACAAATTCATCGGCGTGGTCGAGCGGCTCTCCGGCCGCAGGGTTCTCGCGTTCGTCTCCAACCACCACGTCGGTCCCGACATTGAGATCGAACTGTTCATACTCGCTCCTCGACCAACGGCAGAGCGGAGCCTCGACTGACATCGAACGAACGAACTGCGAACGGCCGGTGCCATCGCCCGTTCTGGGCAATCTGGTCGATCGCCGCTTCGATGTTCTCGATCGCGATCACCGAGCGGACTGGATCCTCCACCGGGTGGTACGCCACCGCGGAGCCGTCGATGCTGACGTTGTCCTTGGTGATTCAAACCTTGAGGACGTACGAGAAGGTCACCGCGTTGCATTCTTCCCCGGCAGCCCACGTCCACACGCTGGGCATGCACGATTCATCACAGGGTCATCCAGCCGCGCGTTGGCGAGCTCGAAGTAGATACGGTGGCGGTCGCGACCGAATACGCGCAGGACGTGCCCGCACTCACAGCGATATTCGCCAGTTCCGCCGGCGACCTCATGGGTCGTGCGCAACTCCCGCGTTGCGGTGGCCATTGCCGGCCGCCTCTCTGCCCTTCTGACGGTCTGTGTCACTCGGAAGCGAGAAGAGCAGAGCCCTCTGAGCGCACGTTCGACGTTAGCATATTCCGACCCCGCCGCTCGGATTTACCGCCCGGGGCGTGGTAAGGTAGAACAGTCCGTCGCGCTTCCCCTCGGGGGGTAAGCGATCGTGTGTTCTCCCGGTCCTTTTGACCTCTCTGCCCGGTGAGCATCCTGCCTGAGAGGCATGTGAGGAGCGGCGATGGACGCTGCGAGCGCACCGCTTGCACGACGCCCGCGGCATTTGTCGGCGGCACGTACAAGCTCAGGACGCACACTCTGGCCGCCGCACGACGTCGGTGAGGGATTGACGGATTGCTCACTACGGATCGCGATGCTCGCGCCTCCCTGGATATCCGTCCCGTCACCTGGATATGGCGGCGTGGAGTCGGTCGTGAGCACATTGACGGAGGCTCTGGTCCGCAGAGGGCATGACGTGACGCTGTTCTGTGCTCCAGGCTCGACCTCGCAGGCGAGTGTCGTTCCGCTTCTCGACAGGCCACACCCTGACGAGATCGAGCGCGCGCTGTTTGAGGTCGACCACGTCGCAGAAGCGTTCGACCGCATCGACGCGGCCACCTACCCCGATCGCTTCGACGTCATCCATGACCACTGCGGCTTCGCGGGTCTGGCGATGGCGAACCGTATCGACACGCCCCTCGTGCACACGTTGCACGGCCCGTTCACGGAGGACACGGCGGCGTTCTACGCCCGCCATGGCCACAAGGGGACGCTTGTGGGCATCAGCCGCGCCCAGCTGGCAACTGCCCCGAGTCAGCTGGAATCGGTCGGCCCGATCCCCAACCCGATCGATCTGCAGGCCTGGCCGACGCAGGAGCGCAAGGGTGACTACCTGCTCTGGATCGGGCGCATCAGCCCCGAGAAGGGCCCGCACCGCGCGATCGCGGCCGCTCGCGCCGTCGACGTCCCACTCGTATTGGCCGGCGTGATCCAGCCCGGGCAGCAGCCGTTCTTCGACGCCGAGGTCGCCCCTCACATCGACGGGGAACGCGTCCGCTTCATCGGCGAGGTCGGTGGGAGGACGAAGAAGTCGCTGTTCGCAAATGCACGCGGACTGCTGATGCCGATCAGGTGGGACGAGCCGTTCGGGATGGTGATCCTGGAAGCGCTGGCCTGCGGCACGCCGGTGATCGCATTCCGTGAGGGAGCGATGCGAGAGCTCATCGTCGACGGGAAGACCGGCTTCCTGGTGGCTGACGTGCGCGCGATGGCGGACGCGATCGGCCAGCTTCCGCGGATCAGGCCGCGCGACTGCCGGGCCTGGGTCAGCGAGAACTGCGACGGTGAGGTCGTGGCCGCCGCCTACGAGCGCATCTACCGATCCGTCGCGCTCCCGCGCTCGACAGCGGAGCTCGTGTCGAGTGCCTGAGGACATGCTCAGCGTGTTGGACGGAACGACCTTCGTCGTGGGCGATCGTCGCGGTGACGTCCGGGCGGGCGATGGTCGCGAGCATGGGTTCTTCTCCGAGGACACGCGCTTCCTGTCACGCTGGTTGCTCCACGTCGGGCAGACGCCGCTGGAGCTGCTGAGCCTGCATCAAGGCGCCCACTTCGACGCCCAGTTCTTCCTGACGCCACGGGTCGGACCCGACGATCAGGCGCCGTGCTCGATCGTGCGCCACCGGCTCGTGGATCAGGTGTGGATGGAGGAGATCACGGTCACCAATCATCTTCACAGGACCAACCGTCTCCAACTTGAGCTCGAGATCGACACCGACTTCGCTGACCTGTTCGAGGTCAAGGACGCTGCGGTCGCCGAACGAGCAATCAGCTTCACGTGCGACGCCAGCAGCCTGACCCTCGCATACAGACGCTCCGACCTCAGCCGCTCAGTGACGATCACGAGCAGCTCGTCGCCGGCGACGATCGGCCGCGGCGGCTTCACATACGAGCTGGAACTCGCTCCCGGCGAGCGCTGGTCGACCAGCTTTCTGATCTCCCCGCACGCCTCGCAAAAGGGGGTCACGATCACGCGCCGCAGACCTCGGGGTTCGCTTGAGACCGTTCGCGAAGCGAGGACGGCTGAGCTCGAGACGTGGCTGCGAGGAGCGCCTGAGCTGCAGACCGAGGAACGGGGAGTCGCGCGCACCTACCGTGCGAGTCTCAGTGACCTCGGTGCGCTGCGCATCCACCCCGACCTCGCTCTGGGAGCAACGCTGCCGGCAGCCGGTTTGCCCTGGTTCATGGCGCTGTTCGGTCGCGACAGCCTGATCACCAGTTTCCAGGCACTCCCGTACATCCCAGAGCTGGCCGCCACGACGCTACGCGTGCTCGCGAGTCTCCAAGCCACGGAGCGCGATGATTTCCACGAGCAGGAGCCCGGGAAGATCCTGCATGAGCTGCGGCTCGGCGAACTCACATCGCGCGGCCTCCGCCCCCATTCACCCTACTTCGGCAGCGCCGACGCCACGCCGCTGTTCCTGGTGCTGCTCGACGAATACCACCGATGGACCGGCGACGACACGCTCGTCCGCGACCTCGAGGTCAATGCTCGCGCGGCGCTGAGATGGATGGAGGACAGCGGCGATCCCGATGGCGACGGCTACATCGAATACGCATGCCGCAATCCGACGACCGGCCTCGTCAACCAGTGCTGGAAGGACAGCTGGAACTCGATGCAGTTTGCCGACGGCAGCCTCGCTCGGGGTCCGATCGCAACCTGCGAGATCCAGGGCTACGCCTACGACGCACAACGTCGGGCAGCCCGGCTTGCACGCGAGGTTTGGCAGGACCCAGACCTCAGCGACCACCTCGAGCTGCGCGCCAGTGATCTGCAGGCACGCTTCAGACGAGACTTCTGGATGCCCGAACGCGGTTGCCATGCGCTCGCGCTGGACGGCGACAAACGGCCGGTCGACAGCCTGACGTCGAACATCGGGCATCTCCTCTGGTCCGGCATCCTCGACGAGCGCGAAGCAGCCGCCACAGCAGGGCGGCTGCTCGATGAGCAGCTCTACTCGGGCTGGGGAGTCCGCACCCTCGGGAGCCACGAGGCGGGTTACAACCCGCTCGGCTACCACACGGGCACGATCTGGCCACACGAGAACTCGCTCATCGCCGCCGGCCTCGCGCGCTACGGGCGCCATCAGGAGGCCCACGCGATCGCCTCCGCGATCCTGACCGCGGCACCGTACTTCGAGTACCGCCTCCCGGAGGCATTCGCCGGCTTCCCGGTCTCGCTCACGTCAGTCCCGGTCGCATTCCCGACGGCGTCGCGTCCGCAGGCGTGGGCGGCGGGAGCGCCGCTGCTATTGCTGAGCACGGTTCTCAACCTCACGCCGCAGGACACGGATGCGGAGGCAGAGCTCTCTGACGGGCTCGGGCATATCTCCCTCCGGCGAAGCCTCGGTCACCGCCCACCACTACCGCGACCAGCGAGGGCTGATACGTGAACGATCTGGAAATCACCACACTCATCCGCAACCTATCCCGTCCCCATCCGTCCGGTGGAGTCGTCATCGAGCGTGCGGCGATCCTCGCCGCCGGCTCCGACTCTCCGGAGATCATCGACTGGATCATCTCCCACTCCGGCACGCCTGAGACACCTGCCGCCGCGCAACCCCGCGGGCTCTACGGCTCGCGTATCAGCGGCGACAAAAACCGCGTGTCCTCTCATCCGACGCGCTTCATCCTGCCCGCGGACACGCTGCACTGACCGGGCGGGAGTCACCGGGCGGGAGTAACCTTGATCCAGGAGGGCATCGTCGCGCGGTCGGTTCTGGCTCGCGCAGGCATCGCGATATGACTTCCGCGGTTTCGTTTTGTGCACGGGCCTCGGAGGTCAATGTGGTGGATGCAGATGCGGTTTCAGCGGTCGCCGAGAGGCGCCGCAGTCGATCGACGACCAGCGGGTCAGCTCCGGTCTCCCCGGACTGGCAGAAGGTGCTTGAGCCGTATGCAGGTGCCGATCTCCGGCGCAGCGTGCTGAATCTACTTACGTCGGTGGCCCCGTACCTGGGCCTGTCCGTTCTGATGTATCTGGTGGTGGACCGCTCGGTTCTGCTGGTCCTGCTGCTGGCGATACCCGCCGCCGGTTTCCTGGTGCGGACATACATCGTCTTTCATGACTGTACGCACGGCTCGTTCCTGCGATCGAAGCGCACGAACGCCTGGCTCGGCATGGCGCTCGGACTGCTGGTGTTCCAACCGTTCGCCTGCTGGCGGCACAACCATGCCGTCCATCACGCGACCGCAGGAGACCTCGACCGTCGCGGCGTCGGAGACGTACCCACGATCACCGTTGAGGAGTACCGTGCCCGTTCGCCGCGCGGACGGCTGCAATATCGGCTCTTCCGCAACCCTGTGGTGATGTTCGGCCTGGGGCCGATCATCGCCCTGATCGTCCAGCCGCGAATCGTCCCGCGTGGAGCCCGGACTCGGATCAAGCGGAGCGTGGTGGCGACCGATTTCGCACTGATTGCACTGGTCGCCGGGCTTTGCCTCCTCGTGGGCGCAGGCGATTTCCTGCTCGTGCAGGGGTCGGTCGCGATGCTTGGTGGTGCCGCTGGGATCTGGCTGTTCTACGTCCAGCACCAGTTCGAGGATGTCTACTGGGAGACGAACGACCACTGGAGCTATCTGGATACAGCGCTGCACGGCAGCTCGTACCTCAAGCTGCCGAGGTTGCTCCAGTTCTTCTCAGGCAACATCGGCTTTCACCACGTCCACCACCTGAACTGGCGGATCCCGAACTACAACCTGCAGAGCGCCCACGATGAGGTTGCGATCTTTCGCAATGTGCCGACGCTGTCTCTGATGGATGGTCTGCGAGCCGTGAAGCTGAAGCTCTATGACGAGGACGGACATCGCATGCTGACCTTCGCACAGGCCCGTGACATGTGATGCTCCACGACGCCGAAGAATTCCAGGCCAACCGCTTCCGCGGGATGTAGAGCTTTGACTCTGCGTTCAGCTGGTCGACTGGCGTACGAGGCGACCGCGAACGATCAGCTTGCTCGGGGTGCGCAGGATTCCCAGCGGGCTCCAGGTCATACCCAGGTCGCGGTGGTCGGCATCGGCGATGGCCTCTAACTCAAGCTCGCCGTCGGCCTCGCGGATCGTTGCGTCCAACTCCAGCCGGATCTGCCGACCCGCGGCCTGAAGCTGCCCGCCGACCCGTAGGACGTCGCCGTCGATCCTGGCGCTGTCGGAGACGAACCGGACCTGAGGGTGGCGCTTGACGTCGAAGAAGTCCTCAGAACGCAGATGCTTGTCACGCTTGGATTGTTTCGTGTCCAGGCTCGTCGCCTCGATCGTGAGCTCCACTGCAGGGGTCGCACCGAGGTCAAGCGTGCCTTCGTAGTCGGCGAAGGACCCCTTGACGGTCATCAGGCCGTAGAAATGGGGTACCTGGAAGGAGACGCTCGAACGTGCAGGGTCCAACTGCCAGGCACCATCGGCGACGAGAGCGCCGGCCGCGGATTGCGTTGTGGTCTGGTCGCTGTCACTCATGGTTGCTCTGGGTCTCCTTCGAAAGCGTCGAATGCACGTGGGCTCTTCACAACGATCATCGGGGGGTCGCTGCCACCGGGGGATCGCTGTCACCGGAGGCGTCGGCCGCTTCCACCTTGCCGAGGCCGGGATCAGCAACCGATCGGCTGGCTCGAACCGCCCTCCACGGCGGTTAGTGAAGCGGGAGCGACGGGACTCGAACCCGCGACCTCCGGCGTGACAGGCCGGCGCTCTAACCAACTGAGCTACGCCCCCAAGGGGTGGGTCCAGTATGACAAGCGCGAAGTTTTTCCGCGGTGCGCAACTCTGAGGGTGGTCACCGTGCTTAAGCTGACGGAATCGATCTGATCGCCGCGCCCAACCCGGCCATGGGAGCGGCGTTCGGAAGCCACCGTACGGGGGCCCGCAGGAGTGGGGCCCCCGTACGGTTTAAGCCTGCTCGCGTCTCACGGCTGAAGCCCGCGTAGGGCCACGTCGTGAAGCACAGCGGTCACAGCGGCCGGAATCTCACTCCGGGACAGCGCTCGCGAGGGCCGGCGGCGGTACCCAGCCACCGAACACCGCCTCGAGCTCAAGCGCGATCGCGATGCTCAGGTGATCGGCGCCGTGAGCAGCTGCCACCTGCACGCCGACCGGCAATCCAGCCTCGGTCAATCCCAACGGAACTTCCGTGACGGGGGCGCCCGTGAGGTTGAAGATCGAAGCGGGCGTCGTCAGCCAGGGACGCCCGAGCATCTGCCGATGCCGGGGCGCGACGGTGAGTTGTGCGGGGTGAATCAACACCCCGTTGCCGATTGCGTCGGTCAACCGGTCAGCGAGCTCCCCGGCTCGGGCCAGCAGCTTCTCACGCACGGCGGCGTTGCCGGGTACGGCCTCGGCGAGCGCGGTCAGCTTCGTGGGTAGCGTGTGCTGCCCGCCCCCGAACAAGAGCTCGCGCAGCTCCTGTCCGCCCTCAACCGCCGGGCTCTCCGCAGCGCTCGAATCCTCACGGGCCTGCCGCAAGGCCGCGAGGTACGGCAGCAGCGCGCCGCGCCAGGCCTGGAGATCGAGTCTCTGCAGGCGCGCACCGATGGCGACCAGCGCACCCACGGCACGCTCGCGAGCATCACGAATGTCACGTGACATGGACCTGAACGAGCTGTTCTCGACGACCGTCACCTGGAGTCCGTCAAGGGAGATGGTGCTCGGATCGCCGAGCTCCATCGGCACCGAGATCGGGTCCCTGCCGTCGGGTCCGGCCATAACCTGCAGCAGCGGCATCAGATCCTCGGCGCGTCGCGTCATCGGGCCAACTGCGAGCATGCGCGCAGCGTCGCCGGCAGTTGCCGGCCACTGGCCGGTGGTGGGGATCAACCCGGCAGATGGCTTGTGCCCGAACACGCCGCAGAACAGCGCCGGAATCCGGATCGAACCGCCGATGTCGGCAGCGACACCGAACGGCGACCCACCCGATCCAACGGCTGCCGCTATGTCACCGGACGAGCCGCCGGCGGTCCGCGTGTCGTCGTAGGGGTTGTTGGTGCGTCCGTGCACGGGATTCTCGGACTCGATCCGGAGCGACCGCTCAGACGTGTTCGTGACAGCGATCGGGACCGCACCGGCTTCCATCAGCCGCTGCACGGTTGGTGCGGTGCGGCCAGCGCGGTGTCCCCGGCGCGCGGCCGCGCCAGCGGAGTCGGGCATGTCCTCGAGCGCGATCGACTCCCTGACGGTGAACGGAACGCCCAACAGCGGCGGAAACTCGTCCTGGCTTGCCCCGCGCATCGAGTCGCGTGCGACCCACCGGTCGATCTCCTGAGCGCGCTCGCGCGCCGCGTCGTATCGGTTGGCAGCGATCGCATTGATCCGTGGACCGGCGGCCTCGAGCAGCTGGATGTGGCCGTCGAGAACCTCGGTAGCTGTGAGTTCGCGTCGACGAATCGCCGATGCGAGATCGATAGCCGACCGTTCGGTCAAACCGCTCATCCGTTGTGTCTCCAAGATCGGCTAATCGTGCTCAGGCTATCGGCTCGAGATGATCGATCCGTTAGCAGCGACCTTGTCGCCGGTTGCCGTCAGCCCGCCGCTCGCCCCGCTGGGCGGCGGCGGGCCCGCCGCGAGCTTTCCGGGCAGCTCAGCGCACATGGCACACCGACCCAAGTCGAACCCATCGGCGGCGAGCCGACGCAGGCGAAGGTCGTTCTGACGCCAGCCTCGATTTAGATGCCGCGCGATCACGATCGCCGCCACCGCACCGGCACCGGCATCGTGCAGTGCCGCGGCGGCGCTCTGCGCGCTCGCGCCGCTGGTCCACATGTCGTCGATGAGCAGCACCGCCTCTCCGTGCAGCCGTCGCATCGGTAGGTAGCGTCGCGGGTCGTGCACGCGCGGAACTGACGCACGGTCGCTCCGCGCCAACAATCGTTCATGACGATCGCGGGTCGCGGCCACGCGCGCACCGACGATCCGTCGCAGGGGGTGGCGTTCGTCGCGCCTCGCGTCGCTGGACGGGACCGTCGTGACGAGGTCGAAACCGGCCACGCCCGCCGTGGCGGCGAGACATTCCTCATGAGCCGGGATGAAGCCCTCACAGATCGCTGTGAGCATCGCCACCGCGTCGTCGACCGAGGGATCGGCATCGCGCTTGTATGACGCGATCATGTGATGGAGCCACTCGCCGCCGACGCTGTAGGAGATCGGCAGCACCCCAGCAAGATGGTTCTCACCCGCGCGGCAGGCCCGGCACAGCGCGCCGTCGTCAGACGTCAGATTCAGGCAGCGGCAGCAGACCCCGAGGCCGTGCCTCGGAGTGAGAAGCCGGTCAAATCCTGAAGACGTCGATGACATCGGCTACGTCCTGCGCCACCGTCACGCCCGGCTGATCCGCGAGCTCCCTCGCCCACTCACATCCGAGCACGGACGCCATCAGCACGACCGCGCGTCCCTGCGCCAGCGCGTGCCGCGCCTGGATTCGAGTGCCGCTGTGCTCCGATGCCTCGACGATCACGCTGCCGAGCGTGATCCCGGACATCACGGCGTTGCGTGCGGGGAAGCTCTGGCGCGTCGGGCCGGCATCGGGCCAGAACTGCGAGATCACGGCCCCCGTCCGGGCGATCGATGCCTGGAGATCGGCGTTCTCGCGGGGATAGGTCTGGCCGAGCCCGGTTCCGATCACGGCGAGAGTGCGCGCATTGCGCGCACTCTCGCCCGCCGGCAACTCCAACGCCGCCCGATGCGCCGCCGTGTCGATCCCAGCCGCGAGCCCGGAGACGACGGGGTGGCCGGCCGTGATCAACGCTTGTGCGATCTCACCGGCCATCCGCATACCCTCGACCGTAGGCTCGCGGGTGCCGATCACCGACACGGCCCGGCGATCGGCAGCATCCAGCTTTCCCGCCACGAACAGAATCGGCGGACGGTTTTCGACGACGCGCAGGTTCTCCGGGTAGTCGTGGTCGGACAGCGGTACCACCCTGTAGCCCAGCGCTCGCCAGCCCTCAAGATCGAGTTCCGCTTGGGCCAGCGCCTCATAGGACAACAGCCCGAGCTGCTGCTCGAGCACGTGCAGCGCCGAGACGCCGTGGGGCCCAGATCGCCGAGCGGCGATGATGTAGCTCGTCCAGGCGCGACCGCCCGCGCGCAACAACGCGACCAGTGCGACCGTCTCGTCCTGAAGCGGGTCGGTCGTCAGTCCGCGTAGTCCGCCGGATCCGGCTCGAGGGCCGGGGGTGACGGTGCTGGCGCCTGAACGGTCGCCACCATCGGTGTGGCTGCAGGCTGGGCGGCAGGTGCCGGCTCCCCAGCAAATATCGGAGCAGTCGACTCCGCCCCGGTAGCGGCTTTCACCGGTGTACTCACCGTCTCTGGAAGGGTCGACACGGTGACGCTGGCCGAGTCCGCCGCCTGATCGTCCGTCGCATCGCCGAAGACGCTCCGGGCCTCCTCCTGGACACCCTGCATCCCCTGACGGAAGTCGCGGAGGCCCCTGCCGAGTGATCGGCCAACCTCCGGCAGGCGCTTGGGCCCGAGCACGAGCAACGCCACCACGAGGATGAACAGCAGGTGGGTCGGCTGAATGATGTCGCCGAACATTGGTATTGAGGATACTGGGCTTGATGCTGCAAGTCATGGGTTGCACTGCGGAAGGCATCTCGTTTGTCTCGTCGGTCATCTGGGGAGGGCCGGACGCGCGCGTCCGGCCCTCCCCACCCGATGCGCTCGCTACCGAACCGGCCTCGTCACCTTTGCGGTGGCCGTCGCCAGATACGGCCACTTCGGCTGTGTGTCGACGACGGCCCACAACCGGTACACGAGCCCCTGGGTCGCTCGTGAGAACGGCTGCGTGAACCTGTACCGGCCCGCTCTCGTGGTCCGCACCGTGCCCAGAGTGCCGTGCCCGGGAGCGCCAACCTGCTGGTACTCGATCGTGACGTCGACCCCACCCGGCGGGATGTGCCCGCCTTCGACCTGACCGGTGACGATCAGCTGCGAACCCGCCCAGATCGAACCCGCCTGCATCGCGATGCGGCCGGTGAACCGTTCGCTCAGCTGGCTCGAAGCGGGACGCAGGATCCGTGAGCCGCGATAGGCGACATAGATCGACCGGCTCGCGCCGGCCCTGACCCGGTAGCTGTATCTGCCCCGTGCCTTGGTGGTCGCTGTGCCGATCCTGGTGTAGGTCCTGGCGCCGTTTACCTTCTGATACACAAGCACCTTGGCGCCGACGATCGGCCGGCCTCTGAGCTTCGTGTTCTTCAGCACCCCGCGCAGCAACACCGACCTGCCGTAGGTGACGGTGAGAACGTGACCTTGCGTCCGAGCAGCAGAGCACTCGGCGCGGGGCTTCTTCGCTTTCGTCGCGCAGGTCGCACGCTTGGAGGCGATTCGCGCGGCGGCCGTCCGGTCGGATGCCGCACGCGCGACGAGGCCTGGTGTGCGCCCCTCGGCCGCGGCGGATGCCGCCTGAACCCGAACGTTCGCAATGCGTACCAGTGAGTTTGCGGAAACCCTCGCGCCCGGGTCGATGCCCGCTGACACCGCCAGCGCGGCCGGAACGGCCGGGTCGCTGGTGGCCGATACCGCTCCCACGCTCGCCGTCACCTGTGTGGCCTCCAGCAGCGGCAGCTTCAGTACCTCGGTGTCACCACCGGGACCCGCTGTGATCTCGCCGGTGTTGCCGGCCACGTCTGCGTCGTTGGCGTAGAACGTCCAACTCCCCGAGGTGAACGGCGCCACGCCGTCCGGCACCTGCTTGACGTAATACCCGCTGCCCGAGTCATAGCTCATGTCGCCGAGGTCAAACGGCGCGCCGCCGTCATAGCAGTCGCATTTGGCGTACAGATGCATGACCGCGATCCCAGAGCCCCCGTCGTCCGTTGCGTTGACCGCCACCTCATTTGCTTGCGGCCACCGGCCCTGAGCGACGAACTGACCGGTCGGAGCGGTCGAATCGATCTTGAACAGATACGAACCGAGCGGATAGCTGTTGCCCGCGGTATCCGTCGCCGTGCAGGCGAGTTCGCCTCCTGGGGCGGGCACGCTGATCGTGATCTTCTCCCCGCCCTGAGCGTCGGTGTTGAGCGTGTTCCGCTCCCACGTTCCCGGCAGCGCACCCTTGCAGGCGATACCGGCGATCGGCGCTGACCCGCCGGTGTTGTTGGCGGTGATGGTCACAGACTGTGGCGTCCGATACCAAGTCCCCTGACTCGGTCCGTCGGAGTATGGGTCGGCGCCATCGTCGATCAACTCCGAGCTGCCGTACTTGGTGGTGCCGCTCCCTGCCGAGGTGTCGAGCGGGTTGTCGACATTGACCGCAACCGTGTCTGGCTGCGCCTCGGCTGTACCCGCCGCTGTCACCCCCGAGCAGCTGACCAAGTCGGTGCCGTTGGTCGTCAGGAAGAACGACCCCGTGCCGTTCACCAACCCACCGTTCGCCGTACTGAGCACAACTGGGCTGCCCGGATCCGCCTTCCCATCGGTCGTGACAAAGCAGGTGATCTGGGACACGCCTGACAGCACCCCACCGCTCTCCGAGCCGATCACCTGCACAACCGGCGTGCCACTCAGCCAGGCGCTGGTCGGCGCGTTGCCGTTGACGAGGAAGGAGCTGGTCGGTTGGTTGGTGTCGATCCAGACGTTGTAGGTGTCGTCTCTCCACTGATGCCAGTGTTCGGAGGTCGCGCTGCAATCGAGCACGTGCTCGACCGTTGCCGCGATCGTCGCCTGGTCATCGAGTAGCCCGTGACGAGTGGCCCGGAATTGCCGTCCACTGCTGCATTTGACGGAGCTCGATGCCGCTAGGTCCTCCAGCTGCGGCAACCGCGATCGCCTGGCTGGTGTTAGTCCAAGTCCCATGCGCGTACCCGGGGTCATCGAAGTTGACGGCTGGGAACGACGGTGTCGACGTCGAACGAGCCGGGCTTAGTGACAGTCAGCCCCCCGTTGGCATCTCCATTGGTCGCCGTACACGAGACCGCATTGGTCCCGTTGGTAGCTGTCGGCACGCTCCACACGGTCATCCCGGCACCACCAGGCGACCCCGAAACGAGGGTGGGAGCCACGTTGGCGCCATTGTCCGAGCAGGCAACCGACGCGAGGCCTGATTGCCCGACCGTCACGTCGAGGGTCTCTGCGGCGATTCGACGTCCACCCCGTTGGAGCGTTGACCCAACTGGCGGTCGGAGTCGTGTCGTCTACGTTGATCGCGTTCCCGTAGCTCGCGATCGTCGGAGCGTTGCTCAGGCCTGCACCGCTCTGCCAGTTGCCGGGATTGGACGCGACCACAGCGACGCTGTATGTCCCGCTGGCAATGCCGCTCGGCATCGCGCCGCTGCCTGCAGCACTACCGCTCCCGCACGGCTGGATGCTGTCGAACTCATCGCCGACCGGACCACCCGGGTTCTCGGTCGCCGGAT
The DNA here is from genome assembly GCA_963848435.1 of uncultured Conexibacteraceae bacterium. GTDB lineage: Bacteria > Actinomycetota > Thermoleophilia > Solirubrobacterales > Solirubrobacteraceae > Palsa-465. The sequence continues at coordinate 773,254 of CAWKDQ010000011.1, read as the reverse complement.
CGGCGTCAGTCACCTGGACGTACGGACTCGCGGGACCGCTGAACTGCAGACCGATCGCGCAGACGCCGGCCGGATCGCTGGCGCTCACCTGAAACGTGGGGGCATTCGTATCGGTCTGATACCAGGCGCTCGGGTTGACCTGGGTCGTCCAGCCGCCACTGCCGGCCGGCTGGTTATTGGGGTCGTTGACCTCAGCCGATAGGTTCACAACCTGCGCCGCTGCTATGTCGTTGCCATTGCAGGTGTTGTCACGAGCACACCAGCCGCGCAGGCTCAGGGTCGAGTACGAGACCTGCGGATTTACGGAGGGCGCGAGGCTCTCGAGCTCGGCGTTGTTGTAGTTCCAGCCGCTGGTGTTGCCGCTGGTACCGCAGGCGGGTGAGTAACCCGTGGCCGCGCCCGCCTGCGTGCCGTTTCTGACCCATTCGCGTGGCGAGTCCTGCTCGGTCGCCGAGCAGTCGTTAGTCCAGGGAAAGTTGAGATCGGTCGGGGTGTTACCTCCTGATCCGACGAACCCGATCGACAGAGCACCGGTGTTATCGTCCGTTAGACTCTCAAACCAGGCGGCGGTGTAGGCGAAGCCGCCGAACTGGGTGCCGCTCGGCGCGGTCCAGGACTCGTTGGCGAACGTCGAGTTGGCAGACACCGGGTCGATCGTGTCGCTCGTGTAGCCCTGCCATCCGGTTATGTCCGTACCGGGGTTCGCCATGCTCAGGGTGCCGGCATTGAGCATCCCCGTGTACTGGTTCGCAGAGGCGTCGCGGGCGTTGAAGCCTGTGACGATGGTCAGGGCCAACAACGCGCCGGCGAGCGCGCGGACCTTGGTGAGCGCGCGGTGGCCGGCCTCCTGCCGACGGGACGGGCGCATGTGATTGAAGCTGGGCATCAAAACGACTCCTTTCGCTTGTGCTCAGCGGTTGACATGGAATTTGCGGTCAGCAGTTCACGCTGATCGAGAAATCGGAGTTCACATCGTGTCCGTCGTGGGGATCGGATTCGCCGTCTCAACGTCGACGACAAGTGTTGTCGTGTCAGGAACGGTTGACCAGTGACTGCCCACATACGCGACCGCGAGATTCGCCGTGTTGTCTGGCTCCGATACGACAGTCGTCATCGCTCGTCATCGTCAGCGGTAACGTTGATCACAGGTTCCGTTGAGCCCAGAGCTCGAGCAGCCCTGGACCTGCGACAACCGCGCCGCCGTCGCCGCCGCTTACGACGCCCGTGATGTTCTTGCTGTTGCTCCCCGGCGCAAGCGCAGCACTGGTGCTGCTACCCATCCAAATCTGCCCATACGCCGTCGGCCCCGTGTCCACCCCAGGCGCGCCGTTCTGCCCTGCGGCGCCCTGTGGGATCGAGAAGTTCAGGACCGCGTTGCTGCCCGTACCGGAGTTGGTGACTCTGGCCGGGCTGCCGGCGGCCCCGGTGGTGACGGCGCCGATGCTGACGCTTGCGGATGAGCCGGCTGTGCCCGCGGCGCCGCGTTCGCCTGTCGCACCTCGAGCGCCGGCTGCTCCTCTGATACCCCGTTGGTTCCAGCTGATGGCTGCGTAGCCCTTGGGGCAGTGCCCAGAGGCCGGTATCGACAACTGCCGTGTCTTCTTTTGGATGCACGCTGAGATCACGCCGCCACCGGTGGACGCGAGCGCGTAGCCACCGCCGACGAGCAGAGCGCCGACGACGATCGCGGCGGCCAGGTGGTTGAGCTTGATGTGAAGTGTCATTGCCCCTCAGTTTGTCGTGGCGTTCAAGAGCGGTGGCATCGGGATCACGGGAGACAGCCGCTGTTTGGACTCTGTGCGCACGTGGACCCCGTGGCGCCGCTTGAGCTGCCCGAGGCGCCGGATGCAACTGGGGCGCTCGCGCTGGCAGATCCGCCGTCACCCGCTCCGCCCCCTGACGCGCCGACGCCGGTCGGACTGCCGTCACCCGCCCCGCGATCGGACGTGCGCCCGTCGCCGACCGAGCCGGCGCTCCTGCCGGTCGGCTTGCCGTCCGTCGACCGGTGCCGGACCGGTCGGCTCGTCACACGTGACGTCGTCACCGTCTCGGTCAGTGTCTTCACACGCCCACCGACCGACGCTGAAGTTGGTTCCCGCGTCGACCGGGAGAGTCCACCGGTGAACACGAGCACCGCCGCCACAGCTGCGAGCGAGAGAAGTGCCACGACACAGACAACCAAAGCCCGGCCGGGACCACGTGGCGCACTTATGCTGGACCTGGTGCTCGACGCCGTCGGCGGCCGCCGTGGCTCGGACCTGGCCGCATGCCCCAACCGTCTCGATCCGCCCACCGCGGGTCCCGCCTCGGGCTCCGGCGGGACCCCAGTCTTCGCCGGAGCCCGCTCATCCCAGGCCGGCGCGGGCGCCGACCGAGCCTCGGAGATGTCGCCGTCCCAGAACCCTGGAGCTTCGTCGCTGACCGCCGGATCAACGCCGGCATCGCCTTGCTCGTCCGAGCTCGTCCCGGTGTCAATCGGTACGAGCTCCTCCAGCGGTCCGATCCAGTCGCGCGGAAACGGCACGACGTTGGCAGCTGGCTCCTGTGGCGCAACGCCAGTCGGCGCATTTTTCCCTGCTTTTGCGCGCCCTTCTACAGGCCCGCCGGCATCTCCCCATCCGTGGTCATCCATAACCCCAGCCTTCGTCCGAGACGCAGTGCATCCTTACATCTGCGTTCGCCCCAATTAGTCTCAATTGGGTATTATAACCAAAAACCGGGGAAGATGGGATGACAGCCGAGGAACCCAGAGAATCGTTTCTCACGGTCGCGGAGGTGGCGCAGATCCTGCGGCTCAACCAGCAGACCGTGCGGAACTGGATCGACGCCGGGACTCTGCCGGCGACACGTGTGGGAAGGCGGGTCCGGATCAAGCAATCGGACCTCGACCTGATCGTCGAACAGGGCTACAGCGGGACGCCATCTGCGAGCCCCGACGCGGCCTCGCCCGGTCCCAGCGCCGATGACTTCTGGGGGGGCGAGTCGGTCAACGCCGCCGAGCCGAGCTTCGTCCGCGGCGACCCGCGCTCACGGCCAGCCGCTGACGTCTACTCATCCGAAGGACGCACGGACGAACAAACATCGGAGACAGCGCGATGAGCTTCCAGGAGGAGCTCGACCGCGAGCGCGAGCGTGTCGTGCGTCTCGTGCGCCACGCCGGTGTCAGCTGGGCAGAGGCGATCCGCTCCCATAAGCTGGCGCCCCCCGACGACGGATTCGCGAGCCGCCTGCGGAAGCTGTCGGAGGCTGCAACCGCTGAGCAGATTGCCTGGCGGCAGGCGCATGCGGCGGGTATGCGATGGAATGCGGTCGCAGGTGCGGCAGGCTCCGAGCCGCCCTACGAGCTGCGTTCTGGGACGGGCCGGCGTGGTCCCGACGATCTGTGGGTGACCTTTGACGCCGCGGTGTTGGAAATGAACCTCGCGATCTCCGGGACAGATGCGCTGGCGGTGGCGACCGCATTTGGAGGCGTCGCCGAGGCAGCCGCCGAACTCGCCCATGCGATTGCGGCGGAGGATCTGATCACCCGTGAGGCGAAGGATCGCGGGCGCTCGCGTCCGGCCGCCTAGCCCGCTCGCTCCCGCCGCTGGAGCGCCCGCGTCCGGCGCCCGAGCCCGCTCAGGCGGACTCGGCCAGGCTGGTGACAACCGCCTCGTAGACCCCGGCACCGAAGCCCTCGGTGCAGACCCGCACGTCCGGGCGGGCCGCAAGGTCGGTCGCCAGGGTGGGGTCACGCTCGAGCGCGTTGGCCATCAGCCAAAACGTCCCGACGACGTTCGCCGCCTCCATGTCCTCGCGCGAATCGCCGCAGGCGATGCATTCCTCGCGCAGGAAGCCGCGGTTCTGCATGTGCCGCGCGACCGCGCGCGCCTTCGAGGCGCCGGCCGGAGCGAGGTGGTAGACGTGCACCCGCTCGACGTCGATACTCCAGCCGTTTCCCTCGCGCGAGGGGATCACGCCGTTATCAACCAGGCGCAGCCAGTCTAGCCCCGCGCCGGCGAGCAGCCCCTCAGCACGATCGGCGTCCACGTGCCCCCGGAAGACGTGCGAGACCTGGCGTCCCTCTGACCAAGGGGTGTGGTACTCGAGCTGGCCGGCGAACGATGAGAGGAGCATCTCGGGCGCTCCCGACGCCGCGATCTGGTCGTGGATCGTCCCGTCCTCCAGCGATGGCAAGCAACCATCCGTCAGCCACTCGAGCTCGCCATCCACCACGAGGCCGCAGCCGAGGTCGAAGATGTAGGAGCGCTGGCCGATCAGGCGCACGATCTCAACCACACCCGGCTGCTGGCGGCCGGTGTAGATCACGACCTCGACGCCGGCACGAGCACAGGCTTGCAGCGCGCGTGCGCCGTCCAGTGCAAACCCGCCCCCGGGTGCACTGAAAAGTGATCCGCCCGGGCCGAGCAGTGTCCCGTCGAGGTCCACATACAGCGCTCTCAGCACGCCGGCGACCGTAGCAGCGCGCCGATCGTAGAACGGAAGCGAGGGGCGAATGGTTGAATTATTCAACCCTTGGCCCCCAGCCCGGCGAGATCTGCCCCCAGCCCGGCGCAGATCTGCCCCCAGCCCGGCGCGATCTGCCCCCAGCCCGGCGCGGTGCGTGCAGGACGGCGGCGCCCAAACACCCCGCCATACTCAGACGGTGGCCACCACCAGCAAGACACGCGAGCCCTGGGACGCTCTCCTCGAGCAGGGACGCGCGGACGATCGGCTGGTTCACGACCATCGCAACCTCTCACAGCAGCCGTTGTTCGTGCCGATCCCGGAGGAGCTCGATCCGCGGGTCCAGGACGCCCTCCACAGAGCCGGCATCGACGCGCTCTACGCCCACCAGCGAGACGCGCTCCATGCAGCCTTCAACGGCCCGACGATCGTCACGACCGGCACCGCATCGGGCAAGTCGCTGTGCTTTCAGCTGCCGACGCTGGAGGTCCTGACCACCGACCCGGCGGCGCGCGCGCTCTACCTCTACCCCACCAAGGCACTGGCTCAGGACCAGGCCCGAGCTCTGCACGGCTTCGGTCTCACCCAGCAGATCCGGCCTGCGATCTACGACGGCGACACGCCCTCCCAGGAGCGCCCCGCCATCCGTCGCCGCTCGAACCTCGTGATCACCAATCCCGACATGCTCCACATCGGGATCCTCCCCCACCACGCGAGTTGGGGCGATCTGTTCGCGAACCTCGCGTTCGTCGTGATCGACGAGGCGCACGTCTACCGGGGCGTCTTCGGCTCACACGTCGCGAACGTGCTCCGGAGACTCAGAAGAGCAGCCGCGATCCACGGCTCCCAGCCTCGCTTCCTGCTCACCAGCGCGACGATCGCCAACCCGGTCGAGCTCGCGACCAAGCTCACCGGCCTGCAGGACATCAACCTCGTCGACAACGACACGGCACCGCTCCCGACCCGGCACACCGCGATCTGGAATCCGCCGCTCGTGGACGAACGGTTCGGTGTCCGCGCCTCCACGCTCGGCGAAGCGGCCGAGCTGCTTGCCGAGCTGATCACGGCCGGCGCCCGCACGATCTGCTTCATGAAGTCGCGCAAGGGCGTGGAGCTGATCCTGCGCATGGCCACAGACCGGCTGCCCCCGGACCTGGCCGACAGAATCGCCCCGTACCGGGCGGGCTACACGCCGCAGCAGCGGCATGAGATCGAACATCGACTCGTGTCCGGTGAGCTGCTGGGTGTCGTCGCCACCGACGCGCTCGAGCTCGGCATCGACATCGGCGAGCTCGACGCGGCGATCTGCGTCACCTTCCCCGGCACGGTCGCCAGCCTGCGCCAGATGTGGGGCCGCGCCGGTCGCCGCGGCCGCGGCCTGGCCCTGTACATCGCCGGAGAGGACGCGCTCGACCAGTTCTTCGCCCGGCATCCGGAGGAGTTCCTGAGCCGCCCGGTCGAGGCGGCGATCATCGACCCCGACAGTCCCGAGATTCGAGGAGCACATCTGCTGTGCGCCGCCCATGAGGCACCGCTGACCGAAGCCGATGCGACATTCTTCGGTGCCGACATCCTCGATCGGGCGCGGGCACTCGCCGACGCGGGCCTGCTGCGAGAGCGCGCAAGCGGTTACGTCCCGGGCCGCGCCGAGGATTACCCCGCGGCGACCGTGGCCCTGCGCTCAGCGAGCGCCGACAGCTTCGCGCTGATCGACTCGAGCAGCGGCGAGATCCTCGGCACGATCGAGGCTGTCCGCGCCTACTCGACCGTTCACGAGGGCGCGATCTACCTGCATATGGGGCGCTCCTACCTGGTGCTGGAGCTCGACCTCGCCGCGCGGCGCGCGATCCTCGAGCCGTTCAACGGCAGCTACTTCACACAGACCAAGAGCGAGAGCATGACCTACATCGAGCGCATGCTCGAGACCCGTGAGAGCCACGGTGTGCGTCTCGCCTACGGGGAGGTCGTCTACTCCGAGACGGTGCTCGGCTATCAGCGCAAGCACCTGCAGGACCAGAGCGTGATCGACTTCCAGTCGCTGGACATGCCGACGACCGAGTTCTCGACCCGAGCGCTCTGGTACGAGCTCGATGACGTCGTCGGTGGTCCCGGGGCCAGGGGTCCGCTGACCCCAGGCCCCGCCGAGGCGTTCCCGGCCGAGCACCTGCTCGGTGCCCTGCACGCCCTCGAGCACGCGCAGATCGCGGTGCTGCCGCTGATCGCGATGTGCGATCGCTGGGACATCGGCGGGCTGTCGACGAACGCGCATCCGCAGACGGGCGGCCCGACGATCTTCATCTATGACGGCCACCCCGGCGGCATCGGGATCACCCGTCGCGGTTACGACGCCTTCGACCAACTGGTCGACGACGCGCAGCGGCTGATCGGCGAATGCCCGTGCAGTGCCGGTTGCCCCTCCTGCGTCCAATCGCCCAAGTGCGGCAACCTCAACGAGCCGCTGTCAAAGCGCGGCGCGCTCGAGCTGTTGACTCGCATGCGGACCGCTTGAGCTGACGCTCGCACACCGTCGCCACGGTGTGGCGAATAGGCCGCTAGATTCAGCCGCCGTGCTGCGACTAGGCATCAACCTCCCGACCTTTGACCCGCTGCGGATCGGCGGACCGCCACGGTTCGTGGAGGCCGCACAACTGGCCGAGGCTCAGGGCTTCGATGCGGTCTGGGTCGGCGACCACCTGCGCTCGCCCGCCGCCAACCACGACTCGACCGTGGCGCTTGCGGCGGTCGCGGCGAGCACTGAGCGGGTCATGCTCGGTTTCGGAGTGATGCTGCTCGGTCTGCGCCAGCCCGCCTGGGTGGCCAAGCAGTTGTCCACGATCGACGCGCTGGCCCCGGGCAGGCTGCTGCTGGGAGTCGGCGTCGGTGGCGAGTTCCCGGAGGAGTTCGAGGCGGTCGGACTGACCGTCAGGCGCCGCGGCCGTCTGCTCGATCAGGCGCTCGCCGAGCTGCCCGATTGGCTGCAGGGGCGCTCGACGCCCGCGCTCGCGCCGACCATCAGCGCGCTGCCGCCGGTGTACATCGCCGGGCGCGGCGAGCCGGCGCTGCAGCGCGCGGCACGGGCCGGTGATTTCTGGCTGCCCAATTGGCTGACGCCCGACAAGCTGCGGGAGCGCATGACCCGCCTCACCGAGCTCTCGGAGCAGGCGGCCCGCCAGACGCCGCGGCTCGGGCTGGTGCTCAGCGTCCACGTTGACGCTGACGAAGGACTCGCTCGCCAGCGGGCGAGCGAGTACACGAAGGCGATGTACGGGCTTGACTTCGAACGCGTCGAACACTGGACGGCCTTCGGCAGCGCCGAACGCGTCGCCGCGGAGATCCTCGCCTACCGCGCGGCCGGAGTCGAAGAGTTCGTGCTCACCCCCCTGACGGGGGAACCTCTGCAGCAGATCGAGCGTCTGGCCGGGGTTCGCGAGATAATCTCGCGTCAATGACGTCGCGGCGGAATTCGGGATGCGCCTCCTTGTAGCGGGCGCGCAGGCGCCGCTCGAGGGGGAGATCGTGATCCCGCCCTCCAAGTACCACGCTCACCGTGCGCTGATGCTTGCCGCGCTCGCACCCGGCACCAGCACGATCGCTGACCGCACCGATGCGCGCCACGTCCAGTTCACCGTCCAGGCCCTGCGCGACCTCGGTGTCGAGATCGGCTCCAGTGGCCGGTACTGGAAGGTGAAGGGGGCGACCGGGTTCACGCCGCGTAGCGACGAGGTCTCAGTCGGCAGCTCCGGAACGACCCTCTACTTCCTGCTGGGCCTGGCGGCACTCGGCGACAGACCGGTCACAATCGTGGGCCAGCGTTACTTCCGCCGCCGGCCGATTGGCCCGCTTCTGCGCGCGCTTCAGCGGCTCGGCGTCCGGCTCGAGTATGAGGGCCAGAGCCTGCCGGTGACGGTGTACCCCGGCCGGCCCCGCGGCGGTCACGTGCGCATCGACGGCACGCTGTCGCAGTGGATCTCGGGGCTGCTGATGCTCGCCCCGTTCGCAACCGACGAGCCGACTGTGATCGAGGTCGTCGGCGAGCTCAACGAGCGCCCGTACCTGGAGCTGACGGTCGAGATGATGCGCGACTTCGGACTAGAGGTCGAGATTGGCGAGGATTGGCGCCACTTCACGGTCGCGCCCAATCAGACGCCCGTCGCACAGGAGCGCTACCTGCTGCCACCGGACATCGGCTCAGCCGCGTTCGGGCTGGCAGCGTGCGCGCTGCATCCGTCGAACGTGGTGTTCCGCAGCCGCGTCCCGATCCACGGTCACCCGGAGGCCTCGGTGCTGACGGAGCTGCAGGGCGTCGGGGTGCCGATGCGGTTCGCCGAGGATGGCCTATCGATCTCGATCGAGCACGACGGCACCCCGCCGCTTGCCGGCCGCCTGGATTGCCGCGACATCCCCGACATGGTTCCGATCCTGTCCACGCTCGCCAGCCGCGCGCGGGGGCGGACCGTGCTCTCGCACGTCGCGCACGTGCGCTTGAAGGAGTCCGATCGCGTCACCTCGATGCTGCAGCTTCGCAAGATGGGTGCGCGCGTCGAATTCGACGGCAACGACATGGAGTTCGAGGGCGTCGACAGGTTGTACGGAGCGGAACTCTCCTCCTACAACGACCACCGCGTGCTGATGGCACTGGCCATAGCCGGATCGACCGCTGAGGGTGTGACCGAGCTCTCCTACCCGCACGCTTACAAGATCTCGTATCCGGAGTTCGCCGATCACATGAACGCGCTCGGGATCCCGATAGAGGTCGCCCCGCGGGTCCCGGACTCGCTCGGAGACCTGAGATAACGGCGCCGCTGATCACCGAGCTCGTGGGCCTTCACGCCCGCGAGCGACCGGACGCTCGCGCTGTGGTCGCGATCGGCGAGCAGGGCGAGGAGCGCGCCTGGACCTTCGGTGAGCTGGCCGCGGCAGCCGCCGGCTGGAGTCGGTGCCTGCTCGAACTCGGCGTCGGCGCCGGTGAGCCGGTCGCCTACCAGGTGCCGAACCTGCTCGAGTTCGTCGCGATCTCCCTCGGCGCGATGCGCATCGGCGCCGTATGCGAGCCGCTGATGCCGATCTTCCGCGAGCACGAGTTGGAGTTCATGCTGGGTGAGAGCGTGGCCCGGGTGCTGATCGTCCCGCGCGAGTTCCGTGGATATGACCACATGGCGATGGCCGACGGCCTGCGCGAGCGCGTCCCGTCGTTGACTCACGTCCTGACGCTTGACGACGTCAGCCTGCCGGCCGGCGAGCTGAGCGCCGACGGACCGCGACCGGAGTCCACCGCTCAGCTGCTGTTCACCTCCGGCTCGACCGGTGAGCCCAAGGGCGTGCTCCAGACCCACGCGTCGCTGAACCAGGCCGCGGCGATCCACATCCGCCACTTCGGCCTGACCTCGGACGACGTGGTCTACGTCCCCTCGCCGCTCGCGCATCAGACCGGGTTTCTCTACGGGATGTGGATAGCGCTGGCATTGGGCGCCACGCAGGTGGTGCAGACCGTCTGGGAGGCCGAGCTGGGGTTCGAGGCGATGCGACGAACGGGGGTCACGTTCGTGCAGGCCGCGACGCCGTTCCTGGCTGATCTCCTGCGCGTCGCCCGCGAACGCGAACAGGCACTCGAACAGCTGCGGACATTCGTCGCCACCGGAGCCGCGATCCCGCGCGAGCTGGCCCGGGATGCGCGGGAGGCGCTGGGGGCGGAGGTCGGCGGCGCGTTCGGCACAACCGAGAGCTGCCTCGGGGCCGCGTTCGTGCCGGGTCAGGATCCGGACCTCGCCTGGAGCGCCGACGGGCGCGCGCTCGAGGGGATCACGCTGCGCATCGTCGACGATGACGGCACCCCACTCGCGGCCGGCGCCGAGGGGAACTTCGAGGTGCTGACACCGACGCTGTTCGACGGCTATCTGAACCGCCCGGAACTGACCGCCGACGCGATCACCCCCGACGGCTACTACCGCACCGGAGACCTGGCGACGATCGACGCCAACGGCTACCTGCGGATCACCGGGCGCGTGAAGGATGTGATCAACCGCGGCGGTGAGAAGGTGCCGGTTGTCGAGGTCGAGCAGCTGTTGTACGGGCACCCCGCCGTGCGCGAGGTGGCGATCGTGGCGATGCCGGACGAGCGGCTGGGTGAGCGCGCGTGCGCCTTCGTCGTGCTCGAGCCCGGCGCCGAGCTCGACTTCGAGGCAATGCAGCGCCACCTCGAGACGGGTGGCCTCGCCAAGCCCTACTGGCCCGAGCGGCTTGAGATCGTCAGCGAGCTGCCGCACACGCCGTCGGGCAAGATTCAGAAATTCGTGCTGCGCGAGCGGATCACGAATGAGTGGGAGAGAAAGGTGGTACACCGATGAACCGAGCGCCCCTCGTGGACGCCGAACCGACGCCGGTCGACGAGGCCGAGTTCGCGGGCCTGAAGGCCGAGGTCCGTGCCTACGTCGATGACCGTGGCGAGTACTGGACCGCCCGGATCGAGGCCGAGCGCCAGGTTCCGACGGAGCTCTGGGACGAGCTGCGCGACCGCGGTTACCTGCGCCTCGCGGCGCCGCGGTCGCTCGGAGGCAGGGGCCTGCCATTCGGCCGTTACCTGGAGCTGATCGAGCTGTTCTCGCGCCCGCACGCGTCGCTGCGGATGATCGTGCATGTCTCCAACGGCCTATGGCGAGCGATGCTGCCGTTCGCCAACGAGGACCAGCTCGAGCGGTTCGTCAGAGCGCAGGTCGCCACCGACGTCAGGGTTGCGTTCACGCTCACGGAGCCGAACGCCGGCTCCGGCGCCGACATCAAGTGCTCCGTCGCGCGTGAGGGCGACACCTACTACCTCAGCGGCCAGAAACACCTGATCACCTTCGGTCACATCTCCGACTACCTGCTGCTGTTCGCGCGCCTCGAGGGCACACGCGGCTACGAGGGCACGGTCGCGCTGCTCGTGCCGGCGCACGGCGAGGGGGTCACAAACAACCTGATGCCGGAATCGATGGGAGTGATCGGAACCGACCACTCGCACCTGATCTTCGACCGCGCGCCCGTGCCGGTCGCCAATCGCCTGGGTGAGGAGGGCGAGGGGCTGGACGTCGCGCTCGGCGGGTTCCTGGTGCCGAGCCGCATCTCGGTGGCGATGACCTGCGTCGGCCTGGCCGGGATGGCGCTCGACCTCGCCGTCGACTACTCGCATCGGCGCGAGACGTTCGGCAAGCCGATCGCCAGCCGGCAGGCGATCGCGTTCAAGCTCGCGGAGATGGCGACGGACCTCGAGGCGGCACGCCGGCTGACGCTCTATGCGGCCGACACCTGGGAGCGCTCCCATGAGGCCGCTGCCGAATCCTCGATGGCGAAGCTGTTCGCCTCGGAGATGCTGCAGCGGGTGACCGACGGCGCGCTCGGCGTGCACGGCGGAATCGGCTACTTCAAGAGCCCGATCGAGCGTGTCTACCGCGACGCCCGGGCGCAGCGGTTCGAGGAGGGCACCGTCGAGGTCCAGAAGCAGACGATCGCGCGCGCGCTGCTCGGCTGATGCGGTTTGGTGGCGCAGAGCCGGCGCTGATGACAGAGCTCGAGCACGTCTGGCAGCCGGGCGCCATCGGACCGCTGCAGCTGCCCCATCGGATCGTGATGGGCGCTATGCACCTCGGACTCGAGCGACTTGACGACGGCGGCCGCGCTCTGGCCGCCTTCTACCGGGCCCGGGCCGCAGGCGGGGCCGGCCTGATCGTCACCGGAGGCTCTGCGGTCAGCCGGGTCGGCGCCGGTGGCGCCAGCTACAGCGTGATCAATGACGATGCGGACGCAGGCGCCCTGGCCGTGATTCCCGAGGCCGTTCACGCCGAGGGCGGACTCGTGTTGCTGCAACTGTTTCACGCTGGGCGCTACGCGCTGGAGCAGGCGTTCGGCCTGCAGCCGGTGGCGCCCTCGGCCGTGTACTCGGGCTACTCGCGCTGCGAACCGCGGGCACTGAGTGAGGAGGAGATCCTCGAAACGATCGAGGACTTCGCCCGGGGAGCGGCGCGCGCGGGGGAGCTCGGCTTTGACGGGGTCGAGATCATGGGCTCCGAGGGGTATCTGCTGAGCCAGTTCATGGCACCGGCCACCAACCGACGAGAGGACGATTGGGGCGGCTCGCTCGAGGGCCGGATCCGCCTGCCATTGATGGTGGCGGCGGCTGTTCGCGAGGCTCTTGGCGACCGCGGCGCGCTGGTCTACCGGCTCTCTGGCGCTGACCTGGTCCCGGACGGCGCGCCGTTGGAGGATGTGATCGCGCTGGCAAGTCGGCTGGCCAGCGGGCCGGCCGACGCGTTGAACGTCGGGATCGGGTGGCATGAGGCGCGGGTGCCGACGGTCCAATCGGGGGTGCCCCACGGTGCCTGGGCGCCATGGGCGCGAGCGGTGCGGGAAGCCGTCGGGGTACCCGTGGTCGCGTCCAATCGCGTCAACACCGCGGCTCTCGCCGATGCGCTGGTGCGCGACGGATTTGCCGACTTCGTGTCGATGGCGCGCCCGCTGCTGGCCGATCCCCTGTTCGTGCGCCACAGCCGCGAGCAGCGGGGTCGAGGGGTCAACGTCTGCATCGCCTGCAACCAGTGCATCGACCAGTCGATCTTCGATCGCCGCGTCTCGTGCTCGGTGAATCCGGGCGCCGGGTACGAGTTGCACGGCTCGGCGGACGGGGGCGGCGCGCGGGTGGCGGTCGTCGGAGGCGGCCCGGCGGGCATGGAGGCGGCGCGCGCGTTGGCCGTGAGCGGCTATGCGGTCACGCTGTTCGAGGCGGGCTCGGGTTTGGGGGGCCAGTTCCGGATGGCGCAGCGGATACCGGGCAAGCAGGACTTTGGACTGACCGGCGGCTACTTCGCTGATGAGCTGGCGTTGCTTGGCGTGGCCGTGTCGTTGGGCGTACGCGCGGATGTGGATGCGCTCGACGATTTCGATGCGGTCGTGGTCGCCACCGGCGTGATACCGCGTCAGGTGATGTTGGAGGGTGTCGAGTTGCCGCACGTGCTGTCGTATGCGGAGCTGCTGAGCGCGGAGGATCCGCTGTCGCTGGTGGGCGAGCGCGTCGCGATCATCGGTGCCGGTGGTGTCGGGACGGACGTTGCCCACATGCTGTCGCAGCATGATGGGAGGCTCGTTGACTTCTATTCGCGATACGGGCTCGAACCGCCGGTCGCGTTGTCGGAAGCTTGGGCCGAAAGGGGGCAAAAATGCCCCCAAACGTCCATGGCTTCCAGACAGGTGACGCTGATGCGGCGGGCGGGACGGATCGGCGATGGCGTCGGCGCGTCGACCCGTTGGGTGGTGGTGCAGGAGCTCAAGCAGGCAGGAGTGGAGATGCTGACCGGTGTCGAGTACGAGCGAATCGAGCGCAACGCCGTCGTAATACAGGTCGACGGCTCCCGGCGACGGATACCGACGGACACGGTCGTGATCGCCGCCGGCCAGGAGCCGGAGTCGTCGCTGGCGCTGCGCCTGCAGGCACTGGGGCGGCCGCATGTCGTGATCGGCGGCGCGGCCGGTGCCGAGGCGCTCGATGCGGGGCGCGCGTTCAGGGACGGCCTCGGCGCTCCGGATGCGGTCGCGCGGTTGCTGGCGGTCGGCGGGGACTAGCTTCGCTGAAGCAGAAGCGCCTTCGGCCAGATGTAGTCGACGAGCTCCGCCGAACCGGGCGCAAGCTGTGACCACGGCCGGTCGAAGCCGAGCGTGACCAGGCTGCCGGTCGGCAGCTTGCGCCGAACTTCCTCAAGGCCCGCGGCGCGGGCTGGACGCCCGGGGCTCTCGCCGGCGGCCAGGCTCAGAGTCAGCATCTGCAACGCCGGGTTGTGGCCGATCACGATCGCGGAGCCGACCGCGATGTCGATCCGATGCAGGCGTTCGAGCAGCTGATTGGAGCCGGCTGTGAAGAGGTCGGATTCGATCTCCGCCCGGCGCCCGGGCAGGACACCGTCGAGCGTCTCGCGTGTCCGCTGTGCGCTCGAACAGAGGATCAGCTCCGGCTCGATCGCGTGCTCCTCCAGGTATTGCCGGAGCACCGCCACCGCCTGCCTGCCGCGAGCCGCGAGTGGGCGCTCGTGATCCGGCTGACCGGGTTGGTCCCAGCTCGATTTCGCGTGCCTCAGGAGGTACAGGTGCCGCATGTCGCTCACCCGCAGATTCTCCCTGGACGGCCGGTGTCCTGCTTGCCTTCAAGGCCCGGCCGGTTCGCTAGCATCGTTGCCCGCGGCGGGATAGCTCAGCTGGTAGAGCACACGACTGAAAATCGTGGTGTCCCCGGTTCAAGTCCGGGTCTCGCCATCTAGGAAATGCCTGCAAATGAGCTTTCGTTGAACGCCCTGGACGCTGTACTCGGATTGCACTCTTCGGGCTGCAACGCCGAGGGCGCTGGCCGAAGCGTTAGCCTTTGCCGATGAGCGAGAAGAGCGTCTTCACCGACGATCAGGCGAGAGCCGCGGGCGAGCGGATCGGCATCGATTGGGCCGGTTCGCGGTTCGACGTCGAGCAGTTCCGGATGGGGATGGACGTCGAACTCGAGCACGGCGCACGCGATCCTGAAACGAATGTGACCGACGACGATGTTCTGATAACCGCCAAGATCGCCAGGGCGCACTTGAACGAGTTTCCGGACTATTACAGCCGTCTGGCCGTGATGGAGGCCGAGGCTGAGGCGTACTGGGCCGATCGCCGCCACTAGACGTCGATGGTCGCGTCGCCTGAATCTCCGCGGTGTGCTGGGCGGGTTGCGCCGGTTCGTATGAGCGGATTCTCATCGGCGATCGGCAGGCCGATCTATATGTGTGCCGTATCCAAATGACTGGAGCTCAGTCACTGTGGCGATCCCAGATCGAGATACGAACGCAGGCCGGCGAGCACAGGCCCATGAGCCATCTGGGCGGCCGTTGCTAAGCCGTGGCGAGCTGATCGCGCGGCGACGGCGAGCTGAGCAGCATAGGCGGGTGATTCGCCGCCGGCGGATCGTCTTCGGGACGGTGGGCTGCCTACTGCTCGTGTTGCTGTACTTCGGGATCTCCTATGCGGGTTACATGCTCAAACCGACGAGCATGACCTTCGCTGAGCGCTCCGCCGAGTGGGTGCGAGATGACGTGCCGTTCGGGAACTGGATGATCGACACCGCGGAGCACTACACCTACAGCGCCCCGCGCAAGGGCGGTCCGGGGCTCAAGCGCCTTCGAGGCGTCGGGCTCAACGCAGCAGCGCCTCTCGTCAAGCAGCCCAGCCAGGCGAGTTACGCGCCCCCGCCGATCAAGCCGGTGTTCGCAGCGCCGTTGCCCGGTGAGGGTGTCTGGCACCGTACGGGGCCGTCTGTGGATGGTGGCCCACCCGTGCTCGTGACGAGCTACAGACCGAGCACGGTGTACCCGTCGATCGTCGCCTACGTCCTGTGGATCGATCACACCCGCACCGACCTGGCCTACTACCCCGGCCGCTACGAGCCGCCGAGCGCGGTCGACCGTGGGCCGATGATGGTTCCCGTCGACCAGCGCTCTCGGCTGCTTGCGACGTTCAACGGCGCCTTCACCCATGTCGACACCAACAACGGCTCGGCGGTCAACGGTCACACCAACGAGCCGCTGATCGATGGCAACGCCACCCTCGTCGGGTACCGCAACGGAACCGTGAACATCGTCAAATGGACCGGCAGCACGACCGCACCTGCCAATGTCGCCTGGGCGCGCCAAAGCCTCACCCCGATCCTCTGGAACGGCAAGCTCAACCCCCTGTTGGACACCGACCCCAACAGCGTCCAGTGGGGTTACACCCTCGGCGGGGTTACGTACACGCCGCGGACGGGCGTCGGCGTCGACGCCCACGGCAACGTGATGTTCGTCGTTGCCTCAGACGCGACCGTGATCTCCCTCGCACAGATCCTCAAGCACATCGGCGCCGTTCGCGGGATGGAGTACGACATCAACCCCGAATGGCACACGATGATCACGTACTCCCATAAGAACGGTCTCGGAGCGCAGATGGTCGAGCCACAGGATCAGCAGACGGCTGACCGCTACCTCACCCCAGACGACCGCGACTTCATGGCCGTCTTTGCGAAGGTGCCAGGGCCCGTCACCGTCCCGTTCAAATAATCACCGGTACACCCTCGTGGTCAACGTCCATTGCTGAGCGTTGCCACTCCGGGTGTGTTCCCAGCGCTCCAGAGCTGGCGGCGAGCACCCCGCAGATGCTTGAGGTATCGGTTCATAAACGCGATCGTTACGCGCTCCACCACGCCCAGCTGGGGTTGCTCGTTCGTATACGGGCCGATGTGGCGCGCGCCGAGCAGCTTCAGGAGGAACTTTGGTGTGTGCGCGGCATGGAAGAACTGGTAGGTGTACTTCGGCTGGTTGACCCGGTCGGCGGTTCCCTGCGTTGCAAGCAGCGGCAGGTTCCCTCTCCGGAAGTACGGGCCGTGCATGATCTCCGCACCCGAGAGGATCACGGCGGCGTCTACCCGCGGATCCAGATAGCGCGTGTCGCACGCGGTTGCGAGTGCCGTCGCGGCGCCGTCTGACTGTCCGGCGACGGCGATCCGGTCAGGATCCACGAGCTGCGAGAGAATCCCGTCGTCAACATCAGACGCGGCCAACACTCGCGTGATCACAAAGCTCAGATCGGCGGGCTGATTGACGATGTCCGACTCATCGGGCCCGCCCGGTGCGTAAGCATTGCTCAGTGGAAAGACGGGTGCAGCAACCACGTAGCCAGCGCGCGCCCATGCCTGAAGCATGCGCGAGTAAACGGCAGGCGTGGAGTCGAGGCCATGGCCGAACACGACCAGCGGAAAAGGCCCAGCTGACGTGGCGGGGCGGGCGGCGAGAGCATCGACGCGCGAAGGGTCGCCAACGGCTGGATAGCGAATCACCGTCACCAGAGGACGCGGCTCGGGCCGTTGCCCATGGAAATGCACTCGTCGGCTGGTGTCAACGAAACGCACCACGATCTTCCCGACCGCGAAGGGCCCGTCCACGCCGCGATTCAGATCAGCCGAATGACCGTTGGCAGACGGAGCGGTTGGACGCGCAGGGGAGTTGCCATACCCGAGAAGCGCGATCGCACCCGCCAGCGCAATCGCTGATACGACAACACGACCGAGATGAGGCGCCCGTTTGAACACGATCGAGAGGCCGACGGTACGACATCGAACCCTCGCCAGTGCCCTCTCGCGCACCAAGGTGACTCTCGCACCGGCAAAACCGACCGGCGCGACCGGCTCGGCCCGTCACACGTCACAGCGAGATCACCAGGAGAGCGGAGGCTCTCGGTGTCGACCTCGACCGCCCGTCGATTCTTGCCGTCGTCCGACACGGCGATGACACGCGATGGACCTCGGTGAGCATCCGGCAGTTCGTGCGCGAAAGCAGTGGTTTCGTGGCCGCGACCGCATACAGACCGTATCGCCCTGGCAGGCCGAGACAGGCGGCGGTCCGCCGCGCGCCACATGCCGCGCTTCGACGCTTGAGCTTTGTCCGATTGCAGCCGATAACGGAGCTGACGCGGCTTTCATGTGCCGTGATTTGACGATACGTAGGCGCGTTTCAACGGGGACCGAACCCACGCAAAATGCGGCGTAGGGGCCCCCTGACGGACAGGAGCAGGCGGTGGAAACTGCAAGCGAGGATATGACTGTCGCGTTGGCCAGCGACTGCGCTCGGCTCGATCTCCGCTTCAAGCGCGGCAGGCCCCGGACAATCATCCGAACGGTGGCGGTCGTGCTGTTCGCGGTATTGGCCGTCTACGTGATCTCGCTGTTCGTGCGGCCCGCCGGCCAGGTCTATCTGTGGCTTGACGGCTGGGGGGTGGCAGCCTTCGAGCTTCTGGTGGCCATGCTGATCGTGGCCTGTGGTGTGGTCGTTCGTCGCACCCGTCCCTGGACGATCCCGCTTGGTCTGGCCGGCTGCTTGTGGGCCCTCGGCGACTTCGCCAACACCTACGTGGTTGCCAACGGCGAGCATCCCGGCAGCCCGGCGCTGTTCAACTACCTTTGGGCCGGTTACTTCCCGCTGGCGTTCGCCGGCCTGATGGTGCTCATGAACCGCGAGGTGATCAAGGTGACGGCCGCCAACTACCTCGATGGCCTGCTCTTGTTGCTGGCGTCGTCAATGGTGTTGATCGCCTTCCTGTTCAAGCCGATCCTGCACGCCGCCGGCGAGAGCACGGCGACGGTCGCGACGAACATGATCTACCCGATGCTCGATTTGCCGGTCCTTGGTTTGGTCGTGATCGGGCTTGTCCTGTCACGGACACATGGCCGCACGCGCTGGTACCTACTGGTGGCGGCGGCCGTCGCCAACCTGGTCGGCGACTCGATCGCCGTCTTCCCACAGGCGGCCGCTGGGATCCTGGGCAACGCGCTGAATGCCGCCGCCTGGCCGGCGTCACTGCTGCTGGTCGCTGTCGCGTTCTGGCTTGCGCCGGGCTCCGATCGACCGCCGCGAGAGAATCAGAGCTCTGGTTTCTGGGTTCCGACGGCCGCGTCACTGGTGGCGATCGGAACTCTGTTCGTCGCCACCGTCGCTCACGTCGACCGCGTCGGCATGGCTGTCGCGCTGCTCGGGCTCGTGGTGGCCGGGGCGCGGTTCGGCATGGCGCTGCAGCACTCGCGTGCGCTGACCGCGCAGCGAGAACAGGAACTACACGCCGTGGCGCTACGGGAACGTGACGCCCGCGACGAGCTCGAAGCAGCCGCGGTCGAACTCCGGACCCAGGGCCAGCGTGACGCATTCGGGACCAAACTCTCCGAAGCGTTGGAAATGGCCGACGAAGAGAACCAGACCTACGACGTGGTCACACGAGCGATGGTCGAGATCGCGCCGTCGTCCCCAGCCGAGCTGCTACTGGCCGATTCCAGTCGCGCGCATCTGCGACAGGTCACCCGCAGTCCAGTTGCCGAGGCTCCCGGATGTCCGGTCGAGTCGCCGTTCGCCTGCGTCGCAGTTCGCCGCGGACAACCAGTAACGTTCGAGTCCAGTGAGGCGCTCAACGCCTGCCCGAAACTTCGGGAACGAGCGTCCGGCCCGTGCTCGGCGGTGTGCGTGCCCGTCGGCTTCATGGGCCGCGCGCTCGGCGTGCTGCACACCACCGGGCCGGAAGGTACCCCTCCCACGAGTGACCAGACCGCGCAGATCGCGACACTGGCGACACAGACCGGCGCGCGAATCGGAACCCTGCGCGCCTTCGAGAAGACCCAGCTGCAAGCCTCAACCGACGCGCTCACAGGGCTGATCAACCGCCGGACGCTGGAGGTCGAGATCCGCGACCTGCTGCAGGCCGGCATCCCATTCGCCCTGGCCGTCGCAGACCTCGACAAATTCAAGGCGATCAACGACACTCATGGCCACGACGCCGGGGACGGCGCGCTCCGGCTCTTCTCGCAGGTCGCGAGCGCGACGCTACGCGATGCTGACCTGATCGCGCGTTGGGGCGGTGAGGAGTTCACGATCATCCTGCCCGGAATTAGCCGTCACGAGGCCGTCCGGGTCCTTGACCGAATCCGCGATTCCTTGGCACACTCGCACTCAGGCGCGCATCCCGGCTTCACCGTCAGCTTCGGAGTCACTGACACCAGCTGCGCCGGCTCGATCGAACAGCTCCTGCAACTCGCCGACCACGGCCTTTACCGCTCCAAACAAAACGGTCGAGATCGCGTCACCGTCGCCGAGAACCTCTCGCCTGACGATCCCACCGGTCAGACGCCAGCCGGAGGCCAAGCCTTTGAGCCTTCCGGGACAAACGGTCGCAACGGGCACCTCAACGGCAGCCAGACCAACCACAAAAGCGCAGACAGCGGCGACACGGGCGATCAGGCCGATGCGGCGAATACCTACAGGCGAATCAAGGTGCCAGCGCTGCACCAGGCAGCCGACGAGCCCGAACCTCGCCCGACCGGCCTCGAAATCAGGTGATCTCGAGACGGTACGAACATCCGTCCACCGTCGTCGTCGCATCATGTGGCCTATGAGAGACTCAATGACCGCAGAGGGCGGTCCGCACGCAGAGAGCATCCCAAACGGGTGCTCGGCCGCTTGTAGGACATTGACATAACGGACAGGGAGGTCCGAGATGACGCACGACGGGGACGGTCGTCAGTCAGCACGAGGCAACAGCCGGCACCTGCGACGCTTCGCGAAGCTGGTCTTGCCGACGGGCGCCGCGCTGGGAGCCGGAGCCGCGATCGCGGCCGGCGCCCCCGGCCAGGACTCGGGGGTTGGAGCCGCCGGCACCCCTGCCAACAGCCCGGCGGTATTCGCGCGGGCGCCGTCGAGCTACTACCTGGAGCTCAGTGGGATCAAGGGCGAGTCGACGGCCGACAAGGCCATAAACGCTATTGACGTCGACTACTTCGCCTTCGGCGACGAGGCGAACACCACCCGGTTTGGGGCTGGGGGTGCTGGTGCAGGCCGGGTGCACTTCGACGACCTCACGATCAAGAAGGACATCGACTCGTCCTCACCACAGCTGTTTGAGGATTCGGCAAGCGGACAGCACATCCAGAAGGCCGTGCTGATCGCCGTCAAGGACGGGGCGTCGCCGCACGAGTACCTGAAGATCACGCTTTCGAACGTCGTCGTGTCCTCTTATCACGTGGCGTCCCAGGAGCCGGCCGGCGACGGTGAGGTGGAGACGATCACCCTCGGTTTCCAGCAGATCAGCTACCAGTACGAGCCCCAGAACTCAGATGGTTCGAGCGGTGCACCGAGCACCGTGGGCTGGAACATCTCAGAGAACAAGCTGGGCTAGTCGATGACCGCCCTCCTCGAACGCCAGATCGCCGTGGCGATGGCGCTGGAGGACGGCACGAGCGTGCGCTTCGGTGATGGCACCGTGGCGTGTGTGGGGCGACGCGCTGTCCGCGACGGGGCGCGCGTCGCTCTGCTCACGGTGCCCGGCCTGTTGCGGTTTGACCTCGGCTGCCGCGCCGACACTCTGAACTTCGCCGTGCGCCAACTGTCCGGCAAGGAGATCGAGAAGGATCTGCGTCGCTCACCGGTACGAGCCGTTCGAACTCCCGATGGCACACGGCGCAACGAATACCAATTTCAGTTCGCGCTCCGCGACGGGCCGAGTGTCCAGATCGTCGCATGGCTGCCAGAGTTCCGCGGGGAATTGGTCCGTGAGCACAGCGCGATCGCGCTGATCCACGAAGGGTGACATGCGACGCATCAGGCTTCAGGTCCCGGCGACGCGACTCGACGATGCCTACGACGCGCTGCTCCCGCGACTGCCTGGTGGCATTCATGTCGCGACCGCCGACGAAGATGTCGAGCTGATCGCGTTCGGCGAGCCGGGCGAGCTGCCACCCGTCGAGGATGTGGCCGCCTGGACAGCCCACCTCGCTCATGGTCCCGTGGTCGAGGAGGACGCCGGCCCGGATCTCGCCCACGCGCTCGCGGCCGTCATGCCCCCACATGAGGTCGGCGGCCGCATCATGCTGCGCGAAGCACTTCACGCGCCGGCGCCGTCCGGCTGGATCGACGTGGTGCTCGAACGGGGTGCCGGCTTCGGCACCGGGGCGCATCCGACCACTCGCCACTGCCTTGAACTTCTCCTCTCCCTGCCTCCCGATGGCGCGTTCGCCGACCTCGGCTGCGGAGCCGGAGCGCTGACCATCGCCGCCGCCAAGCTGGGCTTCGCGCCCATTGTCGGAGTCGACCTGATCGGCGAGGCGACCGCGACCGCCCACCGCAACGCCGCCGTCAACGGTGTCGAGATCGACTTCGTCACCGCGGACCTGCAGAAACTGAGCAGGCTCGACGTGGAGACAGCTGTCGTCAACGTGTCCGAGACCCCGGTCCACGCGCACCTGGCGAGCGTGGCCTGCCCTGATCTGCGCAGCCTCATCGTCTCCGGCCTGGACGATCCCGCCCAACTCGCAACCGCCATGGCCGCCTACGCCCGGGCCGGCCTACATGAGCAGAATCGGATCCAGGCGCTGCGCTGGCCCGCCGTGTTGCTGCGCCGCTGAACAGCTGCGCCTGGCGTGAGTCCCCGGCCCGATTCTTCTTCTGTCCTTCACTTGCACGACAATGATTCGAATACGACCCGGCCGGGACCGGGACGTTTGGATGCTCAAAACCAAACCTGACCGGAAGCGTGCCACTCGAGATGCAGGCCTCAGCTGCAGATTCATCCGCAAGTTGCATTGACGCGAACTCAAACGTGGATAGGGTCTGCCGGTCCGTCCGATGACCACGCAGACAAAGCTACCCGACACTCCCGGGCAAAAGGCAGAACTCGCCGACGACGTCGAACCGGCGAGTCACGAGCGTGAGGCCCGGATCATCACCGGGATCGTGACCGTCGGGCCGATCGTGAGCCTGTTGTTCGTGGCCTGGCAGCTGTGGGACAGATTCCTCGGCTGGAACGACATCTTCGACTTCATGATCATGTATGGCCTGACCGCCGCGGGGGTCACCGTAGGTTTCCATCGGCTGTTCACCCACCGCTCGTTCAAGTCGGGGCCCGCGGTGCGGGCGGCGCTGGGGATCCTCGGCTCTGCCGCGATCGAGGGACCCGTGATCGCATGGGTGTCGGACCATCGCAAGCACCACCGGTTCTCAGACTCCGAGGGCGACCCGCACAGTCCCCACGTCAACCACGGCGACGGTTGGAGCGGCGCCCTGCGGGGATTGGCCCATGCTCATGTCGGCTGGCTGTTCATCCACACCGATCGCGGCAAGAAGAGCCGCTACGCCCCCGACCTGCAGGCGGATCCGGTGGTCAGCTGGGTCGACCGCACATTCTTCGTCTGGGCGATCGGAGGGTTGTTCTTCGCAGCCTTCCTCGGTTGGCTTTTCGGCGGAACCTGGCGCTCCGCCCTCACCGGCCTGCTCTGGGGCGGCGCGGTGCGGATGCTGGTGGTCCATCACGTGACCTACAGCGTCAACTCCCTGTGCCATTTCTTCGGTCGTCGCCGGTTCGAAACCGGCGATGAATCCCGCAACCTCGCCTGGCTCGCACCATTCACCTTCGGTGAGGCGTGGCACAACAACCACCATGCCTTCCCAACCTCCGCCGAACATGGCATGCGCCGCTGGGAGTTCGACCCCTCTGCGCTGATCATCCGTGGCCTGGAGCGCGTGGGGCTTGTCTGGGACGTGATCCGGATCTCCCCGGAGCGGCAGGCCGCCAAGCTGGCCTTCGGCGAAGCCAGCTGACCGGGGCCCGCCGACGCCGCCAACCGGTCGCACCCGCCGAGAGCCGTCCTCAGAACGGCTTCGGCGACGTGACCAGCAGGATCAACGCGACGACCAGGATCAACGAGCTCACGATCGCGAGCCCATAGCGGATCCTGACGTAGGCGAAGTGGCTCCCGAGGCCGGCCAGGAACAGCACCGTCGCCAGGTAGACCGTCGTGCGCACATAGCCGTCCGAGGTCGAGCCCGCGTGCTCGCCCGCAGCGTACTCAACCGTCGCCTTGGCCGACAGCGCAGCCGCCCTAGCCCGCTCCGGACGTCTGTACTGCGGCATGGAGGTCGGACCCTCCGGCGCATGCGGATTTGTCACCGGATGGGTCGCGATCCAGGCCTTGAAGGCGCGATCGAAGTTCGGAGTGAAGCGGCGCTGTGCGATCCTCGTCGCCGTCTTGTCGTGAACCAGGTAGGCCGCCACCCAGGTGTTGAATGAGCTGAGATCGAAGTTCAGGTCGTTCAGCGCCTCAATGCTCGCGGCGTTCGATTCCGCCCGAGCGGCGCTCGCTCGAGCCAAGCTCAGTGAGGAGTCCGTTGACCACTTCGCGGCCGCCCAGCCGGAGTACGCGGCCAGCACCGCAACCACTGCCAGAAGCGAGGCCTCGATGATCGAGATCCGTCGGTGCGCCCGCGACTCGGGGGCGCTCTGGTCCTGCGCCGCGCCGCGTTCGGCGTGCTCGGACAGCTCCTTGCCGGCCTCGGTCGGTGACAGTCCCTCAGGCATGCGGCGCGAGGATACAGCGCGGCGCCGATCGCGTTCGCGTACGCGAACAACCGATAGGCCCAGGATGACGCGATCCACGTCGACCCCGGCCCGGCCCAGACGCGACCTCGGAGCGATCCGATAGGACCATGGACTGACCCGCGCGCGGGCAAGTTCATCCTGACGTGCTTTAGCACACCCTGACGTAAGGCGACCACCCTCCGCGATCGCGGCGAGGTGGTCACCGGCTAGGCCGTCGCGACGCTGAGCACGGAGACGCCGACGATCACCGTGCAGACACCGGCAAGCTGCAGTCGTCCGAGTCGTTCCCCGAACAGCACGTAGCTGCCGATCACCGCAAACGTCGAGAACTGCGAGGACAGCACCGCGGTGATCGCGATTCCATGGCGTGAGCCGAGCGTGTAGACGAAGAAGCCGAGTACCTCACAGACCCCGGAGGCGACGACCAGCGGCAGCGCACGGCCCGGCAGCCGCAGGCGCCCAGACAGCATCAACGGCAGTGCCAGCGCGACGCTCCCGATCAACCGTGCCGACAGCACCACCCAGGCGGCAGGGAGCTCTCCCCCCGCGCGCGCCGTCCCGTAGAGGCTGCCGCCGAACAGCAACGCTGCGCTGAGCGCAAGCGCGACGACCCTGAAGTGGTGCTCTGCGTGGGGCTGCTCGCCACTGGCCGTACCGAGCGCGGGGGTTGCCGCCGGTCGGGTCGAGGCCATGCACACACCGGCGGTCGCGATCACCAGCGCCGCAGCCGCGGCACTGCTCAGGCTCTCCCCGGCGAGCACAGCGATCAGAGCTGCCACCGCACCCTCCGTCGAGACCAACGGCAGCACCAGCGAGACCTGCCCCCGTTGAAACGCGGCGTAGGTCAGCAGCAGCCCGCCGACATTGCCGCCGCCCGCCAGCGCCAGCCACGCCCAGGCGGTGCGGTGCAGCCCCGCGGGCACTCCCTCCGCCGCGGCGATCGGCACGCAGATGAGAAGGCCGACGAGCATCATGCCGGCGACCACCGCCCGCGGATCCGCGAGGCGGCTCGAGCGCGACGAGCAGAGGCTCGACCCCGCCCACGCAAGCGCGGCTGCGAGCCCTCCGATGACGGCGATCACGGCTTAGGCTAGGAAGCGGCCTTCACCAGAACGGCGAACTGATCGTCGTCGAGATCGATCGCGCCAGCGGCCGTGTTCTCCTCGAGGTGCGCGACCGAGGATGTGCCCGGAATCGGCAGCATCACCGGCGAGCGCCTGAGCAGCCAGGCGAGTGCCAGCTGCGACGGTGTGTACCCGGTGGCGGCCGCCAGGGCGGCCAGCGGGCCGCCTGGCGCAGACAGCCTGCCCGTCGCCAGCGGGAACCACGGGATGAAGCCGATCCCGCGCGACTCGCAATCGTCGAGCAACTCCTCGGCCTCGCGGTTGGCGAGGTTGTAGAGGTTCTGTACCGTCGCGATCGGCGCGACCTGCTCGGCCGCATGCAGCTGCTCAATGCTCACCTCGGAGAGACCTATGTGGCCGATCTTGCCCTCGGCCTGAAGGTCTCGGAGCTCACCGACCTGATCCTCGAGCGGGACCTCGGGGTCGATGCGATGCAGCTGGAACAGCGGAATCTGTTCGAGTCCCAGGTTGCGAAGGGAGAGCTCAGCCTGCTGACGCAGGTAGGCGGGACGGCCGACCGGGAGCCAGCGGTTCGGACCCTGGCGCGTGAGCCCGGCCTTTGTCGCGATCACGAGCCCGGCCGGGTAGGGATGCAGCGCCCTGCGGATCAACTGCTCGGCTACCACCGGCCCGTAGGAGTCAGCAGTGTCGATCAGGTTGATGCCGAGCTCGACCGTGCGGCGCAGCACGCGCACAGCCTCGTCCGGATCCTTCGGATCGCCCCAGATTCCGGGTCCGGGCAGCTGCATCGAGCCGAATCCGAGGCGGTTCACCGTCAACTCGCCGCCGATGCTGAAGGTCCCGCTGGCAGCGGCAGACGATTGCGCCACGTTGATCTCCTTCTCGAAGGTATGGTCGCGTTCAACCTTAACACGGTCGTCCGGGACCACATCAGCTATGTTTGACAGCTAATTTCAAGCCGGAATGCCCGATTGTGAACGGTCACGAAGGTCGATCGGCGCTCGCGATGGCGTCGAGCCGAGGACCCCGGTTCTTGACGACTGACTCAAAGGAGTACTTCCCTTGCGCATCCTGATTCTCGGTGGAGATGGATTCTGTGGCTGGCCGACATCGCTTCACCTTTCGGCCCAGGGCCACGACGTGGCCATCGTCGACAACCTCGCTCGACGCAACATGGACACCGAGCTCGAGGCCGAATCGCTGACGCCGATCTCCCCGATCGGCACGCGCCTGGCTGCCTGGCAGGAGGCCACCGGCAACGAGATCCCGTTCCGCCGCCTGGACGTCGCGCAGGATTACGCGGAACTGCTCGAGCTGTACCGCCACTACCGCCCCGACGCGGTTGTGCACTTCGCCGAACAGCGCGCGGCGCCGTACTCGATGAAGGACGCGGCGCATAAGCGCTACACGGTCGACAACAATGTCAACGCCACCCACAACGTGCTGGCGGCAGCGGTCGAAGCTGACCTTGACCTCCACATCGTCCACCTCGGCACGATGGGCGTATATGGCTACGGCACCGCGGGTATGCAGATCCCCGAGGGCTATCTCGCGATCAAGGTCGAGAAGGACGACGGCACACAGATCGAGCAGGAGATCCTGTATCCGGCCAACCCGGGCAGCGTCTACCACATGACCAAGACGCTCGATCAGTTGATGTTCGCCTACTACGCGAAGAACGACCAGGTGCGCATCACCGACCTGCACCAGGGGATCGTGTGGGGCACGCAGACCACCGAGACCCGGCTCGACCCGCGGCTGATGAACCGCTTCGACTATGACGGCGACTTCGGCACGGTGCTCAACCGCTTCCTGATGCAGGCGGCGGTCAGCTACCCGCTCACCGTTCACGGCACCGGTGGCCAGACCCGGGCGTTCATCCATATCCAGGATACGGTCCGCTGTATCCAGCTGGCGATTGAGAACCCGCCCGCCCGCGGGGAGCGCGTCCAGGTCTTCAACCAGATGACGGAGACCCATCGCGTCCGCGACCTCGCCAAGCTGGTTGCCGAACTCACGGGGGCGGAGATCGATTACGTCGACAACCCCCGCAAGGAGGATGCGGAGAACGACCTGTTCGTCGCCAACGACAACTTCCTCGAGCTCGGCCTCAAGCCGATCACGCTGCGCGACGACCTGCTCAGCGAGGTGACGGAGATCGCGAAGGCCTACGCTGGCCGCTGCGACCTGTCGAAGATCCCCTGCACCTCCAAGTGGATCCAGCGCGAGGCGGTCGCAAGCTAGGACGCCTCCAGTCCGGCCCCCGCCCCGCTTGAGCGGGGGCCGGCTTCCGCGCTGCGACAGTCGTTCCGTGACAGCCAGGGCACCGGTGGTGGCCTCACCCAGTTCGGTCTGAACCGTAACCGGGCGCCAACACTCTTAACGCAACTCCGTGGGCCACGGCCTGTTTGTAAGGCCGTCGTCAACTTTCTTTCTGGGAGGACGGACGGAAATGCGTACACATCGATTCATGAAGGCCACGGCAGGGCTGGCCCTGCTCATGGCGTCACTGATGGCGCTGCCGGTTTCGGCCAGCGCACATCGGCATTGGCACCACCCTCACTACAACGACGGTCTCACGATCGCCGCCACACCGGATCCGATCACGGCCGGCCAGGGTGTCCTGATCTACGGCCAACTGCAGGGACCGAACAACGCCAACCGGCGTGTCTACCTGTTCCACAGGATCAACCCCGCGTCGGAGTTCACGGTGATCGGTTCCCGGGTCACCAATGCCCAGGGGTATTACGAGTTCGTGCGCGCCGACGGCGTGGTGGTCTCGAACCGGAACTGGTTCGTCACCGGCCCGGATCACACGCACAGCCGCACGATCCACGAGCTCGTCTCAGCCGTCGTCACGCTGAACGCGAATACGACCACGACTGCGACGACCTCGCAACCCGTTCAGTTCCGCGGCAGTGTATTTCCCGCGCACCCGCATCAGCGCGTTCTGCTGCAGGCGCAGGACAGCACGTCTGGCGACGGCTGGCACACGATCTCGAGCACCTACACCGGGGCAGATTCGAGCTTCGCGTTGTCCTACAAGTTCCGTACTCCCGGCAGCTACACGCTGCGGGCGTACTTCCAGGGCGACCGGCGCAACACGCCCGGTCAATCGGATGAGCTCAGCCTGACGGTGCAGCAGCAGCAGAATCCGTCGTTCACGATCGCGAGCAGTGCTCCGGTGATCGTCAATGGCCAGACGGCAACGATCAGCGGCAAGCTGTACACGGCCGGCTCCACGACCACGACACAGCCGAACGCTGCGGTGGTCCTCTACGGGCGCACGCTCGCGGGCGGCTTCAAGGCGCTGCAGAGCGGGACGACAGATTCCTCCGGCGGCTACTCGTTCACGGTCCTGCCAAGCCGCAACACGATCTACCACGTCGAGACCGCAGGCACGCCGCGTGAGAAGACCGCGAACCTCTACCTCGGGGTGCAGGATGTGGTCACGATCGCGCTCAGTTCCTCGACGACGACCGTCGGGGGATCGGTGACCATCACGGGCACCGTCACACCCGAGCACAGCGGCCACGCGATCCATCTGGAGGCGCAGAACAGCTCCGGCGATTGGGTCGTGCTGAAGACGGGATATGTGAGCCCCGCCTCGAGGTACTCGTTCACGTTCACTCCTGGCGAAATGGGCACGCTGCAGCTCCGCGCCCGGATCACGGGCGGACCGGTCAATGTCGGCGGCGCATCCACGCCGGTGACACTGACTGTCAGCGGAGCCGCACCGGTCAGCTCGCTGCCGCCCGCCTCATAGGCCTCTCGGACGGCAGCATGCGGGGATCCCGCCGGGCAGAGCGCAGCCCGGCGGGATCCTGTGCACAGCCAAGTAAGGGCCTGTGAGGCCCAGATCACTGCGAAGTGCCGATGTGAGGGGTGGCCTCTTAGCCGAGTCTGACTGCACTACATGCAGAGGACCGACCAGAGGAGCCAGCAGCCATGCACCCAGCGCTCAACTACCAGTTCAACACCGCTCGAGTCGCCGAGCTCCGCCGCAGCGCAGAGGGACGGGGACGACACACGGTTCGCTCCGAGCGCCGCGTCCGGCGATACTTCACGCGTGCGCGGCAGACTGACAAGCAGTCGCTTCGTGGGTCGACAGACGCAGCTGGCCGAGCTGGAGCTTGCGTTCCGCGAGGCGCTTGAGTCAAACCCACGGCTGGTCCTGATCTCGGGCGACTCGGGCGTCGGCAAGACGCGCCTGCTGGCTGAGGCACAGGGCTCGTTGAACGGGGCGCTGGTGCTGCACGGTCAGTGCCTCGAGCAGGGCGAGATGGAGCTCCCGTACGCACCGCTCTTGGGTGCCCTCAGGCCGCTGGTCCGCGACCACGACAGCGCACTCGACGCGCTCAGCGCTGCCAGCCGGGTGAACCTGGCGACGCTGCTGCCGAGCATGGGGGCGCCGCCGCCCAGCGGCAACGGCGGCGGCGGCGACGGTCAGCTGCGCCTGTTCGAGAGCCTGCTCGAGTTGGTGCACCTCCTGAGCGAGCGCCAGCCGCTGGTGATCGTGCTCGAGGACGTCCACTGGGCCGATCGCTCGACGCGAGGATTCATCTCGTTCCTGGCCCGAAGCCTGATCGACGAGCGCGTGCTGCTGCTGCTGAGCCTCCGCAGCGACGAGCTGCATCGCAAGCACCCACTGCGGCCGTTGCTGGCTGAATTGGCACGGCTCGATGGCTGTCGCCGGATCGAGCTTGAGCCGTTCGACCACGACGAGCTCGAGGAGGCCCTGACCGACATCCTCGGCGAGCAGCCCGACCCCGCCCTGATCGACCGGCTTCTGGAGCGCACCGACGGCAACGCGCTGTACGTCGAGGAGCTGCTGGCGGCCGCCCTCGACGGACGCGGCGCGACCCCCCAGAGCCTGCGCGACGCGTTCATGCTGCGGATCGAGCGGCTCAGCGACAGCGCCGGACTGGCCGCGCGAGCGGTCTCGGTCGGGCGCGCGCTCGATGAGGCGATGATCGAGCGCATCTCAGGCGTGGGTGGCGCTGGGCTGCGTGAGGCTCTGCGCGAAGCGGTGGCCGAGCACGTGCTGGTCGCCGGTGAGGACGGGCGCCTGTGCTTCCGTCACGCGCTGCTTCGAGAGGTCGTCTATGACGACCTGCTCCCGGGCGAACGCAGCTCCATGCACCTGGAGCTCGCACGCGTGCTCGAGGATGTCGCCGCACTTCACTGCGCAGAGGATGAGGCCGAACGGGTCGCGTCGATTGCAACCCACTACGCCGCCGCCGGCGACCAGCCCGCGGCGCTGCGAGCGACGGTTCGAGCAGCGGCCGAAGCGCGCCGGGTGCATGCCTACGGTGAGATGGCCGACCTCTATGAGCGTGCGCACGAGCTCTGGGGACGCGTTCCGAACCCGGAGGAGATCACCGGGATCGACGAGGTCGATCTGCTCGAGGCAGCGGCGGGTGCCTGCGCGCTCAGTGGCGATCAACGGCACAGCGAGCTGCTCGCCGACCGTGGCCTGCAACTGCTTGACCCGGAACAGGATCCGATCCGTTGCGCGCGCCTGCTCGTGCGCAGGGGCCGCTCACGCTGGCGGCTCAACCAGGCCAGCACCGCGATCGCCGACCTTGATCACGCGCTGAGGCTGCTGCCAGAGGAGCCGAGCCGCGAGCGTGCGAGGGTGCTCTCCTGGTTGGCGCGGACACATTCGCTGCGTGGCCACTACCGCGAGGCGGTCGCCGAGGGCGAGCGCGCACGCGAGCTGGCCTCGACTCTGGATCTGCCGATGACCCTCGGCGAGACGCTCAACACACTCGGCATGGCGAAGTTCGCGCTCGGCGAGGTCGACGATGGTGAGGCGCTGCTGAGGGAGGCGATCGCACTGGCCAACGAGCAGGACGACATCGACGACCTGGGCTCGGCCTACAGCAACCTTGCAGACTGCCTCAACCTGGCGGGACGTACCCGGGAGGCCATGGCCGTCATCAACCAGGGCCTGGACGAGGTCACGACGCGAATCGGCCGGGCCTATTCGTGGATGCTGCTGACGCTGTCCGAGCTCGCGTTCGAGGCGGGCGAATGGGACATCACCCGCGCCAACACCGGCCCCCCGGTCTCGTCGCTGGTCGGCGTGGCACTGATCTACCGGCTGCTGCGTGACGCTGAGCTCGCGCTCGGTGAGGGCGACCTCACGCGTGCCGGCGAGCGCCTGGACGCAGCGGAGCCGCTGGTGCGGGTCACCGGAGAGGCGCAGTGGCACGGTCTCTTCGGGTCGCTGGTCGGCGAGCTGCACCGTCGCGCCGGCGAGCTCGATCGCGCGCAGGCGGCGGTGGCGGCGGCACTCGACGAGCTGGAGGTCTGCACCGACGATGTGATGAGGATCGCCCGCGTGACCGCGGTCGGCATGGCGATCGAGGCCGACCGCGCAGTCCGGGCCCGGGATCTGCGCGAGCCCGAAACCGAGCGCGATGCGCTGGCGCGCACCGACATCCACCTGCAACGGCTGACCGCGGCCGCGCAGGACGGCGGACCGGTCGAGCGGGCATGGCTGGCCGTTGGCGAGGCCGAGAACACGCGCGCCGGCGGCGAGAACGAGCCGCGGCTGTGGAGCGAGGCCGCATCCGCGTGGGAGCGCTTGGAACGACCCTACGCAGCCACGCTGATGCGGTGGCGTGAAGCTGAGGCGCTCGTGCAGGCCGATGACCGTGCCGCCGCCGGGAGGGTCGTCGCCGGGGCCGCGGACGTCGCCCAGCGGCTGGGAGCCGGCTGGCTGGACGGCGAGCTGCAGGGGCTGGCGACTCGTGCCCGGCTCGATCTCCGAGGACGCGCCGCCACCGGTGGTGGCAACGAAAACGGCTCCTCGCCGGCTGCGGACGCGGAGCTCCCATTCGGGCTGACACAGCGGGAGCTCCAGGTTCTGGCGCTGATCGCCGAGGGCGCAACCAACCGCCAGATCGGGGCGTCGCTGTATATGGCGGAGAAGACCGCAAGCGTTCACGTCTCACGGATCCTTGCCAAGCTCGGCGTTCAAAGTCGAACGCAGGCTGCGGCGATGGCGCACCGGCTGCACCTCACCTGACCCGCAGGCCGCACACAACGGACAAATCAGCCCTATAACGCTACGCTAAAGGCGTCATGGGGTGGAGGGCTCCGGCATGAGCATGTGCAACGTGATCGGCGTACTCGGTGATCGCGAGGATCAGATGTGGCGCACGCTGGGTGCGGCGATCAGCCTCGCCGAGCGCGAGCGCGCGCGGCTCACCCTGGCCAAGACCTGCGACGGCGCCAGGGCCTACGTCTGGGTGACACCGTTCGCGGTCGGCGGCGGGTACTTGCCGCAGGCACTCGGATCCCCCGACGAGGGCTCGAGGATCCTCTCCGCCGCTGTCGAGCGCGTTCCGGAGTCGATCCCGGTGACGACCCTCGTGCTCGGGCCCGACACGCAGACGGCGCTCATGACTGTGCTGCGCAGCGCGCATTTCGGCGCGCTCGTGGCACCGGATGACTTGTTCCGGCACTGCCGCCGGCTGAGCCGCAAACTTCAGGACGACGGCATCCTCGGCGTTTCCATAGACGCTCGGGTCAGGGTCTGAGCGGGAGGCGCACCATCCGCAACGCCGAGGTCAAAACCACGGCGTCCGCCGCGAGGAGCCGGTCGAGAACGACCGGCTCCTCGTCATATCGGAGCCGTGTCCGACCGAACCCCGCCCGGAAGCGGCCGTCGGTGGGTGGAGAGATCAGGCGCCCGTTTTCCTCGATCAGCACGTTCATGCGAGTGGACTCGAGCACCGAGCCGTCCGCGTCCAGGATCAGCGGCAGCGAGCCCGCCCCTGCTCGCGCCGTGATCGCGTCGAGCAGACGCCGGTCCATCCATTTGTGCGGTCCGAGCCCGCCCGGGAGAAGGAACGGAGCGATCCGCTCGTAAACGGGATCGGCGCCGATCGGTCCATGGTCGAGCTCTGACTCAGAACCCGGCCTGAACGTGACTCGCAGGCGTGCGTCCCCGGTTGGCACCGCGGCTCGGACATGCGACGGCGTCAGTTCCGGCTCGTCGCCGTACAGGGTCCTGGCACTGTCCGCCAGACGGGTGAGATGCTCGTTCAGCAGCGCCACCTCACCGGCGGCGACGCACATCGTCTCGAAGATTCCGAGCTCCGGATCCGGTCGCGGGCCGAACTCGAGTGCCTCCTGGAGCGGGGACAGCTCCGGCGGTGCGCTCACGCAACCACCACGCCGCTGCCGACAGCCGCTGCCACAGGACGAGCCTTGACCAGCGCCTCCTCCAGTTCAGCCTCCGGATCAGAGTCAGCGACGATCCCTCCTCCGACTCCGAGCCAGAGGTGACCATCGGCGAGCTCGAGCGTGCGGATCGCGACGTTGAGCTCGAGGCCCGACAGCGGGCTGACGTAGCCGATCGCGCCGGTGTAGACCTCGCGGCCCGTGGGCTCCAGTTCTGAGATGACGATCAACGACTGCACCTTGGGGGCTCCGGTCACCGATCCGGGCGGGAAGGTCGCGCGCAGTAGCTCCCGGTCCCCGACGTCGGGGCGCAGCCTCCCCTGCACCGTGGTGACGAGGTGCCAGAGCCCGGGGTGCGCCTCGGCGCTCGGATATCGCGCCGCCGTAACCAAGCCGTACTCGCACACGCGGCCGATGTCATTGCGCATCAGGTCTACGATCATCACGTGCTCGGCGGCGTCCTTGGCTGACTCCTGCAGCCGCCGAAGCGTCTCGGCGGCCAGTCCAGGGTCGGACGGACGCACTGCGGTGCCCTTGATCGGACCGGTTCTCACAGTGCGCCCCTCGCGCCGCAGGAACAGCTCCGGCGACAGCGAGACGATCCCACCGTCAGGCGTGTCGAAGGCCGCGGCATACTGCGGCACCGCTCCACCGTTGAGCGCCGCCCGCAGCAGTTCCGTTGCGGCTCCGTCGTATTCGCCGTCCAGACGCAGGCAGATGTTGGCCTGGAAGATCTCGCCCGCGGCGATCCGCTCGCGGCACTCGGCGACTGCGCGAAGATGATGCTCGGCGACCGCTCGGCTCAACCGCAGCGGCGTCGAGGCGCCGGCTCCCGCAGCGACGAGCCCCGTGTCGGCAAGCAGATCCCATAGACGCGCCGCCCGATGCTCGATCGCTTCCCGGCGCTCCGGCGTCATCAACGCCTCGAACCACCACACGCCATCGCGGTCCTGGTGAAGAACATTGTCGTAGTAGGCCAGGTGGAACTCTGGCAGCGCCACCGGCCGGCTCTCGGCCAGCGGCACCTGCTCGACCCGCGCCGCGAGGCGATACCCGAGCCAGCCGAACCAGCCGCCGCCCACAGCGGGCATGCGCCCATCCAGAGGCGGCAGTTCGTCCAGCAGCTGGAAGGGATCCTCGGACTCATCGGCCACACGCACCGGCTCGGAGCCGACGATTGCGCCACCTCCGGCCCACGCGCCGACGAGCGCGAATGGCAGCGCCTCGGACTCAAGCGCCGCCAGAACCTGAGCGGGGTCAAGCCGCCACGGCAGCCGAATTCGCTGCGGGTGTGCTGTTGCCGGACTCGTCGCAAGCATCTCGTCGAATTATGGTTCCACTCGTGGGCTCTCAAACGTCTAGCAGAAACTCGCCGCTCTGGCTCGGGCCTCTGGCCGCTTTGGCAGCGGTCGCCATCGCGACACTCGCGATCTATCCGCTCGAGTCAGTCGCGCCCGCGATCTCCCTGAGCGTCGTCTACCTACCGGCGATTCTGGTGATCGCGGCGTACTTCGGCCTGTGGCTCGGATTGCTGACCTCACTCGCCAGCGCCGCCGCCTTCAACTTCTTCCACGTCCCGCCGACCGGCAGGTTCACGATCGTCGACAGCCGCAACTGGGTCGCGCTGGCCGCATTCGTGCTTGTGGCGGCGGTGGTCAGCACGATGGCCGAGGTGGCACGCGGCCGCGCCGCTGAGGCCGAGCGGCGCCGGCGCGAGGCGGACCTTGCCGCAACACTGGCGCGCGAGCTGCTCGCCGGCGAGCGCACGCAGGACACACTGCGCACGACCGCGCGCCGCGTTGCCGAGTCGCTCGGACTCGCGTCGGCCACACTCGAGCTGGGCGAGATAGCCGGCAGCGAGCGCCACCGAGCACTGCCGCTGCGCGGCCTCGACGGGACCACGCTTGCGACCCTGCTGGTCCCGAGCAGGCTCCCGCATGACGTCGCCGAGCGTCTGACCTCACAGGTGGTACCGACGCTCTCCGCCCTTGTCGCAATCGCCCTGCATCGCGACGCGGTGCAGGCAGAGGCGGTCGAGACGGCGGCGCTGCGCCGCAGCGACGAGCTCAAGACGGCGCTGCTTCGTGCCGTCTCTCATGACCTGCGGACACCGCTGACCGCGATCGTCACGGCCGGCCATGCGCTGGGTTCGGGGTCGCTGACCGCGGAGGAACGCGAACAGATGAGTGCAGCGGTCGTCGACGAGGGCGAGCGGCTCTCAACGCTGATCGACAAGTTGTTCGACCTCTCACGCCTGCAGGCCGGCCGGATGGAGCCGCGCCGCGAATCGGTCTCCATCGAGGATGTGCTGTTGGCCGCCGAGGACGCGCTGCCTGCAGCCGCCGGGCATGTGCATCTGAGCGTCGATCCTGCGACACCGCCCCTGATGGCTGACGCCGCCCAGCTCGAGCGCGTGTTTGCCAACCTGCTCGAGAATGCTCTGCGCTATTCCGATCGCGGCGAGCCGGTACGGGTCAGCGTCCGCCAGGTCGGGTCGCGGGTCGTGGTGCGCGTCAGCGACCGTGGACCGGGCATTCCCGACGGCGAGCAGCAGCGCGTGTTCGAGCCCTTCTACCGGGGCGCCGACGGGGCTCGAACGTCCGGGTCCGGCCTCGGCCTTGCGATCGCAAAGGGCTTCGTCGAGGCGAACGGCGGCACGATTGCGGTTGAGTCGTTGCCCGGTCAGGGCACGAGCCTCGTCGTCAGTTTTCCCACCGGCCAGCAGCAGCGGCGCACGGCATGACTGACAGGAGCTCCGTGCGCGACCGGCCGGTGGTACTCGTCTGCGACGACGAGTCCCAGATCCTCAGGGCGCTGCGCGTGATCCTGCGCGATGCCGGCTTCGAGTCGCTCCCGGCATCCGACGGTGAGGAGGCGCTCGACCTGGCTGCCGTGCACAACCCCGATGCGGCGATCCTCGACCTGGTGCTGCCCGGCATCGACGGCGTCGAGATCTGCCGGCGTCTGCGCGAGTGGAGCAAGCTGCCGATCATCGTCCTTTCCGCGGTGGGTGAGGAGGACGCGAAGGTTCGCGCGCTCGCCGCCGGGGCTGATGACTACGTGACCAAGCCGTTCAGCCCTCGAGAGCTGATCGCCCGCCTGCAGGCCGTCCTGCGCCGCGCCGGGCCCGAGCCCGAGGACGCCGTGATCCGCGCCGAGGGGCTGGAAGTCGACCTCGCGGCAAGGGTCGTCCGGCGCGACGGCCAGGAGGTGCATCTGACGCCGACCGAGTTCGACCTGCTGCGCGTCCTGGCCGGCAACCGCGGCCGCCTGGTCACCTACCGCGAGCTGCTGACCACAGTCTGGGGCCCTGCCTACAGCGACGATACGCAGGTGCTGCGTGGGCACGTTGCCAACCTCCGGCGCAAGATCGAACCGCCCGACGGCCCGCGCTACGTGAAGACAGATCCGCGCGTCGGCTACAGGTTCGCCGCCTGAACGTAGGTGCCGCTGCTGCGGGGCCCGCTGGCCCGCAGCAGCCCAACGGGTGGCCCCCACATCCATATATGCATATATCCGCATATATGGATGTTTCTAGGTAATGCCCTGCACAGAATCTGTATGGCGGCGAAGGCGTTCTGCACGGATCCCACACGTGTAGCGATCGAAGATCCCTGGCATGGATGCACTTGCCATTGCTCTCGGGGTCGTGATGTTCGCGATCCTCTTCGGGCTCATTTACGCGATCGACCGGGTCTGACCATGGTCATCGCCACCATCAGCGGCGCCGACATCTTCGGACTCGTCGCATCAGTCCTCGTCTGCGCCTACCTGCTCTATGCGCTGTTGCGCGGGGAGAGGTTCTAAGTGACGGTCTCCGGCTGGGTCACGATCTTCGCCTTCGTCATCATCCTGACGGCGTTGGCATTGCCGCTCGGGCGCTACATGGCGGCTGTCTACACGGGCGAGCGCACAGTCCTCGACCCGGTCATGCGGCACCCCGAGCGGTTCCTGTACCGCATCTTCAACGTCGACGTACGCCGCGGTCAGGATTGGAAGTCGTACGCCAAGAGCCTGATCATCTTCTCGTTCGTCGGCTGGCTGGCGCTGTATTTCATCCTGCGCACGCAGAATCTCTGGAGCTTCACCGGGCTCAACCCCATGGGCTTCCACTCGATGCCCTGGAACGTCAGCTTCAGCACCGCCTCTTCGTTCCTCACCAACACGAACTGGCAGTACTACGCCGGTGAAGCGGCGCTGAGCTACTTCAGCCAGATGGTTGGCCTGACCGTGCAGAACTTCGCCTCGGCGGCCGTCGGGATCGTGGTCGCGGTCGCGCTGATCCGCGGCATCGTCAAGCGCGTCGTCGACCACGATTCCCCTGACGCGGGCCATCTGGGCAACTTCTGGCAGGACCTCGTCCGCACGATCCTCTACATCCTGCTGCCGATCTCCTTCGTGGTCGCGATTGTGCTGGTGTGGCAGGGCTCTATCCAGAACTTCTCGCACTACCTGAGCTTCACGGGCATCACTCACATCGGGCAGACGATCGCGATGGGGCCCGTTGCCTCACAGGAGGCGATCAAGCTGCTCGGCACCAACGGCGGCGGCTTCTTCAACGTCAATTCGGCGCACCCGTTCGAGAACCCAACGGCCTTCACCAACTTCGTCGAGATGCTGACCGTTCTGGTCATCCCGGCGGCACTGGTGTTCACCTACGGCCGCATGGTCGGCAACCGCCGCCAGGGTTACGCGATCTACGGAACGATGATGGTGATGTTCCTCGGCGCCGTGATCGTGTGCTACGTCGCGGAGGCTCACGGCTCGCCTGCACAGCACGCGGCCGGCCTGCACACGGGTGTGGTCGCGGGCTCGTCCGGTGGCAACCTCGAGGGCAAGGAGCAGCGGTTCGGTATCGCCGGCTCGGCACTCTTCAACGTGGTCACGACAGTGACGTCCTGTGGCGCGGTGAACAGCGCGATGGAATCCTTCACGGGCATCGGTGGAGCCGTTCCATTCGCGAACCTGAGCGCCAGCGAGGTTATCTTCGGTGGTGTCGGTACGGGGCTCTACTCGATTCTGCTCTATGTCCTGCTCGCGGTCTTCATCGGCGGCCTGATGGTCGGCCGTACGCCCGAGTACATCGGCAAGAAGATCGAGGCCAGGGAGATCAAGCTGGTCGCCCTGGGGATCCTGATAACACCGTTGGCCGCGCTGTTTTCGACAGCGTTGGCGACGGCGTCGAGCGCCGGGCGAGCTTCGATCGACACGGCGGTCACCGGTTCCGGACCACAGGGCTTCAGCGAGACGTTCTACGCCTACCTCAGCCAGGCCAACAACAACGGGTCCGCGTTCGCCGGCTACACCGGTTACGACGGGAACGTCGGAAACGTCGCCGGCGCCCACGGGATCACGTTCGCGGACCTGCTCGGCGGCTTCACGATGCTGTTCGCGCGGTACGCGCCGATCCTGTTCGCGTTGGCGGTCGCCGGGGCACTGGTCAGCAAGCGCGTGAGTCCGGCCGGCCTGGGGACGATGCGCACCGACAACCCCACCTTCGTGGTGCTGCTGATCGGCGTGATCGTGCTCGTCGGGGCGCTGACGTTCTTCCCAGCACTGCTGCTCGGACCAATCGTCCAGGGCCTGACCGGACACCTCTACTAGGAGCTATCTGAGATGGCAATTCGCAAGGAATTCATCACCGCGGCGATCGCGACCCTTGTCCTGATCCTGGGCTTGGGGGTCCTGTATCCGCTTGTCGTCACCGGTGTCAGCCAGGTCGCTTTCCCCGGCAACGCCAACGGCCAGAGAACATATGTCGGCGGCAGGTTCGTCGGCTCGAAGATCATCGGTCAGAACTTCCAGATGCCGGTTTACAAGAACGGCAAGCCTGAGATGTCGGGTGGCGAGCCCGTCACCACCCCCGACCCGCGCTATTTCCAGTCGCGGCCGTCGGGCACGGCGCCGCCCTATAACGCCGCGTTCTCGTCGTTCGCAAACTACGGGCCGAACAGCACGATCACGAAGAAGGCGATCGCCGGAAACATCTCTGCGTACATCCAGCTCAACGGCAAGTACTACCCGGGAGGGCTCACGGCCGCAAAGACCCCCGTGGACGCGGCTGACACCTCGGCGTCCGGCATCGATCCGGACATCTCGGTCGCCAATGCACGGATCCAGGCCTACCGAATCGCAGCCGTGCGGCATCTGCCGCTCGCGACGGTGGATGCACTGATCGCGAAGTACACGGCAGGGCGTGGGCTCGGCTTCTCAGGTGAGCCCGGCGTCAACGTGCTTGAGCTGAATCTGGCGCTCAACCGCCTCTGATCGAAGGATGAAACCCTAACCATGAGTACTAGCAATCCCGCCGCTCCGGTCCCAATGGGGCCAGCCGGCACCCCGCACCGCCAGGGCGCGTCGCTGTTCCG
The DNA here is from genome assembly GCA_963848435.1 of uncultured Conexibacteraceae bacterium. Taxonomy (GTDB): domain Bacteria; phylum Actinomycetota; class Thermoleophilia; order Solirubrobacterales; family Solirubrobacteraceae; genus Palsa-465. The sequence goes on along the minus strand of CAWKDQ010000011.1, from coordinate 733,236 downwards.
CGGCGACATCATCAAGCGAGCCGCGATCGATAGCTTCATCAAGCTCGATCCGCGCGTCCAGCTCCGCAACCCCGTGATGTTCGTCGTCGAACTCGGCGCGGCGATCACGTCAGTCACCTGGTTGATCCAGGTCTTCGGCGGCAAGGCGCTCGGCGGCAATGACCCGGGTTGGTACACGTTCACGATCTCGATCTGGCTGTGGCTCACGGTGGTATTCGCGAATCTGGCCGAGGCCTTCGCCGAAGGTCGAGGACGTGCCCAGGCTGACACGCTGCGCAACATGCGCCAGCAGACGGTCGCGACGATGGAGGACGGCTCCACGCGCAAGGCGGAGGAGCTGACCCGCGGCGACCGGGTTGTCGTCATCGCAGGCGAGCTGATCCCCGGCGACGGCACCGTCACCGAGGGGATTGCCTCAGTCGACGAGTCGGCCATCACCGGTGAGTCGGCGCCGGTGATCCGGGAGTCAGGAGGCGACCGCAGCGCCGTCACCGGCGGTACGCGGGTGCTTTCGGATCGGATCGTCGTCGAGATCACGCAGGAGCCTGGCCATTCGTTCCTTGACCGCATGATCTCGTTGGTCGAGGGCGCCTCGCGGCGCAAGACCCCGAATGAGATCGCACTCAACATCCTGCTCGCGGGCCTCACGCTGATCTTCATGATCGTCGTCGCGAGCCTGCGGCCCTTCGCCCTGTTCGCGCACACGACGATCTCGGAGACGACGCTGATCAGTCTCTTGGTGGCGTTGATCCCGACGACGATCGGGGCGCTGCTCTCGGCGATCGGCATCGCCGGCATGGATCGACTCGTCCGCCGCAATGTGCTGGCGCTTTCGGGCCGTGCCGTCGAGGCGTCCGGGGACGTCGACGTGCTGCTGCTCGACAAGACCGGCACGATCACAATCGGCAACCGGCTCGCGTCCGAGTTCGTGCCGATGCCGGGCGTGTCCGAGGCCGAGTTGGCGGAGGTCGCGCAGCTGGCCTCGCTCGCGGATGAGACGCCCGAGGGGCGCTCGATCGTGGTGCTCGCCAAGCAGTACGGAATCCGCGAGCACGACATGGCCAACCTGAATGCCGCGTTCGTGCCGTTCACCGCCCAGACGCGGATGAGCGGCGTCGACCTGGACGGGCAGCGGCTGCGGAAGGGCGCAGGAGATGCGGTGATCAAGATGGTCGAGGACGAGGGCGGCCGCCCTCCGGCCGAGTTACGCCCGGCACTCGACCGGATTGCCGGGGAGGGCGGGACACCGCTTGCGGTCGCCCGCGACAACCAGGTGCTGGGCGTGATCCATCTCAAGGACACCGTCAAGGAGGGCATGCGGCAGCGCTTCGACCAGCTGCGCGCGATGGGCATCCGCACGATCATGATCACGGGCGACAACCGCCTGACGGCCGCCAAGATCGCCGAGGAGGCGGGTGTCGATGACTTCCTCGCCGAGGCCACCCCGGAGAAGAAGCTCGAGCTGATCAGGGAGCAGCAGGCTGCCGGGCGCATGGTCGCGATGACCGGTGACGGAACCAATGACGCCCCCGCGCTCGCGCAGGCCGACGTCGGTGTCGCGATGAACACCGGTACCCAGGCCGCGCGGGAGGCCGGCAACATGGTCGACCTCGACTCCAATCCTACGAAGCTCATCGAGATCGTCGAGGTTGGCAAGCAGCTGCTGATCACGCGAGGTTCGCTGACCACGTTCAGCATCGCCAACGACGTCGCCAAGTATTTCGCGATCCTGCCGGCGATCTTCGTCTCCACCTATGCGACGACCGCCGGTGGCAAGGGCCCGCTGCATGTCCTGAATATCATGCACCTCGGCGATCCATATTCGGCGGTGATCTCGGCGATCATCTTCAATGCACTCGTGATTCCGCTGCTGATCCCAGTCTCGCTGAAGGGCGTGTCCTACCGGCCGATCGGCGCCAGCGCGCTGCTGCGGCGCAACCTCTGGATCTATGGCCTTGGCGGTCTGATCGCGCCGTTCATCGGGATCAAGCTGATCGACCTGATCGTCCACAACCTGCTCGGAGCGTGAGCGAGCTCGGCCCCGACACTGTCTCTGGCGAGCTCGGAGCGCGACCGCGAGGCCGGCTCCGGGTGGTGATCGGCATGGCCGCAGGGGTCGGCAAGACCTACCGAATGCTGCTCGAGGGCCACGCCGAGAAGGAGGCGGGTCGGGACGTGGTCGTCGGTCTGCTCGAGACTCACCGGCGCGTCGAGACCGCGCGGGTCGCGGAGGGTCTCGAGATCCTTCCGCGTCGGACGATCGAGTACCGCGGCACAACGCTCGAGGAGATGGACCTTCCGGGCATCCTGCGACGCGCTCCCGAGGTCTGCCTGATCGACGAGCTCGCCCACACCAACGCCCCGGGCGTCGAGCACGCCAAGCGCTACGAGGACGTCGAGGACGTGCTCGACGCCGGCATCGATGTGCTCTCGACGATGAATGTCCAGCACCTGGAGTCGCTCAACGACCAGGTTGCCGAGCTCAGCGGCGTCCGCGTGCGCGAGACGATTCCGGACGCTCTGCTGGGTCGGGCCGATGAGATCGTCGTGGTCGACCTGACACCCGAGGATCTGCTCGAGCGCCTGCGTGACGGCAAGATCTATCCGAGCGAGCGGATCGACGCTGCGCTCAACAACTTCTTCAGGATCGAGAACCTCTCAGCCTTGCGCGAGGTGGCCCTGCGCCAGGTGGCGGAGGAGGTCGGCCAGCGGCGCTTCGCGGCCGCGACCAATCTCGGCTCGCGAGACGAGACGCTCGCCGCGGCGGCACCGCAGGCCGTCGCCGAACGGTTGCTGGCGCTGGTCGAGCCCTATCCGGGCGCCCAGCGACTCGTGCGCCGCGCCTGGCGATCCGCGCAGCGGCTCGGCGCCGACGTCGACCTGCTGTGGGTCAGACCGCCAGGGACCCTGACCGTCGAGCAGGAGCGCTCGCTGACGGCATTGCGAAGGCTCGCATCGATGCTCGGCGCCAAACTGATCGTCGAGGAGTCGGACGAGCTAGCACAGGCGATCGCAGGCGTCGCCCGAAGGCAGCGCAGCACCTACATCCTGATGGGACGAAGCCGGCCCGCGCATGGACCGGCTCGCCTGCGTACCCCGCTGCCACAGCGTCTGATGGAACTTCTACCCGGCGTCGATGTGCGCATCGTCGCCGACCGGGCACAAAGGCCCATGGAGGAATAGGAATGAACGACCATCCCGCAAATGGGTCGGGCGACCGAATTCTGCTGCCGTTCTCGAGCCTCGCGATCTCGACCCGCGCGTTCGAGGCCGCGATTCGCCTCGCGAAGGCTGAGGGGTCGACACTCGTTCCGGCCTTCCTCGCGCGCGTACCGCGCAATCTGCCGATCGACTCGGCGCTGCCGGCCGCCTGTTCGGTCGGAATGCCGTTGCTGGAGGCGATCGAGCAACAGGCGACCGCGGCGGGCATCCCCGTTGACTCGAGGGTCAGCCGGGGACGCACCTACCGCGATGCGCTCCAGCGCCTGCTCAATGAGGAGCACTTCGATCGCGTGATCGTGTCTGCAACCGAGAGTCCTCGCAAGGGGCTAAACCAGGACGACCTCGCCTGGCTGCTCGGCGACGTTCCCGCCGAGATCCTGATCCTGAGGCCCGCTCCGGATGACACGCGGCTCGTCTCCGCCGGCGGGCTCCACGGCCACTTCTGAGCCGGTCGCGCTGCGAGAGCGCAGCAGCGCGACCGCGACCAGGATGCCCAGCAGGACGCTGCCGATTCCGAGCGCATACGCCAGCTGGTAGCCGCTGAGCAGCGCCAGCTGGGGGGAGTGGCCGGCCGAGATCAGCGCGGTCGTGTGGTTGGTCGCAAGCGTGCTCAGCACGGCGAGCCCGAGTGCTCCGGACACCTGCTGGGACACGTTGACGATCCCTGACGCCAGGCCGGCGTCCTGCTGCGGAACGTCAGCCATCGCGATCATCAGCATCGGCATGAACGAGTTGCCGATCCCGAGGCCGATCAGGAAGAAGCCGAGCGCCAACCGTGGGAAGTAGTCGGTATGCAGTGCGATCCCGTGCAGGTCCAGCAGGCCGAGTGCGACCACGAACATCCCGGCGATCATCACTGGCACCGGCCCAAAGCGCGCCACAAGCCTGCGGGTCACCCCCAGGGAGAGCGCCAGCACGGTCAGCGTCCACGGCATGAACGCGAGACCGGTCCGGATCGCGTCGTAGTGGAGGACATGTTCGAGGTACAGCGTGCCCAGAAACCAGGTCCCGTACATGCCGGTCACGAGGAACCCGCGCGTGAGGCAGGTGGCGACCAGACCGCGCAGCCTCAGGATCCGTAGCGGCATGATCGGGTTCTCGATGCGTGACTCGAGCGCGACGAAGAGCGTCAGCAGCGCGGCCGCGACAGCGCCCGCGCCGAGCACGACCTGAGAGCCCCAGCCGTGACTGGTCGCCTCGACGATCGCGTACACCGCGGTGCCGATCGCGAAGGTGATCAGCGCGGAGCCGAGCCAGTCCACTCCCTGCGAGAGCCCGAGTCCCTTGTCGTCGGGGATCAGCATGCGCCCGGCGATCACAGCGACGACCCCGATCGGCAGATTGACGAAGAAGATCCAGTGCCAGCTGAGCAGCTGGGTCAGCACGCCGCCGGCCAGCAGGCCAAGCGAGCCACCGGCGACGGCCGTGAACATATACGCGCTCATCGCCCGCGCGCGATCACCCGGCTCCGGGAACTCGATCACGATGATCGCGAGGATCACCGAGGCCTGCATCGCAGCGCCGATGCCCTGGATGAAGCGGGCCGCCACCAGCGTCGTGGAGGTCGGAGCCGCGCCGCACAGCAGCGAGGCGAACGTGAACAGCATCACGCCCAGCAGGAACACCCGCTTGCGGCCGATCAGGTCGCCGAGCCGGCCGGCCAGCAGCAGGAAGCTGCCGAAGGTGACGAGGAATGCGTTGATGACCCAGGTGAGGTTGCCCTGGGTGAAGTGGAGGTCGTGCTGGATCGAAGGCAGAGCTACGTTCACGATCGTGGTGTCGAGCACGATCATCAACTGTGCGAGGCATACGACCACCAGCGCGAGCCAACGGCGTCGTTCTGAGGTCATGAGGGTCCTGTGGTTGAAAGCGGAGACGTGGGTGGAGGAGGAGAGGCGCTGAGTCAAGAGCAAGAAGTTGAGAAGAGCGAGAGATCGGATAAACTGGAGGGCACCTCCGAAAGTATTTGGAGGCTGCCTCCGGTTAATATACGGAGGTGCCCTCCGGTTTGTCAAGCCGCCGGGGTGAAAATTCCGTGACCAGCACGACGACAACCACGCAGGATCAGGCCGGGGTGAGCCTCGGGGAGACTCTGGCGGGCGGTCGTCCGATGCGCGCGGACGCGAAGCGCAACTACGACAAGCTGCTCGCTGCCGCCCGCGACGCCTTCAACGAGTGCGGATCGTCGACCTCGCTCGAGGAGATCGCGCGACGTGCGGGGGTGGGCATCGGCACGCTGTACCGACACTTTCCGACGCGGCAGGCGCTGCTCGAGGCGGTGTACATCGGCGAGGTCCAGGAGCTCTGCGGTGCCACGCGGGAGCTGCTCGAGATGGAACCGTGGGAGAGCTTTGCGGCGCTCTCGCGTCGGCTGGTCGGCTACCTGGCGACCAAGAAGGCGCTGGCTCACGAGCTGCTGAACTACGTCGACCGCGAGGCCGCCTTCTTCAAGACCTGCCGCGCCGACCTGTTCATCGCAGGCGAACCGGTTCTGCGACGTGCCCAGGAGGCCAGGGCAGTGCGCACCGACACGGACTTCGCGGAGGTCGTACAGCTGGTCGGCGGCATCGCCAAGATCGAGGCGAGCCCGGAACAGCGCGAGCATATCCTCGATATCGCTCTCGACGGCCTGCGCTACCGGGATTAGGCCGGCCGGGCCCGGGCTGGTCAGCAACACTCCGGACGGATCAGCGCTCACGCAGCCAGATCAGCGCTCACGCAGCCGGATCAGCGCTCACGCAGCCAGATCGACGCTCACGCAGCCAGATCGACGCTCACGCAGCCAGATCGACGCTCACGCAGCCAGATCGACGCTCACGCAGCCAGATCGACGCTCACGCAGCCAGCTTGTGCTGGTCAGTGAGGGCGAGCATCGCCATCAGATCATCGTGAACGCCCGGCTTGTCCCGTCGCCAACGGGAGTCGGTGACCCGGAGGATGCGAATGTCATGGATCTGCAGCCAGGCGTCCTTGCGCCGGTCACGTTCGATCTCCTGCACCACGATGTGGTACGCACGGCCATCCAACTCGAGCGCGACGTGCTGGTCCGGCCAGTAACAGTCGATCTCCCACGGGCCGACGGAGGCGTTGCGTTGTGGCTCCGGGATCTCGGGATGCTCCGTCAGCCACCGATCGAACGACCGCTCCAGGCCTGATCTGCGGCCGGGTTGCGGCAGGTATTCGTCGCAGGCTTGCCGGAGCTTCGCAACGCCACGATCGCCCACATGTCGCTCGAGCGTTGCCACAAGCTCGGGCATCTTGAGCAGATCCTTGCGAATCGCCGCCTCGATCAACCGATCGAGCTCAGCGCCACTCGCACCGGTCGCTGCAACCTCCATCAGCATACGCGGTACCGAGCTTACGCGGAGGCCGTTGCGCGTCGTGATCTCTGAGAGGTGAGGCGATCTGCGCACACTTCTCACGCGTAGACCAGGACGCTGGCCAGGAGTCGACGCAGCGACCACGGTCACTTCGATTCGAGGCACGCTGACGGGCATCAGCCCCCAGCCCATCGCCGCAGCTCGGCCGGACAACCAGGCGCGGCCGCCGAATGCCAGGCACGCGCCGGCCAGATAGGCATGATCGCTGAGCGGCGCTCGCGAGTTTGCGTAGACCCCGCGATGCAGGCGCGACAGCTCGCCGCGTGCGCCGAAACCGAAGATCTCATTGTTTGTGAATCCAATCCGCTCGAGCTGCCTGCGGGTGACAAGGCCGTGGTTTTGCCGGAGCGCGCGTGCCAGGCGTCGGTCACGCTCGACTTGAGGGAGCGGTTTCTTTGCCTCAGCCAAAGGAACCCCCCTCTCGTCGTAGCCGGATCAGTCGTAGCCGAATCAGTCGTAGCCATGCAGTCGCCATCGACTCAGCGTTCCGTACGAACGGCCACCGGGCAAGGCCACTCTGTGCCAATTCTGTGCCGGAACCGTGCCAATCACGCCACGGATCGCCAGCCCCCGCTCGACGACCGCGGCGCAGGCACGGGCCTCCAGGCGGTTGCGGCCGGCTCAAGGCCATTACGCTCGAACGATGACCCAAACGCCCGGTCAGCCCGCCGCCACCCCCGGTCAGCCCGCCGCCACCCCCGGTCAGCCCCTGGGCGCTCCCGTCGACTTCTCCGGCGCCAGCACTCCGGCGCGGAGACCGCATCGCGGTCACCATGCGACCGTCAGACCGCTGGAGCCCGACGCAGACGCCGCGACGCTCTACGCCATCTCGCACGCGCCCACGGGCGATCCGAGCATCTGGACCTATCTCTACGACGGGCCCTACCCCAGCATCGAGCCCTTCCGACACGCGTTGCATCGGCAGGCTGCCAGCGACGACCCGCTGTTCTTCTCGATCACATCCGCAGACGATCAGGACACACCGCGAGGGATCCTCACCTACATGTCGATCGTGCCCGAGCACGGGACGATCGAGCTCGGCAACATCTGGTTCGGCCCACGACTCAAGCGCACTCCTGCCGCGACGGAGGCGATCTTCCTACTCGCCCGCCATGCCTTCGACGACCTCGGCTATCGCAGGCTCGAGTGGAAATGCAACGCGCTCAATGCACCGTCACGAGCCGCCGCGCTGCGCTTCGGGTTCAGCTACGAGGGGATCTTCCACAACCACAGGGTGGTCAAGGGCCGCAACCGCGATACCGCCTGGTACGCGATCACCGATGCGCGCTGGTCGGTCCTACGGGCGGCCTTCGAGAGTTGGCTTGACCCGTCGAACTTCGATGCCGACGGCGCTCAACGCCAACGGCTGACCGACCTCACGGGCCAGGGGATCGGCCACGAGACTCGGGGCCCAGACCGCCCCGGAGGCTAACCGCGCCGCCTTTGCCCACCCAGGGCGCCACACGAGTGGTTCGCATCGATCATGCCGCGCAAACGGAGACTCACCACTCCAGCGCCGGCGCCAAAATGCCGACAAATGGTCCAGGATGGACTCCAAGTGGCGGGACTACCAGGCAATGGTCGAGACGATGCCTGCCATCGTCTACATCGCCGAACCTGGTGAGAACGGGCGCTGGCACTACGTCAACGACTGGATCGAACCGATCCTCGGCTTCACAGTCAAAGAATGGACGGCCGACCCCGGCCTGTGGGCACGCCAGCTTCATCCGGATGATCGCGCCAAAGCGCTCGCCGCTGAGTCGGAGGGACCGGTAGAGCTGAGTGACATCCGGGCGTTGCGGCACGACTTCGGCAACGCCTATTACCTGGACTACCGCATGCTGCACCGCGATGGTCACGTTGTCTGGATCCGGGACAACTCACGTCTGCTCCGCGGCGAGGACGGCAGCGCGCTCTGGCACGGCGTGCTGCTCGACATCAGCGACCAGAAGCAGATCGAACGTCAGCTCGAACGGCAATCGGCCGCACAGGCCGCGGTGGCTCGGCTCGGCGCGCACGCGCTGGCGGGCCTGCCGATCCAGGACCTGCTCGATGAGGCCTGCCGGGCCGCCACCGAGGTGCTCGAGGTCGAGGCGGCATTCGCTCACGAGATCGGGGAGGACCGCGGCGCACTTCACATGCGCGCCGGATTCGGCCTGCAGACACCTGAGAGCCTCGGCGATATCGAGCGCATCGAGCCCGATTCACCGATGGGCCACATGATCGCGACCGGCAAGGTTCTGTTGGTTCCCGACTGGCAGCTGGAGACCCGCTTCCCCCCGACCCCGAGGGTGCGCCAACGCGGGATCCGCTCCAGCCTGGTGGTCAGGATCGAGGGCTCGGTGGCTCCCTGGGGCGCCTTCCGAGTCTTCTCGCTGCGGCCCGACGCCTTCACCGAGGCCGACGTCAACTTCGTGGTTTCCATCGCCAACATCCTGTCGGAGGCGATCGAGCGGCAGGAGGCCGAGGACGCGATGCAGCACCGCGCGCTCCATGACCCCCTCACCGGGCTGCCCAACCGAGTCCTCTTCACCGACCGCCTCGAACAGGCGCTCGAACGCGGCCGCCGCCAGACCGGCTCGGTCGCAGCGGTGCTGTTCATCGACGTTGACCACTTCAAGCAGGTCAACGACACGCTCGGCCACCAGGCCGGCGACGATCTGCTGATCACAGTCGCCAGCAGGCTGCGCGAGGCCGTCCGACCGACCGACACGGTGGCGCGCTTCGGCGGGGACGAGTTCGGCCTGCTGCTCGACGACATCGCGAGCGAGCGCGTGGCGATTGCGACGGCCGAGCGGATCGCGGCGAGCTTCGCGCGTCCCTTCATGCTCGAGGCCGGCACGCAGTTCGTCACGGCCAGCATCGGCATCGCGCTCGCCAACGGCCACCAGGACGCACCGGCGTTGTTGCATGATGCGGACGCCGCCATGTATCGGGCCAAGCAGCGCGGCCGCGCGCGCTACGACCTCTTCGATGAGGATCTCCGGGTCCGCGCGGTCGCACGCGGCCGCATGGAGAACGAGCTGCGACGGGCGCTCGAGACCAACGAGCTGCGACTCGCCTACCAGCCGGTCGTCCGGCTCCGTGACGAGATCATGTACGCGGTCGAGGCGCTGCTGCGGTGGGAGCATCCACAGCGGGGACTGGTGGCGCCCAGCGAATTCATCCCAGTGGCGGAGGAGAGCGGCCTGATCGACCGCATCGGCGAGTGGGTGCTGAAGCAGGCACTGCGCGACGCTGCCCGCTGGGAGCAGGCTCGCCCGGACCTGCCGCCGCTACACCTCGGGATCAACACCTCGAGCCAGCAGCTGCGCAACCCGCTCTTCGCCGAGCAGGTCGGGGTGCTCGTTGCCGCCAGCGGAATCGACCCCAACTGCATAAACTTCGAACTCGACGAGACCGTCCTCAGGGAGGAAGCCGAACAGATGCGCCGGGCCCTGTCGGAGCTCAAGCGCCTCGGGATCGGGCTCGCGGTACACAACTTCGGTCATGCCGACTCATCTCTGATGCAGCTGACGGCGATGCGTATCGACACGATCAAGGTCGACCGGCGATTCATCGCTCAGCTCGGCGACGGGAGCGACAGCACCCGAATCGCGCACGCGGTGATCGCCACCGGCACGGCGCTCGGCCTTGCCGTGATCGGTGCTGGAATTGAGACCGAGGAGCAGGTGCGTGAGCTGCGACGCCTCGGCTGCGTCTCCGCGCAGGGTTTGCTGTTCTCGCCGCCGGTGCCGGCGGTGGAGATCGAAGCCATGCTGCTCGACGCCGCAAGCCTCAGACGCACTCTGGTCTAGATCCAGCCCGCGGGTCCACGCGGTGGCTCACGGGGTCAGCTCCATGTGGGAAGTCCAGGTCGCGTACATCTCGGCGTAGCGGTCGCCGCGCGCGACCAACTCGTCATGCGTCCCGGTCTCGACCACTCTGCCAGCGTCGACGACGACGATCCGGTCGGCCTTCATCGCAGTCGTCAGCCGGTGGGCGATCAGGACCGCCGTGCGCGCCTGAAGGAGTATGTCCAGCGCAGCCTCGATCTTGGCCTCTGACAGCAGGTCAAGGTTCGAGGTCGCCTCGTCGAGCACGAGCACACGCGGCCGGGCATGGAACGCGCGTGCCAGCGCGATCAGCTGCCGCTCTCCGGACGAAAGCGATTGCCCGCGCTCATGGACGACCGTCTCCAGACCATCCGGCATCCGCTCAACGACCTCCCGCAGGCCGACAGCGTCGACGGCCTGCCAGACCTCATCATCCCCTGCGTCCGGGCGGGCGAACGCGATGTTGTAGCGCAGCGATCCGGCGAACAGAAACGGCTCCTGGGGCACCACGCCGAGCTGGCATCGCAGGGATTCGAGCGTGACGTCACGGAGGTCGTACCCGTCGAGCGTGACGCGCCCCGAGGTCGGGTCATAGAAGCGCGTGATCAGCTTGGCTGCGGTCGACTTTCCCGCCCCGGTCTGGCCGACGAAGGCGACCGTCTCGCCCGGAGCTATCCGCAGGTCGACGTCGCGCAGCACCGGCTTGCTGGGGTCGTAGCCGAAGCTGACCTGGTCGAACACGATCTCCCCCTGCACCGGTGGCAGTTCGATCGCTCCGGGCGCATCGGCCGGGTGGGGTTCGGTCCGGAACAGGTTGCGCAGGGTCGTGATCGAGGACTGCCCCTGCTGGAACATGTTGTACTGCTGGACCAGTAGCTGAATCGGGGCAAAGAAGCGATTCAGATATAGGAAGAATGCGACCAGAGCGCCGATTGTGAGCTTGTGGTCGAGCACCATCTGGCCGCCGATCGCCAGCAACGCGGCCTGCCCCAGATATCCCAGCATCTGAGTGCCCGGGCCGTAGATTGCGTTGATCTGGGCGGTGTGGTTGTTGGCATCGCAATAGCTGCCGACGATGCTGCGATGCTCGACCACGTTCCATCGCTGGCGGTTGTAGGCAGCCACGGTACGCACGCCGTGAAGACTCTCTGAGAGGTCGCCGAGGACCTCCGCGATGCCCTCACGCACCCGCGCGTACCCCTTTTCAGAGGCGCGACTGAACCACAGCGTCGCGAGCGTCAGCAACGGCACCACCAACCCGAGCGTGATCAAGGTCAGCTCGACATTCATCGTCAACAGGATCCCCGTGATCACCACCATCGTCAGCGCCTGGCCGACGAGCTGCGCCAGCCCATCCTGCAGCAGCTGCTGGAGGCGCTCGATGTCGCTCGTCATCCGCGTGAGGATCACGCCCGCCTTCTCCTCGGTGTAGAAGTCGAGGCCGAGCCGCTGGAGGTGGGTGAACACCCTGACGCGGAGATCATTCATCACCCGCGCGGCCAGCCGACCTGAAACGCGGGCCTGGACGGACTGGGCGGCGGCGGTGATCGCGATCGCGAGCAGGAACAGGGCGGTGCAGGCGACCACAACGCCCATGTCTCCGTGCCCGTACATGCCGTGGTTGATGCCGTAGGAGATCAGCGCCGGTCCGAGCTGGTTGAAGACGCTGACAACGCAGACCAGCAGGACTGCGAACACACCCAGCCGCCAGTGCTTGAACACCAGCCCCCGCAGCGTCAGGTGCTTGGCACGCTCATCGACGCTTCCGTATCCGAACTGCGCACTTGGCTCCGCGTATTCGGGTTCGCCGGCGAGCAGCTCGTCGACGCCGCCCTGAAGCTCGGGCGGGATCCCGGCGAACGGCAGCCCGCCGCCCGGTGATGCCGCAGTCCCGGAGCCGCCGCGCCCGGCCGCGCCGCCACCACCGAACATCGGCGAGCCCTGTCCGAAGCCCCCGAAGCTCAAAGCCTGTCCCTCATCGCTGCGGGGTCCGGCTGGCGCTCACGTTCGATCTGCAGCTGCTCGAGCTCATCGGCCTCGGCCTGAGCCAGGACCTCGACGTAGAGCGGCGAGCGCTCGAGCAACTCCGCGTGCGTCCCGTCCGCGACGACCCGCCCGCCGTCGAGCAGCACGACGCGGTCGGCCAGCCCGATCGTCGAGAGGCGGTGGGCGACGATCAACGTGGTGCGCCCACGCATCAGCGTCCTCAGGCTCTCATGGATCTCCTGCTCGACCTGCACGTCAACGGCACTGGTCGCGTCGTCGAGCACGAGGATCGGCGGGTTCACCAGCAGCGTGCGCGCGATCGCGATCCGCTGCCGCTGTCCACCGGACAGCGTGTAGCCGCGCTCCCCCACGACCGTGGCGTATCCGTCCGCGAGCTGGGTGATGAATTCGTCGGCCCCGGCAGCTCGAGCCGCCGCCTGAATCTCCTCGAGCGACGCGTTCGGACGCCCATAGGCGATGTTGTCGCGGACCGTGACGGAGAACAGGAAGGGCTCGTCAAGAACGACGCCGACCTGGTGGCGCAGGCTCTCGATGGTCACGTCACGAACGTCGTGACCATCGATGCTGACTGCGCCGCCGCTCACGTCGTAGAAGCGCGACAGCAGCCTCGCCACGGTGGTCTTGCCGCTGGCCGTGCGCCCGACCATGGCAACCGTCTCACCGGGCCGAAGGTGCAGGTCGAAGTCCTCGAGCACCGGTGAGCCATCCGACGAGTAGGCGAAGTCCACCCCCTCGAAGCGCACGTCCCCGCGCGAGTCGGTGAGGTCGACGGCCAGCGGGCCGTCGACGACGCTCGGGGCCTCATCCAGCACCTCGTAGATGCGACCGGCGGAGGCGGCTGCCCGCTGACCGAGCATCACCAGCATCCCGAGCATCTGGAACGGGGCCTGGAGCATGACGATGTAGGCGCTGAAGGCGAGAATCGCACCCACCCCGAGCTGACCGTGGATCACCAGGTAACCGCCGACCAGCAGAATCAGGGCCAACCCGACCTGGGGCAGGTTCTGGACCAGCGGCGTGAACTTGGCGCGCAGGTCCGCATCACGGATGTATGCCCATTGGAGCCTGTCGGCAGCCTCCTCGAGCTGGTTGAGCTCTCGCTGTTCGGCGACGAAGGACTTGACCACACGCACGCCGCTGATGTTCTCGTCGACGATCGTCGCGATCTCCGCGAGTCGCGCCTGGATCAGCCAGGAGACCGGAAACATGCTGCGCCGCATTCGCACCCCCATGACGAACACGAGTGGCAGCGTCGCCATCGCGACGAACGCCAGCGGGACGTTGATCGTGAGCATGTAAACGAACGCGACAGCCGCGATCGCGCACTGGACGAGGATGTTGGGACCGAACGTCAGGTACATCTGCACTGAGCGGATGTCTGAGTTGGCGCGGGAGATCAGCTGACCTGACTGGACCCGGTCGTAGAAGTCGAAGCTCATCCGCGTGAGGTGCGTGTAGATCAGGTTGCGCAGGTCCGCCTCCATCCCGTAGGCGGTGCGCATCAAGAACAACCGGGCGCCGTAGGAGGTGATTCCGGCGGCGATCGCGAGCGCGAACACGATCCTCACGTAGTCGGAGAGCGGCACGTACCCGGGCAGCGCAGCAGCGTTCGGCTGCAGAGAGTGGTCGACCGCGCTGTTGAGGAGAGCCGGGATCTGCACCTGCAGCATCAGCGACACAAATGAGAGCCCGAGCGCCGGAAACAGCGTCCCCTTACGTGCCAGCACGATCGGCATCGCACGGCGCAGCCAGGTCTTGCTCGAATCGGGATCGATCCCCGCGCGTGGCGGGTTGTAACGCGAATGGTTGCCACTGGGAACGAAGTTGTTCTGAATCCCCCTTGCCTCAATCGCCACATATCTAAAGTAGCCGACGGCCCGCGGCGTTACGCCGGCAGCGTCATCCAGCGGCCTGGACCCGGTGCCGCTGAGTGGGCGCCCGAGTGCGACCCCGGTCAATCAGCGTCCGCGAAGCGGCCCAACAACACCACCGCCTCGCGCAGAGTCGCCTGCTCGTCAGGCGTGAGCTCCGCGATCCTGCTGGCGACCCAGCCGTCCCGGGCGGCTCGGTCGGCGTCGAGCTCGGCACGGCCCGCAGCGGTGAGGGCGATGCGAGTGCGGCGTCCGTCCTTCGCGTCCGGGCCGCGCTCGACCAGCCCCTCGGCCTCAAGCTCCGACAGCGTCTGGCTCATCGACTGCGGGCGCACGCGCTCGGCTGTGGCCAGCTCCCCGATGCACTGCGGACCCTCGCGATCGAGCCTTCCGAGCACCGCCGCCTGCGTCAACGGGAATCGGTAGTCCTGGCGCAGGCGCCTGATGAGTCGCCCGAGCACGAGCCGCAGCTCCGCAGGCAGCATGATCAGGTCGAGGTCCTCTGTAAGGCCGGTGTCAGTTTTCACCCGCCTGACTATACGCGCGGAGTCATCAACCCAAAGCAAATATGAAGGTAAACTGTGTAATACTTGCTTGGTGGCAAGCTTGCTGACGTCGCCCAAGCGCCCCGACGGACCCGTTCCTCGCAACTACAAGTGGGTTGCGCTGTCGAACACGACACTGGCGATTCTGCTTGCGACGCTCGACGCTTCGATCACGATCATCGCGATGCCGGACATCTTCCGCGGCATCCAGCTCAACCCGCTTGAGTCCGGCAACAGCGTCTACCTGTTGTGGATGGTCCTCGGATATCTGATCGTCGCAAGTGTGCTGATTGTCAGCCTCGGTCGGCTCGGCGACATATTCGGTCGTGTGCGCATCTACAACCTCGGCTTCGTCATCTACACAGCCGCATCGCTGATGCTGACGATCGATTGGCTGACCGGTTCCGCCGGTGCCAGTTACCTCGTCGTGTTCCGTCTGGTGCAGGGCGCCGGCGGCGCATGCCTGCTGGCGAACTCGGCCGCGATCGTGACCGACGCGTTCCCCGTGAACCAGCGTGGCATGGCACTGGGGATCAACAACATCGTCGGCGTCAGCGGGATGTTCGTGGGACTCGTCCTCGGCGGGCTGCTGGCGCCGATCAGCTGGCGCATGGTCTTCCTGATCTCCGTGCCGGTGGGTCTGTTCGGCACCGTCTGGGCCTACAAGAGCCTGCGCGAGCTGAGCCGTCCGCAAACCGGGGCCAAGGTCGATTGGCCCGGCAACATCACCTTCGCGCTTGGCCTGGTGCTGATCATGGTCTCGATCACCTACGGTATTCGCCCGTACGACGGCCATGCGATGGGCTGGCTCAGCCCGCGCGTCCTGGTCCTCGCCGGAGCGGGCGTGGCGTCGCTGATCGTGTTTGCGTTCGTGGAACAGCGGGCGAAGGATCCGATGTTTCGCCTCCCGCTCCTGCGGATCCGCGCGTTCAGCGCCGGCACACTCTCGACTTTCCTCTCCTCGCTTGCACGCGGCGGCCTGATGTTCATGCTGATCATCTGGTTGCAGGGGATCTGGCTGCCGTTGCACGGAATCGATTTCACGGACACGCCGCTGCGCGCGGGAATCTGCATGTTGCCGTTGACACTGGGCATGCTGATCTCAGGGCCACTGTTCGGCGTGCTCTCAGACCGTTACGGCGCACGCCTGTTCGCGACCAGCGGCATGCTTGCGACGGCGCTCACCTTCGTGGCGCTGTGGCTGGTACCGACAGACTTCGCCTATCCAGTGCTGGCGGTGGTGCTGTTCGCCGTCGGTTTCTCGATGGGGATGTTCGCGTCGCCCAACCGTGCTGCCGTGATGAACAGCCTGCCCCCGCCAGACCGCGGCGCCGGTGGCGCCCTGAACCAGACCGTCCAGAACAGCGCCCAGGTGCTCTCCGTCGGGATCTTCTTCTCGCTGATGATCGCCGGGCTGGCTTCGTCGCTGCCGGGCGCACTCAGCGCCGGCCTGCACGCACACGGTGTGCCGCTGGCGGCAGCCGAGACGATCGCCAAGGCGCCGCCGGTCTCGGTTCTCTTCGCCGCGTTCCTCGGCTACAACCCGATCAAGAACCTGGCTGGCAGCAGCACCCTGCACAATCTCTCCGTGCATAGTCAGGCTGTGTTGACCGGACGTTCATTCTTCCCGCAGTTGATCACGGGACCGTTCCGGGACGGCCTGCACGCGGCGTTCGCGTTCGCGATCGTCGCCTGCCTGATCGCTGCTGGCGCGTCGGCGCTGCGCGGCGGCGTTTACCACTACGGCGAGGACGGCGTACAACCCGATCGGGATGACCCCGTCGAACCGCACTCCGAGTCCGGCCTCAAACCGGCGCGGGACATGACGCCGGCCCAGCCGGGACGGGCCGCAACCGTTGTTGCCGATGAGACCAACCGAGCGGGCGCCGCTTTCAAACTCTAAGAAAGCTGTTAAGCGAGAATCGGACCCAACCACCCCAGCATCAGGTTAGCCCGACTGGCTCAGCATGTTGAAAGTCAATTACGTTCTGCGCAAAGTTGCGCCGTTGGCCCTACATTACTCGAAGTCTCTAACCCATTGGAGGAGGACGCCACCGTGCGTAACAATCTCAGGCGATCGACCTGGTCAGTGATTCTGGCC
Organism: uncultured Conexibacteraceae bacterium; assembly: GCA_963848435.1. GTDB lineage: Bacteria > Actinomycetota > Thermoleophilia > Solirubrobacterales > Solirubrobacteraceae > Palsa-465. The sequence continues at coordinate 716,295 of CAWKDQ010000011.1, read as the reverse complement.
GTGGTTGGGATCGCAGCGATCGCAGCCGCGATCGCGGCAAGCGCGAGCGCCAAGGCCACCAAGGCCAAGGCCGCCGCAAGCACCACGACCGTGAACCTGCTGTCAGGTACCGGTCCGCAGTCACTGGACCCGGGTCTCGACTACACGACCCAGGGCTCCGAGATCAACTGGGAGGTCTACACCGGCCTCACCACCTACAAGCACGCTGCCGGTATCAAGAGCACTGAGCTCGAGCCCGGTCTCGCAACCAGCCTGCCGAAGATCTCAAATGGCGGCAAGACCTACACGGTCACGCTGCGCAAGGGTCTGAAGTACTCGAACGGTGACCCCGTGCAGGCCAGCGACTTCACCTCCACGCTCGAGCGTTCGCTCTCGATCCCGTGGGGTGGCTCGTCGACGTTCGTCACCCCGTACGTCAAGGGTGCGGCGGCGTATGCCGCCCACAAGGCCAAGGGCATCTCCGGCATCAGCACGAACAACGCCAGCGGCAAGATCGTCATTCACCTGACGCAGCCCTATGGCCCGTTCGTAAACGTGCTGGCGTTCCCGGCCTTTGGACTCGTTGACCCGAAGACGGTTCAGACGCCGTTCAAGGTTCAGGCAGGCGACCCGCCCGCCGGCGCCGGCCCCTACATGGTCAACAACATCAACATCGGCAAGTCGTTCGACATCGTCCCGAACCCGGACTGGAAGGCGCTTCCGGGCATCCCGAAGGCGACCGTCAACTACCAGGAGCAGATCAACTCGAACGTCAACGCCAACGCGCTGTCTGTTCTGAAGAACCAGAACCAGATCTTCGACTGGGCGGACACCATCCCGCCTGGCGATCTCTCAGCTGCCAAGGCCAGTGGCCATGACAAGCTGGTCAACCTCGGCGGTTCGGTGTACTACTTCTTCCTGAACGCCAGCAAGGCGCCGTTCAACAACCAGCTCGCGCGTGAGGCGGTTGTCCAGGGCCTGAACCAGAGCTCATTCTCGCGTCTCGGCTCCGGCACCCTGGCTCCGGGCTGCTTCTTCCTGCCGCCCGGCATCATCGGCCACGGCGTCGGTTCGTGCCCGTACGGCAACCCCGCCACCGGCAACATGAAGAAGGCCAAGCAGCTGCTCGCGAAGTCGGGCCAGGCCAACGTGCCGATCACGGTCTACGGCGAGCAGCGCTCGCCGCGACTGCAGTGGGAGACAGCCTACGTTCAGGAGCTGAAGAGCATCGGCTTCAAGAACGTGACGCTGAAGACGGTTGCGGATGAGAACTACTTCACCACCATCGGTGAGGCGAAGAAGGTCAATCCGCAGACTGGTTTCGCTGACTGGAACCAGGACTTCCCGAACCCGATCGATTTCTACGGCGTTCTGCTGAACGGCAAGGCCATTCAGCCCACGAACAACGAGAACTTCGGTCAGACGAACGACAAGCACGTCAACAGCGAACTGGCGATGCTCGGCACCGTGCCGACGACCCAGCTGAGCAAGTCGGTGAAGCAGTGGCAGTCGCTCGAGAAGTACGTCGCCACGAAGGCTTACGCCGCCGTGTTCGGCTACCAGTCGTTCCCGTTCTTCACCTCCAAGAACATCTCGGTGAAGTACACCAACGACATCTACGGTTGGGACCTGCTGGGGATCTCGGTCAAGTAACGGCCGAAGCTCGGTAGTCACCACCAAATGGTGATCGGCCGGGACGGCAGCGGGGCGGCCCTGATTTCTCAGGGCCGCCCCGTTAGTCTGTCCCGGCCTTACCCTTTCTAAAGAGATGTCCTCACTCGGAAGCGAGCTCACAGCAGAACTGCCGCCGCAGGCCGAGCAGACGGAGCCCGGCCAGCCTCATGGAATCGGTCCGTACCGGCTCGCGTGGAGACGGCTGCGCCGCAACAAGACCGCGCTGTTCTTCGGCGGCGTCTTCATCCTGATCCTGGTCCTGTGTCTGCTGGCGCCGGTCTACTCGCACGACGTCGCCCACATCGGTCCGAACTACGGCGACACCACCGGCCAGATCAGGGTCGGAGGCAAGCTCGAGTACGTGCTCAGCCTGATCGGCATCCCGATCGGGCCGACCTGGGACATCCACCATTTCTTCCTCGGCGCCGACACCAACGGCCGCGACGTCGCCGTGCGCCTGCTCTACGGCGGCCGAGCCTCGTTGTACATCGGATTTGTGGCGATGCTGATCACGATGATCTTCGGGACCGCTCTGGGTGTGATCGCTGGCTACGCCCGCGGCGTCGCGGACGGCTTCATCAGCCGGGCCAGTGACGTCGTCTGGTCCTACCCCGCGGTGCTGCTGGGGATCACGCTCAGCACCGTGCTCAACGTGAACGGACTCGGACCGTTCCACTCGACGACGCTGCTGACAACGGCGCTCGTCATCGGCTTCGTCTACATCCCATACATCGTGCGGCCGATCCGGGCTCAGGTGCTGACCCTGCGCGAGCGTGAGTTCGTCGACGCCGCGCGCCAGCAGGGCCTGGGTCACATGCGGATCATGTTCAGTGAAATCCTGCCGAACATCGCCTCGACGATCATCATCTTCGTACCGCTGATGATCGCCAACGCGATCATCCTCGAGGCGGCTCTCAGCTACCTCGGCGCCGGCGTCCAGCCCCCCAACTCCACCTGGGGCACGATGATTGCTTCCGGCCTGCAGACATTCCCCGCCGCCTTCCACACCGTGCTGGCGCCCGGCCTGATGCTCGTGCTCACGGTGATGTCGGTCAACATCTTCGGGGACGGACTGCGCGACGCGCTCGACCCACGTGCCAAGGCAGCGATGAACACACCTAAGAGGGCGCGGGAGTAATGGCACGATTCGTGACCCGCCGCGCGCTCGTGATGGTGTTCATGCTGTTCGTGATCTCACTGGTCACGTTCCTGCTGTTCATCGTGGCGCTGCCGGGCGGGAACCCCGCCGGAAACATCGCCGGGCGCCTCGCGACCCCGGCAGAGGTTCACCTCATCAGCGTCCGCTACGGCTTCGACAAGCCGATCTGGGTCCAGTACCTCAAGACGATGAGCAACATCTTCGGCGGCCAGGCGTACTCCTACTCACAGGGGTACAACGTGCTCCAGCAGATCGCGAAGGGCCTGCCCGCGACCCTGTCGTTGGCGATCGGCGCCGGGATCTTCTGGCTGTTCGCGTCGATCGCGCTCGGAACACTCGCCGCGATTCGCTCCGGCAAGTACACCGATCGCGTGCTGACGGTGCTGTCGATGGTCGGTGTCTCGCTGCCGCCGTTCCTGCTCGGCTCGGTGTTGATCTACTACGTCGGTTACAAGGCCGGCCTGATCCCGCTGGGCGGCTATGTGCCGCTGTGGTCCAATCCGGCGAGCTGGTTCTGGCACATGCTGGCACCGTGGTTCACGCTCTCTGTGCTGTTCATCGGCTTCTACTCGCGCGTGCTTCGCGGCTCGATCCTTGACGCGATGGGCGAGGACTACGTTCGCACCGCCCGCGCCAAGGGTCTGTCCGAGCGGAGGGTTCTGGTCAAGCACATCCTGCGCATGAGCCTGCTGCCGATCATCTCGCTTTGGGGGCTGGACGTCGCACAGGTGATCGGCGGCGGCGCGATCCTCACCGAGACGGTCTTCAACCTGCACGGCGTCGGCCAGCTCGCAGCCGAGGCGATCGGCAACGAAGACACCGTCACGCTGCTCGTGATCGTGATGTTCACCGCGCTCGCGGTGGTGGTCATGAGCGCCGTGGTCGACGTGGTTTACGCAGTCCTCGACCCCCGGATCAGACTCGGATGAGCGACCCGCTGCTCAAGATCGAGGAGCTGAAGGTCAGCTTCGATACCGACCAGGGCGCGGTCCAGGCCGTCGACGGTGTCTCGTTCACGGTCGACCGCGGCGAGGTGCTCGCTGTCGTAGGCGAGTCCGGCTCCGGCAAGTCGGTGACCGGCATGACGCTGATGGGCCTGACCCGCGGGCCAAACGCTCACTTCGCCGGCAGCGCCAAGCTCGACGGCCAGGAGTTGCTGACCGCCAGCAACGATGAGCTCCGCAAGATCCGCGGCAATGACATAGCGATGATCTTCCAGGATCCGATGAGCTCGCTGAACCCCGTCTACCGCGTTGGCGTCCAGATCGTCGAGCAGATCCGCACGCACCACCCGGACGTCTCCAAGCGTGACGCGATGGCTCAGGCGGTCCAGCTGATGGAGCGGGTTGGCGTCCCGCGTGCCGCCGAGCGACTGCGCTCGTACCCGCACGAGTTCTCTGGCGGCATGCGCCAGCGGGTGATGATCGCGATGGCCCTCTCCTGCTCGCCGAAGCTGCTGATCGCCGACGAGCCGACGACGGCGCTCGACGTCACGATCCAGGCGCAGATCCTCGACGAGCTGCGCGTGCTGCGCCGCGAGACCAATGCCGGGATCATCCTCGTCACGCACGACCTGGCCGTTGTCGCCGACATCGCAGACCGCGTCGTCGTTATGTACTCGGGCCGGGTCGTCGAACAGGGCACGCTCGACGAGCTCTTCTACGACCCGCAGCACCCCTACACCTGGGGCCTGCTCGGCTCGATCACGCGGATCGATCGCGATCGCGGCGCGCGGTTGCCGGCGATCACGGGCGCGCCGCCGTCGCTGTTGGAACCGCCGACCGGCTGCCACTTCGCCGCACGCTGTCCACATGCATTCGCCAAATGCACCGAGGTGCCGGAGTTGACCGCCCGCGTTGCTGACGCTCCGGGTCACACGGACCGCTGCTGGCTCGAGCCAGAGCGCAAGCGCCAGCTTCGGAACGTCGATGGCCAGATCGGGCTTGCCGCGCCGGCCGGGGCGCTGAGCGCATGACTGAACTGATGTCGGTCGAGCACCTGACGGTGTTCTTCCCGGTCAAGTCGGGCCTGATCATCGACCGAACGGTCGCCAACGTGCACGCCGTCGACGACGTGTCACTGACGATCGAGCAGGGCGAGACGCTCGGAGTCGTCGGTGAGTCGGGCTGCGGCAAGACGACGCTGATCCGGACGATCGTCCGCCTGGTCGACTCGACCAGCGGCCGGATCAGCTTCCGCGACCAGGACATCACCAAGGCAAAGCGCAGGGAGCTGGCACCGATTCGGCGTGAGATGCAGATGGTCTTCCAGGATCCGCAGGCCTCGCTCAACCCTCGCAAGCGCGTCCGCGAGATCCTGGCGACACCGCTGAAGCTGCGCGGTGTTCCCCGTGCGCGCGTCGAGTCAGAGAGTCATGACCTCCTTGAGCGCGTCGGACTGCGGCCCGAGCATCTTGGCCGCTACCCGCATGAATTCTCGGGAGGTCAGCGCCAGCGCATCGGCATCGCCCGGGCGCTGGCGGTCGAACCCAAGCTGATCCTGCTGGACGAGCCGGTTTCGGCACTCGACGTGTCGATCCAGGCACAGGTCATCAACCTGCTGGACGAGCTTCAGGACGCGCTCGGGCTGAGCTACGTGTTCGTCGCCCACGATCTCAGCGTGGTGCGCCACGTCTCCGATCGGATCGCCGTGATGTACCTCGGCAAGGTGATGGAGCTATCGCCGTCGCAGGAGCTCTACGACAAGCCGATCCATCCGTACACGTCGCTACTGCTCGCGGCGATCCCGATCCCGGACCCGGCCGAGAACCGCTCGCGCGAGCGCGCGGTGCCGAGCGGTGAGGTGCCAAGCCCGATCGACCCCCCGCCGGGCTGCCGTTTCGCAAGCCGCTGTCCGCGCGCCAGCGACATCTGCCGCACCGTCGAGCCGCAGCTGACCGAGTACGCACGCGGCCACCTTGCCGCCTGCCACCACCCGCAGAACGTCACGGCGGATGAACTCGCGTCGGCCAAACGCTCGCCTCTGAGCCCGCTCGGAGCAGGCGACTCCGCGCCCACGCTGCCCAGCTGAGGCCCGGATCCTGCTCAACTCGCGCGCGATAGGCTGCGCATGATGCGCTACCCGGGCGAGTGGGAACCACACGAACGGACGATCATGGGCTGGCCGTGCCGCACCTCACTGTGGGGCTCGACGCTCGAGCAGGCGTGTGGCGAGTATGCGCAGGTCGCCAACGCGATCGCCGACTTCGAGGATGTGACGATGATCGCGGGTTCGGCAGAGGACGCGCGCGCCGCGCGGGCAGCCTGCGCCGGACGGGTGGATGTCGTCGAGCTGCCGATCGATGACTCCTGGCTGCGGGATAGCGGCCCGATCTATGTCGTCGACGACGCGGGCTGGCGGCTGGCTGTGCACTTCGGTTTCAACGCATGGGGCGAGAAGTTCCCGCCCTGGGACAGGGACGCGGAGATCGGCGGGGTGATCGCTCGAGAGCTCGGGGACGAGGTGCGCCGAGCACCGATGATCCTCGAGGGCGGTTCCGTCATCAGCGACGGGGCCGGCACGATCCTGACCACCGAGCAGTGCCTGCTGTCGCCGAGCCGCAACCCAACCCTTTCACGTGGCGCGATCGAGGAGCTGCTGGCGGAGTACCTCGGCGTCGAGCGCACGGTGTGGCTCGGGCAGGGGCTGATCGAGGACCGTGACACCGACGGGCATGTCGACCTGATCGCCGCATTCACGCCCGACCGGCAGGTGCTGACCCAGACGGTTCCGGCAGAAAACCCCAACCACGAGCGCTGTCAGGAGAACCTGGAGAGGCTGGCGGCCGCTGGATTGGAGACGATCGAGATGCCCGAGTTGCCCTACGCGCAGGTTGCTGGCGAGCGCGTCGCGGTCGGGTATCTGAACCTGTACGTCTGCAACGGCGCTGTGATCGTTCCGGTGACCGAGACCGACTTTGACGAGGAGGCGGTCGCGATCATCGCAAGCGCGTTCCCCGGCCGTTCCGTCGTACCGGTGCCGGGCGCCGTTATCGCCTACGGCGGCGGTGGCCCACACTGCATCACCCAGCAGGTGCCGGCCGTATGACCGATGATCTGGCCCGATGACCGAATACCTCGTGAACGTCGCGGACGCGATTCTGGATTCGCCGGCTCGCACGCGACCGGCGACGCGACAGCCCCTGCGGGTCGGGTTGGTGCAACAGCGCTGGCACCCGGACCCGGTGGAGCACGAGCGGGCGCTGGCCGAGGGCATTGCGCTGGCGGCCGGCGAAGGCGCCCGCCTTGTCTGCCTTCAGGAGCTCACACTGTCGGCGTATTTCGCGATCACTCCCGACGGCCCAGAGGCACTGGGCGTGGCTCCCGAGGCGCTCGAGGACGGGCCGACGATCGGCTTCGCCCGCCGCGCGGCAGCCGCCTCCGGCGTACACGTTCACGCCTCCCTGTTCGAGCGCGCCGACGGCCCGGATGGCGACGACGGGCTCGGCTACAACACCGCGATCCTGGTCGCGCCGGACGGGTCGCTGGTGCAGCGCACCCGCAAGCTCCACATTCCGATCACTGCCGGGTACTACGAGGACCGCTACTTCCGTCAGGGCCCGGCGGCCGGAGACGGCGATCCGTTCCCGGTCGTCTCACTGGCTCTGGACGACGCATCAGCCGCCGGTGCCGGCCCGCTGGCCGGCACCGCGGAGGCGCGCCTCGGTCTGCCGACCTGCTGGGATCAGTGGTTCCCGGAGCTGGCGCGCGCATACTCGCTGGCCGGCGCCGAGGTGTTGATCTATCCGACCGCGATCGGATCGGAGCCCGATCACCCCGACTTCGACACCGAGCCGCTCTGGCAGCAGGTGATCGTTGGCAACGGCATCGCCAACGGCACCTTCATGGTCGCGATCAACCGCATAGGCATCGAGCCCCCGCTCACGTTCTACGGCTCCAGCTTCATATCCGATCCCTACGGCCGCATCCTCGTCCAGGCGCCCCGCGACCGGCCTGCTGTGCTGGTGGCAGATCTCGACCTGGACCAGCGACGCGACTGGCTCGAGCTGTTCCCGTTCCTGACGACGCGCCGCCCCGACACCTATCGCACTCTGACCCAGTCATAGGGAGCGAGTCATGGGGCGGGTCATCGCCATGACCCGGCTTACGTGGCTCTTAATCAGCTCGTACGGGTGTCTTACAGCGCGTGACCACGCTGAGCTCATGAAGAAGCGCTTGTTGGTTTCACTGGTTCCGGCGGTCGCCTGCCTCGGGTTTGCGACGCCGGCGCTCGCCTCGACCCGGGCTGCCGTGAGCGGGAACTGGGCCGGCTATGTGGCCGGCTCCGGGAGCGGGTCGGGATTCTCCGCCGTGTCCGCCGCCTGGACACAGCCCAAGGTCGACTGCGCCGCCACCAGCGGAGCGACCTACTCGGCCTACTGGGTCGGGTTGGGCGGCGGTGGCGAGAACTCGACTGCGCTCGAGCAGATCGGCACACAGGCGGACTGCAACAACGGCAGCGCCGGCTATTACGCCTGGTACGAGCTGGTGCCCTCCGCACCGGTGGAGCTGAAGCTGAGCGTCCAGCCCGGCGACCAGCTGTGGGCCCGGACGGCGGTCGATGGCGACCAGGTGTCGTTCTACATCAGAGACCGCACGACCGGGCAGACGTGGAGCAGGACCCTGACGATGACCTCGGCGACCCCGGATACGAGTACCGCTGAATGGATTGCGGAGGCTCCCTCTGAGTGCCAGGGCAGCGCGACCGGCAACTGCACGCCGCTGACGCTCGCCGATTTCGGCACTGCCAAGTTCACCGACGCCTATACGACCTCCGACGGCCACACGGGTGCGATCAACGACTCCGATTGGACGTCCGAAGCGATCGAGCTCGCTCCGTCGTCAAGCAGTCTCTACGGTGCCGGCCTCGGCGGTTATCTCGGCGATGGCTACGGGTACAGCGGCTACTCCGGCGATTCCTCGGCTGGTTCCGAGGGGGCCGCGCCAACGTCGCTGAGCGACAACGGCACGCAGTTCAGCGTCAGCTACGGCGCCACGCTCGGCACGGATTCGTCCGGGTCGGGTGCAACTCAGAGCCAGGGCTACGGCAGTTCCGGGTACCCCTACGCCGGATCCGGCTCGAACTACGGCTACGGCGACGGTTACTCCGACCCGTACGGCAACGGCGGCTACGGCAACGGCGGCTACGGCGGCTACTACGGTGGCGGCGGCTACTACGGTGGCGGCGGCTATTACGGTGGCGACTCCGGCTACACCGCGATTCTCAACGCCTTGGGTTTCTGAGACCTCAGAACCGGCTTTCCTCCTTGGATCAAGCCTCCCAGAAAGGGCGAAATCCCGTTATAGCGCTCGCGTTATAACGGGATTTTCGCGTTCTGGAGACGCTGGTCCCGCGGCCGCGGCGGCGAGCGCGCGGTCGTAGCCGTCGGCCAGACGCCCGATCGCGGCTTCCCATGTGCGGCCACCGACCGCCGTCAGCGCTGCGCGTCGCAGTCGTTGCGCGAGCATCGGGCTGTCGAGGACCTGCCGCAGCGCACCGGCCAGGGCCTGGGGATCGGCCGCAGCCAGCAGACCGGTCTCACCGTGCTCGATCAGGGTCACCGGACCGCCCTCTGCGACGGCCACAACGGGCAGCCCGCTCGCCTGGGCCTCGAGTACGACCTGACCGAAGGTGTCGGTGCGGCTCGCGAACAGGAACGCATCGGCGCTCGCGTAGGTCCGTGCGAGCTCATCGCCGTACTGCCAGCCAAGGAATGTCGCGTTGGGGCCAAGCCTCTGGCGCAGGATCTCCTGTTCCGGGCCGTCGCCGGCCAACACGAGGTGTAGCCGCGGGTCGGTTTCCCTGGCCTCGAGAAAGGCATCCGCCAGCAGCTCGACGCCCTTCTCCGTGGTAAGGCGCCCGGCATAAAGCACGTTCACCTGACCGGGAAGGAGCGCCTCGTCGCGCAGCCCGGGGCCGAAGCGGTTCAGGTCCACCCCCCGGTCCCAGCGCCCGATGATCGCCGGCTCCACCCCGATCCGCTCCAGCCGCTCGTCGCTGGCCGAGCTTGGTGACAGAACCACGTCGCAGGCGCCGTAGAAGCTGCCGAGCGCGAAGTCGACCAAGTTCTCGACCTGGCTCATACCCGACCGCAACCGCGCGTAGGCGGCCAGCTCCGTGTGGTAGCTCCCGAGCAGTGGCAGCTCCATCAGCTTCGCGATACCCCAGGCGGCGATTCCCGCGGGTCCGGGACTGCAGACATGAATCAGGTCATAGCGCCCCTCGCAGATCGCCTCCGTAATCGCCGGGATGCTCGGGACCGCGATCCGCAGTCCCTGGTAGAACGGGATATCGACCTCGGCCACCGCGGTCAGGCGGCGGTCGACGTCGGCATCGGTGCCTATCACGTCGACCTCAAAGCCGGGCACTCCGCGCTCGCGGATCTGCTGAATCGTGTGGGTCACGCCGTGCATGCCGCCAAGCCCATCAGCCACGATCGCGACGCGTGGTTGATCGCCGTCGGCGCGGGTCAGCTTCAGCTTCTCACGCCCGAGGAAGGCCGTGGCGGCCGCGTAGGGAATGACCGGCAGACACGCGTCGAACAGCTCTGAGGCCGTGCTGCCGAGGTCAGAGAGCCGGCCCTCCTCGATCACGGTTACGGCATCCGTGACGACTCGCGCCAATTCACGCTCGTGAATGCGGCGCGCCCGTCGGTACAGGTCCTGATGACTGATCTCACCGTCCTGCAGGTAGCCGATCAGGCGCTGCTCGTCGAGCTCGAGTCTCATCGCCGCCAACCACGAGCGCAGGAGCGCCAGCGCATCCTGCGGGCCGAGATCGCGCTGGGTCTGACCGGAGCGTGCGTCGCCCTCACTCATCACGCGTTGGACGATCCGGAGGACGGCGGCGGGGTCGGTGCGTCCGGCGCCCTCGCCGCCACGGTTCGCGTCCGGTCGGTGCGAGTCAGCGTGGATATCGCTCCGGCCGAGGGAGCGGATCGCGAGCGCCATCGCCGCGTGCGTCCATTTGGCCGCGCCGCCCTGGTCGCCGTGCGAGATGGCGTCACCTGCGCGAATGTGGGCGAGGAACTCAAGTGGGTCGTTTGCCGCCGGTGTCTGCGTGAACGTGCGGCCGATGTCGATGCCGGCGTGATCATCCGTGCCGCCGATGCCGGTGCCACCGTGCGTCTCGATGTAGACGAAGGCCGGCAGGTTCAGTTCCTTGGCCCGCGAGCCGTTGCGCGTCTCCCAGATCGGGAACAGTTGTGCCAGCCTGCGGCGGTGACGCGGCGTCAGGGGCGCCTCCACCGCGTAGAACGGATGCGCCAGGGCAGCCGTGATCTGACGCTCCCGCAGGTACTCCGCGCACTCCTCGACGCTGTCATTGTGCGTCTGCAGCCACTCGTGATCGTCCGGGGTAATGCCGTAGCAGAGCACGTGAACCGCCTGAGGCTCTCCCTTGAACCAGGTCGTCAGCTCCTCAGAGACGAACACGCCCGGCAGATGAGCGATCCTCAGCGCTCCGGCGATCGTGTCGTGGTCGGTGATCGTCACGAAGTCCATTCCGCGGCGCTTTGCGAGCTCGTAGACCTCCTCCGGCTCAGTCGCGCACTCCGGTAACTGGAGCGAGCGCTGGATTCCCAACTTCGACAGCTCCGATGCGGTCGAGTGCACGTGCATGTCGGCCCGGCGCACGTGCAGGTCAGTGCTGCTGATCTCGTGCATGCCACAAGTTCTCGCTCATAGCGTGCTTTCGCTTGTGAACTTCGTGGGCATCAGCTGTGACCTTCCAGTGAAGATCAGGCTCAGAAAATGCCTGCACCTGGGATCTTTCGAGCCGGTGCCTAGTCTGTGTCGAGCAAGGTCGAGAGCCAGCGCCGAGCCTCGTCGACGGTCCAACCCTTGCGCTTGGCATAGTCCTCGAGCTGGTCGGTGCCGATGCGACCGACGCCGAAATAACGCGACTCCGGGTTTGAGAAGTAGAGGCCGCTCACCGAGGAGCCGGGCGTCATCGCGTAACTCTCGGTCAGTTCGATGCCCGCGTTGGCCGGCGCATCCAGCAGTGCGAAGATCGTCTGCTTCTCCGTGTGGTCGGGCTGACATCCATAGCCGGGAGCCGGCCGGATCCCCTGGTACCGCTCTGCGATCAGGTCAGCGGTTGACAGTTGCTCGGCCGATGCGTAGTCCCAGATCTCGTTGCGCACCCGCTGATGCATGCGTTCGGCGAACGCCTCCGCCAACCGATCGCAGAGCGCCGTGAACAGGATGCGGTTGTAATCGTCGTGTTCGCGATCGAACAGCTCGGCCCGCTCGCTCTCACGGTGGCCGGCGGTGACAGCGAAGGCACCGATGAAGTCGTCCATCCCCGAGCCGAGCGGGGCGATGAAGTCGGCCAGCGCCAGGTTCGGGTGATCCTGATCGCGCGGCAGCTGTTGACGCAGCGTGTGCAGCGTCGCGAGTGGCTCATCACGGCGCGCGTCCGCGTAGACCCGGATGTCATCGCCGACGCTCGCAGCAGGCCAGATGCCGAGCACCGCGCGCGCCGTGATCCAACGCTCGCTCACAAGCCGCGCGAGCATCGTGTGGGCATCGTCGTGAAGCTCACGTGCCAGTTCGCCGACGACCGGGTCCTCGAAGATCTTCGGGAACGTGCCCTTCAGTTCCCAGGTGCGGAAGAACGGGGTCCAGTCGATGTACGCGGCGATCTCCGCAAGGTCGTAGTCGTCGAACACGTGGAGGCCGGGCTGCGCCGGTACCACTGGCCGCCGGTCAGGGTCAAGCCGCAGGCGGTTCTCACGCGCCTGCTCGATCGAGATGCGGCGACCGGCAGCGCCCCCACTCGCGCGCCGCTCGGCGATCTCGCGGTACTCGACCTGAACCGCTGATGCGAGCACGGAGCGCTGCTCCGGATCGACCATCGCGCTCGCCACACCGACGGCGCGGGAGGCATCGGCCACGTACACGACCTGGCCACGGTCGTAACAGGGGTGGATCTTGATCGCCGTGTGAAGCTTGCTCGTGGTCGCACCGCCAATCAGCAGCGGTAGCGACATCTCGCGGCGCTCCATCTCCGCCGCGACCGAACACATCTCCTCGAGTGACGGCGTGATCAGGCCGGACAGGCCGATCAGGTCGGCACCGCGCTCGATCGCCGTGTCGAGGATCTGATGCGCCGGCACCATCACGCCCAGATCGATCACATCGAAGCCGTTACAGGCAAGCACCACCCCGACGATGTTCTTGCCGATGTCGTGCACGTCGCCCTTGACCGTTGCCATGACGATCCGGCCCGCGCCGCGCGAATCGCTGCGCCCGGCTTCCATGAACGGCTCCAGGTGGGCGACCGCCTGCTTCATCACGCGCGCCGATTTGACGACCTGGGGCAGGAACATCTTGCCCTGGCCGAAGAGGTCGCCGACGACGTTCATGCCGTCCATCAGCGGGCCCTCGATCACGAGCAGGGGCGCGCCGAGCTCGAGCCGAGCCTCTTCGGCGTCATCGACGATGAACTCGTTGATGCCGTTGACGAGGGCGTGCACGATTCGTTCGTTGACTGACAGCTCGCGCCAGGAGTTGTCCGCCTCGCGACGGATGCCCTCGGTGTCGCGGTAGCGCTCGGCGACCTCGAGGAGGCGCTCGGTCGAGTCGGGACGGCGGTTGAGGATCACATCCTCCACGCGTTCGCGCAGCTCCGGCTCGATCTCCTCGTACTGCCCGAGCTGGCCGGCGTTGACGATTGCCATGTCAAGCCCCGCGGCGATCGCGTGGTAAAGGAAGACGGCATGGATCGCCTCGCGGATCGGCTCGTTGCCGCGGAACGAGAACGACACGTTCGAGACTCCGCCGGAGACCCTCGTTCCAGGCAGGCGCTCCTTGATCTGCCAGACGGCCTCGATGAAGGCGAGGGCATATTCATTGTGTTCGGCGATGCCGGTGGCGACCGCGAAGATGTTCGGGTCGAAGATGATGTCCTCAGGGTCGAACCCGGCGCGCTGCGTGAGCAGGTCGTAGGCCCGTTCGCAGATCGCAACCTTGCGCTCAACGGTGTCTGCCTGGCCCTGCTCGTCGAACGCCATCACGACAACGGCGGCGCCGTAGCGGCGAACCCTGCGAGCGACCTCGAGGAACTGGTCCTCGCCCTCCTTGAGACTGATCGAGTTGACGATCGCCTTGCCCTGCACGCACTTGAGCCCGGCCTCGATCACACTCCACTTGGAGGAGTCGATCATGATCGGTACGCGCGCGATATCCGGCTCGGACGCAATCAGGCGCAGGAACGTGGTCATCGCCTGCTCGCCGTCGAGCAGACCGTCGTCCATGTTGACGTCGATGATCTGCGCGCCGTTCTCGATCTGTTCGCGGGCGACGCTCAGCGCCGCCTCATAATCGCCGGCGGCGATCAGGCGTTTGAACCGCGCCGAGCCGGCGACGTTCGTTCTCTCGCCGATGTTGATGAAGGTCGCCCGGGTCTCGGGCGCGAGCGTCTCAGGGTTGGCGAAGGCCATATCTCACCAAGGAACGCTCATCCAGCCGCGAAAGGTTCAAGTCCCGAGAGACGCAGTGTCGGCGTGTGTTGCGGGACGCGGCGGGGCCGAAGCCCTGAAACCGCCTGCGCGATCGCGCGGATGTGCGCCGGCGTCGTTCCGCAGCAGCCCCCGACGATGTTGACCAGGCCGGACTCGGCCCACTCGCGCAGGTGCGAGCTGATCACGTCCGGACCCTCGTCGTACTCGCCGAGCTCGTTGGGAAGTCCGGCGTTCGGGTAGGCCGAGATCAGCGTGTCGGCGGCGGATGCGAGCTGCGCCAGGAACGGACGCAGCTGCTCGGCGCCGAAGGCGCAGTTGAGGCCGACGGCGAACGGTTCGGCGTGTCGTACCGAAATCCAGAACGCATCGATCGTCTGCCCTGAGAGGATGCGGCCGGAGCGGTCGGTGACGGTGCCGGAGATCACGATCGGCAGCTCAGTCAGGCCAATGTCCTGCAGGTCGAGGATCGCCTTGAGTGCGGCCTTTGCGTTGAGCGTGTCGAACACCGTCTCGACCAGGAACAGGTCGACGCCGCCCTCGTGAAGGGCGATCGCCTGCTCACGGTAGGCGTCGTAGAGCTGGTCGAAGTCGACCGCTCGCGAGCCGGGGTCGCTGACGTCTGCTGACATCGACGCGGTGCGGTTGGTCGGTCCGATCGAACCTGCGACCCAACGCGGCCTGGATGGGTCGGCGGCCGTGGCGGCGTCGGCGCCGGCCCGGGCGAGCTGTGCGGCGGCCAGGTTCAGCTCGTGGGCGAGATCCTCGGTTCCGTAGTCGGCCTGGGCGATCGAGTTGGACGTGAACGTGTTGGTGGAGATCAGGTCCGCGCCCGCGTCGAGATAGGCGGTCGTGAGCTCGGTGATCACTTGCGGGCGGGTGATGCAGAGGATGTCATTGTTGCCGCGCAGCGGCAGCGTGTGATCGGCGAAACGCTCACCTCGGAACTGTTCCTCGTCCAGTCGAAACTCCTGGATCTGGGCGCCCCAGGCGCCATCGAGCACCAGGATCCGCTCGGCGGCGGCGGCTTTCAACGCCTCGATCCGCCCCTCGCGCGAGAGTTCACCGGCGCCCGTCATCCTGCACCTGCGCGTTCGCGTACCTGGGAGCTGCCGAGCAGCCGTGAGACAGCCGGGGCCAGGTCGCCCTGGTTGAGCGTGTAGAAGTGGAACTGGTCGAAGCCCTCGCGGCGAAGGTGATCGACCTGTTCGGCGGCGACGATCGCCGCCACCAGCTTGCGCGTCGGTGGGTCGTCCTCGAGTCCCGCGAAGCGCTCGCGGAGCCAGTCTGGGATGCGGGCACCGCAGCGCTGGGCCATCCGGACGACGCCGGCGAAGTCGGTCGCCAGCAGGATCCCGGGCACGACGCTGAGCTCGACACCAGCGCTTCGGATCCGATCCCGCAGCCTCACGATCGCGTCGCTGTCGAAGCAGAATTGCGTGATCGCCCGGGTGGCGCCGGCATCGGCCTTGCGGGCGAGCACAACCAGGTCACTCGCCATCGAGGTCGAATCCGGATGCGGCTCCGGGTAGGCGGCGACGCTGACCTCCATCGGAACCATCCGTCGGATCGCGGCGACCAGATCGACCGCACTCTCGTAACCGTCGGGATGGGGCTCGAAGCGAGCCTGCTGCTCAGGAGCGTCGCCTCGCAGGGCGACGACGTGGCGAACCCCGGCATGCCAGTAGCGCATGATCTCGGCATCGGTCTCAGCGCGAGAGCGGCCGACGCAGGTCATGTGTCCCGCCGCCGGCACGTCGCCACGGCACGCGACGGTCCTCAGCACATCGAGCGTGGCGCCGGTGTCGCTTCCGCCGGCACCGCACGTGACCGACACAAAGGCAGGCTCAAGCGATGCAAGCCGGTCGAGCGTCTGGCCCAACCGCACCGCTCCGTCGACTGTCCGCGGCGGGAACACCTCGAAGGAGATCTCCGGCATCAGTTCACCGCCACCTGCGATGGAGCGCCGCGACCGAGCGAACGCAACATCCAGAGACGAACCGTGAGCTGTTGCCCAGGGTCCGCCGGAGGCAGCGCCCGCTCAGATTCCAGATCGAGCCCGGCCTGCACGGCCCAGGCCAGCATGTCGTTGTCGGCGATCCCAAGGCATCGATGGCCGTGGAGTTTGCGCAGCCGCTCGAGGTCGTGTGTCGCGAAGTCGACGACCAGCAGACACCCTCCCGGGCGCAGCAGCCGGGCAGCGGCGCTGACCGCGGCTCCGGGAGCGTCGAGCAGATGCAGCACGTGGTGCATGACGGCCACGTCGAAGCTGCCCGGCTCGAACGGCGGGCGATGGACATCGCCGTGGCGCACCGCTGCCTGCGTCAGCTGCGACTCACCGAGGGCGGCACGAGCGAGCACCAGCATGTCGTGGTCGACGTCGAGTCCGACACTCTGTTCGGCGAGGGGCCCCAGCAGCTCCAGAACGCGTCCGGTGCCGGTGCCGATGTCGAGCAGACGGCCGATCGGCGCTTCTGCGTCCAGCATGTCCAGCAGCTCGCGTTCGACCGCGGCCTCGCCGACATAGAGACCGCTCAGGCCCTCGAGTTCATCGGCATGAGCATCGCGGTAGGCAACCGCAGCTTCGATCCGTGCCTGCCGGACGCGGGAGAGCGCGGCGAGATCGACCGCGAGGGTCGGGTCGCTCGGGGGCGTGACGGCAGCCAATGAGCACGCGAGCTGGGCAGCGGGGCTGCCCTCGGCCAGGCGGTAATAGACGAACGTGCTCTCAGGGGCGCGCTCGAGTATGCCGGCGTCGACCAGCAGGCGCAGATGCCGGCTCGTGCGCGGCTGGCTCTGGCCGATCACCTGACTGATCTCCGTCACCGAGAGCTCGGCGCCGGCGAGCAGCGCGACCAGCCGCAGGCGGGTCGGCTCTGCGACCGCGCGCAGCGTGCCGACAAGTTCCTCGAATGCCAGGTCTGGGAGGCGCGCTCCGGAGCCCTCCGACCCGAGCACGGACTCGCCAGGCGCATCGGATTCGAGCGTGCGGCCGGAGCCGTCTGCGTAGGTGAAGGTCGCGGACCTGCTGGAAAGCGTCTGAACCATCTGCACCACCATACCACCGATCCTTGTATATATAAAGATATGTGCATACGTGCTGCATGCAGGGCCGCCGCGGGCGTGCAGGACAGACGCGCGCATGCCACGCCATCCACTACGCTCGCGCCGATGCACATCGACACGCTCACGGCGCCCGAGCAACGCGTGCTCGGATGCCTGATCGAGAAGCGGTTCACGACGCCGGATCAGTACCCGCTGACGCTGAACGCACTACGCCTTGCGTGCAACCAGTCGACCAATCGCGAGCCGGTCGTCAACTACGACGAGACGACCGTGCGCGAGGCAGCGCAGCGGCTGGCGAAGTACGGATTGGCTCGGCTGGCGAGTGGTCACAGCAGCCGCGCCACCAAGTACCGCCACCTGGCCGAGGACGCGCTCGGCGTCGGCAGCGAGGCGCTCGCGGTGCTGAGCGTGTTGCTGCTGCGTGGTCCGCAGACGCCCGGCGAGCTCAAGCTGCGGACCGAGCGCATGGTCGAGTTGGACTCGCTCTCCGCCGTGGAGCAGGTGCTCGCCGAACTGATCGAGCGCGGCTATGCGGCGCGACTGGAGCGTCGGCCAGGACAGAAGGAGGAGCGTTACGCACATGCGCTCGGGGATGAGCTTGCTGCGCCTGCCGCCGAGCCGCCGGCGGCGCGACAGCCAGGCGCCGCCGGCGCGGAAAGCGCCGCGAGTCGCGACGAGCTGGCCGCGCGGCTGACCGCGCTGGAGGCGAAGTACGAGCAGCTTGCGAGCACCGTCGCGGAGCTGTCGTCAGGTCGGTAGCGCCAGGCCGACCAGGTAGGTCGCGCCACCGACGATCACACCCGCCAGCGTCATCTCGAGGCCGGCTGCCCACCAGGTGCGCAACGTCACCAGCGACTTGGCGGCGCCGACCAGGAAGTGCGCGATCAGCGAGACCGCTGCGGAGATCAGGATCGCTTCGGTACCGGTCGTGAAGATGAACGGAATCACCGGGATCATCGCGCCAAGGCCGGTGGAGATGCCGGCCGCGATCGCCGCCTGACCGGCGTCGCCGCCGTCGCTGCCGACCCCGCCGAACTCCTCTGCCGCCAGCGCCTGCAGGAAGGCATCCGGGGTGCGCGAGATCTGCTCGGCCATCGCGTTCGCCGTTTGCTCGTCGACCCCCTTGAGCTGGTAGAAGAGCGACAGCTCCTCCTTCTCCTCCTCAGGGTGCTCGGCGATCTCCCGCCGCTCGCGTTCGAGATTGGCCTCAGCGACCTCGGCCTCGGAGCGTTCCGCGAGGAAGGCACCGGTCGCCATCGACAACGACGCGGCGATCGCACCGGCGGCACCGGCTGTCAGCACGAAGCTCGAGCCCTGGGTGGCGCCGGAGACACCGGCGACGATTCCGAAGACCGATGCGAGCCCGTCGTTGGCGCCGTAGATCGCGCCGCTGATCCAGCCGCCGCTGGTCTGATGCCACTTCTCGCGGCCCATGATGCGGTCAAGCCGATCCTTCGCGCGCTGTTGATTCTCACTCAGTTGCAGGTCCGCAAGCGTCGCGTCGCCGTTCCCGCCCGAGCGCATCTCGTTCACGGCCATCGAGTGCGACCGCTCGTCCTTGCGGATCTCACGCAAGAGCTCGTCGGTGGCGGTGTCTCCGGTCGCGTGTTTGTAAAGATCGTCGACCTCGTCATCCTCGGCGGCCTCGCGGGCAGCCAGCAGGCGATCGACCGGGGCGATCTTCGCCTGCAGCCGCGCCCAGCGCGACAGCTTCACGCTCTGCGGCGCGGGGACCTCAATGCCGAGCTCGCGCATACGCGCCTCGATCCGTTCGCGATGACCGGCCTCGGCCTGGGCCATACGGCGCATGATCTCGGCCTCGCGCTCCGGCAGGCGGCCGGCGATCAGCTCGTACATCGCTCCCGCCTCGGTCTCGCCGCGCCAGGCCTTCAGCAGGCGCTCACGAACCTCACCAGCAGCTTCGGTCATCTGCGGGAGCCTATCGGCCGGCTCAGCCCGGCGGTCCGTTCACCGCTCCTCGTCGGGCCAGTGACCGTGCTTGGCCAGGTACTCGCGATCCCTGGCCTCGTGGTCACGCTCATCGTCGCCGCTGACACCCAGGCGCCAGAGAAAGTTGATCAGCCAGGTGGAGCTGCCGGCACCGACGAACGCGGCAAACGCGGATACGCCAAACGTGTCGAAGTCATCCGCCACGAGCAGCACGACACCGATCAGACAGAGACCTGCCGGGATCCACCAGCGCATCAGTCGGACGGGCAGGCTGGCCGGGAGCTTGTCGCTGTCCGCCTTGAACAGGGATGAATCGGTCATACGGACCGGTGGTGCTGGATCACCGGCAGCTCATCGGGGAGGCCGGGCGCAAACTCCAACTCCTGCGCGTCGAAGTTCCGCAGTCGCGACTCGAACGCCAGGGCCACGCGTGTGGCATGAGCCTTGGCGAGCTCAGCCCGTTCTCCCTCGAACATCGCGTCGATGGTCTCGCGCCATAGATACAGCCACCGCTCGAAGTGGCCGTGCTGGAGCGGCGACTTCATGTGCAGCTCGATGTGCGGGCGGAAGGCCCCACCACCGTAACTGTGGGCATCGAGGAGGACCGTCTCCCAGAAGCTCGTGATCCGGGGAACGTGAGCCTCCAGATCGAGATGGGCGACGTCCGTGAAGAGGTAGCCGATGATCGGGTCGGTCAGCGCGCGACCGTAGAAGGCCCTCACGAGCCGCTCGCAGTCGGCGCGCGTATCGATGTCTTCGCGTGGATCGGTCACTCAGACCCAGGATATGAACTACGGCCGTTGCCGCCGCTGGGCTCCCCAAGGGCGAGCGACTCGCCGCGCCGTCGGCGCAGCCGCGCTCGCCCAGCGACCGCTCTAGCCCATGTTCAGTTCGCCCAGCTCGAGCTTCAGCTCAAACGCCTCGACCAGGGCTTCGACGGCCTTGACGATCCGGGCCGTGCCGACGATCGGCGCCACGGCTGCCAGGACGCCGCGCACCGCCGTCTCATCGACTCCGGCAAGGCCGGCCATGCGAAGGTTCAGCAGGTATGACGCCGGAGGCGCGTCGCTTGCGACGAGCGCCGCGATGCGTACCAGCATCAGCGTCTGGCCGTCCAGGGTTGTGGCCTCCATCGAATCCGCAGTCATCGCGGTGATCAGGGTCAACAGCGGAAGCTGCTCGGGCTCGGTTGACATCTCTCCTCGTTCCCTCAGGTGTGGGGTGGTAATGCCGGTTGTCCGGAGCATAACCCCGTGGAGCCATTGACATCGCTGAGCCCAGATTTCGGCAGGCCCGGTGGTGCGTCCCGATTCAGCCCCGGGCGCGGTGAACCTCGACCGGCTGGTGTTCCATCGGCGGGCGTGCGTGTCGCGGATGCGATTCGTACCAGCGGGCGTAGCGGTCGGTGAGCGGCACGGCGGAGACGCCATGAAGCAGTACAGACAGCCCGACCGTGACGTAGGTAGCCGTGAGGATCGTCGGCGTCTGGGGCAGGTGCGACTCCTGCACCACGATCAGGGCAAAGACGATCGACGCAAGCCCGCGAGGGCCGAACCAGCCCAGGAAGGCGACCGTTCGGAGCCGGGCATGCGTGCCCAGAAGGGCAACCGCGACCGGCAGCATGCGTACGAGCGTGAGGCTCAACGCCGAGTAGAGCACCACCTTCCAAGTGAGCTCACTAAGAGCCGGACCCAACAGCACGGCTCCGAAGAGCAGGAACGTGACGCCGTTGAGAAGGCCGCCACCAATCTCCTCGGCCGAGCTCGTGATCTCCTCGGGATCGCGGCGCAGCAGTGTCGCGAAGATCGCGCCGGCGATGAACGCCGCGATGAATCCCGAGCCACCGAGTGCTGCTGCGCTCGCGTAGGCGATTGCAGCGGTGGCGAACGGAATCATCCGCAACCATGGTCCGGCAATCCAATTCCGCCGGCCGGCGAACAGCACGACCGTCGCGGCAAGCGTGCCGGCACCGAGTCCTCCCAGCAGCCCGTAACCGATTTCCTCCACGACGATCGTGAACGCATGGTGCCAACCCTCAACGTGCGACTCGGCCTCCGCAGCCGCGAGCACGATGAACAGAAGCGGAACGCAGATGCCGTCGTTGAGGCCGCTCTCGACGTTGAGGCCCTGGCGCACACGCGACGGGAGCCTCGAGTCCGTGACGACAGCCTGCCCCAGGGCGGCGTCGGTCGGTGCGAGCAGAACCCCGAGGACCAGCGCCTCGCAGAGCGTGATGCGATCGAACATCACGGCGGCGAGGGCGCCCAGCGCGATCGTGAGCGGGAGCCCGATTCCGAGCAGCCGGACCGGCACCCCGGCCTGCCGGCGCAACACCGCGAAGTTGATCCGCGATGCGTCGCAGAACAGAACAAGCGCCAGGGTCGCCTCGGCGAACGTCCGAACCGTCTCGCCCTCGATCGAGGGGTCAACCCCCCCTAGCCCCTTGGGGCCGAGCAGCAATCCGACTGCCACGAAGACCATCGCGGCGGTCACCGATGTACCCGACAGCCGCGACGACACCGCCGCGACTCCGAGTACGGCCAAACCTATGAAGACGAGTGTCCACCCACCCACGCCGACGATCTGATAGCAGATCGCGCTGTCGACGAGGATCGCGAAGCGCTGATCGCGGAGCTGAGCTCCCCGGGTTTCCGGCCGATCCTCGGCCAGAAAAAATGGAGCTAGCCGGGATCGAACCGGCGACCTCCTGGGTGCGATCCAGGCGCTCTCCCATCTGAGCTATAGCCCCGTGCGACGGCGTGAGCCGCCAGGTCGCAAGGAGTTTAGCCGCCGTACGGCACCCCGCGCCGGACCGCCTCGGCGCGTTACCGGGCTGCTCGGCCCGCTGGCCGGCAGCCCGGCCGGAGCGGTCAGGACCGGTTCCCCACCGACAGCGTGCACGCGCTCCAAGTCGATAGGCTTAGGTCATGGGCCTGCTGGACGAAGCGATCCGCGAGCATCTGGATCTCAAACGCGCCCGAGGGGCAGATCCGGCTGAGATCGAGCGACTTGAGCGGGAGGCGCTCGGACCGGTTCGGCGCGATCCATCGATTGCGTCGATGGCACCGGATCCGGAGTTGGAGTCGCCGGACGAGTACGAGGACGAGGACTACGTCGACGACCTACCTGAGAGCCGGCACGAGGAGCCGGCCGAGGAGGTCGAGCCGCCCCAGCCAAAGCGACGCTTCCTGCGCCGCAACCGCAGCGCGGAGCGGGCTGCCGACGAGCGTGATGCACGGACCGCCGCCGCACAGGACGCTGAGGCCGACGAGTTCGCCGCGTACCGGGAGCTTCACGAGCACGATGAGGATCGTGGCGATGAGCAGGCGACGGAGATGCACGAGGCCGTCGAACCGCCACAGCTGACCTTCAACCGACCTCCCAGCCGGCCGCGGTTCGCGGCCGAGCCGCCATCGGGCGAGCCTTCGGACGCCGATGAGCCCCACGCCGATGAGCCCCAGGCCGCTCAGGTCCACGGCTCAGGAGAAGGTGCTGAGCCGGAGATTCCCGGAAGCGGACCTCGCGAGTCCGCTCGGCATCGCCACGACCTGCAGCCGACTCACGAGTTCGATGTAGCGGGCGTCTTTCACGATGAACCGGCTCCGGGGCAGGTCGAGGACCCAGAGGAGCCGGCCAAGGAGAGGCCGCAACCGGTCGACGGCTCGGAGAAGCCGGCCGAGGAACCGGTGGAGCCGGCCGAGGAACCGGTGGAGGCGGCCGAGGAACCGGTGGAGGCGGCCGAGGAACCGGTGGAGGCGGCCGAGGACGAGGACGTGCTCGAGGAGACGCCCGAGTTCCTCCAGGACACCCCCGAGCACGACCGGCTCTGGTTCGAGCAGCGTCCGCCGCGGGACTTCGACTTCGACAACTGACGCGTGCCGGTGGTCCACCGATGGAACCACCGGCACGGCGTCCCTGTCGCGGTACCTGGGGTCAGAGCGACACGCTGCCGCTGCCCACGATCGGCGCCTGGAACTGCGCGCCTGGCGCCGGGTTGGCGTTCATGTTGCACTGCCCCTTCTTGGGGCCGGACTTGTAGCGCGGCGCGATTCCCGCAAAGGAATCGGTCAGCCGGATCGTCCCTCTGATGCCGGCGTATGCGCCGGTGCCGTTGAACAGGGTGATGTTTCCGGACCATGTCGCCTGCCCACTGCACGTGGTCATGTTGAACACCGGCTGGACATGATGCCCCGCCTTGCCAAATGACCCCTTGTTGACCTCGAACGTTCCCTGGGTGAGCACAACCTTGACGTAGCCGCCGTTGCTGTTGACGGTGCCATTCTTGTCGATCGATGTTGCCCTCCCGTGGTCGGCGATCACGCCGGTGAGGAGGATCGGATCCGATGCCCCGTCTCTGGGTGTCACCCAGACATGCAGCCTTCCATGCGTCGCCGCCAGGGCGGCGGAGCTGTACGAGCAGAACCCAGCCGCGACGGCCACCGCCGCCAGCAGCGCGCGTGTGCCCCTGTGCATTTGCCTCTTGCGCTGTTGATGCATTTGTCCCAGCCTCCTCTGTGCTTGCGGAGGCGCCGATCGACCCCGCGTTATCGGCGGCGAAGGTATGGCAGAGGCATTACACGAGCGTTACACTGCCGCGACTGACCGCGTCGGCTCGCGTCGTTCGCCGTTCCGTCCGGTCTTCGCGCCGGTACCGAGAGCCGATGCGATCGCTCCCCGCCCATCACATTCCGCGAGCCCGCCTCGTCGACGCGGTCAGGTCCGAGCGCGTCGTGGTGGTCGAGGCCGGCGGCGGCTATGGCAAGACGACCCTGGCCGCCGAGATCGTCGACGGTTGGAACGCGGTCGGGATCGAGATCCCACTTCATGAGCATGCCGGCACCGCAGCCCTGTTCGTCGCTCGTGTGCGCTCGGGCATCGTCCGCGCCGGCTTCAGCGAGGCCGCAGCCGCGGTCGCCGGCGCGGGCGACGACCCGCATGAGGTGCTCGAGACGGCGCTCGCGGCACTGGAATCGGAACGCTGCGCCTTCGTCATCGATGACGCTCATCACGCGACCCGCGATGCCGCCGCGCTGATCGAGTCGCTCGCCCAGCGGCTGCGCGGCGAGCAGCGGCTGCTGCTGCTGGCTCGCCGCCTGCCTCCAGGCGCCGAACGGCTGCGCCGAGCCGAATGCTTCCAGCTCCAGGCGGCAGATCTGGCGCTCCAAGAGCAGGAGGTTCGGGAACTCTGTCACCGCGGCTTCGGGCTGGATGTCGACGAAGCCTCCGTTGCCGCGCTCCATGCCGCCACGGGGGGTTGGACGGCCGCGACGGTGCTCAGCGTGGCGCGTGCGCAGCGTACCGGCGAGGATCTCGCCGCGATCGCGCACGCCGCAGGGGCGCAGCAGGGTCAGGCAGCGGTTGCCACGATCCTCGATGAAGCGGTGTCCGCGCTCGATCAGACCGATCTGCAGCTCCTTGCCCAGATCGCGAGGTTGGTGCCGACCACCCGCCAGATCGTCGACGAGGTCGCCGGTGATGACTACGTCGAGCGAGCGCTCGCGGCCGGTGTCCCGCTCGCACCAGCTGGCGACGGTCAGTGGGACCTGCCCGGGCCTGTACGAGATTTCCTGGTCACGCTGGCGCCTGCCGACGTGGCGGCCCTCAGCGCTGCGGCCGACTCCTACCTCCGTAGCGGTGAGATGGCTGCAGCGGTCGAGCTGCTCTTGGCAATCGGTGAGATCGAACAGGCCGCGACGCTGCTGGGTGGTGCACCGCCTGCTGCGCTCGACTCGATTGACATCCTCAGGTACGAGTCATTGGTCGACGGGTTCGACGACGCGACGCTTGACCACAACCCGGCGATTCTGCTGCACCTTGCCCGCCTCTATGACGGCGCCGGGCTCTTCGACAAGCGCACGACTGTGCTCGACCGGCTCGACAATATTGCCGCGTCGGGTGACGACAGCGCGCTGCGCGGTTCATTGGAGGTTGAACGGATCACTGACCTGATGCGTCAAAGCGAATACGCGGTGGTGGAGGAGCGGGCGACGAACTTCCTCAGAGGAAAAAGACCGAGCGGAGCCGAGATCGCCGACGGAGCCGACGACGGCCGAGCTGACCCCATCACCCACGCTCGCGCACTGTCAGCATTGGCGCGAGCCACGTGCTGGCGGACCGATGCGACTGGGATCCGTGATGAGGCTGCAATGCAGAGCGCAAACGAGCTGTTCACACGCGCGGCCGCGATCTACCGCAGAGTCGGCCTGCCCACCGTCGCCGCCGGGACCGTCCCGTATCAGGCGATGTGGATTCAGTTCGCGCTCGGCAACGCGCGCGCTGCGCTGGCAACCCTGGAGGACGGCATGCAGACCGTGGTCGAGCGCCCCCGCCGCTGGGCGTTCCTGCAGAGCTTTCGCTGTGAGGTGCTGATCGAGCTCGGCCGCTACCAGGAGGCCCAGGACGCCGCCGGCCAGGTGCTCGCCGTCGGCGAGAGAATCGACGATGACGAGCTCCGCGCGTTCGCTTACTGGAATCAGGCGACGATCGCGTCGCACTCCGGCGACGGCCCCTTTGTCGTCGAGCACCTGCGCCTGGTGGAGCAACATCAGGGCGAGTGGTTCGAGCCGATGTCGGGTGACTTCCTCGGCGACGCAGCCGACATGCTTGACCGTGTTGGCGAGATCTCGCTGGCGTGGGAGTATCTGGAGCGCGGTCTGCGGGACCCCAAGGACGGTGAGCCCATGATCGCGATGGCAGAGTCCGCACTGCTCGCACGGCACGGCGATCCGGATAGGGCAGCGGATCGCCTCGAAGCCGTCTTCACGCATCGTGTCGACCCCCGTGAGCGCTGGCGCGTGATGCTCTTCCAGGCTCACGTCGCCTTCCGGGGCGGCGAACCCGGAGTCGGCGCACTTGCAGCGCGCGCGTTCGAAGAGGCCGCTCGGATCGGGCTCGACCAGCTCCCGATCACAAAGGAGCGTGAGGTCACCGAGGCGTTGCTGGGCCTGGCCGTGGAGACAGGCCGGCCGGCAGCGTTGGCGCTCGAGCAGACCTCACTTCCGGCGAACCTGAGCGTCCTCGGCCGTTTCCAGCTGACGCGTGCGGGGCGCCCGCTGCCGCTTGCCGCCGGCCGCGGGCCGCAGCTGCTGAAGCTGCTGGTGGCCACCGGCGGCCGCCTGCCCGCCGACGCGGTGATCGACGCGCTCTGGCCGGAGGCGGACCCGGCCGCGGGCCGCAACCGCCTGCGAACGACGCTCAGCCGGCTCCGCTCGGATGCTGGCGATGTGGTGATCCGTGATGGTGACAGCCTGTCCCTGGCAGAGGAAATGCGCGTCGACCTGCAGGAATTCGAGCGGGAGGCTCGCCAGGCGCTCGCCTTCGGTGCGGCAGAGCCAAACCTGGCACTCGCGATGGCGTCTTCTGCGATCTCCCGATATCACGGCGACCTGTTGCCCGGGGATCTCTACGAGCCGTGGCTCGAGCGACCACGCGAGCGCGCCCGTCGCATAGCCCTGGAGCTGCTCGATCTCTGCAGCGACATCGCCACCGAGCGCGGTGACCTCGATGAGGTCCGTCGCTACGTAGAACTCGCGATCGACCTTGCTCCCTACGATGAGCACCGCTACCTCCGGGCTGCCAGCGCTCTGCTCCAGCAGGGCCGCCGCGGCGCCGCCCGTGCCGTCCTCGCACGCGCGCGCTCTGCCCTCGCCGAACTCGGCATTCCACCGCCACTGGACCTCGTGCGGATTGAACGCCGCGCAGCCGGCTGACGCCCCGCGTGCAGCCAGGTTTGCCGATCCAGGTGGTTG
This sequence comes from uncultured Conexibacteraceae bacterium, assembly GCA_963848435.1. Lineage (GTDB taxonomy): Bacteria > Actinomycetota > Thermoleophilia > Solirubrobacterales > Solirubrobacteraceae > Palsa-465. The sequence goes on along the minus strand of CAWKDQ010000011.1, from coordinate 689,258 downwards.
CGGCCAGCTCAGCTCGAGGCGATAAACTCGTGCCTCTCGGGGCCATAGCTCAGCTGGGAGAGCGCCTGCTTTGCAAGCAGGAGGTCGTCGGTTCGAACCCGTCTGGCTCCACTTAGGAACTGCCTGCCAAGCACCCTTCGGTTGACGCAGCTGCGACAGGCTGTCCGTCCGAACTAGTGTGCTGTTATGCGCGATTTGAGCCGTTTCGTGCGAGCAGGAAGTGTTGGGCGGCATCTGCCAGGCCCCGTCCGATTCCCTGTTGTACGGCGGGAGAGTCGGCCAGTGATGCCTCGGCCGGGCTGGTCAGGAACAGGGGTCCGATCAGGGCTGCCTGGGGCAGTGGTTGGCGTGGCGAGGTAACCGCGCTTGAACGGTCCGAGTAGCACCAGATGCCCGTACGCGCGGTCGGCTGCGGTGAGGTGTCCGTAGCCGACATCGGTGTGGACGCCAAGATTGGGAATCGGCGCTCCTTGTTTGTGCAGGCTCGTGAGTACCTCGTGTTGCACCAGCTGCGCCAGGTCGAGATTGGCGGCGGCGTAGGGCCGCACGGCGTTGTAGAGCGTCACGCTGCCCGTGGCCGATGCGGACACGGCGGCGATCCGCTGCGGACTACAGCGTTAGGCTGCCGTGGCCGTGACGAGGGGCGAGACGTTGTTCAGCTGACGCAGTCGGTGCAGGCGCCGTGGAGCACGACTTCGTGCTCGGAGACTTCGAGCGGCACACGGTCAGAGAGACGTGTGAGCGCGCGCTCCAGGCCTTCATCTGAGAACGGCTCGAGGCGTCCGCAGTGGTCGCAGACCAGGTGGTGGTGGTGTCCGCGGCCGTGCCGTACGGGCTCATAACGGGTGATCCCGGCTCCGACCTCGACACGCTGGACGACGTGGATCGCTTCGAGCTCCTCAAGGATCCGGTAAACGCTGGCGCGCGACACCCGCCGGTCGGTGTCGGCGAGTGCTTGCTCGATCTCGAAGGCTGAGAGCGCGCAGCGTTGCTCACCGAGGAGTGTCAGCAACCCGCGCCGAGCGCCCCCGCGACGGTAGCCGGCGTCGGCGAGCTTGTCGAGCGCCCGCTCAGTCCACCGCTCAGCCTCGATGCCTTGTTCCATACGATGATTCTAGGTCGCAGTCTTGTTTATCGGCCGAAGTCCGTGGACCGGCGTGTCCGCGTGGTCACGACGATACCGCCGCGAGCGACGCCACTCTGGGAGGCGACCTCCGGTGTCTGCGGACCGCCGACCAGATCCGCCCAAGCGCGTACGACGCCGCGCTGATCGTCCCGACGAAGAACCCGATCGGGTAGTTCGTCTTGTACGACAGCGCGATCGCGGACCACACGCTGATCAGCGCGAACACGACCGACAGCAGCATCGCGAGGCCGGGTCGGTCGGTGAACGAGCGGGCCGCCGCCGGCGCTCCGATCATGAGACTGAAGATCAGCAGAGTGCCGACAACCGGGACTGTCATGGTCGTCGCCAGCGCCACGACCAGCAGGAACAGGATTTCGATACGGAACGTGTTGATTCCACGTGCCTCCGCGACATCGGGGAGTGTCGACGCGAGCATCAGCGGCCGGTACAGCACCGCGACCGCCACGACCGCAACGACCGCCAGGCCGATCGTTGGTCCCAGCTCGCTTGGGCTGATGCCCAGCACCTCGCCGAACAGAAGCGAGTCGACCTCCGGAGCGTATTCGGAGCTCAAGCTCAGAAACAGTGCTCCGAGCCCGAGCATGAACACGAGCACGAGTGCCGTCACGGCGTCGTGACGGCCGCGCCGGCCGAGCATTCCGATCCCAAGCGCTCCCAGCAGGGAGAAGACACCAAGTCCGATCAGCGTGTTGATCCCGATCAGGGCAGCCCCCGCAGCACCGGCAAACGCGCCGTTCGGGATCGCGTGCGCGACAAACGCGGAACCGCGCATCACGACGAAGAAGCCGACGATCCCGGCAACCATCCCGACGACGCTGCCGACGATCCAGGCGTTGACCATGAAGCTCTGAAACATCTGCCTGGCTCCCTCTCAGACTGGAGCGGGCACTTGGTCGTGGTCACCCGGCTGGGCTTTGCGTCTATCCAGCAGGCCTGGAAGGCCGGACAGCAGATAGAAGAGCAGGATCAACGAGACGACGAAGAAGCTGATTGGCCAACCGTTTCCCTTCGGCGGCCAGTCGAAACTGTCGTACGCGAGCACGATCCCGACGAACATCGCCACCACACCGATCAGCGCTGCTGCCAGCAGCGCCCGGCCAGGACTCCTTGTCAGTCGCAGTGCGGTGGCGGCGGGGCCGACGAGCAGTGCGGTTGAGAGGATCGTGCCGATCGTGATCGCACTGAGTGCCATCGCGACCGCCAGCGCCAGCAGATACAGCGCGCCAACGAGCCGGACCGGGATTCCGCGAGCAGCCGCCAGCTCAGGACTGACAGAGCTGAGCAGCAATGGGCGGTAAAGAACAGTGATCAGGCCGATGGAGACCGCGGCCAGCACCAGCGCAAGCGGGATCGTTGAGCTCGGAGTCGAGAACGCAGACCCGAACAGGATCGTCACGGTCGCGCCGGTCGTGCTGGTAGAGGTGGTCGCGAGATACAGAAACAGCGCCGCGAGACCAAGCGCTCCGCCGAGCACGATCCCAGTCGCCAGGTCCCGGCCGCGGGCGCGCTGGATCCCGATCATCTCCATAACCCCCGCAGCGGCCACCCCCGCGATCAGGAACCCCCACAGCGGCCCGATCCCGATAAGGAACGCGCCGGACCCGCCGGTGGTGCCGATGTCACCGAGCGCCTCACCAGCGAACGACTGACCGCGAAGCACCGTAAAGATCCCGACCGTGCCACCGACAATCGCGCCGAGCACGCCGACTGCGAGCGCGATGCGAACCGAGCTGCTTGAGAAAAACCCTTGAGCAAAAACGGACGAGAGCAAGCCGCTCACGAAATGACCTCGACCGGGGCGCCGGCACCGTCATGTGAGTAGTCGGCATGCGGGTCTGCTCCGGCCACCACCAGCACGCGTCCGTGGACATTCAGCACGTCGACGTGGTGACCGTAGAGCTCCGATAGCACCTCGCTGCGGACAACCTCTTCGGTTGAACCGCTTGCCGCCCGACCGCCGGCCATGTAGATGATCCGGTCCATCACCGGCAGCAGCGGATTCATCTCATGCGCGGAGAGCAGGATCGCGATGTTCTGCTCCTTGGAGATTCGCGACAACAGACCAACCGTCTCCTGCCCGCTGCGGAGATCGAGGTTCGCCAACGGCTCGTCGAGCAGCAGCAATCTGGGGCGGCTGATCAGGGCGTGCGCGATCAGTACGCGCTGCTGCTCCCCGCCGGAGAGGTTGCCGACCCGCGCGCTCGCGAACGCGCGAGCGTCGACCGCGTCGAGCATCTCGTCAATCAGAGATGCGCGAGATCCAGACGGCATAGCGAACCCGAGCTTGTGCGCGTCAAGGCCCAACCCGACCAAGTCACGGGCTCGCAGCGGTGCGTCGGGGTCCAGCAGGAATTTCTGGGGGACATATCCGATCAACGGATTACGACGGGAGCGGGGCTGGCCGCCGACGCGCACCGTGCCGGACTGAGTTGCCTGCAACCCGAGGATCACCCGGAACAGCGTCGTCTTGCCGGCACCGTTTGACCCGATCAGCCCGGTGAACTCACCGGCCCGGATCCGAAAGCCGACATCGCGCAAGATCGCTCGCCCGGAAAGACGAACGGATACCCCCTCAACCGAGAGGATCTCCTGACCGCTCGGGTCCTGTGAGCCGCTGCTCAAGGCACCAGCTTCGTGGTGGACTTCCCGCTGGTCACGGCCTTCTTCAACGCGTTCAGCTCAGCCATCATCCAAGACTGGTACGTGTACCCCGGTGTCGGCATCGTCTCATACACCCCGACGACCGGGACCTTGTACTTCGCCGCCAGCTTCAAGAACGACTGCGTGATCGTGTCGGTCACCTGCTGGTTATAAACGAACACCTTGACCTGATGCTTTGAGAACAGGCTGTTCTGCAGGGTGACGTTCTGCGGCGCCGGATCGGTGCCGTTCATGATCGCCGCCTGCAGCGAGAACGGCGTCTTGTTATCCACCCCGGCGGCCTGCAGCATGTAATCCGCCACCGGCTCAGTCGTGGCAACCGGCGTGTTTGGATACTTCTTCTTGAACGCCTTCAGCGCGTTCAGCCATGGCTTCAACGAGTTATCGAACCTCTTCGCGTTCGCCTTGAAATACACGGCGTGCGACGGCTCGAGCGCAGACAGGTCAGTCACCAGCGCCTTGGCGACCGCCGGCATCGTCTTCGGCGAATACCAGAGATGCGGGTTCGGCGTGCTGTCCGGCAGCCGACGAATCTGCTGAACGTCGATCACTTTTCGAGAGCTGCTCGAGGACGCCGACTCGATCTTGCCCATGAAATCGTCATACCCCACGCCGTTCTGCAAGATCAACTTCGCCGCACTGACCGTCTCCGCAACGCTCGCGCTCGCCTCAAACGTGTGCGGATCCGTGTTCGGGTTGCTCATGATCGCCGACACCTTCACATACCTGCCGCCGATCTGCGAGATCACATTCGCATACTCATTCTCCGCGCCAACTGCCACGATCTGGCCACCCGCTGCAGTCGCCTGACGAGCATGCGAACCGCTCGCCGACGCGGACGAAATGCCGTAACCACCCGCGGCAACAGCGACCACGGGCACAAACGCCATCAGAGACCAGCGAAAGAAGCGCTCACGACGCCAATCAAACATCGACAACCTCAGGAGTTCGCGGAAGGACCGCCGACTGGCAGCCATCAGACCACCCTACCATAGTTAGGAATCAGTCTCTTTCTGATCTAGGGCCGTGGCTGGGATCGCGCATGACCGCGCTTGCTGCCGGGCGCTTGCCGGCGGCAGAGTCAATGAAGCCGGACCCAAGCGGGGCCCCAGCTGTCCGCGCCCCGCGGAGCCGTGGCACTCCGCGATCTGGGATCGCATCTCATCTTGAGTTACCTTGAGCCGCACCTACATAAACGCCAGGCCTAGCGCCACGGTTGACGCTGATCATCTATGTCACGTGTCGAACCTTGGAGGGCCCTGGCTGCGCTGAGCTGCTTTGAGGGAGATCGACCTCGACCCGATGTGCTGTGCGGCTCCCACGAGCCAGCGTCCGGCATCCGTCACATACGGCTCGGGTTCGGCGCGGCCCGGTAGCGATGCTCTGGCCGCCCAGCGGCGCCGTAGTGCAGGCGCAGATCAACCTTACCCTGACGGGCCAGTTCGGCCAGGTAGCGCTGCGCAGTCGAGCGGCTGATCCCGATCCGGCTGGCGATCTCGGCAGCCGACAGGTCCTCGTCGGAGCCCCCCAACAGCTCGCGAATCGAGGCCATCGTCGGCCCCGATTGACCCTTCGGCAGGCCGGTGGGGCCCCGCAGCAGACTGTAGAGCGCGTCGACCTCGTGCTGCTCGGCCTCCCGTTCCTCCGTGTCGCCGATCCGGTCCAGTCGGCGTGAGAGTTCGCGGTACGCGGTGAGGCGTTCCTCGAGCTGCTGGAAGTTGAATGGCTTCACGAGGTAATGGACGGCACCAAGCTGCATCGCGGCGCGCACGCTCTTCATGTCGCGGGCCGCGGAGATCACGAGGAAGTCCGGGCGCGGTCCCTCGGCCTCCAAGACCTCGCGGACCAGGTCCAATCCGTTGCCGTCCGGCAGGTAGATGTCGAGCAGCACGAGCCCGGGCGCGAGCCGCTGGATCTCCGTCCGGCCGCTGGCGAGCGTCGAAGCGTGCCCGGCGACGTCAAATCCGTCGACGCGGCGCAGATAGGCACCGTGGATCGAGGCGACGTGGTAGTCGTCCTCGACGATCAGCGTGTCGATCACGCGCCGACCTCTGACTCGGTGGGCAAAGTCAGCGGCAGAACAACTGTGAAGACCGTTCCGCCCGAGCCGTTGCTGCTGGACCTCCCGTCGCCGGAGGTGAAATCGATCCTGCCACCGGATTGGCGGACCAGGCGGTGAACCAGCGCCAGCCCGATCCCGCGTTGCCGGTAGGGTTCCGCCGGCTTGGTGGTGACACCATCGTTGAAGATCTGAGAGGCCATGTCCCTCGGGACCCCGGTGCCGGTGTCTCTGACCTCGATCCGGACGGAGTCGTCACTGACGAGGCGAACCGTCACACGGGCCGGCGAAGGACCGGCGGCGGCCGCATCGATCGCGTTGTCGATCAGGTTCCCGGCGATCGTCAGCACCGAGCTCGTGTCCAGCGCATTCGCGGTCAGGCGAGAGTCGTCGGTGAGTGTGAGCGTCACGCTGCGCTCCGCCGCGATCGTCGTCTTGGCGAGCAGCATCGCGGCGATCTCGGGCCGCTCGATCCGGGCGCGGATCGCCTCCGCCAAACCGCCGGCGCCCCTCGACACGTCGAGCGCGTAGTGCGCCGCGGCATCGTGATCACCGAGTTCGATCAGCCCCGCTAGCGTGTGCATGCGATTTGAGAACTCGTGCTGCTGAGCCCGCAGCGCGTCGGTGAGCGCGTCGACGCCGTCGAGCTCGCGGATCAACGCCTCGAGCTCGGTGCGGTCGCGCAACGTGATGACAGCGCCGAGCCTGCGTCCCCCACGGACGACCGGCATGCGATTGACCACCAGGATGTGCTCGTCGGTGAGGACGATCTGGTCCTCTCCAGACGTCGCTCCAGTGAGCAGATCGCGTAGCCGGCCCGGCCCCACCAGCTCCTCGATCGAGCGTCCCAGGGCCAGCTCCGGAATCGGCAACAGCCTCGTGGCCTCGTCGTTGATCAGTGTCACCTGCTCGCGTTCATCGAGCGTGATCACACCCTCGCGGATGTTGTGGAGCATCGCCTCACGCTCCTGCACGAGGGCGGCGATTTCATCCAGCTCGAGCCCGAAGGTGCTTCGCTTCAGGCGCCCCGCCAGCGTGAGTGAGGCGACAATGCCGATCCCCAGCGAGATCGCGAGGTAAAGAAGCAGTGTTGGAAGCTCGTGGAGCAACTGGTTCAACGCCCGCTTCTCAAGAATCCCCGTCGACACCTCACCGATGATCTGACCGTTGGGCGCTCGCAGCGGAACCTTGGCGTTTGCCGAGATCCCGAGATTGCCGTGATCCACACCGAGGTGGTCCCGACCGTCGAGTGCAATCACCGGCTCGCTGACGCGTTTGCCGATCAACTCGGGGTTGGGGTGTGAGAAGCGGACCCCGTTACGATTGATGACCACGACGTAGGTGGCGCCCGTCTGCTTTCGCACTTGCTGAGCGAGCGCCTGGATCTCACGGCGGTCGGCGGCGTCATGGCGAGACATTGCTTCGCGAATCGCCGGCATCGCCGCGAACGTCTGCCCGATCACGAGCGCGCGTCGCTGGTATTCGTGCTCGAGGTCGCTTCGGCGGCTCAGCGCGTCGAGCACAAAGCCGACCACGGCCGTTGCGACAAGGATCGCGACGACACTGGCAAGAATACGGTTAGACAGCTGGCCCCGACGCCACATGACCTCTCCTAGAGGGTGAGTCTAGGACCGGCGAGGCAACGTGCAAGTTTTCTGCACAAAACGCGCAAAAGTCGGGCAAATAACGCTTTGTCGGGTAAGGAGCAGAACTCTTGCCAGGGGTGGCATCCACTCCTACTTTGATGTCCACCGGGGCCGGTTCTCGCGCCCGGGACATGTGTTGTCGAGGGTAGGAGGAGAGAGATGGCGGCAGCTGCTGCCAGCGAAGCTGTGCGCGATCACCCGGGCGTCCGCGCGGCCGGGATCGAGCTGCGCGGAGCAACAAAGCGGTTCGTCACACCCACCGGCACGGCGTTCACCGCGCTTCGAGATTTCAACCTGAAGATCGAGCCGGGGCAGTTCTGCGCCGTGGTCGGCCCAACGGGGTGCGGCAAGTCGACGACACTCGGCCTCGTCTCCGGACTTGACCGTCCGAACGCCGGCAGCGTGACCGTCAATGGCAAGCCGGTATCCGGCATCACGCAGGGCACGGGCTTCATGTTCCAGGCTGACGCGTTGTTGCCGTGGAAGACCGTCGCGGGCAACGTGATGATGGGTCCGCTGTTTCACGGCGTCTCAAAACGCGAGGCGCGTATCCGCGCCACAGACTGGCTGCGCCGCGTCGGACTCGCCGGCTTCGAGGACCACCATCCGCATCAGCTCTCCGGCGGGATGCGCAAGCGCGTGGCACTCGCGGCAGCGCTGATCAACGAGCCCTCGGTGCTGCTGATGGACGAGCCGTTCGGCGCGCTCGACGTGCAGACCAAGGCGATCATGTCCAACGAGCTCCTCTCCCTGTGGGAGCAGACCAAGCCCACGGTGATCTTCGTGACCCACGACCTGGAGGAGGCGATCGCGCTCTCGGACAAGGTGGTGGTGGTGACCGCCAGCCCGGGAACGGTCAAGGCCGTGTACGAAGTGGACCTACCGCGCCCGCGCGGCGCCGTCCAGGAGATCCGCTTCGACGAGCGCTTCCAGGGGCTGCACCAACAGATCTGGGGCGCGTTGCGCGAGGAGGTTGAGCGCGCGTATGCCCGCACCGCAACAGCGCCCGGCCAGGAGACACAGTCATGAGCTGGGGTTCGCTCACACGCGCGAACACCGCGCCCAGCGAGACCGGGCTTGCGGCGCAGGCCGTCGAGCAGGCGCAGTCCGAGGCCCAGATCGCCGCAGCCGAGCGCACCGCCCAGCGGCGACGGACCGCTGCCCTCTGGAGCGCCCGACTCGCCGCCTTCGTATTGGTGTTCGGCCTCTGGCAGCTCTTCACAGCCAAGAGCACGGGCCCGATCGTCGACCCGTTCTTCTGGGGCAGGCCCACAGGGGTCGTCACGACTTTGAAGACCTGGTTCGAGCACGGCACCGAGTTCGGCTCGATCTGGGCCAATATCTGGGTCACGCTGAAGGAGGCTGTGCTCGGCTTCGTGATCGGCGTGGTCGCCGGTGTGATCGTCGGTATCGGCCTCGGGCAGATCCGCTTCCTGTCTGACGTCCTCAATCCGTACATCAAGGTCCTGAACGCGATCCCGCGCATCGTGGTCGCCGCGCTGTTCACAGTCGCCTTCGGCGTCGGCACGACCTCGAAGGTCGTGACGGCGGCGGTGCTGGTGTTCTTCGGCGTGTTCTTCAACGCCTTCCAGGGTGTGCACGAAGTCGACAAGAACCTGATCGCCAACGCACGCGTGCTCGGCGCAAACCGCGGACAGATCAATCGCCACGTCGTGCTCCCCTCGGCCGCAACCTGGATCATTGCCAGCCTTCATGTCGCCTTCGGCTTCGCGATCATCGGCGCGATCGTCGGCGAGGTGCTGGGAGCCACGCAGGGACTCGGGCTCCTGATCTACAGCTCGATGAACACCTTCCAGGCCAACGGTGTCTTTGCCGGCATGGCCCTCATCGCGGTGATCGCGCTGGCCGCGGAGGCGCTCATCGCCGCCTTGGAAAAACGTGTGCTCGGGTGGCGCCCACCGTCGCAGTCACAAGCGTCGGGCATTTAGGGCGCGCACGCATCACCTCACCCACAACCAACAAACCCAATCTCCAGAGGGAGGAAACAAGAGTGACAACCAAGCGCATAGCAAGCGTGATGGCAGTGGCTGCGATCGCTGCCGGCGGCTCAGCCGCCGCCGTCAGCGCGACAGCATCGGCCAAGTCGGCGCGTGCCGCGTCGAATCCAACCTTCACGCTGATGGTCGGCGGCTGGGACAAACAGATCTACCTGCAGTACGTCCTCGCCAAGCAGCTCGGCTACTACGGGAAGTACGGCGTCAATGTGAAGCTCTCCACGGAGCAGCAGGGCGGCGTCGGCGCCGAGACCGCGATGGTCAGCGGACAGGTCGACGGCGCAGGTGCCTGGTACATCCACGCAGCCGAATTCCAGGCGGCAGGCAAGTCCGTGGAGGACGTGATCAACATGGCCGGCGCCCCCGGTGAGCGTGAGATGTGCGGAAACAGCTCCGGCATCCACTCGTGGTCGCAGGTCAACGGCAAGACGCTCGGCGTCACCGACCTGGGCTCCGGCACGGACGGCCTGACCAAGTATCTCAGCGTGAAGAACGGCGTGCCTGTCTCCCAGATCCACCGCCTGGCGGTGGGCGCCGGACCGACAGCGGTCGCCGCGATCCAGCAGGGCAGCGCGTCCTGCGTGATGACCACCCAGCCGACGGTCGAGCAGCTCGAGCTCAAGCACCTCGCGTACTCGATGTCCAACCTGGCCAGCTCGAGCCAGGCGGTCAAGCTGCTCGGCGGTGAGTACCCGGCCGCGGGCCTACTCGTGCAAACCAGCTGGGCCAACGCGCACAAGGCGGTCGTCCAGTCGGTCGTGGACGCGTTGGTCGCGACGGTTCACTTCATCCACACCCACACGGCCGCTCAGATCGCGGCGAAGATGCCGTCGGCATTCGTGACGGAAGGTGTGACCCGCGCTCAGTACATCGCGTCGTTGCAGGCTGACAAGAGCCAGTACGCGGTCAACGGCCTGATGCCGGCAAACGCGCCGCAGGTCGCGATCAGGATCGATCGCACCGCCGGTGGGATCACGCCCTCGCAGCATGTCAACGTGAAGAAGACGTATACCAACGGCTTCGTCAAGGTGGCCGACCAGCTCGAGGGCATCAAGGTGAGCTAGTACCTCCCGACCAGAGGCCGCGGCGCTCGCGTCGCGGCCTCCAGGGTCGACGGGCGAGCTGGTCCAAGCCCAAGACTTCATCGGCTCGGACCGTTCACCCAGACCGACGCGCGTTACGTGTTTGCGGACCCCGAGGCAGGCTTGCGCGCGCGGATGATCGCGGAGCCCGCCGACTGGTGCACGCGGTGGGTCTCTTGGATCTGGACGTCCTGGAAGCCTGCGTCGGTGAGGATCCGTTCGAACTCGGCGCGGGTGAGCGCTCCCGCGATGCAGCCCGTGTAGGCCCGCATGTCGGCGCGGGTCGCGTCGTCCATGTCCTCGTCCGCGATCACATCCGACACGGCGAAGCGACCACCCGGACGCAGAACGCGCGCGGCTTCAGCGATCACGCGGGGCTTGTCGCCTGAGAGGTTGATCACGCAGTTTGAGATCACGACGTCAACGGCGGCGTCTGGAAGCGGGACCTCTTCGATGTGGCCGCGCAGCCATTGCACGTTCTCGACGCCAGCCTTTTCCTGGTTCTCACGCGCGAGTGCGAGCATCTCGTCGGTCATGTCGAGACCGTAGGCAAGCCCGGCGGGTCCGACACGTTTGGCGCACAGGAGGACGTCGATTCCGCCGCCTGATCCGAGGTCGAGGACGGTCTCGCCCTCGTGAAGCTCGGCGACGGCGGTCGGGTTGCCGCAGCCGAGTGAGGCTAGGGCTGCGGTGTCGGGGATCTGCTCACGGTCGCCGAGCGCGTAGAGCGCGACACCAAAGACTTCGCCGCCACCGTCGAAAGTGTCGCTCGGTGCGCAGCGGCCAGCGCCTGGATCTGTGGTCGTGACGTGGACTGCTGCGGCCGCGTAGCGCTTGCGGACCTGCTCACGAATATCGGTCGCCGGAGCGTCGGGTTTCTCGCCGGCGGCGCAACTGCAGCCGTCACCGTGGTTTGGATCACAGCACGTGGCCTTGTCACTGGGTGCGCAGCAGCTCGCCTGGTTGGTCGGGCTACAACAGGCTGCCGGCTCGGCGACCGTCGTGAGGGGGTCGGTCAGCTCAGCCATGCAGATAGCTCCTTGAGTGCGTCGGGGATGACGTAGTAATAGGCCCACAGGCCCTGCCGCTCGGAATCCACGATCCCCGCGTCACGGAGCTTCTTCAGGTGATGGGACAGCGTGGGCTGGGCGATGTCGAAGAGCGGGACCAGCTCGCATACGCAGACCTTGCCCGCGTGCTTACGCAACACATCCACGAGCTGCAACCGGACTGGATCGCCCAGAGCCTTGGCGACCTCCGCCATGCGAATCGCATGCTCACGTTGGACGTCGGGATAGACGACCGGCTCGCAGCAAGGCTCACCAGCGGGTCGTTTGGTCTTCGGGGTGAGTTCCATATCGATGCGCATCGATTTACGAATATCAATTGAAGCGACCCCTGTCAATGGGTAGACTCGAAATACAGGGATCAAAGGAGGCAGTCATGAGTTACGAGCACCTCAGACATGACCCACCCATGGAAAGCGCGTTGACCACGTCGGTCGACCGGCTCAGTGCGGAGTACCGCGGGGTCTTCTCGGAGGAGACGGTCATGCGGGCCGTTGATGACTCTTGGGAGCAGCTGACCTCACGGGCGACTCTGATCCCGCCGTTCTTCCCAACGTTGGTTGAGCGCTTCGCTCGCGATCAGCTGCGCGCCGCGGCACAAGTCGAGAAGCTGCTTCCGAAGCTGCTGCCTGAGGTGCTGTTCGTGTGCGAGCACAACGCCGGGCGCAGCCAGATGGCGGCCGGCCTCGCGCATCAACTTGGCGGCGGCCGGGTCGGGGTGCGATGCGCGGGCTCAAGCCCCGGCAAACACATCTACCCGGCCGTGACCGAAGCGATGAGCGAGATCGGGATTGACATCACCCAGGAGTTCCCCAAGCCACTGACCGACGTCGTCGTCCGTGCCGCCGACGTGGTCATAACGATGGGCTGCGGCGACTCATGCCCAGTCTATCCGGGCAAGCGCTACCAGGACTGGGCCATCCCCGACCCAGCAGAGCAGCCAATTGAGGTCGTCCGAGTCATCCGCGACGAAATCAAAGCTCAGGTCAGCGAACTGCTCGAAGCTCTAACACCCGCCCCAGTCCCCTGACTTCCGGAGACATTTTGACTCGACTAGCTGTCATCACCGACATCCACGGCAACCTTCCCGCGCTTGAGGCGAGCCTCGAGGCGATCGACGCAATTGGTGTCGACGGGCTCTTCTGTGGCGGGGACCTCGTCGGTTACGGTCCGCATCCCAATCAGGTATGCGATCTGATCCAGGAACGGGAGATCCCAACGATCTATGGCAATTACGACTATGCGATTGGGCGTGATCTGGACGATTGTGGTTGCGCGTACCTGACCGAACACGATCGTGAACTCGGTAAGCAGTCAGTCGCCTGGACCCTCGCTCAGACCGATCAGTCCGCTAAGGACTTCATGCGGGGGCTCCCGTTCGATTTGCGTTTCGAGCTCGACGACGTCCCGATACATCTGGTGCACGGCTCGCCGCGGAAGGTCAACGAGTACCTGTTCGAGGAGAAGCCGGCCAGGCTGTACGAGCGTCTAGCGGCTGCTGAAGAGGCGCAGGTAATGGTTTTCGGGCACACGCACAAGCCCTGGATCCACACGTACGGTGACGTCTTGTTTGTGAACTGCGGGTCGGTCGGTAAGCCCAAGGACGGGGATCCGCGCGCGGCATTTGCAATCCTCGAGCTCGACGACGCAGGACAGGTACAGGTCTCGATCGAGCGCGTCCCGTATGACGCAGACGCGGTCGCCAGGGAAGTCGAGGCCGCTGGTCTCCCGGGAGAGTACGCACGCAAACTCGTAACCGCCGCTTGATCACCCGGGAGCAGGACTGCTCGCTCGAGCCGCGAGCCTTGCACCGCCGCAACTGAGCCACACGGCCGACAATTTCCCGACATTTCACAACAAAGGACCGATATGAGCATCGCCGAGCATTCCCAGAACCGACAGAACGAATCGACTGGCACAAACATCGAGTTGTACGAGGGCGCAATGTGCTGTGAGAGCGGTGTGTGCGGGCCGAGCGTCGACGAGCAGCTGCTCGTTATCCGCGAGGACCTGCGTTGGGCCGAGGCTGCAGGCGCGAGCGTCACGCGCCACAACCTCACCTCAGACCCTGACGCGTTCGTCGCCAACTCGAAGGTCACCGGTCTGATGCAGGCGTTCGGTGAGAAAGCACTGCCGATCCTGGTGGTCGACGGCGAGATTCACATCCACGGTCGCTATCCCGGCCGCCAGGAGTTGGCCACGATGCTTACGGACGCATCGTCCGAAAAGCCCGTCGAGCCGACACCATCTTCGGGTTGTGGTTGCTCAACCGGCTCCCACTGCTGAGTCGTGACCCTTCCGTCACTCGAGGAGTTGCCCCAGCTCGACTGGGTCGACTGGCCAACTCGACACGTGTTCTTCACCGGCAAAGGCGGGGTCGGGAAGACCACAACCGCCAGCGCAGCCGCCGTCGCGCTCGCGTCATCGGGCCTGCGGACGCTGTTGGTCAGCACCGACCCTGCGTCCAACCTAGACGACGTCTTCAGAGTCTCCGCCGGCGGTGATCCCACGCCCGTCACCAGCGTGGCGAACCTGGACATCGCGAATATCAATCCTGAGCAGGCCGCCGCAGACTACCGCGAAAGAGCTCTTGCCCCGTACCGCGGTGTGCTGCCCGAGAGTGCGCTCGCGAGCATGGAAGAGCAACTCTCGGGCGCGTGCACGGTGGAGATAGCCGCCTTCAACGAATTCACAACAGTTCTCACGAGTGAGACCGCGGCAGGCTACGACCGAGTGCTGTTCGACACCGCTCCGACCGGCCACACGCTCAGGCTGCTGACGCTACCGAGCGCATGGAGCGGGTACGCGCAGGAGCACCCATCCGGCGCAAGTTGCCTCGGGCCGCTCGCTGGCCTCGATCGGCAGCGTCTTCGATACGAGCAGGCTGTCGAGCGACTGGCAGATCCGGCACAGACCCGGCTGGTGCTGGTCGCCCGCGCGGATCCGGGTGCGCTAGGAGAGGCTGCCCGCGCGAGCAACGAGCTCCGCGCTCTTGGCGTCACCAACCAGCAACTGGTAATCAACGGTGTCCTTCGTGACCCCGGGAGCGATCCGACAGCCCAGGCGTACTTCGACCGTCAGCAGCAGGCACTCGCCACCGCACCTGCCCAGCTCGCCGAGATCCCGGTCGCAGCCATCGATCTGGCCACAGGAGATCTAATCGGCGTTCCCGCGCTCCGACGATTCGCCGGCGGCGACGCGGTCGCCGCGGTCGACACAGCGTCATTGGTCCCGCTGCCGGCCTTTGGTGAGCTCTCGCAGTTGATTGACGAGATCGCGAACGCCGCGCGCGGCGTGGTGATGACGATGGGCAAGGGCGGGGTCGGTAAAACCACTATCGCAGCGGCGATCGCAGTGGGACTTGCAGAACGCGGGCATGAGGTGACCCTCTCCACGACGGACCCGGCCGCTCATCTATCAGACGCGCTTGCCGGCCAGACGCACACCAGGCTCCGAGTCGAGCGAATCGACCCGGCTGGCGAAACCGACCGCTACAGCACCGAGGTCCTCGCCGCCGCACCGGACCTTGACGCTGAAGGGCGGGCACTGCTCGCAGAAGACCTCCGGTCACCTTGCACTGAGGAGGTCGCGGTGTTTCGCGCATTCGCCCGAACAGTCGAGGAAGCTCAAGATCGGATTGTCGTGCTCGACACCGCCCCGACCGGACACACACTTCTACTCCTGGATGCCGCCGCCAGTTATCAACGCGAAATCGAACGCAGCAGCGCCCAGGTTCCGGATGCTGTGCGAACCCTCGCACAGCGCCTGCGTGACCCGGATTACGCGCGGGTGATCATCCTCACCCTCGCCGAGAGCACTCCGATCCATGAAGCCGACCGCCTCCAGGCCGATCTGCGCCGAGCCGGCATCGAGCCACACGGCTGGATCGTCAATGCCACTCTCTCGGCCACGGACACCCAGCACCCCACCTTGCGTGCCCGCGCAGTGGCGGAACGCATCCATCTCGAGCAGATTGAGCAGCTCTCACGTGCCCGAACCTGGGTGACCGCCTGGCAGCCGGAGCCACCGACAGGGGTTGACGCGCTGCGAGAACTCGCTTCTGACTCCCACAGCGTGCTCGCCGCCACTCGGTAGAACGCTCGTGACCCAGGCTCCTCTCCATCGGCGGCTGGTTGCCGAGCTACTCGGCTCCGCGTTCCTCGCCGCCGTTGTCATCGGTTCGGGGATCGCGGCCAGCCAGCTCTCGCCAGGTGACGTCGGCTTGCAGCTGTTCGAGAATGCGGCAGCGACCGCCGCAGGCCTGTTCGTGATCATCCTGATGTTCGGCCCGGTCTCCGGCGGACATTTCAACCCGGTCGTCTCGTTCGTCGACGCGAGCTTCGGCGGATTGAGCTGGCGTGACGCGCTCGGCTACGCACCCGCACAGATCGCCGGATGCATCCTCGGCGCGCTCGTGGCGAACACGATGTTCTCCAAGGCTTTGGTGAGTATCTCAACGAAACATCGAGCCTCCCCAGCACACCTCTTCTCGGAGGTGATCGCCACGCTCGGGCTGCTGCTCGTGATATTTGCGCTCGCGCGGACCAAACGCGGCTCGACAGCCCCGGCGGCCGTCGGTGCCTACATCGGCGCCGCCTACTTCTTCACCAGCTCAACCAGCTTCGCGAACCCGGCAATCGACATCGGCCGCATGTTCTCCAACACGTTCGCCGGAATCGCACCGGCTTCGGTGCCGGGGTTCGTGATCGCCCAGATAGCCGGCGGAGTCGTCGCGATCGGGCTGATCAGGTATCTCTACCCGGACTTCACCCCGGAAGAAGCCGCCGAAGTCATGCTGCCCCACCAAACCCAACCGGAAGGACTGAGATGACGAGACTCGTCGCGATCGGTGGCAGCGACGCCGGGATAAGCGCGGCACTCCGCGCCCGCGAACTCGACCCCGACGCCGACGTCACCGTGGTCGTCGCCGACGAGTACCCGAACTTCTCGATCTGCGGCATCCCCTACTACATCTCCGGGGAGGTCACGCACTGGCGCAACCTCGCGCACCGCACCCGCGAAGACCTCGAAGCGGCCGGCATGAAGCTGAGGCTCAACACGGTCGCCACGGGCATCGACGTTGAAGGCCGACGACTCATTGTCGCTGGCACTGAGGGCGAAGAGGAGCTGCCGTACGACGCTCTCATTATCGGCACCGGCGCCGCGCCTGTCCGGCCACCGATCGGCGGTCTGGACACGCTCGGGCCGGAAAGCGGGGTCCATCTCCTGCACTCGATGGACGACACATTCGCGGTGACCAAAACACTCGAACGGCCCGGCGTCCGGCGTGCGGTGATCGTCGGCGCGGGGTACATCGGCCTTGAGATGGCCGAGGGACTCACCACACGTGGCCTTTCAGTCACCCAGATCGAGCAGCTCCCCGAGGTCCTGCCCACAGTCGACCTCGAGCTCGGCGCACTCGTGCGAGCCGAGCTCGAACGCCAGGGGGTGACGGTCGCGTGCGACACCCGCGTCGACACGATCCAGACGGTTGCGGGTTCGGACGCCCCGCTGCTCGTGCACGCCACGGGCCCAGGCAACCAGGCGCTCCGATACGAGGCTGACATCGTGCTCGTGGTCGTCGGGGTTCGCCCCGAAGTCGGCTTGGCCGCTTCGGCCGGGGCCGAACTCGGTGTCAAAGGCGCAATCGAGGTCGACCGGAGGATGCGCACCAACCTCCCAAACGTCTATGCCGCCGGTGACTGCACCGTTACCCACCACCAACTACTCGGCACGACATACCTGCCGCTCGGGACCACCGCACACAAGCAGGGCCGCATAGCAGCCGAGAACGCACTCGGCAACAACCGCGAATTCGCAGGCAGCCTCGGGACCCAGGTGGTCAAGGTCTTCGACGTCGTGATTGCCCGTACCGGCCTACACGAACGCGAAGCCCGCAGCGCCGATTTCGACCCGCTCACCGTTGCCTCACAGGCCGACGATCACAAGGCCTACTACCCCGGCAGCCACCCAATCCAGATGCGCTACACCGCTGACATCAACACCGGTAGGCTGCTCGGCCTGCAGCTCCTCGGCCGGCTCGGCTCCGAGATCGCGAAACGGGTCGATATCGCTGCGACCGCGATCCACAACGTCATGACGGTCGACGAAATCTCCGACCTCGACCTGTCCTATACACCGCCGCTCGGCTCACCGTGGGACGCCATTCAGGTCGGGGCACAAGCCTGGGGGATGGTCGGGTAGTCCGCCGAGAGCACGTTGCGGTACCACTCCGCGAGCGCGACGGGAGGGCACGGTAGGGATCGTGTGGGCGGCTGATGCCGCAGGCGGGGGTCAGTCGTTGATGTCCAGCACCGGGGTGATGTCGGGCAGCTGATGTCCCTCATCGACGTGCTCGTTGGCGATCACCGCAGTCCCGACCGCGAAGAATTCGATCGTGTGACTGCCCCAGCCATGGTTGTTTTCGTGCAGCTTGACCTCGACAATGCCGAGCACGCCGTCGCCGATCGCCTCGGCCTCAGTCTGCATGCGCTCCATCGCGAGCTCGCGAGCGTCGTACAGCGCCTGCGTGTACTGCTCGAGCTCGACGTTACGTCCCGCCTGTTTCATCGACTGCAGCATTCCGCGGCGTGCGACGTGGTAGACGCAGCTGCCCATGACCAGCCCAACCGGTCGTTTGCCGGTCTGCATCAGCGTCCAGAAGGCCTGGCCTGACAGGTCGCTGGTGAACGGACGGCCGTTGGGCGCGCGGTGCAGCCTGCCCTCCTTGTGCCGGATGGCGGTTCCGATCGCGATGAACTCGGCCATGTCAGAACCCCACTCGTAGCGTCCGATGTCGAGTCGAACGCCGACGACGCCATCCGCCTGCAGCTGGTCGGCCTCCTCCTCCATGCGCGTCATCGCCAGCTCGCGAGCGTTGTACATGGCCTGGCTCAGAACGTCGAGCTCCTGGTTCTGACGCAGGCTCGCGAACTGATAGCCCACGTGATAGATGCTCGAGCCGACGACCAGACCGACCGGCTCGAAGCCGGCCTTCTCCACGCACAGGTACTCGTTGACCGACAGATCCGAGGTGAAGAGACCCCGGGCGTTCATCTGCAGACGTTCGCTTGCGTGCGCAGACAGGCCCTCGGTGCTCGTCGGATCGTACTCAGCCATGGCTTGGGCTCCCTTCTCGGCTACTGGCCGAGGCTCATCGACATCACCGGTGCCGGCAGCGGTCCGGGATGCGGCTCGCGCGCGCCCAGGCGAATCGCCGTACCGAGAACGTTCATCGTCACGTGGAAGTAGTGGTTCCTGTAGGTTGCCTGCTCGTACTCGAAGTGCTCGATCGTGTGTTGCAGCCTCGACACCACGATGTTGTTGGCCGCAACCTCGTTCGCCTGCCGGCGAACCTCGAGCATCACACGATTGCGCGCATCGTAGACGCCCTGGGACACCTCGGCGATCTCGACGTTCCTGCTGGCGCCACCGCTGATGATGCCCCTGCCGGAATTCATCACCCAGCTGGAGTTGGCCCCGAGCTGCACGGAGATGACCGTCGTGTAGCCGACGACGCCGCGAACCTCGGCACCGATCCGGCGTAGCTTGTCGACGTCCTGCCCGGAGAGCGTGCACATTCCCAGCGGGCGGTCGCCAGGCCGGCCCGCGACGCTGGCACCGGCAGGCGCCGCCAGCGTGGTGTCGCGCACGGCCGTCCCGAACACGACCATCTCGGTGTTGGTCGCGTCGCCCACCGAGCCCGCGTTGATCTCGATTCCGATCACCCCGTCCGCGCCGGCCAACTCAGCCTCCTGCCGCATCCGGTCGAACGCGCGGTCGCGCGCAAGGTTCCATGGTTCAGCCAGCGCAGGTATCTCGCCGGTCATGTAGTAACCGCCCTGCCTGCCGACCCAGCCGTGTTGGACCACCGAGGATCCCATCACCTGAGCGACGGGCTGCAGACCCGACGCCTGCGCCAGCGCGTACTCCTTCGCGGACAGATCACTCGTGAAGAACGGGGTGCTGGTGGCCGCGATCCGTTTCAGACGCTGCTCCGCTCCCAGCGGGATTCCACCCTGGCGGATCCGCTCGAGATCGACCTCCGCAGCACGCCGCTCCTCCTCGGTGGGTGGCTGCGGACTCTGCCTACCGAACGGTGTCACGAACAGATCCTCCCACAACGCCTAAAGGATTCACGTGCAACGTCCGAAGAAATGTTAGGACGTCCCGAGGAAAGCGAAGTCAGATGCCCATCCCCCCCAAGAGCAGCAAGCCGGTGGTTCCGGTGGTCGTGGGGACACGGCCGGAGGCAATCAAGCTGGTGCCGATCATCCTCGCCCTGCGCGAGAGCGACTGCTACGAACCGATCATCGTCTCGACCGGGCAGCACAACCGTCTGGTCGAATACATCTTCGCGCTGGCCGGGATCGTGCCGGACGTCACGCTTTGGGCCGGCTCGCGGCGTGCGGCGCTCAACGAGCGCGTCTCCTCGGTGATGCGGCGATTCGAGGACTTCTGCGTCGAACGCTTCGAGCTCGATCCGGATCAGATACCCACGCAGGCGGACGTGCTCGCCGGCCGGCACCCGGCGGCGGTACTGGTTCACGGTGACACGAGTTCGGCCATGGCGGCGGCGCTGTCGGCGTTTCACATGCGGATCCCGGTGGCCCATGTCGAGGCAGGTCTGCGAACAGGCGGGAACAACCTCACGCCGTTCCCCGAGGAGCTCAACCGCCAGGTGATCTCGACAATCGCGGCAATGCACTTCGCGCCGACCTCGACCAACCTCCAGAACCTTGTGCGCGAGAGCGTCCCGGTCAGCCAGATATTCGTGACCGGCAACACGGGCATCGACGCGCTCCGCTGGGCGTCAAAGATCGACGTGACGTTCGCCAACGCCGACCTGCAGCAGCTCGTCGACGGCGACCGCCGGATCATCGTCGTGACCGCCCACCGTCGCGAGAACTGGGGCGACGGACTGCGTGGGATCGCGGAGGGCCTTGCGAGGATCGCCGACGCCCACCCTGACGTCAGCATCGTGTTGCCGGCCCACCCCAACCCGCGAGTGCGTGAGACGCTGGAGGAGCGGCTGGGCCTGCTCGAGAATGTGATGCTGATCGACCCGCTCGGCTACGCGACATTCGCCAAGCTGTTGGATCGCGCGTACCTGGTGATCACCGACTCCGGCGGCATCCAGGAGGAAGCGCCGGCGCTCGGCAAGCCCGTGCTCGTCACGCGAACGATGACCGAGCGGACCGAGGGACTCGACGCCGGAACCCTACGACTCGTCGGTACCGAACCCAGCCGCATCGCCGCCGAGGCGGCACGCCTGCTGAGCGACCCCCTGGCATACGCAGAGATGGCCGATGCGAGCAACCCCTACGGCGACGGTCAGGCAGCGCACCGAATCGTGGCAGCGCTCGAGCACATCCTGCGCGGCGGCACACCTCCCACCCCGTTCGGGCCCGGTTATGACCGCGCCGCGATCGCAGTTGCGACGGGCTTCGAATCAGACGGAGACGCACTCATCGACCAACTCGAGGCGGACCTGGCAAACCGCGTTGGGAGCATCTCACCGGCACAACTCGAGCTCGACGGACACCATCAGGCCGACGGAAGACAGGAGCCGGACAGCATCATCGCGGAGTTTGCCGCAGCCGCCTACAGCAGCAAGGATTAGGCGCGTGGCCACGCTGTTGCCGGCAGCCTTCCGGTGGCCGTTTCAGGGTCTGGCATGGCCCTGGGAGACGCTCCTGGCGATCTGCCTGGTCGTGGTCTTGGTGATGTTGCTCTGGTCGCTGCTGCTCTTCGTCCGAGCCCACGCGGTGGTCACGGCGCCTCCACCGGTACCCGACAACGGTGCCGACGGCTTCAGCTGGGTGTTCCTCGTACCCGCCCTCAATGAGGAGGTGACGGTCGCCGACAGCGTCGCGCGACTGCTCGCAATTCCGCTGCGCCGGCGCCGGATCATCATCATCGACGACGGCTCAGACGATCAAACGCCGGCGATCCTCGCCGAGATCGACCACCCAGACCTCTCTGTGCTGCGACGCGAGCCGCCGACGGCGCGCCAGGGCAAGTCCGCAGCGCTGAATCACGCCTATCGCACTCTGGCCGAGCTCGGAGATCGTGAGCAGACGATCATCGTGGTGGTCGACGCCGACGGGCGCCTGCACGCCGACGCGCCGGGCTTCGCCGCGGCCCACTTCACGGATCCGCACGTCGGTGGTGTGCAGTCGCTGGTGCGCATCTACAACCGCGGCCACCTGCTCACCTGGCTACAGGACCTGGAGTTCTCGGTCTATGGCTATCTCTTCCAGGCCGGGCGCGACGACTGGGGCACAGCAGGGATGGGTGGCAACGGTCAGTTCAATCGCCTCAGCGCACTCGATCAGCTGGCCGACCACGACGGGCCCTGGCGCAATCGCCTGACGGAGGACCAGGACCTTGGGCTGCGCCTGATGGCATCAGGCTGGCAGGGCCGACAGGACCTGCGCGCGACGGTCGACCAGCAGGGTCTTCCGCGCCTGCGTCCGCTGCTGCGCCAGCGCACGCGCTGGTCGCAGGGCAACCTGCAGGCGATGGCGTTGCGGGGCGAGATAGCCAGGGCCCCGGTCGCGAGGACGGCGCGGATCGAACAGCTCGTATATCTGCACCTGCCGTTCTGGCAGGGGATCGTCGGCCTCGGCCTGCTCGCGACTCTGGTGCTGTGGGCGACTGGCTCGGTGCCGATCTGGAGCGGCGGTCCGACCTGGGAGCTCGGGTTGTTCTACCTGCTGGCCTTCGGCCCGACGATCATGGGCTGCATCGCCGCTTGCGCAAGCCGTGGGCCATTCGGTTGGGCGCGGGGCCTCATCATCGCTCAGATCTACACGCCCTATAGCTGGCTCCTTTGGCCAGTGTTGTTGCGATCAACCGCCCGCCAGCTGACCGCCCGCGGTGAATGGGCGAAGACCGAGCGTGAGCCGCTCAAACCAGACTCACAGGACCACGGTTCGCGACCCGGGCGGCTGCACGTGGCCAAGTAAGGGGGCGAAGGGCCCAGCGGGCTGCGTTCTCCCGATGCGCCACTGCGGCGCTTAGTCGAAGCTTGCTGATGCGCAATTTCGACCCAGAGGAGCCGCACACGATGAGCACGATTGCCAGGACACTCTCGCCCTCCGACCGCCGCTGGACCGCGGTCGTGATCCGCCCGGCCGTGAGCGCAGATACGGCGACGCTTCGGCAGCTCGCACACCTCGACAGTGCCCGGCCGTTGCGGGGCGACGTCGTGATGGCCGAGCAGGGCGGCGCACCGGTGGCGGCAATCTCACTGAGTGACGGTCGCCTCATCGCCGACCCGTTCACGAGCACTCTGGACGTGGCGGAACTGCTTCACATCCGGGCGGCGCAGCTGCGCGAAACGGCGTGATCGCCGGAGGCGAGCTCGACGACGCGATCCGTCGCCGCAAGCCATACTGGAAGCCACCCACTGATCATCATTACTTATGACTACTGGCATATCTTGGTATTGGACATATCAATACATAGGACTGACCATGCGGCACCCCAAGCTCTCAGCGGCGTCACTCTTTCGCGAATGCTGCGCGGTCACTGGCCGGCAGGCGTAGGCGCAGCCAGCGCCGCGCGCGCCTGATCAAGCGGCTCGCGTAGGCGCGAGGAACTCTTCCCGCTTGTCAGGGCCGGCGCGCCGGCCGGTCCTGGCGCTTTGTAGGCTGAGGCCATGTTCGAGCTGGCCTCATACCTCCGGCGAATCGGCCTGAGCGCCACGCCCACGCTCGCGCAACTGCATCGGGCACATGTCACGAGCATCGCGTTCGAGAACCTCGACCCGCTGGTCGGAATCCCGGTCTCGGTGGAGCCCGGCGCGGTCGCCGCCAAGCTCGTCGATTCCGGACGCGGGGGCTACTGCTTCGAGCACAACGTGCTGTTCATGACCGCGCTCGAGGCGATCGGCGCCAAGGTCGAGCCGATCCTCGCGAGAGTGCGGAACGGCCAACCGTCGATTCCCGCCGGCCCGCTTACGCACCTGCTGCTGCGAGTGGAACACGGGGGCAGGGTGTGGCACGCAGACGTCGGGTTCGGCCAGGGCACGCTGCTCGAGCCAATACCGTTCGGGCCGGGGGGACCCTACGAGCAGTCGGGCTGGCGCTTCCGGGTCGTGGCGGAGGACCGACTACAGGTCCTGCAGAGCGAGACGGCCAACGGCTGGCGAGATCTGTACGCATTCGAGCCGCTGCCGGCGGAGCCGATCGATCTCGAGGTCAACAACTGGTTCACGTGCACGCACCCGCAGTCGCGGTTCGTGACGCGCCTGCTGGTCACCATGCAGGCGCCGGACGGCAGTCGCACCACGCTCAGCGACTTCGCCGGTGAGATGACGCTGAGCGCGCAGACGCCGACGGGCTCAAAGCGGGAGCCCGTCGCGCGGGAAATGGTCCCGAAGCTGCTGTGGGAGCGTTTCGGCTTGCGCCAGCCCGAGCCGGACGACTGTTGAGCCGTCCGGGCACGGACCGCCCAGCGGCTATTTGGCGGCGTTGCGCCAGCCCTCGGCGTACTCGAGGCGGGCGGTTACCGCGTACGGAACCGGCGAGACGATCACACGCACTTCCTTCTGCACGTGCGACTCGACGTTGGTTTTCCCGGTCGGTCCGGGCTCGCCCCAGACCACCCGGAGTTCGGTGCCGACCGGAATCGCAGGATCGATGGTGGCAAGCGATAGTGCCCGACGCTCGTTGGCGCTGTATCCGGTGAACATCGAGAGACCGACGACACCGCCATTGGAGTCCAGAACCGAGTCGAAGTTCGACGAGCCGTAGTTGGCATTCGGCAGGTCAAATACCTGGTATCCGGGGCCCTCGACGTCGACCAGCGACGCGAAGATCTCAGCGACGTCCTCAGCGTTCCATGCGAGCGTGACCTTCTTGCGCTGCGTCTCGGCATCGAGCGCCTCGAGCGCCTCACGACCGATGAAGTCGTGGTCGTACTTGATGATGTGCCCGTAGCCGAGGTCGTATGGGTTGGTGTAGTAGTCCTCGATGTCGTCCGATACGAAGCTGCCCGAGAGCACCTGGGTCGCCTCATACGAGCTGGCCGGCAGCCACTCGCGGAACCCGCGCTCGGCATCGCTCGAGTAGACGGCCGGCAGCGGCGACGGGATCCAGCCGGACTCAAGCGTGTTGGAGGAGTACGCGCGCGAGCCGACCGGCAGCAGCCCGAACTCGGCACCGGCCTCGAGGATCGCCTCTCGGACCCGCTCGTAACTGCCGTAGGGGCCCCAGATCTCCAGACCCGGAGCGCCAGCCATGCCGTGGCGCAGGGTCGGGTAGGTCTCGCCGGCGATGTTCATCGTCGCCATGTGGAAGAACTTCAGCTGCTCCACGGGCCCGCCGTGAAGCTTCTCGATCACCGGCCACGCATTCGGGCCCTGGATCTCGAAGCGCCATAGCCGGCGGGTGACGGCGTTGCCGTAGGGCCGCGACGGGGAGCGATCGTCGTAGATGACCTCGAGGTCGTTGTAGCCGCCGGTCTCGGCCTGGTACTTCAGCCAGTTCGAGGCCGGCGCGCGCCCGACGAAGATGTAGCTGTCCTCGGCATCGTGAAAGAGGATGCCATCGCCGATCACGCCTCCGTTCGATGCAGTCGGGATGTACTGCTTGGCCCGCCCGACGGGGAAGTTCGCGACCGAGTTGATCGCCGTCCGCTCAATCACCTTGATCGCGTCGGGGCCCTTCAGGAACACGTTGACCATGTGGTGCGACTGGTCGTAGAGGACCGCCGTTTCACGCCAGGCCTTCTGCTCGCGACGCCAGTTGCTGAACTCGGCGGGCACCACGGGGTAGATGTAGGTGCCCAACGGCGAGTTGCGAAGGTGCGCGACGGTATTGCCGGCGGCATCCAGCACTTCCTGGAGATTGGAAGGTGCCACAGCTCTCTCCTTCTCTTCGTTCTGCCTGTTCGGGGGTTGCCTGCGCTTACTGGTCAGTTCGCAGGGCGTCTGGCCGGGGGAGTTGCATGCAGGTTTTGGTTATTGTA
The DNA here is from genome assembly GCA_963848435.1 of uncultured Conexibacteraceae bacterium. Taxonomy (GTDB): domain Bacteria; phylum Actinomycetota; class Thermoleophilia; order Solirubrobacterales; family Solirubrobacteraceae; genus Palsa-465. The sequence continues at coordinate 663,604 of CAWKDQ010000011.1, read as the reverse complement.
TGCAAGCTTGCGTCATTGCGCCAGTGCTTTCGCTCCGCGCCTCCGTCTCAGGCGGTCATGCCCTTCCCTGCGAAGCCGCGAAAGCGGCCGAATACTGGTCAGCGAGCACAACCGGGTCGGTCTCGCCCATCTCGTAGTTCTGCAGCTTCGCCGCCAGCAGTGTGTTGCGCATCAGCATCGCGATCGTCATCGGCCCGACCCCGCCTGGAACCGGCGTGATCAACTCGACCAGCGGAGCGACGCGGTCGAAATCGACGTCGCCGACCAAACCCTCTGGTGTGCGGTGGATTCCAACGTCGATCACCACCGCGCCAGGCCGCACGTAATCCTCATCGATCAGCCCCTTGGCCCCGGCCGCCACGATCAGCACGTCCGCATGGCGACATACGCGCACGAGGTTGCGGGTGCCCTTGTGGCAGCTCGTGACGGTCGCGTCGCGCTGCAGGAGCAGCTGCGCCAGGGGCCAGCCGACGAGATTCGAGCGACCCACGACGACGATGTCGGTGCCGGCGAGATGCACGTGGTAGCGGTCGAGCAGCTCAACGACGCCGAGCGGGGTACACGGATAGAGGCCCGGAACGCGGCGCGCCAGCCGTCCGGCACTGAGGACGCTCAAGCCGTCGACATCCTTGTCCGCCGGAATCAGTTCGATCAGCTCCTGCGAATCAATGTGAGCGGGGACCGGTAGCTGCAACAGGATTCCGGTGACGCCTGGATCGTCTCCGAGCTCGACGATCCTCGCCGCCAGCTCCTCCTGAGTCGTGTCAACCGACAGGTGCTGATGCAGGTCGCGAATGCCGAGCTCGACGCAGGTCCGGCGCTTGGAGCCCACGTAAACCGCAGACGCCGGATCATCGCCGACGAGAATCGTGGCAAGCCCCGGCTTCACCGGCATTTTCGCGACGGTCTCCCCAACGTCGCGCCGCACACGCGCGCCAACCCTGCGTCCGTCGATCAGCTCCGCGGCCATGCGCTAGAACACGATCGTGCGGTGACCCTGCAGCAGGACCCGGTCCGCAAGGTGCCAGATGACTGCGCGTGCGAGCACGAGACGTTCGATGTCAGCGCCGATCCGCTCAAGCGCGACGGCGTCGTATCGGTGATGGACGCGGACGACGTCCTGTTCGATGATCGGGCCCTCGTCGAGATCCTCCGTTGCGTAGTGGGCGGTCGCGCCGATCAGCTTGACCCCTCTCGCGTGGGCGCGCTGATACGGACCCGCCCCGGCGAATGCGGGCAGGAACGAGTGGTGGATGTTGATCACGGGCGCGCGGATGTTGCGCAGGAAGCCGGATGAGAAAATCTGCATGTAGCGGGCCATCACGACCAGCTCGACCTCGCCCTCGAGCAGATCGAGCTGGGCCCGCTCCGCTTGGGCCTTGGTGTCCCGGGTGACGGGGATGTGGTGGTAGGGCACGCCGAAGCGTGAAACCTCCGCCTCGAGGTCGGGGTGGTTTGAGACGACCGCGACCACGTCCATGTCGAGCTCGTCACGCCGCCAGCGCCACAACAGGTCAAGTAGGCAGTGGTCGTACCTGGAGACGAACAGGGCGACACGCTTGCGCCGCTTGGCGTCCACCAGCCGGTAATCGAGATTCAGCTCCCGGCCGATCTCCGCCAGTCGCTGCTCGAGCGCCGGGAACCGCTCGTCAGGGCTGGGGAGGTAGAACTCCATCCGCAGCGAGAAGTCCCCGCCGTAGGGATCGCTTGAGAACTGGTCGGAGCTGATGATGTTCGCGCCCGCGTCACGCAGCGCCGTCGACAGCGACGCGACGATCCCCTCGCGATCAGGGCAGGAGACCAGCAGCCGGGCGACATTCGAACGGGTCACGCTGGCTGGTCCTTCGCCGGAGTCGGACGGTCGGTCTCCGCGGCCTGTGCGTTGTGGTCACGGCCGAGGAACGTGTTCGCCCACGCGCTCGTGCCCCGCAGGGCGTTGTTCTTGATCACGACCGGGCCTTTCACGAGATCCTGCTCCTCACCATAGGCCTTCAGCCGCTCATAGGCCTGTGACCAGATGCACTCCGTGTCATAGACCTCGCAGAGCCCATCGCGGGTTCCGCCACAGGGACCGTTGCGCTGATTCTTCGCACACGGACCCTCCGGACACACGTACGCGATATCCGGCAGCGAGCAATCACCGCAATCCTGGCAGTTGAACATCGGCACCTTCGCGGCCTGCTCCACCAGATGCGCCGCGCGCTGTACCGATCTCGGCGAGTCCTCGAGGCGCCGGTAGAGCTTTGTGCCCACTGGAAACAACGGCGCGTCGTGCGCGAACACCGTGTTGTGCATCACGCGGCTGAGACGATACCTGGCAGGCACCTTCAGATCGGTCCGGCGGCTGGCCCTCGAATCCAGATACTCCTGGCGGGGCTCGCCATCCGACAGCCCGTTATCCGAGTCACGCCCGTAGAGGTAGAACTCCCCCGGCCGGTCATAGCGAAGACCGGAGGCCGCTTGCCTCCACTGCTCCCCCGTGATCTGATCGGCGCGGTCAAGAATCTCGTCATAGGCGTCAACCGGCATGTGACCACCGAGATACACACCGTCATAGCCAAGGCCCCTGAGGACCGCCACCTGCCTGGCGGCCAGATCAACGAAGAACTCACGCCCCTTGTCCTCCCCGGCCGCGTAGCGCTCAGCCAGGGCGAGCAGCTCATCGGAGACGACACAACCCGGAATCCGTCCGGCGTGGAACACCCGCGCGACACCACGCGACAACAGATACACATTCCCGATCATGCGAACAGGCAACTCACGGGCCCGGACCCAGCGGATCAGCTCGTCGTCCTTACGCGCATTCCAGCCAAGCTGGTTGATCACAAACCCCGCGCCGGCCTGCACCTTCTTCTCCAGCTTGAAGTACTGCGGCATCACCTCACGCTCATGCAGCTTGTGATTGGTCACCACGCAGCCAACGTAGAAGTTGGTGGCCATCAGGCGTCCATCCGGAGCCCTGGCCTCAAGCACGCCGCCATTCATCTCGCCGAGCAACTGGATGAGCCCCACCGAGTCGATGTCGAAAACCGGCGCCGCCGTACCAGACTGACCGGCCACCGGATAATCACCCGTCAGAGCCAAGACATTGCTCAAACCCGCCGAAGCAGCCTTCCACGCACGCGACTCGATGCCATTGCGATTCATGTCCTTACAGGCGAAGTGCATGATCACCTCCTGCCCAACCTCCCGCATCCGGTTGGCCAACATATCCGCAGCGATCATCGGATTACCACCCGGGTTATCCGTCAACGACAGCACATCGATCCGCGGATTCTCAGCCAGCCGATGCGCAAGCTCCACCAGCGCCTGGCCGCTGTGCTGCTCCAACACACCGCGACTCGTCACAAGCTCCGCAGCCACCACAAACGCGCCCGGGGCGTCCAACCTCTCACGCAAAGTCGCCATCGCAGATCTCTCCAGGGTTGCCTCGGCCCCAGCTTACAGGCTTCACCTCCCGCCCTGCATGCTGCGTGGCAGACATGCATGCAAGCGAATGGAGACTGGAGCTTCGCGATCGGGCTCGCCCGAAGTTCAACCCGATGCCGCCTCTGTCGCTACCATCCGCGGCTCTGCGCGGCGGGGCAGCCGACAGATGTTCCGCCCTCGCGGTGTCGTCCTCGTGGCGCGCCGCGCACACAGCGCACATACCTGAAGCTAGGAGATCCGGATGTACCGCATGCATGACCACATACGGCGAGGCGTTGCGCTGTGAGCGCTGCAGCTGAAAGCGGAGCGACGCTCGAGCAGGAGATCCTCTCACGCCCGGCGGAGGAGCGCGAGCCTGTGCGCGCGTTCTTCGCTGAGCATCCCGCTGGCCAGGGCGCCCCGATCGCGGTCGTGATCCCCGCGTACAACGAGGAACCGACCGTCGCCGCCGTGGTCCGCGGTATCCCGCATGAGATCGCCGGCAGGGCGGTCGAGGTGATCGTCGTCGTCGACGGCTCTGATGATCGCACGGCCGAGGAGGCTCGCTCGGCAGGCGCGCTGGTCTGTGACATACCGACCAACCGCGGGCAGGGCCTGATCTTCATGCTCGGATACTGGCTCGCAGACAAGCGCGGCGCTGAGTTCATCGCGACGACCGACGCTGACGGCCAATACGACGAGACCGAGTTCGACCGCGTACTCGAGCCGATCCTGTCCGGCCGCGCCGACTTCGTGAACGGCTCGCGGCGCCTCGGCACCGAGCTCACCACCGATCCAGTACGCCACGCCGGGGTGATCTTCTTCGGTGGCCTGATGAGCCTGTTGTTGCGCCAGCGAATCACCGATCCGGCCTCTGGCATCCGCGCCTTCCGTACTGTGATCCCGCGCACGGTCACGCTCGAGCAGACGCAGTACCAGACCTCCGAGCTGCTGATCGCCACGGCGATGAATGGGTTCCGGGTGGTCGAGGTCGCAACAACGATGCGCGATCGACCCGACGGTGCGACGCTGACCAAGAAGGGCCCGAACCTTCTCTACGGCATGCGGTTCGCGCGGGCGATCCTGTTCACGTACTGGCGTGAGCTCGAGCGCAAGGTCAGGCGCTCACGCGTCTGAGGCGGCGCGACCGCTGAGCGCGGTCGTGAGTGGTCGCGGCTGCTCAGCGACCTCGTGGCGCTCGAGTTCCGGGCTCGTGAACTCGGGTGCGGAATCCGAGTCGGACTCCTGCGTAGGGGGGGGTGGTTCGGAGCCCGAGGTCCCCTTCTTGAAGATCAGGAACTCGTAGATCGCGAACTTCGCGAAGAACAGGATCACGGTGATCAGCACGAACGAGCCGGTCACGACCAGTACGCGAAGGCCATGGTGATTCTCGATGCCGGAGTGATGCTTGACCCAGTAATTGGTCCGGCCGGTCGCAAGCGAGGTGATGAGGAGCACGAACACGGATACGGCGGCGTAGGAGACGATCTGCTTGACCGGCGCGCGACCGGTCTGCTGCCAGGCCCAGCGGCGATTCATCAGCCAGTTCGGAATCGCCGCCGAGAAGAAGGCGACCACCGACGCCGCGGTCGTCTTTCCTCCGAATACCACGTAGCAGAGCGCAAACGCCAGAATCGAGAGCAGGAACGCGATCACCGAACTCAGCGCGTACTTCGTCATCTTCGCCGAGAATGGCGTGCGTGTCAGCCACTGCCACCACGGATGCCTGCGGATGAATTCCGCGAGGTTATCCATGGAGGGCTGGTAGCGAGTCGGTAACACGGGCAGGTCTCGATGCGTCGGGGGCGAGTGGATCAGCCGGCTGGCCGCTGATCCTCTGGCGGGGATGAGCTAAGCCTAAACCGTGGCAGGGGCGAATTGTTCCGGTTGGTGCGCCGGTTGCAACTCCGGTGCGGCGGCGACCCCCAGTTTGACCACGGCGATTGTAGCCACCTGTCAGGATCAGGCCATGACCAAAATCGTCACCCGCACGCTGGGACACAGCGGCATCCAGGTTTCCGTCATCGGCCTCGGCTGCAACCAGTTCGGGGGCCGAGTCGACCTCGATGGTGCCCGCGCCGTGATCGACGGCGCGCTCTCGCAGGGCATCACCTTCTTCGATACCGCAGACGTCTACGGCAAGACCAGAAGCGAGGAGTTCATCGGTGAGATCCTCAAGGGCCGGCGCGACGAGGTCGTGCTCGCCACCAAGTTCGGCAAGAATCTGACCGACGGCTGGGACGGACCACGCGGAGCGCCGGATTACATCCGCTTCGCCGTCGACCACTCGCTGCGGCGCCTACAGACCGACGTGATCGACCTCTACTGGTATCACAGCCCCGACGAGGTGACCCCGATCTCAGAGACGCTCGGGGCGCTCGACGAGCTCGTCAGAGCCGGCAAGGTCAGGGCAATCGGAGCTTCGAACTTCAGCGCCGCGCAGATCCAGGAGGCCGACGCGGTCTCACGCGAGCACGGACTGGCCCGCTTCACCGCAATCCAGAACGAGTACAGCCTGCTTCATCGCGAGGCGGAGTCGGATGTGCTGCCCACCTGTGAGCGGCTCGAAGTCGCCTTCATCCCGTACTACCCGCTGGCCTCGGGGTTGCTGACAGGCAAATACCGCCGCGGCACAGATGCGCCCGAGGGAGCGCGCCTGTCCAAGCGAGATCAGATCGCCACCGACCATGAATGGGATGTGGTGGAGGCCCTGATCGCGTACGCGGAGCAGAGGGGTGTGCCGCTCACAGACGTCGCAATCGGGGCGTTGCTGACACAGCCGGCAGTGGCCAGCGTGATCGCGGGCGCGACCAGGCCAGAGCAGTTGGCGTCAAACGCGTCAGCCGCGCGCTGGGTGCCGAGTGACACCGACCTCGCGGCGCTGCAAGGTCTGCTCGACTGACCTCGTTCTCCCGGCGAGGGTTGAGTCAGAACGGCCTTGGACGGGTTTCGATCACGGCTGTGGCAGGAACGCGCGTTCCTGCCACTCGCCGAGGTGCACGTAGCCGATCTTCGCGTAGACGTGGTTCGACACCGCGTTCCTCGCGTCCGTGAAGAGCATGCAACGAGCTGCCCCGGCGTCGAGCAGCTGTTGGCTGAGGGTCGCCGTGGCGGCCGTCGCGTACCCATGCCCCCGCAGCTCCGGCGGCGTGTACACGGGTCCGACGCGCACAACCCCACCGACCGGCTCGGAGTGGCCAACCATCGCGGCGTTGGCTCCGTCTCGATCCCAGACGTGCAACTGACCGCTCATGATGCGAGCGTCCACCTGATGCCCCATGGCCTCCGCATGTCCCAGGCCCGTCTCCGCCGCGAACGCCGCGGCCCAATCCTCGAGCTGCGCCTGATCCTTGATCGTGGCCGGCCGCAGCGTTCCCGATGGCCGCGGCACCAGCTCAACCACGCGATCGAGCACCTGCATCGACTCACTGAGGTCGACCCGGTCGCCGCCACCGGTGGCCGCGATCCACGCAGCCGCGATCGCCTCGGTGGTGGCCGGCTCAGCGGACACGCCCGGAAGCTCAGGGTCAACCTCGAGCCACGAGTCGACCAGGGCCCTGGCAGCGGCAGTGTCCTCGAACCCCGTCGCGAGCACCTTGTTGGGTGGTGTCCGCAGTGCGGCACCGACGGTCACGCCGGCGCTGTTGAGCTCCACTGCAAAGATCGCATGCTCATAGCGGCCCTCGATCACCCCTCTGAGCGTGGTCGCGAGCACATTGCGCTCGAGCCGCTCGGTGAGGAAGCCCTCGGCCCTCGCAGCGAACTGCCTGGCGTCGTCACCGACCCAAACGTCCACTACCCGAGATCTTACGCCGCCGACTGAAGCTCCACGGGAAGCGCCGGTCCGCAGCCCCGAAGATCGGCGATCAGCCGGTCGGCGGTGACGCGTTCCCAGCGCCCGCTCTCAACGAGCACCTCGCACAGCAGCTCGGTGTCCTCGAGCGAGTCGCGCGTGGTGTCGTCATCGAGCAGATCGGCGCAGAAGATCAGACTGTCGGCCGCGTAGCGGATCCGCTCCTGCTCGTTCGTCTGCAGCTTGGTAGCGCCCAGCTCATCGAGCGTGTGAAGCACCCGACTGTAGGCGTTTGCTCGTTCCGGACTCATCCTGTCTCCCCAGTTTCGCTAGGTCCTCAACGGATCCTGCCGAGCATCGCGCCCACCGGCTCTGGCCGGGTGGCGGGAGATCTGCACGACCGTTCCTCCCTCCGTACACAGCGTAGCCACGCACGCACTCGACTTGGGTTCGCAGACTGCGTTGATTTCATGCGTGCCCGGTAAAGGAAACCGGGTCAACAGGCCGATACCAGTGCGAATGACTGCGACCAGCCAGCGCGACCTGCTCGGCAGCCTGCGAGAACTCGTGACCGCGACCACACGTACGGATTGCGTGAATCAAATCGAAACCGGCCTCGAGCGACTGTTCGCCGACCTGAGCCCGGTGCTTGAACTCGAGCCTCGCGGGCCGGAACCGCAAGCGACTGCGACAAGCGGAGAACGTCGAGAGGCCGGCGGCTCAAAAAACTCGGACGGCCTGCAACGGTTCGCGCTCAGGGCGCGAGGCAGACGCCTCGGCCACATAGCCGTCTCCGACCCGGACGCACTCGGTCTGCACGTGCGCGAGCAACTGACCGCCTTCGCTGACCACGCCGCCATTGCCCTCGACAACGCGCGCATGCTCGAGGACCACGAGCGGCGTGCCCGCCGTGATCCGCTCACCGGTCTGCTCAACCGCAGCGAATTCCAGGACCTGCTCGCCGGCGCCGTCGCCCGTACTGAACGTGACCCAGCTGAGCTTCTGAGCCTGGCCGTGTTCGACCTCGACCATTTCAAGAGCGTCAACGAGGTGAGCGGCCACAGCGCCGGCGACCGACTGCTGCGTGCCACCGCGGCGGCGCTCACCGCGGTGTCGCGATGGAGCGACATCGTGTTCCGGATCGGCGGCGACGAGTTCGCGCTGCTGCTGCCGGGGTGCGGTGCGCAGGACGCAACCGCGATCGCCATACGCGCCGCCGAGGCGATCGGCCGCCTGCAGGGGTCTGTCGGCATCTCCTGGGGAGTGGCGACGATCCCCACCGACACACGCACACGCGGCGGCATGCTCGCGGTGGCCGACGCCACCATGTACGAGCGCAAGGGCCACAAGAGCGAGCCCGCGGCCGAGCTTCGGCGCGATGCGCGAAGCCGACTTGAGGTCGCCAGCAGGTTGGCGATCCGCCTCACGCTGCTGAGCGACCCAACCGCAATCGCGCAGATGGTCGTCGAAGAACTGCGCGCCGCCTTCGGCTATTACCTGGCCGCGATCCACCGGCTCGACGACGACACGCTCGTGATGGTGGCTGCCGCAGGACGACTGACCGAGGCGGACCCGGAATGGCTGGCACGCGAACAGCCGATCACGACGGGCGTGAACGGCCGCGTGGCGCGCACTGGAAGGCTTGCTCTGATCGACGACACCCGCCAGGACTCCGACTATTACGGCAGCGACCCGGCTGTCGACCCCGGATCTGAGCTGTCGCTCCCGATCCACGTCGACGGCGAGGTCTGGGGCGTCCTCAACCTCGAGCAGCTCGCGACCCACAGCTTCGACGAGTCCGACGTGATGCTGGCAGAGGCGGTGATCGCACAGACGGGTGCCGCGCTCCACCGCTGCCTGCTGGTCGAGGAGCTGCAGAGCTCATTCTCCGAGGCGCTCGGCGTGCTCTGCGAAACGTTGCTCAGGCCATCCGCACCGTAGGGCAGGGCTCACGACCTGGCCACGTGGGACAGGACCACCGACGCGTAGACCTCGGCGCCGTCCGCATCGGTGAGCCAGCGGCGGGAACCGCCTGAGAGAATGCGAGCGAGCCCTGGCTGAGCGGCCGTCCTGAATTCGATCTCAGCATCGATCTCGGCGACGTCACCGGCGGCGGCGAGCAGCTCATCCTCGAGCGGCTCCCAGTAGGCGGCGTTGTTGACGTGATCGGCCACGTCGGCGTCGGTGTGGCGGAAGCGCCAGCGCGACTCCGATTCGATCTGCCCTGGGCGGGGGTGCCGGAGCCGAGCCAGCACGTGCCGGCCTCCGGTCGCCTCGCCAAAGGCGTCCAGCTCGGGTTGGGTGATCGCGCTGGGCATCCGCTCGATTGGATCGAGGTGCACCCACAGCGCAACGCCCTCGACCAGCGGCTCAGCAGAGCCGGCGAGCGTGACGGTGGTCCGCCGCTCCGCCCACATGCGCCCTGTACCGCTGCAGAATGTGTGCACCGCGCACTGTTCGCCGAACTGCGGAAAGCGCAGCACGCGGATACGGGTTCGGCGCACGACCCAAACTGCGGCGGACAGGACTCCTGCGTCCTCCACATCGGCAAACGCAACATCCTGCATCCAATGAGCCAACACATCGAGGCGGACTCGGCCTGACGGTGCACAGTCGCCGAACAGCGGGCGACGCTCGATCGTGAAGATGCGCCCGCGCGCGGGCGACGGAACCATCGGCTCCGGTTCATGGACGGTCGGCTCTGACTGGTATGCGGCGGCGACAGGCTCCACTGATAAGGCAATCTAGTGGGTATGCGCCGGCGTGATGATCCCCGGGTGAAGCTCAAGAAGCCACAGACGTGAGCCCGGAAGAGCTATCCAACCTCGTGCATGTGCGCCGCGCTCGCGACCTTATGGACCGCGAATACGCCAGCGCGCTTGACGTGGCGACGCTCGCGCGCGCCGCATTGATGTCACCAGCGCATTTCTCGCGGAAGTTCAGAGCTGCCTACGGGGAGACGCCCCACGCCTACCTGATGACCCGCCGGATAGAGCGCGCCCAGGCTCTGCTGCGACGCGGGGACATGTCGGTCACCGAGGCGTGCCTGGCGGTCGGCTGCACGTCGTTGGGCTCGTTCAGCGCTCGCTTCACGCAACTGGTGGGCGAAACGCCGACGGCCTACCGCGCTCGCGATCACAGTGCGCTTGCAGGGGTGCCCGGCTGTGTGGCCAGAGAGTTCACACGGCCAACCCGGCCGGCGTTTGGCGACCGGCAAGCGAGCAGGATCGAAGAAGCGGAGCCGGTCCTGACGCCATAGGCTTGCCCCATGACCCTCAGACTCTCAACATGTTTCGTGATCGTCGACGATCCCGAGGCCGCACTCAGCTTTTACCGCGACTCGCTCCAACTCGAGCTGCGCAACGACGTCGCCCGCGATGGATTCCGCTGGATCACGGTCGGCGCAGCAACGCAGCCAGACGTGGGCATCGTGCTCACCAATTACCTCAACGGCAGTCCCGCCGATGCCGACGCCATCGCCGCCCTGGTCGCCAAGGGAGCGCTCAACGGTGTCCACTTCCACAGCGACGACCTCGACGACAGCTTTGCCACGCTGCGCGACGCCGGCGCCGAGGTCGTCCAGGAACCGACCGAACAACCCTGGGGAACGCGTGACTTCGCCGTCCGCGATCCGTCGGGCAACCTGATCCGGATCGATCAGCCGCCGGCCGGGTGGTCTTAGCTCGGCGGCAATCGCAGGGCAGCCACCTTCAGCAAGGGTCAGACGTCGAGCAGTCTGAAGACCGGGTGATCGGGCGCGATGCGACTCAGCTCCTCATCCGGGGAATCCGGACCGACGCCGTCAAAGAACACGCCGACCTCGAGCTTCCATTTCCTCAGATAGGCCCGCAGAACAGGCGGAGCCTCCTGCTCGGACAGCTCCGCTGCGCGGAACGATCGAGTTCGACGGCCGAGGCGCAGCCTTCCCTCGCCGCTCACACGGAGGTTCTTGACCCACTGTGTGTGGCCTCGAGGAGCCACGAGGTACTCGACGCCATCGTGCTTCAGGAGGTTCACGGGGGTCTGTCGCCATTCGCCCGATTTGCGACCTCGGACCTCGAGCACGCGAGATCCCCAGACACTCACACCCGCCCGTGTGAGCGCCGCCACGAACCGGTTGAACACGTTGGTCGTGAACCAGCCCGGCGCCTGATAGTGCTCAGCCACTGGGTCCATGCTGGCAGCACCCTAGCTGACTGACAGCGAGTACACGGGCGGCAGGCGCGTGGTGACTTCGAACCACGTTTGCCCAGCGTCTCCTGAACCGAAAACCTCGCCTGTCGTTGAGCCGAAATAGAGCTCGAGCGAGGGGCCGGAGCCCCTGTGTTGAAAGGCCTGGCGCAGGATTGTCAGGTATGCATGGTGCTGGGGCAGGCCTTCGCCGCGAGCCGTCCAGGTCTCCCCGCCGTCGCGCGTCTCGAACACGCGGACGCGACCCTCGGGCATCACTCTGTCCATGTCGGCGACGAGGGGGATCACGTACGCGCTGTCGGGATCGGCAGGGTCCACGACAAGTGGGAATCCGAAGTCGGACGGGAGCCCCGCACCGATCTCACTCCAGCTGGAGCCCGCATCATCGGAACGGTATACGCCGCCGTGGAACTGGATGAACATTCGTTCTGGCCTGGCCACCGCGCGCTCCAGATGGTGCACGCACAGCGCCGGGTCCTCATCGGGCGAAGGCTCTGGCAGGTTCAGCTCGGCAATCACTTCGTCTGGGAGGTAGCGCGGCGTCAAGCCCTGGTTGCCGCGCCGCCACGAACGTCCACCGTCCTCTGTGTGCCAAACACCTGCCGCCGAGATCGCGACCGAGAGTTTCTCCGGGTCGCCTGGCCAGGGTGCGATCGAATGCACGCACAGCCCGCCGCCTCCTGGCTGCCACGTCGAGCGGGTCTCGTGTTCCCACAACCCCGCGTTGATCTCCCAGGTGGAGCCGCCGTCAGAGGACTGAAACAGGACCCCGGGATCCCCACCCGCGTACATCAAGCCCTCAGCCTCACCGGGCGCGATCACCCAGATCCTTTCGAGCGCCTGCTCGCCCCCTGCCGGCAGCTCGACACCGCCCGCCTGCTCCCATCCCTCGCGCTCCTTGGCGCCAACCCAATCGTCTGGCTGCCGATCGGTGTAGAAGACCTTCGGGCCGTAGAACGGCGAGGTCATCGTCGCAAGCACCCGACTCGTGCGCAGGTCGCGCACGGCGTAGTCGACCGGCTCACCGGCGAACACGCGCGCGACGATCTCCCAGTCGCCACCTGGTTCGCCCAACAGCACGAACAGCCCCTTCTTCGTGGACACCAGCAGCTCAGTCACTCCTCAGCCTCCTGTGATTGCGGGGACGACCTCGACCCGAGCGCCAGCGAGAACCGCCGTGTTCTCGCGACCACTCTCACCGTTGACGAACACGTTGATATGCCGCCTGATCAAGCCGCGCTCGTCAACGATCCATCCAACGAGCGCAGGGTACTCGCGCTCCAAGTCGCGCAGCAGCTCAAGCACCGTGACACCTTGAAGCTCGTGCTCCCCCACGCCGCCGGCCAGGTCTCGCAATGGACCGCGTACGCGGACGACAGCCATAGGCAGATCCTAAGACACATATCGTCAGTCGCGACGGCATTTTGGCGATGGGCGGTGACGGGCTCGAACCGCCGACATCCTGCGTGTAAAGCGAACGGCACCGCGCAGTTTCCAGTATTTGTCGGGGGTACCCCTATAGATAAGGGGGTCTTTGGACCGCTGCATAGGCAGCAGTTGGTAGCGAATTTGGTAGCGAATTTGGTAGGGGCCCTGATAGTGTCCCCGTGCACCTGTAAGGAGGGCTCCGGTGATGGTGATCGCCTGGAGCCTGGGCACCACGATCGCGGGAACGTTGAAGTGCAAGGACAGCCCACGGGAACCGTTATCTATCGGGCGTGTCCGAACCGTGATCCCGAAAACATCTCCAACATGCCGAACAATGCGTGCATTCGGCAGCTCATGCGAGGTCGTCAGAACGACAGACTCCAAGCGTCGACTAGCACGCACGGCTTCCTCAGCAACAAGCTGCTCCGAAGCCAGCTCCTCAGGCGTCGGCAGTGGCTTGAATGACACGTTGTTGGCCGTGTTTCCTGACCATCTGAGGCCATCCCAATAGCTGGCCTTCTTCTCGCCGGCCGGGTCCTCATACCATCCAAACGGGGTCCAGGCGGCGCAGGCTCGATGTCCTCAGGAAAGACGGATCTGCGCATCAGCACAGCCCAACCTTTTTGGCGGCATATTCCGCTTGGCTCTTCGTGAACTGCGACCCATAGGCCGAGTCCAACTGCCCGATCAGGTCGGCACACGAGAACGTCGAGGTCTTGAGGTATTGCCGCGCGGCCTTCACCGCCTCTGCATCCCAGTTGACCTTAATGTGCGCAAGCGCGTACTCGGCTTGTGCCTTCGTGAACTGCTCGCCCGACGAGGAGTCCAGCTGGCCGATCAGGCCAAGCTTCGAGAACGCCTGTGTCTGGAGATACTGCTTGGCTGACTTCACCGCCTCGGCATTCCAGTTGACATGGATGTGGTCAACGGCATAAACGGCCACCAAGTGCGGATACCCGTCGCCAGCCGACGACGAGAGCTGACCGATCAGGCCAAGCGGGATCGTCATAGGAACTGTGTAGGCATCAGCGAAGGAGATCGCTATGCCTACCAAGATCAGAAGCAGGAGTGAGCAGGACGCTGTTGCCGAGCGGGGCCATGGGTTCGCGCTGGCGTTGGACGGTGACGAGCGGAGCGAGGAGCTGGCCAGCGCCAGCACGGCGCGTCCGCCGGGCGGGGTGGTTGAGGCGGCGGTAGATCGGGCTGTGGGCCGCCGCCGCGCCCGTCAAGCTCTGAGCATGCCTGACGGCCGTGGGGTCTCTGATGAGCTGCTTGACGAGCTGTTGGCCGGCGCGAGCAGCGAGCAGGAGATCGCGGGCCCTGGCGGGATTCTGGCGCAGTTGACCAAGCGGCTGGTGGAGCGCGCGATGGAGGTTGAGCTGACCGACCATGTCGGCTTTGAGCCGCATCAGGAGCCGCCCGGTGGCGCTCAGAACCAGCGCAACGGCACCTCGCCGAAGACGCTGATCACCGAGCAGGGCGAGGTTCGGGTCGACGCGCCGCGTGACCGCAATGGGAGCTTTGAGCCGAAGATCGTCAGAAAGCGCCAGCGGCGGTTCGTCGGCTTCGACGACAAGATCCTCGCGCTTTACAGCCGCGGCTTGTCGACCCGGGATATCAGCGCGCACCTGGAGGAGATCTACGGGGTGCAGGTCAGCCGTGATCTGATCTCGAAGGTCACCGATGCGGTCATGGACGACGTCCGCGAGTGGGCCAAGCGGCCATTGGAGGACATCTACCCGATCGTGTTCTTGGACTGCATGGTGCTGAAGATCCGTGATGGCGGCAGCGTGCAACGCAAAGCCTTGTATCTCGCGCTCGGCGTCACGCTCGAGGGCGACCGCGACGTGCTCGGCATGTGGTTCCAAGACACCGAGGGCGCGAAGTTCTGGATGCAAGTCCTCAACGACCTCAAGCAACGCGGCGTCCGGGACATCCTGATCTGCTGTGTCGACGGGCTGACAGGGTTCCCGGAGGCGATCGAGGCGATCTTCCCGCTCACGACCGTCCAAACATGCATAGTCCATCTGATTCGCTCGAGCCTGAAATACGTGCCCCGCCGGGAGCGTGAGCAGGTCGCCCGCGACCTCAAACCGATCTACACCGCGATCAACGCCGATCACGCCCAAGCCGAGCTCGAGACCTTCGACGAGAAATGGGGCACCCGGTTCCCGGTAATCACCCAAGCGTGGCTGAACGCCTGGGAGCATGTGATCCCGTTCCTCGCGTTCCCCGCCGAGGTCCGCCGAATCGTATACACCACAAACGCGATCGAAGCCTTGAACCGGCAGCTGCGCAAAGCGATCAAAACGAAGGGCAGCTTCCCCAACGAGGACGCCGCCCGCAAGCTCGTCTACCTCTGTCTGCAGAACGCGACCCCGCAATGGACCCGCACCCGGAACTGGACAGCAGCGCTGCTGGCCCTCAAGATCCACTTCGGCGACCGCGTCCCGGATGCAAACTGACTGTCACCCATCGACCGCCGAGCGAGTCATTGGTCAGCTTCGAGAAGGCTTCGAGTGCGATGTAGTTCTTGGCTGCCTGGATCGCGTTCTTCTGCGCGAGCGTGGTGGCACTGGCTGATGCGACCGGCAGCCCGAAGACGACGGACGCGACCGCAAGCATGAGCGCCTTCTTGATGGACGGTCGTTGCACAGCTCCCCCTTAGATTCGATTAGTCAAGGCTTGCTGACAATTACGCGGGGAACCTTGTGAGAATTGCAAACCATCCGGTCTCAGGGCCGTCCCTGAGTTGGGTTGGCTGTACCTTCCGTGACCCACGCCACAGCCGCCTGGGCGGTTATCGCATTCGTGCTTTTGCGCTGGTCACCGCTCGTCTACCCCGGCGAGTGCTAACCGAAGCATGAAACTGCCTTTCAGAGGCTCTGTCCGGACCCGGTCCTAGGTTCTGGCCATCCAGGACAGGGGCTCTGTTTGGGAGAACGCATCGGGTCAGGCCGTTTTGATCGATGGGCTTCGAGCCCGCGCTAATCGTTCGGCCGCCCCTGCGACTTGCTTGGATTGAGCTTCGAGCTCACGAGACGATCTAACGGCCTGCGCGAGGTCTCCCCGACCGATCACACCCCGAAAAAGATCTCCCCAAGCCCTTGACTTTCATCGGTCGATCACTGGGGAAGCGACCGTCGGTCGCTGCATGCGGCGCTACGAGATGTCCAAGACGAGAGAGAGCCCGTCTTCAACACTCCTTAGCTCGTCGCGGCTGAGATGACCGACGTGATCGCCGAGGTTGCGTGCATCGACGGCGCCGACCATCTCGCAGAGCACCTGTGTGCTCTGGCCGTTGAGGCTGATCTCCGGATGAAAGCTTGCGGGCGGTGCCGATGTTGAGGTGGGACAGATCACGACCGTAGACAGCGTCATCAGGTCGTCTGCCTGCACAATCACCGCGTAGCGTCGGCCGTGCTGCACTCGACCGCGGCCTTTCGGCAACGTGATCGCATGCACGTCACCTCGGACCACGCAGTTCCTCCATGAGGGCGGCCACCTCAAGTGCCTCAGCTACGTAGGACTCATCCGCCATCAAGCTCCGCGCCTCCGCGGCAAGCCCACTGCGTCGCCGGTCTCGCTCCGCGGTTTCTGAGATCGCCTGGCGGGCTGCCTCCGAGCGACTGACGCCGCGGCTGCGCGCGATGTCGTCAAGCGCATCCAGACCATCGGAACCAAGCCGCAAAGACAAAGGAGTAGTCGCCCGCACCCAACCACCGTAGCGCAAATTGCACTACGCTTGCGGCAAGTCGTGGTCGTGTTGCTCCTCGATCGATACGGAAGCCGGCTCGGGCACGCGGATCGTCTCAGCTACTTGGCTTGCGGGCGATCGGTGATAGCTGGTCGTCGTAGGTGAGGAGGGTTGCGTGCAGGTGCTGGGCGGTGGCTAGCACGATCGCGTCGGGTAGGCGGAGACGCTCGTGATTGGCGCGCAACGCAGCCGCCATCTCTGCGATCGCAGCTGTCAACGGTTCGACCGAGATTCCCATCGCAGCGATAGCCGTTCGTGCTTCCGTTACGCGATCGGCGCGCGCAAACCAAACTAGCGCCTCGCTGTACGCGCTCGCCGGTGTCAGCAGGGTCGTGCCGGCTTGGTCGGCGGCCTCGACGTCATCCACGGCGGAGCCGTGATGTGCGTCAGCGGTGTCCAGTAGACCGATCAGGACGCTCGCATCGAGGATTAGCGCTGCCACTCGTCCCGTAGCCGATCAAGCTCGCCTGCGGGATAGATCCCGGTGGCGATGCCGGCGTGACGCCGCACACGCGATCCGCGTGCCGCGACGATCACTTCTCCCTCGCCGATCGGGCGCACGACAACCTCATCTCCAGCACGAAGCCCTGCCGCACGCATCGCCTCGACCGGAAGGGTTACCTGGTTCTTGGAAGACACTCTCGACATACCTTTACTATAGGTCAGCCATAAGTAAAGGGCAAGTCGTACCCGCAAACCCCCGCCTGCTAGCGCAGCCGGGACCGCTTCCGGTCCTCGATCAATTCATAACTTTCGTCGGCCCAGAACAGACTTCCCCTTTGCGACAGGCGCGAGCGTCAAGTCGCGTGCTTATGGTCACGCTGCAAGGTGTCCAGCCGCTCGGGGATAGCTTCTAAGAGCTCAATCTCGCCTGGAGAGGGATTGGTTCGCTCGCGCTTTAGCGGAATGTCGGATCTGCCGCTCGCCGTTCGTAGATGAGATGAGCGCCGGTTACGCGCACAGCCGAAACGCAGAACGAGGAGCGGAGAATGAGCAAGCTACGGCTCAGCATCACCATGTCCCTGGACGGGTACACGTCCGGACCGGAGCAGGACGCCGAGAATCCGCTGGGTTCTGGCGGGATGGAGCTGCACCGATGGCTCTTTCCCCTCAGAGAATTCCACGAGATGAACGGCCGGACAGGAGGTGAAACGAACGCCAGCTCTCAGGTAATGCGGGAGCGCTTGGCGAACGTCGGAGCGACGATCATGGGCCGCAATATGTTCGGGCCGATCCGGGGTCCGTGGCCGGATGAGTCCTGGCGCGGCTGGTGGGGAGCGAATCCGCCATTCCACCATCCGGTGTTTGTGCTCACGCAATATCCACGCGAGTCGCTTGCAATGCAGGGGGGTACCACGTTTCACTTCGTCAGCGACATCGAAACAGCATTGGCACAGGCAACTGACGCAGCGGCGGGACGCGACGTATCCCTTAGCAGGTGGTGCCTCCGTCGCGAACCAATATCTGGCTGCAGCGCGCGTCGATCAGATTGACATTTCGGTCGCGCCAGTCATCCTCGGAGCTGGCACACGCCTGTTCGATGGCCTGCAGCCCGGCGCACTGAAGCTCCAGCAGGTCAGAGCAGTTCAAGCTCCAGGAGTTACCCACATCGCCTCCGAAGTTTGCCAGCGCTGACGACCCACCAATTCGCCGCTCACCGATACGGAGATGATTGTTTCGGCCAAAGGCGGAAGCCACGCGCTGCTCACTTAGAGCGCGGTGATGAGTTGGCGAGTTCGGCTGGCTGGTAGCCGAGGCGGCGCCCAGTGTCGAGTAGCTCCGCGTTTTGAAGACTAACTCGTTCTTCCGTTCCGCGTCTTACCGTTAGTTTCGTGCCGGCCGTTCATTGCAGACTGCTCTCGTTTACGGATGCTGGGCGCGACGCTTATCGCCGATCAGAAGATGCCCGTCAGGGTCACTTTGCCCGTCCACGTCTCGATTGGGGCGTGCTTTGGGTCTGAGGCGACATTGAGGGTCACCGTGTGCTCCTTTGTTGAGTCGGTCGCTGGTAACTGGACGTTTGCCTCCCACAGGTGACCGCCAAAGCTGTCGGCGGTGTCCCCAAACGGCGGCGCGGGACAAGTGTCGTTGCCTGAGAAGAAGGAGTCGTAGTCGGTCGCACGTAGCTGCAGGGTCCAGAACCGTTGCTTGTTCTTGGTCGTGTCGCCCGTGACCTTGATCAGCGCGTCACCGGGGACACCTGGCTCGGGCAGGCTGAGGGAGCCTCCGCAGGTGATTGGCGGCTGGCTGTCGATCGTCGCGCTGTAGCTGCCGCCGCCAGACATCGTTGCGGCGTTCGCGTACATGTAGTTGCCGAGCTTCAGCGGCAACGAGGACGGCTTGGAGGTCGAGTCCCAGCTGACGTCCCAGCGCAGGTTGGCGGTCCAGCTCGTGGTTTTGCTCCCGCTCTCGGCGTTGAACGACGCATTGGTGACGGTGAAGCGCGCCATCTTGATAACCGCGCATGGGAGCACGGAGATCGTCGCGCTGCCACCTCCCTTCCCGCCTGTGAGGGCGAGATACACAGGGATGCCGTCTAGGTTGAGCCGCTTCCCTGAGCCGCTGTTGCATGCGCCGCCGTTACCGACACGGTAGTACCGGCTTCCACCACGGGGCGAGATCACGTCATTGATCCCCTCGGCCGAGAGCCGTGCACGGCCACTCGTTACTTTGATGTCGAGCACATAGTCGCCGTGGGCGGGCACGAGGGTCTTAAGGGTTGTGGCAAGGCTGCCTACCTTGACATGCTCGGTGCCTGTCGAACTCACCTCAACGGGCTGCGGATTGACCTGCGTTGATTGGTCGCAGGGCCCGCTCGGGGCCCATTGCGGCCCGCGGGAGCGTTCTTGCGCGAAGCTCGCGGCCCAGTCGTCAAGGAGCTGCTCTTCGTGGCCGTCCAGGAGCTTGTCATACGCGCCCGCACTACTGCCGGCCATGAGCGCAGCTCGCATCGTCCTGAACGGATCGATGCCGGTGGCATGCCTGACCTCAGTGAAGAACCCGATCGCGTTATAGCTGCGTTTGAACAGCTCCATCTCCGGGTTGCGGAGGTAATTCCGGTACCAGCCTTCGCTTACAGGGCCGGCCTGGACCTGGCAGGCCGCCCATTGCGCCCCTCCCTCTATCAGCCACTTCTCACTTCTCGCGATCGGCGCGGCCTTGTTTGTGCTTCCCAGAACCTGGATCTGCAGGCAATGGAAGACTTCGTGAGCAAGCGTCTCCTGCACGCTACTCCTCGAGAATCCGCTGAGGGGGTTCAGCCTGATCAGGCACGTGGTTGGCGCACCCGAAAAGCCGCCTTGAGCATCCAGAGCCCGAGTCTCGGCAACGGGGCCTAACCGTCCCTTCGCGAAGCTGCCGTCCGCGACAAAGCTCCTAAAACTGGGGTTCAGCCCAAGCAGACTGCCGAGTTTGTCGGCGTACCCGTCAGCGACGCGAGACAACGCCACATTCTCAGTGAGACCAGCAGTCCCTGGCGGTGCCGCCGCCGCCGTCGCAGTCATGACCACGGAAAAAACCAGCGACGCAAGAAGCACAACGCCGAACGCCGCACAAGCGGCGCGGCGAGTGTCTATAGATCGCCAAGTCTGGAATCCCACCACGGAATCGGCTCCTCATACGGGAGAAGCGCGACTCTATGAGACGACGACGCACGGGTCAACACTCAAGAACTGGAGTCCCACCGACGATCGCGAAGGACTCACGCGGCGAGGGAGGGCCCGGACGGTCTTTGCGCCTTACGGCTTCACCGGTCGATGCCGCCGTCATGCCTTGGTGGCCGACACGACTATGCGGCTGAACCGTGGTAGCGAATCGGAACCCGCTCTCCACCGTGGTTCTCGGAATCTGCCGTTTTGCAGGCAAGAACTGTATGGGCGGTGACGGGCTCGAACCGCCGACATCCTGCGTGTAAAGAGCGGGCGACGACTGGCGGCTGAGGGGTGAGGCATCAAGAGAGGCGCAACTATGGGCCAGCCAGTGCAGCTGCGGACATCCTGACGGTGCGATAGCGGTCGTCGAGGCTTCCATCAGGCTTCCATCGCTCGCATGCCGCCAGACCCGCGGCGGCCTGACACTTCAGATGTCGCCAAGGGACTCGCCAGTGGCGACCAAGGACGGCTGGTGGAAGCGATAGCGCGCATGCGGCTGCGCGCCGAGCGCGGAGGCCTAGGGCTGAACGAGTGGCACCAGTTTCTGCTCGTACGCCCAGACGGTTGCAGCGGTCCTGGTGCGCGCGCCGGTCTTGTCGAGTATGTGCTGGACGTGATGTCCGGCCGTCTTTGTTGAGATCCCGAGCTGCTCGGCGATCTCCCGGTTGGTCTTCCCGCAGGCGAGCGCGAGCAGCACTTCGAGCTCGCGGTCGGTCAACCCGGCGGGGAGCACGCGCGGCCGCTTGACGACGCGGTGGCCGGCGGCCGCCAGCACGGCGTCGACGGCCTCCGAGCAGAGGCGACCGTGTTGGGCCTCCCGCTGTAGCTCGGCCTCGGCGGCGGCAGCATCGAGTCCCGCTCTGTGTGGACGCGGCTCGAGCATCGCCTGGTAGGAGTCGGCAGCCGCGAGGATTCGCGCTGCTCGTGATAACCCGGCTGCCCCGGTTGTGCGGTGGTACCCGCCTCCGTCAAGGCGCTCATGGTGGGACCCTGCCAGCTCACCGATAGGTGCGAGCGCGGGTGAGTGGGCGAACGAACGCTCCGTGTAGTAGGGGTGCAGACGGACACGCTCCCAGTCGGTGAGCCCAAACGGCCCCGGCCGCTCCCAGATCGCGTTGGACACCGCGACCCTCCCGAGGTCGAGCGCGAGGGCGGCCCATCGCACCGTTGCGACCTCATCCTCGGGCAGGCCGAGTCTCCAAGCGGCCGCCTCGGCGAGTTGGCTTGTGCCCTCCGCGTGCCCGCGTAGCCAGTAGGACTTGAGATCGGCGAATGTCCCAATGACGCGGAAGGCAGCATCGATCTGCTCCGCACCCATCCAGCGTTGCGCTGCCGGTTCAGCGGCCATCGCCTGCTCCCAGATCACAGCATCATCGAGACCGGCGAGCAACTCATCGATGTGCGCCGCGGCGAGCGCGGCCAGACGCGGGTCATAAGCCCCGCCCGAACGATGGCCGATCACTTCGACGGCACGCTGCGCTCCTTCGGCCGATAGGAACACCGAGATGTCGCGCGCGACGTGCAGCACACGGGCCGGCAGCGCGATCCCCTCGCCCGCCGCCAGTCCAGGGAAGCCGTTTCCGTCCCAGCGCTCGAAGACAAAGGCCAGGTTGGCGATCACGCCGTCACCGAACCCGAGCCAGCCGGCAAAACGCTGAGCGATCTCACAGTGCAACGCGAAGGTGCCACGGGCGATGTCAAGCGCGTGCTCGAGCGCGTGGGCGATCATCTGCTCACGGACTTGAGGCGGCCGGCCCTGCCCGACGACGTCGGTCAGGAACGCGGCGACCTCCTGCGGATTGCCGCCGTCGACGAGTGCGAACTTGGCACGCGGCCCGATGTCGTCACCGAACAGCTCGGTCTGTTCGGTCGCATCCGAGGTGCAGCCGATCGAGTGCAGCAGAGCGACGTAGTACGCGTCGCACAGTTCCTGGGGTGACAGCTCGGCGAGCTCACCAAGACGCACCGCTAGGATCGCGGTCCGCAGCGCGTGCTCAAGCGGCTGACCAGTGCCGAGGTCGGTGGCGATCGACATCGCCCCGATCACCTCGGACGCGCGTACCCGCACGCCGGCGGCCGGCAACTCGTGCGATGTTGGAGGCCCCGCGGCCATCGCGAGGATCCTATCCCGTCTGCACAGTCGCGAGGGCGCCGGAGCCTTCAGACAGAGGGGAGCCGCCAAGCGGGGCGGCTCCCCAGCTACAGCTAAGCGACCACCTGCATGTGCTCTTTCGGTTCCAGCGTGCCGAGACTCTCGACGACTTCGAGAGCGCCTCCACGGACCTGCGCGACGTACATGTTCATGGCGACGTGATGCTGGCCCGGGACCATCGCGGCCGGCCCACCCGGGCCCTCCGCAATCGAGGCGTGGTCAAGCGCCATGATCACGGCGTCCTGGTCGAGCGTGCCCGCCTCGGTGACTGCCGCCTCCCACAGCTTCAAGCCGCGGTACATGCCGGTGGAGCCGCTGCCGCCACTGAACTGCGGGCCCTGCGGAAAGCGCGCGTTATAGCGCTCAAGCAGCCGCCTGCTGAACGGATCGCTCACGGACTGGTAGTAGTCCATGCACGCATACAGGCCGTCGGTCAGCGCGGGCGGCAGCGCGCCGAGCAGGTTCTCCTCGAAGTAGGTCGTCACGACAATTCCGCCGCGGCTGGTGAAGCCCGATTCGGCGAGCGCCCCGAGGAACGGGAAGCTTCCGGGTGGAACGGTGGTGTTGAAGACGACCTGCGTGCCGCGGGCATTGATCTGCTCGACGGTCTGCGCCCAATCCTCGTGATCGATCGGGAAGTACTCCTCGCCCACGACCTCGCCGCCGTTGGCCGATGCGACCTCGTGCAGCTTGCGGTTCATCACGCGTGGCCAGATGTAGTCGGCCGAGGGCAGATAGAACCGGCGAGCGCCGCTGCGCTGCATCAGCCATGGGATCAACGGCTCAACCTGCTGGGCCGGAACCGCCCCGGTGCAGAAAAGCAGCGGGTCGTACTCCTGCCCCTCGTACTGCTCGGGGTAGATGTAGAGGGTTGCGCCCTCCTCGACCGCGGAGGTCTTGATCGCCTGCCTGGTCGAGCTGAAGATGCCGCCCAGAACCACGGCGACGTTGTCCTGCTGCACGAGCTTGGCGGCCTTCACAGCGGCCTGGGGGTCGTCGCTTGCGCTGTCCTCGATGATCAGCTCCACCCGCCGGCCAAGGATGCCCCCGGCCGCGTTGATGTCGTCGACGACCAGCACCGCGGTGTTGGCCTGGGCGCCTCCCAGCGGCGCGAGTGGGCCGCTCTGATCGGCGATCACTCCGACCTTGATGGTGTCAGTCATGGCGTGTCCCTACGCCTCGTAGTGACCGCTGAACTCGGGGACCTGCGGGCGACCCTGGTGGCCGGCCTCCTGCAGGATCGCCGGGACCTCCGGGTCCGTGGCGAAGGCTTTCCAACCGTCGAGGTCCCAGTCGAAGATCACCCACGCGCGCCTGTCGTCGGTGGGGTCGCGGAACACCCAGGAGCCCTTTGAGCCGTGCTGCTTACGCTTCTCGGCGCCCTTGGTGGAAAAGATGTTGGTGAAGCGGTCGAAGTCCTCAACCTCTGTCGTTGCCAGCAGCATGCTGATCTCCTTGTTTGGCTGGAGCCTCCAGGCGGCTCCGGTGTTGGCAGGAGTCTGCTCTTGGCCGCGTGCGGCCGCATCGGGCGAATGCCCTATCGCGTTGGCGGCAAGGGCCGCGATCACGGATGCGCAAGCGGTTCGCGCCGTGCACTGCGAGACCTGGGCAGCGACATACGCGGACCTCGTTGCTACCGAGTTCTTCAAGTACCAGTTGGAAGCTCACAGACACCGCGATTGGCAGCAGCTCATCGTTGCGCAGCGGTTTGCAGGCGGTGGGGTGCTCCTCGCGCGTGATCCCACCTCGAGTCTGATCGGCTTCTGCCAGTTCGGGAGTACCGAGGACGAGGACGACGATCCTGCTGAGGTCGGCGAGATCCTACGTCTATACGTGCCCCCCGGGCAGCAGCGAAAAGGCGTTGGCCGAGCGCTCGTCGATCGGGCGCTATCGGAGCTGGCCGCGCAAGCCAATACCTGGGCCACGCTTTGGGTTCTAGATCTAGAGGCCGACTTCCGGGCGGTCGCCTTTTACGAACACACCGGGTGGACTCCTGACGGGGCACGACGTTTCGACGGTGCGACAGATGTGAGGTCAGGCGGCGGCTTTCGGTCTGACCCGTCACGGCAACCGACACGGTTCGTCGCCTTTGCGTCCGCCACCGGGCATCACCCGATGACCCCGGCTGGTCGACTACTGGGCCTGGCGACGACGCAAAGCGCCCCTGCCGATCAACCTCACCGCCCTGCGGCTCCACCGGGAGCAGAACGGGCGCTGCGCGATCTGCAAGGCAAGAGCTTCCATGCAGCCTCACCGGCTGACTGCCGAGCGCGGCGCCGCAACGGGTCGCCTACTACTACTGGCGATCCGACGATGGGCGGTGAGGGGCTCGAACCCCCGACATCCTGCGTGTAAAGCAGGCGCTCTACCAACTGAGCTAACCGCCCTGTCGAGGGTATTACAGCTGAACCTCGGAGCCGTCGCCACTCCAGGCGATGTGGAACGCACCTTCGCGATCAACCCGCTGGTAGGTGTGCGCCCCGAACAGGTCACGCAGGCCCTGGATCAGGCTCGCAGGCCCGCGGGCTCGCCGGTAGCCGTCGTAGTAGGCCAGCGAGGAGGAGAAGGCCGGCGTAGGGATCCCGATCTCCGCGGCGCGAGCAACGACCCGTCGCCATGGATCCTGGGCACGCTGCAGCGCCTCGGCGAAGAACTCCGCGAGCATCAGGTTCGCCAGATCCGGCTCAGCGTCGTAGGCCTCGCGGATGCGGTCCAGGAACCGGGCTCGGATGATGCAGCCACCCCGCCAGATCGTCGCCATGGCGCCGAGGTCGAGGTGCCAACCCTCAGTCTCGGAGGCAGCCGCCATCTGCGCGAAACCCTGTGCGTAGGAGACGATCTTGGACGCGTAGAGCGCGTGACCGAGGTCCTCCGCTAGCGTCGCGTCCGGTCCGCCCGCGCGGCCCGAGGGACCGGCGAGACGATCCGCAGCAGCGACCCGCTCGGATTTCAACGCGCTCAACGACCGCGCGAATACAGCCTCGGTGATCCCGGTGAGCGGAATACCCCGTTCGAGTGCGTCCTGGGCGGTCCACCGCCCGGTGCCCTTCTGCCCGGCGGCGTCGAGGATCACGTCGACCAGCGGCTGGCCGGTCGCCGCGTCGGTCGTGGCCAGCACGCGGGCAGAGATCTCGATCAGAAACGACTCGAGCTCGGACTCGTTCCAGCGCTGGAACTGCGTCGCTATCTCAGGCACCTCGAGTCCCGCGGCATGACGCAGGAGGTCATAGCTCTCCGCGATCAGCTGCATGTCGGCGTACTCGATCCCGTTGTGCACCATCTTCACGTAGTGACCGGCGCCATCCGGGCCCACATATGTGCAGCACGGAGTGCCGTCGACCTGCGCGGCGATCGCCTCGAAGATCGGCCTCACAGACTCCTCGTAGGGAGCCCGGTCGCCGCCCGGCATGATGCTCGGACCGTTGAGTGCACCCTCCTCACCGCCGGATACTCCGGACCCGAGAAAGTGCACCCCGTGGGCGCTGATCGCCTGGTGGCGCCGCTGCGTGTCACGGAAGTTCGCGTTGCCGCCGTCGATCAGGACATCCCCGGGATCGAGGTGCGGCACGATCTCGTCAATCACAGCATCGGTCGCCGCTCCGGCCTGGA
Organism: uncultured Conexibacteraceae bacterium; assembly: GCA_963848435.1. Classification (GTDB taxonomy): domain Bacteria; phylum Actinomycetota; class Thermoleophilia; order Solirubrobacterales; family Solirubrobacteraceae; genus Palsa-465. The sequence continues at coordinate 637,616 of CAWKDQ010000011.1, read as the reverse complement.
CCATACTCATCAGCACGCGCGGCCGCGCCAGCGCGCCGACCCAGCTGGCCACGGAGTCGTGAGCGGTCAGCGGACCTTCGTCGCCGTGCTCGGCGATGAACGCATCCGTGCGGCTGGTGGTGCGGTTGTGGACGGCGACGGGGATGTCGTGGTGGGCAACGTTGCGCGCGAGGTTCGCCCCCATCGTTGCCAGGCCGGTGAGGCCGAAGTGGGGTTCCGATGTCATTCCGGCAGCCTAAACCAGACCGGATTCTCTCGCCCGGCTGGCCTGCCACGCGCTGCTGATGCGAATGCTGGAACCGGCGGCTACAGGCCGGCGACGGTCTTCTCCTGGTGCCCACCGAACTGCTTGCGCATGGCCGACAGCAGCTTGTTGCCGTAGTCCGCCGGTCCGCGTGAGCTGAAGCGGTTGAACAGCGCGGCCGAGATCACGTGCGCCGGCACGCCCTCGTCCACGGCGGCCTCGACGGTCCAGCGACCCTCACCGGAGTCCGATACCCGACCTGTGAAATCCGACAGCTGCGGCGACTCGACCAGCGCGGTCGCCGTCAGGTCAAGCAGCCACGACGCAACCACGCTGCCACGCCGCCAGACCTCGGCGACCGCTGCGATATCGAGGTCGTATGCGTAGTTGCGCTCGGCGTCGGTCACCGGTGCCGTCTCGGCGTCCTTCTCCTGGCTGGTCTGGCCGAAGTTGGCGTGGTGGAGGATGTTGAGTCCCTCTGCGTAGGCGGCCATCAACCCGTACTCGATGCCGTTGTGGACCATCTTCACGAAGTGCCCGGCGCCTGCGGCACCGCAGTGCAGATAGCCCTGCTCGGCGGTCGCAGGCTCGCCGCTGCGGCCGGGTGTGCGCTCGACGTCACCTACACCCGGCGCAAGTGACTTGAAGATCGGGTCGAGCATGGTCGCGGCCTCATCAGTGCCCCCGATCATCAGGCAGTAGCCGCGCTCGAGGCCGAACACGCCACCGCTGGTGCCCACGTCCACATAGTGGATGCCTCGTGGCTCGAGTTTCTCCGCACGCGCGATGTCATCGCGGTAATAGCTGTTGCCTCCGTCGATCAGGACATCACCCGGCGACACGATCTGTCCCAGCTGATCGATCGTGTCGTCCGTGAAGGCTGCAGGCACCATCGTCCATATCGCTCGCGGCGGTGAGAGCTTCGACACAAGATCCGCAAGCGAACCGGCTCCCGTCGCGCCGGTCTCCGACGCCAGCGCGGTCACCGCATCGGCCTGAACGTCGAAGACGACCAGCTCGTGCCCATCGCCAACGAGGCGCCGCACCATGTTGGCGCCCATGCGCCCGAGCCCAACCATTCCCAATTGCATGAAACCTTGACCTCCTGGGTGTCCTATTTGGTTCCAGCGCCCACGAGCTGCTGGATCGAGCTGTTGCCTGAGTCCCATACGCGGCGCGCCAGCTCCAGATTCACCGCACGTGGCCAAGCTGGCCCACCGTAGACGAACCCGGTGTAGGCCTGCACGAGCGTCGCCCCCGCGAGCACCCGCTCCCAGACGTCATCAGCCGACTCGACTCCGCCCACCGATATCAACACCAGTCCCGCGCCCGCGCGCACCCGCAGGCGCCGCAGCACTTCGAGCGAGCGCGCCTTCAGTGGCCGCCCGGAGATGCCGCCACCCTCCGGCCATCCGCGCGCCGCGACCTCCGCCGCCGGAGTCTGCAGTCCCTCGCGGCTGATCGTGGTGTTGGTGGCGATGATTCCCGAGAGCTCCAGCTCGAGCGCCAGATCGGCGACCGCATCGATGTCGTCATCGCGCAGATCAGGGCTGATCTTGACAAGCAGCGGCGTTTCCCGGCCCTCTGCGCGGACCGCCTCGACCAGCGGCCCGAGCAGCCGGGCGGATTCGAGCTCCCGCAGCCCGGGGGTGTTCGGGGAGCTGACGTTGAGCACGAGGTAGTCGGCGTGAGCTACGAGTACCCGCGCGGCGCGACGATAGTCATTTGCAGCAAGGTCGAGCGCCGTCTCCCGGTTCTTGCCGATGTTGACCCCCACAACTGTGTGCGACCGTGGTCCGGCGAGGCGCCTCGCCGCTGCTTCGGCGCCCTTGTTGGGAAACCCCATCCGATTCAGCAGGGCGCGGTCCCCGGGGAGGCGGGCGAGGATCGGGGCCGGGTTGGGCGCCTGCGGTCGTGGCGTGATCGTCCCAACCTCCACGAAGCCGAAGCCGAGCGCACCAAGGCCCTCGAAGTGCTCGGCGTTCTTGTCGAGGCCGGCGGCGACACCGAGCGGCGAGCTGAAGGTCAGGCCCATCGTGCTCACACGCAGCAGCTCGTCGTCGACATGCGTGAGTGCTCGTAGCCGGGCGCGCGGACGTGGCCGTGCGGCGATCAGATCAAGACCATTCAGCGCCAGTGCGTGCGCCCGTTCAGGCGGCACACGCGTGAGCACGACATCGAACATGGTTCCGTACAGGTTCCTCACCGGCATGCCGCCCGCTGCAGGAAACGCTCACAGAGACAACGCCCGCGCTCGTTCCAGGCGGTGATCTCAGACGCCGTCTGGCGCAGGATCGCCTCCACGTCCACGCGGGTCGCCGTGTCCTCGCCCGCGTAGAGGGTGAACCAGTTCTCAAGGTCCCCCGCGGTTACCTCCGCGTGGAACTGGATGCCCCACGCGCTTGCGCCGATCCGGAATGCCTGGACGCACGTGTCACTGCGCGCGAGCTCCGTTGCATGCGGCGGCGGGACCGTCTCGTAGCTGTGCCACTCGAACGCAGAGAAACGGCTGTCCATCGCGCGCAGGACGGGATCGGCGCTCGCGGCGGAGTTCAGCCTGACCTCATACCAGCCGATCTCCGAGCTGCCGAGGCTACGACTGAGGCCGCCACCCGCTTCAGCCAGGAGCTCTGCCCCGAGGCAGACCCCGAGCGTCGGCACCCGCGCGGTGAGCGCGCCGGCGAGGAACTCCTTCTCGATCTCGAGCCACGGGTATTCGGAGCCCTGATCTGGATTGGCGTCACCGCCGAGGCTCAGGATCGCGTCGTAAGCGTCGGGCTGCGCCGGGGCATCGAGCTGCTCCGCCGGCCACCACTCGTGGAGGTCGGCCCCACTGGCCGTGAGCACGTCACCGAATACCCCTGGGCCGGCATCTGCCTCGTGGACGATCGTGAGGACCCGCATCCGTCAGGACGATACGGGAACGCGTTGTCAGGGGCGGGCGATCACGATCGCGAGTGACATCTGAGGTCGCGTCACGGAAAATTCACACTTACCCCTTGCATTACCACAAACCGTCGGCTACGGTGGACGTCCCCACTCAGAGCTGCGAGGGGGTTCACCTATGTACAGCGCCTTCCACACCGCCAGAGAGACTGTGACCGCCAGGGTCGACGCAGCTGTCGACGCCCAGATTGCGGCAGTCGGACGTCTCGCCAGCCATCGATCCCTCGCTGCGAGGTCCGCGCGCTGAAAACCGGCGCGCATACTCCGACGTGAGCGAGGGCGGTCCCGATCGGGACCGCCCTTTTTGTCGGAATGGGCCCGGGGCGCCACGCCGGTGTCCTGACAGCCACAGTCAGACGTTGTTCCATATGCATGTGGAGTTTGATCGCGTCGCGCGCGTCGCATTGACACGCCCGACGTGAACGCTCACTGCTGCCGTATTACACACTCGACACAGAGAGGAGGTGAGTCATGTTGACCCGCCCGCTGCTCACCAGCGTGCTGCCGAAGCCGAGGTACAGGTTGCCGCCGGGGCTGCCCGCCTGGCGACTGTTCGCTCGAAGACTGAACTCCCATCGCGGAAGATCGCTGCGGATTCAGGGTCGCGCAGAGGCGGTCCGCACCCGCTGCGAGAGCCGCCACGTGTACGGTCGGCGCGATGCTTGAGCGCTCACACGGACTGACGGACACGGCACTCGAGGCGATTGAAGACCTCGAGCGCCGCGTCCTCATCGCCGACGGTGGACGCCTGAAACTCGAGTGGGCCACGCTTCGCAGCCGCCGGCCTACAGAGGTTCGGGATCTGCTGTGGTGGCAGGACGATCAGCTGCTCGGTTTTGCCGGCGTCTACGGCTTCGGTTGGCCGACTCTGGAGGTGGCGGGCATGGTCGATCCGAAGGCCCGGCGCCGCGGGGTCGGCCGGGAACTGTTCGACGCAACGCTGCCGATCTGCCGCGAGCAGCGGGCCGCGCGCGTGCTGATGGTGGTTCCGAGGCCGTCGGTCGGAGGGCGCGCGCTCGCACTCAGCCTCGCGATGCCGCTCGATCACTCCGAGCACGCGCTTAGGTTGGTCAGCCGACCCGAGGACCCGGTGATCGAGCACCCGGTCTCACGGCGCGGGGCGACCGCCGGTGATATCCAGGCACTCTCCCAGCTTTACCTTGACGGCTTCGGCGACGGGCGGGTTGACACGAACGCGCCCCTTTCGGATCAGCGCGTTCGCACACTGATGCTCATTCATGGCCACGAGGTGGTCGGGACGGTGCGCACGACGCTCGACGGTGACCGCGCAGCGGTTTACGGGTTCGTCGTCGCCGCGCAGTGGCGGGGGCGCGGATTCGGCCGTGCCGCCCTGGACCAGGTCTGCCGCGAACTGTTCGACCGTGGCGCGTCCGAGGTCGACCTCGAGGTCGAGGTGGCCAACGACCGCGCGCTCGGCCTCTACGAGTCGCTCGGATTCCGTCGGGTCGTCACCGACGACTACTACGAGCTCCGCTTGACGTAAACCCCGGTGCCTCACCGATCCCAATTGATCGCCGAGAGCCTTGCGAGCGCCCGGATCAGCGAGTGCGTGCCGTCACGCCCACCGCCCTGGGCCCGCAGCGCCAGGTAGAGCTCATGCGCGAGCGCGAGCCCCGGCAACGCCAGATCCATCTTCCGGGCCTCTGCCAGAGTGATCTCCATGTCCTTGATGAAGTGCTCGACCATGAACCCCGGCGCGTAGTCACCCCGCAACATCCGCGGCGCGTAGTTGGACAGCGACCACGAGCCGGCCGCGCCGCCGGCAACCGCCTCGAGCACCTCGTCCAGCTCAAGCCCCGCCCTGTACGCGTACAGCAACGCCTCACACACGCCGATCATGCCGGTCGCGATCAACGTCTGATTGACCATCTTGGCGTGCTGCCCGGCGCCCGCCGGCCCCTGGTGACTGACGGTCGAGCCGAGAATCTCAAACAGCGGCCGCACCGCCTCGACAGTCCCGGCCTCACCACCCACCATGATCGACAGCGTCCCATTGCGAGCCCCGACATCGCCGCCGGAGACCGGCGCATCGAGACTGCCGACCCCGATCGCGGCCGCCGCGTCAAAGATCTCCTTGGCAAGCGATGGCTCGCTGGTGCTCATGTCCACAACCACCGAACCGGGCTCGGCGGCGCTCAACACTCCCCGCTCACCCAGCACGACCTCACGAACATCGCTCGGATACCCCACCATCGTGAACGTCAGATCAGACCCGGCCGCCGCCTCCGCCGGCGAATCAGCCCACGTGGCCCCCCTGTCGAGCAACGGTCGCGCCCGCTCCTGCGTACGCGAATAGACAATCGTCTCGTAGCCCGCATCGACCAGATGGCCGCACATCGACGCGCCCATCACACCGACCCCAATCCATCCAACTCGCATAGATCCTCCGTCGTCAGTCAAGGTCAAGTGATACTCGCTCTCAGGCGACCAGTTGCTGCTTGACGACCTTCCCGAGCGCGTTGCGTGGCAACTCGTCCAGGAAACGCACCTCACGCGGACGCTTGTGCGATGCCAGCTCACCGCCAACATGATCGATCAGCTCGCGCTCGAGGGCCTCGCCTCGACCGTCCGCGACAACCCACGCGACGATGCGCTCGCCGAGGTCCGGGTCAGGCTCGCCGGTGACCGCGACCTCGAGCACGCGGGGATGCTCAAGCAGCGTGACCTCGATCTCACCGGCACCGACCCTGTAGCCGGCGGTCTTGATCAGATCCGTCGAACGTCGCCCGACGATCCGCCAATGCCGGTCAGGGTCGCGTGTCGCCAGATCACCGGTCGCAAACCAACCATCATGAATCGCCTCGCCGGTCGCGTCCGGACGATTCAGATAGCCGCTGAAGAGGTTCGGACCGCGCACGAGCACCTCCCCAATCGTCTCCTCATCACAGACATCCAGCTCGACCCCATCATCGTCGAGCAGCCGCACCTCAACGCCCGGAACCGGAACACCGACCCGACCGGGCCGCCGCACACCCCCGACCCGCGCCGACAAGCTGATCAGCGTCTCGGTCATCCCGTAACGCTCGGCTATCTCCTGCCCCGTCAGGCGCCGGATCCGCTCGAACTCCGGTGCCGGAAGCGGCGCCGAACCCGACACCAACAGGCGCGCCGCGCGCAACCCATTGACGATCGCTGCGTCATCCTCGGCCGCCTGGCCAAGGCGGTGATACATCGTCGGGACGCCCAACAGCATGGTCCCGCCCGCCCCAAGCGCCGCCGCGGCCGCGCCGGCGTCGAAGCGGCCGAGGTGGCAAAGCGTGCCACCTCGGCGCAGAACACCGAGGAGCCCGATCACGAGTCCATGCACGTGGAACAGCGGCAGCGCATGCACCACCGTGTCATGCGCGCTCCACGCCCACACCTCAGCCAGCGAGTCGAGGTTGGAGCTGATCGCACCGCGCGACAGGACGACGCCCTTCGGCCGGCCGGTCGTCCCCGACGTGTACACGATCAGTGCCGGATCGGAGTCCGCATGTTCTTCAGCAGGCAGCCCTGCGGAGCGGGCCTCAAGGTCGACATGGAGCTCCCGGGGTGGCGCGGGTAGGGCCGGCAGCGCCCCACGCGGGGCGCCGATCAGCACATCAGGAGCGCTGTCGGTCAGCACGTGCAGAAGCTCCGCATGTCCGAGCTTCGGGTTGATCGGCACCAACGGGACGCCGGCGTTGAGGGCGGCGACTGCCGCGACGCAGAACTCCAGCGAGGACTCGGCCCACACCGCAACCCGCTCGGCACCCTCGATCCCCGGGGCGAGCGCCGTCGCACACTCCCGCAACTCCCCGTAGGACAGCTCCCGGCCGGCAACCGATATGGCGCGCGTGCCGTCGAGCTCGGTGACACCGGTCAGCATCAGCGTGAGGCTACCCGAGCCGTCCGGCACGCCACTTCCACTCGTCCTGTCGCGAACTAGACCAGCTGTGCGAGCCGCATGCCGGTAGCCTCGATCTGTTCGAGGGTCGAGGCCTCGATCACCTCCCCCAGGCCCAACCGCCCCGCCTGCCCCGGGGCCAGCGCGCACGAGCCTGCCACAACGTGACAGCTGAGACCTGCAGCCCGCGCCCGCGTGGCGACCTCGGAGACGAGCTTGCCGGCGAGGCTCTGGGCGTCGAGCCTGCCCTCTCCCGTTACCACTGCCCGGGCCGCAGCGGCTCGCGCGTCGAAGCCGACCGCGTCGAGCACGAACGCCGCACCCGGCACCAGCTCAGCGCCGAACGCGGCCCATAAGCCGCCGGAGAGGCCGCCGGCCGCGCCGGTCATCGCTCTTCCACGCGGGTCCGCCGGCAGCGTGGCGGCGGTCGCGTGCAGCCGTTCGGTGAGCTGCTCGATGTCCTCCGGGGACGCGCCCTTCTGCGCGGCGAACACGCGCGCTGCCTGCTCGTACGGGGTGCTGACGTCGCAGAGTACGACCAGCCGTGCGCCGTCGAGCCCGCGCGCGCGCTCGATCACGTCGACCGCGCCGCTGCCCCCGTCGGTCGTGGCACTGCCACCGACTCCCAGGTAGATCGTGCGGGCGCCGGCCCGAATCGCCTCGAGGATCAGCTCACCAGTACCGGCCGTGCTGGCCGCGATCGGATCCCTCTCCGAGACCTCCACGCGATCAAGGCCGCTGGCCGCTGCCGTCTCGAGGATGGCGACCTCGCCGGCCCGGGCGTACTCCGCGCTCACGGGGCGCCCGATTGGATCGGCGACGGTGGCGGCTCGCAGTTCGGCGCCCAACGCGCGGGCGAGCGCGGCCATCGTCCCCTCGCCCCCGTCGGCAACGGGACACAGGTCGGCACCCACCCCGCCCGCGTTCAGCCCGCGTCCGAGCGCCCCCGCGACCTGCGTCGCGGTGAAGGTGCCCTTGAACGAGTCGGGCGCGATCAGAACCGGGGTCGCGTCAATCAACGCCGGAAGCGTGACAGATGCGGCAGGCATGGCAGGATGCCGGGATGCGCTACACAGCGACCACCGATCCGGCTCGGATCGACCGCGACTGGGTGTGGCGGATGCTCTCGACGGAGGCATACTGGCACCGGTGGCGCACGCGTGATGACATCGAGCGGCAGATCGACTGCGCCTGGCGCGTCGTCAGCGTCCACGACGGGGACAGCGGCCGGCAGGTCGGTTTCGCACGCGCGTCGTCCGACGGCGTCAACGATGCCTACCTCGCCGACGTGATCGTTGACCCCGAGCATCGCGGACGGGGGATCGGCAAGCTGATCGTCAAGACGATGATCGATGACGGCCCCGGCGCGCAGCAGCGGTGGACGCTCTTCACCGCCGATGCCCATGGTCTGTATGAGCAGTTCGGCTTCGGCGCGCCGGACCACACCGCGATGGTCAGGCCAGGGTCGCCTCGAGCGTGATCTCCGGAACGGCCGCGAGTGCGCGGCTGACCGGGCAGTTGGCCTTCGCGCCGGCCGCCGCCTTCTCGAAGCCCTCCTGGTCGAGCCCTGGCACCGTTCCGACCGTTCTGAGCGCGATCGATGCGATCGTTGGCGCGCCGTCGACCAGCCGCAGCGTCACCGTCGCGTCGGTTTTCACCACGTCGACGGGCGTGCCTGCCTCCGCCAACGCTGCCGATAGCGCCATCGAGAAACAGGAGGCATGAGCAGCTGCGATCAGCTGCTCAGGATTGGCCCCCGGACCGTCCTCGAACCGCGACTTGAACGTCACCTCGCCCTTGATGCTGCCGCCGGCCACGAAGCTTCCAGACCCGGTCTTGAGGTCGCCCTTCCAATCTGCGCTGGCCTTTGCGGGCATGGTTCTGCTCCTTTTGTCCAAGGGTGGAGTGGTGCTGATCGCAATGCTACGGACCTGCGGCTGCTCGACGCGCCCCTGGGATCAGCTGAGGACGGAAGCCGGAGTCCCCGTGCTCGTCCGGTACACGGCGCGGAAGGCCGGCGCACCGAGGCTGCGTCAATGCCCGGGAGACTGGTCCTCACCGTCGGACTGCTCGTTGATCCGCAGCACGGTGACGGCATCATCGCCGAACACGGCGCGGACCTCCACGTGCCCGCCCAGGACGGCGACACAACGCGTGAGGGCCGACAGGTACAGATCGTCCTCCTGCTCGCTCCCGGGTGCGCCCACCCGCAGTTCCGCGAACGCGCGGGCCAGCTGATCCTCGCCGACTCCGCGCTGCAGGCACACCTCGCTGAGCTCGGTCACGGCATCCATCAGCCGCCTGTAGGTCTCGACACGGGCTTCGTTCAGCGCCCGCGCGCCGCGGACCTCACGCCAGTTCTTCGTGTCTGCCATTGCCTGCCACCTCCTCCCAGGCTGCGTAGATGCTCATCGTAGAGTCGGTCGGCGGCGGGCACGTTGCGGCCGTACCAGCCGCGCCAATCGTTCGTCTTGTCGCCGCCGAGAAGCACCACCGCGTGGCGCCGTGGATCGAACGCGAACAGCGCTCGCAGGTTCCCGCCTACAGAGCGAAGCTCCTTCATGTTGCGGTGGCGAGAGCCCTTGACCGAGTCCGCGAACGGCCGACCCAAGCCCGGTCCATCGCGCTCTAGACGATCGACACCCGCGGCAAACCGCTCTGCGTCGCGGTCGCCGAGCGACGCAAACCATCGCTCGGCCTCTGGTGTGAACTCCACCTCCCAGCTCATGCGCTGAGACTATAACCAAATCTAATTGACTACCAAAGCAGAGCCGCTTGCTTTACCATGATGCTTCTCTATCGCACTCAGCTTGCCTTGATCGTCAACGGCAGTGCGGGCCGGTGACACTGAGTCTGGGCACCTGCAGTCATCGCTCGACTGCGACGGCCTCACGACTGGCCACCTGCTCAATCTGACAAATCGGGTCGGGCCACCCTCGATGTGCTCAGAAGCGCACGATTTCCGTGCGCGCGCGAGCAAATCGGCCCGCCGACATGTCGATTTGTCAGATCCAGCAGGTCCGAGGTCTCACCGAGACCCAGGCCACGCCGCTTGCCCGACGCAGCCTTGCACCTCGCCCGACGAGGCCACGCCGCTTGCCCGATCCAGCCGATCCCGCAGTCCGGCTGCCGGCAACCACACCTATGGTCACCCGCCTGCCACATCGCGGGCCTAGACGCCTGTTTCAGCTTGGATCCGGCCTGAGCTGACCGCGTCCTCGAGTGCTTTGTAGTCGCGCGCGTTCTGCTCGGCGTAGGCCTGCGAGAACTCGAGGACCGCTCGGTCGAACTTGTTGCTGGCGCCCAGGTAGGCGGCGATTGCGATCCGGTCGCCGCTTCGGGCGTGAGCGCGTGCGAGCGTCCAGCCGCACAGCCTGCCATAGGCGGCCATGCCTTCCGGAACCATCTGCTCGATCTCAGCTGAGCCCTTCCAATCCTTGAGCTGACGAGCGTAGAAATCACGTTCTCGTCCGTCCGCCCCAGACTCGACGTGGATCCAGCCTAGGAAGATGTCGCTGCTGGCCTGCATGAGACGCTGACCGACAACAACTCGCTGACCGTGGTTTGCGAACTCGCTCGGAGCGGTGAACTCCTCCAGAACCGACGACTCAGCCTCCTTGATCTGCAGGATGAGCGGGTCGTGTTCGTCGCGACCGACCATGAGCGCGATCCATGCACGCGTGCCGACGCTGCCAACGCCCACGACCTTGCGAGCGACATCCATCAACTCGAACTGCTCGAGCAGATGACGCCGGTCGAGCTCGAGCGTGTTGCGGTAAGCGCGAAACAGCTGATGAAGCGTCTCAAACGCAGGCACGTCGTCCCCGTCGGCGATGAGCTGGTTCAGCGGGACGATCAGCGGAGCCTCGTCCACGATCCGAAGCTGCCCGTCAATGACGCGTGTGAGCTTTGCGGCCGCCGTCATGCTGTCGCGGGTGTGTGCCTTCGCCAGGATCTTCTCGGCCCGCTTGGTGAGCGCGGGCTCCTTGATCTGTGCGCCGAGCTCCTTGATCCTGTTCTCGATGTCCATGTGGGCATACCAGACGCCGAGGTTGCTCATGCTCGCGAAGCTCGCCATCGCCGTGCGGTATTCCTTAGCTGTTTCCAGCACGACTCGCTCCTGGTCCTTGACCGGGAAGCCGTTATTGATCCCGGCGATCAGCATGCTCACCAACAGACGCTTGACGTCCCATTCCCACGGCCCTGGGAGCGTCTCGTCAAAGTCGTTGAGGTCGAATACGAGCTGCCGTTCGGGAGACGCGAAGACACCAAAGTTCGAAAGATGCGCGTCCCCGCAACACTGGACATCGAGACCCGAACGAGGCGTCCCAGCCAGGTCGTTGGCCATGATCAGCGCGGCGCCGCGGTAGAACGTGAACGGCGAAACCAGCATCCGGCCGTAACGGATCGGTACGAGCTCAGGTACGCGGGTAGCGGCCTGACGCTCGAGCAGATCGATCGGGTCCGGTCGCCGCGGCGATGGTTCGAATCCGCTGTGGCTCGAACGCGGGACCGCAGCCCGCGCCGCCTTGCCGCGCGCGACCCGTTCGGCCACGGACAGGTGGTCTACGCCGGCGCCTCCCCACGCCTTCCCGGCTGCGGCAACCGCAGTGTGCCGGTCCGAGTCCGAAGTTCTGCTCTTCTTTGCCGTGCTGGTCGTGCTCGTCATGACCGTCTCTTTCATTTACGTACCGGTGATGTTCCACGATTTGGCAGTGCGACCGCGGCGCCGCCGTAGCGGGAGTAGTACCCCCAGCCGGAATCGAACCGGCGATCTCCTGCGTGAAAGGGTGAATCCGCGGTCGCAGGGGTGTCCAGGAGGCGAGTTGAATCCCGGCAATTCAAGGGGTTTGGCCGGTGTGACACGACCGCAGGCGACTGAGTTACACGGACGCTTGGCCCCATGAGAGCCCCATGAGAGCGCGTCTGTCGATGGGCATCTCTTGCCATACGGTAGACGAGTGCCCGTCAGGCCGAATATTGGGCGCGAGCTCGACGGTCCAACGGCGCGCCAGCACGTGCCTCAGCGATGGCGTCTGCCGCGCTGATTTGCGGAGCATCCTCGAGCTCGTCGATGACGTGCTCGTACACGCGGTGGCTTATCAGTACAGAGTGACCAAGCTGCTTCGCGATGTAGGCCGCCTGCCGACCCTCGTGCGCGAGGAGGCTTGCGAAGCTGTGCCGCAGGTCGTATGGCCGCGCGGGTCCAAGGCCCGCGTCTTTGAGCATGCGAGCGAAGGTGCGTTTGCGCCAGTTATCCCATGTGCCTTTCGACCAGACCTCGCCGTCGCTGTCCGGGAAGATCAGAGCGTCTCCGTCGGGTCGACCCGACGCCATCCTGAACTCGAGCAGGTCGGTTGCGAGCGGTGGAAGTAGGCGGACGCTCCGCGTTGTGTCGGTATTCGGCGCGTAGACCAGGATCGTGCGATCCTGTACGTGTTCCCACTGCAGCGTCAACGCTTCCTGCGGGCGTAGTCCGGCGTAGGCGAGGACCGAGATCATGGTCGCATCGCGGTGGCGGGTATATGCCGTTCCCGGAGCGGCCGCAGCGTATGCGGCGCGCTGCCGCTGACCAGGACGCGCCGCTTGGACCTCGATGCCGGACGGATGCAGGGCAGCGATCCGCAGTGCTTCGACGTCTTGTGGGGCGATCGGTCTCACAACAGTTGCCCGGGGTCGTTTGGAGGGCCTGACCGCTCGAACTGGATTCGCGGCGATGTACTCGCCGTCGACAGCCTGTTGAAGGATGCTGCCGAGCAGTGTCCTCGCCTTGCGGAGTGACTCGGCGCCCGCGTCGTCGCTGATGCGCTCAGCTTGCCAGCGCCGGATCGTCTCGGGTTTGAGATCTCGGAGGCTGTAGGTCCCGAGGAAAGGCTCGATGTGCTTCTTGATCAGCTGGTGGTAGTGCTGACGTGTCGCCAGTCCGAGTTCAGGTCGCTTGGTTGGAGCCCAAACCTCGACGATGTATTCGCGGAGATTGATCTCGCCTCGGTCCAAGATGTCCAGCTGGCCGCGCTGCTGGCGGAGCCGGACGTCGGCGGCAAAGTTCCGGGCGTCGGAGAGGCGATCGAAGGTCTGGGAGCGCTTCTGGCCGGCGTGACGCCAGCGGACTCGCCAGCTCACCGCGCCCGACTTGCTTACGCGCTTCTCGATCGCGGCCACGCTTTAGCGTACCCCGAATGCTTCCGCCAGATCATCGGTCGTGGCCCTGCGGCGGCGTGGGCGCGCCGAACGGGCCGTTTCGCTCTTGGAGGCCGGCGAGTCCCCGAGCCAAGCGTCGACCGCCCCCTGTGTGAGCCGTAACGTTTTGCCAGCCCGGACCGCCACCTCGAGGCGACCGTCGCGGATCGCTCGCCGAATGGTTTCTGGGTGTACCGATGCATATTCGGCGGCGGCGGCCACTGTGAGTCGCTTCTCGGCATGCACGCCCGTGTCCTCTATTGCAGCCAGCATTGCAGCCAGCCGCCGTTCGAGGCGCTCAAACCGGGCTGCGGCATCAGAAAGGGCTTTCGCGGCTATCAACAACGGATCCGTCAGCTGATCGACCGCAACTGGCGAACTCCCTGCTTGATGCGCATCGTGGGCACGGACGGCCATAACAGAACGGTACCGTGCGATACTGATTCGCGTGATGACTTCATCTTCAATTCCTATCACGCTGTGGCCGTCTTCGCCGATCCTGCCTCTGGTCCACGTGCGGGACCTACAGGTCGAGGGTGGTAGTGCACCTTTGCCGTCGGAGTGGATCATGCGCGATCTGTTCAAGCTCAACCTCGACCGTGACGTTGAGGTTCAAGCGCTGCTCGACCGCTTCCCATGGCTTTGGTCGCCGGCGTGGCCGAGGAACGAACTCGACCGGGCCATCATCCCTGCCGAGCGCCATCGTCACCTCCGGTCGCTCGATGTCGGATGGGAGCCGTTCTGCAGCGTGGAAGACGCGCGCTGGTGCCTCAAAGCACTCCGCGCGCTAGTAAACACCTGGATCTGCGCTTGCTCGAACCGAGATCCTCTTGGGTACTGGGCAGACGAGGGCTTCATCACGGGCGACCCATCGATCGATTTCGGAGTCGGCTTCGACGTGTGGCGGGCATTCGCGACGGTTCTGAACAGCGGGCTGCAAATCTGGACGCCCGGCGCACGTTTTGGGGACCCCGCCGACAGGGCGGCCTTTGACCTCTTCACGGCCGGATGTCAGCAGCTTTTCAACTACATGGTGACCAAGGATGTCACCCCTCGTCGTTGCGAGAATGCGAAGTGCCAGCAGATGTTCGTGTATCAGCTCGGCGGCACTGGAAACTGGCATCGCAACAAGGGAGTCAGGTATTGCTCCCCGAAGTGCGCCAGGGCGGAGGCGCAACGCCAGTATCGACGTCGCAGTAAGACACCTGCCGTCGAGCCGCCAGAGCTGCGTCCCCAGTAGCACCCTCCTTGAAGCGCCTCGCGATTCGGCTATGGCAGTGGCGGCAGCCCGGCGCGACGTTTCACTTGGGAATCAACCGGATGAGTCAGAGCCCGGAGCGAGGACGGAGATCCCTCGGCTGCGCGCGGCGTCTTGCATACGCTTGTCGTAGGCGAGAACAGCCGTGAGGTCGTCTCCGAGCGTCATCGCCGAGGCGAGATGGATCGCGTCGAGCGTTCGCAACTCGATCGGTGTGAGCGAAGCTGCTGTGGAGCGGACGTCGATGTCGAGGGGGATCTCCGCCAGCGCGGCGAGTAGCGCGAGAATTGCGTAGTCGTCTGCGATCTCGGCGGTCCCGTCTGCTCGTGCTCGCGCCACTGCGCGAGCCAATTCGATTGAGGTGATTGCGCTCGTCGCGAATTCGCCAAAGTCTGGAAGCGCATGTTCGAGCGCGTCGCTCTCGGCTTCGCGAACCACGAGCTTGACTAGAGCGGAGGTGTCGATGTAGACGACGCCCGGCGCGGCGTCAGGCACGCTCGCCGCGCTGCTGCTCAACCGCGCGGGTGCCGGCGTCGGTGACGGTTCCGCGCAGCGGCCCGCGGTCGGCAAGGACGTCTGTGAGCCGCCGCGACGGAAGCTTCACTCCGCGCGTAGTCGCGAGCCGGCGAAGCGTCGGGGAGGGAGTTGGTGACGCGTGTTGAGTTCCTCTTGCCATGCGCACAATGATACCGGGCGCTTCAGGCCCGAAGGTGAGCTGACAGAGCCGACAGACCGAGAGACGCGCCCTGCGCATGACGGGCCGCGCGAACAGAAACCACCCTATGCCTCGCCCTACAGAGCTGGCAGTAGTCGCTCATCGTTACCGCTCGATGCCGCCGTCCGCGCCCTGGTCGTTGGTGTTGGGGCGGGCGCGGGCCGGTTCGTAGGATGGCTGTCTCGCCAGCTCGTCGTGGTGCTGCGTGATTCGGTGGCGCAGCTCACCGGTGAGGATCTCGGCGCTTGAGGCGTCAGGGTCGGTGATCCCGGCGCTGATCCTCGCGGCAGCGAGCTCCTGGCGCAGCGCGTCGGCGGTCGTGCCGGTCCCGGCCACGTCGCGTTGTGCCCACGTGGGGCGGGTGAGGACTTCGACGCGGGCGGCCTCGGCCAAGTTCTCGGCGGTCGGCTCCTGGCGGTATTGCTGGATCGCCAGCTCGCGGGAAGCCTGGACCCATTCGCCCCAGGTTTGCGCCGCGGTCTGCTGCGCGGTCTTGCGGGCTTCGGTGAGGCGCTCCACTTCGCGACGTGCGCCGCGGGCCTGGGCCGCCGCGTTATGCGCCTGCTCCTGGCGTTCGATGGCCGCGGCCGCGGCTGTGTCTGCCAACTCGATCACCTGTGAGGGGTCTTGGGCACCGTAGATCGGGGAGTTTGGCCGCCACTCCTTGCTGTCCGCGAAGGACCGTTCAGCGCGGTAGTGCTGCTGGCGGCGGGCCTCAAGCTGCTCGGTGGCCTGCTCGACCTCGCGCTTGTACTCGCGTCGACCAAGGCCCTCGGGCCGCTTGGCTACGAGTTGCGTCACCTGGCGCTCAAGGCGAACGAGCTGCTGGCGGCGCTCGATCAGCTCGCGGGCTCGCTGCACGCGGCCCAGGTCGACCATCGTTGCTTTGCCGCGGGCGGCTGTCCACTCGTTCTCGACCTCGCGGGCGGTGTGTTCCAGGTCGTAGGCCTGGTCTTGGACGTCGTCGAGCTGCTGGTCGAGCTGGGCAATGGTCGACTTCGCCTGCGTGTAGGCGTCGGCCGCCGCAGAATTGACCGCCTGAAACTCCTTGACCCGTCCGAGGTCCGGCACCAGGGACTGCTGCGACATGCTGCTGCCGGCCGCCGGCGACACGTCACGGACCTCGAGTCTTTGCTGCTCACGATCCTGAGCGACTTTTTCTGCGGTGACCTCTTGGCGGCGCTCGATGACTGCGGCCCGCAACACTTCCGGGGTCCAGCGGGCCTGCTTGCCGGTCAGCCACACGTCGGCGCGGTCGACTTCCGCAAACGCGTACCCTGCGCGATCGCCATGGCTCACCGCTCGCGGCTTGATCCCGCGTGCGGTGAGCTGCGCCTGAAAGCCGGCCGTCGTGCCGTCCGAGTGCTCAAGCGCCTCGGTGATCTTCAAGTGGATGCGCTCTACCCGGCCGCTCAGCTCACGCGGCTCTAGGTCGGTGCGCTGCTGGCTCTTGGGTAGGAAGTGCTGCTGCTCAGCCAACTCAGTCAGGCCTAACTCTCGCGCTGTCAGCTCCGTTGCGGCGTTCACGCGCTTGAAGTCGTAGGCAACGCTCGCGAGCTTCCCGGTCTCGGTGTGGGTCCGCTGGATGACCAGGTGCGCATGGTCAAGTCCGTCACGGTTCGCGCCGTGCTTCACCAGCGCCCAGCGGTAGCCCTCGTCAACGCGTAGCTTCTCGACCATCGAGAACGCAGCCAGCCGCCACTCATCGAGTGTCGGCTGCTCTCCTGGCGGGCAACTGATCGGCACATGCCAGAGGTTCATCGTCGCCTCTTTCCCGAATCGCTTCGCCGGCGAGTTCAACGCTCTGGCGAGCCCGATCCGGGCCTTCTCACTCGTCAGGTCTCGGCCGACGTCGCTCATCAGCAGCTCAACGTCGAAGCTCCCGACAACTAGCTCGGGGCTCTCATGCTCGTTCGCTTTTCCGGGTCCGGCCAAGTAGGCGACCAGCCCACCGGCTGAGCTCCCTTTGACCGACTTCCCGATCATTGCCTGCGCTGCATCCCGTCGATGAAGTCCTCAATCGAACGCATCGTGTCAGTGATCGCTCGACGCGCACCGCTCACGTCGGCCAGCTCTCGCTCGGTGTGTGCGTAGCGAGCGAGCTGGTTCACATTCGCGCCTATTCTCGCCACATCTCGCTGCAACGAGGAGAGTTCATGCACGGTCACGTCAACCGGCACGTTGTCCCTTTCCCAAGCCGAGCCCTTCAACGCTCCTTCCAGCAGAAACCTCTGCATGCTCAGACCACGCTGGTCGGCCAATGCTCGCAGTTGCTCAAGCTCACTTTCGCTGAGCTTCAACTGCATCGCGCGGTTGCGTCTCGTCCCGTCGCTGGGGCGGCGTGCGCCGTTGGCTTTCCCCGAAGGGGCGAGGCCTCAGGATTGTGCATGAACGAAGTGCAGCACACTCCTGAGGATACCTCGCTCGCGAGCGAGGTATCCTAGGGGAAGTTGTCAACTGTCGTGGACCCGGCGTCGGGCATCGCTCGCCGCACCGGCATTGGGACTCCTGGACCAGTCAGGACCAGCCGAGCGTCACGAATTGATCGACGACCAAATAGCCAAGCATTCGCTGACGTGGAGGGGTCCGCGGAGTACAAAGCGAAATCCCGGCGACCTCCGCTCTGCCAGGCGCCGTTCGGCGCTATGTTCGCTCGGCTGCCCTTTGTCGAGGAGGTCGGTCGAGACCTGCTTTCGGGTTTCGTGGGGGGTGTGGGTGGGCTCGTGCGGTGACGCTATAGCGGACTTGCTCCCGGAGGCTCAATGCGCTTCGTGGCCTGGGTGGAGCGGTCAGTGCTCGCGTGTGGTGGGGGCCTGGACCCGGACCATCCACAGTTGCTCCTCGAGCACGCGCACGACCTCGATTAGCACATCCTGGGTGGCGGCGTCGAGCTCGCCCATCGGATCTATGCGCTCGCGGGCGCGCTCGGCTACCTCGGCCAGTCGGTGGGTTAGTTCACGCACGACGACGTGGTCCTCGAGCGACCCGCGCTCCACCCCCCGCAGTGGCGTCTCGGCGGCGACCGTCCCACTTTGTCCGTCCGGGGCGATACCGAGCATCGCCTCCCGCTCGGCCACTGTGTCAGCGAGATCCCGCCAGGAGTCGACCAATTCGTCGAGTTGCAGGTGCAGCGATCGGAAGTGTGATCCAACGACGTTCCAGTGCAGATGCTTGCCGAGCGCGGCCAGGTCGAGCAGCTCGACCAGCAGACTCTGGAGCTGCTGGCCGGCCTCGTCGCGCGCGTGCGGCTCCTGAAGTGCCGGGACATGTGATGTCGGCGTCGAACTCGTCATCGGGATTCCTCCTGTGGTTGTGGTTGTTCACGGATGGCTTTTGTAGGCCGGGCCGGCGTTGCCGAAACCTGCGCTCGGCGAGCGCCGCGCCGACGACCGCATGAATCCCGGTGCGCCTGAGCCAGACGTTCGAGGAAGTCGGTGATCACATGCTGGGAGGTGGGGGGCTGATCGCGATGCTCATGAGGGCCTCGTTTCTGGAGTGGTGTCAGCGATGACCGTCGTTGATGCACCGACCATAGGCGGCGGCAGAAAGTCTCCACGATGGATCGCCACCGCAGAGCGCGCGGCGATCGCCACCACGAGCAAACTGATTGCGGCGAGCACGGCATAGGAGTAGGCGCGCCAGCCAACGGGATGCTCGTCCGCGAGCCAGTGCAGACCCGCCGTAGCCACGATCGCCCACGAGAAGGTGAAAGCCCAGAAGCTTGGGGCGAACATCTGCCGCCGATAGGCGGGCAGGAGCGGCAGTTGGGCCAGGACCATCACCAACGCGTAGCCGCCGAGGGCGCTCGCAACAGCGTCGATGTGGTCGTGCGTGAAGCTCAGATAGGCGATGGTCGCGACCGGGGCAGGCGCGAGCTGAATCGCCATCGTCGGGATCAACGCCGGGGCCAGCGTGGGGGCAAAGAACAGGCGGCTGAGGATCATCGAGCCCAAGATCCACCAGAAGATCAGGCCGCTACCGAACAACAGGTACGCGAGGCTCGTGTAACCGCACGCCGCCGCGGCGGCCGCGCCGATGAGTCCACCAGCGACGGTCGGCAGGAAGTAGCCCGGATGGAGCTTCTCAATGCTCGTGGGCCGGTACATCCATTGACCGATGAACCAGGAGCCGAGGGCCACGAGCCCGCCGATGAGGATCGCGATGATGGTGCGGGCCAGGCTTGGCTCGTGCGGGAGCAGCCCATCGAGGGTCAGCACGATGGGGACGATGAGCACCAGTGCTCCGAACGGCCCGAGCGTCGGGTCGCTGAGGTTGGCGGCGACGGCGCGCCATGGCCGGCGGCCGGCGCCGCGCAGATACGCGAGGAGCAGCCCGAACCAAACGACGGCACCGACGATGCTGAGGCCGTCACGGATGTCTGGTGTGGCGAGCCCTCGCTTCGCGGCATAGGCCCACGCGGTCGCCAACCCGGCGATCCCGAACGGGATGCCGAACAGGCTGAGGGGAATCGGCCGCGGTGCCGGCAATCGCACACCGCCAGATGCGGTGGAGCGGTCGTTGTCGCCGTCGCCCGCTGCGGGCGCGGAGTGACCGGGACCGAGCCGTGACCTTGTTACCAACACAACTGCCGCCGGAGCAACCGAGGAGCGAGTGTGCTGTTGATGTGCCTGTCGATTAGACACGGGTGACCACCTCGGCTCGGGCTGCTTCGCGGATGATCTGCACGACTTCGTCAGCGTGTGAGATGCCGACCACGTGTGATGCGCCGGAGATCTCGACGGTCCGTCTGGCTGACGCGCGCCGGGCCATGGCGCGATGCGCCCCAGCAGGGATATTGCGGTCTTCATCGCCAAAGATGAACCAACTCGGCACCGACTCCCACAACGGGTGATCACCCGAAGGTTCGCCCAGTGCCGCCTCCGTGACAGGACGTTGCGTCATCGCCATCAACGTCGCCTGCCGTTCCGGAAGGTCAGCGGCGAACTGGTGGTGGAACTTGTCGCGGGCGATATAGGTGTCTACGGAGCCGTCGTCAAGCGGCACGCGAATGATCGTCTCGGCGAGCGTGGAGCCCGGGGCCAGCGAAGACGCACCGACCGGGGTCTCGTTGGCCTCCAACGCGAACCCGGCGACGTAGACGATCGCGCTGATGTCGCCGGCCGCAGGGTCGACATTGGTGATCACCGCCCCACCGTAGGAGTGTCCGACGAGCACGATCGGCTCCTCGGTCTCACGCACGAGGCCGCTCAGGGCGGCGGCGTCCTCGGCGATACCGCGCAGGGGGTTGGCCCAGGCGATGGCGCGCGTGCCGTCAGCGGTCAGTGATCCAAGGACGTCGTTCCAGCTCGACGAATCCGCGTAGGCACCGTGCGCGAGGATGATGGTTGGCTGCATGTCAGGCTCCTTGGGGGGGAGGGATGAAGGTTGGCCGCTGACCACAGGCCCGCTGCCGCGTAGGATCGAAACGGGCGCCACACGGCGGCCCGGCTGGTGAACCGCCGCGGCGTGGGAGGCGTTGGTAGGCCAAAGGCAAGAAGCGCCGCCCTTCGCAACACGAGGTCCTCGACAGGCAGCACGTCCGGGTACTGGCAGTGATGAAGGAACAACATCTGCGCCGCCCAAGGGGCCACGCCGTGGAACTGCACCAACTCGGTCGCGGCCTCTATGTCCCCGCACCAGCTCGCCGAACACGTCCACTTCGGTGGCCTGCTCAACAGCCGTCCAGCTGACGGTGAATGGGTCTGAAAGGGCGCGGAGGTTGAACAGACACGTGAGATCCGGGTCGGCTTCGGCAAGCGCACGGAAGGCGATGTTGTGCTCGGAGTCGTGACGAACGCTCACGGCCTCCGACGCTGCTGGCAGGACGTCGTTATCGATATGTGGACCGCCACCGCTGGCCACGCGCTGACGCTCCGCGCGCGGAGCCGGCCGGCGATTCGGGGCGTTGCGCGTGGTCTGCGGGTGCACAACTTCGGACATGGGAGTCGAGATCGGGTGAGAGGGTTTTGGTCATGGGGCATCCCGGGGTGTCGGCACACACGTCCCGGGATGCGTGGTTAACAGATGCGCGGGGGTCAGTCGGTGCCGAACGCGGCGCGCAGGAACGCGGTCGCCTGGGCGATCGCGGCCCGGGTCGCCTTGGCGTCGCGCATAGCGTCAAGCAGCATGAAGTCGTGCACGACGCCGTCGTAGCGCACGGTTGTTACGGGCACGTCGGCGGCTCGTAGCTTGGCGGCGTAGGCCTCACCCTCGTCGCGCAGCACATCGGCCTCGTCGACGAAGAGCAGCGTCGGCGGCAGGCCGCGCAGCTGCTCGATTGTCGCCTGGTTGGGCGAGGCGGTGATCTCGCCGCGTTGCTCAGAGTTGGGGATGTAGGCATCCCAGAACCACTCCATCGACTTGCGGGACAGGTAGTAGCCCTCGGCGAACTCGTCGTATGAGGCGGTGTCCATGGCCGCGTCGGTGACCGGGTAATACATCGAGGTCTGCACGAAGCGCACGTCGCCGCGCTCCTTGGCCATCAGGCTCAGCGCGGCGGCCATGTTGCCGCCAACGGACTCGCCCGCCACCGCGAGCCGCTCAGGGTCAAGGCCCTTGCCGGCGCCCTCCCGCGCTGCCCATTGCGCGGTCGCGTACCCCTGTTCGATCGCGACCGGGTAGTGCGCCTCGGGGGAGTTGGGGTATTCGACGAACAGCAGCGCCGCATGGGCGCCGACGGCGAGCTCGCGCACCAGCCGGTCGTGGGTGGCGGCGTTGCCGAGGATCCAGCCGCCGCCGTGCATGTACACGATGACCGGCAACCGGCCGTGGATACCTACGGGCTTGATGATCCTGACCTGCGCGTCGCCGACCGGTGACGGCACGGCGATCCATTCCTCGTCCACGGGTAGCTTCTCGACGTCTCCCGACTGCAGGTCCTCGAGCACCTTGCGCGCCTGGGCGGGCTCGAGCTCGTAGATAAACGGCGGGGTTGACGTCGCGTCGACGACGTCCTGAGCTGAAGACTCCAACACAACACGGGACTGAACTGGCATGGTCTTTCTCCTTTGCCGCTTGGGTTTGTGTGGACGGGCTTACGACCATCTCCGCCGCGTATGTGGTCGGGAGGTTGACGGGCATGATTGACGTTCCGGCGGTGACTTCGAACCCGTTAGCTCACTGGTTTGCGTCCCTGGCGGACGTGACTCACACGCGGGCAGGCCCTCGTGGACCGCGTGCACCTGCCCAGCGAGAACCCCGGCCTCAGCAACGGCTCCCGAACGGTGCGATCCGTTCTCGAACCCCGGCAGGGCGAGTGCCGATCGGCCACTTCCAGCCCGCGCGAACCCCGCCCTGACAAGCCGCACCGGTGTCCGAGCGTCGTCGCGATCAGTCCGCGTCCTCTGCGCTGAGCCTGATTCGCTATGTTGGAGGCGCTCATGCCAGCCACGTGGAGCAGGCAGCGATTGCTGGGACGAGGCGATGAGTGCGCCCTGCTCGACGGGCTGCTCAAGGCCGTCCGGGACGGTGACAGTCGAACCCTGGTGCTCCGTGGCGAGGCGGGTGTGGGCAAGTCAGCTCTGCTCGCGTACCTGCTGAGCGCAGCGCCGGACATGACGGCGACCCGTACCGTGGGCGTGGAGTCCGAGATGGAGCTCGCCTTCGCGAGTCTTCACCAGATGTGCAGCCCGTTGCTGGGGTACCTAGGGGGCATCCCAGCCCCACAACGCGAGGCGCTGGAAGTGGTGTTCGGTCTTCGAGTGGGCACGGCCCCGGATCTCTTCTTGGTGGGATTGGCGGTACTGAGCCTGCTGTGCACCGCCTCCGAGCAGCAGCCGCTGCTCTGTATCGTCGATGACGCACAGTGGCTCGACCGCGCGTCAGTCCGTACTCTCGCGTTCGTTGCCCGGCGTCTGCTCGCCGATCCGGTCGGCCTGATCTTTGCCGCGCGCGTGCCGGGCGAGGAGCTGCGCGGACTTCCCGAGCTGACGCTGAGGGGGCTGCGAGACGACGACGCGCGCACGCTACTGACCTCGGCGGCGCACTCGATGCTCAACGGATCCGTGAGAGATCGCCTTATCGCCGAGATTAAAGGTAACCCCCTTGCGCTGCTCGAGCTGCCCCGGGGACTGTCGCCATCGCAGATGGCGGACGGCGTTGACCTGTTCGGGCATCAAGCGCTGTCGGGCAGCTTGGTGGAGGGCTTCGAGCGGCGCCTGGACGGATTCCCGCCGGATACCCGGAGGCTTCTCCAGCTCGCCGCCGCGGAGCCTCTCGGCGACCCTGCGCTTCTGTGGCGGGCCGCCGATCGGATCGGCGTGGCGCCGGGCGCCGCAGCTCCTGCCGAGGATGACGGGCTCTTGAGGATCGGTGCGCGCGTGGCCTTCCGCCATCCTCTGGTGCGCTCCGCCGTCTACCGCTCGACGTCGACTGAAGACCGCCGCGCGGCGCACCTCGCGCTGGCTGCGGCGACGGACGCGAACACTGATCCGGACCGGCGCGCGTGGCATCTCGCCGCGGCAGCTTCGGAACCGGACGAAGTCGTCGCGCAGGAACTGGAGCAGTCAGCGAGCCGGGCTCGCGCGCGTGGCGGGCTGGCAGCGGCGGCAGCGTTCCTCGAGCGCTCGGTGGCGCTCTCGGTTGATCCGGCCCGGCGTACCGATCGGGCACTCGCGGCCGCTGACGCGAGCCTGAAGGCGGCCGATGTCCGCGCGGCGACGGCCGTACTCGCGATTGCGGAAGCGGGACCGTCAGGAGAGCTGCAACGGGCGCGTATTGACTCGCTTCGAGCCGAGCTCGCCTTCTCGCAGAGTCGCGGCAGCGACGCGTCGCCGTTGCTCCTGAGCGCGGCGCAGCGCCTGGAATCGCTGGACTCGCGGCTTGCTTGGGAGACCTACCTCGATGCTTGGAGCGCGGCACTGTTCGCCGGCCGGTTCGCGACCGCCGGCGACGTGTACGACGTTTCCCGCGCGGTGCTGCTCGCAGTGCCAGCACCCGGGCCGCCGCGCATGTCAGATCTGCTCGTCAGAGGTCTTGCGCTGCTGCTGATCGAGGGCCGCGCCGCGGGCGTGCCGGTGCTGCAACGAGCCGTGGCCGGCTTCGCGGGCGAGCAGGCGAGCAGCGAGGAGGCGCTCAAGTGGGGCTGGTTGGCGAGGATCGCCGCCATCGTGGTGTGGGACTACGACTCCTGCCTCGCCGTTGCGAGCCGCAACGTGCAGCTCGCTCGCGAGACGGGGGCGCTGGCACTCCTCGCAATCGCATTGCAGCCCTTGGCTCTGGCGCTCGCACTTGCGGGCGACTACGCGCAGGCAGCTCAGCTGATAGCGGAGGCGGACGCCGTCAGCAATGCGACAGGTGCCGTCGTGCTGCCGCATGCCGTTTTGTACCTAACCGCGCATCGGGGCAGTCGTTCCGATCTAGCCCCGATCGTGGACAAGACGCTGCGCCACGCGGCAGCGAGCGGGCAAGGGAACGTGGTCCAGTTCGTTAGCCTAGCCAACGCTGTCGTCGCGAACGGCGAACGGCGTTATCGCGATGCGCTCGCGCCCGCAGAGGACGCGAGCAACGACATGCCCGAACTCGTGGCGTCGATGTGGGGCCTGTGCGAGCTGGTCGAAGCTGCTGCGAGGAGCGGTGAGACGGAGACGGCGCGAGATGCGATG
This sequence comes from uncultured Conexibacteraceae bacterium, assembly GCA_963848435.1. GTDB lineage: Bacteria > Actinomycetota > Thermoleophilia > Solirubrobacterales > Solirubrobacteraceae > Palsa-465. The sequence continues at coordinate 612,785 of CAWKDQ010000011.1, read as the reverse complement.
CAGCGGCTCGCTGCACGCAACGACGTGAGCGGCAACGACTGGGGCCTCGGGCTCGAGGCCCGAGCGCGAGCGCTGCTGTCCGACGCAAACGAGGCCGAGGAGCACTACCAAGAGGCAATCGACCGGCTCAAGCGCACGCCGCTGCGACCCGAACTCGGGCGGTCACACCTGGTCTACGGCGAGTGGCTGCGCCGGCAGAGCCGTCGCGTAGACGCACGCGCGCAATTGCGCGCCGCACACCAGTTGCTCTCGGATGTGGGCATGACGCAGTTCGCCGAGCGAGCCCGCCTCGAGCTTCTGGCGACGGGAGAGAGCGTACGAAAGCGTGGTGAACAGACGCGCGACGAGATCACCCCGCAGGAGCGTCAGATCGCGCTTCTTGCGCGCGACGGGCTTTCCAATCCCGAGATCGGCGGGCGGCTGTTTCTGAGTCCGCGCACCGTGGAGTGGCACCTACGCAAGGTGTACGCAAAGCTCGGCATCCGCTCGCGGCGCGAACTCGCGGCGAGCCTCGCGGGGGCGTCGGCCCCACCAAGCGCTAGTCAGGCTGGACGTACTCCACAGACCCGCACTTGATACGGTCGACGCAACGACTCGGCGGCTTCTTACGAGCGACAGTCTTGCTTTCGAGCTGGAACGAGCAACGCGTTGCCTAGCCGGAGTAGACCTCTCCAATGCGCGGCCACCAGGGATCCGGAAGGGTGCGACGGGCCGGCGCTGCTGATCCGCTGCGCTTCGAAGGAGTCCGATTATCTCTTCCTCATCTCGGTGCCTGAGCCGCCGTCGTGAGAAATAGCCTTCGATGCCGTGGCAGGAATTGAGGCGGTTGTCTGGATCGATCCCCCACTGCTGGTCGAGCGGACCCTCGCCGGGACGACGCACGACGTCAGGATTGCAGGACTGCCGACGCTGCTGACAATCCCCGTCTCAGGACCAAATTCTCTCGCCGGCCGTCCGGCGGACCCAGCGCCGCCGATCCCTGTCTTCCCGCCGCCGCCGCTGTCCGAGAAGCCGCAGTTCGGCACCGCTACAGCGACGCTGTCGATACCGGTCCGCGACTCCGAATTGCTGGTCAGCGCAGTCCGCCTGAACTGGTCTGACCGTGAATATGAGCGGTATGTCAGCGAGCTCGAGGCCGTCAGCGAATTCGTGGAGGAAGTTGGCAGCTGGCTGAGCGTGGTCCGGAACTGGCTATATGGATGGGACGGCGACGTGCGCAACGACGTGTCCTTCCGCCACCGCCACTCGTGCGGCTGGTCCTCGTCGATCAATTACAACGCGGGCCCATTTACGGTGGTGGCGGCCCGTCGCAGTCTCTCCGGTCTCAGATCAGCGCGCAGGATCGACGAGTGCGCGCGGCGTTCGCGGCCTCCTCTACGGGCAAGCCATTCCCGCTCGCTCACGGGCTCCTCTACGAGGCGCGGCTCGACCTAGCGCGCTACGACTGGCGGCACTCGGTCATCAACTCGTGCGCGGCAGCCGAGGTCGCGCTGTCCGGCGTGGTGAGGAAGCACCTGATCGTCACCGGCCACTCGAAGGGTGAAGCGAACGACATCCTGGATGGTGTGTCTGGGGTGATGGAACTTTTCCGGCTGACGGCTGCGACGCCCAGCACGCTCGGCGTGACCCTTGACGACGTCCGAAAGAATCTCGCTCGACCCCGCAACAGTGCAGCGCACTCCGGGCACCCCCTCGACCACAACCGGGCGGCGAGGGCATACCAGGTCGCGCGATCGCTAGTCGACCTCGAGCCCCTGCCGACACCGGAGCAGATACTCGGGTTGGAGGCCCGAAAGAACGAGAGCAGACAGAGTACCCCGAACTCCGAGGTCATCGTGGTAGTTCGCTGGGATCCTGACCGGCGTTCGTCCCAGCCGAGGTATCTCTGACCACGTGCCGAGATGCGCGCTTGACGTGGCTTGGAGGAGATCGGGAGTTCACTCCTTTATGTCAGCTGCGCGGGTGGTCGGTGATGATCTCACCGAGCGGTGTGAGGTCCGGGGGCCGGTCTGACCCGCCCAGGTCGGTGATCTTTCCCGTGGTGCAGCAGGTGCAACACCTGCAAGCAGCCCGACGGTCATCCGCGAGCTGGTTTGCTGGCCCATCCAGCCGGCGCCCTCGAGCGCTCCCCACAACATCCCCGTGATCCCACCCCGACGGTGGTGAAGCAGCGCCCGGCCGCGACCACCAACGGTCACTGGTCCCACGTATCGCAGCTCAAACCCATCCTCGATCAGGGCTTCATCCACGGCAGTAGCGATAACCTCGCGTCTCCGCTTCCGGTCCGGCCGAGGTATCTCAAGCAATGTGCCTAGAGATGTCGTTGCGCGGCTTCCGGGGGAGCGGGCTGTCGGCGTGCCGCGTTGACGCCTACCGCAGTCTGAATGTCTTTGACAGCTTGAACGGGGTCAGGTCCGGGGACGTGAACGTGAGTTTTGATGTCAGTGTCAGCTTCCGGTCCCCCTTGACCAGTTTCTCACCGGCAGCTGTGAGCTTGAGGTTGATCTTGAACCGGCCGACGCTTGCGATCTTGAGGGTGCCGGCAGCGACGGTGGTCTGGTGGTGTACGCGATGTTTGCCATGGCCGGTGGTGTATTTGTGGACCCAGATGATCGAGAGTGTGCCGGGTTCCGTTGTCTCGTCGACGTAGCTGAATCCGCGGGCCTTCCTGATCGCCTTCAGGTTCGCCTTCGGGCCCGAAGGCCAATCTATCTCTCCGAGCATCGAGCCCACCTCCGCTCGGCTAGGCAGAACCCTGACCGGGGCTGAGGTCCAGGGGATCCCGACGCCGAGGGCGTTGGTGGCCGCGACCGTGAGTTGATAGGACTTACCCGCAGCCAAACCGAATTCCAAGGTTGTGGCCGGAGAGCTTGCTGATTGGATCTGGAGAACCTTGGTGGGGTCGGTCGAAGAGGCCGAGGTGGCGCTGTAGCCGATGATCGGGAGGCCGCCGTTGTCAGCTGGCGCCGACCAGTTCAGCGACAACAGATCAGTTTCGGACTGGGCGGTGGGCGCTGACACCAGGCCCGGCGCGCTCATCGCGACGATGCTGGTGCTGCTCGGGAACGTGTCGAGCACGGTGCAGTATCCGTCTGCGGCGCATGCGACGACTGCGCCGTCGTCGGATGGGGTCGTGCCCGTGAGCGAGGCGCTGAGTGGCACGCTCGCCAGGCCTGCGGGGAGCTCACCAAAGGACTGCAGCGCCTGCTCCACCGAATTCGAATTGGTGAGATAGAAGGTTGGCATCACGCAGTTGCCGGCCGCAGAGCAAGCGACCGATATCGGGTATGCCGCTGGGTCTGTGTTCGCATCACTCGGCAGCGCGACCGTCCTGGCGTTCTCCCAGGTGCCACCAAGCTCGAGGATCGACATACCCTGTGTCTGGCCGTGGCTGTCAAGGTAGACGCCGTCGGCTAGGCAGGTCCCGGCCGAACTGCAGCTCACCGAGGCCGGCGCTATGACCTGGCTGCTGAGCGACGGTAGCGACAGCCCGGCCGTGTCGGCGGTAGTGGCTTTCCAGGCGCCGTTGCTCTCATCGAACAACACGCCCTGCTGACCGCCACTGCTGTCCAAATACGTGCCGGCGGCCGTGCAGCTTCCAGCGGACGGACACGACAGGACGTTAGTGCCGAAGGCCGGCTGGAACTGCGCCGGTGCCGCCGCCGGGTCCCCGATGCCAGAGAAACTCAGAGTACTGGCAGTCCAACTGCCACCGGATTGAGTGAGCACGAACGGGGCCTCGCCTCCGCTGGTGGTCGGGTACGCGCCCAACGCGGTACATGCGCCGGCCGGCGGGCATGAGACCTGCCCCGAGATGAGCTCTCCGTACGCAGGGCCGGCATCCGACGGGAGCGGAGCCTCAACCGCCTGCGCCCAACTCGCGTTGCTCTCGGTAAGCACGAATGGGACATCGTTGTCGGCGGCGTTGGCGTCGTAGTCGCCGAACACCGTGCAGTTGCCAGCTGAGATACAAGCGACCGACGTCAGCGAGAGATCTTCGTCTCCACTGTGGTTCACCCCATAGTTGGTCGTGTTGACGTTTCCCGGCATCTGCGCCTCGCTCGCCGGAGCCCAGACACCACCCGTCTCCATGGCCACGAACCCCTGGTAGGTCTGGCTCGCGTCCTGGTAGTAGCCAACGACCGCGCAGTTGCCCGCAGACGCGCACGAGATCGACTCAGGCCCAAGGTCGCCGCTGGCATCAAGCCCCGCGAGGTGAGAAAGGTCAAGCTCCGTCAACCTCCACGAGCCGTTGACCTGGTCAAACAGCGCCACCTGGCTGTTGCCGCCGCTATCCGTATACACGGCAACGGCCGAGCAACTCCCCGCGCTAGGGCACGAGCTCGCCACCAGCGACATCCCACCCGAGCCGACATTGCCAGGGACAGGCAACGTGACCAGGGCCTGCGCGGCACCAGGTAGGCCCAGCACCGACGCCACACCGACGAGCAAGCCCAGCGCCCGACTCCTGCCCACCCCGGAAAGCCCCCGCCCCACCATCGTACGCCCCAATATCCGCCAAAAGTGTGCGGCAAGCCTATCGACAGCTCTGAAATCTTGAGTGAGCCCGCGACAGCACCTGTCACGGGTATGAAGCCAGCGCTGTGAACCACCCGCTCTCGTGGTTAGCCGGGGTCGTTTCGACGCTTATGGCCCCGTAAAGGCCCCCTCAGGCGCACCGCGGAGCGCTCGTGGCCCAGCTCGTGGAGCCGGCAAGCCCGTGGTTACGGGCGATCCGGCAAGTACCCCCAGCCGGAATCGAACCGGCGATCTCCTGCGTGAAAGGCAGGCGTCCTAACCGCTAGACCATGGGGGCGAGCACGGCCCATTGTATGGGGACAACCCCGGCGGCGAACCGAGTCAGACGGGCGCGCTGATGGCGGCGCCACTGGCGGCGTCAAAGAAGACGGCGCAGGCGCGGTCCACGGACAGGACGATCGACGCGCCCGACTCGAGGCGGTTGTCCACGAAAGCCCGCAAACTTATGGCGTGCAGTTGCCGCTGCCACAATTTCTCCCACGATGACGGGCGTCCTGTGGCATGGAATTCGAGATACCCTGCTGATGGGCTGGCAGGTGTGGTGGGCGCTGGCCTTCGGGTTCTTCATCTCGGCCGTGGTTCAGGCGTGGATCCCGCGCGAACGGATCGAGTCGGGCCTTGGAACTGCTGGCCCCGGCCCGCTGGCCAGGGCCACCGCCCTGGGCGCCGCCTCGTCATCCTGCTCCTACGCCGCTGTCGCGATCACCAAGAGCCTGTTCCAGAGGGGCGCCTCCGCAGGGGCCGCCTTTGCGTTTCAGATCGCGTCGACGAACCTCGTCTGGGAACTTGGCTTCGTTCTGTGGGCGCTGATTGGCTGGCAGTTCACGGTGGGCGAGTACATCGGCGGGCTGATCATGATTGCGCTGGTGGCGCTACTGCTGCGACGCTTCGTCTCACGCGAGCTCGAGGCTCGAGCGCGCGAGCACGCCCAGAACGCCGATGCCGGGCACGTCCACCACACCGCAGGCCAGGACGTGCCGTGGCGTCGGAGACTGGCGAGTGCGGCCGCCTGGTCGGACGTCGCCCACAACTACCGCGCCGACTGGCAGATGCTCTACAGGGAGATCGGCATCGGTCTGCTGATCTCGGGGTTCGTCGCCCAGATCGACCCGCAGACGTTCCACGGCATCTTCCTGACCGGCTCTCCGCCGTTGGTGCATGCGGTCTGGGGGGCACTGATCGGCCCCGTGATCGCGATGCTGACTTTCGTCTGCTCGGTTGGCAACGTACCGCTCGCCGCCGTGCTCTGGAGCGGAGGGCTCAGCTTTGCCGGAGTCATGGCGTTCATCCTCGCCGACCTCGTGATCCTGCCGATCGTCGCGATCTACCGCAAGTACTACGACACCAGCTTCACCCGCAGGCTGGTCGCGCTGCTGCTCGTGACGATGGTCTGCGCGGCCCTGATCGTGCAGGCGATCTTCAGCGTCCTCGGCCTGATTCCGTCGGGTGCGCGTCCGTCGAGCAGTGACATCTTCAGCGGCATCCGCCTCGACTACAAGCTCTGGCTCAACCTCGCCGGCCTTGTGCTCTTCTGTGTGCTGTTCGGGCTGACGCAGAGGCGAGGCGCCGTCGATCCGGTCTGCGGCATGATGGTCGACACACACACCGCCAGGAAGATCAGACGCGATGGACACACCTACCACTTCTGCTCCGACGGCTGCCGGCGCAGGTTCGAATCCGGCATCCACAACGAGCCCGTCGGCAGCGGCGGGGATGGCCTCGAAGCACTTCCCGACGGGCATGGTTCCCACGTTCACGGGCGCCACGCTTGACCGCGTCGCCGAACTTCGCGGCGACCGTGGTGAGGTGAGCCGACTACTGAGACATCCGCGGGCTGCCGTGCTCGGCGCGAGCGCCGACAGCGTGCTGGTCTCCGAGATGCCTGAGCCGAGGCTGCTCCGCCAGCCGCTCGAGGGTCGGGTCAACCCCCATCAGCCGATCCTGCTCGGGATCGACGACGGCCAGCCGCTGTTCGCGGCCGATCTCGACGACCCAGAAGCCGAATCGCAACTGGCTGAGACCGGAGTCGGGCGCCTGATCACGCTACGCGAGGCCGGAGCGCTGCTGCCCCAAGCTGAGGGGGGCCTGGCCGCCTACCTGGTCGCGCTGCTCAACTGGCACCGGCGCCACAGGTTCTGCTCCGCCTGTGGCGCGCGTACGCGCGTGGCGGAAGCTGGACTGTCACGCCGCTGTTCAAGCTGCGGCAGCTCACACTTCCCGCGCACGGACCCCGTCGTGATCATGTTGGTCGAGCACGACGGTCACCTGCTGCTCGGGCGCCGCCTTGGCTGGGAGGAGGGACGCTTCTCGATTCTCGCGGGTTACGTTTCACCGGGCGAGACGCCGGAGGAGGCGGTCCTGCGGGAGGTCCGTGAGGAGTCGGGCATCGTCGCCCACTCGCCGCGTTACATGGTCGCCCAGCCGTGGCCGTTCCCGTCATCGTTGATGTTCGGCTTCGAGGCCGGTGCCGACGGGGGAGAGCCGATCCCGCAGCCCGGCGAGATGGTCGAGGTGCATTGGTTTGACGCTGCCGAGATCGCCGGTGCCCAGCGGGGAACCGGCGATCTGAGACTGCCCGGTGAGGTTTCGATCGCGCGCGTGCTGATCGACGCCTGGATCGCCCGAGGCGGGCGACGGCTCTGAACCGCGGCGGGCGACGGCCCGCCATCACGATTTGTGATGCCATGCTGCGAGTGAGCGACGCGGCCCAGCAGCTCGAGAGTCTTCCTGAACGCACATCTATCACGCGTGCGGCCGTCGGCATCGGCGTGTACGCCGCAGCCTTCGGCATGACCTTCGGCGCGGTGGCGGTCGCCGCCGGCCTGTCCGTCCCGGAGGCACTGGCGATGAGCGTGATCATGTTCACGGGCGCCTCGCAGTTCGCCTTCGTCGGGGTGCTCGCCGGAGGCGGCGCACCGGTCGCCGGCGTCGTTTCCGCACTGCTGCTGGGTCTGCGCAACGCGTTCTATGGAATCCCCATGAGCCGCATCCTCGAGCCGCATGGCCTGCGCCGCTTCGTCGACGCCCATTTTGTGATCGACGAGACGACTGCGATGGCGCTCGGCCAGAGCCGCCCGCGCGCCAGTCGTTACGCCTTCTGGGCCACCGGCCTGGCCCTATACGGAGCGTGGACGTCCGGGACTCTGGTCGGCGCCCTGATCGGCAGCGGCCTCGACACGTCGAGGCTCGGACTCGACGCGGCCGCACCCGCGATCTTCCTCGCGCTGCTGTGGCCACAGCTGTCCCGCCCCCGCGCCCCGGTCGTGGCGATCGGAGCGGCGCTGCTGACCCTGGCGCTGGTCCGTGTGACGCCGGCCGGCGTACCGATCATCGCCGCGGCCGCCGTCGCGGTCGCAGCCGGGATGCGTCGATGACCGCGGTGGTCGCTGGAGCGGGTCGGTGACCCTCTGGGTGTTGGTCGGCTCGTTCGGGTGTTACGGACTCAAGCTCGCCGGGTTGTCGCTGCCGCGCACCGTGCTCGGGCACCCGCGAGTGCAGCGCGTCGCCGGGTTGCTTCCGGTCGCGATGCTGAGCGCTCTGGTCACCACCGGCCTGTTCAGCTCCGGTCGCCGTTACGCCGTTGACTGGCGTCTGCTGGTGGGTGTCGGCATCGGTGTCGTCGCGCTGCGCACGGGTCAGTCGCTGATCGTGGTGTTCCTCGTCGCGGTCGCCGTGACCGCGGCGCTGCGGCTGATCAGTTAGCGCTGCGGCAACATATGCGCTCCACAAGCACGGGCGCGCGCTGACCGATATCGCCCTCGAGGCCACATCGGCACCCCCGCCGGTCTCAAACCGCGGCCCAGTGCCCGTGGCACCACCGACGATTGTGGAGCCAGCCAGCATGCGTCTTCAAGATCAATGCGCCGGAGCGTGACGCGCGAGCATTCACCGCCGATGGCGCTCCCCAGCTCCAGTTGTCCGGCAGGACCCAGAGGGAAGGTCACAAGCGTCGACCGACGCCTGGACGTCCTGACCCCCGGTCGAGCTGGTCCGCGTCTCCGACGCGGACCAAGATGTCGAGGATCACGTCGACAACCCTGACGATGATCGTCGCCCAGACATAGGTCCAGGAACCCGCGGATGGCGAGCCCTGGGTCAGATGCCGCTCTGGGCGCTGAGCTCGCCACCTGCGACCGCCTCCACGAGCCGCTGGTGGTCACGCTCGTTCTGCTCGGCATACGTCGCCGCGAAGCGTGCGACCGCCTTGTCGAAGCTCGAGCCGGCGCCCAGGTATCCGGCGATCGCGAGCCTGTCGCCGGAGCGCGCGTGCGCGCGTGCCATCGACCACCCACATGCGCGCACGTACGCGTGCAACCCCCAATAGGTCATGGTCGAGAGATCGATCGACGCCTTCCAGTCCCACAGCTGGCGGACATAGAAGTCGTGCTCTCTGCCGTCGAAGCCCTCGCTTCGCTGCCAACTCAGGAAGACATCGCCGGCCACCTGGTCGATCCGTTGGCCGCGAACGACGCGCTCGCCGTGGTTCTCGAACTGACTCGCGCCGAGATACGGTTCAAGCACCGATGCCTGCGCCTCCTTGGCCTGCAGCACGAGCGGGTCCTGCCCGTCGCGGCCGACGAACAGGAAGACCGCTGCGCGCGTGCCCACGCTGCCGACGCCGACCACCTTGCGCGACATGTCGACGAACCGATAGGTCTCGAACAGGTAGCGCCGCTCGACATCCAGGCTGGCTGCGTATTCGGCCAGCAGCTCTCGCAGGTAGTCGTCCTCGTCCCGCCCGCCGTCCCGATCAAATGCCTCACGGACCGGAACCAGCAAAGGCGGCACATGCCGGAAACGAAGCTTGCCGTCGACCTCCTCGGTCAGCTTCTTGACCGCCCGCAGGTGGTTCTTGCGACGCGCCCGCGCGAACGGCTCAGCGAACAGGACCCGGCCCTTGCTACCGAGCCTGCCGCCAAAGCGATCGACGAGCTCACTCGCGTTGATCCGCTCATACCAGACGTCCAGGTGGCTCATCTTTGCGAATCCGCGCATCGCCTCGCGGTATTCGCGCACGTTTGCGAGCACGATCTCGGTCCGCTTGTCGGCCGGCAGCCCGATGTCACGACCGGCGATCTCAGCACTCGTCGCCATCCGCTTGACATCCCACTCCCATGGCCCTGGGAGCGTCTCGTCGAAGTCGTTCGGGCCAAAGATCAGCCTGCGATCCGGTGCCGCAAAGCCACCAAAGTTCGAGATGTGCGCATCGCCACAGGCCTGCGCGATGATCCCCGAATCGGGTGTCGCCGCCAGATCCGCAGCCATCACAGCCGCCGCTCCGCGGTAGAACGTGAACGGCGACACGAGCATCCGGCCGTGCCGGATCGGGACGAGCGCCGCCAACCGGGTCGCCGCCTGCTCCTCGAGGATCGCGACCGGATCGCGTCGCCGAGGCGCCGGTGCCCAGTCGCCGTGTCCAGACCGCGGTGAGCGTTGGCGTGCGGCGCGCCCCCGCTCTGCCGACTCGCTGGGCTCCAGTCGCGCAACGGGAGCCCGGGGTCTGTTGTGAGTACTCACAGGCGTAAGTGTGCCCGACCATGCCTGTGCGGGCATGACCCGAGGCCGATGAAGCCGGTGACCGGGCTTCCCGCTCGAAGCTCGCCACAAACCCGTGGCGGGGAGGTCGACGATCTACTGCCTCTCTCGCCACGGCGCAGCGGTGATGTCGACCTGTGCGGAAGAGTCATTCCCGCTGGTCACCTGACCCGGGTGCGGGAGCGTCGTTGCTTGCCATTGCCCCGTTTGGGTCGCGTCGTGATTGCCAGGCAATGGCACCGATCGCCGCAAGTGCGTACACGGCCACCGCAAACGCTTCGCCGGCGAGGACATCGGAGAGGTAGTGAGCGCGCAGGTAGACCCGGCTCAGGCCGACGAACACAGCGATGAGCGCGCCGGCGGCGATCGTTGCGATCCGTCCGCTCCGGCTCGGGATCATGACGGCGAGCGCGAGTGCGACCGCGAGCCACCCGACGGCGTTGGCGGCGTGACCCGACGGATAGCTTTGGCCCGTGGTGTGCACGAGTGGGCCGGGCGGACGGGGACGGTCGACCACCGCTTTCAGGGTCCACACGCCGATCCAGACAAGCGCCGCTCCGACCGTGAGCACGACCGCGCGGACCCGTTCTCGATGCTTGATCAGGAGCACGGCGCCGAGAGCCAAGACCGGGCCGACGATCGCTATCAGGCCCAGGCTGGTGACGACCCGCGCAACGCTGACGAGCCAGGGTGCGCGCAGATCACGGGCAACCTCGAAGCCGTGCGCGTCGAGCGAGAGCGAGGAACTGCCGGTAACAGCGATCGTCAGAGCTACGAACACGGCGATCGCGGCGGTCGCGGCGGTCGCCAGTACCCACGAAACGAACGGACGGCGCACTGACATCACCCGCCCATTCTTGCTGACGCGATGAGGACGACTCGGTCGCTGGCCCGAATCCTGCTGCTTATCGATCGCACCAGCGCATTGGCACGACGCAGTCCGCCCTGATGATTCCCGACTCAGCTCCTTTGGCGGACGATGATGGCGGACCTCGCTGTTGCCGAGGACGGCTGGGTCTAGAGGGACAGCAGCACGACGCCGCTGAGCACGGCCAGGAGCCCTAGCTGCTGGACACCATCCAGGCGTTCGTCCATTCGCCCGCGATGAAGCATCGATCGCGGCCGAGCCTCTAACTTGCATCGAGTGAGGCTCTTCACACCGCTTTCTGCCGCCGCAGCCGAGCAAGCCGAGCGCGGGATGCTTCGCGGTGACTTTGTCTGGGTCGACAGTCCCCAGCCCGACGAGGCGACCGAAGACTCGGTGTGGGTGGCGATCGAGGTGCCAGACAATCGAATGGCTCGGTTCGAGCGACGCCTAGACCCTCGACTCGCTCATCGAGAGTTCCTTCTCCCGTCTCGAATAACCAATCTGCATCGGCCGCAGCGTGTGCAGCTGCCGCTCTGATCGGTCTGAGAAGTAGCGTCCCTGTTTGCCGAGGACGGTGGGCCGCGGCGCCTGGTGCGTTGCGCCTGTCTCAGGAGGAACCTCATGTCTATCGAGTTGCTTTAGGCTGCCGGCTGCCATCGCTCACGGATCACCCTGGCATCGCGTCTGAGTCCGCGAGCACCCGCGAGGGAGCGAGGCGGAATGACTGCTTCCTTACTCAGGCAACTGGAGATTTGCTCAACGTCGCTCTCGTCGGCTCTTGCCGATCAATCGGGCGACCGCTTTGAACGGCACGACCAGAAAGACCGCGATCGCGAAATACAACACGATCGCGGCCAGCGGGAAGAGCAGGCCGAGGATGATCGACCCGATGTAGGCGGCCACTGTCACCCGGAACTTCTGTTGCGCCTCCTCCAGGTCGCGATCGGGCGCACCGCCGCGCCGCAGGTGCTCGTGCCGGGCATAGGCAGCCAGTACCGCGAACATCAATCTGGTTGTCAGGACCGTTAATCCGAACACCGTGACCGCCACGCGCTGCCAGGACGTGCCTTTCTCCAACGCATCACCGACGAGCTGGGTCGGGAACGGAAGAAACGCCACGGACAGCAGGAACAACAGGTTCAGGCGTAGAAAGATCCGGTCGACGTGGTCAAGGTCGTCGGTGAGGCTGTTGTGCGCGATCCAGGCCGCGCCGATCGTCAGGAAGCTGACCAGGTAGACGAGGTATGCGTGCCAGTCTCGCAGGAACTGCTCCAGCGGGGAACCGGGCGGCTGCAGCGCAAGGTCGAGTACCAGCAGCGTGATCGCGATCGCGATCACACCGTCACTGAACGCCTCCATCCTGCCCGTGCCAAGAGCGGCACGAGTCGCTAACCCCTGGTCATCGTCAGCCATGTTGCTCCCCGATCACCGCGACCGTAACACGCCCGAGCCCTGACAGGTGGAAGGAACACAGGGAGTGAGCCCTGCAATTCTTGCCGCGAGGGGTTACGCCACTACGGGAGGCAGGCGGACTGATCGAGACGCAACAGCGCGGCGCATGCTGCTGGCTCACACGATGGTTGGTATGGGAGACTGAAAGGGAATGCTGGCCGAGTTTGACGAGGAGCTTCAGAAAGGTCAGAACCCGGGCGCGTGGACTTGCGTCGTGATTGATAACGTGCCGCAGCTGTTCGGCACACGCGGCCTGGTGAAGATTCGCGGGTCCATCGACGGCGAGCGGTTTGACGGCGCACTCATGGCGCAAGGCGACGGCACGCACCGGCTGCCGGTCAGGGCGCAGCTGCGCAAAGCGATCCGCAAAGAGGCCGGCGACACCGTCCACATCCGCATCGACGAACGCATCGGTTAGACGCCTCGTCGCCCGTCGCGGCCGCTGCGGTTTCGGTCGATCGGCGGCAGCCGTCGGCTTGGTGTGTGTCGCCAGCGACGTCCGGCCGAAGCCGGCGCTGTGATCTGCAGGGTGGCACAGAGACGGGCGCGGTATAACTCAACCATGATCACTCGACTCGACCTCATCGGCATCCCCTCGCAGGACCCCGACCGCGCTCTCAGCTTCTACCGGGACACACTTGGCCTTCGCCCCGACGAGCACGGTGCTTATGAGCTGTGGGCTGGCGATACCTGTCTCGGTATCTGGGAGCCCGAGAAGATGGGGATGCCGTTCGTTGCCCAGAAGGGAAATCCGTGGGCGTTGGGGTGCGACGATGTCGCTGCCACCCGCGCCGAACTCGAAGCCAAGGGCGTGCAGTTCGCTGGCGATACCCTCGACACCGGCGTCTGCCATATGGCGTTCTTCTCCGACCCTGACGGCAACGACCTGATGCTCCACCACCGCTACGCGCCCTACGCCTGACTCCGGCCGCCTCCCTCTTAGATCGATCATCGCGACAGCGGGTACAACCTGTATTCCGCTTGACAAGCCCCCTTCGAGCGCTGTTAGCTCTGGTGCTTGGCCGAGTCGCGAGGATCCCCAGCCGATCAAACCACAAGCCGGAGCTGATCTTCAGGGCCAAGGCCCGTGCCTTGTGAGGCTCGTGCGCAGGGTCGTCTCTGGTATCCGCAGGAGAGTAGGACTGACCCAGTCGCGCAGCCGATTGACCAGTCACCGGGGCCTGTACACGTCACCGCGATGTTCAATGCGCAGCACGACGACCTCGCGGGGGTGCTCGTGACTGCGATACAGCACGCGGTATGTGCCGCGCCGGGCTGACCAAATGCCGGCCAGCTCGCGTCGCAGCTGTTTGCCCACTCGCCGCGGCTCTCGGATCAGGCTGGTCGTCAGGAACTCGATCACGGCTGCAGCGACCGGCTCGGGAAGTTGCTCAGATATTGCCTTCGCGGCAGTTGGTGTGACGACAAGTTCGTATTCGCCGTCGGCACTCACGAGCGCAATGCGCGGACTGCGTCGACTCCGCGTAGGACATCGCCGCGGGCATATGCGACGTCGGCCTCGCGGATATCGGCAAGCGCTGCTGGATCGCTGAGGACCGAGAGCGTCTCCTCGAGCTCCGCGAGATCGGCGGCGCTCATCAGCACGGCCGCCTCACGGCCATTGCGCGTGATCACAACCCGGTCGTGCTCACGCTCGACACGGTCGACGATCTCGGATAGATGGTCTCGCACGGCACGAAGCGGCTCAGTAGTCACGCCACAATTGTGGCGCCTGACCGCGGCGACGTCAAGCCGCCACGCTCACCGTCCCCTGATTTTGACCCCTTTCAGTGCCGGCGCCCGGACTCGAACCGGGGCGCTTCGGATTAAAAGTTGCTCGCTAGCAGGGCAATTGCCGTATCTACGGGCGATTCGACGCAGCTCTCTTCAGTTCCGTGAGGTCAGAATTGCGCAGTTCGGGACATTTCCGGGACACGCCTCGGTCAGCGCTGACCACGCCGTGCAAGGCCGAGGCATCCTCACCCCAGGATCGGCTGGGCCGTAAGCACCAGGTGCGTACAGTCTGTGCCTTTCTCGGGGTTGGTGATCCCGACGGTCGAGGTGGTACCTGCTCACCGCTCCGATCTTGGACTTCACGCTCGTCGAGGACGGTGGCCACAGCGATCGCGTCAACCTGATCGAGCGAAGCGAGATCCTCAGCGGGAGCGCCGCGGTCACCAGCGCGCGTCAACTGCGAGGCTGATCCGAGACGCTCTTCAGAGCCAACGTAACCGGGACCGTCATCAAGACGACCGGCCAGAGGCCGCCGACCGGATACGCAGCTTCCGCGCGTTGCACGTCTCTCGCTCGCGTAGCCGTGATGCCCGCGCGGCTGCGAAAGCGTGGGTTTGGCTTGTCAGGGCTCGCGTCGCGTGACTGCGCTGACGCGATCAATCGATTTGTCGAAGGACAGGATGATGTCGACGCCGGTGGCTTCGGCCTGCGCGACCAGATAGGCCTCGGCAAAGTCGAGGCGCTCGACTTCGTAGAACTCGAGCGCGCGGAGCAGGGTCGCTGGGTCGAGCGTCTTGATCGTCGGCAGCGCGATCGCCGCCCGCATCAGCTCGGCGACACGTTCGCGAGGAACTTCATAGAAGGACTCGAGCACGTACACGCACTCAGCGACGATCAGATCGGCGAGAAGCAGTTCAACCGAGCCTGCCAGTGCCTTGGTAGCACGGGCGGCCATCTTCGGCGGGTCGCCGGTCAGATGGCGGATCAGCACGTTGGTGTCCAGGAACTCGGTCAGCGTCGCCGCCCCACGCGCGCAGCTCGCGTCTGGCGCAGAACCTCATCCCACGGGGTGCCACGCTTCCCGGAAGGGACCGCGACGCTGCCCGCAAGGTCGAGGAGGTCCGGTGTTTTTGCCACCACGGCACGTGAGCGCTCGACCCTGAACAGGAGTTCGTCTCCTTCATGCAACCCAAGCGCATCCCGGACGCTCTTCGGGATGGTGACCTGCCCCTTCGAGGTGATCCTGGCGCTCGAGTCCATCACGTCTCCTTACCGAGTTAGAGAAGTAAGGATAGCTCAACCCGCTAAGAGGCATCACGTCTTTGTGACTGCGTGTCTCCGATAGCACCAGCGCGAGACGGCCACGGCGATGTCGAGATCGTGGCCGCTCCGCACTGGATGCGTTCGACGCCACGAGCGGACTCGCTCCCAGCCGGACAGTCTCCGGGTCGGGGTCGGGCTAGGTGCCCACGTGCGTCGGGGACGGGGTCGTTACGAGTCGCTCGTTGAACGTGAAGCCGGCTTCCAGCGCCCGTCGCACCGGGCAGGTCTCGGCGACCTTCTCGAGGCGCTTGACCTGGTCGTCGCTGAGATGGTCGGGGAGGTGGATGGCGATCTCGACTTGTCTCGGGGTCGTGTCGGCGTCGTACTCGACCTCGACGTGCAGATCGCCGAGATCGATGTTCCTGGGTTTGGCGTAGAGCACGAGCATCGTCGAGACGCACGATGCGAGCATCGCGGCGAGCAGCTCGTGCGGTGTTGGGGCCGTGTCGGTGCCGCCGAGGCGGGCGGGTTCGTCGGTGATGGTCGTGTGGCGCCCGTTGACGTTGATCTCGTGTCGGAGGGTGCCGTCGATCGGTTGGGCGGTGGCGGTGTAGCTCATGGTGCGCGTCCTTGTCTTATTCGTGCCCGAAGGTGATGTTGGGGAGGATCCGTCGCGCCCAGCGCGGCAGGTACCAGGCGTGCCGGCCCATCAGCCGGAGCAGCACCGGCAGCAGCAGCAGCCGGACCAGGGCAGCGTCCAGCAGCACCGCAACGCCGAGGATGACGCCCATCTCCTTCGGCGGGAGCGGGCCCGACAGGGCGAACGTGAAGAACACCGCCACCATCACTGCGCCGGCGGCGAAGATCACCCGGCCGGAGTGTGCGAGTCCGCCGATCATTGCTTCCTTGGGGTCGTGGGTGCGGTCCCAGTGTTCCTTGGCGCTTGAAAGCAGGAACACGGTGTAGTCCATTGAGATCGCGAAGATCATCGCGAAGAAGAACACCGGTCCCCACGCGTCGAGGAAGCCTTGCGGTTGGAAGCCGAGCACCGAGTGCAGGTCGCCGTTTTGGAAGACGAGCTTGGCGACGCCGAACGCGGCGCCCGTGGCGAGCAGGTTGGTGAGCACGCCGACTGCGGCCAGCAGCGGCGCTTGGAGCGCGATCAGCAGCAGCAGGAACCCGAGGCCGAGCACGACGCCGATGACGAGCGGGGTCTTGGCCGACAGCGCGTTCTGGAGATCGTGGTTCTCGGCGACCGCGCCGCCGATCAGCGATCCCACTGGGAGCGCGGCGCGGAGGCGGTCGATGGTCTGGCCGACGGCGGGGTTGGACGGGTCCTGCTTGGGGATCGCGGTGATCAGCGCGTAGCCCCCGGACGTCTGGACCGGCATGACCGACCTGACCCCTGAATCGTGCGCAGTGACTCGGAGCGCCTGCACGGCGAGCGCTGCCGGGACGACGATCTGCAGCGGGCCGGTCGAGCCCGGGCCGAACGCGGCCTGTACCTGCCCGTAGCCGATCCGTGAGCTGTCGGAGGTCGGGACGACCTTGATCGACGGCATCGCGGTCTTCAACTGGGTTACCGGGATCGCGAGGGCGACGAGGATCGCGAGCGCGATCGCCCCGTACGCGAGCGGCCGCTTCCAGAGGCGTTCACCCCACGCCGCAAACTTCGCCGAGCGGTGCTCGCCGGAGTGTGCCCATGGCAGCGCGAGCTTGTCGACCCTGGGGCCGAGCTTCGCGAGCACGGCCGGAAGGAGCGTCAGGGTCGCGGCGAGCACGAACAGGACCGCGAGCATGATTCCGAGGCTCATCGACCGGAATGCGGGGCTCGGGACGAGCATCACCGCGCTCAACGAGATGAGCACCGTGACGCCTGAGAAGAGGACTGCTTTGCCTGCGGTGTCCATTGTGACGGCCGTGGCCTCCTCGGCTGTGAGGTGTGAGCCGAAGAATGCGCCGCGGAAGCGGTGCACGATGAACAGGGCGTAGTCGATCCCCAAGGCGAGCGCGAACATCAGCGCGAAGTTCATCGCCCAGATCGAGACCGGCATGATCTTCGTGGTCAGATAGAGCGACCCGGCGGCGGCCATCAGCCCGACCATCGTCAGCATCAACGGAAGCCCGGCCGCGACAAGCGACCCGAACGCGAGCAGCAGGATCAGCAGCGTCACCGGCCACGAGATCACCTCGGACTTCAGCATCGCTGAGCGGTTCGCCGCGTTGAAGTCAGACCACATCGCTGAGGCGCCGGTCAGGTGAACCTGCACCCCGGCAGTCGACAGCGCGGACAGCTTGCCCTTCAACCGGTCTGCTGCGACGACCATCGCGTTGGAATCACGCGCGGCGCCGGCCTGCACGATCGCGGTGTGCCCGTCACGCGAGATCGACACGCCCGCGGCGGGCGGGATCACGGTGCTGACCGCAGCGTCGGCGCGCAGCGTCCGCTTGACGCTCGCAACGGCCGCCTGGAACGTCGGGTTGCTGACGGTCTTCGTCGGCGAGTAGATGACGGTCATCAGGCCGTAGCTCGACAGTCCCTTGAAGTTCTTATCGATCAACTGCCGCGCCTGGACCGATTGCGAGCCGGTGGTCTCCCACCCGGCGCCCGAGAGGGCGGTCTCGACCCGCGGGGCGAAGAACCCGAGCACGACCGCGATCAGCAGCCACGCCGTCAGGACGACCCGGAAGTGGGTCGCGGTGTAATGGCCGAGACGGCCGATCGGGCCGACGTTCACGGCCGGACGATCCGGGCCGGCTGCCCCCTGCGGCGGCGTCTTGGTGTCGAGTACGGCCATCAGACCGTCACCTCCTCACGAGCTGGGCGCCTCGCCGCGGGCTCGCGGTTGTCAATGGGGTTGGGATAGATCGCCGAGCGCAGCCGGCACGTGCGGCGCAGCACGACCGACGCCGGACAGGCACCGAACACGACGTACAGCCATTGGTTCACGCCGACGAGGGCCGCCAGCAGCAGAAACCATTTCGAGACGAACGCGCCGAGTGCTGCCGCGATCAGGGTCATCGTGCCGGCGAGCGCGAACAGCACGCGCTCCAGCGGCCAACGCGACGAGGATTGAGTTTGGCTGTTCATCGGGCTGCTCCTTCCCGGAGCACGCTCTCGGGTTCGGGTGTCGCGGCGAGCTGGTCAAGCGCGCCGACCAGCTGCTCGGCACCGATCACACCGGGGCTGGCGCCGATGACCTCGCCGTCGTTGATCACGACGAGCGTCGGGATCGAGCGGATCTGGAAGGCGGTCGCGACGGCCGGCTGTTGGTCGACGTTGACCTTCGCGAACCGGTCGTCCGGTCGGAGTTGCGCGGCGTGCTCGAATTGCGGTGCCATCGCGCGGCACGGTCCGCACCACTGGGCCCAGAAGTCGATCACGAGGATTCCGGGCTGCCTGAGGGCGTCGGTGAGGGTGTGTTGGGTCAGGGTTTCGATGTTGCTCATGGGTTTCTGGGGTGGGTTCAGGGTTCTCAGAGGGCGAGGACGCCGCGTTTGCGGCTGCCGATGAAGACGTGCTCGAACGCGACCTTCGCCCAATGTGCCTGCGGTCCGGCCATCACGTGCGCGTGCTTGGCCTCACCGTTGGCCGACAGCACGTGGCTGGCCTTGAAGATCACGCCGTTGTCGCCAGCGTCGAGGATGCACATCGCATCGAGGTCGCCGATCGGGAGCAGATGCCGGTCTGATCCGTCGATGTCCGCGGCGATGTTGTGCACTGCGACTTTGGCCATCGTCTCGGTCATCTGCCCCGTCTTCGGCACCCCTGCCGGGACCGGCGTCGGCTCCGGCGGCGCGATCGCAATCGCGACCCCCGCGGCGAAGATGTCGGGGAACTGGGTGTGGCGGAACTGCTCATCGACCGGGATGAACCCCATCGGGTTGCCGAGACCCTCGGTATTGCGAACGGCATCGACGCCGGTGAATGGCGGGACGATCATCGAGTACGCGGCTGGAAGGACCGTGCCGTCGTCGAGCTCGATCTCGCCCTGCCGTGCTTCCTTGATGACGGTGTTCGGCCGCCCCTGAATTCCGAGCTTGTCGAAGAAGCGGTTGATCATCTGCTCGGAGTTCCCGACGCCACCGAGGCCGAAGTGGCCGAGGAACGGCTCGGCGGTGATGAACGTCACCGGCGCGACGTCCTGCAGGCCGGCCTTCTTGATCTGGTGGTGCGCGTTGAACATAAACTCGTAGGACGCGCCGAAGCACGACCCGCCCTGCGCGGTTCCGATCACGACCGGCCCGGGGTTTTTCAGGAACCGGTCCCACTCATCGCGGGCGAGGAGCGCGTGCTCGAGGTTGCAGACCGATTGCGTGTGCCCGTCGTGCGGTCCGAGGCCGGGGACTTTCTCGAACGCTAGCCGCGGACCGGTCCCGATGAACAGCCGGTCATAGGAGAGCTTCTCGCCGGAGCTCGTCGTCACGGTGTGCGCGGCCGGGTCGATATTCTCAGCGGACTGGTTGATGAAGCGGATCCCCTTGCGGGCATACACCGGCGAGAGCGGGAAGGTCACGTCCTTCGCTTGGCGGCCACCGAACGGCAGCCAGATCAGTGACGGTATGAACGTGAAGTCCGGGCGCGGATCGAGCACCACGATCTCGTGACGATCGCCCACTTTCTTCTTCAGCTCGAACGCCGCGGTCAACCCCGCGAAGCTCGACCCGATAATCACGACACGCTTGCGCTCAGAACTGGACATGTCTCTCTCCTTGCCCTACGCCGCCGCACGTCGGTCAGGACGCGCTGGGTAGGTCGTTGGGCTGGCTTGTGAGGGATTTCGATCGGGCATGCATCTACACAACTGTACGTTTGTGCAATGTAGGATAGCTCGTCGTTCAACTCCTGTCAACTCCACGTCGGTGTAGTTGTGCAGGTCGCTTTCGCTCTCCCGGGGTGACGCGACTTCAAGCCTCCGGAGGCGCTGTCAGCTCTGCCGCGCGGGCGGTTTTCAGCTCGCTGGCGCGGCGAGGGGCAGGCCGAGCGTGACCCAGTCATGGATCCCGCCGCGGTAATACAGCAGCCGCTCGGACGGCCAGCCCGCAGCGAGCAGCGCCTCGATCGCGTCCGCGGTCGCGGGGCACCGCGGCCCGTTGCAGAACACGACCGTCGGGTCGACCGTGCTGAGCTCCCCCACGGTCTGGACATCGGGCGCGAGGCTGAGCGGCTGGATCACGCCCCAGGTCGCGTCGACGGCGAAGATCCCGCGCTCGTCCGCAACCGGGCGCGGAACAGGCTCGGGATGGGCGCGTCGTGCAAGCCGAGGGAGGTCCGCGATCATGCCCACCACCGTAGCACCTGTACAACTGTGTGCTTGTGCTAGGATCGGTCGATGCCAGATCAACGACAGTTCCAGCATCCGCTCGCGGACCCACTCGTCGACCTGATCGCGCAACGCTTCCGGGTACTCGCCGAGCCGATGCGGATCAAACTCCTCGACCGGCTACGCGACGGCGACGCGACTGTCGGCGAGCTCCAAACCGCGCTCGACGCCAGCCAGCAGAACATCTCAAAGCACCTCGGGATCCTCCACAGCGCCGGCATGGTCACCCGCACCAAGGACGGCAACCACACCCGCTACTCAATCGCGGACGAAGGTGTCTTCGAGCTCTGCGAACAGGTCTGCGGCGGCGTCCGCCGACAACTCGACGAGCTCGACGCGCTGCTCCAGCGCGCCCCTGGCCAATAGGGTCATCCGACGACGTGAGACCGGTACGGCGCGTCCGGAGCCTCACACCCGAGCAGGTCTGGGAACAGGTTGGGCGCGGCGAAGCGCGACTGCTTGATCTGCGGACCGAGCTCGAGCGGCGCCGCTATGGATCGCCGCCCGGCACGCGGCGGGTGTCGTTGACCCGGCACATCGCCTGGCCGGGTGCGGCGAACACGATCTACCTCTGCCAGCACGCCAACCGCTCGAAGCTCACTGCATGGCGCGGTGCCGCCGAGGTCGCCGGCGGCTGGCCTGCCTGGCAAGCCGCCGGCCTCCCGATCGACCGCCCCGCCGCCCGTTGACCGAGCCGCTGCCTCAACACGAGTTCGACCGGATCTTCAGCCGGGTTCCGCGACTGACCGTCGAGGTCGTGATCGCCTCCAACGATCGCGGAGTCCTGCTCGCGCTCCGGGACTTCGGCCCGTGCAAGGGGCTTTGGCATCTCCCCGGCGGGACCGTGCGGTTCGGCGAGCCGGCCACCGACGCCGTGAAGCGGGTCGCGCTGGACGAGCTCGGGTTGACGGTGAGCGTCGAGGAGCTGCTCGGTTACATCGAATACCCCAGCCACTACGACAACGGGCTCGACTCGCCGGTCGGCCTCGCGTTCCGGGCGCAGCCAGCGATCGCCGACCTGCCAGACGAGCGCAATCTGCCACCGGGCTGCGGGTGGTTCGCGAAGCTACCCGAGAACATGCATGATGAGCAGAGAGAGTTCCTCGCCCGGCATCTCGACATCGACTCGAGACGACCGGGCGCGGAGTGATGGCCCGCCCATCCGACACGCCTCGGCTCAGCTGGCCGCGCGCTTGCGGCCCACGAAGTCAAGGCCGAACAACGGTGCGAACAGGCAGACGTTGAACGCTCCCGCCGCCAGGGGGACGACGCCGACGATCGCGAGGATCGTCCCGCCGGTACCGCCGATCGCGATCCCCGCGACGATCAGCGCTGCGCCGGCGAGGATCCGAACACCACGCCCTGCGCCGCTTCTCATGAATGACACGAACGACATCTGTGCAACCTCCGTCTTGTGGATGTTCCTACTCGTAGGACGTGATGGGACACCGAGACTGGACATCCGCTCGAGCGGGCGTGGCGAGCGCGATATCAACTCCGCGATCCGGCTGATTGCCGCCCTCGCCGATCCCGTCTCAACGGCGCTGACCCCACCCGCGTCCGCCTGCCGCGACGCACGCGCGCACGCGCACGACCTGCTCGAGGGCACGCTCGACGAGACCGGCGGCGGGCGAGTGATCGTTGGCATGCGCCATCGCATCGTGATCCTCGGGGCCGGCACCGACGGCACGGTGACCGCGAACCGGCGGCGCCGGATCTCGGAGAGGCCGCCGAGATCACGAGTTCCGGTTGGCCGAGGTGGACCGGGTCGAGACGGCGGAGAACCTCGTGCATCTGGTCGGCGGGGAGACGATCGGCTACGACGTGCTCGTGGTCGCCAACGGCGCTGCGCTGCTGCCCGAGGAGACCGAGGGTCTGACCGGCCCGGGCTGGGAGGAGCGGGTGTTCACCTTCTACACGCTTGAGGGCGCGGCCGCAGGACCATGCGGCTGACATCCGTGCACGCGATCAGTCGGCGTGCGCCCGCCAGTAGGTCTCGGCTTCGGCCTCCATGAGGCTGAGGCGGGAGTAGTAATCGGGAAACTCGTTCAGGTGCGCTCGTGCGATCTTCGCCGTAACGGCGACGTCGTCGTTGGTGACGTTGGTCTCGAGGTCGCGCGTTCCGTGCTCGAGCTCGACGTCCATCCCCATCCTGAACTGCTCGACGTCAAAGCGCGATGACGCCCAGTCGATCCCGATGCGCTCGCCAGCGCCACGCGCCTCCGCGGCGGTAAAGCAGGGGTTCTGGCTCATCAGCCGAGCGTCTCACCACGCGGACGTCCTCGCATCCGGGCAAACCCGCAGCACGGAACCGAGCGCCCGTCATGCAGCACGCCCGCCACCGCCCAACAGGACGCGTCCGCTGTCCGGGTCGCCGGGCGACTGCCACCGAGGACGGCGCCTAGCGAGCAGAGGCGGCGACCTCGCGTCGCTGGCTACTCGCGAACGAGCGAGAGTGCCAGGCTGGGAACGACGAAGGACAAGAGAAACCTCGGCAAGAAGCTCTTTCCGGTGCATCGGAAGCTGGTGATTTCGCCGTCGGCGACGTCGAAGGTCTTGGTTCGGCTGGAGTTGCGGCCGTTGCGGACTTGCAGGGTGTGACGTCCAGGTTCGACCAGCGTCTCGAACGTGTCGTTCATTTCGAGCGACCCGACACGCTCCGCGTCGAGCACGACGTCGTAGGGGCCACGACGGACCTCGACTCCGATTGCTTTGTGCGTGAGCTTCAGCGTTGCCGCCATTGTTGATCTCCTCGGGCTTGTGGAAAGGTGATTCTCTGAGACGGGCAATGGTCCAAGCTCCGAGCGCCGACTCACACACGGCGCTGCTGGCGGATCCGTGGACGGCGGCCCTCGACCGTCCCGCGAAGCCGGCTGCCGCAATGTAGCCCGCCCCTCCCGCACTCTCGATCGCCGCTAACGGGGGCGGTGGAAAACTCGACGGGCCGGTGCCCGAGGTTTCAGTCGCGGCCGGGCTGTTGCTCCTTGTCTTGCAGACGGTGCTGCGGTGCGACTGCTGGCCGCCCGAACGGGCGACACGTGGGACGGTCGGTTTGAGGGTTGTGCGTCGTTGCCGTCCGAGGCGGCAGACTATCGCCCGTGAGTGATGATCGGGCGACGCCGTGGCTGGTGCTGGTGTATCGGGTTCCGAGGGAACCGTCGCGGTTGCGGGCGACCGTCTGGCGGCGGCTGAAGGCGCCTGCCAATAATACGAACAGCCTGATTTGCTGCCCCTTCAGTGCCGGCGCCCGGACTCGAACCGGGGCGCTTCGGATTAAAAGTCCGCTGCTCTACCAACTGAGCTACGCCGGCGTGTGACCGTGATGATTGCAGCCACACGCGCGGACGGCGTTAGCCCCGGAAGGCCATCAGCTCGATCTCGACCAACATCCGCGGGTCGATCAGACACGAGACCTCGACCATCGTGGTGACCGGGCGAACGTCGCCGAAGACCTCACCGTGGGCGCGCCCGACCTCATCGGAGCGGGAGATGTCGGTGACGTAGATCCGTGTCTGGACCACGTCCTCGGCGCAGAGTCCGGTTCGACCGAGCTCATGCAGGAGCTTGCGAAGGATCTCGGCCGCCTGCTCGTAGGGGGTCTCGCCGAAGACGAAGCCGCTCGGGTCGACGGAGGTCGTGCCGCCGAGCAGCACCCACGGCCCCGCCACCACCACTCGGGAGAAGCCGATCGGCGCCTCGAAGGGCGACGGCGGGTCCCCTCCGAGCCGCTCGATCCGGTGCTGCCCGCTGCGCGGTCCCCGGCGCTCGGGCGGCTGACCATGGGACGGATCGGATGACACTGAGGGTGCTCGCCAGGTGCGGGCGTCTAGTGACGGAAGTGGCGGCGATTGGTGAACACCATCGCTGCGCCGGCACGGTCGACGACCTCGACGACCTGCGGGTCGCGCACAGAGCCGCCCGGCTGGATGATCGCACTGACCCCGTGTTCGAGAGCGATCTCAGGTCCGTCCGCGAACGGGAAGTAGGCGTCGGACGCCAGGACCGCGCCGGCGACCGGGACCTGCGCCTTCTCGATAGCGATCCGGACCGAATCGACGCGGCTCATCTGGCCGGCGCCAAGACCGATCGTGGCGCCGTCGGTGGCCAGCACGATCGCATTGGACTTGACGTGCTTGCAGACGCGCCACGCGAACAGCAGCTGCGACCACTCCTCCTCGGTCGGGCGGCGATCGGACACGACCTGCATCTCCTCGCGGTCCTCGTTGGAGGAGTCGCGGTCCTGAACAAGGACGCCGCCGATCACCTGCCGGATCGAGGGCTCGAGCACCACATCGAGACGGCGCTCACGATCATCGAGGATCCGCACGTTGGGCTTGTCGGCGAACAGCTCAAGTGCATCGTCGTCGTAGCCGCGCGCGAGCACCACCTCGACGAACTGGTTGTGGATCGCGGCGGCCGTGGCCCGGTTGACACGGCGGTTCAGCACGATCACGCCGCCGAACGCCGACGTCGGGTCGCAGGCATAAGCCCGCTGGTAGGCCTCGAGCGTGGTGGCGCCGACAGCGACGCCGCACGGATTGTTGTGCTTGACGATCACACAGGCGGGCACCACGAACTCGGCCAGCAGCTGCCGCGCTGAGTCGAGGTCGAGCAGGTTGTTGAACGACAGCTCCTTGCCGGCCAGCTGCGCCACCTGTGAGAGCACATGAGACCGTGCGCCGACCTGGGTGTAGAAGGCGGCACGCTGGTGCGGATTCTCGCCATAGGGCAGTTCCAGCTGGCGCTCGAAGGCACGCACCATCAGCGGCGGGAAGTCCTCGTGCTTCTCCTGGAACCAGCGTGTGATGGCGCTGTCGTAACGAGCCGTGTACGCGAATGCCTCGGCCGCGAGGCTCTCGCGCGTCTGCAGCGACAGCCGCCGTTCGGAACCGCGCAGCTCCTCGAGGACCGCGTCATACATGGCAGGGCTCACGACCGGAGCGGCAAACCTGAAGTTCTTGGCTGCCGCTCGGATCATCGTCGGACCGCCGATGTCGATGTCCTCGATCACCTCTGCGTCGCTGACACCACGGGTCGCAGCCGTGCGCTCGAACGGATAGAGGTTCACGCATACGAGGTCGACGGGCTCGACATCGTGCGCGGCTGCGGCGTCGAGATGAGCCTGGTCGTCACGAACTGCGAGCAGGCTCGCGTACAGCTTCGGATGCAGCGTCTTGACGCGACCGTCCATGATCTCCGGAAAGCCGGTCAGGTCGGTGATCGACCGCGTAGGTATACCGGCGTCGGCGAGCTCCCGAGCCGTGCCGCCGGTCGAGACGATCTCGATCCCGAGCTCCACGAGCCCGCCGGCGAACTCGACGATCCCGGTCTTGTCGGAAACCGACAGCAGCGCCCGAGCGACCCTCACCTCACCCGGCGCGGAAGCCTGCAGCGACTGCTCCGCGTTCGTCTCTGTTGCCATGTGAATCCGACTCTACAGGCCCGGCAAGCGGCTCTCCACAGCGTCCTTCCGCGCCGACGGATCAACCATCTCTGGGACCGAGCAGGACACGTCGCGCGTGGGTGGACGCGACGCGCACCTCCCCACGGGCGAACAGCCGTACCACCTCGGGCAGTATCTGATGCTCGATCGCGTGAAGTTGCGGCCAGACGTCGTCAGGTTGGCGCGCGTCCGGCAGTTCGACGGAGCGCTGCATGATCACGGGCCCCGTGTCGATGCCGCGGTCCGCGAAATGCACTGTCACCCCGAAGATCTTGACGCCGTAGGCAAGCGCCTGATCGACCGCGTCGATACCGGGGAACGCCGGTAACAGCGACGGATGGATGTTGATCACGGCGTCCGGGAAGCGGTCGAGGATCTCCTCGGTGACGACCTGCATGTAGCCGGCCATCACCACGAGTTGCGTCGCCTGCTCGCGGAGCCAGTCGGCCATCGCCAGGTCGCGCGCAAGGCGATCGCCCGCGTAGGCGGAGCGCTCGAACACGGCGGTCGGTATCCCAGCCGCCTGGGCGCGCTCGAGCGCCAGCGCTTCGGCGTGGTCAGTTGCGAGCGCGACGATCTGGATACCGTCGCGACCGTGAACCTGGTCCAGCAGGGCCTGCAGGTTCGTGCCCCGGCCCGACGCGAGCACGCCAACCCTCAGAGCACTATCGGCACTCATGACGCCAGCGGCAGCGGTGCGCGCTCCAGGGCGAACTTACCGCCGGAACCCTCGGTGCCGGCGAGCGGATACTCGCCGCTGAAACAGGCGTCGCAGTGCATCGAGCGCTGACCGCGGACGGCGTCGTAGACCCCCTCCAACGAAAGGTAGTGAAGCGAGTCGGCGCCGATCACCGCGCACACCTCTTCGACCGAACGTTCATGCGCGACCATCTCCTCGCGCGTTGACATGTCGATCCCGTAATGGCAGGGGTGCTTGATCGGCGGCGAGCTGATCCGCAGATGAATCTCAGCGGCTCCCGCCTCTCGCAGCATCTGCACGATCTGCGGCATCGTGTTGCCGCGCACGATCGAGTCGTCGACCACGATCAGGCGCTTGCCGGAGACCACCTCGGGCAGCGGGTTGAACTTGAGGCGCAGACCGTGCTTGCGCAGCTGCTGGCCGGGCTGGATGAATGTGCGCGC
Source organism: uncultured Conexibacteraceae bacterium (assembly GCA_963848435.1). GTDB lineage: Bacteria > Actinomycetota > Thermoleophilia > Solirubrobacterales > Solirubrobacteraceae > Palsa-465. The sequence continues at coordinate 585,484 of CAWKDQ010000011.1, read as the reverse complement.
GACGTAGCGATTCTTGATGAAGCCGTCGTCCTGGGGGATCCCCGAGACGCGTGCAAGACCGCGCGCGGCGGCGTTGCCGGAGTCCGGGATCGCGATCACAAGGTCAGCCTCAACCGGCGCCTCGCGCCAGAGGATCTCCCCCATTCTCGCGCGTGACACCTGCAGCCGGTGGCCGCCCATCAGCGAATCCGGGCGCGCGAAGTAGATGTACTCGAACACGCAGAAGGCATGGCGCTCACCGCCCCTGACCAGCTGCGAATGGATTCCGTCAGCGTCGATCGTGACCACCTCGCCGGGCAGGACATCGCGCACGTAGCGGGCTCCGATCAGGTCGAACGCGCACGATTCGCTGGCCACGCAGTACACCTCACCGCCACCCTCGGAGTCTGCGATCACGCCCAGTGCAAGCGGCCGCAGGCCGTGCGGATCGCGGAAGGCGACGACCTTCTCCTCCGTCATCACGACCGTTGAGAAGGCGCCCTGCAGCCTTGGCAGGACCTCCGCGACGGCCTGCTCGATCGTGTCGGCCGGGTGGGTCGCGAGCAGCGCGGCGATGATCTCGGAGTCGGACGTCGAGCTGAAGCGAATGTCGCGGCCACGCAGCTCGCCGTGCAGCTCCACGGCGTTGATCAGGTTGCCGTTGTGAGCGAGCGCCAGCGTGCGGTGGTCATCGCGGACGATCGGCTGCGCGTTCTCCCATTCGGACGAACCGGTGGTCGAGTAGCGGACGTGTCCGATCGCGAGGTCGCCGACCAGCGATCGCAGCTTGTGCTCATCGAAGACCTGCGAGACGAGCCCCTGCTCGCGCGTGCCCATGATCGAGCCGCCCAGCGGCGCGACCGCGATCCCGGCCGACTCCTGCCCGCGGTGCTGGAGCGCATAGAGACCGAAGTAGGTGAGCCGCGCAACCTCCGAACCCGGCGCGTATATGCCGAAGACTCCGCACTCGTCATGCGGTCCGTCACGTTCAACGATGGGCGTGGACACCGGTGTTTGCACCGCCACCCGAGCTTAGGGCATAGCCCGGGTGGGGATCGGTCCTCAGTTGAGCAGCGAGGACAGTCCGCCCGCATGAGCGGTGGTCAGCTCGGGCAGGGGCACGCTCAGAAGACCGGTAATCACCAGTTCTCCACCACCGACCTCACCGATGATCTCGAGGCCGGCAAGCGCCCCCGGCGCGCCGCTGACGATGAACGCGGTGCCGAGATCCTCGCCAAAGGGATCGAGTCCGCCGGGCAGCGTCACCTCAGCGCCGAGACCGGAGGCGATGCAGCACTCCGCCAGTGCGACCGCGATACCCCCCTCGGCGATGTCATGGGCGCTGCTGAGCGTGCCGTCCCGCACCCCGTTGCGCACAGTCGCGTGTGCCTCGCGTATTGCTGAGGCATCCTTGGCAGGCAGTGCGCCAGCGGGCGCGCTGCCGTACAACTTCGCGATCTCCGAGCCGTCGCGAGACGGATTGAAGCCGCCGACCAGCGCTATCTGGTCGCCGGTGTTCGCCCACCCGAGCCGTCCGGCTCGGCGCACCTCCGGAAGCCGGCCGACCATCCCGATCACCGGCGTCGGCAGAATCGGGCCGTCCGGCGATTCGTTGTAGAGGGAGACGTTGCCGCTGACGACGGGCACGTCCAGCTCTCGGCAGGCGAGGGCCAGACCGTCGACCGCCTCGCTCAGCTGCCAGGCAACGTGGGGTTTCTCCGGATTGCCGAAGTTGAGGCAGTTGGTGAGGCCGAGGGGCTCGGCGCCGACGCAGGCGAGGTTGGCGGCGCACTCGTACACCACCTCGGCAGCTCCGGCGCGCGGATCAACCGCGACGCGCCTGCCGTTGCCATCGATCGACACCGCGATCCCTGGGATTGGATCGCCGCCGGCGCCGTTGTCGGCGGCGAGCACGGGCAGCGCCAGCACAGCCGCGTCGGCCTGCTCGGGCCGACGGACGGTACGTGACTGCACAACCGGGTCGTACTGCTCGAACACCACCCGCCGCGACGCGATGTTGGCGCTCGCGAGCAACGCCAGCAGCACCTCGGCCGGCTCAGCTCCGGCGGCGACTTGCGGTTCGCCGCCGTCGTACAGCGGCACCGCGGGCGGCTCCGGCTCGAGGTCGTAGAGGGGGCAGTCGTCGACCAGCAGCCGCACCGGCAGCTCGCCGACGACCTCGCCGTCGCGCAATATGCGGAAGAGGTTCCCGCCCGCCCGCCCCCTGCCACCATCGGTGACCTCGCCGATCACGCTGGCGAGGACCTCCCACTTCTCACAGACGTCGAGCACGGCCGCGACGTCGTAGGGCTCGACTACGCAGAGCATGCGCTCCTGAGACTCCGAAACCATGATCTCGAACGGCTCCATGTCAGGCTCCCGCAACGGGACCTGCGCGACGTCGATGTCCAGACCGACGCCGCCCTTGCTCGCCATTTCGGAGGCGGACGAGGTCAGACCGGCGGCGCCGAGGTCCTGCAGCGAGGCGAGCAGCTGCCGGTCGAGCAGCTCGAGACTGCATTCCATCAGCTTCTTCTCCGCGAACGGGTCGCCGATCTGCACGGTGGGGCGCTTGGATTCGTCGCCGCCGTCGCTACCGACCAGTTCCGCGCTCGCCAGTACGGAGGCGCCGCCGATCCCATCGCGGCCAGTGCGCGCGCCGAACAGGATCACGAGATTGCCGACGCCGGCCGCCGCAGCACTTGTGAGTCGGTCGTGCGGTGCGAGGCCAACCGCCATCGCGTTGATCAGGCAGTTCTGCTCGTAGCTCGACTCGAAGTAGATCTCGCCGCCGATCGTCGGCACCCCGATCGAGTTGCCGTAATGCCCGATTCCGGCGACAGCGTGCTCCAGCAGGTAGCGCGAGCGGGGCGAGCCTGCGGGCTCGCCGAAGCGCAGGCTGTCGAGCACCGCTATCGGCCGCGCGCCGACGGCGAAGATGTCGCGCAGAATGCCGCCAACACCGGTTGCGGCCCCCTGGAAGGGTTCGACCGCGCTCGGGTGATTGTGAGACTCGACCTTGAAGGCCACGGCCAGCCCGTCGCCGACGTCGACGGCGCCCGCGTTCTCGCCAGGTCCGACGAGCACGTGCCGTCCCGCGGTCGGGAGCCGCGCAAGCAACTTCTTGGAGTGCTTATAGGCGCAGTGTTCGGACCACATGAGCGACAGCATCGCCAGCTCGACGTCCCCGGGCGCACGGCCGAGGCCGTCGACGATCAGCTCGTACTCGTGGTCGGTCAGACCGAGCTCGCGATGCTTTGGCTGAGCGTCGGCGGTACTCATCTGCCTGTTCTCACCCTACCCGCACACGCTCGCCCACGGCCGCGTGAATCGATTCGAAGATCGTCAACCCGTCGGCCGACCCGGTCAGCGGATCAACGGCGTGCTCGGGATGCGGCATCAGACCGAAGACGTTGCCGGCGTTGTTGACGACGCCTGCGATGTCCTCCTGCGAGCCGTTGGGGTTCTGGCCGGACGCGTACCGCAGGACCACCTGAACGGGCTCTGGCGAGTAATAGCGCCCGGTCGTGTGCTTGACCGGAATCGAGAGAGTCGGCGGGCAGTCGCGAGTGAAGGGCGTGTTGTGGTCGACGACGTCGAGCGTGACCTGCCGGAAGACGAACTTGAGGTGATCGTTGACCAGCAGGGCGCCGGGCAGAAGCCCGCACTCGCACAGCACCTGGAAGCCGTTGCAGATACCCAGAACAAGTCCGCCCTCGTTGGCGAACTCGATGACCGACTCCATCACGGGTGCGAAGCGGGCGATCGCCCCGGCACGCAGGTAGTCGCCATACGAGAAGCCTCCGGGGACGATCACGGCGTCGACACCCTGCAGATCGCGATCTCGATGCCACAGCAATACCGCCTCGGCGACCCGCTGCGCGGCGAGCTGAGCGTCGACGTCGTCACATGTCCCGGGGAAGCTGATGACGCCGAACTTCACGCGCTCTCGATGATCTCGTAGTCCTCGATCAGCGGATTTGCCAGGAGGCGCTCACACATCGAGGGAAGTTGCGCGACGTCCTCCACGTCAAGCTCGACCAGGCGGCCGACGTGGACGTTGGATACGCCGGTGAAGCCCAGCGCGGGCAATGCCCGCTCGACGACCTGGCCCTGAGGATCGAGGATGCCGGCCTTGGGCCGGATCAACACGAGCGCCCGCATCAGAGGGTGGTCTCCACTCGGATCCAGATCAGGCCCGCGATCATGCGCTCATCCCGGTCCGTGCGGCCCAATCCGCGAACGAACAGCCGGTGATGCGCTCGCAGGCCTCCACATACTTCTCGCGCGTGCGAGTGACAACGTCCTGCGGGATCTGAGGCGCCGGCGGCAGCTTGTCCCAGCCGGTCGACGAGGCCCAATCGCGCACGAACTGCTTGTCGAAGCTCGGCTGAGCGTGGCCGGGTTCGTAGCCGTCGACCGGCCAGAAGCGCGACGAATCGGGTGTGCAGGCCTCATCACCCAGAGTCAGCACGCCATCGGCGTCGAGCCCGAACTCGAACTTGGTGTCGGCGAGGATGACCCCGCAGGATCGCGCGCGCTCGGCGGCGAACCTGTAGATCGAGATCGCGACGTCGCGCACGCGCTCGGTCAGCTCACGATCCCCGAGCAGCTCGGCGGCGTGCTGCAGATCGATCGCCTGGTCATGTCCGACGTCGGCCTTTGTCGACGGTGTGAAGATCGGTACCGGCAGCTGGTCGGACTCGCGCAGGCCCTGCGGAAGTGGGACGCCGGAGACCGTCCCGCTGCGCTGATAGTCGGTCCATCCCGAGCCGGTGATGTAGCCGCGCACCACGGCCTCCACCGGCAGCATCGTCAGCCTCCGAACCACCATTGCACGGCCACGCACCTCGTCTGGCACGCCGTCGGTCACGGACACCAGGTGGTTTGGAACGAGGTTCGCGGTCTGCTCGAACCAGAACGTGGAGATCGCGGTGAGCACCGCGCCCTTGTCCGGAATCAGGGTCGGGTGCACGGCGTCGTAGGTGGAGATGCGGTCGGAGGCGACGATCAACAGCTCGTCGCCGAGGTCGTAGATCTCGCGGACCTTGCCGGAGGCGGACAGGCTGAGATCGGAGATCGCGGGCACGGCCCGATCGTACCGTCTGTCAGTCAGCGGGGCCTCGTCAATGGACCGGCCGCGGCCGCGCGAACGGCAGGTGCACGATGTGCCCCGCGACCGTCTGCACCTCGGGCCGCTGCTCGAGCATCGAGCCGACCCAGACGAGTGCGTACTCGAGGCTGAAGCGGAGCCCCTCGACGCGCCTGATCTCAAGCTTCTGCTCCGGATTGGCGCGGGCCGCGAGGATCGAGATCAGTGCCGGTGTGTCACTTGCGCGTGCAAGTGCGAGCACGCCGGCGGTGCTGCCGATCGCCGGGGTCGGTGGCACACGCTCGAGTCCGACGCGCTCGAGCGTGGCCGCCACGATCCGGCTCGAATTCGACCACGGATCACGCTGCACGACCGCGGTCCCGGCGAACTCGTCGACCGGGATCTCGTCCAGAGCCTCCCAGGCATGGCCTGGCGGGACGACGACGACTAGTTCGTCGCGCCAGACGATTCGTTCCTCGAGCCCGTCGGCGTAGGTCGCGTACGGATCGACGCTGGCGATGCCGAGGTCACTGCGCCCGTCGCGAACGAGCTCGCGAACGAGCTCTGAATTGGCGGAGATCAGCTCCGCTGTGAGCCCATGCTCGCCGGCGGCGAGGTCACTGAGCACTTGCGGCAGTCGCAACTCGGCGATCGTCGGACTGGACGCGATCCGTACCGGTGTGGACGCGGCGGGATTCTTGATCAGCGCCTGCACCGAGTCCGCGCTGCGCAACAGCCGGCGTGCGGCGGTGAAGAGCTGCACTCCTGCCGGGGTCAGCGTGACGCCGCGGCTGGAGCGCTCAAACAGCTCGGCGCCGGCGACGGTCTCCAGGGACCGCAGACGCTTGGACATCGCCGGCTGGCTCACGTTCATCGCTCGCGCAGCCTCCGCGATGCTGCCGAGCGTCGCCGCTGCGCAGAACGCGCGCAGCTCACCGACCTCGAGGTCGCGAACCGGCACATGGCCGCGACTGCTGGGGAAGGACTCAGCGCGTCCGCCTGCTGATCCCTCCGAACGCGGCGTCGGCATCGACGCGCAGAATAGGTCAGGCTCCGGTTGTATGAATTAAGGAACGCCGAAAATGCAAAGCTTCTTGCAGCAGCCAGAGCTAAAGCCGTGAGGCAATCCTGCCGAAGTACGTCAATACATCAAAACGCAGTTCATCAAAACGCAGCGTTAGGGAACTCCCACGTTCAGTTCCCTAACGCTGCTGGCAAATAATCATGATTTAGATGAGCCTGTAACCCATGATCGCTCCTTTGGTTGGACGGGCAAGGAACCCAAGAAAGGGGTTCCCGAAGACGCGGTGAAGCTTGCCGTGATGGACCGATCTTCGGTAGACGCGACCTGGTTATGGCCGGCATAACGCCGGGTTAGACATGCTCGATACGCGACCGCTGCGATCAGCGACGTTCCGCCATCTCGCCTCCACTGCATGGGTCAATGAGGCCGGCAACGCAATCGGTGAGGTCGCCCTTGCCGTGCTGGTGTATGACCGCACCGGCAGCCCGCTGGCGTCATCGCTGCTGTTCCTGGCCCTGCGGGTCCTGCCGGCGGTGCTGGCGCCGTTGCTGACGGCCTACGTCGCGGCGATCAACCCACGGAGGGTGCTGACCTGTGTGTATCTGCTCGAGGCATGCCTGTTCGCGGCGATCGCCGCCGTCGCGCGCAACTTCTCGCTGCCGCTGGTACTGGGGCTCGTCGCGGTCGACGGCGTCCTGGCGATCCTCGCCTCGACGTTGACGCGAGGCGCAATCGCCAATTACCTGGTGGTGAGGGGGCAGCTGCGCGAGGGCAACGGGGTCATCAACCTGGGGACCATGGTCGCTTTCGCGGCGGCACCGGTCGTCTCAGGCGCGATCATCGACTGGCGGGGAGCAGGCACGGCGCTGATGGTCGACGCGGCCAGCTTCCTGATCGCGGCATTGATCATCGTGACCACGCCCGGCATCCTGATCGAGCGCGACGGCGAGGCGCAGGTCTCCGGGCGGCTCAGAGCGGGGGTGGCGATGCTGCGACGGCGGGCCGCGGTGCGACGCCTGCTGATCGCGGTGGCGTTCGCGACGACGATGGCCTCGATCGCGGTGCCGATCGAGATCGTGTTCGCGCAGACCACGCTGCATGTCGGCAGCGCCGGTTACGGCCTGCTGCTGACCTCCTGGGGCTCCGGGATGATCGTCGGCGGCGCGATCTTCGCTCTCGCCAGGCAGATGCGCCTGATTCGACTGCTGGGAATCACTCTCCTGCTTGTGTCGATCGGATACGGGGGTCTCGCACTCTCGCCGACATTGGCGATCGCCTGCGTCTTCTCGGTCATCGGCGGCATCGGCAACGGCGCGGCCGCGATCGCAGGCCTGACAGAGCTCCAGCACCGGACACCGCTGAACGCTCAGAGTGCGGTGATGTCAGTCTTCTATGCGCTCAACTATTTGATGCCGGCGGTCGGATTCGTGATCGGAGGCGCCGTCACGGAGCTAAGCTCACCGAGGGTCGCCTACGCGATCGCCTCCGTCGGCACGGCGCTTGCAGTCGCGGTATTCACGATCCGCCCGATTGACCGCGTGGACTTGAGCCCGGTGGACGTTCAGCCGATTATGAAACTGGAGAGCGACGAGATCTCGCCGGCTCCGAACGGCTCCGGTGTGCAGGAAACACCCGTCATGCGTCGAAACCACGACAGCCCCTCTTTCGAGACAGGATGACCGACAACCCCAACCGAGCGGGGATTGACCCCCCCGAGCGCGTGCCGACGCCGGTATCAGTGCATCCGCGCACGACCATGTTCGTGCAGCTGGCCCTGCTTCTCGCCGCAGTTGGGCTGGCGACCCTCGCGGCACCGACGGCGTGGTGGCGTCTCACCTATCTGGGCATCCTGATCGTCCTCTCGGTGATCAGCGAACTGACCGCCCAGCGGATGGCCGATGGCGTGTCCATCTCCGGGAGCTTCCTGGGGATCATGCTCGCGGCGGTTCTGCTCGGCGGCACACCCGCCATGATCGTCGGCGTGGTCACGATGGCGGCCACCTGGCTCAGCTGGCGCGAGCGTGCCGAGACCTTCCGCCAGAACCTCGTCATGTACAGCTGGTTCCCGCTGCTGAGCGGCCTCTGGTTCCAGCGCCTCGTGGGCGGCTCCAGCCTTGATCTGCAGCATGCCAATCAGGACGTGACCTATTACCTGCTCGTCTTCGCCACGTTCATGCTCGCGCTGTTTCTGAACCTGACGATGGTCACCGTCTATCAGGTGATGATGGACCGCCAGGCCCATATGACCCCCCCATCGCTGAGGGAGCGGCTGGCCGTCTTCAAGCCGACGATGGCCGCCGAGCTCGCCTCCGCGATCCTGACGGTGCTTGCGGTCTTGATGGTCAACACGCTCCAGACGGCGTTCAGCCTGATCGTGTTCGCGATCGTGCTGACCGTCTTCCAGTACCTGGTCGGCGAGCTGCTGACCTCGCAGCGCCGCGGCAAGGAGCTCGAGATCATGGCCACCACCGACGAGCTCACCGGGCTGGCCAACCGCAAGGAATTCAGCGATCAGATCGACGCCGCCATCGCCGCGACCGGCGAGCACTCGCGCAGCTTCGGCGTGATGTTGATCGACCTCGACCACTTCAAGGACATCAACGACACACTCGGCCATCAGTATGGTGACGACCTGCTGGTGGACCTCGCGCCGAGACTGGCTCAGCGGGTCGGCCAAGGTGGCCTGGTGGCTCGCCTCGGCGGCGACGAGTTCGCGATCCTGCCCGCGGTCAGAACCGACAACATGGCCTCGCTGACGGCGATGGCTGAGGACGTGCTGGCATGCATCCATGAGCCTGTCGCCTTCGACGACATCACGCTGCAGGTTGAGGGCAGCATCGGCATCGTCCGCTACCCCGCCGACGGCCAGGATGCGCAGACGCTGCTGCGGCGCGCTGATATCGCCATGTACGCGGCCAAGGAGGAGCGTGAGGGTCACCGCTTCTACCAGCTCGGCCAGGATCACCACTCGGTCTCGCGCCTGAGCATGGTCGGCGACTTCCGCCGCGCACTCGAATCAGACGACCAGATTCTCGTCCACTTCCACCCGATCATCGACATCACGCGGGGAAGGGTCCACGGCGCCGAGGCACTGGTGCGCTGGCAGCATCCCGATCTGGGCCTGCTGCAGCCCGCAGCGTTCCTGGACATCGTCGAGCAGACCGGCCTGATCGGCGCGATGACGAGCGCCGTGCTCAACCGTGCCATCGCAGAGTGCGCCGGATGGCATGCCGCCGGCCGCGACCTGATCGTCTCGGTCAACCTCTCGGTCCGCAACCTCCACGATCCACTGCTGTCCTCGCAGATCGGGCAGATGCTCCAGATCTTCCAGCTGCCGCCACAGGCGCTCAAGCTGGAGATCACAGAGAGCATGATCCTGTCTGACCCACAGCGGGCGCTGAAGACGGTCGAGAGCCTGAGCGAACTCGGTTGCCGGTTCGCTGTGGACGATTTCGGCACCGGTCACTCGTCGCTCGCGAACCTGCGGCGACTGCCGGTCCATGAGCTCAAGATCGACCGCTCATTCGTGACGCCGATGCTCACCGACGAGTCCGACGCCGTGATCGTGCGCTCGACGATCGAGCTTGGGCACGCGCTCGGCCTCAAGGTGATCGCCGAGGGAGTCGAGGATGCGAGCACACTGGCGCGGCTGGAGCAGATCCGCTGCGACCGCGCCCAGGGACACTTCTTCTCGAAGCCGATCCCCGCCAGCGAATTCATCCGCTGGGTCGCTGCCTACGAGTCAAGCTACGTCTCGGCCGCCTAGCGGCCTTCGCGAGCCCGGCGGTGGCTGAGCTCGGCGCGACGCGCCCGCATCCGGGCGCGGCTGATCCGCGCCACCAACTCAATGTCGTCCTCAGTCCGAGCGTTGTTCGCAAGCCCGACGAGATCCATGTCGTGCTCGGGGTCGAACAGACTCGTGTCCAGGTGGGTGTTTTTTCGGAAGAACATGCCCATACTGTCGGCGAGAACCAGCCATAAGTCAAAGTCATAGCCTCTACGAGAGTTATGCGTATCGACTATGAATCAGCGCCGCTCGATGATCTCGATCCGGTAGCCGTCCGGATCGCGCACGAAGCACAGGCGCGAGCCGCCCTCGCGGATCGAATAGGGCGGCCGTTCCGGCTCGATGCCCTGCTGTGCAAGCCGCGCGAGCGTGGCGTCGAGCCCCGGCGTCGTGATCGCGATGTGACCGTAGCCGGTGCCGAGCTCATAGGCTTCGTTGCGACCGAAGTTGTACGTCAGCTCAAGGCGCGGCTCATCACCATCCTCGGGCAGGTTCATGAAGACGTTGATCGCCTCCTCGCGGATCGGAATCCGGCGTAGCTCTCTGAACCCCAGGGCCTCGTAGAAGGCGACCGTTCGATCGATCTCGTTGATTCGGTAACAAGTGTGAATCAGGCTCATCGTGACCTCCTGCTGGGTTGAACGACCGTCTGCGCTCAGGCCGGCGACCGCGGGACGATCCGGTCGAGCCGGCCGACGATCTGATCGGCATAGCGGACGTAGGGCGCAAGGTCGAAGATCGCCTCGAGGTCGAGCTCCTGGATCTGGCTTGGACCCGTTCCTGCGCTCAGCAGCTCCCGCAGGTGCACGCGCGTGTCAAGCGCCTCCTGGGCCAGCTGCTGTACGAGCCTGTACGCGTCGTCGCGGCTCGAGCCCTGGGCGACGAGCGCAAGCAGGAGCCGCTGTGAGAACAGTGCGCCGTATGTGAGGTCGAGGTTCTCACGCATGCGGCGCACATCGACGACCAGGTCACGAACCACACCCAGCATCCGCCGTTGCATGTGATCGAGGAGGATCGTGGCATCCGGCAGCATGATCCGCTCGACGCTCGAGTGCGAGATGTCTCGCTCGTGCCAGAGCGTGACATCCTCCACCGCCGCCGAGGCATATCCGCGGAGCAACCGCGCAAGCCCGGCGATCTGCTCGGTCCTGATCGGATTGCGCTTGTGGGGCATCGCGCTGGAGCCCTTCTGGCCGGCTGCGAACGGCTCGCGTGCCTCGCTGAGTTCGGTCCGCGCAAGGTGGCGGATCTCGGTCGCCAGGCGCTCGAGGCCGGCGCCGGCCAGTGCGATCGCCTGAACCAGCTCCGCGTGCCGGTCGCGCGGGATCACCTGGGTTGAGACCGACTCGAGCTCCAGTCCCAGTCGCTCGATCACGTGGCGCTCGAACTCGGGGGAGGTCGCAGAGTAGGTTCCGACCGCACCTGACAGCGCGCCGACCCCGGCCTGCGCAAACGCGCGTTCCAGCCGCTCCGCGTTGCGCTGGGCCTCGAATGCGAAGCCGGCCAGCTTGATCCCGAAAGTCGTCGGCTCAGCGTGGATACCGTGGGTCCGGCCGGCGCACAGAGTGTGGACATGCTCGCGCGCCTTGGCCGCCAGCTCGGCAACCAGCGCCCGCGAGTCCGGCAGGATCAGATCGCCCACGGATTTGATCTGCAGTGCCAGGCCGGTGTCGACGACGTCAGAGGAGGTCAGGCCAAAGTGGATCCAACGACCCGGCGCACCGGCCGACGCGGCAAGCACATCGACGAATGCCGCCGTGTCGTGGTCGGTGATGCGCTCACGCTCGTTGACGGCCTCCACGGTGAAGGTCGCGCGTCGGATCGCATCGAGGTCCTCCGGCGTCGGCCCCTCCATCTCCTCGCATGCGGCCACCTCGACCTGGCGGATCGCCTCGAAGCGGGCAAGATCTGACCAGCGCTCACCGAGCTCCCTGCGGGTATAGCGTTCGATCATCTGAGGCTCATGCTCCCACGACGCGCTCGGCGATGTCCCGGCGCAGCTGGCGGCCCTCGAATTCGATCAGCTCGACCGCGGCGTACGCAGACGCGCGCGCGCTCGCCATGTCGGACCCGAGCGCGGTCACGCTGAGCACGCGGCCGCCGTCGGTGACGACTCGGCCGTACTCGTCGATCGCGGTGCCGGCGTGTGTGACCGCGATGGCCTCGGGCACCTGACCGAGCCCCTCGATCGCATCGCCCCGCGAGGACGTGGCCGGGTAGCCGGCCGATGCCAGCACCACTGTGACGGCGCTGCGCGGATCCCAGTCGAGCGTGATGCCGTCGAGTCCGCCGCCGGACTCAGCCGATCCGGTTGCCGCGGCCGTCAACAGCTCCAGCAGATCGCTCCGCAGCCGCGGCAGGATCGCCTGAGTCTCCGGGTCACCGAAGCGTGCATTGAACTCAAGAACCCTGGGGCCGTCGGGCGTCAGCATCAGCCCTGCATAGAGCACGCCACGGAACTCGATTCCGCGACGGCGCAGCTCGTCGAGCACGGGCTGATGGACGATCCGAACGAGTTCCCGCGCCTGCTGATCACCGATCGCCGGCACCGGCGAGTAGGAACCCATGCCACCGGTGTTGGGACCCCCGTCTCCGTCGTAGATTCGCTTGTAATCCTGGGCCGATGCCAGCGGCAGCGCGCGCTCGCCGTCGCAGACGGCGAGCAGCGATACCTCAGCGCCGGTGAGGAACTCCTCGACAACCACTCGCTCGGTGTCGAACTGATGCTCGACCAGCAGCGAGGTCAGTGCAGCGCGCGCCTCCGCGGCGTCGGCGGCGATGATCACGCCCTTGCCGGCAGCCAACCCGTCAGCCTTGATCACGGCCGGGAAGCGCTCGCCCTGGATCTCTGCGATCGCGCCCATCCCCGCCGCCACGGTCGAGACGACACGATAGGCGGCGGTCGGCACCCCGGCGGCCGCCATCACGTCCTTGCAGAACGCCTTCGACCCCTCGAGCTGAGCTCCGGCTGCGCCCGGGCCGAAGCAGGCGATCCCCTCGCGCGCGAGCGCGTCGGCGATGCCGGCCACCAGCGGCAGCTCGGGTCCAACCACCACCAGGTCCACGCCTTCGTCCTTGGCGGCCTGAACCAGCGCGCCGACCTCGGCGACGTCCAGGGGAAGCAAGCGCGCGACCTGTGCGATGCCGACGTTCCCAGGAGCACAGAGCAGCTGCGGCCGCCGCGCCGAGCGCGCGAGCGCATTCACGATCGCGTGCTCGCGGGCGCCGGCACCGACTACGAGGACCTTCGGGCGGCGGTCAGTCACGCGGCGGGACTCTATACACGTGACCCCTCGACCGTGCCCCTAGACGGCAGCCCCCTGCCGAGCGTCGAGCACGATCTCGCCCTCAGCCGCATCGACCGTGACCGCGTCGCCGTCCACAAAGCGGCCCTCGAGAATCGCCAGCGCCAGCGGGTCGACCAGCCGCTTCTGGATCACCCGCTTGAGCGGCCGGGCGCCGTAGGTCGGGTCGTAGCCAAGGTTCCCGAGCAGTGTCCGCGCATCGTCGGTCAGCGTCAACTCGATCCCGCGCGCGGCCACCCGCTTCACGACCCGTGCAACCTGCAGATCGACGATCTCGGTGAGCTGGGTACGGCTGAGCGGCTCGAACTCGACGATGTCGTCGAGGCGGTTGATGAACTCGGGCTTGAACTGGCCCTCCGCGCCTGCGCGTCCGCCCGGGATGTTCGAGGTCATGATCAGGACGACGTTCTTGAAACTGACGGTGCGCCCCTGCCCGTCGGTCAGACGCCCGTCGTCCATGACCTGCAGAAGCGTGTTGAAGACGTCGGGGTGCGCCTTCTCGACCTCGTCGAGCAGCACGACGGCGTAGGGGCGACGTCGCACCGCCTCGGTCAGCTGACCCCCCTCGTCGTAACCGACGTATCCGGGTGGCGCGCCGACAAGGCGGCTGACCGAATGCTTCTCCATGTATTCGGACATGTCGATCCGGACCATCGCCTCAGGTGAGTCGAACATGAACTCGGCCAGCGCTCGTGCCAGCTCGGTCTTGCCGACACCGGTCGGGCCGAGGAACAGGAAGGTGCCGATCGGCCGGTCCGGGTCCTGCAGGCCTGCACGCGAGCGCCGCAGAGCACTCGAGACGGCACTGACCGCCTCGTTCTGTCCGATCACGCGCTCATGCAGGCGCGCCTCCATGTTGACGAGCTTCTCGATCTCGCCCTCGAGCAGACGCGATACGGGCACCCGCGTCCACTTGGACACGACCTCGGCGATGTCCTCGGCGTCGACCTCCTCCTTGAGATACCGGTGCACAGCTGCGCCGGGGACCTGCACCGCAGCGTCGCCCTCGGCCTGCTCGGCGTCCGCCAGCAGCTTTGTCAGCTCCGGGATCGTGCCGTACTGCAGCTCGGCCGCGCGTCCGAGGTCCCCGGCACGACGTGCCTGCTCGAGCTCAACGCTGGCCTGCTCGAGCTGCTCCTGCAGATCCGCGACCGCGCCGATCGTCTGCTTCTCCTGCTGCCACTCGGCATGCATCGCGGCCGAGCGCTCGCGCTCTTCTGCCAGCGCCTGCTCGAGCTGCTCGCGGCGAGTGGCGGTGCCGGTGTCATCGGACTCGGGACTGCCGAGCGACTGCAGCTCGATCTCAAGCTGGAGGATGTGACGGTCGACCTCATCGATCTCAGTTGGTTTTGAGTCGATCTCCATCCGGATCTGTGATGCCGCCTCGTCGACCAGGTCGATCGCCTTGTCGGGCAGGAAGCGATCAGAGATGTAGCGGTCCGACAGTGTCGCCGCTGCGACCAGGGCCGAATCGGTGATCCGCACCTTGTGGTGGACCTCGTACTTGCCCTTGAGGCCGCGGAGAATCGCGATCGTGTCCTCAACCGACGGCTCTTCGACGAAGACCGGCTGGAAACGGCGCTCGAGGGCCGCGTCCTTCTCTATGTACTTGCGGTATTCGTCCAGGGTGGTTGCTCCGACAGCACGCAGTTCGCCGCGGGCCAGCATCGGTTTGAGCAGGTTGGCGGCGTCCACGGCACCCTCGGATGCGCCCGCGCCTACGATCGTGTGCAACTCGTCTATGAACAGCACGACGTTGCCGCCGGCGTCCTGAACCTCCTTGAGCACGGCCTTGAGCCGATCCTCGAACTCGCCGCGGTACTTGGCCCCGGCGATCAGCGCGCCGATATCAAGGGCCACCACACGCCGGTCCTTGAGGCCTTCCGGCACGTCGCCGGAGACGATCCGCTGCGCCAGGCCCTCGGCGATCGCGGTCTTGCCGACGCCGGGCTCGCCGATCAGCACCGGGTTGTTCTTCGTGCGCCGCGAGAGAACCTGGATCACGCGGCGGATCTCGTCGTCGCGCCCGATCACCGGGTCGAGCTTGCCGTCTGCTGCGGCCAGCGTGAGATCGCGCCCGTACTTCTCGAGCGCCTGGAATTTGTCCTCCGGAGTCTGGTCGGTGACCCTCTGACCGCCGCGGATTTCGCCCACAGCCTTCAGCAGCGCATCATGGCCTGCACCCACGGAGCGCAGCACGTCCCCGGTGGTGCCCTTTGACTTGGCGAGCGCCAGTGCCAGATGTTCGGTCGAGACATACTCGTCGCCGAGCTCGCGCATCTCCCTCTCGGCGCCGCGCAGAACCTCGATCAGCTCGTTCGAGCCGCCGGTCTGTTCCTCCCCCGCGCTGGCCAGCCGCGGTAGCGCCACCAGCGCGGGGTTGAGCGCCATCCGAACCGCTGCAGGATCGACGCCGAGCTTGCGCAGCACCGGCGCAACGACGCCGCCGTCCTGCTCGAGCAGGACGGCGAGCAGGTGCTCGGGGCGGGTCTGCGGGTTGCGACGCTCGGTCGCCAACCGCTGCGCGGCTTCGAGCGCCTCCTGGGACTTGATGGTAAAGCGGTCAGCTTGCATTTGATCGGGCCTCGGAAGGTCTGTCTTGAATAAATCTAAGTGTCCTGCACTTAGATTATCACCTGGAGGTCGTACCGACGAACTTATTCCGGCGCTTAGCCGCCCACGTCAGCATGGTTTAGATGCCTCATCTCCCGGTGACAGGATGACCATGCGCAGATATCGGCTGATCACCGTCGTCTGGGTGGTCCTTGGGGTTTCCGTTGCCACCTACGTCGTCGCCTCAGTCACGATGCCGCGCCTGCCCTTCAGCCCCGGCGTCCAGCCGTTCTACATCGGCGTCAGGCCGCTAGGGTTCTTCGACCTGCGCGTCTACCGCGGCGCAGGTCTGCACGTTCTGCACGGTCTCATCCTCTACCAACACCCGATCGTTCGACGGCTGGGCTTCACCTACCCGCCGTTCGCCGCCATGCTGATGACGCCCCTGGCGCTCGGCTCGCTGCGGCTGGACAAGATCGCGATCACGACACTCAGCATCGTCTCACTGGTGTGGACTCTGCGGCGTGCGCTGATGCTCGGCCGCCCGAACACGGGCCTCCGCCGGATCCTCCCGCGAGACCCGGCCACGGCGTGGGCCGTCGCAGCCGCCGCCGCGGCGGCCGCGCTGTGGCTCGAACCGGTGACCGTCACGCTGGGCTACGGGCAGGTCGATCTGCTCCTCACCGCGCTGGTCGTCTTCGACCTCTCCCGCCCGGATTCGGCGAGAACCAAGGGGGTTGCGATCGGACTCGCGGCGGCGGTCAAGCTCACGCCGCTCGCGTTCCTGGTTTACCTGCTCTGCTCTGGCCGACGCCGTTCAGCACTGGTCGGGCTCTGGACGTTCGCAGCGTCGATCGGCCTCAGCTTTCTGCTGGTTCCCGCGGACGCCGGCAAGTACTGGGGTGGACTCGTATTCAAGAGCTCTCGCGTGGGCAGCGCGATCAACCCGGGCAACCAGTCGCTGCGCGCGGCGCTGGCGAGGTTGCTGGCTGAGCGCTATCCAGGACCCGAGGCGCTCGCCGTCGTGGCGGTTGTCGCAGTCGTCGGCATCGCACTGGCGGTCCGCGCCGCCCGCCGCGGCGACGAGGCGATGGGGTTCTCCCTGTGCGCGGTCACTACTCTGCTGGTGTCGCCGGTCTCCTGGACACACCACTGGGCGCTGGTGGTGCCGGCGCTTTTGCTGCTGGCAGTGGCCGCCTACGAGCAACGGCGTCTGAGCCTGGCAGTGACCACCGCTTTGTTCCTGATGGTCGGTTACGCCTACCTTCCCGAGCGCTATGTCGCCAGCCGTCTCCCCTTGGGGGGGCTGCATACGCTCGTCGAGGATCCGTACGTGCTGGCTGGCCTGTTGGCGCTCGCGCTGCCCGTGGGCACGATGCTCGGGAGGCACCTCAGGGCAGATCGGACACCCGAATCAACGCACCGCCGCGGACGTAGGGCACGATCTCAGCGCGTAGCTGCAGGCGCAGCGCCTCAAGCCGCTCCACCTCGGCCTTGAGCTCGGTCGCGCGACGCTCCAGCGCCTGGACCTTGCGTGACATCGCCGCCAGCATGTCCTCGAGCTCGAAGACGCGCTCGACGCCCGCGAGGTTGAGCCCGAGCTCCGCCGTCATCTCCTGAATGCGCTTGAGGCGCTCGACATCGGCGTGCGAGTACAGGCGGGTTCCCTTAGGCGAGCGTTGCGGCTCGATCAGGCCGCGAGACTCGTACATACGGAGCGTCTGCGGATGCATGCCCGCCAGCTCGGCAGCGACCGAGATCATGAACACGCCCTTCTCAGAGGAGACCTGAACGCGCGCTGTCGCGCGAATCCGATGGGTCCGCATCGGCTGCTCAGGTGTGCGCTCGTCGGCCATCAGCGCTCGGCCGCCTGCTCGCGTCCGCGCCCACTCGGAAACAGCTTGGCGCGCGGATCCCCATCCATCACCGCCGACAGTCGCTCGACCGCCTCGTCCTGTTCGGCGGACAGGCTGGCGGGGATGTCGATCACGAACCTGTAGCGAAGGTCGCCGGCGCCCTTGCCTCCGAGCCGCGGCGCCCCCTCACCGCGCAGGCGCTGAACCGTGCCATGCTTGGTGCCTGGCGCCACCCGCAGCCGTTTGGAGCCGTTCAGCGTCGGGACCTCGATCACCGCCCCGCGGATCGCCTCGGGGATCGTCAGTGGGACCTCAACCTCGAGGTTGTCTCCGCTCCACTTGAAGATCGGCGAATCGGGAACGCGCGTGATCACATACAGGTCTCCCGGGGGCACTCCGCGAACTCCAGGGTCGCCCTTGCCTGCGAGCTTGATGCGACTGCCGTCGCGCACCCCGGCTGGGATGTTGACCCGCAGGCGCCGGACGCTCCGCTGGGCGCCGCTTCCCTCACAGGTCGGGCAGGGATGCTCGATCACCGTTCCGGAGCCCTTGCAGTTCGAGCACGGCTGGTTGATCGAGAAGATCCCCTGGCTCTGCGCCTCGACGCCACGGCCGTTGCAGACAGGGCAGACCTTTGGCGATGTGCCGGGCCGCGCACCGGAGCCGTGACAGGTCGGGCACGGCTTCGAGGTCGGCACCTGCAGCGGCACCTGCGTGCCATGAACAGCCTGGTCGAAGGTCAGCCGAACCTCGGTCTCGAGGTCCTGGCCACGGGCCTGGGGCGGCCTCTGTCCGGCGCCGGGGCGCGGTCCGCCGGCGGCGCCGCCCCCACCGAACAGGTTGGAGAGCATGTCGCCGAAGCCACCCGAGAAGCCACCCGAGAACGCGGACGGGTCAAAGCCCGTGTTGCCGCTCATGCCCGCGAACAGCCCACCACGGTCGTACTCCTTGCGCTTGTCAGGGTCCGAGAGCACGTCATGGGCCTGCGAGACCTCCTTGAACCGCGCCTCCGCCTGTTCGTCGCCGGGGTTGCGGTCAGGGTGATACTTGCGCGCCAGCTTCCGGTACGCCTTCTTGATCTCCTCGTCGGTCGCGTTCTTGCCGACCCCGAGGATCTTGTAATAGTCGGGCCGTTCCGCCATCGCGCTGCCTCCGGCTCGCTACGCCGCCACGAGCACCCGCGCCGGGCGCAGCACGCTGTCACCCAGGCGGAAGCCCTGCTGGAAGACCTCGGCCACGGTTCCGGACTCGGCGCCCTCGATCGGCTGCTGCGCAACCGCCTCGTGGAACTGTGGATCGAACGGCTCGCCACGGGGCGAGAATGGCTCAACCCCGAGGCGCTGCAGCGCGGAGAGCAGGTCAGTGTGCACAAGCCTGATCCCCTCGGTCAGCGTCGAATCCTCCTGGCTGGCCGCGTTCAGCGCGCGTTCGAGGTTGTCGATCGCTGGTAGCAGCTCCTTTGCGAGCTTGGCCACGCCACGATCCTGTGCCATCGCCGCGTCCCGGGCCGCACGCTTGCGGTAGTTCTCAAAGTCGGCCTGGGTCCGCTGCGCCAGCAGCAGATACTCGTCGGCCCTCTCAGCCTTGGCGGCCAGCTCGTCGAGGTCCTGCTGGACCTGCTCCCCGGGGTCCGCGTCCGGATCCAGCGAGTCCTGATCGGATCCCAGATCGGACCCGAACGCCGGCGGCGTCTGATCGTCGCCCGGGCAGGGCGCAACGGGCGCCTGCGCAGAAGCATCCTGCGCAGCGCCCGGCTGCGACACCCCGAGGGGCTCGTCCTGATCCCGCTCGGCCGCCATCGTCACTTCTCCTCGTCGACGACTTCAGCGTCGACCACGTCCTCTTCCTCGGCGGCGCCTGCGCCGTCAGCTGACGCGTCGCCGTCGAAGTTCGGCGCCGACGCGGCCTGCTGCTCCTGAGCGCGTTGATACATCGCCTCGGAGACCTTATGGAAGGAGGCGTTCAGCGCGTCCTTGGCCGCATTGATCGCCGCCGCATCCTCACCGGCGAGCGCATCGCGAACAGCCTTGATGGCGTCCTCGATCTCACTGCGCGAGGCATCGTCCACCTGGTCGCCGAGCTCCTTGAGCTGCCGCTCGGATTGGTATGCGGTGTGCTCGGCCTCGTTGCGAGCCTCGGCTAGCTCTCGCTGGCGCTTGTCGTCGTCGGCGTGCGTCTCGGCGTCGGTGACCATCCGCTTGATCTCGTCACCGGACAGACCGGAGCCGGAGCGGATCTCGATCTTCTGCTCCTTGCCGGTGCCGAGGTCCTTCGCCGACACATTGAGGATGCCGTTGGCATCGATGTCGAAGGCGACCTCGATCTGTGGGACACCGCGCGGTGCCGGCGGGATCCCCGTCAGCTGGAACTTGCCGAGCGACTTGTTGTAGCTGGCCATCTCGCGCTCGCCCTGCAGCACGTGGATCTCAACGCTCGGCTGGTTGTCCTCGGCCGTCGAGAACACCTCGGCCTTGCGGGTCGGGATCGTAGTGTTGCGCTCGATCAGCCTGGTCATGACCCCGCCCTTGGTCTCGATTCCGAGCGTCAGCGGCGTCACGTCGAGCAGCAGCACGTCCTTGACGTCACCAGCCAGCACGCCGGCTTGGATCGCGGCGCCGACGGCAACAACCTCATCTGGGTTGACGCCACGGTGCGGCTCCTTGCCGGTCAGCTCCTTGACCTTCTCCTGGACCGCCGGCATGCGGGTCATGCCGCCGACCATCACAACGTGGTCGATGTCGCCGGCGCCCTTCTCCTTGGCGTCCTCGAGCGCCTGGCGGACCGGGCCCACGGTGCGGTCGATCAGCGACGCCGTCAGTTCGCCCAGCTTGGCGCGCGTGAGACGCATGTCGAGGTGCTTGGGTCCGCTCGCGTCGGCCGTGATGAACGGCAGGTTGATCTGGGACTCCTGCGTGGTCGAGAGCTCGATCTTGGCGCGCTCGGCAGCCTCATACAGACGCTGGAGCGCCATCGGGTCGGCGGCGAGGTCGATGCCTTGGGACTTCTTGAACTCGGCCACCAGCCAGTCGACGATCGCCTTGTCGAAGTTGTCGCCGCCGAGGTGGTTGTCACCCGCCGTCGACTTGACCTCGAAGACGCCATCGCCGATCTCCAACACCGACACGTCGAAGGTGCCGCCGCCGAGGTCGAAGACGAGGATCGTCTGGTCGGCCTCCTTGTCGAGCCCGTAGGCCAGCGACGCCGCGGTCGGCTCGTTGATGATGCGCTTGACCTCCAGGCCCGCGATCGTGCCGGCATCCTTTGTCGCCTGGCGCTGATCGTCATTGAAGTAGGCCGGAACCGTGATCACAGCGCTGTCTACCGCCTCGCCGAGGTAGGCCTCGGCGTCCGCCTTGAGCTTCGCGAGAATCATGGCGCTGATCTCCGGCGGCGAGTACTGCTTGTCCTCGACGTCGATGCGGACGTCACCGCCGGGGCCGGAGACGACCTTGTAAGGGACGATCGCCTCCTCATCGTGAACCTCGGCCTCCTTGCGGCCCATGAAGCGCTTGATCGAGAAGATCGTGTTCTGCGGGTTGGTCACACCCTGCCGCTTGGCGACCGTGCCGACGAGGCGCTCCCCGCCCTGCGTGAATGCGACCACCGACGGGGTGGTGCGGCCGCCCTCGGAGTTCTCGATCACCGTCGGGTCGCCGCCCTCGAGCACAGCCATGCAGCTGTTGGTCGTACCGAGGTCGATGCCGATTGTCTTACCCATCGTGTTCGTTCTGCTCCTCTTCGGTCGTGAAAATCTAAGCGAGAGCGTAGCAGATTTGACTAGCTCTAGACCCGCCCCGCGCTCGGGCACATGCCGCACAGCGCACAGGCGCCGCATTGCGGTCGCCGCGCGTGGCAGGTGCGGCGGCCGTGTCGCAGCATGTTCAGGTGGAGCTCCCACTCCTGGCCGGGCGGCGTGAGAGCGAGCATCGTGTCGTGAAGCTCCACGAACGGCGCACCATCGCGAAACAGGCCCAGTCGCGTGCCAACGCGTGAGACATGCGTGTCGACCGGAACGTCGCGCATCCCGTAGGCGAACAGCAGCACACAGGCAGCGGTCTTGCGGCCGACGCCCGGCAGCGAGCAAAGATACGCCTGCGCCTCCGGCACAGAGGCATCGCGCACCCAGTCGATCGAGAGGACGCCGGGTTGCGGCTCACCGTCGGTCACGGCAGCGAGGATCTGCTTGATCCGCGCCGACTTCACCTTCGAGATCCCACCCCCGCGGATTGCCTGCTCGACCTCGTCCACCGGCGCCTCGCGCACCGCCTCCCAGCTCGGGAAGCGCTCGCGCAGACCAAAATATGCGACGTCGCGGTTGCGATCATTGGTCGATTGCGACAGCACCGTGAGGATCAGCTCCGCCAGGCCGTCGCCGTGCGGCCGCAGCACCGGGATGCCGTAAACAAGCCGCAGGCGATCGCGAATCGCCACAACGGCCATATCCTCGGGCACGGTGCTCATGGAAGCGGACGTTATCCGTAACGAGCCACGGCGTTTCGTCGCGGGCCCGAGACTGCGCCGCCTGACGCCGACACTGGTGGCAGCAGTACTCGCGGCGGTGTATCTGATCCTCGGTCCGACCGGCGCCGATCTGCCCGCTCAGCTGCTGCGCGTGCAGCTGTTCGGCGAGGAGGGCTTCGGCATCTGGAACAACTGGTGGTACGCCGGCCACAACATCGCCGCCTACAGCGTGCTGTTCCCACCGATCGCGTGGCTCCTGAGCCCGCAGCTGGTCGCGGCGGCCGCCGGCGTCGGCACCGCCGCCGCGTTTGAGGCGCTTGCGCACGACGGCTACGGTGACGACGCGCTGCTCGGCGCCACCTGGCTCGGCGCCGCGACCGTCACCGAGCTGTTGAGCGGCCGCCTGACCTTCGCATTAGGGCTGTGCGGTGCGGCCGTCACTGCCCTCCTCCTTGAGCGACGGCGGCCGTGCTTGGCCGCCGTTCTTGCGTTCCTCACAGCGCTGGCGAGCCCCGTGGCCGGGCTGTTTGCGGCGCTGGCCGGCGCGACTCTGGCGTTGGTGGGCTTCCGGACGCGAAATCGGCGCGATATCGCTACCGGTATCGCTGCGATATCGGCCGCGATCGTCCCGATTGGGGTCCTCGCAGTTTTGTTCCCGGAATCCGGTCACCAACCGTTCGCCTTCGGCGCGTTGTGGCCACTGCTCGCGGCCGGCGCCTTCGTACTGGCACTCAGGCCAGGCCCCACCGTGAGTTGCGCGGTGGCTCTGTACCTGGTCGGCTGCGTGCTGGCCTACGCGGTCGCGACACCGGTGGGCAGCAACGCCGCGCGGCTTGGCGAACTGATCGCCGGACCGCTGGTGGCACTGATCCTGGCGCCGCGACGCGCGTACCTGTTGTTGGCGCTTGCAGCGCTGCCGCTCACCTGGATCCAGGTCCACGACACGGTCACAGACCTTCAGCACGGCCAGTCCGCCAACACAGCGGCCTACTACCGGCCACTGCTCCGATATCTGGAGGCGCAGCCGGGCGCAGCCCGGCGCGAATGGCGCGTCGAGGTGCCGTTCACCGCCGGGCACTGGGAGGCCTATCGCCTGGCGCCTGTCGTGCCGCTCGCACGCGGCTGGGAGCGGCAGAGCGACATCGCCGACAACGGCCTGTTCTACGGCGGCCCGCTCACTGCGGATGCGTACGAAGCCTGGCTGCATCGGCTCGCCGTGCGGTACGTGGCGGTGGCGGACGCGCCGGCCGACGCCTCGGCGAGAGCTGAGCTCAGGCTGATCGAGCGCGGGCTCACGTACCTGCGGACAGCCGCCCGCCTGCGGCACTGGACCGTGTACGAGGTGCGCGGCTCACCACCGATCGCCACCGGTGCCGGACAGCTGATCTCGATGGGCCCCGACTCATTGACAGTGCGGATCTCGCGCCCCGGCACGGTTCACCTGCGCGTGCGCTGGTCGCCCTACTGGCAACTGAGCGGGATCAGCGGCTGCGTCGCCCCGGCGGGCGCGTTCACCGCCGTGGATGCGCGCGCCGGCGGGCGCGCGCATCTGGTGATCGGCTTCTCCCTCTGGCGTGTCGGTTCGCGCTCGCCGCGGTGCACCGGACACTGAACCGCGACAAAAGCGGGTAGCCTGATCGGATCGTGAAGCTCGTGTTCTCGTCAGCCAAGCGAGGCTCGTTCCTGCCGCACGGTTGGCTTGATGTCGTTCGGCAGCTCCTGATGTTTCTGGCGGCCTACGTCGGGTATGAGATCGTGCGGGGGGTGGTCGGGGTCACATCGTCCTCGTTCAAGCCGTTCGGCGACGCCTACAACATCATCAACTTCGAGCGGACGCTTCACGTGTTCGTCGAACCCGGCATCCAGAACTGGGTGACAGCCCACGCGCACTGGCTGCTCGACGTTGCGGACTGGACTTACATCAATGCTCACTTCGCGCTGACCGTCGCGGCGCTCGTGTTCATCTACCTGAAGCGCAACGACTCCTTCTACTTCGTGCGCAACATGTTCATGATCGCGATGCTGATCGCGCTGGTCGGATACTCGGTCTATCCCACGGCGCCACCGAGGCTGATCACCGTGTGGGGCTTCACCGACACGATCCAGCAGGCGACCGGGATCACGATCGAGCACGGTCCGTCGAGCGCGCTGCTCAACGCCTATGCGGCGGTGCCGTCGATGCATGTCTGCTTCGCGCTGATGATCGGCCTGCCGATGTCACGGCTCGTGCACAGCCGCATCGCTCGGATTTTTTGGCGGGTCTACCCGGCATTCATCGTCTTCGTCGTGATCGTCACCGGCAACCACTACTTCACCGATGTCTTCCTCGGAGCGCTGACGGCTCTGCTCTCGGCGCTGTTGGCCCAGCAGCTGCTGGCACGCGCACGCCCTGAGATGTGGGCCTTCGCGCAGGTGCCACCGGGCTCACGCGTGGCGGACGCCTGAGCGCGGCCACGCAACCGAATGCGGGTCGTTGATCCGCGGATCTCGAACAGGACCGGCGTATGATCTACTCTCTGCGCCGCCCCATCTGATGGCTCAGACACACCACACACCCACCAGACCGCGGCCCCGGCGCCGTGGCGGTGACGGCCGGCCGACCACGCAGGAGATGTTTCGCAACCGCCTGATCGAGTCCCGGCTGACCCCCAACGCGATCTCGCTCACGGGCTTCGCGCTCAACCTTGCAGCCGCGGGGCTGGTCGTCGGACGCATGTTCTTCCTGGCCGGCCTCGCGTTCATCATCGGCTCGGTGATGGACACCCTCGACGGCCGCTACAGCCGCATGTCGGGCAAGGGCACGCAGTTCGGCGCGTTTCTGGACTCGACCCTGGACCGCCTCGAGGAGGGGATCGTGCTGATTGCGGTCGCGGCCTACTTCGCCTCGCGCGGAGACCAGGTCGCGGTTGCGGCGGTGGTCGCAGCCGTGCTGTTCTCGCTGATGGTCTCCTACACCCGCGCGCGCGCCGAGGCGCTCGGGGTCCAATGCAAGGTGGGGCTTGCGACCCGCCCGGTGCGGGTTGTGATCCTCGCGATCGGACTGCTCTTCGCCAAGGGCGCCTCGATCGGGCACTTCGAACTGCTCGCCCCGGCTGTGTACGTGCTCGCCGCGCTCAGCCTGGTGACGGTGTGCCAGCGCATCTGGCACGTCCGCCAGGAGCTGAGTGAGCCGGCCGACGGCTCGCTGTAGACGGTCGCAGCGATGGCGCCGCCGGACCCTGGCGGAAGCCGGCCCGATCGTCGCGGTCGGGGAGCACGTGAACGCATCCTCAGGGCCGCCGGTGAGCTCTTCGCGAGCCGCGGCTTCAACGCCACCCGCATAAACGACCTTCACGTCGCCGCGCACGTCTCCAAGCGCACCCTGTACCAGCACTTCGACTCCAAGGACGAGCTGATCCTCGCCTACCTGCAGGAGTGCGACCGGTCCGGCCCGCTCGAGGTACTGCTCACTCGCGAGGACCTGGCGCCGCGCGCGCGGCTGCTCGAGCTCTTCACGGCGCTCGCGGACCCCTCAACGGTCCTGCCCGATCCGTTCGTCGCGGCTGCCGTGGAATTCCCGGATCCGCAGCACCCGATACACAGGGCGGCCAGCGAGCACGCCACCCGGTTCACGGAGCGCCTCACGGCACTGGCCCGCGCGGCCGGCGCTCGCGATCCCGAGCGAACCGCGCGACGCCTGGTCCTGCTCCACGACGGCGCCGCGAGCCGCGCCCTGCTCCAGGACCCGGGCGCGGTTGTGGCCGACGCCTATCCGGTGGCGACGGCAATCCTCCGCGACGCGATCGAATAGGGCGCAGAGCAAAGCGAACGCCGCTACCAGGAACTGTTTGGTTTACCTTTCGGCCCGCTCTGGCGCCGTAAGCTCGAAGTGGGTACCGTTCGGTGTAACGGTGACCTGGACGCGGGTTATTATGGGCACCCGCCGGCGTGACCGCGCCAGGCCGCAATCTCCAGAAGGGACTCCGATCAGTGAGCACTGAACCGACCTCCACGAACGGCGCCGCTGCCGGCACCGCCCGCTACCAACATGAGAAGGTGCGCGTCGCAATCATCGGCGTGGGCAACTGCGCGAGCTCGTTCGTGCAGGGCGTCGAGTACTACAAGGACGCCGACCCCAACGAGCGCGTCCCGGGCCTGATGCACGTCGACCTCGGCGGCTACCACGTCGGCGACATCGAGTTCTCCGCCGCCTTCGATATCGACTCCGAGAAGGTCGGCAAGGACCTCAGCGAGGCGATCTTCTCCGGCCAGAACAACACGCTGAAGTTCGTCGATGACGTTCCCAACCTAGGCATCCCGGTGCAGCGCGGGATGACGCACGACGGGCTTGGCAAATACCTCAAGGAGAAGATCACCAAGGCTCCCGGGCCCACGGCTGACATCGTCCAGATCCTCAAGGAGACCAGGACGGACGTGGTCGTGTCCTACCTGCCGGTCGGCTCCGAGCAGGCCACCAAGTGGTACGTCGAGCAGATCCTCGAGGCCGGCTGCGGTTTCGTCAACTGCATCCCGGTGTTCATCGCGGGCGAGAACTACTGGAATGATCGCTTCATCAAGGCCGGCCTGCCGATCATCGGCGACGACATCAAGTCGCAGGTCGGCGCCACGATCGTGCACCGCACGCTCGCGCGCCTGTTCCACGATCGCGGCGTCAAGCTGCTGCGCACCAGTCAGCTCAACGTCGGCGGCAACATGGACTTCTACAACATGCTCGAGCGTGAGCGTCTCGAGTCCAAGAAGATCTCAAAGACGCAGGCCGTGACCTCGATCATGGGCCACAAGCTGCCGGCTGACGACGTCTACATCGGCCCCTCGGACTACGTGCCGTGGCTGACGGACCGCAAGTGGGCGCACATCCGCCTCGAGGGTCAGGCGTTCGGAGACGTGCCGCTGCAGATGGAGACCAAGCTCGAGGTCTGGGACTCGCCGAACTCGGCCGGGATCGTCACCGATGCCGTGCGCTGCTGCAAGCTGGCACTCAACAACGGCATCGCCGGCCAGCTCGACGGCCCCAGCTCCTACCTGATGAAGTCGCCGAAGAATCAGCGCCCGGACGACGAGGCGCGCGAGGCGACCGAGGAGTTCATCGCCAAGCACTCGCGCGTGCGGGCCGCTCAGACCGACGCGTCGAAGCTCGCCGTCGCTTAGCTCGCCGTCGCTTAGCTGCTGCTGAGATCCACCTTTGATCGGGCCGGCCCTGGCAGGGCCGGCCCGATCGACTCACGGATAACAAAGTTATGACTACTTCGGGGTCCCCTCTATGCTGCGGCAAATGACCCGCAGCCTGGCCGTCTGCCTGCTGTCAGCGGCGATCGGCCTGGCCGCATTCGCGCCGGCTGCGCTTGGCGCGCCGCCGAATCCGGCAGTCAACCTGACGGCGCTGTCCTGTGGATCGACGGGAAACTGCAGCGCGGTCGGCACCTATGAGGATGCGCTCGGCGACAGCCAGGGTCTGCTGGTCACGGAGTCGCACGGCCGCTGGAATCGCGCCGCCGAGGCACAGCCACCGGCCGGGGCGGCGGTCGATCCGTTCAAGTCCACCAACGGCGGGGCGATCGTCGACGTGTCCTGCCCACAGGCCGGCAGCTGCGTGGCGATTGGCCGCTACACCGGTGCCGGCGGCGTCGACCACGGCGTGTTTTTCACCGAGCGCGATGGCGTCTGGCAACGCGGCACCGGTGTCAGGCTGCCATCCAACGCCGTGCACCCGGGCAAGCCGAAGTCAGGCGTGATCGATCAGATGGGCCTGGCCGCGATCCGGTGCGGGTCGGTGGGCAACTGCGTCGCGGTGGGCAATTACGAGACCAACGCCGAGATCTGGGAGGCCATGATCATCATCGAGCGTCATGGCCGTTGGCAGCGGGCAATCGCGGCGCCGCTGCCCGCCGGAGCGCCCGTGGCCGGCCAGGACGCGGTGCTGCTCGACGTCGTCTGCCCCGGCGGCGGAACCTGCACGGCATCCGGTTACTACGTCGACGCCAGGGGGCACCAGCAGGCGCTGCTGGTGAGTGGCAGCGGCAGCGACTGGAGCGCCGCCCCGGCGCCGGCCGCGCCGCTGGACGCGAGCAACGACCCGAACATCGCACCGTCGGCCGTGTCCTGCGTCACCGCCACCACCTGCGCAGCCGTCGGCACCTATGTCAACCCGCTGCGGAACTCGTTGGGGCTGCTCTTCAGCGAGTCGGGCGGCAGCTGGCAGCAGGGAATCGGGGTCTCGCTGCCCGCCGATGCCGCGCCTGCGACCACGGTCGGGGACCAGACGGTCGTGCTGTCGTCGGTCTCCTGCCCGCTGGCGGGAAGCTGCATCGCCGTGGGCTGGTATTTCGATAACGACGAAAACGGTCAGGGCCTGATCGTCGGTCAGCAACAGGGAAGTTGGCAGCCCGGAGTCGCCGTGAAGCTCCCTGCCAACGCCGTCACCGGGCTGGAGAAGCAATCTGCTGGGCTTGACTGGGTGTCCTGCGCGTCCGTTGGCAACTGCCTGGCCACCGGTGTTTACACCGACGCTGGATACAACTCTCGGGGACTGCTCCTCTCGGAGGTCAACGGCGTCTGGCAGACCGGCCTCGAATCGCCGTTGCCTCATGACGCCGGCAATGTCGAATACGCCTACGCTGCGCAATCTGCCTGCACCGGCCCGGCCGACTGTGCGGTGATCGGCACCTACAACGACACTCACGGCGACGTGCTCGGGTACACGATCAGCGAGTCGGCGGGAAGCTGGGGCGCGGCACGCCAGGTGACGCTGCCGCCGGTCGCAAACGCCGAGGTGAAGCTCTCGCTGTCGGCGCTCCTCGCTCCCTACGGAAAGGCCGGGACACTCGCCCAGGTGCGCAAGGCACGCGGGTACGTGTTCAACTATGCCGCCGCCGAGGCGGGGGGCGTGACGGTCTCGTGGTACGCCTCGGCCCATGGCCGGCCGCTGCTGATCGGGCACGGTGCAGCGCATGTGAACGCCGCCGGCAGCTACGCGGTGAGGCTGAAGCTGAGCAACGCCGGTAGATCCCTGCTGGCAAACGCCGAGCACCTGCGCGTCCGCGTCACCACCCGCTTCGCGCCCGGCGGCCACCACGCTGTCCAGCGCGCCAGCGGCACCTTCACGCTTCACTGAGCCCAGCGTAGACTGCGCGACGTGCCTGAAGAGCGGCTCGCGATCGCGCAGGTGAGCCCGTTTGCCTGGGAGACCGACACTGAGGTGGGCCGGTACGTGGCACGGCTGTCGGACGAGCTGCATCGCCGCGGGCACCGGGTGCTTGTGATCGCGCCGTCCCACTCGGCTGAGCTCGTGGATGAGAGCCGCCGCGAACTGCGTGGAGACCCCGACGCTTTGCTCGACAGAGCGCAGGACGGGCCGGTCGTGCTCGGAGTCGGAGAGGTCCTCCCGTTCTCACCGACCCGGCGACGCGCAGCATCGCTACCGGTCGACGTCGCTCGGACGATCGAGGAGGCACTCACCGTGCTGCCGCTGGACATCGTGCACGTGCACGAGCCATTCGCGCCCAGCGCAGCGAGCGTGGCCCTGCGCACCGCCAGGGCCCTGGGCGTCGCGACCTTCCACAACCCGACCGAGCGCGTGCTGTCGGCACAGATCGGGCGCCAGCTGACCCAGTTGATGTTCTCCCGCCTAGACGCGCGTCTGGTCTCGTACGAGACGACCCGCGTCCTGATGGAACGCTACTTCCCGGCGGAATACCGGGTCGTGTCACCAGCGGCCGAGCCTGTGTCGCGACCGACCGAGCGTGAACCGGGGGATCCTCTGCGACTGACGCTGGTGGCAGAGGAGGAGCGTGCCGCGTTGCGGACGTTCCTGAGAGCGCTGCGGCTGCTGCCGACCGACCTCGCCTGGCAAGCGAGCGTGTGGTGCTCGCGGCCTCTGACCGCACCGGCGACGCTCAGCCGCCGGCTGTCTGAGCGGGTGCGGTTCCTCGGACCTGAATCGGCGGTCGAGTCCGCGCTTGCAGACGCGGACGTGGTCGTGCTGGGCTCCGACGGGGCGCGTCCGACACCGGACGTCCTCGTCCGCGCGCTGGTCAGCGGCATCACGCCCGTCGCCAGCAGCATCCCCGTCTACGCCGAACTGCTGGCCGACGGGCGCCGCGGTCTGCAATATGCGCCCGGGGACGCTCAGACGCTTGCGGCAGCCCTGTTCCGGCTCGCGCGCGAGCCGGAACTGCGAACACAGTTGCAGGGCGAGGCCGCGGCGGCGCGTGAGCGGCTGACGTTTGCACACGCGACCGACGAGATCGAGCAGGTTTACCGGACGCTCGTTTGCCGGCGGCACGACCGCCGGCCACGCAACCTCGCAGCGGCGCGACTGGTCGCGGACCGGCCGCTGATCGACGTCGATCTGCACATGCACACCGACCACTCCTACGACTGCGCCACACCGGTCGAGGTGCTGCTGGCCCAGGCCCGTGCCAAGGGACTGGGCGCCATCGCGGTGACCGAGCACAACGAGATCTCCGGCGCGCTCGAGGCGGCTGAGAAGTCTCGGGGCGTCAAGATCATCGTCGGCGAGGAGGTCAAGACAGCGTCGCAGGGGGAGGTGATCGGGCTGTTCATCAAGGAGAAGATCCCTCGGGGAATGACCCTGCAGGAGACGATCGCCGAGATCAAGCGCCAGGGCGGGTTGGTCTACGTACCGCACCCGTTCGACCGAATGCATTCGGTGCCCGACTATCGGAATCTGCTCGACGTGCTCGACGACATCGACCTGATCGAGGTCTTCAACCCGCGCGTCGCGATCGCCGAGTTCAACGAGGAGGCCGTCCGGTTCGCGGCCAAGTACCGCATGATCGCCGGAGCCGGATCGGACGCGCATGTTCCGCAGGGACTCGGATCAGTACGAATCCGGATGCACGACTTCGACGGACCCGAGCAGTTTCTCGAGTCGCTGCGCACGGCTGACATCACCCGCAATCCCGCGAGCCTCCTCTACGTGCAGGCACTCAAGTTCCTGCAAACCAAGGCGCTTCCATCCGGCGCTCGTGAGGCTCGGCGCGAGCGTCGCGTCAGGCGCGCGGCCCGCAAGTAACGCTGCAAGGTGCGCAAATCCTGATGCAGGCGCAAGGACAAGCCGGCCCTGCGTCCAATTCGGGTGTCGTGCCCGCCACAGATGACGAGATCCGCGAGAAATATCTCGAGCGGGCGATCAGGGAGCTGAACAACCTCTCACGCGAGCTGCAGGCCTGCGAGCACTGTCCCCGCGGACAGCTGATGCCGGTACTCGGCTCAGGTCACCCGCAGGCTGAGATCTTCATGGTCAAGTACGCCGCCCGGCCCTCCGAGGTCGAGGAGGGCGTCGCGTTCTACGGGCGCTCCGGCAACGCACTGATGAAGTCGCTCAAGCGTCTCGGGATCGATCCCCTGGCCGTGTACGGCACGCTGTGCGTGAAATGCCCGGTGCTCGACCCTGTGATGGCCGACCCCGGCTGCGTTGCGCGGGTCGCCGATGAGCTCGCGATCGTCGCACCGAAGCTCGTGGTCGTGATGGGGCATGAGGCGCTGGCTGTGATCAACGACCTCGACATTCCGCTTCGACGCGAACTCGTCGCAGAGCCTGGCACGGTTCAGCGCCTCACGCCATCGTGCGAGGCGCTGTATGTCCCGAATATCGACGAATCGCTCGACGAGGAAGCAGCGAAGCGGAGCTTCTGGGCGGCGTTCAGAGTACTGGGGGAGTGGTGGTCGGACCTGCCGCCATATTGATCGCCATCAGCCAGAACCTGGGAACAGGCGTCTCGCAGATGCCTCTGCTCGAGGCGGTTCTTGCCTCATCGCCGTTTCGCCGGCGCGGCAGCCCCGGTTGACGCAGCCGGCCGAAGCTGCAGTGAACCGCCGTCGACGCGTTCTAGCGGTCGATCGTGAGCACGATCTTGCCGAGCTTGCCACCCGCGGCGAAGTGGGCGTAGGCGCCGGCAGCCTCGGAGACTGGGTAGGTCTTTGCGAGCGGCACGCGAAGCGCGCCGCTCGCAAACAGCGGCAGCACACTGCGCTCGACGGCGCGTGCGGTGAGAGCGCGCTCCTCCAGCGAACGCGAACGCAGGGTTGAACCGTGGATGCGCCCGCGGCGCGCCATCAGCAGGCCGAGGTTGAGCTCGACGCTGGCGCCCGCGCCCGTTCCGATCACCGCGATGCGGCCGCCGGTCCGCAGAGCGCGCAGATTGTCGGGCATGTTCGGCGCTCCCACCAGCTCGAGGATCACGTCATACGGACCCTCGTCGACGAAGTCATCGGACGCCAGCACGCTCGCGCCCAGTGTGCTCACCGGCTCGCGCAGCTCCGGGTTGCGGACGGTCGCGGTCACACGGGCCCCGGCGCTGCGCCCCAGCTGCACCGCCGCGGTGCCGACACCTCCCGCCCCGCCGTGGATGAGCAACCGCTCGCCGGGCGCCAGCCCCGCCTGTGTGAACAGCGCGTCGTGGGCGGTCGTGAAGACCTCGGGCAGACCACCGGCGTGGGCCCAGTCGAGCTGCTCGGGAACCGGCATCAGCATGCGCTCGTGCATGACGGCGAGCTCCGCCTGCCCCGCTCCGGCGATCAGCCCCATCACGCGTTCGCCGATCGGGAAGCGCGATCGCGCCGGGCCCGTTGGCGATCACCTCGCCGGCGAGCTCCATCCCGGGCATATCCGGTGGCACTCCGGGCGGCGGCGGGTAACGGCCCTGGCTCTGCAGAATGTCGGCTCCGTTCAGGCCCGCCGCGCGGACCCTGACAAGGACCTCACCCGTTCCTGGCACAGGGTCGGGACGCTGCTCGACGGCGATCCCGTTGTCCCTGATGACGACAGCCAACATCGATTGCGCCCCGTCAGCCGCTGCGCCGCTCGAGCTGCGCCACGCACTCGATGTGAGGGGTCTGCGGGAACATGTCGACCGGCCGGACCTTCGTCAGCTCGTATCCAGCCTCGACCAGCTGCGCGGCGTTCGGCGCGAGCGTCGTCGGGTTGCAGGACACGTACACGATCCGCTTGGGAGCTGCCTCGATGATTCGGCGGACGACCTTCTGAGACAAACCGGCGCGGGGCGGATCGACGACAAGCACATCCGGACGCCCAGCCTGCGCAACCAGATCGCGCAGGGCCAGGCGTACGTCGCCGGCGAAGAAGCGAGCATTGTCGATCTCATTGCGACGTGCGTTGGCGATCGCGTCTGAGATCGCGTCCTCGACGATCTCGAGCCCCCACAGCTCCGCTGCTCGCGGGGCCAGCAGCAGGCCGATCGTGCCGATACCGCAGAAGAGGTCGAAGACGCGCTCGAAGCCCCGCAGCTCCGCGTACTCGATCGCCAGCGCGTACAGACGCTCAGCCATCTCCGTGTTGGTCTGGAAGAAGGCCTCCCCGGAGATGGCGATGGACAGGCCCCCCAACTCCTCCTCGAGGCGGTCGGAGCCGGACAGCAGTGATGTCTCGCCACCGGCGGTTGTCTCGGCGACGCTGTCGAGCCTGGTCCAGAGCAGACCGTCGGCCGTCGGTGTCGCCGTTTGCAGCGATTCCTCGTCGAGCCGGCCGGACGAGGTCACGAGACGAACCTGGATCTCCCCCGTGCGTCGGCCCTCACGAATCACGAGGTTGCGCAGGAAGCCCTGATTCGTTCGCCGGTCGTAGGGTGCCAGCCCCTGAGCGCGACACCAGGCGACGACCTCCTCGCGCGCCTGGTTGCTCCTCTCCGAGGCAAGCATGCAGTCGGTCACCTCGACGATCTCCTCCCAGCGTCCTGGCGCGTGAAAGCCGCAGATCAGGCGTGAGCGATTCGGGGTGAGTGCGTGAGGATCGCGTTCTGCGCCGAACGAGTATTCGAGCTTGTTTCGGTAGCGCCACTCCTGAACCGCCGGGATGATCGGCTCGAACTCATAGCCCTCCAGCCTGCCGATGCGCCTCAGCGCGTCGTCGACCTGGGCCGCCTTGACCTCCAGCTGCATGGCGTAGGGCAGCACCTGCCACGGCGCGCCCGGGTGGTGGGCTACGGGTTCGATCCGCTCGGGGCTGGGCGTGAGCACCTCGAGCACTCGCGCCTCTGCGTAGGCGCGTTTGGATTTGCCGACTTCGGCTCTGACGGTGTCGCCCGGAATGCCGCCCTGCACGAACACGACATAGCCATCCGAGCGCGCGACACCGGCGCCGCCGTAGGCGAGTGTGTCGACCGTGAGCGTGAGCTCGTCGCCGCGACGGGGACGGGTGCTGGGCGTGGTGGTCTGGTCCATGCTGTGAGTGAGGTTAGTGCGCTGCGGTGAGGCGGGTGAAGCTGCGGCGAACCCGCCGAAGCTAGCCGCAGAGAAGCTCGAGCAGGGCCTTCTGGGCGTGGCGGCGGTTCTCCGCCTGATCCCAGATGCGCTGGCGCTCGCCATAGAGGACCGCGTCGGTGATCTCCTCGCCCGGGTGGGCGGGAAGGCAATGCAGCGCGATCGCGCCCGGCGCGGCTGCGGCGAGCAGCCGGTCATCAAGCTGATAGGGGCGCAGAGCTTCGACGCGACGCTTCGCGGTCTCAGGGTCATCGTTCATGCTGACCCAGACGTCGGTGTAGACGGCGTTGGCGTCCCTGACGGCCTGATAGGGGTCGTCCGTGAGCTCAGCGCCCGCGACCGGGTCGAGCTGGTAACCGTCGGGAGCGGCGATGCTGACCTTCACGCCGGCGAGCGCGCCGACGATCGCCAGCGAGCGCGCGACGTTGTTGCCGTCGCCGACGTAGGCGAGCTTGAGGCCGGACAGGTGGCCGAAGGACTCCCGCAGTGTGAGCAGATCAGCGAACGCCTGGCAGGGGTGGTGCAGCGCCGTGAGCATGTTGATCACGGGGACCGTGGCGTGGCGCGCGAGCTCCTCGACGAGCTCGTCGGGTCCGGTGCGGATGCCGATCGCGGCCACGTTCCTCGAAAGGACATAGGCGGTGTCGCGAATCGACTCGCCGCGAGCGAGCTGGGTGTCCTCGGTCCTTAGCACCATCGGGTGGCCGCCCAATTCGACGATGCCCGCCTCGAAGCTGACGCGCGTGCGGGTCGAATGGCGCTGGAAGATCAGCGCGACCGTGCGCTGGCGCAGGACGTCCGAGCCGAGTGGATTGGCCTTCATCCAGGCGGCCCTTTCGATGAGTTCTCCAAGCTGGTCGGGTGAGAGCTCGGCGCCTGTGAGGCAGTCGGTCGGTCGCAAGTCGCGCAGTTTACGTGCTGCCAGGGGGTCCACCGGGCACCGCCGATGTGCTCATGGGGCTCGAGCGACGGCTACCTCGCATCCGATAAGGACGTCCGTCAGCGCTGCCGGGCACTCAGCGTCCGGCCCGCAGGCCGAAACCCCGGAGCATCAGCAGTGCCTTCTCTCCGAGCGATCCACGACCCGGGAGCACGCCGAGTTGTACGGCCGCTCCATAGAGGTCGAAGAATGCCCGCACGCGCAGCAACAGGCCACGTTCGAGCTCGCAGTAGAAGACCACGGGCACGACGATGAAGCGGTTGGTGGCGGGCAGACCGGCGAGCGGTTCGCGATGGGTCGCCAGCAGCTTGCAGGGCGCGGCCGCCATCGAACCGTCGCGCAGGCGTGGCCCGAGCCTCTCCACGCGCGCGTCGGGAAAGGCCGACCAGAGCCGGTCGGCGTGGTCGCTCAGCGCCATGACACCCTCGAGCGGCTCGTCCGTCAACGGGTCCTCGTAGTGGATGCGGGGACTGCAGACCTGTTTGAAGGCGTGAGGATCCTTGCCGGACCAAGCGGCCTCCCAGGCATCGAAGAGCTCGTCGAGCGCCTGCTCACGGGGCTCAAGGTCGGGCCTGTTCACACCTGCGATCGTAGATGGTCGATCCCACGACCGCCGCACTCTCAGGCCGCGCCACGGCCAGTCCTGGCAGACTCGGATCGGTGATCGAGAATCCTCGCGAACGCCTTGAGGACGCACACCTGTACCTGCTCTGCGACGACATCTCCGACGAACGACTCGACGCGGCGCTGACGGGCGGCGTCGACATCGTCGAACTGATGCAGAACGGCCGCTCCGACACTGAGATCCTGGAGCTTGCAGAACGTCTGCGCCCGCTGTGCGAGCGCCACGGCGTGCCGCTGATGCTCAACAACAGGCCCGACCTGGTGGTGATCGCCGGGGCAGACGGCCTCCACGTCGACGATGACGCAGTCGACGTCACCGAGGCGCGCGCGACGATCGGCCCGGAGAAGCTGCTCGGCGTCTCGGCCCACACGCCGCAGGAGGTCGACGCCACCCAGCGTCTGCCCGTCGACTACATCAGCGTCGGACCGGTGCACGCCACCCCCACGCGCCCGGGCGCGCCCGCAGCGGGAGCGGGGATCGTCACCTACGCCTCGCGCAACTCGAGGCTGCCGTTCTTCGCTGTCGGCGGCATCGAGCCGCACAACACCGGCGCCGTCGCGGCCGCGGGAGCGCAACGGATCGCGGTGGTCCGCGCGATCACAGAGGCGACCAACCCCGAGCGCTCAGCTGCGGTGCTGCGCGCTGAGATCCTCGCACCCGCTGACTTCCTCGAACGCTACCGGGCGCGGACGGAGGCACAGAACGCAGCCGCTCGGGCACGGCTGGAGCCGCTCGCGCCGGGCGAGCGCCCCTGGCCGCTGCGGTTGGCGGCGGCGGTGGCGGCGCTCGCAGCACTGATCAACCTGATCGCGTTCGCTGCCGGAGCGACGATCGACGGGAACACGATCTCGGCCAGCGAGCTGATCCCGTTCGTGCTGATCATGCTGGGGCTGGCCATCTGCATATGGCTGCGCTCCGCTGCCGCTGTGCTGCTGTTCATGGCGCTGCTCGCCGTGATCGTTGTGATGTTCTCGCTGTTCCTGATCGAGGCCAGCAACGCCCTGGGCGTGATCGTCCCGCTGCTCTTCATCGGCGGTGGCGGCTTCCTGTTCTGGAAGCTCGTGAGGGTGCTGGGCCGCATTCAGGTGCCGGCTCGTTGAGCCGCCGGCGTCGTTTGCGACCGATACCGACTAGCCTCAGATACGTGCCTGAATCTGCATATGACGTGATCGTGATCGGCTCGGGGCCTGGTGGCTATGTCACCGCGATCAGGGCTGCGCAGTTGGGTTTGAGGACTGCTGTGGTTGAGCGCGACAGGGTTGGTGGGCGTTGTCTGAATTATGCGTGCATTCCGGCCAAGGCGGTGTTGCGGGCTGCCGATGTGTTGGCGGAGGTTCGGGATGCTGGGGAGTTTGGGATTGGTGTGGGTGATCCGAGCGTTGATTTTGGTGTGGTGATGGCGCGGCGTGACAGGGTTGTGCAGTCGTTGACTGGTGGGGTTGCGGGGTTGTTGAAGAAGAACGAGGTGGACTTGATCGAAGGCTCAGCCTCGCTTGTGGGTGATGGCAGGGTGACGGTGGGTGACCGGGTTCTTGAGGCGCGGTTTGTTGTGTTGGCGACTGGGTCTGTGAGGCGTTCGGTTCCGGGGATCGAGTTTGGTGGGCGTGTGATCGGGACTGAGGAGGCGTGGGCGCTGGGTGAGTTGCCGGGGTCTTTGGCGGTGATCGGTTCGGGTGCGTCGGGGAGTGAGATCGCCTCGGCGTATGCGCGGCTTGGTGTGAGCGTGCAGTTGTTTGAGGCGTTGGACAGGGTGCTGCCGGCTGAGGATGCGGATGTTTCGAAGCTTGCCGAGCGTGGTTTCAAGAAGCAGGGCATCGATGTGCACACGGGCGTGCTGGTCACGGATGTGGTCAGCGGCGAGGACTCCGTTCGGTTCAGCTATGGCGGGGAGTCCGGTGAGGCTGACTATGTCGTGATCGCCGCCGGGCGTGGCCCTGATATCGATGGTCTCGGACTTGAGACGGCCGGGGTCAGGTTGGATGAGCGTGGCCTGATTGAGGTTGATGGCGCGATGCGGACCAGTGCGCCTGGGGTTTATGCGATCGGTGATCTGGTGCCGGGTCCGGCGTTGGCGCACAAGGCTTCTGATGAGGGTGTGATCGCGGTTGAGGACGCTGCTGGTCTTGCGACGCATCCGATCAGTTACATCGATATTCCGCGGGCGACGTTCTGCACCCCGAACGTCGCGAGCTTTGGTTTGACTGAGGAGCAGGCCCGCGCGCAGGGGTATGACGTTGCGGTCGGCGAAGGTGCAGTACGGGGCTGTTGGTGCCGGCACCGTGTATGGGGACCGCCAGGGGCTCGTCAAGATCATCGGCGACCGCCAGTTCGGTGAGCTGTTGGGCGGCCACATCATCGGCGCGAAGGCGACCGAGCTGATCCAGGAACTCGTCAACGCCAAACTGCTCGAGGGCGGCTACCCCGAGATCGCCCGCACAATCCACGGCCACCCGACCCTGTCAGAGGCCGTGATGGAAGCCGCCCGCGCAGCCGACGGCTGGCTGATCCACGGTTGAGGGTCGTTTCCGGTTATCGTGAGGCGCGATGAGCGACGCCGTCACGCAGCTCGCTGAGCCCGGTCTCAAAGGCGAGGTCACGACGCTCGAGCTGAGCCGCAGCGAGCGGACGGCCGCGCGGCGCAGCGCCGAGAGCCGAGCCACCGTCCCGCACCTCGAGTTGAGCGCCGTCGCCAGCATCGGTCCGGCGCTCGGACGGACCGCCGCGGCAGGTACCCGGATCGGTGCGTTCGTGATCGTCGCGGTGGCCCACGCGCTCGGCGCCGTACCGCGCGTCAACGGCTCCTATCGCGACGGTCGCTGCGAGCTCTATTCACGCGTCAATATCGGCGTGACCCTGCTCGAGCAGGGTCTCACGCCGACGATCTTCGACGCCGACCGCAAGCAGCTCCCCGAGATCGCCGACGAGCTTGCAGGCCTGCGCGCAAGGGCCGGCGAGGATCAGCTGCGGCCCGGTGAGCTCACCGGTGCAACCTTCACGGTGGTCGATGCGACCGCATACGACATCGTCACCCTGGCCCCGGTGGTGCCTCCGTCACAGGCCGGCGCGCTCGCATTCGGACCGATCCGCGAGGCGGCGGTCGTGCGCGATGGCATCGTCGCGGCCGGTCGCACGATTACGCTGAGCCTGGCCGCCGACAACCGGATCGTGGATGGCCACCATGGCGGCACGTTTCTAGCTGATGTCAAGTCGTTTCTGGAGGAGGCAGGCGTATGACCGACACTGAGCTCGACGTCGAGCCAGTTGCACAGCAGATTGCCGCGGGCGGACGTGAAGCCCTGGTTGAGCGCCTGCGTGGCGCCTACACCGATGCGGCTCTGGCGCACGCGGACGTCGTGTCACTCGACCGCGACCGCATGGAGGAGCTGATCCAGGACGCCGCCGACCATGCGGACGGCGTGCAATGGCGCCACGCGCTTGCCGGGGTGGCGTCGGCGCAGCTCGGAATCAGCGTCAGCGAGGCGCTGTCGCACCCGAGCGTGGCGCGCGCGCAGACGCTCCTCGGGGCCCCGTCCTACGAGCAGAGCCGGGCCGAGCTGATGCCGAACGTGCCATTGCCTGCGCCGCCGGTCGAGTCGACTCCGCAGACGCCGGTAGTCGCACCGGTACCAGCCGGACACCCGGCGCTGGATCTGCCGGCTGAGCCGATCGCCGAGGCCGAGCCCGAGCCCGAGCCGATCGCCGAGCCCGAGCCGATCGCCGAGCCCGAGCCGATCGCCGAGCCCGAGCCGATCGCCGAGGCCGAGCCGATCGCCGAGCCCCAGGCCCCGATGGACGCGCTCGAGCCGGTGGAGGCCGACGATGTCGTCGTCGACCTGCTTCCGGAGCCCGAGCCGGTCGAGCTCGAGACCCAGCTCTATGAGGTGGTCGACGGCGAGTACCCGCCGGATCCGGCGACCTCGGCCGCGGCCGCGCCGGCACTCGAGCACCAGCCGTTCGACCCCGGAGAAGATCCGGAAGAGCCCGACCTGCCAGACCTCGATGAGCTGCGCGTGAGCGCAGTCCACCTCGGCGGCGTCGCCAACCTGCCGACCCGAACGGACGGGCTCGATCTGCGCCTGTCCTCCCCTGGCCTCGACATCCTGCAGAGCGACGGCGAGATCATCGGTCGCCTGGTGTGGGAGGAGATCGACGCACTGGAGGTGCCGCACACGCGGTCACGGCGGCGGCGTCAGCAGACCAGCGCGCGGCTGATCGTGCGCACGCCGCACGGCGATGCGAGCTTCGAGGTGCCAGGCGTCGCGAGCGAGGCGCTACGCGAGCAGGTCGAGCCGCTGGTCGGCCGCTACGGCCGGCACTGAGCGCGACGGGTCCTCACTCAGAGCGATCGGCGCGGTCGCGAGCCGCTCCTGCATGACGCCAACGGCCACCGGGCTGGAGTCGATCAGCACATAGTGCCGGCCGAGCTTTGCGCACACGGCGCCGAGCGTGCCCGACCCTGCGAACGGGTCCAGGCACCAGCCTCCCGGCCGCGAGGAGGCAGCGACGATCCGTCGCAGCACCCCCTCCGGCTTCTGGGTCGGGTAGCCCGTCTTCTCATGGCCGTTGGTCGGCACGATCGTGTGGAACCAGACGTCCGTAGGGCGCTTCCCGCGCGCTGCCTTCTCAGCGCTGACGAGCCCAGGTGCCATGTATGGCTCCCGGTCGACCGCCTCGGCATCAAAATGGTGAGCGCCCGGATCGCGCACATAGACAAGGATCGTGTCGTGCTTGGCTGGCCAGCGACGGCGCGGCTTGGCGCCGTAGTCGTAGGCCCAGATCAACTCGTTCAGAAAGGCATCTCGGCCGAAGACCTCGTCCAGCAGCAGCTTGCAGTAATGCGCCTCGCGGTAATCGATGTGGAAATACAGGGTCCCGTGCGCGGCCAGCAGCTCGCGCGAGCGCCGCAGCCGCGGTTCGAGGAATCCGAGATAGTCGGCGAAGGCATCGTCGTAGCTGAGACTCTGGAGCAGCCGGCTCGCATAACGATGGCCGCCAAAGCCCGTCCTCATCCCGGGGGCGCCGGCGTCGTCGGAGCGGCTCACCTCCAGCTGCGAGCGCGTCTGAACTCGGCCGGTGTTGAATGGCGGGTCCATGTAGACGAGGTCGAACGTGGCGTCCGGCAGCGCCTCGAGCACCGGCAGGTTGTCACCGGCGATCACGAGATCGTCGTCGAGCGTGATCGGCTGCGCGGAAGGCTCGACCCTCATGGGGCCCACCATACGGATCGGCCTGGATGCGTCAGCCGCTGCGCCGTGCTGCGGCCCGCTTGAGCGGCTGGGCCGCGGCGGCAGCACGCGTACGGCGGCCCTCGACAGCCACGGGCGGCGGCGCAGCAGGCGGTGCGGCAGCGCCGTGGAACGCCAACGCCCCCTCGATCTCCAGGTCCTTCCACTCCTCCCAGACGCCGGTGACGCCGGTGGTGAAGTCGAACTGGGGAGACCAGCCTGCGGCGTGAGCACGAGCCGGGTCGACGATCACGGCCGGCATCTCCCCCGGCCGGGCCGGACCGTGAGTCACTGCCAGCTCGGCGCCGGTCACCCGCCGGACCTCCTCGATCACGTCGAGCACCGACAGCGACCGCCCGGCCCCGATCACGATCGGGCCTGACCAGTTGGCATTCGTGAGCGCGATCAGCATCGCACTGACGACATCGGCCACGTGAACGTAATCGCGCACCTGCAGGCCGTCGCCATAGACCTCAAAACCGTTGCCCTGGCGAATCGCGCGCATCAGGCGCGCGACGATGCTGTCCTTGGCCTGCATGCCCGGCCCGTAGACGTTGGTGAGCCGCAGCGCCGTGCAGCGCACGCCATAGGCGGCGGTGTAGGCCGACATCATCATCTCACCGGCCGCCTTGGTGGCGCCGTACGGTGTGAGCGGTCGCAGGCTTGCGAGCTCGGTGATGGCCGGGTCGAGCATCGGCCCCGTGACCGCGTTGGTCGAGGCGAACACGAGCGACCTCACACCGGCCGCGCGGGCGCCCTCGAGTACGCGATGAGTGCCGGCGATGTTGGTCTGGTAGGTCAGCTCGGGGCGCTGGACCGAACGCAGCACCGAGGTGACCGCTGCGAGGTGCACCACCCCGTCGAAATCCCCGTCGAACGCCGCCTCGATCACCTCGGGATCGGCGATGTCGCCCCGGACTATCTCGACCTCAGGGTCCGGGTGAGCCTGCAGGTCGACCACGCGCACCTGAGCTCCGGCAGCCGACAGCGTCGCCACAGCGTGACGCCCGATGAAGCCAGACCCGCCCGTCACCAATACTCGGTGGCCCCGCAGGGCACCCGGTAAGGCCGTCACGCGCCCGCCAGGGTGGCGGTCTTCAATACCAGGATTCGCATACGGGGGCTCCTAATCAGGCGAGGATAACCGATCGAGCAGGCTCAGGTGGGTTTCCGGAAGCTCGGCTCGCCGCCTTGGCGGCCGCCGCGCATCGCGTCGGCGACGACCTCCGCGGCGCTCGCAACCGTGGCGGCCGGGTCCTCGGCGACAGCGTCGACAGCGGGGGCGATCCGCGCCTGATAGTCGGCGCGGTCATGCTCATCGACACGGGTCATCAGGCTATCGCTGCCGAGCAGCCGCTCGCCGATCGTCACGAGCCGCCGGGGCACAAGTCTCCGCACCGCCAGCAGCCTTCCCAGCGACGACGGGACATAGGTCTCGGCACGCCCTGAGCGAACCGCCTCGACGACCGCCGCACCGACCTCGTCGGCGGTGAGCCGCCGGGCGCCGCGCATCCCCCGCAGACCGGCTGACATCTCCGTGTCCACCAGCCCCGGCAGCACGAGGTGCAGTTCGACCCGGGTGCCCGCCAGCTCGAGCCGGAGCGCCTCGGTGAGACCGACGACCGCGTACTTGCTCGTGCAGTACGTGACGCCACCGGCCATTGGCGTGCGACCGAGGCCAGAGGCGATGTTGACGATGTGGCCGGTGTCACGCGCAAGCAGGCGCTCGAGCGCCAGCTTGCAGCCGAGCGCGACGCCACCGAGGTTGACCTGCAGCGCGCGCTCCGTGACGGCGTCGCGCTCGTCGGCAAAATCGCCGACGGGCTGGATGGCGGCGTTGTTGACGAGCACGTCGAGCGGGCCCAATCGCTG
This sequence comes from uncultured Conexibacteraceae bacterium, assembly GCA_963848435.1. Classification (GTDB taxonomy): domain Bacteria; phylum Actinomycetota; class Thermoleophilia; order Solirubrobacterales; family Solirubrobacteraceae; genus Palsa-465. The sequence goes on along the minus strand of CAWKDQ010000011.1, from coordinate 542,525 downwards.
TTCGACCTGACGCAGGAAGCCGGTGAAGCTATCGCGGCTGGTGACATCGAGTTCGAGCCCGATCACGCAACCCGGTCCGGAGGCACCGCCACCCGACCGCGACTCAGTTCGGTCCAGTTCGGCGGCGGTACCCATGCTGAGCCCCGCATCGAGGTCGCCGATCGCGATGCGCGCGCCCTGTGCCAGGAACGCAGCCGCGGTCGCGCGACCGATCCCGCGAGCACCGCCGGTGATCGCGATGACCTTCCCCTCCAGGGCTCGCGGTTGTCGCGCCATCAGACCCGCGCCCGAGCGGGCACCCCGGTCGCGGTCACCCCGGCCGGGATGGCCCTCGTCACCACCGCCCCGGCGCCGACGACGGCGCCGGCGCCGATCGTCAGAGGAGCGCCGGCAACGCCGTTCACAGTCACAGCTCCCGTGCCGATGAACGTGTGGGGCTCGAGCGTGACGTTGCCGGAGATGTGGACTCCCGGTGACAGCGTCGAGTACGCGCCGATCACCGCATCGTGCCCGACGGTGCAATCGAGGTTGATCTGTGCGTGCTGCTCGACCACGATGTTCACGGTCAGGATCGAGCCCGCGCAGATCACGACGCCCTCACCGATCTCGACGTAATCGTGGTCGTATTCGACGTTCGGGTGAAGCAGCGGCGGCGTCGGCTCGAGGCCGGCCTCGAGCGCCTTGCCGATCAGGCGCTCGCGCAGCTTCGGATCACCCACCGTTGCGATCACGGCCGCACCGGGATGGCCGGCGGCGGCCGCCTCGAGTCCCAGCACCGGCCGGCCGTTGAGCTCCGGTGTGGCGACTCCGTCGTCGATGAAGCCGACGACCTCGAAGCCACGGCCGCGCCACTGCGCGCGGCCGGCCCAGGACGCAACCTCACGCCCAAAGCCACCGGCTCCGAAGATCAACAGCTGGACTGGCTCCACTGGTGGGCGATCCTATCCGCCTGAGCGGGGCTTGTCGGGGTCGGTGGCCGGCCCGGGGCTGTCCAGATCGACGCCGCCGCTCTCATCGGCGTGGTAGAGGCCATGCCCGCCGAGAACCATCTGCACCGTCAAAACCAGGATCCGCAGATCGAGCGCCGGCGTGCGATGCTCCACGTACCAGACATCGAGCTCGATCCGCTCTGACCAGGGCAGCGAGGCACGACCGTTGACCTGCGCCCAACCGGTGATCCCGGGCCGGACATCCAGCCGCCGGCGTTGATGGTCGGTGTACTGCTCGATCTGGCCCATCAGCGTCGGGCGGGGGCCGACGATCGACATCTCACCGCGGATCACATTCCAGAGATTCGGCAGCTCGTCGAGCGAGTAGCGCCGCAGGAATGCCCCCGTCCGCGTGATCCGGGAGTCACCCTCGAGCACCGCGAGCCCAGCACCGATTCGCTCTGCGCCCGAGACCATCGTGCGCAGCTTGAAGATCTCAAACGGCGCGCCACGCAGTCCCGCACGCGTCTGCCGAAAGAGCGCCCCGCCGCGGGACTCGAGCCGGATCAGCACGCAGAACACCGCCACCACGGGCGCGGTCACGATCGCGGCGGGGACAGCGATGAGCAGGTCGAGCGGGCGGCGGGTCATCGCGTACCCTCAACCGTCTCCCATACGGGCGAGCGCTCGCCTCGCAGCCAGTCCCAGAGACCGGCCGCGAGCGCCCAGTTGGTGACCACGTAGTAGCGAGCGATCAGCAGCGGGCGTGCGGGCGCGAGACGCGCGAGCGCGGCAGCGGCGAGCAGCGCAAGCTGCAGAACTAGCGTCACCAGGTAGACCCGGCCATGGCCGGCCAGCGCGATGTTCGCCGCCAGCGCCAGCACGTGCAGGAACGGCACCAGATAGCGAAGGATGCGGTGCGAGAAGATCATCAGCGCGTAGAGCGGGCTGTAGCCACGCGGAGAGAGCAGGCCGCTGCCGAACACGGTCGGCCAGGTGCGCCGGGCCATGCGACGCTTGCGCGCGAACTCACCCTCGATCGAGGGTGCCATCTTCTCGGTCGCGTGGGCGTCGACGGCGTAGACGGCGCGCCAGCCGAGCTTGACCATGTTGAACGGGAACGAGAGGTCGTGGCCGGCCAGCGGGTCGACGCTCAGGTAGGACTCGCGCCTGGTGGCATAGATCGCGCCGTTGCCGGAGGTGACAGAGCTGAGCGCCGATTCCATCCGCCGCAGCCACATCTCGTAGCGCCAGTAGAGCCCCTCCTGGTTGCCGCCACCGGCGTCGAGGAACGTCACGTCGCCACAGACATAGCCCACGCGCGGGTCGCCGAAGGCGGCCACGAGGCGCTGGAGCGCATCCGGCGCCCATTCCGAGTTGGCGTCCGAGAACACCAGCAGCTCACCACCGGCGCGTTGCATGGCGGCGTCCTGGGCGCGGATCTTGCCGCCACGCGGGAGTTCCAGGACGAGGTCGGCACCGGCGGCGCGAGCGCGCTCGCAGGTGGCGTCAGAGGAGCCGTCGGAGGCGACGATCACCTCGAGCAGCTCGGGCGGGTAGTCGAGGCTGCGGAGATTCGCGACCCGCAGACCGATCACGTCCTGCTCGTTGTAGGCGGCGACGATGGCGGTCACCTTCGGAGGCGAGCCCGTGAGCGCTGGCGCGGGCGACTTCCTGTGAAGCCGCGACAGCGCCGCCAGCAGCAGCGGATAGCCGACCTGCGTGTAGACGAGCAGTCCGCAGACCACCCAGAAGACGATCACGACGACGGTCATCGCGACGAGATTGTCTCGTACAGCTCGAGCGTGGCTCGAGCCGCCGCGTCCCACGAGAACGTGGTCGACGCCGCCTCCGCCGCCGCTGCGGCGAGGCGGGCGCGGCGCCCCTCATCGGCGAGCAGCTCGAGCAGCGTCCGGTGCCAGGCGTCCGGGTCGCCCGGCGGGACGAGCTCCGCGGCGCCGTGATCGGCAGCCTCCGCCAGGCCGCCGACGTCGCTGAGCGCGATCGCCTTGCCGTGGCCGAGCGCGGTCGCGAGCACGCCTGAGAAGCCGAAGCGCTCGCTGCGCTCATACGGCAGCACGACGATGTCCGCGCGGGCGAACAGGGCGTGTTCCTCCTGCGCTGAGACGAACCGCGGGACGAGCCGCGCGCCAGCGGGCGCAGCGGCTCGCAGGCCGGAGACATCCATCATCGGGCGCCCGACGATCCAGAGCTGTGCGTCGTCGATGCCATGCCAGGCCCGAAGCAGCGTGTCGGCGCCCTTGTAGGGGCGAATCAGCCCATAGCTGAGGACCACCGGGGAGCCGTCGTCCGCCAGCTCGCGGGGCAGCGCGTTCTCGGAGACACCCCCGGCAGCTGCCCCCGTGAACGCGCCATGGCGGATCACGTGGACGCGGCCGGGATCGAGGCCGTGGTCGGCGATCACCCGGGTTCGGGCGTACTGCGAGTGAACGACGACGGCGTCTATGTGCCCAAACGCACTCGCGGGCAGCGGCCGGCGTTCGCGCTCGAGCGGATCGTGGATGGTCAGCACGGTGGGGCGGCGCGGCAGCAGCCGCAGATCGAGGCGCGGCACCGTCAGCCACTCGAAATGCACGACCTCGGCCTTCGTGGAGCGGTAGCGCAGCATGTCGGCGAGGTGCTCGGCGCGCTTGCTGAGCGCGCGCACCCTGGAGCCGGCGGCACCCTGGGCGTGCCGATAGAAGAACTCGTCGCGCTGGTAACCGTCGGGCGCGGGCGGCTCGCCGTAGGCGAAGCGGCTTGTGAGAAGACGCACCGACGCCCCCAGCCCCGCCAGCGCCGACGCGAGCGCGTCGTCGTAGGGCGGCGAATACGCCGGCGGGTCGACGAGATCGACCTGCATCAGCGGGGTTTCACCGCGTTGGACATGCGCAGGCCGATCTGCTCCTCGACACCGAGATAGCACTGCACGAACAGGAACTGGATGCGGTCCCAGCGCGAGAGCGCTGCGGAGGACTCCGAGCTGCGACCGTCGGCGCGGACTTCGACCCCGCGGCCGATCCGCAGGCGCGCGAGCAGGATGCGGGCGCCCCGGTTGAGCCCGGGATCAGGCTTGAAGTCTGGATAGCGCTCCGAGAGCCAGCGGGCGCCGGCGGCATATCCCCGCCATTGCCTGCCGAGCTCACGCAGCGTTTCGCGGTAGGCGTGCTGCACGACGGCATGCTCGTTGAAGGCGAGCGTCCAGCCCGCGGCCTGCAGACGCCAGGTGAAATCGGTGTCCTCGCCGGCCCAGATCCCCTCCGTGTAGCCGTCGACCTGTTCGAACGCGACCCTGCGAACCAGCAGGTTCGCGCTTGACGCGCGCGGGCGAACGGGGTTGTTGACGTGCGAGCGCTGACCGAGGAAGTTGCGGGCGGTGCCGTAGCGGGCGGCGAGTGTGCGGGTGTCCGGGATCCCGGCGATGTCGCCTGTGACGGCGCCGACGCGATCGTCGATGTCGTGCTCGAAGAAGCTGTCCAGGAGGTTCCGTGGAGCGATCACATCGGCGTCGAGGAACAGCATCCAGGCGTTCCCTGCCGCCGCGGCGCCGGTGTTGCGGGCGTGGGAGGCGGACGCCTCGCGCTGCGCCCGGACGACGGTGACGCCGTTGGGGTCTGGCGGCACAGTCCCGCTGTTGTCGGCGATGATCAGCTCATCCCCTGGCTGGGTGTCGAGCACACCCAGCATCCCGATCACGGCGTCCGCCGCGGCGCTCGGGCCGGCAAAGGGCACCACCACGCTGACCGGCGGACGGCTCATGCCGGCCTCAACCTCGCGCGTGCGCGGCTCAGCATGCGCCTTCCCTCGTCGAGCTCGGAGCGATGCAGGAACCCGGTCAGCCACAGCACGGCCGGCATAGCGGCGAACAGCGCGGCGCGGGTCATGAAGCCGACAGCGCCCGACTGCGGCAGCAGCAGCTCGCCGGCCACGGTCAGGCCGCCCAACACGAGCGCCAGCTGGCCGAGGCGTCGCCATTCGAACGTGACCGGGAAGGCCCTGCGTACGAGCAGATGCATCACCGTCAGCATCGCCGCGTAGGCACCGCACAGAGCCACACCGGCCCCCACGATCCCATACCGCGGAACCAGCAGCGCCAGCAGCAGCACGTTGACGACGACGCCGACGAATGCGGCCGGGAAGTTGCGGCTGGTGACGTGCGCCCGCCCTGCGATCACGAGCAGGACCACCCACAGCCCATACATCGCCCAGCCCAGCGACACCCACGGGATCGCCCTGTAGGCCTCGAAATAACCGGCGTGCGGGGCCAGGAACCGGATTATGTAGCGGCCCTCGAGCGCCAGTCCCGCCACGACCCAGCCCGTGACCAGCACGTAGTAGGTGGTGACCAGCGCATACAACCGCGCGGCCTGCTGATCGTCGCTCACCGAGTAGGCCAGTGGCGGCCACGCGTACTGAAACGCGGTGACGATGAACGCAATCGCCCCCGCGACCTTGACCGCGATCGCGTAGCGGCCGGCGGCGGCGGCACCGTGCTGGTGGACGATGAACTGACGGTCCAGCACGCTGAGCGCATAGACGGAGGCTTCAGCGGGCACCGTCGGCAGGCCGAAGCGAAACAGCGCCCGGAAGCTCTCGGCCACGCCGCCGCGCGGCAGCAGCCGCCTGCGCAGGTACCACCAGAGGCCGAACAGCACCAGCGTGCTGGTGCCGTAGTTGGCGATCAGCAGGCCGTTGTAGCCCTTGTCGAGGCCGACGACCAGCACCAGTGAGGACGCCACCGTGATGACGACGTTGGTGGTGCCGACCACGGCGTAGGCCTTGAGCCGCTCGTCGACCCGCAGCACCGCCATGGCCAACTCCAGGTTGGTGAACGACCAGATGCCCAGCACCGCCACGCGGAACGATCCCGGCACATCCTCACTGGTGATCAACCTCGAGAGCGGTGCCGCCGGAACGGCGAGGAGGGCGCAGCCGATCGTCGTGGTCGCGATCAGGAACAGCACTGATCTGCGCACGAGCGCGTTGCGCGCGGCCGGGTCGCGGTCCACGAAATAGAACCGCAGGAACGACTCGATCATCCCCAGCCGGATCACGATGCTCGCGAAGATCACGAACGTCGCGAGCGTCTCGACGATGCCGTAACCGGACGGCGGAATCCGCCCGGTGTAGATCGGCAGCAGCAGCACCGCCAGCATCTTCTGAACGATGCTCGCGATCTGGTAGGCCCCGAGCGAGCTCAGTAGACGTTTGAGGTATCCGGCCATCGCACCGGCGACGCTATCGCTTCGACGACAACACGCTCCAGGCGCTGTTGAGCAGCTCCTGCGAGTCGACGTTGTGGGCAAGGCTCGCGCCGTAGCCCGGCAGGCCGACCTGGATCACGGTGCCGGAGCCGAGGCGGTAAGCGACGATCGCCGCCGAGCCGTTGGCGATACCGGCCGCCGACAGCGATGCTCCGGCGGGAGGCTCGATCGGCTGATACCTGCTGAAACCCGTGAACACGGTCGTGCCTCGGAACAGGCCCAGCTGGTCCTCGAGCTCGGTGATCAGGGCGCCGTCGGTCGAGCTCAGCGGACCCCGCTGAGCTCCAAAGATGTCCGTCCTGGTCCTGACCGGAGCCGCGGCCTGCGGGTCCGCCGGGAAGCCCGAGAGTTCGCTGGTGCCCTGGAGCGTGTCAACTCCGAGCGTCAGCACGTGTGCGCCGCCCCTGACAAAGGCGGGAAGGTCGCTCGCCAGCGATGCCGGCAGGAACTCGGTGCCCTCGGGGAAGACCACGCCCCAGCGGTTGTTCAGCGAGGGCCCGTGACCTTCGGCAAGCGCGACGTCGGTCGTGAGCTGGTAGGTCCTGTGGCGGCTGTCCAGGGATGCCAGCAGCGCGGCGTCGCCCGCGAGGCTGCCTGGCGGACCGTCGACGAGCGGGCGATCCAGCTTGACCGCAGATCCGCGTGAGAGCGTGTTGACCAGCCCGTCGCCGGTGTCGTCGACCGGCGAGTTGCCGATCCAGCTCAGCATCGGCAGCGCCACGAGCACGCGGGCATTCGCCGCCGCGCGGCCCGCTTTGAACGCAACCAGCGGCACCGCCGCGCTGTGAGCCCCGGCGCGGACGTCCAGCACGTAGAGCCCGGCGGTGTGACGGGGCATGGGCACCGACAGGCTGGCGGCGCCGGCCGGTCCGTTGCCGTGTTCAAGCGTCTTCGAGCCGCCTGCCCGATGCAGGAACCAGGTGAAGTCTGCATCCGGTGAGCTGATGCCCACGCTCGCGTTCGCGCCGGATGCGGTCGGGGTCAGCGGCGGCGTCACCGAGAGGTAGCGGACCGTGACGCCAGCCCCCTGAGTGGTCCCGGGTGGCGGCGGCATCACCACCGGCCATGATGCCTGATCACAGGCGAGGTTCTGGGCGGTGATCCCGACGAGATATGTTCCGGCCGGAGCGGGCCGGCCACCGATCTCACCGTTCCAGAGCGCCCAACTGCCGGTGGCGTTCGCGGCAAAGGTCTGCTCCAGACGTGGCCTGCCGGGCAGATCGGTGCGGTAGATGTCGATCCAGGCACGGCGATACGGGCCGTGGCTGTAGTAGATCCTGACATGGGTGTGCGGCGAGGAGATCACCGCCGGCTGTGTCGAACTCGCCGGCGCGCCGGAGCTCTCGGTGGTCGTGGTGGTGCTGGTCGTCGTGGCCGTGCTCGTTGCCGTGCTCGTGGTGGTTGCACTCGCGCCGCTGGTGGTCGTCGTCGTGGTGGTCGTCGGCGTGGTGGTGTCGGCGGTGCGGCTGAGCACCGTGACGCCCGTCACGCGCGGGTGGGGCGGGCTGGTGATCACCTGCACCGGAAAGGTCTTGAGCGCGAAGCTGCGCCCCTGGTTGACGAGCAGGATCTTGAAGTAGTAGAGGCCGTCGCGCGCAAACCGGCCGTCGTTGCGGCGACCGTGCCATATGAAGGTGTGCGACGCACCCTTGGCCATCTGCGTTCCTGATGAGACCGTGGCCACCGCCGGCCCGTCAGGATTCGAAGCCTTGACGATGTACACCCCCACGGGGCCCGACACGGCGGCGTAGAAGCTCAGCTCCGACTGGCGGTAGTTGATCAGCTTGCGTGTCTTCGAGATACACGAGGCGGTCCGGCCCGACTGCGGGTTGAAGGCCCCGGGCGTGACCGACTGTCCGTAGATGAACGAGTCGTTGACCTTGATCGCCTGCGTCAGGAAGAACGCGCCGACCGTCGCGGCGACAAGCACGCCGAACGCGATCACCGGCAGGCGCTTCAAAGCTGCACCACGCCGGTGTTCGGCACGTCGTACTCGTGAAACGCGTCGAGCCCACGCGGGTCGGCACGGCACAGCACGGCCCGGATCGATCCGCGATGGCAGACCACCAGTGCCGGCAGTGGGCCGGTGGCGCGAATCTCTACAAGCGCCTCCCAGACACGGTCGGCATGTTCCTGCAGCGACTCGCCGCCGGGGAAACGAAAATCTGCGCCGCCGCGCAGCCAGGCGGCGTAGGCGTCCGGCTGCTCGCGAGCGATGTCCACGAACAGCCGCCCCTCCCACTCCCCGCGGAAGCCCTCGCGCAGGCCGGCATCCGCACGCGGCACCAGTCCGATTCGCTCGCCGACGATCTGCGCGGTCCTGAGCGCCCTCGAGAGATCCGAGCTCCACAGCGACCGCACCTGGAAGTCAGCCGCGACTCTGGCGGCGAGCGCGTGGGCCTGCTCGATCCCGACCGCGTTCAGCGGGGTGTCGGTGAAGCCCTGGGCACGTATCGGCTCGAGGTTGTCGTCGGTCTGGCCATGGCGTGCCAAGAGCAGGCCGGACGCCTCATCTCTGAGCGCACCCGCGCGAAGAACGGTCCGGCCCTGGTCCATCGCCTGCACGTCGCCGGGGAAGGCCGTGGAGGGGCTTGCAGGCCCCTCAGCCGGTGGAGCCACTGGATGCCAGGCCAGCGCGGTCGCTTCCGACCAGCACGATCACATCGGCGCCGCAGGAGCCGAGCGACGCTCCGGCCGCGCTGATCGAGCAGCTCCTGATCGCAGCCTGCGTGGCGGGGTCAACCGCCGGCGTGCTCCCTCCCTGCGCCAATCCCTTGGCCACATGGCCCGCGGCGATCTTGTTCTCCGCGGCGCTACCCCCCGGGACGTAGTAGACGACGGTCGTGCCGTAGGTCTGCGAGGCGGCGTTCGTGGCGTTGCCCTTCTTGAAGCCCTCGCGAGCGAGCTTCGTGCTGACATCTCCGGCCAGTCCGGCCACGGCGGTGCCGTTGAGCACAGCGACCTTGTACTTCGAGGGCTTGAACGGCGCCGACTTATGCTGCTGGTTGGAAACGCTCTCACCGGTGGGGTTGGAGTTGTGCCCGACGTTCGCTGTGGTCGAACCGCCGTTGTTGGTGATCACCACCAGGCCGATCACGATCACGGCCACGGCGACCGCGGAGATCAGCAGCGGCACCAAACGCCCCGAGAGCCGCCTGTGGGTCCTGGTGCCGTCGGGATCCATCGGTGGCAGCAGCGGCTCGGCAGGGCGGGTCCTGGGAGTCGTCCGGCGCGCGGCACCGTTGCTGGTTCGAGCCTCGGCCCCGATCTGCACGCGCGGCGGCCCGGACGACTCACTGCGAGCCGTCGCCACCCCGGCCCCGGCCGCGACGAGCACCCGCCGTGACAGCACCCGCCGCGACAGAACCGGCGGCAACGGCACCCCCCGCCGCCGGTGGATCTCCGTCTGATGCGGCCTCGCCCGGCGCCGCGGAAGCCGCTGGCGCGGCCGCCACACCACGAGGAGTCGCGCTCGGGGTACGGGCCGAGGCCGCCGCCACAGCCGGCAGCGCCTGGGTCGCGCCCGCAGCCGGCGATGCGGCCTCGGTCTTCGGCTCGGCCTCGGTCTTTGTGCGGCCTCGGCGCGGCGGCGCCGGCTTCGCTGCAGGCGGCGGTGCCGGCACGGCCGTCGGTGCCGGAGCAGCCTGCGGCCGGCTGGCGGCCGCAGCGGCGCTGGCGGCTGCCGCCGCGGTCACAGCCGCCACGGCCGAGCCCGGCACGAACAGGGTGTCATCCGGCGCACCGTCGGTCTTGGCGGCAACGGCCCGCACCGGCTTTGCCAGCTCGGGAGGATCGGGGATCAGCTTCGTCGCCGACGCCAACGGCGGGGCACCGGTGCCGGCCGGCGCCGCGGGCAGCAGCGTCGAGGCTCCAGCGGGCCCGGCCACACCCGCCGGGACGCCGGCCTGGGTGGCTGCGTCGGTCGCGGCCACCGGCACGCGACGTACCGAGCCGCTACCCGTCGCAAGTGCTGCGGCGGCGCCAACAGCACCCACGCCGGCAGCGGCACCGGCAGGCCTGAGAGCCGGCGCTGGCGCAACCGGCGCGGGAGTCCGGCCGCGTTGGGCAGCGGCCTGAGCAGCCGCCTGCACGCTCGTCAGCTGGGCGACACGCGCTTCGAGCCCGCCGATCCGTGCCTGAGATTCATCGAGGCGGTCGCGGAGCGTCGCGGTCTCACGGGCGTGCGCAAAGTACAGGAGGATCAGGATCGCGACGGCGATGATCGAGGCGAACCCGACGTATGCCCCGACGGAGTTGACGAAGTTGTGGACCGACAGCGTGGCGAACGTGAGCATGGTGAGGCGCGAGTCTACGATGCGGTCCGGGCCACAGCACCGGCGACGCCGGCCGCGCGTTGCGAATCGAGCTTAGAGACGTGACCGGCGAGAGCCGCCGCGTCACCCTCGAGCACGAGCAGGTTGATGTGATCGAAGGTCTCCTTCACCCATGCGGGATCAAGCGGCGCGCGCTCGGCACGGATGATCTTCTGGGCGGCTGTCGGCTGGGCGCGCTCGTACGGGTTGAACAGCACCTCGTCAAATTTCTCCCCGGCTCGAGCACCGACGATCTCCACCGCGATGTCCTTGCCGGGCTCGAGTCCTGAGAGCCTGATCATCGTCTCGGCGAGGTCGACGATCTTGATCGGCTCGCCCATCTCGAGCACGAACACCTGGCCCGAGCGCTCAGACAGCGATCCCGCACGGATCACGAGCTGGACCGCCTCCGGGATCGTCATGAAGTAACGCGTCATGCGCTCGTCGGTGACGGTCACCGGACCGCCGGCCGCGATCTGACGCCGGAAGATCGGCACGACCGAGCCGGAGGAGCCGAGCACGTTGCCGAACCGCACGGTCGCGTAGCGGGTGTCCGGATACCGGGCCGCCATCGCCTCCACGGCCCACTCGGCCAGCGCCTTGGAGGCCCCCATCACGGTCGCCGGGTTGACCGCCTTGTCGGTCGAGACGAGTACGAACGTCTCGACTCCGAAATCACCGGCGGCACGCGCCATCAGCAGCGTCGCGAGCGAGTTGTTGCGCACCGCCTCAACGGGATTGTTCTCCATCATCGCCACATGCTTGTAGGCGGCCGCATGGAAGATGACCGCGGGACGGTGCTCGGCGAGCACCTCGCGCATTCGCTCGTCCTCCTTGCAGTCGGCCAGCACCGGCACGGTCACGTTGACGTGGCGCTCGTCGGTCAGCTCACGCGCGATCTCGAAGAGGTTGTCCTCGGCATGGTCGACGAGCACGAGCTTTCGCGGCCCCACGCGCGCGATCTGACGGCACAGTTCGGAGCCGATCGAGCCGCCCGCCCCGGTGACGAGGACGACCTCCCCGCGCACGTACGCGCCGACACGCTCGAGCTCCATGCGCACGGGCTCGCGTCCGAGGATGTCCTCGACCTGAACCTCGCGCAGCTGGCGGGTGACACGCAGCTGGCCGGCGCCGTCCTGCAGCATCTCGAACACCGTCGGGGTCGTGCGCACCGGGATGCCACGGGCACGGCAGGCGCTGACCACAGAGGCGCGCACCGTACCGGGGGCCGACGGGATCGCGATCAGCACCTCATCCGGCTCGAGCTCGTCGAGGACGCGCTCGAGGTCGGACTGTGCGGTGGTGCCGAGCACGCGCAGCCCGTACTCATCCCGCAGGCGGCGCTTGCGCGGGTCGTCATCGATGAAGCCGACCGGAAGCATTCGCAGCTCCGAGTTGCGCATCAGCTCGCGAACGACCAGCCGGCCGCCCTCGCCGGCGCCGACGATCAGCACCTCCCGCGTGCCCTTCGTATGCCGAATCGGTGCGAACGCGGCCCTCGGTGATCAGGTGCGTGAGAAAGCGCACGCCTCCGAGCAGCGCGAACATCAGCAGCAGGAACAGGACGGCCACGCTCGCCGGCAGCGGCACGCCGACGCTGCCCCCGGCGCGTTGCGAGAACACGGTCACCGGGTGCACGAGCGCGATCACGCCGACGACCAGCAGCGTCGACACCGACGGCGCCCTTCGCGACCTGCTCGAAGTCCCGCTGGCCGACGTAGGTCCAAAGCCGTTCGTAGACGCCGAAGCCGGCCAGCACGACCAGCGTCAGCGGCACGACCCACCAGATCGTGTGGTCGAACAGAGTGCGTGTATCGCGCGTTCTCGCGCCGGTCGGTTGCGACCGTCGAAGCGCACCCAGTAGGCGAGCAGGTAGCCGAGAGCGACCAGGAGACCGTCCACCACGAACTGCAGAAGCGAGTGGCGATGCACGGGCAAGGCCGCGGACCGTATCCGTCGGCGCATCGGCGCGGATTCTATTAGGGAATCCGGTAAACGCGGACTAATTCGCGCTTGTGCCCGGGTTCCGGCCCGCTGGCCGGAACCCGGCCCTCGCCGGTCAGGAGCCCGGTGCGGCAGGCGAAGCCAGAAGCTCGACCAGCAGCCGCGGGTTGCGACGGATTCGTTGCAGGCCGGGCTGATCGGTGCGCTTGGCGAGCTCGACCTCCTCGGGGCTCGAGAGCTTGCGCAGGCGGCCCTCAGCGATCAGACGCTCGTCGACGGCGCCCATACGGCCCTCGAAGACAGTGAACACCGGCGTTCCGAGCGCCACCGCCTCACGGTTCATCGTGCCGCCGGCGGAGACGACGAGGTCGGCGTAGGCGATCAGCGATTGGGCGTCGATCGCGTTCTCGGGGACGATGAACCCGCCAGATGCGCTCGAGCTGATCGCGCTGCTCCCGGGTGCGCGGGAGTACGACCGTCTGCGCCCCGCGCAGCCGTTGCAGCACCTGCGCGAAGAGGTCGTTCTCGAACCGGTGATAGAGCGACACGGCCGGAGGCGTGCGGACGACCGCGATCGGCTCGGAAGGGTTCAGGCGCAGCTCGGTCAGGACCGACGGATCGGGCTCGAAGTCGTACAGGTAGTACTCCTCCTTGAGACCCGGGTAGCGCCTGAGTTTGCCGACGGCGCCGTACCGCTCGAAGCGCTCGACCGGAATCACGTCCGGCACCACCACCGCCTGCGCCAGCCGGCAGTTGACGTTGTGCTGGACCGTCGCCCACTCGTAGTCGAACATGGTTGAGCAGGGGATCCCGAGCATCCGCGCGGCGACCGTGATGTCGTTGGAGCCGTGGCCGAACGCGAGGTCGAACCCGCGCCCGCGCGCAAACCGCCAGAGCTCGAAGGAACGACCGGCCAGGCCGATCGCCTTGTCGGCCCGCGATGCGCCGCGGTGACGTCCGATCGCGTAGTGGCCGATCCCGAGCCGGTCGCAGAGCTGAAGCGTCTGCGCGAAGTCGCGGGCGGTGACCTCGACCTCATGTCCCTGCTGCTCCAGGCGCCGGATCACCGGCGCGAGCACCAGCACGTGCGGCGAGTTGGTGAGGTCGACCCAGACCTTCATGCGCCCGATCCCTGGTCAGGCCGCAGCGAGTGCCGCCACGACCTCGTCGGCCATCGCGCGCGTGAACACCGGGCTGATCGGCAGTGCCAGTCCGGTGCGCGCCAGCTCGTCGGTCACCGGCAGCTCGAGCCCCCGGCCATCCCGACCGACGTACGGCGCCATCGCAGGCTGGCGGTGCAGGGGCACCCGGTAGTAGGCGCGCGCCTGGACGCCGGCGTCGTTCAGCGCCGCCAGCTTGGCGTCAGCTTCAGGGTGGGTCACCACGTACAGATGCCAGGCCGGGGTGGCGCCCAGCGGGGCGCCACCCAGCTCAAGGTGGGAGCCGAGCCCCGCGTCGATGTAGGCCTGGACGCCGGCGCGGCGGCCGTCGCACCAGGCGTCGATCTGTGGGAGCAGCACCCGCAGGACCGCGGCCTGGATCTCGTCCAGGCGTGAGTTGTAGCCGACATACTCGAAGCTCTGCTTGTCGTGCGAGCCGTGGAACCGCAGCGCGCGGATGCGTTCCGCGAGCTCGTCGTCATCGGTCGTGATCGCGCCGCCGTCGCCGAAGGCTCCGAGGTTCTTGGAGGGATAGAAGGAGAAGGTTGCAAGGTCGCCCAGCGCTCCGGCCTTGACGCCGTCGAGGCTCGCGCCGAGCGCCTGAGCAGCGTCCTCGATCACCGGCAGCCCGAACGCGTCGCGGATCGCCGGGATCTCAGCAGGCATGCCGAACAGATCGACCGCCACGATCGCCCGGGTGTTCGCCGTCAGCGCAGGCCGGATCGTCTCGACGGTGATGTTGCGGGTGTCGCGGTCGATGTCGCAGAAGACCGGCACGGCGCCCATCGCGGCGATCGCCTCGGCTGTCGCGTAGAACGTGTAGGAGGGCACGACAACCTCGTCACCCGGCTCGACCCCCAGCGCGCGAGCGGCGATCGTGATTGCGTCGGTGCCGTTGGCCACGCCGATCGCATGGTTGGTCCCGACGTAGGCGGCGAGCTCCTGCTCGAACGCGTCGACCTCGGGCCCAAGGATGAAGCGTCCGTCCTCGATCACGGCCGTGACGCGCTCGAGAATCGCCGCGCGCAGCGGTAGCAGCGGGGTTTCGGTGTCAAACAGAGGTACAGACACGATTACGACCTTTGGCGTACAGACAGGGCAGGCGGACAACCGTACACTCAGCGCGTGTTCATCGACGCTTCAGTCACAGAGTCGTTCGTAAACCTGGCGACGCACGCGGTCCAGCACCTTGGATATGCGGGCATCACGCTGATGATCATCATGTCCCAGCTGATCATCGTGCCCGGCACCGAGGTGACGATGTTGTTCGCCGGATTCAACGTCGACGAGGGCAACATGACGCTGATCGGGATCATCATCGCCGGCGTGCTCGGCGATGTCCTGGGAGCGAGCTGCTGCTATGCGATCGGCTATTTCGGACTGCATGAGGTGCTGTCCCGGCGCGGCAGCCCGATCCACATCGACGACGCCAAGATCGAGCGGGCGCACGGCTGGTTCGACCGTTACGGCTCCCCGGTCATAATCGTGTCGCGCTGGATTCCGGTGTTCCGGTCGGCGCCGCCGTACGCGGCCGGGATCGTGAGGATGCCGTTCTGGCGGTTCGTATCGATGGCGACGATCGGCTCGATCGTCTGGATCACCGGATTGGCGCTGCTCGGCAAGGGCGTGGGCAAGAACTGGAACCAGTGGAAGCACCATCTCGACATCGTCGACTACATCGTTGTCGCGGTCGTCGTCGTGGCGGTGGTGTGGTGGTTCGTGCGGTGGCTGCGCGGGCGGCGGGAGCCTCCCGCTGACCAGATTCAGCTCAGCTCGCCGTCAGAGCCGGAGCACGAGCGGACACCTCGCGTTTAATGGCAGGACGAACCGGGCGGGCGCCGCTTGGGCGAGCGCTCGCGATCGGGCTGTTGCACGGTCCGGCCGAGCTGCTGCCGATCTCATCCTCGGGCCATGTCGAGTTGGTGCCGTGGCTGCTCGGATGGGACGGTGTCTCGCCCGACCCCGAGGTGCGCAAGGCCTTTGAGGTGGCGCTGCACGCCGGCACCGCGGCGGCGCTGGTGGTGATGCTCAGACAGGAGGTCGTCGAGGCCGCACGCGAGGCGAACCTCGACTCGGCTGCCGTTGTCGCCCTGTCGCTGCTGCCGCCGGTGGTGGTCGGCTTCGCGCTCGAACGGCCGATCGAGCGCTTCCTCGGCGGACCCGGCACGATCGCCACCGGTCTGATCGCCGGAGCGGCGGCGTTGGCCTGGGCGGACCGCTCAGCGCAGCAGCGCGGCTTCGATGAGGCGGCACCGCTCGACGGTCTGTGGCTGGGGTTGGCTCAGGCCTGCGCGCTGTTCCCCGGCGTCTCCCGCAACGGCGCGACGCTGACCGCCGCGCGGCTGCGACGGTTCGGACGCATCGATGCCGAGCGACTGTCGCGGCACGTTGCGCTGCCGGTGATCGGCGGGGCGACAGCGCTGAAGTGCCTGCGTCTCTACCAGCGTGGACTACCCGAGGGCTCGCGCGGAGCGTTCGCGGTCGGCGCGGTTGCCTCCTTCTCCTCCACGCTCGCGTCGACACGGCTGATCGAGCTGGTCGAGAGCGATCGGCCGCTGTGGCCGTTCTCGGCCTATCGGATCGCTCTGGGTTCGGTGGCCCTGGCCAAGCTCGCGCGGACAGGCAGCGCGAGACGGGCGCAGGGACCAGACTCGCCCGCCGACGTGTGAGAATGGGATCCGTGACCGACGCATACGCCGCAGCGGGGGTGGACACCCACCAGGCCGATGAGGGCGTGGCCGCGATCGTGAGCGTGCTGAAGACGATCGAGACTGGGCGCGAGTCACTGACGGTGCCGCTGCCGGGCCACTACGCCAGCGTGATGCGGCTGCCGAGCGGCCTGGCGCCGAACGTCGGGATCGCACTGGCGACCGACAGCGTCGGCTCGAAGGTGATCGTCGCCGAGCAGACCCAGCGATTCGACACGATCGGGATCGACTGCGTGGCGATGAACGTCAACGACCTGATCTGCGTCGGCGCCGAGCCGATCGCGCTGTTGGACTACATCGCCGTCGAGCAGGCCGAGCCCTCGCTGCTCGAGGCGATCGGGCGGGGGATCGCCGTCGGCGCCGCGGACGCGGGCGTCGAGGTGCCCGGCGGCGAGGTCTGCCAGGTGCCGGAGGTGCTCCGCGGCCACCCATCGCCCTATGGGTTCGACCTCGTCGGCTCCGCCTTCGGCGTGGTGCCGCTCGACGCGATCATCGATGGCTCCCAGGCCCGGCCGGGCGACGCGATCATCGGGCTGCCGGCATCGGGCGTTCATTCCAACGGGCTGACGCTGGCACGGCGCGCGCTGCTTGAAGACGGCGGGCTCGCGCTGGACGCACGGCCGTCGATGCTAGGTGGGCAGACGGTCGCCGACGTCCTGCTGGAGCCGACCGTGATCTACGTGCGGGCGGTGCTTGCACTGATCCGCAGCGAGATCGAGGTTCGCGGGCTTGCGCACATCACCGGCGGTGGCCTGATGAACCTGCGGCGGATCGGGGTCGGGGTCGGATATTCGATCACTGACCCATTGCCGATACCGCCGGTGTTCGAGCTGATCGCCGCCTGCGGCCAGGTCGCCGCAGCCGAGATGTGGGAGGTCTTCAACATGGGCTGCGGTCTGGCGGCGATGGTTCCAGCCGAGCAGGCCGGCGCGGCGGTCGACCTGCTGTCCTCGTTCCACCCCGGCACAGCGGTGATCGGCTCGCTGACAGACCACGCCGACGAGATCGAGTTGGCCTTGGCCGGACTCGGCATCCGTGCGACCGCAGGTGACGAGAGGCTGAGCCAGTCCTGAGCCGGCGCAAGTTGGGTTGCGTCGAACCCTCGGCAGAAGGATGCGGCCCGCTTGTTTCACAATAGGACCAGCAGATGAGCAGTTTGCTCGGAACGACCCTCGGAGGCAGGTATCGACTGGAGTCACGCATCGGCTCCGGCGGGATGTCGACGGTCTACCGCGCGCAGGACGAGACGCTCGAGCGCTTCGTCGCGATCAAGGTGATGAACCGCGAAGTCGCGACCGACTCTGATCAGCTCGAGCGCTTCCGGCGCGAGGCACGAGCGGTGGCGCGACTCTCACACCCCAACATCGTGCACGTGATCGATGCGGGGGAGGACGAGGGCAGGCCCTACATCGTCTTCGAGTGCATCGATGGTGAGACGCTCAAGGATCGCATCCGCCGGCTCGGACGACTCGAGATCCCGGAGGCCGTCGCCTACTGCATTGAGATCGCACGAGCTCTGAGCGCTGCGCACGCGCACCAGATCGTGCACCGTGACGTCAAGCCGCAGAACGTCCTGATCGACGCCGAGGGCACCGCCAAGGTGACCGACTTCGGGATCGCGCGGACGCTCGAGGAGGAGGGCCTGACCGATGATGGCCGGGTGCTCGGCACTACCGACTACGTGGCGCCCGAGCAGGCGCTGGGCCAGCCCGTCAGCGGCCAGTCCGATGTCTACTCGCTCGGCGTCGTGCTCTACGAGATGCTCACCGGCGAGCTCCCCTACAAGGCGGAGACGCAGGTCGGCGTTGCGATGAAGCACGTGCGCGAGGACTTCCCCGACGTCCGCAAGCTCCGTCCTGAGGTATCGGCGACGTTGGCATCGGTGATCGAGACCGCCACCGACAAGGAGCTGTCCGAACGCTACGTCGACGACGACGAGATGATCGCCGACCTCGAGAAGGTGCTTGCCCTCGAGACCACCCGCGCCGGCACCGCCGACGGAGAGGTCACGACGGTGCTCGAGTCACTGCCAGCCGAGACGCGCAGGCGGGTCCCCCTGAGCGTGCGTCGCCGCCGTCTGGTCCTGGTGCTGATCGGCGTCGCCGCGGTGACCGTGGCGGCGGTGATCGTCGTGCTGGCAACCAGAGCGCAGCCCGGGCATGGTGGCGGTGGTGGCGGCGGAGGCTCGGCGGCGGTCCCCGTCCCCATCTGCTCGACCTGCGTCAGCGCCTACAACCCGTACGGACAGGGCGGCATCGCCCAGGATGACTCCGCGGCCCCCTACGCGGTCGACGGCAACCGGAACACGGCGTGGGACACCGAGGACTACTACTACGCCGACGGCGGCCTTGGCAAGGCCGGGGTCGGGATCTACGTCTATGCGTCGAGCCCGGTGGCGGCCACCAGACTTGACCTCTACACGTCGACCCCGGGCTTCACCGCAGTCATCTACGGGACCAGCTCCACGCCCAATCTGTACCACTTCGGGGACACCCACTGGGTGCCACTAACGCGAAGCGTGGCGGTGGCGGCCTCCCGCAAGTTCAGGCTGAACACCGACGGCCATGGTTACCGCTACTACCTGGTCTGGATCACGAAACTCCCGCAGGACAGCAACCACGCCGCGATCAACGAGATCGATCTGTACCGCTAGTAAAGACCAGGTCTCGATGTGTGCCGCCTCGGGGTCAGTGACCTCTGCCGGCGCGTGGCGGGCTCTGGCGGCGTGAGTGAGGTCTGCCGGCACGAGTGAGGTCTGCCGGCACGGGTGAGGTCTGCCGGCACGGGTGAGGTCTGCCGGTACGAGTGAGGTCTGGCCGCACGGGTGAGGTCTGCCGGCACGTGCGGTTCGAGGGTGCTTAAACCAAGAAATCGCTCATGGCCACGTCGATTTCCCGAAAAGCGCGCGATATTCAGGTCGGATCAGGGAAATCGGCGAACCCGGCGGCGATTTCCGTGAATGAGCACCCTCATGCCTCGTGCGACCCAGCCCGCCTCGACGCGACCGTCCTGATCGTGATCGGGTATCCCCAGCATGTTCCAGCGCGCCGAGCGCCAGCACCGCTCGGCTGGCGTGGCGGAATGCGCGCGAGCCCGCCAGCCCACCACAAGGCGAGCCGACGGGCAATGCGTGCGGATGATCAGTGCGGGTTCTTGACCGTGAACGAGGCCGAGCTCGTCACACCGGCCGTGTCGGTGACGCTGAGAGCGACCGACTGGGACTTGATCTCGCGCTGCTTGGCCTGATTCTGAATGCCCTTGGTGACCCTGATGCCACCGGCCTTGATCTGGAACGAGACGGTCTTCTTACCGGTCGCAAACGTGATCACGAGCTTGCCGCTCCTGATCGTGTAGGTGAACTTGTCGTGAGCGATCACGATGTCGCTCCCGAGCTTGCTCTTGTTCCAGCTGACGTTCTTCGGCAGCTTCACCGTGAACGAGCTGAGGTAGCCGGCAGGACCGGTGCCGGCGGTGAGCTTGAACTTCAGCGCCACCTTGTTGGTCGACAGACCGCTCAGCGACCCGCCTGAGACCTTGGGGACTCCCGCTGCCGTCGCGCTCTCGCCAAGCAACGCCTGATCGACGCCCGTGACCGTGGCCCCGGCACTGACCGCAAGCGCCTTGGCACCGGCCAGAGTCGACCTGCCGACAAAGTACTCGGTCGCGTAGTAGCTGCCGTTGAAGGCACGGCCACCGTCGAACTTGACAAACCAGCTCCCGGCTGGAACCCGGGTGAGCGTGTACGTGCCGTCCGCCGCCGTGAACGCGTCTGCAAGATCGTGGCCCTGGGCGTCGATCAGCTCGACCTCGATCCCACCGAGCGCGGCACCGCCCTGCGCCGCCGTCACCCTGCCACTGACAGTGGCGGCTGCCGCCAGCGTCACGCTGACGTTGGCGGTGGTCTGTCCCGACGTGACGTTGACTGCGCTGGCGCCCGCCAGCGTCACCGCGCCGTTGTAGAACTGCGACGCCAGCGCGGTCGAGGTCGGAACGAAATCGACCTTGTAGGCCCCAGGCAGCAGGCCGCTGGCGGTGTAGGTTCCATCTGACCAGGTGACAGACGCCGGAATCTTGGCGCCGGAGCTGTCAAACAACTCGACGCTGACATTCGGGTTCGGCAGGCCGCCCGGATTGGTGACCGTGCCGCTGATCGCGCCGACAGCCGGCACGCCGAAGCTGACGGCCAGTGGCGTCGCCGTCTGTGCCTTGAACACGGAGGCCAGTCCGGCATCGGCGGTAACGCTGTTGCCGCTCGTCACATACGCGGTCGTCGACCAGTGCGGCGTCGTCGCCGTCCACCTGAAGCCGTACGCAAGCGTGTAGCTGGATCCTGGAACCAGTCCGCCGATCGCGTACCCGGTGGTCGAACCCGAAGTCGTGATCGACCCGAGCGGCAGGCCATCGGCGTACCAGGACCAGAAGGCGCTCTGGCCGGGGTCCGTCGCGCCGACCGGATGGGCCGTGATGCTCGTGGCTGTATCACCGGTGTTGGCATCGCTGATCGTGCCCGTGATCTCCCCGCCGGTGCCGAGCGTCACAGCGCCGAGGGCACCCGAGCTGGAGATCGTCGTGGGCGCCGCATCCTGAAATGCGGTCGCCTGACCGAGGTACTGTGGCGCAACGTCATCGGTCGCCGTCGGGTCGACGAAATAGACCTTGTAGCTGCCGGGAACGACGTTGTCGAACTCGTATGAGCCGCTCGTGGTCGGTGAGCCTGCAGTCACCTGCGCCTCAGCCGCAGCATTGCCGCCGAGGTCGAGCAGCACTGCGTACACATTCCCCGCGTTGGCGCCTGTGGGCACATTCACGTTGCCCGTCACGGTGAGCGTGCCGGCGGCAGAAGCGGCCACCGGAACGGCGGCCAATGCGGTTGCTGCCAGAGCTGAGGCCAGGAGCCCCAGTCCGACGCGTTTCAGCCGGCGCGTGGCGCCTGGCTTCGGGTCAGTCCGTCTCATCTCAAACTCCTTCACTGTTTTGACCCGGCCAGTGGCGATAACCCACGTCGGGCGGTCGGAGTTGCGGTGCTCGGGGGGGTTCCGGCCGCGGGTGCGATTCAGAAGCTGTGAGAGCGCTCGCGTGTGTGGCGATCCAAGGCAAGCGCCACGAGGCGGTCCAGCAGCTCCGGGTAGGGGACCCCGGAGGCCGCGAAGAGTGCGCCAAAGACGCTCGTGCGGGTGAATCCCGGCATCGTGTTGAGCTCGTTCAAGAGCACCTCGTCGCCGGCTACGAAGAAATCCGCTCGGGCGAGGCCGCTGCAACCCGAACGGACGAACGCCTCGATCGCCAGTGCCTGCACACGCTCACCTGCAGCGTCCGAGATGCGGGCCGGAACGACGAGCTCCATGGCCCCCGCCGTGTACTTCGTCTGATAGTCGTACCAGCCTGACTCACCGGCCGCGAGGAGGATCTCACCGGGTACCGAGGCGATTGGATCCTCGTTGCCGAGGACCGAGCACTCCACCTCGATCCCAGGCGCGGCGGCCTCGACGATCACCAGCGGGTCGTGATCGAAGGCGTCGGCCAGCGCAGGCCTGACCTCCTCCGGCGCCTGGACGCGGCCGATACCGACCGACGAGCCGAGCCGAGCCGGCTTGACGAATACGGGCAGCCCCAGATCGCCGAGGCGCCGAACCACCAGCTCAGGGTCAGCCTCCCACTCCCGGAAGCCGACCGCCTGATAGGCGACCTGCGGCAATCCTCCAGCCGCCATCAGTTCCTTGAACACGACCTTGTCCATGCACGCGGCGCTCGCCAGCACCCCTGCGCCGACGTACGGAATGTCGAGCAGCTCCAGCAGACCCTGGACGGTCCCGTCCTCCCCGAACGGGCCATGCAGAACCGGGAATACTGCATCGATCTCAGGGATGCCACGGCCGGGGGTGACCGCGAGCTCAATCCCGCCCTCCCGCCAGACGCCGTCGCGCCCGACCTCGATCTCCCTGACCTCATGCCCCGCGTCGCGCAGGCCATCCGCGACCGAAGCGGCGGAGGCGAGCGACACCTCGTGCTCGGATGAGCGGCCGCCCCCGAGCACTGCGATCCGGCGCGAGGCGCTCAACTGGTCGTTGTGGTCGATGTCGTGGGCGTGGTGGTGGTCGTGGAGGTGGTCCGGTTCGAGCCGCCCGCGGTTCCCGGTACGCCCGAGCTGCCGCCCGAGTTGCTCGAGCCTCCGCCTGAACTCACCCCGCTGGAACCGCTGGACCCCGCCGCGGCCTGGCCCACGGTGATCGTCACGCTTGAGCCCTTCTTGACGACGGTGGTCGAGCCGGGACTCTGCTGGACGACGATCCCGACGTTGGCCGGGTTGTGCACCGTGGTGGAGGCGGTGTTGACGTTGAGACCGAGGCCGTTCAGCGTCGATGTGGCCGCCGACGGCGTCTCGCCGACCACGCGCGGAAGCCGGACGGTCTCCGGAGCCTGCGCGACGGTCAGCGTGACGACCCCGTTGGCCGGCACCGCCTCTCCGGGGGCCGGGCTCTGGCTCAGCACGGTGCCCGCATCGGCGCTGGTGGTCGTCTGCTTGACGATGTGGACGGTGAACTGGCTGAGCGCGCCCTGGGCGCTGCCAAGGTCGTCACCGACCACGCTCGGCACCGTGAGCCCGGAGCTGATCCACAGGATCACGTCGCTGCCGCGTCTCACGCTCTGCCCGTACACCGGATACGTGCGCGTGGCCTCGCCGGCCGGCACCGTGCTCGAGGCCTCCGTCAGCACCTTGGAGACGTTCAGCCCCGATGCCTTGAGCTGATCCACCGCCTGCGTGCGCGGAAGCTCGGCGATGTTGGGCACGCTGGTCATGCGCGGTCCCGACGAGACCGTCAGCGTCACCGTGGAGCCCTTATCCACGAGCGTGCCGTAGTAGGGGTCCTGGCGGATGACGGTGCCGCTCGGGTAGGGTGAGTTCGCGCTGATCACGGTCGACTGCAGGCCCTTGCTGACCACATCCGACTGCGCCTGCGACTCCATGAGCTTTACCACCAGCGGCACCGAAACCTGCTTCGGTCGTGTCAGCAGGTACGTGGCGACACCGCCGCCGGCGAGCAGTAGCACCACGACGAGTCCCACGATCCATGGCCAGATCGGCTTCTTGTTCTTCTTCCCATCGTCCTGCTGCTCGAGGTCATGGCCGGCCGATTTCTCGCCCGCGACTGCGAGCCCGGTGACCGCACCGTAAACGCCTGCCGCCTCCGCGACCGGCACGAGGCTGGTCTGTGGATAATTCGCCGCCGTCAGCGCCCGCATGCTGGCGGTCACCTCCGGTGAGGCCAGCGCCTCACGGACCTGCTCAAGCGCCATGATGAACTGATCCGCGTCGGCCGGGCGATCGGCCGGATCCTTGTTGAGCGACCACAGAACCACCTGCTCGAGTGCCGAGGGGATCTCGGCGTTGAACTGGGTGGGCGGGATCGGCGCCTCGGAGACGTGCTTGAGCGCAATCGACACCGGCGACTCACCGTCGAATGGAACGCGTCCGGTCAGCATCTCGTAGAGCACGACGCCGACCGAGTAGAGGTCCGACGGCTCGCTGACGGCGTGGCCCTGCGCCTGCTCCGGCGACAGGTACTGGGCGGTGCCCATGATCGAGCCTGTCTCGGTCATGTCGGATGCGCCCGCGCGGGCGATGCCGAAGTCAGTCACCTTGACGTGATCACCGGAATCCACGATCACGTTGTGCGGCTTCAGATCGCGGTGGATCACGCCGCGGCGGTGAGCAAACCGCGCTGCCTTCAGAATCTGAATCGTCAGGTCGATCGCGCGACCAGTCTCGAGCGGCGCCTCGTCACGGATCAGTTGCTTGAGCGTCCGACCCTCGAGGTTCTCCATCGCGATGTAGTAGGTGCCGCCGAAGGTCCCCCGGTCGAAGACGCTGACGACATTGGGATGCTGCAGCGACGCGGCCGCCTGTGCCTCGCGGCGGAAGCGCTCGACAAAGCCCGGGTCCTCTGCGAAGCGGCGGTGCAGGAGCTTGATCGCCACCTGCCGATCGAGCTGCTCGTCCTGCGCGAGGTACACGTCGGCCATGCCGCCTACGCCGAGCCGGTACAGCACTCGGTAACGCCCATCGATGATGTCGCCAGCTTCGAATTCGCTCATTGCCCGTCCGTCAAGACAGTCTTTATCACTTGCGCTGCAATCGGGGCGGCGAACTGACCGCCGTACCCGTTGGGAACGTCGGACAGCTCAACCGCGACCGCGATCTTAGGGTCGCCCTCGGGGAAGCCGACGAACCAGGCGTCATCGAGCGGCTGGCCGTTGGGGCAGTTGCCGGCGACCGGCTGCTCGTTCTGGTAGCACAAACCGGTTTCGGCGGTGCCGGTCTTGCCGGCGATATTGAGGCCGCCGAGGTTGGCCGCCTGGCCCGTGCCCTCCTCGACCACGTCTCGCATCATCACCTGAAGCTGCTTCGCGTACTTCGGTGCCATCACCTGGTCATATTCGTGAGGCTGAACCGTCTCGACCGTCTGTCCGTCGTTGTTGACGACGCGGGTGGTCAGGCGCGGCTCCATCAGTCTGCCGTCGTTGGCGATGCCTGAGACGACCATCGCCATCTGCATTGGCGTCACCGCCAGGTTCGCCTGTCCGATCGCGGTGCGGCCGAGGTCGACGCATGGATTCGTGACCGGCACCAGCTTCGGCGTGTTCGAGCGGTTGCGGCACTCGGGCTTGTAGAAGATCTCGCCGCTGGCGGTCATCTGGTTGGCCGGGAAGTCCATCGGCGGCACCGAGTAGAAGCCGTAGCGTTCCATGTACTTCTGCATCTCGACGGCGCCGACGTTCTCCCCGACCTGCGCGAACACGGTGTTGATCGAGTTGGTCAACGCCTCGGTCAGATCGACGTACCCATATTGCTCGTTGCTGTCGTTCTCGAGTGGTCGTCCGGAGACGATGATCGGCGACTTTCCGTTGATCAGCGGTGAGGTCGGTGTGTACTTGCCGGTATCGAGCGCGGCGGTGGAGGTCACCAGCTTGAAGGTCGACCCCGGCGGATATCTTCCCTGCAGCGCGTCGAAGTACGTGCTGCAGCCCGTGCCGCAGGCGGACGGGTCGTTGTTGTTGTAGGTGGGGCTCGAGTAGAGGACCTTGACCGCGCCGGTCTGCGGGACGATCGCGACGACCGACCCCGAGGTTGCGTGGTAATCGGTGATCGCCTGCTGCAGCTCCCGCTGAGCCAGCCGCTGGGCCGTCGGGTCGAGTGTCGTATGCACGTCGTCCCCGACCTTTGTGCCGCCATTGAAGTTGCCGAACACGCTCGTGAACTCGTCCTGGAGTCCGTGCAGCTCGTCGTTACGGGATGCCTCGAGGCCCGTGGGCGGCTGCCCATTCTGCGGGAAGTAGTACCCCACCGTCTGCGAGAACAGACCGCGCGTCGGATAGACGCGCGTCCAGGTCCCACCTCCCGCCGGCACGGACCTCGCGAGAATGGTGTGGCCGTCTCCGGCGATGATCTCGCCGCGCTTGACCTTCAGCGAGGCGTAGAACTGCAGCCTGTTGAGCGGGTTGCTGTTGAGGGCGTCGGCGCTGAACACCGTCCAGCGCGAGGTCCAGACGATCAGCACGGTGAAGAGCAGGATCACGACCCCGAACAGGCGCACGATCGAGCGGTTCATGACGGTCGACCGATCATGTGAAGGCGGGGCGTCGAGCGCGGTCGGAGACCAGCAGCAGCAGCGCAATCAGCACGAAGTTCGCAAGGATCGAGGAGCCGCCGTAGGACACGAACGGAAGCGTCACGCCGGTGAACGGGATCACGCGGGTGACCCCGCCCACGATCACGAACACCTGGATCGCGAGGATCGAAGAGAGTCCGGCCGCAAGCAGCTTCGAGAACGAGTCGCGAGCCAGGATCGCCGCCTTGAAGCCGCGTGCGCAGAGGATCATGTAGGTGATCAGCAGGGCGGCCGACCCGAAAAGGCCAAGCTCCGACGTGATCACCGCGTAGATCATGTCCGTGTCGGCCGCCGGAATGATCGCCGTCCCGTGCGGGCCCGGGGACATCAGCATCGCGTGGCCGAACCCCTGCCCGAACAGACCTCCGGCCGCCTGCGCGAAGATCCCGTTGGCGATCTGAAAGCTCCCGCCCGACTGCTTGTAGAGCGCAGGGTTGAACGTGTGCAGCCAATCCTGCACTCGTGCGTCGATGTGGGCGATGTGGGTGCTGAGATACCAGGCGCCGGCGCAGAACGCGACCACGCCGATCAACACGAAGGAGATCCGGTCGGTGGCGACGTACAGCATCGCGAGCAGGCCGCCGTAGAACATCAGTGATGAACCGACGTCGCGCAGCGCCACCAGGATCAGCATCGCCACCCCCCATAGGAGCAGCAACGGTCCCAGGTGCTTCAGCGGAGGAACCTTGTAGCCGAGAATGCTGCGGCCCGAAGCGATTGCCTGGCGATGGTCGCGCAGGTAACTCGCAAGGAAGATGACCAGGCCGATCTTGGCGAACTCGGTCGGCTGGAACGTCACCGAGCCGATGTGGATCTCGATGTACGCCCCGTTCGTCTGCGTGGCGTACTCGAGTCCTGGTACGTGCGGCAACGCCATGAACACGATCGAGCCGATCACGATCAGGTACCGGTAATTCTCGAGCTTGCGGTAATCCCTGAACACGACGATGGTCGCGGCAAATAGGATCAGGCCCAGCACGAACCACTGGGCCTGCTGCCGCGCCGCCGTCTCCCCGGCGATCCGGTAGATCATCACCAGCCCGAAGCACGCCAGCACGGCGACCAGCGGGAATATGTAGGGGTCGGCGTTCGGCAGCGTTATCCGGATGAAGATGTGCGCCGCGATGCAGAGACCCAGGAAGACCGCCCCGAAGATCAGCGACACCGTTGATAGCTGGTTCGAGCGCTGGATGAACACGGCGGTGAACCCCGCCGAGATGAGGAGCGCCGCAGGTATCAGGGCGAGGAACTCGCGGTTGCGCGCCCTCATCCGCTGATCTTGCCCAGCTCAAGGTCATTGACGAGGTTGATGGCGTTGGTCTGGTCGCGCATCGCGTGGTTGAGCAGCGTCCGCCGCCGGATCGGTGGGACCGACAACGCCGGCACGCCGGACACGTAATACGTCTCATACATCGGGACGCCGAACGGCAGCACATAGGGAAACCCGCGATACACCACAACCGTGCCCTGCCCGTTGGTCCCGAGGAAGTACAGCTGTCGACTTGCGATGTAGCCGCCTGCACCGATCAGGAACGCGACGAACACGATCGCTGTGGCTGCGGCCACGGTCTTGCCGAGCAGACCGAAGTGGCGCTCGCGCTTTGCCGGTTGGACGAAGCCGGCCGGCATATGCGGTCGGAACCCCTGCGATCGCGCGCGGCGCGGCTGCGCCGGCTGTGACGGGGCGGTCGCCCGTGGGAGCGACGTCGCCCCGGTGTCGGCGAGCACAGGCTGGATCTCGCCAGCGCGTGCGATCACGGTCGGCTGATCCGTTTCGGCAACTCCCTCGGGGGCGCGCTCAACCCGAAACAGAACCACCGTGATGTTGTCGCGGCCGCCGGCGGCGTTGGCCGCGAGGACAAGGTCGTCGGCCGCCTTCCCCAGATCCTCGGCGGCGAGCATCAGCCGTTGCACCTCGGGTTCCGGCAGCATGTCTGTGAGCCCGTCGCTGCAGAGCAACACGACATCACCGGGCCGCAGCGGATACGTCCACGTGTCGATCTCAACGATCGGCTCGATGCCGACGGCCCTCGTGATGACCGAGCGCTGCGGGTGTTCGAAGGCCTCGTCCTCTGTCAGTTTGCCGCCCCGAACCAGCTCCTCAACAAGCGAGTGGTCTTCCGTCAGTCTGGAGAGCTCCCCGTCGCGAAGCAGGTAGGCCCGACTGTCGCCGACGTGTGCAATCGCGACGGAATCCTCCCCGAGCAGCGCCGCAGTGATGGTGGTGCCCATCCCGGCGTTCTCCAGCTCCTTATGCGAGCGCTCATGTATCTCCCGGTTTGCGCGCTGGACGACGACCGACAGCCGCTCCTCTGCCGTGCCAGTGTCTGGCAGTCCTTCGGCGAAGGCGTCCACAGCGATCTGTGAGGCGACCTCGCCGGACTGTGCGCCTCCCATGCCATCTGCAAGCACGAACAAGGGCGCACTGGCGTAACTCGAGTCCTCATTACCGGCGCGCTGGCGGCCGGCATCGGTGCGTACGATCGTGTCTGCGGCTCGAAGCATCGGGGCGGTCACTGGAGGTAGGTGAACTCGGAATCGCCGATCCGGATGCTGTCGCCGTCGTGCAGCGGCTGCGGTCCGGTCAGCAGATCCCCGTTCAGGTACGTGCCGTTCGTCGACCCTAGATCCTCGATCACGAGCGTCCGTCCCTGACGCGTGATCTTGGCGTGCCGGGAGGACGCGAAGGGGTCGCTCAGACGGACCTCCACATCGCCGCGTCCGAGCGTGAGACCGTCTCCGAGGTCGTAGGCAACCCCATGCTCGTGGCCCTGAGCGCGATCCACCACCAGCCGTGGCTCGAATTCCTCAGCGGGCGCGGCCAGTGGATCGACAGTCTGATGCAGCCCGGTGGCGTCGCTCGGCTCGACACTGCCCCGGCTGCCGCGGCGACCGCCGAACCCGCGGCGCAGGTCAAACAGCGTGCTGGCTGCGACCCAGAACAGAAACAGGTAGAGGACGATCAGGAAGCCGAGCTTGAGGCCGACGGAGACGGGCTGGAGCATGCGGCTACTCCAGCTCGAAGGTCAGCAGTGAGGCTCCGAGCTCGATCTCATCGCCCGGGCGCACAACCTCGGCAGCGTGGATCGCGCGGCCGTTGAGTCGCGTGCCGTTCGTCGACTCGAGGTCCGACAGCACCCACGCGCTACCGCGCGGGCGTAGCTCCGCGTGACGGCGTGAGACGTTGGCGTCATCGACCACGACATCGCACTCGCGGCTGCGCCCGAGTGTCACCCCCCGGGCACCGACGACGAGACGGCGGCCGCCGTAGATCAACAGCGCACGCTGCGAACGGACGGTCGCGTTCTGCTCAAGCGGCTCTGACAACCGCTGCGCGGCACTGAAGACCATCGTCCGACCAGCCGTGGCCACGGGTTCTGGCTCTGGTTCGCGCGCCGACGCGTCGTGCTCCGGCCGGTCCTCCGGCGCCACGACCGAGGTCTCGATACCAAACTCGCCGAGGTGCAGGCGATCGTCCGTTTCGAACTCGATGACCGGACGTGAGAGCAGGGCGAAGCCCTCGCGACGTGCGTGTTCGAGCAGATAGCCGGCCAGCTCGTCAGACAGCGCCTCCTCGTAGGTGTGGAAGCGCTCACGGTCCCGTGGAGACAGGTATACCCGGTACTCATTGGGCACGTACGTGCGCGACAGCGTTCCGTACTGGTGCTCCTCCATCTCCCGCGCGAGCTTGCGAGCGATCTCGACGGGGCGCACTTCCGAGCGGAATACGCGGCTGAAGGTGCCTTCGACGACACCGGCAATCTTGCTCTCGAGGCTCTTGAGGACAGGCATCTCCGACCATCCATGCTACGCAACGTCGCCATCTGCGCCAGGCAGATGACCCGTTTCTTCAACAAGGCTCAACAGTGGCCGCCAGGCGACGATCAGCATCCCCACCAGCGCTCCGGCCAGCGCACCGTTCAGGGGCGCGACGCCGACTGACCTCAGCGCGATCACGATGGCGGCCGACCAGACCGCGCAGAGCGCGATCTCGAGCGCCGGAAACCTGCGGGTGCGCATGAGTGGTTGAACGGCCGCTGCCAGCGCCCAGACTCCGATCGCCGCCAACCCGTTGCCGTGCGCCGGAGGGAAGCCGACCGGCGACCAATAGAGGTTCTGGTGTGAGGCCTTCGAGACGCCGATCAGCAGGCAGAACCCGACGGCCGCAAAGAAGGCACGTCGCCACCAGCTCGAGCCCAGCTGCGCCACCACCGCCGGATAGGCGCCACCGAGCCCGACCGACCCGAGGGCGATCGCAGTCGCCAGCGACCCGACCAGCGGCACCAGCAGGGCGACCATCGCGAAACCAAGCGCGACCACGGCCATGGGCAGCGGCGGGTGGCCGTATAGGTGAGTGAGCAGCCAGGCGGCACCGAGGCCGGCGGCGGCGGCATTGGCGGCGCGGGGCAACCACGTCAGGGGCGCGTCAGGAGAGCCCGCATACCTGATCTCGCGCGGTCTGGCGGCTCCAGATCCGGCCTTCGACAAGCGGGAGGAGGGAGAGACCTCGGTGTTCCTCCAGGCGGGGCCTGGATCGTCGCGGACCCATGTGTCGCCGTCATGGGCGTACCCGGCTGGCGCGACGACACCGCGGGTGTCCTCCGCATTGGCCAGCGAGTTCTCCAGCGCCGCCCGCAGATCGTCGAGTGTCCCTCGGTCATGGGGACGAGATCGCAATGCCTGGTCGATCCCGGCAGCGAGCCGGCGGTCGAGATCCCGTCGCTGGCGGCGCAGGGGCGGAACGAAGGCGGCCACGTGCCTGCGGCCGCGAGCCGTGCGTCTCGAGCCGACCTGCGGATTTACGCCGGTCAGAGCCTCGTAAAGGATCAACGCGAGCGAGTAGAGGTCGGCCTCAGGACCGACCTCCCGACCCTCCGCCTGTTCGGGTGCCATGTAGGCGAGCGTCCCGACGACGTCCCCCGTCTGGGTCAGGGTGTCGGCGCCGAACACCTGGGCGACGCCGAAGTCGGTCAGCTTCGCCGACTGGATGCCGCCAGCAGAGCGATTGGGAACAAGCACGTTCGAAGGTTTGACGTCACGGTGGATGACGCCCTGACTGTGCGCATGGTCGAGGGCCTCGCAGAGCGCCAGGCCCACCTCGATGATGTCGCGATCGGACAGCCGGCCCTGCTCGAGCAGCGTCCCAAAGGTGCGGCCGCGGACCAGCTCGGAGACCAGGTACGCGCCCTCGTCGTCGACCGCGGCCTCGTACAGGGTCACGATCGCGGGGTGCTGAAGCCGCGCCGCTGCGCGAGCTTCGCGCTCGAACCGCGCGTGAATCACGCGCTCGCGGGGAAGCACCTTGACGGCAACGTCCCGGTCAAGGCGTTCGTCGCGGGCCGACCACACGGTGCCGAATGCGCCGTTGCCGAGGCGCTTGCCGAGCCGGTAGCGGCCCATCACCGCAGCCGATTCACCGGATGCGGACAGGGCCGTCGGCTGCTCCTCGACGTGCAGAAGTGGAACCTCGCTCGCGCTCACGTGTTAAGGATTTCGGGACGGCCGCCGCCGCCCCTGCGGACCCATCCGAAAGCCAGGGAATTGCACGCGGGCTTGCGGATTTGTCGTAGGGTTGCGCCAGCCGCTTTACTCCGCATTGACAAAAACCTGCAGGGAGCGAGTACTTGTCGTTCTTCGACGAGGCCGACGAGCTGGAAGAAACCCCGTCCACAGAACCGAGACGATCGCGGAGCATGCCGCGGCGCCGATCGAGCCGATCGGACGGGGGTTCGAGAAGGCCGCCGGGCGACAGACATCAGCAGGAGATCCAGAACAGGCGGCTGATCGCGGCGGTCGTGATCGTCGTGATCGTGATCGTGATGGCGCTGCTGATCCACGGATGCCAGGTGAGTCAGACCAACGACTCGCTGAAGAACTACAACGCCGACGTCAGCAAGCTGATTACGGACTCCAACGACAACGGCGCCAGCATGTTCAACGCTCTGGAGAGCGGCGATCTCAGTTCGAGCGGGATCGAGACGCTGCAGAACAAACTCAACAGCAACGCCGCGACGGCCCGCACGCAGCTCTCGACGGCGGAGTCGTTCGGCGCACCGGGCCAGATGACGGACGCCCAGGCGGCCCTGGTGCAGACGATGGAGCTGAGATCGCAGGCGATCTCCAAGATCGCGGAGCACATCCAGGGCGCGGCCAGCAAGACAACGAGCAAGGACGCGGTCTACGACATCTCGGTCGCGACGTCGATGCTCTATGGCTCGGATGTGATGTACAAGACGTTCGTGACCCCGGATATCGCCAAGGCGTTGAACGGAGCGGGCATTCCGATCGGCAGCGGTGAGGGCGCCCAGCAGATCAACCCGGGTCAGATCCTGCATGACCTCGGCTGGTTGAATTCGGACTTCATCGCCAAGACCGTCGGAGCGCAGGTCTCGACGAGCGCGGCCAACGCCGCCAACAACAGCGGCTCGGGCCCGCACGGGCACCAGCTCAACTACGTGACGGTCAATGGCACGCAGCTCATCACCACGACGACCAACACGATCCCTGCCAGCAGCACGCCACCGAAGTTCACGCTGAACGTGACCAACAGCGGCGTCTACAACGAATACGACGTCGAGTGCAAGGTCTCGGTCGAAGGCCTGAGCGACACCGGCACGGCGACGATCCCGGAAACGATCAAGGGGCAAACAACGACCTGCAGCGTGACGCTGCCATCGGCCGTTCCGTCCGGTGTTCACGCGGTCACGGCGGAGGTCGTGCCGGTCCCGCGTGAGACGGTGACATCGAACAACATCGCCACCTACACGGTCACCTTCAACTGACCACCAGACCGGGCCGCATACCCTCCGCCGAGGTTGCCAGGACGGGCCGCTCCAGCCGGGCGGCGCAGCCGGAGGCCTGCCCTTCGGTCTGGTCTCGCACTGCTTATGCTTGACGGGTGGACAACCTAGACACGACTGCGGGCATCATCGCCATCGCCTCGGGAGCGGTGGCTGTGGTCGCACTCGGATGGTCTATCGGGTTGACCGTGGCCCTGCGCAGGCTGAAGGCGGCCCAGAAGGCAGTGTTGGGCGACGAGTCACACGACCTGGTGGCGCACGCCGCGCACCTGCAGTCCTCCTATGAGACGCTCGCTCAATATGTGGAGGACTTCGGCACCCGCCTCGATCAGCGGGTGACCCACGCCGAAGCTCGGCTCGATGGCGCGATCACGCATCGCGCCCTGATTCGTTACGACGCGTACGGCGAGATGTCCGGCCGGCAATCCACGTCGATCGCGCTTCTGGATGCAAGGCGGTCGGGAGTCGTGTTGTCCTCGATCCTGCATCGCGACCACGCGCGCCTTTACGCCAAGCGGATCACTCAAGGACAGCCGGAGATGGAGCTCTCGCCCGAGGAGGCTGAGGCGGTGCGGCTGGCGCTCCAGAGCGACCCAGCCACCGGGGGCGATGCGGCCGCCACCGGCGCAGGTTCAGGCGGGGACAGCTGACGCCGAGATGCGGGTCGCGTACTTCGGTCCTGAGGGGACCTTCACGCAGGCCGCGGCTCTGAGCGCCCCGGCATCCGAGGGGTTTGAGTTGTTGGCGTATGAGACGATCCCTGACGTCGTCCTGGCCGTGCAGCACGGCAAGGTGCAGCGCGGCGTGGTCCCGATCGAGAACTCAATCGAGGGCTCGGTGAACGTGACGCTCGACGCGCTGGCGCTGGAGGCGCAGGACGTCCGGATCGTCGGTGAGACCGTCTTGGCAGTCGAGCAGTGCCTGATCGCACAGGAGGAACTTCCGCTCGACCTGGTCGAGGTTGTGATCTCGCATCCGCAGGCCACCGCGCAATGTCGGGGCTACATCCGCGCGCACATGCCTGAGGCCAGAGTGATGACCTCGAGCTCGACCGCCGAGGCGGTGCGGCTGGTTTCGCAGCGCATCCGGCATCGCTGGGTCGCGATCGGAACGCCGTTGGCGGCGGAGCTGTACGACTGTGTAGTCCTCGCGAATGGGATCGAGGACGAGAGCGGCAATGAGACGCGGTTCGTATGGCTGGCCGGCGATGGCGCCGACGAGGTGGGCGTGCCCGGCGCAGCTCCCTCCGGCGAGACCGCGTGGAAGACCGCGATCGTGTTCTGGGGCGTGGGTGCCGAGTCACCCGGCTGGCTCGTCAGCTGCCTGTCGGAGCTCGCGTTCCGCGGAGTCAACCTGACCCGCATCGAATCACGTCCGCTGCGGTCCGGTCTCGGCCGCTACATGTTCTTCGTCGACCTCGAGGGGCGCGACCAGGATTCGTCGGTGCAGGAGGCCTTGGCGGGGCTGCGCGGCCGGGTGAATGTGCTGCGAACCCTTGGGTCGTTTCCGGCCGCGTAGATCGCTGCCTTGAACCGTCTGGCATCCGCTCGCACGGTAGACTTTCGGTGCAATGGGCTCGTCAATACCAGTCCCAACCCGGTCCGCGTCTGAGCACCACCGACGCGGACCTGA
Organism: uncultured Conexibacteraceae bacterium; assembly: GCA_963848435.1. Lineage (GTDB taxonomy): Bacteria > Actinomycetota > Thermoleophilia > Solirubrobacterales > Solirubrobacteraceae > Palsa-465. Next base: position 508,107 of record CAWKDQ010000011.1, on the reverse strand, counting down.
TGGTGGACGGGTGCTTGTTCTGAACGCGACCTACGAGCCGATCAACGTCTGCACGGTTCGCCGCGCCGTCGTGCTTCTGCTGAAGGCGAAGGCCGAGGTGATCGAGCAGTCCGAGCGGCAGCTGCACTCAACGAGCATGTCGATGACGCGACCAGCTGTGATTCGGCTGGTCACCTACGTCAAGGTCCCGCGCGACACCCATCGCCGCAAGATCACTCGGCGTGCTGTATTCGCCCGCGACGACTGGACATGCCAGTACTGCGGGTCCCGTGCGCAGCTGACCGTCGATCATGTCGTGCCCCGCTCCAAAGGCGGGGACTCGAGCTGGAACAACATCGTCGCGGCCTGCGCGCCCTGCAACCGGCGCAAGGGCGACTCCTCGCCCCGTCAGGCCGGAATGGCGCTGGCGCGGGCCCCGCGCACGCCGAACCCCGACGTCTTCATTCAGGTCGCAAGCCCGACGATCCCCGCGACCTGGCGTCAGTACCTGCCTGGCAGCAAGACCGGCGCGCTGGCCGCTTGACGTAGCGTTCGCGCCTGTCCCTGGTCGTACCCGAGGCTCGGTCATACGGAGGCTCGGTCGTGCCCGACGCTCCAAAGCTTGTGGCGAGTCGCGCCGCCGAGCGTTGTAAGGTGTGATCCACCAGAGAAAGGAGGTGGTCCACCTGTCTGACAGTACTTGCGGGACCCTGGAGGTGTCCGGCCGCTAGGTCGGATGGCTGACCGCCCTTGGCGGAGTCCCACCGTGACACCACCGTTCTGGCGCCGGGCCTGGTCCCGCCGGCGTATGTTGGCCAGAGCGGCGATGCCAGCCTAGTAGTGCGCGAAGGGCGTCTCGATCGAGGCGCCCTTCGTCTTTCTCTTGGCTTGGTTCGGGGCCCAGCCGCATCTCCCTCGCGCCAGCGTCACTCCGCTCTCAAGTGAGGCCACGGCCTCCGAGGACGGTGGGCGGTCTTGCATTTGGGGGTCTTCGGAAGGGACCCTGCACGCGTCCGCCGGTGAGGAAGTGTTCGCCAATGTTCTCGTCCCGGAGGAAGGCCCCCCAAATCCAAGACCTTCCAGCCGGCGCATCAGGAGCCAGGTAGGCTGAACGCCATGTGTCGAAACATCCGCACCCTCTACAACTTCGATCCGCCCGCGACCAACGACGAGATCGGGGCAGCCGCGCTCCAGTACGTCCGCAAGATCAGCGGCTTCACGAAGCCGTCAAAGGCCAACGAGGAGGCGTTTCACCGCGCCGTTCATGAGATCGCCCACATCTCCGCACACCTGCTGGAGGACCTGCAGACGGCCGCGCCACCACGCGACCGCGAGGTGATGGCCGCCCGGGCGCGTGCTGCCGCCGCCAGGCGCTACGCGGCGTAGTGGCGGCCAATCAGCGTCGCGGCTCGCCAGCCGCTGCGAGGGGGAAATGGTGAATATTTCAACCTTTCGCCCCACGCAGAGCGCCCGCCACGGTAGCTACTCGTCTGAATCTGGGTCTGGGTCTGGGTCTGGGTCCTCGAAGGACGGAGTGTCCGGCTCGGCCGCGTCGGGATCGATCACGATCACGCCGCCATCACCGTCGCCGGCACCGGTGTCAAAGGCCACACCGGCGTCAACGTCACCGTACTCGGAGGCAAGCTCCGACGCGCCGCCGTGGCCGTCGGGTCCCGGCATGCCCGCCTCGTCGACGGCGACAACGGCATCGGCATCGGCATCGGCATCTTCGCTTTCGGACTCGGCCACCAGTGCCACCGCGCTGACCTGATCGTCATCGCGGATGTTCATGACCTTGACGCCCTGGGAGGCGCGGCCGTATCGGCTGATGCCTCGCACTGACGTGCGCTGGACCATTCCGTTCTGGGAGATGAACACCAGTTCCTGATGCTCGCGCACCACCAGCGCGCCGGCCAGCGCGCCCTTGTTCTCGGTCAGCTGGATCGTCTTCACGCCCATCGTCCCGCGGCCCTTGACCGGGTACTCGGAGATCGCGGTGCGCTTGCCGTAGCCGTTCTCGGTCACGACCAGCAGCTCCTGATCATCGCGGGCGACGTCCATCACCAGGACGGCGTTCCCGGCCGGCTTGCGGACGTTCATTCCCTGGACGCCGGCCGTGTCACGACCCATCGAGCGGACCTGGTCCTCATGGAAACGCGAAGCCTGGCCGGACCGCGAGACCATGATGATGTCGTCGGTGCCGCTGGTTTTGCGCACCGTGACCAGCTCATCGTCGTCGCGGATGTTGATCGCGATGATCCCGTCGGCCTTGATCGGCGTGTTGTAGGCGAGGAACTCGGTCTTCTTGATCATGCCCTTGCGGGTCGCGAAGACCAGGTACTTGCCCTCCGTGAAGTCCCGGGTGTTCAGTACCGACTGAACCTTCTCGCCCTCCCGCAGTGGCAGCAGGTTGACCAATGCGCGACCGCGGGCCGTGCGCGACTGCTCCGGCAGGTCGTAGACCTTGAGCCGGTAGATCTTCCCGCGGTTGGTGAAGAACAACAGGAAGTCGTGCGTCGAGGTGACGAACAGGTGCTCGATGTAGTCGTCGTCCTTGGTATCCATCCCGGTGACACCGACACCACCGCGGTGCTGCTGGCGGTAGGTCGAGAGCGGCAGCGACTTGATGTAGCCGGAGTGGGTGATCGAGATCACCATCTGCTGGTCGGCGATCAGATCCTCGATGTCGATCTCACCCTCGGCGTGAGTGATCTCGGTGCGCCGCTCGTCGCCGAACCGTTCGGCGATCTCGCCGAGCTCCTCCTTGATGATCCCGAAGACCTTGGCCTCGTCGCCCAGGATCTCGCGCAGTTCGCGAATGCGCTCGACCAGGTCAGCGTGCTCGGCACGAATCTTGTCGGCCTCGAGCGCGGTCAGACGCCTCAGAGTCAGCTGCAGGATCGCCTCGGCCTGCACGACCGTCAAGCCAAACCGCTCGACCAGCCCGCCACGGGCCTCCTCCGGGTCCGAGGACGCTCGGATCAGCGCGATCACCTCATCGAGGTTCTCCAGGGCGACCAGTTGTCCCTCGAGGATGTGGACCCGCTCCTCGGCGCGGCGCAGCTCGTACTTGGTGCGGCGAACGACGACCTCGCGCTGGTGGTCGACGTAGTGCCCGAGGACCTCGCGCAACGAGAGCGTGCGCGGCACGTTGTCGACCAACGCGACGACGTTGACGCCAAACGTCGTCTGCAGCGGCGTGTGCTTGTACAGCTTGTTGAGCACGACCTTGGGGATCGCGTCGCGCTTGAGTTCGATCACGATCCGCATGCCGCGGCGATCCGACTCGTCGCGCACGTCGGAGATCTCGGGAATCTTCTTGTCCTCGACGAGATTCGCGACCTTCTCGATCAGTCCGCCGTCGCCGTTCTTGCGCACCTGGTAGGGCAGCTCGGTGATGATGATCGCCTCTTTGCCCTGCCCGATCGGCTCGATGTGGGCCTTGCCCTGGACCCTGACCTTGCCGCGGCCGGTCGTGTAGGCGTCGCGAATACCCTCGCGCCCCAGGATCAGACCCGACGTCGGGAAGTCGGGGCCCTTGACGTACCTCATCAGACCCTCGACATCGATCGTGGGGTCATCGATGTAGGCGATCGCCGCGGAGATGACCTCGCGCAGGTTGTGGGGCGGGATGTTCGTCGCCATACCTACGGCGATGCCGGAGCTGCCGTTGACGAGCAGGTTCGGGAATCGTGCAGGCAGCACCAGCGGCTCGCGGGTGTTGCCGTCATAGGTGGGAACGAAATCGACGGTGTCCTGGTCGATGTCGCGCAGCATCTCGGTCGCCAGATGGTCGAGCCGTGCCTCCGTGTAGCGCATGGCGGCTGCGGGCCAGCCGTCCACGTTGCCGAAGTTGCCGTGCCCGTCGACGAGCGTGTACCGCATCGAGAAGCTCTGGGCGAGGCGCACGAGCGTGTCGTAGATCGCCTGGTCGCCGTGCGGGTGATACTTGCCCATGACCTCGCCGACGATCTGCGCGCACTTGACGTGCTTGCGGTTCGGCTGCAGGTTCATCTCGTTCATCACGTGCAGGACGCGGCGATGGACCGGCTTGAGGCCGTCGCGCACGTCCGGCAGAGCGCGGCCGACGATCACCGACATCGCGTAGTCGAGATACGCCGAGCGCATCTCGTCCTCGAGCCCTCGCGGCTCGATGTTGCCGCCGCCGAGCGTGTCAATCGTGGACATCTACTGATCCCTCCTCTCGGTCCGCCCTACACGTCCAGGTTGCTGACGAGGCGAGCGTTCTCCTCGATGAACTGCCGCCGCGGCTCGACCTGATCGCCCATCAGCATCGAGAACACCCGGTCGGCGGCGCTGGCATCCTCCATCGTGACCTGTACCAGCGTGCGCGAGGCCGGGTCCATCGTGGTTTCGCGCAGCTCGTCGGGATCCATCTCGCCGAGGCCCTTGAAGCGGTAGTAGGTGACACCGCGCTGGGCGATCTCGAGAATGCCGTCGCGCAGATCCTCGAAGGAGGCGGCGTCGACGACGTTGTCGCCGAGCGCGATCTGGAATGGCGGCTGCCCCGCAAGCGCTGCCAGCTCATCGTGGACGTTCGCGAGTCGGTTGTATTCGTTGGCATCGAGCGCTGCACGGCGGACGCGATGTGTCGTCGCAAGACCCGTCTTGGTCTCGATCGTCTTGACGACGATCTCGAACGGATCCTCGGACAGCAGCTGGGTCGTGTAGGCGAAGCCGTTGGGGCTGGTGTTGGCCTCGAGGTGCGTACGCAGCGCGTCGATGCCGGTGATGCCCGACTCGAGCAGGCGCGCCTGCTGCATGAACGCCACGATCCCGTGTCCGTGAGCAGTGCGCAGCGCCGACGCCCAACCCTGGTACTGCTTCAGCAGGCGCGTGAAGCGCTGCCAGCGGGTGTCGGTGAGCTTGAACACCCGTCCGTCGTGGTCTGTGACCTCGATCTTGTCGAACTTGTCGCCGAGCAGGATCTCCTCAAGCTCGGACTCGCGCTCGATGTAGCGGTGTTTCTGGCCGCGCGTGAGCCTGTACAGCGGCGGCTTTGCGATGTAGACGAAGCCCGCCTCGATCAGCGGCTGCATCTCGCGGAACAGCAGCGTCAGCGCCAGTGTGCGGATGTGGGCACCGTCGACGTCGGCGTCGGTCAGCAGCACGATCTTGTGATACCGGGCCCGCTCGATGTCGAACTCGTCACGCACGCCCGTGCCGATCGCCGTGATCAAGGCCTGGATCTCCACATTGCTCAGAACCTTGTCGATCCGGCTCTTCTCGACGTTCAGGATCTTGCCCCTCAGCGGCAGGATCGCCTGGGTGTTGCGGTCGCGCGCATCGACCGCCGAGCCGCCGGCCGAGTCGCCCTCGACGATGAAGATCTCCGCCAGCGACGGGTCCTTGACCGAGCAGTCCGCCAGCTTGCCCGGAAGCGTGGAGTTGCCCAGGACCGACTTGCGGCGCGTCAGGTCACGTGCCTTCCGTGCCGCCGCGCGCGCTTGCGCGGCGGACACGGCCTTACGGATCACGCGCCGCGCGTCCTGCGGGTTCTCCTCGAGCCACTCGGCGAGGCGAGCGTTCACGACCGACTGCACGAACCCGGCCATCCCGGGGTTGCCGAGCTTGGTCTTGGTCTGACCCTCGAACTGCGGCTCGGCGAGCTTGGCCGAGATCACCGCCGTCAGTCCCTCGCGAACATCCTCGCCGGAGAGGTTGTCGTCCTTCTCCTTGAGCTCGCCGATGTCTCGCGCGTACTTGTTGATCGCGCCGGTCAGAGCCGTCCGGAAACCGGTCAGGTGCGAGCCACCCTCGTGGGTGTTGATGTTGTTGGCGAATGAGAACACCGACTCCTGGTAGGAGGCGTTCCATTGCATCGCGACTTCGACGGAGCCCTCGTCGGACTCACCTTCGAAGGAGATCACCTTGCTGTGGATCGGCTCCTTGTTCTCATTCAGATAGGCCACGAAGTCGGTGATGCCGCCCTCGTAGTGGAAGGCCGCCCTGGCACCGTCGGCGCGCTCATCGACGATCGAGATCCGCAGACCCCTGGTCAGGAACGCGGTTTCGCGCAGGCGCTCCTCGAGCGTCTTGAAGTTGAAGTCGAGCGATTCGAAGATGTCGGCATCGGGAAGGAACGTGATCCTCGTGCCGTGCTCGCTGGTCGGCTCGCCCTTCTGGATCGGCCCGGTCGGAACGCCGCGCTCGAAGTTCTGAGTCCACACGAAGCCGTCGCGGCGGACCTCGGCCTCGAGCTGTTCGGAGAGCGCGTTGACGACCGAGACGCCAACGCCATGCAGGCCGCCTGAGACCTTGTAGCCGCCACCCTCACCGAACTTGCCACCCGCGTGCAGGACGGTGAGCACGACCTCGAGCGCGGACTTGCCCTCCTTCTCCATGGTCGCCACCGGGATGCCGGCGCCGCGGTCGATCACGGTCACCGAGTTGTCGGGGTGGATCGTGACGTCGACCGTGTCGTTGCGGCCTGCGAGTGCCTCGTCGACGGAGTTGTCGACGACCTCATACACGAGATGATGCAGGCCGCGCTCGCCAGTCGAGCCGATGTACATGCCCGGACGCTTGCGGACCGCCTCGAGCCCCTCGAGTACCTGGATGTTCTCGGCGTCGTAGCTCTGCTCAGAATTGGGGCGCGCGGCGCCGTCGTCGTTCGTCAATGATCCTCCGATTGACGTTGAGAAGCCCCGGTGACGCACTCGTGTTCGCGTTCCCGGGGCATCGAAGCTTGGTCTACAGAACAATAGCACATAACGCCCCCGGAACGGGGTGCCGGACGCAGCAAATTTCCCTGCAAAACGCGGCAAACATAGGCGTCATCCGAGGCTGCCTGTAACGCATCGAAGACGCCTGATCGGATCGCCGTCGAGCTGCCGGTTCAACCGGGCCAGCACCCGCTCCGATTCGAGCGTGAGCGTGTCGGCGACGACCGCCTCCGAGCATCTGACGGTCAGCACCCCGGCCTTGAGACCCACGAGCGTCGTCCGTTGGACTATGTAGGGCCCGTGCTCGCCGATGACCTCGGTCCAGACACGGCCGACCTGATTCCAGGCGGTCTGTGCCTGCCCGAGCGGCGAGGCCGGCTGCCAGGAGCCGCGAATCGACTCCAGTGCGCCGGCTATCTGTCGTGGAGAGCGGCGGTGCAGGGTCATCCGCTGGCGACCTCGGCTGGGCTCACGTCCTCGGCGATCTGGCCGGACCGCACCGCGATTCGTGCGACGCCGGCGGCGAACACACCGGGAACATGGTCGAGGTCGGTCGTGGTGATGACCGCCTGGCCGCCGTCCTGGGCCAACAGCTCGATCAGAGCCGCGCGACGATCACGGTCGAGTTCACTCATCACGTCGTCGAGCAGCAACAGCGGGGTGCTCGGGCGTTCAGCGGCGATCACTCGCCGCTCGGCGAGCAGCAGCGCCAGCAGGCCGAGTCGCTGCTGCCCCTGCGAGCCGTAGGTGCGCAGGAGGCGACCCTCGCGCGTGATCGCCAGGTCATCTCGGTGGGGACCGTGATCGGTGTAGCCACGTTCGAGATCGCCGTCGATCCTGGTCCGCAGCTCAGCGACGAATTCAGCGGCCGTGCTCGCACGCGACCGGGGCCGATACGCGAGCGCAGGCGTGCCATCCAACGCGAGCTGGTCACAGACCTCCGTGACCACCCCATCGAGCAGCTCGACGGCCTGACGACGGTCGGCCATGAGCTGAAGGCCCGTCTGGGCCAACCGCCCATCCCAGGCCTCGAGCGTGGTTCGTGAGCCCGTTCCCACGCGGATGCGTCCGATGAGGGCGTTGCGTTGGGCAAGGGCCTGCGCGTAGGCGCGCCGTGCCGCGGTCCGTGCCGGCCACAGCGCAGCCACGAACTGATCCAGATGCGCGCGGCGCAGCGCCGGCACGCCCTTGACGAGCTCCAACCGGTCCGGCAGGAACACCGTCACAAGCGGACGTTGCGGTGCATCCAGCAGTCGTTCCACCTGGACCCCGTCCACCGCCATGCGCTTCGGCTCCCCCGGCGAGAAGCCGACGCTGAGCTGGTGCAGACCCAACTCATCCTCCACCTCGACCACCACTCGCGTGGTGTCGGCACCGAATCGCACCAGCTCACGGTCGTTCCCGGTCCGGCACGAGCGGCCGGTGCAGCCGAAATACAGCGCCTCGATCAGGTTCGTCTTGCCGGCCCCGTTCGAGCCCCAGAGAACCGTCAAGCCGCCGCCCAGCGGGGCGGCGGCCGCCTCGTAACAACGGAAGTTCCGGGCGCTGACGGAGACGACGCGCATCGTCCGCGGTTGGCTTGCGGGCTAGACGTTCAGCCTGATCGGCATGATCAGGTAGACGAAGCCGCTGCCGTCGCCTGCCTCCAGCAGGCCAGGACGCAGCGGGGTGATCAGCTTCAACAGCACGTCACCCTCCTCGATCGCGTCGAGGCCGGCGCGGAGGAACTCGGGGTTGAAGCCGATCTCGAGCGGCTCGCCCTGGAAGTTCACGGGCAGTGACTCGCGGGCCTCGCCGATATCCGGCGTCTGCGCAGACACCGTCAGCTCACCTGGGGCGAACGAGAGCCGCAGCGGCGCATTCTTCTGCGCCAGCAGGCTCACGCGCCGGACCACGTCCCGCAGCTCAGGTCCGGCGATGCGAAGCTCGTGCTCAAACGCCTCCGGCAGCAGCTGGCGGTAATTGGGGAACTGGCCGTCGATCAAGCGTGACGAGAGGACGATGCGTCCGAGCACGAAGACCACCTGGTTCTGACGCACGCTGATTGTGAGGCTCTCATCCTCGGCGCCGACTGCGAGGCGAGCCAACTCCTGAAGCGCGCGAGCTGGAATGTTCACCTCGAAACTGCCGCTCAGCGGCTCGTCGAGTGCGGTCTGCTTGACGCTCAACCGATACGAGTCGGTTGCAACCATGCGCACCTCGCTGCCGGAGGCTGAGACCAGAATGCCGGTGAGGACAGGTCGGGTCTCGTCCTTGGATGCCGATCCGGAGACCTTGGTGGCCGTATCGACGAACGCCTTCAGCGGCAGCGAGATCGCAGATCCGGGATCTGGCTCCGGGAGCGGTGGGAAATCCTCAGCGTGGAGCGTGCGGATGTGGAAGGTCGCATTGCCCGAGAGCACCTCGATGTCCTGCTCGGCCGGGCGCAGCTCCAGCGTCAGGCTGGGCTGTGGAAGGGAACGGACGACGTCGAGAAACAGCCGGCCAGGGAGCACGGCGTTGCCGTCACGGACGACGTCGGCCTCAAGTGGGACACGCAGGCTCACATCCGTGTCGGTTGCGCGCAGTTCGCAGGTGGTGGCGGAGGCGAACAGCTGAACGCCTGAAAGGGCCTGGATGGCGGTACGGGTGGATGCGACACGTGTGACGGCCTGAAGCTGGGACAGCAGCGCATCGCGGTCGAGTGAGATCTTCACGATGGTTTCCTTTGAAGGGAAATAGAAGTCATAGAGGACTGAACAGGCTGTCGATAAGTGCTGGTTTGTTCGGAACTTGCGGGATAGCTGTGGTCAATGGTTGGGTTGACCAACGGCTGAGTTTGTCAACAGCTGCGGTCACGATTGTGGATCACGGAGGATCTCGGTGAGGTCCTGGAGGTCGGCAGCGTCGTCGGTGTTGATAGATATCCGGTCTGAAACGCGACGGCACGCGTGCAGGACGGTGGCATGGTTGCGGCCGCCGTATGCCTGGCCAATGCCGTTGAGGGGTGTGTCGGTGAGTTCGCGCGAGAGATACATGCCGAGCTGTCGGGCCCATGCGACGCGCGCCTGGCGACTCTGGCCTGTGATGTCTGTGCTGGCGAGCTCGAAGTGCTCGGCCACCGTCTTGAGGATGCGGTTGGGCGTCAGCGGATGATTGGCGGACGAGCCTGGTCTGAGCGCTCTGGGATGGATCGCGTCCAGCACGGTTGCGGCCAGCTTGCAGTCAAGCGGTTGTCCGGTCAGGGAGTGGTGGGCGACGACTCTGATCAGTGCGCCCTCCAACTGGCGGACGTTGTCCGTGACGCGCTCGGCGATGGTCGGCAGAACCTGATCATCGTCGATCCGGATGCGGTCAAGAGCGGCGCGTTTCTGCAGGATCGTCATACGGGTGCGCCAGTCTGGGGCGGTGAGGTGGGCGACCAAGCCTGACTCGAAGCGTTCTCGGAGGCGCTGTTCGATGCCGGTGAGCTGGCCCGGAAGCCGGTCGCAGGTCAGGACCAGCTGGCGCCCTTTGTCGTAGAGCGCGTTGAACGTGTGAAAGAACTCCTCCTCGGTCTTCGCCTTGCTCGCGAGGAACTGGATGTCGTCGATGAGTAGGACGTCGACGTTGCGGTAGAGCTGTTTGAAACGCTCGAGAACCTTGGCGTTGAGCGCGGCGATGAACCCATTCGTGAAAGCCTCGACCGTTGTGTAACGGACCGTGGTTCCTGGCTGGAAGGCGGTGACGTAGTTGGCGATGGCGCCGAGCAGGTGTGTCTTGCCAAGGCCTGGAGGTGCATGCAGAAAGAGCGGGTTGTAGGCCTGGCCCGGGTTCTCCGCCACGGCCAAGGCGGCTGCGTGTGCCAGACGGTTGCCATCGCCGATCACGAACTGGTCGAACGTGTGGCGAGGGTTGATGTGCTCGGCCGAGGCGACCGAGTCCGCGCGGCCTGCGCCGGCTGCGGTTGCGACACGGTGCCGGTCGCCGAGCGCGCTGTGTGCGGCTGAGGCGGCATCGCCGGCGAAGACCACGTGAGCGGACTGCCCCAACACAGCGCGGGCACACCGCTCCAGCGCGGGGCCGTAGCGGTCGCTGACCCAGCCGTCTGTTCCGGGTTTGCCCTCGAGGACGAGCACGGACCCATCCCAGGCCCGCGGCTGCAGCGGTGCGAGCCAGATCTCATATGCGGAGTCGCCGACGGCCTGGCGGAGCCTCCTTGTTATTTCCTGCCATGCAGGGGTCAGCTCGAGATGCGCAGGCAACTCCGGACGGCTCCCAACGGCTGAGTCGGTTCGTATCAGTGAGGTCCGGCCGAGTCGCGACCGGGTGGGCGAATATACCGCTGCCGCCTCGGCATCGCGGCCGGCCGGCTGTGCTGTTGGCGCAAAGCGCGGGAAAAAGCTCGCGCGCCGGTCGCCGAGCCCCATACAGGCCTCCACGGACAGCTCCGCCGGGGAATCCGGTTGAGCTGCGTATACTGCGATGCCGACTCCGGCTCGGCCCGGGAGGATTTGTCATGAAGAGGACCTACCAACCAAAGAAGCGCAAGCGCGCCCGTACGCACGGCTTTCGTGCGCGTATGCAGACGCGCGCCGGCCGCGACGTGCTCAAGCGCCGCCGCAACAAGGGCCGCAAGCGCCTGACGGTGTAGGTGGCCGGTGGCGGGCGCACGTTCGCCTCGCCGTGGGCGGCTCTCCAGAAGCGCTGACTTCGATCGCGTCATGCGCAACGGCCGGTCGCACGCCGGTCGGGATCTTGTGCTTTACGTGTTCCCACGCGGCGGCGATGAGCCGCCTCGCCTTGGTCTGTCGGTGTCGCGCAAGGTCGGCGGCGCGGTCGAGCGCAACCGCGTGAAGCGCCTGCTGCGTGAGGCGTTCGCGATCGAGTCGGCTCGCCTGCCTGTGGGCGCCGACGTCGTCGTGATCGCACGTCCCGGCGCGCGTGAGATCGCCCAACGCGACGGGCTGGCCGGGATGCACGAGGCGATGCGGTCGCTGATCGACAAGGTCGACGGGGCGGCGCCACCGTCGGCCTCCGCGAGCCTCGTTCCAGCGAGTCCACGCCTCCGGGACGTGCTGAGAGCACCGACCCCGGCCTCGACAGCGACGGTTCGGCATGACCGGCAAGGACGCTGCATGACCGCTGCCGGACCAGTCCTTCGGCGGGCTATCACCTTGCCGATCAAGCTTTACCAGATTCTGGTGTCGCCGATGTTGGGGGCGCGGTGCAAGTACTACCCGTCGTGCTCCGAGTACGCCGCGCAGTCGATCACAAAGTTCGGCATACTGCGCGGGCTTGTGCTGGCGGGTTGGCGGCTGCTGCGATGCAATCCGTGGAGCCGCGGCGGGTTTGATCCCGTTGAGAATCAGCGGCTGTTCAGGTCGCGGAAGCCGGTGGCAGGCGCGTAACCATGCTGCTCACCGCCAACATCTTCCAGCCGCTGATCAACGTCTTCCAGGACGTGATGGTCTTCTTCAACCACCAGCTGGGGATCTCGTGGGGCTGGTCGATCGTGCTGCTGACGATCTGCGTCCGGTTGGTGCTGCTGCCGCTCACGGTGAAGCAGTTCGGCTCGCATGCGCAGGATGCAGCATCTGCAGCCGGAGATGAAGGCGATCCAGCAGAAGTACAAGCAGGACAAGCAGCGTCAGCAGGAAGAGATGATGAAGTTCTACCGGGAGAACGACGTCAACCCGCTCGGGTCGTGTCTGCCGCTGGTGGCTCAGTTGCCGGTGTTCATCTCGCTGTTCTACATGCTGCGCAAGAACCTGCGAATTGACATCTGTCAGGACGTTCAGACGAGGTTTCAAGCTCAGTACGCCGCGGCGCATCACATCGCTGCGACTTCCAGCCAGGCCCTCAGTCAGACGACGTGGTGCACGTACTACCCCCCGCACCACTACCCCTCGGCGGCATTCCTCTTCATAAACGACATCACCAACACCGCCCATGGCGCGACGCTGGTGATCCTGCTGCTGCTCTACGTCGGTACGCAGGTGCTGTCGACAATGCTGATGTCGGCGCCGACGATGGATCAGAACCAGCGCCGACTGATGATGTTGATGCCGCTGGTCTTCGTGATCTTCGTGATTCGGTTCCCGGCGGGGTCTGATCGTGTACTGGATCACCACGAACGCGTGGACGATGGGTCAGCAGTACACGTTGAAGCGGCTGATGGGCGCGCCTCCACCGCCGGTCGTCAGTGTTGGGTCTGGTGGATCGAGCGGCGGCGGCGCCGGCAACGGCGGAGCAGGCGGTTCGAGCCGAGGTGGCGGGTCTGGAGGGTCCACCGACGACGGCAGTAAGGGGTCGAACGGGCCGTCTGCGTCCCGTAGCGGTGGCCTGGGAGGGCTGCTGAGCGGCGCGCGGGCGCGCGCCGGGGGCTCCGGCGGGTCGGGCGGCTCGAGTTCCGGTGGGTCTGGCTCCGGCAGCCCATCCTCTGAGTCGTCGACGCCGGCGGTGCCACCACCACCGCCAAGGAAGAAGAAGAAGCGGTCAGGACGCAGGAGGTAGGACTGTGGCGACAGACGACGAGCTGGAGACGCTTGAGTACATCGAGGAGATCCTGGAGACGATCGCCGACGCCATTGGCGTTGATGCCGAACTGAGGGTCGCTGACGGCGACGAGCTGACCACCGCGGAGTTCGTCGGCGAGGACGTTGCGCGGCTGATCGGACACCACGGGCAGACGCTGGATGCGATTCAGCACCTCGCCTACCGGATCGCCTACCACGGCGTTGAGGAGCGAAAGCCCCTGACGGTCGATGCGGGGGGCTATCGGGAGCGGCGCGCAGACGCGTTACATGCGGTCGCCGACCAGGCGGCCGAGAGCGCGATTCGGTCGAAGCGGCCGGTGCCGCTCGACCCGATGAGCGCTCAGGAGCGGAAGGTTGTTCACGAGCACCTCAAGGCACGCTTTGACGTGGAGACCTATAGCGAAGGGCAGGAGCCCTCGCGCCGCCTCGTCGTGGCGCCGTTGGTTGACTGAGTCGTCGTTTGGCGGGCGTGTGGGCGCGGTGCGTTTTTCGCGACGGAACATTGAAGAGGGTGTCCCGGGCGGCGAGAGCGTGCAGCGCAACGCCGCAACGGGACCATCAACTGGCTCGGCGGGTATGCGCTTCGGTTGGCTGAGGAGGATGTGGAAATGAGGTCCTCTTGGAGGCAGTCTGCACGGCTTGGCGGCCCGGAACGGTCTCATCTATGTTTTCGTGCCGGAGGGAGGACCTCATTTCCACATCAACTCCGGGCCCATGTTTCACGTTTTTCTTGACGGTGAAACAGATTTCGCGGTAGAACTGCGGTCATGGCTCCCCCTCCCCCACCTTCTCCCCCTTCAGCAAGCCGCTCCGAGCGCTCACCCGGGCCGGGCGGGCTGACCGCTTTTGACCAGGGGGTGTTCGTCGGCCTCCTGGTCGGCGAGGGCTCGTTCGGCGGTGATGGCAAGCAGCCCCAGGTGACGCTTCGAATGCATACCCGCCACGAAGCCCTGTTCCTATGGCTGATGGAGCGATTCCCGCGGTCCCGGCTGTACGGGCCCTACACGCATGGCGGGCGCTCCTACTACCAGTGGATGGCGCGTGGTCGCACCCTCGTCCAGGACGTTCTGCCGGTGCTTGAACCTCACATCCGGCCGGAGTTGGACCGGCACGTCGCGGAGCGCTTCGCCGAAATGTGCGAGCGGTATGCCGGATTCATAGCTCGGGAACGTGCAAGGCCGGAACCGGAAGATGCCGTTCCCCCGGCCTGACGCCCTCATATCCCGTTTGGCCCTGACTCCTACGCAGTCGGATCGCCTCGCTGAGTTCGGTGAGATGCTCGTGCACGACCAGCATGCACCCACGACCGTGCGCGACCCGGTTCGAGTGCGTGATGATCACCTGGCGGACGCTCTCGTCGCCTTGGCTCTGCCCGCTGTCAGGGATGCCCACGCGCTGGTCGATCTGGGCGCGGGTGCTGGCGTTCCGGGCATCCCGCTCGCGATTGCCCTCCCGACGGCCGAGGTCTCCCTGGTCGAGAGCAACGGTCGAAAGTGCGACTTCATGGCCAACGCCACGGCGTTGCTCGGGCTTACGAACACGGATGTAATCCACCACCGAGCAGAAACGTGGGCGGGTGGCCTGGCTCGCTTCGACGTGGTCACCGCCCGGGCATTGGCTTCGCTCGACGTGGTTGCCGAGTATGCGGCGCCATTGCTACGGCTCGGTGGTGCGCTCGTGGTTTGGCGCGGCAGGCGCGACCCAGACGACGAGGCTGCGGGATCACGCGCAGCCGAGGTATTGGGGCTGGCCGTGCAATCGCCCATACAGGTGGAGCCGTATCCGGGCGCGGAACATCGGCACCTGCATGTGATGGTGAAGGTGGGCGACACCCCGGCCCGGTTTCCACGCAGAGACGGCGTTGCACGAAAACGACCACTGGGGGGACGCAACGCCCACGGATACGGCGTTCCACGAGGGAATCATTGACCGACTCGTCGGGATTTCTCGCATTTAGCGGCAGCTGCCAGCCTTGCCGGGTGCACCCCACGCTAGCGTCAGGGTCACAAGATGGGAACGATCTACGCAATCGCCAATCAGAAGGGCGGTGTCGGTAAGACGACGACCGCCGTCAACCTCGCCGCCTGCATCGCCGAGGCCGGCTATGACTCGTTGCTTGTCGATATCGATCCGCAGTGCAACGCCACGGTCGGCGTTGGACTGGCAAAGAACCTCGAGCCGAACGTCTACGAGTTGCTCAGTGGCGAGGCGACAATCGATGAGATCGCGGTCCCGAGCTCGATTGAGCACCTCTGGGTGGCTCCCGCGAGTCCTGACCTCGCGGGAGCGAACGTCGAGCTTCCCCGAATAGCGGGCTCGGAGATGCGCCTGAAGGGCGCACTGGACGGAGTACGCGATCGCTACGCCTTCACGTTGCTGGATTGTCCGCCGTCGCTTGGTCCCCTGACGGTCAACGCTCTGGTTGCCGCCGACCGCGTCCTGGTTCCGGTGCAGGCCGAGTACTTTGCCCTCGAGGGCCTAGCGGGGCTGCTGGACACGCTGTCGCTGGTCCAGCGGGAGCTCAACCCCCGACTGACCGTGGCCGGAATGGTGCTGACGATGTTCGATGGAAGGACTCGGCTCGCTCAGGACGTACAAGGAGAAATACGAAGCCATTTCCCGGAACTGGTCTTCGAGACCGTGATACCCCGTAACGTGCGCATAGGCGAATCACCCAGCTTTGGCAAACCCGTGATCCACCACGACCCGCATTCAGCGGGCGCGACGGCGTACTTCGAGCTTGCCAAGGAGGTGGCATCGCGTGGCTGACAAAGGCATGGGTCGTGGGCTGGCGGCGATTCTCGCGGCCGCACCACGCGACGATGAAGAGGAGCTGCGGCAGCTTCCGGTCGATCTGATCGCGACCAATCCACAACAGCCGCGGCGGCAGTTTGATGAGGAATCGTTGCTCTCACTGGCGGACTCGATCCGGACGCGCGGCGTGATCCAGCCGGTCCTGGTACGGCCGTTGCCCGGCGGGCGCTACGAGTTGGTCGCCGGTGAACGCCGGCTGCGGGCCGCACGCATGGTGGACCTGGAGACCATCCCCGCGGTCGTGAGCGATCGCGCCGACGCCGACTCACTGGAGCTGGCGGTCATCGAAAACATGGCGCGCGAGGACCTCAACCCGGTCGAGGAAGCCCGTGCCTGTACCGGCCTGGTGGAGGAGCTTGGTCTCACACGCGAGGAGGTCGGCCTACGGGTCGGACGCAGCCGAGTCGCCGTTTCCAACCTGATGCGGCTGCTCGACCTGCCCGATGAGGCGCTTGAGCTGTTGGAGCGCCGGCAGCTGGCCGAGGGCCATGGGCGAGCACTGCTGCTGGCCTCGGATAACGCAATACGCCGGAATCTGGCGCGTCAAGCCGTCGCCAACGGCTGGTCGGTCCGCGAGCTGGAATCGCGGGCTCGCGCTGCCGGCGGGGCCACAGGGTCCGGATCCGCGAAATCAGCTGCAAAAGCCCAATCCGGGGCAGGTCATCCCGACCAGACGGAGGCGATTGAGCGGATCACGGATGCTCTCGAGGCGGCGCTCGGCGTCGAGGTCAATGTTCGCGGTGGCGCTCGTGGCTACACGGCGCAACTCAGCTTCGCCACCCCCAAGGAGGCACTGAAGTTCGCGCAGCGCCTGCGGCACTGATGGGCCGCTAAGATGGTCGCTCCTTCGGGCGATTAGCTCAGTCGGTTAGAGCGCTTCTCTGATAAGGAAGAGGTCCCAGGTTCGAATCCTGGATCGCCCATTTGCACCAACGCCTGGGGGTGCGGGCGGAGCCAAGACCCGGAAGCGCGCATTTCCGGTCGACGAGAGCGGCAGGACCTAGGTGAGTTCGAGGAGGAGCTCCTTCAGCTGGGCGAATCGGTCTTGCCCGAGCCGCGCCTGCCAGTCCCGTTCGACCTCACTGACGGCATCGCGGATCGTGCGAGCGGCTCGCTCGCCACGGTCGGTGAGAGTGATGCGCTTCGCCCGGCCATCGCCGGTGTCGGGGCGGCGCTCAAGGTACCCGAGCCCTTCAAGCTGACCGAGCAGGTAGTTGGCAGCCTGCTTGCTCATGCCTCGTCGGGCGGCGAGCTCAGAGGGGCGGGCACCCTGCGGGCCGGGGTAGAGCAGGAGGTTCATATGAGGCATGTCGACGTCATCGAAGCCCTCCGCGTGCAGCCGCTCGAGCATCCGCCGCACGACCTGCTCCCACGGTATCCGCAGAAGCGCCCCGATCATCGGCGGACCGAAGTCCTCGGGTGCATCAGTAAAGGCGCTTGACTTCTTCGGCTCGTCCATATACAGTCAAGGCACTTTACCACCTCGAGTCCTGGAGAGGGCCACATGACGACCAGCACGCATGAGGAGATATTGATTGGCGGAATCGCGATCCGTCCTCGGATCGAGCCCGCCGAAAGCGACGGCGTGATCGCGATTCATGAATTCGACGTTTCCGCCGGCATGAGCCTGCCGGTCGCCCACAGTCACGACGAGTACGAGGAGACGATCTACGGCATCAAGGGAACCGTGACGTTCACCGTCGAGGGCGTAGCTCACGACGTCGAACCTGGCGGCACGCTCTTCATCCGTCGCGGCGCGATCCACACCTTCGCCAACACGGGCGACGTCGATGCCACCGCGCTCGCGATCATCACACCTGGCCTGCTTGGTGCAGACTACTTCCGCGAGATCGCAGCCGTCCTGGACGCCGCCGCTGACGGTCCACCTGACCTCGTCGCGATCGGCGATGTGATGCGGCGCCACGGACTCACTCCGGCCATGTAGAACGGATCCAGCCACCCTTCCACTCGTGGCGCACCACCAATACCTCCGACGCCAGCCCGGTGACCAGCGTGTGGCCTCTCCCAGGTCTACCGCCTCCGCGAGCGCGGCCTGAGCGTGCAGTGCTTCGAGCAGGGCGACGGCGTCGGCGGCACCTGGTACTGGAACCGCTATCCGGGTGCGCGCTCGACTCGCCGAGCGAGGAGTACGGGTACTCCTTCTCCGATGACCTGCCGTCTGGTCGACGGGCGCGATTACGTGCTCGAGGGCAAAGCGAGAGGAACGAACGGCACCGCGGTCGGCGAGCGCGGTCGCCCGTATGTCCTCGAGTTCATCTGCATCGGCTCTTTCGACGACGACGGGCGCGTCCAGGAGCAGCGCGACTACTGGGACGTCAAGAGCTGGCTGCTCCAAATCGGAGCCGATGAGGCGATCTGAGCGAGAACCGCGTCTGAGGCCACGCTCAGATCCGTTCCAGGACGTCGAAGGACCACACCTCGCTGGCGGTGCCCACCGGTCCGCTCGAGCGGTGCTGAGCATGTCCGGCGCTGAAGTCAGCGCTTTGCATCCAGGCCTGGAAGTCCTCCTCGGAGCGCCAGCGCGTCAGGACGAGGCATAGCTCGCGACCGTCATTTGGGCGTAGCAGCTCGAATGACTCAAAGCCCTCAGCCTGCTCGACCCGGCCGGCGCGGTTCGCGAAGCGCTGCGCAAACTCGTCGAACCGATCCCCTGGAACGGTGATCGCGTTGATCTTGACGACACTCATCCGTGCTCCCTGTCAGTAGACGTGCTCGACCCGGTGGCAGAGCCATCGGTGCTTGCGCTCCTTCCAAACGGAGACGCCGGCCTCTGGAAACTACCAGCCGAACCGCGCTCGCTCAGCTCCCGGCCTGCCGGCCGAAGCTGATCACCAGTGTCGCGACGCCCAGGCCCAACAACACCTTGCCTGCAATCGAGCCGATCGCCGTCCAGGCGTTTCCCGCCGCCGCGCCGACCAGGATGAAGCCCGTCGCCCAGATGCAGCAGCCGGCCAGCGTCAGGCCGATGAACTGCCAGATCGGCACACGCCGCACGCCGGCGGGCAGCGAGACGAAACTGCGCGCCAGCGGAAGCAGGCGTGCGAGAAAGACCGCGCGGTTGCCTCGGTGCTCGATCAGTCCATCCCAGCGCGCGACGATCACGCGAGCGCCCGGCACGCGGGCGACAATCCCTGACGCGCCGATGCCGTAGGCGATCAGCGAGCCCACCAGGTTGCCGAGCGTACCCGCCAGCAACGCCAGCGGGAACGACAGCCAGCCCTGGTGCACGGCAAAGCCCGCGAACAGCAGCGTGACTTCGCTCGGGATCGGGATGCAAGCGCTTTCTGGAACCATCAGCAGGAACACGCCCACAGCCCCAAGTTGTCTGACAAGCTCGGTCATGATCGTGCCCGATAGTTAAGCAGACTTATCTATGTCCCCGCCCCCAGGACCACCCCGACCCAGACCGTCGCGATCCGCTGCAGCAGCCCTGCTGGCCACGGCCCCGCTGGTCACCCGCTGGACCGAGCGGCTGTTGGGCGTGCTCGCTCCGCGCCTGACGCTGTCCCAGTATCTGGCGCTGCGGGCGATTGCCGACGAGCCGCTCGGCGCTGCCGAGCTCGCATATCGAACCGGAGTCTCCGGGCCCGCCGTCTCCCAACTGCTCTCCACACTGGTCGATGCCGGTTGGGTCGGGCGTGCGTCGGTGAGCGGCGACAGACGACGCCAGGAGCTCTCACTGACCGCGGACGGAGACGCAGTTCTGCAGACCCTCGATCGTCTCCTGACCACCCGCCTCGGCGAGCTGATCGCCACCAGTCCCAAGCCCGAGCTCGACGCCCTGGCGCGGGCGCTGCCGTCGATCCATGCTGCCTTGGCCGGCACTCCGCCACCGCGTCGCCGGCCGCCGCCTCCGCGACCAGCGCCGTGATCTCCCGGAAGCCCGCTCAACCGGTCGCTCACGGCATGCGCCAATAATGGGGCGGTGAGCCCCTCCGCCAGCTCAGGACGCCGCCTGCGCCGCGCCCCACGCCCTCCGGTTCATGCGCTCGTGCTCGCGAGTATCTGCTCGGTCCAGATCGGCGCCGCCTGGGCAACCACGATCTTCGATGAGGTGGGCGCGAGCGGCGCCTGCCTGCTGCGGCTTGCGTCGGCCAGCGTCGTGATGCTCGTCGTAACTCGCCCCAGTCTGGGAAACGTGTCGCGGAGGCAGTGGCTCTCCGCCTGCTCGCTCGGGCTGGTGCTGGCGGGCATGAATCTCAGCTTCTACCACGCAATCAGCCGCATCCCGTTGGGGACGGCCGTGACGATCGAGTTCATCGGCCCGTTGCTGGTCGTACTCGCCGGATCGCGCCGGCCGCGGGACCTCGTCTGGGCTGCACTGGCGGTCGGCGGAATCGTGGCACTCTGTCACGGGTTCGGGCACGGGGCGGATGCCGCAGGCTTTGCTCTGGCTGCGACCGCGGGCCTGCTGTGGGGGTGCTACATACTGCTCCAGGCGCACCTCGGGCGGTCCTTCAGGGACAGCTCCGGGCTGGCGCTCGCGATGACCGTTGCCGCGATCTCTGTGCTGCCGTTCGGCGTCGCCGGTGGCGCCGGCAATCTGCTCCTCCCCAGCGTGCTCGGGGTCGGCGTGGCGGTGGGCATGCTCAGTTCTGCGATCCCGTATTCCCTGGAGCTGAAGGCGCTGCGCAGCCTGCCGACTGCCACGTTCGGAATCCTGATGAGCCTCGAGCCGGCGGTGGCGGCGATCACGGGCGCGATCGTGATCGGACAGACCATAACGCTCAGGGACGCGGTGGGAATCGGCCTTGTCTGCGCTGCATCGCTGGGGGCATCGCTGACGTCGCGCTCGCCCCTCGAGATTCTGAATCCTGCCGGATGAGCCGACGATCTGAACTCGATTGCGGGTCGCCTCCGCCAGGTGCGGAGCCGAGCTTGCGTATTCACAGATACGCTATGCATGCAACTCAACGGCTGCCGCCATCTCGCTGGCTGAGAGCTACGTCGGACTGCCGTTCTGAAAGGTGACAATCGGGTGGCGCAACTCGCATCGCTTCACGACGCAATCGAAGAGTCGGTGCATGACGGGGATAGCGTGGCGCTTGAGGGCTTCACGCATCTGATCCCGTTTGCCGCCGGGCACGAGGTCTTGCGGCAGGGCCGTCAGGAACTCGAGCTGATCCGGATGACTCCGGACATCCTGTATGACCAGATGATCGGTGCGGGCGCGGTGCGCAGGTTGGTGTTCTCCTATGGTGGCAACCCTGGCGTGGGTTCGCTTCATCGCTTCCGCGACGCGATCGAGCATGGTTGGCCGCGCGCGATCGAGGTTGAGGAGCACAGTCACGCGGGGATGGCCAACCGCTATATGGCGGGGGCCTCGAAGCTGCCGTTCATGGTGATGCGTGGCTACTGCGGCACGGACCTGCCGGAGCACACGAATGTCAGGCCGATCACGTGCCCGTTCACGGGCGAGCAGCTGACAGCGGTACCGGCGCTCAATCCCGACGTGTCGATCGTGCATGCTCAGGAGGCGGACCGTGACGGGAACGTGCAGCTGTGGGGCATCCCAGGCGTGCAGAAGGAGGCGGTACTGGCGGCGGAGCGCAGCGTCGTGACGGTCGAGCGGATCGTCGACAGGCTCGAGGCGCGCGCAGGCGGGGTCGTCATCCCCGGCTGGGTGATCGACTACGTCGCGCAGGCCCCGGGTGGCTCACGACCCTCCTACGCGCTCGGCATCACCGAGCGCGATAACGATTTCTACAGGGAATGGGATGTGATCAGCCGCGACCGCGACCGGTTCCTGGAGTGGATGCGCGAGCACGAACTGAGTGGGAGCTCGGCATGACCTCTGGCATCCAGTCGGACGGCGGCGCGGCAGCGCCCTACACCAACGGTGAGCTGCAGACGATCGTCGCGGCCCGCAGCCTCGCCGGCAAGCGGTCATGCTTCATCGGTGTCGGGAGGCCGAGCACGGCTGCGCTGCTGGCGCGGATCGTCCACAACCCTGGGCTGGTGCTGGTGTACGAGTCGGGCACGATCGGCGCCAAGCCCTACCACGTGCCGCTCTCGATCGGGGATGGCGAGCTGGCGGAGACCGCGGACCTTGTCGTGTCGGTGCCGGAGATGTTCAACTACTGGATCGGTCCCGGGCGGGTGCAGGTGGCGTTCCTGGGCGCCGCGCAGGTTGACCGGCACGCGAACCTGAACTCGACCGTGATCGGTGATTATGACCACCCGAGGACGCGTCTTCCGGGGGCCGGTGGAGCGCCCGAGATCGCGACCGGTTGCGATGAGGTCGTCGTGATCGCGCCGCACAGCCGCCGAACGTTCGTCGAGGAGCTTGACTTCAGGACCACCCGCGGCGATCGCACGACACTCGTGATCACCGATCTGGGAGTGCTCGAGCCGGTCGACGGTGAGCTTACGCTGACGACCCTGCATCCGGGCGTGGCCGTCGAAGACGTGCGGGAGGGCACCGGTTGGGAGCTTGGGGTTGTGGATAACGTGCGGGTATCGGAGGCGCCGAGCGCCGAGGAACTCGCAGCACTCAGGGAGTTGGTCGCCAGATGAGCACCACAGAACGGGATCAGGGCCAGGAGTCCAAGCAGGACGAGGTCCGTCAGATCTACGATCCGATTGCCGACACCCCGCCGCGCTACCGGCGGGATCCGGCCGGGGCACACCCGCCGCTGGACTTCCCGCCGTACAAGTCGACGCAGGCGCGGCACCCGAAGCAGCCGCTGGTCTATCTGCCCCATACGGTCACGGAGATCACGGGACCGCAGCTGGACCGTACGCTGCGCCTCAAGGACAGCGACAACGACCTGACCGTACAGGCCGCGGGTGAGCCGATCGGTGAGCGGATAATCGTGTCCGGGCATGTGTACGACACGGAGGGCAAGCCGCTGCGCGACACACTGGTCGAGATCTGGCAGGCGAACGCCGCCGGGCGCTATGACCACAAGTGGGACCGCTGGGCGGCGCCGCTGGATCCCAACTTCCACGGCGCCGGGCGCTCACTGACCGATGCGAACGGGCGGTATGAGTTCACCACGATCCGACCGGGACCGTACCCGTGGGGTAACCACTACAACGCGTGGCGTCCCGCCCACATACATTTCTCGATGCTCGGCCGTGCGTTTGCGCAGCGCTTGGTGACGCAGATGTACTTCCCCGACGACCCGTTCTTCCCGTACGACCCGATCTTCAACTCCGTTCGTGACGAGCGCGCACGAGAGCGGATGATCTCGAGCTTCAACATCCATGAGACGCGGCCGAACTGGGCCCAGGCATACAACTGGGACATCTACCTGCGCGGCCCGGCTGCGACTCCGTTCGAGGAGGCTTTCTAGTGGCAGTTCGGGAGACATTTCAGGAGGTGCAGTCATGATCTTCGAGGTGACGCCCTCACAGACCGTCGGTCCGTACTTCGCGATCGGGGTTCCGTTCGAGGCCGGGCATCTGATCGTGCCCGAGGATACGCCCGGAGCGATCCGGATCAGCGGAACGATCTACGACGGCCGCGGCGAGATCATCCCCGACCATCTGATCGAGTTTTGGCAGCCCGACGCGGATGGTCACTTCGCCGACATCTACGGGTACGGCGAACAATCGGCCTCGGAGGTGTTCCGAGGGTTCGGTCGTTGGGGCGTGGAGGACGGCGACGGGACCTACCGGATGGTGACCGTGAAGCCGGGACGGGTGCCGACGCCGAACGGCACGCTGCAGGCGCCCCACATAGACGTGACGCTGTTCGCACGCGGGATGCTCAACCGTGTGGTCACGCGGCTGTACTTTGCCGACGAGGCGGACGCCAACGCCGTCGATCCCGTGCTGGCGACCGTGCCAGCCGAGCGCCGTCATACGCTGCTGGCTCAGCCCGCCGATGACGGATATCGCTTTGACATCCACGTCCAGGGCGACGGAGAGACCGTCTTCTTTGACGTCTGACCTGTTCGCCGGAACGTACGCGCGCGGTGGAGCCGCACTGGCCGTTGGCGCGAGCGCATGGGTCCAGGCGATGGCCGAGACCGAAGCGGCACTCGCCGCGGCCTGTGTGGCCGAGGGACTGATCTCGGCGGCGGCAGGAGACGCGATCGCGCGTGTTGTGTGGGAGGGCGACTTCGATGTCGACGCGATCGCCAGTCAGGCCGGTGATCACGCCACTCCGGTGATTCCACTGGTGTCGCAGTTGCGGGCGCGTGTCGGTGCCGATTTCGCGAGCGCGGTCCACCTCGGCGCCACGAGCCAGGACATCATCGACACGGCGGCGATGCTGCTCTCGAGGCGCGGGCTGGATTCGATCGTGGCCGACTCGGACGCGGCCGTGGCAGCGGCCGCGCGACTGGCCTCAGTCCATCGCGACACTCCGGTCGCCGGGCGCACACTGCTGCAACAGGCGCTGCCGACGTCGTTCGGTCTTGTCGCCGCCGGCTGGATGACGGCCCTGCTGCGCGCTGCGGCGGAGCTCGAGCGGGTCCGCGATCAGGTATTGGCCGTTCAGATGGGGGGGCCTGTGGGAAGCCGCTCGCCGGCGGTCGCGGCGCGAGTGGCGCTCACGCTGGAGCTGTCCGAGCCGCTGATCCCATGGCACACCGACCGCACTCGGGTGGCTCAACTGGCAGGCGCTCTCGGTGGGATGGCCGGTGCCGGCGCCAAGATCGCGCGCGACGTCACACTGCTGGCGCAGAGCGAGGTCGGTGAGGTGCAGGAGGGCGGCCTCGGCCGCGGAAGCTCCTCGGCGATGGCGCACAAGCACAATCCCGTGGCGGCCGTTTCGGTACTCGCGTGTACTGCCAGGGTGCCGGGGTTGGTCGCCACCCTGCTGGCGGGAATGCAGCAGGAGCATCAGCGCGCCGCCGGCGCCTGGCAGGCGGAGTGGGGCACCCTCAGCGACCTGCTGGCGCTGACGGGCTCAGCAACTGCCTGGTTGGCCGACCTGCTCGCGCACCTCGAGGTGGATACTGCACGCATGCGAGCAAATCTCGAGCTGCTGGCGCGGGCGGGAGTGAGCGAGGCCGTTGAACCCGAGCGCCACTGCGAGGCCGCGGGTGAGCTCGTGGACCGGGCGCTGGCCGAGGTCGGCAGGTGAACGTGGTCACTTCGCCTGACAGAGTTGGGCACGAGCCTCAGTGGTGAGCACCGTCATGCTTCACAGCGAGATGTCGGGGCCCGCGGACGCGCCCGCTCTGCTGCTCGGCGGTTCGCTCGGTACCACCCTCGCGGTGTGGGAGCCGCAGGTGCGGATGCTGACGGCCCGGCTGCGGACTGTCGCCTTCGATCACCGTGGCCACGGAGGCTCCCCGGTCCCGGCAGCGCCGTACTCGATCGCCGCGCTTGGGGAGGACGTGATCGCGCTGATGGACGGGCTGGCACTGTCCCGCGCCTCCTACTGCGGGGTCTCGATCGGCGGGATGGTCGGTCAGTGGCTCGCGGTCAACCATCCTGAAAGGATCGAGCGGCTGATCCTGATCGCAACCTCGGCGCATCCGGGCAACCCCGAAGCGTGGCATCAGCGGGCAGAGACTGTGCGTGCTGCCGGAACCGTCGAGATGATCGCAGACACGATCGTCTCACGCTGGGTGACGCCCGGCTGGGCCGCCGAGCACGGACAGGAGGTCAGAACGCTGCGCGGGATGCTCGCGGCGACTCCGGTCGAGGGCTATGCGGGCTGCTGCGAGGCGATTGCCGATTTCGACCTGCGGGGCGAGCTGTCCGAGATCCGCGCGCCGACGCTGGTGATCAGCGGCGGCGATGACCCGTCGCTGCCACCTGACCACCAGCGCCTGATCGCCGGCGGCGTGCCGGGTGCGCGGCTCGTCGTGATCGACGACGCCGCGCATATCCCCAGCATTCAGCATCCGACCGAGGTGAACGACCTGATCCTCCACCACCTCGACCCGGAGCTGTCGGCATGAGTGACGACGACTTCTACGAGCGCGGGATGGACGCGTCAGCCGGGAGTAGCAAGCCGACTGCTACCTGGGTCGGAATTTAGCCTGCAAAAATCCACCAAATTGCCGGTTGCGGCCATGTTCGCGCGCTCTACCCTCGATCGCATGAACGCCGGCCAGAAGCGGTTCCTGCGCACCAAGGTCCCTGAGATCACGGCGATCTTCTGGGTCCTGAAGCTGCTTACGACCGGTATGGGCGAGGCGATGTCCGATGGGATGGGTCAGAAGAACGTGCCGATCGCGGCCGCCGTCGGCATCTTCGGCATGTGGCTGGCGCTGTGGCTGCAGCTGCGCCAGCGCGAGTACCGTGCGCCGTACTACTGGTTCGCGGTGATGATGGTCGCAGTCTTCGGAACGATGGCCGCCGACGGCATTCACGACGGCACCGGAATCGGCTACGCGGTCACGACGCCACTGTTCGGGGCCATCACCGCGCTGATCTTCTGGCGCTGGTATCGCAGCGAGGGCACGCTCTCGATTCACAGCATCAACACTCGGCGCCGAGAGCGCTATTACTGGACTGCGGTGCTCGGCACCTTTGCGCTCGGCACGGCCGCTGGCGATCTCCTGGCGCTGCAGCTCAACCTGGGATTCTGGACCTCGGCGCTGATGTTCGCCGTCCTGTTCGCGGTCCCGGCGATCGGGTACTGGCGCCTGAACTGGAATCCGATCTTCGCCTTCTGGTTCGCCTACGTGGTCACGCGTCCGTTGGGGGCGTCGTTCGCAGACGGGTTCAGCAAGCCGGCCAACGGCGGCCTCAACCTCGGCGACCCGACCGTGAGCCTGATCGCATTCGTGATCTTCGCTGCACTCGTCGCCTGGGTGACCGTGTCCAAGGTAGATGTGCAGAGCGTGGACGGAGTACAAGCCGAAGCCGGGGTCGTCCACCGTGCCCATCACGAGCTGCATGTGCAGCCCGTGTTCGTGCCGGAGGCGGACTAGCTGGAGGACCGCAGCGAGCATTCGCTGGCTTTCTGGCGCCGCGAGCGCCAACATCTGCCCATGGCCGATCATTCCGACGAGCTTCTGTTCACCGGGTTGAACCAGAGGATCGAGCGCGTTGCGCGTTTCAGCGCCGCTCACCCGCTGCTCACAGACGCGCTGCTGGCGTCCGCGGTTGCCGGCGCGAGCATCGTCGGGCTGGCGGCACAGGGCCGCGTGACCCCTGCCACGCTCGGCTTCTGCGCCGTGCTGTGCCTACCGCTGCTGCTGCGCCACCGCGACCCACGCCTGGCCTTCGGCGGCGTCGCAGTGGCGGCCCTTGTTCAGTGGGCGGTCTCCGGTCCGCAACTGGCGGACGCGGCGGTGCTGGTCGCGCTCTACTGGGTGTGCCTGGAGTGCAACGCGAGGGCGATCCTGGTCGCCGTCGTGGTGGTTGAGGTCGGGGCGATCATGCTTGCGGTCTCCTGGGAGGACGAGGTCTTCAGGTATTGGGTGGGCGTCAGCGGCCTCGGTGTTGCCGCTGCCGCACTCGGCCTGATGATCCGCCAGCGGCGTGAGCTGTTGTTGTCACTGCAGGAGAAGGCGGCACGTCTCGAGTTCGAACGCGATCAGCAGGCTGAGCTCGCAACCGCCGCGGAGCGCGCCCGGATTGCGCGTGAGATGCATGACATCGTCTCGCACAACCTGACCGTGATGATCGCCCTGGCGGACGGTGCCCGCTACGCGCTTGACACCTCGCCGGTGCAGGCGGTCGGCGCGATCGAGCGCCTCGCAGCCACCGGGCGCGAGGCGCTTCTGGAGATGCGTCGCCTGCTGGGAGTGCTGCGCGACGACTTCGCGCGGGAATCGTTCGAGCCGCAACCGACGCTCGAACGTCTCGACGACCTCATCTCCCGGGTTGACGCCGCAGGGATCCCGGTGACGATCTCCCTCGATGGTGCTCTTGACGAGCTCGCCCCGGGAATCCAGTTGACCGTCTTCCGCGTGGTTCAGGAGGCGCTCACCAACACGCTCAAGCACGCCGACCGGCCGACCTCCGCACACCTGGATCTCCGCTGCCTCGACGGTGAGGTGGAGGTCGATGTGACCAACGCCGGGACCGGCGAAAGCGCCGGGCTCGAAACCGTCGGCAACGCTGCACCGTTCCCCGCCTCCGACGGCCGCGGCCTGCGGGGAATGCGGGAGCGCGCCAACGTCTACGGAGGTCAGCTAGCGTTCGGTCCGACTGATGACGGCGGCTGGCGCGTGCATATGCGCCTCCGCGCGGACAACCAGGCCTCGAAGCCGCGTCCTCTGGAGACGGTTCTGTGAGCTGGCATACGCGGCCACGCGCCGGATTGGAGCTGATCCTGTGAGCATCTCTGTCCTGTTGGTCGACGACCAGGAGCTGATGCGGATGGCGTTCAGGATGGTCATCGAGAGCCAGCCTGACCTCGAAGTCGCTGGCGAGGCGGCCACCGGGACGGAGGCGGTCGCCCGGACGAGCGAGCTGAATCCGGACGTGGTGCTGATGGACGTCCGCATGCCCGGCCTTGATGGAGTCGAGGCGACTCGCCGGATAGTCGCCTCGGGCAGCGATGCCCGGGTGATCATCCTCACGACCTTCGACCTCGATGACTATGTCTACGCCGCGCTGCGGGCGGGTGCCAGCGGATTTCTGCTCAAGGATGCGCAGCCGGCTGACCTGCTGTCCGCGGTACGTGCAGTCGCGCGCGGCGACGCGGTGGTGGCGCCGAGCATCACCCGCCGTTTGCTGGATGCGTACGCGCATCGGCTGCGCGTCCCGCGCGACGGCGAGCCCGATGCTCGCATCGACCCAGCAGCGCAGGAACGCCTGAACTCATTGACCTCGCGCGAACGCGAGGTTCTCATGCTCGTGGCCGGCAGTCTGTCCAACGCCGAGATCGCGGAGCGTCTGGTGCTGTCAGAGGCGACCGTCAAGTCCCACGTCGGTCGGATTCTCGCCAAGCTCGACCTTCGCGACCGGGTTCAGATCGTGGTCTTCGCCTACGAGACCGGACTCGTGACTCCGGCCTCAGCCTGATCGCGCCGGTCGCGCAAGCGGGTCGCGACGGTGACCCGCCTGCGAGCTCAGAACGGTCCCGTGGACTCGCGCACGACCAGCTTCGTGGCCAGTTCAACATGCAGCGCCTCGATCCGTTGGCTCTGCAACAGCCGCACAAGCTGCGTCACCGCCATCCGGCCCATCTCCGCCAGTGGTTGCCGCACCGTCGTCAGTGTCGGGTGCACGACCGTCGCCTCGGATGTGTCGTCGAAGCCGACCACCGAGATGTGGTCCGGGACGTCAAGCCCGCACTGGCGCGTGGCGCGCAACGCGCCGATTGCGAGCATGTCGTTGAACGCGAAGATCGCGGTGGGCGGGTCGGGCAGCGCCAGCAGTTGCATCGTCGCCTCAAAGCCGCCGTCGCGGTTGAAGTCGGACTCGATCTGGAGCTCTGGATCGAACGGGATACCAGCCTCTCCCAACGCTCCACGGAAGCCGCGCAGGCGCTCCTCGGTGGCGAGCCAATCGCGCGGGCCGGTGATTGCGGCTATGCGTTGGTGGCCGAGCTTCAGCAGGTGTTCTGTGGCTTCTCGTGCGCCCGAGAGGTGCGAGGCTGACACAGTCGGGACAGTCTCATCCGGCTGCGTGCGTGGGTCGACGATCACGAACGGGTAACCCTGGTCCTGGAGCGCACGCAGTTCGGCGGGCGATTCCTCAGGCAGGATCAGCAGCGCGCCGTCGGTCGTGCCCTGGCGCAGGCGCTGGAGAAGGGAGACCTCACGGTCGTGCTCGTGCAACGTCGGGCACAGGACCATCGGAATGTCGTGCTCGTAGAAGGCCTCACTGACTCCGGCCAAAATCTCCGAGAAGTACGAGTGGTGGATCAGCGGCAACGTGACGCCGACGAGCCCGCTGCTGCCGCCCACAACGGGCTGGCGACTGACCGTGTAGCCGGACTCGGTGATGACTCGCAGCACCTGCTCGCGCACCGCGTCAGAAACCTCGCGCCGACCGTTGAGGACCCGCGACACGGTGGCGGGGGACACGCCCGCGAGCTGCGCAATGTCGCGGACCGTCAGCTTTCCCTGGCCGCGGCTCTGACCGTTGGCGGTGCGTGTCACTTCTGCCATAAGGGCATTGAATCACATCTGAAACGTTTCAGGAAAGTTTTCTTGACATAGCAGAAACGTTTCAGTTAGCCTTCCTCGAGAGGAGCTGGAGAGCGAATTGGTCTTTATTGCGAGACGGCTTGCGTTCTACGCTGTGGCTGCCTGGGTGGCGGTGACCGTCAACTTTTTCATCCCGCGTGCCATGCCTGGCAACGCGGTCGACACGATGATGGCCAAGTTCCCGGACCTGCAGGCGCAGGCGCGGAGGGCGCTCGAGGCCGAGTTCGGAGTAGGCCGCCAGGGCAGCCTGCTGCACCAGTACTGGGTGTATCTCGGCAACCTCGCGCACCTCAACCTGGGGATTTCGGTCAGTCTCTATCCCGACAAGGTCACAAGCGTGCTGGCGAGCACGATTCCCTGGACCCTGATCCTTGTGGGTACGGCCACCGTGATCAGCTTTGTGCTCGGCACGCTACTGGGAATCTTCGCCGCCTGGCGTCGCGACGGGTGGGTCGACCAATCGCTGCCCGCATTCACGTTTCTGCAGGCAACGCCGTACTTCTTCCTCGCGCTGCTGGCGATCGAGTTCTTCTCACTCGATTGGCACATTTTCCCGGTCAGCGGCGGATACACACTAGGGCTCACGCCGGGGTGGAACTTGGCCTTCATCTCCAGCGCTGTCTACCACTCACTGCTGCCGGCGCTGACCATCATCGCGACCTCGATGGCCGGTTGGATGCTGCA
Organism: uncultured Conexibacteraceae bacterium; assembly: GCA_963848435.1. Classification (GTDB taxonomy): domain Bacteria; phylum Actinomycetota; class Thermoleophilia; order Solirubrobacterales; family Solirubrobacteraceae; genus Palsa-465. Next base: position 477,411 of record CAWKDQ010000011.1, on the reverse strand, counting down.
GATGCGCAACGTCACGATCACGACGCTCGGCGAGGACTACGTGCTGGCAGCCCAGGCCAAGGGTCTCAGCACCCGTCGGGTCGTCTTCACATACGCGGCGAGGAACGCGATCCTGCCGAACATCGCCGGCTTCGCGCTTGCGATCGGCTTCGTCGTCGCCGGTGCTCTGGTGATGGAGATCGTCTTCTCGTATCCCGGCGTGGGACTCACGCTCTATAACGCGGTGACCGCGAATGATTACCCGCTCACGCAGGGGATCTTCCTCTGCATCTCGTTCGCGGTGTTGTTGGCCTGTATGGCCGCGGACGTGATTTACGTATTGCTCGATCCGCGAGTCAGAACGAGGCAGGCCTACTGATGTCGGTCGCAGTTCCGATCAAAGTTGACGAGCGTGGTCCTCGGAGCGCTTCCTCGCCGGTCTGGCGGCGGCTGACGCGCTCGATGCCGATGAAGGCCAAGATCGGTGCCGGCATCTTCGCGCTTTTCATCCTGATCGCCATTATCGGGCCCGCAGTCGCCCCGTACGACCCAAGCCTCACGACCACGCAGACGGTCGCACTCCCGCCGAACATCCACCATCTGCTCGGCACGACATCGACCGGGCAGGACGTCCTTTCCCAGCTGCTCGTGGGGATGCGCTCCACCGTCGTGCTCGGCCTCATGACCGGCGTGATCGCCACCACGCTTGCGGTCGTCGTGGGCGTCTCAGCGGGCTTTCTCGGCGGCGCTGCTGATGAGTTCCTGTCGCTGATCACGAACGTTTTTCTGGTGTTGCCTGCGCTTCCGCTCCTGATCGTGCTGCTCGGCTACCTGCCGGCGAACACCGGCGAACTACCGGTGGCGATCGTGCTCAGTGGACTCGGATGGCCCTGGGGCGCGCGTGTGGTTCGCGCGCAGACGTTGACGCTGCGCAACCGCGATTACGTTCTCGCCGCAAGGGAGAGCGGTGAGAAGAACTGGCGAATCATCTTCTTCGAGATCCTGCCCAACGAGGTCAGCCTGATCGCTGCCGGGTTCGTCTCGACGGTGTTGTACGCGATTCTCACATCGGTGGCGCTGGCGTTCATCGGTCTCGAGAGCTTCAGTGGATGGAGCCTCGGCACGATGCTGTACTGGGCGCAGAGCCAGGAGGCGATCCAGCTCGGAGCCTGGTGGTGGTACATGCCGCCGGGCTTCGCAGTTGCGCTGCTCGGTATGAGCCTCGTGTTACTCAATTTCGGCCTTGACGAGATCGGCAATCCGCGTCTGCGTGACGGTGGGCGTCGTAAGGTCAAGGGTGAGCGCCGCGGGCGTGCATCAGGTCCCACGCCAGTGATCAGGGAGTCGTTGTGAGCACCTCACAACAGGCAGCCGTCGGCGTGGTGGGTGCGATGGGGCCTGCAGCGACGCCTGCGCCGGTGCTTGAGATTCGTGATTTCTCGATCTCGTTTACGACCGAAGCCGGAGACGTTAGGGCCGTGCGCGACGTCGACTTCACGCTGGCGCCGGGAGAGATCGTCGGCCTCGCCGGTGAGAGCGGCTCGGGTAAATCCACGCTGGCGCTGGGTGCGTGCCGGTTGTTGCGGCCGCCGGCAATCATCGTCAGCGGAAGCGTCATTTATCGAGGACGCCGCGTGTCTGCCGGGGGTGTGGAGATCCTCGACCTGACGCCGCAGGAGCTTCGGGCCTTGCGTTGGCGAGAGATCGCGATCGTCTTCCAGAGCGCCATGAATGCACTGAATCCCGTGCTGCGTGTGGAGGCCCAGCTCGGTGATGTGATCGATGCTCATCTCGATCTCAGTCGTGATGAGAAGCGCGAGCGGCTCGACTCGCTGCTCGACATGGTCGGCATCCCCCGCAAGCGCTTGCGCAGTTACCCCCATGAGCTGTCCGGCGGAATGCGGCAGCGGATCATGATCGCGATGGCGCTGGCCACGAATCCGGAGATCGTGATCATGGATGAGCCCACCACGGCGCTTGACGTTGTCGTCCAGAGGGAGATCCTGGCTGAGATCGCGGAGCTGCAGAAGGAACTGAAGTTTGCGGTCCTCTTCATCACGCACGACCTGTCTCTGCTGCTCGAGATCGCGGATCGCATTGCGATGCTCTATGGCGGGCAGATGGTGGAGACAGGCAGCGGAGAGCAGGTCCATCACCGCACGGCACATCCCTACACCCGCGGTCTGCTCAACTCATTCCCGAGCGTCAGAGGCCCGCGACGTCAGCTCGCCGGGATTCCCGGATCACCGCCTGACCCGCTGGACATGCCACCGGGCTGTCCGTTTCAGCCTCGATGCCGATTCGCCAAGTCGGAATGCGCGACGGTGGACATGCAGCTGATGCCGGCGGAAGCCGAGCACCCCGAGCATCTCACCGCGTGTCCATACGTGAAAGTCGGAGAACTTGAGCCCGCACCCGTCGTCGCTATCCCGAACGGGGAGGCTCAGTGATGAACGGCCCCGATATGACGGGACACGATCCCGCCGCCGATATCGGACCTGTCGTGCTGGAGGCCAAGAACCTGTTCAAGGATTACAGGCTCGGAAGAGGTCCCAAGGCCACCACCATCGCGGCGGTACGCGACGTGTCGCTCCAACTGCGGCGCAGTGCAGTGGTGGCACTGGTCGGTGAGAGCGGGTCGGGCAAGTCAACGGTCGCAAAGCTTCTGACCGGACAGGAGCGGCCAACAGGCGGCGAGGTTCTGTTGGATGACGAGCCCGTGCACCTCTCTGGCCGCCACGCGTTCCGCGCTTACAAGAGCGATGTGCAGATGGTCTTCCAGGATCCGTTCGCTTCGCTGAACCCGACCCACAAGGTCCGCTATCCGTTGGAGCGCGCTGTGCGCCTGCACCGACCTGAACTCGGCCGGCAAGCCGTGGCCGATGAACTCGTCCGCCTCATGAACGAGGTCCGGCTCAGCCCGGCTGAGCAGTTCCTCGAGCGTTATCCACATCAGCTGTCCGGCGGCCAGCGCCAGCGCGTTTCAATCGCGCGCGCACTGGCAGTCAAGCCGCGAGTGCTGCTCGCGGACGAGCCGGTTTCGATGCTCGATGTCTCGATCCGGCTTGAGGTGCTGGACGTCATCGACCAACTCCGCCAGCGCTTTGAGCTCGCTGTCCTCTACATCACGCACGACATCGCGTCGGCGCGTTATTTTGCGGGTGAAACCCTCGTGATGTACGCGGGTGAGATCGTCGAGCGGGGACCGTCTGAGGACATCAGCCAGGCGCCCGCGCATCCGTACACGCAGTTGCTGCTGGCCGCGGCACCGGACCCGGACCGCCTCGGCGCTCCGATCGAGGAGCGGCTGGCGCCCAGCGCGAGACAGGCAGGCAGCACTCCGAGCAACACGGTCGGCTGCCGCTTCAGCACCCGCTGCCCATTCGCCGATGACCACTGCCGGGCCGAGTCACCACCACCGCGGGCGATCGATGCGCATCGATTCGCGGCCTGCTGGCGACTCGACGTCGCGGCACCAAAGCTTGTCCGAATGCAAAAGGGAGGAGAGGAGCGTGGCACTGCCCCAATGACCTGCGCCTGATCGGCCCACCGGCGCGGCAGCACGCTGCCGCGCCGGGGCCGAAACCGGCGGCGCGTGAGACGCACGTGACCGCCACGTCGAACTACGTCACTGCAGTAAGAAAGGTACATCACCTAATGGAACCAAAATCCAAGATACCGATGGTGTTGGGGCGTCGCGCTTCAACCACGTTGGTAGCCGCTGTTACGTCAGCGGCCCTGGTCGCGGCGCTCGTCGCGCCGGGCGCCTCGAGCGCCCACGCAACGGCGCAGGCCGCATCGGCACCGCCGCTTGTGTATGAGTCAAGCCCAGAAACCGGCTTCACCCCAGCGAATTACAACCCCTACGTTCAGTCAAGCCCCGCCTACCAGGCCGGCGCCACCTCGATGATCTACGAGCCGCTGATGGACTTCAACCTCGCGAATCCCGCGGCGAAGCCCTACTACATGCTTGCCACCCGATACAAGTGGGGCAAGGGTGGAAAGTCGATCAGGTTCACGATCCGTCAGGGGGTGAAGTTCAACAACGGTTCGGCGATGACACCGGCCGATGTGGCGTTCAGCTTCAACCTCCTGAAGGCTCACGCCGACGTCAACGTGGCTGGACTTCAAATCATCGACGCGACCGCATCCGGCAACTCGGTGACGGTCACCTTCAAGACGGCGCAATACACCAACCTACAGGCGATCGGCAACACGTACGTGGTGCCAATGTCGATCTGGAGCACGGTTGGCGATCCAGGAACGTACGTGGACGCCAATCCGGTCGGCACCGGTCCCTATACGGTCACCTCGACCGGCGCGGCGGGCATCACTTTGGCCGCCAATCCTCATTACTGGGGCAAGACACCGGGCGTCAGCACGATTCAGATCCCGGCCATCGCATCTAACACGACCGTGCTCTCACTGCTGACCAGCAACCAGCTCACCTGGGCCGGCAACTTCATCAGCGGACTGGCTCAGAAGTTCGTGAAGCCGGCATCGTCGACCCACCATGTGTGGTTCGCTCCGGTGCAGACCAACTCGCTCGAGCCGAACCTGACCAAGTGGCCGACCAACCAGCTGGCCGTCCGTCAGGCAATCAGCCTGGCGATCGACCGAACCGCGATCAGCACGCAGGGTGAGGCCGGCCTCGAGCCGGTCGCAACCAACGCCAGCGGCTTGGTGCTGCCTGGCTTCAAGGGCGTGCTCGCGCCGGCCGTCAAGAAGGACGTGCTGTCCCCGCACTCGCAGACCGCCAAGGCGATTGCTGTTCTGAAGGCCGCCGGTTACAAGCTGGAGCACGGTTTCTTCTACCTTGGCAAGAAGGAGGTCACGGTTCCCGTGACCGACCCCTCCTCCTACACGGACTACGCGGAAGACGATTCGCTGATCGCGGCTGAGCTGAAGAAGGCTCATATCAACTCCACGTTCTACGGGCCGAGCGCGTCGGTCTGGGCAGCGAACATCACCAAGGGCGACTTTGTCCTGACGCAGCACTGGTCGCAGACGACCATTTCCCCGTATCAGCTGTACAACTACTGGCTGAACAGCGATGAGATCGGGAACTCGGCCGGCAACTTCGAGCGGCTGAAGAACCCGACCATGAATGCTGATCTCGCGAAGCTCGCGGCTCAGACGACGACCGCTGGTGAGAAGAAGTACCTCGCTCCGATCGAGCAGTACGTGGCCACGAACCTCCCGGTCATCCCGACCGTGTACGGCGCCGCGTTCGACGAATACAACTCGTCGAACTACGTCGGTTGGCCTACGGCCAAGAACCCGTATGAGATCGGGCAACCGGGCGCACCGCAGAACGAGATCGTCGTTCTGCACCTGCACGCGAAGTAGTCAGACAACTCGGCGCATTGATCGCCCCGCTCCCTTTGGGAAGCGGGGCGATGGCGCCGGCCACTCACAGCCAGCAGAGAGAGGAAGAAAATGACGGCCACCGAGACCAACGAATCGGGGAAGGCTGTGCGCACGTTTCCCGCGGGTTTCGTCTGGGGCGACGCCACGGCCGCAGATCAGATCGAAGGAGGCGCCAAGACCGACGGAAGCGGCCCATCAATTTGGGACTCCGTCAGTCCCGCTCCCGGCAAGCTGCTTGATGTGCAAGCGCCCGGCGAGCACCCAAAGCGACCCATGGACGGCATCTGGCACGCGATTCAGGACGGCGCACTCGTCGACGGTCACCTCCAGTGGTCGTCGCTTCCCAACTTCGAGTCGGCTTGGGGCGACCGGAAGCGGTTCGGCGCCGCCTTCGCCGACTTCGGTGCGCAGCACCGGACCCCGAAAAAGAGCGGCGGCTTCTGTCAGCAGGTCGCCATCGCCAACGAGCTTCCCGTCGCATGGACGGGCGGGAGCTCCGGGCTCGCGGCCAGCACAACATGAGCGCGTCGAGCCACAGCGGCGCCGGCCGCACCCCACAACGGTTCCCGGACGGGTTTGTCTGGGGCGTTGGCACATCCTCCTACCAGATCGAAGGTGCTGTGGACGCGGATGGCCGCGGGCGCTCGATCTGGGATGTCTTCACACATGCCCCGAGCCGCGTCTTCCGCGGCGACACGGGGGATATCGCATGCGATTCGTATAACCGCGTGGAGGACGATCTGCGGCTGCTGCGCGAGCTCGGAGTCGGCGCATACCGGTTCTCCGTCTCCTGGCCGCGCGTGTTGCCGAAAGGCACCGGTGCGGTGAATCAGAGCGGGCTCGACTACTACCGCCGCGTGGTCGAGGGCCTCAACGAGAATGGGATCAGGCCGATCATGACCGTCTATCACTGGGATCTCCCGCAGGCACTCGAGGATCGCGGCGGCTGGGCCAACCGCGACACGGCCAGCCGGCTCGGCGAACTCGCGGAGCTGCTGGCGGGTGCGCTGGGGGATCAGGTCGCAACCTGGATCACGATCAACGAGCCGCTGCAGACCGTCGACCAGGGCTATCGCAAGGGCACGCACGCCCCGGGCCGCCGAGACCATGCGCTGGCAGCCGCCGCCATCCACCATGTGATGTTGGCGCACGGCCTCGCATTGGAGGCGTTGCGTGCAAACCTGCCGAGCGGCACGCCGATCGGCCCGACTATGGACCCACAACCGTTCATTGCGCTCGGCGAGGCCGCCGCTCCGGTGGCCGATGCGCTCGACGCCGAGTTCAACCGCGTGTATCTGGACCCCGTCTTCCAGGGCTCCTATCCGGATGGCATGCGCCCGGAGATGCGGCCCCCTGAGTCGCTCATCAAACCCGGCGACATGGAGCTGATCTCCGCACCGATCGACTTCTTCGGCCTCAATTACTACCGGCCGCACTACGTGCGTGCGGGTGACTGGTCGGATCTGCGTCTGGGCGAGTCTCCGATTCGCGAATATCCCGGTTTTGTGAACTACCTGGCGCCCGAGGTCGCTCGCACCGTGATGGGCTGGCCGATCGTGCCGGAGTCGATGAGAGAGCTGTTGGTTCGCCTGCACAACGAGAGCGGGGGCCTGCCGATCTACATCACTGAGAACGGGTGCGCCGCCGATGACTACCTGACGCCCCAGGGCACGGTCGAGGACCAGGAGCGGATTGTCTACATCCACCGCCACCTCGAGTCCGCGCTCGCTGCGATCGCCGACGGCGTCAACGTCGCCGGCTACTTCCACTGGTCGCTGATGGACAACTTCGAGTGGGCCGAGGGGTACCGCCGCCGGTTCGGCCTCTATCACGTCGACTTCTCCAGCGGCGCCCGCACCCCCAAGCGGAGCGCACACTTCTATCGGGGCGTCACGCGCACCGGTGAACTGCCGTCGCTTGAGGACGTGCTCGTCTCCGGACCGTCGGCACGGCGGGTGGCGGATACGCCGGCCGCGGTCTGAGCAGCCACGAGCCTGCGGAGCTCTCCTCCTCCGCAGCAGGGGCGGACGGGCCGGCGAGGGCAACCGCACGCCGGCCCACCCGTCTCAACGGGCGGCGTGCCTGAGCTGCTCGTGGCGGCGCACGAGCTTCACGCGCGGGCGGCCGTGCGGTTCGCCGAGCGCGCGCTCATGGGCGTCGATCGCCTCCCAACCGGAATAGTCGATCACGTCGACACCCCCCCGCCGCAGCTGCTCGAGCAGTAGATCGGGTGAGTCGGTCGGAATCGGCAGCCGCCCAGCGGCGAAGTCCTCGAGCAGCAACTCAGTCGTCTCCTGCGCACACTTCTTGTTGGTGCCGATCACACCAGACGGTCCGCGCTTGACCCAGCCCGCCGCGTACAGGCCCGGAATCGGCTCGCCCGAGGCCGGGTCGAGCACGCGCCCGCCGTCGTTCAGCACCGTCTGGCGACGGTCATCGAATGGCACGCCCGGGAGCGGCGTACCGACATAGCCAACGGCGCGCAGGACCAGGCCGGTCTCGATCCGCTCGGTCACGCCCGTGGGCCCGGCCTTGAGCGAGCCATCCTCGCCGGCGACCAGCTCGTTGCGCTCCACGACCACCGCCTGGACCCGGTCGTCGCCCTCGATCGCGACCGGTGAGGTGAGGAACCGCAACACGATCCTGCGCGGCTTGCCCGCCGGCGTCAGAGCGGCGTACTCACTCAGCGTCTCGAAGTTGCGCTTCGTGGTGCCGTCGGACTCAGCGAGCACAGCCGCGCCGGCCTCGTCGAGCCGCATGTCATCAGGATCGACGATCACGTCCGCCAGTTCGAGGTCGATCAGCTCCCGCAGCTCCGGGTTGGTGAACGCCGCCTGCACCGGCCCGCGCCGCCCGAGCACGACGATCTCCTCCACCTCGGAGTCGCGCAGCAACTCGATCGCGTGGTCGGCGATGTCGGTGACCTGAAGCTCCTTGACCGACAGCACCAGCATTCGTGCGACGTCCAGCGCCACATTGCCGTTGCCGACCACAACCACGCGCTTGCAGGAGAGGTCGAAGTCACGGTCCGCGTAGTCGGGATGGCCGTTGTACCACGCAACGAATTCCGTCGCTGACTCGCTGCCGGGGAGCTCCTCTCCAGGGATCGAAAGGCGCCGATCACCCGGTGTACCGACCGCGTAGAGCACCGCGTGATACGCGGCCGCGAGCTGGTCGTGAGTGATATCCGCCCCGACCTCGACGTTGCCGTGGAAGCGGAATCCGGGCCGTTGCGCCGTGCGCTCGAAGACGCGCGTCACCGACTTGATCTTCGGGTGATCCGGAGCAACGCCGAACCGCACCAGGCCCCACGGGGTCATCAGGCGGTCGAAGACGTCGACCTCCACCACCGGCTCGGTGCTGGTGAGCAGCTGTCCGGCCGCGTAGAACCCGGCCGGTCCAGAGCCGACGACCGCGACACGCAGCGGGTTCTCAGCGGTTCCAAGCTGTTGCATGCGATTGAGGTTATCGAGCCGTCGTCGTCCGAGCTCCGTCGCCGGGGGGGGCGGCCGTGCGGGTGGCGAGCGGCACGGTCCGCGCCCATATACTTGCTCGCGTCACCAACGGGGAGCCCGGCTCGTGCAGGAGATGGTCATTTACGGCGTCAGCTTCGACATGGTCGGCAAGCAGCCGATCGTGCTGTTGAAGACGGTCGAAAGCAACAAGTTCCTGCCGATCTGGATCGGGCATCCGGAGGCCGCCGCGATCATGATGAAGCTGCAGGGTGCCTCAACCGCGCGTCCTATGACCCACGACCTGCTGTGCGACCTGCTCGGTGAGCTCGAGGTCGAGTGCACTCGCGTATCCGTGACGGAACTGCGCGACAGCACCTTCTACGCATCGATCAGCCTCCGCGCCGGCGGCCGTGATCTCGAGATCGACTCGCGGCCCAGCGATGCGCTGGCGCTCGCGGTCCGCTCCGGAGCCCCGATCTTCGCCGCCGACGAGGTGATCGCCGAGTCCGCGATCGAATTCGAGCACGAGGTGGAGGACAACGAGGAGGTCGTCGAGAAGTTCAAGGACTTCCTCGACACAGTCAAACCGGACGACTTCCTGGGCGAGTAGCTCGGGTCGCCGTCAGCCGGTATCTGCCTCGGACGGCATCAGCCGAAGCTCGCGCTCGCTGAAGTCCTCAGGATCGCGTGGCCTGTTGAAAGGCTGTGTGTCCCGTTCTCACCTTGAAGCTAGAACGGGGAATGTGCGTTTTTGACGGACCGCTCGCAGCTCTGAACGTCAGCTGGCGGCCGCGACGATCCGGGCGATGAGATCGTCGAAGCCGATCCCGGCCGCGTCGGCGGCCTGCGGAAGCAGTGAGGTCTCGGTGAGGCCGGGGATCGTGTTGACCTCGAGCACGTAGAGCTCCGAGGTGGCGGAGTCGAGCATCAGGTCGACTCGCGCGAAGCTCGAGCAACCCAGCAGGCTGAACGCCTCAAGTGCGAGTTCCTCAGCCCGCGCCGTGATCTCGGACTCGAGCTGGGCGGGGCAGACGAAGCGCGTGCGGCCGATCTCGTAGCGAGCCTCGAAGTCATAGAAATCTTCCTGCTCCGGGACGGCCTCGACGATCGGCAGAGCCCGGGGCGCTCCGTCGATCTCGAGTATCGACACGGCCAGTTCGCGTCCGGTGATGTGACGCTCCAGCAGCACGTTGCGGTCGTAGGAGAAGGCGGCGATCAGCGCGGTTGGTACGTCAGCCGCGGAACGCGCGAACTTGATCCCCAGCGCCGAACCCTGGCAGGCCGGTTTGATCACGAGCGGGAAGTGCAGACGCGAGCTGATCGCCGGCAGCGCCTGGGCGACTCCGAGGCTGCGGAAGGCGGTTTCGGTGAAGGCGAAGAAGTCAGGCGTCGGGATCCCGGCGTCCCGCATGGCGTGCTTGGCCATGACCTTGTCCGACGCGCGCAGGCAGGCCGAGACACGTGAGCCGGTGTAGGGGACGCCGATGATCTCGAGCAGCTCCTGCACAGTCCCGTCCTCGCCGTCGCGCCCGTGCAGCGCGACGAAGGCGACGTCAGGGAGATCTGCCGAGAGACGGCCGATCAGGTCGAGCCCGACGTCGATCTCGATCACCTCGTGACCGAGCCGGCGAAGGGAGTCCTCGACGCGCGCGCCGGACCTCAGCGAGACCTGGCGCTCCAGCGAGCGCCCGCCCTTCAGTACGGCGATTCGGCTCATCCGGCGAGCTTGCGGGAGAGCGGCAGTACGTTGTCCGGTTCCTGACGTGTTGTGCTCTGGGTCGCGGCCTGGGCTGGGGGCGGAGCGGATCCGGCCCGCCCGCCTCCCCCGACAGCACCGTGGTCAACGACCGGCTGGCCGGTGAGCGTGCTGTACAGCGCGATCTGCTCGCGGATCACCTCGCCGAGGCGGCGGATGCCCTCGCGGATCTCGTCCTCGTTGACGCCAGAGAAATTCAGCCGCATCGAGGAGCCGCCGCGGTCGTCGACGAAGGCGGCACGTCCCGGCACGAACGCGACCCGCTCCTCGATCGCGCGTGCCAGCAGGTCAGTGGTATCGATGTAGTCCGGGAGCGTCGCCCACAGGAACAGGCCACCGTGGGGATGCGTCCAGGTCGCCTCGGGCGGGAAGTGTTCGGCGAGCGAGTCGAGCATCACGTCGCGGCGGCGGCGGTAGAGGTCCGATAGCGAGCGCACATAGCCCATCCAGGAACCGGCCTGGAAGTACTCCGCGATGAAGAACTGGGACATCGAGGAGGAACAGAGATCGGCTGAACTCTTCCCGAGGATCAGCTTGGCGAGTACTGGAGGCGGTGCAACCAGCCAGCCCACGCGTATCCCGGGCGAGAGGATCTTGGAGAAGGTGCCCGTGTAGAGGACAAAATCGGCGTCGAGCGAGTAGAGCGTTGGCAGCGGCTCGCTTTCGTAGCGCAGCAACCCATAGGGGTTGTCCTCAAGCACGAGCAGCTCGCGCTCGCTGGCGATCTCGAGCAGCTCGCGGCGCCGCTCGAGCGACAGCGTCACGCCGGCGGGATTGTGGAAATTGGGAATCGTGTAGATGAACTTCGGGCGGCGCCCCTCGCGATCCAGATGTGCAAGCCCTGCGCGCAGCTCGTCCATGCGCATGCCATCGCGATCCATTGGGATCTGGAACACGTCGGCCTCATAGGAGCAGAACGTCGGCACCGCGCCGGGGTAGGTCGGCGCCTCGGCGACGATCACATCGCCGGGGTCGATCAGAATCTTGCAGACCAGGTCGAGTGCCTGTTGGCCGCCGCTCGTAGGGAGGATCGAGTCGGGGTCGACACGCATCCCCTCCGCCTCCATCACCAGCGCGATCGCCTCACGGACGTCGGCCAAGCCCTCCGTCGGCCCATACTGCAGTGCGCGCGCGACCGAGTCATTTGCGACGCGTCCCATCAGCTCCGTGAAGAATCCGGGTGCGAAGGTTGACGTGTCCGGCAGGCCGCCGGAGAAGGAGATGACGTCGTCGCGCGCGGTCAGCGCCATGAGGTCCCGCATCGCCGAGGATTTCATTACGCTCGTGCGCTGCGCGAACAGGGCCGCGTAGCGCTCAATCTCGTGTGCCGCCGACCGCGGTCTGCGGGTCAGATCGCTCACCGGCCCGACCGCCGTGTCGGCCGCGACTCGTCTATCGTCACGCTTGGTCACGGTAGCGCACGGTGCATCTCGCCTTTGACATATTCCAGGGCATTGGTATCGCCGCGGCGATCGGAATCCGGCCGTTCGTCCCGTCGTTGGCGGTAGGGGCGCTGGCGGCCGGCGGTGTGGAGATCCACTTCGACCACACCACTTACAGTTTCCTGCAGTCGCTGCCTTTCCTGCTTGTGATGGCGGTCTGCGCGGTGCTCCTCGTCGTCCTCGACGGCGGCATGTGGTCTGGAGCCGCCGGCCAGGTGCGGCTCGGATCAGGTCGAGCCGTCTCGCTGGTGGTGATCGCGGCCTCACTCGTCCTCGGCGCGCTGTTCTTCGCCGGTTCGCTTGCTCGCGACCACCACGCTGCCTGGCCGGGTTGGGCGGGCGGGGTGATCTGCGCCGGTGTCGGTGTCGCTGCGTCACGTCCGTTCCTGGCACGGCTGCGCCTGAGGCTCGACGACGCGAGCGTGGCCGTGGGACTACCTGTGATCGCCGACGGCTCGGCGCTGCTGATTGCGCTGCTGTCGGTGCTGGTGCCGCCGCTGGGGCTCGTTGCGCTACTGGGGCTGCTGTGGCTGTTCGTCGCTGGCCGAGGGCGAGCCGAGCAGAAGTACGCAGGATTGCGAATCCTCCGCTGATGCCGGCGCTCCGGGGGATGGGGGCGACCGGGTGAAGAAGCTGATTCTCGTCGTAATCGATGCGATGAAGCCGGAGATGCTGGAACGCGCCATCGCAGACGGCCGCGCGCCGGCGCTCGAGCGGATCGCAGGCGAGGGCGTATACGTCAACGACGTGGTGGCCGCATTCCCGTCGGTCACGCCGGTCTGCGCGGCGACGATCACGACCGGCGTCGGCCCGGAGCAGCATCTGATTCCGAGCATGAATTGGTATCACCGGCTCGAATCGCGCTATGTCGAGTACGGCTCGAGCTTCTCGGCCACTCGGCAGTTCGGGGTCGTTCGGTCGCTCACCGACACGATCTACCGAATGAACGCGGAGCATCTCTCGGGTGACACGCCGACCGTGTTCGAATCGCTCGATGACCTGGGCGTCCGCACCGCCGGTACCACGTACCTGATCTACCGAGGCCGTCACGAGCACGAGGTCTCGCAGGAGTCGGCACTCGCCCGGGTCGTGACCTCGACGCTCTTCCGCCGAACGATCCTCGGGCCGCAGGAACTGTTCTATGCCGACCTATACGCCAGTCGCCGCACCGGCTGCCGCGGACAACTCGGGATGCCGGGCGTGCGGGACCAGCACACCGGCTGCGTCGGCTCCTATCTCGTGGAGCACGACCTATTCGACTTCATGCTCTTCTCGCTGCCGGACAACGATGCCTGGTCGCATAAGCACGGTCCGCAGGCGCAGGTCAGCTCGATCGCGGCAGCGGACCGGCAGCTCGAGCGGCTCATGCATGCGGGCGGCGGGCCCGACGCGTTCCTCGACGGCCACGCCGTGATCGTCACATCCGACCACTCGCAGGCGTTGGTGGCCGAACGGATCCGCCTCGACCTGGCGCTTGACGGCTTCCACATAGCCAGCCCGAGCGCGGCTCGCTCGGTGGGCGCGGAGCTGGCGCTCAGCCCGTCGCAGCGCTCTGCGATGGTGTACGCGCTCGACCTGGAGCGGCGCCACGAGCTCGTGAGAGGGGTGGTGGAGGCCGTCGGCGACATTCAGGGCGTTGATCTCGTGATGTGGCTGCGCGACCGCGACGGCTCCGCCGCGGTGGAAGCGGTGATTCGCGCCCCCGGTGGGTCAGAGCTGCGCTTCGCTCCGGGTGGAGAGGTCAGTGACGCGCGCGGCGAGCATTGGAGCGTCGAAGGCGACCTTGGCGTGCTGGCCGCTCGCGTTGAGGAAGGGCTGCTGCTGAGCCCGGACTACCCGAACGCGCTGGCGCGCGTGTGGTCGGCGCTGCGGTGCGAGAACGCTGGTGACGTGCTGCTCTCAGCGGCGCCGGGGTACGAGTTCGTCGACTGGGGCGGCGCCGACCATGTCGGCGGCGGCAGCCACGGGTCGCTACATCGCAGCGACTCGCTGGGGGCGCTACTCTGGTGCGGGACGGGGCCTGACACGCGTGCGGCGAACCCGCAGTGGTCGTTGGTGGACATTGCCCCGATGATTCGCGAGCATTACCAGTAGGGAATCCGTCCCGGTGGCCGAAACTATCGGCACAGCCAATGGTTCTGCTTAAGTGGCGTTTGAGCTAGCCCTCGAAAATTCGTCTGCGTACCTGCATAAACGATGACTTCTGCCGATAGGATCTACACGCGTGTCCGATGAGATGATGTCCACACTTGAGCTTCCCGCTTCGGCTCGAGCGTTGAGTCGAGGACGCAGCGCGTACCGACGGTTTGCCTACGAGGTTCGCCACCCCGAGAACCACAAGCAGGCGGTGCGCTTCCTGTGCGTCGGCGCCTCCGGGTACTTCATCAACCTCGCGGTATTCGCGTTCCTGATCCACGTTGTGTACGCACCGGACCAGGTGGCGTTCGTGCTCGCAGCCGTGACCGCGTCGACGAGCAACTTCATCTGGAATCGGCACTGGACGTTCTCCGCCAAGGAGGCCCACCCCTTCGGCCAGGCGGTGCGATTCTTCTCCGTGTCCTTCCTGGTGATGCTCGCCGCGGCCGGCATTTACGCGGGGCTTGTGGCCCTGGGGCTGAGCTGGAAGGTTGTGGCTGACGGCCTGGCCTGGATCATCGCCACCCCGATCTCGTTCCTGGCCCAGAAGCTCTGGAGCTTCAAGGCCTGATCCCCACAGCGGGTCAGGCTGTGATCCGCGCACTGGGCCGGCGGCTTTCCGTCGTCCTGCTGGTCCTACTCTGTGCTCCGGCGGCCGCGTCTGCGGCCGGAAACCCCCCCGGTCAGCCGGCACCGCTATCAGCGCCTCCAGGAGTGGCGGTGCTCGTCGCGGGACCGTTCAGGACGGCAGGGCCGTTCGACACGACGGCGATGACCAAGCCACCGTCCGGCTATCGCATGACGGGCAATCAGGTGCTCAGGGCGGCTGCTCGGAACCTGACGGTCCAGGCGGAGTCTCAGAAGCATCCGCACCTGGTCGACTACGTATACACGCGCGGTCCGGGAGTCTGGCAGGTGAGCATGTTCACACCGCCTCCCAAGAACCAGATCGAGATGCTGCAGCTGTATGTCTCGGACGCGACCGGGGAGGTCACACAGGTCTGGACCGGCTATCAGGTCGCCTGGACCATGGCCAGGGGTTACCCCGGCGCCTTCGGGCGACTGATCACGAAGCTCTACATCTGGCTGCCGCTTTGTGCCGTCTTTCTGCTGCCGTTCATACCGTGGCGCCGGCGGCCGACGCTGTGGCATCTGGACCTGCTGATGATGCTGGGGCTATCGGTCTCGCTCGCGTTCTTCGACAACGCGAACCTGGGGATGGCGGAGCCGGCGGTCTACCCGTTCATGCTTTACCTGTTCGTCCGGCTGCTGCTCCTGGCGTTCGGCCGCGGCCGCCCGCGGGAGCCGCTGCGGACCTGGGTCCCGACCGCGTGGCTTGCGGTGGCACTGGTCTTCCTGGTCGGGTTCAGGGTGGGTCTGGACATTGTCGACTCAAACGTGATCGACGTCGGCTACGCGGGCGTGATCGGCGCCGACAAGATCATCCATGGTGATCATCTGTACGGCAACTGGCCGTCTGACAACGCCTCAGGTGACACGTACGGACCTGTCAACTACTTCGCCTACGTGCCGTTTCGGCTGATCTGGGGTTGGAGCGGAACCTGGGACAACCTGCCCGCCGCGCATGCGGCGGCGATCGCCTTCGATCTGTTGACGATGGTCGGCCTATTCGTGCTCGGCTGGATGGTGCGCGGGCCGACCGCCGGCGTGGTGCTCGCATATCTGTGGGCTGCGTTCCCATTCACGTCCTACGTGCTCATGTCGAACTCAAATGACGCCCTCGTGGCGATGCTGATCGTCGCGTCGCTCGTGGCCGTGCGACTGACGGCGCTGCGGGGGCTGCTCGCCGGCTTTGCCGGGTTGACCAAATTCGCGCCACTTGGACTTGCGCCGCTGATGTGGCGTGGCGTGGGCGAGCGTCTGCCGACGCGTCGGCAGACGCTCGCCTTCGTTGCCGCCTACGCCGCGGCGATCGTGGTGCCGATGCTTCCGGTGCTGCTATCGGGCGACTGGCACTGGTTCTGGCACGACTCGATCGCCTACCAGGCGGGACGCCCCGCGCCGTTCTCACTGTGGGGTCTTTGGGGCGGCTACAACCAGACGTTGCATCTGCCCGAGCACATCGTCCTGGGAGTCGCGGTTGCGCTCGGTCTGGCGGCGCCCTTCTGGCCGCGTGGTCAGCGAACGGTCGTCGAGGTCGCGGCACTGGGCGCCGCGATCCTGATCTGCCTGCAGATGGGGATCACCTACTGGTTCTACCTGTACATCGTGTGGTTCTTCCCGCTGGTGATCATCGCGCTGGTGCTCGGACATCCGCCGCGTCCCCGTGATCGTGACGCACCGGTGGCCGTCCCGACATCGGTTCAGACGCCGCTCACAGCGGTTCCTGCAGTCCCGTGATCGAGAGCGCGCGCAGCGGCTCGGGCGCGCACTCGATCAGCGCTCCCTGCAACCACGGATCCTCGTCTGAGGACTCGAAGCGCACCGGCATGCGTGTGAGCATCGAGTCGATCGCCTGTTGGCGCTTGACCCCGATCACGCCGCCGCGTGCGCCGGTCATGCCGACATCGGTGATGTAGGCGGTGCCACCGGGCAATACGCGGGCGTCCGCTGTCGGCACGTGTGTGTGGGTGCCGACGACGGCAGTCACACGCCCATCCAGATACCACCCGAGTCCGACCTTCTCGCTGGTCGCCTCGGCGTGGATGTCGACGAGGATGTGATCGGCCCGGTCGCGCAGCGCGTACAGCGCCGCGTCGGCCTCTGAGAAGGCCGGCAGCGGTGCGTTCATGTGCAGGTTGCCGGAGAGCGAGACGACGCCCAGACGGACTCCGCCGTGCTCGACCACGCAGGTTCCGTGCCCGGGCTGGCCGCGCAGGAAGTTGACCGGTCGCAGGATCCGATCCTCCTCATCGAGGTAGCGGTAGATCTCGTTCTGGCGGTAGGTGTGGTTTCCGAGCGTGATCACGTCGACACCCGCGGCGAGCAGTTCGCGCGCGATCTTTGACGTGATCCCGTGCCCGCCGGCGGCGTTCTCACCGTTGACGACCACGAACGTGGGGGTGTGACGTTCTCGCAGGCGCGGTAGCACGGTCAGCAGCGTGCGTCGTCCGGCGCTGCCGACGACATCGCCCACGAACAGGATTCGGACTCCGTCGTGCATGTGCGCATACTTTCAGGTAGTGGTCGCGCGCGTGCACACGTGATGGAGGAGGCGGATATCCAGCCCGAGGTCCCCACGGGCCATGACCCGGACGCGGGCGGGTCGGCCGACGCTGACACCGCCGTGGTGGCTCACGACGCGCCCACGGTTCAGCAGCGGCTCGTGGAACCCGTCCTGGTTCCGCGCTGGATCCAGCTGGTGCTGCTGCCGCTCGCGATCCTGGGCCTCTGGGAGCTGGCGCGGGCGATGGGGTCACTGCTGGTCATCGTGATGGCCGCTGCGGTGATTGCGATGATCCTCAACCCGCTGGCCAAGCAGTTCCAGAAGGGCGTCTACCGATGGCTGGCGGTCGTCCTGTCCTACTTGGTGATCCTGCTGATCTTCGCGGCGATCGGCGCACTGCTGTCGGCGCCCGTTACGACCCAGGTACAGCACTTCAGCGACCATTTCCCAAGCTACGTGGCCCGCGCCAACCGCGACCTCGAGAACATCCAGACGTTTCTGGATCACCATGGCATCAAGGTGCACATCGCCCAGCAGGGCCATAGCGCCCTGCAGACGATCAAGCGCAAGGTGCTGCAGAGTTCGGGCTCGATCCTGTCGTTCTCGAGCGACGTGCTGGGCAAGCTGGTGACGCTCTCAGTCGACCTGATCCTGACGTTCGTGCTGTCGGTCTACATGCTGGTATATGCGCGGCCGATCGGCGATCTTGCGAGGCGTTGGATGCCGCCAGGCGACGGGACCCCGTCAGACGATTACCCGCTGCTGGTGCAGCAGGCGGTCTCCGGTTACGTGCGCGGCCAGCTGCTGTTCAGCCTGATCATGGGCGCGAGCGCCGCGGTGCTGATGGAGTTGCTGGGACTGCTCGGAATCTTCCCTGCCGGCTCGCACTATGCAGTGTTCTTCGGGCTGTTCTACGGCCTGATGGAGCTGATCCCCTATATCGGTCCGATCATCGGCCCGATTCCACCGATCCTGGTTGCCCTGGCGACCGATCCGATCAGTGCGATCTGGGTGCTGCTCGTGTTCATCGGCCTCCAGCAGCTGGAGGGCCACCTGGTGGCGCCACAGGTGTTCCGGATCTCGCTGCGGATCAACCCGATCCTTGTGATCCTGGCGCTGCTGGTCGGCTACCGGATCTTCGGGATCGCCGGGGCGCTGCTGGCGCTGCCGGTCGCGACGATCGTGCGGCAGACGATTCTCTACCTCCGCCGCCACCTCGTGCTCGAGCCATGGTCGACCGGAGAGCCGCGACTATGAGCAGACTCGGATCACCGGCGCCGGCTCGACGACCACTCGGCGCCGGTCAGCTCGGACCCGTCAACGCTGCCCGGTGACGCTCCTGAAGCGCCAGACGCAGAGGGCGCAGATCAGCAGCAGGATGATCGGTATGAAAGCACCCATGACGCCAGCGATTGCCAGCACCAAGGTCACGACCCCGGCCAGCCCCGTCCCCGCGCCCACCATCGCCAGGCGATAAGCCTGCTGTTCGCGCTGCCTGCGGGGACGACGGTCACCACGCTTCTGAAGGTCCGACACTGTGGCATAGGCTAGCGCCCCGCGTGGGCGGCCGACTCGCCAGAGGGCGTATGCTCGAATGCCCAGATGGCCTTTCCTCAGACCCGTATGCGTCGCCTCCGGGGCACGCGTCAGCTGCGCGGGCTCGTGCGCGAGACGCAGCTGTACGCGTCAGACCTCGTGTTCCCGCTGTTCCTGGCAGAGGGATTAGACGGCCGCGAACCGATCTGGACGATGCCCGGGATCGACCGGCTGTCGATCTCCGAGGCCGTGGCTGAAGCGGGGAGCGTCGCCGAGCTCGGCATCCCGGCGGTGATCCTGTTCGGAATACCGTCGATTAAGGACGCCGAGGGCACCGGCGCCTACGACGATGAGGGAGTCGTACAGCTCGCCACGCGCGCGATCAAGCGGGCCCAGCCTGACCTGCTGGTGATCACCGACCTGTGTCTCTGTGAGTACACGGATCACGGCCACTGCGGCGTGCTGCGGCCCGACGGCGTCGTCGACAACGACACGACCCTCGAGCTGCTCGCGCGTACCGCTGTCTCGCAGGCTCGGGCCGGCGCGGACATCATCGCGCCCAGCGACATGATGGACGGACGCATCGGCGTCATCCGCGAAGCACTCGACGACGCCGGACTCGCAGAGCAGCCGATCATGGCCTACTCGTCGAAGTTCGCGTCGGCGTTCTACGGGCCGTTCCGCGCCGCCGCCGACTCAACCCCGGCCTTCGGGGATCGCCGCGGTTACCAGCTGGATCCGGCGAACGGCAGCGAGGCCGTTCGTGAGTCCCTGCTGGACGTGGAGGAGGGTGCGGACCTGCTGATGGTCAAGCCGGCGCTGCCATACCTCGACGTCATCAGCCGGGTCAAGGAGGCGACACGGCTACCGCTGGTGGCGTACAACACTGGCGGTGAGTACTCGATGCTGAAGGCCGCGGCGGCCGCCGGTTACATGGACGAGCGCCAGTCGGTGCTCGAGGCGCTCACCGGAATCAAACGGGCCGGCGCCGACATCATCATCACCTATCACGCGAAGGACGCAGCACAGTGGCTGAAGTAGCACACCAGGCCGGTCAGGACGGGAGCCAGGGCCCGGATCAGGCGGAAACAACCGGCAGCGGCTTCGGCCCCAAGCTGCGCTCCCGAAAGGATGGCGCCGCCGTCGCGCTCGACCAGGTAGACAAGCGGCTCTTGAACCTGATGCAGGGTGACTTTCCGATCATCGACCGGCCCTACGCCCACGTCGCGACCGAGGCCGGCATCACCGAGCAAGAGGCGCTGACCCGAGTTCAGCGGCTTCTCGACGAGCGGATCATCCGCCAGGTCACGCCGATCTTCGACACGCGTGCACTCGGCTACAGCTCGATGCTTGTGGCCGCCAAGGTCGATCCGGAGAACCCGTGGCGGGCCGCGAACGTGATCAACGAGCACCCAGGCGTCTCTCACAACTACCTGCGCAACCACGAGTTCAATATCTGGTTCACAATCGCGACCGAGCCCGACTCGCTGGTTGGCCTCGAGCAGACGCTGACGCGTCTGGGCGAGCTCGCCGGCGCCGAGTCGATCCGTCAGCTGCCCACGCTCAAGCTCTTCAAGATCCGCATGGACCTCGAGATGGAGGCCGGGACCGAGACGCTCACCAAAGCCGCGACTGAGGCGGTGGCGCCGGCTGAGACCGAGCCCCAGCCCTACGATGAGTTCGACCGCGCCGTGATCCGCGCCACCCAGGGCGACATGCCCGTCGTGCCGGAACCCTACGCGCCGGCCGCGGCCGAGCTCGGCATCTCACAGCAACAGCTGCTCGTTCACCTGGCGGGCATGGTCGAGCGGCGCCTGCTGCGCCGCGTCGCGGCGATCCTGTTCCACCGACGTGCCGGCTTCAGCGCCAACGGCATGGGCGTCTGGAAGGTTCCGGACGAGCGGATCATGGAGCTGGGGATGCAGATGGCGCAGTTCCGCGGAATCTCGCACTGCTATCAACGCCCGACCTACGCCGACTGGCCGTATTCGGTGTTCACGATGGCCCACGGGCGCTCCAAGGAGGAATGTGATGCGATCCTCGACTCGATCGCGGAGCAGACCGGTATCACGGAGCGCTCGACGCTGTACTCCTCGACCGAGTTCAAGAAGATCCGACTCTTGTACTTCACAGATGACTACCGCAACTGGGAACGCCGGTACTGCGGCGTCTAGCTCGCTCTACGGGCGAGCGCAGCGGGTCATCCCAGGTGGTGTCAACTCGCCCGTACGGGCGATGCGACAGATCGGGCGCGATCCGATCTTCATGGCCTCGGGCAGGGGCTCGCGGATAACCGATGTCGACGGCAACACATATATCGACTGGGTCTGCTCCTGGGGACCGCTGATCCTCGGTCATTCCGACCCACAGGTGCTGAGCGCAATCGAGCGCGCCGCGGCAGCGGGCAGCACCTTCGGCGCCCCAACGGCGGGCGAGGTCGAGCTGGCTGAGGAGATCACAGGACGGATGCCGTCGGTCGAGATGGTGCGGATGACCTCGTCGGGCACCGAGGCGACGATGAGCGCGATCCGCCTGGCCCGCGCCGTGACGGGTCGCGAGAAGCTGCTCAAGTTCGCCGGCGCCTACCACGGCCACGTCGACGGTTTGCTCGCCCAGGCGGGCTCAGGGGTGGCCACACAGGGGATCCCCGGCAGCCCCGGCGTCACCGCCGCTGCGACCGCGACCACGATCACGGTCCCGTGGAATGACCTGGAGGCGCTCACCACAGCCTTCGCTGCACACGAATTCGCTGCCGTCCTGTTCGAGACCGTCCCGGCCAACATGGGAGTGGTTCCCGCCAAGCTCGGCTACCTGGCCGAGCTTGCGGCCGGAGCGCGTCAGAACGGCGCCCTGCTCGTGGCCGACGAGGTGATCACAGGGTTTCGCGTGGCCCGGGGCGGCGGCCAGCAGCTGCTCGGCGTCGATCCGGACCTCACGATCATGGGCAAGATCGTCGGCGGTGGGTTACCCGCCGCTGCCTACGGCGGTCGCCGTGAGCACATGCAGCGGATCGCGCCGGCCGGGGACGTGTACCAGGCTGGAACGCTGTCTGGAAACCCGCTGGCGGTGGCCGCCGGGCTCGCGACGCTGAGACGTCTCAGCGAGGATGCGTACGCGCAGCTGTCCGTCCGCACGGAGCGGCTCGCCCTAGGCCTGCGCGAAGCAGCGGCGAGCGCGGGCCGCCAGATGGTCGTGCAGAGCGTGACGGGGCTGGTGACGCCGTTCTTCGCCGAAACCGAGGCCGTCAGCGACTATGCCGCCGCCGCGGCCAGTGACCAGGACGCGTACGGAGCCTTCTGCCGCGGGTTGATTTCGCGGGGCGTTTATCCGCCCGCCTCACAATTCGAGGCGTGGTTTCCGTCGTTGGCTCATTCAGAGCGCGATGTCGAGCTCACCGTCGAAGCGGC
The DNA here is from genome assembly GCA_963848435.1 of uncultured Conexibacteraceae bacterium. GTDB lineage: Bacteria > Actinomycetota > Thermoleophilia > Solirubrobacterales > Solirubrobacteraceae > Palsa-465. Next base: position 455,203 of record CAWKDQ010000011.1, on the reverse strand, counting down.
CGCCGAGGTGCTCATGGAGATGCGAACGTGAGCGCTGGGAATCCCTACGCAGAGGTGATCGCGGCGATCGCTCGCGGCGCGCGGCTGCATTACGACAACTCCGGTTCCTCCGATCCTGACCTCGATCTGCTGCTGGGCGATCAGAGCTACGCGAACGGCCTGGCGAGGCTGGCGGCGATCGGGGACATCGAGGAGACGGCCCGGCTCGCTGACCTGATCTCCCGGATCGCGCAGCTGCACGCCGACGGCGAGACGGCTGAGGCGCGGCAACTGCTTGCGGCCGCCGAGCAGCGCCTGGGCGGCGTCCCGGACGGAACCGCGCGGGCGGGGGAGCAGGACTCGTAACCGGGTTTGACTGTAGGCTTACGGCCCTCGCCTGAAGCGAGAGCCTCCATTCACGGACGCAGATGTCAGCAGACCGCCACAAGCAATCCTCGAAATACACGACCGACCGCGGGATGCCCGGTGCCTTCGAGGGCGAGACGGTCAGCAGGCGACGGTTCATGGAGGTTGCCGCGGGTGGCGCGGGCACGATCGCGGCGGCCGCATTCCTCCTGCCCTCACTGGGATTTGCGATCAGCCCGATCTTCAAGCACGAGCCGTTCGAGTGGCAGATCATCGGTCGGCCGGACGACTTCACGACCCTGACCTACGCGACCAAGGTGCTGACGATCGTCGAAGGGATCGGCGATGCAGGCAAGTCGCTCGCCTACGTGCGCAAGCGCGACCCGGCGATCGACAAGGAGCCGCTGATGGAGAAGAACGGCTACGTGCTGAATGACTGGATCGCACTCTCCTCGCGCTGCATGCACCTCGGCTGTCCGGTGCGCTATGTCGAGGCGGCGGAGCGCTTCATCTGCCCGTGTCACGGTGGCGTCTACAACTTCCGCGGTGAGGTCGCCGGCGGGCCGCCGGTCCGCCCGCTCGACCGTTTCTTCACGCTCGAGCACGAGGGCTACATCTACATCGGTCCGCGCTACTCGGTCAACTCGCAGCTCGACGTGTTCCACCCGCGTGATCCGGGTGAGCCGATCGACGGAGTCGGCCAGTTCCTATACCCGTCGCGACCCAGCACCTCCGTGCTGCCGTCGACCAGCAACCTGCCGTTGCCGCCGACAGTGCCCGGGACGAGCAGCTGATGGCCAGAACGAAGCTGCTCAAGCGCCCCGAGCCTCACGTGCCCGGGCAGGAACCGTCGATGCATCCCGTCGATGCCGGCGTCGAGGGCGGCCTGACCGTCGTCGATTGGATCGACGAGCGCACCCAGCTCTCGCCGGGCCTGCGCTGGCTGATGTTCCGCAAGGTCCCGAAGGGCATCAACTGGGCCTACACGCTCGGCTCGGCGACGCTGTTCGCGTTCCTCAACCAGGCCGTGACCGGGGTCTTCCTGGCGATGTTCTACCGCCCGGACGTCACCGGCGGCGCGTACGAATCGATTCGCAACATCAACGACAATGTCTTCCTCGGGCAGTTCGTGCACGGAATGCACAAGTGGGGAGCGTCGGTGATGGTCATCCTGATCTTCCTGCACATGGCGCGCGTGTTCTTCTTCGGCGCCTACAAGTACCCGCGCGAGCTGACCTGGATCATCGGCGTCGTGTTGCTGATCCTGACGCTGGCGATGGGTTTCACCGGCTACCTGCTGCCGTTCGACCAGCGTTCGTACTGGGCGACGATCGTGGGCGTCAACATCAACGACACCGGCCCGTTCGTGGGACCCTACATCGGCGACTTCCTGCGCGGTGGCCCGGAGTTCGGCGCGACCACGCTGTCGCGCTTCTACGCGATCCACATGCTGTTGATCCCGGGGCTGATGGCTGCGTTGATCGGCTTCCACCTGTATCTGGTGACAAAGCTCGGGATCTCGGCTCCGCCCTGGCTCAAGGCGCACGAGCCTGAGGCCACGATCGAGACAGTGGAAGTCTGATGAATCAGGCCGAGAAGGAGCAATACCTCCGCGAATACGCGCTGCTGAAGAACGAGGGCAAGCCGTTCTTCCCCTACGCCGTCACCAAGGACTCGGTGATGGCCGTGATCGTGATGATCGTGATCATGCTGCTGTCGCTGCTGTTCGGCGCAGAGCTGGGGCCGAAGGTGAACCCGACGTCGACGACCTACGTCCCACGGCCGGACTGGTACTTCTTCTTCCTGTTCGAGATTCTGCGCGTCATGAAGAACGTGCCGAAGTTCACGCCGATGGCGACGCTCGGCGTGCCGACCCTCTGCATGATCGCGCTGTTCCTGCTGCCGCTGTACGACCGCAGTCCGGAGCGGCTCATCACGCGCCGGCCGATCGCGCTCGCGTCCGGCCTGGCGACAATCGTCTGCATCGCCTTCCTGACCTACTCGGGCGCCAGCACCGGCTCGCCGAACCAGGTGTCGCTGCCGCCTCCCTCGGGCCTGACGGCCGCACAGACGGCGACGTTCAAGGCGGGCGAGATAGTGGTGGGCGAGTCGGGCTGTCTGGGCTGTCACGTGATCGGCGACAACGGCAACAACGGTCCCGGGCCGAACCTGACCAACGTGGGATCGATCCGTTCGCCCGGCGCCATCTCGCAGACCCTGAAGAACCCGACCCCACCGATGCCTTCGTTCGCGAACATGCCGCCGAAGAAGTTCTCGGACCTGGTCCAGTTCCTCTCGATGCTTCAGTAAACGGCAGGTGGCGGTCCCGCTCGAGCCGCCGCTCGCCGTTACTCTCTCGGAATGGCCGATTCCCCTCCGCCCCGCCCTGCATCGGGCACGCTCGCCGAACCGCAGGTACGGGCGATGTTCGACCGCATCGCCGGCAGTTATGACCGCCTGAATTCGGTGATGACCGCAGGCCTGCATCACCAGTGGCGCCGTCGCGCGGTCGAGCTGGCCGGAGTCGGGCCGCGCAGCCGCGCGCTCGACGTGGCGACCGGCACCGGCGACCTGTCGTTCGCGCTGGCGGCGGAGATCGGTCCCCGTGGCGAGGTCGTGGCCGCCGACTTCTCCGAGCAGATGCTCGAGATCGCGCGTCGCAAAGCGGCGGCAGGGGCCGCTGGTCGCGACAGTGCACCGATCCGCTTCGAGCGAGCCAACGCGCTGCTGCTGCCGCACGCGACCGACGAGTTCGATGCGGCGACGGTCGGCTTCGGGGTCCGAAACTTCTCAGACCTCGATCAGGGCCTGCGCGAGCTCGCTCGGGTGGTGCGACCCGGGGGCCATGTTGTGATCCTCGAGATGACGACGCCACAGCGGGCACCGCTCTCGGTCTTCTTCAGGCTCTGGTTCGATCGTGTGGTGCCGGTGTTGGGGCGGGCCGCAGGCGACTCCGACGCCTACACGTACCTGCCCAACTCGGTACGCCGCTTCCCCGGCCCGGAGGAGCTCGCGGCGCAGATGGCTGCGGTGGGCCTCGGTGACGTCCGCTACGTGCTCACGGCCGGCGGCATCATCGCGCTCCACGTCGGTACCGTGATGGCGTGAGCTCTCCGGGGGCAGCGTCAGTCGAAGCGGTGGTCGGAGCGGGCGGCGATGGCGCCGCTCTCGTGATGGCGCGGGTCGAGGCACGGATGGTCGAGCTCGTCTCCGATCACGGGGAAGCGCTCGCTCGGCATGGCGGTGAGACGATCGCTGCGGGCGGCAAGCGGCTGCGGCCGTTGCTCGTGTGCATCGCCGCGGGCGTGCCCGTGATCCAGAACGAGGAACTCGTGCGTGCGGCGGTGGCGGTCGAGCTCGTCCACTCAGCCACCCTGGTCCATGACGACGTGATCGACAGGGCCGACCTGCGACGCGGCCGGCCGACCGTGGTTGCCACCGGTGGACGACTGATGGCGCTCGCCGCCGGCGACCTGCTGTTCTCGCGGGCCTTCGCCGAGCTGGCTGTCGGCGGAACGATCGAGCCGATCCGGGTCCTGTCCTCTGCGGCTTCGTCGCTGGCTTCCGGTGAGCTGATGCAGCGTGGAGACGCATGGGATGTCGGCGTTGACCAGGAGCGCTACCTCGAGCGCTGCCGGCTGAAAACGGGAGTGCTGTTCCGGGCGGCGTGCGAGTTGGGCGCACTCGCCGGGCGCGCGTCGCTCGAGGACCTGGGCATGTTCGGCGAACGGATCGGGGTCGCCTTTCAGTTGCTCGACGACGTCCTGGACGTCACCGGCCCGCCCGAGCGAACCGGCAAGCCGCGCGGCGCCGACCTGCTCGATGGCACCGTCACGCTGCCGCTGATAGAGGCGCGCAAACGAGATCCTGGACTCACCGGACTCGACCTGCGCGCCCTTGACGGCCCCGATCAGGCCGCCGCCGTGTGCGACCGGATCGAGGCCTCCGGCGCGCTCGAGTTCGCACGTGAGTACGCGCTCGAGCTTGTCGCCGACGCGAAGGGCGGCCTGCCATCGGGCTTGCCCGATACCCAGCAGGCAGCGCTCGAGCTCGTCGCCGACGGCGTCGTCGAGCGCTACAGCTGACTTCAGAAGTCTTCGGGGAGGATCAGGTCGGTGTTCAGCGCTGCGGCGAACCGCTCGACGTCGGCGGTCATGTTCGCCTGCGTGAGCCGCTGAAGGTCGGCGATCATCCCGGTCAGACCTTCGTCGAGACGGTCCTCGAGCAGCTCGATCTGAAGCCGCGTGAAGCTGCCGGACTCGGAATGACCGCAGTTCGGGCACTCCAGCTGCAGATCCCAACGGCCATCCGATGCCTCGATCCAGCTCAGCGGCTGGACCAGGTCGGAGTCGCAGCTCGGGCAGATGTGCAGGTCGCGCTGGTCGGTGCCTGTGTCATCGAAGCGGACGACCTCGATCGCGCGTCCACTCGGCAGCACGATCCGACGGACCGCGTGATTCTCGCTGTGGTTATCGCTCATGCAATCCCGTTCCTGCCCGTGCTATCGGCGGGTTGCGGCGAACGCTTGAGAGAATCGCTTGCGGTTGGACGCTAATGTTCCAGCTTCGGCAATCGTTAAGGAAAGTCGGCATGTTCGCAAGCCCCTGGAAAGACGCCCTGATCATCTTGGTGGTCGTCCTGCTGTTCTTCGGCCCGAAGCGCCTTCCCGCGCTCAGCCGTTCCATCGGGGAGAGCATTAAGGAGTTCAAGGGCGGGATCGCTCAGATCTCGGAGTCGGACGAGAAGCCGGATTCCCCGGATGCGCCCGAGTCTCAGTCGACGAGCACCACGTCAGAGCACACCAACGCGTAGCGCACAGACGCTGCGCCGCAACCCATGAAGCTGCGGCCGATCGGCCATGAGGACCGGCTGAGCATCATCGACCACCTCGACGAGCTGCGCACGCGCATCATCGTCTGCGGCGCCGCACTGCTCGTTGTGTTCTGTGTCTGCTTCTGGCAGAACCACGCACTGCTGAGCGTGCTCAACCAGCCGCTACCGCCGACCGCCAAGACGGCGCTCGGCGTGCAGCGCAAGGTAGGTGTCGGGCAGGGGCGCGTCCACGCAAGCGAGCAGCGTCAGTACGAGGCGCTGGCGGCCAGCACTTTCTTCCCATCCTCCGTTCGGGGGCATTTTGCAAGGCTTGCTGCTCAGGAGGGGTCACTCGCCAAATACGCGCGTCAGGCCGCAGCGCAGCCGAGGCCGCTGGCGATCGGCGTCGGCGAGGCGTTCATGACGACGATCCTCGTGTGTGCGTATTTCGCGTTGATGCTCACATTGCCGCTGATCCTCTACCAGGTGTACGCGTTCGTGTTCCCCGCTCTCAGCGGGGAGGAGCGGCGCGTGGCCTTACCCGCGGCGATCGCAGCCCCGGTGCTGTTTCTGATGGGCGCCGTGTTCACGTACTTCCTCGTGCTGCCACCCGCGATCCACTTCCTTCAGGGTTACAACTCCGATCAGTTTCTGAACCTCGTTCAGGCCAAGTCGCTGTACCGGTTCGAGATCATCCTGATGATGGGGATCGGGCTAGCGTTCCAGGTTCCCCTGTTAGCGGTCGGCTTGCAGAAGGTGGGGATCATCTCCTCCCGTACCCTGACGATCAACTGGCGCTACGCTACGGTCCTGATCGCGGTGATAGTTGCCGCGCTTCCGGGGGTGGATCCAGTCTCGATGACGATGGAGATGCTCCCGCTCGTCGGACTTTATATCGCCAGTATCTTGCTGCTGAAATGGGTCGAATACCGCAACCATCGACGTGCTCGCGCGGAGGCGAAGCGCGACGCCGCGCGCGCCCCGGCCTCGTCAGCTGTCGAATCGACGGACGACCGCGACCCCAACCCAGACTGAACCCAACCCCGAGCCCGCTCCTCATCCATGCTCTTTGATCTCCGCAGCCGCGGCCGTCGCACGATGGTCCGCATCATCTATCTGTTCCTGGCGCTGGTGATGGTTGCCGGCCTGGTGCTCGTCGGTGTCGGCACGGGCACCAACCAGGGCGGACTGCTGAACGCGTTCACCAACAACGGCTCCGGCAACAGCCAGAGCGCAGCCGTCAACGCGCAGATCCACAAGGCGTACGAGCAGGCTAAGAAGCATCCGAAGTCGGCTGACGCGTGGGAGTCGCTGGCACAGGGATATTGGGCTGCCGCGGGCACCGGGAACAACTACGACAGCACCACGGGCACGTACAGCGCCAACGGTCATAAGCAGCTGAATTATGCCGCCAAGGCGTGGGAGCAGTACCGGAAGCTGGCCGGGACACCAACCGCCCAGATGGCGAGCCTCGGCGCCGAGGTCTACCAGGGCCTCGGGCAGTGGTCCAACGCGGCCGTCGCCTGGCAGTACGTCGCGCAGGCGTCCAACTCCGCCACGGTGAAGCCCTACTTCTGCCTGGCCTACGCGGCCTACGCCGCCAAGCAGACCTCGAAGGGCGACCTGGCTGCCGCGCGCGCCGTCGACCTCAGCCCGAAGCTTCAGCGTCTGACCCTGAAGTCCGGTTTCAAGAGCGCTCGCTCCTCGGCGACTGCGGCGCAGACGAGCCTGCTGCAGAACTGCTGATGCTGGAGCTGCGGTTGCTGGAGCTGTGGTTGCGGGCGGCTGGCTGACAGCCTGTCCTGATCGACTCCGCTTCGGGCACCACCGCGTCGCTAAAATCGTCTCGCCGGGGCCGTTAGCTCAATTGGCAGAGCAGGGGACTCTTAATCCCAAGGTTGAAGGTTCGATTCCTTCACGGCCCACTCAAAAGCCCCGCTCAGCGGGGCTTTTTCTTTTCTGGTTCCTCGGTCGTGGGCGCATCCGCCGTGCCGTGATCTCGGCTGATGGCTTCGGCGCGGGTCCCGCGCGGTATGCTGGCATACATGCGACGAACGACCGTGAAGCTCCCAGACGATCTGGACGCGAGGCTTCGCCATGAAGCAAACCGACGCGGCAGCACGATCGCCGAGGTCACGCGCACGGCGCTTGAGGAACACCTCGGAGCGGGCCGGCGACGCCAGCTTGGGGCCGCGGCGGCGGGTCATAGCGGTCACAGCGATACCTCTGAGCGGATCGAGGAGATCATCCGCGCGGAGGTTGAATCATCGCGCTGATCATCGACGCCGGCCCGCTCTACGCGTATGTCGATGGTGATGACGCCCACCACGCCGGGAGCCTCGAGCTACTCGAAACACATCCTGGCCCGCTGATCATCCCCACGCTCGTTCTGACCGAGGTTTCCCACCTGGTCTCGACCCGGCTTGGATGGCGCCCGGAAGTACGACTCCTCGGTGATCTCGCCTCCGGCGACCTCACGCTGGAACCCGTGCATCCCAGTGACCTGCTCCGCATCGCCGAGCTCGTCGCCCAATACCACGACCTGCCACTAGGCACTGTCGGTGCATCCGTAATCGCAGCCGCTGAACGGCTCAACGTCATTGAGATCGCGACCATCGACCATCGCCACTTCAGCATCGTGCGCCCCCGCCACACAGCTGCCTTCAAGATCCTGCCCTGAGCAACACCGCGCCGCCTCAGTCTGCGCAGCAGTCGCAGCTGGACCCCGAGACCGTGTCGAAGCCGACCGGGGCGCAGTCAGGGCACACTTCCCCTGCCCAAGCTACTCGGCCCTCGTGAACGGCGAGGCCCGCGATCCCGAGGCCGATGATCGGGTCCAACCACCACCAGCCGACTGCCGCGTTGGCGAGGATGCTCACGAGAACGCCCGCCGCAGCAATCGCGCACAGCCACGACTGAGCGGCGTCACCGCTCACCGCGCCGGAGTCAAGCTGCGCCGCGACGCGATTCTTTGCTCGCGCGAGGAGAGGCATAACGATGATCGCGCCGACCGACACGGCAGCACCAAGCCAGCTCGTGGTCGGGTGCGATCCACCGGCAAGCGTCCGGATGGCGTCGTACAGGAGATACAGAGCAAGCGCTGCGAAGCAACCGGCAATGAGCTGTTGCGCACGGCGCTCAGCGACTTCGCTCTGGCTGCGCGCTCCTGTGAAGCGCCAGATGATGATGCTTGCAGAGGCCAGCTCGATCAATGAATCCAAGCCGAAGCCGAGCAGCGCGACAGAGCCCGCCAGGATCGCGGCGATAATCGCTGCACCCGCCTCGATCGTCATCCAGCCCACGCTCAACCAGGACAGCACCTTCGCGCGGCGTACGAGATGAATACGCGCCTCGCCCGAGGCCGCAACAGGTGTAGATACGGCGCTGATGCTCACGCCTGCAAACGGTAGCCACACAGGACAGCCACGGCTATTTGCGAGCTTGCGGAGGAGCTGCCGGACGGGGAGCCGCGGATCCTGCCGACGGACAAGCTGCGGGAGCGTGTCCGGCATATCGCGGTGGAAGCGCAACTTCTCTCGTAGTCACGGCGCTTCATCCTTTTTGGCCGATGCACGGCCTGTCTCCTGGTCATAGCCTGACGTCATGCCGCGAGACATGAGACATGGTAGGTCCAGACGCTTCGCGGTTCGCTCTGCTGTCGCCGCTGTGGCCGCGGGCACGCTGATCGGCGTCGCCGGCTGTGGCGGCAGCAGTAAGCCGGCCTATTGTGCTGATCGAGCCAACCTCGAGAAGTCCATCAAGGGTTTGACGAGTCTCAACGCCAGCAGCGAGGTTAGCGGCGTGAAATCACAGCTCTCGGCGATCGAGAGTGACGCTGCCGCGGTGGTGGCCTCTGCCAAGAGTGACTTCCCGAACGAGACCAGTGCTGTGAAGACATCGGTCAATTCGCTCAAGAGCGCCGTCACGTCACTGCCGCCGACTCCTTCTGCGTCAGAGATCGTGGCACTCTCGACTGATGCTGCGAGCGTGGTCAGCTCGGTCAAGGCGTTCACGAATGCCAGCAAGTCGAAGTGCAGCTGATCCGTCAAACCGTCGTTGTATGTGAGCAGCCAACTGGGCGATGCCTCGGGTGCGCCGGCCGCGCGTCGCTGACGCGGGCCGAGAGAGACGGGCCCTGATGCGCCGCCGGCGTCCCGGACCATCCGCCCTCTTTTGGCCGCGGGAGGGTTGACGTGGGTGGGAGAAGACGACTTAGGACCGTCGAGCGCCGCATCGATCGATTCCTCCGCGAGCCGATTTCGGTCCGGAATGCTGCGGGCGTGATTGTCGCTTCGACGTTCATCGTCGTGGTCGCGAGCGGGATTGCGATCAGGGCGATCGACCATCGTGAGTACTCGAGCATCTGGTTGGGCATGTGGTGGTCCCTGCAGACCGTCACGACAGTCGGGTACGGGGACGTCACGCCAGAGGACGCCGCGGGACGGATCGTCGGCGCGGTCGTCATGCTCGAAGGCATTTCGTTTCTCGCGATCATCACCGCGGCGATCACCTCGACATTCGTGACGCGCGCGCAACGGAAGCAAGGGCTGGAGGCACCCGCCGAGCAGAATATCCAGCCCGCATCGGCCGACCCACAGCTTGCGGAGATCGCCGCGCGACTCGAACGGGTCGAGTCGTTGCTGGTGGAGCTCACGACCCCATGAGTCGCCTTGCCCGCACGCTCATTTCCGCGCGATGACGGCGCGCGACCCCGATCCCAGCGTGACGCAGCCGGCGGAGGCCGGCGCACCTCGGAACGACGGAATGCGGTCGACGGATGTGGACTCCTCCGATAGCGTCCCTGTACGCAAATCGCGCGGCGGTCTCAGGCACACCCTGTCAGGGGCCCGGCAGCTCGTGGCGATCGCCTATCGCGACCCCGAGCATGTCGCCGAGCGCATTGCGCTGCACAGTCTGCAGAGCCTGGGTGAGCCATCGCTGCAGTGGGCGGAGCAGGTTCTTGGGCAGCCTGACGGGCTTCCCCGCGCGGTCATTGCTGAACAGGTGCGCGCCGACAGCGCGAAGGTCGCGGCGATCGACGGGGCGGTGGCCGGCACACCATTCCTGGTCGCGCTGATCCCCGGCTACCTGGTTTACCTGAGACAGGAGGCGCGAATGTTGCTTCGCACCGCGGCGTTATATGGGCGTGACCCGCGGAACCTTGAGACAGCCGCTGAAATGCTGGCGCTCCGCGGCGTGCACCCGACGGTCGAGGCGGCGCGCTCGGCGCTGCTCGAAGTGCAGGAGAGGCCCATGCCCGCGAAGCCGGGAGCGCGCAGACCCCTGCGGACGTGGGTCCGCAGCATCTACGAACTCTTGATCTACGGCGGGTTCCTTTCAGCACCGTCCAACAAGCGCGATGAGGAAGCACATCCGTGGGTGAAGACGGGGGTCGGGGCGCTGTGCTTCGCGGTGTTGTGGGTGATCACCTGGGTGTTTCCACTCAGCTTCATGATCGCGATGGCTTGGAGCTGCGACTCCAGCGCGCGAGCCCTCGGGCGGCGAGCGCTGATCTTCTACGACGCTGACCCAGACAGCGCGCAAGCCGCGATTGCAGCGGCCAAGCAGCAGCGGGAACCGGGACGCAAGACCCGCACTGTTTTGCGGACCGCTGTGCTGGTTCTGTCTGTGGCGATCCCGATCGCGTTCATCGCGTTCGTCGATCATGAGCGCCAGCGCACCGGTATCACTCCGCTGACGGGCGCAGGTGGTCTCGTCGCGCTGTCACTCGTGATTGCCACCGCCATGGTCGCCACACGCCACTGACCGAGTGAGCCGGGACGGATGCTCACCGTGCAAGCCGGCGGACTCGGTCGGCGCGAGCTTGTCGACTCTGTGTCAGAGGCCAGTTTCGGCGGTGATCCGGCCGGACTTCACTGCCGCGGCGAGCTTCTGATAATCGCTGTCGTTCTGTTGGGCGTAGGCCTTTGAGAACTCGACGATCGCGCGGTCGAAACTGTCGCTGCTGCCGAGGTAAGCCGCGATGGCGATCCGGTCGCCGCTGCGTGCGTGTGCGCGCGCGAGCGTCCAGCCGCACAGCTTGCCGTAGGTGGCCATCGCTTGGGGGACCATCTGCTCGATCTCCGCCGAGCCCTTCCAGTCCTTCAGCTGGCGGCCGTAGAAGTCGCGGGGCTTGCCGTCCAGTCCCGATTCGACATGCAACCAGCCGAGGAAGATGTCGCTGGCGGCTTGCATCAGTCGCTGGCCTACGACCACCCGCTGGCCGTGGTTGGAGAATTCGCTCGGGTCGAGAAACTCCTCCAGTACTGACGCCTCGGCCTCCTTCAACTGCAGGAACAAAGGGTCCTGGCCGTCGCGGCCGAGCAGCAGTGCGATCCATGCACGGGTTCCGACGCTTCCGACACCGACCACCTTGCGGGCAAAGTCGATCAGCTGGAACTCCTCGAGCAGCAGCCTCCGGTCGAATTCGAGCGTTGAGCGATAGCCCTGCAACAGGTGGTGAAGCTGCTCGAACATCCCGTCGAGCTGCTCGCCCTGTGCGAGCTTGTCGAGCGGGACGATCAGCGGCGACTGATCGACGATCTGAGGTTTGCCGTTGACGGTTTCTGTGAGCTTGGAGAACGCCGCCATGCTGTCCTTTGTGCGGGCTTTCGCGAGATTCTTCTCGGCTCGGTTCACCATCGCCGGTTTGAACTGCGAACGGTACTCCTGGAGCGCGCTCTCGACATCCAGGCGCGCGTACCAGACGTCGAGGTTCTTCATGCCCGCGAAGTTGGTCATTGCTGTTCGGTATGACCCGACCGTGTCGAGCACGATTTTCTCCTGGTCCTTGGCGCGAAAGCCGTTATCGCGTGCTGCGATCAGCATGCTCACCGCCAGCCGCTTGACATCCCACTCCCACGGGCCTGGCAGCGTCTCGTCGAAATCGTTGACGTCGAACATCAAGCGCCGCTCCGGCGAGGCGAAGACCCCAAAATTCGAGAGATGCGCATCCCCGCAGCACTGAACCGCTAATCCCGACCGCGGGGTTGACGCCAGATCGCTGGCCATGATCAACGCTGCACCGCGATAGAACGTGAACGGTGACACCAACATCCGCCCGTAGCGGATCGGCACAAGCTCAGGCACCCGCGTCTTCGCCTGACGCTGCAGCAACGCGACGGGATCGGTGCGGCCCGACGGCGGCTCGAACATCGCGTGAGCCGAACGCGGTACCTCGGCCCGTGCCGCCTTGCCACGCGCAACCCGCTCAGCAACGGTCGGATGCGAGACAGACCCGGCCTCCGCTCCGTTCCGGGACTTAGCGGTCCCACGCGCGGCAGCGTTCGTCGAGATATTCGGAGTCTTGGTCGTCATCGCCTTGCCTTCTTTCGGTGCGTAATCGCAGCTGGGTATCGCATCAAACTATGCGGCACCGCCGTGATGTGGAATCGGCCAAAAAGGGTGAGATGCTTGGGACCGGAACGGAGCTTGGAACTGCGGTACGCGGCATCAGGCCGCGGTGGATTCAGACGTTGGTGGGAGTCGGGACGCCGGCGTAGTGGCGGGGCTTCGAAGCCGGTCCGCCACGAACATGACGATCACGGCGATCCCAACGCCTGCAAGCGTGAACAGGACCCTGCGTCCCTCGCTTGCAAAGTTGGACGGGTGCGGCACGTCCATGGCGATCAGGAGCCCTCCGGCTAGGGCTGCCGTGTACCACGCAAAGTTGACGAAGCGGATCGCCGCTGCCAACCCGAATAACAGAACGACGATCACTTCGAGGGCGGTCTTGTCGTGGATGGTCAGCAAGACAAGGGCCGCGACCACGGCGCCCACTGCCGTTCCGGCGACGCGCTGCACGGCAGCAAACGTGGATTGCTGCAGGTCGGGCTTCATCGCGATTATCACGGCGATCGGCATCCAGTAGGCGTTGGGGAGCTTCAGCCCGAACGCGATCGCTACGGCGATCGAGACGGCCACGGCCCGGATCAGCGCGAATATGGTCATTGGTCGGGTCAGCGGCCTCGGCGAGATATCTCCGGGGATCTCGGCAGCAGGCTGGGGTGTCGAGACGCGTCCGCGCGCAAGCCAAAACATGAAGGTGTAAGCGACCCAAAGCGCCGATCCGGTCAACCACGCGAGCGCCTGTTTCCACGGTTCGGTGTGGATCAGACCGGAATGGAACGCACGCGGAGCACCGAAGGAGAGGAGTGTCGGCAGGCCGAGGACGATGATGAACCAGATGTTCAGCAGATAGGCCGCGACGAATCTGTGCAAGCCGAATGTGACCGCGAGTCCGGCTAGGAACGTGGCGGCAAACGCGGCGAGTACTACGAACCCCCAGGGGCCGCCGCCGATGCCGAACCCCAGGGCCGTGATCAGCGCCCCCGCCCCCGCCATGGCGGTCATCGCGAGCACCCGCGGGCCGTACTTCCCGCCAGGATCGCTCAGCGCGACGAGCAGCGCACCGAAGATCGCACTGAGGAAGTACCTGCGGTCCTGCGGGAGCACACCAACGACGATCAGCAGCCCCAGCACGACCGCAAATACCGCACCCCTGCGCACCTTGAGTGCCTGCCAATTTACTTCGAAGACCTTCTCGAGATGAGTCATGCTGTTCCTTGATCCAGGCTTCGCTTTGCTCGCTCGACCGCAACCTGGACTCGCAGAGCCTGATGCGCACCCCTGGGACGTTCGTGTCCGTCCTAGCTCGAAGCGACCCACCGCATGTCAGCGACGAACGTCGGTCAGCCAGGAAAGGCTGGCGGGGGCGTGCTTGCAAAGGGCCGAACCAGACAAGTCCAGCTCAGCCTCCTGGCATCTCACCCTGATCGCTGGCCGAGCGTGGGCGTAACGCGTCTGGCGCTCTGGCACCGCCATCCGCCGGCGGCGCCAGAGTTACCGGCGAGTACACGACGCTGTTACGCGGGCAACGCGTTGAGCTCCTTGGCGAGTTCCTTGCCGTCGGCCTGGATCTCCTGCTCCTGGCTTTTTTCCGCGTGCGTGAGTGCCTTGTCGAGCTGCTCCTGCACGCGCGATTTTCCGATGACGACCAGCGCAGCCTGGCCACTGTCGAGGTAGTCGCCGAGCTGCTTGGCATCGCCGCGCGACATGCCACCCATGACATGACCTATCCCGCCACCCGCGACGGCACCGACAGCTGCCGCAGCGATAATGGACGGCGGAAAAATGATCCCAACCAACGCTCCTACAGCGGCACCTGTCCACGCGCCGTGTTGGGTGGGCTTCTCGTGCTTGGTGACGTGCACCTTGCCGCCATCGTCCTTGTACACCAAGGCGACGTCATAGCTGCCGACCAGCTCGGCGGAGTGCAGCTCAAGCAGGGTGTCGTAGTCGGTATTGGCGGCATCGCGATCCGCATAGACCGCCGCATACACAAATACAGGGTCGTCGCTCATCCTTGTCTCCTTCTGTTGGATTCTCGAGAGATCGGCATAGCCACGACGCCGGATCCGGCTGAGCCGTTGGCCGCCGACCCTGACGAGTCTGATATGCCCATCAGAAGAAAGACCCTAGGGATTCCTTGATCCACCCCATATCGGCCAAAAGGGTTGAAATTGTCGCGGCCGCATCATCCATCTCGTCCGCTCGATGGTCCTGGGGCTCCTAGACCCGGTCTGAGCCTCCTGCTATCGGATTGCCGGTGATCCTGGTGAGCCCACTAAGCGACTTGATGGTGCAAGTCGAGATCTTGGATCGGGATCGTGTGTGCCGATTGCGTCGACTCGAGGCCGGCCCGCTCGATGATCTCGACAGCGTCCGATCTACCTGTGACACCGAGCTTCGCGTAGATCGACGAGACATGTGTCTTGACGGTAGGGCGTGCCAAGTACAGACGGTCGGCGATGTCCTGAAGCGAGAGGTGCGTTGGCAGGAACGCGATGAGTCGCAGTTCGGCTGGGGTGAGTCCGTAATCCAGGCCTCCCCGGATCCGTGCTTGGAGGCGCTTCAAACGTGCGGGAAGCATTCCCGGGTCGGGATAGCCCTGCAACGCGTCGTCCGCAACCTGGGCGAGTTCGAGGGCGCCGTCAACGTCTCCGATGTCGAGGCTGACGTCAGCGCAGCGAAGCGCAAGGTCCGCGTTGAGCCACGCGCCCGCACGTAGTAGTGGGCGGACCCGGCGGAAGTTCTCGAGCTGGCGTGCAGCCTCGGCCTGTGCGCCGCGCTCGTTGTACGCGAGTGCTCGCGCACTGAAGCCGATGGCGCCGTAAACCGTCTCCTCGAGATGGTGTTGCGCGACCAGCCAGCTTGCTTCTACCGCCCATCGTTGAGCGTTTCGCCGATCCCCGAGGTCTGTGGCCGCGAAAACCATGTAGCCGAGAGTGAAGACCCGAGTGTGCGCGAGATCCGGTCGGTCGCCGTAGCGCGCGAGCGAATCGCGTAACACGGTGATCGCCTCCTGCGGTCGTCCCAGGAGTACGTATGCCGCACCCATTGCGCGACGGGCACTCAGCGGCAACGGAGTACCCGTCGGCTCGCTGTCATATCCGAGCTGGGCGTCGGCGAGCATTCTGCGGATGCCGTCGGGCGCGATCGAGCTGCGGAGGTTCGCGAGTGCTGGCCGGAGCGACGCTGACTCGTGGGCCGGCAGGGAGTCGATGCCAGCCCCCTCAGCGGCGGCTAAGAACCGTCTTGCGCGGACCCCGTCGCCAAGATACCCGAACACCCATGCGGCCGCGATTGATAGCCGCAGATCTGACTGGAGCTCCTCGTCGGTGCAGGACTCGAGCCACAGCCGCATGCTGTCGATTTGCCCGCAGCTGGCGAACTCATCCCGACACGAGAGCGCGATTCGGCCGGCTCGAGCTAGATCACCAGACTGCTGCGCGTAAGCGAATGCGTCGGCAGGCAACCGGTGGCGCTCGCACCAGTCCGCAGCCCGTTCTAGATACACGGCCAGCAGCTCCGGGTGGCGCCGCTTCAGCTCGGCACGCAATAGATCCCGAAACAGATGGTGGTAGCGATAGGACTCGCCGTGGTCGTCAAGCGACAAGACAAAAGCGTTGGAACGCGCGAGGCTTTCAAGCGACCCCGCCGAGTCATCGCGGCCGAGCACTGCATCGCACAGAGGCGCGGTGAGGTGATCGAGAATCGACGTTCCGACCAGGAAACTCCGGAGATCACCCGGCTGGCGGTCTAGCACCTCTTCCGTCAGGTAGTCGGCGATCTGCCGCTGATCGCCGGACAAGCCGGAAACCGCAGCAGCGACGTCGTCACAGCCTTGCATCGCCTGTGTGGCCAATGCGACCGCGGCAGCCCAGCCCTCCGTCCGTTCACACAGCGCTCCGGCCGCGGCCTCCGACAATCTCAGTCCTCTGCTCGCGGCAACGTCGCGGGTTTCCATCGTGTCCAAGGCCAGCACCGTTGTTCCGATCTCGAACAGGCTGCCGCTCGTGCGGAGGCGACCAAGCGGCACCCCTGGATCACCACGTGTGATCAGCACCAGCTGACCGTCCGATGGAACCTGATCGACGAGCGACGTAAGAATCGCTCGGCTGCGCGCGGCCGTTACGAGATGTACGTCGTCCAGAACGAGAACGAACGGGTCGCGCTCACAGAGGTCGGCGGACAGGAGTGGAATGACGACCTCTTCGATCCTGGGTATCGGTCCGGACAACTCCTCCAGGAGTTCACCGCAAACCGGGCCGATCCGATCCAGTGCTGCCACAACGTGGGCAAGCAACACGACGGGGTCGTTGTCGGCGGGAGCGAGTTGCACCCACCCGCTGGTCCTCGAATCCAAATCACTCCACTGTGCGACAAGAGTCGTCTTCCCGTACCCCGCCGGCGCAGAGACCAGCACGACCCTGCTGTCCTCTGCCGCCTGCTGAGTTGTAGAGAGGCGAGGGCGCTGCACCACCCACTCTGCGAGCCTCGGCATTCGAAGATCCAACTCCCGCAAGTGCGTCGGCGACGGCGCCGGGGCATAGCCGGTCACCGCTCGGCCCATACCTCTTCATTCATCTGCGCGTTTGCGCGCGCGACAGGCCGTAGCGACTCCCTCGCGCCCGATAACGCAGCGAGGACGGACGGTGGGCGCATTCGCGACCAGGCACGCCAGCCGTCGGGACAGAGAGGTCGGGGCTGACCGCTCGTCCAACTCAGAGTGGTGCTCGACAAAGCCAATCTCTTGGACAACTCTATGCCTCCTCTCACCAGCCCGATCCGTTACCCAGTCCTCAGCAGGACGGTCATCCGCATCACGAAACGCCACTCTCGCGACCGTCCGAAACATGAGCTTGCACGACCGTAACTCGATCGGATGGGGCGTTGGACCGTAGAGAACCGCAGAGCAATGGCGGGAAAGCGGTGACGCCAGGGCCGCGCGAGAAGGGTGCAACCGATTTGCGGACGTTGGCCGATGCGTGTATCAGCCAAATCGGCCGATGGCAGGTCTGCTGGTCTTGACTTAGCGTGCCAGCATTATCGCCAGTCACCCGAAGCCCCCGAACAAGCACAGGTCCCGCGACGCTGTTTCCCTGACGCCAGCCGAGACCCGCGTACTCAGGCTCCTCACCACTCATCAAACGCTCGCCGGTATCGGCATCCAGCTTGGTATCGCGCGGCCCACAGTGAAGACGCACGTTCAAAACATCTATAGAAAGCTCGGTGCCGCCAAACGGGCCGAAGCGGTGGAGATGGCCGAGCGCGCGGGGTTGCTCGGAGATGCTGGCGCCGCTCCACCGCGCCACCGCGGCGGCAGGGTCGAATGAAGGTGTCGCGCGAGCAGGCTGCCTTGGTCGATCCGGGAGAAGGCCACGGACGGATCGAGACCGGTGGACAGCAGGAAGCTCCTGGCCGACTATCCGCCAAGAAGGGCCGGTCGACCGAATGAGTTCCCAGGCGCGAGCACCGGCGTCCGCTGCATCCGGGGGTCCGAGTAAGGCCCCCGGAGCGGCGAAGATTGCGCTGATCACGCTGGCGGCGGGGCAGTTCGTGATGGCGTTGGACACGACGGTCATGAATACCGCGATCGCGACGGTTGCAAAGGACGTCGGGACAACCGTGACCGGGATTCAGACTGCGATCACGCTCTACACGCTCGTGATGGCGTCCCTCATGATCACAGGCGGGAAGATCGGTCAGATGATCGGGCGCAAACGCGCCTTCGCGATCGGATGCATCATCTACGCCTGCGGCTCGATGACGACCGCGCTCTCTCACAGCCTGCCGGTGCTGATGTTCGGCTGGTCGTTCCTCGAGGGTCTGGGGGCCGTCCTCATCATGCCGGCGATCGTCGCACTCGTAGCGTCGAACTTTGACAAGCCCGCGCGGCCCCGCGCCTACGGGCTGGTCGCGGCTGCCGCCGCGATAGCAGCCGCGTTGGGACCGCTCATCGGTGGCCTATTCACCACGTACGCGTCGTGGCGATGGGTGTTCGTGGGCGAGGTCGTGATCGTGCTCGTGATCCTCGCGATGACTCGCCGCATGAACGACACGCCGGCGGAGAAAGGCGCTCGGCTCGACCTGGGTGGCACAGCTCTATCGGCACTCGGTCTCGGCGCAATCGTGTTCGGCATCCTGAAATCAGGCACCTGGGGCTTTGTACAACCGAAACCGGAGGCACCCGCGTGGCTCGGGCTCTCCCCCGTCATCTGGATGATGTTTGCCGGGGCGCTGCTGCTCGTTCTATTCGTGTCATGGGAGAGCCGGCGGATCAAGCATGACAAGGGCGTGCTCGTCGAACCGGCGATGCTGCGCAACCTGCAGCTCCGCGACGGAGTCCTCTCATTCCTGTTCATGTTTCTGATCCAAGCCGGCATCTTCTTCACGGTCGCACTGTTCCTGTCGGTTGCCCTGGGGATATCGGCGGTCGAAACAGGAGTCCGCCTGCTGCCGCTGTCCCTGTCCTTGCTTGTGTTCGCGATCGGCGTCCCGAAGGTGCTTCCCAACGCGTCGCCGCGGCTGGTTGTCCGCTCGGGGTTCATGCTGCTGTTTTCGGGCCTTGGGCTACTGACCGCCCTGCTCGACGTCGGCGTCGGCCCCGAGATCCTGACCTGGCCGTTACTGTTGGCCGGCGCTGGCCTTGGCGCTATGGCCTCACAGTTGGGCGCGGTGACGGTCTCGGCAGTACCGGATACAAAGAGCGGCGAGGTCGGAGGACTCCAGAACACTGGCACCCAGCTTGGTGCGTCGATCGGAACCGCGTTGGCAGGCGCCGTGCTGATCTCCGCACTCACCGCCTCGTTCTTCAGCGGCATCCAGAACAACCCCAACGTTCCCGCCAGCGTCGTTTCCAAGGCCAAGACCGAGATGGCGAGCGGAGTCCCGTTCATGTCCGAAGCTGACGTCAAAACCGCGCTGGCAAGAGCGAACGTTCCGGCGGCGACCGCTGACGAGATCGTCAAAGTCAACAAGCAAAGCCAGATCGACGGATTGCGCTCGGCCGAGGCCATCCTTGCGCTGTTCGCGCTGATGGGGCTCGCGTTCACACGCGGAATACCGACCGTGCAACCAGGACGGCAACCAAAATCCAGTGCACCGCCGGGCTAGGCGCCCCCGATGGCGTTCGCCTACAGGCTCGCGCCGACCGTTCCCTCGGCGGCTCGGGCGTGCGCGGCGATCACTCCGGCTCGCCAGCCGGGCGCGCGCCCTCCTTGCGGCGGTTGGACCGACTCGGCGTCGATGCCGCTGCGTGTCATCACCCACGCGATCACGGAGTTCGAGTTCCGCATCTCACCGGTGCCGAGCTCATCACGGCCCCACACCGGAGTTGGCACCTGCGGTACCACTGCGAGCACCTGCCGAGCGCACTGCTCCTGATCGCTGAGGCGCCTGGGGCTGTCGACGGTCTCGGCGACGTCCGGTATGTCGCCTCCGCGCCAGAGCCGGATCTCGTAGCGGAAGATCCGAAATCGACCCGCCCAGCGCGCGCCAGCGGAGCCTTCTGCGACGACACCGCGTTGGTTTCCGCTCTGGTCGCGGACCGGTGCAGCTGGAGCGGGTCGACCCGAACCGTACCCTTGCTTGGCGTTCGAAGGATGGCAACTGGGTCTGGGCCTTCGTGCTCCACGAGCATGCAGGCCGCACGAGACTGATCAGTCGTAACCGGTTTCGCCTTCCGACGCTCGCCAGCCGGATCGGGATGGCTCCGATGGAGCCGGCTTCGCTCATGATGGAGCGCAAGATGCTGCTCGGGATAAAGCGGCGGGCCGAAAAGCTCTACGCTGCAGGATGCTGACGCTGATCCTAGGTGACGGTGTCACAGGCACGCGCCCGTCAAGACCGCGGTCGCGATATCTGTGGCCGGTGTCGTGAGACTGACCCCGGAGGGCCTGATGGTGCTCGTCCGCGCTGCCAGTGCTCGTCCGCCGCCAGCGGCTCTGAAGGTCCGTGGCCAGCCTGCTGCCGGGGCCGCCTGCCCTCGCGCTGAGTGCGATGCTCTGCCACATGTCCAAGCTTGCCGTCGCCGTTGTCGCGATCGCACTTGCTGATTGCATCAACCCGTCGTTGATCGGCGGTGAGCTGCTTGTCGCCAGCGGACAGCACCCTCGGCAAGGGACGATCGCGTTCACGGTGGCAGCATGGAGTGTCACATTCGTCGTCGGTCTCGCCGTTGCCCTCGGACTCGGGGATCTGATCCTGGCAGTGGTCCCGAAGCCGGGCCGGACGGTGAAATACGGGCTGATCACGGCGGCAGGAGTCGTGCTCATTGTCGGCGGTGCCGTGGTCTGGATCCGCCGCAGGTCATTGGTGAGCGCCGAGAGGAGCAATGATCGGCACGAATCGCACCAGCCGGCAGCGCTGATGGGGGCCGGCATAGCAGGACTGGAGCTGCTCACCGCGTTTCCCTACTTCGCAGCGATCGCGATGATCGTGGGCTCCGGCGTCTCGGACGCCAGCAAGCTGTTCCTGCTCACCCTCTACTGCGTTATCTACACGCTGCCGTTGATCGCGATCGCCGGCCTGATTGCGGTGATGGGGAAGCGCGCCGAGCGCATACTCGATCCCCTTCGCGTTTGGCTATCAGCTCACTGGCCCATGGTCGTCGCACCACTCACCGCCGCGTTGGGCATCGGCGTGCTGGCGTTCGGCATCGTGCAGCTGGGTTCAAGCTAGCTCGTGTTTGACGAGATCCAGCCGCTCAACCGAAGCGACCTTCACCAGCGGGCAACTCATCCCCGGTTGATGGCGCGACCGTATCAATCCAGGGCCCTCGCCTGGTAAGGGGTCCGGACGCGCTGACGCTTCCGGTTTGCTCGACAGCGGAAGCGGCGCCGAGCAAGCTCGGCGCCTGCCGCTACGCCAGGCTCGCCTCGGCCGCGGCTTCAACGTTCCGCGCTCCCATCGCTTCCTGCAGCTGCGCGGTGTCTGCGTACTGCTGGAAGCTCGTGGCCTTGCCGCTGCTCAGCTTCCACACGTGGCAGACCTGCGCGTCGATGCTCTTGCCCGTTGACTTGTAAACCCCTGTGTAACGACATTCCACGGTGATCGTGTCGCCTGCATCGTGAAACTCGTTCGGGTGGACCGTGAACCCGTCCCACTCCGTCGCCAGCCTCATGAATAGGTGCTGCACTATCGCGTCCCCGCCGATCCAGGGCTTTCCATCAGGCTTGTAAGGGTTGCCCTCTGCCTCTCGCCACTCCATGTTCGGCGCGAAAATGCCGAGCACAGCCGGAACGTCACCTCGACCGAAGGCCTCATAGCCGCCCCTCAGGATCTCAACGTTTCCCATCGGTACCGCCTTTCTGGGATTTGCCCCCGCGTGTTGAGCGTCCCACGCCAGGCAGCACCGCGTCAACCTCGGAAGCACGCTTGGCGGCCGCAAGTCCGCGTCGGCCGGTGATGTGAGCGGTTGGGGCATGCAGCGTGCCTTCGATCAGAGTGCGGGTCGTTCCCGCGACCCAGATGTCGCCGTCGTCGGTTGTGATGTGCAGACGGCCGCAGCGCCCGACGGCTGCGCCCTGGTGGACGCCGTAGGGGATCTGCACGGCGCCGAGTTGAGGTAGCCAGCGGGCAAGTGCTGCGTTCAGGCTGCCGCACACCGGGTCCTCGACCATGGTGCTGCGAACGGGGTAGAACGCGCGGACCTCGAGGTCGCCGTCATCGCGCGCAGCTGCAATGCCGATGAACTGATTGATCGGAAGACAATCGAGCTCGAGCACCCGGTCGGGGCTGTCCATTAGAACACCCAGCCAGCCGGGACCGTTGTCAACCCACTCCATTGCCAGCACCTCGTCGTTACCCACACCCAGCGCGGCAACGACGGCGGCGCGGGTCTGATCGTCGACGGGACCGGAGCGGCGCAGCGGCGGCGAGGCGAAAGCAAATCCTGTTTGTGCGTGGCGAATGCGGATCAGGCCTGCGTCGCACTCCTGAACGATCGTGCCCTGACTTCGCGGCCGGCCCCCTGCTGCCAACCACGCGTGGCAGGTGCCCAGCGTGGGGTGGCCTGCGAAGGGCAGCTCCTCGGCGACCGTGAATATGCGAAGGCGATAGTCCGCGTCTGGATCTTCCGCCGGGAGCACAAACGTGGTTTCAGCAACGTTCAGCCAGGCGGCAAGCTGCTGCATCCATGCGTCCTGCAGCCCCGTCGCGTCGAGGACGACAGCAACCGGATTGCCGGCAGCCGCGCCGGTCCCGAAAACATCGACTTGGGCGAAGCGCCGGTCCACAGCCGCTCAGTGAACCGCGATCGAGAGTGAATCGAGGGCTTGGTCGAGGTCTGCGATCAGGTCGGCGACGTCCTCCTGCCCACAGGCGAGACGCACCAGCCCTGGATCCAGGCCGGCGTCTGCCAGTTCCTCCTCGGTGAGCATCGCCTTCCACATGGAGGCCGGGTGCACGGCCAGGCTCTCGACACTCCCGAGACTGGCCGACAGCTGGAACAGCTCCAGGTGCTCGACGAATCGCCCGGCTCCGTCGAGACCGCCGAGCACCTCGACGCTGACCACCCCACCGAAGCCGGACATCTGACGACCGGCGACGTCGTGTGCGGCATGGCTCGCCAACCCCGGGTAATGAACTCGGGCAACCTCGGGCCGGCCGCTGAGGTGCTCGGCGATCACCGCGGCGGTGTCGTTGTGCCGTCTGACCCTCAGGTCCAGCGTGCGAATCCCACGAGTAACCAGCCAGGCGTCAAACGGCCCGAGCACCGCACCGATGTTCAGCGATGTCATCCAGATCTGGTCCATCAGGTGCTTCGGTCCGACGACGACTCCTGCGGATGCGTCCGAATGCCCGGCCAGATATTTCGTCGCGCTGTGCCAGACCAGGTCAACGCCGAACTCCAGGGGTCGCTGATTCACCGGGGTCGCGAACGTGTTGTCAGCCAAAGTCACGATCCCGTGCGCTCGGGCGATATCCGCCACGGCGCGCAGGTCCGTGATTTCCAAGCGAGGATTGCTCGGAGACTCGATCAGGAACAGTCGCGTCGCCGGGTTGATCGCTCCCTCCCATGCTGCAGCGTCGGATTGATCCACGAGCGTGTGGTCCACACCGAAGCGTGAGAGCAACTTCTGGACAAGGCTGAGGGAACCGCCATACATGCTGCGCTGGGCCACCACGTGATCCCCGCGGCTCACCAACCCGAGCACAGTCGTGGCCAGTGCCCCCATCCCGGACGCGAACACCAGACCCGTGTCGGCACCCTCCAATGTCGCCACCGCGTCACCCATCTCGACGTGGTTCGGGTTTCCATGGCGGGTGTAGAAGTCGGGTGTCGCCACCTCGAGTGCGACGCGCCCGAGCTCGTCGGCAGAGGCCGAGGCGAACGCCGTCGACTGAAAGATCGGTGAAGAGATAGGGCGCGCTGACGTGGCCGCCTGACGCGTGTGAATGGCCGCCGTCGCGGGTTTGAGAGGAGTTCCTGACATGGCGCAAGATCATGCGCCCCATGCCGTCCGAACGCAAACGTAGCGGCATGATCGCCCACTGAACGCATGACAATTGCACCTCTACATTCAAGACTGCAAGACTCTGCCGCATGGAAACCATCGACGCCGCCGATCGGCTGATCCTCAACGCCCTTCGAGAACGCGGCCGAGCCACCGTGACCGAGCTCGCAGCCACGACCGGACTCTCGGCCTCGGCATGCTCGCGGCGCCTGCGACGACTGGAAGACCGCCGCGTGATCCGGGGATACAGAGCGATCATCGACCCAGAGATCGACGGCCATGGCCTCACGGCGTTCGTCGGTGTCCGGCTGGTTCGACACCAGCGCGAGCACATCCGCATATTCCAGGACGACGTCCGTAAGGCACCCGAGGTCGTTGAGTGCCATCACGTAACTGGCAACTTCGACTACCTGCTGCGGGTCGAAGTCGAGGACCTCCCAGCCTACGAACGCTTCCACGCCGATCGCCTGGCCGCACTACACAACGTCGGACAGGTCGTCACCTACATCTCAATGACAGACTTCTTCGACAACTGACTCCGCCCCGGCAGCCGGCCGTTATCAGTGCTGGTGGTAGGAAGCCGCGTCACGGCCGGGTGAACGCCCCACGCACAGCCTCGGCTGTCTGACGGGCGTGGCAGCCCATGAGATGGTCGTTGACCAGCCCCATCGCCTGCGGCTAGGCTAGTTGGTCATGTAGCCGCAGATAAACGTGCCCGTTGCGCAGCGCAGCAGCACGGCAAATGACATCGATTCGCAGGCTTTTGGGCTGCGTCGAAGTGAGAACCAGCGACGATTCCCGGCAGCTGGCAAAGCGCTCGCAGTCAATCCGGAAAACGTCGCGCTACGCGGCAGTGAAAAAGCACGCGCTGGTTACGCCGAAAATCGCGCGCTCGCAACTATTCGAGAGCACACCAAACGCGCTCGGCCTCGAAGCACCTTGCCGCGAACAATCCTTGAAAATTTACTGAATACTGTTGAGTGTCCGAGCCGCAGGATGGCTCAGCGGATAGGGACCGCCATCGTGGAGGTCGTCGCGGTCGGCGCCAAGTCTCATCCGATGCGGAATGCAACGGCTTGCATGACCCAATCGGCGCTACCCTGAAGCCCGGCCGTTGCCGCGAAAGTGCCCGCGGCGCCGGCGGTCTTGTCACCCGCGATGTCTCCGTCGATGGGTGTGATGATCCGGGTTGTGAGCCCGTTACTCCCGTTCACGAACAGGCCTGCGGTGGTTCCGGCTCCGAAAATCATTTCCCCAGCTGTGGACGTTGTGAGATTTCCACTGCTCGCGGTAGCCCCACCCCCGCCTGCGGAGGCACTGGTGTCGAGCGGGTTTGCGGTATCGAGGCCGCTGTACTCTGCGACACGCACATCCGGATACGGCACCGGACTCGAGAACTGAACCGTTACGACGTTGTTGGGCGCGGCCCCCTTGATGTTCCTGGCGTAATATATGGCCTGGCTCAGCGCTCCTTGGCTGGTCAGCGGCGCGGCAAGCTGGTACACATTGCCCGCGCTATCGGTCACGGAGGTGACCGTCGAGTTAGACGTGTTCAGGCCGATGGCGACCACGTTCAGGTCGCCGGCGGTCTGCGCTTGGAGATAGGGCACCGTCGTGGTGCTTTGGGTCGTCTGCGGCGTTGTCGAGTTGACCTGGACGAACTGTGCCCCAGTCGAGTGTGATTTCATCTTAAGCGCGTACAGGTTGCCTGCCATGTCGCCCGCGTACAGTGTGCCGTCGGCGAAGGTCGGGGAACCCCAGAACGGACCTGCGCCGGTGTAGGTGAACAGCGAGGCTCCCGTCGCAGCCGAGACGACCGCGAGGTTGTTCCCTTCACCCACCGCGACAACGCCGCCGGAGGTGCTGGTCACCGCGCCGATCACAAAGCCGCCGTCGGTGAAGCAGTGCTGCCAGATGAAGGCGCCGGTCGACGGGTTCAATGCGTTAACAGAGCCGGAACAGCCTGGCGTGTTATCGCCGCCGACGTACAGTGTCGTTCCGTCGAAGGACGCGGGTGCCACATCACCGGATCCACTCGGCGGATCGCCGCCGCCCGGGGCGATACGGGTCGTCCAAACCGGTCCCGAGGCGAGCGCGCCGCGGATGAACGTGTAGAAGAAGCCATTCTTATTGATCAGACCGACCAGGGGTTGCGGCTGCCCTCCGATGACGCCGGTGAACAACGTCGGGGTCGACCCGAAGTCGCTGTCCGTGTTCTGCTGTGCTGGAGGCACGGCCCACGACCCCACCAAGCTCAGGTCGGAAGCGTTCACTTCGACGACTGCCGGGGCGTATGGTTCACTGCTGCCGCAGCTGCCGCCGTTGCCGGTGGCGAAGTAGATCGTGCCCGTGGCCGCGTCAACTGTCGGTGAGCCCCAAACGCCACCGCCCGTGCAACCATTGGGAACAGTATTGAATGTGTGCTCCACCGCGCCTGTAACGCGGTTGAGCTGGATGAGTTGGCCTTGGACCAGTGGACAGTCACCGAAAGAGGAGAGCCCGATATAGACACTGTTGCCGAGCACGGCGGGCGAGGACCAAATGAAGTAGTTCGAGTTCGGTCCGAGGGCAGTCGACCAAAGCACCGCGCCGGTGGCGGCGTTCAGCGCGTACAGCTTCCCGTCGCCGCCGCCGACATACAAGACCGACGCCGCCCCGTTTACCGGCACGTCCGTCGTGATCGTCGGAGTGCTGACGACACCGGCTTCAGAGGGGTCAGTGCAGCCCGGAGGGCTGGTAGTGCCCAAGTTCGTTTTCCAGACAGGCTGCCCGGAGGTATCGGTTGCTCGCTCATAGCCGTCGAACGACCCCCAATAGACCAACCCGTTCGACACGATTGGTTGTGAGAACACGCCGTGGCTCGGCCCGACATCGGACGCCTGCCACGCAAGTCCCAGGTTCGTGACGGACGTCGGATTGAACTCAGCTTCGCCGGCGGCCGAATTGGTACGAGCGTTGCCTCCCATGTACGAGGTCCAGTCCGACGACGGCGTCCCGACAGTGATGTTGAAGGCCGCCGAGGTGGTCTTGCTGTAGGAGGGCGTGCTCGAAGCGGTCAGCGTATAGCCGGTGCCGGGGGTGTCGATGGAAAGGCCGGAGAACGTGGCGATGCCCGATGCGACCGTGACCGCCGCGCCGCCGCTCAGGTTACCCCCGGCGGGGTTGGTCCCGATTGCCAGGCTCACGGTTGTGGCGTTGTCAGTAGTCACCATATTGCCGTTGGCATCCTCTACCGCTACCGTCACCGCCGGGGATAAGGTGGTACCGGTCACGGTGCTGGTAGGGCTCTGGACGAAGGCCAGCTTGGTGGGCGGGCCGACACCCGTGATGTTGAAGGCCGCCGAGGTGGTCTTGCTGTAGGAGGGCGTGCTCGAAGCGGTCAGCGTATAGCCGGTGCCGGGGGTGTCGATGGAAAGGCCGGAGAACGTGGCGATGCCCGATGCGACCGTGACCGCCGCGCCGCCGCTCAGGTTACCCCCGGCGGGGTTGGTCCCGATTGCCAGGCTCACGGTTGTGGCGTTGTCAGTAGTCACGATATTGCCGTTGGCATCCTCTACCGCTACGGTCACCGCCGGGGATAAGGTGGTACCGGTCACGGTGCTGGTAGGGCTCTGGACGAAGGCAAGCTTGGTGGGCGGGCCGGTCGCGCTAGAGGCGGCCCGGAACGCGACGAGCTGCATGACCCAGGTGGCGCCGTTCTGCTTCGCGGTCGCTGCGTAGGACCCGGTGGTGGTGACAACGCGGTCCTCTGTGAGATTGCCGTAACCCGTGAGACGCTTCGTAAAGCCGGCCCCGGGGCTGGTGACGGCGTCGTCTGATGCACCGGCGCCGAAGAGAAGGTCACTGGCCTGCGTGGTCGCCACCGCTCCACTACTCATAGCCGCCGACGTGCCAACTCCCGACGCGCTGACATCGACGGGTGACACGCTGGCCGCACCGGAGTACTCGTGCAGATATTCCAAGCCGAAAGAGGTGATCCCGGTACTGAAGGTCGCCTTGACCGTATTAGAGCCTCCCCGGATGTTGGAGGCATAGAACACCTGGGAGCTCCAGTTATTCCCCCAGGTTCGGCGGGGCGTGGCAGGCGCGTAGGTGTTGCCGTTCGTGTCGGTCACCGTCACAGAGCCGGGGTTGTCCCAGACTACGTACACCACGATCAGGTCGCCGGCGGTGTTCGCCTTGCTGAACGGCAGACTGGCTGTCGTACCGCTCGTCACCTCGGTGTTGCGATCCTGCACAATGGCTATTGATGGTGATGCGGCCTGCGCTCGCGAGGGCGATAGTGCACTAAGGGTGACCAGGACAAAGCAGAGGGCGAGGCCGAGCACAATGTAGTGACTGGTTCGCAGAACCTGCGGCTTCAGGCTATTCCGGCTCACAGGCGTGGCGCAGCTAATCATGACGGCCTCCACAACGATCGTTGGCCCCATATCGTTCGGGCGCGGCGTACGTAGGCGACGCGCAAATGTCGCTGGATAAGCTATCCGAGGCCCTCCATCGGCGGGTCGAGGCGGTGCTCGTTGCGGTGGGCGCCCGCCCCGACGGGAGCCTGTGGGTCTTGGGCAACCGCCTGCAGTCCCAGCGGGTCGACCCGGTGGGACGGCCGATCACGCCGAGCAAACTTGCTGGTTCGGGCCGGATCCCCGCGGGCCGGCTGACGCTGAAGGCCGCCAGGTCGGCCCCGCCGATGGCCAAGGCCCTTAACCTGGTGCGCCAGGCAATGTCGCCGGATCCCAGCAGACGCGCAGCGGGCACGGCTGAGAGCACCGACCGGCCAGCCGTGGCGAAAGCAGCTGGGCCACAGCGGCCGGCATCTCCGCCGACATCAATCATGTTTTAAGGCCGCGGTCACGCCGAGTCAACGGAGGGGGAGCGTCAATTCTTGTGCGATCGTCGTCGCGTTCATCTAACCAGTCTTGCAGTGCGGACCAGCCGCCCCCGCCTGACTTCAGCCGTCGCCACCGGAACTCGAAACGAGCCGACGCCGACACTCCTGCGGCCACCGGAACTTGGCCCGACAGCCACCGCCGAGATCAATCATGGTTTACCGCCTAGCCTGCATGAACGCGTAGACGGTGGTCGGGCCGACGAACCGCCAGCCGCGGCGCTTGAGTTCGCGAGCCAGCGCGCGGGATTCCTCGGTGGCGGATGCCACCTCCCCGGAGCGTAGGTCTGAACGGCGGACCGATGGTTCAAAGCCCCACACGAACGTGGCCAGCGAACCCTCATGTGTGACCAGCTCGACTGCACGTTGGGCGTTGTTGATGACGGCCTCGATCTTCCCGCGATGACGCACGATGCCGGCGTCGCCGAGCAACACCGTGACGTCGTCTGGACCGAACTCGGCAACGCGTTCGAAGTCGAACTCGGCGAAGGCGCGGCGGAAGGCCTCCCGCTTACGCAGGATCGTCAACCAGGAGAGTCCGGCCTGAAACCCCTCGAGACTCAGCTTCTCGAACAGGCGGCGGTCGTCTGAGACCGGAAGGCCCCACTCGGTGTCGTGGTAGGCGCGGTACTCGGGCGCCGAATCGGCCCAGGTGCAGCGGGCGACGCCATCATCGCCGACGACCACGCCGGCCGCCGTTGAGGAGCTGTCGTCGGGTTGCACGCACTGCACGGTACCGGCCCCAATCTGCAGGAAGCTAACCGGATTTCTTATCCCGGACCGCTACCGTCGAGAGGCCGTGTTCTCGCCGGGGACAACAACAAGACTCGCCTGCTGCGCCAGTGCGTGCATCGCGTGCCTGGGGGCCGTCGATCTGGGGTCTGCGAACGCCCGGGCCCTCACGTCCCCAACACAACTTCCGACACGCGTCGGCTCGCGGTCTCCCGGCCACAGGCAGGTGCGGATCGGCAGCGCCCCACAACTCCCTGCAGGCACTTCGCTCGTGGCAGGGCTGGCGGCGGTCAGAACGATGCATCTCACGGTTGCGCTGGCGCCGCGCGACCCTGTTGCGCTGAATGCCTATGCTCGTGCCGTCAGCGACCCGACATCGTCGAACTACCGTCGCTACCTGACTCCGGTGCAGTTTCGCGCGCGGTTTGCCCCGGCCCGGAAGGCGGTTGTGAAGGTCGAGATGTCGTTGCGACGTCACGGTCTACGGCCGGGGCGTGTCAGCGCCAACGGTCTGTCAATCGGCATCCGCGCCGCAGGCCCGGCGATCGAACGGGCGTTTCGGCTGACGCTCGCGCGCGTGCGTCTGGCCACTGGGCGGGACGCGATCTACAACGCGCAGGCGCCGGCTGTCGATGCCGATGTCGCACGGTCGGTACAGGCCGTGATCGGCCTTTCGAGCGTGGCGCGGATGCAGCGTCTGGACCTCCCGGGCGGCATCGGCTCGACGAGCGCCGCGTCCACGGCCGGCGTGACGTTGCACGCCGCATCAACAGGCGCCAGGTCACTGCCCGTCGCCTTGAGCGCCGCGCATGTCGCGACCGGCGGGCCACGACCCTGCATCCGGGCCGCCCAGATCGCGCCCGGACAGGGCGCTTACACGGCCGACCAGATCGCCAACGCCTACGGCTTCTCCGGGCTGTATCGGTCCGGTGACCTCGGTCAGGGCGTCACGATCGCCGCCTATGAGCTCGAACCCAATGCGCTGAGCGACATCGCCGCTTACCAGCGGTGCTACCGGACCAACACGACTGTCAGCTACGTGAAGGTTGACGGCGGTGCCGGCAGCGGCAACGGGGAGGGCGAGGCGGCGCTCGACATCGAGCAGCTGATCGGCCTGGCGCCGAGGGCGAAACTGATCGTCTACGAGGGGCCGAACAACAACACGGACAACCCTGGCACCGGCCCCTACGACACGCTCGCGGCGATCGTCAGCCAGGACCACGCGCAGGTGATCTCGAACTCCTGGGGCGAGTGTGAGACGCTTGAGGGCACCGCCGACGCCCGTGCCGAGAACACGCTGCTGGAGGAGGCGGCGACCCAGGGCCAGAGCTTCGTGAGCGCCTCCGGTGACTCCGGCTCCGAGGACTGCTACAGCCCGCCACCGGGCGGCAACATGAACAACTCGCTCCAGGTCGACGACCCTGGCAGCCAGCCGTTCGCGACATCGGTCGGAGGCACGTCGATGACCTCGGCCGGCCCGCCACCGATCGAGACAGTCTGGAACGACGATGACCCGAACGTCGATTACAGCCGCTTCGGGATCCAGAAGGGTGCGGGCGGGGGCGGGGTCTCTTCGCTGTGGGCGATGCCGGCCTACCAGTCGACCGCGGTCTCGACGCTCGGCGTGCTCAACACCTATTCCTCCGGCGCGCCCTGCGCCGCAGCCGCGGGTAGCTGCCGCGAGGTTCCCGACGTCTCAGCTGATGCTGACCCGAGGTATCCCTACCTCGACTACTGGAACGGCAACAGCAATACCGCCCGCAGCGAGTCGGGTTGGCAGGGCACCGGCGGCACCAGCGGTGCGGCGCCGGTCTGGGCTGCTCTGCTCGCACTGGCCGACGCGAATCGCGCCTGCCGCGGCACGCTCGTCGGGTTGGCGAATCCCAAGCTCTACGAGCTGGCGGGGCAGGACGCCTCGACCTATTTCAACGACATCACGGTCGGAAACAACGACTTCACGCCCGACGGGAACAACTCGGGGCTGTATCCGGCCACCGTCGGCTACGACATGGCCAGCGGTCTCGGCACGCCCAAGGCGGCGGCGCTGGCGCCGGCGCTTTGCCGCCAGGCCATACATATCGGCTTCCCGGGCGCTGTGTATTCGTTCTACGAGCAGTCCGTTCACACGCGGCTGACCGCGGCGTTGGCTTCCGGCCAGTCGGCCCCGATCGAGTTTCACGCAAGTCGTCTGCCCGAGGGTCTGCACATCAACAGGAACACCGGCGTGATCAGCGGGCGGGCCAGGCAGCCCGGTTTACGCGACGTGACCATCGCCGCATCGACTCCGTCCGGCGCCTACGGAGCAGTCCGGTTCACCTGGTCGGTCGAGCGGCGGCCACAGGTGAGCGCGGGGGCTCCAGCCACCTCGGCCCAACCGAGTTTCAGCTTGACACTGCGGTCTGGCCTGTACGAGCCGGGCCTGCGGGAGGTCAGGATCACGCTCCCAGGCGGGTTCGGCGCCACCAGCCTACCGCGCGTGGTTCACGTGCTCAGCGGCGCAGGAGACTCGCTCTCGCACAGGATCAGGCTCCGCGGCCAGGTGCTGACGATCGACCTCACACCCACGCGCTCGCCGGTGCAGATCGTGTTTGCTGCCGGCGGACTGCGGGCGCGCGGCGTGCCGGGGACGCGGGGCGCGCTTGCCGGTGTCGTCTCGGTGACGGTCGTTGACCGCCTCGGCGGAAGCCTCACCGTCCGACGCAGGCTGCGAACCGGCTAGCCGACCCTGGGACGTTCACAACCGCGGGTTTGCCATCATCGGCCTGTGCCCGCCGCTTTCACCTCTCCGCTCGCGGAAGCGATGGCGGCCGACCTGCTGGACCGCTTCATGCGCTATGTCCGGATCGACACGCAGGCCAAGGTCGACCGTGAGCGCTCACCCAGCACCCCCGGCCAGCTCGACCTGCAGCGTCTGCTGGTCGACGAGCTCCGGGCGATCGGCGTTGATGATGCGGAGCTCGACGAGCATGGGTACGTCTACGCCACGCTGCCTGCGACAGTGCCGGACACGCCCGTGATCGGCCTGATCGCGCACGTCGACACGAGCCCCGACGCGCCCGGAGCAGGCGTGCAGCCGCTCCTGCACCGCGAGTACGACGGCGGCGTGATCGAGTTGCCCCGAGATGGCACGGTGCTCGACCCGGCGAGGATGCCGGCGCTTGCGGGCAGCGTCGGGCATGACATCGTCAGCGGCAGCGGCGACACGCTGCTGGGGGCCGATGACAAGGCCGGCGTCGCTGCGATCATGGCCGCCGTGTCGCATCTGGCCGAGCATCCCGAGTTGCCGCGGCCGACGCTGCGGATCGCGTTCACGCCGGACGAGGAGATTGGGCATGGCGCGACGCTGTTCGATGTGCCGCGGTTCGGCGCGCGCTGCGCCTACACGATCGACGGCTCGGAGCTGGGGGAGCTCCAGGATGAGAGCTTCGAGGCCGCCGAAGTCAGGATCAACATCGAGGGAGTGTCTGTGCATCCGGGGTTTGCGACCGGCAAGCTGGTGAGTGCCCTGCGATTGGCCGCCGGGCTGGTCGCGGCCCTGCCGGAGGACCGGCTCACCCCTGACACCACAGCTGGCCGCGAGGGTTTCATCCACCCGGTGTCCCTGAGCGGAAGCTCCGATCATGCCGAGATCAGGCTCATCGTCCGCGACTTCGACGAGCGGCTGCTGCGATCCCACATCGAGCTCGTGAGGGGGGTGGCCGAAGCGGCGCTTCGCCCCGCGCCCCGCAGGCCCGTCTGACGTTCGAGGTGATCGATCAGTACCCGAACATGCGCCGGTACATCGAGCGCGACCCCGATGTCATCGCAGCCGGCGAGCAGGCGATCCGGGCGGAGGGGATCGAACCCATCCGGCGTCCGATCCGCGGCGGCACAGACGGGTCGAGGCTGTCCGCCATGGGCCTTCCCACCCCGAATATCTTTGACGGCGGCCACGAGTATCACTCCGTGCGAGAGTGGGCCTCGGTTCAGGACATGGCCGCCTCGGCAGCGGTGATCGTGCGCCTCGCAGAGACGTGGACGCAGCGCTGAACGTCCTGACCGTCGTCGGCAACCGCCCCCAGTTCATCAAGGCGGCGGCGGTTTCCTCGTGCCTGCGCGCCCGCGGTCGGGAGGTGTTGGTGCATACGGGGCAACACTTCGACGACCGGCTCTCGGCTGTCTTCTTCGCCGAGCTGGGCCTGCCCGCGCCGGACGTGCAGCTGGCCGTCGCCGGCGGCTCCAACACATCACAGACATCGCGGATGCTCGCTGCGCTCGAGCCGGTGGTCGCCGACGCCGCTCCGGACTGCGTGCTGGTCTACGGCGACACCAACTCCACGCTCGCCGGGGCGCTCGCCGCGGTGCAGCAGGGCGTGCCCGTGGCGCACGTCGAGGCAGGGATGCGCTCCTTCGACCGCCGCATGCCGGAGGAGATCAACCGCGTCCTGACCGACCATCTCAGTTCATTGCTGCTGTGCTCCTCGGAGGCGGCCGTGGCGAATCTCGCGGCCGAGGGCATCGGCCGCGCCGGGGCTGCTGGTCCGCTAACCAGCAGCCCCGCTGTAGCGCTGGTCGGCGACGTGATGGTCGATGTCGCGCTGGCGCTGCAGCCGCGCGCCCGTGAGCGCGTGGACCTCGTGCGCGCACGCGGGCTCGAGCCCGGCGGATACGTGCTCGCGACCGCGCATCGCGCCGGCAACGTCGATGATCCCCAGCGGCTGGCGGAGCTGGTCGAGCTGCTGCTCGGAACCGGCGCAGAGGTCGTGCTGCCGCTCCATCCCCGCACCCGGGTGCGGCTCGAGGCGGCCGGGCTGCTCGAGCGGCTCGAGCAGGGTGTGCTCGTCGTCGAGCCGCTCGGCTACGTCGAGTTGACGGCGCTGATGTGCAACGCACGTGCTGTGATCACCGATTCCGGTGGGCTTCAGAAGGAGGCATATCTGGCGGGGGTTCCGTGCATCACTCTGCGTCCAAGCACCGAGTGGACCGAGACCGTGCAGGCCGGCTGGAACACGCTTGTTGACCTCGACCTCGAAGCGGCCCGCGCGGCGCTGGACGCTGCACCCCCGTCGAGGCGACCAGAGCTGTACGGTGACGGCCATGCCGGCGAGCGCGTCGTCGCGACCCTCAGCCGCGCGTTCGCCACGTAGACTCGCCTGCCGATGACCGACGACAGGATCCAGGTCGGCGTGGCCGGGCTCGGTTACTGGGGCCCGAACCTCGCGCGCAACTTCTCCGGGCTTCCCAGCTGCGAACTGCGCTGGGTGTGCGACGGCTCCGAGGACGCTCGCGACAGGGCGGCACTGCAGTTCCCGGGCGCGCGTGTGACCGGCGAGCTCGACGAGCTGCTCGGTGACCCCGAGCTTGACGCGATCGTGCTCGCGACACCGGTACCCACACACGCTGATCTGGCGGTGCGCGTGCTCGAGGCGGGCAAGCATTGCTTCGTGGAGAAGCCGCTCGCGCAATCGGTGCTCGACGCCGAGCGGGCGGTCGCAGCCGGGAGGGCAGCCGGCAGGGTGCTGATGGTCGGTCATCTGCTCGAGTACCACCCCGGGGTGTTGAAGCTGAAGGAGTTGGCCGACAGCGGCGAGCTTGGTCAGATCTACTACATCTACGGCAACCGCTTGAACCTCGGCAAGCTGCGCGCCGACGAGAACGCGCTCTGGTCGCTCGGGGCGCATGACGTCTCCGTGGTGCTGGCGCTTGCCGGCGAGGAGCCGACCGAGGCGGTCGCGCACGGCGAATCCTACGTGCGCTCGGGTGTGGAGGACGTGGTGTTCTGCTACCTGCGCTTCCCGTCCGGGTTGGCAGCTCACCTGCATCTGAGCTGGCTCGACCCGCACAAGGAGCGTCGATTCACCGTCGTTGGTGCCAGCAAGATGGCAACGTTCGATGACATGGCGGTCGAGGGCAAGATCACCATCTACGACAAGGGCTTCGACGAGGCTCCTCGTGGCTACGGCGAGTGGCTCACCCGCAATGGCGACATCTACTCGCCACGGCTGCCGACGGTGGAACCGTTGCGGGTCGAGTGCCAGGAGTTCGTCGACAGCATCGTCGAGCGCCGCGCGCCGCGCTCAGACGGGGACAGCGGGTTGCGTGTGGTGCGCGTGCTCGAACAGCTCCAGAACTCGCTCGAGGCTTCACGGAGGCAGGATGGCTGATGACGCCTTCGCAGGCGCGCACGTCGATCCGGGCGCGCTGATAGGCGACGAGGTGACGATTGCACCCGGTGCGGTGATCGGCGCGGGGGCGGTGCTGGGCGACGGTGTCTCGATCGGCGCCGGCAGCGTTGTGCGCGCCGGGGTGCGACTCGGTGCGGGGTGCCTGATCGAGGATCTGGTCGTGCTCGGCAAGCGGCCGCGCCTGCGCCGCGGCTCGAGCGCTGCCGCGCTCGAGCTCAGCGACCTGGTCGTCGGTGCCGAGGTCACCGTCTGCTCTGGGGCGGTCGTGTACGCCGGAGCGACGATCGGCATCGGCACGATCATCGGCGACCAGGCTCAGGTGCGTGAGGGCTCGCGCATCGGCGAGCGCTCGGTCGTGGGCCGCGCATCGTGCGTCGATTTCGGCGCGACTGTGGGAGACCGCGTCCTGATCCAGACCGGCGTGTACGTGACCGGCGCGGCGATCGTCGAGGATGACGTGTTCCTCGGCCCCGGCGTGCAGATGACCAACGACGACACGATGGGCCGCCACCCGAGTGGTTCACCGATGGTGGCGCCGGTCGTGCGACGAGCAGCGCGCGTCGGTGGCGGCGTCGTGCTCGTGCCGGGGGTGGAGATCGGCGAGGAAGCGTTCGTTGCGGCCGGCGCGGTCGTAACGCGAGATGTCGCCGCTCGCACCGCCGTGCTCGGGGTGCCCGCACGGCCGTTCCGCCAGGTGGACGAGGACGAAGTGGTCGAGCGCTGGCGGTAGTGACGCCGCTCAGTGCCGGCAGGACGCACGGACGGGGGCGATGGCGAGATACGTGAACCCTTCAGGCGGGTTCCTACCATCTCAGCCATGCCCTCACCCAAGCCAGTCACCGATATCACCGATCCGCGCTGGCTGCGCGCGATCTCGCATCCGGTCCGCGTCCGACTTCTGGCGATGTTGGACGAGGAGCCCGCGAGTCCCGTGATCCTGGCCTCCAAGCTCGACCAGCCGCTGGGCACGATCGCCTACCACGTCAGGACGCTCTACGACCTCGGGCTGTTGAAGCTCGTTCGCACACGTCAGCGGCGCGGTGCGACCGAGCACTTCTACAGGACCATTGCGCTCCCGGGCGGGGCCGACAGCTCGCCGGGATCGGTCGATCCCGATTCCTGGGCAGCGCTTGATCCGGTGTCCAAGCAGCGTCTGCTCACGGCCTCAATCGTCAAGACGACCGATTACGCCACTCGTTCGGCTGCGGCCGGCGGCTTCGACGGCGACGGAGCACACATCTCGATCACCAATCTCAGACTCGACCGCACCGGCTGGGACGCTCTCTCCAAGGAGTTGAGGAAGCTCCTCGCCAAGCTTGGGAAGCTCGAACAGGATGCCGCCGCCCGGACTGCCGCCAACCCTGCGGCCGCGATCGACGTCGGCCTTGCCTTGATGCTGTTCGAAGCGCTGCCGTTCAGCGCCGACGCGCCGAGCGCCTGAGCCGCGCGTCGGCTACGGCGAACGCGTCCTCGTGTTGACGAGCTCTCGTTGCCTAGACAGAGGCGCGAGCAGCCGAGCCGTACATGTCCTGCCCGGCCTTGGTCCAGATCACCTGCTCGCGTCCGGGGCCGACGCTGATCAGGGCGACCGGCACCCTGACGAAGTCGGAGATGAACTGCAGGTATGCGCGAGCGTTGTCCGGAAGCTCCTCCTCGCTGCGGCATGCCGTGATGTCCTCGCTCCACCCGGGCAGTTCCTCGTACTTGCCGACGGAGTGGTGCAGGACGGTCTGGTGGTAGGGGAAGTGATCGACCTCGAGCCCCTCGGGTCCGCGGTAGCTGGTGGCAACACTGAGCGTGCGCTGACCTGAGAGCACGTCGAGCTT
Organism: uncultured Conexibacteraceae bacterium; assembly: GCA_963848435.1. Lineage (GTDB taxonomy): Bacteria > Actinomycetota > Thermoleophilia > Solirubrobacterales > Solirubrobacteraceae > Palsa-465. The sequence continues at coordinate 417,639 of CAWKDQ010000011.1, read as the reverse complement.
GGTGATCGCGAGTGCCGTCAGTGAGTTCAGACGGGCCGCGTAACGCAGCGCCACCAGGTCCAGCCAGCCGACCCGCCTCGGCCTTCCGGTGGTGGTGCCGAACTCAGCTCCGCGTTCGCGCAGTTCGTCGCCGAGGCCGCCTTCCAGCTCGGTCGGAAACGGCCCCGAGCCCACGCGCGTGCTGTAGGCCTTGGTGATCCCCCAGACCTCGTCGATGTCCTTCGGGCCGACGCCGGCACCGATCGTCGCTGAGCCGGCGATCGGATTGGACGAGGTCACGAACGGGTAGGTCCCGTGATCGATGTCGAGCAGCGTGCCCTGAGCGCCCTCGAACACGACGAGCTCGCCGGAGTCCAGTCGCTCGAGCACGAGCCGGCTGGTGTCGGCGATGTAGCGCTTGAGCCGGTGCCCGTAGGTGAGGTACTCGTCGGTCATCGTCTGCAGATCGAGACGCGGGTCGCGCGCGAACTCGCGCAGTGACAGGCGCTTGGGCTCCAGCGCGGCCACGATCTTCTTCTTCAGGATCTTCTCGTCCAGCAGGTCCTGGACTCGGATTCCGAGTCGTGCCGCCTTGTCCGCGTAACAGGGTCCGATCCCGCGCCTGGTCGTGCCGATCTGCAGCTTGCCGAGCTTGATCTCGCCCGCGTGGTCCAACAGCATGTGGTAGGGCATGATCAGGTGCGCGTTGGCGGAGATCCGCAGCGCGCTGGTGTCGACATGACGCCGCCGCAGATCGTCCAGCTCGTCGGTCAGGATCTTGGGGTCGATCACCACCCCGTTGCCGATCACGCAGAGCTTGCCGGGGTGCAGAATGCCCGAGGGCATCAGGTGCAGCTTCCAGGTCTCGCCGTTGCGGACGATCGTGTGGCCGGCGTTGTTACCCCCCTGGAAGCGGACGACGGCGTCCGCCCGCTCGGCGAGCAGGTCGGTGATCTTGCCTTTGCCTTCATCGCCCCATTGGGCACCGACGATCACGATTCCGGGCATTCGCCTCCAGTGTACGTTGCACGGCCGTGCCGACCGCACCCGCGCCCGACCGCACCCGCGCACCCGCGCACCCGCGCGCACACCCCGCGCACCCCGCGCACCCGCGCCACACCCCGCGCCGATGCACCCGGGTCACACCCCGCGCATCAGACCCGTGGGCTGCGGTCAGGCGATCCGCAGGTCCATGCGGTGGTCGTGGCCCAGCAGGGGGAGCTCGTCGCACATCTCGGTCAGGCGGGAGACGGTGCGCTCCGTGATCTGCTGACAGAGGGTCTCACGGTCCAGGATGTTCGTGGTGATCACGATCGAGCGCTGCTCCTCGTAGCGCGCATTGATGATCGTATAGAGCTCCTCGAGCACCCAGGGCGTCGTCTGCTCGGCCCCGATGTCGTCGATGTGAAGGAGGTCCACGGCGACGAGGCGCTCGAGCAGGTCGTTATGGGAGCCGGTGTCGAAGGTCTTGCGGATCTGGCTGAGTAGCCCTGGGAGCGAGTAACGCGCCGCAGACCGCCCGGCCTCCAAGGCACTCCTGGTGATGAGCATCGCGAGCGTTGTCTTGCCGGTGCCGACCGGCCCCATGAACCAGATCCCACGCCCCGCGTCGAGGTTCGCGTCGATCCGGTCGGTGAAGCGCCTGGTGGCTGCGACTATCTGGGGGTCGATCTCAGTCACGGGGAAGCGATCGAACGCAACATCCTTGTAGCGCTCGGGAATCACGGCGGAGAGGCTGCGGGCCTTGTTGCGGGCGATGATCTGCGGGCGGCAGGCACAGTCGCGCGCGGTGTTGGTGTCCTCGTCATAGAGGAACCCGGAGCCGTCACAGATGCCGAGGATGCAGGCTGCCATCAGAGACTCCAGGCCAGGGTCACGGCGCGAATTGCGGGGGCGCGTAGTTCATGAACTTCGGGAACTGATTCTGGAACGTGAGTTGGATCTCGCCCACCGGACCGTTGCGGTGCTTGGCGATGATGATGTCCGCCTCGCCGGGGCGGGTCGACTCGCGGTTGTAGTACTCCTCGCGATAGATGAACATCACCAGGTCCGCATCCTGCTCGATCGCACCGGACTCTCGTAGATCGGAAAGGATCGGCTTCTTGTCGCCGGCGCGCTGTTCGACGTTGCGCGACAGCTGTGACAGAGCGATCACCGGCACCTTGAGTTCGCGGGCGAGACTCTTGAGCCCACGGCTGACCTGACCGACCTGCTCGACGCGGCTCTCGACGCGACCCTCGTGGCGCATCAGCTGCAGGTAGTCGATGATGATCAGCCCGAGGCCGCCGCGCTGCTCGAGCTGATGATGCAGGCGACGGGATTTGGCCCGGATCTCCAGTACGCCCGTGTCGCTCGAGTCGTCGACATAGAGCGGCGCCTCCGAGAGCTTGCCGGATGCCTCGAGGATCTTCGGCCAGCGGGACTCAGCCACCTTTCCACGCCGGAGATCCTCGCCCGGGACTCTGGCCTGGGACGCAACGAAGCGCTGCGCCAGCTCGGACTCCGACATCTCGAGCGAGAACAACGCAACCGGGAATCCGGCGAGGGCGGCGTTCTCGGCGATGTTGGCGACCAGCGCGGACTTGCCCATCGACGGTCGTGCCGCGAGCACGATCAGGTTGCCTGCCTGGAAGCCGCCGGTGAGGTCATCGAGGTCCCTGAAGCCCGAGGGCGTTCCGGTCAGCGGGCTCTTCTGGTTGGAGCGGTGGTGAAGGCGATCGGTCTCCTCGTGCAGCACTTCCGCGATCGAGCGGATCGCCTGCTGGCGCTCGTCGTGGGCGACCTCGAGCATGGCCCGCTCCGCGGCCTCCACCAGCTCCCGAGGAGGCAACGCGCGGTTGAGGACATCGGCCTGGATCTCGCGGGTGGCGTCGAGCAGCGCGCGCATCTGTGCCTGCTCTCGCACGATCCGGCCGTACTCGCGCGCGTGGCCTGTGGCGGGCACCCAGGCAACCAGCTCCTCCACCACATTGGCGCCGCCAATCTCCTCGAGTCGGTTGTTCTCTCGGAGCTGTTCAGCGACGGTGAGGTGGTCGATCTTCTTGTCTGCCTCGTAGAGCTCCAGCATCGCTGCGAAAACAGCGGCGTGCTCGCGCAGGTGGAAATGCTCCGGACGGAGCTGCTCGTCGACCAGCAGTGCATGCAGGTGCTGCTCGTCGAGCAGCACCGCTCCCAGCACCGACTTCTCGGCGACCAGGTTGTGGGGTGGGGCGCTTGGTGTGACGGTGGCCATCGCTGGACGTTCAAAGATAGGCTGACGTCAGGCGGCCGGCGGGGGGCATTCCGCTACAAGCGTGTTTTGTCGCCATCCGTTCATGCCAGCGCGAACTCGACCGCTGCCTGGGCGTGCAGCGCCGTGGTCGGGAACACCGGGACGGAGGAGTCGGCGGAGCCGATCAGGAGCTCCACCTCCGTGCAGCCCAGGATCACACCCTCTGCGCCGCGGCCGACCAGACGCTCGAGGACGCCCCGGTAGGCCTGCCGGGATTCGTCGCTGATGATCCCGAGCACCAGCTCGCGGTAGATGACCTCGTTGACGGCACGGCGGTCATCGGCCTCGGGAACGATCACCTCCAGATCGTGCCGGGCCATCCGTTCGAGGTAGAACGGATCCTCCATGGTGTAACTGGTCCCGAGCAGCCCGACCCGTCCGCAGCCGATCGCGTGGACCGCCCTCGCGGTAACGTCGAGCAGGTCGATGAACGGCACCGAGATGGCGTCCACAATCTGATCGGCAACCTTGTGCATCGTGTTGGTGCACAGCAGGATGCACTCAGCCCCGGCCGCCTGCAGCGCTGCCGCCTCAGCGCCGAGCAGCGCGCCGGCGGCCCGCCAGTCACCACGCCGCTGCTGTTCCTCGATCGCCGCGAAGTCGACCGAGGTCATCACGCAGGCGGCCGAATGAAAGCCGCCGAGCCGCTCGGCCACCAGCTCGTTGACGAGCTCGTAGTAACGCGCCGAGCTCTGCCAGCTCATGCCGCCGATCAGTCCGATCCTTCTCACGATTCCTCCAGCTCTGCGGCGGGGACTCTTCTGTTTTCGGGCGCGGCTGCGCCGGCGACGAACCGCTGCCTGCGACGAACCCGCCGCGCCAACGACGAACGGCCGCCAGCGACAAACGGGCCGCCACGAGCGTCGTGTGGCGGCTCCGCCAGATGACGTGAAGTGCGGCGGCCGGCCGCCCTCAGGCGGCTACGACCATCGTCTTCACGGTCGCGTTGACGCCGTCTGAGACCTCAACCGTGACCATATGCGTGCCGATGCTCTTGATCGGATCGTCGAGCTGAACCTTGCGCTTGTCGATCCGAATGCCGCGGGCGTCGCGGATCGCGTCGACGATGTCCTGTGCGGTCACGGAGCCGAACAGGCGTCCGTCGTCGCCCGCCTGCTGCGGGATCGTGAGCACGGTCTTACCCAGCAGTTCGGCGTTCTCCCGGGCGCGATCAACGGCCTCACGCGCGGCGCGCTCGGCCGCCTCACGACGCTTGGCGGCCGCCTCAATCGACCCCTTGGTCGCACTCTCGGCCAGCTTGCGCGGCAGCAGGAAGTTCCGCAGGTAGCCGGACGAGACGTCCACCACCGCACCCTTCTCACCCAGCGACTCGACGTCCTCGAGCAGGATTGCCTGTGGCATCTCTACCTCCTGGGGTTACCGGTCGCGGTCGCGATCGCGATCGCGACCGCCGCGGCCCTCGCGGTGGTCGCTGCCGCCCTCGGCCACGTACGGCAGCAGCGCCACCTCCCGCGCCCGCTTGACGGCGCGCGCGATCTGGCTCTGGTGCCGACGGCACGCGCCGGTGATCCGGCGCGAGCGGATCTTGCCGCGATCAGAGATGAACCGCCGCAGGGCGGAGACATCCTTGTAGTCAACCTGCTCGACCTTGTCGCGGCAGTACGGGCACGGCTTGCGCCGACCCGAGGACGGGCCGCCCTTCCTGTCGCGCCGGCGAACCGGCCGTCTACGTTGCTTCGCCACTTGGCATCACCTGTTGAAGTCTCTTTTGTAGGTCCGTCGCCTCAGAACGGTATGTCGTCCTCGGCGGCGCCGGAGCCCACGGAGGCGGGGACGAAGTCCGCAGTATCGATCTGAACGTCGCTCGCGGCAGCATTCACGCTGCTCGCAAACCCGTTCCCGTTACCGCTGGGCGCATCACCACCGCCACCGAGGAACTGCACGGTCTCAGCGATGATATCGACAGCTTGGCGCTTTTGCCCATCGGTTTCCCATTCGCGCCACCGCAGACGCCCATCGATCGCCACACCGCGACCCTTGGAGAGGTACTTCTGGCAGTTCTCACCCTGCTGGCCCCAGACCGTCACGTTGAAGTAATTGGGATCGTCCTCCCAGTTGCCCTCGGAGTTGCGGCGGCGTCCGTTGCACGCCACGCGCAGGTCACAGACGCTGGTACCGCTGGGAAGCGACCGCAGCTCAGGGTCTCGAGTCAGGTTGCCGGTGATGATCACCCGATTGATGTTGCCCGCCATTTTGGGGCTCCTTTCGACAAGTTCAGAATCGCCTTGAGCCGAGTCTAAGCACGCCTCCGACGGCAGCGGGCCCCACGCCCGCAAACTGGCACACATTCGTCACAGAGTCGGCACACGCTCGTGTCAGGCGGCACACTTTCGGCACACCTGCTGACCCCTCACAGAGATACCCGCGTTCGGCAGCCAATCCTGACCCCAAAGAGAGACCCGCGTTTCTTGCGCAGCCGTCCCCGGGGCAACTGCCCTCAGGGCAGGCCACCGAGGCCGCCGAACTACGCCGCTTCGCCTTCTGCAGCCTGGCTGACGCCCGCAGTACCCGCCAGCACCGGCGGCGCACCCTCGGGTGCCTCGGGCGTGCCGGGCAGGACCTTGATGATCCGGAAGCGGAGCACGGCATCTGCGATGCGCAGACTGTGCGAGAGCGTCTCCAGCAGAGAGGTCGGACCCGAGAACTGCAGCAGGTGGTAGTCGGCTTCCGTCTGATGGTCGATGCGGTAGGTCGTCGCGCGCTGTCCCCAATGCTGCTTGCGAGAGACGCTGCCACCCGCCGTATCGATCATCGACTCGACGTCAGCGACGATCTTCGTGCGGGCTTCCTCGTCGGCTCCGGTTGACAACAGGAGCACGAGGTCATAGAGAATGGGATCTGTGGACATGATGAAGGTCCCGCGGCAACGGTGAAATGCACCGAACGTCGGGCGACGAGCGAATATAGCAACGGATATGAGCAGGCGACCGCCTGCGGCCGAGCTGCCACTGGTCGAGTTCCCCGACCGAGGCGAATGGGAGCGGTGGCTGCAGTCCAATCACGACACTTCGCCAGGGCTTTGGCTGAAGCTCGCAAAGAGGGGCTGCCCGCGGGAGACCGTTTCGCAGCTCGAGGCAATCGAGGCGGCACTCTGCTTCGGATGGATCGATGGCCAGGTGGGCCGAGTCGACGAGCATTTCTATTGTCAACGGTTCACCCACCGCCGGCCGAGGAGCAACTGGTCTCAGATCAACCGCGAGCGCGCGATCAGGCTGATCGAATCCGGACTGATGCAGCCACCCGGTCTCGCGGAGATCGAACAGGCGCAAGCGGATGGTCGTTGGGACGCGGCCTATCAGCCTCAGTCGCAGGCCACCGTTCCTGAGGACTTCGCTCGGGCGTTGGCGGCGGCCCCTGAGGCCGAGGCCTTCTTCGCAACGCTCACCGGCGCGCGCCGCTACGCCTTTCTCTATCGGATCGCTGACGCCAAGCGGCCTGACACGCGTACGCGGCGGATCGAGAAGTTCGTAGCTCTGCTGGCCGAGCGTCGCACGCTCAACTGACGCGTTTGCGGGGTCGTGGGTCGCGCCACGTTGCCGGGCCGCGAGACGTGGCCGGCGTCGAAAGCTGCCGTGGCACCGGCGACAGGTCACAGGTGGCACGATTGGCGCATGACCAATCCGATCCCAGCCCACAGGATGCAGTTGATGGAGCAGGCCCCCGACGCCTATCGCGCCATGTCCAGGCTGTCTCAATCCGTGGAGCTCGACCACGGTCTGAGCAATCTGATCGACATCCGCGCATCGCAGATCAACGGTTGCGCGTTCTGCCTTGACATGCACTGGAAGGACGCACGTGCCGCGGGCGAGAGCGAGGAACGGCTCTCGATGCTTCCCGCCTGGCGCGAGAGCCCGTTGTTCGACGGCCGCGAGCAGGCGGCGCTGGCCCTCGCCGAAGCCATGACCCTGATCAGCGACGGCCACGTGCCCGACGAGGTCTGGGACGAGGCGAATGCCCAGTTCGGCACCGAGGAGCTGGCTCAACTCGTGTTCGCGATCACGGCCATCAACGCTTGGAACCGGCTGCAGATCACCAGCAGAGTCGAACCCGGGCACTACCAGCCGGGCATGTTTGCGAGCTAGCAGCGGGCAGCTGTTCGCGAGCTGGAAGCAAGACAGCCGGCGCAACGTCGTTTATACAAAGCGCACAAGTTTTAGAGGTAGGGTGCATGTCATAGAGACAAGATGTTGCATGCAATCGCTGCAAAACTTATGCCATGACCGCCACCGCACGCCCCCCCGCCCGCGAACGCCACACGCCTGAACGTCCTGTCGCCGCGATGTCCGCATCCGAGCGCTACGCGAATCTTGTCGGAGTCGTGGTGCCGTTCCTGGGAGTGCTGGCTGCGATCGTGCTGCTCTGGAACAGCTGGGTCGACTGGACGGATATCGCGATCATGGTCGCCATGTACATGCTGACCGCGGTCGGCGTCACGATCGGGTTTCACCGGATGCTCACTCACAGGGCGTTCCAGACATACCCGTGGCTTGAGCGGACGTTTGCGGTGCTGGGGTCGCTGTCGGTCGAGGGTTCGGTGATGGATTGGGTTGCCGATCACCGCAAGCACCACGCACACACCGACGTCGAAGGCGACCCGCACAGCCCGCATGTGGGCCACGGCGAGGGCTTTGCCGGTTTCTGGCACGCGCATGCCGGGTGGCTGATGGAGACGCAGGGGCAGGCCGACTGGCGTAAGTACGCCAAAGATCTCTACGAGGATCCAGCGATGCGCCGGATCGGTCGCATGTTCCCATGGCTGGCGTTGTTGTCGCTGCTGGTGCCCACCGTCGCCGGCTTCGTTCTGCATGGTTTCACGCTCGAAGGTGCGATCCGGGGCCTGATCTGGGGTGGACTGGTGCGGATCTTCTTCGTGCACCACGTGACCTGGTCGGTCAACTCGATCTGCCATATCTTCGGGCGGCGGCGCTTCGACATAGAGGACTATTCGACCAACGTCTGGTGGCTCGCACCGTTCTCGCTCGGGGAGTCCTGGCACCACAACCACCACGCCTTCCCGCGTTCGGCCTTCCACGGACTCAAGTGGTACGAGCTCGACCTCTCCGGCTGGATGATCAAGGGCATGGCGAAGCTGGGGCTGGCCTGGAACGTGATTGAGATCGCGCCCGAGCGCCAGCAGGCGAAGCTGGCTCCGCGGTAGCCGACGACCTCACGGACCAGCCCGACGGCCGCAGGCGCTCAGGTCATGCGCGCTGCGTCATCCTTGGCGTGGATATCGCGCAGTTGCTCGTCGATCCAGTCGCCGGGGTTGCGGGCGGTGATCTGGCGCTGCAGCCCGTCGAGTCGCCGGCGCCGCTCCTCGAGCGGCATCGTCAACGCGGCATGGATCGAGTCGGCCAGTTCCTGGATGTCGAACGGGTTCACGGACAGCGCATACTCCCCGAGCTCCTCATGAGCGCCGGTGTTCTCACTCAGGATTGAGACGCCGGCGCGGCTGTTGACCATCGGACCCTCCTTGGCGACGAGGTTCATGCCGTCGAACATCGCGTTCACCATCAGCACGTCGTAGTGCCTGTAGGCGGCCACGGCCTCCTCGAGGTCGTCTCGCAGCTTGAGCTGGATCGGCATCCAGTCCGGCGAGCCGTGCCGGTGGTTGACCAGGGCGACGACCGCCTCGATCCGTTCGAGGTATTCGGCGTACTCGGGCACGTCGGTCCGGGATGGCATCAGCTGGGCGATGAAGGTGACACGCTCACGGAACTCGGGATGCTGCTCCAGGAACAGGTCGAAGGCCGAGAACCCACGGAGCACGTTCTTGGACAGGTCGGCGCGATCGACTCGCAGAATCAGGTGATCGCGGCGGCGGCGCAGCAGTTCCTGCTCGAACTCATGCACGCGTTCGCGCTCGGCGACGCGCCTGACGGCGTCGGCGTCAATCGGCAACGGATAGGCGCGCACCCAGACGTCGCGGCCGTCAAGGTGGACGACTCCGGTCCGGTGATCGACGTCGAGGCCGAGCAGATCCTCACAGCACTGGAGGAAGTTGCGGCGGTAAGCGGTCGTGTGGAACCCGACGATGTCATTGGCGAGGATCCCCTGATAAAGCTCCTCTCGAATCACGGACGGCAGCACCCGCCAGGAGTCCGACTGGCTCCAGGGGATGTGCACGAAGTGCGTCATGAACACGTCGGGACGGGCCCGGCGAATCAGCGCCGGCAGCGTGTAAAGGTGATAGTCGTGAACCATCACGACAGGCCGCTCGAGGTCCTCGACCTCATCGAGCACCGCGCGTGCGAGGTCCTCGTTGACGACGTTGTAGCCGAACTCGAACGCCTCGGTCTCGTTGCGTCGGATATCCGGCGCGTTGGACAGGTCCCAGAGGTAGTGCTGGATGAACCAGAGCATCGGGTTGGCGATGATGCTGTAGAACCGGTAGTAGGCCTCGGGATCCGATGCGACCAGCTTGACGCGGTAATCGGTTTCGTCCGCGCCCTGGACCGGGAAGGCACGGCCGCCGTGGCGCCCGGCCATGGCGATATCACCCTCACTCATCGCAGACGCGATCCAGGTGACCTCGCGGTGACGCGCCAGACCCATGAGCGCGGTCACGAGTCCGCCGGTGCCGCGGCGGGCCTCGCCGTCGGGCTGGAATGTCACCGGGCCGCGGTTGGAGACGAGGATCAGGGGCTCAGCCATCGGTTCTCACCGAGCCAATGCTTGCAGCCGATCGATTCCGGCGTCGATCTGGTGCACGAGCTCTGCATGAAGCTCCGGGTTTGCGGCTGAGATCGAGGACATCTGGAACTCGTGACCGGAGCCGAGCAGCGGGTGGTCATCGAGCGGCCGTCCCCACCCATCGGTGACGACACCGCCGGCTTCCACAAGGCACAACCAGGGGGCCGCAAGGTCATAAGGCGAATTGTTCAACACTGCGCCGCGACCGACCCGCTCGAACTCCGAACGCATTCCCGGTACGTCGTCGATCATGCGCGAGCCCACCTCGACGACGGCGTCGAATTGACCGGTGATGATCCGCGTCATCACGAACGCCTGCGAGCCGAGCTCGAAGGTCCCGCCGCCGACCGATGAGGCGTCGATCAGGGTCGCGAGCAGCTCCGTCGTCTGCCGCGCCGGCCGGCCACGGAAGCCGTAACCCCAGAACATCGAGCCGATCTCGCTGTTGGTCGAGAGCGTCACCGGCAGGCTCGAGCGCACCCCCTGACCGCGGAGCGCAAGAAACCAGTCGCCTGCCTTGATCTCCAGGACGCAGGCGACCTCGATGTCGGCCATCGTCGGGTCAGATCGATCGAGTGGCGCCAACGCGACCGCCACGCAGGCAGACTCGAGCCCGGCCATCGCCGGGCGAGTTCCGTCGATCGGGTCAACGACCAGCACATGCGTCTCGTTCCCTGCGGGTGCGACAAGACCCCTGTCCTCCGAGTAGAACGCGACTCGCGGCGCGTGATCGGCCACGAACCGCTCGAGCGTCCGCTCCGCAACCTCGTCGACCGAGAAGGTCACATCGCCGCCGGCTCCGTCGCCGAGCGCGACCCGGCCGGCGTGCGAGCCGAGCTCGGGCAGCACGACCTCTCGCAGGCGGCGTGCCAGCGCCAGCACCAACTCGTGATGGGGAAGGTCGTCACTCATCCAGTCGGAGCCCCCGAGCACCGCCATGGAGGTTGACAGGTTGCTCCGGTGTGTGTCCGGTTGCGATGATCGTCAGATGACAAGACCGAACGCATTCAACGCAGACTTCTCAAGCGGGTACGACCCTCGCAGCCCGGACGGATACAAAGGAGGCGAGGTTCCGTTCGGCTCGGCAGCAGGCGGCAAGGACCTCAGCGTGCGGTTGTACGAGCTGCCGCCCGGGGAGCATCTCTGCCCCTACCACTACGAATACGTCGAGGAGTGGCTGCTGGTGATGACCGGAGACGTTCGTGTTCGGGCGCCGCAGGGCACATCCTCGGCTACGGCCGGTGAGCTGGTCTGCTTTCCGGCAGGGCCGGATGGTGCGCATCAGGTCTGGAACGAGGCCGATGCCGCCGCGCGCGTCGTGATGTTCTCCGTGGCAACGGTGCCGGAGGTGTGCGTGTACCCGGACAGCGACAAGATCGGCGTCTGGACCGCGAACCAGCATGACCACTGGATGTTCCGCGGCTCCGAGGGCAAGCTCGAGTACTTCGACGGCGAGCTGCCTGCGCCGGACCGCAGCGCCGGCTGAGCGGTCGCACCCGCGCGCAGTGGCCCGGGTACCCTGGGTCCCTACATGGTGGACCCTCGCATCTACCGAGCTCTGCTGCTGGTGGTTGTGTTCGCGGTGATCGTCTTTGGCTTTTCGCTGCAGGACCAGCCGGGAGCGCTTGGAACGACGGCGCCTCCGGGGCAGTTCTTCACAAGCACCTACACGGCGATGAAGACCCTGGCGAGGCAGTACCCGAACCGAGCGCCCGGATCGGTCGGCGACCAGCGTCTGGCGGCTCGCGTTGCCGGAGAGCTCTCAGGTGATGGCTTCACCGTGCAGACCCACGCATTCGAGGGCCAGACGTCCGCCGGCCAGCGCCTGCTCGAAACGGTCGGCGCGACGCGGGTCGGGGTGAGCCCCGGCACGGTCGTCGTCCTCAGCAATCGCGACGCGACGCGGACGGGCGCGGTCGCTCAGATGTCAGGCACGGCGGTGCTGGAGGACCTCGGCCGCGCACTGTCCGGCGCGACGCTCAGTCGTTCGGTGATGCTCGTCTCCACAAGCGGCCAGATCGGACTCGCGGGGGCGACGGAGCTGGCGAACTCGCTCACGGGCCACCCGGTTGACGCGGTGATCGTGCTCGGCGACCTCGCGAGTGCTCAGCTGCACAGCCCGAGTGTGGTCGCCTGGTCCGATGGCGACAGCCTGGCTCCGCCTGCGCTCCGCAACACGCTCGCCCGGTTCGTCGCGGGCCAGGCGCCAATCGGATCGCAGAACAGCGGAGTCGCCGGGCAGGTGGCGCGGCTCGCGTTCCCGTTCGCTGTCACCGGGCAGGCACCCTTCGCGAGGCGTGGCATCCCGGCGGTGCTGCTCTCAGTCTCCGGCGACCGGCAGGTGACCGGGCCGCAGGCCCTCGCTCCGCCGAGTCGGATCTCCGCGCTCGGTACCGCCGTTCTGCAGTCGGTCGAGGCGCTCGACACAGGCCCGCCGATCGCGGCTCCGAGTTCGTACCTGGTGCTGAGCGGCAAGCTGGTGCCGCTGTGGGCGCTGCGGCTGCTGGTTCTCGCGCTGATCCTGCCGGTGGCCGCGACCACACTCGACGCGATGGCGCGTACGCGCCGGCGCGGACATGTGCTGTCGCGCTGGGTGGGGTGGGTGCTGGCCGGCGCAGTGCCGTTCCTGGTCGGCTTGGCCGCGGTGATGCTCGCGCGCGCCGCGGGACTGTTCTCGTCCACGCCGCCTGGGGCGGTGGCCGGCGGAGTTCCGCTGACCGGCGGCGACCTCGCGGTCCTGGCATTCACCCTGGTGCTCGTGATCGCCAGCTTCGTGTTCCTGCGGCCACTCTGTCTGCGGCTGCTGTCTGACCATGTCGGTTCGGGGAGGCTGGCCCGTCATCTCGGCCGCGCCCAGTCAGCTCTGGAACCGCCTAGCTCGACCAGGCGCCCCGAAAGTCCGCCAGCTGACGCAGCAGCCGTCGCGCTGAGCGTCGTGATGTGCGTGCTGGCTGTGATCGTGTGGCTCGAGAATCCATACTCGGCGCTGCTGCTCGTACCGGCCCTGCACCTCTGGCTGTGGCTCTCTCAGCCGGGCGCGCGCAGTCGCCGCTGGAGCGTCGTCGCACTGTTGCTCATCGGGGTCGTGCCGGGTGTGCTGCTGCTGTTCTATTACGCGATCGCCTACCACCTGTCGCCCCTTGGTCTGGCCTGGAGCCTGGCGCTGATGCCGGGCGGGCCGCTGCCGATCGTGGTGGCAGTGTGCTGGAGCGTCGCGCTCGGGTGTCTGGTGAGCGCGATTGTGATCGCCCGGCGCGGGATACAAGCAGTGGTAATCACGCCGGACGCGGTCGTGAGCGTCCGCGGCCCGGCGAGCTACGCCGGCCCCGGCTCGCTCGGCGGCACCAAATCAGCGCTTAGGCGCTGATCGCCATATCTGACGGAAACGCCTGCAGGCAAGCGATTGGACGTTTTATGGACACTCGGGTCGTCCGTTGGTCGATTGCAGCTGCCCAGGAATAAGGCGACCGTCCTGCCTGCCGATCACACTGCCAGGATGACCACGGATGCGGAGTCCAGAGCGATGACACTGAAAGAACAACTTGAACAGGGCGAATACGAGGTCGACACAAGGAAGGTGGCGGACGCAATCCTGCGCAACCCGCTGTGGTTGACCCTGCTCGCAGCCTATGGCAAGGACGACCATCACAAGCGGCCGGGGACGTATTGGGCCGGCCGCCTGATCTAGGCAGTTGGGGCGACCCCGTATGCCGGTTCAGAAGTTGTGCTCGTAACCGGACGGCGCAACCTGCCCGCCGCCGTCCGTGCGGAGCCTGACCTCAGGCGTCGCTGACGCGGTCGCGGTCACCTCGCCGATCCAGCTGACTGCGACGCCGGTGTCGAGTTCGGCGAGGGCCAGCTCGAGCGCCGGCACTGAGGCAGCGCCGGCGCAGATACATAGCTCGTAATCTTCGCCGCCGCTCAGCGCAATCCGAACCGGATCCTCACCGAGCAGAGCCGCGGCCTCCCTCACCCCGGGCGCGAGCGGCAACTCGGCGGGGTCGAGCCACAGGTCGACCCCGCTTGCCTGCGCGACGTGGCGGGCGTCGGTTGCCAGCCCATCTGAGAGGTCGATCATCGCGCTGGCGCCGGCGAGCGCGAGCGCGCGGCCCTCCGCCAGACGCGGCTGCGGCCGTGCATGTCGTTCTCGGAGTTGCCGGGCCAGCTCGCCCGGTAGCGCCGGTACCCGCTCGTCAAGCACGGCAAGGCCAGCGGCAGAGCCCCCGAGCGCGCCCGTCACCCCAACCAGGTCGCCGTCCCGCGCGCCGTCACGACCGACAAGCTCAGCGGGATCATCAACCCAGCCGACGACCGTGAAGGACACGAACAGCGCCGGTGCTGCGGTCAGATCACCGCCGCCGATCGCGACTCCGAAGCGGTTCGCCAGCCCGGCGGCACCTGCGATCAGCGCTCTTGCCAGCTCGAGCTCCGTTTCGGGTGGCAGGCCCAGTGCGAGGTAGGCGTCGGCACCAGCGGCGGGGGCGCCCATTGCGGCGAGATCGGAGAGCGCGCCCGCGAGGGCGCGCTCTCCGATCTCGCCGGCGCTCAACTGCCCGCTGCGGAAGTGGACACCCTCGACCATCGTGTCGACCGACGTAACGGCGTAGCCGCGGCCGCGAACGACCGCGGCATCATCACCGATCCCGCGCACGAGGTGCGGGTGTCCGTCGCCGAGCAGCGACCGCAGCTCGGCGATCAGCTCGAGCTCCTTCACGGCCTCAACGGATCAGCGGTGCCGGTACACGATCCGGGCGCGATCGAGGTCGTACGGAGAGAGTTCCACACGCACGCGATCACCCGGGAGGATCCGGATCCGGAACCGACGCATCTTGCCGGCGACGTGACCGAGCACGACTCGGTCCATGTTGTCGAGCTTGACGCGGAACATCGCGTTGGGCAGAGCCTCGACGACCTCGCCCTCAAGCTCGACTTTTTCTTCCTTTGGCATCGCCTGGGGATTCTATGTCACTAGCCGCCGCCGCCGCTGGCGGCCGGAGTGTTGGAGGCCGATGGCGTCACCGGTGTGGTGGTGCCGGCTCCGGTGCCACCTGTCACTCCGGACCCGGTCGCGCCACTGGCGCCGCCGGTTCCGGCCGCGCCGGCCCCGACTCCGCCGGAGGGGGTGGTCACGCCCGTCGTCGCCGTCGTGGCAGGGGTGGTGCTCGCCACCACCGGCGGCGGCACGTACGCGGAGACGGCGTGCTGGCCGAAGTACTCGCCGCCGTGCCAGTAGACCGAGGGTTGCGGGAACTCGCCGCAGTAGCCGTCGGAGGCGCTCTGCATGAAGTCCTTCCAGATCGGCGCCGCCAGCGTCCCGCCGTACCCGGGCCCGAGGCCGTTGACGTCGTTCATAGCGACATCCGAGTTCGGGTAGCCGACCCAGACCGCGGTGGAGAGCTTGGGCGTGTAGCCGACGAACCAGGCGTCCGTGTAATTGGTGGTGGTGCCGGTCTTGCCGGCAGCCGGGCAGCCGTAACTGGCGCCCGTGCCGGTGCCGTACTGGATGACACCCTCGAGCGCCTGTGTGCCGGCGTAAGCCTCACCGGAGGAGAAGACCTGCGTTTTCTGGAGCGGCGCGGTGGGGTAGATCTGCTTGCCGCCCTGGTAGACCTTGGAGATGATCGTGGGGTCGACGTGATCGCCACCGTTGGCCAGCGTCGCGTAGGCGTCTGACATCTGCAACGCGGAGACGCCCTGGTAGAGCCCACCGATCACCTCGGACGGGTTGTCTGTCAGCTGCGAGGTGATGCCCATCGCGTGCGCGATCTCATTGATGTTGCTGACGCCGAGGTCGACGCCGAGCTGGGCGAAGACGGTGTTGTCAGACAGCGCGGTCGCGCGGGCGATGCTCATCGTGCCCGAGTAGCTGGCCTCGGCGTCGTGCACCGACCAGGTCGGGTCGCTGGGGAGCCAGCCCGCCTCCAGCGGCTTTGAGACGTAGTAGGTGCTGTTGGGGTCGCCGTCCTGGTCATGGATCAGCGTCATCAGCGCGAACACCTTGAAGGCCGAGCCGGTCTGGCGGCCGGCCTGGGTGGCGTAATCGAAGGTCGTCTCGCCCGGGCCGGTGCCGTAGGTGGTCGAGTTCTGCAGCGCGAGGATGTCGCCGTTGGAAGGGTCGATCGAGACCAACGACGCTGCCGGGTCGCCGGGACGGCCCTCGTTCGCCTGGATCGCCCGCTGGGCGGCCGCCTGGTCGGCGAGGTTGATCGTCGTGTAGATCTTGAGCCCGCCCTTGTCGATCTCCGGCTGCGACAGGTCCTGCTTGAGCTGCTGCTGGACGTAATCGAACACGTAGGGCTGATTGATGTCCTGGTAGGAGTCGTTGTGCTTGACCTCGAGCCCCTTGCTCTGCGCGGCGGCCGCCTGTGCTCTAGTGATGTACCCCGACTGGACCATCGCCTGCAACACCAGTCCGCGACGCCACCTGGCCAGCTGCGGGTGCTCGAACGGGTTGTAGGCGCTGGGCGCCTGCGGGAGGCCGGCGAGCAGCGCGATCTGCGCAAGGTCGAGGTCCCTGACCGGCTTGTCGAAGAGCATCTCCGACGCCGCGGACACGCCGATCGCGGTCCGGCCGCCCATCGTCCCGTAGGGCACGTCGTTGAGGTATTGGGTGAGGATCCAGTCCTTCGAGTGCTCGGCCTCGAGCTCGTTGGCAAGCTTCACCTGAACGATCTTGTACCGCACGTTGTGCGCGTCGCTGATGCTGGCCGGCAGGTAGACGTTGGTGACGAGTTGCATCGTGAGGGTCGAGCCGCCCTGGATGCCGCCGCCCTGGAAGATGTCCCTGATCGCCGCGCGCACCAGGCCCTCGTAGTCGACGCCGCCGTGCTGGTAGAAGCGGCGATCCTCGATCGCGACCGTCGCCTGCCGCAGCTTCGTGGGCTGTTGCTGCTGCGAGATCGCTGTCCGCAGCACATCGGAGGCCATGTAGCCGAGCGGTTGGGCATTGGCAGCGAACACCTCTGAGGTCTGGCCGGGGGCACGCGATTTCAGCGCGTTCAGGTTCGGGGCGCTGTTGGCCGTGTGCACCACCCACAGGGCGAACACGCCTGCTGCCCCCACGCCGCAGACGACGAGCAGCGCGACCACGCCGAGGATCCCTCGCCACAGCGGGTGCTCGTGCTTGCGGCGTCGCCGCTGTCGTTCGCGTCGCGTCATGAACAGGTGGCCTCGCGGAGGCGACGAGCGCGGACGAGGCTGCGCTCACCCGGACTCTTGAGTGTAGAAGCCCGATTTGGGCCGCTTCGCCTCTGAAAGTTTCGGTCCGATCAGCCCCGATCCTGCCGGCGAGCCGATGCGACCAGTCTCGATCCTGTCTGCATGGGACACTGCCGCCGTGGCCGCCTCCGTGACGCGAGAGTCCGCCTGGGACACGGCAGATCGTCTGGCGCGCATTCTGGACCTCCCGCCTGATGGTGCTGTTCGTCGGCCTTTCGGGCGCGCTTCAGATCGGGGCCGCGACCGGCGCCGCCGCGGTGTATGACCCCGACGGTCTCACGACCCCGTTCGGTTACCTGCCCAACGCGATCGTCGCGGCGTCGGCGCGCTGGGACTCGGTCTGGTACCTGACGATCGCGGCGCACGGGTACGCCGACAACGTCCAGCGGATGGCATTCTTCCCCCTGTATCCGGCCCTGATCCACGTCGTCGGCTGGTTCACGAGCTCCGAGCTTGTCGCCGGCGTGCTGATCTCGCTGGCGGCGTTCGCGGCCGGGCTGGCGCTGCTGCACCGGCTGGTGCTGCTCGACTTCAGCCGCGAGGTGGCGGACACGACCGTGATGCTGCTGGCCTTCTGCCCGATGGCGTTCTTCTTCTCCGCCGTCTACTCGGAGTCGCTGTTCCTGGCACTCTCGGTCGGCTGCGTCTACGCGGCTCGAAGGGAGCGCTGGCTGTTGGCCGGCGCGCTTGGCGGCCTCGCAGCGCTGTCGCGAAACGGCGGCATCGCGCTGATCCTGCCGACGGCCGCGATCTACCTCTACGGCCCGCGCTCAGCAGCCACAGCAAAGCCGACCCGCTGGGCCGGCCAGGCGCTCACCGGCGTCCACAGGCTGCTGCCGCGCTATCGCCTGCGGGCCGATGCCGGCTGGCTGCTGCTGATTCCGGCCGGGCTCGGCGTCTATCTCGCCTACCTTGGGCTGCGCTACGGCCACGCGCTCGCGCCGTTCAACGCCGAGGCGGCCTGGTATCGCCACACGACCTTCCCAGGCACGACGATCTACCGTGGCGCCAAGCAGGCCTACAACGGGCTGCGGCAGCTGATCCACGGACCGCCGCCTCCGGCCTACGTGCCCAGCTACGCCCAGGCCGCGATCAGCGCGGCGCTGCAGGACATCTGCCTGTTCCTGTTCCTGATCCTGGCCGTGGTGGCGCTGCTCGACGGCCTGCGCCGGCTGCCGCCCGCCTACTCGCTGTACGCGTTCGCGCTGCTGCTGCTGGCGCTCTCGGATCCGGTCAGCCTGCAGCCGCTTGCATCGCTGCCGCGCTACACGCTCGTGATCTTCCCGCTGTTCATCTGGGGCGCGCAATTTGTCACCCGCCGCCGCATCACCGTGCCGGCGCTCTGCTCGATGGCCGTGCTGCTGGGCCTGTTCACCGTCGAGTTCGCGACCTGGCGGTGGGTGGCGTGAGGTGGGGCGTGAGGGCGGTCCTGCTCGACGCCTTCGGCACGCTCGTCACCCTGGACGCGCCCGCGCCGCTGCTGCGGGCGCTGCTGGCCGAACGCCTGGGCGTGTCCGTGACCGAAGCGCAGGCGGACGAGGCGCTGAGGCTGGAGATCGCGTACTACCGCCAGCATCTGCATGAGGGCGTCGATGCGGTGCACGTCGCCGAGCTCCACGGCCGCTGCGCACAGGTGCTGCGCGAGGCATTGCCGCGCAGCCCTGAGCTCGATCGCGCAGCCCTCGGGACCGTGACCGCGATCCTGCTCGAGTCGCTGCGGTTCAGCGTGTATCCCGAGGTGCCCGGCGTACTGGCCAGACTGCGGGACGCGGGTATGCGGCTGGTCGTTGCCAGCAACTGGGACGCGTCGCTCGACGGCGTGCTCGATCGCACGGGGCTGCTGGAGCTGGTCGACGGGTCCGTCAACTCGGCCGCGGTCGGCGCGGCGAAGCCGGATCCGCGGCTGCTGGCGAGCGCGCTGCGGGTGGCGCAGGCCGCCCCGAGCGCCGCGCTGCATGTCGGCGACAGCTTCCGCGAGGATGTGGGTGCGGCGCTCGGGGCGGGCGTACGACCGGTGCTGCTGGTGCGCGACGGCCACGTTGCCGAGATCGAGCGGCCTGACAGGGGCGAGGGGACGCTGCCCGAGCTTCAGACGATCAGGTCGCTTGAGGGGCTGATCGCATTGCTCGGCATATAGAGCGTTCAGCGCGTAACCTCGCCGAACCATGAGCACCGACAGCCTTCAACGTCTACGCCCGACTCCGCCGTTCTGGATCGCGCTGGCGGCGGTCATGCTCGGTTTCGCGGGGGGGCTGTTCGTCTCGATCATGGTCGAGTTGATCGGCGCTGCGTTCGGCTCGTCGACGGCGCACCCGACCCCGGCCGTCAACATCGTCGCCGACTTCCTCTTCGACGGCGCGTTCGTTGCCTCAGCCCTTTACTTCTCGGTGCTCGGCGGCTGGATGGGGCGGGTCGAGTTCGGCTATGTGCGGATCCCGTGGCGCCGCGGCATCACCGGCGTGCTGGCCGGCGGGTTCGCCTATTACGTCGTCTCGGTCGCCTACGCGGCGATCGTCAACGTGCACGGAACCGACAAGCTGCCGACCAACCTTGGCTTCAGCACGAGCACGTGGGCGGCTGTCGGGATCTGCCTGTTTGTCTGCGCCGTGGCGCCGATGGCAGAGGAGTTCTTCTTCCGCGGCTTCCTGTTCGGGGTGCTGCGCTGGCGCCTGGGTCCGTGGCTGGCGGCGGTGGTGGTCGGAATGCTCTTCGGCCTGGCGCACTTCGATTCGGCCCAGCCGGAGTACCTGATCCCACTCGGCTTTCTCGGGTTCGTGCTGTGCATCGTGCGCTGGAAGACCGGCTCGCTGTACCCGTGCATGGCTCTGCATGCGATCAACAACAGCATCGCGGTCGGCGTCAACGAGGGCCACTGGGGGGCCGGGCCGATCGTCGCTTTGACGCTCGGCGCGCTCGCCCTGATCGCGCTCGTGACCGGGCCGTTGGCGGTGCGGGTGCCGACTCCAGGGCCCGCTGCTGGTTAACTGTCGCCCAATGCAACGGGGGGCGATGTCGAGAATCGGGCTGGCGCTGTCTGTGCTGGCGCTGGGCGCTGCCTGTGCGCCAGCGGGCGCCCAGGCAGCGGGATCGGGCACCGGACCCGTGAACGCCGGGCGCGTCGTCGTGCAGACGACGGGGCTGTTCAGCGTCCACGGTGACCGTGTGACGGTGCCGCAGCGAGCGGTTGTGGTCGGCGGCACGGTCCAGGGTTTCGCGCCGCATCAGCGGGTCGTGCTGACCGCGAAGTTGGGAGGTCGCGTATTCCGCCGGGTGCAGCTGACGATCGCCAACCGCGGCGGGCACGGCCACTTCCAGACGACGCTGCGCGCGCCGAAGCCCGGTCGCGTCTCGATCGAGCTCTACCACGCGCGCAACCAGCAGATGCTGAGCTTCGAGCGCCTGACCTCGTTCACGGCGCTCGATAACCGTGTGACACTCGGGGCGACCGGACGCTACGTGCAGCTCGTCCAGCAGCAGCTCGCCACCCTCCACCTGTACATCCCTCAGACCGGCATCTACGACCAGGGAACCGAGCTGGCGCTCGACGCCTACAACCGGCTGCTCGGTAACGGTGAGGGCCGCATGACGCTGACGCCGGCGACCGCCACCGACCTGCTGAATCTCAGGGGCGCCTTCCATGTGCGCTTCCCAGCTCAGGGTCAGCATGCGGAGGGCGACCTGTCCGATCAGGTGCTCGCCTTCATCGCCGGCTCGCAGGTCAAGCTCCTGTTCCCGATCAGCTCCGGCAAGCCCTCGACGCCGACGATCCTCGGTAGTTATCAGGTCTACCGCAAGCAGCCCGGCTACCTGCCCGACGGCATGTACTACTCGTCGTTCTTCACCGGCGGCTATGCGATCCACGGCTATGACCCGGCGCCCGACTATCCCGCCAGCCACGGTTGCATGCGCCTGCCGATCGTCGACGCGACCCACGCCTACGCCTGGATCCAGATGGGCGATTGGGTCGACACCTACTACACGTAGCCGACCGGCAGGCTGCCGGCACCCCTCACTCGAGCAGGGGATGCTCTTGTTCGCGACCATCGGGACCTGCTTGATCTGACAGTTCGATCTGTAGGCGGCCGATTTGCTCGTATGCGCATGAGAATCGTGCGTTTCTGAGCACATTGGCTTGGTGCCCGACGGTTTGTCAGATTGAGCAGGTCGCCCAGCCGGCCGAGCTTTGAGAGCAGGTGCCAACGGTCAGACAGCAGCATCGGCGTCGCCGGCCGTTCCGACGACCGCCAGCACCCCGAGTGCGATCGCGCCCATCAGCAGGAACGCGACTGTCGGCTGGTGCACGACCGTCTGGACCAGAAGCGCGATCACGATTCCGCCGGCGTTGCCCGACAGCCAGATCAGGGCGGTCGCGCTGATGCCCGCCGGGCCGGCGCGACGCTCGGAGATCTCGAGGATCACCGGCAGGCACGCGAGCATCACGAAGCCCGACAGTATGGCGGCGACCGCGATCGCCGGTACCGAATGGCAGAACGCAAACACCACGCAGCTCGCGCTGAGGCAGACGCCGGCGAGCATGAAGAGCCGACGCTCGGAGTGGTTGCGGATCACCGATGGCGACACCGTCATCGAGCCGACGATCCCGGCGAAGACGGTTGCGACCAGCAGCCAGCCGGCGGTCGAGGCTGAGATGCCGGCCGGCTTGAGCAATGTCTGCAGCCAGGTCGTGAACGCGACGAAGAAGCCGAAGCCGATGAACGCGATCATCGCCAGGCGACGGATGCCGCGGTCGCGCCAGACCGTCTTGAGTCCGAACACGCCGGTCACGTCGCCGCTCAAGGTGAGCGGTCCGCTGAGCGCCAGCGTGCCGAGGAACAGTACCGCTGCGATCACGGCGAAGACGGCGTTGATGACGAGGATCGTGTGCAGCCGTTCGCCGCCCAGGGCCGATCCCAGCACAAGCGAAACGAGCATGCCGAGGAAGATCCCGGCCGAGCCGAGTGCGATCCCGAGCGGTCGCGATGCCGGCGTCAGATAGCCGCTGGCCAGACCGGTGACCGCGTTCAGGATCAGGGGCTGGGCGATCGCAACCAGCAACTGGCCGATCAGCGCCCACATGAACGTGTCATCTGTCAGACGCACCACACCGCCGAGTGCGGTCAGCGCGGCGCCGACGGCGAGCGCCGAGCGGAAGCGCCGGTCGAGCAGCGAGGCGGCCGGCACCGCCAGCACGATGTAGAGCAGCGGGAAGATCTCCGAGAGCCAGCCGACGGCGTTGACGCTGACTCCGTAGTGGTGGGCGGTCGGCGTCGTGATCGGTGTGAACGTCAACCACAGCATCTGGTTGGCGGCGCCGATCAGCAGGTAGGTGCAGATCACCGCCCAGCGATCGCGCGTTGGGGCGCTCGCCGTGAAGCTCGCCGTGACGCTCATTCGCCGGTCCTCAGAGAAAGCACTGCCCCTCGCCGCGGTAGGTCGGCACCTCATCGACGATGCGATCGCCGGAGATCAGGTGGAGGCTGTTGAAGCGCTCGCACAGCTCGCCGGCCTTGGCGTGACGCATCCACACGCGGTCGCCGATCCCGAGGCTGTCGGCGATCCGCCCGCGCAGCGGGGTCTGGGTCTCGCCGGCGCCCTCCTGCGGATCGAGTCTCAGGCCTGCCGGCCACCACGGCCGCGGCAGGCGGTCGGGTCCGGCCGGTCCGGACGCCACATAGCCGCCACCGAGCGCGGTCACGACCCGTCGGCCGGGACGGCGCACGATCGGCAGCGCATAGAACGCAGCCGGACGTGGCCGGAAGCGCGAGTAGTCGTCGAACAGTGCCGGCCCGAACAGCCCCGAGCCGGCCGTCACCTCGGTCACCGACGACTCGGCAGCAGAGGACTCGAGGCTGCCGGTGCCGCCGGCGTTGACGAACCGCAGCGGCCCGGCGACCGATTGGGCGGCGCGGACGAGCTCGGCCCTGCGCTCGTGCAGCTCGCGCCGGGAGAGCGACTGCATCGCGCGGATCGCAAGCCCTCTGAGCGGGTGCCCGGCGGGACGGTCGCCCACTCCCGCGATCTGTCCCTCATAGGCCATCATGCCGGCGACGCGCAGGCCGGTTCGGGCGTTGACCTCCCGGGCGAACGCCGCGATCTCCTCAGGCGTGTGCAGCGGTGAGCGGCGTGGGCCGACGCGCACGCGCCCGCCCAGGAACCACAGGCCGGCGTCGGCGTCGAGGCAGACGTCGACCACAGCGGCCGAGCTGGCGCCAGCCTGTCGGATCAGCTCGAGCTGCTCGACCGCGTCGACCATCAGGGTGATGCCCTCGCCGGGGGTTCCGCCCGACGCCCGGCTGACCACGGCTCTCAGGCCTCGCCGATCGACGCTCGGGTAGCCGACCACGACGTCCCGCACCCCGTGGTCGGTCAGCCACAGAGCCTCCCATACGGTCAGCGCGAGAACGCCGCGATACGCCCCGTCGCCGTGGTCGATGGCGCGCGCAAGCAGCGCTCGGCAGCGCAGCGACTTGCTCGCCACGCGGATCCGCTTGTCGCCCGCGCGGGCCGTCAGCGTCTCCCGGTTGGCGTCAAAGGCGTCGAGGTCCACGCACGCGAACGGCGGGTCGAGCTCGCGGCAGGCATGCTGCAGGCGCTCCTGGTCGGTCGGGTGGCCGCCGGCATGGCTGGGTTCCATGTGCGCGTCAGCGAACGTTTCCGGCATCGCCGTGCATTAGAACATGCGGAGGATGGCGAGGAGTTCTGATCTGTCGTGGAGCAACTGGGACGGCCGCCAGCGCTTCGAGCCGGCCGCGTTCGAGCGGCCCCGGACGCTGCAGGAGCTGGCCGCCGTGCTGGAACGCGCCGAGCGCTCAGATGCTCGGGTCAGGGTGGCGGGCTCCGGGCATTCGTTCACCGCACTGGTGCAGACCGACGGCATCCTGGTCTCGCTTGAGGACATGAATCGAGTGCTCGACCTCGACCGTGGCAGCGGCCTCGTCCGCGTGCAGGCCGGCATCACCATCGGACAGCTGAACGCCGAGCTCGACCAGCACGGCCTCGCGCTCGAGAACCTCGGTGACATCGACAGGCAATCGCTCGCGGGCGCGACCGCGACCGGGACGCACGGCACCGGAGCGCGGCTTCGAAACCTCGCGGGCCCGGTTGTGGCGGTTGAGTTGATGCGCGCCGACGGGACGCTGGCGTCGGTCGATTCGGAGAGTGATCCGGACGCTTGGCGCGCCGCCCGGGTCAGCCTGGGGGCGCTGGGGATCGTGACGGCGCTGACGATCCAGACGGTGCCCGCGTTCCGGTTGCGCGGTGTCGATGGTCCGGCGCCGTTCGAGCGGACGCTCGACGCGCTCTCGGAACTGCCTGAACAGCACGACCACTTCGAGATGTACTGGTTCCCCTACTCCGACACGGTGCTGACCCGCTCCAACGATCGGACCGACGCGCCGCTGACGCCGCGCTCGACTGTCCGCCGGTACGTGGAGGACATTCTGCTGGTGAACCACGGGCTCTCAGCCTTCTCCCGGACAGGGCGGCGCTTCCACCGCGCGATCCCGCGGCTGAACCGGACGGCCACCCGCATCGCCGGTTCCAGCGACCGCGTCGGTGTCTCCCACGACATCTTCGTCTCGCCTCGGCTCGTGCGCTTCACGGAGATGGAGTACGCGATCCCCCGCGAGCATGCTGCGGAGGCGATCCGGGCCGTGCGCGCGATGATCCAGGCTCGCCGGCTGCCGATCTCCTTCCCGATCGAGGTCCGTTTCGTTGCCGGCGACGACGCCCTGCTCTCACCCGCCCACGGCCGCGAGACGTGTTACATCGCGGTGCACGTCTTCGAGGGGATGGCGTACGAGCTGTACTTCCGCGCGGTCGAGGAGATCATGAACGGCTTCGACGGGCGTCCGCACTGGGGCAAGCGCCACTTCCAGACGGCCGAGACGCTGTGCCACCGCTACCCGGAGTGGGATCGCTTCCGGGCGGTCAGAGGCCGCTTTGACCCGAACGGACGGTTCCGCAACCCTGAGCTCGACCGCGTGCTCGGGGGTCTTGATGGTTCGGTCTCGGGGTCGCCGTCGCGGGGCGCCGGCGCAAGGTGACGCCTCGTCCTGCGCAGGCCTGGGTGCCGCCTGATCGGCCAACCGCGTCGGCGGATGAGGCTGCAGTCGCCGAGATGCAGCGTCAGCACCGAGATTGTATGCTCACGGGTCCGTTTGGCCGACGGTCACGCTGTTGAGTGAGGATGGTTTTGCATTGATCGACGCCAAACGAATTTCTCGGTCTGCTCTGGATCGCGATCGCGTTCTATGGGTACTGCTCGCTGCCGCCGCGAGTTACTTCCTTCTCTACTACCTGAGCGATCCGAACCTTCCAGGGATCGGTGGTGCGG
Source organism: uncultured Conexibacteraceae bacterium (assembly GCA_963848435.1). Lineage (GTDB taxonomy): Bacteria > Actinomycetota > Thermoleophilia > Solirubrobacterales > Solirubrobacteraceae > Palsa-465. The sequence goes on along the minus strand of CAWKDQ010000011.1, from coordinate 392,122 downwards.
CGGTCCCAGGGAATCCGTTGAGCGGATGGTTCGGTTCGACTGCGAGATCCGGTGTCTCCGCGGGTTGGTGGGCCTTCTACGACCAGAGCCAGTATCTGCGTCTTGCGCATGCACTCGCACGGTTGGATTTCGACCGACTGTTACACGTTTACACATACGGCATCGGATATCCGCTTGTGGCCGTTCCTGCGATGTGGCTTGGGATCACCAAGGATCCCTTCGTGTTCTTTGACCTCTTCGCATTTGTGTTCGCCACCTACGCCGTGTACAGGGCCGCGGGTAAACTGATCTCTCCGGTCGCCGGACTCTTCGCGGGCTTCGGGTTGGTGCTCGCAACCCCGCTGATCCAGTACGTGGATCAGCCGTGGAACAGCACTGTGTGCTTGGTGGTGATGTCGTTCCTGTTGGTCACGCTAACCCGCGATGTGATCACGAGGTCACGCGCGCTCGCGGTCGGCCTGATGCTGGGCTGGGCATTCGCGGCGAGGTTCGTTGACGTCCTATGGCTGGGTGTCATCGCGGTAGGCTGTGTCTACCGGGGATCGACGTCTGACGTGGTGAAACGCCTGGTGCCACCCGCATTGATTGGGGCACTGGTGTTCATTCTGCCCGTGCTCTACTTGCAGTATAAGGCGTTCGGATCGCCCTTCCGGACACCTTACTACCAGCACCTGCGTGCTGTGGGATCTGGAAGTGACCAGGGCCTTGGTGCTTACCACCTGAGTCAGGTGCCAAACTCTGCTCTTGCGATTCTGGTGAGCCCGTTGTGGGCCGGATCGACGATCGGCTACCGCGGGTTGCTGATCGACTTCTTCTGGGCGCTGGCGGCAATTCCCGGGTGCGTACTCATGTGGCGCCGGAGAACCCAGAGGGTCTTCCTGGGCTGCGCGGCCGGAATGTTGGCTGCCGATTGGGTGTTGTACCTGTCATTTCGAGCGAGCTACAACGGCTCACTCCAGTACGGGGAACTACACTATTTCAAGGACTTTTGGCCACTGTTAGTGGTGATTGCTGCAGCGCTGTTCGACGCCGGTGTCAGACAGTTGACCGGCACACCCGAGTCGCGATCAGACGCCAGTCCGGCTCTGGGTAGCGCGCTTTCGGACGTGCCCTCCACCACGCCGACGGAGTCGGTCCGTCCGGACAGGGCTCCGACCTTATGAGCGAGGGTGACACCGGGCGAACACCCGTAGAGCCTCCGATTCCGCGCGTCATGCTCACAGATCGTCGAATCGAGGCAGAGGCTGGATTGACAGCACGCACGGGAAGGGTCCGTGGTGACAGGAGGGTTCTCCGCGCGCTACTGCTGATCATCGGAGCCTGCTTTCTGCTGATGCAGGTGCGGGACCTGTTGAGTTACAGCCAGTGGTGGACGGACGAGGATCAGACGCTGTTGTGGTTTGCGGGGAGCGGACTGATCCACGGGCAGCTGCACAGCCCGAATGTCCTTGGCGCGAACTACAACACCGTATTTGAGGCGTTTCCGGGTGCGGTCCTGCACGGTTTGGGAGTCACCCTGCGGATGGCGAGCCCAACCGGTGTCGCGTCGATGGCGACCGGTGCTTGGCTGTTGCTTGCAGGCGCGGCATACCGGCGGCGCAACGTCGTGTCTGCCGCGCTCGCTCTCGCGTTGCCGGTCTGTCTGTCGCTCAAGTACCTGCTGGCGTACGACCAGTTGAAGGGCGTACAGACGGGCGACCTTCTCGCTGCTGGCGCGATCGCGGCTTCGATAGCCGTGAACAAGCCTCTTCCGAAACTGGCTCTCATGGTGGTGTTGGCCGGAGTCGGGTTCGTCTGGGACAACGCCAGTGTCGTAGCGACGGGGCCGGCGCTGCTCGCTGCCGTCGGCGCTGACTTCGGGGAGTTGAAGCGGCGGCCGGGACGCTCGTTGGCTGTTTTCGGGGGTGCAGTGCTGACACCCCTAGCGTTGGTCGCGTTCAATCATTTCTGGTACGCGGCACATCCGGGCTACATCGTGTCGCCTCCGGTCCCCACAGCCTTGATGCCGTCTGTTCTTGTGGGCCACCTGGATCATCCTGGGCCGCTCCTTGGCGCGTACGCTCCCGAGTTGTTGCGTTCTCCCTGGATCGCTCTTGCTTGGGTCGTGGGTGTCCCCATCTGCGCGGCAGCAGTCTGGTGGCGAACGCGTCGGGTCGAGCCGGGTTTGGCTGCGCTTGGCTTCGCGGGCGTCCTTTTGGTCCTGCTGTCCGTTGCCGACACGCGCGCGAACTTTCGACCTGACATCTACCTGACCGGTGCTCGGTTCATGTTCCTGATGCCCATGGGAGCATGGGTAGTCGTCCACCACACGCTCGCCACATTGCGCGATGCACCTCGCGATTTCCGGTCTGGCAAGACGCTGTCACACCGCTTGCGGATCCCTTCTGCTGCGGCCATGAGCGTGATTGCGGTCTGCACGCTTGCGAGTACGGCCGTCGCGCAGGCAAGCTTCAGATCTCAGGTCAAGCCCCTAATCGCGTTTGGCCTCGGCCCGGGGGCCGGCGTTCAGATGCAGGATGCGTCCGAACTACTGTCCGAATGCGCCACGGTAACTGGGCTATACCGCAAATACCGCGCGCAGGTCTTGGTGAGTCTGGATCAGCCCTTCGCGTACGGATGCGCGGCGCAAAGTGGTTTGAACACGCTATTCCCTCCATTTGAGCGTCGGCCTTGGTTGGTCAAGGCTGCCCGCAACCGGAAGGTCGATCGCATCCTGTTGTGGGGTGGCATCAACTGTCAGCCCACGCCGCCGCTCTCGCCCAAGGTGGGGGTCTGTACGCCGCTGCCTGCGGGCGCCGAGCTGCTCGTGACTCCGCCGCGTTCCGTAGCCGCCACATTGGCCGTTATGGGTGTCCGGGTTTACCGACCCAACCTCCGCGCGGCTGGGCCTCGCCAAAGCTCACGCTAGATCCGATGAGCGCGGAACGTACCGATATGGCCTGCATATTCATTTCGGGCTTCGGCGAAGGTTGCTAGGCCAACATGTACCAGAACGTCAGCCCGAACGCGAGGAGCGACAACGCTGACAGCGCGAGGCGAGCCGCGCGCCCTTCTATGGCCCCGATGAGCGCCAGGATGAGCAACACGGCCACCGGCAGGCCGTAGCGCCCTGGAAGGGCCGAGTCGAATCTATATGTCGCTGCGAGGCTGATTCCCAGCGCCAAGGCGCCGAAGTACAGCGTGAGCAGCGACGCCGCACCCACCCAGTGAGCCCAGCTCCGTTCCTTCACAAATATCCAGGAGATCCCCGCGCCGACCGTCAGCAACTCGATGATGTCACCCTGCATGCCCGAGATTGCCGAGGACCAAGCCGTTCCCGGCACGGCGCCTGCCCGGGCCCACTGGTACAGGGGAGCCGGTGTATTGGTGAACGGAGCCAGCGTCGCGAGCGCGTTGTTGACCAAGCCGGAGAAACCGAACTGGCCGTTGCCACCCAGCTTGAGGACGGCATAGTTCGCGAGACTGACGAGCGAGAGCTCGTGAAAGGTGAGCGACCAACTGATCGTTGCGGCTAGGGCGCCGAGCAGCATGGCTCCGCTGCCCGACAGCCACCTCGAAGTTAGATGGCTCAGCGGGTGGTCGTCATGTTCGGAGCGCCTGAAATAGAGGTCCAGCGCGAGCAGGACCGCGACGGTGACTGCAGGGAGCGCGAACGACGCCTTGAGCATCGCAACGGCGACGCCCGTGAGCGCGAAGGTCCACCACGGCATGCGACCCGGGTAGCGCCAGGCCATTGCGCCCATGGCCGCGACAAGACCCCCGGCGAACACGGCCGCGCTGTCATTGTTGACGATCGAGGAGGCAAGCACGATCGTCGGGGCAGCGGCAAGCAGCAGCACCCCAGCAGCGGTCAGTCGCCAGTCAATTCCGAGGATCGTCGAAGCGATCCAGACGAGTAGCAGCCCGGCAATCATCCACAGCATGCCGGTAGCGCGCGTCCCATTCAGTGTGCTGAATCCGAGCAGGTGTCTGAACGGCCAGCGGAGGACTGAGGTCGCCGCGTAGTACAACGGGGCTTGTTGGGCTTCGTACTGGGCGTTTGCCTCGGACCCGAAGAATCTGTCGAGACGCTCCCGGGACCAGCCGTGGCATGGCGGTAGGACGAACTCCTTCTGCGGCTGACCGAGGCACTTGAGCAGCTCATCGGTTGAATGCAGAAGTTGCTGGCCCATCCGCGGAACGCTTCCATCCGATATCCGCTGGACGTAGTCAAAACGCTCAACCTCGTCGATTATCGAGAACGACGGGTTTCGGGCGATGTGAACGGCGATGATCGAGACCGGCGCTAGGACACACACCAGCAGACAAGTAACCGCCGCAACCCGGGTGGGGTACAGGCGGTTGAGGAGACGTACCAACCGACTTGACCGGGCGCGGGACCGGCGCGGTGTCAGCCTCAAACGCGGTGATGTCTCCGCAGCGCTGTCATCTGAGGCTGACAATGGGTCGATTCTAAATAACCGAAATGACGGTTCCTGCAGGGTGCCTGTGCTTTTTCCGGAGAGCGCCCTGTTATCTTGCGTAGGCCGGCCCCACAGACAACTGACCGCGGGGTCAATAGATGGCGAACTTAACAGACGTGGGCGGACTCAGGGGCCACGCAGATCATTCTGTTCAGGGGCAGCCTCGGATTGGGGTTCTCGTTGTCGCCTACAACGCAGAATCGACGCTCGCGAGCGTGCTTGACCGGGTTCCGAAGAACTTCTGGCCACGCATCTCGCAGGTCTTCGTATGTGACGACGCCAGCGACGACTCGACCTATCTCGTCGGCCTTGGCTACAAGCAGATTGCGGGTGACCTGCCGCTGAACATCATGCGGCACCCGCGCAACCTCGGATACGGTGGCAATCAGAAGGCCGGCTACCGGATGGCGATCGACGCGGGTCTCGACATCATCGTGATGCTTCACGGTGACGGGCAATACGCGCCCGAGTGTCTGCCGGAGATTGTGGCCCCGCTTGAGCGTGGCGAGGCAGACGCCGTATTCGGCTCGCGGATGATGGAGCCGGGTTCGGCGCGACGCGGCGGCATGCCGCTCTATAAGTACGTCGGAAACCGGATCCTGACCAGCTTTGAGAATCGGATGCTGGGCACATCGTTGAGCGAGTTCCACTCCGGCTATCGCGCATACAGCGTCGAAGCGTTGAAGGCGATCCCGTTCGAGCGCAACTCCGACAACTTCAACTTCGACACCCAGATCATCGTGCAGTTGGTTGACGCCGGAAAGCGCATCGTGGAGGTGCCAATTCCCACCCACTACGGTGACGAGATCTGCTACGTGAACGGACTCAAATACGCCCGAGACGTCTGCGCGGACGTGGCCAAGTACAGGCTCGAGCGGGTCGGCTTCGGAGCAGGGGATTTCGGCGCGGCTGATGTGTCACACGATCGCTTCGAGACGGACGACGCGCAAGCGACGATGCTCCGCTGGCTTGAGCATCGGCCACCCAGTGAGGTGCTCGCTGTGGGGCCGGTGAGCCGGGCCATCGCCGAGCGGGTCCGAGGGTTTGGTCACAACGTCACGGTTGTCCAGCCCCTGCCGGTGGATGACAGCCCCGAGCAGCCCGACGATTGGTTTGTCGCAGATCCCGATGCGGGGATACCGGGAGCGCTTGCGGAGAGAGGGCCGTTTGACATCGTGCTCTGCGCAGGAGCGCTCGAGCTGGTGCGCAAACCGGAGCAGCTCCTCGCTCGCGCTCGTAGTCTCCTCGGCCCGGGCGGACTCCTGATCGGCTCGACACCGAACTTCGGGCACTGGTACCCGCGGATCCGGACGGCCCTTGGGTTATTCGACTACGACCAGCGTGGTGTGCTCGGCAATGCTCACATTCGATTCTTCACTCGCCGCGGGCTTCGATATCGGTTCCGCGGCGCTGGGCTCGAGGTCGCGCACGAGGAGTTCACGGGGTTGCCGGTGGGCGTGCTGTACCCGGGACGACGTCGGCTGACGCGTGCTCTGCGTCTGTTTGATCAGGTCCTTGCCGCCGTCTGGCCCACGTTGTTCGGATATCAGATCGTGTTCATGTGCGAGCCCGCCGCCCCAGTTCGCGTGCGCTCTCATCGCAGCGAGTCGAGTTCCTGATCCGTGTCGCTGCCGGACGCCGAGCGGCTGCGGAAGCTCCTCAACTACAACAGCTTCTTCTACAGCGTCCAACGCCAGCGGTCAGGGCGCTCCGCACACCAGGTCGTCGAGCTGGTCAACGCGATCGTGCGGCCGATTTCGGTCGTCGACGTCGGCTGCGGGATCGGTGCGTGGCTCTCGGAGTGGCGGAATCAGGGCGTAACGGATGTGCTGGGAATCGACGGCGATTGGGTGGACCGCGGCCTGCTGCAGATTCCGTCTGAGCAGTTCGCGCCGCACGATCTGAGCGTCCCATTTGAGACCGTCCGTTCGTATGACCTCGTGATGTCACTGGAGGTGGCTGAGCATCTCGACAAGGAGACCGCGTCGCCTTTTCTCGATCTGCTCACGTCCCTGGGCCAGGTCATCCTTTTCTCCGCGGCGATACCGAATCAGGGCGGGCAGCACCACGTGAACGAGCGCTGGCAGGGGGATTGGGCGCGCGACTTCGCCGACCGAGGCTTCATCGCCGTCGATTGCATCCGCCCCAGGATCTGGGACAACCAGGCCGTTCAGGTGTGGTACAGGCAGAACATCGTTCTCTACGTCTCGCAAGATGCGCTGGCGCCTGGCTCGCGGCTGGCTCACGAGGCGGAACTGGCGGCGGACCGTCCGCTGTCAGTCGTCCATCCCGACCTCTATTCAACGATGTTCCTGAAACAGGCCTCAGCGTTCGTTCGTCAGTACCGCGGGATTCGGCCTGGAACGGTGTTGAGGGCTCTTGTCGACCGCTGAGACCTCGCATTCGCCCTCATATGCCCGAAGTGACCGGGGGTTCCTTCGCTACTATCACTTCGCTGCGCTGGCCAGCTCAGAGGCGCGTGCACGCTGAGGCGATGCATGCCTTGAATCGCGTGGGGAGGTCGGCCCCGACACGACAGGCATTGCGGACAGCTGACCTGCCCGCAAGGTGCGGCGCGAGGTAACTCAACCCATGCTCGACTTTACAAGCCCACACCGTACGTCTGCGCCGACGCTGCAAGGCGATTCTGACGTACAGGCGGAGATCCCGACCCTGGCCGTTGGACCCAAGCACCCACAGCGCCTCTCGAACGAGCGCGCAATGTGGATGCTCGCGGGCGTCGGCCTGATGTGGTGGGCCTGGCAGCTGATCGGCGACTCCGGCTTCGCCTGGACGGTTCCGTTCCTGGTGGTGTCGAACCTCTGGGGGCTGGCGACCGTGATTGTGAGTTGGTTGCCAGACGGCGTCTGGTCGCCGGACGGCCGGGTTATCAAGACCCTTGAATGGGGAACCGTCGTCCTGACCGTGGCCGTGTTCGTCGCCTGGGCGATCAACTCCGTCGGTGGAATGTCACCCTACGGGACCGACGCGATGGCGTTCAACCAGTACGCCGCACAGATCGCGGAGCACGGCGGAAATCCGTACGTCCACTCGATGCGGCCGGCGTTCGGGCTGTTCCGGACGCCGACACTCTTCTATACGTACTCGTTTGCGGGCAAGCCCGTGACCGCACTGTCTTATCCGTCGATGTCGTTCCTGGTCTACGTGCCGTTTCTGTTGCTCGGCTGGTCGCAGAACCTCGCGCCGCTGATCAATGTCTTCGCATGGGCGCTGGCAGTTCTGATGATGGCGGTGCTGGCACCGCGGCACCTGCGACCCGTCGCACTCCTGCTCGGAGGTTTCGGCCTCTACTCGGTCTTCGCGATCGGTGGTGTCACCGACGTCGTATTCATACCCCCTCTACTGATCGCCGCCTACAAATGGGACAAGTTCGGCACCGCCCGCTGGACATACATCCAACCGGTCATGTTCGGACTGGCGATGGGTATCAAACAGAACCCGTGGCCGGTCCTGCCCTTCCTGCTGGTTGCGCTCTGCCTGGACGAGCAGCGACGGACGAATCTCAACTCGGGTCTCAAGCGGGCCGGGAAATATCTCGCCATCACGGTGGCGGTGCTGCTGATACCCAATATCCCCTATTTCGTCGCGGCGCCGAAGGCGTGGATCAACGGCACACTCACGCCGCTGTTCGCCAACATGGTCCCCACCGGCCAGGGGAGCATCTCGCTCAGTCTCTATTTGCATATGGGCGGCGGCTCGGTCTTCGCCTTCACCGCTGCGTCGGTGCTCATGCTCGCCCTGCTGATGGTGCTGTTTATCGGCACCTACCCGCTCCTGCGCGCGGGAGCCTTCGTCCTGCCCGCAGTCGCGTTCTTCTTCGCCGACCGCTCGAACGTCAACTACTTCATCTCTCTGATCCCGGTCGGCTTCATCGCGGCGGCGACCGTCGACCAGCCGCCGTTCCGGCGCTTCCAGGGAGCGAAGGGCCAAGTCTCCCGCCAGGACCGGCGCGGCGAGGGACGGCCTGCGACAGCCTTCGGAGGCTGGTTCAGATCGGCTCGCTGGGGTGTGGCGGCCGCGGTGCTCGCGGCGCTGTTCGTCGGGACAGCCGTGTATTCACTCGCCGCACCGCAGCCTCTGCGTCTCCGGCTCACCAGCCTGATCACGACGGGAACGACGTCGCATATCGAGCAGATGTCGGTCACCGTGACCAACAACACCGGTCATTCCGTCAAGCCGGCTTTCGACGTGATGCGAGGTGGATACAACTCGAGCTTCTGGAGAATTGCGAGCGGCCCGAAGTCCCTGGGCCCAGGCCAGACCAGGACCTACAAGCTCCAGGCCAGCAATATGGGTGCGCAGCCGTCGGTCTACGGCGGCTTCAACATCGTGAGCTATGTGCAGTCACCGAAGGCATTCTCGGTGAGCAGCACGTACCATCCGAGCCTGTATCACCTCGCCTTTGTGCCGGATGCGATCAATCGCATCATCCGCCTTGGAAAGCCGGTGAACGTCACGGTTCAGGTCTATAACAACTCGGGCGCGGCGCTCCACCAGGCCGGGATACGAGTCCGTCTGACCGAGATCTACTGGACGAAGCTTGGACCGCGAAGGGCGCAGGCTCGCATCAACGGTGAGAAGAAGGTGGGCCACTTCAGCTACTCGCTGACCAACAGTCAGGGAGTAGCGACGTTCAAGCTTGTCGGTATCAAGGCCAGCACCTACCCCGTCACGTTCAACGCGGCGCTGCAGAATAGGCGCTTCGGCTACGTATACAGTGACTCCGGCAGTTTGATCGTCCGGTTCGGTGGGCGTTGAGCTGACGACCGGAGCGACCGAGGCGCCCGAGCCTCGACTCGTTCTGGCAAGCGGTTCACCGGCCCGGGCGGATCGCCACTGGGCCAAGGACGCCAAGCAGGCTCTCGAGAACCAGCACGGCTGGTTCGCGCTGTTCGTCTACCTCGCGGTCGCGGTGATCTGGGACCGCAGCTCGATCGGCCACCTGGGATCGGTCTGCGCATGCGGGTTGCCGGGGGACCCGGCGCAGTACGCCTGGTCGTTCGTCTGGTTTCCGCATGCGCTGCTCAACGGGCTCTCGCTGCTGCATACACACGCGATGTGGGCCCCGCCCGGGATCAACCTCGCGGGTGCCACCGCGACTCCGTTTCTGGCCTTTCTGTTCGCCCCGATCACCTGGATATGGGGTCCGATCGTTTCGCTTGATGTCGCCTGGATTGCGGCGCCTGTGTCGGCGGCTTGGTCCGTGTATTGGCTCTGTCGTTACCTCACCAGGGCGCATTGGGGAGCAGTCGCCGCCGGCCTTGCGTACGGATTCGGGTCATATCAGGTCGGTCAGCTGAACGGCCATCTGCATCTGGTGATGATCTTCTGCCCGCCGCTGGTGGTGCTCACGATGCTCCAATTCCTGAATGCCGACATCTCAAGGCGGCGACTGGTTGGCCAGCTCCTCGTGCTGTTCCTGATCCAGTTCGGGATTTCGATCGAGGTCTTCTTCACGATGAGCGTGCTCGGAGCCGTCGCGCTCGCGCTCGGCTGGGTCTTCGCCGATCAGGTCATGCGGTCGCGAATCGTGGAAGCCATCGTCCCGATTCTGGTCGCCTACGCGGTGTTGGCTGTGCTGATGTCCTGGTACATCCTGGCCGTGCTGCATGCATCGGCATACGCGAAGGACACGGGGGTGCTCTTCCCCACGGATGCGCTCTCGCTGTTCACCCCGATGATCTACACCTGGGTCGGCGGACACGCGTTCAACGCCGTGACCGCTATGTATGTCGCCGGGCCCGGCGAAACCGACCTCTACGTTGGCCTGCCTATGGTCGCGATCCTCGTGTACCAACTGGCTAGACGATGGGACCTACGCGCATCCCGGTGGATGGCTTCGCTGCTGCTGATCACGCTCCTGTGGATTTTGGGCCCGCGTCTCTACGTGGCAGGTCAGAAGACGATCTGGCTGCCCTACTCGGTATTCATCCATCTGCCTGGCTTCGAGCAGGTGTTGCAGGGTCGAGTGGCCATCTACTGGGCGCTGATGTGCTCGGTGGTGCTCGCGATCTGGCTGGCAGGACCGAGCCGCCATATGGTCGCCAGGTGGACGGTGGGCCTCGTTGCGGTGGCATTGGTGCTTCCTGACCTCGCCAGCCCGGGTGCGGGGAACGCGGCCTCCTGGACGAATCCGCCCTTCTTCAGCACGGGGATCTACAGGCACTATCTGAAAAGGGGTGAGAACGTGCTGCCGATTCGCTGGGGTTGGCTGAGCGAGAGCCCGATGTGGCAGGCAGAGACGCACATGTACTTCAACCTCGCCAGCGGCTACTTCACTACCTCCATACCACCAGGGTGGGAGAGCGCGCTCACCGACGACCTCTGGGCAGATACACCTCAGGTGAAGAATGCTCCCCTGCTCAGGGGTCTTGTACGTGAACGGCACATTTCGGACGTCCTCGTTGAGAACTCGGAGGTCCGCGCATGGTCGCCCGTCCTACGAGCGGCCGGGCTCCACGCCACCGCCAGCGTCGGAGGTGTCACGCTGTACCATATATCGAAGGCGTGGCTCGACGATGTCACGCGGAGGTGAGTCACCTACCGGTCCTTGCGCTTCGGCTCTGGGCCGGTCAATCTTCCCCAGATTGGTGAGTAGCGCAGGATGCAGCGAGCCGCGTGCACTCCGTCCTTCCACCCGATCTTCTTGCCCTCCGCGTAGGTACGCCCCGAGTAGCTGATCCCCACCTCATAGATCCGCCAGCGTCCTGTGGCGACCTTCGCGGTGATCTCCGGTTCGAATCCAAAGCGGTTCTCTCGCAGATTGATGCTCTGAATGACCTCGCGCCGAAACACCTTGTAACAGGTCTCCATGTCCGTCAGGTTGAGGTTGGTGAACATGTTCGACGCGAGTGTGAGCCATCTGTTACCCAGCGAGTGCCAGAAGTACAGGACGCGGTGAGGCCGGTCTGAGATGAAGCGTGATCCGAAGACAACGTCCGCGCGACCTTCCAGAAGGGGTTCCATCAACTGCTCGTAGTCAGCAGGGTCGTATTCCAGGTCCGCATCCTGAACGATCACGAAGTCAGCCGTGGCCTCTGAGAAACCACGCCGAACGGCGGCACCCTTACCCATGTTGTGCGGCTGTTCTAGAACCCTCACGCGTGGGTCTCCGATCGCCTTAGCCAGCTCTGGCGTTGCGTCCGTGGAACCGTCGTCGATCACCACAACCTCGACGACGTACGGCGACCCGAGAACACGGTTTAGGACAGTGTCGATCGTGGCCGCTTCATTGAAACACGGAACAACCACTGACAGTCGCTGTGTGCCCTGTTCGGGGGTCTTGCTCATCGCAACGCCTTTCAATAAATCCGATGTCTGCTGTGAATTGGGGCCGTGATGCCCCCGGCAGGAATCGAACCTGCATCCCGCGCTTAGGAGGCGCGTGCTCTATCCATTGAGCTACGAGGGCGCGCAGCCAGAGTAGCCGTCGCGCTCAGGCCGCGGGCTCTCCGTCGGCGTCGTCATCCTCGGCGCTCTCATCATCGTCGTCGACGTAGAGCGACTCGATCGCCAGCTGTTCACCGCTGGCGCTCCAGAGCTTGATGTCGAGGTAGTCGTCGCGGTAGTTGTCGGGGGCGATCAGGCTGAAGCGGTAGTCGACCAGCTTGCATTGGTCGACGGAGAGGTCGGCCAGTTCGGCGGTGACCAGCGCTCCATTGGGAATCAGTGGCAGACCCCAGACAAGCGTCATCTCTGCAATTGCGCCGTCGTCACCGTGCCAGTTGCCCAGGACCATCTCATTCAGGTCGAGCTGCCAATCGGGGTTTGACTCCGCGACATCACCGGTGAAGTCGGCGCGGGCCTCGAAGGCGTCGGGTCCCTCGCCGGCGTCCACGAACGACACGTAGCCGAACAGCTCGTAGCCGGCCGCGGTTCGCACCGCCGCCGGAACGTAGGTGCGGCCGTAGAAGGTGCGGTCGGGGAACCAGCGGATGTCGCCGGGTTCACCCAGCTCCTCGCCGTCGGAGTCGATGTCGGCGCAGGCCGCGACGAACTGCTGACGCAGGACCGCGGCCCAACGACCGTCGGGCAGTGGCTCGTGTGGCGGCTCGGCCGCGAAGCTGATTACGAATCGGTCTGTCGGAGGCATGGACCGAGAGGCTACCGATCGGGCCAGGATGGATCGCCCGGAGCGAGGACTCGCAGCCCGTTGGTGACGGCCGCCTCGCGCATCCGCTGGTCGTAGATCAATGCCACATCGGATTCCAAGCGCAGAGCGCCGGTGATATGCAGGGCATCGAGGGAGCGCAGCGTCGGCCCCGGCAGCAAGCCCGCTTCAACGTACGCCGAGCGCGGGAGCGCGTAGCGGGTGACTCGCTCCAGAACCGCGGATACGATGGCGAGGGGCACATCCTCGCGGGCGGCCGCGCGCCGGAGCTCGGTCTCGAGTAGATCCGTTGCCACGAGCTCGACGTCCTCGCTCGAGCAGAACCTACGCAATTGGATCGACTCCTGCTCCTGCACGAGCAGCTTGACGGCAGCGCTGGTGTCCAGGTAGGCCCTCAACGGTCGCCGCGTAGGTCACTCAGCACATCGGCCGTGCGGAACTTCGCGGGATGCAGCGGGACATCGTCGAATCCGTGCGCAGTAGCCGCGCGAGAGATATGGAGGTCTGCTCCGGCCTCGCCTGCGGGGCTGATCCGGGCGACCGTGATGCCGTTATTGGTGACGAGGATAGACTCGCCATCAGCGACCTCTCGGAGGACCTTTCCAGAGTCGTTGCGCAGCTCCCGGTGTGTGATCGTCCGCATGGCGGAGAAAGCGTAGCACGGCGTAGCACCGGCGGGTGCTGGCCGCAGTGCCGGCGGGCTGCGCGGCGCTCAGTAGCGGTGGCCGATGAGCGAGTCCCGGCCCGAATGCTCGATCGTCCGCTCGAGCCCTTCGCGCAGCTCTACCGCCGGCTCCCAGTCCAGCAGCTCACGCGCCCTGGTGATGTCGGGCTGGCGCACCTGCGGGTCGTCTGTGGGGAGTTCCTCGTAGACGATCTGTGAGCTCGAGCCGGTGATCTCGATCACGTTCTGGGCGAGTTCGAGCAACGTGAACTCGTTGGGGTTGCCGATGTTGACCGGCTCGTGATGGCCCGACTCGGCCAGCAGGATGATGCCGCGGACCAGATCGTCGACGTAGCAGAACGAGCGGGTCTGCGAACCGTCCCCGAAGACCGTGATCGGCTGGTCCTGCAACGCCTGACGCAGGAACGTGGGGATTGCGCGACCGTCGCGAGCACGCATCCGCGGACCATAGGTGTTGAAGATCCGGACGATCGCCGTGTCGACCCCCTGCTGGCGGTGGTAGGCCATCGTCAGCGCCTCGGCAAAGCGCTTGGCCTCGTCATAGACGCCACGCGGCCCGATCGGGTTCACATGTCCCCAGTAGCTCTCCGGCTGGGGGTGCACCTGCGGGTCGCCGTAGACCTCGCTGGTCGACGCGGTCAGGAACCGCGCGCGGTGATGCTTGGCAAGGCCGAGCGTGTGGTGCGTTCCGTACGAGCCGACCTTCAGGGTGTGCAGCGGGATCCGCAGGTAGTCGATCGGCGAGGCCGGCGAGGCGAAGTGGTAGACGAAGTCGAGCGGCTCCTCGACGAAGTACGGCTCGATGATGTCGAGGTTCAGATGGACGAACTCATCGCCGCGCAGGTGCGCGATGTTGTTCAACGACCCGGTCTCCAGGTTGTCGACGCAGATCACGCGGTGGCCCTTGGCCAGCAGCGCGTCGCATAGATGGGAGCCGAGGAAGCCGGCGCCGCCGGTGACGAGTGAGGTGGGCATCGAGCTTGCAATCTAACCGAAACCGGTGCCCGGAGTCTGCACGAAGCCGACCGCGCCTATGACTGGTGATGCGGGTGATGCATTAGACTCAGCATCATGCGCACCACCGTGTCGATCAACGACGAGCTGCTGATCTCGGCCAAACGACTGGCGCGGACGCGTGGGATCCCACTGGGGGAGCTGATCGACGAGGCATTGCAGCGGGAACTCGCGGGTCCGCCGACCACAGAGCGTCCGCCGATCCCGGTGTTTCCCGGCGGCGGCGTGGTCCAGCCCGGTGTCGACCTGAACTCGAACCGCGCATTGGCCGAGTTCCTGGACGAGGGCCTCGAACTGGACAAGCGGCGTTGACGCTGCTGCTGCTCGACGTCAACGTCGTGGTGGCCGCGCACCGCCCTCAGCACCAACACCACCAGGAGGTCCGGTCATGGTGGGATCAGACGGTGAACGCGGCGCAGACGTTCGCAGTGCCGGCGACGGTCTGGGCATCCTTCCTGCGCATCGTGACGAACCGCAGGGTCTTCAGTGTTCCGTCGACGGTCGGCGAAGCGTTCGGGTTCATCGAAGCACTGCGAGGCCAGCCGGAACACATACACGCCGAGCCCGGACCACGACACCTGGAGTTGCTCAGACGTCTCTGCGCTGAGGCGGAGGCCAGTGGCGACCTCGTGCCCGATGCAGTACTCGCAGCGATCGCGATCGAGCACGGCGCCACCGTCGTCACGCTCGATCGCGACTTCGCGCGGTTCAGCTCGGTGGCCCAGCTTCGGCCGACGGCGCCACCGGCGCCGAGCCGCTGACCCACTCGCCCTCTTCGCGCTTCCAGATCGGGGCCTGCAGCTTGAGCGCGTCGATGATCTCGCGGGCTCCGGCGAAGGCCGCGGCGCGGTGTGGTGCGGAGACGGCGATCACCACGGATGGCTCGGACAGCGGCACGGTTCCGGTCCGGTGCTCCACGGCAACGGCGCACAGCCCGTGGCGTTCGGCCGCCGCCGCGGCGATCTGCTGCACCTTCGCCTGCGCCATCTCCGTGTAGGCCTCGTACTCGAGCGCGGGCACCTCGCGCGTGACGCCGAGAAACGTGACCACTGCGCCCGCGCGCGGATCCGTGACCCGGCGCGGTCACAGCGTCGGCGGAGAGCGGCTCGCCACGAATCGCGACGTGAATCGAAGGATCGCTTGTACCTCCCGAGACAGGCGGGATCAGAGCCAGTTCATCGTCGGTCTGCAGGACCGTCGCGCCGGAGGCGTACTCGCGGTTGACGGCCAGCGCCACCCGCATATCACCCGTCAGCCAGGACAGCTCCGCGAGGGCGTCGGACACGTGAGCCCCCTCCGGCAGGTCAAGCGCAAGCGCGTCAGTGCCCGCTCGCTCGCGCAGGCTTGCGAACAGGCGTATCTGAACTCGCATCGGATCAGCGTAGTCGCAGTCGGCAGGGTGCGACGGACCAGGGCCATGGGTTTCGACACAACCGCATGCAAACAATCGGACAGCCCAACCTCACCAAGACTTCCGTATCCTCATCGGCGGTCCGTGCCGACTGCCGGACCCGTCAATTTGGAGGAAATTACTGATGGGAAGTCGCAACGTAATTGGAAGAGCGATCGCGGCGGCGGGTGCTGTGGCCGCTGTGGCTGTCTTTGGAAGTGCGCCGGCGATGGCATCGAGCGGGGGCGTGTCCTCGGTCGAGAAGCTGGTTCCCGCGTCGGTGAAGTCCGCCGGCACGCTCACGGTCGCGTCCGACGCGTCCTACGCTCCCGACGAGTTCATGCAGGGCAATAAGGTCGTTGGCATGGACGCGGACCTCGCGAACGCTCTTGGCAAGGTGATGGGGCTGAAGGTCAGCATCGCGAACGTGACGTTCGACAACATCATCCCCGGCATGGCCGCCGGTCACTACATGCTCGGCGCCTCGTCGTTCACCGACACCAAGCTGCGTGAGAAGACCGTCGACTTCGTCGACTACGCCAACGTCGGTGAGTCCTTCTACACGCTCAAGAGCGGTGGCACGAACATCAAGGGAATCAGCTCGATCTGCGGGCTGACCGTCTCCGTTGAGACTGGCACCACCGAGGAGACCGACGCCACGGCGCAGGGCGTCAAGTGCAAGAAGGCTGGGAAGAAGCCGGTGACGGTCTCGAAGTACCCCAACCAGAACCTCGCCAACGAGGCGGTGGCCTCCGGGCACGCGCAGGTAGGCTTTGCGGACACGCCGGTGGCTGCCTATCAGGTCAAGCAGTCCCACGGGAAGTTCAAGCTCGTTGGCGCCGCCTATGCGCCGTCCCCCTACGGGATCGCGGTGGCGAAGAAGACCGGCCTCACGAAGGCCGTCAAGGCCGCGCTGCTTGTCCTCGAGAAGAACGGCACCTACGCGAAGATCTTCAAGAAGTGGGGCGTCTCGAGCATCGAGATACCCGCGTCGAAGGTCAAGATCGATGGCGCGATCAGCTAGGCAAAGCACCTGAAGTAGGAGATAGTTAGCTCGGTCGTGGAAGAGTCTGAGCTGACCACACGGAACCCGGGACGGCCTGAGGACATCAAGGCCGTCCCGGTCCGCCGCCCCGGGCGCTGGATCGGCGCCTTCATAGTGCTGGTGATCGCCGCGTCAATCGTGCGCGCGGTCATCACCAACCCGAACTTTCAGTGGGGCGTGGTCGGCGACTACCTGTTCGACAGTCGCATCATCCACGGCGCGATCGCCGTGCTGTACATCACCGTGCTCGGCATGGTGATCGGCGTGGTCCTCGGTGTGATCCTCGCGATCATGCGGCTCTCTCCGAACCCCGTCCTGAAGACGGCGTCGTGGCTTTACATCTTCTTCTTCAGGGGCACGCCGCTGCTCGTGCAGCTCGTGATGTGGTTCAACATCAAGGCACTGTTTCCGACGATCGACCTCGGCGTGCCATTCGGACCGTCGTTCATTCACGCCGATCCGAACACCGTGATCACCGTCTTCGGGGCGACGCTACTCGCGCTCGCCACGAACGAGGGCGCCTACATGGCGGAGATCGTTCGCGCGGGCATCATCTCGGTGCCGGAGGGCCAGAGTGAGGCGGCCTCTTCCTTGGGGCTGACCCGCCTCCAGACCATGCGACGTGTCGTCTTGCCGCAGGCGATGCGCGTGATCCTGCCGCCGACAGGCAATGAGACGATCTCGATGCTCAAGAACGCCTCGATCGCGTCCGTGATCGGCTTCGCGGATCTCTATTTCCAAGCGTCCGATATCTACGCCCAGAACTACCAGACCATTCCGCTGCTGATCGTCACGTGTATCTGGTATCTGGCGTTGACGAGCATCGCCTACGTCGGCCAGTACTTCCTTGAACGCAGGGTCGGGCAGGGCTTCTCACGTTCTGAGCGAGCTGCGATGAAGGATCGCTGGCTTGGGATGGGCCGCGGCGGTGGGGGAGGACTCGGAGCATGACAGACGTGATGGTGCGGTCCGAAGCTGTACATAAACGCTTCGGGCACAACGAGGTGCTGAAGGGCATCGACCTGAGCGTGAAGAACGGCGAGGTGATGTGCCTGCTCGGCCCATCCGGTTCGGGCAAGTCGACCTTCCTTCGCTGCATAAACCACCTCGAGAAGATCAACTCCGGACGGCTGTCGGTCGACGGCGAACTGGTCGGCTACCGCGAGGCGAACGGCAAGCTCTATGAGCTGCATGAGCGCGAGGTCGCGCGCAAGCGCCAGCAGATCGGCATGGTCTTCCAGCAGTTCAACCTGTTCCCACACATGACCGCACTGGAGAATGTGACGTTGGCGCCGGTTCAGGTGCTCAAGCGCGGCCGCGCGCAGGCGAGGGCCACCGCCTGTGAACTGCTTGACCGCGTCGGCCTGGCGGACAAGTACGACGCCCATCCGGTGGCACTCTCGGGCGGCCAGCAGCAGCGCGTCGCGATCGCACGAGCGCTGGCGATGGACCCCAAGCTGATGCTGTTCGACGAACCGACCTCGGCGCTCGACCCTGAGCTCGTCGGCGAGGTCCTTGATGTGATGCGCGACCTCGCGCGGATCGGGATGACGATGATCGTGGTCACGCATGAGATCGGGTTCGCGCGCGAGGCGGCGGACACCGTCGTGTTCATGGACGGCGGCGTGGTGGTCGAGGCCGGCTCTCCGGCTGAAGTCCTCGGAGCACCCAAGCACGAACGCACGAGGGCGTTTCTCTCAAAGGTCCTGTAGCACCGCTCGCCCAGGTGTTTATAAGCTCCCGGGCGGCCGCCCCAATCAGGTAAAGGACTCAAAGTGCTCATACCAGCAGTCTTCTTCTGGCAGATCGCACTCGCACTGCACATCATCTTCGTGGTGGTCGCATTCGGGACGGTCGTCTCCTTTCCGCTGCTGGCGTCCGGCGCCGAGCGCCTGGACCGTCGCTCGGTTCCGCTGATCCTGAGACTGCGCCAGCTGATCGGCCGTGGCTTCGTCAACCCGGGGCTGCTGGTGGTGGTGCTTGCCGGCGTCTACCTGGCGTCGGAGCTGCACCAGTGGCACTACTTCTACGTTCAGTGGGGTGTCGGCGTGGCGATCGTGCTCGGCGGGCTCGAGGGCGCGTTCGTGATCCGCCAGTGCGGGAAGCTGGCCGACATCGCACAGCGCGACATCGACGCCTCCGGCGACGGCGAGCTCACCTGGAGTGAGGAGTACACGTCGGCTCGCACCCGCCTTGACCAGATCTCGGTGGCGATGGCGGTGCTGGTGATCGTCACCGTGTACATCATGGTCGTGCAGTAGCTGCAGGCTGCCGCCCAGCCAGGAGGACTCCGACCGTCACGGGGCGAAATCCGGAGCGATGAGTGAAGTGACAGTCGTCCGGACCCTCGTGAAGTCGGCCCCGGAGCTGTGGGCGACCTGCAGCGATGTGGGCTCGCTGTCACGGCATCTGGGGGCGTTCGGGGAGATCCGAATCACTCGGCTCGAGCCGGAGACCACCGTCGCCTGGGAGGGCGAACGCGCAAGCGGCACGGTGCGGATCGAGCCCTCCGGCTGGGGCACCCGGGTGACCGTGACCGCGGACTCCATGCAGGCGCTGGACGCGGTACTGGACAGTCTCGGCCAGGCACACCACCGTCCATTCTCCCGCTGACCCGCGGCGCGACGCGGGCGGGGGACACGCCGGTACAGTGGCGACACGCATGACCGATGTCCATCCGGAAACGCAGGAACACGCGCCTGAGACGTATGTCGAAAAGCTGGCCCAGCTCGAGGCTCTGAAGTTCGAGGCGGTTCACGCTGGTACGGCCTCAGCTGTTGAGAAGCAGCATTCGCGGGGGAAGTTCACGGCGCGTGAGCGGATCGAGAAGTTGTTGGATCCGGGGTCGTTTCAGGAGTTGGATGTGTTTGTGCGGCATCGCACGACTGATTTCGGGATGCAGTCGCATCGGCCGTATGCGGATGCGGTGGTGACTGGGCATGGGTTGATCGATGGGCGGCGAGTATGCGTCTTCAGCCAGGATTTCACGGTCTTCGGTGGTTCGCTCGGTGAGGTTGTTGCGGAGAAGATCTGCAAGGTGATGGATTTGGCCGAGAAGATTGGGTGCCCTGTGATCGGGATCAACGATTCGGGTGGTGCCAGGATCCAGGAGGGTGTGGTCGCGCTCGGCGGGTACGGCGAAGTGTTCTTCCGCAACGTGCATGCGAGTGGTGTGGTGCCGCAGATCAGTCTGATCATGGGCCCGTGCGCGGGTGGGGCGGTGTACAGCCCGGCGATCACCGACTTCATTTTCATGGTGAAGGGGACCTCGCACATGTTCATCACCGGCCCTGACGTGATCCGGACGGTCACGGGGGAGGAGGTCGGGATGGAGGAGCTGGGTGGTGCGATCACTCACAACACGAAGTCGGGTGTGGCGCACTTCGCCTCAGAGGATGAGGATCAGTGTTTGCAGGACGCTCGGTTTCTGTTGTCGTTCTTGCCGCAGAACAACCTGGAGGTCCCGCCGCGGGTGCTGGCGGTTGATGATCCGTTGCGTGAGGATCTGGAGTTGGACACGATCGTGCCTGATAGCCCGAACCGGCCCTACGACATGCGTGATGTTGTGCACCGCGTCGTCGATGACGGTGAGTTTCTGGAGGTGCAGGAGCTGTTCGCGCGGAACATCATCTGTGGGTTCGCGCGCTTGGATGGGTTCGCGGTCGGCATCGTCGGCAACCAGCCCGCACAGTTGGCCGGGGTGCTGGACATCGAGTCCTCAGAGAAGGCCTCGCGGTTTATTCGTACGTGTGATGCGTTCAACGTGCCGATCGTGACGTTCTGTGATGTGCCGGGGTTTCTGCCCGGTGCGACGCAGGAGTGGAACGGGATCATTCGGCATGGCGCGAAGCTGCTTTATGCGTATGCGGAGGCGACCGTCCCGAAGCTGACCGTGATCACCCGCAAGTCCTACGGTGGCGCGTATGACGTGATGGGCTCCAAGCATCTTGGTGCCGATGTGAATCTGGCGTGGCCTACGGCTGAGGTTGCGGTGATGGGTGCCGAGGGTGCTGTGAACATCGTGTACCGCCGTGAGATCGCGGGTGCTGAGGATCCGGCGGTGGCGCGCGCAGAGTTGATCGAGGAATACAAGGCGCACTTCGCGAACCCGTATATCGCGGCTGAACGCGGCTATATCGATGATGTGATCGTCCCGCACGAAACCCGCCCCCGCCTGATCGAAGCGCTACGGATGCTCGAGACCAAACGTCAACCCGGCCCCCGACGCAAACACGGAAACATCCCGCTCTAGCGGGCTCTGCGGGACATCCACTACTGGCGTTCGGGGCTTCCGAACACGGCGCCCGCGGTCATCATCCGCTCGATCGCCGCGGTGGCTCGGATCGTTGCCTGATTGCGGGCCTCGTCCAGATGCCTCGCGAGGAGCGCTATCGCCAGATCGCTGTCCTCGGTCAGCAATGCCTCCAGGATCGAGAGGTGCTCGCGGATCGTCGTGCCGATGCGATCCGGGTCGAGGAAGTCCTGCATCCGCACCACGCGGATGCGCTCGTTGACCAGCTGCAGATTCCGGGGAACAGCCTGATTGCCGAATGACGCTGCCAGGCCGATGTGGAAATCCTCATCCAGCAGCACAAAGTCCGGCTCCGGCTCTGGTGCGCTGATCAACATTGCCTCCCACTCATTGTGGAGGGCCCTGATGGCGTCCGGATCGGCACGACCGCCCAGTTCGGTGGCGCGCCTGGGCGTACCAAGCTCGATGATCCGACGCAGCTCGTAGAGATCGCGGATGTCCGCAAGGTTCGGACTGCTCGGATAGAAACCCCCCTCCGGACGCCGATGGACCAGGCCCTCGGACTCAAGGCGCATCAGCGCCTCGCGCACCGGTGTGCGTGACGCGCCGAACTGGTCGGCCAGCCTCACCTCACCGAGGCGTTCGATCAGTGGATACTCGCCCAGCATCAGCGCGCGCCGCAGCTCTGCGTAGACGGTGTTGCTGCGCTGGCGTCGCTGTGAGCGGTCGCCATGCAGATCGTCGTTCATGGGCGGGCTGCCGGCTGCGGCGGGCGCCGGGCCGGACCCCGGCACTCGCAGGCCGGTCGCCGGCGGTGCCGCTGGCAGTGCCGCGGGGCGCGGTCTGAGCGGCCGGTCGCTGGACGCCGGGTGGACGCTCTCCGGTAAATGCTGTCCCTGTGTACATATGCGTCCCTAAAGGGGTGCGCTTTTGTATACAACGATGTCGGCAGAGGCTCTTCCATCACCTCCTGAAACCGTAGCGGCTGGGGTCGCTGTTGTGGACCCGCCGGTGGTTGAGGCGCCGCTTCTGGCCGTGCGCGGGTTGACCAAGGTGTTCGGCGCGCTGCGCGCAAACGACGATGTCAATTTCACCGTCCGCGCGGGCGAGGTCCATGCGCTCCTGGGTGAGAACGGCGCCGGCAAGAGCACGCTCGTGAAGATGCTCTACGGCGTGTACCGCCCGGACGGTGGTGAGATCGCGATCGATGGTCGGACGGCAGCGATCAGCTCGCCGGCGGTCGCGCGCGACTTTGGTCTCGGGATGGTCTTCCAGGATCTCCGGCTGGTGCCGGCGCTCACCGTCTGGGAGAACGTCGCGTTGCACCAGCGGGATACGGGGCTCGTGCTCGACCCGCAGAGGATCCAGCGGATGATCGCCGCGGAGTCGGAGCGCTACGGGCTGGATGTGCATCCGCAGGCCAAGGTTGCCGACCTCTCGATCGGAGAGTGGCAGCGCGTCGAGCTGGTCAAGGTGCTGCTCGCCGGCGCGCGCGTGCTGATCCTCGACGAGCCCACCAGCGTGCTCACGCCCGAGGAGGTGGACGGGCTGTTCGGCGTCGTCCGCCGTCTTCGTGAGGAGGGCTCCGGCGTGGTGATCATCACCCACAAGATGCGCGAGGTTCGCGAGATCTCGGACCGCGTCACCGTGCTGAGAGCGGGACGCGTGGTCCTCTCAGACGTTGCCACGTCGAGCATCAGCAGCCCCGATCTGATCACAGCGATGGTCGGCAGCAGCGTCGAGGAGGTTCAGAACACGCATGCGCGTGTCGCCACCGGCGATCCCGCCCTCGAGCTGCACGACGTCGTGGTCAAGGGCGTTGGCCACGGTTCGGGCCTGCGCGGTGTGAGCCTCGGGATCCGCCCAGGGGAGATCCTCGGCATCGCCGGGGTTGCCGGCAACGGCCAGCGCGAGCTGACCGATGTGGCAATCGGAGCCGGCGTCCCCGACGCCGGCGAGGTGCGGGTCGGCGGCGAGCGGATGCGAACCGGCGACACTCGCGCCTTCCGCCGCGCCGGCGTTGTGTCCGTTGCGGGCGATCCGCTGCGCGAGTTCGTCGTCCCCGGGTTGAGCATCGCCGAGCATGCGGCCCTCTGGGACTCGATGGCGGACAAACGTGCGTTGCGCTTCAACATCCGCGGCGCCACGCGCAGGCTGGCCGAGGCCAACGAACACACGAAGTTGAACATCGCGTCGTCCGACCGGCGGCTGGCACTGCTGTCCGGCGGCAACATCCAGCGCGTCCTGTTGACGCTCGCCCTCGGTGAGGACGCCAAGGTCGTCGTCGTCTCCTATCCCACCAGGGGGCTCGACGTGCTCACCACGGAGGTCACCCGCTCGCTGCTGCTGGCCGCGCGCGAGGCCGGCGCGGCTGTGCTGCTCGTGTCCGAGGACCTCGACGAGCTGCTTGCCCTGTCGGACCGGATAGCGGTGCTCGCCCACGGGCATTGCACGGGCATCGTCGATGCGGCCACGGCCGATCGGCAGTCGCTGGGCCATCTGATGACCGGAGGGGCAGATGGCGACTGAGGCCTCGGCTCCGGAAGCACCGGCAACGGCGTCCAGGCGGACGCTGCCCGAGTTGTTCGGGAAGCTGAGCGGCTCGACCGGCCTCAGGCGCTTCCTCCTGACGATCGGGATGTATGTGATCTCGCTGGGGATCTTCGGCGCGATCGTCGCGACCCAGGGCGCCAACCCGCTAGACGTCTACAAATCGATCGTCCAATCCGCCCTGTTCGAGTCGGGGTCGATCACGCAGATCCTGTTGCGAGCCGTCCCGATCGTCCTCGCTGCTCTGGCGGTCTCGGTCCCGGCTCGCGCGGGGCTCGTCAACGTCGGCGGCGAGGGCCAGCTGATCGTCGGAGCGATCGCCGCGACCGGCGTCGCGCTCTACATCCTGCCGCACGCCGGGCAGCCCGTCGAGCTGGTCGCGATGGCCGCCGCCGGCTTTGCCGCCGGCGCGGCCTGGGGCGCGCTCCCTGGGGCCATGCGCGTCGGGCTCGGGGCCAACGAGTCGGTGTCGACACTGCTGCTGAACTTCATCGCCAACGACATCCTGCTCTACCTCCTCTACCAGCCGTGGAAGGACCCGGCCGGCACCGGCCAGCCCGAGAGCAAGCCTCTGCAGGCCGCGGCCACGCTACCGAGCTTCCTCAACGGACTTAATCTCGGCGTCCCGATCATGGTCGCGGTCGCAGTCGTGGTCTTCCTCGTGCTCCGCTATACGGGCTGGGGATTCGCGTTGCGAGTCGTCGGCGGCAACCCGGAGGCCGCCCGCCGCGCCGGGCTTCCGGTCAAGCGTCTGATGGTCTCCTCGATCGCCGTCGGAGGCGGCCTGGCCGGACTCGGCGGAATGCTCTATCTCTCGGGTACGCAGCTGCAGCTGCTGCCCGGCGGGACAGCCACCTTCGGTTACACCGCCTTCCTCGCAGCCTTCCTCGGCCGCCAGGAGACGGTCAAGGTGGTGCTGTCCGCGCTGCTGTTCTCCGCGATCGCGATCAGCGCGCCTGGCCTGCAGCTGAGTTATGGCCTTGACGGCAACGCCGTCGACATCCTGCTGGCGCTGGCGGTGGCAGCACCGCTGGCGCTGACCGTCACCCGCAAGCGCGCGACCTGAGTCTGGAGCTTTTTGATGAACGGAGTCGAACAGGCATTGACCACGGGGATCGAGGGCGGCACCGTGATCCTCTTCCCCGCGCTAGGCGAGCTGCTCGGGGAGCGGGCCGGGATCGTGAACCTGGGCATGGAGGGCTGCATGCTCTCCGGGGCGCTCAGCGCCTACGTCGTCGCTGTTCAGACCGGCTCGGCCTGGCTCGGCGTGATCGGCGGTGCCCTGGCGGGATCGATGATCGGACTCATGCACGCCTGGCTGGTGGTCAAGCGCGGGGCCCATCAGCTTGCGAGCGGCCTGGTTCTGTGGTTCCTCGCGGTGGGGCTCACATCGGTGCTCGGCGCCGGCTACGTGAGTGATTCGGTCACGCCGCTGCCTGTCGTGAACATACCGCTGCTCTCGAAGATCCCCTGGATCGGGCCGATCTTCTTCGAGCACGACCTGCTCGTATACGCCAGTTATGTGCTCGTGGGTGTGATCTGGTGGATCCTGCAGCGCACCCGCACCGGGCTGGTGCTGCGGGCCTGTGGCGAACGGCCAGAGGTGGTGGCGGTGGCGGGCCGACGCCCCGACCGGGTGCAGATGGGGGCCGTGATCATCGGTGGCGCCCTCGGCGGCATCGGTGGGGCACAGCTCTCGGTCGCCTACGTCGACAGCTGGTTCGACAACATGACCAACGGCTACGGATTCATCGCGGTCGCGGTCGTGCTGTTCGCCGCCCGGCGACCCCTGCTGGTGATGCTCGGCGCCTACGTCTTCGGAGTGGCGCTCGCAGCGGCGTCGGTGCTGCAGGCCCACAACGTGCAGATCAACCAGTACCTGCTTGACGCCGTGCCATATCTGGTGACGCTGCTCGCACTCGTGTTCTTCGCCCGGATGGGGAGATCTCAGACGCCGGAGGGTCTTGCTCGGGCGCTGAACAACACAAGCTGACAGGAGGTCAGACGTGTGCCGTCGCGGTTCACCCGCGGGTCCGGGTGACCCGCGGGTCGGCTCACGGCAGCTCAAGCCGGGCTCAAGGGCTCGATGTCGGTCCCGGCCGTCCGAATCGCGGGCGTCCGTTGTCTCGAATCTCAATCGATAGCTGAAAGGTTGGTCTGTTATGGAGGAACGTCGAATCTCGAGCCCCCTGGGCAGGGCACGCGACCGGATTGTCCGGGTCGCAGGTGCGGCCGCCGTGGCCGGGGCGCTGCTTGCGATCGGCCTGACGAGCGCAGCATCGGCGGCGCACAAGGCCGCTGCCGAGCCGTGGGCGCACGCCGGCACGGTCGGCTTCATCACCGTCGGCTCGAACTCCGACGAGGGCTACAACGAGGCCGTCTACCAGGCCGCGATGCGGGTCAAGAAGAACCTCGGGATCAAGGTTCTGACAGCCGCCAACGTGCCCGAGACCCAGCAGGTGACGACCGTGATGCAGCAGATGGCCGACGCCGGCGCAAAGATCATCTTCGCCACCAGTTACGGCTACCAGCAGTACGCCTACGCGTTCGCGCTCTCGCACCCCGGCGTGCTGGTGCTGCATCAGGGGGGCACCTACACAAAGAAGTTCCCGGGCAACCTCGGGACGTATTTCGGCGAGGCCTACGATCCGGTGTCGCTCGGCGGGATGGCTGCCGGGGCCGCCACGAAGAGCAACAAGCTCGGCTTCGTGTACGCGTTCCCGATCCCGCAGACCGTCGACAACGTGGACGCGTTCGAGCTGGGCGCGCAGAAGGTCAACCCGAAGGCGAAGACCTACACGGTCGCCACCTCCGAATGGTGCGACCCGCTCAAGCAGAAGTCGGCCGCGTCGGCACTGATCTCGGTCGGCGCCGATGTGATCACCCAGCATCAGGACTGCCAGGCAACGGTGATCAACGCCGCCAAGGCCGCCGGCATCAAGGTCGTCGGTTACCACTACGACGCCGAGGCGATGGATCCGGCGGGCTGGCTGACGGGCTCGGTCTGGAACTGGGCGCCGCTCTATGAGTCGATCATCAAGACGGCTCGCGCGGGCAAGTTCACAGGCTCCGAGTACAACGCGAACTTCATCGGCACGTTCGCCGACCACAACAACCCGCTGACGCTGGCGCCGTTCGGGAAGTCGGTGCCGGCCTCGGTCAAGCCGAAGATCGCGGCCTTCGAGAAGCAGCTCAAATCCGGTGGCTCGATCTTCAAGGGCCCGATCTACTGCAACAACGGCAAGGTGCTTGTGCCGAAGGGCAAGACTGCGACCCCTGCCCAGATCAACAAGTTCACCTGCTTCGTGAAGGGCGTGATCGCCAGCTCATGAGCAGCACGCAGACCAATCCGGTTGGGCGGGCGGTGACGTCCGCCCAACCGTATGCGTGGCCGTTTCACGGGCGACTCGTCGCGACCGGATGTGCGCTGGTGGCGTGCGTCGATCCCGTCTGGCGTGTGACCGGTTCGGCAAGTGACGCGAGCGACTCAGCCCTCAGGACGGTCGCGGGAGCGGTTCGCGCCGCGGGCGGGCAGGTGATCGCCGTGACGCGGATGCCGGCCCGGCGGCCCGCCGGAATCGACGGACACATGCAGTCCGTGGCAGCGTGGCCGAGCGGACTTGCGGCTGAGCTTCAGGTGCAGGCCGCCGGGACCAGCGGCTTCTACGGGAGCGAGTTGGATGCGCTGCTGCGGGCTCGCGGTTGCCGCGATCTGCTGATTGCCGGGTGGGGGCTCGAGGGCCCCGTGCACTCGACCATGCGAGCGGCAAACGATCGCGGCTACGAATGCCTGCTGGTCGCAGATGCATGCACGTCGCTGTCGCCGGAGCTCGCCTTCTCGGCATGCGAGATGGTCCGCTTCTCCGGCGGGATCTTTGGAGCGTTCGCCGACGCGGCGGATGTCATCGAGGCGTTGACGGGGTCTGGCCCGGACGCCCACGACAGATAGGAACAGGAATGAGCGATATGCCAGACCCGACTTCACGTGTCTCCGCCGAGCCGTACGACTGGCCCTTCGACGGAAGCCTCGACCCGGCCCACACAGCGCTGATGCTGATCGACTGGCAGGTCGATTTCTGCGGGCCGGGGGGCTACGTCGATCGCATGGGGTACGACCTCAGCCTGACCCGCGCCGGCCTCGAGCCGACCGCGGCCGTGCTAGCGGCGTTCCGTGAGTGGGGTGGCACGGTCATCCACACCCGCGAGGGGCATCGCCCTGACCTATCCGACTGTCCGCCGAACAAGCTGTGGCGCTCCAAGCAGATCGGGGCGGGGATCGGCGACCCGGGTCCCGCAGGCCGGATCCTCGTGCGTGGTGAGCCCGGCTGGCAGATCGTCGAGGAGGTCGCTCCGATCGATGGCGAGATCATCATCGACAAGCCTGGCAAGGGCAGCTTCTACGCCACCGATCTGGACCTGATCCTCGGCAACGCAGGCATCTCCCACATCATCTTCACGGGGATCACGACCGATGTCTGCGTGCACACGACCATGCGCGACGCGAACGACCGCGGCTACGAGTGCCTGCTCCTGTCCGATTGCACCGGCGCCACCGACACCGGCAATTACGACGCCGCCCTGAAGATGGTCACGATGCAGGGCGGCGTGTTCGGTGCGATCGCACCGTCAAGCGCCCTGCTCGACGCGTTGCTCGCGAGCAGCCGGCGGTCCGTGGCCGCCGCATGACGGACGTCAACCGGCCCGACGTCCTCGCCGAGGTCACGGAGGTGTTCGAGCGCTACGAGGCGGCGTTTCAGTCCAACGACACGGCGGTCCTCGACGAGCTCTTCTGGGATGACCCACGGGTTGTGCGCTTCGGTGCAGCGGAGGTGAACTACGGGGCCCAGGAGGTGCGGGCCTACCGCGCAGCCCAGTCCGGGGTCGACCTCGCGCGGACGCTCAACCGCACCACGATCACCACGTTCGGTGACTCGATGGCGACCGCGTGCATCGAATTCCGCCGCCTGAGTTCGGGAGTCGAGGGCCGGCAGTCGCAGACCTGGATCAGAACGGACGCCGGCTGGCGGGTGGTCGCCGCGCACGTGACCGATCTCGATGGCGCGCGCGCGTGAGCTTCACAGTCGCCGGTCTCCTCGATGACTACCGTGCGGGGCGTCGGCGTCCGACCGAGGTGGCGCAGGAGGTCGCCCGGATGGTCGAAAGCGCAGATGAGCCGATCTGGATCAGCACTGTCGGCCCCGACGCGTTGATCGCCGCCGCCGCGGGGCTGGAGCGTCAACGCTCCGGCGACCTGCCGCTGTACGGCGTCCCCTTCGCCGTCAAGGACAACATCGACGTCGCCGGGCTGCCCACCACCGCCGGATGCCCGCGCCTGGAGGAACCGGCCGGCGCCACGGCAGCGGTCGTCGAGAAGCTCGTGGCCGCCGGCGCGCTGCTCGTCGGCAAGACCAACATGGACCAGTTCGCCACGGGCCTGGTGGGGACGCGCAGCCCCTACGGGGCGCTCTCGTCGGTATTTGACGGTGAGCGCGTGAGCGGTGGCTCGAGTTCCGGCTCCGCCGTGGCCGTCGCTCGCGGCCAGGTGGCTTTCGCACTGGGTACCGACACCGCCGGATCGGGGCGGGTCCCGGCCGCGTTCAACGGGCTGGTCGGATGCAAGCCGACGCTCGGATTGGTCACCACGGAGGGCATCCTGCCGGCCTGCGAAAGCCTCGATTGCGTCAGCATCTTCACGCACACGGTCGGCGATGCCTCGACCGTGCTCGAGGTTGTCGCAGGTTATGAGAGTCGCGATCCATGGAGCCGTCCTGCCCGAGCGTCACGGCGCGCCCGCATGGGTGTGCTCGGGATTCCGATGCGGGCACAGGCGCAGCTCGATGAGCCTGAGGCAGCGCGCGCGTGGAGCTCGGCGCTTGACCGGGCGGCGGGCCAGTGGCAGCTCGAACCCGTCGACATCAGCCCGCTTCTCGAGGCGGCGCCGCTGCTCTACGACGTCTGGGTCGCAGAGCGGACGGCGGCGATCGGAGACCTGATCGCACGCTCGTCCGAGGGGCTCGATCCGACCGTGAGCGAGATCATCTCCGCGGGCACTCGACGGACCGCCACGGACGTGTTCGACGCGATACACATCCTCGCCCGGCTGCGGCGTGCAGCCGAGACGATCTGGCGGCAGGTCGATGCGCTCCTGGTGCCGACCGCGCCTCTGCATCCGACGCACTCCCAGGTCGCCGCCGAACCGGTGGCCATCAACGCCCGTCTCGGGAGATACACGAACTTCGTGAACCTGATGGACCTCGCGGCGCTGGCGCTGCCCGCCGGGTGGCGCTCCGACGGGCTCCCCTTCGGCATCTCCCTGCTGGCACCGGCTTGGACCGACGCGCGACTGCTCGAACTGGGTGCCGAGTGGATGCAGGAGCCGCCCGCGCAGATGTCCGATCCCGGCGCAACCGTGATCGCGGTTGCCGGAGCGCACATGTACGGGCTGCCACTCAGCTCTCAACTCACCGATCAGGGCGCGCGGCCGATTCGACGCACGCTGACGGCGCCGCTCTACCGCTTCTATGAGCTCCCGAGCGCAGGCGTCCGGCGGCCCGGGCTCGTTCGCGTGCATGACGGCGGCGCGGCGATCGAGGTCGAGCTCTGGGAGATCGCACCCGAGGCGCTGGGCGCGCTGCTCGGCAAGATCCCGGCGCCGCTCGTGCTGGGCAGGGTGGAGCTACAGGACGGAAGCGACGTGACGGGCTTCCTGTGCGAGGCATATGCGGTCGACGATGCGATCGACATCACCGAACACGGTGGCTGGCGTGCGTATTTGGGTACGCTGACGGCATCGTGAGCCGTGAGACCAAGCCCGTCGTTCTGCCGAACCCGACACCGGAGGAGGCGGCCGCGGTGATCGCCGCGATCGAACGGTTCCTGCGCGACACGACGGTCCTCGCCGACGCCACGCCTGGACAGCCGGCGGCGATCAGCCCGTGGAAGCGGACGGCCTTGGCCGAGGGCGTGGCCCGCCGGCCGAGCTCGCCCGCCCCCTGGGCGTAGAGCAGCTCTCGGCCTGCGGCGGCGCATCAGAGACCGGTCATGCAGGGCGCCGCCCAGCGGGGCGAGCGCCCGTAAAGCGGCGCTGCCGAGCAAAAGACGTATAAGGCGGTCGGGATTTGGTAGATTAACGCGATTCGGTCGACCCAGGCCGAATCTCGCGCACCGACATCCGACAGGAAGACAGATGGCACCGCACGCCTCACTGGAAGCTGAAGAGCAGGGACACGGCCGGTCCAAGCAGGGCACCCTGGAGAACCCCGAGGTGCTCGAGAACGTTCCCGGGCACGTGATCCCGATCCTCCAGCACGAGTTCGACGACTTCGACACGGAGGCCGCCAAGTTCCTCAGGGGCGACACTGAGGAGGACGCGTTCATCCGCTTCCGGCTGCGCCAGGGCGTCTACGGACAGCGCCAGCCCGACGTGCAGATGGCGCGCGTGAAGCTGCCGATGGGCGGGGTCACGCCCGACCAGTTGGACGCGTTCGCGAGCGTGATCGAGAAGTACGCGCCGCTGCGCAGGGGCCACGTCACCACGCGCCAGAACATCCAGATGCACCACATCCCGCTCGACCAGATGGCGGTGATGATCCGCGAGCTCGGTGAGGCCGGCCTTTCGAGTCGCGAGGGCTGCGGCAACACCGTTCGCAACGTCACCGGAGACCCCCGGGCGGGGACGCTCGCCGGCGAGCTGTTCGACATCACCCCATACGCCGGCGCCTACGTGCGCTACTTCGTGCGTCACCCGACGACGCAGATGATGCCGCGCAAGATCAAGACCGCGTTCACGGCAACCGACGCCGACAACGCGATCACCCAGATCCATGACATCGCCTTCACCCCCAGGGTTCGGGACGACGTTCGCGGAGTCGAGATCCGTGTCGGCGGCGGCACCGCGATCATGCCGAGACTCGCGCCGGTGCTGTATGAGTTCGTGGAACTCGACAATGGCGACTACCTGAAGGTCGCAGAGGCCGTATTCCGGATCTTCGACCGCCAGGACTTCCTGCGTGTCAACCGCGCCCGTGCCCGCATCAAGGTGCTGATCGACAAGATCGGGATCGACGCCTTCCGCGAGTTGGTCGAGGAGGAGCTCAGCGGCGAATGGGTCGGCGAGCGCGACTTCTCGATCGAGGGCATCCTGTATGAGACCGACGAGCAGGCGAGTGCCCCCGCCACGCCGCTGCGATTCGGCTCGGCCAACGGCGACCAGCGCCAGTTCGACCGCTTCCTCGAGAGCAACGTCCGGGCCCAGCGCCAACAGGGATTCTCGACCGTCGAGGTCACGATCGACCGCGGCGACCTGACCCCCGAGCAGTTCCGCGGGCTCGGGCAGATCATGCGCGACTTCAGCGGTGGCTACGCGCGCACGACCGTGCATCAGAACCTGGTGCTGCGCTGGGTCCGCGACGAGTCGGTCTACGACGTCTGGAAGCGGCTCGGTGAGCTCGACCTCGGCGCTGCCGGCGCCGACGAGATCACAGACGTGGTCAGCTGCCCCGGAACCGACTCCTGCAAGCTCGGGATCACCAGCTCGATGGGCCTCAACCGCGCGGTGCGCGATCGCCTCGTAGAGATGGGCATCGACGACCCGCTGACACGCCGGATCCACGTCAAGATGAGCGGCTGCCCCAACGGCTGCAGCCAGCATCATCTCGCCAACATAGGCTTCTACGGTGCCTCGATCAAGGCCGGCGAGCACACGATCCCGGCCTACATCGCTCACATCGGAGGCTCGTATGAGAACGGCGATGTCCGCTTCGGCGCACGCCTCAAGAGCCGCCTGCCGGCCAAGCGCGTGCCCGACGCGGTCGAGCGCTGGGTTCGCCTGTATGAGGCGGAGCGGTTGGACGGTGAGGAGTTCAACGCCTTCGCGGCCAGGGTCGGCGTGCAGACCTTCGAGCAGCACGTCAGGGATCTGGCGATGCCGCTCGAGTTCTCGCTGGAGAACATGAACCACTTCATCGACTGGACCAAGTCCCAGCCGTTCCAGGTCGAGCGTGGCGAGGGCGAATGTGCGGTCTGAGCTCAGGCACTGCGCCCGTCGATCGCGACCGGCTGGGTGGGTTCCGCCGGCTCTCAACCATCTCTACCGGTACTCTGAACAACCGTAGTGTCCACCACCGCTCCTGATCTCGAGCAAGCCACGGCTCAGGAAGTGCTCGCCTACGCGGTCGAGAGCTTCCACCCGCGGCTGAAGACCGCCTGCTCCTTCCAGAAGGAGGAGACCGTGCTCGCCCACATGCTGAGCGAGATCACCCGCGACGCGAAGCTGTTCACGATCGACACCGGTGTGCTGTTCCCGGAGACGCTTGCGACCTGGAAGCAGTTCGAGGACCGCTTCGGCCTGGAGATCGAGGTGATCGATGCCTCGAGCCCTGGGGCGACATGGACCAAGGACAACTGCTGCGGGCAGGCCAAGATCGACGGCCTCGAGCAGGCGCTCACCGGCGTCGAGGCCTGGGTGACGGGCATCCGCCGCGAGCAGTCGACGACGCGCTCGAGCGCCGCCAAGCTCGAGCGGGACGCCAAGCGCGACATCTGGAAGTTCAATCCGCTGGCGGATTGGAGCAACAGCGATATCTGGACCTACATCTTCAAATACGAGCTTCCGTACAACCCACTGCACGACCATGGCTACGATTCGATTGGCTGTGCTCCGTGCACACTCCCAGGTAACGGCCGCGATGGTCGCTGGGCAGGCGAGGATAAGACGGAGTGCGGCATCCATCTCTGATGAGCACCTTTGCCGAATTCGAAGTGACTGAAAGCCCCAAATACGAGCTCTCGCACCTGCAGGCGCTCGAGGCCGAATCGATTTTCATCATGCGCGAGGTAGCTGCTCAGTTCGAGCGGCCCGTGCTCCTGTTCAGCGGCGGCAAGGATTCGATCGTCCTCATGCGCCTGGCCGAGAAGGCCTTCCGCCCCGGCCGCTTCCCGTTCCCCGTGATGCACGTCGACACGGGACACAACTTCCCAGAGGTGATCGCGTTCCGCGACCAGCTCGTCGAGCAGCTGGGTGAACGGCTGATCGTCGCGAGCGTCCAGGACTCGATCGACAACGGTCGCGTTCGCGAGGAGACCGGTCCGCGCGCGTCGCGCAACCGCCTGCAGACGGTGACGCTGCTGGACGCGCTCACCGAACACGGTTTCGATGCCGCCTTCGGTGGTGCCCGCCGCGACGAGGAGCGCGCTCGCGCCAAGGAGCGCGTATTCAGCTTCCGCGACGACTTCGGCCAATGGGATCCGAAGAACCAGCGCCCCGAGCTGTGGTCGCTGTACAACGGTCGCATCCGCAAAGGCGAGCATGTGCGCGTGTTCCCGATCTCGAACTGGACCGAGATGGATGTCTGGCAGTACATCTCCCAGGAGCAGCTCGAGGTTCCGACGATCTACTACGCCCACACCCGCGAGGTGTTCGAGCGCGACAACATGCTCTACGCGCTCAACTCCCACATCCAGCTGATGGACGGTGAGACGCCGTTTGAGACCTCCGTCCGCTACCGCACGGTCGGTGACATGACCTGCACCGGAGCGGTGCGCTCGACCGCCGGCACGCTCACGGATGTTGTGGCCGAGATCGCCGCGACACGGATCACCGAGCGCGGCGAGACCCGCGCTGACGACCGTGTCACCGAGGCCGCGATGGAAGACCGCAAGCGCGAGGGCTACTTCTAGATGACACAGACCGCCGCCCGCAGCGAGCTGCTGCGAATTGCGACGGCCGGCTCGGTTGACGACGGCAAGTCGACGCTGATCGGGCGGCTTCTGCACGACACCAAGTCGATCCTCGAGGATCAGCTCGAGCACGTCGCCGAGACGTCCGAACGCCGTGGTGACGGGTACCTGAACCTGGCGCTGCTGACCGACGGACTGCGCGCCGAGCGCGAGCAGGGGATCACGATCGATGTCGCCTATCGCTACTTCCAGACCGGATCCGCCGCCGGCGCCGACGCGATCGACGAGGCGCACGACCCGCTGGCCGAGCCGGTCTTCAAGAGCGGTCGCAAGTTCATCATCGCCGACACCCCGGGCCACGAGCAGTACACCCGCAACATGGTGACCGGAGCCTCCACGGCCGACCTCTCGATCGTGCTGATCGATGCGCGCCACGGCGTCATCGAGCAGACCCGGCGCCATTCGTACATCGCCTCGCTGCTGCGGATCCCGCACCTGGTCGTCGCGGTCAACAAGATGGACCTGGTCGACTACTCCGAGTCGGTGTTCGATGAGATCGTGTCCGACTTCACCGATTGGGCAACGCGTCTGCAGCTGGCCGACGTCACCTTCATCCCGATCTCAGCACTGCGGGGTGACAACGTCGTCGAGCGCTCGACCGAGATGCCCTGGTATCAGGGACCCTCGCTGCTCTACCACCTCGAGCATGTGGTGATCGCGACCGATCGCGATATGGACGACGTTCGCTTCCCGGTTCAGTGGGTCGTGCGGCCGATGAGCGACGAGCACCACGACTACCGCGGCTACGCCGGCCAGGTGGCGGCCGGCGTGATCCGGCCCGGCACCGATGTCGTCGTGCTGCCGAGCGGCCGCCATACGAAGATCAGCGCGATCGACAGCTACGACGGCGAGGTCGACGTGGCGTTCCCGTCGATGTCCGTGACCCTTCGGCTCGAGGATGATGTCGACGTCTCCCGCGGCGACATGATCGTCGACGCCGATGAGGCACCGACGGTGGCGCGTGAGTTCGAGGCGATGGTCTGCTGGATGGGACAGGAGCCGATGCGGCCCGGTGGGCGCTACGTGATCAATCACACGACGCGCTCCGCGCGCGCGGTGATCGACAAGCTCGAGTACGGCGTCGACGTCAACACGCTCGAGCGCAATCCTGAGGCGACGCAGCTGGGCCTGAACGAGATCGGTCGCGTGCACCTGCGCAGCAGCGCCCCGTTGGTCGTCGATCCGTACGCCCGCAACCGCACGACCGGCAGCTTCATCCTGATCGACGAGTCGACCAACGACACCGTCGGCGCCGGGATGATCCGTTCCGGTCGCTGATCCCGAACGTGCACGCGCTCGCCCTCCGCGCGGTGGGCGAGGGTCCGGGGCGCTAGCTTCACGCCGGATGAACCGGCTGATTTTTGAGCAGGGGACCTCCGTCAGGGAGCGGTTCTTTGGGCGTGGGCAAAGGAAACCCTCCCTCGACCGGAGCGATCTGATCGCGATGGCGATCCCGGCGCTGGTCGGGATCGTGCTGGGTGCGATCGAGCTGGGCACCCGCAGCCTCTGGCTCGACGAGGGCGCGACCTTCGCGATCGCTTCCCAGCACGGCGCCGCGCTGTGGCGCGGGATCCGCAACGACGGCGGCAACATGCTCGCCTATTACCTGCTGATGCACACCGTGATCGGCTGGTTCGGGCACGCGGCGTGGGTGCTGCGACTGCCCTCGGTGATCGCCAACGGGGTGACGGGCGCACTGGTGGCGGCGATTGCGATTCGCCTGTTTGGCAACAGGCGAATCGCAATCGCCGCCGGACTGATCACGGTCGTCAGCCTGCCGCTGGTGTTCTGGGGCCAGAACATGCGCGGCTATGCGCTGCTGGTCACGTTCGCGACGGCATCGTTCCTGGCGCTGATCGCGATCCTGCAGGCCCCGGCTGACCGGGCGCCGAGCCGCGGTGCGCTCGTCGCCTACGTGCTGACAACACTCGCCGCCCTCTACATCGGCTATGACGTCGCGCTGGTGATCCCGGCGCAGCTGGCGATGTTGCTCCTGTTCCGCGAGCGCACGCGAGCAGTGATCGGCTGCCTGGCGGCGGTGCTGGTGCTGAGCGTGCCGCTGATGGTGCTCGCCGCCCAGCGAGGGTCAGGACAGCTGTTCTGGGTGACGCCGCTGAGCTGGGACCTCGCACACCAGGCCGCTGTCACGCTGCTGTCTGCCGGGATGCCGCCGAACTTCCATGACACCGCGACGACGGCCGCGACCGAGGTCGTGATGTGGGTGGCGGTGATCGCCGCGCTCGGGCTGGCGGCACGGGCTGTGTTCAGTCAGTCAGCCCCGGAGCCGTTGACGGTCCCCGGCGTGGAGCAGATCGGAGGCAGATGGACCGGACGGTGGCAGCTGCTGCTCGTGTTGGCCTGGGCGCTGATCCCGGCCGTGCTCACCCTCGTCCTCTATGCCGCGGGCGAGCCGGTCGAGCTCGCACGGATCACGATCCTGGTGATGCCGGCGTTGGCATTGCTGCTCGCGTGGGCGCTGTTCCAGCCGTTGGTGCCGCCGGCGCTCGGGATCTTCCTGTGTGCTGCGCTGCTGACGCTGCGCCTCGCACAGGTGCTACCGAACTACGGCGTCTCCCCGGAGGACTGGAAGGCGGCGACCGCCCACGTGCTCGCCGACACGCCGGCGGGTGAGCCGGCCTGCATCGCCTTCTACCCGCAGGACGGACGCGAGCCGTTCGGCTACTACCTGCTGAGTAGCGGCGGTCGGGCGGCGTCGCTCACGCCCGTACTGCCGTCCGTTCGCTGGGGAGTGGTGCGACCATTCGTCGAGGATTACGGCACGTTGGATGCTCGTCAGCTGACCACCATCTCCAGGCGATGCCCGCGGCTGTGGCTTCTGGGCAGCCATGAGGGGTTGCGGAGCGGGACGCCCGAATCGCGGGCGCATCTCAGCCGCTACGAGTCGCTGCAGCGATCGTTCAGCCACCTGTACCCGCACAGCCGCATGCGGATGTTCGGCTGGTCATCGGCGGTGCACGTGCAACTGTTTCACCGCTGAACGGTGGGCCCGACCGTGCCGGTCAGGGACGCAGCCAGATGCCGACGTAGGTGAAGTAGCTCATCACCAGCGTCGCCGCGATGTTGATCGCCATCGCTCGCTTGAACGAGCGGCCGCTCAGCGCCGCGCCCACCACGATCACGACCGGGAACGCGACGATCAGCATGCGCGGGTTGGGCGGCGTCTTGGCTGAGGTGAGCGCCAGCAGCGCCACGCAGATCGCCCACACCCACGCGGTCGTGGGTACTCGCCGGCGGTGATCCCAGAGCAGCTTGAAGCCCCACAACAGAAACGCGGTGCCGAGCAGTGCCGCCACCGCGTTGAGATCGATACCACCGGGTCCATGTGAACCGACGCCGGAGATGTACAGCTGTCGCAACAGCGAGCCGAACACGCGGGGGATCGCCAGGGGCGTGGTCGACTCCGACCAGGCGACGTGCTGGGCGGTGTAATCGGCGAACGGCGAGCCGGTCCAGAACTTCAGGAAGATCGCGAAGCCGAGCACGCCGAACGTCGAGATAATCGGCGCGAGCAGCGCCCGGCGCGCCTCCGGGTCTCGCCAACCGCGATCGCGCACCACGGGCCAGACGGCGACGGCACACATCGGAATCGCCGACAGTGCCACCGGCGCCACCGCTGTGGAGAAGCCGGCCAGGATCCCCGCCCAGACCCAGCGCCTGCGCTCGAGCAGCGTGATCGCGCCCGCGATCAGGGTCAGCGTGAGCCCCTCCGTGTAGACCATCGAGAACACGATCGTGCCCGGGAAGAAGCACCAGAATGCGATCGCCCGCCGCGCGGCCTGCTCTCCCCACCACCGCTCGGCGAGGCGGCCGATCAGTACGGTCGCGACCCCGCCGAAGATCATCGAGATCAGCACGCCCGCCCCGAAGTTGTCGAGCTGGGTGACGTGTGCCACCACCCAGATCAGCGCCGGATACAGCGGCATGAATCCGAGCGTCTGGTACTGACCTGCCTGATGGTTGACGCTGTGCTCGTACCACTCGGCGGCGGTCCTCAGGTACCAGTACCCGTCCCAGTTGCTCATCGAGCTGTGCAGCGAGCTGTGCTGCGTCGCCACCTCGACAGCGGCGATAGCCAGGAACAGCAGCCGCGAGGCGATATACAGGTACAGCGTGTAGCGAACCAGCGAGCCGGTGCTGACGCCGCTCTTGATCGTCTCCAGGTTCCAGCGGCGCGAGTGGCCCGGATGCGCCTCCGGAAGCGTCGTCACGCGCGAAAGTTTAGGACGACGGTAAAGTCCGGCGCCGCATGTTCTCGAAGATCTTGATTGCGAACCGTGGTGAGATCGCGGTGCGGATTGTCCGTGCGTGTGAGGAGCTTGGGATCGCGACGGTCGCGGTGTATTCGGAGCTTGATCGTGGTGCGCCGCACGTGAGGCGGGCTGATGAGGCGTTTTTGCTTGGGCCGGGGCCGGCGGCGGAGTCGTATTTGAACGTTGAGCGGTTGCTGGATGCGGTGGCGCGCTCGGGTGCTGAGGCGGTGCATCCGGGGTATGGGTTTCTGGCGGAGAACGCGGGGTTTGCGGCGGCGCTTGAGGAGCTTGGGATCGTGTTCATCGGCCCGTCCGCATCGGCGATTGAGGCGATGGGGTCGAAGACGCGTGCGCGTGAGTTGATGGCTTCGGCGGGGGTGCCGATCGTGCCTGGGACGACCTCGCCTGTCGCGACGGTGCAGGATGCGCGGCGGATTATTGATGCTGAGATCGGATTTCCGGTCGCGGTGAAGGCTGCGGGTGGTGGTGGCGGTAAGGGTTTCCGGGTTGCGTTGAGCGCTGGGGAACTTGAGGATGCGTTTGAGGGCGCGGCGCGGGAGGGGGAGAAGTTCTTCTCGGACGCGACGGTGTATCTGGAGCGCTACCTGCCGGACCCCAGGCATGTTGAGGTGCAGATCCTCGCTGATAAGCACGGCAATGTGATTCATCTCGGTGAGCGGGATTGTTCTTTGCAGAGGCGTCATCAGAAGCTGATTGAGGAGGCGCCGGCACCGGCGGTTGCGGCTGTCCCGGGGTTGCGGGAGCGGATCGGCAGGATCGGCACCGATGCTGCGTTGGCGGTTGATTATTCGGGGGCGGGGACGATCGAGGGGTTGTTGCAGGACGGCGAATACTTTTTCTTGGAGATGAACACCAGGGTGCAGGTTGAGCATTGCGTGACTGAGATGGTGACGGGCGTCGATATCGTCAGGGAGGGCATTCGGGTCGCTGCGGGTGAGGTGCTGTCGATCACCCAGGATCAGGTTCAGCTACGTGGTCATGCGATCGAGTGCCGGATCAACGCTGAGGACGCGTCCCGGAATTTCGCGCCTGCCCCGGGCCGGATCGGCGCCTACCGGGAGCCGTCTGGGCCGGGTGTGCGCGTTGATTCTGGGGTTGGCCCGGGTTCTGAGGTTTCGCCGATGTATGACCCGATGGTCTCCAAGCTGATCGTCTGGGACGCAGATCGGGCTGCCGCGACCCGCCGGATGGTGCGTGCGCTGGGTGAGTATGAGATCGGTGCGCTCAGGACCCTGCTGCCGTTTCACTCAGCGATTCTGCAGACTGAGCAGTGGGCCAGGGCGGAGACCTGCCGGGATCTGATCGAGGATCGTGATTGGCTGAAGGCGCTGGCGTTCCCGCCCGCAGAACCCGCAGCTGATGGTCTGGATGGTCGCGAGCCTGCAGACACCGTCACCCACGATTACATGGTTGAGGTGTCTGGCAGGCGGTTTGACGTGAAGGTCCACGGCCCCGCCGACATGAGCATGCGGCCGGTTGCTGGGACCGGTTCCGCAACGCCCGCCGGGCGTGCCGCGCCGCGACGCTCCGCACGCACCAGCGCTGCTGGTGGTGGCCCCAGTGGTGACGCGTTGACCTCACCGCTGCAGGGCACCGTCTTCAAGGTAGTGGTGCAGCACGGCCAGGAGGTCAAGGAGGGCGAGTTGATCTGTGTGATCGAGGCGATGAAGATGGAAAACGAGATCACCGCCCACAAAACCGGAATGATCAGGGAACTACCGATCACCACCGGCGCCGCCGTCACCACCGGAGACCTGATCGCCATCATCACCAACGACGGCGAAGGCGCCTAGCGCCCTGCTCGTGGTCCTCTAGGAGTTCGCTTGGCGGTACCCGCAGGGGGCTGGAACTGGGCGTGTTGCGACCCCTGGTAGCGTCCGCGGCATGCGTGCGCTGGCCGTAGGCGAGGACGTGGTCGTGGTCGTCTCAGGTGTGTGGCAGACGACGTGCACAG
Source organism: uncultured Conexibacteraceae bacterium (assembly GCA_963848435.1). GTDB lineage: Bacteria > Actinomycetota > Thermoleophilia > Solirubrobacterales > Solirubrobacteraceae > Palsa-465. Next base: position 351,609 of record CAWKDQ010000011.1, on the reverse strand, counting down.
CCGTCCGATCGGGCGATGAGGGCTTCGTGATCGACTCGCCGGTGCTGCCCGACGAACTCGAAGCGCTGCCGGCGCTGATGGAGCAGGTGGGCTTCCCGGTAAGCGGCCTATTGGCGACCCACGGAGACTGGGACCACCTACTCGGCAGGCTGGCATTCCCCGAGAGCTCGCTGGGGGTGGGCGAGGCCACCGCGACGCGGCTGAGCGATGAAATCGGCGAGCCGCAGCGGCGACTGCGCGAGTTCGACGCCGAGTTCTACGTCGAGGGTCGTCGGCCGTTGCGCCTGGCCGAGCCGCAGGCGCTGCCGACGCCGGGGCGGATCTCGATCGGGTCCGAGACCGTGAACGAGCTCGAGGTCTTTCCGGCCGATGGACATACGGGCGACGGTGTCGCCTACTGGATCCCGTGGGCGGAGGTGCTGATCTGCGGCGACTACCTGTCGCCCGTGGAGATCCCAATGATCTCCGCGGAAAGCGGAGGGTCGCTCGAGGCCTACCGTGAGACGCTGCTGCGCCTCTCCCCGCTCGTGCACAGGGCGGTCACGGTGGTTCCGGGACACGGCCGCCCGCTGCCGAATGAGCGCGCCCTCGAGATCCTCACGCAGGACCTCGCCTACGTGGATGCGTTGTTGCGAGGCGGTGAGAGTGTTGTGCTCGCAGACGGGCGCCGGTCGGCCACCCAGAGGCAGATCCACGAGCGCAACCTTGCGTCAATGGCCCTCGAGCGTTGAGCCGGCGTCCTGGGTCGCAGCGGTCCTGGTGACCGCCAGGCGCGGAACGAACACATGCGCGAGCGGTCCGATCGCGAGCGCGTACACAACAGTGCCGACGCCGACCGTGCCGCCCAGCACCCAGCCGATCGCCAGCACCGTCAGCTCGATTCCGGTGCGCACCACTCGGATCTGATGGCCCCGCGCGGCCAGGCCCATCATCAGTCCGTCGCGCGGACCTGGGCCAAGGCCGGCACCGATGTAGGCGCCTGTAGCGACGCCGTTGATCAGCACGCCTCCCAGCATCAGGGCGATCCGTGCCGTCAGGTCGTGCGGCTCGCTGAAGAGCGCGAGCAGCGCGTCGATCGTGAGCCCGACGACCAGGACGTTGCTGATCGTGCCCACGCCAGGGCGCTGCCGCAGCGGGATCCAGAGCAGCAGCACCGTCGCCCCGACGATCAACGACCAGGTGCCGACCCCGAGCCCGAGCCGCCGAGAGAGGCCCTGGTGAAAGACGTCCCAGGGGTCGACGCCAAGGCCCCCGAGCAGCAGCATCGCGTCGCTGGCCCCATAGAGCAGCAGACCCACGTAGAGCTGTGTGAGCCGCCGCGGCCGCGGCGGCGCCACCGTCAACGGGGCCACGGCGGCGCTAGGCCGCGTCGATCAGCTTGGCGGCCTCGCGGAGCGTCTTGACCTCCGCGTCGGGCTTCTTCTGGTTCGCCTCGAGCGTCTCCCCGTGGCGGTTGACCCAGATCACCGGGATCTTCTTCTTGATGCACGGCTCGACGTCGTGGTAGTAGCTCGCGGCGACGTGAACCCAGCCCTTCTTGCCGCCGATGCGACGCTCGCACTCGGTGAAGTGCGCGGGGTCCGGCTTGTAGGAGCGGACCTGCTGGGCGGTTACGACCAGGTCGAAGTCCTGCGGGATGTGGCGCCGGGTCTGGCCCAGGAGCTTGTCATCGATGTTGGAGATCAGCCCGATGCTGTGCTTCTTGGCGATCTTCTGAAGCACCGGGTTGGTCTCCTTGAAGGCAGGCCAACGCTGGACCGAGTCGGGCAGGAAGCCTGAGCGGGAGGGCTCGAGCGACCAGCCCAGGTCCTTTGCGATCTGGACGGCCGTGCGGCGAAGCACCTCGGCGTACAGCTCGTAGGACCCCGCCTGAATCTGCTGCTGGACCGAATGGAACAGCGGGACGACCTCCGCGGGGTCGAGCGTGAAGCCGTCACGCTCGGCCTCCTTCATGAACGCGTCGGTGGCCCCGGTATCCCAATCGATCAGCGTGCCGTATACGTCAAAGGTGACGAAGTTGATCTGCTTGGGAATGGCCATGGAGCGGCCATGATGCCATTTTTCACCGGTTGCCGAGGCGCTGGCTCGCGATGCGAACGCCAGGAGCAAGCCCTGTGTGGCGGGGCTGGGATCCGCGAGCGCCGCTTTTCAATAGATTGGTCTGCATGGATTTGCTCGAATATCAGGGGAAGTTGTTGTTTGCGCGTCATTGTGTGCCGGTTCCTTCGGGTAGGCCTGCGCGGACGGTGGAGGACGCGGTGGCTGCCGCGGAGGAGATCGGTTATCCGTGCGCCGTGAAGGCGCAGGTGCAGATCGGGGGCCGTGGGAAGCTTGGTGGGATCAAGATCGCGGCTGACCGGGATGAGGCGCGGCAGCATGCTGAGGCGATTCTGGGGATGGACATCCGCGGTTTGACGGTTTATGAGCTGTGGATCGAGGCGGCGTCACAGATCGCGTCGGAGTACTACGCGTCGGTGGTCTTCGACCGCAGCGCGAAGGCGCCGCTGGTGATGCTCTCGACCAAGGGTGGTATGGACATCGAGGCGGTCGCGGAGGAGGATCCCGATGCGATCGCGCGTCTGCATGTCGATCCACTGTTGGGGTTCCAGGATTTCCACGGTCGCAAACTGGCGTTTGAGGCCGGGGTTGACGCTGATGTGGTGCGGCCGGTCGGCGCGATGCTCGCGAAGCTTTACGGGGTGTTTGTGACCGAGGAGGCGACGTTGGTTGAGGTCAATCCGTTGATCGTCACCCCGGAGCGGTCGGTGAGGGCGTTGGATGCGAAGGTCACGCTTGATAACAACTCGCTGTTCAGGCATCCGGATAACGCGGAGCTGCGGGATCTCTCGGCTGAGGATCCGCAGGAGCGGATGGCGCATGATCGCGGTCTGACCTACGTCAAGCTCGACGGCAACATCGGGATTCTCGGCAACGGTGCCGGGTTGGTGATGTCGACGCTCGACGTCGTCAAGGGCGCGGGTGGGGAGCCGGCCAACTTCCTTGACGCGGGCGGCGGTTCGAAGGCCGACGCGATCGTCAGCGCGGTCGAGGTGATCCTGTCGGATCCGAAGGTCACGGCGGTGCTTTTCAACATCTTCGGCGGGATCACCCGCTGCGATGAGGTCGCGCGGGGCCTGATCGAGGCGTTCGACATCGTCAAGCCGACGGTGCCGTTCGTCGTACGGCTCGATGGAACCAACGACAAGGAGGGCCGTGCACTGCTGGCTGACGCGAACCTGCCGGGTGTGTATGCCGCGGCGACGATGGATGAGGCTGCGGCAAGGGTCGTCGAGCTTGCGAAGGCGGCCTGAGTCATGAGCATCCTGATCGACAAGAGCACGCGACTTGTGACGACCGGAATCACCGGTTCAGAGGGCACGTTCCATTCGTTGCGCAACCGTGATTACGGCACCCAGGTGGTGGCTGGAGTGACCCCTGGTAAGGGCGGTCAGAACGTTGATGGCGTTCCTGTGTTCAACACGATCGCCGAGGCCGTCGAGAAGCAGGGCGCGAACACCGCGATGATCTTCGTACCGCCCCGGTTCGCGGCCGATTCGATCCTCGAGGCTGAGGACGCCGGGATCGAGTTGATCATCGCGATCACCGAGGGCATCCCGGCGCATGATGAGCTGCGCGTCTACCAGGTCATCAAGAAGAACGGTCGCTCCCGCCTGGTCGGCCCGAACTGTCCCGGGATCCTGTCCCCCGGCAAGGCGAACGTCGGGATCATCCCCGCGGCGTTCTTCAAAGAGGGCAATGTCGGTGTGGTCTCACGTTCGGGAACGCTGACCTACCAGGTCGGCAACGAGCTTGCACTGCAGGGGTTCGGCAACTCGACGATCGTCGGGATCGGCGGTGACCCCGTCCCGGGCACCGACTTCATCGATGTGCTCGCCCTGTTCCAGAACGACCCCGAAACGGAGCTGATCGTGATGTGCGGTGAGATCGGCGGTGACGCCGAGGAACAAGCAGCCGACTTCATCGCAGAACACGTCAGCAAGCCCGTCGTCGCGTACATCGCCGGGTTCACAGCTCCGCCCGGCAAGCAGATGGGCCACGCCGGCGCGATCGTCTCAGGCTCCCACGGCACCGCCGCCGCCAAAGCAGCGGCACTCGAAGCCCGCGGCGTCCAGGTCGGACGCACACCCACACAGGTCGCCGAAATCGCAATGTCGACGCTGAGGCCGTAACCAAGCGGCTGCCTCGACCCTGCGTGGATCCGACGGCTAATCTGAGCAGACGATGACGGTAGGCAAGACGATCTCCTTCGCCCGCGGGGCACCATCGCTTGACATCGTCGATGTCGAGGGGCTGAAGGCGGCCGCGCAGAGCGCCTTCACCGAGGACCCGGGCGGGCTCACGGCCTACGGCACCTCCATCGGCTACCCGCCACTGCGTGAGTGGATCGCCAGCAAACACGGGGTCACCCCGGAGCACGTGATCGTGACCAACGGCTCGATGCAGGCGGATGCCTTCCTGTTCGACGTGCTGCTGTCGCCCGGAGACACCGTGATCGTTGAACTTCCGACCTACGATCGCACGCTCCTGTCGCTGCGCGGTCGTGGCGCTGACGTGCGCATGATCGAGCTCGAGCCCGATGGGATCGACGTCGCTGCGCTCGAGCGCGTACTCGCGGCCGGCGCACGACCGAAGCTCGCGCACATCATCCCGAACTTCCAGAACCCGGCCGGCTACACGCTCTCGCTGGAGAAGCGCCGGCGCCTGCTGGAACTGGCACGCGAGTACGGCTTCGTCGTCTTCGAGGACGACCCCTACGTCGAGCTGCGCTTCTCCGGCGAGTCACTGCCGACGATGGTGTCGATGGACTCGGAGAACGTTGTCTATGCATCGTCGTTCTCGAAGACCGTCGCACCCGGGATCCGGGTCGGCTACCTGGTCGGGCCGCGCGAGGTGATTGCGAGGGTCGAGAAGCTGGCGACCGGCACCTACATCTCGCCGAACATGGTCGCTCAGGGCATCGTCAACCAGTTCGTGCGCTCGGGGGCGATCGAGAACTCCGTCGAGACCGTCAGGAACGCGCTCCGTGAGCGGGTCAGCGTCCTGTCCGCGGCGCTCGAGCGTGAGCTGCCGGAAGCCCGATTCGTCCCGCCGGAGGGCGGTTACTTCATGTGGGTGGAGCTTCCCCGCGGCACCGACGTGGCGGCGCTGGCGGACGCGGCCGCCCGTCGCGGCGTTCAGTTCGTCAAGGGCAGTGACTTCGTGCTCGAGGGCTACGAGTCCTCGCTGCGCCTCGCCTTCGCGGGCGTCACGCCGGCGGAGATCGAGGAGGGCATCTCGCGCCTTGCCGAGGCCTTCCGCGAGATCCCGGCCGTCGTCTAACTCCAGGCTGATCGTGCCTCAGCGGCCGTAGCGGCCGCGGCCGAGGACCAACTGCTCGGGCAGCGCGGTCCTGGCCGGCGGTGAGGGGTCGGCTGTGACCGAGACGGTCTCCGCAACGCTGATGGTGATCGCGATCGGGCCGTCGGGGCCTGCGACCGTGATCTCCTCGTCGTTCCTGACCGAAACCTCGCCGGTCAGCCCCGGCTCGATGCCGGTGTCCTTGAGATAGTGGAGCAGATCCTCCGCCTCGTTCTCGAAGCGTAGGATCGTGACCTTGGCGCCGATGGCGCAATCGGCCAGCGGTACGCCGGCGATGCGCTCGCCGACTCGGATCGGATGCCCATGCGGACAGGTACCCGAATCGCCGACGCTCGCGCGCACGTACGCCTCGAAGCGGGGGGTCATCGCATGCTCGAGGTGCTCTGCCTCCTCGTGCACGTCATCCCATGGCACACCGACGACATCGGTCAGGAACCGCTCGATCATCCGGTGGCGGCTGACGATGCTCTCGGCGTCCGCACGGCCCGAGTCGGTGAAGCGGATGGTGCGGTCGGGGTCGCGGGTGATATAGCCGTCGCGCTCGAGCCGGCCGACCATCTCCGACACCGTCGGTGCTGAGAGCTGCATCGCACGAGAGAGGTTCGCCGCCGTCATCGGAAGGCCGGCCTCGAACAACCAGAACAGGCTCTGGAGGTATTCCTCCTCGGCGTCGGTGGCGTGAGCCTGCGGCTTGTCGTGCGCCATCACCGTGATCCTAATCGGTCGGTGCGCGAGCGCGCGGCGCGGCGGGAGCCATTACGATCGCGGCCATGGCTCTACCGCTGCAGCCGCCGATCGAGCCCCAGCTGGCACGTGGGAAGCCCGAGTTACCGACCGGCGAGGGCTGGGTGTACGAGCCCAAGTACGACGGGTTTCGCGCGATCGCATTCGTCGACGGCGACCAGCTGGTGCTGCAGTCCCGTGGCTCCAAGCCGCTCGAGCGCTATTTCCCGGAGCTGCTGTTTCCGGCCGGGCGCTACGTGCTCGACGGCGAGATCGTGATCGACGCCCGACCGGGCGCGAACGAGACCGAGGACTTCGACGCGCTCTCCCAGCGAATCCATCCGGCCGCATCGAGGATCCAGCTGCTGTCGCAGCAGACGCCGGCGCGCTACATCGCCTTCGACCTTCTGGCGCTCGACGATGAGGCACTGCTCGACCGGCCGTTCACCGAACGCCGCCAACGGCTCGAACAGCTTGCGCTTCCGGGCGTCTCGCTGGCGCCCGTCGTGACCGAGGCCGCCGCCGCGGAACCGTGGCTGCGATCCGCTGAGGGCGTTGTCGCCAAGGACGTGGGTGCCGCCTACGCGCCAGGCAAGCGCACCGCCATGGTCAAGGTCAAGCGCACGCGCACGCTCGATGCCGTGGTGGCCGGTTACCGGCCGGGCAAGGAGGCGGGCACTGTCGGCTCGCTGATCCTCGGTCTCTACGACCCGGAGGGAGACCTGCACATCGTCGGACACTGCTCTGGCATCAAGCCGGCCGAGAAGCGCGCCCTGCGCGAGCGCCTCGCCGAATACGAGACCGGCACCCGCGGCCGCGGCGACCCGAGCCGCTGGAAGAACGAGAAGGAGCTCGAATGGGTTGAGCTGCGTCCGGAGCTCGTGATCGAGGTCAGCTTCGACCAGTCCAGCGGCGGGCGCATCCGCCACGGAACGAAGCTGCTGCGCTGGCGCGAGGACAAGGCTCCGCGTGATTGCGCCCTCGATCAGATGCAGGCCTAGCCCGGGCCTGACTCAGTCGGGCCGCGCCCGGCTCACTCCGGCCACGCCCGGCTCACTCCGGCCGCGCCCGGCTCGGCTGGACACGCTTGGGCTCGCCGGGCTGTTTGGCGAACTGAGGTGGCCACGGAGCATCCCCGAGCCCACCTTCCTCATCACGGCGGACCTGCTCGAGCAGGCTTGCCAGTGAGCCTGCCGAGGCGTCGATCGAGGCGGCTGGGTCACCCTTCTCGCGCAGTCGCGCGGGCACCGTGTCGATCCGCAGCTCGGCCGGATCGACGTCGGCGACCTCATCCCACTCCAAAGGGGTCGAGACGCGCGCGTCAGGAGTGGGCCTGACGCTGTATGCCGAAGCAACGGTGCGGTCGCGGGCATTCTGGTTGTAGTCGATGAAGACGCCGTGTCGCTCCTCCTTCCACCACTTGGTTGTGGCGAGCTCGGGTACCCGCCGCTCGACCTCGCGCGCCACGGCGATCGCGCAGCGTCGCACCGCGAAGAAGTCGTGCTCCGGTTCGATCCTCGCGTAGACGTGGATCCCGCGCGAGCCGCTGGTCTTCGGAAAGCCGGTGAGGCCATGGTGCTTGAGCACCTGGCCGGCGCACAGCGCAACCTGACGGACATCATCGAAGCTGGCCTCCGGCGTGGGGTCTAGGTCGATCCGAAGCTCGTCGGGATGGTCGACGTCCGGGGCCCGAACGGGCCATGGGTTCCAGTCGATCACGCCGAGGTTGACACCCCAGATCAGGTGGGCGGCGTCGTTGGGCAACAGCTCGCGGGCGGTGCGGCCGCTCGGGAACGTCACGGTTGCAGTCTGGAGCCAATCGGGCGCGGAGTCCGGGATCCGCTTCTGGAAGAACGGCTCCTGCGCCGCACCGTTGACGAACCGTTTGAGGACCGTCGGGCGGTTGCGCAGCTGGTTCAGGACTGCGTCGGCGACCTCGAGGTAGTACTCGACAAGATCAAGCTTCGTCACGCCGATCTCAGGAAAGAACAGCTTCTGTGGGTTGGAGAGCCTGACCTCCCGGCCGGCCACCTCGATCGTCGTTTGGTCGGGCATCGTCTCTGACAGGATGGCGCGGATGACAAGGACAGACGCAATCGGCATCCCAACCGAACTGCTGGTCGTTGCCGACAGGTTCGATCACAGCCTGTCGGCTGCGGTGGTGAGTGAGGCGCTGCGGGCCGGGCTGGCTGCCAGCGGGCTGCCAGCCCGGGTGACGACGCTCGACAGTCCCGACTACAACGCGCAGATGCTCGCGGCCCACGCTGTGATCACCGGTGTGGGGCATCTTGGCGCCGAAAGTCTGACCGGAGCGCTCCTGTCGGAGGTGGCAACCCGCGCGCGCCAGGCCGGCGTGCCCTGCCACGCGGTCGTGGGCTCGCGCGCGCTCGACCTGTTCGAGCTCCGGATCCTCGATCTCCAGCTGGTGCTGGAAGCGACCACCCTCAGTGGGATCGAGGTGGCCGCGGCGGAGATCGGCGCCGCAATCGCCCTGCAGACGGCATGCGGCGCCTGATCCGTCAGTGGCTGAACGCCTGAGCCTGGCCGCCGGCCGTCTTCGGGAGCGGGGCCTCGAGTGACTCGAGCTCCCGGGTCGCGTCCTCGAGGTGGAGGATCAGCATGTCGGCCATGTCGAAGTTCATGCCGGCGCGCACGACTATCCGGAGCACGCTCAGGTCCTCGCGGTTCTCCGGGAAGCTGTACGCAGGCACGAGCCAGCCGCGTTGCCGAAGGTGCGCGGAGACGTCGTAGACGTTGTAGTTGGTCACCTCGTCCTTGAGCGTGAAGGCGAACACCGGCAGATGGTCCCCCCGGCTGATGAGCCGGTAGGGGCCAAGCTTCTCGATGTGCGCGGAGAGGTGCATGGCGACACGCTGGGCAAGTCGCATGACGTGGTGGTAGCCGTCGAATCCCAGGGCTCTGAACATGAAGTACTGGGCGATGACCTCGCTGCCGGGACGTGAGAAGTTCAGCGCGAACGTCGGCATGTTCCCGCCGAGGTAGTTGACGTTGAAGATCAGATCTTCGGGCAGGTGCTCCTTGTTGCGCCAGATCGCCCAGCCGACACCCGGATAGACGAGCCCGTACTTGTGCCCGGACGAGTTGATCGAGCACACGCGCTTGATCCGGAAGTCCCACTCGAGGTCCGGCTGCAGGAACGGCGCCACGAAGCCGCCGGAGGCGGCGTCCACGTGCAGCGGGATATGGATGCCGGTGCGCTTCTCGTAGCCGTCGAGCGCCGCCGCGATCTCCTTGATCGGCTCGTAGGTGCCATCGAAGGTCGAGCCGAGGATGCCCACAACGCCGATCGTGTTCTCGTCGCAGAGCGCCACCGCGCCCTCAGGGTCGAGGTGGAAACGCTCGCCCTCCATCGGGACCAGGCGCGGCTCGACATCCCAGTAACGCATGAACTTCTCCCAGCAGACCTGGACGTTGGAGCCGGTCACCAGGTTGGGCCGATCCGTCGGCTTGCCGGCGGCACGCATGCGCTCACGCCAGCGCCACTTCATCGCCAGGCCGGCGAGCATCGCGGCCTCGCTCGATCCCGTTGTCGAGCAGCCGGTGGCGTGCTCGGCCTCGTCCGCGTGCCAGAGGTCGGCGATGATGTCGACGCAGCGAGCTTCGATCTCCGCTGTCTGCGGGTACTCGTCCTTGTCCACGATGTTCTTGTCGGCCGTCTCCGCCATCAGCCGGCCGGCGATCGATGGCATCCAGGTCGTCACGAACGTCGCCAGGTTCAGTCGCGCCTGCCCGTCAAGCAGCAGCTCGTTGCTGAGCACCTCGTAGGTCGCCTGCTCGCCGAGGCCGATCTTCATCAGCCGATGCCGAGGAATATGGAGCTCCTCCCCGTCCTTGAGCTGTGTGATCAGAGGGTGCTTCTGCGGATCGTCCTTCCGCTGAGTAGATAGCGCCATCAATGCTCCTCGAAGCCGTGTTCGTCGTTCATCCCGCCGCAGCTGGCCGGCCCCCAGATCACGGCGAGGAAGCGTTCGAAGCTGCGACGGTCGCGATCCGGGTAGAAGGGGTCGTTGCCGTCGCGAAGCATCATCGCCACTCGTTCCAGATCGTAAAGCAGCGCGAGCTTGCCCGGTGGATCGTCCCATTCGCCGCTGTCGTAGCGCTGAGCCCAGGCCGCGAGCGCGGCCAGCACCTCGACCTGGATCGGGCTCTCCCACCAGTGGCTGCGCACCGGCAGCGCATAGCGCTCGCGCAGCCGGCACACGTCGAGCCAGAGGTCCTCGAACCAGGCGCGGCACTGTTCCGGATCTTCGACCGGCGGCCTCACGATCCACGCGCCATCCTGCGCAGCCTGCGGTCGTCGAACCACGTTCGCAACCTGACTCGCACCGGGGCGAGCCGACCGTAGAGCAGCAGCGCATGTCCGTCCGGCAGCTGGCGCAGGGCCTCGGGCGAGATCAGCGGCGTACGGCGCCGGCCGTAGGAGCGCGTCGAGCCGCTCTGTCCGGTGGTGCGCGTCAGCTCGCGACGATCCTGCTCGCCGACGAGCCCGGAAAAGTAGCGCAGCGTGTCCAGGTCGGCCACACCCGGCAACAACATCCGCGCCCTGTGGCTGTTCACGACGGTCTCCGCCTGCTGCCTGTAGCGACTGCGGGCCTGAGCCAGATCGTGGAAGATCGAGATCAGCTGGATGTTGTGGCTCGGGGCAGTCGACGCGATCTCCGCCAGGTTCGGGAGCGGCGCGACGTTGCCGGCTTCGTCGAGGCACACCAGCAGTGGCAACTCGAGCCGACCTCCACTCCGGTTCGCGAGCGCGTACGCGGCATCGACGACCTCCGAGAGCAGCGCAAGGAAGATCGGGCGCAGCAGCTTCGATGCCTTGGCGTCGCCGATCAGGTAGAGCGTCGAATCCGAACCGAGCAGTCGCTCCGGCGTGATCTCGCAGCCGCGCGCTGAGCGCGCAACCCTGGTGAAGCGGTAGGCACGCAGCAGCGCCTGCGCCGTGGCCTCGATCGAGCCACGAGTTCGATCGGCCTGCGCCTCGAACGCACGGACCGCCTCGTATGCCGAGCGCGCATCGAGCCGGGCCTGATCCGTCGCCGCGCTCGCGAGCACGCGGTCGAGTTCGGAGTCGAGCGCTCTGGTGCCCTGGCCGTAGGCCCACTCGACGACCTGTTCGATGCGGCCCCCGCTGTGCGCGGCAACGAACAGCAGCGGCGCCAGGCGCTGCTCGGCGGCGATCGCCCAGAAGTCGCCGCCCTCGACACCGCGCTGATCGAGCTCTCCCGCGGCCGCGAGTCGCCACGCGACCTCGAGCGCGCCGTCCCAGGTGGTGGCACCACGCAGCGGCGACCAGGTCTGTCCGGGCGCGCCTGACAGCTCGAACGGGTCGAACACGTACACGTCACCGAGCTGCCGCCGCCGGGCGAGCGTCGCGCCGAGCAGGTCGGTCTTGATCGATGAGGCAACCGCCGGCCCCTGCCATTCCAGGAGCGCGGGGATCGCCAACCCGGCCGACTTACCCGACTGCGGTGGGCCGAATGCGACCAGCGCATGCCGCTGCTCGGCACGCAGCAGTCGTCCGCGGCTGTATCCGAGGGCGAGTCTGCCTGCAGACCGACTCGCCGTTCCACCGCCGCGCCCGCTCAGGACCGTGAGGTCGCGGCGGGTTGCCCAACGTGCCCCGGCATCATCGCTGTCAGGCCGCTCGCGCGTGAAGGTGAAGATGACGATTGCTGTCACCAGGGCGGCCAGTGACAACAGCTCACCGGGCATCGATGCGCATCCCGGTATCGGTGTCGGTCAGGCGCCGCTCGATCGCGGAACGTTGATGCTGAACCATGAACGAGCGGGTACCGACTCGCCACAGCGCCTGGCCCGGGGTCAGCTGCGTCAGGATCCGCGCCTCGGTGGTGGAGAGTCCGAGCAGCTCGCGCGTGACGCGAACCTGACTCTCGTCCTGGTGGTAGATGATTCGCGTCGACGCGTCAGCAATCAGCCCCTCAGCGATGCGTGCGGCGCGCGACCCGGCATCGCCGGCGGCCTGCAGGTCGGCAAGCTTGTGCAGGACGACGAGGTTCATCACGCCGAACTGCCTCGCGAGCTTGAAGTTGGATTGAAACCACTCGCCGAGGCCCGAGTGTTGGATGATCTTCCACGATTCGTCGGCCACGTTGATCAGGTGCGCTCGGCTGGGGTGTTCCGCCGTGCGGGCCAGCTGGGCGCTCATCCAGGCGGTTGCACAGGCCATCAGAATGCCGACCGCGGGCGAGTCGCGGACGGCATGGAGATCCAGGACCAGCATGCGAGCGTCGAGGTCGAGGCCAGGAGTCGTGGGTCCGTCGAAGATCCCCTTCAGTGGCCCCTCGCAGAGGTCCTGGAGCGCCAGCGCTGCACGCCGCGACTCGGCCGCCAATGGCTCCGGCGAGGACTGCAGGCGAGCCGCCATGTCAGAGGTTGGGTCGAACATCACAGCGCTGATCTCGGGCAGCGTCGGCTCCAGGGTGTGCGCTCTGACGGTGCGCAGCGCCTCACGCAGGGCGGCGGCTTCGATCTGCTGCAGCGGCTCCCCGATGGCGGTGGTGGCGATCGCCCGGAGCAGATCGATCTGCGCGTGCTCCTCGGGCCGGGCTGAGAGTGGGTTCAGTCGCACCGACCCCCCGGGCGTCAGGGAGATCGGACGCACCCCGACCGCCTGGCATAGCGGACCGTATTCGCGCTTGACATCAAGCACGAAGGCACGGCGCCCGAACAGCAGCATCCGCCACAGCAGCGTCTTCACGAGCGCGCTCTTGCCCTGCCCCAGCTTGCCGATCACGATCGCGTTGGGGTCGTCGAGGGCTCCGTTCTCATAGAGGAGCCAGGGGTCGAAGCAGAACGCTCCGCCGTCAGAGTCCCGTCCGATGAAGGCGCCCTCACCGCCGAGACCGCCGCCAGCTGTGAACGGATAGATCGCCTGGGCGTGCCTGGTGGTGACCCGATGCGCTGGTCGCGTCGCGCTCATCGCAGGCCTCTGGCGAGCGGCAACGTGAACGCAAACGCCTCGGCCTGGTGCCCGTACATGCGCCGCAACTCGAGCCGCGCGCGTGCCGCGTGCCCGTGGATCTCGGCACATGCCCGCCGCAGCTCACCCTCGTCGCGGCCGCTGACGGTGACAAACCCTGCGAGCCGTACCTCCGCGTGACCCGCCGCCAGCTCGGCCTCTCGCCGTGCAGCGGCCTCGTGAGCCTGACGTTGACGCGCGGTCTCCGACTGCCCGAAGCGTCGTCGCAGTTCGCTGTCGGCGCGGTCGCGCGTGATCGCAGCCTCGACCTCACGCGCTGAGCGTTCGGGCGAGACCGGCTCGAACGTGACCGCCACCGTTCGCACCGTGCCCGAGTCAGCCAGCAGCGCATCCATGAACATCGGCGAGACACCCGTACGTGGCCAGCCGCTGATCCAGTAGGTGGCGTGGAAGGCGCCGTCGCAGCGATAGTGGTCCCAGGACTCCACGGCAGCGGCGGGCCCGGCGTCGCCGATCGGCGCCCGGCCGGGTCGGCTGAACACGCGGCTCAGGAGGTGCTCCCGGCTGCGGCTGATGGTGGCCGGCGGATCGGCATCGTCTCTGACGGCATCCTGGGCGGTGAGCTCGCTGCGCGCATAGGGGTCAAATGCGGTTCTCATCACGCGCGCAATCTGGCCGGTGCTGAGCGCGCCCAGCACCGTTATCTCCGCGGTCTCGAGGGCACGGGCGACATGGCCGACCTGTTCGATCACCTGCTCAGGAATCAGCTCGCTGCGTCCTTGCATGCGGCCCACGTCCAGCTGCACGGCCAGCAGGATCTCGTGATCGTGCGTGACCTGCGTGCTCTGGCCGATGAGCTCGAGATAGGACTCGACCAGCGCAGTTCCGCGCGGCGGCAGCTGAGGATCGCGAGCCGCATGCAGCCATCTGGCCAGCGCATCACCCTGGGCCGGGGCGGTGCGCTCGATCCACTGAAGCCGCCGGATCGGGGCGTTGGCGGATGTCGCGAGGACGCTGCCCCATTGGGCGAGCCTTCGTTCCTGGACCTCCGGGTCCAGGAGCGCGAACGACAGCGCCCGGCATGCGAGTACCGCCGTCAGCAGCCGGCCGCGGCGCTCCGACAGCACGCCGACTGCGCGTCCGCGATGGGACACCTCAACCAGTTGCAGACCACGGAGGCTCGATGGCAGCACCTGCGGCGCGTCGTCCATTGCAGCGCGGCCATATGTCGGAAGCTGCGAGCGGAACCGGTGCCGGTTGCTCGCCGCGCGCGCCGCGAATACGCAGGCGACGGGCGCCCACTGCTCAACCGTGTTGCCGGCGATTGGCACGGTCGTGATCGCGACGGCGACGGCCAGAAGCACGATCGCCGCCATCACGCCGGTCCCGCCGCCGAGATGATCGAGCAACCCGACCCCCGCCACCAGCGCCGTGCCGACGGCGATCGCCTGGCCGATCCGCACCGGGCCGAGCAGTCCACGGCGCTCCAGCGGGCCGAAACGGTAGCTGATGCGCTCCACATTCATTCGCGCTCCTCCTCGACGGGAGGCGCGACGGTCGGGTCCGCGTCGAATGGACCGACGGTCGGGTCCGCGTCGAACGGACCGGCGGCGAAGTCGGGTCCAAGCCGAATCTCGGGCAGGTCATCCCCGAGCTCGCCGCCGGTCTTCCACATGGCCGGCAGCTGGAAGGGCCCGCGCGGGTCGTGATCGGGTGCCGCGCCGTTCTGTTCGGTTGGCGAGTGCCCGGCTCGCCCCTCGCCGGGCATCTCCGTCGGTTGGGATGCTGCTGAGGCGGCGCTCGGGTGGGTTGGTGGCTCCGATACGCCTGAGTGCCGCTGGAAGGCTGGGCTCCCGGGCTCCGCCGCGGAATGGTGCTCTTGCGATTCCGCTCCGTCGCGCATCGGGTTGCGCGGCACTGATGCCGAGGCCCCCTCGGGCAAGTCGGAATCGAACGCCGAGCCGGATGGTGGCATCGGCTCGAAGCGTTCGGACGCCTGCGAGGTCTCCGTCGTCGACCGCGGACCCTGTTCCGCGAAGCCACTGTCCACGTCCTGCGCCTGCCGGCGCATCCTCGCCGGGAGCGCCATCGCCAGCTCGGCGCCACCGATCGAGTTCGCACCGAGACGGCCGGCGGTGGCGGCGACCTGGGGCAGCTCGTGGCGCATCATGCCGGCGGCGCTGGCGGCAACCTCGGTGAACGGCAGGATGCGCATCAGTGCCCACGGGGCGAAGGTCGCGAAGATCACGAGCGCCATCGCAGTGAGCAGCGTCGAGAGTTGGTTGCCGCCGCTCGCGAGTGCCGAGCCGGCAAGTGACAGCACTGCGACGATCACGAACTTCGACAGGATCAGTGAGACCAGGAGCTCGACGAGGCGCGTCGCCCAGACGCGCCGCGCCGGCCACACCATCGCAGCGAACGCGAGCGGCAGCATCAGCACGACCACATAGACCGCGGCCTCGCGAACCAGCAGCTCGACCGCCAGCGCGAGCGCGGCCATGACCGCGAACAGGCCGATGATCACGGCAAAGAACAACCCGTCGCTCGCCCCGGCCATGTCTGCGGCGGCCGTCGCCGCCTGATCGAGGAAGCGTGCGCCGCCGTCGATGCCGGTCGCCGACACCGCGGCCGACATCTGATCCGTTGCGGCGAGGAGCAGCATCGTCAATGGCGCAGCCAGGCTGACGCCGATCAGCGACAGGGGCAGATAGCCGAAGACCGACCGGGCGAGCAGCGCCATGTCCGATCGGGCCAGGGCCTGGAGGGCGGCCGCGCAGAGGAACGGGACCGTCAACATCGCCGCCAGCGCAGCGACCCGCCAATAGGTCGATGAGAACCAGGTGCTGTCAAGGTTCGGCGCGGTCGTGGTGCCGATCGCTGAGGCGACGCCGCGTAGCGCATCCCTGGTGCCGCCGAGCACCCAGGATGAGATGTTGCCGAGCGCGAAACCGGCGACGGTGTTGGTGGCGGCGTGCGCTGCAGCGCCGACGACGTTGCCGTTCGCGACGTCACTCAATGTCCCCGTGAAGGTGTCGATGAAGCTCACTTCGCCGTTGCTCCCAGATGCGCGAAGAAGTTGACGAGCCCCGGCGCGGCGCCGATCACAAGTGCCGAGCCCGCTGAGACCAGCGCCGCCATTCGCCCCTTGGCCGCGTAGTGGTGGCTGTTTGTATGCGACGCAACCGCCCACAGCGCCGCGCCGATGAAGGCGCCGACCAGCGTGATCGTCAGGGCCCAGGCATCGGCTCCGTTGACGATCTGCTGCAGGACATTGCTTCCCGGCAGGCCTGCCGGGTTGGGGCTCGCGCTGACGTCCGCGATATAGATGGGCACGAGAGGCTCCTGTCATGTTGAGACTAATTGAGATCAGAAACGTACCAACGACGCCGCCACTTTGATAGAGTCAAGTGTGTCAATTTAGGCTCAATTGGAGATTGAGAATGCAAATGGTCATCCTGCGTAGGGACGCGAACGCGCTGTATGCCGAACTGCATCCGCAGCTGGTGCGGATCGTGTCGGGCAACCTGGAGGCGCCGGAATGGCTGATCGAAGACGCGTGCCAGACGGCCTGGGGAACGCTTCTGATCAGCCGTCCGGACCTGTCGCCGGGCACCGAGCTTGGCTGGCTGGCAACGACCGCGACGCGTCTGGCGCTGCGGCTGCTACGACGCGAGGGGCGAACCGAACCGCTGGCTGAGCTGCCCGCGCCGGCTCGGCTCGACGACTACCGAGCAACCACGCCCGGTCCCGAGCAGGCTCTGGCCATGCGTGAGCGCCTCGCGGAGGTTCGCAGGCTTCCGGTTCGCCAGCAGCGGATCGTGATGCTGCGCGGCTTCGGCTACGAGTACGAAGAGATCGCTGCCGTGACCGGCGACAGTCGGCGAACGGTCGCGCGCCAGCTCACGCGGGCGCGCCAGCGGCTCGCGAGGTTCGAGGACGCCTAGCGAGCCTTGCCGCGCTTGCGCCGTTTGCGCTCGGCAGGCTTGAGCTTGCGTGCCTTGTGTGGCGTCTTCGAGCCTGAATGTGCGCGGGCTCCGTACATCGGCTCCTCATGACCGTGGCCGATCTGGGCCGCGTGACGTCGTGAGTCGCGCCAGACGAAGAAGGCGATCCCGGATAGCACCAGGACGGCGACAACGGCGATCAGGACCGCATCACTGCCTGAGAGCCCACCGCTGCTTGTCGAGCTCGTCACCGGCGCAGCCGGGGTCGTATTGCCGGCCGCCGCGTTCTGCTCGGCGTTGGAGAGGTTGAGCGACGGATTCGACAGTGCGCCGGCCGACGAGGAGGCGCCCGTGGAGGGCGCCGATGACGTGGCGGTTGCGCTCGCGCCGGTCGTCGCTGTGCTGCCGGCCGCCAGTGCCGCGGGCGCGTCCAGCCCGACCACGACCATGCCGCTGAGCAGCGCGGCGATCAGGACCGGGAGAACGAGCAGGCGGCGCATCACATCTAACGGATATCAGAGTTGGGACAGAGGGGTCAGGAGTCCAGCGGATTGGTCATCGCCGGCGGCTCGGGATCCTTGGCATACGGGTTCTCGTTGTCGTGGATCTCTTCGTGGTAGACGCTCTCGACGTTGACCTGCCAGATGTCGTGATGGGTCCCGAGCGTGACGTTGTCGACAGCGCGCATTGCGGTCAGCATCGAGTGATCTGAGTTGTTGTAGCGGTGGAGCCCGTTGCGACCCACCTGCGACAGATTGGTCATGTCCCGCTCCAGCCATGCGCGGATCGTGGAGACACGCTCGGCGTACCTCTCGTCATAGATCGGGTAGGCCTTGTGAACGCGAGCCACGAAGCCGAACTTGACGTTGGCCGCCTTGGCCAGTTTGAGCTTCTCGATCTCCCGACCGGCCATCTCGACCAGCTTCTCGTCGTCCATGTTCCAGAGATCGTCGCCTTCGAAGCAGAAGTACTCCATTCCGATCGAGGCGTCCTGGTCGTTGGGGACCATCCACGGGCTCCAGGACTTGAAGTTCTGGATGCGCAGCACCTGCACGCCCGGCTGGTGGATGTAGATCCAGTTATCGGGAAACAGATCCTGACCCTCGATCACCAGCAACACCGTCAGGAACTCGCGGTAGCGAAGGCCGCGGGCTGCGTCACGCACCTCGACCGGGGCCTCCGGATCGGCGATGCCGACCGTTGTCCGCAGCGGCAGCGACGAGATCACGTGCGACGGCGTCAGGACCTCCCCGCCGGCGTGCACCTCGACGACCCGACCCTCGCCGTCGGTCACGAGCTTGGTCACGGCGGCGTTCATGCGGATCTCGCCACCCTGCGCCTGGATGTCCTTGGCCATCTGCTCCCACATCTGACCGGGACCGAAGCGCGGGTAGTTGAACTCTGAGATCAGCGACTTGATCTTGTTGCCCTTGTTGCCGAAGAACGCTGCCTTGGCGGCGCTGAAGAACGACAGGCCCTTGATCCGCTGTGCTGCCCACTCGGCACGGATCTCGTCGGTCGGAACCCCCCACAGCTTCTCCGTGTAGGTCTTGAAGAAGTGGTTGTAGAGGCGCTTGCCGAAGCGGTTTGAGACCCACTCCTCGAACGTGTCCTCACGGCCCTTGGGCTTGACCTGCGCCCACAGATAGGAGCCCATGCACAGCGACAGCTCCCAGAGCCCGAGCTTCCGGATCACGTCCATGCCCTCGAGCGGGTACTCGAGGAACTTGTCGTTCCAGTAGATCCGGCTCTGACGCGGGCGCTTGAGGAACTCCTCCTTCATGATCTCGTGCCAGAGGTCATCGACCTCCTTGACCTTCGTGAAGAAGCGGTGGCCGCCGAGGTCGAAGCGGTAGCCGTCCCTGACCTCCGTGCGGGCGATGCCGCCGAGCATGTCGGTCGCCTCGAGGATCACCACCGCCTTACCCTGCTTGGCGAGCTGGTAGCCCGCTGTCAGGCCTGCAGGCCCGCCGCCGAGCACGACGACCGGCGTCTGTGAGGTGATGTCGGCGCCAGGCGCGGGCGCTGCGGCCGTGGCCGCGGTAACTGAGGTTTTAGGCACGTATGTTGACCTACTTCTTGACGTAGAGAATGGCGGAGTCCGCGACGCAGCAGGCGCCACGGTAATTGTGCGGCGCCCACGCCACGACCTTGAGCTGCTTGTCGTCGTGGATGATCTGGCCCCACCACGCTGAGCGAGTCCGGATCAACGATGTCCACGGCGCCTTCCAGCCGATCACACCCTCGGTGAGCGGTCGGATGTAGAGCACCTGCTGGCCGGGCTTCAGCTTGTTCAGCATCGGCGGCAATACCTTCGTCGGGTTCGCTGCGCGGTAGCGGTCAATCGCGTTTATCCAGTTAACGAACGACGGATCCTGCACAGGTCCGATCGTGCTGGAGAATCTGAGGCCCCCGGGCAGGTAGTAATAGGCCAGCGGAGTCTGCTCGGGCTGGCCGACGATCACAAGGTCCCTGGGATGCATCAGCGGCCCCATCTCGCCGCCGATGTCCTGCATATCGCTCTTGTGCGCGGGGGCGTATGTTCCCGGCCGCGCGAG
This sequence comes from uncultured Conexibacteraceae bacterium, assembly GCA_963848435.1. GTDB lineage: Bacteria > Actinomycetota > Thermoleophilia > Solirubrobacterales > Solirubrobacteraceae > Palsa-465. Next base: position 332,044 of record CAWKDQ010000011.1, on the reverse strand, counting down.
AAAGACGAGCGCGACCGCCAGCGTCAGCGCACCGACCAGACCGGCCCGTGACATCCCGATGGCTGTGAACATCATGATCGCCGGGACGATCGGCGCAAAGTACCGGGGGTTCCAGGCAGGCGTGATCTGCGATGCGATCCAGCCGAACATGAGCGTGAAGAACACGAGGGTGAAGAGGATCAGGGCGATCTTGGCCGGAGTGCTGGCCCGTTGCGCCTTCGTGAACAGGCCCGCATAGCCGATGGCCGCGCCGATCAGCAGGATCGCGGCGACGGTCGCACCCCCGTACACACTCTGGGCGATCTGAACGGGCGCGCCAAACCGTGGGGAGGTGTTCCAGGGTGCCGCCGTGTGCAGCGACTGGAAGATGAAGTTGAGAACCCACGGTGCGAACAGGATCGCGGCGCCGACGTAGGCGTAGATCGCGTCGCGGATCAGGTTCTCACGGATCTCGGCGCCGCTGATCCGGTAGAGGACGACGAGCGACAGCACCGACCCGGCTCCGAAGAAGAGCGCCCAGTTATGCGTGTAGAGCATCGCTGCCAGGGAGAGCGAGAACATGATCACGTAGCGCCGCTCGCGGAACACGAAGCCGCGGATGAAGCCGATCGTGCCCAACAGGCCCAGGAGCGTCATCAGCGCGTACATGCGCGTCTCCTGGCTGTAGTAGTCCAGGAACGCACTGGACGCCATCAGCGTCGCCGTCATCAATCCCGCGCGCTTGCCGGCGATCTTGAGGCCGCCCCAGTAGCCGAGCGGGATGGTCAGGACCGCGAAGATCTCAGATAGCCAATGCGTCGCCGCCTCGCCGTCACCGACCATCTGCATCCAGAAATGCAGCAGCAGGTAGAAGAGCGGCGGTGACCCGTCCTGGCGCATGATGCCCGGGATCGCCGAGAGGTGGTGAGAGGAGATCCCGACGGTGATCGCCTCGTCCATCCAGAACTGCTGGCCGATCGAGCGCGTGCGGATGACGAGCGAGACGACGACGAGGATGAAGAGGATCAGCGCGACGCGCGCCCATTCAGGCAGATTCCTGATGAACCCGGGCAGCGGGAAGACGAAATCGCGGATGTAGCCGGAATCCTTGGTCGCTGAGACGACGGTCTTGTCGTTGGCGGTGGTCGTGGCCATGTTCGGGACCCTCAGCCCTTGACCCCGATCGAGGCGCAGCCCTCGACCTTGGTCAGCAGGCTGCGACTGGCCTGGTTCGGGTAGATCAGCAGGCTGCCGATCACCTCGGCGGCCGTCTCCTGACCCATGATCTGCAGACCCTGGCTGATGCCGGAAGTCGGATAGAAGACGATGGTTGGTCCCTGCATGCCCGAGCCGACCTGGATCGCAGGCAGATGCTGGACGCCGTCGGCGTAGTACTCGTGGAACGGCAGCTTGTCACTCTTCAGGCACGCGACCTGCGGCGTCCGGGGATCGTCCGTGAGGCCGTGGTTGCCGGCGTATTGTCTGAGATGAGCGGTGCCTGCCTCGGGCTTCGCCTGGATGCCACAGGCGCTGATCAGAAGCGCCATCAAGCCGCAGACCACCGCGACCTTCGCGAGGGACATATGCGAGTCAGGGTAGTCGATCGAAGCGGGCCGAGGTCGGCGGACACGTGGCATCTGGGCAGGCTGAGGAAGGCGTTTGGCGGTGGGGTGTTCCGGCTCAGGTGGGGCTGTATGGCGAGCAGTCCATGTACATCGTCACCGGGTGGTGAGAGATCACCCGGTACTTGGAGCCGCCCCGCTCCCAGGCCGCGATCACCTCAGGGGTCGGGTACAGCGGAGCGCCGCTCGTGGCGGAGTCCTGGACCACGACGTTGGGACCAAGCTTCACATTGGGAACCCGGGTCTTGTCCCCTGACGACTGGATCCACCGAATCGGCACGTCCAGATACCACGCGACCATCGTCACCTGGTAGTTCTCAGCCATCACGCTCCCACAGGCCATCACCCGCTTGGCGCCGCCGGCCTGCCGGATCACCGCGGCAATCCCCTGGCGCAGCTGCGCCTGATAGCGCACGTCATAGCGGATCGACCTGATCGTGATCATGCGGTGTGTGAACCAGGTCGGCACGAAGATGAAGACGGCGAGCATCGCCACCGTGCCGGCTGCGGCCCGCTGGCCCCAGCCGGCTCCCCACCGCGGTGCCAGGCGCTTTCCGCCGACCCGCAGCAGCCGCGCCAGGCCGAGGCAGGCCCAGCCGTAGGCCGAGGCGCCGCCGATGTAGACCAGCATCACGCCAAGGATCGCGTAACGGGGGTTGCCCGCGAAGCCGGCCTGCGTCTCGATCGAGATCAGCACCCACCAGAGGAATCCGGCTGTCGAAGCGATCGCGGCGGCCACAGCTGCGCCGTGATTTCGGACAGAATTCCACCAGCCGCCGAGCCGCTGGCGTGCGCGCGCGACCAGATAGACGGTGACCGCCATCTGGATCAGCGCTGCGAACTCGACGCGCTCGAGCACCAGCGGCCAGACCTTGGTCGACATCTCGGTCCAGAGCGGGAATGAGCTGAAGATCGCGCTCGAACGCGAGTGGTTGTTGAGTGCGTGCTTGCCGAGGCCGGTGACGCTGCCGCCACCGAGCTTCTGCGGCACCACCCACAGCAGCAGCATCAGCACGCCGAGCCCGACCACCAGCGGGATCGTGCGGCGGTCCCGCCACATCAACCACAGCCCGTAGGGCCCCCAGATGACCCAGAACTCGGGGCGGTCGAGCGACGGGATGATCCCGAGCGCGAACGCCTGGCGGTGGTGGCCGTCCCAGGCTCGCTCGGCGGCGATCAGCGTGGCGGCGACCATCACACCCTCCGAGTAGCCGAGCAGCATGTTGCCCGGGAACGAGGCGGTGAAGGTCGTGCATACGAGCGCGATCGCGCCCGCCAGCGTCGAGGGCCCGCATGCGGCGAGCCGCCCACCGAGTCCGAGTCCGGCAAACCAGCCGTCCTGACGGCCGCGCACCGTCAGCGCCCAGGTGATCCGGATCGCCAGTTTGGCCGTCATCAGGACGCTCAGCACGGCGCCGGCGCGAGCGATCAGCAGCCACAGGTTCGGCTGCGCGGAGCCGAACAGCGCGAGCACGGTCGTGAAGATCACGGGCAGCGGCTTCCAGCTGGAGCCGCCGGCGATGTGCAGCGACCCGTGGAGGATCTCTCGACCCCAGACCAACCACGACCAGGGGTCGTAGCTGGGCGTGGACGGATACAGCAGTGAGATCGCGGCAAGCGCCAGGGCGGCGAGCGCCAGCCAGATGTATGCACGGCCGCCGCGCAACAGCGAAAAGCCCGCCGCCGGGGTCCGGGGTTGAGTGACTGCAGTCATGCCAGGTGATGTTTTAGCCGGTCGCGTGCAACCTGCGCTCTGTGAGGCCGCGCGGAATCGTCAACTGTAGGCCGCGCGCCAGCGTTGGTCGCGTCTCAGAGCGGTGTTGTGTAGGCGCCGTTGATGCCGCCGTCGACCAGCAGCGACGACGCCGTCATGAACGAGGAATCGTCGCTGGCGAGGAACAGTACGGCCTTGGCGATCTCCTCGGCCTCGCCGAAGCGCCCCATGGGAACGTGCACGAGCCGACGTGCGGCGCGCTCGGGGTCCTTCGCGAACAGCTCGATCAACAGCGGCGTAGCCACTGGGCCCGGGCAGATGGCGTTGACGCGCACGCCGCTGCGAGCGAACTCGACGCCGAGCTCGCGCGACATCGCCAATACGCCGCCCTTGGAGGCCGTGTAGGAGATCTGCGAGGTCGCGGCGCCCATGATGGCCACGAACGAGGCGGTGTTGATGACCGAACCGCCACCGGTCTCGAGCAGGTGTGGGATCCCGTACTTGCAGCAGAAGAACACGCTCTTGAGGTTCACGTCCTGAACGCGCTGCCAGGCGTCGTACTCGGTCACCAGGATCGAGTCGTCATCGGTTGGTGAGATGCCGGCGTTGTTGAAGAGGACATCGACGCTCCCGAACCGGTCCCGCGTCTGCTGGTACATGTCCTTGACGGCCTGCTCATCGGTGATGTCGACCTGCAGGGCGAGCTCCCCGACCGAGTGTTCCTTGACATCGACGCCGACGACGTGGGCGCCCTCGGCCTCGAACAGCCTGGCCGTGGCCAGGCCGATGCCACCGGCGGCGCCGGTGATCACTGCGACTTTGTCTTGTAAGCGATTCATGTGGTTGCGTAGTAGATGGTTTTGATCTCCGTATATGCGTCCGTCGCGTGTGGCCCGAGCTCGCGACCGTAGCCGGACTGTTTGAAGCCGCCGAACGGGGTCGAGACCCTGACGGACGAGTTCGAGTTGATCGAGATTACGCCGGTCTCGAGTGCGCGGGCAACGCGCAGCGCGCGGCCGCCGTCGCGGGTCCAGATCGAGCCGGAAAGGCCGTAGACCGTGTCGTTGGCGATGGTCACTGCCTGCTGCTCGTCCCGGAAGGGGATCACCGTGACCACAGGCCCGAAGATCTCCTCCCGCACCGCCGCCGACTGAGGGTCGACCGGGGCGAGCACCGTCGGGGGAAACCAGAAGCCGGGTCCGTCGGGCGTCGTCCCGCGGAACGCGACGGACGTGCCGTCGGCTGCCGCGAGCGACGCCACGCGGTCGCGCTGCTTGGCTGAGATCAGCGGCCCCATGTCCGAGCTCGGGTCAAGCGGCGACCCGACCTTGAACGCCTCCACGTGGGGCTGCAGCAACGACAGGAACTCATCTGCGACGGAGGCTTCGACCAGAATCCGCGAGCGCGCGCAGCAATCCTGGCCGGCGTTGTCGAACACCGCCCACGGCGCCGCCGCCGCGGCCTTCTCGAGGTCGGCGTCCGCGAAGATGATGTTGGCCGACTTGCCGCCCAGCTCGAGGGTGACCCGCTTGATCGTCTCGGCAGCCCTGGCCGCGATCGTGCGACCGACCGCGGTCGAGCCGGTGAAGGCGATCTTGGCCACGTCGGGGTGCTCGACCAGTCGTGCGCCCGCGACCGACCCGTGACCGGCGACGACGTTGACGACGCCCGGCGCGATCCCGGCTTCGAGCACCAGCTGCTCGAACCGCAACGCCGTCAGCGGCGTGAGCTCAGCGGGCTTAAGCACCACCGTATTGCCGGCGGCCAGCGCCGGCCCCAGCTTCCAGCTCGCGATCAGGAGCGGGAAGTTCCACGGCACGATCAGCCCGACCACGCCGAGCGGCTCGCGGATCGTGAACGCCTGTCCGCCTGCGACCGGGATCGTGTTCCCCATCAGCCGTTCGACCGAGCCGGCGTAGTAGCGGAACACCTCCGCCACGCTGCCGATCTCGCCGCGAGCGGCGTTCAGCGGATGGCCGGCATTGCGTGCCTCGAGCAGCGCCAGCTCCTCGAGGTGCTCCTCGACCCTGTCGGCAATCACCCGCAGCTGCGCGGCCCGTGCGGCTGGAGCCAGCCCGCGCCAAGCAGGCAGCGCGGCGCGGGCGCGTCCAACGGCCTCGTCGGCCTCTTCGGCTCCCGCACAGGGAACCTGCTCGAGCACCGCCTCGGTGGCGGGCTCGAGCACCGTCAGCACTTCTGTCATGTCGGCCTTTCGGTTCAGATCAGTCGAGGACTGCTCACGGCGACGCCGGGCCTGGCGCGATCTCCGGGAGCCCCTCGAGCTCGTGGAACACGTTGTCATCCACTGTACGAACCGGCCCGGTGAACGTCCTGCGGGCCGAGATCAGGTACCAGAGCGTGACGATGGCCATCACACCGAGCGTCACCAGCGGGGCATAGTTGACCGAACCCCAACTGAAGTCACTCGAGAAGTAGACGCCGGCCGGTGAGACGGGAAGGCAGAAGATGATCACGCACAGGGTGACCCAGACCACGGCGATCACGTTCAACCACTTGTACTTGCCTCCGAGCGTCCACGGCCCCGGCTTGAAGCCGTCACCCATCCGCCAGCGCAGGTAGACCGGAATCGTGTAGGCGATGTAGAGGCCGATCACGGAGATCGAGGTGACGGCGAAGAATGCGACCGGATAACCGGCGCTGTTTGGGAAGAACGCGGGGATGGTGACGATGGCGGCCGTCACGCACACGAACAGCACGGCCCACGTGGGGGTCTTTCGCGGGCTCAGCCGCCGCCACATGTTGTGGCCCGGAATCGCACCGTCGCGGGAGAACGCGAACGTCATCCGCGACGCGCTGGTCACGCACGCCATCCCGCAGAACAGCTGGCCGACGACCGAGATCGTGAGGACCAGCTTCGCGGCGGTGGCGCTGAGCGCCGTCTGCAGGATCGCGATCGCGGGGAAGCCCGCCGAGCTGATCGTCGACAGCTGTGACTGCTGTACCGCGAAGGTGAGTGCAAGCAGCAGGATCCACCCGATCACCGCCGAGTAGAACACCGACCGCCAGACGCCCTTTGGCGCCGATCTGGCTGCGTCGTGGGTCTCCTCGGAGACGTGCGCGGACGCGTCATAGCCGGTGATCGTGTACATCGTCAGCAGGAATCCGAGTGGCAGCACGTAGAACCAGTACATGTTGGAACTGAAGCCGCCGTACGAGCGTGTGGTGAACACGTAGGAGAGGCTCGCGTGATGGCTCGGGGCGACAACCAGCACGATCACGATCACGGCCACGCCGACCACGTGCCACCACACGGAGATGCCATTGAAGATCGAGACCAGATGGCTCGAGAAGACGTTGATCAGTCCGTGGGCGATGAGAATGATAAGGAACAGGGCGAACACCACATGCGCCCCGTAGTGCACGTTGGATGATGTGAAGTTGAAGATGAAATTCACGCCGAGCATGCTGAGCAGGGCGTCGAGGAAGCTGGCTGCGGCGTAGTCCACGGAGGCGACCACCGCCACCAGGCCGATCAGGTTGAACCATCCGGTGAACCAGCCCCAACCGGGCCCGCCCAGCTTCGACGCCCAGTAGTAGATGCCGCCTGCGGTGGGCATGGCGGAGGCCAGCTCGGCCATCGAGAACGCAACGCACAGGATCATCAAGCTGATGAGCGGCCACCCGATCGAGATCGCGACCGGTCCACCGTTCAGAAACGCCTGGCCGTAGCTTGTGAAACAGCCGGCCAGGACGGAGATGATCGAGAAGGAGATCGCGAAATTGGAGAACCCGCTCCAACCGCGTTTCAGCTCCTGCTTGTAGCCCAGTTCCGCAAGTCGCTGTTCGTCGGCGCCCAACGCCTCAGTGGTCATGCAGCTCTCCTCGTGTCGAGCATGGCGGGCCCCCGGTTTCTCGCCTCAACGACCAGCACTTGGCCCTTGCCGCGCGATCCTTACGCACGGCCATGGTCAAGTCAAGGGCCGCGCGCAGAACTTCATCGGGCCTCGCTCACAGCCGTTCGAAGCCCCGGAACCGCTCCCAATCGGTGACCGCGGCCTCGAACGCCTCGAGCTCGACATCGGCCGCGTTCAGGTAGTGCGCCACGACGTCCTCGCCGAAGGCGCTGCGAGCCAGCTCGCTTGCGGCGAACAGCTCGCGAGCGTCGCGCAGGGTCGACGGCAACCGCGGCTTGTCGGCCGCCTGGTAGGCGTTGCCCTGGAGCTCGGGTTCCAGCTCAAGGCCCCGCTCGACACCGTCGAGGCCCGCTGCGATCAACGCCGCCAGTGCCAGGTAGGGGTTGAGATCAGCGCCGCCGGAGCGGTTCTCGAACCGCAGCCCGACCCCATGACCGACGACACGCAGGGCACAGGTGCGGTTGTCATTCCCCCAGGCGACCGTCGTCGGCGCGAACGAGCCGACCGCGTAACGCTTGTAGGAGTTGACGTTCGGCGCCAGCATCAGCGTGAGTTCGCGCGCATGCGCGAGCTGACCCGCCAGGAACGAATCGAACATCTGGCGGTCGCGGTGAAACAGCGACCCCTCCGTATCGGCGATCGAGAAGTGGATGTGACACGAGTTGCCCTCGCGCTCGTTGAACTTCGCCATGTAGCTGATCGCCATGCCCTCCTGCGCTGCGATCTCCTTGGCGCCGTTCTTGTAGATCACATGCTCGTCGGCACAGCGCAGCGCGTCCGCGTAGCGGAAGTTGATCTCGTGCTGACCTAGGTTGCACTCGCCCTTGGAGTTCTCGACCTGGAGCTCCGCTCCGAGCATCGAGTTGCGGATCCGGCGAATCAGCGGCTCGACGCGTGAGGTCCCGAGCAGGGAGTAGTCGACGTTGTAGGCGTTTGCGGGCTCGAGGTCCCGGTAGGCCTTGTCATGAGCCTGCTCGTAGCTGTCGCGGAACACCAGGAACTCGAGCTCGGTCGAGGCGTTCGCGGTCCAGCCGCGCTGCGACAGTCGGGCCAGCTGCCGGCGAAGGATCTGACGCGGTGAGGCCACGACGTCTGAGCCGTCCGCCCAGGCCAGGTCGGCCAGGCACATCGCGCTGCCGGTTTCCCACGGCATCATCCGCAATGTCCCGAGGTCCGGGCGCATCACGAAGTCCCCATAACCCCGTTCCCAGGATGACATCGCGTAGCCGTCGACGGTGTTCATCTCGACGTCCACCGCGAGCAGGTAGTTGCATCCCTCGGCGCCGTGGCCGACGACGTCGTCCAGGAAGTAACGAGCGTTGAGGCGCTTACCCTGGAGCCGTCCCTGCATGTCGGTCAATGCCAGCACGACGGTCTCGATCTCGCCCGTGTCGACGCCTGCCCTGAGTGCCTCGAGCTCCACGGAAACCTCCCCTTGACTATTGCCGCTCGCCGCTGTGTGATAGCGCAGCCGTGACCCTATATGAGTACAGCTTCCCACGCCACGATCGCACTCGATGCCGGAGTTGAGCGGACTGATCTCGAGGCTCGAGCGCGAGCTGGGCCCAGCTGACGGCGAGCCCGTCGCGTTGACCGGCGGCATCACGAACCGCAACTACCGCGTGGGTCTCGGGGACCACGACTGCGTCGTGCGCCTGCCGGGCCGCGACACGGAGCTGCTCGGCATCGACCGCGCTGCGGAGAGGCTCGCGGCCAAGCGGGCCGCGAGCCTCGGGATCGGCCCCGAACTGCTCTACGCGGATGCTGACTGCCTGGTCAGCGAGTTCGCGGCGGGGGCCGAGGTCGACGCTGCGCAGCTGCGCGCAGATCCCGGAGCGGTGGCATGCGGTCTTCGCGCCTTCCACGACAGCGGTCTGGAGCTGCCGACCCGCTTCTGGATCCCGGATCTGCTGCGGGATTACGCTCGGACGGTGCACGACCGGGGCGGGCGGTTGCCTGCTGGGTATGGGCGTGCACAGGCGTTGGTCGACCGCATCACGGCCGTGCTGCCGCTGACCGATCCGGTGCCGTGCCACAACGATCTTCTCGCCGGCAACCTGATCCGCACTCCGGAGACGATCCTGCTGGTCGACTGGGAGTACACGGGGATCGGCCATCGCTACTTCGACCTCGGCAACCTGGCGGTCAACAACGAGTTCGACGAGGCGGCGGAGGTGCTTCTGCTCGAGGCCTACTACGGCGAGCGGGCCGATGCCGGGTCGCTCGATTCGCGGCTAGCCGCTCTGCGTCTGTACCGGCTCGTCTCTGACGCCCGTGAGGGCGCCTGGGGCGTCGTTTCGGGCCTGTTCTCGGAACTCGACTTCGACTTCGGCGCCTACGCCGACGAGCATTTCGAGCGGCTCGAACGGGCCGCCGCCGATCACCGACAACTGGAGGAATGGCTAGTGACCGCCGCCGCCAACCCACTTGCATTCGAGCCGCCCCCGGACGTGCCTGACGGCGTCTTCAGAGGCTCGCGCAGCGCTGCTGCGCCACGCCCCCTGCATCCTTGTCAGGCACCCCCGGATGACGACTCTCGGTGCAACCGGACCGACGGCGGCGATCACTGATGCCGCGACCGCGTGAATTGCCCGAGCGCGCCAGGATCGTGATCATCGGGGGTGGGGTCGGAGGTACCTCGATCGCCTACCACCTCGCCCAGTTGGGCGTGCGTGACGTTGTTCTGCTCGACCGCAACGAGCTGACCAGTGGCTCGACCTTCCACTCGGCCGGTCTTGTCGGACAGCTGCGCGGCAGCGTCTCGCTGACGCGGATGATGATGGACTCGGTGGCTCTGTACAGGACGCTGGATTGCGGTTGGGTCGAGTGCGGCGGCATTCGCCTGGCGTGCACGCCTGAGCGTGAGCAGGAGGTCCTCAGGCAGGTCGCGTGGGCCCGCACGTTCGGATTGCCGCTCGAGCTGATCGGTCCCGAACAGGCGCGGGAGCTGTTCCCGCTGATGGTCACCGACGGTGTGCGCTGTGCCTCGTACCTGTCAACCGACGGTTACCTCGACCCTTCGCTGCTCACCTATGCGCTGGCCGACGGCGCCCGCGCCGGGGATGTGCAGATCTTCACACACACGCGCGTGACCGGAATCGATGTGGCTGATGGACGGGTGCGGGCGGTCGAGACCGAGTGGGGACGGATCGAGGCGGAGGTTGTGGTCAACGCCGGCGGCATGTATGCCGCGGAGCTCGGCCGGCTCGCCGGCGTGCGCGTGCCGATCGTGCCGTTCGCGCACGAGTATCTGGTGACGCAACCCTGCCGTGAACGCGAGCGCGACGCCGACGGTGCGATCGTGCACCTGCCGACGCTGCGCGACCCCGACCTGCTGATCTACTTCCGCGAGGAGGGCGAGGGGCTGGTGATGGGTGGCTATGAGCGCCACAGCGCCCCCTGGGCGCTCGACGGCCGGCTGGTCGATCGGATCCCGGCGGACTTCAACGGCCGCCTGCTCGAGGAGGACTGGCCACGGTTCGAGGAGATCGCGGAGAACTCACGCAGGCGGGTGCCGCTGATGGAGGACGTCAAAGTCACACGGCTGATCAACGGCCCGGAGGCGTTCACGCCGGACAACGAGTTCTGCCTCGGTGAATCCGACGTGCGCGGCTTCTTCGTCGCCGCCGGCTTCTGCGCCCACGGCCTGGCCGGCGCCGGCGGCATGGGCAAGTTGATGGCCGAGTGGATCGTGGCCGGCGAGCCGGGGCTCGACGTCTGGGAGATGGACATCCGGCGCTTCGGCCCGCAGTACCGCTCACCCAGCTACACGCTCAAACGCACGACCGAGGTCTACGAGACCTATTACGACATCCGCTACCCCGGTCACGAGCGACTCGCAGGGCGGCCGTTGCGGATCCCTCCGGCCTATCCCTGGCACACCGAGCACGGTGCCGTGTTCGGGGAGAAGTCAGGCTGGGAGCGTGTCAACTGGTATGAGCCGGCCGCGCTGAGCGGTGACGCCGAATTGCGTCCGCGCGGGTGGGCCGGCATGCATTGGTCGGCGGCGATCGGCGCGGAGGCGCTCGGTACGCGGGAGCGCGCGGGCCTGTTCGACGAGTCGTCGTTCAGCAAGCTCGAGCTGTCCGGGCCCGGAGCGGCCGAGTTGCTGGAGCGCCTCTGCGATAACCGCGTTGCCCGCGACGTCGGCCAGATCAGCTACACGCAGATGCTCAACCGCCATGGCGGCATCGAGTGCGACTTCACGGTCACGCGCGTGGGCGAGCAGCTCTTCCAGATCGTCACCGGCACGGCCTTCGGTCAGCACGACGCCGGTTGGATCCGAGGCCACCTGCCCGAGGACGGCTCGGTCGTCCTGAGTGACGTGACCTCGCGCTGGGCGTGCTTCGGGCTCTGGGGGCCGCGGGCCCGCGACGTGTTGGCGCCGCTGACACCCGACCCGCTCGACTTCGGGTACATGAGGATGCGCGAGCTCACGATCGGCGATGTTCCGGTCCGCGCTCTTCGCGTGACCTATGTCGGCGAGTTCGGCTGGGAGCTCTACTGCCCGAGCGAGTATGGCCTCGGGCTGTGGCGGGCGCTCTGGGAGTCAGGCCGGGAAGTCGGGCTGATCGCCGGCGGATACCGCGCAATCGAATCGCTGCGACTCGAGAAGGGTTACCGGGCCTGGGCCTCCGACATCACCCCGGACGACAGCCCGTACGAGGCAGGCCTCGACTTCTGTGTGGCCTCCGACAAGGACTTCAACGGCGCCGACGCGTTGCGCGAGCGGCCGGTCGAGCGGCGTCTGCGATGCGTCGTTCTGGCCGATCCGCGCTCGGTCGCGCTGGGGAATGAGCCGGTGCGAGTCGGCGGAGAGGTGGCCGGTCGGGTCACCAGCGGCGGCTACGGCTACGCCGTGCAGCGCTCGATCGCCTACGCCTACCTGCCGCCGGAGGTCGCGATCGGAGACCCTGTCGAGGTCGACATCTTCGGCCAGTGGGTCGAGGGTGAGGTCGCGGCGGAGCCGCTGTATGACCCCGACGGTGAGCGGCTCAGGGGTTGAGGCCAGCGGGTTATGCGGTATGGAGGGGCCAAAGGTTGAATAGTTCACCATTTGGCCCCTCGCGACCCCTCGCGACCCCTCGCGACCCCTCGCGACCCCTCGCGACCCCTCGCGACCCCTCGCGACGCCCCTCGCAACGCCCCTCGCAACGCCCCTCGCAACGCCCCTCGCAACCCCTGCGGCTGCGCCTCGCCGGACCGCGGCGGCGCCCTGCCTGACAAACTGGTCGACCGATGCCAAACGCGCCCGCATCCGTGCTCTCGGACGGAACGATCCTCGATCTGGTTGAGAGCGGTCGCATCAGGGTTGACCCCTGGGATCCGACGATGGTGCAACCGGCCAGCGTCGACCTGCGCCTGGGCGACTCGTTCCGTGTCTTCCACAACCATCGCGCAACCGCGATCGACCTGCGCGACCCGCCGGTCAACCTGACCGAGGAGGTCGTGGTTCCGCCGGGCGAGGCGTTCGTGATCCATCCCGGCGAGTTCTGCCTGGGCCGCACGCTTGAGTGGGTGAGCATCCCCGATGACATAGTCGCCCGCATCGAGGGAAAGTCGAGCCTCGGTCGCCTCGGTCTGATCGTGCACGCGACGGCCGGCTTCTGCGACCCCGGATTCGAGGGCACACTGACGCTCGAGCTCAACAACCTGACCCGCGTGCCGATCCGGCTCTACCCCGATCTGCCGATCGCACAGCTTTCGTTCATGACGCTCGATCGACCGGCACAGCGGCCGTACGGAAGCCCCGGCCTGGGCAGCCACTATCAGGGCCAGCGGGCCGCGACCGAGAGTCGCTACGAGGGCGGGCCGGGTACCGACGAGTCTGGGTGACGCAGGACCCGCCGCGCAGGTGGCGCCTCCTGCTGGACCTGCGAGTCACTAATCTGCAAGCTGAGGGTGTGCTGGGTAGCAGAGCCGAGATGATGAGCATGAGAGGATCGCGATGACCACTGAGACCGCGCAGCCCCACGACGAACAGGGCGTATCCGCCCAGGACACGCTGACGATCGTCGACAACCGCACGGGCAAGACTTATGAGGTCCCGATTCAGGACGGGACCGTGCGCGCCACCGAGCTGCGCAAGATCAAGGTCGACGACGAGGACTTCGGGATCATGACCTATGACCCCGCGTACATGAACACGGCCTCGTGCCGCTCGTCGATCACCTACATCGACGGCGACAAGGGGATCCTCGAATATCGCGGCTACCCGATCGAGCAGCTGGCCGAGCAGTCGAGCTATCTCGAGGTCGCCTTCCTGCTGATCCACGGCGAGCTCCCCACGCAGACGGAGCTCGACGAGTGGGCGCACCTGATCACGACGCATACGTTCGTGCACGAGAACATCAAGGAGTTCATGCAGGGCTTCCGCTACGACGCGCATCCGATGGGCATGCTCGAGGCGTCGGTCGGTGCCCTCTCGACCTTTTACCCGGAGGCCTCCCAGATCAAGGATCAGGAGCTGCGGATGATGCAGGTGGTGCGGCTGCTCGCGAAGATGCCGACGCTCGCCGCCTTCTCCTACCGGCACAACAAGGGCATGCCGTACGTCTACCCGGACAACGACCTCAGCTATGCGGGCAACTTCCTGTCGATGATCTACAAGGTCGCCGAGCTGAAGTACAACCCAGATCCCCGGCTGGAGCGTGCCCTCGACGTGCTGTTCATCCTGCACGCCGACCATGAGCAGAACTGTTCGACCAGCGCGGTGCGCAGCGTCGGTTCCTCCCAGGTCGATCCCTACTCGGCGGTCGCCGCCGGCATCGCGGCTCTCTACGGCCCGCTTCACGGCGGCGCGAACGAGGCCGTGCTGCGGATGCTGCGCCGGATCGGCACGCAGGACAACATCCCGGCCTTCATCGAGGGCGTCAAGGCCGGCGATGAGCGCCTGATGGGTTTCGGCCACCGGGTCTACAAGAACTTCGACCCGCGCGCCAGGATCATCAAGCAGGCGGTCGAGGACGTATTTGAGGTGACGGGCAAGAACCCGCTGCTGCACATCGCGACCGAGCTCGAGAAGATCGCGCTCGAGGACGAGTATTTCGTCTCGCGCAAGCTCTACCCGAACGTCGACTTCTACTCGGGCCTGATCTACGAGGCGCTGGGCATGCCGGTCGAGATGTTCCCGGTGCTGTTCGCGATCGGCCGCACCAGCGGCTGGATCGCGCAGTGGCTCGAGATGATCGATGACCCGGAGCAGAAGATCGCGCGCCCGCGCCAGATCTACACCGGCGGACGCGGGATCGACTACGTGCCGATGGCGGACCGCTCCTGAGATGGCCGAGGGCGTCACATCTGCTCGAATCGACGCGGAGGCCGACGGGCGCTTCCTGCGGCTGCGCGACGCTCTCGGGGTCAGCTCATTTGGGATCAACGTGCTGGTGCTCGAGCCGGGGCAGCGCAACCGCATCCACCGGCATCAGCGCCAGGAGGAGGTCTACGTCGTCCTCGATGGCGTGCTGACTCTGATGATCGAGGGCGAGCGCAACGAGTTCGTGGCTGGCGACGTGCTTCGGGTGGCGCCGGAGGTCCGTCGCCAGATCGTCAACCGCGGTCCGGGTGAGCTGAGGCTGCTGGCGCTCGGCGGCGATACCGCACACGAGCACGCGCCCCGCGACGCCGAGGCGTTCGCCGCCTGGGAGGGCACCGAGCCGGGCACGCCACAGACGGTGCCGGCACCCGAAGACCTGCCGGCCTCCGAGCTGGCCTGATCAGTTGGGTGGCCTGGCCCGCTGGCCGGCCACCTTTCCGAAGGTGTCGGGCAGACGGTCAGTGGGCGACCCGTTTCGGCATGGTCTCCGAGGGCGCCGCCGTCACCGGAGCCGCGTGTGGCACGAAGTCACGTTGTCGGATCAGCGCCAAGGACAGCGCGCCGGCCGCGAACGCGACGCAGGCCGAGATCAGCAACAGCTCGTTGAGCGTCGATGCAAAGGTGGCGCGGAGCGTTGCCGGCGTAGCGCCGGCCATGTTATGAGCAAAGATGGTGCCGAGCGTGGCGACTGCCGTGGCGAGGCCGACCTGCCGGAAAGTGTTGTTGATTCCCGACGCCATGCCGGCGTCCTGCGGCGCGACGACACCGATCGCGGTCGATGCCAATGGCGGGTTTACGAGTCCGGCGCCGGCGCCGGCGACGACGAACCCGGCGAGCAGCACGGTCCAGTCGGAATCGGCTGTGAGGCCACGCATCAGCAGCAACCCGACGCCTACGATCAGCAGCCCGGGCCCGATCAGCCAACGTGTCGGCACCCGCTGCGACGCGCGCCCGGCCGGGATCGCGGTCACCATCATCGAGAACGTGATGATCGCCTGGCGCAGGCCCGCCTGCAGCGGTGAGAACCGCTGCGCGATCTGCAGGTACAGCGTGATGTAGAGCAGAATCGCGAACAGCGAGCCGTTCATCCCGAAACCGGCGATCGAGCCACCGACGAAGGTTGGCTTGCGGAACAGCCGCAGATCGAACATGGGCTCCGCGCGCTTGCGCTCGATCAGCGGGAACGCGGTGAGCAGAACGGCCGAAGCCACCAGCGCCACGATCACGTACGTGCTTCCCCAGCCGTCGCGGCCCGCCTCGATCAGTCCGTACACGAGCGCGAACAGCCCAGCGGTGAAGACGATGAAACCGGGCACGTCGATCCGGCGCGCGCGCGGCGGACGGAACTCTCGCACGCGTGTGAGCGTGATCAGGATCGCGAGGGCGCCTATCGGCAGGTTCACGAAGAAGATCCAGCGCCAGCTGAGCTCGCTTGTGAGCAGGCCGCCGAGCAGCGGTCCGATCCCGGTCGCGGCGCCGGCGACGGCGCCCCAGATCCCGAATGCAAAGCCACGTTCCTTCCCGGTGAAGGTCTGCGCCACCAGGGCCAGGGCGGTCGGCAGGATCGTGGCACCGCCAATGCCCTGGAAGGCGCGGCACAGCACGAGCATCAGGCCCGAGCTCGAGACCCCGCACAACAGCGAGCCGAGGGTGAAGACCGTGAGGCCGCCGGCGAACACGCGCCGGCGGCCAAGGATGTCGCCGAGCGAGCCGAACACCAGAAGCAGCGAGGCCAGCGTCAACGAGTAAGCATCGATCGTCCACTGCACGTCCGAGAAGCTGGTGTGCAAAGACGCGCGGATGCTCGGCAACGCGACGATGATGATCGTCACGTCGACCAGAAGCATGAAGGTCCCGAGGCAGGCGGCGAACAGCGTCCAGTTCTTGTGGAGGGTGTTGTCGAGTGTCACGTAACCAAGAGGCTATCACAAGGCCTTGTGATCACAAGGCCTTGTAGAATTCTTCTTGCCGGCGGCTTCGCCGATAGGCTGCCCGGAACCTGAACATGGGTAACGATGAGTCCGATATCCAGAGCTTCTCCGCGGATGCGGCCGGCAGCGACAACTTCGGTCACCTGCTGTGGGAGATGTCCGCGCGCTGGGTGGCCCGCTCCGAGCCTCGGTTGGCCGACACACAGCTGACCTTCGCCTCGGCGGGTGCGCTTGCCAGGATCGCCGCGAGTCCGGGCATCACGGCGAGCGCGCTCGCACGCGAGGTTTTCAAGACCCAGCAGGCGATCAGCCAGGTCACGGGACGCCTGGAGCGGCTCGGTTACGTCGACCGGCGTGTGGGCGGGGGCCGCGGTGTCGGGCTTCATATCACCGCCGCGGGAAAGAGGGCGCTGGCCGAGGAGATGGCGATCGAGGCGACGATGGAGCAGGAGGCCCGGACTCTCCTGGGTGCGGCGCTGTACGCGGAGCTCAAGCAGCGGCTGCTGCTTGCGCGCGCCGCTATCGCCGACGCGGACTGACGACGTCGCGCAGACCCTCGGCGACGAGGTTGAAGGCGATCACGGTCACCATGATCAGGACACCGGCGGGGTACACCTCCCACCAGTATCCGTCGAACAGGTAGCCCGTGCCCTGGGAGAGCATCCCACCCCAGCTGGCGGCCGGCGGCGGCAACCCGAAGCCCAGAAAGCTCAGCGTGGCCAGCAGGATGATTGCGTCCGCGACCTGGAAGGTGGCGTTGACGACGATCGTGCCGAGGGTGTTGGGCAGCAGATGGCGGACGATCGTGCGCGTGCGCCCGGCGCCCATCGAGCGCGCCGCCTGCACGTACTCGCGCGCGGCGAGGCTGAGCGTCTCACCGCGCACCAACCGCGCGGGGCCCACCCATGAAAGCATCGCGATCACGCCGATCAGCAGCAGCACGGTCGGCTGCACGATCGTGGCCAGATAGATCAACACGAAGATCGCCGGGAGCGCCATCAGCGTGTCGACGACCCGCATCATCAGCGCGTCGAGCGCGCCTCCGGTGTAGGCGGCCAGCGCTCCCCAGGCCGAGCCCAGCATCGTCGCCAGCAGCGCAACCGCGAACGCGATCTCAAGCGTCGCTCGCCCACCGACCATCAGTCGCCCCAGCACGTCATAGCCATTCGCGTCGGTTCCAAGCAGGTGGCGATTCCCCGGCGCCATGTTGGTAATGGCGATATTCGCCTGAACCTGGTCGGTCGGGTGTATCAACGGCCCGACATAACAGAAGAGGACCAGCAGCCCGATCACGGAGAGTCCGGCAACCCCACGCCGCTGCCGCAGGAAGGCGCGGATCATCGCGCCCACTCGTTCGCCGTTGTCCTTGACCGCAGCGTGGCGTTCCAACCGGTCCTCACCCGCGGATCGAGGATCGCGTAGGCGACGTCGGCGAGTAGGCTTCCGAGCACCGTCGCGACTCCCACCATGAACGTGACCCCGAGCTCGACCGGGTAATCCGCGCCGGAGGCGGCGGTCCAGTAACTCAGGCCGACGCCGGGGATGTTGAAAACGTATTCGACGACGAGCCCGGCGGTGAGCAGCATCGGGACCGACATGCCGACGAGCGTCACCACCGTGAGCAGCGAGTTGCGCAGCACGTGGCGTCCAAGCACCAGGCGCTCAGGCAGGCCCTTGGCGTGGGCGAGGCGGATGTAGTCCTGAGCCAGCGTGTCGACCGCCGCCGAGCGCGTGTAACGGCTGAACCAGGCGACGTTGACAAGCGTCAGCGTCAGCACGGGCAGGACGAGTCCGAGCGGGTCCGCGAGGATCCCGGCGGTGGCGCCGGATTGACCCGCCTCCGGCGGCAGCAGGTGCGTGCCGATGCTGAACACCGCGATCAGCACCAACGCCAGCAGGTAGGAGGGCATCGAGTACAGCGCCAACGTGGTTGCGGTCGCGCCGTGGTCGAACGCACTGTCGCGGCGCACCGCCTGCACGACTCCGAGCGGGATCGCGATCATCAGCGCGAAGATCAGGCCCAGCGCGACCAGGATCAGGTCATTGGGGGCCTGCTGAGCGATCAGCGAGCCGACGCTGCGGTTGAGCTTGTACGAGTAACCGAGGTTGCCCTCGAGTAGGTGTCTCACGAAGTCCAGGTACTGGACGATCACCGGGTGGTTCAGCCCGTTCGCGACGTCGAACGCGGCAATCGCCTGCGGGCTCGCCCGTGGTCCGAGGATCGCGTGCGGGAGGCTGCCGGGCGTGAGCTGCTCGAGGATGAAGACGACCACCGTGACCCCGATCAGCACGCCGAGGGCCTGCGCCAGGCGGCGCAGGAGGAACGCCGTCATCGCCGGCAGCCCCTAACGGAGTGGGTCACGCTGCGTTTGCTCACCTCGTGAAGTACCACTCCTCGGGGCTGAGGTAGCCATAGGCGTTGGGGGTGGCGCCCGCGAGGTTTGACTGGAAGCTGAGCAGCGTGCCCGGCGACGGCTGCCAGAAGTCCGGCAGTTGCTCGCGCACGGCGTTCGCATACGCGTCCAACGCCGTCTGCGCGTCAGCTGCTGGGGTCGTGGTCGTGGCCCGGATCAGCGTGTCCACATGCGAGTTCGAGTAGCTTCCGACGTTGCCGAGCGCGCCGGTCTGGAAGATCTCCTCTCCGGTCGGGTAGTGGTCGGGCGCAAACACCCAGGCGCTGCCGTACTGGCCCAACTGCCATCCGCACGCAGAGCTGCGCGGTTTGCACGGCTCGATCTCGGCATCGATCGTGGCGGTCGTGACCTCCTTCAACGCGATCTGGATGCCGACCTGCCTGGCGTCCGACTGCAGGTCGACCATCGCGCCGTCGGTCGAGGACATTCCGCTCGGGTACATGAGCGTGAAGCGCAAGGGCTTACCGGCCGGGATGCCGGCACCGCACTGACCGGCGCCGGTGCCGGGGTACCGGCAGGTGCTGACACCGTCCCGCACGACCTTCCAGCCGTGCCTGCGAAGGATGCCCGCCGCGGTCGCGACGCTGAACGGATACGGATCCTCGCGCGATTGCGCGTTCGAGTATGGGTTTGCCGGCTGCGATGGAACCGGGCTGTACGTGGGAACGCCGATCCCCTGGTAGTAGGCATGGATCCAGCCCCGCTGATCGACCAGGTGCTGAAACGCCTGGCGGAAGTACAGCTGCCGGAGGATCGGGCCGACCACGGGATTGTTGAAGTTAGGTTCGAAGTAGTCGAAGCCGTAAGGCTGGAACTGACTGACGCGGTAACCCTGAGCCCTCAGCGACGAGCGCTGCGGAACATCGGTGTCTGGCACGTAGCCGATCGAGATCTGCGGCTCGGAGCCGCCCCCATTGCCCCTGGAGGGGCCGCTCTTCAGCACCGAGAACTCAGCCTCCTCGCTGGTGAAGGGGAGCTCGACGAACTTTGCGAGCTTCGCTCGGTCCGGTCCCTCGTACCTTGCGTTGGGGACGAATGTCGCCTGGCCAGCGGCGGTGAGCTGCTGCAGCTTCCAGGGGCCGTCCACGATCGACCAGATGGGGCTGCTCGCGTAGGTCGACAGGTCCTTCGCCTGGGCGTTCAGCATCGCGTACACAGCGCGGGCTCCGGCGGTGGTCGTGTCGGCTGTGGGAGGCCCGGTCCGCAGCGGGCAGAACTCGCCGGGCCGGCAGGTCGTATCCCACGCCAGCGGCAGCGGCGTGATCTGCGAGAGCTGGTTGCTGGTGAACCAGATCGGGTTGTAGCTGCGATTGAGCGTCAGCCTGACGGTGCGCGGTCCGGTGGCGCGCGCTGCGGTGACATTGTCGGGAAAGCCGCCGGGCACATATGAGGCCCACTCGCCCTCGTTGGCCCTCAGCAGGTTGATCCAGAAGATCACGCCACGGGCACTGACCGGCGCGCCGTTGGACCAGCGCGCCGGCTTGAGCCTGATCGTCACGACCCGGTCGTGGTCGGTGTAGGAGGGTTTATCGGCGAGCGACAGCGAGTAGTCGACGCCCGGCCTGCCACGATCGCCGAACCAGTACAGGGGCCGGTACATCAGCGTCTGGAACTCGTAGACGTTCTCATTCGAGTAGTACTGGCCCGAGATCAACGGGAAGATGTAGTTCGGGGGCTGCAGTGGCTGCTGCGCCCAATACGCCGTGCCCCCGGTGAGCGGTGTGCCGGTGCTGGCGGTCACCTGGTGTGTGCCGGCTCCGCTCGACGTCGAGTCGCCAGGCGAGGACGACCCGCACGCGGCCAGTACAACCGCCGCGGCCGAAACCGCCAAACCCGTGCGCAGATTGCGAATCACTGCTCTCTCCCTCCGCCGGCATGACCCGGATCAGGTTCTACGGTCGGCGCCGTCCGACGCCCTCTCAGCCCAGTGGGCTCCCGCGTTGTGCGGTGGATTCTAAGTGAGTCTCCCGACCTTGCCAATTACGGCTGCGTCCCGACCCTGCCGACTACGGCCACGCGCACGGGAGACAGCGCAGGCGCCGCATGCGGAGCAAGCGCAGGCGCCGCATGCGGCGCAGACGACGCATGCGGGGCTGCTCTGCGGGTGAACCGCCGAACGGCAGCTCATCCGGGAGCGTCACAGACGCCCGAGCCCGAGACGATCAGGTCAAACGACTCCGGTGGGCGGGTCATGAAGTAGGCCCGCTCGGCGGCGAGCCAGTCCTCGTCCCACTCCTCGTCGCTGATGCGGGCGTGCAGGCGCTCGAGCCGGATCGGCTCGGCGGTCTCGACGAAGACGGAGCGCGTGACCACGTCGGCGAGCGCGGATCCGGCAGCCGAGACGCCCTCGATCAGGATCAGCGGCGCGCCGTTTTCGATGGTCGGCTCCAGCGAGCGCTCGCGCAGGCTCGCCCAGTCGTAGTACTGCGCCATCGGTCGCGGGTCATCGGTCGCCCTCGCCTCGTGAAAGTGGTCGTCGGTGTGCAGCACGACCGCATCCAGCTCGCCGGCGACCTCGGCGGCGAGCGTGGTCTTGCCGGACGCGCCGTAGCCGTCGATCGCCACCACCAGCGTCGACCGGTGCCGAGTCGACTGCGCCCTGAGCAACGCAGTCTGCCAGCTGCGGATCGCTGCGAGGACCTGCTCCGCTCCGGGCGTCACAACGCCAGCGTGCCGGCGTTGCGCTTCAACCAGCTGACGTGATCGCGGTAATCCGGGCAATGACCGGCCAGGAGCGACCAGAAGCGTGGCGAGTGGTCCATCACGCGCAGATGGCAGACCTCATGCCAGATCACGTAGTCGAGCACCTGCTCGGGTGCCAGCAGCAACCGCCAGTTGAAACTGAGCGCGCCGCTGCGCGAGCAGCTGCCCCAGCGCGTGCGCTGGTCGCGGATGCTGAGGCGCGTGTAGCTCACCCCAACCGCCGAGCAGGCTCGATCGAGCCGTCGGCTGATCTCCTCACGTGCCATCCCGCGATACCAGCGCTCGAGTGCGGGGATCCGGTCCTCGCCGGCGGGTACCAGCAGCGACGTGCCACGTTGGGCCACGCGCTTGCGCCCGGGTTCCGGCGCCAGCGCCAGGGTCTCACCGAGGTAGGGGACGCTGTCGCCCCTGGCAAGCACCGCTGCGCGCTGCCTACCGACCTCCGCGAGTCGCCGCTCGATCCAGGGACGAAGCTCACGCACCGCGTCCTGTGCCGCACGTTGTGGAAGACGCCGCGGCAGCACGACCTCGACGGTGCCGGCGCGGTCGACCATGACCCTGACTCGGCGGGCTCGGTCCGAACGTCGGACTCTGTAGACGATCGCCGGCGCGGGAGTTGCTCTTGCCGTGTCGAACAGCGCCATCTGCGTGGGCGGGGCTGGGAAGGGTTCTGGCTGCGGGGGCACGCTCGGAAAGGGTACGGTCCAGTCGCGACATGCCCACGATCCCACAGCCACCGGACCGCCTCGGCGACGAGCTCGTCGAGTTGCGCGAGATCGCCGCGTGGGACATCCCCGAGGTGCTGATCGCCCATCAGGACGACCCAGACCTGCACCGGCGCCTGGGTCGCGCCAAGGCTCCGACCGGCGCCGAGCTCGGGCGCGAGGTCGAGCAGGCCGAGCGCGAGCGGCTGTCGGGCAGTTCCGTGAAGCTCGCGATCGTCGAGCCGGGCGGCAACGACTGCCGCGGGCGGGTGGAGGTCGACGAGATCGACTGGACGCGGGGTGCCGCGACGCTCAGGGTGTGGGCGGCGCCGCAGGTTCGCGAACGGGGCTACGAGCAGCATGCTGCCGCGATCGCCTCCGAATGGCTGCGTGCGGGGGTCAAGCTCGAGCATCTGACCGTGACGATCGTCAGCTGACGCGTCAGGTGACCACCTGATCGTGAGCCTGATCTGGAAGCTTGGGGAGTTTGGGGGCGAAAATGCCCCCAAACTCCCCAAGCTTCGGTCCACGAAGGCGTCGTCACCGCTTTAGACTGCGTTCCCAATGGCGTCCAGTTCGGTGATCGCAAAGCGGTACTTCGAGGCGCTGGCGGATCGGGATCTCGACGCGGCCTCCAGTCACTGGGCGCCGGATGCGACCGATCTGGTCAGCGTGCGCTTCGGGGAGCTGTTCGAAGCCTTCCCCGATCTGCAGATCGAGCTGCTCGACACGATCGCGCAGAGCGGTCGCTGCGTGGTGCGCTGGCGGGCGACCGGAACCTTCATCGGTCCAGGCCGGATCCAGGGTTTCGAGCCAAACGGCGGCCGCATGGAGGTCGATGGCTGCGACGTGCTCGAGGTCCGAGATGACCTGATCGTGAGCGGCGACTTCTACCTCGACGGCGCCGCCGTGATCCAGCAGCTCGGACTGATCCCGGCTCCACGTTCCGTCACCGCTCTGGCCAACACACGAACGTGGCTGCGCAACACGCTCTACGGAGCCGAGCCGGAGGCGATCGCCGCCGGCGTGTGGGTGTTGCGCGGAGGTCTGGCGAGGCGCATGAACGTGTACCTGATCGAGGACGAGGACGGCCTGACCGTCTTCGATACGGGCTCGGCGCAGATGACCGGCGCGATCCGCGCCGCCGCCGCGCGGTTCGGCGGAATCCGGCGCGTGGTTCTGGGCCACGCCGACAGCGGCGCCCGCGGGGGCGCCGCCGGCTTGGACGCGCCGGTCTACTGCCATCCGCTGGAGCGGCTCGCGGCCGAAGCGGCGACACCCTACCGCGACTACTGGGATCTGAGCCTGCTGAAGGGCTGGGCACGTCCGCTGTACCCGCGGCTGTTGGAGTCCTGGGACGGCGGCGCGATCGAGCCGGCGGGCTCTGTCGAGGAGGATGATGAGATCGCCGGATTCAGGGTGCTGCACCTCCCCGGGCACGCGCCCGGTCTGATCGGGCTGTATCGGGCACAGGACGGGCTCGCACTCGTCTCCGATCTGGTGTTCACGATCAATCCGGAGACCGGTCTCGGGGTCGAGGCGCACGTGCCCGATCCGGCCTTCAACCTCGACACCAACCAGGCTCGCGAGTCGATCCGGCGCCTGGCGGCGCTCGATCCGAAGGTCGTCTGGCCGGCACACGCAAAGCCCGTATCGGGTGACGACGTGCAGCTGCAGCTGCAGCGCGCCGCCTCGGCGGCGGTCTGAGTCGCCTCGATGGCGGCCTCGCGCGCCTGGGCCCTCTAGGCTCCAGCGCCATGGGAAAACGTGGGCGCAGGCGCTCCGGCGGGGCCGGTGAACAGCAGGTCACCGGCCCCGAGATGACGGCTCCAACGACGATCTACAACGACCCTGACGCAGGCGAGCTGGAACTCCGCGGCTCGATGACGCCGCGCGCCCGCGCCGAGTACAGCGCCACGCTGGCCGCGGGACTGAACCGGGACGATGCCTGGCAGCGCGCGACGGAGCTGCTGTTCGAGCGGCTCGCCGTTTCCTGGACGATCGCCGGTGTGCGCACTGATCGGCAGCGGGAGTTGCTTGGGCGCTACCGGATGGCCAGCGGTGAGGAGCGGCAGTTCGTTCGCACGAGCCTGCGCGCACATGCCGCCGCCAACTTTCCGGAACTCGAAGCCCCATGATCGATGCGGACGCGTTTGCGGTGCTGCTCGCGGATTGGTGCCTGGGCGTGCAGCCGCAGCAGCAGATCCTGATCGAGTGCGGCACGCTTGCGCAGGAGCTGGCGGTCGCACTGCATCGCGCCGTGCTCGAACGCGAGGCGTGGCCGCTGTTGCGCTTGGCGCCACCGGGTCTGGAGGCCGACTTCTACCGCCATGCGCGGGATGCGCAGCTGGACGGCGTCGCCCCGATCCAGCTCTCGGAGTTCGAGCACGCCGACGCGAGCGTCCGGATCGGCGCGCCGGCCGACATGAACGCGCTGGCTGCGGTCGACCCGCAGCTGGTCTCGCGTCGAGCACGTGGTCAGGCGTCGCTGCGAGCTGCCCGAGCCCGGCGCCGGTGGTGCGTGACGATCTGGCCGACGCCGGCGCTGGCCCGGCAGGCGGGCATGGACGAACGGGCCTACGAGGATTTCGTCGAGCGGGCGCTGTTCCTGGATCAGCCCGACCCGGTGGCGGCATGGGCGCGCCTGCGAGAGCACCAGGCGGAGCTGATCGAGCGGCTCGCTTCGGCGCGTGAGATACGAATCGAGGCCGCCGGAACCGACCTGAGGCTCAGCGTCGAGGGCCGTGCTTGGGTCAACTCGGATGGACGGCGCAACATGCCAAGCGGCGAGGTCTTCACCGGCCCGCGTGAACGCTCTGCCAACGGCACGATTCACTTCGACGTGCCCTCGAGCGGGCGCGGCGCGGACGTGTCCGACGTGGAGATCCGCTTCAGCGACGGCGAGGTCGTGGCGGCCCACGCCGCGGTTGGCGATGAGCAGCTGCAGGCTGCGCTCGCCACCGATCGCGGCGCTCGCCTCCTGGGGGAGCTGGGCATCGGCACCAATACCGGGATCGACCGCGCGACCGGTTCCACGCTGCTGGACGAGAAGATCGCCGGAACCGTGCATCTCGCCCTCGGCAACTCATACCCCGAGACGGGCGGCATCAACATCTCGGCGCTGCACTGGGACCTGATCTGCGACCTGCGGAAGGGTGGGCAGTTGAGCGTTGACGGTGACGTCCTGGTCCGCGATGGCGCCTTCACGTAGGCGGCTCGCGGTGGGGAGCCGGGTCGGCACGGGGTTCAGTAGGGTGTTTTGTGTGCTGGCGATCAAAACTCGGGTGCGTTAGGTGCGTCGCACGAAGATCGTCGCCACGATCGGCCCGGCATCCCGCGAGCCCGAGGTTCTGGTGCGCCTTGTCGAGGCCGGTATGGACGTCGCGCGCTTGAACTTCTCGCATGGAAACCTGGAGCTCCACGCTGAGAATGCCGAGCGTGTTCGAGACGCCGCGAGCGCGGCTGGGCGTCAGGTCGCGATCCTCCAGGACCTGCCCGGCCCGAAGCTGCGTGTCGGCGTGATCGAGAACGACTACGCCGACCTCAAACCGGGCGACGCGCTCGTGCTGATGTGCGGCTCGACCGCTGTCGGCAACGAGCACAGGCTCTCTGTCAGCTGGGGCGGTCTTGCGGATGCGGTCGATCCCGATGACGTGATCTATCTTGCCGACGGGAAGATTCGGCTGCGGGTCGGCGCCGTGCGCTCCGGTGATGGTGAGGTCGAGACCACGGTCGAGGTCGGCGGTGCCGTGGCATCGCGTCAGGGGCTGAACATCCCCGGCTCGACCCGCGGTCTGCAGGCGGTGCCGGCCGAGGACCTCGAGATGCTGCGCTTCGGGGAGGAGATCGGCGTCGACCTCGTCGCGCTCTCCTTCGTTCGCAGCGCCGAGGATGTCACCAACGTGCGCAAGCACACGCGCCTGCCGCTGATCGCGAAGATCGAGAAGCCCCAGGCGATGGAGGCCGCCGAGGACATCCTCCGCGCCGCCGACTGTGTGATGGTCGCGCGTGGCGACCTCGGGATCGAGCTGCCGATCGAGGATGTGCCGCTTGCGCAGAAGCGACTGCTGAAGCTGGCGGGGCAGCTCGCGCGTCCGTCGATCACCGCCACACAGATGCTCGACTCGATGGTCTCATCGCCGCGTCCCACGCGGGCCGAGGCCACGGACGTCGCCAACGCGATCTTCGATGGGACCGATGCTGTGATGCTTTCGCAGGAGACGGCTGTGGGCCAATACCCGGTTGAGACCGTCGCGATGATGGCGTCGATCGCCGAGCACACCGAGAGGGGACTGCCGTACCGGGATTGGAACGAGGATCGCGTCCGGCGCGACGCGCGCGATCCGGCCTACACCGTTGCGCACAGCGCCTGTGCAGCCGCTCGCGAGCTGCACCTGGCGGCGATCATCACGCCGACGCTCTCGGGGCGATCGGCGAGGTTGGTCGCCTCGCATCGCCCCAACGTGCCGATCTACGCGCTCTCGCCCGGGCGCGAGACCGTCCGCCGCTGTGGCCTGATCTGGGGAGTGCGTGCGGCCTCGATGCGCCGCCATGAGGTGACGGAGGCGCTGATCGCAGACGCGGCGCGGAGGGTGGTGGAGTTGGGCTGGGTGAAGCCTGGACAGCGCGTGGCGATCACGGCCGGCCTCCCGAGCGGGCGCCCAGGCACGACCAGCCTCCTGCAGATCCAGCGCGTCTGAAGGTCGGGCGCGCCGTGATTCAGGTCCGGTTGCCGCTGCGCTCGGCGTAGAACGCAGCCTCCAGCTCCCCCAGCGGCGTAGCCGGCGGGTCGTCGTAATACCACTCGCGCGCGATCCTGTGGAAGTTGCCGCGCGAGCGCAGTTGCGCGATCACCGCCAGCGTCAGCATCTCCATGCGCCGGCCGAAGATGTGGTCGGGCGGGGCCGACTCGTGGCGCAGCTGCCCGAAGTACTCGGAGCGCGGGTCGCTCATGTCGATCATCACCTGCGTCGCGTACTCGGGAGTGATCTGGATCTCCCCATCG
The DNA here is from genome assembly GCA_963848435.1 of uncultured Conexibacteraceae bacterium. Lineage (GTDB taxonomy): Bacteria > Actinomycetota > Thermoleophilia > Solirubrobacterales > Solirubrobacteraceae > Palsa-465. The sequence goes on along the minus strand of CAWKDQ010000011.1, from coordinate 304,782 downwards.
ACCGTGTACCAGGAGGTCGCGGCGCGGAAATGCTCGAGCACTCGCTCGGGATCGAACTTCTCGGGATCAGGGAAGAAGCCGACCGCGGACCCGAGCTGCATGATTCTGTCCGTGTCACCCTCGACGATGGCACGAGCAACGTCGAGCTCGAGTTCGACCGAGCCGGCCGGCATCCGCTTGAACAGACCGAAGTCGAAGAAGGCGACGCGACCGTCGGGGAGCAGCATCGAGTTGCCCGGGTGCGGGTCACCGGAGAACTGATGGTGGCGGTACATGCAGCCGAAGTAGAAGCGGAACAGGATCTCACCGACCCGGTCGCGTTCGGCCTGCGGCCGGGTCTTCACCTCCTCGAAACCGGCACCGGCGACGAACTCGGTCACCAGCACGCGCTCGCGTGAGAGCGAGGTGATCACGTCGGGCACGACGATGAACGGATGTCCACGGTGGATCCGCGCGAGCGTGCGCTGGTTCTGCGCCTCGAGCTCGTAGTCGAGCTCCTCTTCGATACGGTGGCGGATCTCGTCGCCGACCGTCTTGGGGTTCAGCCCTGGAGCGATTCGCTTTGCGAGCCGCAGGATCATGCCGAGGTTCTGGAGGTCGGCGCGCACCGCCGCTGCCACCCCCGGGTACTGCACCTTGACCGCGACCTCGCGCCCGTCGTGTAGGCGCGCGCGGTAAACCTGGCCGATCGAGGCGGCCGCCACAGGCTGTTCATCGAATTCGGCGAAGACCTCGTCCAGCGGGTCGTCGAGCTCCTGCTCGATCACCTTGCGCATGTCCTTGAAGGAGACGGTCGGCGCAGAGTCCCGCAGCTGGGCCAGCTTGCGCTGAAACTCGTCGCGATGCTCGGGCGGGATCAGTCCGGTGTCCAGGAACGACAGCACCTGTCCGACCTTCATGGCTGCACCCTTCATCGTCCCGAGCGCGGTCACGATCTGCTCCGCCGCCTCCATGTTGCGGCGCTCCAGCGCGGCCTCGCGCCCCTCCTTTGAGCGCGCGACGTTGCCGGCGATCGTGCCCGCCTGGCGCAGCGCCTGACTCGCCGCAAGCGTGCCGATCTTGGCCGTCCGCCGGACCCTCGATTTGGGGATCTTGCTGCCGTCAGCCATCGTCTGCCATCCGCGGTCGCGAGGCTCGATTACGCCAGGCGTCTATTGCGAGACGTTTCGTGGGTCGGCGTCGCCGACGACCACCTGAGATCCGGGCACGATGTCATCGCGCCCGTCCGGCCAGCGCACCCACGCCTTGTGTCCGCCGTCGTAATCGTCGCCAAGCAGGATCAGAGTTGCAGGCTCTCCCATTGCTGTGCAGGAACCGCTCCCCTCGGGTTCGCGCCCGCTCCAGATCCGCACGAAGCGGTTGTGTTCGAGTTCCTGCGCAACGGTCGTCGGCTCCGTGTGGCCGGGATGGATGCGTGTATGCGCAGGCAGCGCCAGCAGCACGTCCATGACCGAGCTCTTGAGGTCGGCGTAGGTCGTATGCCCTGGCGCGCGCACGCCGCCGACTGATCCTCTGAACAGCGTGTCGCCCGTGAACAGGTCTGATCCGTCCACCAGCAGCGAAACCATTCCGGCGGTGTGGCCGGGCGTGTGGAGCGGTGCGATCGTGAGATCACCGACGGTCAGCGTCTCGCCGGGCAGGAGGTCGCCGGTGGCCTGGGGAACAGCGGTGCGCTCGAGCGGGTGGATCAGGACCGGCGTCTGCGGATGCCGGGCGATCACGGCGTCGAGCTCGGCGACATGATCATGGTGGTGGTGGGTCAGGAGCACATATGACAGCTCGTAGCCGTCGCTCTCGAGCTGTTCGAGCAACGGCTCCACGGGCCCGCCGGCGTCGATCATCACAGCCTTCAGGTTGCTGTCATCGAGCACCAGATAGGTGTTGGACAGCCAGGGGGTGCTCATGCTGCGCTCGACGATCATCTGAAAGAGCGTAACCGCTCGATGGTGCGTCGCCAGCCGTCTGGTCGTGTGCGGCTGCTTGGTCGGTCGCAGATCGGCTTTTCGTCCGCTCGTCCACGATGCTTGCGATTCTGCGGATGGGGCGCTATCACCTCTCAGGATGGATGGGGAAGCTCCTCTCTCGCTGGGCGGCGAGGGCATCGATCACGCACGCGATCGCGACTACATGCCCAGCGGCGCTCGCGCCATCCTCGACGCAGTCGCGGTCGGGTACATCGTCACATCCGAGCGGCGGATCGTCGAGGTCAACCGGACCCTCTGTGACATGCTCGGGTTCAGCAGCGAGGAGCTGGTCGGTCAGGGCATGCCGTGGCCGTTCACCCCACCAGAGGGAATCGAGCTGAGTGAGGCACTCCGCGAGCGCCTGCTTGCGCAGGCGCTCGAGAGCGAGTCGGGCCGCAGCGATCCGATCGAGCTGCCGATGATGTGTAAGGACGGTCGCCGCTTCGTCGGCGAGGTCACGATCGCACCGGTGCGCGACCAGGGCGGCGAGGCCAGCGCCTGGGTCAGCACGATCCGCGACATTTCCAGCCGTCATGACTACCAGATCGAGCTCGAGCGGCTTGCGACGCACGATCCGCTCACGGGCCTGGCCAACCGACGCCTGTTCGACGAGCGGCTCGAACAGGAGCTCGCGGACGCGGTCAGGCACGAGCGCTCACTGGGCGTGGCGATCCTCGACCTGGACCAGTTCAAGGCCGTCAACGATCAGCACGGCCATCCCGTCGGCGACCGTGCGCTGCGCGAGGCGGCCGAGCGGCTCGCGCGCGTGATCCGCAAGGCTGACCTGCTCGCGCGGATCGGTGGCGAGGAATTTGCCTGGATCCTGCCCGAGGTTCACTCCCACGGAGCCTGGGCGGCGGTGGAGCGCGCCCGTCGCGCCATCTGCGAGAAGCCGTTCGAGGGCGTCGGCCGGATAACGATCTCGATCGGGGTGGCGCTGCGGGGCGATCTGCAGGACGCGTCGCTGCTGTACGAGCACGCCGACGAGTCCCTGTACCGCGCCAAGCGTGATGGCCGCGACCGCAGCATCATGTGGCGCCCATCAGAGCCCGCCGCCGAACTCAGATAGCCTTCGGTGCAGATGGCCGAAGGCGGACGCAGCAAGATCTCCTACCTGCTCGAGCGGCTCGCTCAGGGTGTGGCCGCGCATGATCGCGAGAACCCCGGCCACCACACGTGGGGTATAGGCATGGCGCACTTCGACATCGAGCGGCTTGGGCTCGATGAGGGCGAGGAGATCCTGCCCGGCATCCTGCTTCAGGCCGACGGCGGCGTCACTGGTGCCTTCCGCGTGCTCTGCGACGGCGATCACAACCGTGACGAGGAAGAGTCTGAGCAGGAGGCCGTCGACGCTGTCGCCGAAGAGGCGCGGGAGCTCGAGATCGTCACGCCCGGCGGCGGTGAGGAGTTCGCGCCACCGGTTCGGCCGCCGTTCTGACCGGGGTGCCGGTTCACGCTCAGGTGCTGGCGCGAGGGCCGTGGGAACCTGGCGCGATCCAGGTCACCTGGCGCGCGGAGCCCTTTCGGCCGGCCACAGACGCAACCCTCGCCGCGGATCGGGTGCTCGAGCAGCTGCAGGAGCGCGGATCACCCAGCCACGACGGATTGGCAGCGCGAATGGTCGGGTTCGAGCAGACGACGGATGGTCTGGAGCTCGAGTTGCAGCCGATTCGCTGGGCGCTGCGACTGCTCGGCGATGACGCCGGCGCCAGCATCTCGGCGCTGTGCGTGGTCCGCGACGCCGACGGCAACTGGCTGGCAGGGCGCCGGGCGGCCTGGGTCGCGTCGTGGGCTGGGCGCTGGGCACTGGGCGCCGGCGGATCGGTCGAGGTCGACGAGAACCCCGCCCAGACGTTGCTGCGGGAACTCGACGAGGAGTGGAGTGTCACGCCCGAGCGCCTTCAGATCGAGGCGCTTCTACGGCTCGCCAGCGGCATGGTGATGCTCGTCGGACAGGCCTGGCTGCCACGCGGGGCTCAGGTCACACCCGACCATGAGCACGACGAGTTCGCCTGGTGGCCGTCGCAGCTCGAGCGCTGGCCACGCGAGGCCGACGCACCGCTGCGCAGTCTCGGCGCGTTGCTCGAGACCGTCTGATGCAGTCGCACACGGACAGCCGGCAGCAACCATTGTTCACGCGGGTGGTCACGTTTCGACGGCTCGAGATCGCCTCCTGCATCCATTCGTGCGTGTACCTGGCCCTGCTCATCAGCGCTTTTACCCTCGGCAAGCCCGAGCCGGCGACCTTCATCTTCGGCCTGACACACGGCCTCGTCTGGATTGCAATGTCACTTGCGTGCATCGCTGCGGTGCGTTGGCGTGTTATCCCTTTCTGGCTGGCGGTGACGGTTGCGGTGCTGGGCGGACTCGGTCCCTTCTTCGGTACCGCCGGTTTCATCTACGAGTCGCACCGGCGTGCCCATCGCTCGCCGGCGACCAATCGCTAACCTACGACGACAGAAGCTTCGATGGCCGTTGACACAGGGACTTTTCAGGTTGTGATGCCTGCGATGGGTGACTCCGTCGTCGAAGGCACGATCCTCGAATGGCACAGGCAGGAGGGCGAGGAGGTCAGCGCCGACGAGACGTTGGTCGAGATCTCGACCGACAAGGTCGACGCGGAGGTTCCAGCGCCCGTCAGCGGCAAGGTCGTGAAGCTCTACGCGGCCGAGGGCGACACCGTGGCCGTCGGCGACCCGCTGGCCGAGATCGCGCTCGGGGACGGCAACGGAAACGGGTCAGGCGGCTCGGCGAAGAACGGTTCCGCACCTCCTGCTGGGGCTGCGGAGGCCGCCGCCACGCAGGCAGCGGCTGAAGTGCTCGACATCATCACTCCGGCCGGGAGCGAGAGCGTCACCGAGGGCACGATCCTCGAGTGGGCGGTCAAGGTCGGTGACACGGTCGAGGACGGGGACACCGTTGTCGAGATCTCGACCGACAAGGTCGACATGGAGCTGCCCGCCCCGGCCGACGGAACCATCACGGAGATCCTGTACGCGGACGGCGACACGGTCGGCGTCGGCGAGGTGATCGCGCGGATGTCCGTCGGCGCGAGCGCTGCCCCGGCGGCTGCTCCCGCTGTCGCGCCGCCGTCCGAGACCGCTGCCAAGGCCGCACCCGCTCCTGCCTCAGCGTCCGCCAAGGCTGCGACCCCGATCGCCCAGCGCGTCGCCGCCGGCCTCGGCGTGAACATCGCCAACGTGGCCGGCTCCGCACGAGGCGGCCGAGTCACCAAGGACGACGTGCTCGCCGTCGCGGCGGACGTCGTCGAGGTTCCGGCTGGTGCCGAGAAGATCAAGGGCGGTGGCGCCGCACTCGCGCGCTACATGGACGAGAGCAGACAGATCCCGACCGCCACCTCGTTCCGGACGCTCACCGTCACGACTCTCGACGCCCGTCGCAGGCAGCTCAAGGATGCCGGCCAGATGGTCTCGTTCACGCACCTGATCGCATACGCGATCGCAAAGGCTGCGACCGAAGAGATGCCGGTCATGGCCCATCACTTCCTCGAGTCTCGTGGAGTGCCCTATCGCGTGGACGACGGCGCGGTCAACCTTGGCCTTGCCGTCGACGTGGAGAAGAAGGACGGCTCGCGGACGCTGATGGTGCCCGTGATCCGCGACGCTGGGCGCTTGGATTTCAGGCAGTTCCTGGACGCCTACAACGCGCTTGTCGAGAAGGCCCGGACCAACACGCTCACCGCTGACGATCTGAGCGGCGGCAACATCTCGTTGACCAACCCCGGTGGCATCGGGACCGTGGCCTCGGTGCCACGGCTGATGGTCGGCCAGGGGACGATCGTCGCGACCGGCTCGATCGCCTACCCGGTCGGGCTCGAGACGGTCGGCCCACAGTTGGGGGTCGAGAAGGTCATGTCAATGACCTCGACCTACGACCATCGCATCATCCAGGGGGCCGAATCCGGTCGCTTCCTCAAGGTGATCGAGGAGTATCTGCAGGGCCAGCACGGCTTTTACGAGGCGGTCTTCAGTGCGCTAGGCGCGGGCCTGCCGGCGCTGCCGTTGCGCTCCACACCGAGCGCTTCGACCCCCACTCCGCCGGCTGCTGCTTCGCCAGCGGGCGATCTGACCCCAACCGCCGCGGCCGCGCCGAGCGAGGAGCTGCTGCAGGCGGTCCAGGCCTCCACCTCGGTGCTGAAGGCGTACCGCATGCACGGCCACCTGGCCGCGAGGTTGGACCCGCTCGGACGCGTCCCGGAGGGCGATCCGGCACTGGACCCCGCGACCGTCGGCCTGACGCCGCAGCTGATGGCGCAGATACCCGCTCGCATCCTGCGCATGTACGTCCCGGGCGACACGCTGGAGCAGGCGCTGCCGCACCTGCGCGCGATCTATTGCGGCCCGATCGCCTATGAGATCGAGCACATCGCCTCGCATCGGCAGCGACTCTGGCTGCGCGAGGCGATCGAGTCCGGCACCTACAGGCATCCGCTCAGCAATGACGAGCAGAAGGCGCTGCTCGAGCGTCTGACCAATGTCGACGCGTTCGAGCGTTTCATGGGCAGGGCCTATCTCGGCGCCAAGCGCTTCTCAGTCGAGGGTATTGACATGACCGTGCCGATGATCGATGAGATCGTCAAGCTCTCCGGTTTGCACGGCGCCCGCGAGGTTGTGGTCGGGATGGCCCATCGTGGCCGCGTCAACGTGCTCGCGCACAACCTCGGCCGCTCGTATGAGTCGCTGTTCGCCGAGTTCGAGGGCGCCAACACGCTGGATGCGATCACGACGATTCCCGATGGCGGCACTGGCGATGTCAAGTACCATCACGGCGCCTCGGGCACCTATCAACTGCCGGACGGAGAGTCGCTGATCGTGCGGCTGGAGTCCAACCCGAGCCACCTCGAGTTCGTCGCGCCGGTCGTCTCGGGCGCCACCCGTGCCGCCCAGACCAACCGCCAGGGCGCGCATCCCAGCCAGGATACGAACGCTGCCGTACCGGTGGTGTTGCACGGCGATGCCTCATTCCCGGGGCAGGGTGTCGTGGCCGAGACGCTCAACCTGCAGGCGCTGGACGGCTACACCGTCGGCGGCACGATCCACATCATCCAGAACAACCAGGTCGGCTTCACGACCGATCCGGAGGACTCGCGGTCGACGACCTACGCCTCTGACATGGCGAAGGGCTTCGACGTGCCGATCATCCACGTCAACGCCGACGACGTGGCGGCCTGCATCACTGCGGTGCGGCTGGCGTTCGCGTTCCGCCGCGAGTTCGGGCACGACGTCATGATCGACCTGATCGGGTACCGCCGCCACGGGCACAATGAGGGCGATGAGCCGGCCTACACGCAGCCGGAGATGTACGAGGTCGTCAAGCAGCACGAGCCCGTGCGCGAGCTGTTCGCCGGCGAGCTGGTCGCCGCCGGCGTGATCACCGCCGAGGAGTCAAAGACGATGGCCGACGCGGCCTGGGCGGTGTTGACCGAGCACCACGATCGGCTCAAGGAGCGCCTGGCCGACGCCAAGGACCACCCTGTCGAAGGTGCCACCGGCGAATACAAGCTCGGCGATCTGATCGCACAGGAGGTGTCCACCGCGGTCGACGCCGACAAGCTCGAGATCCTCAACGAGGAGCTGCTGGCCATGCCCGAGGACTTCGGGGTCAACACCAAGCTCGCGCGCCAGCTCGCTGAGCGCCGTAAGGCGTTCGGGCCGGAGCATGCCGGGATCAACTGGGCACACGCGGAGGCCTTGGCCTTCGCGACCCTGCTCGGCGAGGGGATCCCGCTGCGGCTCACAGGCCAGGACACCGAGCGCGGCACCTTCAGCCAGCGCCACCTTGTGCTGCACGATTCGCGGACCGGGCGCGAGCACAGCGCGATCCAGCACCTGCCTGGAGCGCTGGCGACGATGGAGCTCCACAACAGCCCGCTGTCGGAGATGGCCTGCATCGGCTTCGAGTACGGCTACTCGCAGGAAGCGCCGGAGACGCTTGTGATGTGGGAGGCGCAGTTCGGAGATTTCGCCAACGGTGCGCAGGTGATGGTCGACCAGTTCATCACGCCCGGTTTGGCCAAGTGGGGTGTGACCTCCAGGCTGACACTGCTGCTGCCACATGGCTACGAGGGTGCAGGCCCCGAGCATTCCTCCGCTCGACTCGAGCGCTTCCTGCAGCTGGCCGCGGAGGGCAACATCCGCGTGGCCAACCTCACGACGCCCGCACAGTATTTCCACCTGCTTCGCCGGCAGGCACGAATTGCCCAGCAGCGTCCGCTGGTGATCATGACCCCCAAGAGCCTGCTGCGACTGCCGGCTGCCGCCTCCCATATCGAGGATCTCTCGAGTGGCCGCTTCCAGCCGGTGCTGGCGGAGGCCGACGTCGATGCGGATCAGGTCACGCGCCTGCTGCTGTGCAGCGGCAAGATCTACTACGACATCATCGGCAACGCGCAGCGCGCTGCCGCCACCGGTGTTGCGATCGGCCGGGTTGAGCTGCTCTACCCCTTCCCGGAGGACGAGATCCTGTCGCTGATCGGTAGATATCCGAACCTGCGCGAGGTCCTCTGGGTGCAGGAGGAGCCGCGTAACATGGGCGCCCGCGCACACATGTCGCCACGGCTTCAGCAGATCCTGCGCGAAGGGCTTGAGTTCGGCTACGTCGGGCGTCCGGAGCGGGCCGCCTCGGGCGAGGGTTATCCGGCGGCGCATTCGCGCGAACAGAACCGGATCGTCACAACGGCGCTCGATCTGTCTCAGGCGATCTCACAGTATCCGTCGGCAACGCCCGGCGACCGCTAGTCGGGTCAGGTGATGCCCACGATGCCGGCGCAGACCCAGTTGCGGGCGCCCGCGCCGCGGTTCCAGATCCTGGAGGCGATAGCGTCCTGCTCGGCCTTCGGCGCCAGATAGGCCGCTGGGCCGCGTCCGCCGAACCCGCGCCAGGTGCTGGGAATTATCTGGTAGTACCCAGAGGCGCCGGCGGAGTTCGGCGGCAGATCCTGGCCGCCTGACTCGCACAGAACGACCGACACGGGAATCGCCCACCCGGCGGAGAGCGGCACCCCGGAGCCTCCGTAGCTGATCTGCCGCGCTGCCTCCTCTGCCGACGCCTCCTCCTTCTGGATGGTGGAGATCGCGACCAGCAGCTTCGACCCATGCGTCTTGCTCGCGGCGAGCGCTGCGCTCTGAGCGGCTCGCTCGTCCGCAAGCGCCGACTTGCGCGAGTCCAGCAGGGCGTTCATGCCCTGGAGCGCGTCGCTCTGAGATGCGGCAGCGTGGACATCGGCGGCGTCGTTGCGACGGAGCGCAGCCAGGTGCGCGGTGGTCGCCTCGGCGCCGGCCTTGGCCGTCAGGGTTCGGTTGATGACCGATTCCTCATGGCGCTTGATGCTCGAGACGTACTCGACGCCGTCCAGCAGCCTCTGAAAGCTGCCGGCGTTGACGATCAGCGAGACGATCGATGGCTGCGGCTGCTCGTATTCGGTGACGAGGTCCGCCGCCAGCACCGTCTGCGATCGGCTCAGGATCATCCGGAGTTGAGCCAGATGCTCGCGCTCACGCGCGATCGCAGCCCGGTCAGCCGCCTCCCGCCGCTTGTAGCTCGCCAGCAGCGCTCGCTCCGCGGCTTCTCGGGACTCCACCAGAGCGATCTGGCCGGACAGTGCGGCCGCTCGCCTGTTGAGCTTTGCGACCTTGGCGGCCAGCACCTGCTCGAGCTGCTTGGTCGTCGTGAGCCGCGATTGGGCGGTGCCGAGCTTGTTCTGGAGCTGCGAGATCCCGTCCCCGGACGCGCTGCCGGCGAGCGCGGGGGTCATGCAGATCGAGGCTATGAGAGCGACGGCGCGCGCGCGCCGTCGAGGTCGTCGTTCCGGATCGGTCATGGCCACTGCGCCGCTCCCGGCTGACAGCCGGATCCGACCGTGCGAGGTTAGCAACGCCCCCTGTGCCTGAGGCCCAATATCCTCCGCGCATGCTCTGGGTTCAGGGTCGGATCACGTTGGCCCCACGGCCTCGAGGCTTTCACCTCGTGACTCGAGAGGTGCTCGACGGCATCACCGGGCTCGAACAGATCCGCGTCGGGATTCTGCACGTCCTGATCCAGCACACCTCGGCATCATTGACGTTGAACGAGAATGCCTCCCCGGACGTACGCCGCGACCTCGAGGCCTGGTTCAGCGAGGCGGTTCCGGAGTCCTCGCCACTCTGGACCCATACCCTCGAGGGCGCCGATGACATGCCGGCGCACGTCAAGGCCGCACTGCTCGGGCCGACCCTCACGCTGCCGCTGGCCGGAGGCCGACCGGCTCTGGGAACCTGGCAGGGCATCTATCTATGCGAGCACCGCGATCACGGCGGTCCGAGATCCGTCGTGGCGACCGCGTGGGGAGAGCCCTGAGGCGTGACCGCCCGGCCGCCGGTCCCGCTGGACCGCGGCCGGCAGCGACGGCTACCTTCCCCGCCAGACCGGCGTGCGCTTCTCGGCGAACGCGGTCGCGCCCTCCTGGGCGTCGTCGGATGCGAATATCGGTTCCCAGATCGAGCGCTGACGCTCAAACGCCTCCGACTGTGACCAATCCCCGGACTCGCGCAGGATGCGCTTGCTGCCGGCCAGCGCGAGCGGCCCATTGGCGGCGATGCGCTCCGCGAGTTCGAATGCCACCTCGAGTGCGGCGCCGGGTTCGCTGACCCGATTGACGAGCCCGAGCTCGTAGGCGCGTTGCGCCGTGACAGGATCTCCGGTCAGCGCCAGCTCGTTGGCGACGTTGCGCGGAATCATGCTCGGCAACCGCAGCAGACCGCCGCCGGCGGCGACCAGCGAGCGCTTGACCTCGGGAATACCAAGCTTCGCGCCCTCGGCGGCGACGATCAGATCGCAGGAGAGCGCGATCTCGAGACCTCCGGCGACGGCGAAGCCCTCGATCGCGGCGATCAGGGGCTTGGCCGAGCCCCGCTCGGCGATCCCCGCGAATCCGCGTCCCTGCACCCACGGCATCTCGCCCGCGGCGAAGGCCTTCAGATCCATGCCCGCGCAGAAGTACCCGCCTGATCCGGTGACGATTCCGACTGCGAGCGACGGATCGCCGTCCAACTCGTCGAGTGCCTGCGCAAGACCGTCGGCGACCGCCCGGTTAACGGCGTTGCGCTGGTCGGGCCGGTTGAGAGTTGCCACCAGCACGCGGTCGCGGCGCTCGGTGAGGACGGCTTGATCGGTCATGTGTGTTCCTGATCGTCGGCGGTGTTGAGGGTCAGGAGGCGAACAATCGCAGCTCGGGCTCGCGCTCGCCTCGCAGAACCGCCAGGTCAACCTCCACGCAGGCGATTCCACGCGACTGCGCCAGCACGCGGGCCTGCGGTTTGATCGTCTGCGCGGCGAGCACGCCGCGACAGTCCGCGAACCGCTGATCGGTATGCAGCCGCTCGAGGTAACGCGTGATCTGCTCGACTGACTCGATCGTGGCGACACGCTTGATCTCGACGGCGACCCACTCGTCATCGGAGTCTCGGCACATCAGATCGACCGGGCCGATGTCAGTCGGCCACTCGCGCCGGACCAGCCGCAACCCGTCTCCGCACCAATGTGGCTGTTCGGCGAGCAGCTCCTGGAGATGCGCCTCGACCCCATCCTTGGCCAGGCTCGCCCCATCGTCCGGCGCACCCATGTCGTGGGCGACGTCGGAGAGCACCTCATGCAACGTGATCTCGAGGCGATCCTCGCTCTTGCCGGCGCGCTTGCGCACGACGATCCGGTCCGGCGACTCCGCGTCCTCCTCGATCACCGTCGGCGGCGTCATCCAGTTCAGCGGCTTGACACTGGATCCCCCGCCGTCGGCCCAGATCATGAGCGTTCCGTCGGCCTTGATCATGATCAGGCGGACGGCTTCTGGGAGGTGGGTGTCGAGCCTGCCGGAGTATTGAGCGGAGCACTTGGCCACGATGAGGCGCATCGGGTCCGAGGCTAGGTGGGCAGGCGGACGGGGCTTTGTTCTGGTTGGGGAGCAACTCGGAATTTGGGGATGATTCTCGGACGTGCTGGCCGCACCGCGCGTTCCAGGGGCCCGCGTGGGCCTACCGGCCGAGAAGCAGCTCCGCGCGGGAGCGCACGAGGTTACGGATGTGCGACGGCGCTGTGTCCGTCTTGGCCTCTTCGAGAACCATCGCGATCAGCTCACGCGCTTCGCGCGCGGCAAGGTTGCCGGCGTACCCCCAGTGGCCTGCTTCGGCGGCGATGTCCTCGATGGTGATCGAGTTCAGGTCCTCTTTCCGGTTCACGCGCATAGCGCTCGCAGTTCGAAGCTTCGGCCAGAGAACCGTGGGTACCGTGTCGTACAGCGGTGCAAGTCGGGTTGTGCCAAGCGGGTCGTGCAACACCGAAAGGTTCTTCCCGTGCGCATCGGCGTTTCCGATCAGGAGGTTGAAGGTGATGATCCGTACGAGCCGATCAAGCTCGTCCGGTGGGTATTCAGCTGTTTCGCCCAGCAGCCCTGCGATCTGCTTCAGCGAAGGGCCGCCGTGGTGTTCATATTTGACCCGCCCCTGGTTGCGATTCGCGTCAACTCCGAGCGCCTGCAGGATGTCCTCCTGATGTACGCGCGCCGGGGCTGCGCCATCCGTGCTCTCGAGCCGGTCGTAGCGGGAGACGATTAGACAACGTTCACCGCCGATGTCCTGAAGCTCAGTTGTGATGTTCGTGAGCCCGACCGCGCGCGCGAGCGCGAGGCAGCCTTCTTCGGCATCGACCAGTCCGGGGTGACGGGGGTCATCCACCTTGAGGATGTGAGTGGACGGATAGCCGCGCACGGGGCGAGCCCACTGCCCATCAGGCAGACTCACGAGCAGGATCTTGTTCTGCAATCCGGCGAGCGACAGCTCACTGTCGTCGTGCAGTGCCAGCGGTCGTTGCGGGAGCTCAGCTACCTCCTCGTCCAGTTGGTCGGCGGTGTAGGGAAGCGCCTGGGCATCCCGAAGGTCGGGTTCGTTCTCGCTGATCACGAGCGCTCCGGCAATGTCGCGCCCGAAGTGCCCCAACAACTGGAACACGTCAATCACCGACACCCTCGCGTGCCTGGCGGCGGCCTCCAACGCGTTGCCTTCCGGGAGGACGCCGCGGCAGAACGAGACAGCGTCAGCCCGCTGGTCACTCAGCGGCAGGGAACACGAGATCACAGGCGCGTTGACTCGCCAGCGCTCGAACGCCACATCTGTGTACAGGCATGTGATCTCGTACCGTCTGCGCTGCTCAAGGACGGCTATCTGCTCAGTCCCGACCCAGACACCGAGCTGCCTAGTCTTCCTCGGCACCAGTGCCCTTCGGAAGAGTCACGGTGACCTCGGCGCCCATACGGCGAAGCGCCAGTACGAGACGCTGAAGCTCGACTGTGTCCGACTTCGTCTCGAGCCTCGTGAGGTAGGTGCGGTTCATGCCCGTCAGCTCGGCTAGCTCTTGCTGCGTGAGGCCGCGCGCTCTCCGGACGCCGGCGAGTGTCTTCCCGAAGTCTTTCGCAGAGTTGACAACCCAGGTTCGGGGATGGGGGCGTCTTGTGCTCATATCTGGACATTAGCAACCCCGTCGGCTGATGTCCAGATTTACGGACATCTAGACCCCTGGTTCGGGCTTGTCGGGATATCGGCACAGTCGGGTGCAGGGCGGCAATATCAGCACACCTCGGTGGTGGGCGGCTCAGTTCGCCTATGCGCTGCCGACAGGAATGGGGGCGCAAGCTGTAGCACCCGTGCTCCGGGCTCAGGGATTTACGGGCTTTGGCGGTATCGAGAGCTGCAGCTTGGTGTCGGTGTAGATTCGTGATGTGCTCAAGCCGATCCTCGTTCTGCAGCACATCGCCTGCGAGCCTCCGGCCGCCTATGAGGACGAGCTGCGGGCCTGGGGTGTCGAGCTGGTCCGGGTGGAGGTCGATGCGGGCGAGCCGTTGCCGGATTGGCGGTCGTTCGCTGGGATAGTCGCCATGGGTGGCCCGATGGGCGCCTGCGAGGATGCGCGACTGCCGTGGCTGGCCGCCGAGAAGCGCCTGATCGCCGAGGCGGTGCGGTCCGGGTTGCCGTACTGGGGCGTGTGTCTGGGGGTGCAGCTGTTGGCAGCGAGCCTCGATGCGCGGGTCTACACGGGAACGAGCGCCGAGGTTGGGGTGCTGGAGGTGGAGCTGACCCGCGGGGGCGCCGCGGATTCGGTGTTCTCGCAGCTGCCACCCCGCTTTCACGCCCTGCAGTGGCACACCGACACGTTCCAGTTGCCGGATGGCGCCGTGCAGTTGGCGCGCTCGAAGTCCTATGAGCAGCAGGCATTCCGTTATCGGAACGCTTACGGAGTGCAGTTCCACCTGGAGATCGGGGTCGAGCTCGCCCGCGAGTGGGGCGAGGTTCCGGCTTACGCGGAGAGTCTGCGGGCGCTGCTCGGTGATGACGGTCTGGAGACGCTGCTGGGCGCAATCGGCCACCATGAGCAGGAGACTGTCGCGCTCGCGCGCCGGCTGTTCGCAACCTGGCTGGAGCACGTGGTCGGGTTTCCCGCCCGCCTCACCCGTCTGTCTCCCAGTGGCGCAGAATCCGAATGACGGTATTCCAGTTGCGGACGGTGACAGGAGCCTTGAGCCTGCGTTCCAGCCAGGCTCCCGGGTTGCCGGGCCGGCCCCCGATGAGATGCGTCGCTATGAAGATCTCGCGCTCCGTGCGTGAGATGTAGGTCGTATCGCCCCGATCGGAGATGGCGGGGAGGCTCAGGGGGATCTCGGCCCGGGCCGAGAGGAAGATCACGGCCAGTTCGTGGGCAGCTGCGGCCTGCGTCCAATTCGCGAACGGCGCAACCCGCGCGAGACCGCGCAGGTCATGCTCGGAACGCACGAACAGCTTCTTGGGCGTTCCGGCCATCGCCACCAGGTCGGCCTCGACCGCAGCGACAATCGCCGGGACCGACCTCGGCGCGGCCTCGAACGTGACGTTCCCGGTCGCGATGTGCGACCGCGGTGACAGGGCGCCGGCGCGGGCGAAGGCTGCGAGCAGCGCTTCGCGCTCGACACCCCCGCGCCCGAGCATGATCGCCCGGATGAACGCGACGTGGCTGGTCATCCTGCATGAGTTCAGCACCTGCTCCGGCAGTGCGGGGGTGATCGCTGGCGGTACGATCGCGACGTGAGTCAGCCGCAATCCGAACTCCAGATCGAGTGGCAGCTCGAGCGACGACGGGCCGCCGTCGCCGCCGAGTGGCAGGAGCTGGACACGGTCGTGCTGGTCGGCGCGGGCGAGCTGATCCATCGCCCGGGACGTGACGACAGCGCCTACCCGTTCGACTCGCACTCCGAGTACTTCTACCTGACCGACCGCAACAGCCCTGGCGGCGTCCTTGCGTTTGATCCGGTCGATGGCTGGACCGACTTCCAGACGCCGATCACGGTCGACGATCGGCTCTGGTCTGGTGCACCCGATGGGGATGTGGATGGGCCGACGACCGACCAGCTCGACGCATGGCTCGATGCGCGCTCAGCTCGAAGGCGGACCTGGCTCGGGAGCCCACCTGTCGAGGCCGTGGCCGCTGCGGATGCGAACGCCGCCGTGGCCGCCCAGGAGTTGAGGTTCGGGCTCGCGGACGTGCGCCGTATCAAGGACGCCGTCGAGTTGGAGCGGATGCGCGCCGCCGAGCGGGCCACGGAGGCAGCATTCGCAGTCGCCGTGCCGCTGCTCAGCGAAGGCGCGTCTGAACGAGAGGTGCAGATCGAGTTCGAGGCCGAGGCGTTGCGTCATGGCGCTGAGGCGATGGCCTACGACACGATCATCGGCGGCGGTCCGAACTCAGCGGTGCTGCACTTTGCGCCGACGGCGCGGCGCTTCCAAACCCAGGAACTGGTTCTGATCGACGCCGGCGCGCAGTACCGCGGGTATGCGAGCGACATCACCCGCACCTATGCGGTGGGCGGTGAATTCAGCGCCATCCAGGCCGACGTTCACGGAGTCGTGCACGCTGCTGAGCGCGCGGCGATCGAGCATTGCCTGAAGGGCAACGAGTGGCGTGACGTCCACCTTGTCGCTGCGCTCTCGATCGCCGAGGGCCTCGTGCAACTCGGGATCCTGCGTGGCGAAGCCGAGGAGCTTGTCGCCTCAGGAACGGTCTGGTTGTTCTTCCCGCACGGGATCGGCCATCTGGTCGGCCTTGGGGTGCGCGACGCCGGCGGCATCCCGTTGCGGGCGCGGCGCGACGAGCCCAAGCCATACCCGAACCTGAGGATCAACCTTCCGCTCGAGGTGGGCATGGTCGTGACGGTCGAGCCCGGTGTCTACTTCGTCCCGGCGATCCTCAACGATCCCGGCAATCGCCGCGCACACTCCGACGCGGTCGCATGGGACCGGGTCGATCAGCTGATCGGCTTCGGCGGCGTACGGATCGAGGACAACGTTCTGATCACCGATGACGGCCACGAGGTCATCACCGCCGGCGTCCCCGTGCGAGGCTGACGCGTGTACCTGCCCAAGCACAACATCGCCGATGCCGAGGCGCTGCAGGCGCTGCTGGTGAACCTGCGGGCGGCGGATCTGGTGACCACGACGTCAGCTGGCCTGTTCGCCACGTTCCTGCCGCTGCTTCACGACGGGAGCGTCGAGCCGCACGGGGTGCTGCGCGGGCACGTCGCCCGCAAGAACGACCACTGGCGGCTGCAGCCGGCCGGGGAGTCGATGGTGATCGTGCATGGGCCCGAGAGCTACATCAGCCCGGGCTGGTACGCGAGCAAGCGTGAGCACGGGCGCGTGGTGCCGACCTGGAACTACCTGACGGCGCACATCTACGGTGAGCTGCGGATCCATGACGACCCGGTCTGGCTCGAGGGCATCGTCAGGCGCTTGACCGAGCGCTATGAGTCCGGCAGGCAAGCCCCCTGGGGTGTCGATGACGCGCCGCGTTCATATATCGACTCGGAGCTACGCGCGATCGTCGGCGTGGAGCTGGTGATCAGCCGGATCGAGGCGAAGGCAAAACTCGGCATCACCCGCAGCAGGGCGGACGTCGACGGCACGATCGCGGGCCTTGCCGGTGACGGGCAGGACGCATTGGCGGATCTGACGGCGGCGGCCGCCGCCCGCGCCCCTCGCAGCGATCCGCCGGGTTCAGCCGGCCTCGATGCTCCTGAGTAGTGACTGGACCTCAGCGAGCCTTGGGTCCCCGGGCGCACCTGCGAGGTTGATCTGAACCAGGCCGGTTGCCGCACGGCAGGCTGCCCGCGCGAGCTCCAGCGCCGTGATCGCGTCGCCGCGCAGGCTGGGTCGGCCGTCGACCAGCACCTGCCGGGCCAGTTCGGCGACCTCGGCGCTGACGCCCGCCAGTGCGAACGGAACGTCAGCTGCGTGCGCGAGCGCCAGCTCGACCTCCGCCTGGTTGCCGGCGCGCTGTGCCGCCAGCACCGGGGCGTAGCTGGCGCGGTCGCGGTCAGCCAGAGCGAGGGCCTGCAGACGCAGTTGGGTTGCGCGTGAGCGGGCCGCGCGAACACCGCCCAACGGCCCATCGACGCTGCTGCCGCCGCCCTGACCGACCTCCGCCTGCGCCGCGGCCACGCCCGCAGCCATCTCCACGAGTGCGGCGGCGAGCGCTGCCGCCCAGCCGCAGCAGGCGCCGCCCCCCGGCGCCGGCGTCGGGGCGGCGACCTCCTCGAGCAGGCGCTCAAGGTCCATCGTGACCGTTGAAGCGCACAGTCGTTGAGATGGCTGGGAGCTCGACTCAGAACAGACCGATGGTGCGGCCATCGGCATCGATGTCGACGTTCAGTGCCGCCGGCGTGGCGCCGAGTCCGGGCATCTGCGTGATGTCACCACACAGCGGCACGAGCCAGCCGGCACCGGTGTAGGCGCGAACGTCGCGCACGGGCAGGGTGAAGTCGGTCGGAGCGTTCAGCAGCGTCGGATCGGCTGAAAGCGATAGCTGGGTCTTGGCCATGCATACCGGCAGGTGCCCGAGGCCGGCGTCCTGGAACTCGGCCAGCCTGCGTTCGGCCTCGGGAAGGAATGACACCGAGCTGGCGCCGTACACCCGCTTGGCGACGGTCTCGACCTTGTCGCGCAGCGGCATCGAGTCCTCGTACAGCGGCCTGAAGTGGTTCGGCTGCTCGCAGGCCTCGACGACGGCTTCCGCGAGCTTTGCGACTCCCGCACCGCCCTTCACGAACCCCTCGTTGATCTCCGCCCCGAACGCGCCCGCCTCGAGTGCGAGTGTGCGCACCCGCTCGACCTCCTCGTCGGTGTCGCCGGGGCGGCGGTTGACCGCGACCACGCAGGGAACGCCGTACTGCGCGACGATGCCGAGATGCCGGCGGACGTTCGCCATGCCGGCTTCGAGCGCCGGCATGCCGTCGACATCATCGCCGTGCACGCCGTCCTCGATGCCGCCGTGATGCTTGATCGCGCGAACGGTCGTCACCAGCACGGACGCGCTCGGCTTCAGGTTCCCGATGCGGCAGACGATGTCGAAGAACTTCTCCATACCCATGTCCGATCCGAAGCCGGACTCGGTCACGACGTACTCGCCGAGCTTCATCCCGACCAGGTCGGCGACCAGCGAGTTGTTACCACTGGCGATGTTGGCGAACGGGCCGCAGTGCATCAGGACCGGTTGACCCTCGAGCGTCTGCACGAGGTTCGGCTTGATCGCGTCCTTCAGAAGTACCGTCATCGCGCCCGCAGCGCCGAGCGCCTCGGCCGTGATCGGCTCGTTCTCGTAGCTGTGGGCCACGGTGATCCTGCCCAGGCGCTCACGCAGGTCATGAAGATCGCGTGCCACCGCCATCAGCGCCATGACCTCGGATGCCGCGGTGATGTCGAATCCGGTCTCCCGCGTGTAGCCGTTGGCGCGTCCGCCGAGGCCGACCACGGTCTGTCGCAGCACGCGGTCGTTCATGTCCACCGCGCGGCGCCACCCGATTCGGTGCGGGTCGATCCGATGCGGATTGCCGTGCAGGATCGAGGCGTCGAGCATCGCCGCGAGCAGGTTGTTGGCGGCGCCGATCGCGTGGATGTCGCCGGTGAAATGGAGGTTCAGGTCCTCCATCGGGACGACCTGTGTCATGCCTCCGCCCGCGGCCCCGCCCTTGATACCGAACACAGGTCCCAGCGACGGCTCGCGCAGGCAGGCCACGGAGCGCTTGCCGATGTGACCAAGGCCCTGCGTCAGACCGACCAGAGTCGTCGTCTTGCCCTCGCCGGCCTTGGTCGGTGTCATCCCGGCCACGCAGATCAGCTTGCCGTCGGGTGCGTCGCGCAGCCGCTCGATCGCCGACAGCGACACCTTCGCCTTGTAGCGCCCGTATGGCTCGACCTCGTCGTCCTGCAGGCCGACGCGCGCCGCGAGCGACACGATCGGCTCGAGCTCCGCTTCCTGGGCAATTTCAAGGCTGCTCTTCATCTGGTTGCTCCTCGGGGCGATTGCTTGGGCCGTGCGGGTGTCGCGGAGCCTACCTGCTGCCGAACTCCTGCGTGCGCACAGCCGGAGTGCGTGCGAACGGCATGCTCTGCGTGCGAGCAAGCTGGGCAGCGGACAGCTTCGACCGGGCCGGCGGGCAGCTTCGGCCGGCCCGCGGGCAGCTGCGGCCGGGCCCGCGGGCGTCCGGCTGCGGCCTCGCGGCGGTCAGTCCGCGCTGGCCGCCACAGCCCTGGCCGATGGAGTCGGGTCGGCGTGCGCCGGTGAGGAGCCTTCGATGTTGATCTCCGGAAGCCGCTTGTCGATCCACGCCGGAAGCTTCCAGGTGTTCTCGCCCACGAGCTCCAGCACCGCCGGCAGCATCACGCAGCGGACCACCAGCGCATCGAGGAAGACTGCGATCGCAAGGCCGAAGCCGAACTCCTTGAGCGAGTGCTCGTCGCCGAGCATGAACGACAGGAAGACGCAGACCATGATCGCGGCGGCGGCCGTGATCACCTTGCCGGTCGAGGCGATGCCGTCGGCGACCGCCTGCGAGGCGTCGCCCTTGTGCACCCACTCCTCACGCACGCGGGATATCAGGAACACCTCGTAGTCCATCGACAGCCCGAAGACCACGGCGAACATGAGCACGGGTATCCACGGTTCGATCGGGCCGGGGTCGATCCCGAGCAGGCTCGCACCCCAGCCGTATTGGAACACGGCAACGGTCGCGCCCAGCGCCCCGGCGATCGTGAGCAGGTTCATGGCCGCCGCCTGGATTGGAATCACCAGCGATCTGAAGATCACGAACAGCAGCAGTGCCGAAAGCACAACCACGATCGCGATGAACAGTGGCAGCTTGACCGACAGCACGTGCGAGAAGTCGATCGAGCCGGCTGTGAAGCCGCCGACTGAGATCGTCACGCCGAGTTGCTTCTGCATCGGTGGGAACGTCGTCTGCCGCAGTCGATTTACGAGGTCGGTGGTGGCCGGCGCCTGGGGTGAGGAGTCCGGGTAGGCCGTGATCACCGCGACCTTCCCGGAAGGGGAGATCCGCGGCTCGGTGACCGCGGCCACATCGGAGTCCTTGGCGATCGCCGCGCGCACCTGGGGGAGCACCGACTGTTGGGCGGTGCTGGGCATCTCCACGGCGATCAGCAGCGGTCCGTTGAAGCCCGGACCGAAGCCGTTGGACAGCAGCTGGTACGCCTGGTAGGTGCTGGTGTTGGTCGGATCGTTGCCGGCGTCAGAACTCTGCAGGCGCAGCGCGAAGAACGGGATCGCGCAGGCGAGCATGACCGCGAGTGACAACAGCGCCAGTGACTTGGGGCGCGCCTGCACGGTCAGACTCCAGCGTCGCCACGCGGATGGACGCGGGGCCTCGCCGCGTTGCTCGCGTCTGCGCGCGGAGCGAGACTGGCGTACGACCCGGTGCCCGAACCGCGACAGCAGCGCCGGCACCAGCGTCAACGAGGCGACCAGCACCAGCATCACGGTCAGGACGGAAGCGATCGAGAGGCCGTACATGAAGCTGACGCCCGTCGCGAACATGCCGAGCAGCGCGATGATGACGGTGGTGCCGGCGAGCAGGATCGCACGACCAGAGGTATCCATCGCCTCCGTGATGGACGCTTCGACGTCGCCGAGTCGCAGGTAGCTCTCTCGGAAGCGGGTGACGATGAACAGCGCATAGTCGACACCGACGCCCAGGCCGATCATCAGCGCGAGATCCGGTGCCACATTGGACATGCTCGTCACGTGCGTCGCGATCCCGATCAGCGCGAGGCCTGTGATCAACCCGAAGCCTGCGGTGATCAGCGGCAGGCCGGCGGCGGCGAGCGATCCGAATGTCAGCAGCAGGATCACGAGTGCCGCGATCGCACCGATCGCGGTTGCGGGGCCGATGTTGAAGCCCTCGGCCTGCTCGATCACCTGACCTCCGGCTGCGACCTGCAGCCCGGGTACGTCGATAGCATTGATCTGGTCGAGCACCGGCTTGCCGGTGGCATCCGGCAGCAGGTTCGCGCGTTTGTCGTAGTTGACGGTCGCGAACGCTGTGCGCCCATCCTTGGAGACCTGGAGGGCGCCCTCCTGGGTGTAGGGACTGATCACGCTTACCACGTGCGGATCGCTCTGCACCTTGGTCAGCAGCGACTCGATCGCGGATTTGACGTGCGGCGAGTCGTACGTTCCGTTGGCGTAATGGAACACGATCTGGTCGACGTCACCGCTCTGCGCCGGGAATTGGCTTGAAAGCAGGTCTGTGACCCGCTGTGATTCGGTCCCGGGAAGTGTGAAATCGGTCGCGTACTGGCGGCCCACGATTGAGGCGAGCGCCGTCGTGACGACGGCAACCAGCACCCAGATCATCACGACCCTGCGGCGGTGTTTGACGCACCAGGCGCTCAGCTTGAGCATCCTCTATGCCCCCCTTGCCCCTGGCAGCGTTGTCATCCGGTCCTCGCTTTCACGGTTGTTTTCGGCGCGGCTCTCGAACAAGGCTACGCTGCCGCCGCGCCGGCGACCTGACCGGGCCTGCACGTGCATGACCGACCGATCAGCACGCCTCGGCACGCAGTCTGCGAACCTCCATTTATGGTTGACACCGTAACGCCGGCGACGCCGGTGGCCGTTCAGCAGGAGGTCGTCTCGGTCGAGCACCTGCGGGTGAGCTATGGCTCGACGCTCGCCGTGGACGATGTCTCGCTGTCGATCAGACGCGGCGAGATCTTCGGGATCCTGGGACCTAACGGGGCCGGCAAGACAACCACCGTCGAGTGCATCGGTGGTCTTCGCAAGGTTGACACCGGTCAGATCAGCGTTCTCGGTCTCGACGTCCGCACCCACGCCAGCGAGCTGCGCGAGAGTGTCGGGATCCAGCTCCAGACTTCGGAGTTGCCGGACAAGATCTACGTGCACGAGGCACTCGAGCTGTTCGCCTCCTTCTATCCCAATCCGCGCGAGCCGGACGAGCTCCTGCATCTGTTGGGCCTGGAGGACAAGCGCGTCACCCGCTATGTGAACCTCTCCGGCGGCCAGCGTCAGCGCCTCTCGATCGCGCTGGCCTTGGTCGGCAGACCGGAGCTCGCGATCCTGGATGAGCTCACGACCGGGCTTGACCCGCAGTCGCGCCGTGAGACCTGGAAGCTGATCGAGGAGATTCGCGACCAGGGCGTCACCGTGATCCTCGTCACGCACTTCATGGAGGAGGCCGAGTACCTCTGCGATCGTGTCGCGCTCCTGCACCACGGCCGGGTGCGAACCGTCGATACGCCCGCCAACCTCGGCGCCGGCCTCGGCCAGAAGCTCAGTTTCCGGACACCGCCTGATCTCGACCTCGACCGCCTGCGCGAACTCCCAGAGATCCGCGAGATTCGCGAACAGGGCGAACGCCTGGTCATCGAAGGCGACGGCGACGTCGTCGCTGCGGTGATGGCGCTACTGGTACGCGAGCACATCGTCCCTGAGCAGACCAGGGTCGAGCAGTCGACACTCGATGACGCCTTTGTCGCGCTCACGGCTGAGGCCGATGCCGAGTTGACCACTCCGCTGCGGGCGCCGCGATGACCGCCGTCCGCGTTGCTGCAGACAAGCCGCCGCAGCAGCGGCGCGGCGGCTTCACGCGCCTCGTCATCACCGAGTTCAGGCTGCTGATGCGCGAGCCGATGCTGATCTTCTGGGCGCTGATCTTCCCGATCGGTCTGCTGATCGTGCTTGGCGCTGCGACCCCGGACCATCCGCAGCGGGCGCTTGGCGGGCAGCGGTTCATCGTGGTCTACACGCCGGTGCTGATGACCTTCACGCTGACGATGCTGGCGTTGAGCGCGATGCCGGCGACACTCGCCTCCTATCGCGACAAGGGCTATCTCAAGCGGCTCGCCACCACACCGATTGGGGCGCTGCGGCTGCTGGCGGCTCAGATCGTGCTCGTGCTCGGGCTCTCGGTCTGTCTCGTGACGCTGATCGTCTTGGTCTCGCACCTCGCCTTCAACGTGCCGCTGCCGACCCAGTTCCTCGGGTTCGTGATCGCGATTCTGCTGACGGCCGGTGCGATGGCATCACTCGGGATCCTGGTCGCCGCGATCGCGCCGAGTCAGCGCGTGGCGGCCGCCGCCGGAGGGCTGCTGTTCTTCCCGTTGATGTTCTTCGCGGGCCTGTGGGTACCGCAGCAGGAGATGGGCGCCGGCCTGCGGTCGATCAGCCAGTACACGCCGCTCGGCGCCGCGGTACCCGCGATCGAGAGCGCCAACGCCGGACAGTGGCCGAGCGTGACCCACCTGCTGGTGCTGGTCGCGTACGTGGTCATCTTCTGTCGGCTCGCGATTCGCCTGTTCCGCTGGGATCGATGAATCCGCCGGAGGCGCCCAGGTTCAGGCAGTCTTCGGCGCGATCCACTTCAGCCGCTCGTCATCGCTGCGGCCCAGCATCTGTGCTTCACCTTCGCCGTAGAGCGCCGCGCGCAGACGCAGGTACTGGGACACCTGAGCCACGTCGTGCACGCGGACGATGCGGGCACCGGCACTGACGCCGAATTCGATCGCGGCGATCGTCCCCGCCAGCCGCTCCTCAGGCGGCGCGTCGGCAAGCATGCCGATGAAGTACTTGCGTGAGACGGCCAGCAACAGCGGCCGCTCGAGCACCTCGAGTTCGCGCAACCGCCGCAGCACCTCCAGGCTCTCCTGAGGCTGTTTGGCGTAATCGAGCCCGGGGTCGAGCAGGAGTTGGTCGCTGTCAACGCCGAGGCTCAGGGCCAATGCGATGCGCTCGCGCAGCAGCTCGAGCACGTCGGCAACGGGGTCCTTGTAGCCGGGGAAATGCGCGTGCTTGGGATCGGCACGGGTGTGCATGACGACGAGGCCCGCGCCGGTTGCAGCGGCCATCTCGGCGACGGCCGGGTGCTTGAGCCCGCTGGTGTCGTTGATCAGCTGCGCGCCGGCCTCGAGTGCGACCTCGATCGCGTCGCGGCCGCCAGCTGTCGACGGACACGATCACACCCTCCTGCACGAGCGCTTCGACGACCGGCCGCAGGCGCTCCGCCTCCTCCGCGACCGGGATCGGCGCGGTGTCGGTGCGCCCAGAAAGGACACCGACGTCGACCATCTGGGCTCCGGCTCGCGCAAGCTCCAGTCCCCGATCGATCTGCTCCTCGACGCCCGTGAACATGCGCGAGTCAGCAACCGAGTCGGTGCCGATGTTGAGGATGCCCATCACCACCGGGTTCCCCGCCCGCAGCTCAAACCTCGCGTCGCGAAGCCTGAGGGCGTGGATGGTCAAGGTCGGGCACCGTAGCGCAGGAACATGAACCCGTCCGCGGACGCGACATCGAGCAGGTCAAGGTCGCGGATCAGCGGTCCGGCGTGCTCGATGATCCGCCTCTCGGTGTCGCCGCCGACGATCGTCGGCGAGAGGCAGAGCACCAACTGGTCGAGCAGGTCGTGCTCGATCGCAAGGCCCAGCAGTGTCGGGCCGCCCTCGCAGACGATCAGCCCGTCCGGATGGCGAGCGCGCAGTCCTCGCCAGGTGTCCGCGATCTCACCCGTTGACCGTGAGACGACCACCAGCTCAGGCTCAGCCTGCAGTCCACGGGCTGTGCGACGGGCGCGGGCGTCGTCGTCGAGCAGCCGGTCATATCCCTCGGCCTGGACCGTGTTTCCGCCGACGACAACGGCCGTTGCGAGTTCGCGCACGCCGAGCAGAACCTGCTGGTCGGCGCTTCCGGTCAGCCCGCCGACGCGTCCTGCGATCGTCGCGCGACCGTCGATCGAGCTCACCATCACCGCCACCGCGAGGGGGCCGGCCGTGGCGAGCTTTGCGATGAAGCTGCTGAGATCGGTCAGTTGGTCGCTCGCCTGCACGCAAGCAGGATCTTAGGGTGGTCGGACCGAACGCTCCCGGGCCTCGTTAGGATCGCGCCAATGCGACATGAACTGCGTCCACTGTTCGACCGCGTGGTGATCAAGGAGCTCGACCCGGATCGTGTCCGTCGCTCGGGCCTGCTTGTACCCCCCGGAAACGACGAGCCGCCGCCTCAGCACGGGATCGTGCTCGCGGTCGGTCCGGGCCTCGATTGGTGGGACCACGTCGGCGTCAAGATGCCGGTCAGCCGCGGCGATCATGTCGTCTTCCCGGCCTCGGCCGGAGCCTGGGTCGAGGTCGATGAGGAGCGGTTGCTCGTCTGTCGCGTCGGCGAGCTGCTCGGGGTCCTGGCCGAGCTGCCGGACTCGCTGAGGTAGAGGGTCGTTCAGGCGGCGCTGCGGGGTCGTTCAGGCGGCGCTGCGCGAGGAGAGCTCGTGCGGAAGCGCGGCGCGGGTCCTGTCGAGCAGGTCCCGGACCTCCGGATCCTCGCCCAGTTTGAGCGCTCGCTCGCAGGCGGCGATGCATTCGCTGAGGCGATCGGTGCGCGCCAGCGCGTGAGCGTAGGCCGACCACGCGGCCGCGGACCGCGGTGCGATCATGGTCGCCGCCTCCGCGGCCGAGACCTCGGCGCCGACGTCGCCGCTGAGATGATGGGCGAGCGCCAGGTCGAGCATGATCTCAAGCGAGGGTTCCAGCAGGCGCGCGCGCTCGAGCGCGTCAATCGCAGCGTCGCGCTGGAGCAGCCGCAGGCGCAGCCGGCCAAGGCGCGCCCACGCAGAGGCGTCCCCGGGAGCCCGATCGACGACTCGCTGAGCGGCGTCGGCAGCGAGATCGAAGGCGCCCATGTCCTCGTAGATACGCGACGCGTAGCGTTCGGCGGTGGGACGATCGGTCTCCGCTCGGGCCCAGTCGCGAACGGCTCGGCCGGCGGCGGGGAGGTTGCCTGACTGCCAGAACGCCACGGTCAACAGACGCAGCACCGCGGGGTTCCGAGGGTCGGCGTCACGCGCATAGATGAGTCGCTTGGCCGCCAGCGCAGGATCGCCCTCGGCGAGTGCGTGCTGAGCGGCGGTCATGAAGCGCTCAACGCGCTCGGCACCTGGGTCCGGCCGGGAGAAGTCGACGAACTGCAAAGAGCCGGCCGGCACGGTCCGGATGCCGACCTGAAAGGACATCCGCGCCCACTGCTGGATGTCGTCGCCCTCGCCGGAGAAGTAGATGCCGCTGACGGTGCCGACTCCCCACTCCGGATACGAGCTGCAGCGGGCGTAGCGGTGGACGACCGAGTGGTCGGGCACGCGCGATGCGAACGGATCGTTGCGGGCACGGTCCTCGGCGTGAGTGCGGGCGCGTTGCTCGGCCTCGTAGGCGCGGCGGCCCTCCTCCTCGCGGGCCTTGCGCGCAGCCGCCGCCGAGACCTTGACGGCGGTGCGGGTGACTGTCCCGTTGCGCGATTCCTCAGCCAGCTGCTCGAGCTGGTCGGCCGCCTCGTTGATCGCCTGCAGATGGCGCTGGTGCTCGTGCTGGCGTCCGGTCGGCGCGATGTCCGGGTGCCAGCGCTTGGCCATCCGCCGCCGCGCCAGCTGCACCTGACGCTTGTCGAATGGGGCCTCGAGCTCCAGCAGGAGCAGCGATTGTTCGAGGTCAAGGATGCGAGGCATCGAAAATACGTTAGCGACCGGGGTGGTGACTCAGGCTCGGTTTGTGTCAACTTCGTAGCACTTGGCGACCGGGCCTTTCCGGGCGCGTACCTTGGCCACATGGGTTCACGGACGAACCGCCGCGGAGGGGCACTGGCCGCCATCACGCTGACCATCGGCACGACTGCCTGCGCGGTCGTGCTCGTGTTGTTCTCGGCCCTGGCCGGCGCTTCGGGCGGCGGGGAGGCCGGGGCGCAGTGCGGCGTTTCGCTGACGGTCGGGGCAACCGAGTACGGCGGCCCAGGCGACCCGTCCAGCGGTACCGTCGGCGCCTCGGGTGTGAGTCTGCTGGCGCAGCCCGACAGCTATGCCGAGCTGGGCGGCACCAGTTTCGAAACGGCCACCGCGCTCGGTGGGTTGCCGTACGGAACGCCGTTGCAGATCACGGTGGGAAGGCGCTCTGTGATCGCCTACAAGCAGGACATCGGCCTCGGTGGCGGGCCGATCGATGGCCATCCGCGCTCGATCGACCTCTGGTGGCAGCTCGCCTCAAGCCTCGGCATCCCTTACGAACACGGGCGCTGGTCGGGCACGGTCAGGATCGCGTCGGTGTCCGCGGACTGCCTTGGGGCGGGTGGAGCGGGCGCCGGCCAGTCAGCCGGTGCCGGTGCCGGTGCCGGGGCAGGGGCCGCGAGTGACCATCCACTGGCTCCGGGCAACCGCGCGACGCTGCTCGCTGACGGCTTGGCGGCCGCGCCGCTTTCGGCTCCCGCGGCCGTCAAGGGGATCATCGCCGCCGGCAACCAGATCGTCGGCAAGCCCTACGTCTATGGCGGAGCGCATGGGCTGCCGCTGGACCTGATCGCGCCCTACTACGACTGCTCGAGCAGCGTTGCGCGCCTGCTGTACGGCGGCGGCCTGTTGCCGGTCAGCGCCGATCTGACCTCGACAGACTTCGAGTCATGGGGGCTGCCGGGCCGCGGTCGCTGGGTCACGATCTACGCCAGCGCGGATCACGTCTTCATGTACGTGGCCGGCATGCGTTGGGATACTTATGCTGCCGCCGGCCCAGGAGACGGTTCCGCCGGAATCGGATGGCATCCGCTCGTGCGCGCGAGTGCCGGTTTCGTCGTGCGCCACCCTGCGGGTCTCTGATCACGGGGCGGATTCCGCGGGCGACCGGATACCCTCGGATCCGTGGCCGGCGAGTACATCTACACGACCTACAAGCTGTCGCGACGGCACCCGCCCGACAAGCAGGTGCTGGCCGACATCTCGCTGAGCTTCATGCCTGGGGCGAAGATCGGCGTGCTCGGTTACAACGGTGCCGGCAAATCGACGCTGCTGCGGATCATGGCCGGACTCGACCACGACTACGACGGTCAGGCGCAGCTGGCTCCTGGTGCGACGGTCGGGATGCTGGAGCAGGAGCCGCAGCTCGATCCCGAGAAGGACGTGCGCGGCAATGTCGAGGACGGTGTGGCCGAGGTCAAGGCGCTGCTCGATCGCTTCAACGAGCTGGCGATGAACTACTCGGACGAGACCGCTGACGAGTTCGCGCGGTTGCAGGAGCAGATCGACGCCGCCGATGCCTGGAATCTCGACACCAAGCTCGACTACGCGATGGACGCGCTGCGCTGTCCACCCGGCGACGCGGACGTCAACCAGCTCTCCGGCGGTGAGCGCCGCCGCGTCGCGCTGTGCCGGCTGTTGCTGGCAGAGCCCGACCTGCTGCTGCTGGACGAGCCCACCAACCACCTCGACGCCGAGTCGGTGGGCTGGTTGGAGCGTCACCTGCAGGATTACAAGGGCACGATCGTCGCCGTCACCCACGACCGGTACTTCCTCGACAACGTCGCCGGCTGGATCCTCGAACTCGACCGTGGTCGCGGGATCCCCTATCAGGGCAACTACTCCGGTTGGCTGGAGCAGAAGCAGAAGCGGCTCGAGCAGGAGGCCAAACGGGACGATGTGCGCCAGCGCACGATCAAGCAGGAGCTCGAGTGGGTGCGGATGAATGCCAGTGCTCGCCGCGCCAAGCCAAAGGCCCGTCTCAACGCGTATGAGGCGCTGCTGGCGGAGGACCGCAACGTCAAGCTCGACCAGGTCCAGATCCACATCCCCGCGGGCCCGCGGCTGGGCGGGATGGTGGTCGAGGCCCAGAACGTGCGCAAGTCGTTCGGCGACAAGCTGCTGATCGACGACCTCAGCTTCAATCTGCCGCCTGCCGCGATCGTCGGCGTGATCGGCCCAAACGGCGCCGGCAAGACGACGCTGATGCGGATGATCACCGGCCAGGAGCAGCCCGACGAGGGTACGTTCAAGCTGGGTGAGACGGTTCAGCTCGCCTACGTCGATCAGTCCCGTGAGGCACTTGATGCGGACAAGACCGTTTGGGGGGAGATCTCCGGCGGGCTCGATCAGATGGTGCTCGGCGAGACCAGCGTCAACAGTCGCGCCTACGTGGCCGGTTTCAACTTCAAGGGCTCCGATCAGCAGAAGAAGGTCGGCAGCCTCTCAGGCGGTGAGCGCAATCGCCTGCACATGGCCAAGCTCCTGGCCAGCGGCGGCAACCTTCTGATCCTCGACGAGCCGACCAACGACCTGGACGTCGATACGTTGCGCGCGTTGGAGGAGGCGCTGCTCTCGTTTGCCGGCTGTGCGGTCGTGGTCTCCCATGACCGCTGGTTCCTGGACCGGATCGCCACCCACGTGATCGCGTTCGAGGGCGACTCGCAGGTGCGCTGGTTCGAGGGCAACTTCGAGGCCTATGAGAGCTTCCGCCATGAGCAACTCGGCCCTGAGGCCGACCGGCCGCACCGACTCACCTACAAGAAGCTCGTACGCGGCTGACGCGCCCCGGTCGCGATTTGACGGGCTTGACCGTTCCGGTCGGTATCGCGCAGATGCAGGAGTCATCCGCGCCACCTAGTAGTAAATGAGCGTTAAAGGTGCCACGTGAGCGGGAAGTTAAGAGCAGGCCAGGTCTCGACAACAGGTGCTTACCGCGATTGACAGATGCGGAAGTGCGTGTTTGGATCGCTGGCACTACACCACTTACCGAAGGAAACGAGAAGGGGTAGTCGTCTATGAGGTTTGACCGATCGCATAACTCGGACCGGTGTGAGGAAACCGCTCGAGCCCGCGCCCGTTCCGGGCGGCGAGCGGTTGTGGGGGCAGCCGCAGCATTCGTGGCGGCAGCGGCCATCGCCGCCTGCGGCGGCAGCTCGAACAGCAACACGAGCACTGGCGGCAATACCAGCACGAACTCGAGCTATGGGACGGTCGTCAAGGGAACGGTGCCCAAGGTAGGCACGCCGTCCAACGGGGGCACGATCACCTCCGGCCAGGTCGAGGGTCAGACTCCGAACTCGATCTTCCCGATCATCAACGGAGCGACCTGTTCGTCGCAGACCTTCTATTTCGTCTCCAACCAGTTTGTCCCGTTGTATTACGGCCCGGTCGGCGCGCGGCCGCAGATCGACGAGGGACTGAGCGCGGCCAAGTTGCCGCAGTACTCCAACGGCGACCAGACCGTCACGATCAACCTCAAGCCGAACATGAAGTGGTCAAACGGTCAGCCTGTGAACGCAGAGGACGTGAGCTTCTACATTGCGCTGCTCAAGGCGGCGGTCAAGGAGTCCCCCGCCAACTGGTGCCAGTACTCGCCCGGCGAGTTCCCCGACAACCTCGAGAGCTGGAGCACAAAGGGTAAGGACACGATCGTCCTGCACCTGAAGAAGCCGGTGAACCCGGACTGGTTCACGCTGAACCAGCTGCAGACCACCAACGGCGGCGTCTACCCGCTCCCGAGTCAGGCTTGGAACGTCGACTCTGCCGGCGGTCAGCACATCACGGACTGGGCAACCAACCCGGCCGACGCGAAGAAGATCTATGACTACCTGAACGCCGAGGGAACCCACCTCGCATCGTTCACGAGCCCGCTGTGGAAGGTCGTCGATGGAGCCTTCACGCTGAAGGACTTCAACGTCACCAACAGCTCCTACGACCTGGTTCCCAACAAGCATTACAGCCTGTCGCCGAAGCCGCGTATGGACAAGGTCTCGTTCGAGACCTACACCAGCTCGACGGCGATGCTGAACGCCATGGAGTCCGGTTCGCTGGACATCGGACAGCTCGACTCCGGAACCCAGCTCGGCGCGATCCCGAAGTTGCAGAGCGCTGGGTACAGCGTCTTCGGCTCACCCGTCTGGGGCTGGTACGGGGGCATCATCAACTTCAAGGACACGACCGATGATTTCGACAAGGTTGTCGCGCAGCCCTACATCCGCGGGGTGTTCGCGCAGCTGGTCGACCAGCAGGCGATCCTCCAGCACGTCTACCACGGCTGGGCCGTTGCGGCCTATGGGCCGGTGGCGTCCGCCCCGTTCTCGCCGTACGTACCTGCGAACGTGACGAAGCCTCGTTGGCCGTTCAATCCGAAGCAGGCGGTCGACACGCTGAAGGCGCACGGCTGGGACGTGAAGCCCGGCGGACAGACGACGTGCGCCAAGGCCGGAACTGCCAACAATGAGTGCGGGGCGGGGATCCCGGCCGGCACGCCGATCAAGTTCGTCTGGGCCAACGTCCCCGAGTCGGTCGCCTCCACCGGCGTGCTCGAGTCGGAGGTCTTCCAGAGTGAAGCCAAGAGCGCCGCGGGCATCGACGTGCAACTCGTGACCAAATCGTTCAATTTCCTGACCGCCAACTACAACAACCAGAATCCGGCGGCTGTGAAGTATCAGAACGACTGGGGCGTCAACAACTTCGGCGGGATCACGCTCAACTACTACCCGACCCAGGATGGGCTGATGAGTCCCGGCGGCGCGCTCAACCTGGGCTCGTACAACGACCCGGTGGCCAACCGCCTGATGGCGGCATCGGTCGGGAGCCCGAGCAAGAATGCCGTCGGCACGGAGGTCGCGTACTTCGGCAAGAGCTACCCGATCTTCTACATGCCGGCACAGGATTGGATCGTGGTGGTCAGCAACAAGGTCGGCGGGCCCGCGGACTCGTTCCTGGCGATGACCCAACAGCAGATCAACCCGCAGGCGCTGTACGTCAACAAGAAGTAGGCATGCATCAAGTGGTGCGAGTGGCGCCGGCCTAGCCGGCGCCACTCGCGCTCTCCGCGGCGGCAGCGCCGATCTACCATCAACATCGAATGCTCGGCTACATCATCCGCCGGCTCGGGAGCGCGATAATCGTCGTGATCGGCGTAGCCGCGGTCACGTTCGCGATCCTCCACTACCTCTCGCCGTCGCCTGTCTACTCGGTGCTCACGAGGCCGTCGCACAATGCCATCGCATCCTGGAACAGGCAGCACGGCTACGACCGCCCGGAGATCGCTCAATTCCTCGGTTACCTGGGCAACATCGGCCATCTGAACTTCGGGTACAGCTACAAACTGGGCCAGAGTGTCGACTCGCTGTTCAAGGAGAACGCCGGCCGCAGCCTCTACCTATCGGGCAGTGCGCTCCTGCTATCGCTGTTGATCGCGGTCCCGCTGGGGATCGCCCAGGGGGTCAAGCGCAACAGTCCCGGTGATTACGCCGCCACCGCGATCAACTTCACGCTCTACTCGATGCCGTCGTTCTTCCTGGGCATCATTCTGATCCAGATATTTGCGCTCGACCTGGGCATCTTTCCAGTCGGCGTCAGCGATCAGATCACCAGCACCTGGCAGGCGATCACCCACCCCGATCAACTATTCCTGCCGATCCTGACGCTGACGCTTCTGAACGTCGCCGGGTTCAGTCGCTACATGCGCTCCTCAGCGCTCGACGAGCTGGCGCAGGACTACATCAGGCTGGCGCGCGCCAAGGGACTATCGGAGAAGGCGGTGCTCTACCGCCACCTCTTACGGAACGCCTGTCTGCCGATCATCACGCTCGTGGGTCTCTCGATCCCGACGCTCCTGGCAGGCAACCTGCTGATCGAGTACCTGTTCAACTACCCCGGACTCGGTCTGCTGTTCTACAACGCGCTGACCAACGAGGACTACAACATCCTGCTCGCCTACACGCTGCTCGGCGCGATCCTGACCGTGTTCGGCAATCTCCTGGCGGACATCGCGATCGCTGGGGCCGACCCTCGGGTGCGTCTTGACTGAGCCCTACCGACGCGAGCGCACTCCCGCCGAGCGGTTGGAGGAGATCGGCGCCGGCGCGCTCACCGTCCCCGCGCCGGACGGCGCGCTCGGCGACCTGACGCCTGAGGGCGGCGAGGTTCAGGTCGTCTCAAGTGGCTGGCGTCTCGCCGTCCGCGAGTTCGCGAGCAATCGCCTGGCCGTGGTGGCGCTGGCGGTGCTCGTGTTCATGGTCCTCTTCTGCTTCGTCGGCCCGCTTGTCTACCACACCAACCAGGTCTCGACTGACATCGTCAACTCCAACCTGCCGCCGGGCAGCGGTTACCCGCTCGGCACCGACGAGAACGGCTTCGATGAGCTCGGCCGGATCATGGTTGGCGGCCAAGCAGCGCTAGAGGTGGGTCTGTTCGCGGCATTCGTCGCGATCGTGATCGGCACACTCTACGGGGCGATCTCCGGCCTGGTTGGCGGCTTCGTTGACGGGGTGCTGATGCGCTTCGTCGACATCCTGCTATCGATCCCGTTCCTTTTCATCGTGCTGGTTCTGGCGACCAAGTACAGCGGCTCCGTGGTCGAGATCAGCCTGATACTGGGGGTCTTCTCCTGGCTGATCCCGGCACGGCTGGTGCGCGGTGAGGTGCTGACGCTGCGAACCCGTGACTTCGTGGTGGCGGCAGAGACGATGGGATCAGGTCGTGCTCGCCTGATCTATCGGCACCTCATCCCGAACGCGATGTCGGTCACGATCGTCAACGTCACCTTCCTGATCGCCGACTCGATCCTGGCACTGGCCTATCTCGGCGCGCTCGGCTTCGGCCTCTCATTCCCGGCGACGTCGTGGGGGGACATGCTCGGCAATGCCCAGCAATACGTCCAGAACGGTCAGTGGTGGCTGGTCTACCCGGTCGGCGCCTGTCTGGTCGTGGTCGTGCTCTCGTTCAACCTGGTCGGCGACGCCCTGCGTGATGCCGTCGACGTGCGCCTGCGGCGGCGCTGAGAGGACGCATGGCCACCACCGCGCTCACCGTCGAGGACCTGACCACGGAGATCGAGCTCTCCCGCTCCACGGTGTATCCGGTCGGCAACGTCGACCTTCGCATCGATCAGGGCGAGACGCTCGGCCTGGTCGGTGAGTCGGGTTCCGGCAAGTCGATGCTCGGGCTCTCAATCCTGGGGTTGCTGCCTAACGGCGGACACGTGACCGGGGGCTCGGTCAAGCTCGGAGATAAGGAGTTGGTGGGTCTCAGCGACAGGGAGCTGCGCAGGATCCGCGGCAACGAGGTGGCGATGATCTTCCAGGATTCGCTGTCCTCGCTGAACCCGACCAAGTCGATCGGCGAGCAGGTCTCAGAGCCGGTTCGGCTTCATCGCGGGGCCAACCGCAGAGAGGCCACGGACCGCGCACTCGAGGTGCTGGAGCTGGTCGGCCTGCCTCGCCCAAGGGAGCGGCTCGCCGATTATCCGCATCAGCTCTCCGGCGGCCTGCGTCAACGCGTGATGATCGCGATCGCACTCGCCTGCGAGCCGAAGGTGCTGCTCGCCGACGAGCCCACCACAGCGCTCGACGTCACGATTCAGGCTCAGATCCTGAGGGTGCTGGATGAGCTCGAACAGCGCATTGGCATGGCGACACTGCTGGTCACACACGACATGGGCGTCGTCGCCGGCCGCTCCAGGCGCATCAACGTGATGTACGCCGGGCGCATCGTCGAGAGCGCATCGAGCGAAGAGCTGTTCACAGCGATGCGGCACCCGTACACACAGGCGCTGCTCGGGTCAATCCCGCGCCTGGAGCAGGACGCCACCAAGCCCCTGCTCTCGATTCCGGGCCTGCCACCGGACCTCACGAACCCGCCGCCAGGTTGCCGCTTCGCGGCCCGCTGCCGCTTCGCAACCGAGCAGTGCCGCGCCGAGGAGCCGCCGCTCACCGGCGGCACCGACCACAAGTTCTCATGCTGGCACCCGGTGGACGGTCCCGCGATCATCACCGAGCACATCGTCCCGCCGACTCACGTTGCAGCTCCGAGGGCGGGCGGGACCGGATCTGCTGCAGCGCCACGGGTCGCGGTCGTCGCCGAACCTGCGCCCGACGGTTCCGGGGACGCGGCGCTGGTGACATCTGCGGATTCGCCGCAACTCGCCACCGACGGCATAAACGACGAGCGGGCGCTGCTGGAGGTGATCGACGCCGTCCGCGAATACCCCGTGACGGCCGGCGCGGTCATGCGGCGCAGGGTCAACTCGGTCAAGGCGGTTTCGAACGTGACTCTGCGGGTCGCGGCAGGCGAGGCTCTCGGCCTCGTGGGCGAGTCGGGTTGCGGCAAGACCTCGCTCGGCAAACTGATGGTGGGGATCGAGCAGCCGGACGCCGGACGGGTCACGGTCAACGGCAAGGAGATCTTCAAGCTGCGGGGCAACGCGCTGCGCAACGCCCGCCGCGATGTGCAGATGATGTTCCAGGACCCATACGGATCACTCGACCCGCGCATGCGCGTGAGCGCGATCCTGCGCGAGCCACTGCAGATCCAGGGCATCGGGTCGGCCAAGGAGCAGAACGCGCGTGTCCGCTCATTACTCGACGAGGTCGGTCTCCCGGAGAACGCACTCGAGCGCTATCCGCATGAGTTCTCAGGCGGTCAGCGTCAGCGGATCGCGCTCGCTCGCGCGCTGACACTCGAGCCAAAGGTGATGGTTGCCGACGAGCCGGTGAGCGCGCTCGATGTCTCGATCCGCTCGCAGGTGCTGAACCTGATGAAGCGCCTTCAGGCCGAACATCAGATGGCCTCCGTCGTGATCTCGCACGACCTCGCAGTCGTCAAATACCTGGCCGACCGGATCGGCGTCATGTACCTGGGCAAGATCGTCGAGCTCGGTACCGGCGATGACATCTACCGCCGGCCCGCCCACCCCTACACGCAGGCTCTGATCAAGACGATCCCGGTGCCGGACCCGGCGGTCGAGAAGGCCAAGACCGACGTTGGCATTCGCGGCGAGCTGCCGAGTCCGATCGACCCGCCGTCCGGCTGCCGCTTCCGCACCCGCTGCCCGCTGGCGCAGGACATCTGCGCCGAGGCCGAACCGCCGATGCGGCGTTTCGGGCCAACCCACGAGGCGGCATGCCACTTCCCCCTGCAGACGCCGGAGCCCGCGGTCGGCGCTGCCGTCAACGGCAGCGCGTCCCCGACGTCCCCCGCGGCCCCAACGGCCTGAGCGCCGGCGCTCAGGCGTTGGCGGCGGTCGTCAGCGCACCGAGTGCAGCACCGAGCTCAGCCACACTCTCTGCGATGAAGTCGGCCGCATGGAGGTCATCGCGGCGATGTGGGCCGGTTGTGACTGCGATGCAGCGGACTTCATCGGCGTGGGCGCAGGCGATGTCGCGGGGTGTATCGCCGATCACGATCGTCAGCTCACGCGGCCACGAGCTTCCCCGGCCGGCCGCCGCTCCGGCGCGACGGCGAGCGATCGGCGGCAGCATCGTGCGGTCCTCCGAGTCCGAGCCGAAGCCGCCCTCATCCTGAGCGAACCAGTGCCCGATGCCGGCGGCCCGCAACTTCATCCGTGCGACCTGTTCGAAGTTGCCGGTGAGAAGCCCGAGCCGTACGTCGCTGCGCACGCTCAGCGCCTCCAGCAGCCCCGGCATGCCGTCGACGACCCTGTCGGACAGATCCGCCGGACAGAGGCCCGCGTACAGCCGGCAGCACTCATCTCGAACATCGGCCGCGCGAGCGTCGATTCGCTGCGCTGAGATGCCGGCGGCGAGCAGGAAGAGGCGTGCGATCTCACCGTCGGTGCGGCCTGCCGCCGACACCGAGGGGTGAACCTGATCGACGCTCACACCGTGCACGATCCTGAGTGCCTGGCGCAGCGCGGCCGCGTGCTCGGCCGAGGCGCCCTGCACGAGCGTGCCGTCGATGTCGAACAGAAACAGCATAACTCTGGGTGTGAGACTAACGCTGCGGTGCGGAGTCGGGGCGCGAGCGAGGGGGGAGCGCGGCGCGATCGAGGGGGAATGTGGCGCGATCGAGGGGGAGTGTGGCGCGAGCGAGGGGGAGTGCGGGGCTGCGGTCGACCGAACGGCGAATGCACCGTGATGGCCAATGCTCAGCTCCCGCATACCTGCCGAATCTGACAAATCGATTACGGCCGTGCCGATTTGCTCGGGATCGCACGATTCACGTGCTTAACCGGCCACATCACTCACCGGAGGCGACGATTTGTCAGATTGAACACGCTCGGCTACGTGGGCGCGCTAGCGAGGATCGCTCAAGATCACCTTGAGCGTGAGCCAGA
The DNA here is from genome assembly GCA_963848435.1 of uncultured Conexibacteraceae bacterium. Classification (GTDB taxonomy): domain Bacteria; phylum Actinomycetota; class Thermoleophilia; order Solirubrobacterales; family Solirubrobacteraceae; genus Palsa-465. Next base: position 267,598 of record CAWKDQ010000011.1, on the reverse strand, counting down.
GGATCAGCAGGTCGAGCCGCAGGCCGCGGTGCTTGACGTAGTAGAGGTCGCGCTGCAGCTTGGCGCGCGTGCCCTCGAGCGAGCCGGAGTATCCCAGGTTGACCTGGGCCCAGCCGGTGAGGCCGGGGCGGACGGCATGGCGTGAGGCGTAGAACGGGATCTCGCGTTCGAGGCGCTCGACGATCGGGACCTGCTCGGGGCGTGGACCGATGAGCGCAAGCTCGCCCCTGATCACGTTCCACAGCTGTGGAAGCTCGTCCAGCCGGTAGCGGCGCAGTACTCGCCCGAGCGTGGTGATCCGGTGATCCTCGTCGGTCGCCCAGGCGCCGTCGGTCGCGGTGACGCTGCCGCGCGCGACTGTCATGGTCCGAAGCTTCACGAGTGTGAACTGGATCCCGTCCTTGCCGACACGCGTCTGCTGGAAGATCGCTGGGCCCGGACTTGTGAGCCGGACCGCGAGCAGCAGCAGCAGCAGCACGGGCAGAGACAGGAACAGAAGCACCGCGGCGAGCAGGATCATCGTGATCCTGCGAACCGCGTCCGTGATCGCGCGCCGGCGGTGATCGGAACGCTCAAACAGAAACCATGCGGGAGTCAGCTCGGTGAGCGGCACCTTCTTGAACGAAGACTCGTAGTAACTCAGCAGTTCGCGGACGCGGACGCCCTCGGTCGCCAGCGCGGTGGCGGCGGCCACTGCCGCGGGTTCGTGTGCCGCATGACGATCCAGTACCAGCACTGTCGCCCGGCTCCGGCGCACCCCAGCTGCGATCTGCTCCGGCGTGAGTGGCGGATTGGCTCCGATCGCACCCACCAATCTCCCCTCGGCGTTTTGATCCAGCTCACGCCGCAGTTCGGCGAGACTGGCGCCCGCACCGACGAAGTACACGCGGCGCAGCGCCTGGCCGACGCGGATCTCAAGGTCGCGGAGCAGTCCGGCTCCTGCCAGCGCCGCGCCGGCCAGTCCGAAGGTGGCCAGCTCGACGGCGACCGCTGAGCGGAGCCCAAGGACCAGTGTCGCGCCGATCATCACGACCGTCCCGATCGCAGCGCCGGAGGCGGCGGCCGGTGCGTGCAGTCGGCGTCCGGCGGCGCTGCCGTCGATCGCTTCGAATACCAACCGGGCGGCGAGCGTCGCCAGGATCACCGGCAGCAGCAGGGCCGGCCACACGGTCGAGTGCAGGTGGTCGACGATCGTCGGCGTCGCCAGCAGCAAGCCCAGAAGCAGGGTCGCCGCGACCGCGGGCAGCCGTGTGACCGGCCAGCTGGAGCGGCTGCGTGGGCCTTGCTCGTGATCCGGTCCCGGCGGCGTCGGGGCTGGTCCGGGAACCTGTGAGAGCGCAGCGCGGTCTGTGCTCATCTGGTGCCCCTCCTGCCTGCGGTGGCAGTGGCGCTGTTCCCGACCGCCACCCGCAGGTCCGGTTCGAGTGGATCGAGCCGCAACGCCTGACGGTAAGCGGCGGCCGCCGTCGCGTGATCGCCAGCGCGCGTTGCGATGTCGCCGAGCAGTGCCGGCGGCACGTAATCCTCCGGCTCGAGTCGCTCTGCGTGAAGTAGAGCAAGGCGAGCTGCGGCGTAGTCATTCAGATGCGCGTAGGCCGACGCCACCGCGTATTGGGTCTGCATCGACCAGGGATCCAGCTGCTCTGCGGTGCGCAGCTTCTGCAGTGCCTTCACGGGATGTCCGGACACGATCGCCTGCGCGGAGTTGCTGTAGAGCGCAGCCACGTATTGGCGGCCGAGGCTGGCGGCAACCAGTGCAAGCGTGCCCAGTGAGGCGACCAGCGCTGCCTGCTGGGCCCGGGTTCGCCGCGCGCTCGACCGACCGGCAGCCACCAGGGGCTCATCATCACCGGGCGGCGCCGGTGCGACCAGAATCGAGGCCGCGAGCATCGCCATGCCAGCAAGGCCTGGAATGTCGTACAGCCAGTCGACACTCGTGGCGGCCAGCCACGCGGTGAACATTCCGAGCGCAGCGATCTTGGTGCCGGGGTCGCGGCCTGCGAGCGTCGTGCGTCGCGGCAGGAGACCGGCGCCGAGGACCGGTGCGAGGAACAGGATCAGCCCGATCGCGCCGCCGATGCCGAGCTCCGCGAGCATCTGCAGCTCAAGGCTGTGTGGCACCGTCACGTCCTGCAACTGGTGGCGCCGCAGGTAGTACTGATCGACGTAGTTGCCGGCGCCAACCCCGCCGAGCGGGTCGGCCCTGAACTCATCGATCGCGATCCGCCAGAGGTCGTAGCGGTAGCCGCCCCCGATCGCCAGGAAACGGTTGTCAGCAGATGACTCGGCCTTCAGCTCCGTGAAGTCGCGCCACTGCGTGGTGATCCGGTGATGCTCGGCGACGACGCCGATCGCCAGCGCCGCGAGCGTCGTTGCGAGCAGCACGCGCCCCGTTGCTCTCGCCACGGAGCCCCGGGTCGCCTCGGGTAGACGCTCCGCTGCGGCAGATATGGACCACCTGAGCGCAAAGGCGAGCAGCGCAGCGGCGACAAGGGCGAAGCCGGCCTGTTGGATCGCGGCCCCGCTGGGATCCTGCAACTGACTCGGGCCCGTGGAGCTGTAGACCTGAAGGGTCCAGTGGGCGGCGGCCGCGACGGCCACCAGCACGATCAGGAGGTTCACCCCGCGGCGGGTGCGGCCGGGTGCTGCAATCAGCACGAGCACGATCGCGGCGACGGTCGCGAGCACGATCGCACGCGACTGCGTCAGGGTCGCGGTGGCTGCGATCAGCGCCGCGGCGCTGATCGCAGCAGAGCGGGTCAGCTTCGTCTTTGCCCCCTCCGCGAGACCGAACCAGGGCCAGATCCCCATCACCAGCAGGCCTGCGGTGCCGTTGATGTAGCCCATGGGCGACTGCAGGCGCCCCTGCAGGAGCGCGCCGCTGCCACTGCCGGTCGCGAATTCGAGAGCGAGCACGAGCGAGCTGATGAGCGCGGGCAGGCCAAGGATCATCAGGACCATGCGGGCAGTCGCCAGGCGGCGGATCGCGAGCAGCCCGATCGTGAAGATCACCGCATAGATGGCGATCTGGTTGGCGGCCGTCCAGGCCGAGTCGCGCGACTCGGCCCATAGCAGCGAGGTGAAGCTGAGCAGCAGCAGAAGACCGAGTCCGGTCATCGCCACTCTTGCGAAGCCAGTTGTGCGCGGCGGTGGGCCGAACGCGAGCACCACCACGAGCACCACGGCGCCGATCCCAAGCGGCGCCCAGGATGTGAAGTCGTAGTAACCGAAGGCGAGCGGCGAGCAGGCCAGAACCGCGGCCACCAGCAGCACGATCCAATGCATTCGATCAGGCCCACGGGTCACCGGGGTCGATCTCGGCTTGAGTTCGACGACCGGTGCGGTCTGCTCAGTGGCGCTCATCGCCGGCGGCTCATCGCCTGCGGCTCATCGCCTGCGGCTGAGAATCACTCCGCCGGCGCTGCCGAGCGCCACGACGAGCACTCCCGCCAGCACCATCCAGAGAACCCCTGAGCCCGAGCCGGGTCGCAGCACGGTGTAGGCGGCGGGCGCCGCGCTAACCGGACGAGTGCCGGCGGTGTGAAACAGGCCAGGGAGGGTGATGGTGGTGACATGGGTGACCGCGGGCGCCGTCGTCCGAGGTCTGGTCGTCCGCGAGGCGGCTGTCTGCGTGGTCACCGGCTGCGTGACCGTCGCGTGCGTGGTTGTCGTCGGTGCGGGTGCCGGCGCGACGGTCCTGACCGACGCCGGCTCCGTCACGGTCTGTGGCGAGGCGACGACAGGTGCGGTCGCCTTGGTCACCGGACTGGTCGCGACAGCCGTGGGGGCTGACGAGTGTGTCGTCGTCGAGGGGGTGTTGTGGCTGATCCCCGAGCCGAACAGCTTGCCGCTGTTGCCGCTCTCCGGCGCGGCGCCGCGGGCGCTCGCCAACGGCAGCGCGTACTCCTTGGCAACCGGGCTCTTCGGGTCGACGTGAACCGGGGAGTTGCCGGTGGCCGATGCCGCGGCGGGCAGCGCGAGGCAGCCCGTGACACAGACGAGCGTCAGCCGGGGCCGCGCACGGACGCTGAGGCGCATCGCAGGACTATGGTAGACCCGGCCTGTGGGAGACCCGGCGTGAATGACTGGTTGCGCAGCGAATGACTGATACGTGGCTGTTCCGCGCCGAGGTGTCGCTGATCGTCGGTGCTGTGGTCGTGCTCCTGCTCTGGTGGCTGATGCTCCTACTCGACCGGCGGGGCCACACGGCCTCCTACCGGCTGCCGATCTGTGTCGGGTTCATTCTGCGGCTGCTTGCGGTGGCGTTTGCCGCCGCCGTCCCGTCGATCGGGCGCAAGATCACGAGCAACGATGAGGCGGCGTTCCTCGTCACGACGCAGGCTCTTGCAGCGCTGCCACTGCACAGCTCCCAATGGCTGAGCATGCTGACGCACTGGACCGAGGTCGTCCCGTGGGCGCTGACATACAAGGTGTTCGGCGCCAGCGGCCCGCTACCGCTCAGGCTTGAGCAGATCGGCCTGAGCCTTGCAGCGGTGATCATCGCGAGCTCCACGGCCGGGAAGATCGGCGGACGCCGGGCTGGTCTGATCACGGCCTGGATCGTGGCCGTCGAACCGTCATGCGTCTACTTCTCCGGCCTGCTGCACCAGGAGTCGCTCTCGATGCTTGGAGAGACGATCCTGCTGGCGGCGCTGGTGGATCTGTGGATGCGCGACACGCCCGCCTGGCAGCCGCTGGGCGCCGGTCTGCTGGGGCTGGCCGTGATCTTTGGTACGCGCGCCTACATGGCGTTCTTCGCGGGTGTCGCCGTGGTGCTGGTGGTGGTCGGCGCCGAGCTGACGCGGCGGATGGGGCTGGCCCGTGCGCTAACCGTGCTGACGGTGAGCGCGGTCGTGGTCGCGTTGATCGGAATTGCTCTGGCGCCATACGTGCTGACAACCAGCCTGGCGCACCTCCAGAGCCAGTTGAATTACCACTACACCGGCGCCAACCTGGCGCTCCCGCACGTCAACGTCACGAGTTCCGCGGGGCTGTTGAAGACGATCCTCTCCCGCAGCGTTGACCTCATCCTCAGGCCGTTCCCCTGGCAGGTTGGCAGCGCGGCGCAGAAGGCCGCAGTGGTCGGCACGCTGATCTGGTACCTGCTGCTGGCCGTCGCGGCGGTGCTGACCTACCGTCAGGGACTTGACGAACGCCTCGTTCCCGTCCTGATCCTGTTCGTCTGCGAGACGATCGGGTTTGCACTGACACTGGTTGACACCGGCGAGGGATTCCGGCATCGCGTGAATCTGGTGCTGCTCCTGTCGGTACCGCTGGGTGTGATGCTCAGCCGCCGGCGGAGTGGGCATGCGGCCAACAACAGGTACGTCCTGCGATGAGAGGTGTCCGGCGATGAGAGGTGTCCTGCGATGAGAGGCGTGCTGTTCACCGCCTCCGGAGCAGACCGAGCACGCCGTTCAGGTCGGTCGCGCCGTCAGCGGGGTGTACGGCGGCTGCGCGGACGCCGCATGATCGCAGCCGGAGCGGTTGCCGGGTTCGTGATCTCGCTCGGGATGGTCATCGTCATGCCCACGAGATATGTGGCGACCGCCAACGTTGAGATGCGGCCGGGAAGCAGCTTCCAGATACCGGACGGTGCCGCCTACACCCCCCGCGCGCAGCTGTACGGCGCGCTCGGGCCACGGCGGCAGCGAGCGGTCGTGGCTCTCAGTGCGAGCGCGGGCTCGCGCCGACGCGCGCGACTGCTCGCGGAGGTCAAGGTATCGCGCTACGCGAAACTCGCGCCGGTCCAGAGCGCGACGATCGCGATCCGCACCTCTCCCCGGTCGCGTCGCGACGTCTTGCTCGGGCTCGTCGCCGGTGCGCTCGTTGCGCTTGCATACGCGATCACAATCCGACGATGGCGCGGATCCTTCAACTGGTGACCGAGCTGGTCGTCGGCGGCGCTTCGCTGACGATGCTCGGCTTCGCTGAGGATCTCGCCAATGAGCACGAGGTGCATATTGCGCACGGGCGACTGGTCAATCCGGGCAACGCAGCGGCTCGCCGAGCGCGGGAGCGTTTCCCGACCTACGAGTTACACCGGCTCGACCGGCCGCTCGAGCCTCGTTCGGACGCAGGCGCCATCCGTGACCTCAATGCGCTCTGCCGGTACCTGGAGCCCGACGTCATTCACACCAACAGCTCGAAGGCGGGTGTCGTCGGGCGCCTCGGTGCTCCATCGGCGGTGAGGATTCGCCTCCACACGATCCATGGCTGGGGACACACGCCGCTCGACTCGCGCCTGCGCAGGGAGGCTCTTGTCAACGCCGAGCGTGTATGCGCGTTGCGGACAACGAAATTGATCGCGGTCTCACGCGAGGTGGCGGATGAGGGACTGGCCCTGAGGATCGGCAGGCGCGATCAGTACGCCGTGATCGGGGCACCCGTCAAGATGGCGCCAGGTGAACGCGACTTCGGCACCGCTCGTGAACTCGCGCTCGCGCGGCTGGGGTTGCCGACCGACGCCGAGGTGATCGGATGGGTCGGACGTTTCAGCGCGCAGAAGGACGTCCGAACACTTGCCGAGGTCATTCGCCGGTTGCTGCTCGAGCGCCACAACGCCTACGCGGCGCTGGTTGGCGATGGTCCTGATCGAGAGCTGATCGAGCAGCTGCTGCACGCTGAGATCGTGGAACGCCGCGTGCGTCTGATGGGGGAGCGCGACGATGTCGACCGGCTGTATCCAGGCTTTGACGCGCTCGTGCACACCTCACGGCACGAGGGCCACCCGCGCGTCGTGCGCGAGGCCCTGGCGGCACGCGTACCGGTCGTCAGCGCTCGCGTTGGCGGTACCGGTGAGCTGGCGGCCGATGAGCGTCTCGGCATCCTCGTTCCCCCGGGGGACGCAGGAGCCTACGTCGCCGCGCTCACTCGGATCCTGGACTCAGCAGAGCTTCGGGCGCCGATCGACAATGACGCCTTGGCGTCGCTGAGGGCCGGTGCCGCCGAGCCCTACCGGCAGATGCGCGAACTCTACCGTGGCGTGCTCGGCGATCGCGGCCTCTAGCTGACCCTCACCTGGCGAACGAGGCTCCCGGCTTGAGTCGCCGAGATACCGCCGCGATCAGCCGGGCGGCGTTCTCGATGTCCTCGATGCTGACCATCTCGACGGAGGAGTGCATGTAGCGCAGCGGCACCGAGACGAGCCCCGTGGGGATGCCCGCACGGCTGGTGGTGAAGGCGTCTGCGTCGGTGCCTGTGAAGCGGGACGCGGAGGCGACGGTGAACGGAATCTCCTCGGCTTCGGCGGCTTCGAACAGCAGCTCGAATACGCGCGGGTGAAGCAGTGAGGCGCGCTCGATCACCGGACCGGAACCCAGCTTGTGATGAGTGTCCTGGCCAAGCGTGATCCCCGGTGTGTCGCTGGCATGGGTGACGTCAATTGCGATCGCGACGTCAGGCCGGTGGCGGAACGCGGAGGTCTGGGCACCCTTCAGTCCGATCTCCTCTTGGACCACGGCCATCGCCAGGAAGTCCCCCGGGGCGTCGCCGGCCTCGGCCACCAGCTGAGCCGCGCGGGCGGCGACGTAGCACCCGACGCGGTTGTCCAGCGCACGCGACACGATGCGGCCATTTGGGAGCTCGAGCGGCTCGACGTCGAGCACGCCGGTGTCACCGATCCGCACCTTCGCCCGTGCCTCGTCGCCGTCGGCGGCGCCGATGTCGATGTGCAGGCCCTTCAGATCGGGAACCTTCTTGCGGTCATCGTCATCCATCAGGTGGATCGCCTTGCGGCCGATCACGCCGCGCACCGGTCCATCCCTGGTGTCGAGGAGCACCCTCTGACTCACGAGGTTGACGGGATCCCAGCCGCCGACCTGACCGAAGCGGAGGAAGCCCTCGTCGTCGATGTGGGTGATGTGGACGCCGATCTCATCGATGTGGCCGATTGCGGCCAGGCTCGGGGAGCCGGGGAGGCCAGGGCCGGGCCCGCCGGCGGAGCCGGTGCTTCCGGTACCCGGGATGCGAGCCCATGAGGAGCCGTTCAGATCGACGTCGACCTCGTCGGCGAACGCCTTGCAGCCCTCACGCCATACGGCGGCCGCGCGGGCCTCCTGACCAGAGGGGCCCGGGACGCGCAGCAGCGCGTCGAGCAGTTTCGGAGCAGACATGCCCGTACCTTATGCGGCCAGCAGCTGGCGCAGGACGAATTGCAGGATTCCGCCGTGACGGTAATAGCTCTGTTCCTTCGGCGTATCGATGCGGACAGTCACCACGAACTCCCTGCCGTCTGCCGTCACAGTCAGCTCGCGCGGGATATCACCGTCCGACGCGATACCGGTCACCGAGAAGTTCTCGAACCCCGTCAATCCGAGCGACTCCACGCTCTCGCCTGCCCTGAACTGCAGCGGCAGCACTCCCATGCCGACCAGGTTTGAGCGGTGAATTCGCTCGAAGCTCTCAGCGATCACAGCGCGTACACCCAGCAGCCGCGTGCCCTTCGCAGCCCAGTCGCGCGATGAGCCCGATCCGTACTCCTTGCCGGCGAGCACGATCAGTGGGATGTGATGCTCGATGTAGCGCATCGCGGCGTCATAGATCGAGGTCTGGGCGTTCGAGCCGTCCGCCAGGTAGAGGGTGACACCGCCCTCCGGAAGTCGATCCCCACCCAGCCGGTTACGCAGGCGGATGTTCGCGAACGTGCCGCGCATCATCACCTCGTGGTTCCCACGCCGCGAGCCGAAGGAGTTGAAGTCGCCGGCCTCGACATGATTGGCGTTGAGGTACTGAGCCGCGGGGCCGCCGGGCTTGATCGAGCCGGCCGGCGAGATGTGATCGGTGGTGACACTGTCCCCGAGCACGGCCAACACGCGGGCGTCGATGATGTCCTCGAGCGCCTCCGGCTCCGCCGGGAGATTCTCGAAGAAGGGCGGCCGGCGCACATATGTCGAGCGCTCGTCCCAGGCGAACACGTCACCGGTCGGGACCTCCAGGCTGTTCCAGCGCTCGTCACCGTCGAACACCTCGCCGTAGCTCTTGCGGAACATGTCCGACTGCACGGCCTCCTGCACGGTGGCGGCGATCTCCGCGCTGGAGGGCCAGATCTCCCGGAGGTACACCGGCTCGCCGTGGCGATCCTCTCCAATCGGGTCGTTGTAGAGGTCGATGTCCATTGTTCCGGCGATGCCGTAGGCCACGCACAGCGGCGGCGAGGCCAGATAGTTCATCTTCACGTCGGGGTTGATACGACCTTCGAAGTTACGGTTGCCCGACAGCACCGAGACGACCGCCAGGTCCTCATCGTTGACAACCTTCGACACCTCCTGCGGCAGCGGCCCGCTGTTGCCGATGCAGGTGGTGCAGCCGTAGCCGACGAGGTTGAATCCAAGCTCGTCGAGGTACTCGGTCAGCCCGGCGCGATCGAGATATTCGGTCACGACCTTCGAGCCCGGTGCCAGCGATGTCTTCACCCAGGGCTTGACGGTCAGCCCACGCTGAACGGCGTTGCGGGCGAGCAGGCCCGCGCCGAGCATCACCGACGGGTTCGAGGTGTTGGTGCAGCTGGTGATCGCGGCGATCACGACATGGCCGTTGTCGAGCTCGGTCTCGGTGCCGTTGGCCATGGTGAGCTTGGCCTTGGTGGAGACGCCGCCATTGGTGTGTGTGGAGACCGGGTCGCTGGCCGGGAACGAGTCGGCGAGCGCCTCATCCTCCTCGGCCTCCTGCGGCAGATAGTCCTGGACCGCCTGCTCGAAGACCTGCTTGGCGACGCTCAGCGGCACCCGATCCTGTGGCCGCCGCGGACCCGCGATGCTCGGCACCACGGTTGAGAGGTCGAGGTAGAGCTCGCCGCTGTAGGTTGGCTTCTCAGAGTGCTCGTCGTGCCACAGGCCGTTGATCCGCGCGTACGCCTCCACGAGCTCGATCTGCTCCCGTGGCCGGCCGCTGAACTCGAGGTAGCGCAGAGTCTCTGCGTCGATCGGGAAGATCGCGCAGGTCGAGCCGAACTCGGGCGACATGTTGCCGATCGTGGCGCGGTCGGCCAGCGGCAGCCTCGCAAGCCCGGAGCCGAAGAACTCGACGAACTTGCCGACGACGCCGTGCTTGCGCAGCATCTCGGTCACGGTCAGAACCAGATCGGTCGCGGTGGCGCCCTCCGGCAACTCGCCGTCGAGCTCGAACCCGATCACCTGTGGGATCAACATCGACATCGGCTGGCCCAGCATCGCCGCCTCCGCCTCGATTCCACCGACACCCCAGCCGAGCACACCCAGGCCGTTGATCATCGTCGTGTGTGAATCCGTACCGACAAGGGTGTCCGGGTATGCGACCGCGCGGCCGTCCGGACCGTACTCGTTGACGAACACCACGCGTGCCAGGTATTCGAGATTGACCTGATGGACGATTCCGGTATCGGGTGGGACGACCTTGAAGTTGGCGAAGGCGGTCTGACCCCAGCGCAGGAATGAGTAGCGCTCCCGGTTGCGCTCGAACTCGAGCTCGGCGTTGCGCTCGAACGCGTGCGCAGTCCCGAACTCGTCAACCTGGACCGAGTGGTCGATCACGAGCTCAGCGGGGACCAGCGGATTGATCCTGTCCGCGTCACCGCCCATTGCGTTCATGGCGTCGCGCATCGCTGCGAGATCGACGATCGCCGGCACGCCGGTGAAATCCTGCATGACCACGCGAGCCGGGGTGAACGCGATCTCATCGCTGGGTTCGGCCCTGGCGTCCCAGCGCGCGAGCGCCTCGATGTCGGCGGCGCGGATCGATTCGCCGTCCTCGTTGCGCAGCAGGTTCTCGAGCAGAATCTTCAGCGAGAACGGCAGCCGGGCGACATCGTGGGAGGACTGCAGAGCGTCGATGCGAAAGATGTCGTACGCGCGTCCGCCGACCTCGAACATGGACTTCGATCCGAAGCTGTTCGCTGACATTCAAAGGCTCCTTCGGGTTCCGGGGTCGTTCATGTCTCCGTTCCAGACTCTAGTTTGTGCCCTGTGACCGTGCTTCCGGCCAGGCCCCGATTCTTGCGCGACCGCACCGACGGGCGCGCTGCGCACGTCACAAACATGGAGCTGTTCTTCGACCTCGTATGGGTCTTCGCGTTCACTCAGCTGTCGCAGTTCCTCTACGAGCATCGCACCCTGGGGGCGGCCGCGGAGACGGCCGTGATCCTGGTGGCGCTGTGGTCAGCTTGGAGCTACACGGCCTGGGCGACGGGCTGGATCGATCCGGAATGCCCGCCGGTCGTGCTCCTGCTGTCGATCCTGATGATCGGCAGCCTGGTGATGGCGTCGGCGGTCGTCGAGGCCTTCGGCGCGCGCGGTGAGACATTCGCGCTCGCCTACGTGTCGACTCAGCTGCTGCGAAGCGCCTTCGTCGTCTGGGTCTTCGGGCCCCGCGTGCCGATGGGCCGCAGCTACCTGCAGCTCCTGATCTGGTCGGCGATCAGCGGCGTGATCTGGATCGCCGGAGGGCTCGTGGATGACCCGCACACGCGTCTGCTGGTGTGGCTGGTTGCGGCAGGCGTCGACCTGACCGCACCGCTGGTCGGCTTCCGCCTGCCGCTTGCCGGCGCCGGGCAGATGTCGGAGTGGTCGATTGCCGGGGCTCATCTGGCCGAGCGCTGTCAGCTGCTGCTGATGATCGCGTTCGGCGAGTCATTCCTGCGCATCGGCGAGAGCTTCGCCAACCACCACGGCAGCGTCGCGATCGACGCTGCCTTCGTGGCCGGCTTCGTGCTCGTCTTCTCGCTGTGGACGATCTACTTCCTGCATCACGCGCGGCGCGCGACGGAGGCGTTCGAGGACGCCGGAGCTGAGGCGGCCCGGCTCGCGCGATCGCCGTACAGCTACGGCCACGTGATCATGATCGGCGCCGTGATCGTGGTCGCGGATGTGATTCACACGGTGATCGAAGGGCCGCACCAGCCGGTCGATCCGGGATTTGCAGCGCTGTGTGTCTGTGGCCCGGTGCTTTATCTGGTCGGCATCGCGATGTCGACGCGGTGGGTCGGTCACGGCCGACTGGCGTGGGTGCTGGGCGGATCCCTTGCGATCGCGGCGGCCGGGACCGTAACCGCCTTCGGGGCACGGCTGGCCGAGCTGATCGCCGTCACCGCGGTCGCGGTCGTGATCTCGCTCTGGGCTCAGCGGCTCCAGTAGCCGCAACTGTGGTGTCGCTGCCTCAGACCGGCGCGACAGGCAGCAGTTGACTGCCCGATCAGATAGGTTGCGTTCAGGCAACCCTCGACACTGGATTGGGTGGTTTGGATGAGCGAACTTTCGCGCGATGACTGGACTGTGGGTGGACTGGCATTGCTGCTGGTGATCGCGCTGCTGCTGCTCCCGTGGTTCAGCATCGGCCCATTCACGCTCTCGGCCACGGACGCTCCTGACGGCTGGACTGCGATCGTCGCCGTGCTGGCAGGCATCGCGGTGATCGCCGATCTCCTGATCGAGCGGCTCTCACCGCAGACGACGGTGCCGAACCTGGGTGGCAGCCGGACGGAGACGCGGTTCAGGCTCGCCGTGATCGCGGCCGGATTCATCGGCCTGAAGTTCCTGCTCCATATCCACTTCAGCCTGTTCGGCTTCGGCTTCTGGGCTTCGGTTCTGCTGGCGGCCGCGCTGGTCTGGGCGACTCACCGGCTGAGCCACGACAGGCAGATCCTTGGCGCCGGATGAGTTGCGTCCAGGGGCAGCCTGTGGACGCCGGTGGTGGCCAAGCGGGCCGCCGCCGGCAGCGGATTCCTGCGAGTGACCCGCTACAGCCCGGGCGGGTGGCGCAGCACGAAGCCACCGAACTCGCCGCCGCCCTGCGACCAGCGGGTGCCGTCCTCGGCGAGCGCAACGGTGTCGAAGCGCCAGCCGGCGATCGTCATCCAGACGTGGCCGGCGTTCGCGTAGATCGTGACGTACTGACCTGCGCCCGGATCGCCATATGACTCGAACTCGCCGGAGGTCTCAGGGGAGCTCAGGAGGCCGGCCGCGTTCAGCACATAGCTGACCGACCCCGAACAGTCGTAGCCGGGCGAGATGAACGAGCCGTGGCCGCCTCCCCAGATGTAGGGCAGAGTTGCGATCGCGTTGCCGGCGGCGATCATCTCGCGCACCGCCGCGGGCGCTCCCGGTGGCGGCTGAACCATGCCGCCGGTGTTGATCGCGACGCCACCCACCTGCTGGTTGACCTGCTCGGGGGTGGCCTGCGCCGCAGCACGCGCTGCAGCGGCCTGCCTGGCCGCGGCAGCCGCGGCAGCCGCGGCAGCCGCCTGCGCCGCCTCTTGCTGATTCAGCTTGGTCTGCAGCGATGCGGTCGCGGCGTTGGTGTTGGCGAGCCTCGAACGGGTGTGGGCGCGCTGGCTCTGCTCGCTGGACTGCTGGTTGACGAGCGCGGTCTCGATCGCCGCCACCTGGTTGCGCTGGTCGACGATTTGGTTGGTGAGCGTCCGGTCCTTCTGTTCCAGAGACCCGAGTGCCAGCGCCTCCCTCTGAACCGTGATGCGCGCGGCCTTGGTGAACGCGACGATCTGCTGGTCCTCGGTCTGAGCGTCCTTGATGTAGTTGACCTGATCCAACAGGTTCGAGAACCCGTGGGCGTTGAGAATCACGTCGACGAGGTTGGGCGCGCCGCTCTCATAGGCGTCGCGAAGGTTCGATGCGAGGTCGGTCGAGGCGACCTGCAGTCGCTTCTCGAGCGTCACCAGATGCCACTTGGCCGTCAGCGCCCGCGTCTGCACCTGCCGCAGTTGCGCGACGTGTTCATCGAGCTGTGATTGAACGGTGGAGAGTCGCTGTTGTGCGTTGGCGACGCCATTGGCCGTTCGCTCGATCTGCGACGTCTGGGCGTTGATCTGGTCCTGCAGCGACGCGGCCGCCGACCGGTTGGCCTGGATCTGGCTCTGCAGGTCGGCCGAACTCGATGCGATCGTCCACACGCCGAACAGGGCGGAGACGAGGCACGCAGCGACGATCAGGCGCTTGATGTGGCGGGGGGAACGCATCGGGCAGGGGTGTGCTTGATCGACACGACGGTCGGCGAACACCGCCGGTCGCATCAAAAAACGCCAGGTCTCTTTGGCGTGCGCCTACCTTACAAGGCCTGCGCGGGATGCCAACTTAAAGCTTGGTTATTGCAAGAGATCCTGCAATTGGAGGGATAATGCACGGCGCGTGTAACCGGTCAGCGCTGTGAGCGGGCCTTCGGCCACGTCAAATCGGTCGTTCGAGCCCGTCAGCCGCCTTCGCCCGATCGGCCGCCTGGAGCCGGTCAGGCGTCGGTGCGTTTGCGCGCGCGCGCGGCCTTCAGCCGCCCGGTCTGATCGAGCACCGTCTTGCGCAGCCGTACGTTCAGCGGCGTCACCTCGACCGACTCGTCCTCGCGCAGGAACTCAAGCGCCTGGTCGAGCGAGAGTTCGCGCTTGGGCACCAGCCGCACCAGTTCATCGGCCGTCGAGGAGCGCATGTTCGTCAGGTGCTTCTCCTTGACTGCGTTGACGTCGAGGTCCTCGGCGCGCGCGTTCTCACCCACGACCATGCCCTCGTAGACCTCCTCGCCGGGACCGACGAACAGCGAGCCGCGTTCCTGCAGGTTGAACAACGCGAACGCGGCCACCTTGCCGCGACGGTCAGCCACCAGCGAGCCGGTGCCGCGGGTGCGGATCTCACCCTGCCACGGTTCCCAGCGGTCGAAGACGTGGTGCACCAGGCCGGTTCCACGCGTCTCCGTGAGGAACTCGGTGCGGAATCCGATCAGCCCGCGAGCCGGGATCAGGTACTCCATCCGCACCCAGCCGGTGCCATGGTTGACCATCTGCTCCATGCGCCCCTTGCGCAGCGCCAGCATCTGCGTGATCACGCCGACGTACTCCTCCGGCGTGTCGACGCTCATCCGCTCCATCGGCTCGTGGAGCTTGCCGCTCAACTCGCGCGTGACGACCTGGGGCTTGCCGACGGTCATCTCGAAGCCCTCGCGTCGCATCACCTCGACCAGTACCGCCAATGCCAGCTCGCCACGTCCCTGCACCTCCCAGACGTCGGGCCGCTCGGTCGGATTGATGCGCAGTGAAACGTTGCCGACCAGCTCTCGCTCGAGTCGCGCCTTCAGCTGCGAGGCGGTCAGCTTGTCGCCGTCCTGACCGGCGAGCGGTGAATCGTTGATGCCGACCGTAACCGAGAGCGATGGCTCGTCGACGACGATCGCCGGCAGCGGACGTGGATCCTCAGGATCGGACAGCGTGTCGCCGATCGTGATCTCGGGAATACCGGCCACGGCGATGATGTCGCCGGCGCGCGCCTGCTCGGCGCTGACCCGCTCCAGGGCCTCGGTGAGATACAGCTCGGTGACCCTGACGCGTTCGATCTCGCTGCCGCCGTTCCGGCACCACGCAACCGTCTCGCCGCGCCGGATCGTGCCCTCGTGAACGCGGCAGATCGCGATCCGGCCGACGTAGGGCGAGGCATCGAGGTTGGTGACGTGCGCCTGCAACGGAGCCCCCTCGGTGAAGCTCGGCGCGGGAATGTGCTGCACCAGCAGCTGCAGCAGCGGCTGCAGATCGCTCCCCGGCTGGTCCAGGTGCAGCGTCGCGGTTCCGGCCTTGGCGTTGGTGTAGACGATCGGGAAGTCGATCTGCGACTCGTCGGCCTCGAGATCGATGAAGAGCTCGTAGACCTCATCGATCACCTCGGTGATGCGGGCGTCGGGCCGGTCGATCTTGTTGATCACGAGGATCACGGGCAGCCGCGCCTCGAGCGCCTTGCGCAACACGAAGCGGGTCTGGGGAAGCGGCCCTTCGGAGGCGTCGACCAGCAGCAGCACGCCGTCGACCATCGTCAGCCCGCGCTCGACCTCGCCGCCAAAGTCCGCGTGGCCCGGGGTGTCGATGATGTTGAGCGTGATCTCGCCGTGACGGACGGCGGTGTTCTTGGCGAGGATCGTGATCCCCTTCTCGCGCTCCAGGTCCATGGAGTCCATCACGCGGTCGGCGACGTCCTGGTTGGCGCGGAACGCACCTGACTGCCACAGCAGCGCGTCGACCAGCGTCGTCTTGCCGTGGTCGACGTGCGCGACGATCGCAAGGTTGCGGATGTCAGAGCGGATGGGCACCGGCAGCCAGGTTAGCCGTCGCGCCGTCAAGCGGTTAGGCTCAGGTGACGCAGTTCGACGCGGGCTTGAAAAGCCCTGAGCTGACCGACGCTGTCACGATGACTGGTCGGTGACGGCGGTTGAGGCCGCCCAATCCCGCCCAGAGCCGAGATCCAAGGAGCCACTGCAATGCCACCCACCGATGTGCTTGTTTTCGACGCGATTCGCACGCCGCGCGGACGCGGGAAGTCGAGCGGCTCGCTGTATGCGACCAAGCCGATCGACCTCGTCGTCGGCCTCATCCACGAGCTTCTGAGCCGCAACCCGGACCTCGATCCCGGTCGGGTGGAGGACGTGGTGCTCGGTTGTGTGACACCGATCGGCGATCAGGGCGCTGATATCGCGAAGACGGCGGCGCTGCGGGCGGGGTTGCCGGACACGGTCGCCGGGGTCCAGCTCAACCGCTTCTGCGCTTCCGGTCTCGAGGCTGTGAATGTGGCGGCCCAGAAGGTCGCCTCGGGTTGGGAGGATCTGGTCCTGGCCGGCGGCGTCGAGTCGATGTCACGCGTGCCGATGGGATCGGACGGCGGTGCCTGGGCGATGGATCCGGAAACCGCGTATGAGACCTCGTTCGTGCCGCAGGGGATCGGCGCCGACCTGATCGCGACGGTCGAGGGCTTCACGCGCGATGACGTCGACGCCTACGCCGCGCGCTCGCAGACACGGGCCGCGACCGCGCAGGCGGAGGGGCGCTTCAAGCAGTCGGTCGTGCCGGTGCTCGACATCAACGACGACGTCGTGCTGGATCACGACGAGTTCATCCGCGCAGACACGACGGTGGCGACACTCGGTCAGCTGAAGCCCTCGTTTGCAGCGATGGGTGACCTCGGCGGATTCGACGCGGTGGCGCTGCAGAAATATCACTGGGTCGAGCGCATCGAGCACGTGCACACGCCCGGCAACTCGTCGGGGATCGTCGATGGAGCCAGTCTCGTGCTGGTCGGCAACGAGCGGACCGGCGGCGAGCTCGGGCTGAAGGCCCGGGCTCGCGTCCTCGCGACCGCGGTCAGCGGATCGGAGCCGACGATCATGCTCACGGGTCCGGCGCCGGCGACGCGCAAGGCGCTCGCAAAGGCCGGGCTGACGATCGACGACATCGACCTGATCGAGATGAATGAAGCCTTTGCGGCGGTGGTGCTGCGCTTTGCCCGGGACATGGTCGGGGCCGGCAACGAGGAGGCGTTGCTCGAGCGGACCAACGTCAACGGCGGCGCGATCGCGCTCGGCCATCCGCTCGGCGCAACGGGAGCGATGATCCTCGGCACGCTGATCGACGAGCTTCACCGGACCGGCGGAAGGTATGGACTCGCGACGCTCTGCGTCGGCGGAGGCATGGGGATCGCGACGATTGTGGAGGCCATCTAGATGTCGAGTGTCAGCAACACGATCCGGTGGGATCTCGATGCAAGCGACGGCATCGTGACCCTCACCCTCGACGATCCGAGCCAGTCGGCCAACACGATGAACGCCGCCTACGCCGACTCGATGCGGGCGATCGTGGCCAGGCTCCAGGCCGAGCTTGCGCAGATCAACGGGGTGGTCATCACGTCCGCCAAGAAGACCTTCTTCGCAGGCGGCGATCTCAACGAGCTGATTCGCATAACCCCGGAGGGCGCGCATCAGTTCAGCGAGTTCCTGCGCGAGGTCAAGGCGCAGCTGCGCACGATCGAGACGCTGGGCGTGCCCGTGGTCGCCGCGATCAACGGCGCCGCGCTGGGCGGCGGGCTCGAGATCGCGCTGGCCGCTCACCATCGGGTGATCGTCGATGACCCGAGGGCCGTGATCGGCTTCCCGGAGGTCGCACTCGGGCTGCTGCCGGGTGCCGGCGGTGTCACCCGCACAGTGCGGATGATCGGTATCGCCCAGGCGCTGATGGGCGTCCTTCTGCAGGGTCAGAAGCGTTTCCGGCCGGCCGAGGCCAGGGAGCTCGGGCTCGTGGATGAGATCGTCGCGCCGGAGGATTTGATTCCCGCGGCGAAGCGGTGGATCGCTGAGAAGCGCGCCTCAGAGGAGCCTGTCGGGCAGCCCTGGGACACGGACAGGAAATACCGGATCCCCGGCGGCACGCCAGCAACGCCCTCGTTTGCTGCGAACCTGCCGGCCTTCCCGGCGAACCTGCGCAAGCAGCTGAAGGGGGTCGACATGCCGGCCCCGCGCAACATCATGGCCGCCGCGGTGGAGGGCTCCCAGGTCGACTTCGACCACGCGCTTGAGATCGAGGGCCGCTACTTCATCGACCTTGCGACAGGCCAAACCGCCAAGAACATGATCCAGGCGTTCTGGTTCGACCTCAACCGTGTCAACGGCGACCGTGACCGTCCGGCTGGCTCGGACCGTTACAGGGCCAGCAAGATCGTGATCCTCGGCGCCGGGATGATGGGGGCCGCGATCGCCTACGTGTCCGCAAAGGTCGGGATCGAGGTCGTGCTCAAGGATGTGTCGCTGGAAGCAGCCGAGCGTGGCAAGCAGTACTCCGTCAACCTCGTCAACAAGGCGATCGATCGCGGGCGCTCGACCACCGAGCAGGGCGAGGAGCTGCTGGCTCGAATCCACCCGAGCGCTGAAGCAGCGGACGCCGCCGGCGCCGACCTCGTGATCGAGGCGGTGTTCGAGGATCCGAGCATCAAGGAGCAGGTCTGGAAGGAGATCGAGCCGCACGTCGCCGCCGATGCGCTGCTCGGCTCGAACACCTCGACGCTGCCGATCACAGGCCTCGCGCAATACGTCTCCCGTCCCGATGACTTCATCGGTATCCACTTCTTCTCACCGGTCGACAAGATGCCGCTGGTGGAGCTGATCCGCGGCGAGCGCACCAGCGACGAGGCCGTCTTCAAGGCGCTCGACTTTGTAAAGCAGATCAAGAAGACCCCAATCGTCGTAAACGACAGCCGCGGGTTCTTCACCAGCCGCGTGATCGGCACCTTCATCAACGAGGGCATCGCGATGCTGGTCGAGGGGATTCCCGCACCGACGATCGAGCAGGCCTCCTCGCAGGCTGGCTACCCGGCCCCGGTCCTGCAGCTCTCCGACGAGCTGAACCTGAAGTTGATGCGCAAGATCGCCAGGGCGGCACACGACGCGGTGCAGGCCGAGGGCGGCACCTGGGTGGCGCATCCGGTGGAGGGGGTCATCGAGCGGATGCTCGATGAGTTCGACCGACCCGGACGGCTCGAGGGCCGCGGTTTCTACGAGTACGCCGATGGCCGCCGGACCGGGTTGTGGCCAGGCCTGCGCGATGCGTTCCCACCGGTCATGGACCCGGCGGCGTTGTCGCTGCGCGATCTCGAGGAGCGGATGCTGTTCATCGAGGCGATCGAGTCGGTCCGCTGTCGCGACGAGGGCGTGATCGAATCGGTCGCCGACGCCAACATCGGTTCGATCTTCGGGATCGGATTCCCGGCGTGGACCGGCGGCGTCCTGCAGTACATCAACGGATACACGCCGGCGGACCCCTCGCTACCCACCGGCCTGCAGGGGTTCGTCGACCGGGCGCGGGAACTGGCCGCCAGCTACGGCGAGCGCTTCGAGCCGCCGGCCTCGCTGGTCGAGCGCGCCGGGCGAGGCATGCCCTACAGCGACGAGCTGGTCGGGTCGACCACCTGACCGGTTCAGTCGGAGGGGTGGCTGCGCTTTGCCACCGCTGCGGATAATCTCGCCCGGAGATGCGAAGCGGCGACCGGAGTGACCGCCTGATCTGGATCGCTGCGTCGATGCTGGTTCTGGCTGCGGTCGTCGTCGGCGTGCTTGCGCTCAGCAGCGGCGGTCCCTCCGAGCAGCAGCCGCCCCAGGGCGCAAGCCGGGCGTCGGTGACCAATACTGGCACGACGACCACCGATCACAAACCGGCGTCGACGCTCGTCCGCAACGCCACCGCACAGCCGAGCTGGCGGGCATACAGCGGGCCGGTTCCGATCCTCGTCTACCACGCACTCGGGCCGGTGCCCGCCTCCGCGCCGTTCCCCGGCCTGTACGTGTCCTACGGCGACTTCAAGGCGGAGATGGCATGGCTCCACGAGCATGGCTACCAGGCGGTGACATTGGACGAGGTGATGCAGGCCTGGTACCACCACGGCACGCTGCCGGCCAAGCCGATCGTGATCACGTTCGACAACGGCTACCCGGAGCAGGTCACGTTCGCGCCGCATGTGATGGCCAGATACGGGTGGCCGGGGGTGCTCAACGAGATCACCGAGGACCACCTCTACCCGCGACAGATCTGGCCGATCATCCACATGGGCTGGGAGGTCGACTCGCACTCGCTGACCCATCCGGATCTGACCACCGAGACCCCCGCCGGGCTGTGGGCGCAGGTCCACCAGTCGCGCGTCTACCTGCAGAAGACCTTCCACATCCCATCCAACAGCTTCTGTTACCCCTCGAGTCTCTACAACGACGCCGTGATCGCTGCCGTCAAGAGGGCCGGCTACACCAACGCCGTGACCGAGGGTGACGCCTACGCGACCAGCGCCGACCCGTATCTGCTGCCGCGCTTCGAGATCGAGAGCGGCGTCTCCGAGCTCGCCGCCGACCTGCTCGACAAACAGCCTGCCGGCTACGGCGGTTCGCAGGGGGGCAGTGCATGATCGAGTTCCGTGATGGCCGTGTGGACAGCGGCGACGGCGGCCGGCTGGAGGCCGCCATGCGCGAGGAGATGCGGGTCGTCTACGCCGGTCTGGACCTCCAGGCCCCGGACATGCCCAAGGCCGGGCCGAACGAGCTCAACCCTCCGCAGGGCCGTTTCCTGGTCGGCTATGAGGATGATGTCGCCGTGTGCTGCGGCGGCGTCAAGCGCCTGGACCCGGAGGCCTGCGAGATCAAGCGCATGTACGTGATCCCTGGGGCCCGTGGACGTGGCGTCTCCCGCGAGCTGTTGACTGCGCTCGAGGAGTGCGCGCGCACGCTGGGCTTCCTGATCGCCCGCCTGGACACCGGTCCGGAGCAGCCCGTGGCACGGCATCTGTACGAGTCCGCGGGCTACGTGGAGATCCCAAACTTCAACGCGAACCCGGTCGCGACCTACTTCGGCGAGAAGCGGCTCTGAGCGCTCTCAGAGCTCGCCCTTGCGGACCAGCTCGGCGACGGCCAGGTTGGCCGACAGCAGCTCGTCGTGAGAGGTGCCGGCGTCGATCCAGTAGCCATCGAGGATCTCGCAGCGCATCGAGCCCTCGTTCACGTACGTGTTGTTGAGGTCGGTGATCTCGAGCTCGCCCCGAGCTGACGGCTCCAGGCCGGCGATCAGGCTCCAGACGCGCTCGTCGTACAGGTAGATACCGGTCTGGATCAGCTGCGACCTCGGCTGCTGGGGCTTCTCCTCGATGCCAACGACGCGGTCGCCGTCCATCTCGATCACCCCGTAGTGCTCGGGATGGTCCATCACGGCCCCGAAGATCACGGCACCGTGATCCTCTGCTGCAAAGCGCTCCACGGCCGGCCGGAGATCATGAGTGAAGATGTTGTCGCCCAGCAGCACCAGCATCTTGTCGTCACCGACGAAGGTCTCGGCCAGACTCACGGCCTGTGCCAGCCCGCCGGCCTCCTCCTGCAGCTCGTAGGCGAGCTTCAGACCGAACTCGCGCCCGGAACCGAGCAGCTGTATGAAGTGCCCGGCGTGCTCAGGGTTGGTGGTCACGAGCACGTCGCGGATCCCGGCGCGGGCCATCGCCTGCAGCGGGTAGTAGATCAGCGGCTTGTCGTAGACCGGCAGCAGATGCTTGTTGGTCACCTTGGTCAGCGGCCGTAGCCGCGTCGCCCTGCCGCCCGCCAGAACAACCCCCTTCATTCTGCTCCTCCCTTGGCTGGTCTGACCGCCGGCGGTCAGACCGGAACCGCTGCCTCGATCGCGGCTGCCGCGGAGCGCACCGCTTCACGCGCCTGGATCGGCTCGATTACCACCGCGTCCCCGGCCTCCTTGAGGACGTTGCGAACCAGCCAGTCCAGTCCGGCGTATCCGAAGTCGACGACGACCGAGCCGTCGTCGCCCTCGCTGATCACCGTGCGCTCCTCACGGACCCAGCGGGCTCGGTGGGGCGAGATCCATACCCGTGCGCGATTCGAGGCCGGAACCTCACCGGTGCGCAGCCAACCGTCGACCCCGGTCGAGAGGTCGAGCTCCGGGCGGGGCGTGAACGGCGTATCGGTCACCTGCGCGGATTTGATCCGGTCCAGACGGAAGTGCCGGAGCGCCGCGCGGTCCGGGTCATAGCTTGCGATGTACCAACCCTCGAGCCCGTTGACCAGCTGGTAGGGCTCGACGACTCGGGTCGAGAAGACGCCCTCGTTCTCCTTGTAGTACTCGAACAGCAGCATCCGTCTGGTTGAGATCGCGTCCCGTGCCTGCTGCGCGATCTCGGCGTCGTCCCCCGCCAGTGCGGCGATCTGCAGACCCTCGTGTGACGGGTCCTCGCCGAGCGCCGCCACGACCTTGTCCCGCACCGACGCGAGCGAACCCTGCGGTATGTGCTCGCCGATCAGGTCGATCGCCGCGACCAGGGCCTTGGCTTCGACCGGAAGCAGTCGCGCCGGACGTGCGAAGGCGTCGCCGTAAGGCTCGGGGTCGACCTCCACCGTCCCGTCGGCCAGGATCTCCGCATACAGCACGTAGGTCCCGGCTCCGAAGTTGACGACGTTGAGGACCGCGATGTCCTCCTGGATCTCCTGGTCGGTGAGGTTGAGCCGCTCGCGCAGCTCGTTCACGTTGAGGCTTCGGCCCGAGCGCCCGGCGTCGATCAGGATGCTCGCGAGCGTCACCAGCCGCGCGAACCGCTCTGGGCGGATCGCCGCGTCCGCGCCCTCGGCGCTGTCTTCGTCCTCGGCGCCCGCTGGCACAGAGGACTCATCGACGGTGATCCGCGGCTCGTGCTCGGAGCCGATGAGCTCCTCGGGGTCGCCGCTGTGGCGCGCACTCAGCATCTGAACCCGATCACGCAGCTCGGACGCCAGCTCCGGCGGGCTGACGATGCGCGCGTTGTCGCCGAGGCCGAGCACCCAGGCGATCAGCTGCCGGGCGTTTGAGTACGAGGTGGTGAAGATGCTGCCGTCGTCCTCGGCTTGGCGAAGCTCGCCGTAGCGGCCGAAGTGGCGGGCGATCTGCCATGCGATTCGGCTCGAGATCCAGACCTCGGCGGTGCCGAGCGTCTCCCCGTACTGCCACGGAATGCGGTCGGCGTAGGCGCGCGGATCGAAGTCCGCGGGCCGCGGGAAGTCGTGCTCGGCCTTGGTCGCGTAGCCGACCTTGCCCTGGATCCGGGAGAGTCGGAACACGCGGATCGCGTCGCGCTCGTGCGAGCGCCCGACCACGTAGAACTGCCCGCCCTGGAACAGCAGCTGATAGGGGTCGACCTTGCGCTGCTCCTTGGAGCCGCGCTCCATCGTGTAGTACTCGAACACGATCGTCTTGCGCCGGAAGATCGCGGTCTCGATCTTGGCCAGCCGTTGCGAGATCTCGTGGCCGTCCGCGGCGCCCGTGATCCCGAGCGCGATCGTCCGCTGCACGGGAGAGTCCAGCGGGCTCGGCCGCCCCCAGGAGATCTGCTGCAGCGCCAGCCGCAGCGGCTCTGCATAGGCGAACTTGCCATCGAGCAGATACAGCGCCGTCCACAGCGCGGCGAGCTCGTCATCTGAGAACTCGATCGCCGGCAGATGGAAGTTCTCGGGCGGCAGCGAGTAGTTCTCCTGCTCGACCTGCCCGTCCTGGGGCTTCTCCACCGACAGCACGATCCCGAGTTCCGCCAGCTCCGAGCGGTCCGCGTAGAACCGCCGCGCGAACGCGTCCTCGCTCATCACGCTGTAGCCCTCGACGTCCCGCCGGATCTCGGGGGCTGTCACCGGTCGTCGCTCTGCCATCAGATACGAGATCAGCGACAGCTGACGGATCAGCTTCTCTGTGTCCTTCGCCATTCCCCACCCACTTTTAATCGGGGGCTACCGCCGGCGCACGATCGGCTCGCCAGACCTCCGCAAATTGCGTCTTTCCGAGGTCGTGGCTATCGCGCTGTGCCTGTCCTGCGGCCCGGCGGACCGGCGGACCGGAGCTAGGCGGCCAGCCTGGCGCTCTGCGGTTCGGCGCCCTCGGCGCCGAAGTACGCGACGGCGCCGAGTCCGCGGTCGTAGCTCGACCACTGGGCACCGTCGTCGAGCTCGCGCTCGATCCGATCGAAGCTGCCAAGCTTGGATCCGAGGTTGTCCGCCATGTGCACGAGCGTCGCCTCCCGCGTGCAGGGCACCACCGGCGAGCCGTGCTCGAGCGTTCCGTGGTGGCTGAGCACGATGTGCAGCAGCGCCTGTTCGAGCTCCTTCGGGAACCCGCCGAGCGCGGCCATCTCATCGCGAACGCGGGTGTACCCGAGCACGATCTCACCGCGCAGACGACCGGCGTCGGTCATCTCGATGCCCTCACCGGTGTCGGTGTAGGTGTCGAGCTTGCCGATGTCGTGGAGCAGCGCACCTGTGACCGCAAGGTCGCGGCTGACGCCGGCGAAGATCCCAGACAGCGCGCTGACGGCCTGGGCGACGGTGACGCTGTGTTCAAGCAGCCCGTGCGTGTACGCGTGGTGATAGTGCTTGGCCGCGGGCGCGTCGCGGAACCGTATCCAGGTGGGTGAATCTGACGCGAATACCTGCACCAGCAGCCGCGAGAGCAGTGGGCTCTGCACGGTCGCGATCAGCTCGCGCAGATCCTGCTCCAGCTGCTCGACGTTGTGGGCGCGAACACTTGACATCTCTCGGCAAAGGTAAATCCCGCAGCGGACGACCCATCGGGCCGCTCGCTCAAAGCCTGCTCTGTCGACGTTTGTGCAGCTATTGGACACAAACGTCGACGGAGTGCCCGACCAACGGTCGGCGCTGGGCGGGACCGAATTCAGTGCCCGCCGCGGGCATCCTGCAGGAGCCCCTCGGCGCGAGCCCAGTCGATCGTGCGACTGAGCGTGTCGCGCACCGGCGTGTACACGAGGCCGAGCTCACGTTCGGCGCGGGTGCCGTCATAGCGATGGCCGTGGAGCAGCGTGCGGACGAGCTCGCGACATACGGGCGGGTGCTTGCCGCGGACGCGATAGGCGAGCTCGGCGGCGCTGCCGCCGAGCTCGGCGAGCGGACGCGGCGCCAGGCGGGGGCGGCGGGTGACGCCCGCGACCTCGGCCGCGAGTTCGAGCAGGTCGGTGATGCGCTCGCGGACCCCGTTGAGCAGATAGCGCTCGCCGGGCTCACCGAGCTCGGCGGCGAGCAGGTGTCCTGCGACGCAGTCCTGGATATCGACGAGGCTGATCCAGGTGTCGACGAAGACCTTCAGGCGTCCATCCAGGTAGGCGATCAGGAAGCGCCCGGTCCCGCCGGCTCTACCGGGGCCCTGCACCGACGACGGGTTCACGTAGACGACGTCCTGCCGAAGCTCGGCCGCCGCCTGAATCGCGGCGCGCTCACCCAGCGTCTTGCTCTGCTCGTAGTTGGACAGGTACCAGCCTCGGTGAGGCGTCCACTCGTTGGCGACCACGCCCGGCGCCTCGCCGAGGGTGGCGGCCGAGGAGGTGTGAACGAGCCGCGGCACGCCCGCCTGCTTGGCGGCCCTCACGGCGGAGACGGCGCCGTCGACGTTGGCTCGCATCATCGGTCCAGGATCGGCGACACAGAACCTGTTGAGCCCGGCGATGTTGAATGCCAGCTCGCACCCCTCCATCGCGGACGCCAGATTCTGCTCGTCCTCGATCGAGCCGCGGTGCACCTGCACGCCTCTGGCGAACAGGCTCGCCGCGGACGAGTCGGAGTGAGCCAGCGCGACCACCTCGTCGCCGCGATCGAGCAGGGCTGTCACGAGCGCTGTGCCGATCACACCTGTACCGGCGGTTACGAAGATGCGCGCCACCTCAGGACCTGAGCGCGTCGGCCGAGCGGATCAGATAGTCGGCACCCGACCAGACGGTGACGATCGCGGCGATGATCATCAGCCACTGGTCGAGGTAGGCGCCGCCGATCTGGACGTCGGGACGGATGATCGCGAGCGCGATCGCGGCGAACTGCAGCGTCGTCTTCCACTTACCGAACATCGAGGTCTCGAAGTTCAGGCCGCCGGCGGCGACGGCGGCCCGCAACCCGAGGATCGTGAACTCGCGTCCGATGATCACGAACGTCACCCAGGGAGAGACACGGCCCACGGCCGTGAGGCCGATCAACGTCGTCGACACCAGCAGCTTGTCAGCGGTCGTGTCCAGGAACGAGCCGAGCTTGGTGGTGACCTGCCAGCGGCGAGCGAGGCGGCCGTCGAGGAAATCGGTCCCGGCGGCGATCAGGAAAACGACAGCAGCAGCTGTCCAGTCATGGCCCAGCAGCAGACCGAGGATGATCGGCGAGCCGGCGATCCGGACGCTGGTGCCGATCGCAAGCGCACGGGAAGATCGCAACGCGCCAAAGGTACCGGCCTCCACGCTCTGAAGTATCTCAGAGGCCGTAGGCCCGGTAGAGGTAGTCGATCGGGTGCACCGACGGCAGTTGTGTGGCGTGTGTGATCTGCCACCGGCAGGTTTCGCTGTCGCACGCGACGCTGCCGGCGCCGGAGGCGCCGACCTGGTGGAAGAGGTCGCCGCCGACCGCCATCGCGATCTCATACTTCTCGGCCTTGAGTCCGTAGGTGCCGGCAATCCCGCAGCAGCGAGCGTTCATCTCCGCGACCTCCAGCTCCGGGATCAGCGCCAGCAGTTCGAGTGCGGGCTTGCCGATCCAATGGCCCTGCTGCTGGCAGGGCGCGTGGTACGCGACGCGCTCGGGCAGCGGGCTGAAGTCCGTACGCAGCTCTCCATGCTGGTGCAGCTCGAGCAGGAGTTCGCAGATGTCGTAGGTGTGCTCGGCAACGCGACGCAGCTCCGCGTCGTCCTCCAGCCCGAGGATCTCCCGCGCCTCACGCTTGAGCATCAGTGTGCAGCTGGTCGCGTTGCCCACGATGATCGTGTCCGGGTCGGTGAGCTGCTCGGCCAGGCGGTGGGCCAGGCGCCTGACGACCCTGCGCGCGTCGTCGAACAGGCCGCTTGATTGCAGCGGCAGGCCGCAGCAGTCCTGCTTGGGCACGACCACCTCGAAGCCGTTGTGCTCGAGCACGGCGACCACGCGCTCGCCCTCCCATGGCTCGTAGTACTCGGTCCCGCAGCCGTGGAAGTAGACGGCCCGACGTGCTGCGTGCGGACTCGCATGCGTCTGCGCCCAGCTCGAGAAGCGACGGCCCGCGAAGCGCGGGGCAGGCGCGTCGCGGTGCACGCCGATCAGCTTCTCAGCGAGGATCCGCAGCGGCCGCGAGCTGATCGACCAGTTGGCGAGCGGCGCGACCGGGGTGCCGGCACGTCCAAGCCAGGTCGGACGCGTGATCAGCCGGTCCCGCAGCGGAATGCCGCTCCGGCGCTTGAGCTTGTCGCGTGCCTGGGCGTTGATCTCCGCGATCTTCACACCCTGCGGGCAGACCTGCGAACAGATCCCGCACCCCGAGCAATAGTCGACCGAGGCGTCGACGCTCGGCTCGTCTGCCACGCGGTAGCGTTCGGCCTGCGGGCCCTCGTACTTGGGTCCGGGGAACAGCGGTGTGGCGTTGGAGACCGGACAGGCGGTCTCGCAGATGGTGCACTTCACACAGTGATCGAGGGTGCCCCGCAGGGCCGCGAGCTCAGCCAGATCACTCATGTCGTGGCGCCCTCGGCTGCCTGCGCCCCGGTGGTGGCTGTCCGGTCCGCCGTGGCGGTGGACCGCTCACCGGTCGGCCATCCGGCTACCGCAGTGGTGCCGGCGGTGCTCGTGATCACCTGTGCGACCTTATAGCCGCTGCTGAGGGCGATGCCCTCGCCGCTGCCCTCGCGCCACGGGACCGCGCCCGGTAGGCCGGCGCCGGCGACGAGCACGTTGTCGACGCTCTCGGCGCGCAGACCTTTGCCGACCGCGATGCCAACCCGCTCGAGCGGCTGCTCTGCGAAGTATTCGGCGACGAAACGGGGCTCGCCCTCCGCCGGGCCACCCCGCAGCGGCAGGTCGAGCACATGCTCGTGCGTGCGCCAGTGCGAGTCAAGCGACGCGGCGCCTGACGCGAAGCCTCCGGCGGCCAGCACGAACCAGTCGGCGGCGTAGCTCACATCGTGACCGGCCGCACGGGTGCTGACCGACCTGATTCGATCGCCGGCACGCTCGCGTGCGATGACCTCCGCCCCGAGCATCAGGCGGCCGCCCGCGCCAAGCAACGCGGCCCGAAGCGTCTCGTACAGGCGGATGCCGGGAACCGACGGCGGCAGTGAGGGGATCTCGAATACTCGCCGGCCAAGTCGCTGCTCGATATCGGTCATGACTCCATCGGGGTCGGCGATGCCCAGCATCGCCGGCAAGCCGATCGCCTGCTCGTCCGAACGCAGGAGTCGCGCGAGCCGGCCACAGAACCCGGCCCGCCAGCGGGCGTCGTCGAGGTGACGGGCGATGCCCAGCGTGCTCATGTCAGCCCGCTCCAGCTCCAGTTCGAGCATCACCGGACGCGCGGGAAACCCGGCGGCGGTCAGATTCGCGGCGCACAGGCTCGGATGGAAGTCCCGCAGGGACGGCGTGCCGACGATGCAGGTTGAGAAGGTCGCGCTGCGTGAGGACTTCCTGCCGGTCTCCGACACGCTCCTTGCGGAGAGGTCCCCGGCCACCATCGTCGTCGGCACGAGCGCCGAGGGGCGAAGCGCACCGACCGCAGTCGGCAGCAGCATGTTGCGTCTGAGGCTGCCGACGTACGCATAGGGGGCCATCGGCCCCGCGGCCAGGGTGTCCGCGAACCACTCGACCGATTCGCGGAGCGTGTCGGTGCCGATCAGCTCATAGGGGTGACCGGCGCCGTTGGCAATCAGCGCGGCAACGCCCTTGAGCGGCGCCGCCACGGGCTTGGGCGTGTAACCGGCGATGTCGAGCGTTCCGGGGGCCAGGTGGGTGGAGCCGACTCCCCTGGCGAGCACCGCGACGCTGGCGCCTGACTGCGCCAGGCGGATGCCGGCCACGAGCCCTGCGGTGCCGGCGCCGATGACGACCACGTCGTAGCGAAAGCCCGCCTTCATCGGCTCTCCGTCGCGTGGCCAACAGGCAGATGGTCGACGTCGAGCACGCCGTGGAAGATCCACTCGTCGAGTCGCATCTGACGAAGCTGGTCGCCGTAGAGGATTGGCCAGACGCCCTTCCAGCGTTCCTGCAGGAAATCGAGCAGCGAGGCGTCGGCCTGCTCGGCGCTGAGCCCGTCGCGGGCGTGCATGAGGCCTGCAGCGCGGTAGATGCAGAATCCGCCCTGGCAGGGTCCCATGCCGAGGCGCAGCTGACGCCGGATATCGTCGAGGTTCCTCGAGCCGCTCCGGGCGATCGCCTGCTCGAGTCTCGAGCGCGGCACCAGTTCGCATTCGCAGATGATCTGCTGGTCCCGCAGGGAGGCCTCCTTGCGCTCCAGGCGCTCCGCCAACATGTAGTGCTCGCCCCGCTCTGACCCCGGTAGCGGCTGCATTGATGTGACACAGGGTCGTTCAGTACCCAGCATGTCGCAGACTGCGTCAACTGTCTGTTCGGCCATCAGCCTGAAGGTCGTCAGCTTCCCGCCGGTGATCGTCACAAAGCCGCCGATGCCGTCACGCTCGCGGTGGTCGAGGAGCGCGTGTGCGCGAGTGACATCTCGCGTCGCGGTCGAGTCGGCCTTGGCGTCCTCGAACAGCGGCCTGACCCCCGCCCACACGCGCAGCGCGCGCGCCTGCCGGAATCCGGGAACGAGGCGCTCGCCGTCATCGAGCATCCGGTCAACCTCGTTCTCGGGCACTCCGTGGTTGTCGGGGTCGTCGGTGTGCACATCGGTGGTCCCGATCACAGAGACGGTTCGGATCGGCACGATGATGTCGCCGTCGCCCGGCATCTCACAGCGATTCACGACCGTGTGCACCAGCCGGTGGTTCATCGCGATCATGATCCCCCGCCCGGGCAGCACCCGCACGCCCTCGATCCCGGCCATCTCCGCGATCTGATGGGCCCACGCGCCCGAGGCGTTGACGGTGACCTCCGCCACGATCTCGAGGTCCTGGCCGCTGCGCACATCGAGCACGCGAGCTCCCGTGATCCGGTCGCCGTCGCGCCGGATCGCGGTCACCTGGTGGTAGGTGAGGATCCGGGCTCCGCGCTGCTCCGCGCCATGGGCCAGCCCCCAGACCGTCTTCCAGGCGTCGATGTTCGCGTCCGGGACCCTGAAAGCGCGGGAGATGCCGGGGTTCAGACGTGGCTCGTCGCGCAGGGCGTCGGCGACCGGGATCTCCTCGCAGTCGACGTCGTTGTCGCGGCAACCGCGGACGAAGCGCTCGGCGTAATCGGGGTCGTCCCAGGGAGTGGTGACGAACAGTCCGCCGGTGTCCTCGATGCAGTCGGCGGCGACACGTTTGAGGATGCGGTTCTCGACGATGCACTCCCGCGCTGCCGGCGCGTCCTTGACGACATAGCGGCCACCCGAGTGCAACAGGCCGTGAAAGCGTCCGCTCGTGCCCTCGGCCAGGTCCGCCCGGTCGACGAGGATCACGTCGAGCCCGCGCAGCGACGCGTCCCAGGCCACGCCCGCGCCTGTGGCGCCTCCGCCGATCACCAGCACCTCCGTGCTCAGCGTCACCATTGGAGTCAGCCTACCGCCAGACCGGCTGCCCGGTGGGGTGGCCAGCGGGCCAACCCCACCGCAGACCGCGTCACCCCTACTCGACCCAGTCGAACGTCCGCGTGACCGCCTTCTTCCAGTAGTGCATCCGATCCCTGCGGGTCTCGGAATCCATCTTCGGGTCCCAGCGCTTGTCCTCGGCCCAGTTCTCGCGCAGGTCGTCCTGACTGTTCCACAGGCCGGTCGCGAGGCCCGCCGCATAGGCGGCACCCAGGGCCGTGGTCTCGGCGACCACGGGCCGGATCACCGTCACCCCGAGGATGTCGGCCTGGAATTGCATGAGCGTCTCGTTGGCGACCATGCCGCCGTCGACCTTGAGCGTCTCCAGCTCGACGCCGGAGTCGGCGCGCATCGCTTCGACGATCTCGGCTGTCTGATACGCGGTCGCCTCCAGGGTCGCGCGGGCTATGTGACCGGAGTTGACGTAGCGGGTCAGGCCGGCGAAGACGCCGCGGGCGTCCGACTTCCAATACGGCGCATACAGCCCCGAGAAGGCGGGGACGATGTAGACGCCGCCATTGTCATCCACGGTGGCCGCGAGCTCCTCGACCTCTGAGGCCGACCTGATCAGCCTGAGGTTGTCGCGCAACCACTGGACCAGCGCGCCCGTGATCGCGATCGACCCTTCGAGCGCGTACACAGGCTTGGCATCGCCGATCTTGTAGCAGGCGGTGGTCAGCAGCCCGGACTTCGAGTGGACGAGCTCCTCACCGGTGTTGATCAGCATGAAGTTGCCGGTGCCGTAGGTGTTCTTGGCCTCGCCGACGTCGAAGCAGGTCTGCCCGAAGGTCGCCGCCTGCTGGTCGCCGAGGTCCCCCGCGATCGGCACGCCGGTGGCCGGGCCGGACTTGACCTCGCCGTAAACCTCGCTGGAGGCATGGATCTCGGGGAGCATCGAGAGCGGTACGCCGATCGTGTCGGCCGTGCGCTCGTCCCAGCCCAGCGTGGCCAGGTCCATCAGCATCGTGCGACTGGCGTTGCTCACATCGGTGATGTGGAGCCCGCCGTCGACGCCGCCGGTCAGGTTCCAGATCAGCCAGGTGTCCATGTTGCCGAAGATCAGGTCCCCGGCGTCCGCCTTCGCGCGGGCGCCGTCGACGTTCTCGAGGATCCAGCGCACCTTCGGGCCTGAGAAGTAGGTCGCCAGCGGCAGGCCGGACTTGTCGCGGAAGCGGTCCTGGCCTCCGACCTGGGCCAGCTCGTCGACGATCCTGTCGGTGCGCGTGTCCTGCCAGACGAGCGCGTTGTGGACCGGCTTGCCGGTGGTCCGGTCCCACACGAGTGCTGTCTCGCGCTGGTTGGTGATACCCAGCCCGCTGATGTCATCGCGGCTCGCGCCGGCCTCTCTCAGTGCCCCCTCGAGCACCTCCTGGCAGTTCGCCCAGATCTCGATTGCATCGTGCTCGACCCAGCCCGGTTTCGGGTAGATCTGCTGATGCTCCTTCTGTGAGACGGACACCACCCGGCCTGAGCGGTCGAACACCATTGCGCGGGAGCTCGTGGTTCCCTGATCGATCGCAACTGCGTACTTGGGCATCGCTTTCCTTTCAGCCTCGGGCGCCCCTGATGACGCGCCCTCGTTCAGCTCCCGAGCGCCGGTGCGGCACTCTCGACATTCCGCCCGTGATCTCCGGTTGGAGCCTCATGCCGACGCCGGTGGTCTGTCCTCCTGGACGGTCTCGCCCTCTCCGTGGATGCCGGGCTCTGCTCCCTTGCGTGCCGCCAGGATGTCGCGCACACCGACGTCGTAGGCGATCGACGCAAGTGCACCGCCGATCAGCGGCCCCACGATCGGTATCCAGAAGTAGTTGTTGATGTTGCCGTAGTCACCAGGGAACGCCACCTTGCCCCAGCCTGCGATCCACGCGAACATGCGGGGCCCGAAGTCGCGCGCGGGGTTGATCGCGTAGCCCGCGTTGGCGCCGAATGACACCCCGATTGCGAGCACGACCATGCCGACGACCAGTGGCGCCAGGCCCGCCCTGACCGGTGAGTTGTACTCGTCGCTCACCGCCCAGATGAACAGCACGAGGAAGAAGGTGCCGACGATCTGGTCGATCAGCGGTCCCCAGACGGTATGGAAATACTGCGCCGGGAAGGTCGCGAAGGTGCTGTAGGTGCTGACCGACGCCAGCGACCCCTTGACGATGTGGTGGGTGGTGTCGTAGTTGCTGATCGCCGCGTTGTAGACGAGGTAGACGAGCGCGGCGCCCACGAAGCAGCCCAGCACCTGCACCGCCCAGTAGCTCGGCACCTTCCGCCACGGAAGCTGCCTGCGGATCGCGGCGCCGAAGGTGACCGCGGGGTTGAGGTGGGCCCCGCTGATACCGCCGGTCACGTATACGGCGAACATCACGGCCAGACCCCAGCCCCAGGTGATCAGCATCCAGTCACCGGCCGATTGCAGCGAGCCGGCAGCGGTCGTGCGACCAGACCCGAACAGGGCCCACAGCATCGCGACCGCGCCGTCCCCGAGTGCGATCAGGATGAACGCGCCGAAGAACTCGGCCCACAGCTCGCCGCCCACTCCCCGCCGCCATCTCAACGCCCTGTCTGATCCTGCTCGGCCTGCAGCTGTCATACGACCTCCTTGTGACGCGGGGATCCGGCTGGGTGTCGGCGAGACTAGGGCACAGGCGGCCAGCGGTCAGCCGTCGTCCGCCATGCCTGATTTACGTCCGCGACGGCGGTAGGGCGAGAGCTTCGGTGGCCCGGAGTCACCGCCCTCGAAGAAGCTCTGGACACGCTCGATCAGCGCAGCGGTGTCCTCCTGCGGCAGGATCGGATCGCCGAACGACACCTCGACACGATGGCGCTTTGACCGCAACCGGCCGCGCAGCCGCCTGGGCCAGAAGCTGCCGGGCGGCATCGCCTCGGCCGTGCCGGAGACGCGAATCGGCACGATCGGGAGGTTGTGCTGCGAGGCAAGCACCGCGGCGCCGCGACGCACGCGGCCGAGGCCGTTGCCGCGTGAGCGCGTGCCCTCGGGGTACAGCAGCAGGTTCCATCCGTCGTCGAGCAGCTCGTCGAGATGGCTGCTGCCCTTGGTCCCCCCACCGCCGCCCTTGCGTTCGATCGGCACCGTGTTGAAGAACAGGGCGACCAGCGAAGCGACCAGCCTGTTGCGGTAGAAGTAGTCGGCGGCCGCGGCGACCGCGGTGCGCTTGCGCAGTTTCCGCGGCAGTGCCGACAGGATCACCGGAGTGTCCATGTGGCTCGCGTGGTTGGCGACGAGGATCACCGGCTGCTTGATCGACGCCAGCTTCTCGAACCCGGTTGCGCGGCGCGCTGCGTAGTGGTCGAGGGTCGGGTTGATCAGGAGCTGCATGATGCGCTCGCGGATCCAGAGCGCCGGACGCGATCGGGCCCAGGGCAGGTCGAGCTGTGCGGCCGCCGCGCGCAGCTCGCGGGCGCGCTCCGGTGCCTGCTGTGCAACCTCGCGCGCGGCCTCGATCACGCGCTGCTGGCTCTCATGGGCGGCCTCGACCGCTGCGTCTCTGACGCGCTCTCCCAGCGGCGACTCACTGGTTCGCTGGCGGCGGAAGCGAAACACCGTTCCGAGGTACCCCCACAACTCCCGACCGTTACAGCGTGGTGCGGCTCAGGCCCGAACCGCGCTGGCCGGGTCGGGGCCTTCGCTGATCGTCATCGTCACGCTCGCCTCGAGCGCAGCGTTGGCAGCTCCGCGATAGACACCCTTGATCGGCGGCACATCGGAGTAATGGCGACCATGGCCGATCTTCACGTGGCACTCGGCGGCCAGGCCGCCGTTGGTCGGGTCGATCCCGACCCAGACGGGCTCGCCGTCGACACCCGGCAGCAGTGCCTCGATCCAGGCATGGGTGTCCACCTCCACCGACTTCGCGTCGGCGTCGCCGTTGGTCGTGAACAGGTAGCCGGAGACGTAGCGGCCGGCGATGCCGTGGCGGCGCAGAAGGTTGAGCCCAAGGTGCACGAAGTCCTGGCAGACGCCGGCACGCCCATCCAGGACATCGATCAGCGGCGAATCGACGTACGTGGCGCCACGGCGGTATTCGAAGCGGTCGGGGATGAGTTCGGTAGCGAGCAGCGCGGCCGCCAGCGGGTTGGGCGCACCCCCGACCTCTCCGGCGAGCGCAACCAGCAATGGATGGCCCGACGCATCCTCGGTCTGCAGCAGGAACTCACCGCCGGCTTCGCGATAAACCGAATCGCCGAGCTCCTGCCAGCTGGTGTCGGACGGCTCCGGGCCCGGGTTGGTGGTCACGCGCGCGCGCACGTCGATCACGAGCTCTCTGTGGGGGCGGGTGACCTCGAACTCGACCACCTCGGTCCCGAAATAGTCCTCGTGGCGGTACTGCCGAACGTCCGGCGTCAGCCGCACAGCGAAGTCGTCGAGCCGCTGGCGGCTGTTGGCAGTCGGTCGCACGCGCAGCGCGTTGACGTTTCCGACGACCTCGGCGTCGTACTCGTACCTGGTCAGATAGCGGATCGCGAAGTGCATCTGTTGGGAATCTCCGATGAGCGGGCGTGAGCCTCAGACGTGGACCATGGCAAGCGCCGCCACCGCGAAGTAACGGTCGTCGATCTCAGCGTCGATCACCGCGAGCTCATCCTGGACACGGGCGAGCATCTCGGCCAGTGGCTCGGAGGGTGCGACCGTGCGCTGCTGCAGTTCGAGGTCGGCGATCAGGCGGCCCAGACGCAACACCGGCGGTGCCGTACGCGGAGTGGGGTCTGCTGTTTCGAGCGCGAGTCGCAGCTGTTCGAGTGCCGCTCGCACGGACCCTGGGTACGCGCTCTCGTACAGCAGGAAGGTGCCGACGCTCTCGAGCGTCGGGGGCTGGCGGAGATGACGCCGGAACGCCTGGAAGCCGCCGACAGCCTGCAGCAACGCGAGCGCCTCGCCCTGGTGTGTCTGCCCCGACTCGTCGGGCCCCGACGGTGACTGCGCCTGGTGGGTCAGCTGCGGCTGGCCTCCCCAGGGAACAGTCTCGTGGTCCGGGATCGCCACCAGCCGCAGCATGCGCAGCATCATGTCCGCTTCCTCGATGCGGCCGCCGGCCTCGAGGAACGATCGTGCCTCGTCGCGGAGCATCGTCTTCTCCACGAGCCCCCAGAACAGGGCGCAGCGCTCCTTGACCTCCTGATAGACCGAATAGGGACCGGTTGCGAGCGCCGCCGCGAGGTCATAGCGGCTGAGCGACAGGTAGAACGAGTTGAGCGCCTCCCACATCTCCGTCGAGATCACGTCACGCAGTGTCCGGGCACGTTGGCGCCCGCGATAGACACAGGAGACGACGGAGGCGGGGCTGTCGGTGTCGAGCGTCAGCAGCGGCGCTATCTCGGAGCGGCCGAGTGCAGGTGTCGCACGCGAGGGCAGGTCGGAGGGCGGCGTGGATGCGTGGGCAGCGGTGTCTGCGACGTCGGCGGACTCATCGCCCGGGTTTCGCTCCCCGGGCGCCGGGGGCTTGGCTCCGATCACCGCCAGTACGCCGCTCCACGAGAGTGCGATCCCGCGCGAGTCGGTGCCACCGGAGCCGCCGGCGACGTCGGCGTGGAAGGCGCCGTCCAGCATCCGGGCCGTGAGCTCGGCGCGGGTCAGATCGCGGCCGAGCCAGAACAGTTCCTGGGCGATCCGGGCAAGCATCAGCTCTGGCTCCCGATCGCCGGGTCGACCGCGGCTGGGCGGTCGGCCGGCGCGGGCTCGCCGCTCTGCTGCTGCTGCTGGGACTGCTCGTGCCACGCGCCGTAGCGGATGTCCGGCAGCCGCGGTGGTCTGCGTGGCGGAAACGCCGGCGGCTGCTGCTCGCCTGGTGCGTCCTCGTCTGACAACACCCAGGTGTCCTTGGAGCCACCGCCCTGGGAGGAGTTGACGATCATCGACCCCTCCTTCAGGGCGACTCTGGTCAGCCCCCCGGGGACGATCCGAATCTCCTCTCCGAACACAGCGAACGGCCGCAGGTCGACGTGGCGAGGCGCCAGGCGGCCGTCGCCGGTCTCGGTCGGCACCGTTGACAGGTGAACCAGCTCCTGCGCGATGAACCGCTCCGGATTGGCCTCGATCAGCCGCGCCTCGAGGGCGAGCTCCTCGGAGCTGGCCTGCGGGCCGATGAAGACGCCCTTGCCGCCGGACTCGGCGGTCGGTTTGACGACCAGCTGGTCGAGCCGCGCCAGCACCGAGGCGCGCACCTTGTCGTCGCCCAGCAGGTAGGTCGGCACGTTCTCGAGGATCGGCTCCTCGCTCAGATAGAAGCGGATCATGTCCGGGACGTGGTGGTAGATCGCCTTGTCGTCGGCGACGCCGGTGCCGATCGCGTTGGCGATCGCGACCGTGCCGGCGCGGTATGCGCGCACGAGGCCCGGGACTCCGAGCACCGAGTCGGACCGGAACTCGATCGGGTCGATGAAGTCATCGTCGAGGCGACGGTAGATCGTGTGCACGCGCTGCAGGCCGGCGGTTGTGCGCATGTAACAGTTGGAGTCACGCACGACCAGGTCCGAGGCCTCAACCAGCTCGATGCCCATCTCACGGGCGAGGAACGCATGCTCGAAGTACGCGCTGTTGAGCGGACCCGGGGTCCACAGCACGACGGTGGGCTCGCTCTCGACGCCGGGCGCGACCGCCTGCAATGCCTCCAGCAGCAGTGACGGATAGTTGCCGACCGGTCGCACACGGTGCCCCGCGAAGAGCTCCGGGACCAGTCGCGTCATCGCAAGCCGGTTCTCGAGCACATACGAGATCCCCGATGGCGTGCGCACGTTGTCCTCGAGCACGCGCCAGGTGCCGTCGCCGCCGCGCACCAGGTCACATCCGCAGACGTGGGTGTAGACGCCCCCAGGCGCCCGCACACCATGTACCGGCCGCGCAAAGCTGGGCCGGCTGACGATCAGCGACCACGGCACCAGCCCCGCGCGCACGATCTCACGGGCGTGGTAGACGTCGTCGACGAATGCGTTGAGCGCCCGGATCCGCTGGGCGAGACCACGCTTGATCGCGGTCCACTCCACCGCCGTCAGGACTCGCGGGACGAGGTCGAGCGGGAACGGGCGGTCGCGGCGCTCGCCATCGGATCCGGAGACCTCGAAGGTGATCCCCTGCTGCATGAAGATCGTGTCACGACGCCGGCCGGCGTCCAGCAGCGCCTCCGGTCCCAGCCGGCGCAGGGTCGCTACCAGCGAGGCCACGTGCGGCTTCGGCACGCCGCCGTGCTCGAGCAGCTCGTCGCACGATCCCTCAGGGATCGAGTAGCCGTCGATCAGGGCATCTCCTGGCATCAGGCCCCACAGCTTGCCAGTGTTCGGTGCCGGAGGGGGTCCCGCTGCCGCGCTCCCGCCGTCTACGCTTCCCCAGGTAATGCGAGTCGCGATCACAGGCGCCGCCGGCATGCTCGGGAGCGACGTAAGGCTCGCAGCCGACGCCGATGGCCATGAGGTGGTCGCGCCGACCCAGGCGGAGCTCGACATCTGCGACGCCGAGGCGGTCACGGCGGCGATCGCCGCCGCCCGCCCGGACGTGGTGATCAACTGTGCGGCCTACACCGACGTCGACGGCGCCGAGTCCGATCCGGATGGCGCCGCTGCCGTCAATGCGCTCGGCGCGGGCAATGTCGCGGCGGCGGCGTCAGCGGCCGGCGCCTGGGTCGTGCACGTCTCGACCGATTACGTCTTCGACGGGACCAAGACCACACCCTACCTCGAATCCGACCCGACGGGGCCGCGCTCGGTCTACGGCTCGACCAAGCTGCTGGGCGAGCGCGCGGTCGCGCTGCAGGCGCCGGACGGCCACACGATCGTGCGCACGTCATGGCTGTTCGGCACCGGGGGATCGTGCTTCCCGGCAACGATGCTGAGGCTCGCAACCGAGCGCGACACGCTGACGGTCGTCGCTGACCAGGTCGGCTGCCCGACCTTCACCGCGCATCTGGCGCAGGCACTGATTGCGATCGCCGCGGCGGCCACGGCCCCGAGCGGCGGCAATGCGCAGCCGCCGCTCGGCATCCGCCATATAGTCGCGTCAGGGCAGTGCTCGTGGTTCGAGTTCGCGCGCGAGATCATCGCGCGGACCGGCGCCGGCGCCGAGGTGCGACCCTGCACGACCGACGAGTTTCCCCGGCCGGCGCGACGCCCCGCCTTCAGCGTGCTGCGCAGCCAGCGCGGCGCGCCGGTGCTGCCCGACTGGGATCTGGGACTCGACGAGTACCTTGCGGCGCGGGTGACGGCATGAAGCTGCTGGTCACGGGCGGTGCCGGTTTCATCGGCTCGAACTTCGTACGCCATGTGCAGCGCGAGCGTGCCGACTGGGAGATCGTCGTCTACGACCTGCTGACCTACGCCGGCGACCGCCGCAACGTCGAGGGGCTCGAGCGGGTCACCCTCGTCCAGGCCGACATCTGCGACGAGCGCGCGATCGACAGCGCTGTCGCAGGGGTCGATGCGGTCGTTCACTTCGCCGCCGAGTCGCACAACGACAACTCGCTGCACTCACCGTTTCAGTTCGTGCACACCAACCTGATCGGCACCTACCAGGTGCTCGAGGCGGTGCGCCGCCACGGCAAACGACTGCATCACATCTCAACCGATGAGGTTTACGGTGACCTCGAGCTCGACGATCCGGGGAAGTTCACGCCGGAGACGGCGTACAACCCATCGAGCCCGTACTCGAGCACCAAGGCCGGCTCGGATCTGCTCGTGCGCGCGTGGCTGCGAAGCTTCGAGGTGCAGGCGACGATCAGCAACTGCTCGAACAACTACGGCCCTTACCAGCACGTCGAGAAGTTCATCCCGCGCCAGATCACCGAGGTGCTCGAGGGCCGCCGTCCCAAGCTCTACGGGGTCGGTGCGAACGTGCGCGACTGGATCCACACCGAGGATCACTCCTCCGGAGTGCTCGCGATCCTCGAGCGCGGACGCATCGGTGAGACCTACCTGATCGGCGCCGAGGGCGAGCGCGCCAACCGCGAGGTCGTTGAGCTGATCCTGGCGCTGATGGGCCGGGATCGCGGCGACTACGAGCTCGTCAACGACCGGCCGGGCCACGACCTGCGTTACGCGATCGATGCCTCGAAACTGCGCGACGAACTCGACTGGCGGCCGCGTTACCGGGACTTCGAGGCCGGCCTCGACGCCACCGTCGCCTGGTATCGCGACAACCGCGCCTGGTGGGAGCCGCAGAAACGCCAGACCGAGGCCAGGTACGAGATCCTGGGGCGTTGATGCCGGTGCCTGGCTCCGACGCTCTCGAGCGCCTCGAGCTCGAGATCACCGAGTGCCGGCGCTGTCCACGACTGGTGGCCTGGCGCGAGGAGGTCGCGCGTGTCAAGCGCCGCGCCTTCATCGACGAGGACTACTGGGGACGTCCGGTTCCCGGCTTCGGCGACCCGAAGGCGACGATCGTCGTGCTGGGATTGGCGCCCGCCGCTCACGGCGGTAATCGCACGGGCCGGATCTTCACCGGCGACCGCTCCGGCGATTGGCTGTTCGCCGCGCTGTGGCGGGCCGGTCTCGCGAACCAGCCGACGTCGGTGAATCGCGACGACGGCCTCGCGTTGAGCGACTGCTGGGTCACCGCAGCTGTCCGCTGCGCGCCGCCGGCCAACAAGCCGACCCCGGCCGAGCGCGACAACTGCGCCGCGTGGCTGCGTGCCGAACTGCTGATGCTCGCCCGCCCGCGAGTGATCGTCTGCCTGGGCCGGTTCGCCTGGGATGCGGCAATGGCGCAGCTGTCAGCGCCGCGGCCTCGCCGCAGCTTCGGCCACGGCGTGGAGGCCCGGGTCGGTGGGCTCACACTGCTCGGCAGCTATCACGTCTCACAGCAGAACACCTTCACCGGCAGGCTGACGGAGCCGATGCTGGACGCGGTCTTCGCCCGGGCGGTGGAGCTGGGCAGGGCGCCGGGGGGCGGTTAGCCGCCCATCCGCACCGAAGGCCCCTGCCCCGGATAGGGCCTAAGCTCCCGGAGCGATGAACATCGCGCGCGAACCGGAACTCGTCGAGCTGGTGATCGCAGACCCGCCGGAGCGATGGGCCGAGCTGGGGTTCGACGTCGACGAGCACGGCAACATGGACATCGGCGGGGTGCGGTTGAGGCTCAGCGGGGAGGACGGCGACCGCGGGGACGGTGGCGGGATCACGGCCTGGTCGCTCGTGCGGGTGAACGCGATGGGATCGATCGACGGGCTGGCGACGCCGGTGCCACGGGTGCTGCGTCCGCCGCCGTTCAGGACGCATCCGAACGGCGCCACCGGCATCGATCATCTCGTGATCCTCAGCTCGAGTCTCGATCGGACTGCTGCGGCCCTCGCGCGAGCGGGCGTGGAGCTCAGGCGGTCTCAGGACTCGGAGCACGGCCGGATGGGATTTCGACGGTTGGGGCCGGCGATCCTCGAG
Source organism: uncultured Conexibacteraceae bacterium (assembly GCA_963848435.1). Lineage (GTDB taxonomy): Bacteria > Actinomycetota > Thermoleophilia > Solirubrobacterales > Solirubrobacteraceae > Palsa-465. Next base: position 226,485 of record CAWKDQ010000011.1, on the reverse strand, counting down.
GTCGTCCAGCGGGACGACCTCGAGAGTGATGACGCTCGCTTCTGGGGGTTGGCCGTGGTCGTGATCAGTCTCGAGGAGTTGGCGGGGCGCCTCGGCGACAGGCTCGGTCCGATCGGGCCGGCGGTCCAGCCCGGGCGCAGGATCGCAACGCTGCACGGCGACGCGGGAATCTCGGTCCCGCTGGCGTTCATGAGCCCGGAGCCGCCGTGATCCGACGCGGCAGGTCGTGGTTCGCCTCCTATGGCGATGTGCTCGCGATCCGCGACGTGCGGCTGCTGTTCGGTGGTCTGCTGGTCTCCGCCACCGGCAGCTGGGCGTACAGCACGGCGTTGGTGGCGTTCGTGTATGCGCGCACGCACTCGCTCGCCTGGGTCGCGGCCGCGGGATTGGTTCGGATGCTGCCGCAGCTGCTGCTGAGCTCCTACGCGGGGGTGCTGGTCGATCGCTCCGATCGCTTCCGGCTGCTGGTCGTCACGAACACCTTCTCCCTTGTCTGGCAGTGCGGCCTCGCGGTGGTCGCACTGGCACATGCGCCGGTTGCGCTGGCGCTGCTGTTCGCGGCGCTGTGCTCGACCAGCGCCGCCTTTGAGATGCCGGCCGTGACCGCGTCCGTGCCGACGCTCGTTCCCGAGGGTGAGCTGGTCGCGGCCAACGCGCTGCAGTCGACGATCGACAACCTCGTCGTGATCCTCGGCCCTGCGATCGGGGCGGTGCTGCTGCTGGTCGGCTCGCCGGCCGTCGTCTTCTTCGTCAACGCCGCGTCGTTCGGGCTCGCGGCGATCCTGATCACGCAGATCCGCCAGCGCAGCGCAAGGGTCGATGTGAGCGAGGGCGGTCGCGCCGGCGTGCTCGCCCAGATGCGGGTGGGCATCAGCGCGATCTTCGGCGTACGTGCGGTGCGAGTGCTGGTGTCGCTGTGCGCCCTGGTCAGCTTCGTGTACGGCACCGACACGATCCTGTTCGTCGGGATCTCCGCGCAGAAGCTCGGGACCGGCGTGCACGGTTACGGCTATCTGCTGGCCGGTCTCGGCATCGGTGGGCTGTTGATGGCGGCAGCCGTCGACAAACTCGCCTCACGTGCGCGCCTGGCCTGGATCATCCTCGCCGGCGTCGCGGGCTACACGCTCCCGACGGCGCTGATGGTCGTGATCCACACGCCGGCGCTCGCCGCGATCGTCCAGATCTGGCGCGGAGGCTCAACCCTGATCGTCGACGTGCTGGCGCTGACGGCGCTGCAGCGGGCCGTGTCCCGGGATCAGCTCGGGCGCGTGATGGGTGTGTTCTGGGCCCTCATCGTCGGCTCGATCGCACTCGGAACCGTGATCACGCCGCCGATCGTGAATGGCCTTGGGCTGGACGCGGCCCTGGTGGTATTCGCTGTTGCGCCGTTCGGGCTCGGACTGCTCGGGTTGCCGGCGCTGCTGACGGTCGATCGCGCGACCGCGACGGCCAGCGCCCTGCTGGCGCCGAAGGTTGCCCTGCTGGAACAGCTCGGGTTCTTCGCATCCGCCAGCCGGCCGCTGCTCGAGCGGCTGGCGACCGAGGCGCAGGAGCGCGACTACGCCGACGGTGCCGCGATCATCACGCAGGGCGAGCAGGCCGACTACGTCTATGTGCTGGTCGAGGGTTCGGTCGAGGTGACATCCAACGGCGAGGCCGGCGGCGCGGCGCAGCTGATCAGGACGATGGAGGCTCCCACCTACTTCGGTGAGATCGGGATCCTCGAGCACATCGCCCGGACCGCGAACGTCTCCGCCTCGAGTGCTTGTCGCTGTCTGCTGATAGAGGGCGACGCGCTGCTATCCGCGATCCAGAGCGCCATCGCCTCGCCGGCGATGCTGGCGCGATCGGCGTCGCTGCTCGCGGTCACGCACCCATCGGCTGAGCAGGAGCTCGCGCCGGTCGGCTGACGCGCCGGTCGGCTGACGCGCTGGTCGATGCTCCGGCGCCCTATTGGCCTTCAGCCGCCTGCGGCGGAGGCGGCGGGGTCCAGGTCGCGCATGGTGGGCTGTAGGACGTGTCCGGAACGTAGCGCTCCCACTCGGCGGCGGTGATCGGGGTGCCGGCATGGGCACAGATGCGGTTGACGGCCTGGTAGGGCCGGTAATGCCAGAAGATCAGCCTCTGGTCGGCTCCACCGGCCACGAGCACGTTGTCAGTCGGGCTGAAGGCGATCACGACGGGCCTGCCGGTCGCCGCCGTCAGGTTCGCCTTGAGGTTTGCCTTGTTGGCTGCCACGACGCCCCACAGCCACACATGCCCGTCGCTCGTGGCGGCCGCCAGAGCACTGCCGTCAGGGCTCAGCGCGAGCTGGTTGACCGAGCTGCCTGGTCCCAGCAGCGGGCTGTCGGCCAGCTCCGTCGCCGCCGTCGGATCGCTCACGTCCCACAGCCGGATCGTGTGATCGGCGCTCCCTGCGAACAGCGTCTGGCTGCTGTTCGAGAACACGACCGAGGTCGCCCAGCGGCGGAACCCACGGAGCTTCGCGAGCAGCTTCGGATGGCTGGGCTCCGTTACGTCCCAGAGCCAGACGCGGTCATCGGTGCCGGCCGCCGCGAACAGGAGACCGTTGGGGCTGAGCGCGTAGTCGAGCACGGTCGTCTCGGCTTCGGTCTCGCGCAGCGCTCGATGGCCGGCGTGAGGGCTGATCACCGCGGCCGTGGTGGTTGTCGTCGGCGTGGTCGCGGTGGTGGTGACGGGGGCGTACGGTGCTGTCGTCGCGGCCGAGTCGGGCGCGGCGTCCCAGGTGCCCACCGGAGCCGGCCGCCACTCGTCGGCGACGTCCCAGTTCACTATGGCCGGGGCACCGCCGGCCGTCACGCCGCTGGCGGCCAGCCGCGGCCTGAGCAGCAAGTACTCGAGTCCCGTGACTCGGAAGCCGGTGGTGAAGGAGCCGGGCGTCGGGAACGGCCAGACGCGAGCCGTGCCGCCGCCGTCGCTGCTCAGAAGATGGCGGTCAGCATCGGTGAAGGCGACGCCGGTCACCGCGGCAGGATGCGGGAGCGTCGCGACGATCATCCAGTGGGCACTGGCCCAGACCTCAGCCTGGTTGCCCGAGCTTGCGGCGGCGAGATAGCGGCCGTCGCGGCTGAACACGAGCGCGCTCACCGCGGGCGTGCCGTGCAGGGTGTCCCTGTCCGCGATCGGCCGGCCATCGTGTGCGAGCGTCCACATGTGGATGGCCCCGTCCTGCCCTCCGGCCGCGAGTGTGCGCCCGTCGGGGCTGTAGGCGACCGCGTTGAGCGAGCTGCCACCGGTTGCCAGCGTGGCCACCGGCGCGGTGCCGGCGTGGGCCCTCCAGATCACCAGAGTGCCGTCGCGCGCTGCAGCCGCAAGCGTCTGACCGTCATGGCTGTAACTCACGGCATTCAGCAGCGGCCGGCCGGGCGCTGTGAGCAGCCCCGCCGTCGCAGGGTGCGCGGCATCGCTCAGCGACCAGCGCTGGACGCTGCCGTCCGCGTCAGCGGCCGCCAGGGCTGTGGCGCCGGGGCTGAAGCTGAGCGACGTCACCGCCTTGGCGCCGGCGCTGAGCGTCGCGAGATGTTGCGGGTGTGCCGGCGAGCGCACCTGCCACAGAGTCACGCTGCCATCGCTGCCTCCGGTGGCCATGAGCGTGCCGCTGTCGCTGATCGCCACCGACTGGACCTTCGCCGCACCTGGTCCCGCCTGGACGGTCGCCAGCCGGCGCAGCTGCGTGTACCTGAGTGAGTAGAGCCTCAGCTGGTTACTGGCGCGGTACACGATCGCGACGCGATGGCCATCGTCGCCGAGCGCCATCGCCGTGTGCCCGTCCGGACCCAGAAGGCGGGTCGGCATCTGCCCAGCGGTGGTGTCGATCAGCGACGCCGTCGCCTCAGGTGTCGCGGACAGGTCGTAGGCGACCAGTGAGAGCTGCATCGCCAGTGACGGGTCGCTGTGACGCAGGTCAGCGGCTTCGAGCGCGACCAGTCGCGACAGCGCGTCGTTGCGAGCGTCGGCTGTGCTGTGGTACTCACGCGAGGCGACGGCGCCGAAGATCGTCATCCCCAGCGCGAACAGCGCCAGCAGGTACACCATCCGCCTCGCGTACGTGCGCTTGCTCGTGCCCATCGCCGTCGCATGTTAGATCGGCTCCTCGGCCCGGCCCGCGTGCCGGACACGGACATCACCCAATACCGGCGCAACATTCCCGCGGGACCGACTAGCCTCGGCTCAGGTGTCAGAGCAGAGACCCGTCTCAGCGCTGAGAGACTTCAGCCCGGCCACGCGGGAGTGGTTCGAGCGCGCGTTCGAGCGCCCGACCGAGGCTCAGGCGCAGGCCTGGCCCGCGATCGCCTCGGGCGAGCACGTGCTCATCAGCGCCCCCACCGGCTCCGGCAAGACGCTTGCCGCGTTTCTGTGGGCGATCGACAGGCTTGCCGCCGAGGCGGAGCGACCACCGGGCGTGAGCCTCGTGTACGTCTCGCCGCTCAAGGCGCTCTCCTACGACATCGATCGCAACCTGCGGGTGCCACTGCGCGGGATCGGCGCCGAGCTCAACGTCGCGGTGCGCTCGGGCGACACGCCGCAGCGCGAGCGTCAGCAGATGTTGCGCAACCCGCCGGACATCCTGATCACCACGCCCGAGTCGCTGTACCTGATGCTGACGGGGCAGGCTCAGAAGCTGTTTGAGCACACGCGCTGGTGCATCGTCGATGAGATCCACGCCGTCGCCTCGACCAAGCGCGGCTCGCACCTGGCGCTGACGCTCGAGCGGCTCACGGCGGTGGCTGGGCGGGCCGGCAGAGCCGATCCCGCCGGCCGATCCGAAGCCACCATGCAACGGATCGGACTGAGTGCCACCCAGAACCCGCTCGACGAGGTGGCGCGCTTCATGGTCGGGCCGGGTCGTGAGTGTCGGATCGTCGACGCCGGGGTACGCAAGCAGCTCGACCTGCAGATCCAGGTGCCGGTCGAGTCGATGGCGTCGCCGGGCGACACGCCGGGCGCCGAACTGGATCCGCTGGCCGGCGGTACCGAGCCGACGCTGAACTCGATCTGGCCGGCGATGTATCCGGAGCTGCTGACGCTGGTGCGCGAGCACAACTCGACGATCATCTTCGTCAACGCTCGCCGCGGTGCCGAGCGGTTGGCGCTGCGGCTGAACGAGCTCGCAGGTGCCCAGGACGAAGGCGCCGGGCGCCCTGTGCGGGAGATCGCTCGGGCCCACCACGGCTCGCTCGCGCGCGAGGAGCGTACCGTCGTGGAGGAGCTGTTGAAGGCCGGTGAGCTGCCCTGCCTGGTGGCGACCTCATCGCTCGAGCTCGGGATCGACATGGGTGCCGTCGACCTCGTGATCCAGGTCGAGTCGCCGAAGTCGGTGGCGCGCGGTCTGCAGCGCATCGGACGCGCCGGTCATAACGTCGGGGACGTCAGTCGCGGGCGCATCTTCCCGAAGTTCCGTGCTGACCTGCTCGAATGCGCGGTCGTCGCCAGCCGCATGCGCAAGGGACAGATCGAGACCACGATCGTGCCGCGTAACCCGCTCGATGTACTGGCGCAGCAGATCGTCGCGATCTGCGCTGCGGCACAGACCGGGGGGGCAGATGCACCCTCTGACGGGCACTCGACGCCTCAGAGCGACGGCGCCGACGGGATCGTCGATGTCGAGGAGCTCTATGCGCTGGTCACCCGCACCCACACTTACGCCGAGCTCACACGCGCCGGCTTCGAGAACGTGCTCGACATGCTCGACGGGCGCTATCCGTCGAGCGAGTTCGCGGAGCTGCGGCCGCGGATCGTCTGGGACCGGATCGCCGGCACGCTGCGTGCGCGACCGGGGGCGCGCCAGCTGGCGGTGACCAACGCCGGCACGATTCCGGACCGCGGCAACTACCTGGTGACGCTGCCTGACGGACGTCGCGTCGGCGAGTTCGATGAGGAGATGGTCTACGAGGCGCGCCCCGGGCAGACGTTCCTGCTCGGCGCGTCGACATGGCGGATCGAGGAGATCGGTCGCGACCGCGTGATCGTCACGCCGGCACCAGGGATGCCTGGCGCGGTGCCGTTCTGGAAGGGTGACAGCGTCGGCCGGCCGAGCGAGCTCGGTGAGGCGATCGGAGCATTCAGCCGCTGGGCCGTGGATCAGGAGCCGACAGCGCTCGAGGGCGAATATGACCTCGACGCCCGCGCGGCTCGCAACCTGGTCGAGTTCCTGCGCGAACAGCGCGACGCGACACGGGTCGTGCCAAGTGACACGGCGATCGTGGTCGAGCGCTTCCGCGATGAGATCGGGGACTGGCGGCTGTGCGTGCTCTCCCCCTACGGCGGCCGCGTGCACGCCGCCTGGGGACTGGCCCTGTCAGCTCAGATCCGCGACGAGCTCGAGCTCGAGGCCGACGCGATCTGGTCCGACGACGGGATCATCGTGCACCTACCCGATGCGGAGGACCTCGACCTCGCGAGGCTCACCGAGCTGGTTCTGATCGACCCGCTCCAGGTCGAGGATCTGGTCGTCTCCGAGCTATCCGGCAGCGCCCTGTTCGGAGCGCGGTTCCGCGAGAACGCAGGGCGGGCACTGCTGATCCCGCGTGCCTACCCGGGGCGGCGAACGCCGCTGTGGCAGCAGCGCCTGAAGTCGCAGTCGCTGCTGGAGGTGGCCGCGAAGTACGGCGAGTTCCCGATCGTGCTCGAGACCTTCCGGGAGTGCCTGCGCGACGTCTTCGATCTGCCGGCGTTGGTGCGGCTGTTGACGCGGCTGCAGCGGCGCGAGATATCGCTGGTTGAGGTGGAGACCGCCGTCGCGTCCCCGATGGCCTCGTCGCTGCTGTTCGACTACGTCGCCACCTACATGTACGAGGGCGACACGCCCAACGCCGAGCGTCGCGCCGCGGCACTCTCACTCGATCGCGACCTGCTGCGCGAGCTGCTCGGCCAGGAGGAGCTGCGAGACCTGATCGACGCCGGCGCGCTGGCCGCCGTCGAGGCGGATCTGCAGTGGGTATCCGAGGACCGGTTGGTCGCCACTCGCGACCAGCTCCACGACCTGCTGAGAGCGCTCGGCGATCTGACCGCGGCCGAGTTGCAGGCACGGTTGGTCGCGGGGGTGCAGCTCGAACCGATGCTGGATGCGCTGGCAGGTGAACGCCGCGCGATCAGGGTCCGGCTCGGGGGTGAGCAGCGCTGGATCTGCGCCGACGATGCCGGGCTCTATCGCGATGCGCTCGGAGCCGTACCTCCCGGCGGCCTGCCCGACGCCTTCCTGCGCGACGTCCCCGACGCGCTGATGCAGGTCGTCAGACGCTACGCCGCCACCCACGGCCCGTTCACGGGCGCCGAGCTGCGCGAACGCTACGGGGTCGACTGTGGCGCGGTGCTGATCGCGCTCGAACGCGACGGCGAGCTGGTTCAGGGCGAGCTGCGACCGGGCGGTAGCGGTCGCGAATGGTGTCACCGCGAGGTCCTGCGGCGACTGCGGCGCGCCTCGCTCGCGGCGCTCCGCCGGGAGGTCGAGCCTGTCGAGGCGACTGCGCTGGCGCGGTTCCTCCCGAGTTGGCAGGGGATCGATCGCCATCCGCCGGCAGGCGCCGGCATCGACCGGCTGCGCGACGTGCTGGTGCCCCTTCAGGGTCTGGCGCTGCCGGCGGAGGTCTGGGAGCGAGAGGTGCTGCCGCGGCGCACGGGCGCCTACTCACCGGCCTGGCTCGACCAGCTCTGCGCCGCCGGCGAGGTTGTCTGGCTCGGAGCCGGCGCACTCGGGCGCTCGGGTCGCGTGGCCCTGTACTTCCGCGAGGAGGTGCCGATGCTGGGGGCGCCGTCGGCGACCGCCGAGCCGCCCTCCGGAGCCGTGCACCTGGCACTGCGCGAGCGGCTGCAGCGCGGGGCCGCGTTCTGGAGCGACCTGCTGATCGACGTCGGGTCGGAGCTGAGCGCGGCCGAGCTCCAGGATGCCCTGTGGGATCTGGTCTGGGCCGGCGAGGTCACCAACGACGCGTTCGCGCCGTTGCGGGCGCCACGGCTCTCGTTGACGCGTGGCCAGCTCGGTGCGTCGGCCCTGGCCGCCAACCCCCGCCGCTCCACCCACCGGGCCGGACGGTATGCCAGACGTGGCAGCTCGACATCGGCCCAGGTTCAGGGCAGGTGGTCGCTGACCTCGCCGCTGCTCGGTCAGCGTGGCGACCCGTCGGCGAGGCGGCGCGCGCAGGCGGAGCTCCTGCTCGAGCGCTACGGCGTGCTCACACGCGAGCAGGTTCTGGCGGAGGGCGTGCCCGGCGGGTTCAGCGGCATCTACTCGGAACTGACTCAGCTCGAGGTGCTGGGGATCGCGCGACGGGGATATTTCGTAGAAGGCCTCGGGGGCGCCCAGTTCGCCGTGCCGGGTGGCGTCGAGCGGCTGCGCGAGCGGCGCAGCGGCGCCGAGCAGGCCCTGGTGCTCAGTGCCGTCGATCCTGCGCAGGCCTATGGCGCAGCTCTGCCCTGGCCCAAGCGCGACGGGGTCAAGAGCCCGGCGCGGGTCGCGGGCGCTCAGGTGGTGCTGGTCGGTGGTGAGCCGGTGCTCTACCTGGAGCGCGGCGGCAAAGGCCTGCAGACGCTGGTCGACTCCAGCGACGGCGCCGCGGGCGAGCGCCTCGAGCTGGCGCTCTCGGCGCTCGCCGACCACATCCGGGCCGGCCGCGGCGCCGTGCGCAAGCTCGCACTCGAGAAGGTCGACGGCGAGTCGGCCTTGAGCTCGCCGCTGGCGGCGGTCCTGCTCGCGCACGGTTTCCAGGAGGGCCCGCGGCGGCTGACACTCAGTGCCTGAGGGCGACACGATTCTGTGGGCCGCCACGCGCATGCGGCCGGTACTCGAAGGACGTGCGATCGAAGCGGTCCACACACACGCTCGCTTCGGAAGGGATCGCTGGCAGGAGCGGCTGAGCGGCCAGATCGTGGGCCGGGTCGACACTCGCGGCAAGCACCTGCTGATCGTCTTCGAGAACGGGCTGGTGCTGCACTCGCACCTGCGGATGACCGGCGCCTGGGACGCGCGGCCCGTCGGTGGTCGTTGGATCCGCTCGCCGGGACGCGCCTGGTTGGTCCTGAGGTCCGACGCCGGCGAGGCGGTCCAATTCGACGGCCCCGTGCTCGAGCTGCTGGCGCAGGGGCGGATGCAGATCCAGCGACTGCTGGGCCGGCTCGGGCCGGACGTGCTTGCGGACGAATTCGACTCGGCCCGGTTTCTTGAACGGCTGCGCTCCATCCACGCCGAGCTGCCCCTGGGCGAGGCTTTGCTCGACCAGCGCGTGCTCGCCGGCATCGGCAACATCTGGAAGTCTGAGGGTTGCTGGGAGGCGCAGCTCGATCCCTGGCGCGCGGTCGGAGCGGTTTCCGATCAGGACGTGATCAGGCTCGTCGAGCTCGTGCGGCCGCGGATGCTGGAGTCGGGAACCCGTGGTCCGCGGTTCATCGATGCTCGTGTCTATCGCCGCGCCGGTGGTCCATGTCGGCGCTGCGGCAGCCGGATCGCATCGCGCGGGCAGGGCGACCAGAATCGGACCACCTACTGGTGCCCCGGTTGCCAGCGATGAAATCCGCGTGTGACGAACCGGCCGTGGTGACGTAGTACGGGTGTGAGGGTGATGACGCGAGAGGCCGATGCGGTCGAGAGCTGGGAGCGGTTCGAGGTGCTCTACCGCTCAAGCCGGGATGACGTCTACGCGTACGTGCTCACGCTCCTGCGCGACCGGGCAGCCGCTGAGGACGTCACTGCTGTGGCATTCGAACGCGCCTACCGACGTCGTGGCACGTTCGACCGCCGTCGGGGTGAGGAGCGCGGATGGTTGTTCGGGATCGCCCGCAACGCGGCGCTCGATGAGCTGCGCCGCCGTCGCCGGCTGGCGACACTGGTGGTCGACCCCAAGGACCTTGACGGGAGCCGCGAGCCCGTCACCGACGACGAGGATCAGGCGTTGCGGCGGGCCGCGGTCAGAGCTGCTCTCGCCTCGCTGCCGGCCCGCGATCGCGAGCTGATCTCGCTCAAGTTCCACGCCGGCCTCAGCAACGCTGAGCTCGCATCGGTGCTCGGCGTCAGCGAGTCCAATGCCGGCACGCTCACGCACCGCGCCGTCCAGAAGCTGAGGAGCGCCGTCAATGCAACCGTTTGATGAGATGCCGTTCGAGCAGGACGACCACTCCGACGTGGCGCTGCTGGTCGCCGCTGCGCGAGAGTTTCCGAGTGAGGAGTTCGCCAGGGAGCTCGACGAGCGCGTGGCGCGGCGGTTCGCACCGGGCCCCGCCGATTCTGGGACACGGGCGGATGGTCACCGCTGGTGGCGCCCGCCGCCGCGCTGGACCGCTGCGCCTGCGGCGCTGGTGGTGGCGGGCGCGGTGGCCGCGGCCGTGATCGTCCCGGACCTGGGGTCGGGCGGAGCACCGCTGGCCGCATTCAACGGCGGCAGCGCCCTGGTGGCTCATGGCAAGGACTCCGCTTCGTACAGCAGCGGGACCGGATCGGCCGGTGCGGCGTCGACCTCCGGCCCGCTCGCGATGGCCGGTCAGCCCGTGAGGGCCGCGGCGCTCCCTTCGACCGGTTCGTTCTCGGCCCCGAGCGTCCCGGGCACCAGGCAGATCAAGTCCGCGCAGATCACCCTGTCAACACCGAACGAGCATGTGAATCAGGTGGCGCAGGAGGTCATAACCGTGGTCGCGAGCGAGCACGGCACCGTGCAGAACTCGCGCATCACCTCCGCATCGAGGAGCTCGGGCGGCGGCTACGCGACGTTCACGCTCAGCATCCCGACCGGAAACCTGCAGGCCGCGATGACGCAGCTGTCGCGCCTGCGCTTCGCGGCGCTGAACTCGAGCACGGCCGGTAGTCAGAACGTCAGCAGCCGTTACGACAGCTACCAGCGGAAGCTGGGTGACGCTCAGGCGCTGCGGATCTCGCTGCTCAAGCAGCTGCAGACGGCCGACAGCCAGACTGCGATCGACAGCATCGAGGCACAGATCAAGACCGCTGAGCGGCAGATCGCACACTGGCAGTCGACGCTGCACTCGCTCCAGCATCAGATCGGCTACAGCGATGTGAGCGTGCAGGTCAACGCCGGCGTTCTCCCGGTCACCCCGACGCCGGGCACACAGTCCGGTTTCACGATCACTCGTGCGGTGCACGACGCGCTGCATGTGCTGGTGGTCTCGGCCGGGGTTGCCGTGATCGCACTCGCGGCCATGATCCCGTTGGGCCTGGTCGCGGCGTTGCTGATGTGGCTATGGGTGTGGCTGCGTCAGCGGCGCCGCGAGCAGGCGCTCGACGCCTCCTGAACCGGCGCATATCTATACGCTCAGCTCAATGCAGGAGCTGACACTGCTGCTGGGCCACGTGCCCGTCTTTGCCGGTCTGTCGGAAGCGGACCTGGACACGGTCGCGATCATGTCGATCCCGCGCCGCTTCGATGCGGGGGAGGTCGTCTTCCGCGAGGGTGACACGGGCGACACCTGCTACGTCGTGCGCACCGGCGTCGCTCGGGCGATCCGTTATCACTCCGACGGCCGCTCGATTACGCTCGCCCACTTCACGGCCGGTGACATCTTCGGTGAGCTTGCGATGTTCGACGATGAGCCGCGGTCGGCAACGGTCGACGTGATCGAGAATACCGAGGTGCTGGCGATTCCCGGCCGTGACATGCAGCGGTTGATGGGCGAGCACCCTGAGATCGGGGTCAAGCTGATCGCGGCGCTGGCGGGACGGCTGCGGGCCACCAACGAGCGCCTCGCGCGGCAGTCATTCCAGACGGTGCAGAGCCGCGTCGCCGCGGTGCTCGCGCAGATGGCGGCGGCGGCGCGCGATGGCAACCACGGCGACGGTGACGTGCTGATCACGCTGACCCAGGCCGACCTCGCCAAGCTGGCCGGCTCCTCGCGCGAGTCGGCCAGCCGCTTCCTCGCCGCGCTGGAGCGCTCCGGCGTGATCACGCAGGGGCGCGGTCGCTTGACGGTTCACGACCCTCAGGCATTGGACGGATATGTCTACTGACGGCGCGCGAGTTCTCGGCCGGCGGGGTCGTGGTCCGCGGCGATGAGGTCGTCGTGATCGTCCCGACGCGCCGGGGCGCTGGGGGCGCACGCGTGCTCGCCCTGCCGAAGGGGCACCCAGAGCCCGGGGAGTCGGCCAGCCAGGCGGCGGCGCGCGAGGTGCGCGAGGAGGCCGGCGTCGGCGGCGAGCTGGTCGAGTCGTTGGGAACCGTGGAGTACGGCTACGAGCGCAAGGGCCGTTCGATCTCAAAACGCGTCGAGTTCTTCCTGTTCGAATACCGTGACGGTGACCCCGCCGACCACGACCATGAGGTCGAGGAGGCCCGCTGGATGCCACTTGCCACGGCGGCCACGTCGCTCACCTATCCGGGTGAGCGCGAGATGGTCGCGCGGGCGATGTCGCGCCGCCCCGCGGACCGGTAGGCTGCGCACGTGCGCGTCCTCAACTTCTACTCGTCCGTGTTCGCCGACCAGCTGCGGCGCGGCCGCAAGACGGCCACGATCCGCCTTGGCGACAAGTCCCACAAGTACCGCAAGAACGACTGCGTGCTGGTGACGATCGGCTACCAGCACTCACCGCGCGAGAAGATCTTCAACGCCGTGATCGATCAGGTCGAGGTCAAGCGCGTCAAGGAGCTCTCCCCGCGTGACATCGAGCACGACAACCCCGAGTTCCGGCGCGTCGACGAGATGGTCCACTTCCTCGAGCAGATCTACGGCCGCACGGTCTCGATGGAGGACACCGTAACGGTCGTGCGCTTCTCCCAGATCATCGAGAACCCGCCCGAGCTGCGTGACCGCATCCACGGGCTGGGCGGCGCAAACAACTGACGGGTGGCGAAGGGTCCTGACCGGCACGTCGGTCAGGTGGGCTCGCGTCCGGGCCGCGGCCGATCTCGTTGCGGGCCACTGGTGTCGATTCTGACGGCGACAGCCGCGAGCATTGAATCAACCTCAAGATTTCTGGCACTCTTAACACCAGAGTGCCAAATGCCTTAACAGAACGGCTATAGTGGCATTCAGTTGGCACTCTCGCACCGAGAGTGCCAAGCAGGGCATCATCAAGCATCAATCTCAAGGGATAAACCCGGAGGCTGTATAGATGGCTATCAAGCTCAAGCCCCTTGGCGACCGCCTGATCGTGCGTGCGATCGAGGAGGAGGAGACGACCGTCAGCGGTATCGTGCTCCCCGACACCGCCAAGGAGAAGCCCCAGAAGGGCAAGGTCCTGGCCGTCGGCGACGGCAAGGTCAATGAGGACACCGGCAAGCGCACGCCGCTCGACGTCAAGGTCGGGGACGAGGTCCTCTACAGCAAGTATGGCGGCACGGAGATCAAGGTCGACGGCGAGGATCTGTTGGTCCTCCGCGAGTCCGACGTGCTGGCCAAGGTCCAGTAAGACCAAGCTCTTAGGAGAACTGAGAAACACATGGCACATAAGGAACTGAAGTTCGACGCGGACGCCCGCAACGCGCTGCAGGCCGGCGTCGACGCGGTCGCCAACGCGGTGAAGGTCACGCTCGGCCCGAAGGGCCGCTATGTCGTGATCGACAAGAAGTTCGGCGCCCCGACGATCACCAACGACGGTGTCACGATCGCTCGTGAGATCGAGGTCGAGGACGTCTTCCAGAACCAGGGCGCACAGCTCGTCCGTGAGGTCGCGACCGCGACCAACGACGTGGCCGGTGACGGCACCACGACCGCGACCGTGCTGGCTCAGGCGATTGTTCGTCAGGGCCTGAAGAACGTTGCGGCCGGCGCCAACCCGCTGGCGCTCAAGCGCGGCATCGAGAAGGCAGTCGACCAGGTCGTCGACAACATCGCGAAGCAGTCGACCCCGGTCTCGGGCAAGGATCAGATCGCGCGCGTCGCGACGATCTCAGCCGGCGACGAGGAGATCGGCGACGTGATCGCCGACGCGATCGACAAGGTCGGCAAGGACGGCGTGGTCAACGTCGAGGAGGGTCAGACCTTCGGCATGGACCTCGAGTTCACCGAGGGCATGCAGTTCGACAAGGGCTACATCTCGCCCTACATGGTCACCGACCAGGACCGCATGGAGGCTGTGCTCGAGGACCCCTACATCCTCATCGCCAATTCGAAGATCGGCTCGGTGCGTGACATCCTGCCGATCCTCGAGCAGACGATCCAGAGCGGCAAGCCGCTGCTGATCATCGCCGAGGACGTCGAGGGCGAGTCGCTCGCGACGCTGGTTGTCAACAAGCTGCGCGGCACCTTCACCGGTGTGGCCGTCAAGGCTCCGGGCTTCGGCGATCGCCGCAAGCGCATGCTCGAGGACATCGCGATCCTCACCGGCGCCGAGGTGATCACCGAGGAGATGGGCCTCAAGCTCGAGAACACCCAGATCTCGCAGCTCGGTCGCGCCCGCCGCGTCGTCGTCGCCAAGGACACCACGACGATCGTCGATGGCTCTGGGGATGCCAGTGGCATCAAGGGCCGCATCAACCAGATCAAGAACGAGATCGAGAACACCGACTCGGACTTCGACCGTGAGAAGCTCCAGGAGCGTCTTGCGAAGCTGTCCGGCGGCGTTGCCGTGGTCAAGGTCGGCGCTGCCACCGAGACCGAGATGAAGGAGAAGAAGCACCGCGTCGAGGACGCGTTGCAGGCCACCCGCGCCGCCCTCGAGGAGGGCATCGTGCCGGGCGGCGGTGTCGCTCTGCTGGTGGCGCAGAAGGCGCTGGACATCGAGAGCATCGGCGATGCCGACGAGCAGACCGGCGGGAAGATCGTGTACCGCGCGCTGGAGGAGCCGCTCCGCCAGATCGCGGAGAACGCCGGCCTCGAGGGCTCGGTCGTCGTCAACGACGTGCGCAAGGCCAAGAAGGACCACGGCCTCAACGCCGCCAGCGACGAGATCGTGAACCTGATCACCGAGGGCATCATCGACCCGGCCATGGTCACCCGCTCGGCGCTGCAGAATGCCGCGTCGATCGCGAAGAACATCCTCACCACCGAGGCGATCATCGCCGAGGTGCCCGACAAGGACGCAGCGCCCGCCGGTGGCGGCATGCCTGACATGTCGGGGATGATGTAAGCCGCTGAACAGGCGACTGTAGTTGGAGGGCCCGGCACGCTTTGCCGGGCCCTCTCGTTTCTGGGCGGCTCCGATTCACCGAATCCGTGACGAGTCACCCTGCTCCCGCGGCCAACACCACGATCCGGCCCAGAATGCGACCGCCGAGCAGGTCGAGGCCCCATGCACACCCGGCACTCGTGGCCGTGCTAGGTGGTTGTCGACGTCACGTCGGGCCGACAGGCCCGCGTGAGCCCGACTGGGACAGGGCGTCGTCTAGGCAGCGCTGCACGAGGACGCGCACCAGCTGCCGCTTGTATTCGACCGAGCCGTTGGCGTCAGCGGACGGCTCGACCTCCGCAGCCGCTGCCTCGGCCGTCCGACGGATGGCGAGGCTGGTGGAGCCGTCGATCTGAGCACCGTTGAGCTGTTCTTCGGCGGCGCGCGCCCGCGTTACTCGCGGACCCACCGAACCGACCGCTATCCGGACTCGCGCCAGGGCATCGTCGACCGCGCACACGCGCACCGACACGGTGATCGCCGGTCGCTCGTGAAACGACATCTTGCGATGGACCACGACGTCCCCGGAGAGCATCTCGGGGATCTCGACGGAGGTGAGCAGCTCGCCCTTGCCGAGCGTCGTCATGTAGGGCGCGATCACGAACTCGTCGATCGGCACCGTTCGCGCGGCGTCAGCGCTGCTGATCGTGACCGTCCCATCGACAGCCGCAAGGTACGTGGCTGGATCGGAATGTGGGTCGGCGAAGGCGAGGTTGCCGCCGATCGTCCCGACGTTGCGGACACGGATGTTGCCGACGTCGCGCTCCAGGCTCGCCGAGGGTCGGCCAACCGGATCGGACGATGTCCGCGTGTTCGATCTCACGGTGTGTCGTGGCAGCACCGATGCGCAGACCGTCGCCGACTGAGATTCCGCACAGCGCGTCGATCCGCTTGAGGTCGACGAGGTCCGAGAAATCGGTGAAGCCGAGCTTGGCCACCAGCAGCAGCTCGGTGCCGCCGCAGTACGGCACGGCATCTGGACCCATGTCCCGCAACATGCCGCACGCCTCGGCGACGGTGCTGGGATGGTGCAGCCTGAACGGGCTTCAGACGTGTCATGCCTGAGAGAGGATTTCCAACACGGCGGCCGTGCCGGCGCCGATATCGACACCGGCGCCGAGATCGGCCAGCCCACGGCCCAGTGCCGCGACCGCGACCAGCGGGTTCAGCGACCTGCTGGCGGGACCCATATGACCGAGCCTGATGAGCTCGTGCTTGAGCTCGCCGTACCCACCGGAGAGCATCACCCCGTAGCGCGTGCGGACGTGCGTGAGAAGCGCGTCGGTGCCGACATCCGCGGGTAAGCGCGTGGCGGTCACGCAGTTGGCGGCGTACTCCTCGTGCTTGGGCCAGAGTGAGAGACCCATCGCCCGCACGCCTGCGCGCACGGCCCGCCCGGCGGTGGCGTGGCGAGCGATGCTGGCATCGATTCCATCCTCGAGAGCTTCGGCAAGCGCGGCATGCACGCCGTGCACGTCGGATACGGATGGCGTATAGGGGAACGCCTCGCGCCCACCGTCGATCCATCTGTGCTTCCAGTCGAGCAGCGACAGGAACGAGCCGCGGGGCGCAGAGGGGTTCGCCTCGATCGCGGCCCAAGCACGATCGCTGACCGCGATCAGCGACATACCAGGTGGCCCGGCGAGGCATTTCTGCGGTCCTGCCACCGCCAGGTCGATCTGCCACTCGTCGATCCTGCACGTCGGCACCGGCGAGTGAGGAGACCACGTCGGCGAGCATCAGCGCACCGTGATCATGGGCGAGCGGCGCGATCCGTGAAAGCGGGTTCTCAATGCCGGACGGCGTTTCGGAGTGGACCATCGCAACCAGTTCGAACGGACCGTGCTCTCGCAGAGCCGCTGCCACGGCCTCCGGATCGAGCGCCTCGTCGTATGGCACCCGGTACTCATGCACATCGCCGCCGTAGGTCCGCAGCCAGTCGCCGAACCAAGCTGCATAGACGCCCGAAACGAGATTGAGGCAGCGTGTGCCCTGGCTTGACGAGCCCCCGTGCAGCGGCCTCCAGGCCGAGGACGGCCTCACCCTGCATCAGCACGACATCGCCCGAGGTCCGGAATGCCTGTGCCAGCAGACCCTCCGTCTCCCGGAAGAGATCCAGGAATACCGGGTCGTAGTCGAACGTGAGCGGCCTGCCCAACGCCGCCAGCACGCGTGGCGAGGCCATGTCGGGCCGGCGGTGAGTGTGAAGTCGGGCGTCTTCAAGCGTGCATCCTCTCGTGGAACTGCCGGTCCTCAGCTGTAGGAGATGATCGTCTGGTTTCCCGGCGCTGTCGGCTCTCAAGGGACCGCCGGGTGATCGAAGTTGCTCAGCAAGTTGCCCGCCGCGAAGCACCACGCAGTAGGCCTCGATATGCGGATCTCCGAAGTCGACGTTGCAGCGAACGACCGAAACACCATGGAAGCCGATTGTCCGTTCGCACGCACACAACCCAGTGGAAGTGAAGCTTCTGGCGATTCAGCATTGAGACCATGTGACGGTGCATCGCAGGCAGGCTCGCCGTGGTGATACGCCTTGATGCGGACGCGGCCCGAGCCGAGTCGCGGTTGGAACCGAGGGCCAGCACGGCCACGATCACGGCGACCGCGATGACCAGTGCGGCAAGCCCCACAAACCCCATACGCCGCCTGATGATCCACCGCTGCTCACAGTTGAGAGTCTACCGTCGACTGTCTACAATTGCCACCCACGCGACGGACCTGAGGATCCGTCCCCAGTCACCACGAGGGAGGACTTGAAGATGCAGGGTAAATTCAAATGGCGGGGCAGAGCGTTAGCGTCTGCTGTGGTTTCTGTTGCGCTTGTGGCAGGTGTCGCGAGCGCAACTTCGGCCGCCTCGAGCAAGCATGCGACCGGGCGCGCCGCGAGCGGGCTCAATTTCTCGACCGTCGCGATCGCGACCCCCGCCAAGACCAACGACTACGGCTGGAACGCGCAGGGCGTGGCCGGTCTCAAGGCGGCCGCCAAGAAGTACGGCGTCAAGGTCAAGGTGGTCCCGAACATCGGCTACAACAACACCGCGTCGATCCTGCGCCAGATCGCAGACGGCTCACCGAAGCCCGGGCTTGTGATCGCCCACGCCAGCGGCTACGACACCAGTGCTCAGCAGGTCGCGCGGCAGACCGGCGTACCGATGGTCACCTATGACATCCCGACGATGCTCAGCAAGGGCACGCTGTCGAATATCACGACCTCGGCCCAGCAGGGCGGCTATCTCGCCGGCGTCCTGGCCGCGCACACGACCAAGACCGACAAGGTCGGCGTGATCATCTCGGCGTCCGACTCGAACTGGTACGAGATGACCGGCGGATTCGCCGCCGGCGTGCGCAGCGTCAACCCGAAGATCAAGATCGAGTTCGGGCAGATCGGCCCGGCCTCCTACGATGACTCGGCGGGCGGCAAGCGCGTCGCGACCAGTGTTATCGCGACGGGCGCCGACGTCATCTTCGCGATGGGCGACGATGCCTCGTTCGGCTACCTGCAGGGGATCAGCACGGCCAAGGCCGGCCACAAGGTCTGGTACATCGGCGACATCGGCAACATGACTCCGATCGACAACAAGCACGTGCTGCTGTCCTCGGTCCTGTGGAACTTCACCGCCGCGTTCGAGAAGTTCCTCGGCCAGCTCAAGCACGGCACCTTCGGAAGCAAGGGTTACAACCTGACCCTCGCCAACGGCGGCATCTCGCTGCTTCACTCCAAGTACATCTCAGCCCCGGTCTGGGCTGACATCCAGAAGGCCCAGAAGGGCATCGAGAACGGGCACCATCAAGGTGCCGGACACGACCACGCGCATCCAAGACGCAGGCTCTGCTCAAGAAGTCTTTAGCATTCGTGGATCAGCCGACGACAGACATGACCGAAGCTGATCAGGACCGCTCCACCGCCGCGTCGCAGACGCCGGCGGTGGAGCTGGTCTGCCATCAGCAAGGCGTTCCCTGGCGTTCAGGCCAACGACGATTGTCGCGGCCCTGTCGCGCGGGGAGATCCACTGTCTGTTGGGTGAGAACGGCGCCGGCAAGTCGACGCTGATGGGCATCCTCGCCGGGATGCTGCAGCCGGACTCGGGCCAGATCCGCGTGGCCGGCGAGCAGGTCGTGATCTCCTCGCCGCGGACCGCGCTCGAGTTCGGTATCGGCACCGTCTACCAGCACTCGACGCTGGTCGGGGCGCTGACCGTCGTCGAGAACCTGATGCTCGGCGACAGTCGCGCCTGCGGCTCGACGTGGCCGGCGCGATGGCGCGCCTCAAGGAGTTCAGCGCGATGCTCGGGGTCGAGATCGACCGGCACGCGCGCTCACAAGCGACCTCGCGCTCGGCGCCAGCAGCAGGTCGAGATCATCAAGGCGCTCTGGCGCGGCTCGCGGGTGCTGATCCTCGATGAGCCGACCTCGATGCTGACGCCGCAGGCGGTGCGCCGAGCTCCAGGTCGTGCTCAACCGGCTCAGAGAGGCAGGGCTCGCGGTGGTCTTCATCACGCACAAGCTTCACGAGGCGGTTGCGCTCAGCGACCGCATCTCGGTGCTGCGCCAGGGACGCGTGACCGGCACGATCGACCGCGAGCGAGGTCAAGCACAGCTCGCCTGAGGAGCTCGAGTCCGAGATCGTGCAGCTGATGTTCGGCGACAGCATCGATGTCGCCGACGCTCCCGAGCTGCAGGTTGAGCTGGCGGCTCGCGGGTCCGGGGCCGACGCCGCCGATACCGCCGAGGCCGACCGTCGCGCTTGAGCTCGTCGGCGCCCGGCGCGCGCGGCGACGGCTCCAGCCGGGCCTCGAGGACGTGTCGCTGCCGCTTGCACGTCGGCGAGGTCCTCGGCATCGCCGGCGTCGACGGCAACGGCCAGCGCGCGCTCGCCGAGGCGATCAGCGGCCAGCGCCCGCTCACCCACGGCGAGGTCAACTTCCTCGGCGCGCCGGTCGGATCGCTGAGCGTCTCGCAGCGTGAGAAGCTCGGGCTGCGCTACGTGACCGACGACCGCCTCGGCGAGGGCATCGTCCGCACCCTTCCGGTCTCAGTCAACCTCGTGCTCAAGAGCATCGGGCATGCGCCCTATTGGCGACGCGGCCAGGTCAGGCCGCGAGGAGATCGACCGCCACGCGCGCGCGCTCGTCGAGCAGTTCGACATCCGCACGCCCAGCGTCGACACGCGCGCCGGGACGCTGTCGGGCGGAAACATCCAGAAGCTCGTCCTCGCCAGGGAGCTGACCGGCGAGGCCAAGGTCGTCGTCTTTCACAAGCCGACATACGGCCTCGACCTGAAGACGACCAGAACCGTGCGCGGCCTCATCAACGGCCTCCGCGACGGCAGAGCGGCGCTGCTGATCTCGACAGACCTGGACGAGCTGCTGGAGTGCGCGGACCGCATAGCCGTTCTCTCGCGCGGCAGGATCGTCGGCACCGTTCCAGAACGGGCCGGGCGCCGCCGAACAGGTCGGTCGCCTGATGGTCGGAGACGCGAGTCTGGGCTTGGAGGCCGCATGACCGAGGAGGTCGCGCCCGCCCATCCGACCGACGTCGTGGAGCCCGCTCCGCCGGCCCTGGGTGGGTCCGCATTCGGAGCGCGGTACGCGCTCGCGACGCGCGGCGGCGTTCCGTGACGCAGTTATCCGCTCGGTCGTGCCTGTGATCCTGGCGCTGGTTGCCGGCGGCGTGCTGCTCTGGCTCCTCGGCACCGACCCGATCAAGTTCTATTCAGACGTCTGGCACAACGGGATAGATCAGGGCGCGTGGCAGGACAGTCTGATGCTGGCGGCGCCCCTGCTCCTGATCGCGGTCGGGCTGATCCTGATCTTCCGGGCCAACCTCTGGCAGCTCGGATATGACGGGCAGTATCTCCTGGCCGCGGTGATGATCACCGGACTCGGTCCTGACATGACCGGCATGCCGAAGGTCCTGTTCTGGATCGTGATGTTCCTGCTGGCGGGCGTGGTCGGAGCGCTATGGACCCTGGTCCCGGCTCTGCTCAAGGCCTATTACGAGACCAACGAGATCATCACCACGCTGATGATGTCGTTCATCGGCATCGACCTCGCCAACATCCTGGTCAAGGGCCCGTTCCAGGATCCGACGGTCGACATCCCGCAGACCCAGACGATCCCGTTCAACCTGATGCTGCCCTACATCCCGGGGACCCGGGTGGACATCGGCGTGATCATCGCCTTCATCGCCCCGTTCCTGGCCTACTGGGTGCTCAAGCGAACGTCCTTCGGCCTGCGCCTGCATGTGCTCGGTGCGAATCCGCGGGCCGCATCCCACGTAGGTATCAACGTCAAGCGGCTGATCATCAACTCATTCCTCGTCAGCGGCGCGTTCGTGGGTATTGCAGCTTTCGTCGACATCCTCGGCGTGTGGGGGTACGTTCGGGCCAACTGGAATCCCGCCTACGGGGACACGGTGATCCCGTTCGTGTTCCTCGCGCGACTGAATCCGATCGCGGTGATCCCGTTCGTCCTGTTCTTCGCGATCCTCTCCAACGGCGGCGACCTGGCGGCGGCGAACACGCAACATCCCAACCGACTTCCTGCTCGTCCTCGTTGCCCTGATCCTGCTGTTCATGACGGTGATCGAATACTTCGGGCGCCAGCGCGACCTTGGACAGAGCTACCTGCCGCCCGGGCTCCGTCAGGTCTTCCAGCAAACCGCTCCTGCGGTGGCGGCGACGGACTCGAGAGGCGCAGACATGATCCTCGTGTTCGCGTCGGTGTCGAGCATCTTCACCAAACCCGTGCTCACATCGCTGATCGCCGGCGGCCTGCTCGCCGGCCTGCCGCTGATGTTCACGGCCCTCGGCGAGACGATCTCCGAGCGCGCCGGCGTGCTCAACCTCGGGCTCGAGGGGATGATGCTGCTCGGCGCCTACGTCGGATTCCTCGGCGCCTACTACCGGCACTCCGAGGTGGTTGGGTTCGCTCTTCGGTGCGCTCGGCGGCATGATCGGCGTCGACGTTCATGGTCGTCGCTTTGCGTCTGGCTCGGCCTCGACCAGATCGTCGTCGGGATCGCGATCACGCTCGCCGGGGAGGGTTTGACCAGCGTGCTCCAGGGAGCTCAGTTCGGGACGACCTATCCGCGCCTCGGGGCACCCTCGGAGGCTGCGATCCCGTTGCTCGACAAGATTCCGATCATCGGGCCGAGCCTGTTCGAGCAGCCTCCGATCGTCTATTTCTGCTTCGCGTTCGCCGGCATGCTCGTGTGGGCCTTCCGCTCGACCAACATCGGCCTCAACCTCCAGGCGGCCGGCGAGAAGCCCGAGGCGCTCGATGCGGCGGGCGTCAGCGTCATCGCGACGCGGAGCTAGGCGGCGCTGGCGACCGGTGCGCTCGCGGGGATCGGCGGCGCCTACCTGTCGATCGTGGCCGCCGGCGTGTTCACGCCGTTGATGACCGGAGGGCAGGGCTACATGGCGATCGTGATCGCGATGCTCTCGCGTGGCAAGCCGGGCTGGGTCGTGGTCACCTCGTTCCTGTTCGGGATCTCGCTCTCGGTTGCGACAGCGCTGCAGCTGGCCGGGATCAACATCTCCACAGATCTCATCAAGATGCTGCCGTTCCTCGTCGATCATGCTCGCGCTGGTCATCTTCGGCCGGCGCGCCTACCTGCCGCCGGGCTCGCGGTGCCGTACGTGCGGGGGACGCGATGAGCGCCGTGCGCGCCATCCGGGACGCTGCGCGCCCCGCTTGAGAACCGCACCCTGCGCGAACAGGTGGCCGACCACCTGCGCGAGGAGATCCTCGCGAGCCGGCTCGCGCCCGGGCACCGAGCTTGGCGAGGTCGCGCTCGCGCGCTCGCTGCATGTCAGCCGCGGGCCGCTGCGCGAGGCGCTCGGTCAGCTCGCGGCCGAGGGGCTCGTCACGATCGTGCCGCGCCGCGGCGCGGTCGTGCAAGCGCCTCACGCGCCAGGAGTTCATCGATGCCTATCAGGTGCGCGAGGCGCTCGAGTCGCTGGCGATCCGGCTCGCGGTGCCGCGCCTGAGCGATCAGGAGAAGGCGAGCCTGCACGGGATGTGCGACCAGATGGACGCCGCGGCAGGCGGCGAGGACAGCGACGAGTTCTTCGAGATCAACCGCCACTTCCACGACTGCTGGTGCGGGCCTCGGGCAACAGAAGCTGGAGGAGGTGCACGCGCAGCTGGTGGCGCAGATGGGGCGGCTGATGAAGCAGTCGGTGCAGCTGCGTGGCGGCCTCGAGCAGTCCGCGGCCGAGCACCGGGCGATCCTCGAGGCGATCGACGCGGGCGACGCGGCTGCGGCCGCGAGCCTGCTCGAGGAGCACATCGAGGTGCCCCAGCGCGTGCTCCACTCGCGCGCGGAGCGTCGCTCGCCTTCGAGCGCAGGAGCTACCCGCAACCGGAGAGGAGTGGACTCCTGATAGATGACCGCAGGCCGCTCGAGTTCGGCGTCAACCTGAACAACCGCGAGCCGCTGATCGCGCCGGACTACGACCTCAAGGCGCTGCTCGACCTCTCCGAGCCGGTCGAGGAGCTCGGGTTCGACTCGGTCTGGGTCGGCGACAGCCTGTTCTCGAAGCCGCGCTACGAGCCGATGTCGCTGCTCTCCGCGATCTCGCAGCGCACGCAGAAGGTGCGGCTCGGCACCGCCTGCCTCGTCACCTCGACGCGCAACCCGCTCTACCTCGCGCTCGAGTGGGCGACGCTCGACCAGATCTCGGGCGGCCGCACGATCCTCGGCCCCTGCATGGGCAACCCCGAGGAGGGCGTGCGGCGCGAGTTCGAGGCGCTCGGGCTGCCGTTCGCCGACCGCGCGACGGTCTTCGAGGAGGGGCTCGAGGTGCTGGGCGAGCTCTGCACGAACCGGTCGGACCAGCTTCAAGGGCACGTACTTCGACTACGACGACGTCGCCTTCCACTCGGGCACCGAGATGGCGCCGCTGCGGCCGCTGCAGTACGCCGCCGCCGATCTGGGTCGTCTCGAACCCGCGGCTCGTCGGCGACAAGCCGACCGAGAAGATGCGGGCGACGATGGAGCGCGCCTGCGACCGCATCATCCGGCTCGGCGACGGCTGGATGACCTGCTGCCGCGCGCAGCATCCGGAGGAGCTGACCGAGCAGCTCGGCTACCTGACGCGAGGCGGCCGAGCGCCACGGCCGCGACTTCGACGACTACACGGTCGCCTACCAGGTGACGATGAACATCGGCGACTCGGAGGACGAGGCGCGCGCGGCCTTCGGCGACTACATCTCCAAGTACTACCCGGAGCTCTCGCAGGCGATGGACCTCTCGAACTGGGGGCCGGTCGGCACGCCCGACGAGATCGCGGAGTGGATTGCGCGAGTTCGCCGCCGCGGGCGTCGAGCCACTTCATCTGCCGCTTCGGCGCGATCGACCAGTTCGGGCAGGTCGAGCGCTTCGCGGAGGAGGTGCTGCCCGATTCCAGGCCCAGGAAGTGAGGTGACATGACGCTGATGCAAACGGCACGTCGCCGAGCCCCGAGGCGATCCGCAAGGACGCGAGCTGGTCGTCGACGTCTGCATGTCGGTCGAGGCCGACGACATCGTCACGATCATCTGCGACGACGAGCATCGCCGACCAGGCGCGGGTCGTCGCCGAGGTCTGCGTCGAGCGCGGCGCCTGGCCGGTGATCATGAACAACGAGACGCAGGTGCGGCGCGGCCGCGCCGACACGCGCTTCCCGATGGCGCCGCCGCGCAACCTGCACCACGCGATGGTGGGCTCGGACGAGGTCATCATCATCACCGACCTCGAGTGGGCGAACCGCTTCGCGCACGTGAACGGCGGTCAAGGAGACCTGCGAGGCGAACGGCAAGATCGCCTCGGTCGAGCCGGGCATGGGCAGTGGGGGCTCACGCCGAGGGATCGAGCGGCGCGCAGCGGCGCGCGCAGGACGCGATGGCCGCGCTCGAGGGCAAGAAGCAGGTGCCGCGTCACCGCCGCAAGGGCACCGACTTCACCGTCACGATCGAGGGCCGGCCCGCGCTCGAGGTGACGCTCGATCAAGAGGCGCGGCCAGATGATGGGCCCGCTGCCGCTGTGGGCCGAGGTCGCGTTCGCGGCGGTCGAGGACAGACCGCACGGCACGATCGTCGTCGACGGCGTGATGCTCGGCATCGGCCTTCCCGGCCAGGTCAACGAGCCGATCACCTGGACGCTCGAGGGCGGCAGGCCGTGAAGATCGAGGGCGGCGACGAGGCCGCCGGCTGCGCGAGGTCGATCGAGGGCGTCGAGGGCGCGACCGTGATCGGCGAGTTCGCGTTCGGCGTCAGCGAGGTCGCGCCGTTCGGCACGCCGTCCGAGAAGGGCCGCGTCGGCACCGTCCACTTCGCGCTCGGCGACAACCACAACGCCTACCCCGGCGGCCAGAACGTCAGCGTCCTGCACCTCGACGGCGTCATCCTCGACGCCTCGATGCAGATCGTCGACGACGGCCGCTAGATCCTCAAGGACGGCCAGTGGGTGCTGTAGCGGACCACGGGCCGCGTGCGATCTCGCTACGACGTCGACCCGATCGAGCTGCCGGGCGGGAGCTGGAGCCGCATGGTCCTCACCGACAAGTACGGTCGCCGGCAACGCGCCTCGCTCGGCTACTCGGTGTTCACGCCGGGCTGGGTGACGGCGCTGGTCAAGCACGAGACCGAGGAGGTCGCCTTCGTGGTCTCCGGGCGCGGGCGAGCTGCGGCTCGAGCGGCGGTACCGTGCCGTTCGGGCCGGCCAGGGGCTCTTCATGCCGGCGGGCGTCTGGCACGCGGTCGCGAACACCGGCGACGAGGACGTCGTGATGGTGTTCGGCTTCCCGCATCCCGACTACCCGCCGACCGCACGGGAGACGGCGCGCTGAGCTCCGAGGTGCCGGACGACCGGCGGGTGGCGGGCGACGATCGCGCGTCGGCCGAGCAGGTCGCGTGGGCCTCGCGGATCCTCGCGATGGAGGGGTACGCGGACCTGACGCTCGGGCACGTCAGCGCGCGGGGCCCGAGGGCGCACGATCTGGATCAAGCGCAAGGGCGTCGCGCTCGACGAGGTCGACACCCGGAGACGTGATCGCGCTCGACCTGCGAGGACGGTCGGCGCAACGGCGCCGGGCATGCACCTCGAGGCCGTGCTGCACACCGAGGTCTACAAGCGCCGGCCGGACGTCGGCGGCGTCGTGCACGGGCATCCGCCGTACGCGACCGCGTTCGGCGCGACCGACGCCGAGTTCGCTACCTGACGCACGACAGCGTCCTGTTCTCGACGGCGTCTCGACCTACGACGGAGTGCCCGACCTGATCATCGACGAGCAGCAGGGCGCGGCGGTCGCCGAGGCGCTCGGCGCGGCACGCGCGCTGGTGCTGCGCAACCACGGCGTGCTCGTCGCCGGCAGACGTGCGCTGGGCGGTGCTCGCCAGCGCGCTCGCTCGAGCGGGCAGTCGGCTGCAGTCGCATCGCGAGCCTCGCTCGGCCCGCTGCGGCCGATCCCGGAGCTCGCTGCTGGCGAGATCCACGCCGTCAAGTACCAGCACGACTTCGTCGACGAGTACTGGGAGGCGTGGATCCGCACTGCGCCGCAGCGGCCGGCGCTTCGGGATGCCGGGAGCCGCGATGAGGACATCCGACTGACCGTCAACGGCGCGGACGTCGCGCGAGTCGAGCCGCAGGAGCTGCTGCTCGACTTCCTGCGCGACCGGCTCGGCCTGACCGGCGCGAAGCGCTCCTGCGAGGTCCAGGTGTGCGGCGCCTGCACGGTGCTGGTCGACGGCGTGCCCGTCAGCTCGTGCACCTTCCTCGCCGCCGACGCCCACGGGCGCGAGGTGCTGACGATCGAGGGCCTGCCGAGCAGCCGAGTTCGCAGCGCTTCGAGGAGGCGTTCATGCGCCACGCCGCCGTGCAGTGCGGCTTCTGCACGCCGCGGCTGCTGCTGACGATCAAGAGCCTGCGCGACGCAGGCGAGCTCGAGGACCGAGGAGGAGATCCGCCGCGGGCTCGACGGCAACCTCTGCCGCTGCACCGGCTACCGGGCGATCCTCGAGGCCGCGCGGGAGCTCGCGCGGATGAGCGACGCTCGAGCGCCAGCGCGTGCGCGAGGTCGGCGTCTCGCGGCCGCGCAAGGACGCGGGCGAGAAGCTGCGCGGCGAGGCCCAGTTCGTCGGCGACATGGTGATGGCGGGGATGCTGCACGGCAAGGTGCTGCGCAGCCCGTCGCGCACGCGCGGATCGTCTCGATCGACAGCGGCGCGCGCCGAGATCGATGGCGTCGTCGCCGTCCTGACCGGCGCCGACCTCGACGACATCGAGCCGTACTACGGCCACGCGATCAAGGACCGGCCGATCATCGCGATCGACAGGGTCCGCTTCCCCGGCGAGCCGGTCGCCGCCGTCGCCGCCGGACGAGGACCGGCCGAGGCCGCGGTGCGGCGATCGAGGTCGAGTACGAGGAGCTGCCGGTGCTCGGCACGCTCGAGCAGGCCTTGGCCGCGGACGCGCCGAGCTGCACGAGCGCCGCCCGAGGCCGGGCTCTTCCACGGCCTCGGCGAGCTCGCCGAGCGCACGGGCAACGTCTGCTACCGCTACCGGATCGACGCGGGCGAGGTCGAGGCCGCGCGCGCCGACGCCGCGATCACGTCGTCGAGGGCGAGTACACGTTCCCGGCCGTCTACCAGTACGCGATGGAGACGCACGCCATGATCGCCCACGTCCAGGCGACGGCGTCACGCTGTGGGCGAACTGCCAGCACCCGTTCCTCGTCCAGGCCGAGATCGCCGCCCTGTTCGGCCTGCGAGATCGGATCGGTGCGGATCATCGTGCCCTACCTCGGCGGCGGCTTCGGCTCGAAGTCGTACACGAAGATGGAGCCGCTGACCGTCGCGCTCGCGCGCAAGGCGCGGCGGCCGGTGCGGATCGTCAACCGCGGTCGAGCGAGTCGATGGTGACCTCGCGCCGCCACGGCATGCGCTGCGGATGCGCACGGCCGCATGACGCCGACGGGACGCTGCTCGGCGCGCGAGGTCGCGCTTCTGGTTCGACACCGGCGCCTACGCCGACAACGGCCCGCGCGTGACCGCGACCGCCGCCGACGCCGCGCCCGGGCCCGTACCGCTTCGAGGCCGCCGCGTCGACGCCTCCTGCGTCTACTGCAACACGCCGCCGTCCGGCTCCTACCGCGCCTTCGGCGCGACCCACCTGCAGTGGATCGGCGAGCCGCAGATCGACGAGCTCGCGCGCCGCGCGGGCTCGACCCGCTCGAGCTGCGCCGGCGCAACCTGTGTCTGCCCGGCGAGGAGGTGCGGCCCGACGGCACGGCAAGCCGCTCGACGCCGACCTCGTCGGCGACGTCGAGAAGGCGGCGGCCGGCGGTCGGCTGGGGCGAGCCGAAGCGGCCGTAGGTCGGCCGCGGCGTCTCCGTCGGCCTGCTCGCGGCCGGCGCGCACCCGGTCTCGCGCGCGTCGGTGCGGCTCGAGGCCGACGGCTCGGTCGACGTCTCGTCGGCACGACCGAGCTCGGCCAGGGCGCGCGCACCGTGTTCGCGCAGATCGCCGCCGAGGAGCTCGGGACCACGCAGCGAGCACGTCCGCGTGCACGGCGCCGACACCCGCTTCACCCCCTACGACCGCTCGACCGGCGCGAGCCGCTCGACGACGATCGCCGGGCTCGCCGTCAAGCGCGCGGCGGCGAAGTGGCCGCGCGACTGCGCGAGACCGCCGGCGAGCTGTGGGAGATCGACCCGGCGCTGATCGAGCTCGCCGACGGCGAGGCGCGTTCGCCGGCGAGGACGATCTCGTTCCCCGACCTGATCGCCAAGCGCTTCGGCTTCCGCGGCGGCGAGATCATCGAGGGCGGCGAGGTCCGGCCGACCGGCGGCGACACCGGCTCCTACGCCGAGGGGCCGTCTTCTGGGAGGTCTGCGTCGGCGCGGCCGAGGTCGAGGTCGACCCCGAGACCGGCGTCATCACGGTGCTGCGCACCGCCACGGTCGCCGACGTCGGCAAGGCGATCAACCCGCAGCTCGTCGAGCGCCAGGACGAGGGCGCGACGATGCAGGGCATCGGCAACGCGCTGTTCGAGGAGATGCGCTTCGACGACGGCGGTGCTCGTCAACGACAACCTGCTCGAGTACCGGGTGCCGCGCATCGCGCGACCTGCCGCGGCAGATGACGTCGATCATCGTCGAGAACGCGGACGGCCCGGGCCCTACGGCGCCAAGGGCTGCGGCGAGGGCGCGCTGGCGGCGATTCCGGCCGCGATCGTCGTGCGCGCTCGCCGACGCCGGCGTGCCGATGACGAGCTTCCGCTGACGCCCGAGCGGGTCTGGCGGCGCGATCCAGGAACTTCAGAGCCAAACCACCGAAAGGAGTCAGACCATGAGTGAACTGAACCGCGCGACGATCCTCGGCACCGGCACGATGGGCCCGGGCATGGGCGCCGTGCTCGCGCGGGCGGGCATGCAGGTGACCCTGTTCGACGTCAAGCCCGAGGCGCTCGAGCGCGCGCAGGCGGACGGTCGGCCTGGTCGAGGGCGTCCTCGACCGCCTCGAGGTGCCGGTCAAGCGGCGGCGGCGTCGGTCTCGCTACGAGAGCGACCTCGCGCGGCGCTCGCGACGGCTGCCGAGATCGTCATCGAGGCGGTCCCGGAGCAGCTCGAGCTCAAGCAGGCAGCTGTTCGCGGAGTTCGAGGAGCAGATCGCCGCCGAGGCGATCATCGCCTCCAACACCTCCGGCATCCCGATCACGAAGATCGCGGAGGGGCTGCGCGCACCCCGAGCGCGTCGATCGGCTGGCACTGGTCGAACCCGCCGCACCTGATCCCGATGAACGAGGTCATCCCGGGCGAGCAGACCGCGCCGAGGTGACCGCCGCGATCGAGGGCTCGACGAGCCGGATCGGCTACCACCCGGTGCGCTCGAAGAAGGAGGTCCCGGGCTTCGTCGAGAACCGCATCCTCTACGCGATCATGCGCGAGTGCCTCGACCTCGTCGACGAGGGCGTCATCGACGCCGAGGGCCTCGATCTGCGTGCACTGGGGCATCGGCTACAAGCTCGCGGTGATCCGGCCGATCCAGCTGCTCGACATGGCCGGGCTCGACATCTACACGGCGTCGCCAGCTACCTGAACACCGACCTCTCGAACGAGAGCGGCGTCTCGAGCACCGCGACCGGACCTGCAGCGAGCAGGGCCGCCTCGGCATCAAGACCGGCGGCGGGCTTCTTCGACTACACGCCCGAGCAGATCAACGAGCTGCAGCGGCCGCGCGCGCGCCGCGCTCGTCGCCGTCCGCAAGGCGCTGAGCTGACATGGGCAAGGCAAGCACGCGTGCGGCTGCTCGACAACGGCACGCTCGTGATCGACCAGTCGCACATCATGTGGAACATCGGCGGCGGGCACACCCGGTGCGGTTCCCGGTCTACAGCGTGCTGATCGAGCACGCCGACGGCCTGTTCATGTTCGACACGGGCTTCGACCTCGAGCTGGTCAACGCGGTGCTGCCGTTCGAGCTGCCCGAGCAGACGGCCGAGCAGACGATCCCGGCGCAGCTCGCGCGCTGCGGCTTCAAGCCCGAGGACGTCGACGCGCTCATCAACTCGCACCTGCACTTCGACCACGTCGGCGGCAACAAGCACCTGACCGACGCCGAAGACCTATCTGCACGAGCACGAGCTGCGCGAGGCGCGCACGCCCGAGCCGTTCGAGCGCTTCGGCTACGCCGACAAGACGCTGGGACCACGCCGGGCGCGAAGTTCGAGCTGCTCGAGGGCGACGTCGAGTTCGCGAAGGGCATCCACCTGTTCCAGACCCCGGGTCACACGGTCGGCCACTACTCGCTGCTGGTCGAGCTGCGACGGCGGCCAGCCGCTGCTCTTCATGGCCGACGTCTCCTACACGCGGGCCGCGTTCGAAGGGCGATCAGCAGCCCGGCTTCCACAACGACCCGGTCGCCGGCGTCCGCTCGATCCGCCGGCTCAAGCGGCTGGCGAAGGAGCGGGACGCGGAGATCGTCTTCTCGCACGACATGGACGACGTGGCAGACGTACGCACTGGCGCCCGAGCCCTTCTAGGAGCGGTCTAGGACCGCGGGAGGTGCGGCATGAAGCTCGAGGACCGCGTGGCGATCGTCACCGGCGCCGCACAGGGGATCGGCAAGGCGATCGCGGACAAGCTCGCGCCGAGGGCGCGAAGGTCGTCGTCGCCGACCTCAACGGCGACGGGCGCCGAGCGACCGCGTCGGAGCTCGACGGCGCTCGGCGATCCAGGCCGACATCTCGAGCGAGGAGGACGCTGCAGCGCATGGTCGCAGGAGACGCTCGAGCGCTACGGCAAGATCGACGTGCTCGTCAACGCCGCGGCGATCGTGCCGTTCATGCCCTGGGACGACGTCGACTTCGCCGACTGGCGCAAGATCATGTCGCGTCAACCTCGACGGCGCCTACCTGGTCTCCCGCGCGGTCGAGAAGCCGATGCGCGAGGCCGGCTACGGGCGGATCGTCAACATCGCCTCGAACGCCGTTCTCGCCGGCACCCCGAACCTGGGCCACTACCTCGCAGCGAAGGGCGGTGTCGTCGGCCTGACCCGGGCGCTCGCGACCGAGCTCGGCAAGTACGGCATCACCGTCAACGCGGTCGCGCCCGGGCATCACGGGCACCGAGGGCGTGCTCGGCGACCCCGCACGAGGACGCGTTCGACTTCGTGCAGATGCTGCAGGCGATCCCGCGGCACGGCGTGCCCGGCGGACATCGCCCCGGCGGTCGCGTTCCTCGCCTCCGAGGAGGCCGGCTGGGTCACCGGTCAGGTGATCGTCGCCGACGCCGGCCACACCCGCAACTGATGGCGCGTGACGATCGACGTCAAGCGCGCCGGGGCGATCCTCGCGGTCTCCGACGTCGAGCGCTCGCTCGCGTTCTACCGCGACCGGCTCGGGTTCGAGGTCGAGGCGCGCTACGACGACCCGCCGTACGCGACCCTCGCGCACGCGGGCGACGCGCCTCTCGCTCGCCGAGCAGGGGCATGCCGCCGAGGACCGCCCGGGCGTCGAGATGACGGCCCCGGCGCGACCGCTCGCAGGCTCGCCGCGATCCTCGTCGTCGAGGTCGAGGACTGCCTGGCCGAGCTACGCGGCGCTGCAGCGCGGCGGGCGTGCGCGTTCCTGCGCCGAGCCGTACGCGCCGCCGTGGGGCGGCGCACCGCTTCTTCGCGCGTCGATCCGGACGGCTACCTGGTCGAGCTGGAGCAACCAGCATGAGGGCGGTCGTGCTCGCCGGCACGCGAGGCGGATCGAGGTCGCGTCCGTCGCCGGATCCGGCGCTCGACGGACGACGCGACGCGATCGTCGCGCGTCACGCACACCGCGATCTGCGGCGCCGACCTGCTCCCCTACCACGGCTATACGCCCGGGTTCGAGCTGGGCACGATGCTCGGGCACGAGTTCGTCGGGCGTCGTCGAGGACGGCCGGCGACCGGATCGGCGAGTCTGCGCCCGGGCAGCGCGTCGTCAACACGAGCATGATCTCGGACGGCACCTGCGCGCACTGCCGCGCCGGGCGGCCCACGCAGTGCGAGTCGCGGGCGCTGTTCGGCTACTCCGGCGTGTACCCGCGGCTCGACGGCGGCCAGGCCGAGCTCGTGCGCGTGCCGCGCGCCGATCGCTGCCTGTGGCCCGTTCCCGACGACGTCTCGGACGAGGACGCGGTCTTCGTCGCCGACATCCTGCCGACCGGGCTTCGTCGCCGTCGAGCGGGGCGGGGTCGGCGCCGGAGACGTCGTCGTCGTGCTCGGCTGCGGGCCCGGTCGGGCCTGATGGCCATGCTGTGCGCGGTCGGCCCGTGCGCGCAAGGTGATCGCCGTCGACGGCATCGCCGCGCGCCGCGCGCTCGCGGAGCCGCTCGGCGCCGAGGCGGTCGAGCCGGCCGACGGCCGCGGCGGCGGTCGCCGCGGCGACCGGCGGTCTCGGCGCCGACGCCGTGATCGAGGCCTCCGGCTCGCCGGCGGCGCTCGGCGTCGTCGCTCGAGCTCGTGCGGCCACAGGGCAGCGTCTCGGTCGTCGGCGCGCACTTCGAGCCGGACTTCCCGCTCAACAACGCTGCTCATGTTCGAGAAGGAGATCACGCCTCGCGTTCTCGATCGGCAACCCCGGGCGCGACCGCGAGCGGCTGTTCGCGATGATCGAGGACGGCGTGCTGCAGCCATCGCAGATGATCACCGACACGATGTCGCTCGACGACGCCGCCGCAGGCATACCGCGCCTTCGACGCGCGCGAGTCGACGAAGGTCGTACTGAGGACCAGTTGACCGATGATCGAACTCGACCACAGTTTCTCCAGGCCCGGATCAGCGCAGGACAATTATCTCCTCAGCCTTGACCTCGACCGCTTGGTTTCCTGCGTGGAGGGCGGAAGCGTCCTTGATCACACCGGCCCTGACGAGGTCCGGGCGGAGATTCGCGCCCGCATGGGATCGATGTCGATGACCTTCGCCGGTACGGTCGCCGTGGCTGCAGCGCGATGACGCGGAGCGCTCTTCGCTGCTGGCCGTGAAGTCGAGTGAGGTCGGCGGACACCGGGCGTGCCGATGCGGAGGTTCGATTCACCGCAGCCGACGGCGGCGGAGCGATCCATACCGAGGCGACCATCACGGGCAAGGCCGCGTCGATGGGCGAGGGTGTGGTGAAGAGCGTGCTCGATGCTCTGATCCAGGACTTCGCCTCCAAGCTCGGCAACGCCTGAAACCGGCCGATCGCGACCCCATCAGAACGATCGCGACCACCGATGGCGCCTTCCCTTCGACCGAACATGGATCTCACGACTCCCGCCAGCTACGCCGTCGGCCCTGACGACGGTCAGTTGGTCGTGACCACCGGCACCGCCGGGCCGGCGGCACGGGCCGGACACGACCTGACGATCGTCGCCGGCTCTTGGGCGGCGACCCTCACGATTGCTGCGCAGGAGGCGGGAAACGCGCTCGAGCTGTCGGTCGATCCGGGTTCCCTCGTGGTCTCAGCCGGTCGTGGGGGCGCCTCACCGCTCAGCCCAGAGGACAAGGCCGGCATATCATCGACAATCCAGCAGGAGATTCTGTCTCCGGCGCCAATCCGGTTCGAGTCCACGCACGTGTCGCACAGCGCTGGGAAGGATCGTCTGATCGCCACGGGCCTCCTCGAGCTCGTCGGGGTTCGTCGGCCAATCACGTTCGAGCTCCGATGCACCGAGGGTGGGCGACTCACCGCGGAGATCCCGCTCTGCCAGACCGATTACGGCATCAAGCCCTACACGGTCCTGTTCGGCGCACTCAAGGTCGCAGATCAGGTCACGATCTCGGTCGACGTGACGCTCTGATGCTTGGTTCGGATCGCCCCGGCCGAATCGGCCAGGGGGCCGCCTCTGCGGCCATGTCGTCTGGCGACGATCTCCGCCAGGATCGAGAGCGCCGTCTCGGCTGGGGTGCCGGCGCCGATGTCATGGCCGCTTGGCGATATCACCCGCGTCAGCTCCTGCGCACTTACCCCGGTCGCCTTGAGCCGGCGCTCACGATCGGCTGCGGTCCTGCGGCTGCCGAGCGCGCCGATGTAGCCCACATCAGTTGCCAGGGCGGCACGGATGGCCGGCTCATCAAACTTCGGATCGTGCGTGAAGACGAGCACCGCATCCCGCGGCCCGAGTGTCAGACCGGCGAGATATTCGTCGGGCCAGAGATTGGTGATGCGCGCCACGGACGCGTACCGGCGGCTCGTCGCGAACGCCGGCCGCGGATCGCAGATCGTGACCTCGTAGCCCAGTTCAGTCGCGAAGCGTGCCGCGGACGCGGAGAAATCGGTTGCCCCGACAAGGATCATCCTCGGAGGCTTCACGAACGACCGGATGAAGACGCTGGTGCCGAGGCCGAGCACCTTGCCGTCGAGTCCGTATTGCCTGATCTGGGTACCGCCAAGCTCGACCAATCCCGGAAGGTCACGCGCAACGGACTCAGCGAGGCGAACCTGGTCACCGAAGCCGCCGGTGACGGACCGCTCGATGAGGGCCATCCAGGACGAGCCGGCGCCCTCGTCATCGAGCAGGACCGCAAGCGCGACCGGCTCGCCCGATTCGATCGCTTCAAGCGCCGGGATCAGGGTCTCAGCGTCCAACCTGGACGGCCGCGTGATGAAGACCGTGACGTTCCCGCCGCACATCAACCCCACCGCGCCGGCGAGCTCATCGGAGAAGCCGAACGTGCTGAGGTGAGGTGCGCCTGTCTCGCTCACCCGCTGAGCCTCGGCGACGAGCGCGCCCTCAACGCACCCGCCCGTCAGAGACCCTTCAACGGTGAGGTCGTCTGCGATCAGCATCATCGCGCCCGGATCGAGCGGTGCCGAGCCGTCGACGTCGACCAGCAATGCGATCGCAAACCTGCGATCCTCGCGAAGCCACTGGGCCAGAACCGATCGGGTGTACGCGTCGGGCGACATGTCAGCTAAACAGGATAAGGCCGCCGGGGCGAGCCTCCGCAGTCACAGCATCAGCTGATGGAGTTGGGGGGCGTCATCCTTGCCGCGGGTGCCGGCACGCGTTTCGGCGATCAGCCGAAGCTGCTCGTGGGTCTCGACGGACGTCCCGTGCTTGAGCACGTGATCGGCCCGGCATGCTCAGTGCCTGAGCTGGAGCGAGTCGTGGTTGTGCTCGGAAGAGACGCGCAGCTCCTGCGCGAATCGATCGACTTCGGGCGGGCCGAACCTGTTCTCTGTGTCGACTGGCAGCGTGGGATGTCGTGGTCGCTGCGCTGCGGGGTGGCTGCGCTCGCGCCTGTCGACCGGGTGATGGTCCTCCTGGGTGACAGTCCGACGGTCACGCCGGATCTGCTCCGGCGGTTCGTGAACGCGCCCGCCGGCACCCGCGCCGCCTATCGAGGGGTTCCGGGGCACCCCGTGGTGCTTGGGCGCGCGCAGATCGAGCGCCTGCAGGACGTTCGGGGGGACATCGGTGCGCGCAGGCTGCTCGAAGACGGGCCAAGGATCGAATGCGGAGACATCGCGTCTGGCG
Organism: uncultured Conexibacteraceae bacterium; assembly: GCA_963848435.1. Classification (GTDB taxonomy): domain Bacteria; phylum Actinomycetota; class Thermoleophilia; order Solirubrobacterales; family Solirubrobacteraceae; genus Palsa-465. The sequence goes on along the minus strand of CAWKDQ010000011.1, from coordinate 190,444 downwards.
CAGACATCGACACCGTCGTCGATCTCGAACTGCTTCAGGACAGCGCGCGCGACCGCGGCACCAGGGCTCCGTAGACATCCAGAGTGCGCCGCGCAACCTCGGACCAGTCGAACTGCAGAACGTGCTCGCGAGCGTCGGCGATGAGCTTGCCGCGCTCGAGGTCATCGGTCAGCACCTGTTCGACGATCGTGCGTAACGCATCGGCGTCACGTGAGGGGAAACGGAGGCCGACGGTCCCGCCGGCCGGGACGACCTCGCGCAGGCCACCGGTATCGGCGACCACACACAGGCACCCCGACGCCATCGCCTCGAGCGCGACCAGGCCAAACGGCTCATAGATCGACGGCACGATGCAGAGGTCCGCCACCCGGTAGAGCGAGTGCAGCAGGTCGTCGCCCGCCCAGCCGATGAACGAGCCGTACTCGCTCAGGCCGAGCTCCTGGGCCTGAGCCTTGAGTTCAGCCTCAGCGGTGCCGGTTCCGGCGACGATGAACCGCATGCGCCCCTGGCGTTGCGCGATCGGCGCGAGTGCCTCAAGCGCGAGGTGGAAGCCCTTCTCGAACACTAGCCTCCCGACCAGCAGTACGAGCAGCTCATCGGGCGCGGCGTAGCGCGCCCGCAGGCTGACCAACTCGGGGCCTGGTGCGGCGATGAGGTCGGCCGGGTCGATGCCGTTCGGAATCGCGGTGATGCGCGCCGGGGGCACACCGAAGATCTGGCCGACATGGCCGGCCATGTAGTCAGAGCATGTGATCAGGAGGTCGGCGCTCTGTGCCATCCGCTGCTCCTTGGCGTGAATATGTGACTGTGGGTGGTTCTGCACCCAGCCCTGGTGGCGTCCGTATTCGGTCGCATGGATCGTGACCAGCCACGGTAGGCCGCCGGCCCTGGCAACCCGCTCGGCGGCGTCTGCCACGAGCCAGTCGTGCGAATGCACGAGGTCGAAGTCGAAGCGGTCGCTGAGCTCGGCTCCGAGCGCTGCCATGTCGTGATTCATCGCTGAGACCCATCGCACGAACGCCTCGACATCCGTCGGGAACGGCGGCTCGGCCACGCGATGAACGCTTACCCCACGTCGGCACTCCTGGAGCGGCAACTGTCCGCCGCCGCGCGTGAGCACGTGCACGTCGACGCCCTCGACCGCGAGTTCTTCGGAGAGCTTGCGCACGTGGCGCCCGAGCCCACCTTCGATCACAGGCGGATACTCCCATGAGAACAAGAGGACACGCATCGGTGGCCGAGGCTACCGGTGGGGCCCGGCTGCTGCAGCAGCGGCGCAGCAGCCGGGGTGTCAGGTCTTGAGGCTCGAAAGCGGTCGCGGGGGTGAGCCGACGTACATGGCGCTCGGACGGATCATCCGTCGCTCGCGCTTCTGCTCGAGGATGTGGGCCGACCAACCGGCAACGCGCGCGCACGCGAACATCGGCGTGTAGAGCACCGGCGGAACCTCCGCGAAGTCCAGCACGACCGCTGCCCAGAACTCGATGTTGGTCGCGAGGATCCGGTCAGGACGGCGTGCCTGCAATTCCGCCAGAGCCGCCTGCTCGAGCGCCTCGGCGACCTCGATCCGAGGGGCGCCCAGCTCGTGCATGATTCGCCGAAGCACGCGTGCCCGGGGATCCTCGGCTCGGTACACGCGATGGCCGAAGCCCATGATCCGCTCGCCGGAGTCGAGCCGCTTGGAGACCCATTGCGTGGCATCGCCGGCTGCTTCGACCTCGTCGAGCTGTCGCCGGACGCGGGCCGGCGCGCCGCCGTGGAGCGGGCCTGAGAGCGCGCCGACGGCCGCCGAAAGCGCCGCGGCGACATCGGCTCCGGTCGAGGTGATCACGCGCGCGGTGAAGGTCGAGGAGCTCATGCCGTGTTCGGCGGCGGCGGTCCAGTAAGCGTCCAGGGCTCGAACGTGCCGGGGGTCCGCCTCTCCGCGCCAGCGCGTCAGGAAGCGTTGTGCGATCGAGCTCGACTCGTCGATCTCCGTCTGCGGCACCGGTGGCCGGCCGAAGCCTCGAGCCGACTGGGCGACGAACGAGAGTGCCATCACCGACGCGCGGGCGAGGTCGTCGCGGGCCTCGCTGTCGGTGATGTCCAGCACGGGCTTGAAGCCCCACTGCGGTCCGAGCGCAGCGAGCCCGGCCTGCATGTCCGCACGGGGATCACCCGAGTGCACGCTGAGACCATAGGGGGCCGCCGGCTGCAGACCAGGCAGCAGGCTGTCGTCGACCAGCAGGCCCCACACGTGCTCGAACGGGACCTTTCCAACGAGCTCCTCGATGTCCACGCCGCGATAGCGCAGGGCATCGCCGTCGCGATCGGGCTCCGCGATCTCGGTCGCGAACGCAACGATGCCCTCGAGGCCGGATTGCACTTCGTCGTAGATGGGCATGTCTGCTTCTCCGGATCGGGTTCTGCGGACAGGCTACGCGGTCAAGGCTGACGAATCATCCGTACAATCGGCGCCACGTTTTCCGTCACCACCAACGTCAGGAAGAAACAAGACATATGGCCTATGTGATCGCCGAGCCGTGCATCGGGACCAAGGACAACTCATGCGTCGAGGTCTGCCCCGTCGACTGCATCCACCCGACGCCAGACGAGCCCGATTACGACACGGTCGAGCAGCTCTACATCGATGCCGAGGAGTGCATCGATTGCGATGCCTGCGTCGAGGCCTGCCCGGTGGACGCGTGCTTCGCCGAGGATCAGCTGCCGGACGAGTGGCAGCGGTTCACGGTGATCAACGCCGACTACTACCGGAACCGCTGATTTGGCGGCGTCTGGCTCGCCAAATCAGCGGTTCGTCCGGGACTGTCGGGGCTAGGCCATCGGCAGTGACATGCCGACCGGCTTGGCTTCGGTTGGCTCCGGAGCCGCAGCCATCATCGGCAGGTCCACCGGCGTCATCGCGATGAGGCGCTGGGCGATGCTGTCGATCGCCTGTGCAGCGGCGTCGTTCGGATCGGCCAGGACGACCGGCAGGCCGGTGTCCGACTGCTCACGCAGGGCCATCGTGAGCGGCACCTGACCGAGCAGCGGCACGTCGAGTTCCTCCGCGAGCAGTCGGCCGCCCCCGGCGCCGAAGATCGGGAAACTCTCGCCGGCCGGGGTGGTGAAGCCGGACATGTTCTCGATCACGCCGGTGACCTCGAGCTTGAGCTTCTCAGCCATGTCGGCGGAGCGCTTGGCCACCTTCTGGGCGACGGCCTGTGGCGTCGTCACGATCAGGAACTTCGCGTCGGGCAGCAACTGCGAGAGCGTCATCGAGACGTCCCCGGTTCCGGGCGGCAGGTCGATCAGCAGGTAGTCGAGCACGCCCCAGTCGACGTCCTCGAGGAACTGTTGCAGCGCCTTGTGGAGCATCGGTCCGCGCCAGACGACAGCGGCGTCCTGCTCGATGAAGAAGCCGATCGAGACGACCTTGATGCCGTCGCCGCCATCCAACGGAATGATCTTGTGGCTGGCGTTCACCTTGGCGCGTTCGCCGCTGAGGCCGAACATGCGTGGCTGCGAGTATCCCCACACATCTGCGTCCATGACACCGACCTGCTTGCCATGTGCCGCCAGCGCAGCGGCCAGGTTGGCGGTCACGCTCGACTTGCCGACGCCACCTTTGCCGGAGCCGACACAGATCACATTCGCCACCTGGGCGAGCGCTCCCTCGGGCAGCGAGCCGCGGCCGAGCTTCTCACGCAGCTTCTGCTTCTCGCCGTCGGAGAGCACGTCGAAGCTGATGTTGACGCCCACGACGCCGTCGAGTGCGCGGATCGCCTCATCCACGGCGGTCTGGAAGTGGTCACGGATCGGGCAACCGGACGTCGTCAGCGAGACCGTCACGTCGATCACACCGTTCGGGTGCACCTCGATCGAGCGGACCATCTCGAGGGTCACGATGTCCTGGTGCAGTTCTGGGTCGATGACGTCGCGCAGCGCCTCGATCACCTGGTCTCTCGTTGGCATGCTTCTCATGATACGTTCCCGCGTCATGCCGCCTGCGGGGGTAGTCGAGGTTGCGCCGGTCCGGGGTCGAAACGACCTGCGGGAGTTCATCGACCTGCCGTTCCGGCTTCACGCCTCAACGCCCTGGATCCCGCCGCTCAAACTCGAACGTCATGCGTACCTGAATCGCAAGCTCAACCCGTTCTTCAAGCACGGCGACGCAGAGTTCTTCCTGGCGCGACGCGGCGCGCGGGTGGTCGGGCGCATCAGCGCTCAGTACGACAGCAACTTCAACAGCTTCCATCAGAACCGCTGGGGCTTCTTCGGCTTCCTCGACCTCGAGGACGATCAGGACGTTGCGCGGGCGCTGCTCGACGCGGCTGCGGCCTGGCTGCGCGAGCGTCAGCGCGATCGCATGATCGGCCCGTTCGACCTGATCATCAACGAGGAGTGCGGAGTTCTGATCGAGGGCTTCGAGCTGGAGCCGATGATCCGTCAGCCATGGCACCCGCCGTACTACCAGCCGCTGCTGGAGTCGGCGGAGATGGTCAAGGCGATGGACGTATTCCACTGGAACCTGCGGCTTGACGACCGGGAGGACCGGATGCTGCCGATCCTCCCGAAGCTGGCGCAGCGGGCGCGTGATCGGCACGGGATCACGATTCGCAAGATGTCGTTCTGGCGGCTCGGTCGTGACCTGAAGGGCTTTCAGAAGGTCTATAACGCCGCCTGGTCCAAGAACTGGGGCTTCTCGCCGTATGACGACCACGACCTTGCCGACCTGGCGATCAACTACCGACTGATCTTCGACAAGCGCTGGTTCATGCTCGCGGAGAACGAAAAAGAGGTCGTCGCCGCCGCGATCACGATCCCTGACATCAACCAGGTGCTGAAGAAGATGAAGGGCCGGTTGCTGCCGTTCGGCTGGTGGCATTACCTCAACCGCAAGCGGCTGATCGACCGCTGCCGGGTCGGCTTCCTCGGTGTGCTGCCCGAATACCAGCACACCGGCGTCGCCGCACAGCTCTACATCGAGAACTTCGACATGGCGGCGGAGTCGCGCATCAAGTGGGGGGAGCCGGGCTGGATTCTCGAGACCAACCACAGCATGAACCGTGGGCTGGAGGCGATGGGCGGCCGGATCAGTAAACGCATGCGGATCTACGAGCGCCTGCTCGAGGACGGCGCCGAGCCGGCGGCGCCGCCGGAGAGCGTCACCCGATACGAGCCGTCCGAGCCCCGGTAGATCGGCGGGGCCGGTGCCGGGCGCGCTGGCGTGGGGGGCGCTGGTGTGGGGCGCGCTGGCGTGCGGCGCGCTGGTGATAGCAGGCTCAAATCTGAAAATCGGAACGCCTGGCGTCGATTTTCTTATCAACCGCTGATCTGCGGGTACGTTCAGTGAAATCGCAGCACGTCCAGTCGATTTCGGGATTTAAGCCTGGTGTGCTGCTGGGTTGCGCCGTGCTGGCTGGGTGCTCGGGCGCCCCGCCGGTCTTGCCCGAGCGGGGACCTTGAGGTGCGGCGCTCTGGTGGCGGGTGCACTGCGAGACAGCGCCGTGGCAGCACGGAACAGGTCCGGTTAAGGACCGACGGGGCGCCACTTGCGTGGCGCCCCGGCGGCTGAGGGAGGAGAGGGTGCTACATCCGTCGGCGAAGTTATGAGGCCGACGAATTCATCCCGCGGCGCCGCTCTCCGGGCAGCCCATGGGGAAAGTCATTGCGCAATCAATATTAGCGTACTGTTGGGATTTCTCGTAGAACCTATCGTAAGAACTTCTTCAGAGTTCGGCCGGAGCCGGATGCATCTGAAGCCGTGCAACGCGGCTGTCGCCGCGTGAGCTGAGCCGTCATGGGGGGCCAGCCGGGGCCGGGGCCGGGTTGGGGCCCGGGCCCGGGCGCAGCGTCGCGGCGATCGGGCTCAGGTCAGCCCGGAGCGCGTCAACCACGCGGCCGGATCCTCGATCTCGGCCAACGTCGGCAACGCCTGCGGCCCTGAGAACATGTGGCGCAGACCGTCGGCGCCGGCGACCCGCGCGACCTCGTCGCAGAAGATCTTGCCGCGCTCGTATTGCTTGAGCTTCATCTCCATCCCGAGCAGCCGGCTCACCAGCCGGCCCAGCGGTGACTGGACCCGGCGACGTTCGTCAATCGCCCGACGCATGTCCGGCAGCGACGGCAGCAGTTCGGGCGCTACCGCGTCCATCACGTGCTCGGCATGACCCTCGATCACCGCCATCACCGCCTGCGCGCGGTCGATCGCTGCTCGCTCGGGCTCTGATGCGACCATGCCGATCATGTCTGCGCGAAGCGCAGCGCGGCCGACCCGCTCGACCGCCGCTCGACTCGGGAGCTGCAGATGCCGCCGTTTGGCCATGCGCGTCTCGACGCTTGCCAACAATTCACGGATCAGGTCGGCGAGGTGATCCTGCAGCCAGGGCACGGAGCTGAACTGGACCGCATGAGTCACCTCGTGCAGCGCCACCCAGGTCACGAACTCCCGCTCGTCGGCGTCGAAGCGCTTGATCGCCGCGCCGAGGTTGGGGAGCACGAACAGCAGTCGTGGCGGCCGCTCTCCCGCCCGCTCGGGCAGCAGCACGAACTCGTACTGCCCGAGCACCCGCTGCGCGAGGTAGCCGACCAGCAGGCCGACCTCGGCGCTCCCGGTGATACCCAGCCACAGCTGTGCTGCCGGCTTTGTCGATCCGAGCTGCGCGGTGACTCGTTCGAGCATCGGCTCGATCAACGCCCGCGTGGACGCCACGTTGCTGGCCACCCACTCACGCCGGCTCAGCCCCTCGGGCGGCGGCAGGGGTCCGGCCGGAACCAGGCCTGTGTAGGCGACCACGCGTTCCTGCGCGTCGGCTGCGATCGGGCCGAGGTCGATGAGCGGATCTGGGGCCTGGCCGGCTCCGGCCAGATGCTCCGCGATCCATTCCACCACCACCCAGTCGATCACCGGGGTCGGCACAGCGCCTCCAGATCGGCGAGGGTCGAGGCGGTGCGCGCGGCCACGATCGGCGAATGCGGCACCAGATCGAGCGGCGCCGCCAGGGGATCCTCGAATCTCGGGAAGCCGACACAGCCACCGGCCTCCTGCACGATCAGCTGCGCGGCGGCAACATCGACGGCGCGGCAGCCACGCAACGACATCAGTGCGTCGAAACGGCTGGCCGCCACCTGGCACAGCGACGGCGCAAGCGCGCCGAAGGCCCGCAGCCGGTACGCGCGATCGGCCAGCGAGTCGATCATGCCCTTCAGCCAGCGCGGATCGGCCGACTCGATGCCGAGCATCTCGAGCCTGCCGTCGGGTGTGCGGCGCTCGCTCGCCTCGCGGTCAAGTCGTTCACCGTTCAGGAAGGCCCCGGCTCCCCGCCGGGCCGACCACTCCTCGCTGGTGCCGAACTCGTACACGTAGCCGAACTCGACGTCGGCCATCGTCTTGCCGTTGGCAACCGCCACCGACAACGCGTGGTGCGCGACTCCGCGCTTGGCGTTCAGCGAGCCGTCGATCGGATCGATCACGACCAGCACGTCGCCGCCACCGAAGTCGACCTCGCCACGCTCTTCCGAGATCGCGCTGAACCGCGAGCCGGCATCATGCAGCCGCCGCAGCTCGGCAAAGACGATCTCCTCGGCGGCGTGATCGATTTCCAGGGTCAGGTCGCCGCCGCCTCCGGTCGAGCCCGTTTCGCGGGCGCGCTCGACCGTGGTGGTGCGGTCGGCCAGCATCGCGCGCGTCGCGGTGGCCGCGCGACGGCAGGCGCTCAGCCAGTCCGGCTGTTGCTGAGCGTCCGCGCGATGCATCCGACCCTATGCTGTCAGGTGTGGGGACAGTGGAGCTGCTCGAGAGCACAGCGACCGTCGAAGGACCGGAGACGCTGATCACCCACAGCGGCGGTGGGCTGCTGATCCTGGGCGCTGCCGGCAGCGGCAAGACGCGGCTGATCCTCGACCGCTACCGCTGGCTTGTCGAGCAGGGCACCGCCCCGGAACGGATCGCGTTACTGACACCGAGCACCGCGCGGGCAGACGCGGCGCGGGCTGCGCTCGAGGTTGAGGTCGAGGGTGGCTACAGCGAGCTGCCGGTCTGCACGCCCGCGCAGCTGGCAGCGACGGTGTTGCGCCGCGGCGGCAGTCGCCCCGATCTGCTCGATGTCACGCTCAGCCCAGCTGACCGGTTGGCGATGCTCGCGGAGCGGATCGATGAGCTGCCGCTGCAGCATCACGACTTCGGGGGTAACTCCGGCGCGCTGCTCGGCAGCTTCGTGCGCAGGATCGACCGGCTCAAGGCTGAGCTCATCGGAGCCGAGGAGTTCGCAGCGTGGGCCGCCCAGTGGGACAACCTGCGCGAGCGGGAGTTCGCCGCGATCTTCGGCGCGCACGACCGCATGGTGCGAGAGCTGGGAGCCTGTGACGAGGGTGACCTGGTGCGAACCGCGATCAGGCTGATCGCGGCGCAGGCCCCGGGACGGCAGCTGTTCGAGCACGTGCTGGTCGACGACGCGCAGGAGCTCGACCTCGCTCCGGCCACGCTCGCAGCCACGCTCGCCGGGCCGGCGCTCACCGTTGCCGGCGACCCGCGGGCCGCGCTGCGGCGTTTCCGCGGCGCCGGCGCGGCCCGACTCGACGCATTCGCCACGCCGGGCACACGGATCGTGCGGCTGCTCGGCTCGCATCGCTGTGCTGCCGTCCTCGAGTCGGCGGCGTCGGCGATTGCGCTCGGCGCCGAACCGCGCGCGACCCTGGGACCTGCGGCAGCGGGTGGGCTCGACCCCGGCGGCCGGGGCTTGGCCGGTGCCGTCGAGTTCTGGCGTTGTGAGAGCGAGCGGGCGCAGGCCCAGGCGATCGCGGCCGAGATCGAGCGGTTGGTGTCACGCGAGCAGGTCGATCCGGGGAAGATCGCGGTGATCGTGCCCGAGATCGCACGGGAGGGGCAGGCGGTCTCGGTCGCGCTCGAAGAGCGCGCTGTTCCGCATCGACTGATCGGCGATGCCGCGTTCTTCCAGCGCGCCGAGGTGCGCGACCTGCTGGCGTGGCTGCGGCTTCTGGCAGACCCCGGTGACGCCCCAGCCGTCGTGCGCGCCCTGGCGCGGGCACCGATCGAGCTGCGCTCGATCGATATCGCACGTTGCACGCAGATAGCGCGGCGTCGCAAGGTCGACATGGTCGCGGCGCTGGCCGCCGCCACCGAGTCACCGCAGGTTCCGCCCGAGGCACGGGAGCGCATCCGCGTGTTTCTGAAGCTGTACCGCGCGTCGGTTTCGCACATTGACACGATGCGGCCGGACCTCTACGTGCACCGGCTGATCGAGCGTCTGGGGCTCCGTCGCCAGCAGCTGTTCGCCGCACAGGCTGACGTCGTCGAGCGCTTGCGGGCGCTGGCTCGGTTCGGCGAGCTGGCCACCACGCACGTCACGCGGATGCCGCAGGCGACGGCACGTGAATTCGCACTCTCGATCGCCGCGGTCGCCGAGTGCGGTCTGCACGAGCGCGACGAGCCTGAGTTGGCAGGCGTTGATCAGGTCCAGGTGCTGGCGCTGGATATGGCCGGCGGCCTTGAGGTGGACCATGTGTTCATGCCCGGGTTGCGGGCGGCGCTCCTGGGGTCGGGCGGGCTCGACTCCGAGCCCGTCCCCGACCAGCTCCTGCGCGAGCAGCTGCCGGCCGACGATGAGGCCACCCGCGTCTCCCGCCTGCGGCAGCGGCTATATGTGGCGGTGTCGCGCGCGCGTCGGGCGGCCGTATTCAGCTTCGTGGCTCGGGACCAGCATGGCGAGCAGTTGACAGCGCTTCCGATCATCGAATCGGTGCGCGAGGCCCTCGGCGGCGACTGGCTGCCGGTGACCGAGGAACTGTTCGGGCCTGCGGAGAAGCTGCACTCCACCTACAGGGTGCTGCGCGACGAGGTGCTGGAGGGAACGGCTCGGGCCGCAGGCCGGCTGGCAGAACTGCGTCTGGACACCGACCTCGACATCTCGCATGCTGTCGTCCGCTATCTCGAATTGCTCAAACTCGCGGCGCTGATCGCCCGCGACGAAGTCACGGAGAGTCAGAGCACAGCTGAGGCGCTGAGGGACATCAACGCGAGGATCGAGCAGGCGGTCACCGCCGAGGAGCGGGAGATCTTCACGAGCTCACCGCTCGACGAGTTCCTGCTCGACACCGAACGCGATCTGCGCCGGCGCGCGCATGTGGTCGCCGCTCGCGACGAGCCGTCACTCGAGCGGTTCCTGCCGATGCGCGGCGATGGCGTGCTGCTCTCGGCAACGGACATCGACACATACCGCGCCTGTCCGCTGCGCTACAAGTTCGCGCGAGTGTTCCGGATCCCGCAGGAGCCGACCCTGCATCAGCGCTTCGGGATTGCCGTACACCAGGTGCTCGAGCGCTACCACAGCACCGGGAGCGATGAACTGGGTGGGCTCGAGGAGCTCCTGTCCCTGCTCGACACCGGGTGGCGCCGTGCCGGCTTCGGTGACTCGGACGAGGAACGACAGCTGCGGGCGAAGGCCACGGCGGCGCTCATCCGTTACCACGAGCGCGCTCTGTCAGACGCCGGCCGCCCGGTCTGGTTCGAGCGTCAGTTCAGCTTCAGACTGGGACCGCACCTCGTACGCGGACGCGTCGACCGCGTCGACCTCCTGCCCTCCGGCGAGCACGAGTTGATCGATTACAAGACCGGGCGCCCCAAGTCGGCCGAGCAGCTTGCCGGCGATGTGCAGCTGTCGCTGTATGCGATCGCGGCGCGTGAGGCCTGGGGTCTCGAGCAGACCGTCGGTGCCTACCACTACCTGCTCGATGACGAGAAGGTCGCGGTCCCGGCCGATGAGGAACGCGCCGACTGGATCCGGAACATCGCCACCGGGGTGGCAGAGGGGATCATGGCGCAGGAGTTTGAGCCGACGCCCTCGCCGGCGGCGTGCGGGTTCTGCGACTACCGGCTCGTGTGCCCGGCAGCTGAGCGCTGAGCGCTGCTCAGAGCCGGCTCACTCCGGGGGTTCCTGGCCTCTCTGGCGCAGGAAGCGTTGGAGGTCGCGTTCGATCGAGTCCCCGGATGGCAGCTCGAGGGCATCGTCCTCCTCCTCGCCGGCTGCCGCCTCGAGCTTCTCGACGAACGCCTGTATGTCGGGGTCGTGCTGGACCGCGACGTTGACCTGGCGCTCGTAGTCGGCAGCGGCAGTCTCGAGCTCGCCGGCGTCGATGACGACGCCGACCAGGCCTTCGAGCTTGCGGATCAGTGCCAGCGCGGCCTTGGGGTTCGGCGAGGCGGCGATGTAATGCGGTACTGCGGCCCAGAGGCTCGCGGACGGCAGGCCCCCCGTGCGGCAGGCGTCGTGGAGGACGCCGACGATTCCCGTGGGCCCCTCATACGAGGACTGGGGAAGGCTCAGTCGTGAGACCAGGGTCGGGTCGGTCGCGAAACCGGTCACCGAGACCGGCCGGCTGTGAGGCACGTCGGCGAGCAGCGCGCCCAGCGTGACGACCAACTGCACGCCGATCGCCTCGGCCAGCTCGACGATCATCGCCGTGAATGTGCGCCAGCGAAACGATGGCTCATGGCCGCTCAGCAGGATCAGGTCTCGCGGCGCGCGCGGGATCCGGGCCTCATAGAGCCTGACCGCGGGCCACTCGATCGAGCGCACCTGTGCGTCGTCAAGCTTGATCTGGGGCCGCGTCGCCTGGAAGTCGTAGAACTCCTCCGGGTCGATGGTCGCGAACTCGCGTGCACCGAGCGCCTCGCCCACGAAGCTCACGGCCGAGGAGGCGGCGTCACCAGCATCGTTCCAGCCCTTGAACCCGCAGATCAGCGCTGGGGCGCGAAGATGGTCCGGCCGGTAGTTCCATCGCAGTGGCTGCATCCGATTCACCGTACATCATGGCGTGATGGCTACTGACAGCACGATCGGCTCGATGCGCGCCGGCGACGAGGTCCGCGGCGTGTATGCGTGCGTGCGCAAGGACCGGCTGAAGACCAGGACGGGGAGCCCGTACCTGGCGCTTGAGTTGCGCGACCGCACAGGCAGTGTCCAGGCGCGCGCCTTCCGCGACGCGGACGCGCTTGCGGGCCGCTTCGAGCGCGGGGACCTGATCTCGGTCATCGGCCGCGTCGAGCGTTTCCGCGACGAGATGGTGGTCGAGGTCTCTGACATCCACCCCGCCCCGTCGGACGGGATCGATTCGGAGGGAGCCACGGTGGATTCCTTCCTGCCGGTCGCCTACCGCGACATGGACGAGCTCGACGGCTTCCTCGAGCACCTCGCCTCCGAGGTGTATGACCCCGGATACCGGTCACTTCTCGACTCGCTGCTGGCCGACCCGGAGATACGCACAGCCCTGCGACGCACGCCCTGCACGCGCAACGGTCACCACGCATACCTCGGCGGACTGCTCGAGCACACGGTCGCGGTTGGGACCCTGGCGCGCGAGACCTGCGACCTGCACCGGCGCCTGAACAGCGATCTGCTGCTGACCGCCGCGATCGTCCACGACCTCGGTCGCACGCGCGAGTTCACCTACGGGGCCGAGATCGGCCTGACCGAGCCGGGCCGATTGCTCGGCCACCTGGTGCTCGGGCAGCAGCTTCTGGTCGAGCGCTTCGCCGCGCTTGGCGAAGCGCTCGATGCAGCGCGCCGGCTGGCGCTCCTGCATTGCGTCCTCTGCCACCACGGAGCTGCGGCCGCGCCCGGCGGACGTTTCGGCTCGGCGGAGGCGCTGGCGCTATATCGGCTGAACGCGCTCGACGCCGGCGTCAAGGGCGCGCTCGAGCACGGGCTGGGACCGGCTCGTGAGCAGTCGGGCGGCTCGCAAACGTAACCTGTTTCAGATCATGACCTTCATCGACGAGCTGATCGCCAACAACAGCGCCTACGCGCAGAGCCTGGAGCCGCGCCATCTCGACGTCAGCCCGCGTCGGCAGCTGGCGGTCGTCGCATGCATGGACTCGCGGCTCGATCTGTTCGCGGCCTTGGGTCTGGCGATGGGCGAGGCCCATGTGCTGCGCAACGCCGGCGGCGTCATCACCGACGACGTGATCCGCTCGCTGGCGATATCTCAGCGCAAGCTCGGCACGCGCGAGGTGATGTTGATCCACCACACCGACTGCGGCATGCAGAAGCTGACCGACGACGGCTTCCGCGCGGAGCTGCAGGCGGCCACCGGAGTTGCCCCCGCGTTCGCGATCGAGTCCTTCACCGACGCCGCCGCCGACGTCCGGCAGTCGATCCTGCGGGTCAGACGCTCGGAGTTCATCCCTCATCGCGACACCGTGCGAGGGTTCGTCTACGACGTCGACACCCACCAGCTGCACGAGGTGACCGTCTGACCGGTCGCCCTCGCGGCGCCGATCAGTAGAGACCCTCGCCGCGCGAGTAGCGCTCGGCCCTGGCGCGGTCGTACGACGTACGGTTACCTTTCGGATCGAGGCCGACTCCCGTAGACGAAAGGTATAGGCGATGAGCGAACAGAGCAGCTATTCGGTGCAGGGTGGTTGTCTGTGCGGCGCGGTGCGCTTCGAGCTGGTGGAGCCGCCGGTTTCAGCCGGCTACTGCCACTGCACACGCTGCCAACGCCGTACCGGCACGGCCGCGTCGGTCTCGGTTCAGGTCGACGGCAACGCTCTTCGCATCCTGTCGGGCTCCGAACAGATCGAGGGCTGGGCACCCGGCGACGGCGGCGCGGAGAAATGCTTCTGCCGCAGTTGCGGTGCGCACCTGTTCGCACGTCCGGCGGATCCGCGCCAGATCGCCGTGCGGATGTCAGCCTTCGACTCCGACCCCGGCGTCCGCCCCGCATTTCGCCAGTACCTGAACTATGCAGCAACCTGGGAGCCGATCCCGGACGATGGCCTCGAGCGGTTCCCCGAAGCGCGTCCGCGCCCACGGTCTAACCGCCCGCGAACGCCGACCGTCAGCGCGCGGCCTGGAGGACTGATCAGCTGCGGGTGAGCTCCGGTGCGGCCTCAGCGGCCATCTCGTCGGCGAGCCGGCCCAGGACCCGGGCGAGGTCGGCGTTGCGATCCGGTTCCCAGCCGTCAAGCAGCCGCGTCAGCGTGGCGCGCCGCTCCGCGATCAGCTTCTCCGCGGCGTCGCGGCCGAGCTCGGTGACGCCATACCCGAGCGAGGCGGGCGCTGCGACTGGGCCTGCCCCATCGATCGAGGCCGAGCCGTTGGGTACGACCATGCCGCGCTCGATCAGCTCCTGGAGACCCTCCTGCGCGCGTTCGAGCGGGATGTCCCAGCTGGAACTGGCATCTTCCACCGCCACCTCGGGCTGCCTGTATCTGCGCACGAGCACCCAGGCAGCTGCTGCGGAGAGGTCGACCCCCGCCCTGGCCGCGATGTTCTCGACCAGCTGGCGACGACCCTTCTGTCCGATCAGCACGCCGAGCGCTCGCGAGAGCTCAGCCAGCGAGTCCGGCGGCTTCGGTGCGGCAAAGCTCTCGCTGATGCCGGCGCTCGCCTCCGCGGTCGTGCGCAGTGGGCGCTCCTCGAGTATCCAGCTGAGCGCGAACGCTGCGGCCGACACGCACGCGGCGACGATGAACACGCGATCGATCGCGCTGGTGAAGGCGCTGATGTAGACATCGTGCAACGCCGGCGGGAAGCTGTTGATCACATGCGGGTCGCCGGTGGCGGAGGAGACCTTGCCGAGCTGTGCCTGAGTCAGCCCCGCCGTCGCCTGCGGGTTGGCCTTCAACCCGGCGGTCAGATGCGAGTCCAGCAGGCTCGCGAAGATCGAGCCGAGGATCGCGGTCCCCACGGAGCCGCCGATCGACCTGAACAGGGTCGCTCCGGAGGTGGCGACCCCCAGATCCGAGTAGTCGACCGAGTTCTGCACCGCGAGCACCAGCACCTGCATCACGCACCCGAGCCCGAGCCCGAGCACGAACATGTACACGGAGGACTCGAGCTGACTGGTCGAGGCCTCCATGCGTGAGAGCAGGAACAGGCCGACCGTCATCACGAACGTCCCGACGATCGGGAAGGCCCTGTACCTGCCCGTACGCGTGATGATCTGCCCGGATCCGATCGAGGTGATCAGCAGCCCGGCCATCAGCGGCAGGATCTCGAGCCCGGATCCGGTCGGACTGGCCCCGTCCACGATCTGCAGGAACAGCGGCAGGTAGGTAACGGAGCCGAACAGCGCGAAGCCGACCACGAACCCGATCGCGCTGGTCACGTTGAAAACACTGTTGCGGAACAGGCGCAGCGGCAGGATCGGCTCGGGCGCCCGGCTCTCCACGAACAGGAACGCGACGATCAGCAGGACCGAAACCGCCCCAAGGCCGAGGATGAACGTTGAGATCCAGGGGTGATCGTTGCCGCCCATGGTGCACATCAGCACCACGCCGGCCAGGCCGGCCGCAAGCAGCCCGGCCCCGAGGTAGTCGATCTGGTGGCTGACGCGATCCTTCACGCTCGGCAGCGTCGCGGCCAGCACCGCGAACGCGGCCACCCCGATCGGGACGTTGATGTAGAAGATCCAGCGCCACGTGAGTGAGGTGGTGAAGAAGCCGCCGAGCAGCGGCCCGATAACGCTGGCGAGCCCGAACACGGCGCCGAACAGGCCCTGGTAGCGGCCTCGCTCGCGCGGGGAGACCACGTCTCCAATGGCGGCCATCGCGCCGACCATCAGCCCGCCCCCGCCCAGTCCCTGAAGCGCGCGGAAGGCGATCAGCGCGGTCATGCTCTGTGACAGGCCGCAGAGCCCGGAGCCGATCAGGAAGATCACGAGAGCGATCTGGAGCATGATCTTGCGTCCGTAGAGGTCACCGAGCTTCCCGTAGACCGGCGTGACGACGGTCTGCGCCAGCAGATAGGCGGTGACGACCCATGAGATGTGGTTGAGTCCGCCGAGGTCGCCGACGATCGTCGGCAGCGCGGTCGAGACGATCGTCTGATCGAGCGCCGCCATCAGCATCACGAGCATCAGGCCCGTGAACACGAACATCACGTTGCGGTGTTGCGGTTCCGCTGAGGCAGCGTTCGGCACCGAGACACTCACGCGGGGGATCCTAACCAACGCATCCGGACCGGGCGCTGGAGGGGGTGGCGAGCCCCAAGCCGCCACCCCCAACTGTCAGGCCCGTCTAGCGGTGCCTGCGGGTCCAGCGGCGGTGCAGGTCGAAGCGGTCTGCACGCTCACCCCACGGCAACAGGTAGGCCCGGTGGCTGTTGACGCCCGTCGGGAATTGCGCGTTGAACACCAGCTTGCCGCTGTCACTGAACTCCGAGACGTAGGGCAGGCTGCCCCAGCCGACGAACACGCCGCCGCCCGGAAGCGGCTGGCCGTCGCCCTGCGAGGGGGCCTGCAGGCTCTCCGGCTGGTCGTAGGACTTCACCAGCGTCGCCGTGTGATTACGGAAGTCGAGCCTGACCTTGACCACGCGGCTGCTGGGAAGCTGCGAGGAGATGTCGATGCCGAGGTTGAACTGGCCCGCGGCCTCGTTGTCGAAGAACCAGTACGTGTTGTGGCCCGAGCCCGGGATACTACAGATTATCGCTCAAGTCAAGTGTGTTAGTGGACAAGCCCGGTGAGCCTGTCATTCCTCACCTGCGGTCGCGTGCCTGCGACCAGCCTGCTCGGGACCCGCCATACTGCTAGGCGTGACGTCAGCGCTCTTCAGCGAGTCGCTAGCGCTGCTGCGAGCGGATCCGGCTGGATCTGCCGTGCTGCTGGACATCGACGGGACGCTCGCGCCGATCGTCGAACACGCAGCCGACGCGAGCGTGCCGGAGACGACCAGGCAGCTGATGATCGCCGTTTCACGGCGTTACGGACTGCTGGCCTGTATCAGCGGTCGTCGCGCGTCGGAGGCGCGGGCGATGGTCTCCATCGGAACGATCGCGTACCTCGGCTCGCACGGTGCCGAGCTGTTGCGCTCCGGCTGGACCGAGGCGCGGCTCGACCCTGCGCTCGCTCAGTGGACGCCGCGGGTGGATGAGTTCCGCCGTGAGTCCGACACACCCGAGCTGCGGCGCAGGCGCGTGCGGATCGAGGACAAGGGTCCGATCATCGCCTATCACTGGCGAGGTGCCGTCGACGAGCAGGAGGCGCGCGCCGCCATCGACGCAATCGCCGAGCAGGCCCAGGCTGACGGCCTCGAGGTCTTCTGGGGTCGCAAGGTGATGGAGGTACGGCCGCCGGTCCGGATCGACAAGGGCCTGGGCGTGCGCTCGGTGCTCGGCGACGGGAACTTCTCCTCGGTGCTCTACGCCGGTGACGATGTCACCGACCTCGATGCCTTCCGGGCACTGCTCGAGCTCAGGCAGGAGGGCAGGATCGGACATGCGGTCCGCGTCGGGGTGCGCTCCGAGGACGGACCGGAGGCGATTCTGCAGGAGGCCGACCTCGTCGTGGCGGGAACCGAGGGCGTCCGCGAGCTTCTGTCGGCCCTGATCGCCGAGTAGCAGCGGGGCGGGTTTGTCGCATGCGCTTCCCGGACCTTCTGCGCACGACCGTGATGCTCTGCGCGGCGGCGGCCACCGTGTTGGCGGCGGTCACGATCGCCGGCGCAAACCAGAACGGCGACGCGCTGCTGGTTCCCGTGATCGCCGGCTGGTGGCTGGTGGCGGCAACCGTCGGCGTCTCGATCGGACGGCGTCAGACGACCTCGCATCAGATCGGAGTGCTGCTGGCGAGCGCACGGACGCAGACATCCCTGCCTGAGATCCACCCGAGCAGGGTCGTGCTCAACCGGCTGTGGCCGATCATCCTCTGCGCGATCGGCGCCGGCGCGGTTGCATTCGCCTACCCCCAGGTTCCCGGGATCGCGGCAGGATTCGCGATCATCGCGGCACTGGCATGGCGCCGTCAGTCTGCAGCCGTGACGGCTGTCGAGGAGCGCGATGGCGCCCGGTTCTACGTCGAGCACACCTCGCCGCTGCGGCCGATCAAGCTGGTTCGGACGCCCGGGTTCCGCTCCAACCTGAGCGAGATGAACGGCGCCAAGCGATCAGGGCCCGTCACCGGCCGCCACGCCTGAGATCGCCACGCCTGGCACCATCCCGCGCCGGTGAACCCGCTCGCCTACATCTCCAGCCCCCCGCACAGCGGCTTCTCGATCGGGCCGCTGTTCTTCCACGCCTACGGGATCTGCTACGTCTTCGCCGTCGCCGCCGCCATCTACATCGCCCGTCGCCGCTGGGCGAAGGTCGGCGGCGACCCGGAGATCGTCTACGGGACCGCCTGGTGGGGTTTTCCGTGCGGCCTGATCGGCGGTCGCATCTACTTCCTGATCACGACCCCGAGCCAGATGCCCGACCACTGGTGGGGCCCGGTCGCGATCTGGGACGGGGGCCTCGGGATCTGGGGCGGTATCGCCGCAGGACTTGCCGGTGGGCTCTGGTATCTGCGGCGGCGTGCGAAACTCGACTGGCCCGAGATCTATCGCTTCATGAACGCCGCCACGCCGGGCCTGCTCGTCGCCCAATCGATCGGCCGGATCGGGAACTACTTCAACCAGGAACTGTTCGGGAAGCCCTCGACTCTGCCCTGGGCCCTGAAGATCTCCGCCGCCCACCGGCCGCCCGGGTTCGAGCGGTACGCAACCTTCCAGCCGACCTTCCTCTACGAGATCATCTGGAACCTGGCGCTGGCTGCGATGCTGGTCTGGCTCGACAATCGCAAGAAGCTTCGACCGCCCGGCGTGTTCGCGCTGTACGTGGCCGGCTACTCGGCCTTTCGCATGTTCGAGGAGACGCTCAGGATCGACTATTCGGTTTACATCGTCGGGATGCGGCTGAACTTCTGGGTGGCGCTGATCGGCACGGTCGGCGGGCTCGCCTGGTTCGCCAGGATCCAGTTCGGTTCTAAGAGATCTGCTGGCGGCTCCGCTGAGCCGCCAGCTCCTCCCACCCCGACGTATTCGCGATCTGGGACGGCATGAGCCACGCGCGACGCGCTGTCGCGACGCCGTAGCGGGCGTTGGCAAAGCCGCCCGTGCGGTGAGAGTCGGTGTTGATCACCAGCGGGACGCCGGCCGCGGCCGCGGTCCGCGCATGAAGCTCCTTGAGGTCGCGGCGATCGGGGTTGGAGTTGATCTCGAGCATCGTGCCGGTGCGCTTTGTGGCGTCGAGGATCGCGTCGAAGTCGAACTCGTAAGGCTGGCGCTGGAGGATCTTGCGGCCGCTGAGGTGGCCGATGCAGTCGACGTAGGGGTGCTCGATCGCACGCACGATCCGTGCGGTCATCTCCTCCTTGGGCATCCGGAACGAGGTGTGGACACTCGCGACGACCCAGTCGAGCTCGGCCAGCAGATCGTCAGGGTAGTCGAGCGAGCCGTCGGGCAGGATGTTGACCTCGGAGCCGGCGAGCAGCCGGATTCCAGGGACATCAGTGCTGCGGATCCGGTCGATCTGGCGCCTGAGTTCGTGCGCTGATACGTCGGCGCCGAATCCCATCGAGGCCGAGTGATCGGTGATCGCGAGGTAGTCGTAGCCGAACTCGAGGGCCGCCCGCGCCATCTCCTCGATCGAGGCGGTGCCGTCGGAGGCCGTCGTATGGGAATGCAGGTCACCCCTGAGGTCCGCTTCGGTGACGAGCTGCGGCAGCGTGCGGCTGAGGGCTGCCTCGAGCTCGCCGCGGTCCTCGCGGAGCTCGGGCTCTATGTAGGCCATTCCGAGCAGCGCGTAGACATCCTGCTCGGTTGCACAGCGGTGAGTGATCCCGGTGCTGTCGTCGAGCACGCCGTACTCCGAGACGTGCAGTCCACGCCGGACGGCGAAGTCGCGAAGCGCCATGTTGTGCTCCTTGGAGCCGGTCAGGTGCTGGAGCACGTTGCCGAACTGGTCGGGCTCGACGATGCGCAGATCGACGCCGATGCCCGTGTGGGTCCTGATTCGGACGGCATTGGTGCCGGGTGTGGAGGCGTCTTGCACCTGGGGCAGTGCGGCTGCCGCCTGTGCCAGCGCTGCGGGGTCGGTGGCGGTTGCAACGATGTCGAGGTCCTTGACCGTCTCCGCCATCCGACGCGCAGAGCCTGCCAGCTCGGCACGGCTCGCGGCGGGGTGGGCGCGGATCGCCTCGAGCAGCTCCTCGCCGATCCCAAGCGCGCGCTGAAGCACGACTCGCTGCGCCGGCCCGGTCTCCGAGTAGGACTCGACCGCCTCCAGGAGCGACTGCTCGGCCTTGGCACCGAAGCCCTTGAGCTCGCTGATCCTGCCGGACCTCGCGGCCTGCTCGAGACTCTCGATCGAGTCGATCCCCAGCTCCTCATACAGGCGCCGCGCGCGTTTGGCGCCGAGGCCCGGCAGCTTGGTCATCTCGACCAGTCCGGCGGGGAACTTGGCACGCAGCTTCTCGAGCGTCGGGATCTGGCCGTTTTCGGTCAGCGCCACGATCTTCTCCTGCAGCGTCGCGCCGATGCCCGGAAGCTTGGTGGCCTGCCCGTCGAGCGCCAGCTGCGCGACCTGCGTGGAGGCCTCGCGCACGGCCTTGGCGCCGTTGCGGTACGCGACGATCCTGTGGATAGAGGCTCCGTCGAGCTCATACAGGTCACCGAGCTCATCGAACGCGGCGGCGATCTCGCTGTTGGTCGGGGCCGACACTGCTTCGGATGCGCGCCTAATTGGCGCGCCTGGGCCCCTTGTAGTCATAGCCGGTCGGGTCGAGGCCGGCCAGGAAGCGGTCAGCGACGTTCGGCTCGAGGCCGAGGTCCTGACTGCGTTCGGAACGTGCGATCGCGGCGCGGACGACGCGTCCGCCCACGTAGCGCAGCGGCTCCGGCGGCATCGGCGCTGCCGGGACCGAGCGCAGCGCGCCGGGCAGCCCTGCCCTGCCGCCGTCGGCGACCAGCTCTGCGAGGATCTCGCCGGCCAGGCGCGATGGCCCCACGCCGTCGCCGGAGAAGCCGGCGCACACGAGCACGCTCGGCGCCTCGCGCAGGCGCACGAAGAACGGCAGTCCGCTCAGCGAGTAATCGATCGGGCCGCTCCACGCATGCTCGACGGGCACGTCCCAGAGCGCCGGGTAGGTGCGCAGCAGCTGGCTGCGTATCGGTGGCTCGCGGCGGCCAGGATGATCGAAGGTCGCCGTGATCCGGTTCCGGTAGGCGAGCGTGCCGCCGCCCTTGCCGAACACCATCCGGCCCTCGGCCGTCGCGTGGTAGTAGTTGACGAGTCGGCGGCCGTCGGAGATGCAGACGCCCGGGGTGATCCCGGCCTCGCTGAGACGCTCTGGCACCGGTTCGGTGGCGATCACGTCGCTTGCGACGACGACCAGCCCGGAACCGATCTCCGGGATCTGCGCCGCCCAGGCATTGACCGCAAGCACCACCTGGTCGGCGGTGATCGAGCCCTCGTCGAGAACCACGCTCGTGTGTGGGCCGTATTCGATCGCCCGGACCTGCGAACGCTCGTAGATCGTCACGCCGGCGTCGCGCACGGCGCGCGCGAGCTCGCGCGCGATCCGGGCCGGCTGCACCGAGGCCGAGACCGGTTCGAACAGCCCGTCCAGGTGCTGATGCGAGCCCGTCAGCTCGGTGATCTCGCTGCGGGTGAGTCGCCGGTAGGGGTGCGCGCCGAACTGCTCGAGAAGTCGCAGCGTCTGCTCCCAGGAACCGACCTGAGCGGGATTGGTCGCCGCCCAGACCCAGCCGCTGAGCGTGAACGCGTCGCTGATCCCACGTTCCTCGCAGAATTCGCCGATGCGCTTGACGGCCCGCTCCGAGCGTCGCGCCAGCTCGAGTGCAGCGTCCGGGCCGCAGAGTCCCACAAGGTGCTCGAAGTGCGCCCACCAGGTCAGCGCGAATCCGCCGTTGCGGCCGCTGGCGCCGGCACCGCAGATGTCCGCCTCTACAAGGGTCACATGCGTTCCGGGAGCGCGTCGCTTCAGTTCGAGCGCCGTCCACATTCCCGTGAAGCCACCGCCGACGATGCAGACGTCCGTCTTGATCCGGTCCTTGAGATGCGGATGCTCGTAGGGCACATGTCCGCTGAGTGCCTGCTGTAGCCACATGGAGCGCTCGCCGCGTGTTCGCACGCGACGGCGCGCGAGGGCGATGATCCCGGATGCGTTCGATGTCGAGCCGGTCACGATGACAGGATGACGGTTATGCGTGCAGGATGCGACAGAGGCCGCATTTGACCTCGGGCGGCAGGCGTCCGATGGTGGGCCCGGTCTGACCCGCGCGGCGCGCGACCACCGCCTCCGCTCCCGTGCGGCGCGCGACCACCGCCCCGCTCCCGCGCGGCGCGCGACCACCGCCTCCCGCTCCCGCGCGGCGCGCGACCACCGCCCCGCGCGGCGGCGCTATACTTTATGAAGCAAAGAGCGAATCTCAGAGGAGCCGAGACATGGCGGGCAGCGTTTCCGAAGTCACAGACAGCAACTTCCAGGCAGAGGTGCTCGAGTCCGACGTGCCGGTGCTGGTCGACTTCTGGGCGCCGTGGTGCGGTCCCTGCCGCATGGTCGGTCCCGTCGTCGAGGAGATCGCCACCGAGAAGGCCGGCCAGCTCAAGGTCTCGAAGCTCAACACCGACGAGAACCAGCAGACCGCGATCCAGTACAACGTGCTCTCGATCCCGACCCTGATCGTCTTCAAGAACGGCCAGGAGGTCAAGCGCGTGACCGGCGCCTACCCCAAGAAGCGCCTGGAGGCTGAGATCGAGCCGGCGCTGGCCTAGCGCGAGACTGGCCTAGCCGGCGACTGGCTCAGCCGGAGACCACCAGCGCCTGGATGTGGCCGCCAAGGCGACGCGGCCGCAGGTGATTGCCGGTGGCACGAGCCGCAGGCTTGAATCGGGAAATCGACCGGCCGTGTCGCGATTTCCCGGATCGCTCCTCTAAATCAGCGGTTTTTGGGAAAATCGACGTCGCGTCATCCGATTTTCGGGTTCAGGCCTGGTCTCGGATCGAAGCGGCTCGCTCAGCTGACTCGGTCGAGCATCGCAGTTGGCGACCAGGTCCGCATGAGGACCTGGTCTCCCGGCCGCAACTGGGCGGCCAGTGGGAGATCATCGCTGTGCACGACAGCGATCACCGGATAGCCGCCGGTCGTCGGGTGGTCGGCCAGCAACATGATCGGCTGTCCGGTCGCAGGCACCTGGATCGCACCCGGCACGAGCCCCTCGGAGAGCAGCTCGCCGGCGCGGGCGCGATCCAGGGAGGGCCCGCTCAGTCTGAGACCGATGCGGTTGGAGGCAGGGTCGATCGTGTACGGCTCTGTGGTCAGGCGCCCGATCGCCTCGGACGTGAACCAGTCCTGGCGCGGGCCGAGGATCAGTCTCAATACCGGCAGATCGGGTAGTTCAATGGGCGAATCGGGTATTCCGATTCGTGGGGGTGGTGCGTGGGGGGGCGCGCCGGATGCTCGCCCCCCCAGCATCCGCAGCAGATCTCCGCGTTCAAGCCGTTTCGGTCCCAGACCGGTGAGCAAATCGGTGGCTGCACTGCCGAGCGTCGGCGGCGCGTCGATCCCTCCCTGGAAGGCGATGTATGTACGCAGCCCTCGCCGCGCCGTTCCGATCTTCAACACGTCTCCGGTCTGCAGCAGCAGCGGAGTGTTCATCTCGGCGCCATCGACGATCGCACCTGTGAGTGCCACGACGGCGGGTCCGTCGAACCGCAACCTCGGTCCAGTCAGCGTCGTCTCGAGCGCAGCTGCCCCCTCATCGTTTCCGACCAGCCGATTGGCGAGTCTCAGCGCTGGGCGGTCAGCGGCTCCCGAGCGCGGAACGCCGATGTGGGCCCAGCCGGGCCGGCCGAGGTCCTGAATCGTCGTCAGCGGCCCCGGCGAAAGCACCTCCACCGCGGTCATACGGCTTCGAATTTGACGCGGGTCCCCGGCGTCAGCAACGCCGGTTGCTCGCGCTCGGCGTCGAACAACACCACATCCGTGTGCCCCAGCAGATTCCACCCACCCGGCGAGCCATACGGGTAGATCCCGCAGTAACCGGCAGCGACGGCCACCGAACCTGCGGGCACCTCGGTTCTGGGTGTCTCCAACCTCGGCAAATCGAGCAGACGCGAGCCTTGCGGGGCAACCAGATACGGAAACCCGGGCGAGAAGCCCATGAACGCAACCGTATAGGCCGTCGCGGTATGCAGCTCGACCACCGCTTCGCTGCTCATGCCAAGCGTCGCGGCCACGCCCTCCAGGTCAGCGCCGTCGTATCGAGTCGCGATTGTCGCGGTCTCCTCAGGCGTCACCGGCTCGGATTGGACGGGGAGCGCGGCGATCTCGGCTGGAGCGATACGAGCGCTGCCGTCACCCCAGACCAGCAGCAGCGTCTGGTGCCCAGGCACCACCTCCGCCAGCTGGTCACCGAACTGCTCGCGAACGACGCGCGCAGCAGCATGGACCGCGCGATTGTCGGGGAGCTCCAGCAGCAGTGCGGTGTCGCCGACCGCTCTGACACCTGGGCCACTCACGCGAACGGGCGGATCTCGAAGCCGGCGCCGATCAGGTGGTCGCGGATCGCGAGTGCGAGCTGGGCGGAACCGGGCGTGTCCGAGTGGATGCAGAGCGAGCGGAAGCGGCCGCTGTCTGCAAGCTCGACGGCGTGCTGCAGCGCGGCATCGGCGGCCAGCACCGCGCCCGGCTCGCTCCGCGGGACGAGCGTCCCGTCGGTGCGGTAGGCCCGGTCGGCGAATCCCTCGGTGAACACCGCGATTTCGTGCGCGTCAGCGGCGTCGACCAGTTCGGAGTCCGGTGGCGCGAGCAGCTTCAGTCGCCGATCGACAGCGGCGATCGCCGACACGATCGCATCCGCGTACGTGCGGTCGACGGCGGCGCGGTTATATAGAGCGCCGTGCGGCTTGACGTAGCCGACCTGCGTGTGGACGAGACCCGCCATCGCCCGCAGCGCCGATATCTGTTGCACGACCTGCTGGCGAAGGGCCGGCGCATCGACCTCCAGGTCGCGTCTGCCGAACCCCTCCCTGTCCAGGTGCGAAACATGTGCTCCGATGCGTTTGCGTCTGGCTGCCGCCTCGGCACAGACGGCCCGCATGGTGGCGGCGTCGCCGGCATGGAAGCCGCAGGCGACGTTCAGGCTGGAGACCCCGGCGATGATCTCGAAATCGGCCGCGACGCCCGCAGCGCCGGGACGCTCGCCGACATCCGCGTTGAGATCTATGACCCTGGACTTCATAACCCAAGCATCCCACGCGCTGGAGTCATTCAGTGCCACCACGCGTCCAGCACCCGTCGCCAGTTGTCCCACGCGATCGCACGAATCTCGGCGTCGCTGAAGCCACGGCCGGTAAGCAATGCGAGCAGCTTCGGGTACCCGGCGACATCGCCCAGCGCGGTCGGGATCAGCGCGCCGTCGAAGTCCGAGCCGAACGCGACGTGCTCGATGCCGATGCGATCTGCGACGTAGCGGGCATGATCAGCAACCAGCCCGAGCGGCGTCGTGTCCGCTTCGTCCTTGAAATCGGCTCGCAGGAAGGAGCAGGCGAACACGATCCCGATCAGGCCGCCGGATTTCCCGACGGCGTCGATCTGGGCATCGGTGAGGTTCCTCGAGCAGGGGGCGAGGGTGTGCACGCCGGTGTGGCTGACGACCAGCGGGCCGAGATCAAGGCGTGCGACATCCCAGAAGCCGGCCTCGTTCATATGGCTCAGATCGACGAGGATCCCAAGCTCGGCGCATCGGCTGACGAGCCTTCGGCCGGCCACGGTGATGCCCGGGCCGGTGTCGGGTGATGACGGGAACACGAACGGGACGCCGTGCGCAAACGCGTTTGACCTGCTCCACACCGGCCCGAGCGACCGCAGGCCTGCCGAATACCACGCTTCGAGCGATTCGAGGTCGGACCCGATCGCCTCGGCACCCTCGAGATGCAGTACGGCCGCGGGCGGTCCGTCATCGTCGTGCGCACTGTCGAGGGTCGCGATCGAACGGGTCAGACGGAGTTCACCGGCACGCTCGAACTCGAACAACCGGGCGGCTGCATCGGTGGAGAACGCGGCCGCCCGACGCTGATCCAGCGGCGGTGCGAGCGCAAACTCGAGCACACCGTCGCTGCGGTTCACGCGCTCGCCGTGGGTGCCGTTCGACGGTGCGAATACGGCGAAGATCCCGCCGCGAACACCGCCGAGGCGCATCCGCGGGAGATCCAGATGCCCGTTCCGACTCCCGCTCGACAGCTCCCGGACGTGGTCGCTCGTGAGGGCATCGTTGTGCCCGTCGAAGATCGGGATGCCCGTTGGCGACTCACACCCTCCGGACTTCGATCCGCAGCTCGAGCCCGTCGATCAGTACCGGCGCTGAGCCGTCAAATGTGGCGTAGTCGACCGCTGTCGCCAGCGTCTCGCCGGCCACGTAGGACTCGTGTTCGCGCGCGGCCGCGAGCAGCTCGGGCGCGCCCCCGAGCGACAAGGCGATGCGGTCTGAGATGTCGAGGTCAGCGTTGCGCCGCGCGTTCTGGATGGCGTGCACGATCTCACGTGCCCAACCCTCGACTCGCAGGGACCCATCGATCTCGAGTTCCAAGGCCACTGCGTGCGAGCCCTCGCGCTCGACCTGGTATCCGTCGAGCGGCTTCATCGAGATCAGGAGGTCCTCCGCACTCAGCCGGTGCTCGCCGCCGCCGATGTCGATCGCCACCGTCTCCCCGGCGCGGACGATTGCAGCCGCACGACCGGGATCGAGGCCGGCGACGGCGGCCGCGACCGTCGGCATCTGCTTGCCGAAGCGCGGTCCGAGCGCGCGGTAATTGGGTTTGATCTCGACCTCGCCGAGCTCGTCGGCCTCGGACACAAAGCGCAGCTCACGGACATTGAGCTCGTCGCGCACCACGTCAGCGAGCCGCTCGATCGCGTCGCGCTCGGCGCCGGCGGCGACAACGACCGCAGCGTGCAGTGGCTGACGCAGCTTGACCTTTGCCTGGGAACGCGCCGCCAGGCCCAGGCGCACCGTCTCCCGGGCGACCGCCATCGCGTTCTCGAGTCCCAGCTCGCGCTCGCCGGCGACCGGGAAGTCGCAGAGGTGCACGCTGGGCTCGGTGCCGTCGAGGTTCTCATAGATCTCATCGGCGATGAACGGTGTGAACGGCGCCAGCAGCTTCGCGACGGTGGTCAGTGCGTGGTGGAGGGTCGCCATAGCTGCCGAATCGCCGTCCCAGAAGCGGCGGCGCGACCGGCGGACGTACCAGTTGGAGAGCTCGTCGACGTACTCGGCGATCGCTCGGCCCGAGCCGGTGGCGTCGAAGGCGTCGAGCCCGGCGCGCACCGCCTCGACCGTTGCCTCCAGACGCGACAGCGCCCAGCGGTCCAGCTCGGTGAGATCGGCCCGCTCCAGCGACAGTGACGTCGGATTGACATCGTTGGCGTTCGCGTAGAGCACGTAGAACCCGTAGGTGTTCCATAGCTGGAGCATGAACTGCCGCACCGCCTCGCCGAGCGACTCAAGTGAGAAGCGGTAACCGTCCCAGGGGTACTTGGACGTGAAGAAGTACCAGCGGAAGGCGTCAGCGCCGTAGGTGTCGAGCACATCCCACGGCTCGACGATGTTGCCCTTCGACTTGCTCATCTTCTGCCCGAACTCGTCGAGAATCAATCCGAGGCAGACGACGTTCCGATATGAGCTCTGGTCGAAAAGCAAAGTCGAGACGGCGAGCATCGAGTAGAACCAGCCGCGGGTCTGGTCGAGCGCCTCGCAGATGTAGTCAGCCGGGAAGTGAACTTCGAACTCCTCCAGCCCGGAGTGCGGCGCACCGTATGAGGCGAACGGCATCGAGCCTGAGTCGAACCAGACATCGATCACGTCGGGCACGCGCGTCATCAGCTCCGCGCAACCGTCGGCCTGGCAGGCGAACGTCACCCCGTCGACGAATGGCCGGTGCGGGTCCTCAAGCGCGACACCCGAGAGGCCTTCGAGCTCGGTCATCGAGCCGACAACATGGAGGTGTCCAGCGGGACACCTCCATACAGGCAGCGGTGTCCCCCAGTAACGCTCGCGCGAGAGCGCCCAGTCGACGTTGCCCTCGAGCCAGTTACCGAAGCGGCCGTGCTTCACATGCGGCGGATGCCAATTGATCGTCTCGTTCGCCGCCAGCAGGCGGTCGCGGATCTGGCTGGTGGCGATGTACCAGGAGGGCTTGGCGTAGTAGAGCAGCGGCGTGTTGCAGCGCCAGCAGTGGGGATAGGAGTGCTCGTATGGCTCGGACTTGAGCAACTTGCCGCGGGTCCGCAGATCCTCGAGGATCTCTGCGTCGGCCGCCTTGACGTTCACGCCGGCCCAGCGGCCGATACGCGCGTCGTATGTGCCGTCGGGAAGCACCGGGTTGATTGGCGCAAGATCGTTGGCCTCGCCGAGGCGAAAGTCGTCCTCGCCGAATGCGATCGCGGTGTGCACCAGGCCTGTGCCGTCCTCGGCGGTTACGAAGTCGGCGGCCAGCACCGTGTGGCCCTTGGTGCCGTAGTCCGAGCCGGGAATGAAGTCGAACGGCGGCTCGTAGGACAGCCCCACCAGGTCAGCGCCGGCGAAGCGCTCGGTGATCTCGACGCCCTCGCCGAACAGCTTTTCGACGAGCGCCTCAGCGACGATGAGGTCCTCGGTGGTGCGAACGTAGGTCAGCTCCGGGTCGACGGCGACGGCGGCGTTCGAGACCAGGGTCCAGGGTGTCGTCGTCCAGACCACGAGCTTGCCGCGGGCGCTCGGCAGGATCACGTACGCCGACGGGTCGACGACGTCCTGATAGACGCCCGGTTGACCGAGTTCGTGACTCGACAGGGCGGTTCCGCAGCGGGGGCAGTAGGGGACAACCTTCAAGCGCTCGAACAGCAGGCCCTTCTCATAGATCGTCTTGAGCGCCCACCAGACCGACTCGACGTAGCTGGAGTCGAGCGTCCTGTAGGCATGCTCGGTGTCGACCCAGAAGCCGATCCGCTCGGTCAGGCGCGTCCAGTCGTCGATATGGCTGAGCACGACCTCACGGCAGCGCGCGTTGAAGCGGTCGATCCCGTAGCGCTCGATGTCAGCCTTCTGCTTCATTCCGAGTTCGCGCTCGACTGCCAGCTCGACCGGCAGTCCATGGCAGTCCCAGCCACCCTTGCGGTCGACGCGGTACCCGCACATCGCGCGGTAGCGAGGGAAGATGTCCTTGAACACGCGCGCCAGCACGTGGTGCGAGCCGGGGGCTCCGTTGGCTGTCGGCGGTCCCTCGAAGAAGCCCCAGCGCGGCGCGTCGCGGCGGCGTTCGAGCGACTCCTGGAAGACGTCGCGCTCGCGCCAGCGCTCGAGCACGCCCTCTTCGAGCGCCGGGAACGACGCGCGAGGATCTACTGGTCTGTGGACGGCCGCCATTGAGGCGACGATTCTAGATATGCGCTGGCCAAGCGCTTTGGCGCGCGTGAGAACCAGGCGTCGGCGAGAAGCTCCTCGAGCGCGTTGGGGGCGATCGCCTCGAGCCGGACCAGCACCGCCGGGTAGCCGTCGAAGTGCGGAATCGTGAAGTAGATGTCGGGCTCGGACTCGAGCAGGGCCAGTTTCGCGCCCTCGTGTTCAACTCGAGCGGCGAGGATCTCTCCCTGTGGCGCCCGCACGCCGAGCGCGGCAAGTGCGGCAAGATCGCTCCGGCGCAGCGGCCGGACCCAGGCGAAGGTCCGGTCCCTGACCTTCCAGGCGGCCTCGCCGGAGTGCCCGTGGGCTGGGGTCTCGCTCGTGTCGGGCAGTGACAGGGCGAGGCGTCGGACGTCATCCCAGGTGGCCATGAACCGACCATACTCTCGCTATGCGGCTGCGCCTGTATCACCACCGCGACGGTGCTCGCGTCGCCTATCGGGAAACCGGTGCCGGTCCGGCGCTGATCCTGCTGCATTCACTCGGGTTGTCGCACCGCGAGTGGGAGCCGATCGTCGCGCCACTGTCGGCGCGTTTTCGTGTCGTGGTGCCCGACCTGCCGCTGCATGGCGACTCCGAGGACCGGCCGCGACACCCCTACACGCGCGAGTGGCTGACGGAGGTCGTGGGCGGATTCTGCGCGGAGGTCGGTGGGCCACGAGCTGCGGTCGCCGGCCATGATTTCGGCGCCGAATTGGCGCTGCGCGCGATCATTGACGAGGTCTACAAGCCCGCCAGGCTCGTGTTGATGAACAACCGGCTGCACCGGCCGGCCCCCTCAGCGGGCCGTCGCGCCGTGTGGCGATTCGTGACAGGCCTCGGCTCGGCGCCGGTGGCCGACCTGGCGCTGTCGCACGGGGCCACGCTGGTGTTTCGGCCACGGCTCGGCGAGCGGCTGAGCGCGCACGGCAACCCTGAAGCGCGAGACGTCGTCCGGCATGCCTTCGCTGACGTCGGCGGCAACACCAACCGCGCGAGAGCCTGGGCCAAATTCTCGCGACGCTGGCCGTTTGAGGCCCAGCGGGATCGGCTCGACGCCTACGCAACGCTGCGGCTTCCGGTGCTGCTGCTGTGGGCCGAGGCCGACCCCGCCGCCCCGCTGGCCTGGGCCCAGGAGGCGCTCGATCTGATCCCGGGGTCCCAGCTGCGCACGATCCCCGGTGCGGGCTTCCTCGCCGCCTACGACGAGCCGGTGGTGCTGGCGCGGGAGCTGATCAGCTTCTGCGGCTAGCTGCCGTCACCTTCGAGCTACGACGTGGGGGCCGGACCCCTTGTCGCTACCGTTTGCCGGACCGATTCCCGAACGAAGGATGAGCGTGAGCACGACCGAACACGAGCAACTGTGGGGCGGCGAGACGACGAAGGCCGTCAACAACTTTCCGATCTCCGGCGAGCCGATCCCGGCGCCCGTGATTCACTGGCTCGGCCTGATCAAGGCTGCGGCAGCACGTGCGAATGCCGACCTCGGACTGCTGGATGCGGGCCACGCTCAACGCATCGCCGCCGCGGCGGATCGGGTGGCGGCGGGCGAGTTCGACGACCAGTTTCCGATCGATGTCTTCCAGACCGGATCGGGCACGTCCTCGAACATGAACGCGAATGAGGTGATCGCCGCACTCGCGGGCGAGAGTGCGCACCCCAACGATCACGTCAACATGGGCCAGTCATCGAACGACGTGTTCCCCTCGGCCGTGCACCTGGCCGCGCTCGGCGAGGCGACGAACGATCTGCTGCCGGCGCTCGAGGCGCTCGAATCGGCGTTCGCGGCCAAGGCGGTCGAGTTCCACGATGTCGTCAAATCGGGACGGACGCATCTGATGGACGCGGTTCCGGTCACTCTCGGTCAGGAGTTCGCCGGATATGCGGCACAGGTTCGGCTAGGGGCGCGCCGGGTGCGGGGCGCGCTTCCGCATGTCGCGCAGATCCCATTGGGCGGGACGGCGACCGGCACGGGCCTCAACACACACCCCGAGTTCGCTGCGCGCGCGCGCGACAAGCTCAGTGAGGCAACCGGCCTCGAGATCCGCGCGCCCGAGGACCCGTTCGAGGCTCAGGGCAACCGTGACGCGCTGGTCGAACTGTCGGGCGCGCTGAAGGTGATCGCCGTGTCATTCACAAAGATCGCCAACGACCTTGCGCTGATGGGGTCCGGGCCACGCGCCGGCATCGGCGAGATCTTCCTGCCGGAGCTGCAGAAGGGCTCCTCGATCATGCCCGGGAAGGTCAACCCCGTGATCGCCGAGGTCACGCTTCAGGTGGCAGCGCAGGTGATCGGCAACGACACGGCGATCACGATCGCCGGCAGCCAGGGCAACTTCGAGCTCAACGTGCGCGTGCCGCTCATCGCCCGCAACCTGCTCGAGTCGATCAGCCTGTTGGCCGCGGTCGCGCGGGTGCTCAAGGACAAGTGCGTGGATGGCATCGAGGCGAACCTCGCCGGCTGCGAGCGCTCTGCAGAGTCGACGCTCGCCGCAGCCACAGCTCTGAACCCGTTCATCGGCTATGACAAAGCGACAGAGATCGTCAAAGAGGCGTCCAGCTCCGGTCGCATGCTGCGCGATGTCGCCTACGAGAAGGGCGTTGACGAGGAGACCTACAACAAGGCGATGGACCTGCGCAAGATGGCGCAGGGGAACCTCGGGTGAGTGTCGAACGGCGCTATGGCCGGTGACGGCAACGGAACTATCGGCGAGCGATTCAGTTAACGCTCTCGATCAGGCGCGATGACGGTGGTCAGAGGCATAGAACGAGTGTTTGCCGTGGTGCTCACGGCCGTGGTGCTGATGGTCGCGCTGGCCGCGATGCTTGTGGCTGCCGTCCCTGACGCACTGGCCTCTTCGACCGCCACCACAACCTCTTCGACCGGCACCACAACCTCGACGAGCAGCGCCAGCGTCGGCCTCTACGTGCGCGGCGCCGGTTACGGCCACGGGGTCGGGATGAGCCAGTACGGGGCGGCCGGGTACGCGCAGCACGGCTACGACTACCGGCAGATCCTCGAGCATTACTACGCGCAGACGACTCTCGGGGTCGTCAGTCCCGAGCGCAAGGTGACGGTGCTGCTTCGAGCGCGGGGGTCGGCGGTGTTCAGCGGCGCGGTCAGGATCACGGGATCGAAGCTCAAGCTCAATCCCGCGACGACCTACAGCGTGGTCGCGGCGGGCACCAGGCTCAGGCTGCTGTCGGGCCGTCACTCGCTGGGCAGCTTCGCGGCCCCGCTGCAGGTGACTGGAACCGGACCGTTGACGCTTGTTGGCCTCGGCGCCTATCGCGGCTCGTTCGTGTTCCGACCCTCCGGAGGCGGCGTGATGACCGTCAACTCGCTAGGAATCGACAGCTACGTTCGGGGCGTCGTGCCCGCGGAGATGCCATCGCGGTGGCCACAACAGGCGCTTGAAGCGCAGGCGGTCGCGGCACGAACGTATGCGATCAGTTCGGGGGCGGCGGGCGCCGACTTCGACGTCTACGACAGCACCCGTTCACAGATGTACGAGGGGGTGCGGGCTGAGACGGAGTCGGGCGACGCGGCGGTGGCAGCGACACGAGGTCAGGTGGTTGAGTACGACGGCCGGCCGGTCACGACGTTCTTCTTCTCCAGTTCAGGCGGACGCACCGAGAGCGTTCAGAACGTGTTCACCGGCATCGCTCCGGAGGCGTGGCTGGTGAGCGAGCCCGACCCCTACGACGACTCATTCGCCAATCCGCACTATCGGTGGAAGCTGAGCCTCGGGCTGGCGACCGCCGCCTCCAGACTCGGGAAGCTGGTCGAAGGCCGCCTCAGGGGCATCCGGATCCTCAGGCATGGGGCCTCTCCGCGGGTGATCGAGGCGCTGGTCGTGGGCACGAAGGGCACAACCACCACGACCGGTATCCAGCTGCAGAAGGATCTCGCGTCCCCGAGCACGTGGATGTCGTTCACGACCGTCAGTGCCCGCGGTGTCCAGACGACCAGCACGGTCACTGACACCACAACCACCGCCACGTCAACCACCACAACCGGTGGCAGCGGGGGCGTGGGCGTGGGATCGGTGGCGCGACTGGCCGCGGTCCGCCATGGTTATGCGGTCGCCGGAAGCGTGTATCCCGTCGAGGCGGGCAGGCGCGTCACGGTGGAGCGCGAATCCGCGCGTGGCTGGCACCGCATTGGCGCCGGAGCGGTCTCGCGCGTCGGCGCCTACTCAGTCGCGGTACCTGGGGCAGGGAGCTATCGCGTCCTCTACGACGGCGTGACCGCCAGGGAGACCACGGTCAGGTGAGCGGCCATCCGGTTGACGGCGGGGTTTCGGCCACTGGACCGCTGCTGGTTGTCGATGCGCCCTTCCTCCTCTACAGGTCGTTCTTCGGCGTGCCCGACTCGATCCGGGGTGTCGACCAGCATCCTGTGAACGCGCTGCTCGGGGCGACCAACGCGCTCCTGCGGATCGCCGCCGACACCGGCCCGCGTGTGGTCGTGATCTGCCTAGGAGCCGAGCAGGCCCCCTACCGCGTCCAGCTCTACGCCGGTTATCACGCTGCGCGTCCGCCGATGCCGGACGCGCTCGTCTGGCAGTTCGAGCAGGCGCCGGCACTGTTCCGCGGGTTTGGATGGAGCGTCGAGAACTCTGAGGAGCTTGAGGCCGACGACCTGCTTGGCGCCTACGCGCAGGTCGAGGAGGCCGCGGGCGGTGAGACCTTGATCCTGACCGGTGATCGCGACATGTACCAGTGCGTGACGTCTCGCACCAGGGTCCTCTACCTGAGGCAGGGCAAGAGTGGCTTCGAGACGATCGATGCCGTTGAGGTGGAGCGCCGATACGGCATCGCGCCGGCGCTCGTCCCAGACTTCATCGCCCTGCGCGGCGACCCCTCCGACGGTCTTCCGGGTGCGCCCGGGATCGGCGAGAAGACCGCGGCACAGCTGCTGCGGCGCCACGGTTCCCTCGACGCGTTGCTGGCAGCCGTGGCCGACGGTGACGCCGGAGAGCGGCCGCGGATCGCGGCCGCTCTCCGGGATCATGCGACCGCGGTGCTCGCCTATCGTGAGATCGCGCTGCTGCGCCCGGTTGCGGCGCGGCGCCCGGCTGACGCCCCGACCGACCTCGCCGGAGGGGCGAGTGCCGCAGCCGCGCTTGGAATGGGCAACCTCGCAGGCAGGCTTCAGGCAGCCGACTCACTGTCGGATCTGTGAGCCGTGAACCCCTGAGGCGCTAACTTCGGGCGTGAACTTCAGGGCGCCAGCTTCCGGGCACCAACTTCCGGGCACCAACTTCAGGCCCTGAAGTCTAGGGCGTGAACTTGACCGTGATCACGTCACCGTCCTGCATCACGTAGTCGCGCCCCTCGAGCCTGAGCGCCGCATGCTCGCGCGCGCCGCTGTAACCGCCGTACTGAACGAGCGCGTCCCAGGAGACGACCTCGGCGCGGACGAAGCCCTTCTGAATATCCGAGTGGATCTGGCCGGCCGCCTGCCAGGCGCTGAGGCCGCGGTGCAGATGCCAGGTCTGGGCGGGCTTGCCCTCGCCGGCCGTGAAGAACGCGATCAGGTCGAGCAGGTCAAAGGCGCCGCGGACGACCGTCAGCAGGCCGGACTGCGCCAGGCCGAGGTCCGTGCGCATCTCGTCGGCCTCTGCGGCCGGTAGTGCCGCGAGCTCCGCCTCGAGTCGGGCGGACACCGCGACTGCCCCCGCTCCCTGCGCCGCGGCGTATTCGCCGATCGCCACCGGAACATCGGCATCGCCCTCGTTGACGTTGGCCACGAACAACACCGGCTTGGCCGTGAGTGAGCCCAGCAACTGCTCGGCGCCGGCGGCCTCATCCGGGACCGGCACGGTGCGTACCGGTCTGCCCTCCTGCAGCGCCGTGATCACCTTCTCGAGCCAGGCCTGCTCGGCGATCGCGTGCCTGTCGCCACCGCGTGCCTGGCGGACCACCCGGTCAAGTCGCCGTTCGGCCTGCTCGAGGTCCGCGTACATCAGCTCGGTCTCGATTGTCGATATGTCGCGCAGCGGATCGACGCTGCCGTCCGAGTGGACGATGCCGCTGTCGGTATGTGCGCGGACGACGTGCAGCAGAGCGTCGGTCTCACGGATGTTCGCGAGGAACTGGTTGCCAAGGCCCTCGCCCTTGTGCGCGCCGGCGACGAGACCGGCGATGTCGTGGAAGGCGATCGTGTCCCAGACGATCTTCGATGCCTCAACGGTATCCGCCACCTGCGTCATGCGCTCGTCCTCGACGGGCACGACGGCGACGTTGGGCTCGATCGTTGTGAACGGGTAGTTGGCGGCCTCGGCTGCGACGCCGGTGAGGGCGCTGAACAGCGACGACTTGCCCGCATTGGGCATGCCCACGATCCCGACCTTCATCGGCACCGCAGCAGCCTCCCGGTGATCGTGCCCAGCAGGGCTCCCGCCAGCACGTCGCTCGGGTAATGCACTCCGAGATATGGGCGACTCAGGGCGAACATTCCGGCTGCACCGTAGAGCAGCGGCGTCGCCAGTGGCAGCGCGCGGCTATAGGCGGCTGCCGCCGCGAACGAGGTCGTCGCGTGCGCGCTCGGAAACGACAGAGCCGAGACCACCGTCGTCTGCGGCGGCAGTTCCTCGAGCTGTGGCCGCGGTCGCTTCACGCTCACCTTGACCGCTGTGTTGAGCCCATAGGCAACGGCGGTCACGCCAAGCCCTCGCTGCCAGGCGCGGCGTCGGGCCCCGCCGCGCGCGCTGACGGCCGTCCCGAGCGCACCGAGTGCAAACCAGCAGACCGCGTGTTCACCGGTACGCGAGAACAACATAACGGCGTGCTCTGTCCGCGGGTTGCCGTGCCCGCGGGTGCGCATGAATCGCAGCAGGCGCGTGTCCAGTGCGCCTGCCAAGGCGGTTTGACTTGGAGCTGCGCTCGCCAGCGGGCTCAGAAGCCGACCCGGTGGTCGTCCTGATCGATCAGCAGGTACTCGATCCGCGTCAGATCGAGGACCACTGCGCCATCCTCGGCGGGTAGCTCGTACCAGCCGCCGCTCTTGCCGAGCACCTCGCGAAGCTTCTTGAGCTCCGCCGGCCTAACGCGGGCAGCCAGCGTCTGACCGCCGTGAAAGCCAATGGTGATCTTCTGAGGCTTGTCTTCCGTACTCATTTCGAACCTCCGATCGGTTTAGGAGCGCCCACCACTCGTCAGATCCTGCCAATAACCCTGACGCGACGACCGACGCGTATCAGTGATGGCCGGTGGGCTCGACGATCTCGGTCAGCACGCCGCCGCTGGCGGAGGGATGCAGGAATGCCACACGCGATCCACGGATCCCGGTTCGTGGCTGCTGGTCGATCAGCCGAACACCGGCGGCGGACATGCTGGCCAGGGCCACGTCGATGTCCTCGACCCGATATGCGACGTGGTGCAGACCGGGGCCGCGGCTGGCGATGAACCGCGCCACGGCTGTGTCCGGCCCGAGTGGCGCGATCAACTCGATGTGCGCATCGCCGATGTCGAGCAGCGCCGCCTCAACGCCCTGCTCGGTGATCGTCTCCCGATGCACGAGCTTGAGGCCAAGCGTGTCGCGGTAGAAGGGCAGCGCCGCGTCGAGTTCGGCAACCGCGATACCGGTGTGATCGATCGCGCCGAGCATGTCAGTGGGCAGCCCCACCTGTACGGCGGCACGGACTTGATCTGGGTGTTGGGACTGCATGCGCGCTGGAGTCTATGGGGCACTCCACTCGGGCGGCTTGCCCAGGGGTGGGGCCGGGGGTGGGGCCGGGGCGCATCTGACCCGGTCTCCGGGTCTCAGGACCGACCCTCGCATGTGTGTCGAAAGTGTCACGCCGTGTGACGACTTCGAAACATGAGGTCAGGTTCTGACCTCCAAGACACACACTCGTGACACCACGACACACTCTCGACACACATGTGGACCCCTCGAAAAGAGGAGGGCGCGATAGGCGCGCGATCAAGCACCGACCTAGTTCGTGCCACGTACCAAGATAGTTTGTATCGCGTACTAGCGCGGATAGACTCCCTTCCGATGGCGCATGAACTCGATCCGATTGACGCGATCGCGCAGATCTCGTTCCTGGTTCAGGGAACACTGGAACGTCGTGCGGGCGCTCACGGCCTATCTTTGGTCCAGACGCGACTGCTCGGCGTGTTGCGCGACCGCAAACCGACGGTGAACGAGCTTGCGCGCCTGCTCGACCTGGACAAGTCGAGCACGTCGGGGTTGGTCGACCGCGCCGAGCGCCGTGGCCTCGTGCGGCGCTTGCCTTCGCAGATCGACCGTCGCTCGGTCCGTGTTGCGCTGACCGACGCCGGCCGCGAGTTGGTCGGGACGGTCTCGGCGGAGTTCGGCCGTGACATGACGGCGATTCTCGACCCACTGGCAGCGGAGGAACGCAACCGGCTGACGCGGACCTTGAGTGCGGTGCTGATGGACCACGCGGGCGACCAGGGCGTCGACGTGCTCGCCGGAACCGGCTTTGGGGAAACAGCGTGATCGCGCGACGCTGACGCGGATTCTCGGTAGCGGGCCGCCGCTAACGTCGGCGCGGCGATGAGTGTTCAGGGCCGAACAACTGTTCTACGCCACCGCGACTTTCGGCTGCTGTTCATCGGTCAGTCACTGAGTCAGGTCGGCAGTCAGGCCGTGATCGTCGCAATGGCGCTCTACATCACCAGGCGCACCGGTTCGGCGACCGATCTCGCCGTGATTCTGGCGGCCGGGTCGCTGCCGTTCGTCGTGCTGATCGTGTTCGGCGGCGTCTGGGCCGATCGCCTGCCCCGACACCGGCTGGTGATCGCCAGCGACCTCGTACGCGCCGGACTTCACACGCTGCTCGGCGTGCTGATTCTCAGCGGTGAGCCTGCGATCTGGATTATCGCCGTGATCGAGGCTCTGTTCGGCACCGCCCAGGCGTTCTTCCAGCCGGCCTACGTGGGCCTGATCCCGCAGACGGTGCCCGAGGGCGAGATCCAGGAGGCGCAGGCCCTGCGCAGCATCGTCGAGAACGCCTCGATGGTGCTCGGGCCGGTGCTCGCGACCACGCTGGTGCTGACCATCGGCGCCGGTGAGACCTTCCTGTTCGATGCGGCCAGCTTCCTGGTCGGTGCGGTGCTGCTGATTCCGGTTCACCCCCGGGCGCGGAGCAGGCGGGTCGCCAGACGCGAGAGCTTCGTCCACGAGCTGAGGGCAGGCTGGCGCGAGGTCGCCTCGCGGAGCTGGGTCTGGGGCACGATCATCGCCTACACAGGCGTGGTCGCGTTCGGGCTCGTGACCTGGGAGGGGCTGGGACCACTGGCGGTCCGCAACGTCTACGGCGACGTGGGCTTCTTCGGCGTCCTGGTCGCGGTCTGGGGTGGCGGGTCGGTCGCGGGGTCGGCGCTGGCGACCTTCTGGCGTCCGCGCTACCCGCTTCGGCTCGGCCTGCTATGCGGCGCGGTCTGGGGTCTGGTGGGCCTGTTCGTGGCACTCGGACTCCCGCGCGGGGTGGTTGTCGTCACCACCTTTGCCTCAGGTAGCGCGGGGGCTCTGACCGGGATCTGGTGGGAGACGGCGCTGGCGCGGCACATCCCGTCGGCGTCGCTCTCGCGGGTCAGCGCCTGGGATCACATGGGCTCGATGGCGCTGATGCCGCTCGGATACGCGGTCATCGGCCCGATCGGTGAAGCGCTAGGAATCCGCCGGGTACTGGGGGCGGGAAGCCTGATCGGGTCGGTGATGGCATTGATGGCGCTGCTGCCGCACAGCGCGCGCTACCTGCCGGCTGCGCCCGAGCATCCGGACTCCGAGGTGGGTTTGGCGGCGCCGGGATCCACACCCACCCACCCACCGGCGGCAGCGCCGGGTTCAGCCGAGTAGTTCGCGAGCCAGATCCGCGTAGCAGCTCGCGGCGTAACCGAGGTCGCGCACGTCGATGCGCTCGTTGGCGTTGTGCATCAGCGGCTCGGTCTCAGCAAGCATCTGGTGGCGATGGGGGAAGAAGCCGTAGGCGATCAGGTCCGGGAAGGCGGCGCGGAAGTGGCTCGAGTCCGAGTAACCGGGCAGCAGAACCGGCACCGTCCTGGCACCGGGATCGTGCCGGCCGACCCAGCGTTCGATGGCGTCCATGAGCGCGCTGCGGGTCGGTGACTGGTAGCCGTAGACCTGCTCGGTGAACTCGATCTCGAGGCCGGCGGCCGCGTTGCCGAGCAGATCATGCAGGCGAGCGAGCGCGAGGTCCGCTCCGAGCCCGGGCGGAACCCGGCAGTCGACCTTCAGATACGCGTGGGCCGGGATCACGTTGATCTTCTCCGACGCTGCGATCATCGTTGGCGTGAGCGTCACACCGAGCATCGGCTCGATGAGCACCGGCAGCAATGGGTCGGCCGCCTCCAGGCGCGCCATCGCGCTCGGGATGTCTGCCGGGTCGAGGCCGAGCGCGTCGAGCAACGACAGTGGCGCCTCCGTCGCGTCGTAGCCGGCTGAGCCCGGCCGCAACCCCTCGAGCACCGGCGCCAGCTTCAGCAGCGCGTTGTCGCCCAGGCGCGGCATCGAGGCGTGGCCGGCGACCCCCTTGGCGGTCAGCCTGAAGCGGAAGATTCCCTTCTCGCCGCAGCAGACGCCGTAGTAACGCGTCCCCTCGAACTCGAACGGGCTGCCGGCTCCCTCGTTGATCAGCAGGTCGCAACGAACCTTGTCGGGATGCTCCCGTGTGAGCCACTGCGCACCGATCTCGCCGCCGGTCTCCTCGTCAACCACGAATACGAGCTTCAGGGCACCCCGCTGTGGACGCCAGCCGCTGCGTGCGAGCATGACGGCGGCGACGGCCTCCGCGGCCACCTGGTTCTTCATGTCGATTGCGCCGCGTCCCCAGACATGGCCGTCGGCGATCTCAGCCGCCCACGGATCGTGCTCCCAGTCGGCGGGATGCGCAAGCACCGTGTCGACGTGGCCGAGATAGACCAGCGTCGGACCGTCGGGATTGTGCCCGTTGAGCGTGGCGATCAGGTTGGGGCGCTCGGGCGCGGCGGCCAGCAGCTCGGTCTCGAAACCAGCCGCACGGACGTAGGCCTCGAGATACTCGATCGCGTCGCGCTCGTTGCCAGGCGGATTTACCGTGTTGAAGCGGATCAGCCGCTGCAGGACATCGGTCGTCTCGGCCTGGAGGTCGTCGAGCGGTTCGGCCACGAGGTCAGCCATCGCGGCTGAGCGTACTGCGCCGCACTGCCGTTACGATGCGCGCTCGTGGCTGCGGACTACGAAGAGGATCTCAAGCTCGCGCTTGAACTCGCGGACATCGCCGACGGGATCACGATGCTGCGCTACCGCTCGGCCGACCTTGAGGTCGAGACCAAGCCAGACCGTACGCCCGTCTCCGAGTCCGACAAGCGCGCCGAGCTGGCATTGCGCGATCGGCTCGGCGACGTTCGGCCGGATGATCCGGTGATCGGCGAGGAGTTCGGCGGCGAGTTCGATCCCGCTGACCCGCCCGCTGGACGAGCGTGGGTGATCGACCCGATCGACGGCACCAAGAGCTATGTCCGCGGCATGGACACCTGGACGACGCTGATCGCGCTGCTCGAGGACGGTGAGGTCAAGCTGGGGGCTGTCTCGATGCCGGCACTGGGCAAACGCTGGTGGGCGGTGCGCGGCGGTGGCGCCTACGCCGATGGCCGGCGCATCCAGGTCTCCGCAATTGACGACCTCTCGACGGCGCAGTTTCTCTGGAGCGGGATCGAGGAGTGGGACGCGATCGGTGGCTTCCAGCGGGTCGTCGACCTGGGCCGGCGCTGCTGGCGTACGCGCGGCGTCGGCGACTCCTGGCAGTACATGCTGGTCGCCGAGGGCGCCGCGGAGATCGCGACCGATCCCGAGGCAACGCTGTGGGACCTTGCCGCCGTCTCGATCGTCGTCGAGGAGGCCGGCGGGCGTTTCACGGGCCTCGATGGCGCACCGGGGCCGGGCCGCGGTAGCGGACTGGCCACCAACGGCCGCCTGCACGGCGAGGCGCTCGCAGCGCTCGGCTAGTGCGGGCCCGGACCGCGGGCGCCGCTATCCTGGGTTGGCGTGACCAGCTCGGGCGTCCGATGCGCGTAATCTCGCACCCCGACCTGGAGCAGCTGCACCTGACCGATGTGCTGCACGCGCTCAGTGATCCGGTGCGTTTGGAGATCGTTCGCCTGCTCGGCAGCCACGAGGAGCTCTCATGTGGGCGGCTCGAGGTCTCGGTGTCGAAGTCGACGCTCACGCACCACCTGCGCGTGCTGCGTGACGCCGGCCTGACGAATACCCGCAGCGAGGGCGTCCAGCGGCTGGTATCGCTTCGGCGCGACGACGTCGACAGTCGCTTCCCCGGCCTCCTCGAATGTGTGCTCGTGCAGTCCAGGCAACGGATCGAATTCGGCTCTCGCCTGTAGCCGTCGTCCGGCAGACGGCCTGGCCTGAGCCTGTAACCGGTAGGCCGGATCGGGGTACGTTCAGCAGTAGTTCTCCTCGCAGGCAGGGGTATCCACCTTGGCTGCGAATCAGACCTGTGACGGCGAGGACGCAGCAGGCCGCTACGTCTTCGTCACTTCTTCATAAGTACTTACGCATCACTCGATCGCGTCAAGTGTTCTGAAGAGGCGCAGAGGGAATTCATTCCCAAGCGCTGTGAACCCTCTCAGCCGGCCTGGTTGCGCTCCTGCACACGGGCTCTGGGAGAACTGCCGGGCCTTGACAAGAACCTTACGTTTACGTATAATTCGATCATCTTCAAATAAGCGAACACACGATTCAAGAGACGATCACATGACACCGATCACCAGAGCTCGCGGAGAGCACACTGAAAAGAAGGAGACGGCGCGCACCACGCGCCGCAGCAGCGCAGCCACACAGCGGACCAGCGGCAGGGGCACGGTGCTCGGCGCCCGCATTCCCCGGCGTCGTCAGGCCACGCCGGTCCTGGACGGCTCGATGGAGTCCCTCGAGCTGTTCTTCCGTGAGGCGCGCACCCATGAGCTGTTGACCGCTGCCGAGGAGATCGAGCTTGCGAAGCTGATCGAGCGCGGCGACCTTGACGCGAAGACACGGATGATCAACGCAAACCTGCGGCTGGTCGTGGCGCAGGCGCGTCGCTACCAGGGCCACGGGCTGCCGCTGGAGGACCTCGTCCAGGAGGGCATGCTCGGTCTGATTCGCGCGGTCGAGAAGTTCGACTGGCGCAAGGGCTTCAAGTTCTCCACGTATGGCACGCTGTGGATCCGTCAGGCGATCCAGCGCGGACTCCAGAACTCGGGTCGCACGATCCGTGTCCCGGTGCACGTCGCCCAGCGCCAGGTGAAGGTCCGTAAGGTCGAGAGCGAGCTGGCGCTCAAGCTCGGCCGCGAGCCCACCGACGAGGAGGTCGCCCTGGTGGCCGAGCTCCCGATCGATCAGGTGACCGAGGTGCGTGAGCTGTCAGCTGCGATCACCAGCCTTGACCAGCCGGTCGGTGACGACGGTGAGACCGCGCTCGGCGATCTGCTCAAGAGCGACGAGCGCGGGCCCGAGGAGCGCGCGACGGACAACTGGCGTGACGCGCAGGTGGCAGAGGTTCTGGCCAAGCTGCCGGAGATGGAGCGCAACGTGATTCAGCTGCGCTTCGGCCTCGGTGGCGACGAGCCCCGCACGGTGCGGCAGACCGGCGCAGAGCTGGGCATCACGACGTCGCAGGCCGGCGAGCTCGAGAGGCGGGCACTGACCACGCTCGCACGCAATCCGGAGATGGCTGCGCTGCGGCTCGCCGCGTAACCACCCGCACAACCCAAGCTGTGACTGCGGCCCGCCTCGGCGGGCCGCATACTTTTACGGATGGACACGCTCTTCGACGATGGGCCGGAGCCGGCGGCGGAGAATCCCGGGGGTGAGGGTCGCGGCCAACATCAGCCCGGCGTACCGCTGGCCACCAGGATGCGGCCGCAGACGCTCGAGGAGTACGTGGGTCAACGCAATCTGCTCGGCGAGCACTCGGCGCTTCGCCGCGCGATCGAGACCGGCCATCCCCACTCGATGATCCTCCACGGGCCGCCGGGAACCGGGAAGACCACGCTCGCGCGGATCGTGGCGAGCGCCTCCGGTGCCGCGTTCGAGGAGGAGAGCGCTGTCCAGGCCGGCCGCGCGGAGGTGCGCGCCGTGCTCGAACGCGCCCGCGAACGCCAGCGGATGGGCGTCGCGACGGTCTTCTTCCTCGACGAGATCCACCGCTTCAACAAGGCCCAGCAGGACGCGCTGTTGCCGGCGGTCGAGGAGGGCCTCGTGACGCTGATCGGCGCGACCACGGAGAACCCGTACTTCGAGGTCAACTCGGCGCTGCTGTCGCGCACGCGCGTCTACGAGCTCGAGGCGCTCTCACCCGAGGAGGTGCTGTCACTGCTTAACCGGGCCGTGGAACGCGGCGAACTCGGCGAGGGCGCGGCCAGCAGAGCAGTCGACCCCGAGGCGCTCGCCTACGCGGCTGAATGGACGCAGGGCGACGCCCGCGCGGCGCTCAACGGCCTCGAACTCGCGGCCGCGGCCGTGGGCGCGGGCGGCAGAGTCACGGTCGAAGCCATCGCCGACGCCCTGCAGGGCCGTCTGATCAGCTACGACCGCCAGGCCGACAACCACTACGACACGATCTCCGCCTGGATCAAGGCGACCCGCGGCTCCGACCCGGACGCGTCGCTCTACTACCTGTCAGTGATGCTCGAGGGTGGCGAGGACCCACGCTTCATCGTGCGCCGGATGGTGATCCTGGCCTCAGAGGACGTCGGCAACGCCGACCCGCAGGCGCTGGTTGTCGCCACCGCCGCCGCGGCCGCGGTCGATCATGTCGGCCTTCCGGAGGCGCAGTATGTGCTCGCCCAGTGCGCGATCTACCTCGCGCTGGCGCCCAAGTCCGACGGCGCCAAGCGAGCGATCGGCGCCGCTCGCGGGCATGTGCGCGAATACGGCGCGCAGGCTCCGCCCGGCTACCTGCGCAGCGCCAATCGCACGGAGGGCAACTACGACTATCCGCACGCTCGACCGGGGCACGTCTCGCCTCAGGAGCTGCTGCCCGACGGCGTCGCAGGGGCGTCCTTCTACCAGCCTGACGACGCGGAGGCGGTCCAGCGGGACCGCCTCGAAGCGATTCGAAGGGCTCGAGGGCGTCCCTGACGGCACTCGAAGCAGCATCGAGAATCGCGATGGCCGACGG
This sequence comes from uncultured Conexibacteraceae bacterium, assembly GCA_963848435.1. GTDB lineage: Bacteria > Actinomycetota > Thermoleophilia > Solirubrobacterales > Solirubrobacteraceae > Palsa-465. Next base: position 146,088 of record CAWKDQ010000011.1, on the reverse strand, counting down.
CCGCCGTCGGGACGCAGCTACCCTCTAGCTCGATGCCAGCTCAGGCCTACAGCGGCAAGGAGTGCGTATGCCAGTTCCGCAAGGGAATCTGCGACCAATCCTGTGTGCGCGACATGCTGGCGACGCCGTTCTACATCGCCTGCCTGCGACTGAGCGGGCGTCGGGCGCTGGTAGTCGGTGGTGGTGAGATCGGTCTCGAGAAGGTGGAGGGACTGTTGGCCTGCGATGCCGATGTGGTTCTGGTGGCACCGGAGGCGGTGCCCGAGCTCGAGGAGCTGGCGGCCGAGGGATCGATCGTCTGGGAACGCCGGCTATACCTGAGCGAGGACCTCGACGGCTGCCTGATCGCGATCGCCGCCACCGATGACACCGACGCCAACATCCGGGTCTTCGACGACGCCGAGGAGCGGGCGATGCTCGTGAACGTCGTCGACGTGCCGCCGCTGTGCAACTTCATCCTGCCCGCGATCGTTCGCACCGGCCCGCTGGCGGTTGCGATCTCGACCGCGGGAGCGTCACCGGCGCTGGCCAAGCGCATGAAGCGCGAGATCGGTGAGATGTTCGGAGAGCCATACGCGACGCTCGCGGTTCTGCTCAACGACGTGCGTGGCTGGGCCAAGGGCACGTTGCCGACCTATCAGGATCGCAAGGAGTTCTTCGAGAGCATCGTCGGCGGTGAGCCCGATCCGATCGCGCTGCTGCGCGACGGCGACGTGGCCGCGGTCAAGGATCTGATCGCGGCCGCGCAGATCTCGCACCAGCCGGCATGAGTGAGCTTACGCATCTCGATTCCGATGGGCGGGCTGCGATGGTCGACGTCTGCGACAAGGAGACGACGGTGCGGCGAGCTGTGGCGCACGCCGTGGTGCGGGTGTCGCCTGAGACCGCTCGCCTCGTCCTCGCCGGAGACGCGCCCAAGGGCGACGTGATCGGCGTGGCTCGGATCGCCGGGATCCAGGCCGCCAAGCGCGCCTCGGAGCTGATTCCGCTCTGCCACCAGTTGCCGCTGTCGTTCGTCGGGATCGAGGCTTCGATCGACGCGGATGCGGGCGCGATCGAGCTTGTGGCGCAGGCGCACACGACCGCTCAGACCGGCGTCGAGATGGAGGCACTGACGGCCGCCTCGGTCGCTGCGCTGACCGTCTACGACATGGTCAAGGGCGTCGAGCGCGGGGCCTCGATCGAACGAGTCGAGCTGCTCGAGAAGTCCGGCGGCCGTTCCGGCCATTGGACGCGTGAGCCGGCGCGCTGAGGATCCGCTCGGCATCCTGGCCGACGCACGCGGCCGGGGCGAGCAGACGCTCGCACTGGCCCGCCGCTATCTCGACCCGTCGCTCGTGGACGTGCTGGCGATCCTCGGATTTGACAGCGACTACCGGACCGCGAGCGGCTCATACCTCCATGACGCGGGCGGTCGCGCCTATCTCGACATGCACAGCGGCGAGGGTTTCGCGAGCCTCGGACACGCGCAGCCGGACGTGCGTGCCGCGCTGCAGGCTGTGCTCGACGCCGACCTCGTCGACGGGGTGCAGATCCACTTCTCCGTGCTGGCGGGCCTGCTCGCCGAGGCACTCGCCGCGCGGCTGCCACCCGGGCTCGACGCGACCTTCTTCGCCAGCACCGGAGCGGAGGCGGTCGACTCCGCGATGAAGTTTGCGCGGGCGGCGACGCGCCGCCCGCGCCTGGTCTCCTGCGACTCGAGCTTTCACGGCGTCACGCTCGGCCCACTCTCGATCGTCGGCGACGACTTCTTCAAGGAGGGTTTCGGTCCGTTGCTGCCGGGATGTGCGCGGGTGCCATTTGGCGACCTCGACCGCCTCGAGTCCGAGCTTCGCTCGGGAGACGTCGCCGCGTTCTTCGTCGAACCGGTGCAGGGCCGGTTGGTGACGCTGCCGCCGCCTGGGTATCTCGCGGGTGCACAGGCCCTCTGTCGCCGTTACGGGACGTTGTTGGTGATCGATGAGATCCAGACCGGGCTCGGACGCACCGGCAATTGGTTCGCGCTCGACCGGGATCGTTTGGAGCCGGACATCGTGTTGGTCGGCAAGGCGCTCAGCGGCGGCTACATGCCGGTCGCAGCGATGGTGACCCGGCGTGAGATCTTCCAGCGCGCCGTCGGCACGCTCGAGCGCAGCTACGTTCATCAGTCGACCTACGGCCGCAACCGCCTGTCGATGGCCGCAGGTCTCGCAACGCTGCGCGTGATCGAACGCGACGGATTGGTGGAGCACAGCGCCCAGATGGGCGAGGCGCTGGTCGATGGCCTGCGCGAGCTGCAGCGGCGGCACGAGCTGATCGGTGAGGTCCGGGGCGCCGGACTGATGATCGGGATCGAGCTGCAGGCGCCGCGGTCCCGCAAGGCTCAGCTGGGAGTTCGGCTGATGCGATTGGCCAGTGAGGGCCTGTTTCCACAGCTGGTCGTGATCCCGCTGCATCGTGACCACGGCGTGATCACGATGGCGGCCGGCAAGAACGATGTGATCAAGCTGCTCCCACCACTTACGTTCTCCGACGCGGAGGCGCAGGAGTTCCTGGGAGCGCTGGATACCGTGCTCACCGACTGCGAGGGCGGTGGCAAGAACTGGAAGGTTGTGCGTGGCATCGCCACCTCGACGCTGCGGCGGCGTGAGCAGGAGCCTGCGTCCGACCCGGGGCTCGGCCGGCAGCCTGCGCGATGCTCGGAGCCTGCGCGATGCTCGGAGCCTGCGCGGCGCTCGGAGCCTGCGCGACGCTCGGAGCGCGACTCGGTGCTCCTGGGCCGGGGCAGCGACGGATCGCGTGAGGACGCCTGCCTGGTCACCGGCGCCAGCGGGTTCATCGGCGGTCATCTGGTGCAGAGGCTTGTGCAGGACGGCTACCAGGTGCGGTGCCTCGTAAGGCCAAGCAGCGACACAAGCCTGCTGGACGCCCTCGAGGTCGAGCTCGCGGTCGGCGATCTGACCGATGCCGGGTCGCTCGCGCGTGCGGTCCACGGCTGCCGCTTCGTGCTGCACTGCGGCGCGATGGTCTCAGACTGGGCCAGGCCCCACGAGGTCAGCCGGGTGAACGTGGCGGGCACGCGGAACCTGTTGGCCGCGGCCGCAGACTCCGGCACGGTGCGGCGGTTCGTGCATTTCTCGAGCACCGACGTCTATGGCCACCCGGGTGCTCGCCTGGTGGAGGAGAGCTATGCCGCGACAGGCTTCAGCAACTGGTACGGGCAGACGAAGCTCGGCGCCGAATCCGAGGTGCGGCGAGCGGCCCACGAACGTGACCTGGACACTGTGATCCTGCGCCCGTCGACGGTCTATGGCCCGCGCTCGCGCGAGGTCGTGCTCGAGATCGCACGCGCGATCCGGGCCGGCAACATGGTCCTGATCGACGGCGGCCGCGCGATCGCCGGCCTGTGCTTCGTCGAGAACCTGGCCGACGCGACGATGCTTGCCATGCAACACGATGATGTGCGTGCCCAGGCCTTCAACGTCACCGACGGCCTCAGCGTCACCTGGCGAGAGCTCACCGACGATCTGGCGGATGGCCTCGGATGTCGACAGGTGCGCTGGAGCATGCCGTATCCGTTGGCGGAGGGCATCGGGTTCTCGCTCGAGCACGGCTACCGAGCGCTGCGGGCGACGACCGGCCTGTCAACCCGGCCACTGCTCTCGCGCCAGGCCGTGCAGGTGATGGGCCGGCATCAGAGCTTCAGCAACCGCAGGGCCGCTGAGCTGCTTGGCTGGGAGCCCCGCGTGAGCTACGCAACCGGCCTGCAACAGACGCTCGAGTGGCTGCGCTCAGAGGAACTCTCCGTCTGAAGAGCCTTGAGGTTTTCAGTGACCCCAACATGACCTGGCAGCAGTGGAGCTGGATCCCGCCAAAGGCAGCTCACGGGACGCTCGTCGAGGTTGCCCGCCCTTACCGTGCGTCAACGGCAAATGGGAGTCCGCCGCCGGGGAGCCGCCCTCGGCAGCGTAAGCCAGACTCTTGACGATCACACTCTCGGTGCGGCCGCGGCGGGTCTCTCCGCCGCGGCCCCGCGAGCCCGCGAAGTACCCCGTCGCGTCCGAAGCAGAGTGACGGGGCGAGACGCGGATCAGTCGGCGGCCAGATCCGCGCCCAGGTAACCCTTCATCACGGTCCGCTCATCAAGTTGGGCGGGAGGACCCGAGAAGCTCACTCTGCCGCGGTTGAGCAAGTAGACGTGGTCCGACAGCTCGAGCGCTCGATTGACGAACTGCTCGACAAGCACCACTGAGATCCCGGTGCTCGAGAGCTCGCTGAGAGTCTCGAAGATCGAGTTGACGATGACCGGAGCCAGGCCCATCGATACCTCGTCCAAAAGCACCACGCGTGGGTCCGCCAGATGGATCCGGGCAAGAGCGAGCATCTGCTGCTGGCCACCGGACAGGTTGCCGGCGGTCTGCTTGAGCCGCTCTCGCAAGACCGGAAATGCGCTGAGCGCACGCTCCAACCGTTCCTCTCGCGCCCATGGCGGGGTGTAGAGCAGTAGGTTCTCTGCGACTGTCAGCGACCGGAAGATGCCGCGACCCTCGGGCATCAGGCAGATGCCCTTCTGAGCGCGCTGGCTCGGGATCTGGTGACACCGCGTTGGCCTTACTGGTCAAGCGTTGTTGGTGGGTGAATTTCCGGATAGCGCCTCAGCCGCACCAGGCGACGGGAATGACAGCTGAACGCCGGTGGCCTGCTCCGGCCAGCGGGACGTCACGACCTTGCCGCGCGTATAGAACTGGAAGCTCTCGGGGCCATAGACATGGGCGTCGCCGAACAACGAGTCGCCCCAACCGCCGAAGCTGTAGAAGCCGACCGGCACAGGGACCGGAACATTGATGCCGACCATGCCAGCTTCGACCTCGCGTGCGAAGCGCCGTGCGGCCTGACCGCTCTGCGTGAAGATCGCGGCGCCGTTCCCGTACGGGTTGTCCGCGATCAGCTTCAGAGCGCCGTCAAGACTCTCGGCGCGGACGATCACCAGCAGCGGTCCGAAGACCTCGTCCCTGTAGACGTCCATGTCCGGGGTCACGTGGTCAAGCACCGTCGGACCCACGAAGTTGCCTTGCTCGTGGCCGCTGATCACGAGCTCGCGTCCATCGGCGGCGACCTGTGCGCCGGCCGCTTCGCCTCGGTCCACGTAGTCGCGGATTCGCTGGCGCGCGTCGCTCGTGATAAGCGGACCCATCTCCGACGCGGGGTTCGACGATGGGCCGACGCACAGCCGACTGGTTCGCTCACAGATCGCGGCCACGAGCGGATCGGCGCAGGCACCGACCGCAACCGCGACCGAGATCGCCATGCACCGCTGACCTGCGGAGCCGAAGGCGGCAGATACGGCGGCGTCCGCAGCCAGCTCGATGTCGGCGTCCGGCAACACGATCATGTGGTTCTTGGCGCCACCGAGTGCCTGCACGCGTTTCCCGGCGGCGGCCCCCGTCGAATAGATGTGTCGCGCCACCGTCGTTGATCCGACGAAGCTAATCGCTCGGACCTGGGGGTGGGTGAGCAGAACATCCACCGTGTCGCGGTCGCCCTGAACGACGTTGAACACACCTGGGGGCAAGCCAGCCTCATCGAGCAGCTCTGCGAGCAGCAGCGAGGCGCTCGGGTCTCGCTCGGACGGCTTCAGGACGAACGTGTTCCCGCACGCGAGCGCGATCGGGAACATCCAGAGCGGCACCATCGCCGGAAAGTTGAAGGGCGTGATGCCAGCACACACGCCGACCGGGAGCCGCATTGAGTAGGTGTCGATCCCGCCCGTAACCTGATCGCTGTATCGGCCTTGCAACATTGTCGGGGCGGCACAGGCCAGGTCGACGACATCGAGACCGCGCGCAACCTCCCCGGCCGCGTCATCCACCGTCTTCCCGTGCTCAAGCGCGATCACGTGGGCCAGATCATCCGCGTGATCCGCGAGTAGACCTCGGAACCGCTGCATGATCGGCATCCTCCGCGAAAGGCCTGTGGCTCTCCACGTCTGGAACGCCTCAGCGCTTGAGCGGACTGCCCTGTCAACCAGTGCCTCGTCCGCGCACGGGAGTGAACCGATGACGGATCCGTCGGCAGGGTTGGTGATGTCGACGGTGCGAGCGTTGGATGCAACGCGCTGGCCGTCAAGCCAATGGGCAACGGCTTCGAGCTTTGAAGGTGCGGTGGGAGTGGAGGCGGTTGACATTGGGCCGATCCTATTGGCCATGTTTCGCGGCTGATACAGAGATTGCCTCTAGCGGTCGGCGTGGTTGCTAGAGGAAATCTCCCTTACCGCGAGTGTGGTGGTGACGGAATATGTGCGCATGCTCTTTTCAAAGGATGGTCAACGGTGAAGGCTGCGGTGGTCCGGACCGTCAACGGCCCCTTCATCGTCGAAGAACTCCAGGATCCGCGTCCGAAGGCTGACGAGGTCCTCATCAAGGTTGCAGCCTGCGGAGTGTGCCACACCGACCTCCATATCCATGACGGATCGGTCCCGTTCCCAATGCCGTGCGTGCTCGGCCACGAAGTGAGCGGCGAGATCGTCGAATTGGGCGAGGGCGTGGATGACCTTCACATTGGACAGTGGGTGGCGGGGGCGTTCATCATGCCGTGCGGCAGATGCGCGATGTGCCTCGGGGGCCGCGAGGAGCTGTGCGAGCCGTTCTTCGCTCACAACCGATTGAACGGCACGCTCTACGATGGCGAAACCCGGTTGTTCGATTCCGACGGAGAGCCGGTCTGGATGTACTCGATGGGAGGTCTTGCCGAGCTGGCTGTGATGCCATCGCGAGCACTGGCACCGATCACCGACGGGCTCGACCCCGTGGATGCCACGATCTTCGGCTGTGCCCTTATGACGGCCTACGGCGCGCTGACGCATGTGGCGAAGCTCGTCGCGGGTGAGAGCGTCGTCGTGCTCGGTGCCGGCGGGGTGGGCGGCGGCATCATCCAGGTCGCCCGCGCGCTCGGGGCCGACCGCATCGTCGCTGTCGACGTTGCCGCTGACAAGCTCGAGCTGGCCCGCGAGCTCGGCGCCGACGACGCGGTGAACGCTGGCACCGATGACGTCGTGGCGGTCGTGCGTGAGTTGACCGGCGGTGCCGGCGTTGACGTCGCGTTCGAAGCGATCGGACGGCCACAGACGTTTCGCCAGGCGACGGAAATGGTGAAGGATGGCGGGCGCTGCGTGATGGTCGGCATTGCCGGGGTCGGCGTCCTCGCAGAGGTCGAGATCACCCGGCTCGTGCGGCGCAAGCTGCAGATCCTCGGTTCGTTCGGTGGCCGTCCTCGTCATGACCTCCCGGCGCTGATGGCTCTGGCCGTTGAAGGGCGTCTGAAGGTCGACAGGATGATTGGCCACCGCTTCGCACTGGACGAAGCGGACGACGCGTACAGGCGCCTGCGAGAAGGACGGATAGCCGGACGGGCTATCATTCAGATGTGACCCCGGGCGCGTTCTCAGACTGATCAGCGCTGATGTCGGTGGAGGCTCTGACCGCGCTGCTCGAGATGCTGGCGGCCGAGGTTCCCGAGGCCGATCTGCTGAGCGAACTCGAGGCGCTTCGTGCGGCCGATGAGGCCGACGCGCAGTGGTTCGACCAGCTCTCCCGCCTCCTACTGAACCTGTACGAGTCGCGCGCCGCGGACCGGCGTCGCGCGGTGGGGCTGACCGTTCTGAGCGATACGGCGATGGACCTGGCCGCACGCCGAGATCTCGATGAGCTCCTCGGCGAGATCTGCCGGCGCGCACGGATGCTCCTCGGGACCGACGTGGCGTACATAACGATGACCGATGGCAATGACACGTTCGTGAGAGCGACAGACGGGATCGTTTCCGAGGCGTTTCGCGCGATGCGGATCCCGCTGGGCGCCGGACTGGGCGGGCTGGTCGCGCGCACGGGCAAGTCGGCGTTCACCGCCGACTACGAGTCGGACGAAAGGCTGGTGCATCTCCCCGAAGTGGATCGGCGCGTGGCACTGGAGCGGCTCCGAGCGATCGTGGCGGTCCCCCTGCGGCGTGGCGATGAGACTCGAGGAGTCGTGATGTCGGGGTCACGTGCCGTTCGCCAGTTCGATCCGCAAGAGGTGTCGCTGCTCGCCTCGGTGGCGGCCCATGCTTCGATCGCGATCGAAAATGCTGAGCTTCTGACGGGTTCGGCAAAGACGCTAGAGGCGCTCGCCGACGCGCATGACCGTCTGCGCCTGCAGACCCAGCAGATTCGTCGGGTGGCAGGCATCCTCGAGCAGCTCGCCTCATCCGCTGTGAGCGGAGCGGCGCCGGACGAACTGCTGCAGATCCTCGTCGGCCTCCTCCCCGGCCAGGCAGAACTCATCGATCGCGACGGGGAGACTCTGGCCGTCTCAGGACGCTGCGAAGCGGGATCGCCCGACGGCAAGGCTTGGGAGCAGCCGATTCGCGCCGGTGCGGAGCAGCTGGCGACGCTGCGCATCCGCCGCACGCAAAATGACGGTGTTGAATCCGAAGTGCTGGCACGCACCGCGCCACTTCTCGCGGGCCTGTTGCTCGCGCGGCAAACAAAGGCTGAGCATGAGCATCGGCATCGCAGCCGCGTGCTCGAGGACCTGCTCGAGGGGCATGAGAGCGCCGCACTCGACACGCACCGATTGCTCTCCAAGGCTGGCGTACGTTCAGATGACGAATACGTTGTTCTGGTCGCCGCCCTGGCCGAGTCTGCGCAGCGATGGGGATGGGTGCGCGCCACGCAGACCGCCGCGGCCGCCGGACACGGCCTCGTCGGGACGGTCGGTGGCTCACTTGTGATCGTCGTCCCCGGCAGCGATGCTGGGTCCACAGCGCGGCTGTGGTCCCAACACCTGAGGAGTCATGCGGGATCACCCGCCACCATCGGTGCGGCGCTCAGGCGTCGCGGAGGTGCGCCGTTGAGAACGGCATATCGCGAGGCTGCCGCTGCCCTGAATCTTCTGTTGGCGCTTGGCCATCGTGGGCGCTGTGCCACTGCAGATCAACTTGGCCTGTTCGGCCATATGTTCGTTCACCAGTCGCCGACCGACCTGCGCGCGTTCATCGAAGAGATGCTCGGCGGCCTGATCGGCGACGGTGACTCGGAGTCGATGACGCTCCTTGCGACCCTCGACACGTATTTCGCAGAGGCCGGACATCTGGCCAATACCGCGCGCGCCCTGGGGATCCACATCAACACGCTCTACGCGCGAATAAGCCGGCTGACGACTGTGCTCGGGGCCGACTGGCAGGAGGCGGACCGGCGGCTGGAGCTCCACCTGGCGGTGCGTCTAAACACCATCGACCGCGTTCTGGCCGGCAACGGTCACCAACCGAACGCGGGCTCAAGACTGCCGTCACTTTCGGCCTGAGGAGGCGCGCAGCGGTCGCCGCCGGCGAAGTCGATGAGATCCCGACATTGCTTGCAGCCGCGGGATCGGAGCAGCTCGCTCACCAGATCCTCCGCGAGGTGTGGCTCCGATACGACCGTGGGAGAGCCGTCAACGTCGCAACAGATGACGGCGTTGATCCTCGAGGGAGGACGCTTCGGCACGGAGTGGCGGAGAGACCGGGCTGCCCTCAAGCGAAGGCCCGGAGCGCGCAGACTCGAACACCCGATCGCGTGCTAGTAGTGCATCCGGCTAGTTCGTTTGGTTAGTGTCTTGCTCATGCTTCGAGGACCTTCCCGCTAGAGGAGCAGTGTTGTGGGGTCCATTCCCAGGGTGACGCGTGCTTGATCGATGAACAGCCCATCCCATTGCATACCGTAATGCTGGGCGGCGGCCTGAGTAGCCGTTCTGATCTAAGAGACAGCCGACAAGGCGAAGCGCTCAAAGGCGCCGGTCTGCAGCTGCGGCACCCGTACTTTGGTGTACGGATTGCCGTCACGGTCCGTGTCGTACACGGAGTTGTCTATACGGAACCGGTATGTGGAATCGAGGCAGCGTCTGACGCGCTCAACCCCGAGCTCGCCCACTTTGTGGATCTCCTCCGCTCCAATCTTGAACTCGATGGCCAACCGCTCGCTACGCCTCAGTAGCTCTGCGCCTACAAAGTGCAGAACACTAATAGGCTCGCCCCGGAACTTGGAGGATCATCGCCGAGTTCAATGCGCGCCACCTGGCTCCAGCAGCGGTGTTTCGGGCTCCGCCTCGGCCGTCAGTTGCCAATTTGTTGCCAATTGCAGCCACCTGGGACTCGGCCGGGTCCTCATGAGTCGGTTTCTCGCGGAAGATTAGGCTGCAAATCAGCAACTTTTGAGGCTAAGCCGACGCGGGGACTCGAACCCCGGACCCCTTCATTACGAGTGAAGTGCTCTACCAGCTGAGCTACGTCGGCATTTGCGGGGAGTTCCCGATTTGTTGGCTACTCGGTGCAACTCTCGCGGGCTGCACTGGGGCCTACAGATCCTGACTTCCCTTTGCTCGCGGCAAGGGTAGCCAACCGTCGCAGCGCTCGCCACGCTACCTGTGGTGTCGTGATGGACGTCCCGCCTGCCGGTGGGGCATCAAGCGGACGGACTCGCATCCACATGGGGAAAGAATTCTTTCCTTTAGGGCTCTAAGAGCAAGTATGCTTTGCCTGATGGCGCGAACAGGGCAATACTCCGCTTACGCTCGCGATGCCGCGCAGCTGCTCGGGGAGCAAATCCGATCGGCCCGCCTGCAGCGGCATTGGTCCCAGCGCGAACTGGCGCAGCGTGCTGGCATCACCGCGCCCACATTACGCAAGGTGGAGAACGGTGATCTGAGCGTTGCGCTGGGCACGGCGCTTCAGGTGGCGGCGCTGGCCGGGGTGCCGCTCTTTCATGAGGACCGCGATCGGCTGAGCATCGATTTGGACCGAACCGCAGCGCGCAGCGCGCTGCTGCCGCAGCGTGTACGCACGAAGGACAGGCCGGCGCGCGATGACTTCTGAGCCGCCGCAGGAGGCGTTCGTCTGGTGCTGGCTCCCCGAGGACGAGGAGCCGGTGGTCGCGGGACGCTTGGAGGCCGTCGGCGGCCTGGTCCTGTTCAACTACGGACTCAGTTACCTGGGCCGCAGCGATGCCGTGCCGCTCTACCTGCCCGAGCTGCCGCTGCGCCGGGGATCGATCGAGCCGCTGCAGGGGTTGCGTATCGCTGGGTGCATCAACGATGGCTCTCCGGATGCCTGGGGCCAGCGGGTGATCATGCAACTGCTGCTCGGCTCCAACGCAAAAGACGCCGACGCCGCCGTTCTGGATCCGTTGACCTACCTGCTGCGCTCCGGTTCAGACAGGATCGGTGCACTCGATTTCCAGGATTCACCGGACCAATACGTGCCTCGCCTGGAGACCACAGCGAGGCTCGAAGAGCTGATGACGGCCGCCGATCTTGTCGACCGCCGGCTCCCACTCTCGCCGGGCCTGGACCGCGCGCTCCTGCACGGCAGCTCGGTTGGCGGCGCTCGACCCAAGGCGCTCTTGGACGACGCCGAAACTGGTCGCAAGCTGATCGCTAAGTTCTCCTCCTCAACCGACTTCTTTCCCGTGGTCCAGGGGGAGTTCTGCGCCATGGAGCTAGCTCGCCGCGCCGGCCTCGATGTCGCTCCCGTGAAGCTTGTAACCGTGCTCGGGCGCAAAGCGCTGCTGGTCGAGCGGTTCGACCGCATACCTGGAACACGGCGCCGTCGCGCGATGGTCTCGGCTCTGACGCTGCTCGAGCTTGACGAGATGTTGGGCCGCTATGCCAGCTATGCCGATCTCGCCGAGTTGATCCGTGAACGGTTCACCGATGCACAGGAGACGCTGCGAGAGCTGTTCTCACGCATCGTCTTCAACATCCTCGTGGGCAACACCGATGACCACGCCCGCAATCACGCTGCGTTCTGGAATGGCGAGACGCTGAGCCTGACGCCCGCCTACGACATCTGCCCGCAGAGGCGAAGCGGCGGCGAAGCCAGCCAGGCGATGGCGATCGGGCCCGACGGCTACAGATTCAGCCAGCTCGACGGTTGTGTTCGCTACGCGGGAACGTATCTGCTGACCGAGCCCCAAGCGCGTGAGATCGTCGACCGCCAGATCGATGTGATCAGAGGTGAGTGGGACGACGTCGCCGAGCTCGCCGAGCTGACGGCGGTGGACCGTGACTACTTCTGGCGCCGCCAGTTACTGAACCCGTACGCGCTGCAGGACTACACGCAAGCACCGGACCGCTTCTGAGCAGTCCATCGGATGCGATCCAGCGTGTGCTTCTGGTCCTGCGAAGCGTCTCGTGGCCGACCTCCCGTCAAGTTCACTCCGCCCGGAGTCGCCCGGTCAGAGCGCACTGGCGAGCGCGTCGCCGCTCGTCTTCGGCTGGCCTGGGACCTTCGTCCTCCAGATCCTCGATCGCGAACGAATAGCTCCGCTCCAGCATGTCTACGCTGGTGCCGCATTGCCGCGCGATCGCCTGGCGATCCTCGCCAGCGCGGATCCGCAGCGAGATCATCCCGCGGCGCAGCGAGTACGGCGTCGCGCCGACGATGTCGCCGTGCTCCTCCGGCCATCGCTCGGCGACCTTTCGGATCGCCGGCGTGAAATACCTACCCGGCCACTTGTGTGCTTGGTTTCCGGTCATGTGACCGTCCCGGGCACCGTGGCCACCGAGGTCACCGCGCAGCAGGAAGTCGTCGGCGGCGGTCGGATAGCCGGCTTCCGCGAGAGCGGCCCTCCATGAGGCGATGTCGTCGGTGAGCAGCGCACCGATCGGCGGCCTGCGCGACAGGCCGGTGGCGGCCGCCGTTTTGCCAGCATCCAGTTCTCCGTAGCTGAGCATCTCGCGGACCGTGGCGCGGCGGCCGGTGATGTCACGGAAGCGAAGCGCCCAGATCTCCTGGTTGCGCATACCCATTCCGTGCTGGATGGACACGGCCGTGGCGTCGCGAAGCGCCAGCAACCCGGAACGCTGCTGGACTCGCTCCAGCATCACGAGGCGGATTCGCTCGACCGCAAGCGGTGAGAGCGCCCATGACGACAGGCTGTCACGTCGCTTGCCAGAAGACGTCTGTCGTGCCGCGCCGGTCCCAGCGCGCCGGGATGCACGCCGCATCCCGCGGCATCGCCGCATCGTCAGACAGCCGTTGACCGCCAACGGCCATGAGCCGTCCTCGACCGCCCAGGAGAGTGCGGACGAAAGCACCTTCCATGCTCTCGCCTCAGTTGGGCGCCCGACACCGGCGCTCCGCATGGCCTGCAGCCCGCGCGTGAGGGTGTCGGCGGCCTCGAACTCGGCGACGGGCAGATGCCCGATCGCGTAACCGCCGTTCTCGCCCAGTGGGCTGATCGCAGGCTCGACCACGACGATCTGCCCCTTCCGTGTCATCACTCGGCGAATCGGATCGCCGATGATGTGTCGTGAGGCGACCGAGCGATAGCTCTTCCAGGTGCTGGTCGCGAGGCGTCCGCGTCGCTGCTCGCCCAGCACGACCTGTTACTGGCGCCTCTGCAGTCGCGCAAGCCGATGCCGAATCGCGTCCAGATCGACCGCCTTCGGATCGAACGCCTCGGACGCGGCAAGCCCGAGCCACTCTCGCGCCGCCTCATGCTCGTCGGCGTCCGGATCGGCGAGCACCTCCTTGAGCTGCTCGTAACCCCACACGCCGCCGCAGTCCTCGGGTGGGCATGCGCCCCTGCCGGTGACCAGCACGGGGTGTGCGATGCCGGGATCGTGCTCCAGGGCCTTCTCGACGCGGATCTCATGTTGCCAGCCGTCCCCGAAGTCATACGTGTACCTGATGCGATCGCCGAGCCGCGCGAGCTCGCCCAACGTGAACTGGCTCTCATCCTCGAAATCCAGCTCCAGCTCGGGCTCCACGGGGCCGAACTCCAGCTGATCCATCTCGAACACGTGAAGGTGATTGTTCTCCCAGCCGAACGCAACCTGGATGATCTGGTGCAGCTCGTCGAGCGGCGTCTCGGCCAGCAGCCGCAGCCGCCGCCAGATGGGCGGCTTCGTGATCCGACTGAGCGTGATCTTGAGCTGGAGCACCTGGCCCTCCAGACCCTCGCCTGGCTCTGCGTGAGCGCCACCGAGCGCCACGCCGATGTCGGCAACGCCCTCCTCGAGGCCGCTCCGCGCGTTCCAGCCGGCGATGAACGTCTCGAGCGCCTGCACGTCCTCGATGTCGACGCCCGCGTCACGAGCGGCGACAAGGAACTGCTTGGACGGTCCGCCGAGGTCCGGGTCCGAGGAGAGCTCGGCCATCTCCGGGGCGAACTCATCGATCGCTTGGCAGGTCAACGCGATCGCGCCCGCAGGAAGTTCGCGCCTGCGGCCGACGAACCGCACCCAGGCCTGCAGGACCCGAGGCAGCAGCCGGATCATCGCGTCCGTGGTCAGCACCTTGCGCGGCACCCAGTCGAGCATGAACAGCTCTGCGAGCGACGGGCTCCAGCGCAGCGGATCGTCTGCGAGATAGCCTGCCGTGAAGTCGATCGCGAGTTGCACGATCCAGGCCTCGTCGCTGTCCGGGGCGATGCCTGCGCCCTCCGGCGAGGCCAGGAACTCAGCATGCAGCGCTTCACGTCGCGCCTGCGGCATCTCGTCCCGCTTCTCCGGCATGACCACACTTGGGGTCTGATCCGCGCGCAGCAGGGCCAGCGCGCGCCCGGCCCAGTAGTCATCGCCAACGGGCGGATCCCAGGTCATGTCGGTCTGTCGGATCGCCTCGCTGATTAGACCGGCCGCGACGCCGGGAGTAACCCGCTCGAGCATGAGCTCGCCGCCGGCTCCGTCACCCCCGCCGGGATGAGCGCGGATGGTCGCCTCGACGGAATCGATCGAGTCGGTCAGCAGCACATCCTTCGCCATCCCGCCAAGGTTGTTGTCGATCAGGACGCCGACCGCCAGCACCTGGCCATCAGCGTGGCGAGCTTCCAGAAAGACGTTGCGAGCATCGTCGAAGATCCGATCCCGCATCACCGCCGCGTCGATGATCTGGGATTCGCCGATGTCTCCGGCCCAGGCCGGAAGCCGCGCCCACATGCCCGCGGTGTCAAGCAGCTCGCGCGCCTGCTGCCCGAGCTCGCCGTCTTCGAGTGCCGCGATCGCCATCGTCGCGATGGCGGCGCCGGCGCCGCTCATCCGCCCAAGCTCGGGCAGCAGAGGTTCGCCATATTCGAGTGCCGCATCGATCCGCACGCCTTCGTGGAACGGCAGCTCGTAGCGGCCGCGCCAGAACACGCCCAGCATTTGCGAGGCCCACACCTCAGCCTCCAGCGCCGAGCCCAAACGCTCGGCCGTCCGCGCAATCTCGCGTGCGAGCCCCACCGGACCGGACGCTCGGTCGGTCCGCTCCGCCTCATCCCGCTGTCGCCGCGCGGACACGCGCGCTGGATGCCCTCCCGATCCACGCCGGCGCCGGCTGCCTCCGCTCATGCACGCGACATTAGGCGATCGATCCGCGACCCGCGACGCCGAACCCGCAACCAGTGCAACGAGTCGGCCGGGACGGTCGACTCTCCCCTCTGGCAGCGGGCTGCCTCAGGAACCGGAGCGCCGCTGTGCCCAATCATCGGCCACCAGCGCCCAGCGCTCATGGTCGCGCCAGCGCCCGCCGATCTTCAGGTACCGCGGCGAGAAGCCCTCGCGCTTGAAGCCCGCGCCTCGCGCCAGCGCGATCGAGGCTCTGTTCCCCGGCTGGATGTTGGCCTCGATGCGGTGCAGGCGCAATCGCGTGAACGCCTCGCGAAGAACCAGCTCGATCCCCTCGCGCATGTATCCCTGCCGCGCGAAGCGCTCGGCCACCGCATAGCCGAGGTAGGCGCTCTGCAGTGATCCGCGCGTGATCTGAGAGACGTTGAAGAACCCGACGATCTGCGCGTCCTCGACCCTGACCACGAGGAACGCCTCAAAGTCGGGCCTGCGTGAGTCCTCGAGATACGCAGCGAACCGTCCCTCGTCGGTTGGCGCGCTCGCCCAGGGACGGTGGAACGTGCGGCTCTCACGCATGAGCGCGACGAAGTCGCGCTCATCCGACTGACGCGGAGCTCGCACCTGCACGCGCGCGACGCCCGGCGCCCGCTGCTGCTGCTCCGGTTCGGCGCGACTCGTGCGATGCCAGAGGCCAGCCATCGCTCAGTCCATCTACGCCGCCAGGAGGTCACCGAGCCGGAAGCTCAGCGCCTCGAGCGCCAGGTCCTCACTGACATTGAGCTGGAAGCGAGTGCGGGTGTCCTCGATGAGTTCGACGGCCTGGCTGCAGAGCAACCACGTCACCACCCCGCCCGACGTCCACGTCCGCCCGCAGCTCGTCGATCCGATCGCTGTTACGCACGAGGTCACCCGCGCCCAGCGCCACCGCAACCAGGTCGAGCAGCCACGCCTCGGCCAGGTCCAGCGCCAGCTCGAGCTCACCGGTGTCAACCCGCCGACGTACGCGCCGCAGACGCTCCTGAAGCTCGGTCTCCGCACGCTTGCGCTCACGACTCGGCAGCAGCTCGAGCTCGGACGCGCCGCCCGCCTCGAGCTCGGTCCTCACGCGCTCGCCCCGGGCACGCACGGCATTGAGCAGCGCCTCACAGGCGGACTCCTCCCGTCCCGAGATCGCTCCGCGCACCAGCTCCTGCGTGCGCGCCCGCAGCTCCCCACCCTCGGGCTCGGCCAGCGCCCGCGCGCGTGAAGCGTCGCCGAGGCTCAGTCGCGCGTAGGCATCGGCCAAGCTCGAGTCGACGCCGCCGGCGGCGAGCTCGGCCGCCAGCTCCTGGACCGACGGCGCTTCGAACCGCACCAGCTGACAGCGTGAGCGAACGGTCGCCAGCACGTCCGCAAGCCGATCGGAGATCAGGATCAGATGCACGAACGCGGGCGGCTCCTCGAGCGTCTTCAGCAGCCGGTTGGCGGCCTCGTCGCCGAGCTGCTCGGTGCTCTCGATCACGAACACCCGCCGCGCCGACTCGAACGGCGTCCTGGTCGCCGCGGCGACCACCGGCTCGTCGATGTCGGCGACCAGCACCTCATGCGCTCCACTGGGAGCTACCCACGTCAGATCCGGGTGTACCCCGGCCAGTGCGCGCGCTTGCGCACTGGCCGGATCGGGCGCGCCGTCCCTCAGCAGCGTGGCGGCGAACTCGCGGGCGATCGCGCGCTTGCCCGACCCGCCCGGCCCGTGGAACAGGTATGCGTGCGACGGGTGCGCATCGGGCTCGAGCGCAGGCCCGAGCACCGCGAGCGCGTTCGGGTGTCGCTCGAGCGCTGTCAGCATCAGCCGATCGTAAGCTACCCGACATCACATGAGCGAACGCGGACGCCTGATCACGATCGAGGGCCTCGACGGCACCGGCAAGACGACGCTGGCCGCCGGGCTGCAGCAGGCGCTCGCACGCTCAGGAGTGAAGGCGCGGCTGTTGCGCGAGCCCGGCGGGGTTGAGACCTCCGAGGCGGTGCGCGCGATCGTCAAGGATCCGTCGCTGACTGTGGGGGCGCGGGCCGAGGCGCTGCTCTACGCCGCCGCGCGGGCTCAGCTGGTCGAGCAGGCGCTGGCGCCGGCGCTGGCCGCCGGCGAGTGGTTGCTGCTTGATCGCTTCGTCGACTCCTCGCTGGCCTACCAGGGCGCCGGCCGCGGCCTCGGGATCGAGGCGGTGCGTGAGCTGAACCTGTTCGCCACCGGCGGCCTGACAGCTGACCGCACCCTGCTGCTCACGCTCGATCCCGCGTCCGCGCAAGCGCGCGCGGACGCGCGGGGCGAAGCGCCCGACCGGCTCGAACAGGAGGGCGTCGAGTTCTTCGCGCGGATCAGCCAGGCCTATCTCGAGCTGGCCGCGGCCGAGCCCGAGCGGATCCGCGTACTCGACGCGACGCGCGAGCGTGGTGCGGTTCTGGCTCAGGCGCTGGAGGCGCTGGCCGATCTGCTGTAGCCGTGCGGGTGCGCCTGGGCGAAGGCCCACGCATCGGCGATCATCGTCTCGAGGTCCGGCTTCCGCGGCACCCAGCCGAGCTCCTCGCGGACCCTCTTGCCCGCCGCGACCAGCTGTGGCGGGTCGCCGGGACGGCGGTCGGCCTCCTGCGCGGGGATCGCGTGGCCCGTGACCTGCTCGACGGCCGCGATCACCTCGCGCACCGAGAAGCCGGCGCCGTTGCCGAGGTTGAAGATCCGATGCTGTCCCGCGCGCGCGTGATCGAGCGCCAGCGCGTGCGCGTCGGCGAGGTCGTCGATGTGGATGTAGTCACGCACCGCGGTGCCGTCGGGGGTCGGGTAGTCGGTGCCGAAGATCTGGACCGCATCGCGCTGGCCGAGCGGCACCCTGAGGATGTTCGGGATCAGGTGGGTCTCGGGCTCGTGGTCCTCGCCGATGTCCCCATGAGCACCGGCGACATTGAAGTAGCGAAGGCTCACCGCCCCGATTCCGTGCGCGACGCAGAAGTCGCCGATCAGATGATCGGCCGCGAGCTTCGAGGCGCCATATGCGTTCTGCGGGCGGGGCGGCGCGGTCTCCGGGATCGGCACCTCGTCAGGCTGCCCGTACACCGCGCAGGTGGAACTGAACACGAGCCGCTGCGCGCCGTGCGCGACCATCGACTCGAGCAGATTCAAGGTGCCGGCGACGTTCGTCCGGTAGTAGCGCTCGGGGTGCTCGACCGACTCGCCGACAAGCGCCAGCGCAGCGAAATGCAGAACCCCGTCGAACCCGTCCGCGAGCGTGCGTTCGACCTCATCGGGATTGCGCAGATCCGCGACGATCAGCTGAGCCTCCGGCGCAACCGCCTGGCGATGGCCGCGTTCGAGGTTGTCGAGGACGACCACCTCGTGGCCTCCGGCGATCAGCACTCGTGAGACGATCGAGCCGATATAGCCGGCGCCGCCGGTGACAAGTAGCTTCATGGAGCGCCCTAGGTTGCCACACATCCCGGGCGGCGCGTTGCACGCCAGGACCCGACCAGGGCTTAGAATCCTGCGCCGTGACCGAGGCAGACTCCCAATTCGAGCTGGTCGAGTTCGAGCAGGTCGAGGCCGCGCCTGGCACCGTGCTGCTGCGCGTGAGCGGACGCCCCGCGCCCTCGCTGAGCGCCGGACCACTCACACTCGTGATCAGCGATGAACGTGGCGAGCACCGCCACGAGCAACTGCCGTCGCTGCCCGGCTCGCCCGACCTGGTCCGCGCAGCCTTCTCGGCACCGCTCGAGGACCTCAGCCCCGGCGCCACGTACTCGCTGGCGCTGCCCGGCGGCGACCTCGTGCGGCTGCCCCCGCCGACTCCCAGGCGCAGCACGCGTCCGGGATCGCACGCTGACATGGCCACTGCGGCCGCGTCAGCTGCCTCCGCCGGCGGCGACTCGAGCGGCGCAGACGCAGCATCCTCGAGCCTGGCGGAGGCCGAGGCGCTGGCGGAATCGCGCCGCCTGGCGATCGCCGAGCTCGAGCACCGGGTGCAGAGCGAGCGTGAGCGGCGCACAGCCGCGGAGTCTGAGATGACACATCTGCGCACCGAGCGCGAGGATGCGCGCGCGGAGCGCGACTCCGCGATCGCCGACCGCGACGTGGCGCTCGCCGACCGCGATGAGGCCGAGGCGCGGGCACGAGCTGCGGCCGCCACGGCCGGGACGCTCGAGGCCCAGTTGCGCGCCTCCTCCGACAATGCCACGCGCACACAGACCGCGCTCGAGGCCGAGCTGGCCGACCGCGCAGCTGAGCTGGGGCGGATCCGCAACGCGGCCGAGGTGGCCCAGGCGCGCGCACATGCGAGCCGCCGGGACGCCACCGAACTGGACGAGCAGCTCGCGCATGCACAGGCCCAGATGACCGTGCTGCAGCAGCAGCTCGACGAGCGCGAGGCCGACCGCAAGTCGGTCGCGACCGCATTCGATCACTCGCTGTCATCGGCTCGCGACGACACGGCGGCCGTGCAGTCGCGGCTGGATGTCGCCAACGCCGAGCTCGAGGATGCACGGACCGAGGTCGAGGCGCTGCGGCGTCGCAGCGCCGACCTCCAGGAGTCGCTGCTCAGGGCCACCGCGCATCAGGCCCTGACGGCCCAGTCGCTGGCGCTCGAAGCCAGCCGTTCGCCGGCCTGATTCCGCTCCGGCCCCGCTAAAATCAACTCCGCTGCAACGGCGGCGCTTTTGACTGTCGGAGCACCCTCGGTCAGGCCGTCGGGCCTCGGTTCCGTCCGACCCTCGCGGGATGCTTCTCGACCCCCTCAGCAGCCCCGAGCCGAGGCATCACGCAAGCAGCGACGCAGCGACGAGAAGGAGCCGTAGGCATGGAGAAGACTTCGCAGACCCCAATTACGGATAGCGCGACAGGACAGGGCCTCTCAATCGAGCGGTACTTCACCGAGGCCGGACAGGATCCTTTCTCGACCGTTGAGTGGGAGCTGCGTGATGCGCGCATCGGCCACGGAGGCCGGGTCTCATTTGAGCAGACCGGCGTCGAGTTCCCGAAGTCGTGGTCGCAGAACGCGACCAACATCGTCGCGCAGAAATACTTCAGGGGGAAGCTCGGGTCAACCGAGCGCGAGCGCTCGGTCAGGCAGATGTTGACGCGCGTCGCGGGCACGATCGCCGGCTGGGGCAAGCAGCGTGGTTACTTCGCCACCGATGGGGACGCGCAGGCGTTCGAGGATGAGCTGACCCACATCCTGCTGCACCAGATGGCCGCCTTCAACTCGCCGGTCTGGTTCAACGTCGGCTGGCATCCCGAGGGCAGTCCGAAGATGCAGGCCAGTGCCTGCTTCATCCTCTCGGTCGACGACACGATGGAGTCGATCCTCGAGTGGAACACCAAGGAGGGCATGATCTTCCGCGGCGGCTCGGGCTCGGGCATCAACCTCTCGCGCATCCGCGGCTCGATGGAGCACCTGAGCCGCGGCGGTACGGCCTCGGGCCCGGTCTCGTTCATGCGCGGCGCCGATGCCTGGGCCGGCTCGATCAAGTCCGGCGGCGGCACCCGGCGCGCGGCCAAGATGGTCGTGCTCGACGTCGACCACCCGGACATCGTCGAGTTCATCCAGTGCAAGGCCAAGGAGGAGGACAAGGCCGCGGCCCTGCGCGACGCCGGATTCGACATGTCGATCGACGGCGACGGCTTCCACTCGATCCAGTACCAGAACGCCAACAACTCGGTGCGTGTCACCGACGAGTTCATGCGCGCGGCCGAGCGTGACGAGGACTGGCACCTGCTCGGGCGAACGACCGGCGAGCCCGTCGGCGAGCCGGTTCGCGCTCGGGAGCTGCTCGGCGAGATCGCGCAGGCCGCGTGGCGCTGCGCCGATCCGGGCGTGCAGTACGACACCGTCATCAACCAGTGGCACACCTGCCCCAATTCGGGCCGAATCAACGCGTCCAATCCGTGCTCGGAGTACATGCATGTCGACAACTCGGCCTGCAACCTCGCGTCGCTCAACCTGATGAAGTTCCGCCGCCAGGACGGGAGCTTCGACGTGCGCTCGTTCGAGAAGGCGATCGACATCGTCTTCCTCGCGCAGGAGATCGTGGTCTCGCCGTCGAGCTATCCGACCGAGGAGATCGCCACCAACGCGCGCGCGTTCCGGCAGCTGGGGATGGGTTACGCGAACCTCGGCGCCTACCTGATGGCCAATGGTCTGCCGTACGACTCCGACGCGGGCCGCGGCATCGCCGCGGCGATCACGGCGCTCATGACCGGCCGCGGCTATCTGCGCTCGGCCGAGGTGGCCGCTGCGATCGGACCGTATGAACGTTACGAGGAGAACCGCGAGCCGCACAACGCCGTGATGCGGATGCACCGCGACGCGGCCTACGCGCTCGATGATCAGAACTGCGCCGACGCCGCGCTGCTGGAGGCGTCGCGCTCGGTCTGGAACGCGGCGGTGGAGCTCGGAGAGGAGCACGGCTACCGCAACGCCCAGGCGACGGTGCTGGCGCCGACCGGAACCATCAGCTTCCTGATGGACTGCGACACGACCGGCGTCGAACCGGACTTCTCGCTGGTGAAGTTCAAGGAGCTGGTCGGAGGCGGCCAGATGACGATCGTCAACAAGACGGTGCCCCTGGCGCTCGAGACGCTCGGCTACAACGACCAGCAGGTCGAGCAGATCGTCGCCTACGTCAATGAGCACGGCACGATCGTCGGCGCTCCCGATCTGACCGAGGAGCATCTGCCGGTGTTCGACGTCGCCGTCGGTGAGCGCGCGATCTCGCACATGGGCCACATCAAGATGATGGGCGCGATCCAGCCGTTCATCAGTGGCGCTATCTCCAAGACCGTCAACATGCCGAGCGAGGTGACCGCCGATGACATCGCCGACGCCTACACGCAGGCGTGGAGACTCGGGGTCAAGGCGCTGGCGATCTATCGCGACGGCTCAAAGACCGCGCAGGCACTGCGGACCGACGCGCAGCAGGACGCACCGTCGCCGGTCGACGTCGAGGCCGAGATCCAGAAGGCGGTCGCCGATGCTGTCGCCTCAGCGCCGCCGCGACGCAACCGCATGCCGCGGGAGCGCGAGTCGATCACGCACAAGTTCTCGGTCGGCGGCCACGAGGGCTACATCACCGCCGGCAAGTACGACGACGGCACCGTCGGCGAGATCTTCCTGACCGACATCGGCAAGGAAGGCTCGACGATGCGCGGCATGATGAACGCGTTCGCGACCTCGATCTCGATCGCGCTGCAGTACGGCGTCCCGCTCGAGACGCTGGTGCGCAAGTTCAGCTACATGCGATTCGAGCCGGAGGGCATGACAAGCAATCCGGAGATCCCGTTCGCGAAGTCGATGCCCGACTACATCATGCGCTGGCTGGCTTCGCGCTTCCTCGATGCCGACGCTCAGGAGGACCTCGGGATCCTGACCCCGGCCGTGCGTGCACGCAAGGCCGCCCAGGACGCTCTCACCTCGCATTCGAGCGACACCTCGGTGCCGGCGATCGACATCCCCGAGCACAACCACAGCCACCAATCAGGTCAGGCCGGCGGGCCCGCCGCGGCAAGGCCCGCAGCGGCCGGGAAGCCTGGCTCGCCAACGAAGCCCGACCCGGCCGCGTCGGCCAGGCCGGCCACCGCGGGCCTGACGGACACGCCACCGGTCGTCCCGGCTGCCACGTCCCGGAGTCCGTTCGGCTTCGACCTCGGACCGGCCTGCCAGCAGTGCGGAGGCATGATGCAGCGCACCGGCGCCTGCTACACGTGCTCGAGCTGCGGGTTCAACACCGGCTGCGGTTGATGCCCAGGCCCGCAAAAATGTCCGGTTGGCTCGTTCGTTGTCACCGGGCCACCGAACGTGTCATGGGTGGCCAACGAAATCGCCGTAGCGAAGAAGCCCCGGTTCGCCCGGGCTTCGTCCGGTGAGAACCTCCTTCGAGGAGTCGCTTCTCACCGCGGCACAGATCTTTGCGGGGGCCCGACGTCTCACCGATGCGCTGCGGCCATCGCCTTTCATGACAGTTGCCGTCGTCCAGCCCGGGTCTAGGTGGATTGCGGCACCGCGTTATGGACCGCGAGGTGGAGCAGCTTGATGTTTCGCCGATGCGGGCCGGTCAAGTCCGGCGTGCCGTCGAACCAGCGGGCGACTCCGCGCGGTACTCCGTGCGCGCAACCCGCGCGTAGGGCAGCGGTCCGACTGTGCAGCGGATCGGCCGGATGTCATCGGCCGGCACCCTAAGGTCCGAGAAGCCGCCACCGGCCTCACCCCACTGGATCACGACCCGCTCGCCGACCTCCACGTGGCGCCCTACGGTCGCCAGCGTGATGATCACCCGCTCGTTGGCCGAGTAAGCGGTGTAGTGCCCGAACCCTGTCAGCCGCTCACCCGCCATCACCGTTTGGTACGGAGCCACGGTGTGGTCTCCGTCGAGGCTCGGGATGTGCAGGGGCTTGCACCGCGGACCGTCTGGATCGAGCATGTCGATGAGTAGCTTCGCCGCGTCGTCGGGCTCCCAGATCAGCGACACGGGCCTGCGCGCCTGCTCCGGGTCCAGCGCGGCCAGCGAGTCACGGCCGATGAACTCGTGATCGAGGTGGACTATGCGGTCGTATCCGAGGTCAAACGGAGTCAGGTAGTAGTCCTCGACCCGGTCTGAGACGAAGCTCCCGCTGAGCCGGAATAGGGCCTCCTGTTCCGTATCGGGCAGCCACCGGCGGTAGGGCTCGAGCGACTGGGAGAAGACGGCGGGCATCCCGTTGGCGATCCAGCCGCTCTCGGCCGCGCCCGAAAGGTATGACATCGATCCGGCGAGAACCAGCCCGAACTTGCGTCCGGCCTCGACGATCACGGCGCGCAGCTCGTCGCGGAGCTCCCATGGGGCCCAGATCTCCAGGCCGGGCGCGCCGGCCATGCCGTGACGCAGGCCGTGGACCAGGTAGCCCGCGAGCATGAGCTCCGTGAAGTGGAAGAACTTGACGTCGTCCAGGGGACCGCCGTGCAGTTCCTCGATCAGCGCCCAGGCGTTCGGACCCTGGATCTGGTAGCGACATGACCGGCGTCGGTTCGCGTGCCCGTTGGCGTACACCGGTGAACGCGGCTCGTACTCCGCCGTAACCCGGAGATCCGTGGTGGCGGCGTTGTAGCGAACCCAGTTGACCGCAAAGGGCGCTCCGCACATGAACATCTCACCGGGCGCGAGGTTGAACAAGATCCCGTCGCCGATCAGGCGTCCCTCCGGATTGCAGGTGACGATCTGATGCGCGCGACCCGGTGTCGAGTGGGCGAGCGCGTTACAGGCCAAGCCGGAGAGGAACGGCAGCACGTCGGGGCCGCTGAGGTGGACGCCGTTCATGTGGTGGCTCTGGTCGAAGAGCGCGACGGTCTCTCGCCAGGCGCGCTGCTCGCGCTCCCAGAGGGAGAACTCGGAGGGGATCTGGGGGATGATCAGCCCCGGCGTGTAGTCACGCGGGTCGGTTCGGTCCCATGTCTTCGGTGCGCGAAGGTAATCGAGCGTGCAGTCGGCGCGCTCCAGCGCCGACTGCAGGCTACTTGCCTGCCTCGCGCCGTTCGCCGGCGGGGTCGTCACGGGTATCCAGCCTCCCCTCTCTTGGGCCTCTCACAGCAAAACAGAGCAGCAACTCCGGAGAGCCTACTCTGGTTGTGGCCGCCGTGTCAAGTAAGCTGCGCTCGTGGCTGGGCTCAGATCTCCTCGGCAGGAACGCAGTCGGGCATCGCTGGAGCGGCTGCTCGACGCCGCGGAAGAGCTCCTCGCGGAGCGCGGTATGGAGGGACTCAGCGTCTCTGCGCTCAGCGAGCGGGCTGGGCTCTCCAACGGCGCGATCTACTGGCGGTTCGAGACAATCGATGCCCTGGTGCAATCAGTTCACCAGCGGATCGTTGAGCGGCTCCAGCAGGAGCATGCGTTCTACGACCATGCCGCGCGTTGGCAGGATCTGTCCGCCGCCGACCTGGTGGCGGCCGCCGTTCGGGAGGAGGCCGATCTTTTCCGACGCCATGCCGACCCGCTGCGCGTCCTGGTCCTGGCGAGCGCCAGCAACGCGGCGCTCGCAGCGCGCGGCGCTGATGCCGTGCAGTGGGCCGAGCGCCGGTTCGCGGAGCACGTGACCCCTGCGCTGGCCGCAGCCGGAGCAAGTGAGCCGAAGTTTCTGGCTGTGGTGATCTTCCGCGTCGCCTACGGAGCGTTCGCGGTCCGGGTGATCTGGCCCGAGCAGCAGCGTGAGCCGGAGGTCCCGTGGGAGTCGTTCGTCGGGGCGGTCGCCGACATGGCACACCGGCACGTCACCGCAGCGCTCGGCGTCGCCGCCATCTGATCGACCGGCATCACGGAGTCGACTCCCGTCGGCGCGGGTCGCGTCACCCGACTCGACGCCACCCAGGACGACCTCTCGCGGTGGCGTCTCTCGCGGTGGCGTCTCTCGCGGTGGCGTCTCTCGCGGTGGCGTCTCTCGCGGTGGCGTCTCTCGCGGTGGCGTCTCTCGCGGTGGCGTCTAGTCTAGCGCCCGTCGGCCCGATAGACCGTCCGCGCGTAGTCGTGGTAGGGAGCCGGGGCGACCGTCGCACGGATGATCATCTGGCGGTGGCTGGCATCGACCTGTGGCTTGGTGGAGATCGGATCCTCGCCCCAGACAACCTCGACCTCGGTGCCGTCGGCAATATCGACGTCGACCGTTGCCAGTGACATGTAGAGCTGGTCATGGGCGATGTAGCCGGCATCTGTGGAGATCCCGACGAGGGCGCTGTCCAGGCGCACCTCGTCCATCTGGAACAGGCCGTAGCGGGCCTTCGGGAAGTCCAGGAACTTGCCGGGGATCCCGGGTTCGAGCTGCGAGCGCACCACGTCGGCTACATCGGCGGCATTCCATAGCAGCGTGACCTTGCGACGGGCCGGCGCCTGTGCAATCCGCTCGAGCGCCTCGCGCCCGTGGAAGTCATGGTCGAAGCGGACGCTGCGGCCAAGTCCGAGGTCGTAGGGAGTCATGTAGTAATCGTGGACGTCCGTGGAGTACAGCGACCCGCCGATCGAACCGGCGCGCGCCGCCGGCAGCCACCCGCGGTACTCCGCAAAGTCCTCGTCGAAGATCGCCGGAAACGGCGTCGGCACCCAGCCCGACTCGAGCGGTGTCGCAGAGTAGGCCTTCGCGCCGACGCGGACGATCTTGAACTCGGCGCCGGCCTCAAGGATCGCAGCCAGCACCGCCTCACTGTCCTCCCACGGCCCGTAGAACTCGAACCCGGGCTGGCCCGCCATGCCGTGGCGGAGCGCCCTGACGGTGCGTCCGGCGATGGTCACCTCGCCGATGTGGAAGAACCTGATCTCAGGCGGCGGCCCGAAGATCTTCTCCATGACCGCGTTCGCGTGAGGCCCCTGCAGCTGATAGCGGTAGAAGGTCGGCGGGCCCTGGCGCATGTTCGAGTTGCCCTCGAGCCGGTGATGGACATCCCTGCCGGCGGCCGCGGCTCTCTCGGCGTTGAAGCGCACCCAGTCGATCAGCAGGTGGTGGCCGATCAGAACCAGACCCTCCGGACCCTCCGAGTTGTAGAAGAGGATGCCGTCGCCGATCAGGAAGCCGTCCCTGTTGACCGAAATCAACTGTTTGCCGATCCCGGGACGGAACGTCTCGAAGGTGTTCGGGCAGATCCCGGAGAGCATCGGAATCAGGTCGGCGCCGTGCAGGAACAGCTGTGTCATGTGGTGCGACTGATCGAGCACCGCCACCGACTTGCTCCAGGCGCGCTGCTCGTCGCGCCAGTTGGTGAACTCCGGCGCAACCGGGAACGTGAACGCTGGCCAGCTCTGGTTGCGCAGCACCTCGACAGGGCTCCCGACGCGGACGATCGCTTCAGCCAGTGACTCGGTTGCCATTCTGCTCTTCTCCTCTGGGCTTCGGACTGTTACTGCTCCTGGTCGGCGCAAACGTACCGGCGCTCGCCGGCCGTGGGCTCAGATCGTTCGGTCCAGCCGAACGCGCCCGTTACCCTCCGATGCCGTGAGCGACGCCGCCGACCCGACTTCTCCCGACTTCAGGAGCGGACAGCCGCGAAGCGTCTCGATCGCGTTCTCAGTGATCGACGTGGTCGCGCTGCACCCGGACATCGGTCCCACCGCCGTGGCCCGGAAGGTCGGGGTCGCAAAGAGCACCGCCAGCACGCTGATGAGCGCCCTGGCCGAACGCGGCGTGCTGCAGCCCACCGGCGGGGGCCGCTACCGACTCGGCCTGAAGATGTTCGAGTACGGGCACCTGGCGCTCAGTCACGTCAACCTCTTCGAGGCCAGCGTGCCGGTGCTCCAGCGCCTTCGAGACCGGGTTCGTGACCTTGTCCAACTGGGGGTTCCCGTCGGCGCCGAGGTGCTCTACCTCGACCGCTACGAGGCGCAGACCCTCGACACACGCTTCCACGATGAGACCTGGCGTCGCCTGCCGGCCCACTCCTCAAGCACCGGCCGGGCGATCGCGGCCTTCAATCCAGCCGTGACCGAGGCGATCCTGGCTGCCGGCCTCGAGCGTTGGACCCGTTACACACTGATGGATCCGAAGCAGCTGCTGGTCACGCTGGGCGAGGTGCGCCGCCGCGGATACGCGCTTACCGAGGACGAGCTGGAGGAGGGGATCGCATCGGTCGCGGCCCCGATTCTGATCGGCCAGAGCGAGCGACGCCGCGCCATCGCCGCGGTCTCCGTGGCCGGCCCGACCGCTCGCCTGCGGCGCACCGGCATCCCGACGCTTGCGCTCCATATCCGGCGCGCGGCCGGGGAGATCGGCGCGCGACTGGAGACCTGACTGACAGTCGAGCTGCGGAGCTCGCAGGCCGACGGCCTGGCGCTTTGGTCGCCGTTTACCTCACCTATCGGTCGGCTTCTATCCTTGCCGCATGCCCGGTGAGCCCACATCTGGCGTCGCCGAGGCTCCCGCCGAGGCAGCGCCCCGCAAGAGCGTCCTCGCGAGTGTCGGCGAGTTGCTGCTCACTGTGGCGATCGCGATCGGCCTCGCGCTGCTGGTCCAGGCCTTCCTGGTCAAGCCCTACAAGATTCCGAGCGGATCGATGGAGCCGACGCTGCAGATCGGTCAGCGGATCCTCGTCAACCGCCTCGACACCTCCCCCGGTCTCGGCTCCGTGGTCGTGTTCCACCCGCCGGTTGACGCCGACGCGGCCATCTGCGGCGATGCCGATGAGGGTGGGGACCACGCTCACGCGTGCGACCAGCACGGAGTGAAGGAGTCGACCGCAACCTTCGTCAAACGCGTCGTCGGGCTGCCGGGCGACCATCTGCGGATCGTGGGTGGCCACGTCTGGCGCAACGGCGTCGAGGAACACGGATCCTACGTCCAGCGATGTGACATCGGCCCCGGCAACTGCACCTTCCCCGAGACGATCGTCGTCCCCAAGGACCAGTACTACATGATGGGGGACAACCGCGGCAACTCGGACGACAGCCGCTACTGGGGCCCGGTCCCGCAGAAGTGGATCATCGGGACGGCATTCGCCACGTACTGGCCGATCAACCGCATCGGCTCTCTCTGACCCACTCTGTCGACGTTCCCCACCCAGCAGGGGGATAACGTCTACAGAGTCGCAGCAGCGCCGGTGGTGGCCCTGGCGGCGGCAGTGAAGGCCTCCGTAGTGTTGAGGTGAGAATGACCGCCGTGCCACTGCCAGCCGCTTACACACGCACCCAACGGCTGACGTTGCTGGCCTGCATCCTCGGGTCGTCGGCAGCATTCCTGGACGGCACGATCGTCAACGTGGCGCTGCCTGCGATCCGGGCCAGCGTGCACGGCGGGCTGAGCACCCAGGAGTGGGTCGTCGACGCCTACCTGCTGACCCTCGGGTCGTTGCTGCTCGTCGGCGGCTCGCTCGGAGACGTCTTTGGCCGCCGCCGGATCTTCATTGTCGGAGTCGCCGGCTTTGGAGTCGCGTCGCTGGTGTGCGCGCTCGCTCCGGACGCGACCGCACTGATCGCTGCCCGCGCCGTTCAGGGGATCACCGCTGCGCTGCTCGTGCCGAGCAACCTGGCGCTGATCATGGACACATTCCCGCAGACGCAGCGAGCGGCGGCGATCGGCACCTGGACCGCGTGGACCGGGATCGCGACCGTGGCGGGCCCTCTGCTCGGCGGGGTGCTGGTGCAGATCGGCTCGTGGCGCTGGGTGTTCATCGTCAATCTGCCTTTGGTGATGGTGACGCTGTGGCTGGCACGACAGATACCGGACAGACAACCGACGGAGGAGGGCCGGGTCGACTGGATCGGCGGCGCTCTGTGCGCGTTGGGGCTGGCCGGCCCGATCTTCGCATTGATCGAACAGCCGACACGGGGCTGGAGCGATCCGCTCGTGATTTTTGCGCTGGGGACCGGCTGCCTGCTGCTGGTCGCGTTCTTCTTCTGGGAGCGCAGGTGCGCGGCGCCGATGCTGCCGTTCGCGATCTTCCGCTCACGCAATTTCAGCGTCGGCAACCTCGCGACCTTCGCGCTCTACGGCTCCTTGAGCGTCGCCTCGTTCTTCCTGATCGTGTTCCTCCAGCAGGTCGGCGGATACGAACCGCTGGTCGCAGGCCTGGCGCTGCTGCCGACTTCGATCCTGCTCTTCCTGCTGGCTCGACGCTTCGGAGCGATGGCCGATCGCTTCGGGCCACGTCTGTTCATGGGTGTCGGCCCGCTCGTCGCCGGCGCCGGACTGCTGCTGCTGACCAACGTGGGAGTCGACCCGAGCTACTTCGCGGCCGTGCTGCCCGGCGTCACGCTGCTGGGCCTCGGATTGGCGATCACGGTCGCACCGCTCACGGCGACCGTGCTCTCAGCAGCGCCCCCCTCCCATTTCGGAATCGGCTCCGGCGTGAACAACGCCGTCGCGCGGGTGGCAGGGTTGATCGCGATTGCGGCCGTTGGAGCCGTGGTCGCAAGCCAGTTCTCCGCTCAGGTTCACGCGCGGCTGGATCGCCCCGATGCGTCTGCGGCGTACGTCACTGCGGTCGGCAAGGCGGCCTCGGCGACGCTGCAGACTCACCCTCCCGCCGGCTTCTCCCCCTCCGCGCGTCCAGCGGTGCATCGGACGCTCACGCACGCCTCGGTCTCGTCCTACCGCCTCGCGATGTTGCTCGCGGCCGTGCTCGCGTTTCTCAGCGGCATCCTCAGCCTGGTCGGGATCGAGCGTGTCAGGCAGCCGGCGTGAGCGCGTTCACCCCGGCGGTGAACTCTGCGATGCGCTGGGCGAACTCACCGCTCCGAGTCAACGGGAACAGGTGCCCACCCCGGACGGTCGAGAGTCGTGCACCATCGATGCCCATGGCCAGGGCCTCGGCCGCGCGATGGGGAACGATCCGATCGCGGCGACCATGGATGACGAGCGTCGGCATGTGCAGTTCACTCAGTCGCTCGGTCCGGTCGTAGCCGTCACTGGCACGGCGCTGGTGGTGAAAGGCATACCTCGGCTGCGGGTAGCGGCCGCGGAACAGGGCTGACACAACACCGAGCACGCGCGTTGGCCAGCGGCGGTCGACGCGAGCGCAGGTGCACGCCAGGACCAGATCGCTGACCAGTTCGGGGTGGTTGAGAGCGAGGTCCAGCGCGATCCGACCACCCAGCGAGATCCCGACCACGTGGGCGCGGCCGATCCCCAGCGAACGCATCAGCCCAGCAGTGTCGTCCGCCATCTGCTCCACCGAGTACGGCGCGTCAGGCTTGTCCGTTCGGCCGGCGCCGCGGTTGTCGAACGCCAGTACGCGGTAGTGAGCGCTCAGCGCCTCTATCAGCTGGCCGCACTCAGATACGTCGACCCCCAGGCCGGCGATCAGCACCAGCGGCTGACCGTTGCCGCTCAGCTCGTAGTACATCCGCAATCCGCCAACGTCGACCGTCGCCATGACTTCCAATGTAGGGGGCGGGAGCCGCCGAATCGAGCTTTCACACCCAACCGCAACACAGCCCACATACATGTGGACGGTCAATCGTCCCGCCGCGCTTGCAGGACTATCGGTCTGGCCGGCCTCTGCCGATATGAGTTCCGATGACCGTCCTGGGGCCATCGCCGACTGCGACATATGGTGGGCCGTTCGCCGAGGAGCAGGCGACGCGCCTGCTGTGGCGTGCCGGTTTCGGCCCGCGGCCGGGAGATGCCGAGCGCTACGCGCACATGGGCATGGACGCTGCCGTCGCGTCATTGACGCGTCCGGCCGGCCACGCCCGCTTGATCGGAAGGGCCGCCCATGATGACAAGGGCAATCGGCTGGATCCGATCGATGTTTGGGGGGACGATCACTGCTGGTGGCTTGACCGCATGGTGCGCTCCGACCAGCAGCTCGTCGAGCGGATGACGCTCGTCTGGCACAGCTGGTTCGCAACGTCGGAATCGGCGTCGACCGCGCGGCTGATGATCAAGCAGAACCAGATGATGCGCCGCAATGCGCTCGGGAACTTCCACACGCTGCTTTCACATGTGACGATCGATCCAGCGATGCTGATGTGGCTCAACGGCAACGCCAACTACAAAGGCAATCCGAATGAGAACTATGGGCGCGAGATGCTCGAGCTGTTCACGCTCGGGCAGGGGCGCGGTTACAACCAGGACGATGTTCATGAGAACGCCCGCGCGCTGACCGGCTGGACCAACGACTGGAGCAACACGCGCGGGCCGGTGAACTTTCGCTTCAAGTCCGATCTTCACGACTACGGCATCAAGAAGATCTTCGGTCATCGCGGCCGCTGGGGCTGGCGCGACAGCGTGCGGTTTGCGGTCACGCATCCGTCACACCCGTCGTTCTTCATCGAGAAGCTCTGGGGCTATTTCGTCGGTGGCGAGCTGCCGAAGAAGACCGGCCGCGAGCTGGAGCGCGCCTATGTGCATGGTGGCTTCGAGGTCCGGCCGATCATGGAGGCGATCCTGCGTCACCCGCAGTTCTACGAGGGTCCCAAGCTCGTGACGCCGCCCGTCGTATGGACGGCAGGGTTGTTGCGCGCAAGCCGCCAGACGATCACGACCACCGCGTGGGCGTGGGTCGCGGCGCTGACCGGGCAGGTTCTGTTCCAGCCGCCGAACGTCGCAGGCTGGGACTACGGCCAGTGGCTGGACACGTCCCGCTGGGCCGGTCGACTGCAGGCGGTGAACACGGCACTCGGCAAGCAGACGCTCGATGGCAAGGCCTACCCATACGGAATCAACGAGAACAGCAGCCAGGCGTATGCGCACGCGATCGCCTTCTGGGGTGGCCGGCCGCTGTCGGAGCTGACCCGTGAGCATCTGTTGGACCTGGGGCGCCGGATCGCGCGCGGCCAGAACCAGACCTGGGAGCAGGTGGAGTTCCGCAACCTGCGCCAGAACGCGCTGCGCAACCTGATTCCGATGACGCCCGATTGGATGACGGCATGACCGATGAAGCTCGCATTCCGCCGGACCAGGTCCACTGCGACAGCTTCGCGCGATCGCAGGCGATCCGGCGGGTGCTGGCCAGCGGCAGGCGTCCGGTCGAGCGGGAGTGGGACTCGCGCATGCCTGTGCCGGCCGGCGTCGGCATCGACCGCCGTCGGTTCATCGCCAGTGCGCTCGGCGGGCTAGCGCTCGTCTACGGGGCTGGCCGGGCCGGACTGACCGACGGCATGCTCGGCGACGGTGTTGCACGGGCCGCAACCATGCAGTCATCGCGCAGTCCGATCCTGGTCTCACTGTTCCTGCAGGGAGGTGTGGACTCGCTCTCGCTGCTGGCCCCCGCCGGGGATCCGCTGTACGAGAAGCTTCGACCGACGCTCGCGGTCGCTCCGGGGTCGGGTGTACAGCTCCGTGAGGACCCGAGCCTGACGTGGCACCCGTCGGCCGGTTCGATCGCAACCCTGCACAACGCCGGGAAGGTGCTCGTGTTCCCCGGTATCGGTTACGCCGGCGAGGACATGTCGCACTTCACCTCCCGCCACTACTGGGAGGTCGGCGCCACGAGCGCGGAACTGAACACCGGCTGGCTTGGTCGCTACATCGACGTCGCCGGGGATTCCAGCAACCCGTTCCAGGGACTCTCGCTCGATGGTCAGCTGAACCCGACCCTGGCGACCGCCAGGAATCCGGTCGCGGCGATCGACCAACCTGACAACTTCGCGGTCTGGCTCAACGGGGTCTGGGGAAACGCCTCGGAATGGGCGCTCGAATCCGCATCTTCGCTGGGCGACAGGCTCCGAAACTCGCACGACCCCGCAATCCGCCAGGTCGCGAGCGCGGCGTCGGAGGTCGGCATCGTCAGGCGGACACTGAAGCCGTGGTCAAAGCTCTCAGCCGGCAGCTCTGACTCGGGCAGCAACCCTGGCGAGCTCTACCGCAGCACCGTCAAATATCCGCAGTCCAGCAGCGACGACCTGCCCGCCAGGCTCGCCGGCCTCGCGTCGATGATCGCCGCCGGCGTTCCGCTCAAGTGCGTCGCCGTCACCACCGACGTTCAGTTCGACACCCACTCCGGCCAGACCACGACATTCGACACGGGGATCCAACTCGTGTCCGATTCACTGGCGGCGTTCCAGGCCGACCTCGAAGCGCGTGGCGTTGATCACCGCGTGCTGGTGCACGTCTGGTCGGAGTTCGGTCGCCGCGCCCAGGAGAACGGCTCCGACGGCACCGATCATGGCGCCGCCGGCACCTCGCTGCTGATCGGAAGCCGCGTCAACGGCGGCATGATCGGCGAGTTCCCGGCGCTCAGCCATCTCGACGCCAACGGCAATCAGACGGTGAACGTCGACTTCCGCAGCGTCTATGCGTCGTTGCTCGAGCAATGGTTCGACCACGACGCCGGCGCCGTCATCCCCAGCGCCCACCACTTCAAGCGATACGAGCTGCTCGCATGAGGCGACTGCTCACCGTCTTCGCCTGCACCGGCCTCGCCCTCGCTGCCGCGGGCGGCTTTGCCGCGGCAGCGACC
The DNA here is from genome assembly GCA_963848435.1 of uncultured Conexibacteraceae bacterium. GTDB lineage: Bacteria > Actinomycetota > Thermoleophilia > Solirubrobacterales > Solirubrobacteraceae > Palsa-465. The sequence goes on along the minus strand of CAWKDQ010000011.1, from coordinate 111,898 downwards.
AAACGCCCGCCTGCGCACCTCCAGATCGACGCGCAGGAGTGGTCGCTGTGGCCATCGCGAACCGCAGTTCCTGCGGGGACGGTGCTGGTCGAACTCTGGAACCGCGGCCAGGACATGCACGACACACGAGTTCGGCGCCTGAACGCCGCCGGCCAGATGGTCGGGCCGATCGTCGCACGGGTGAAGATCACCCGCCCGGGTCAGATCAGCCAGGCCACCTGGCATCTCAAAGCCGGCCGCTACGAGCTCTTCTGCTCGATGCCAGGCCACATGCAGATGGGCATGCACACGCGGCTGACGGTGACCCGCGTTTAGCCCCGCACCGATCTCAGACGGCGGCCACAGCGTTCAGCACCGCGTCGATCTGGCTCATCGCGGCACTCATCCCCTCACGCATTCCCATGCCCAGCATCTTCTCCATCTGCTCGTTGTCGAGGAACCTCGTGATCACGGTCATACGCGTGCCTGACGCGATCGGCTCGAAGGTCACGATTCCGTCCATCGGCTCGACGCCTGCGACCGGCTCGCCGTCGTCGCCGGCGAGTCCGTTGACGAACTCGATCCGACGCGGCTCGTCGAGCGCGTCGATACGCCACCAGCCGTGCGGCCGGTCGCCGGTCGGTCCTGTCATGAAGTACCGGCACTGCCCGCCGACACGGAACTCGTGGCGCGCGAACATCGCCGGGTAGGTCGGCGGACCCCACCAGCGCTCGAGCTTGCGGGGATCGGCCCACACATCCCAGACGCGCTCCGGCTCGGCCTCGAACTCGGCCACGACGGTGAGCATGAGCTCGTTGGCGTCGGTCGTGCTGTTGATGACTGTCATTCTGATTCTCCCTCCTCGGCGAGGATCGCTTTGATTTGGACGGCGCGCTGGATCCACAGCTGCTCGTATGCGGCCAGCAGCGTGGAGGCACGCCGCAACGTCTCCTGGTTTGCGGTGACGAGTTGTTGCCTGCCGCTGCGCCGCTTGGCGATCAGGTTCGCGCGCTCCAACACCGTCACATGCTTCTGCACGGCGGTGAGGCTGATCTCATAGTGGCGTGCGAGCGCGGAGACCGACTGCTCGGTCACGATCGCTCGGGCGAGGATGTCGCGGCGGGTCGAATCCGACAACGCTCCGAAGAGACGGTCGGCGTCGCCGGCCGAGAGCAGGTCGGCGGCAAGCGAATCTACAACCATATGGTTGTAGGTTATCAGACGACCTGCAGCGATGCACCTTCCCACGGAATCTCGTGGTAAAGCTGCCTCGCTCACCCGAGCGCGTGTCCGGCTAAGGGATCAGAACGATCTTGCCGCGGGTATGGCGCTGCTCGAGCTCGGCGAAGGCGTCCTGCACGCGCTCGAGCGGATAGCTGGCGGCGATCGGCACATCGAGCCGGCCGGAGGCGGCGAGGTCCGCGAGCGTTGCCATGACCTCGGTCGTCGAACCTTCGGCGCTGCCTTCGGTCAGAGCCCCGACCTCTGCGGCGCGTTCGAACGAGATGACCGTGTCGATCCGCTGGGGCAGAACGCCCAGCGCGAGCGCCAGGTCGACGTACTCGGGGCCGAAGGCGTCCACGAACGCGTCGAGCCCTCGGGGCGTGAGCTCGCGGATCCGTGTCTCCAGACCGTCGCCATATTCCACAGGGGTAACGTCGTGCGCCCGCAGCCACTCGTGGTTGGCCTTCGAGGCGATGCCGATGACCCTGGCGCCATGCAGTCGGAGCAGCTGCACCGCGATCGAACCGACACCGCCCGCGGCGGCTGAGACTCCGACGATCTCGCCCTGCTGTGGCTTTACGGCTTCAACCGCGGCCCAGGCGGTCGCCCCGGCCACGTTCAGCGAGCCGGCGACCTCCCAGCCCAGTCCGGCGGGCCTGGCCACCAGCTGCGTCACGGGCACGGTCACGTACTCGGCCTGACTCGATCGCCGCCAGGACCAGCCGAGCACCTCGTCACCCGGCGCGAATTCGGTGACGCCATCGCCGACGCTGCTCACGACACCGGCGAGATCCGTTCCCAGGCCGGACGGGAACGTCGCAGGGAAGCGCTCATGCAGGAAGCCCTTGCGGATGCTGGCCTCACCAGGATTGATCGAAGCTGCCTTGACCTCAATCAGCACCTCGCCCGGAGGCGGCTTCGGTGTCTCCACGTCCGCGACGTACAGGACATCGCGGTCGCCGTACCGGTCAAACCTGACGGCCCGCATGCTCAGAACCTTACGACAGCGGGACCCTGGCGCTACGGCTCGAAGTCGGCGCTGATCCGCTCCGGGTTGGAGACGCCGCTCTCAACCGCAGCCTGGCGAACAGCCTCGGTCACGACCTCGTGAACCTTCCGATCCAACATCTCAGGGATCAGCTCGGATGAGACCGTCAGCCCCGCCAGGGCCCAGGCCGCGGCGCGCTTCATCTCGAGGTTGATCTCGCTGGCGCCCGCCAGCAGCGCACCCTTGAAGATGCCGGGGTAGCCGAGCACGTTGTTGATGCTGGTGCCGTCGGCAGCGAACGCCGCACCGGCCTCGACTGCGACCTCAGGATCGATCTCGGCGGCCGGGTTGGTCAGCGCGAAGATCACCTGCCCGCGACGGACCATCTCGGGCCGGATCAGGCCGGGCACGCCGCTGGTCGCGACCACCACATCGGCCTCGCGCATCAGCGTGTCGAGATCCGCGATCTCGATCCCGCGGGCGCGAGCGGTCTCCTGTGCCGCGGGGTTGGGATCGGTCGCGAGCACCCGCCTGACGCCGGCATCGTGAATCAGCGTCGCGATCCCGAAGCCGGCCGCCCCGAGCCCGATCTGCCCGACGACAGCCTCGTCCAGCCGGATGTCGACCTGGCGGCAGGCGGCGATCAGAGCGGCGAGCGTGACGACCGCGGTGCCATGCACGTCGTCATGCATCACCGGCTGCGGCAGCTCCTCGATCAGGCGTCGCTCGATCTCGAAGCAGCTCGGAGTCGAGATGTCCTCGAGGTGGATCCCGCCGAACCCGGGAGCGATCCGAACCACCGTCTCGACGAACTCGTCGACATCCCTGGTGTCGATCAGGATCGGCACGGCGGTGATGCCGACGAGCTGCGAGTAGAACATCGACTTGCCCTCCATCACCGGCATCGCCGGAACCGGCCCGATATCACCGAGGCCGAGCACTCGGCTGCCGTTGGTGCAGATCGCGACACTACGACCGATCATCGTGAAGCGGGACGCGAGCTGGGGGTACTCGTGGATCGCCCTCGCCACGCGAGCCACCCCCGGCGTGTAGACGTCGCGCACCTCCTGGTTGGTGGTGACCGGCTGCAGCGCGCGCATCTCGATCTTGCCGCCGACGTGCGCCATGAACGCGCGATCGTGGTACCAGACGACACTGACTCCGGCCAGCTCTCCCAGAGCAACCGCGAGCCGGTCGGCATGTTGCTTGTCGCGAAGCTCGACGGTGATCTCACGCAGCGCCTCGCGCCGCGCGACCGTGATCGTCTGGACATCGCCGATCAATCCACCCTCCTCACTGATCAGCGTCGCGACACGCGCCAGCTGGCCCGCCCGGTGGGGAATGCGCAGGCGGTAGGTGCAATCCATCGGCATCGGCGCCCGTATCGTAGGGAACGCCAGACGAGCGACTCCGCCGCGCCCGACCGACACCCCCCAACCGTACGGGCCTGCCGAAGACACCGCTCCGCCACGCCCGCCAGCAGGCATCCACCGCGCTCCCACGCCGATGCGTCGAGCCGGCCGAACCCCGACCGAAGGTCTGCACTCGATGCCACGTCGATGCATGCAGGAGTCCGGTACCTTGCGTGGATGCCCGCCCACCCTGTCCCCAGTGAGCGCGCTCGTGCGCTCGTGCGTGGCGGCTACGACATGCACGTGCACGTCGACCCGGACTTCGTGACCCGGATCATTGACGATGTCGGACTTGCGAGGCGCTGCCTGGAGCTGGGAATCGCAGGGTTCCAGATGAAGTCGCATTACACGTCGACGGCCGAGCGCGCGCGCACTGTCAACGCCGCGGTGCCGGGTATCCATGCGATCGGCGCGATCGTGCTGAATCGGGCGGTCGGTGGCATCAATGCGCTCGCCGTCGAGGTCGCCGCGCGGGAGGGCGCGCGCACGGTCTGGATGCCGACCGTCAGCTCCGTGAACGAGATCCATGAGGTCCACGCCTTCGCACCCGGCGCGCCGATGCCGGTCTGGATGAAGTTTGAGGTGCAGCTGCGTGAAGCCGTCGGTGAGCCGGAGCCGGTGGCGGTCATCGACGCCGACGGCGAGCTGTTGCCGGCGGTGCGCAGCGTCTTCGAGGTAGCGGCCCGCCACCAACTGGTGCTCGCCACCGGGCATCTGGCCAAGCACGAGATCTTCGCGGTCGTCGATGGCGCGCTCGCCGCGGGCGTGAGTGATGTCGTCGTCACCCACCCGGAGTTTCCGTCGCAGAACCTGGCGATCGAGGAGCAGGTCGACCTCGCCGGGCGCGGGGCCCTGCTCGAGCGCTGCTTCACGACGCCGTACACCGGCAAGGTCACCTGGGAGCATGTATTCGATGGTGTGCGCGCCTCTGGCGTCTCGAGCAACGTGCTCTCCACCGACCTGGGTCAGGCCTTCAACCCGCCGGTCGAGGATGGTCTGGCGCTCTTTGGCGACCGTTTTCTGGAGGCCGGCTTCAGCGACGAGGAGGTCAGGCAGATGGCCGTTGCAAACACGCGCAGGCTTGCTGGAGTTGACGCCAGGTGAGCCGCCGCGTTCAGGTGATCGGCGCCCACTCCGCTGACTTCGTGTGGCGCGCCGGCGGCGCGATCGCCAAGGCGGTTGAGCTGGGCGGCGAGGCGGAGGTCGTGGCACTGTCATACGGCGAGCGCGGCGAGTCGGGAGAGCTCTGGAAAGACTCAGATCCCGCCCACCCCCAGACGATCGAGAACGTCAAGCGCATCCGCCACGCAGAGGCAGAGGCCGCCGCCGGCGAGCTCGGCGCCACGTTCAGGGCGCTCGACCTGGGCGATTACCCGTTGCAGATCGGTGGCGACGAGCTCAACCTGATCGCTGAGGCGATCCGCGAGTTCGCTCCAGACGTGATCGTGACCCACACCGACACCGACCCGTTCAATCCAGACCATCCCGTCGCCCACGCGGCGGTCGACCGCGCCCGCAGCCTCGCGGCCGGCGCCGGCGTTCAGAGCGCCTTCAGAACGATCAAGCCACCGGCGATGTTCCTGTTCGAGCCCCACCAGCCGGAGCTCTGCAACTTCACGCCGACGACGTTCGTCGACATCACATCGGTGCTGGAGCGCAAGCTGGCGGCGATGGCGCACATGAAGGCTCAGGCCTACCTGCAGACGTATTACGCGCAGCGCGCCGAGCACCGCGGCAACCACGCTCGCCGCGCCAGCGGCGAGCAGCATGTGCGCGAGGCCGAGGCCTTTCAGCGCGTGATCCCGCAGGTGGTGAGCGAGCTGTGAGCATCGAGCGCACCCGGCCCGGCAGTGGCCAGCGGGCCACTGCCGGCACAGAACAGGGCACAGAACAGATCTCGGAGTTGGCCCGTCTGGGGTCCGCCACCGTGTATGAGGCGGGCGGGCGCGGCGGCTATATCGACGCCGACCTTCACCAGGCCGTGCCCGGCAGCCGCGCCGCCGGCCCGGCCCGCACGGTGCTCTGCGCGCAGGACGACAACCTGATGGTCCATGCGGTGATGGCCGAGGTGCAGCCGGGCGAAGTGATCGTGCTGACGATGCCCCGTCCGGGACCGGTGGCACTGGTCGGTGACCTGCTTGCCACGCAGGCCAAGGCTGCGGGCGCCGCCGCGATCCTGGTCGACGCGGCGATCAGGGACGCTGAGGAGCTCGCCCAGATGGGGTTGCCGATCTGGGCCCGGTGGGTGCGCGTCAAGGGCGCGCGCAAGGAAACTGCGGGTCAGATCAACGTGCCGGTGGTCGTCGGCGGAGCGACGATCAACCCCGGTGACGTGGTGGTGCTGGACGCCGATGGAGTCGCCGTGATAGCGCAGGATCGTGTGACGGAGGTTCTGGAGGCATCTCTGGCGCGGGAGGAGAAGGAGCGCATCAAGCGCGAGCAGCTTCAGTCCGGCGCCAAGTCATTTGACCTTGACGGCCTGCGCGCCGTCGTGGAGGCGCAACGATGAGCGAACTGAGGCCGCCGGATATCGCCCACCTCGGGCCGATCGAACTGCTGACACCCAAGCCTCAGGAGAGCCTCGAGTTCTTCACGGAGATGATGGGCATGGAGATCCAGCACCGGCAGGGCCAATCGGTCCACCTGCGCGGCTGGGACGACTATCAGGTCTGGTCGCTGAAACTGACTGAGGCGGCCAAGCCCGGCATGGGGTACTGCGGCTTCCGTGTCTGGAGCCCGGAGGCGCTTGAGCGCCGCGTCGCGCTGATCGAGCAGGCCGGCCTTGGAGACGGCTGGCAGGACAGTGGCGATCACGGCATCGGCCGCGCCTACAGCTTCCGGGACCCGGACGGTCACAGCTTCAAGATCTACAGCGAGGTCGACCGCTACACAAAGCCGGCCGACAAGATCACCGACTACAAGAACGTGCACGGCAAGCAGCCGAACAAGGCGATCGCCGTCAAGCGCTTCGACCACCTCAACATCCTCGCCGGCGACATTCGCGCGCAACGGGACTTCTGCGTCGAGGCGCTCGGCTATCGCGAGTATGAGCGGATCCAGCTCAATGACGGCACCCTCGGCGGCTCATGGATGTCGGTCACGATCGCCGCACACGAGTTGATCTACACCAGGGACGCCTTCGCGCCGCAGGGCGCCCATGGCCGCCTGCACCACGCCGCGTTCTGGGTCGACACCCGCGAGGAGTGTCTGCGCGCCGCTGACATCTGGGTCGAAAACGAGGTTTACATCGAGTTCGCCCCGTCCAAGCACAACGTCGCACAGGGCTTCTTCCTGTACGGCTACGAGCCCGGTGGCAACCGCATCGAGGTCACCAGCGGCGGCCGCCTGGTCTACGCCCCCGACGAGCCATGCGTGATCTGGACCGAGGAGGACCGCAAGAAGGGCCAGGCCTGGCACAACGAGACAGTCCACACGTTCCACACCTACGGCACGCCGCCGTTCGAGAGCTGATCAGGCGCGCTGATCGCCGTTCGCGGCCGGGCCGGTCAGATGCCCTGACCGCCGCTGGCCGGCGCCGGAGTCGGCGAGGTGACCGTCGGGGCTGTGGTCGTCGTGGTGGCCGGCGTGGTCGTCGTGGTGGTCGTCGTGGTGGTGGTGGTCGTCGGCGGCGAGACCGTCGTGACGGTGGAGTGGGAACCGACCAGCGATATCGCCTGGGCCAGCATCGTGCCAGCGTTGGTGGTTCGGTAGACGACGCGGACCCTGGCACCGATCTTGTAGCCGAGCGGCAGCGCCACACCCGGACCGAACTCGAAGGCGAGCGTGTAGCCCGCGTTGGTCTGCGCGTTGAGCGCGGCCGGAACGAAGTGGAACCGCTTGAAAGCGCGGCTGGTGGCATCGGCAGCGCCGTCGTCAAGCCACCCGGGCCCACCCCTGGCGTTGGCCCCGCGACCGCCATCGGAGGTGCCGAAGAAGCGCCCGTTGATGTTCATGAAGATATGGACTCCCGGCCGGTCGTAGAGCGTCACCTCCTGCGGACCGACTCCGGCGCCGCGTGCGATCAGGCCCTGGCGAAGCAGCTGGCGGATGACTCCGGCGTCGTTGGGGACGGACTCACCTGCCGGCCACAGCCCACCGCCGGCGAGCACGGCCGCGACCGCTCCCGAACAGTCGAAGCCGCGACGTTTGCCGTTGTAACCCGGCCCGCCCCTGCTGCCGATGCTGGCAACTCCGGCCTGGCCGTGCCCACCTCCCCATACATACGCATAGCCGCCCGCGTCGATCGCGTTGGCCGCGGTCGTGAGGGCGTTCAACACACCCACCTGCCTGCCCGACGTCTGCACCGTGAAGGAGAACGCGTCCGCCGAGCTCAGCTTCCCGGTGACCTGCACCGACTGGGGAGGCAGGTCGGCCGCAGCCGCGCTGGACGCAGTCGCGAGACCGGTGCCCACGGGTAGGGCAAACCCGGCGCCCGCCAGGGCGAGGATCAACAACGGACGGCGCATCACCGTTAAATTCGGCGCAACCGGCGCCAAACTTCACGGCTGCAAGCGCTCGTGCTACGTCCGTCCGCCGTCGGCTCGCCGCTCAGCGTCTGCGGCGAGCGCCGGTTAGGAAGGCTTGATCGAAGCTGAGCCGGCCCAGTGGTTGATGTGGCCCTCCTGGGCGTAACGATCGATCTCAGCCAGCTCGTCCGGGCTGAAATCGAGCTTGTCGAGCGCCCTGAGGCTATCGTCCAGCTGCGCGGCATTCGAGACGCCGATCAGTGACGAGGTCACGCGTGGGTCGCGCAGCGTCCAGGCGATCGCCATCTGAGCAAGGCTCTGCCCCCGGGCTGCGGCGATCCCGTTGAGCGCGCGTACCCGCTCGAGGTTGGCGTCGGTCAGCATCGACTCGTCGAAGCTGTCGCTGGTGCGCACGCGAGAGCTGTCCGGGATTCCGTCCAGGTACTTGCTGGTCAGCAGCCCCTGCGCGAGCGGCGAGAAGGCGATGCAGCCGACGCCCTCCGACTCCAGCGTGTCAAGCAGTCCAGCCTCGATCCAGCGGTTGACGAGCGAGTACGAGGGCTGATGGATCAGGAGCGGCGTGCCGAGCTCGCGCAGGATCTCGCAGGCTCGCTCGGTCAGCTCGGGCCCGTAGGAGCTGATCCCGACGTAGAGCGCCTTGCCCTGGCGAACGGCCGTATCGAGCGCGCCCATCGTCTCCTCCAGGGGCGTATCAGGATCGACGCGATGCGAGTAGAAGATGTCGACGTAGTCGAGACCCATCCGTTGGAGGCTCTGGTCGAGACTCGCCAGAACGTGCTTGCGCGATCCGAACTCGCCATATGGACCCGGCCACATATCCCAACCGGCCTTGGACGAGATCACCAGCTCGTCACGCAGGCCGCTGAAGTCCTCACGCAACAGCCGCCCGAAGTTGGTCTCCGCCGAACCGTACGGGCGTCCGTAGTTGTTGGCGAGGTCGAAGTGCGTCACGCCGGCGTCGAACGCCTGCCGCAGAATCGCCCGGCTCTGCTCGATCGGATGCGAGTCGCCGAAGTTCTGCCACAGGCCGAGGGAGATCGGCGGCAGCATCAGGCCGCTTCGGCCGACGCGCCGATAGGGCACCGAGTCGTAGCGGCCGGCACGCGGGACGTATCGCTCCAGGGGCGGCATCTGTGGTGAAGTCGATGCGGCAGCCGTGCCGCGTCTGCTAGGCCTCAGCCGCCTCGCTGCCGCTCTCTGCGCCGCCGTCGTCGGTGCTGCCGTCCTCTGCGTCGCCGCTGTGAGAGCTGCCGTAGTCCGGGGCGCCGTTCTCGGCATTGCCCTGCTCGGCGTCCTCATCGGTCGCGGCGGCGGCGGGTTCCACCTCGCCGGCGGCAGGATCGGACCCGTTCACCGACGCCTCTGGGGGCGCGGCCGGCGCGGCAACGGGCTCGGGCGTGGCGCGCCACTCTGACAGGGCGCGCGCGCCGGCGGCTCCACCGGCGCCGAGCAGCAGCGAGAGCAGGCCCCACCGGGCGCCGGACCGCTCCTTGCCGCGCAGCGCGTCGAGCGAAAGGCCGCCAGGACCGGACTCGGCAAGTGACACTGCGGCGGCGGCAAGCACCACGTTGTACTCGTAGCCGCCCTTGTGCGCCCAGGGACCGTTCTTGAGGTGGACACGATCGATGGCCGTGAGCATCACCGAGACGATGCCTGCCGATGCCAGCGGCGTACGGTAGCCGAGGAGGATGCCTGCGCCACCCAACGTCTCCGCTGCACCCGCCGCCGCGGCGTTGACCATGCCCGGCTTGAGGCCCATGCCCTCGAAGTGCTCTGCCTGTTTCTTCAAGCCCTGCCCGCCGAACCAGCCGAAAAGTTTCTGGGTGCCGTGGCCGATGAAGAACCCTCCCACCGCAGCTCGCAGCAATAGACGCCCGATCTTCATGTGTACATCCTCCGGTTCAGCGGTTGTCAGTCAACTACCACGGTAACTGGTTCGGACTGAGCAGGTGGGTCGGAGTTCGCAAGTTCGGCACGAACCAGGGGCGCCACCTCGGTGCCGTAAAGCTCGATCGACTTCAGCACGTCGCCGTGGGCCACCGCTCCGACGCTGATCTGGGCGACGTAACGCTGGTTGGCGAACAGTTCGTGCTCCATCAGGATCTTCTCGGCAACCTGCTCGGGGGTGCCGAGCGCGACCGCTCCGTCCGGGGCGGTGAGCGCCTCATACTGGTCGCGACCGGCGGCCGGCCACCCGCGCTCGCGGCCGATCCGATTCATCATCGTCAGGTAGGAGTGCGCGAATGCGGCGTCGGCTTCGCTGCGGCTATCCGCGACGAACGCGTGCGTGTTGATCGCCACCCTGCGATCAACCAGATCACGGCCGGCCTGCACCCACGCGTGGTCGTACAGCTCGATCAGCGGCTTGAAGCGCGCCGGCTGCCCACCGATGATCGCGAGCGTCAGCGGGAGCCCGAGCGCCGCGGCCCGAACCACCGACTGCGGCGAGCCGCCGACCGCGACCCAGATCGGCAGCTGCTCCTGCACCGGGCGCGGGAAGATCTCGGCACCCACCAGCGCTGCTCGGTGGCGACCTGACCAGTTCACCGGATTGCCGTCGCGGACTGCGAGGAGCAGCTCGAGCTTCTCGGCATAGAGCTCGTCGTAATCGTCGAGGTCGTAGCCGAACAGCGGGAATGACTCGATGAACGAGCCGCGACCGGCCATGATCTCGGCGCGCCCGCCGGAGATCAGGTCGAGTTCGGCGAACTCCTGAAACACCCTCACCGGGTCATCGGAACTGAGCACGGTGACGGCGCTCGAGAGACGGATCCGCTCCGTCTGCGCGGCGATCGCGGCCAGCGCGACGGCCGGGGCCGAGACGACGAAGTCGGCGCGGTGGTGCTCACCCACGGCGAACAGATCGAGACCCAGCTCATCGGCAAGCCGCGCCTCCTCGAGCAGGTCGCGCATGCGCTGCTCGGGCGTCACGCCGGAGCTCAGGTCGGCAAAGGTGGCAAGTCCAAGTTCAAGGTTCATGCCGCAATCATAGCAGATAGTTGTGTCCGCAACTATCTGCCGTACAGCCTGTCGTCCAACCAGTCGATCGAACGCTCGAGCTGCTCGACCGTCGCCTTCTGAACCGACTCGATCCCGAGCGCTCGATTGACCTCCGCATTGACCTCTCTGTGGCTCGACCGGCGATCACGGGCAAGGTCCGCGACCAGGCGGTGGCGCTTGGCTCGCAGCTGCGCGCGGCGCTCGTAGAGCGGCACGTCGATCCGGCCGTCCTCAGGCGCCGGCGGTCGCGCCGGCTCCAGCGGTCGAGCCGGCTGGTTCCCGGGCAAGCCGACCTCAATCGCCGCCGCCGGGCGCCCGGCCTGCACCGCGTCCGGAGCCGGCCCGAACAGCGTCATCTGCGCCGCCACGTCGGCGCTGAGCGGCTCGAAGTCGAGCATCTCACCGCGTTCGGTGCGGCGTCGCTCCACCTCGTCGAACTGCTCCAGATCATCGTCCTGCGCCCGGCGCCGTGGGACCTGGCGCAGCTCCTGCTCGACACTGGCGGCGTGGTCGCGAAGGGTCGTGTCAGCCGGGATGTAGAGCCAGCTCGGCTCCGGTGCGCGACCCTGGATCGTCCGCACGAAGCGCCCCACGATCTGGCGGAAGATCAGCGGCGTCTTGGCCGCAGTCGCGTAGACGCCAACTCGCAGGCGCGGGATGTCGACGCCCTCCGACACCATGTTGACGGCGACGATCCATGGCTCTCCCGAGTGCGTGAACTCGGCAAGCTTGGCGGCCGCCCGCGAATCCTGATGCAGCACCACGACCGGCGAGCGACCGCTGATCTCGCGCATCCGGGCGGCGATCCTGCGGGCATGCTCGGAGTCGGCGGCAACCACGAGCCCGCCGGCGTCGGCGTGACCGGCGGCACGCAACGCCCGCAGGCGGACGTCAGCCTCGCCGAGGATCCGTGGCAGGCCGTCGGGAAGGTCGGTTGAGATCGCGGTCCGGTAGCGCCGGCTCGCCTCACGCATCGACAGCACCGTGTCGAAGCTCGACTCGATCACGTCATCGCCGCTGCGCCATGAGAGCGTCCCGTCGTATGTGACGAACGCCACCGGCCGGCACACTTGATCTCGCACGGCATCGACGTAGGCGTAGGAGACGTCAGGCTCAGCCAGGCCGTCGGCGTCGTAGCTGACGCCCGGGATCGGCGTCGCGTCTGACCGGAACGGCGTGCCTGACAGCAGCAGCCAGCGGCCCGCCTGGGCGAACGCCTGCCTGAACGCCTCCCCCCAGGCGAGATCCTCACCGAGGTGGTGGGCCTCGTCGGCGATCACCAGCGTGCTCGGGCGGCTCGCGGCGGCCCACATCCGCGGCGCGTTGGCGATCCGTGCGTAGGTCACCACAACACCATGGAAGCCGCTCGGCGGGCGCGGAGACTCCGCGTCGGGCGCCAACTCCAGTCCGAGGACGTGCGCAGCGCGCGCCCACTGACGTGTGAGCGGGGCTGTGGGGCACGCGATCACGAGCCCGTCGACGTTGCGACGCTGCAGCTCCGCTCGCGCGAACTCGAGCGCCGGCCGGGTCTTGCCGGCGCCTGGCGCCGCCGAGATCAGGAACGAGCCCTCGCGCCACGCCGCCATCGCGGCCAGCGCTCGGCGTTGCCAATCGCGCAGCCCAGCGGGGCTGCGCGAATCCGCGGCGTTCGAATCGCTCGCGCAGGCGCCTGAGGTCGTCGCGGACATGAGTCCGGCATGGTGCCGAGCGCGCCGGACGGTCAGCCACTGGTGTCGCAAATCCCCCTCTCACGGGGATTTCTGACACCGATGTCCGTACGATCAGCCCCGTGATCGAACCGTTCGTCGACACCGACTGGCTGCGCGCACACAGAGACCGGGTCGTCCTCGCCGACGTCCGCTGGTACCTCGACGGCCGCTCCGGCCGCGCCGCCTACGAGGCCGGCCACATCCCCGGGGCCGTGTTCGTCGACCTCGACGCCGTCCTCTCCGATGCGCACGCCGACGACAGCCGCGGCCGGCACCCGCTGCCCTCGCCCGAGCGCTTCGCCGCCGGTCTCGGGGAGCTCGGAATCGGCGATGGCGACACGGTGATCGCCTACGACGATGCCGGCGGCGTGATCGCGGCGCGGCTGGTATGGCTGCTGCGCGTGACCGGTCACGACGCGGCGCTGCTCGATGGCGGCATCCAAGCCTGGCCTGCCGGCGACCTGCATCCGGACCACCCGCGCCCGCGGCCGCCCGCGGCCCTCACCCCCGTGCCGTGGCCGGCAGCGCGTTTCGCAGCGATCGACGAGGTCGCCGTCACCGACGATGCCCTGATCGACGCTCGCGACCGCGAACGCTTCGCAGGCGGGCCCGATCCGATCGATCCACGCTCCGGCCACATCCCCGGGGCACGCAGCGTGCCGACCCGTGAGCACCTCGACCAGCAGCTGCGGATCGCTGATGCCGAGCGTCTGCGCGCAACCTTCGCCGCAGCCGGAATCGGCCCCGGCACGCCGGTCATCTCCTACTGCGGATCCGGGGTGACGGCCTGCCACAACCTGCTCGCGCTCGAGCGAGCCGGACTCGGCCCGGGCAGGCTGTACGCCGGCTCCTGGTCGGAGTGGAGCCGCGATCCCGAACGAACGATCGCAACCTGCTGAAGCACACCAGCTAACGTCAATCGCATGGATAACGAAGCCACTCAACTGACAGACGAGCAGTGGCGCGAACGCCTGGCGCCGGACGCCTACGAGGTCCTCCGCCATGCGGCCACCGAGCGACCGTTCACCGGCGCTTTCGTCGACAACAAGGACGATGGGATGTATCACTGCGCCGGCTGCGGCGCACCGCTGTTCAGCTCCGACACCAAGTTCGATTCAGGGTGCGGCTGGCCGAGCTTCTATGAGCCGGTGACGGGCGGGAACGTCGTCAACCGCGAGGACCGCAGTCACGGCATGCTCCGAACCGAGGTCCTCTGCAAGAGCTGCGGCGGCCACCTCGGCCACGTATTCCCGGACGGCCCCGATCCGACCGGCCTGCGCTACTGCATCAACTCGGTGGCGCTGGGGTTCGATCCTCAGAGTTAGGGTTCCCCTCGGCTGGTGGTCGCGCTTGACCACCAGCCGAGCCGTCGGCCTCCGCGATCCGGCCGTCGACGCCAGCGACCTCCGGTTCGTCCGCTGAGTCGCGATCCGAGACCCCCATCAGTTCACGGCGGCGACGGTGCTCCCGCACCCTGTAGTAGATGAAGCCACCCACGGCCGCGATCGCCAACGCGACGGCGGCGAACACCCCGACCTGTTCGAGCACGTGCGCGACGGCGTTGCCGCCGAAGTAGCCGACCAGCCCGTAGGTGGTCGCCCAGGTGATGCCGCCAAGGGCATTCCACGGGAAGAAGACCCTGAACGGCATGTGGTTGATGCCGGCGAGCCAGGCGGTGGCGAAGCGGATCAACGCGATCCAGCGGCCGATGAACACGGTCTTGGGGCCATGGGTCTTGAAGTAGCGGTCGCCGACCCCGATCACGCGTTTGCGGTGCTCGTGGAACGGCCCCTTGCTCTCGAGCACGTCGCGCCCGAGCGTCCGGCCGAGCACGTAGCCGAGGTTGTCGCCGATGATCGCCGAGGCCGACGCGATCACGATCACGAGCACGATGTTGAGCTTGCCCTGGCTCGCGAGCACCGCCGCCAGCACCAGCGCGGTCTCCCCGGGCGACGGGATCCCCATCGACTCCAGGCCGATCAGGGCAGGCAGCAGGTAGCCAAGCCCACTTGAAACGCTGAAGATCCCGGCTAGTGCGAGCACCGGTTGGACAGTATCGGCCGCCGAACCAGTTCCTACACACCGGCCGTGCCGGTGATGCGATCCGCGGACGGAGCCACCGTCGGCTGCAGGCGCAGCGTGAAGGTCGCGCCCGGGCCATCGGTGTCGGCCAGCACCAGCGAGCCGCCCATCCGCTGCGCGAGCTCGCGTCCGATCGCCAGGCCGAGCCCGAAACCGGCCTCGCCGCCGGTCTCGCGGCCGCGCTTGAAACGCTCGAAGATCAGCGCGCGCTCCTCGAGCGCGACGCCGGGGCCCTGGTCGGACACGATCAACGTCGGCTCCGGTTGCGAGCGCACGGTGACCTTGACCTCGCTGCCGCGCGGCGCCACGCGGAGCGCGTTGTCGAGCAGGATGCGAAGAATCCGGGCAACGCTGCCGGGATCGGCCATCGCCCAGGCGGCACCGCCATCGTCCTCGAGCCTGGCGGTGACGCCGCGGTTGGCGCTGGCCAGCTCGAACTCCGCGAGCACCGCACGGCCGAGCTCTGAGAGCTCGATCGGCTCCGAGCGCAGCCTGACGTCTGCGTCGATCCGGCTGAGGTCGAGCAGGTCCGCGGCCAGGCGGCCGAGGCGGCGGGACTGTACGCGAGCACGGCCCAGCAGAGCCGCAGCATCATCGAGGTCGATGTCCTCGGCCTGGAGGTCGTCCGCGAGCAGCTCCAGCATGCCGTCGAGCGACGCCAGCGGCGTGCGCAACTCATGCGAGGCGGTCGCGACGAACGCACGTCGCGCCTCCTCCTGCTGGCGCAGCCGGCGCTGCATGATCGAGAACGAGCGCGCCAGGTCGCCGACCTCATCGCGCGCTCGGTCCGCCGGGAAGTCGGCGACGTTGCCACCGATCGCGAGCTGCAAAGCCGCCTGGCGCAGGCGTTGCAACCGGCGCACGAGCTGGGCTGCGAGCGGGATCGCCAGGACCAGCGTCAGCAGGATCGCGACCAGCGCCGCGATCGCGAACGCGCTGCGCACGGCGTCGGCGGCCTGCGAGACCTCGTCGGTCGAGGTGCGCACGACGAGCACGGAATCGGCGAGCCGGTTGAATGGCCTCATCGAGATCGCGGCCCGCACAACCTGCTGGTTGGCGCTGACACCGGGGCTGAACACCTTCGCCGCGTATCGGTACGCCTGCGCCACATCATCCGTTTGGCCGAGATCACCGCCACCCGCCACCACGGAGCCATGACCCTGAGCATCGATATTGCCGACGAGCGCAACCGTCTCAGCACCGAGCTGCTGGCGGATGCTCGTCAACGCGTGCGAGAGGGCTGTTCTCGCATCCGCAGCCTTCGCTGCGAGCTCGCTGTCCGCGGGCTGTGCAGCGGCCTCCGGGATCAATGAGTACTGAATATCGGAGACGGCCTGCAGCTCCCTCCTTGTCTCCGAGTGCTGAACCTGCTTGCTGAGCGTCGTCAGCGACGCGTTCTTCAGCGAGTTCTCAAGCCGTGGCAGCAAGACCAGCGCGGCGACGCCGAGGCTGATCGCGGCCGTCACGACAACGGCGCCGACGATGCGGCCGCGAAGCCCGAAGGCGGTCCAGCGCAGCCGCGCCAGCAGCATGGCGGCTCAGGGAGTGCCGAGCCGGTAGCCGGCGCCGCGCACCGTGAGGATGTACTTCGGCTTGTCCGGTTCGGGCTCGAGCTTCTCGCGAAGGTGCCGGATGTGGACATCGATCGCGCGGGGATCGCGGTAGGCGCTGTCGCCCCAGATCGCACGCAGCAGCTCCTGCCGGTTGAGCAGCCGCCCCGGGTCGGTCATCAATGCGTCGAGCAACTCGAATTCGCTGAACGTCAGTCGTACCGGCTGGGACTCGAACGTCACCTCGCGCCGGGACCGGTCCAGCGTGATCGGTCCGACGGTGACCAGATCAGAACCCATCGAGCCGCGGACACCAGTCCGTCTCAGCACCGCGCGGATGCGGCTGCGCAACTCGGCCAGGCCGAACGGCTTGGTGACGTAGTCGTCGCCGCCGGCCTCGAGCCCGAGCACGGCATCGGCCTCCGAGTCGAGCGCGGTCAGCATGATGATCGGCACGACGTTGCGGCGCGCGCGCAGGGTCCGGCAGACCTCGTACCCGTCCGGTCCCGGGCCGAGCGCGATATCCAGCAGGATGATGTCGAAGTGGTCCGCGCTGGCGCGGTCGATCGCCTCGGTGCCGCTTCCGACGGCGGTGACCTGGTGCCCCTCACGCGAGAAGGAGCGGGTCAGCATGTCACGCAGATCCGACTCGTCGTCGACGACCAGGATGCTGAGCGAGCCCGCCTCAGCGGCCGCTGCGGTCACTTCGCTGGAACGCTCTGGGACCATTCGGCCACGATCGTAGCGATTGACTCCCCGGATTCGACCTGCGGTTCGCCGATGCGACCCTCGACGGCCACGGCCCAGATCGAGACCAACCATGTGATCGTCGCCAGGACGACGTGGACCCAGACCATCTGACCGGGCAGCTTGAGCTCATATTGGACCGCGCCGACCAGGCCCTGAGCGGCCAGCAGGATGCCGAGCACGGTCAGCGGCTCGAGCGGGTCGAGCTCACCGCCGCGCTGACGCTTGAGCAGCCACACGAAGATCGTGGCGACGCCGAAGATCGCCGCGATCGTTGCGTGCTGGTGCACCGCCCATTGGAGCGTGTCACGCCCCTCGATCGTGAGTCGCTTGATGTGCTGGCCCACGAGCCCCCCGGAGTGGGGACCGGCCGCAGTCGCCGCCGTGCCCGCGACCAGGGTGATCGCGCACAGCACTGACAGAGCGCGCACTGACCATACGAGTGCCCGATCGGGATTGCGCGGGCGGGCGCCCGGCGCGTAGGTTGCGCGCCATGCGAGCCAGAAGGCGAAGATCAGGATCACCATGGAGAGCAGGAAGTGCGACATCACAAACCCTGGCGCGAGGTCCTCGCGGACGGTGAAGCCGCCGAGCACCGCCTGGGCTACGACCCCCAGCGGCAGGGCCGCGGACAACCAGGCCAGGTCCCTGCGGAAGGGCTGGCGCGTCAACGCCAACGCGAACGTCACGACCGTGATCACGCCCACGAATCCGGAGAGAGCGCGATTGCCGAACTCGATCAGCGGATGCACTCCGACGGGCGGGTAGATGTGGCCATAGCAGCGCGGCCAGGTGGGACAGCCGAGGCCCGAGTCGGTAAGGCGCACCGCGGCGCCGGTGAACACGATCAGCGTCAGCGCGGCCAGTGCCACGTAGGTGACCTTGCGAAACTGGTCCTCGTTGACGGCGAGGCGGGCACGCATCGATGCTGATGCTACGCGTCGTAGACAAACGGCGACGCGATCTCCGCGAGTAGCGCCGCCGCACGGTCGCGCTCAGAGGACACGATCTGCTCGATCGGGATCGGCCACCGGATCCCCACCGCCGGATCGTCGAACCGGAATCCGCTTTCGGCAGCTGAGTCGTAGTAGTCGCTGACCCTGTACACGACGTCGGCAACATCGCTGATCACGCAGAACCCGTGCGCAAAGCCGTCGGGGATGAACAGCTGGTGGTGGGACTCGTCGTCGAGGTGGTACCCATCCCACTGCCCGAACGTCGGCGACCCAACGCGAATGTCGGTGATCACGTCGAAGATCGCCCCGCGCGCGCAGCGCACCAGCTTCGCCTGACCGGGTTGGAAGTGCATCCCTCGCACAACGCCACGCCGGGAGCGCGAATGGTTGTCCTGGACGAATCCGACGGCGACTCCGGCCTCCGCGAAACGGTCGATGCGATAGCTCTCGAGAAAGAAGCCGCGGTCATCACCGTGAACGCGCGGCGTGATCAGCTTCGCGCCCTCCAGGCGTGCGTCTGAAACCTCCACGGCTGTCAATCTAGAGCAGTTGGCCGAGGGCCATTTGCCGCACCTGTCGACCGTTCAGGCCAACCCGGCCAGGATTCGGTCAAGGCCCTCGCGCAGCTTCACCTCCGCGCGCCACCCGAGCTCCTCGCGAGCCCGACCGACGTCGAGGCAGCTGCGGCTGACCTCGCCGGGGCGGGCCGGCAGAAACACGGGCTCGGGCAGCCGCAGGCCGCGGGCGGCACCGACCTCGCTCAGCGCCTGGACCAGGTCGAGCACCGACGTCTCGCAGCCGTTGCCGATGTTCACGGGGCCGGTGAGCTCCGAGCCCGCCGCCAACAGGTTGGCGCGGACCACATCCGCGACGTCCACCCAATCCCGCGTCTGGCGGCCGTCGCCGAAGACCTGAGGTGCTCGGCCCTCGAGCAGGCAGCCGCAGAAGATCGCGACGACGCCTGCCTCGCCGTGTACGTCCTGACGCGGTCCATAGACGTTGCCGTAGCGCAGCGACACCGTCGAGAGCCCATGCAGGCGCGCGTAGAGCTCGAAGTAACCCTCCGCCGCCTGCTTGCTGGTGCCGTAGGGCGCCAGCGCGCGGATCGGGTGCTCCTCCGGGGTCGGCAGCACCTCGGCGTCGCCGTAGAGCCCGCCGCCCGTGGAGGTGTTGACGACGCGGCGCACGCCGGCTCTGTGCGCCGCCGCGAGCACATTGATCGAGCCCAACACGTTCACATCGGCATCGGCAGCCGGGTCGGACACAGACAGCCGCACGTCGATCTGCGCAGCGAGGTGGAACACGAGCTGCGGACGCACCGTTCCGAAGAGATCGGCGAGCGCCCCTGCGTCGCGCACGTCGAGCTCGTGCAGCTCGGCGCCCGTCGCGAGTGCCGAGGCCAGGTTCTCTCGTCGGCCGGTCGAGAGGTTGTCGATCACCACGACTCGCTCCCCGCGCGCGAGCAGCGCATCGACGAGGTTCGACCCGATGAAGCCGGCCCCGCCGGTTACCACACAATCCATTCGGTCCCCAGCCGCCCCTGAACCCGGCAGGTCTTCAGTTCTTCTCGAACGCGTCGAAGTCGGCCTTGCGCTCACCGTTCTGCTGAATCAGCCCACAGGAGTTGATTGGCAGCTGGTCGTGCAGGTTGACCCAGCCCAGAGCGTAGATGTAACCCGAGTGGCGCGCGGTCACGAGTGCGTCCCTGACCCACGTCGCCGCGACCGAGGGCGGTGAGATGTAGAAGTTGAAGGTCCGATCCACTGCCGTCGGGACGCAGAACTCCGACAGAAACAGCGGCACATGATGGCCGAGGTAGGTCTTGGTCCAGCCCTCCAACCTCGGCAGGTCCGAGAACTGAACCTCACCGTAACCGGAGGGCTTGGCGCCGAACAACGGCACCGTGTAGCTGAACGGGTTGTGGCCGTACATGCTCATCCGCGGCGGCCGGCCGTCCGGCAGCCTGAGGTTGGCAAGCCACAGCTGCGGATCGATCAGCCCCGCCGTGTAGGTGTCGCCGCCGATCACGACATTGGCCGCGTTGAGCTGCTTGAGCACTCCGTAGGAGGCATCCAGCAGCTGGGCATAGAGATGCGGGGCACTCTTCTGTTCGGCCGTCAACCTGCTGGCCGTGTAGGGCGCAGGCGTCTCCGGCCGGAAGTCGCCCTTGCGGTTCGGCTCTCCCCAGATCATCCACATGCGGACGCTCGGGTACTCACGCGCCGCCGCCTCGATGAAATGGGCATAGTCGCGAGGGTCCTTTGGGGCCCACCCCGGGCCGCGGTGGCCTCCGTCGGCCCATGCAGGCGCGTTGCCAACCTGGAGCAGCACCCGCATGTGGTAGCGAGCAGCCTCCGCGATCTCCTGTTTGAGCAGGGCGGGCCACCGATAGGCCGGATCCTTCGGATCGTCGGGATGCTTGGGCCTTCTCAGAGAGACCGCATCCCAGTCCAGTGAGGTCTCATAGATCGTGACGCCGAGCGAGCGGTAGAGCGGGAACTGGTTGACCCCGCGGTAGCTGATCGGCCCCCAGATCGCCTTGTGGAAGGCGCTTGCGCCAGCGGGCGCGAGCGCCGCCAGGCCGGCCGCGGCCACCAGCAGAACTGCGAGTCGGCGGGAAAAGGCTCTCATCGCTGCCCCAAGGGTATGACGCGTTGGTTGCTTTTCTATGGGTTCGTCGGGATCTCGAGCAGCAGCGTCACGGGGCCGTCGCCGCTGCACTCGACCAGCATGTCGGCACCGAACACGCCACGACGCGCGCCCAGCCGCTCACAGAAGCGCTCGTAGAGCGGCTCCGCCAACTCGCCCGGTGCGGCCGCGGCGTAGCTGGGTCGGTTGCCACGACGGGTGTCGCCGTAGAGCGTGAACTGGCTGATGCACAGCAGCTCGCGCTCGCCGAGCGGCTCGTTCATGCGGCCCTCGGCGTCGGCGAATATGCGCAGCGCCCTGACCTTGTCGGCGAGGCGATCTGCGTCGGCCTCGGTATCGCTTCCGGTCACGCCCAGCAACACCAGCAGCCCCGGCCCGATCCGGCTGACCCGGGTGCCGTCCACGCTCACCGAGGCGCCCTGCACGCGTTGCACTAACGCGCGCATTCGCGTTCCGGCCTCAGAGCGTCTTCTCCATGGCGATGTGCTCGATGCTGGCCTCGACGAACGCGCGGCCGCGAGGCACGTAGCCGGTCTGGTCGTAGAGCGAGCGGGCGTAGGTCTGGGCGTGCAGCACGATGCGGTTCGCGCCGGCGGCGCGGGCTTCGGCATCGGTCATCTCGAGCAGGGCCGTGGCTATGCCCAGACGGCGTGCGTCGCGCCGGACGGCCAGTCGGCTGAACTGGACGGTCGAGCCGACGAACACGAGCCGGCAGGTGGCCACAAGCTCGCCGTCCCGCAGCGCGATCAGATGCAGTCCGTTGCGGTCGCGACCGTCGCGCTCCTCGCTGCGCGGAACACCCTGCTCGAGGCAGAAGACATCGTGGCGGAGCTCGAGGGCCGCATCGAGTTCCGCCCGGGTGCGCAGCCGCCGGATCTCGAAGTCCGTGGTCGTTTCGGCCTCGCGAGTTTCCACAGTCGCACAGCTTGCCACAGCTTTCCGTCCGCGAGTCTGCTTAAATACCAGTTATCCTTTCAGTCACCAGGTGGCGAAGGGGCGCTTTTCGGTCTCCGAGGAGACACCTGAGACACGGGCTCTCGTCACGTAACGAGAGCAACAGTTGAGCCGTCGCGCAGGTCCAGCGGCTCCCTTTTCCACATTTACCTTCTTGAATGCTCGTTGATGGGTGATTCCACCCCCTTTCCGAGTTCTGCCGCGATCAAGCGCGCAGAGCGATTTACACGTGAGCGTTTCGTCTTTGACGGCGAGACCGCTCAGGAGGCACTGGCCCCCGGAACCGTGCGCAGACACGCGCTCGACGCCGCGCTGGCGGACGTGGAGGCAAAACTGAAGGTCCCGTCGATCGAGTGGCGGCACGAGTACTCGCTGCTGCTCGGACTCGAACGGCTGCTGTCTGAGGACGAGCCCAAGCTCGTCGACGGCACGGTGCTCTCCGCGCATCAGGTCGACGCGCTGTCGGGCACGCTGACGGCGCTCCTGGCTGCGGCGCAGACCGGGATCGACATGCCGCCGGCCGATCGCGCCGCCGACGACACCGTGCCGGAGGAGCTCAACGGGTCCCTGGGGCTCGATCAGGCGATCGATGCGGACGCGGACGCCGGTGACGAGGACGAGACCCAGGCCGAGTTCGAGGTCGATGTTGACGACGAGTTCGAGACCGAGGACGAATCCGACGACGCCGAAGCCGAGCTCGAGGCAGAGGCCGGGGCCGATGAGGAGGCCCCTGACGAGGAGCCCCAGGACTGGCAGCACGACGATGCAGGACTCGACGAGGACATCTCGCCCGAGGGCGCGGCCGATGACCCTGGTGCGGCCCGCCGCTTCTGGTTCGAGCACGCGACCGGCGCCGGCAAGACAGTGGCGGCCGTCGGCTTTGTCGAGGCCTCGCGCACCGGTGGCGTCCTGATCCTCACCCACCGCCGCAACCTCGTCGACCAGTTCATCGGCGAGCTCAAGGACCGTGGCTACCGCGAACGGCTCTGCAAACCACTGCTGATCGGCGAGGACGCGGCCAACGGGCCGGTCACGGTCGAGACCTACCAATGGTTCGTGCGTAACGCCGGCAAGATCTCGGGCGCCTACACGATCGTGATCTGCGACGAGGCGCACACCGCGCTTGGCGAGAAGACCTCAGCCGCGATCCGGCGCTGGCACCAGCCGATCTGGATCGGCATGACCGCAACCGGAGCGCTGATCGCCCGGCACGTGACCGATCTGTTCCCGACACAGACGTCTCGCTTCGACCTGGCTCAGGCTGCCCGCCGCGGCGTGATCGCGCCGCTGCGCTGTATCCGCATCCCGCCTGGACCCGGTGTGCGCACGATCGCCAAGGTGCCGCTCCGGCGCGGCGAGGTCGATACGGAGTTCGACCAGGAGATGTTGGCTGAGCTGCTCGACCAGACCCCGTTCAACCTCGCGATCGCCGACCTCTACAAGACCCGCTTCAACGGTGTCCCGGGCGTGGTCTACGCGGCCGGCGTCAGGCACGCCTACAACGTCGCCGAGTCCTTCAGAGCCCTGGGCATGAAGGCGATGGCCGTCTCCGGAGAGACACCGAAGCGCGAGCTGGCAACGATCCTCGCCGACTACGAGGCCGGGCTGATCGACGTTCTGGTCAACGCGCAGCTGCTGGCCGAGGGCTGGAACAGTCCGCGCGCGACGATCTGCATGCACCTCGCACCGACCGCCTCGAAGCGCATCTACCAGCAGCGCGTCGGTCGCGTCACCCGCCGCCACCCAGGCAAGGAGGCCGGCATCGTCATCGACTTCGTGCACCCGGCGACGAAGCACGACGACCCGGTCGTGACGCTGCACTCATTGCTTGATCGCGACGTCTACCGCGGCGGCGCGATCGTGGTCGGGCCGGTGCGTCGCGGCCGCGGCCGGCGCATCCGCGTGGAGCGCCGAGTGCTGCCGGTCACGCCCGATCCGGAGCGGCGCGCCGAGGTCTTCGAGCGCGAACTCTGGCGGATCGCGGTCGAGCACCTTGACTACGGCGAGCAGCATGTCTGGGCGGCGCTGGCCGGCGCACGCGTCGCCCCGAACGGCTGGCGCCGCGCCAAGGCGATGCTCCACTTCGATCGCGGCGGCGAGCTCCGCCGCCGCTTCCTGGTCACCGCGCTCCAGCGCAACCGCAACTCGCAGCTGCGGCTCCGCGCGCTCCAGGAGATCGCCGCCTCGCGTGATGCCGAGGCGTTTGACACCGCCATCGACATCATCGGGACCTGGCCACGCGACGAGCGCCGTGAAGGCGTCAAGATCATGCTGCAGGCGCTCGCCGATCGCCGTATCGGGCGCCGCGATCAGGCCAACAACTGGATCTGGCGGATGGCCGAGTACACCCGCGAGGTGCATGAGGAGTACGCGGTGCAGCGCTGGCCCGAGACCAAGCGGCTGCTCGGTCTGCTGGTGAACTCCAGCGGTGCGGCACACGCCCGCAATGCACGCAGGCTCGTGCACGCGACCCGCAAGGAGGACCGGCGCCTTTCGGCGGCGTTGCTGGCTGCGGCCCTCGCGCATACGCCCGAGGCTGCTGACGCGATCAACGGGGCGCGCACTCGTATGGCTCGCAAGCCAGCGGCGCTGGCCCGGGAGCTTCTGCGCAACTTCCCCAAGGGCCGGCGTGGCAAGAACCGGCGACGCACTCGCAAGCCGGCCGATGGTGGACAGGCAGCCGCCGCGACCGCGGCGTCCGGCGTCGAGGTGGTCGACGGTGACGAGCTCGAACTCGAGGTGCTGGAGCTCGAGGCGGTCGATGCTCCCGAGGCCTCTGGCTACGACGCGGTCGACGATGACGATGATCCGGACGAGGACGAGGACGAGGACGAGGACGAGGACGATGACGATGATCCGGACGAGGACGACGACGACTCAGACGAGGACGACGACCTCGACGATGAGCTCGACCGCGACGCCGCGTAGCTCACCCGCCTGAGCGCCCTCGAGCGCTCGAAGGTTCGTCCAAGAGCCGCCCGCCTCTAATAGAACGGCTGCCGGCTGCCGATAACCAGCACGTGAGGTATCTGCTCAGATCTCGTCTGCTGGTCACGTTGGCCGGTGCGCTTCTGATCTTCGCGGCGACGGCCGGAGCGGCCCAGGCCAACGACCAGCTTGCGTACGTGGCCGACGAGACCGCCGGCACGATCACTCCTGTTGACCTGAGCACGGGCATCCCTGGCACACCGATTGACGTCGGGTCGCAGCCGGATGGGATCGCAATCACCTCCGACGGCTCGACGGCCTACGTTGCCGACTATGGCTCCTCGACGATCGTGCCGGTGAACCTGGCGACCTCAACGACACAGAAGCCGATATCGCTGCCCAGCCGGCCCAACGCAATCGCGATCACGCCGAACGGGGCGCGCGCCTACGTCGTGGCCGACAGCGGCAGCGTCTGGCCGATCACGCTCTCCACCCGCCGCCTCGGCACCCCGTTCTCGATCCCGAGCAACGCCGACGCGATCGCGATCGCGCCGTCCGGCTCGACCGCATACATCACCGACGTGGTCAGCGCCACCGTGTTTCCGCTCGCCTTGCCGAACGGCCCGCTCGGGTCCCCGATCAACCTCGAGGCCAATACGCCCGACGGCATCGCGCTCACTCCCGACGGCTCAACGGCCTACATCGCCAGCAATGCCGGCGAGTCGATCACGCCGCTCTTGCTGTCCAGCGACGTCGCCGGCACGCCGATCCAGCTCGGCGCACAGCCGACCGCGATCGCGATCACGCCCGACGGCGGCACCGCCTACGTGGTGGACTCCACCAGCGTCTCTGGCAGTGGCGAGATCACGCCGATCAACCTCGAGACGGGCATTCCCGGAACGCGGATTGAGATCGGCGGAGATCCGAGCGCGATCGCGCTCGTGCCGCCTGGCGGTGTGACGGCGGGCAACGGCGGCTCGGGCAACCCGGGTGTCGATCCGGGGTCTGCCACGATCGGCAACCAGCAGCTCAAGCTCACAACGTCCGGATCCAGAAAGAGCGCAAGCGGCCCATCCGACTCCTGCCTGGCGCCGGGCTCGAGGTTCAGGACCACGCTCAACCGCCGGACTCTCGGTCATGGGGCCAAGCTGAAACTGCGCTACATCACCTTCAGGTTGGGCAAGCAGGTCAAACGCGCAAAGCGGCTACCGGCAACCGAGCGCTTCTCGCTCAAGGGGCTGACTAGCGGCATCCATACGCTCACGGCGCGGGTGTTCTACGGCGAGCTGCTCGCTGCTCATGCCAGCGGCCATGGCCAGCACAGGAAGCTCTCGGTGACGATCAGCCGCACGTTGAAGCGGCATATCAGCGTCTGTTAGGTCGAGGTTTGTTGTGGCCCGACGGTGGGCAAACCACACCGGGCCTGTGTAAATTCGCCTGTGTGATGCCGAAAAAACTCATGCTCGCCTCGGCCCTCCCGGTGCTCGCCGCCGTGGTCGCGCTGGCCGCCGGCAGCCCCACCACAGCCGCGGCCAAGGCCGCCTCGACCGCCAGCGCCTCGTGCTCCGCCTCGAAGCTTGGCCTACACACCCCGGGCGTGCTCACGGTCGCCACCGACGCGCCCGCCTATCCGCCCTACTTCGAGGACAACAAGCCGTCCAACGGCAAGGGCTTCGAGAGCGCGGTCGCCTACGCGGTCGCCAAACAGCTCGGCTTCGGGACCAAGAAGGTCAACTGGGTCGTCGAGCCGTTTGACTCCTCCTACGCCCCCGGACCGAAGAGCTTCGACTTCGACATCAACGAGATATCGATCACGCCACAGCGCGCGCAGGAGGTCTCGTTCTCGAAGCCGTACTACACCAACCCGCAGGCGATCATCGTCGAGAAGGGCTCCTCGCTGGCCCACGCGAAGTCACTGTCCGCCTTCAAGAACGCGAAGATCGGGGTGCAGATCGGCACCACGAGCCTGTCCGCCACGGAGAGCCGGATCAAGCCGACGCAGCAGCCGCAGGTCTACAACACGTCCAATGACGTGATCAGCGCTTTCAAGGTGCACGATGTCAACGCGATCGTCGTCGACTACGCGACGGCGCTCTACCTGACCTCGGCGGAGATCAAGCACACGATCATCGCCGGTCAGTTCACGGCACCCGGCGGCGACAACTGGGGCCTGCTGATGAAGAAGGGTTCGTCGCTGACTCCCTGCGTCAACAAGGCGATCGCCAAGCTCCGTTCCAACGGCACGCTGACTCGCCTGACCAAGCGCTGGATGTCGTCGAAGGTCGCGGTCCCGGTCCTCAAGTAGGACGACCACACGAGGCTGACGAAGCTTCAGTGGCTACCGAGTTCACGCTGACCACGCGTGAAGACCGGGCGCGGGCCCGCCGCGAGCGGGCCCGCCGCCACCGCCTGATCTCCACGATCTCGGCGGTGATCGTGCTCGGCGGCCTCGCCGCGCTGATCCTGACCTCGTCGGGTTGGCCGAGCGTCAAGAGCACGTTCTTCTCGGCGACGGCGTTCAAGACGTCGTTCCCGAGCGTGCTCGCGGGTTTCTGGGTCGACGTTCGCCTGTTCCTGATCATCGAGGTGTGCGTGCTCGTGGTCGCGATGGTGATCGCCCTGATCCGCACGATCAATGCCGCGGTCCTGTTCCCGCTGAAGCTGATCTGTGTCGTCTTTGTCGATGTCATGCGTGGCGTGCCGACGATCCTGCTCATCTACATCATCGGCTTCGGCGTGCCCGCGCTCGAGATCAGCGGACTGCCGACGAACCCGACGGTGCTGGGCGCGATCGCGCTGGGGATGTGCTACTCCGCCTACGTCTCAGAGGTGTTCCGCGCCGGGATCATCTCGATCCATCCGAGCCAGGCCGGCGCCGCGCTGGCGCTCGGCCTGACGCCGGCCCAGGCCCTGCGCCATGTGATCCTGCCGCAGGCGGTGCGCCGTGTCGTACCGCCCCTGCTGAATGACTTCATCTCACTGCAGAAGGACGTCGCACTGATCTCGATCATCGGGCCACAGGAGGCATTCCGGGTCGCCCAGATCTATTCGGCCCAGTACTTCAACTACACACCGCTTGTCGCGGCCGCGGCGCTTTACCTGTGCATCACGATCCCGCTCACCAGGGTCGTGGATCGTATGCAGGCGCGCTCGCTGAACCAGCGCGGCGCCGCGATGACACTGGGCCCGCGATGAACGGCGAGGATGGCCCGACGCCGCCGCGCGCTGCGGGATCCGGCCGCCCCGCTGGGCGGCCGGTACTCGAGCTCCGCGGTGTTACGAAGTCCTACGGCGAGCACGAGGTACTGAGCGGGATTGACCTCGTGGTCGGCGAGCATGAGGCGGTCGCACTGATCGGCAGCTCCGGCTCGGGCAAGTCGACGTTGCTGCGCTGCATCGACCTGCTCGAGGAGATCGACGACGGCGACATCTTCCTCGATGGCGAGCGGATCACCGTTCCCGGCCAGAACCCGGTGCCTCACCGGCGGCGGCTCGGCCTCGTGTTCCAGTCCTACAACCTCTTCCCGCACATGCGGGTGATCGACAACGTCACCCTCGGCGCCGTTCGGGGCCAGGGAGACGCCCGCGAGACGGCGCGAGCGGAGGCGCTTGCGCTGCTCGAGCGATTCGGCCTGGCGGACAGAGCACGCGAGTTCCCGGACCGCCTCTCAGGCGGGCAACAGCAACGCGTCGCGATCGTACGGGCGGTGCTCACACGCCCGCGCGCGCTGCTGCTCGACGAGGTCACCTCCGCCCTGGATCCCGAGCTGGTGGGCGAGGTGCTCGCGGTGATCCGCGAGCTCAAGGACGAGGGCATGACGATGATCCTCGCCACACATGAGATGTCGTTCGCGCGCGATGTCGCCGACCAGGTCTGTTTCCTCAAGGACGGTCGCATCGTCGAGCACGGTCCGCCCGAGCAGATCTTCAACGCCCCCGCGCAGGCGGAGACCCAGCGGTTCCTGGCACGGATGATCAATCCCTAGCTGTCAGACCGCGCCGAGGTGCACCTCGCCGGCATCCAGCGCAACGTTGCTGCCGTCGTCGAGCGTCACTGTGAGCCTGCCGTCGGCGGCGATGCCGGCCGCGACGCCGGCGCCGCCCTCCCAGCATATGCGTCGCCCGCGCAGCGCGTCTCGCTCGCGCACCGCGGCGACCATCTCCTCGGCCGGAGCGCCCAGCCAGTGGGCCAGCGCCGACCGAAGACGCTCGAGCGTCGGCTCGACCTCGGCCGAGCTGAGCCCGAGCGTCCCGGCCCGATCACGCAGTTCCTCCGGGATCTGGTCGACCGTGAGCGCGACGTTCAGCCCGATCCCCAGCACCGCCCAGCGCGCCTGGGGCCGCGACTCGACGAGAATGCCCGCGACCTTGCGGTCATCGATCAGGACATCGTTGGGCCACTTGATCCGTGCCCGCGGGCCGCAGACCTCGGCGACGGCCACGCCCGCAATGAGAGAGAGCAGGTTCGGCGGATCGCGGAGCAGCCATGAGCAGAGCAGTGAGGCTCCGGCTGGCGCCAGCCAGACTCGACCCTGCCGGCCGCGGCCGGCGGTCTGCTCTGCGGTTGTGACCAGGGTGCCGTGGGGCGCGCCACGCACGGCGAGATCACGCAGGAGAACATTGGTCGAATCCACGCTGCGCAGGTGCACACGGGGACTGCCGATGCGTCCGGTGTCGGCGATGGGCCTGACCTCGGACCTGACCCGCGCTGCGGTCACGCGCCGGGCGCCGTGCAGGCGCCGATGATCGCAGCGATCAGGCCATCGAGATCGTGCTCGGTCGCCTGTACGTCCGGCTCCAGCCCGTGCGCGCGCAGCTCATCGCTTGTGACCGGCCCGATGCTGACCATCCGCGGGCGCGCCGCACTGTCGGCGAGCCAGCCTGCAGCGCCGCCGGCGGACGCGAGGAAGTTGTTGACCGTCGAGGCTGAGGTGAACGTGATGAAGTCCGCTGCGGCGACCGCCGCCAGCTGCGCGGCGTCGAGCGTCTCGATCAGCGTCTCGTACACGGGCACAACGTCGACCTCGGCTCCGCGCGCACGCAGGGCCTCCGGAACGACGTCGCGCGCTTCGCGCGCCCGCACCACCAGCGCGCGTTGCACCTGCACGGTTCCGAGCGCCTCCGCCAACGCCTCTCCCACCGCGATCTCCGGCATCACGTCAACGCTGACACCCCGCTTGCGCAGTGCCCTGGCGGTGCTCGGGCCGATCGCCGCCACCTTCGTGCGGCGGCGATCCGGGAACGCGCGCGTGTCGAGGCCGGCCGAGTCGAGCCGCTCGAACAGCGCCTCCACGCCGTTGGGACTGGTGAAGCAGATCAGGTCGTAGGTGTCGAGCTCGGGCACCGGCCCGGGCAGCGTGACGGTGCGGATCACAGGTGCCGAGACCACGTCGGCGCCCAGCTCGCGCAGGCGCTCGGACAGGCGCGATGCCTGCGTACGTGCACGCGTGACCGCCACGGTGAAGCCCTGCAACTGGCGGTGCTCGAGCCAGGCCAGCTTCTCGCGCAGGGCCGCGACCGGCCCGAAGATCGCGATCGCGGGCGCACCGATCTGCTGCTCGCTCGCAACCTCAGCGATCGTCGCAAGCGTTCCCAGCGCCGCGCGCTGATCGGGCAGCGTTCCGCGCTGCACGAGCGCCGCCGGCTCATCCGGCGACCGTCCCCCCTCAATCAGCCGCGAACTGATCGCCTCCAGCTGGCGCACTCCCATGTACACGATCAGCGTGCCTGGGAACGAGGCCAGCGCGAGCCAGTCGAGTGCCGACTCGGCCTTGTCCGGATCCTCGTGACCGGTGACGAACGCCACAGAGCTGGCGGCGTCGCGGTGCGTGACCGGGATACCGGCGTAGGCGGGCGCCGCGATGCCAGAGGTGACGCCGGGCACGACCTCGAAGGCGACGCCGGCCTCGATCAGCGCCTCCGCCTCCTCGCCGCCGCGCCCGAACACGAACGGGTCGCCGCCCTTGAGCCGCACCACGACCTCGGCGCTGCCGCCATGCTCGATCAGGAGCTGCGTGATCCGTGTCTGCGGAACCTGCTCGCCGCCGCCCTCCTTGCCGGCATAGATCAGCAGCGCCTCAGATCGGGCCCCGTCGAGCGCCGTGTCCGGAATCAGGCGATCGTGGATGATCACATCGGCCCGCGCGATCAGCTCGAGCGAGCGCGCCGTCATCAGACCGGGGGCGCCGGGGCCGGCGCCGACAAGGTAGACGGTCATGCGGCCGCCATCGCCTCAGCCTCGCCCAACAACTCGCCGGCACCCACGACGAGCATGCGCTCGGCGAGCCGCCCGGGCACCTGATCGGCGGGTCCTGTCAATTCGTCCGCGATCCAGTGAGACCCGTCAGGCAGCCCGACCCAGGCTCTGAGGGCAATGTCATTGCCGGATGCGGGCACAGCGAGCGCCCCGAGCGGAGTGTTGCAACTGGCCTCCAGGCTGCTCGCGAGTGCCCTCTCGGAGCGGACGCAACGCTCAGCCACCGGATCGTTGATGCCGGCCAGCGAGGCCAGCGTCGCGCGGTCATCCGCTCGAGCCTGCGCGAGGATGGCGCCCTGGCCGGGCGCCGGGACCAACTCGCTCAGGTAGCCGCCAGCCTCGCGCTCCCGCCCCAACCGCTCAAGCCCCGCCACCGCAACCACGATCGCGTCGGCCTCACCTGCCTCCAGTTTGCGAAGACGCGTGTCGACGTTGCCACGCACCTCAACGATCTTCAGGTCAGAGCGGATCGCACGCAGCTGGGCCGCGCGCCGGATGCTGCTGGTTCCAATCCGGGCCGCAGGCGAAATTGACGCGATCCCGGCCGCACCACAGATCGCATCGCGCGGATCTCGGCGCCCGGGTATGGCAGCAACGACCGTTCCCTCCGCCAGCTCCCCTGGGACATCCTTGGCCGAATGCACGGCGACGTCGATCTCGCCTTCGATCAGGGCGCGTTCCAACGTGGAGGTCCAGCGGGCCTTGTCGCCGACCGCCTCACCACGGTCACCGGCGGTTGTGACAACGATGAGCTCATGCTCGCCAAGCCGCGCTCCGACCGCGTTCGCCTGCGCCAGTGCCAGCGCACTGCCGCGCGTGCCGATGCGAATCACGCGCGCCGCTCGGGCAGGTTCCGGATCGCGCTGAGATCCTCCGCCTGCACCGGCGCGTCGCGCAGCGCCTGCTCGTCGTCGACGCTGAGTCCGAACAGGTCACGGACCAGCGCCATCCGCGCGTGCACGCGATCGTCGCGAAGCTCCTTGATGCGCAGGGTCGGGTGGTGAAGCAGCCTGTTGATGATCGCCCGTGAAATCGCCTCCACACGCTCGCGATCGCGCTGCGAGGCCGACTCCCACTTGCCCTGGTTCTCGACGACGACCTGCTCTGCGATCGCATTCGCGTGGTTGCGCAGCGCTGTCAGTGTCGGCAACACCTCGAGCGATCCCAGCCATGCCGCGAACCCCTGGATCTCCTCCTCGACGATGCCCTCCGCTCTGCGCGCCTCCACCTGGCGCACCTTGCGGTTGCGCGCCACCACCGCCTCGAGGTCATCGACGTCGTGGAGCGACACACCCGGAACCTGCGCGCAATCGGCGTCGACATCGCGCGGGACCGCGAGGTCGATGATCAGCAGCGGCCGCCCACCGCGCTGCGACTGGACCTCCGCCAATGCCTCGGCATCGATCAACAGGTGCGGTGAGGCGGTGGCGGAGACGACCACGTCGGCCTGCACCAGCGCCTCCGGCAACTCGTCGAAGCTGACACTGCCTGCATCGAAGCGGGCCGCCAGGCTGACCGCGCGATCTCGCCGCCGCGTTGCCACGAACACCAACTCGCAGCCTGCGTCCGCCAGCGCGCGCGCCGCCAGCTCGCTCGACTCGCCGGTGCCGATGATCACCACGCGACGGCCGCGCAGGTCACCGAGCGCCTCACCCGCGAGCATCGCTGATACAGATGGCAGACTGAGATTCCCCTCGCCGATCGCCGTCTCACTCCGCACGCGTTTGCCGGTGCTCAGGGCGGCCTTGAAGAGATGGTTGGTGAGCGGGCCGGTGGTCTCGCGTTCGAGTGCCGCCTCGTATGCGCGACGCACCTGACCCTGAATCTGGTCCTCCCCGACGATCATCGACTCGAGCCCGGAGCTGACGCGGTACAGATGGCGCGCCGCCTCGCAGTTCCGGTGCGAGTAGATCGCGCCGGTCAACGCCGTCGGCCGGATGCTCGCCTGCCTGGCGAGCATCCCCAGCACCGTGCTCTCAGCCTCGACCGGATCGTCGACGACCAGATACAGCTCGGTGCGGTTGCAGGTGGACAGCGCGACCACCTCCTGGATGTCCGGCACGCCGTGCAGATCGCGTACGAATTCCGCCGCGCGCGCATCGCTCAGCGCCAGTCGCTCGCGCACCTCGACCGGAGCGGTCTTGTGCGACAGGCCGATTGCAAGCAGCTCGCTCATGCAACCGGCTCCTGCTCAGCCTCGACCTCTGACATATCCTCGCGCTGCTCGAGCTGGCGGCGAAGCTCGGCAAGCTCCCGCTGATTGCGCATCAGCCGCGTTGCCATGATCGCGACGTAGACCAGCAGGATCAATAGGAAGACGATGTAGGCGGCGGCGACGTAGGGACCGGCCGTGTGCAGCGGCAGCGCCGGCGTCTCTGCAAAGGGAAGTCCGATCAGCATTGTGCTCATGAGGGGGCCGCCGTTCTGCCGAGCGGGCGCATCGCGTCGTCGCCGAGCATTCGCCGCCGCAGGTGCCTGGTCTCGATTCGCATCTGCTTGGCCGCCATCTCGAGTTTCATCAGCGTCGCGAACAGCAGCGCAAACGCCAGCAGGGAGGTGTAGAAGGTGAGCTTCATTGAGCCCGGCAGGTTGCCGCCCTCGAGGTTGAGCACGTGCGGATGGATGAACTGGGTGGAGAGCCGGACGACGAGGAAATTCATCGGCACGAACACGCCGGCGACCACCGAGAAGACAGCTGCGTACGTCGCCTGACGCTCAGGGTCCTCGATCGAGAAGCGCAGTGGCTGGTAGGTGCAGTAGAGGAGGATCACGATCAGGTACGAGACGAGCGTCGGCACCGACCAAAGCCACCAATGTCCCCACGAGGCCTTGGCCCAGATCGAGCCGGTGATGATTCCGCCGATCGAGAAGATCAGGGACATGTGGATCGCACAGTAGGAGCGCATGTCCCAGATGCGGTCGCCGGTCCTCAGATATCCGACCCCGAACACACCGCCGAGGCAGTAACCGGCCAGCGACACGATCGCAAGCGGCACGTGCAGGTAGAAGATCTTCTGGATGAACCCCTGCTCGGCATCGAGCGGCGCATAGAAGAACACGAGCACCATCGCGGCGGTCATCATCACCGCTGTCGCGATCGCCAATCCGCGCAGATGTCGGAGATGGGTGCTCATGTTGGGAGTCCTACTGTGCGAGGGTTCAGCTGCGGGCCAGCCATTCGAATTACTCCTCGAGCAGGAAGTCGAACAGCGCGTAGGCGAGGAGCGCGTTGACCAGATCATAGAGCGCGAGCACGGCAAGCCACTTGGCAGGGGGGGAACCGCTGGCGCCTGGCTGAAGCAGCGGGCCGATCCCCCGCGCCGTCCCGATCAGCGCCGGCAGCAGCAGCGGCAGGCCGATGATCGGGCCGATCAGATCGCGTGCGCGGGTATGCACGGCGATCGCTGATACGAACGTGCCGATCACGGCAAAGGCGATGTCCGCAAGCAGAAGCACCAGCGCCAGCGCCGGCAGCGAGCTGCCGAGGCTGGGCGGCGCCAGCAGCAGCGCGAACGCCGGCACCGCGATCAGCTCCAGCACCACCATGAAGACCAAGAGCGCCGCGGCCTTGGCGATGAACATCGCCGTACGGTCAACCGGCGCCAACAGGAACGCGTCGAAGCCGCCCTGCTCACGCTCGGCGACGAACAGGCGGTTGACGGCGAGCATCGCCGCGAACAGCAGCGTCACCGTGAGCACGCCGGCGGCCAGCTGGCCGCCGAGTGTGTCGCGATTCAATCCGAAGTGGAAGATCACGAAGGTGACGATCGAGAGCAGCGCCATCGAGGGGACGGTCTCGAGGGTGCGCAGCTCCAGCAGCAGGTCCTTGCGCAGGATCGCAAGCGACGGTCTCACGCGTACAGGCTCCGCAGTGTCTGAGGGTCGAGTCCGGAGGGCGGGCCGCAGTACGCGGCCCGCCCTCCGGACAGCGCCAGCACGAGGTCGGCCTGCGCGAGTGCGGCCTCCGGGTCGTGGCTCGTGAGCACGCGCGTGGTCCCGGAGGCGCGGCCGATCAGCGGCTCTACCAGCTCGCCCGCAGCCGGGTCGAGATTCGAGCGCGGCTCGTCCAGCAGCAGGAGCTGTGGCCGGTGCAGCACTGCGCGCGCGATCGTCAACCGCTGGACCATCCCGCGGCTGAGAGAGCGCACCGGGTCCTCTGCGCGCTGATGCATCCCCACCGCCGCGAGCACCTCGTCGACGCGCTCCGATGCGACCCGGTGCAGGCGCGCGTGGTAGACGAGGTTCTCCCGCCCGGTCAGATCTCGATACAGCAGTGGCTCGTGGCCGAGCAGGCCGACACGTCCGCGTACCAGCCATGCCTGGCGCGGCAGTCGCTCCCCGAACAGCTTCACGCTCCCCTCGTGCGGACGCAGCAGCGTGGCGAGGATCCGAAGCAGCGTCGACTTGCCGGCACCGTTGCGACCCAGCACCGCCAGCGTCTGACCGGCCGGGACGCGCACCGTGATGTCGCGCAGCACCGTGCGCTCGCCGAAGTGGCGGGCGAGCCCATCCACTTCGATCACAGGCGTCTCGATGGCCGGCGTCTCAGTGTCCGCTGTGGGGGGTGTGCTTTCCATGTTGCCGGTGCAGTGTCCCAACTGCGTGCTTCAGCACCGGCGCGACCACCGGGAACAGCTGCTCGATGGCGCGCGGACTGCCAGGAAAGTTGATGATCAGCGACTCGCCCGCGGCACCGGCCACCGCACGCGAGAGCATTGCCATCGGCGTGTACCGCAGCGACTCGGCGCGCATCGCCTCGGCCAATCCGGGAACCTCGCGATCGATCACCGCCAGGGTCGCCTCCGGGGTGACGTCATCCTGCGTGAGCCCGGTTCCACCGGTGGTGAGGATCAACTCGACGCCCGCATTCAGCTGCGTGCGGAGCCACCGCTCGATCGCGTCCAGCTCATCGGCGACGACATCCTCGGCCACCACATCGGTCCCGATCTCACGCGCCGCGGCAGCCAGCGCCCGGCCGGAGGTGTCCTCGTTCGACCCAGCCGCCACCGAGGTCGACACGGTGAGAATCGCGCAGCGCATCGCTCGGCGAGCTTATCCACCATTGACCTCCACTCCACTCGCTGCAGTCGAGCCCTCCGTCGCGCCGCGGATTGAGATGTACCGGAGGCCGGTGTAGCCTGAGCCTCCGATGGGCACACCTGCCGATGGTGAGATCCTCGACGCCGTGCACGCTCAGCGTGGGCTCGCAAGCGCGACGATCCGGTTCGTGCACGAGCATCCGGAGCTCGGGCACGAGGAGTTCGAGTGCTCAGCGCACCTGGCCGCGGTGGTCACGGACGCCGGCTTCGAGGTCGAGCGCGGAGTCGCTGGACTGCCGACTGCATTTCGGGCGAGCATCACCGGGGACCGGCCCGATCGCACGGTCGGTGTCGTCGCCCATGTACGACGCGGTTGCGGCCGTGGGTGACAGCGGCGAGCCGATTCCCGTGCACTCATGCGGGCACGGGCCGATCGCTGGCGCAATCGTCGCGATGGCCTCCGCGCTCGCGGGGATGCGCGAGCGCCTCGCGGGCCGAGTGGTCGTGATCGGCTGCCCCGCCGATGAGATCCACGCACCCGGGGCACGACTTACCGAGCTAGCGGTGCGTCCTTCAAGTTCGTTGGGGTAGGTAGGTGTCCTGCTTTTGGCCGAGAAGTTCTTGTCGAGTTGTTCGCGATCTGCGACAACCTCTCGACCCGCGGCACGGAGGAAGTGCAGACCTGGCTGGCGGCGCATCCGCGATGGAGCTTTCAGTTCACCCCGACCCATGCGTCATGGCTGAACCAGATCGAGATCTTCTTCTCGATCCTCTACCGCCGACTGCTCAAGCACGGCATCTTCACCACCGAGGACGACCTCGCCTGCCAAATGCTCGCGTACATCGAGACCTACAACCAGACCGCCCGACCGTTCAAGTGGGCCTACACCTGGAAGTCCTAGAAGCATGAGCAAGACACTAACCAAACGAACTAGCCGGATGCGCCACTGGCTCCACAGGCGCAGATCCAATCGTCTCCACCAGACGTGCAGGCGACCACACGCCCGCCTTCCGCCAACCAACCAACGATCGTGTCGATCGAGTCGGCGCGCCCGGACACCAAAGGTCAGAGGACCTTGTCCAGCGTGATCGGCAGGTCGCGCACGCGATTGCCCGTCGCGTTGTAGACCGCATTGGCGATCGCCGCTCCGACGCCGGTGATCCCGATCTCGCCGACGCCGCGTGCGCCCGCGGGAGCGTAGGGATCGGGAATGTCCGTCCAGATCACCTCGATCCTGGGCACGTCCATGTGGACAGGCATGTGGTACTCCGCGAGGTTGGGGTTCATGATCCGCGCAGTCCGCTCGTCGAATGCGGTGTGCTCCATCAGCGCGAGGCCGATCCCCATGATGATCCCGCCACGAAATTGGCTCGCCGCCGTCGTCGGATTGATGATGCGCCCGCAGTCGTAGGAGCCGACGACCCGGCTGACGCGAATCTCGCCGGTGACCGCGTTGACGCGGACCTCGCAGAAGACCGCGCCGTACGAGTGCATCGAGTGGGTGAAGAACTCGTCCGGGTCGGTGGCCGAGGCGACCACGGTCAGCTCGTCGCGCCCCGCTTGTCCGAGGATCTGCGAGTAGCTCTCCCAGCGGGTCGGATCTGTGAGCTCGCAGAGACCGCCATCCCGGCTGCCCACCTGGTCGGCGGTCAACCCCCCGAGTGGCGAGTCGGCGCCCGCGAGCGCGAGCAACTGCTCGACTAGCGCGCTGTGGGCAGCGATCACCGCGCCGATGACGGTCACCGTCTGCGACGACGCGCCGGCAACGATGCTGCCGGGCAACGACGAGTCGCCATAGGCGAAGGCCACCCGCTCCAGCGACAGACCGAGGCGGTCGGCGATGACCATCGTCTGAGTCGTCTGGGTCCCCATTCCCATGTCGTTGGCCGCCACCGCCACCGTCGCGTGCCCCGTCTTGTCAAGTGTGATCCGCGCGGCACCGCCGGGAATGCGCATGTGTGGATACGTGGCACTCGCGCAACCCATCCCGATCAGCCATTCGCCATCTCGACGTCCTTGCGGCGCCGGCCGCCGGTTCCAGCCGAACCGCTCCGCGCCCGCGCGCCAGGCGTCAACGAGGTGACGCGACGAGAACGGCAGCCCGGTGCTCGGGTCCCTCTCGGGCTCATTGCGGATTCGCAGCTCGATCGGGTCGAGACCGAGCTCGACAGCGAGCTCATCGATCGCCGACTCCAGCGCAAAGGTTCCGACCGACTCCCCCGGGGCCCGCATGAACGAGTTGGAGACCATGTCCATGTCGGCAACCAGCTGATCCACCTTCAGCGTCTCAGCGGCGTACATGATCCGCGCCGGGAACGTGAACGGCTCGGCCAGCGCGTTGTGCGGGGTGATCGCAGAGATACCTGTGTGGATGAGCGCCGTGACGCGCCCGTCATCGCCGGCGCCGATCGCGATCCGCTGCTCGGTGTTGGTGCGTCCGCCGACGAGCCGGTAGACGCCCTCGCGCGACAGTGCCAACCGCACCGGCCGCCCGGCCAGCTTCGCCGCAGCGGCGGCGAGGACATGATGAGACCACAGCAATTTGCCGCCGAACCCGCCCCCGACGTGCGGGGAGCTGACATGCACCTGGCTCTCGTCGATCCCGAACACCTGCGCCAAGGTCCAGGCTTGCATCGCGACTCCCTGGCAGGCGTCGTGCACGGTGAGCTCATCGCCGTCCCAAGCCACCGTCACCGCGTGGGGCTCGATGGCGTTGTGGCTGTGAGGGGGTGTGCGGTAGATGCGATCGACGGAGTGCGGCGCGTCGGCGAGCGCCGCCTCCGCATCGCCGACGGTGACCTCGACCGGCCGAAAGACGAGATGCGCCGGGGCGCGCGAGTGCGCCTTGGCCTCGTCGAACGTGCTCGGCGGCGAGGACGCATATGCCACCTCGACGAGCGACGCCGCATGATCGGCCTGCTCCTGAGTCTCTGCCAGGACGAGGGCCACCGGCTCGCCGTTCCAGTGAATGCTGTCACCCTGCATGACCGGCAGATCGCTGCCCCCGTAGGCCTTCGGCCCGGTCAGCAACAGGGGCGGCGGCGGCATCCGCGGGGCGTTGCGGTAGGTCATGACGAGCACGACGCCGAGCTCGGCCTCCGCGGCGTTCGTGTCGAGCGTCGTGACGCGCCCACGGGCAATCGTGCTGTAGCGCAGCGCGGCATAGACCATGCCGTCGATCACATGCTCGGCGGCGAACCGCGCCTCGCCGCGGACCTTCACCGGCCCGTCGAGGCGCGCCACCTGCCGGCCGATGAGTCCGTGATTGGCGCGAATGACCGGGTCGGGCCCGGCATTCGGCGTCCAACCTTCGGGTGCAATCGGCACCGGGCGGTGTAATTGCTCGGAGCTCACGGATGCGCTCCTTCGTAGAGCTGCTGGAGGACTGCGACGATCGTACTGCGGGCGAGTTCGACCTTGAACGCGTTGCCGGCGAGCGGGCGGGCGTCGGCGAGCTCGGCGTCGGCCGCCCGAGCGAAGCTTGCCACCGTTGCGGCGCGACCGCGCAGCACCTCCTCGGCATGCCGCGCCCGCCAGGGCTTGGGTGCGACCCCACCGAGCGCCAGCCGCGCGTCGACGATGACGTCGCCGTCGAGCTTGATCGCCGCGGCGACCGAGACGAGCGCGAACGCGTAGCTGGATCGGTCGCGCACCTTGCGGTAGGTCGATTGCGCTGCAAGTTCGCAGGCGGGCAACTCGACGGCGGCGATCAGCTCACCGGGCTTCAGCACCGTCTCGACGTCCGGACGATGGCCGGGCAGCCGATGCAGGTCGCACAGCGCGACGGTGCGCTCGCCGGAGGCGCTCCTGAGGTGCACGACGGCGTCCAACGCGACCAGCGCGACGCACATGTCCGACGCGTGGGTGGCCACGCACGCAGACGACGCGCCAAGGATCGCGTGATTGCGATTGAAGCCCTCGAGGGCATCGCAGCCCTCGCCCGGACGCCGCTTGTTGCACCGCGAGCCTTCGGTGTCGTAGAAGTAGGGACAACGCGTACGCTGCAGCAGATTGCCGCCGACCGTCGCCATGTTGCGGATCTGCGCCGAGGCGCCCGCAAGGATCGCGCGTGCGAGCATCGGGTACCGCGCGCGGACCGCAGGGTGCTCGGCCAGCGCGGCATTGCGCGTCGCCGCCCCGATCGTCAACCCGCCGTCGCCGGACTCCTCGACATCGGTCGACAACCCGGTGACGTCAACGAGCACCGACGGCGCCTCGACGCGCTCCCGCATCAGGTCGACGAGATTCGTCCCGCCGCCGAGATAGCGCACGTGCCCATGACCTGCGAGTCGGATCGCATCGGCAGCGTCGGCAGCGCGCGCGTACTCGAACTCGATCACGTGCCCGCGCTCGGGTAGACCGCAGCGATCGCCTCGACGATCCCGTTGTGAGCGCCGCAGCGGCAGAGGTTCCCGCTCATCCGCTCCCGCAGCTCGTCGTGGCTAAGTGCAATGTCGGTCGCTGCGAGATCCTCGGTGACGTGGCTGGGGGCGCCACGGGCCAGCTCCCCGGCCATTCCCACCGCCGAGCAGATCTGACCGGGCGTGCAATAGCCGCACTGGAACCCGTCGTGATCGATGAACGCCTGCTGCAGCGGATGCAGGGCTCCGTCCTTGGCGAGCCCTTCGATCGTGGTCACCTCGCGGCCGTCGCATTGCACGGCGAGCGTCAGGCACGAGAGGATCCGCTCTCCATCGACCAGCACGGTGCAGGCACCGCAGGCGCCCTGGTCGCATCCCTTCTTTGTTCCCTGAAGCGCTAGGTGCTCACGCACGAAGTCGAGCAGCGAGACTCGAGCGTCGGCTGGCACGCGCACGTCCGAGCCGTTGACGACAATTGGCACTGCGAACGACTATAGGTCGACGAGTCAGCCGACGCAAATCAGTAGGCCATGCGGATCCAAATACAGGCCACACACCTCGACCATCCGCTCCTCGAACCCCTCCCTGGAGAAGTCCGACATGATCCAGTAATCGGTCAGGTGCGGCTTGATCGCCGCCCTGCTCAGGATCGTGTGCGCTTGCGATCCCGACATCCCGACCGCAGCGCCGAGCTGCTCATGGGTCCAGCGCTCCTGCCGCGCGCCCTGCGGCGTGTCCGCCGGTCTGGTGCGGGCCTTCGCGATCAACAACGCCCTGGTCTCAGGCCCGTGCGTCAACGGCGGCCCCGAACGCGGCGCATCCCGCAAGCCCTTGATCCCGTCCCTCGCATACCGGGCATGCCACTTTGAGGCAGGCCGGGACGTTCCTATAGATGTCAAGTGCGGGTTCGGTTGATTCCGCCGCCGGGGTTGCCGCACATGATGGTGGTGGCGACGACTGGTCGCGGCTGCGCTGTTTCGGCGAGGTCGGCACGGAGGGAGGTGAAGACCTCGCGCGCGATGTAGCGCTTGAGGCAGCGCATGATTTCGCGCTGCGTCTTGCCTTCTGCGGTTCGACGCTGGGCGTATGCGCGGGTGCGCTCGCAGTAGCGCAGCCGGCAGACGGCGATCAGATGAAGTGCCCGGTTGGCTTGGCGGTCGCCGCCATAGTTGAGGCGGTGACGGGTCGTCTTGCCTGATGAGGCAGGGATCGGACTGGCGCCGCAGAGCATCGCGAACGAGCTCTCGCCGTGGAGTCGTTCGATGTTCTGTCCGGCCGTGACGAGCAGCTGACCGGCATGCCCGGTCGAGATGCCGAGCAGTTGGACGGTGCGCGGCGCGGCAGCCGCGACGAGCTGCTCGAGCTCGCAATCCAGAGCGCCGATCTCCTGATCGAGAGCTTGGACGCGTTGAGCGGTCGAGCGGAGCGCGAACTTCGCGGCCTGCGAGGGGGAGCGGAGCTCCTGGGCTGACGGGCGGAACCGCGCGCAGACGGTGACCTTGCCGCGCAGCGTATTGCGGTCAGAGAGCTGATCGCGCAGCTCTTGTGGGGCGGTGATGATGAGGTCACGGATCTGGACCAGTGCGGCGCTGCGTGACTTCACGGCGCTGTGCGGCGCGACGCGCAGCAGCCGGATCGACTCGACGATCCCGTCGGTCTGCTTCGGGACCGTGTTGGCTTTGCCGGCCTGGAACAGACGGGCGGCCATCTCCGCGTCGATCGGGTCGCTCTTGCCGACACGTCGGCGAGTGTGCGCATGCGGCTGGTTGACCTCGACCACCCTGACGCCGTGCTCGCGAAGGTAGCGCACGAGCGCGGCCGCATATGAGCCGGTCGACTCGATCGCGACGACATCGATCTCCCCGTGGCCTCTCAGCCAGTCGAGCAACTCGCAGTAGCCCGACGTTGTCGTCGGGAAGCTGTTGGTCGAGAGCAGCGCTCCGCGCTGGTCCAGCGCGGCCGCGTGATGGGTGTCCGCGTGCGCGTCAATGCCGCCAACGATCAGCGGGTGGTCCTGCGTCATGCTATGCATGCCGTCCTCTCTGTCTGGGAGGGCGGCCTGGTCGGGAAGGGCGGACAGAACAGTGACGAGGCACTTTGATCAGGTTCCTATGAGGTCACGCCGCCCGACCCGACCGCCCCAATTTGGGCGATCAGCGGCGACGAGCCCGGGGCCGACAGGTCCCAGCAAGACACCCGAAGGGTCAGTTTCACGGTAAGTCAGACCCCGGGCCAGACGCCTGTACTTATGTTCACTGTTTCACGGAGACTTCCATGCGAGGGTTTCTGCTCTCAGAGAGGAAGTCGCTGTTCATGCCTACGAGGAAATATCCGAAGGAGCTTGTTGACCGTGGTGTGCGCCTCGCGCTCGAGTCCGGCAGGCCGGTCTCGCATGTCGCCGCGGAGCTGGGGTTGCCGGCGGAGACGCTGAGAAAGCGGGTTCGTCAGGCGGAGGCTGATGAGGGCCTCAGACCTGATCTGCCGTCGACCGTGGAGCGGGAGCAGATCAAGGAGCTCAAGCGTGAGAACGCTGAGCTACGGCGTGCGAACGAGATCCTGCGTGCCGCGTCCCTGTTTTTTGCGGGGGAGCTCGACGAGAGCCGACCGAAGTGACCCGGTTCATTGACACATATCGGGATCGTTTCGGCGTCGAGCCGGTCTGCCGTGCCCTCGGGGTGTCGGCATCGGCGTATTACCACCGCAAGACCGGGCAGCGGTCCGCCCGGTCGGCGGAGGATGAGCGACTGCTTGAGCTGATCCTGCAGGCGCACAAGGACAACTTCTACGCCTACGGTTACCGAAAGATGTGGAAGACGCTGCGCCGCGCGGGCGAGACTGCTCCGCGCTGCCAGATCCAGAGGCTGATGGCCGCTAACGGGATCTGTGGCGCGAAGCGCCGCGGGAAGCCGTGGCGGACAACGATCCCCGACCCGAGGGCCTCGAAGCGGCCGGATCTGGTCAACCGTGACTTCACCGCCGTGTCGCCCGACCGTTTGTGGGTTGGCGATTTCACGTATCTGCGCTGCTGGGAGGGACGACTGTTCTTCAGCTTCGTGATCGATGTGTTCTCCCGCCGGATCGTGGGGTGGCAGCTCTCGAGTCACATGCGCACCGACCTCGTCTTGGACGCGCTGCGGATGGCGCTTGGGACCCGGCAGCCCGGCGCTGACTTCACGTTGATCACGCATTCGGATGCCGGATCGCAATACACCTCCTATGACTACGCGCAGGTGATCGACGACCATCGCGTCCTAGCCTCGGTCGGGTCGGTCGGCGACGCGTTTGATAACGCTATGGCGGAATCGTCTGTCGATTCGTTCAAAACGGAGCTGATCAAAGACCGCGTGTGGCAGACCCGCTCCCAGCTTGAGCTCGCTGTCCTTGAATACGTCGACTGGTTCAACAACCGCCGGTTGCACGAGTCACTCGGTGACATCCCACCGATCGAGTTCGAACAGCTCCACAACACCCGCACCGGTGCGTTTCCCGGCGATGAACCGGTCACCGCGCTCTCGCCGAACGGCTCACAGCCGCTTAGACCGAAGTTCCGCTTGTAGTCAGGGTTTGTGGGGGCCGTGATCCCTGTGTTGGTGGGGGATTCCGGCTTTTTTGTTGTGTTCGGCTGTACCCACGACTAGTTGTCCGATGGGTGCGGTATTGTCGTGGTATGGGGCGTCCGGCTCGGAAGATGGGTGCGATGCACGTGACCACGACTAGGCGGCGGTCGGGGGATCGTGAGTACACGGCTACGTTGCTGCGTCGCTCCTACCGCGAGGACGGCAAGGTCAAGAAGGAGACGCTCGCGAACCTCTCGCATCTGCCGGTGGAGGCGATCGACGCGATCCGCCGCGTGTTGGCCGGTGAGACGTTGCTGGGCGCAGATCAGGCGTTTGAGGTCGAGCGGTCGCTGCCGGCGGGGCATGTGAACGCGGCGCTTGCGATGGCCAGGCGCCTGGGGCTGGCGGAGCTGCTGGACCGCGCGCCGTCCCGTCAGCGGGATCTGTGCATGGCGATGATCCTCTCCAGGGTGATCGCACCAGGCTCGAAGCTCTCGACGGTCCGGACGCTTTCGCAGTCGACGCTGGCCTCAGAGCTCGGTGTGCAGGGTGCCTGCGAGGATGATCTCTACGGGGCGATGGACTGGCTGGCAGGCCGTCAGGCTCGGATCGAGGACCGGCTCGCCAAGCGTCATCTGGCCGATGGGGAGATGGTGCTCTACGACGTCTCCTCCAGCTACTTCGAGGGCCGGTCCTGCCCGCTTGGGCGCCTGGGGTATTCGCGTGACGGTCAGAAGAATCTGCCGCAGATCATCTACGGCCTGCTGTGTGACAGCCAGGGTCGGCCGGTCGCTGTTGAGGTGTTCAGCGGTGAAACCCATGACGACAAGACCCTTCCATCGCAAGTGACCAAGATGAAGGACCGCTTCGGTCTTCAGAAGGTAACCGTCGCGGCTGATCGCGGGATGGTCACCCGCGCGAACATCGAGACGCTCTCAAACACCGAAGGGGTGTCGTGGATCACCGCGCTGAAGGCCCCGACGATCAAGAAGCTCGTCCGCGAAGGCATCTTCCAGCCGTCGCTGTTTGATCAGCAGAACCTCGGTGAGATCGAGGCCCCGGACGAGTTCCCG
Organism: uncultured Conexibacteraceae bacterium; assembly: GCA_963848435.1. GTDB lineage: Bacteria > Actinomycetota > Thermoleophilia > Solirubrobacterales > Solirubrobacteraceae > Palsa-465. Next base: position 66,946 of record CAWKDQ010000011.1, on the reverse strand, counting down.
GGTGAGCGGCTGATCGTGTGCCGCAACCCCTTGGTCGGTGCGCAGCGTGCCCGCAAACGCCAGGAGCTGCTGGACGCCACCGAGACGGAGCTTGAACTGATCAAAATACGTGTTGACAAGGGCACGCTGCTCGGCGCCGCCCAGATCGGCCTCGCCGTCGGCCCCGCGCTCAAGCGCTTCCACGTCAGAAAGCACTTCGAGGTGACCATCACCGACATGGACTTCACCTACCAGCGCAAGAGCGACCAGATCGATGAGGAAGCCGCGCTTGACGGGTTCTACATCCTGCGCACCAACCACCCCGCAGAGCAACTACCGGCCGGGGATGTGGTCCGTGCCTACAAGAACCTCGAACAGGCCGAAAGGGCATTCGGGTCGATCAAAGGCCCCGACCTACAGATCCGCCCGATCCACCACCACCTCGAGAACCGTGTCCGCACCCACGTGCTGATCTGCATGCTCGCCTACTACCTCACCTGGCACCTCAAAGCCGCGTGGAAACCCATGCTGTTCACCGACGAGCACCGGCCCGTCAACGTCGACCCCGTCGCGAAAGCCGTCCGCTCACCCGCCGCCGAGCACAAAGCCCGAACGAAACGCACCACCGACGGCGGCCCAGCCCACAGCTACCGCACGCTACTGCGCGAGCTCTCAACCCAGACCCGGAACACCATGCGCCTGGCCGGCCGGACTGACACGTTCGAGAAACTCACCCAGCCAACCGCACTCCAGGCCCGCGCACTCGAACTCGCCGCCAACGCCCCGGTCCTCGTCAAGTAGACACGACCGGAACACGCCAAACCGCCAGCAAGCCCAATGAAACCCGCAGATCTCGCTGCTTCACACGACGGAACTTCGGCTTAGAACACGCCGCTTCACGACCGGCCCGGCTGAAAACCACCTGGATGAGCCTGATCCCGCTAAGACCGCGCCCAGCCTGGTGGTCGACGACAGCCCCCAGCTGGTCTCCATGACCCTAGGATCTGACCACCACCAACCAACAGGAACCTACTAAAACCGTCTCCGTCGAAACCGGTCCGGCTCACACGCCCCAACGCAGCCACCATGTCCGGCGACCCAACCCCGCTGCGACGTCAAAAACACGCCGTCGGCGACGGCCACCCGCCGACTCATGGGGAATCGAGGCTAGACCGCGTTCATCCCACCGTCGACCGGAATGTTCACGCCGGTGATGTAAGACGCCTTCTCGGAAGCGAGGAAGACCGCTACGTCCACGATCTCCTCGGGCGTCCCCCAGCGTCCCATCAACGTCCGCCTGATGATCGGCTCCTCGATCTCGGGGATGCCGACCACCTCGGCCCTCGTCGCCGGCGTCGCGATCGGGCCGGGGCTGATGCAGACGGCGCGGATTCCGTGCGGCGCGCCTTCCGCCGCGACCTGCCGGGTGAAGCCGATGACGGCGGCCTTGCCGGCCGAATGGGCAGCCATCGGCATCACGGGGGATCCGAACATGCCCGCCAGCGAAGCGATGTTGATGATCACTCCGCCGCCGCGGGCGACGAGGTGGGGCCACGCGAACTGGGTCGCGAGGAAGACGATCTCGATCTCGGCGCGGATCGTGTACTGGAAGTCCTCGAGCGACATCTCAGGGATCGGGGCGAAGCGGGTCATGGCGGCGTTGTTGTAGAGGATGTCGATGCCGCCGTGGCGCTCAGCAGCCTGATCGATCCAGCGCTTGCTCGCGTCGGGGTCGAGCAAGTCGAGCGGCGCCTCGCTGTCGATCTTCCCGCCTGCGGCCTCGACGAGGCTGACGGTCTCCTGCTGATCCTCGACGTTGATCTCGCAACCGACGACGGTCGCGCCTTCGGCAGTGAAGGCGAGCGCGGCTGCGCGTCCCTGGCCGCGTCCCGTGCCGGTGATCAGCGCGATCTTCCCGTCGAGTAGTCCCACTCCTCCTCCTTCTCGGTTCAAATCTCCGCTTACATCGCGGCAATCGGGCGATCGTCTCAAACAAATGGCCGATTGTCAAACTGAGGGGGAGATGCGATTTTGGCCGCAGCGATCGAGCAGGTCGGCGGTCGAACGTTGTCTCAGGGAGCGCCTCGGCGCGACCGTCGACTTCCCCGTGAGTTTGCCTGCCCAGGTCGCGTACTGCCGCCTGCGAGCGCGCCGGCCATGGCGGGAATGAGGAGCCTCTCGAGCTCGCTCTCGGTCTTGGTCTGGATTTCGATCCCCGCGTGGCCGCTGGCGAGAGCCGCCAGGATGCCGCCGGCGGCCTGCATGCGGAAGTGCAGTTCGTCCTCGGCGACACGGGGAGTGCTCGGTGGAGCCGATCGAGCAGCGGCTCGGAGCCCACGGCGAGGATCGCGTCGTGTCGCTGTCGCTGGTCCGGGTTGGGGTCGCTCATGGCCCGATTGACGATGCGGATCAGTGCGCGGGCGTCGCTGGCGTCTCCGGTGACGGCGCTGACCACGGGGCGGGCGAACGCGGCCGCGATCGCCTCAGGCGGGGCGTCTTCAGGGAGTCAGCCCGCGGCCGAGCCGAGGACTTGCCGGCAGAGCCGGACGCCACTGTGTCCGACGCAGCTAACGATCTCACTGAGATGGAGAACCTCTTCGAAACCAACCAAACGTTGGGCTTGTCCGCGTGATAGGGTGGCGAAGAGGATGTTGGAGACCATGGCCGTTACGATGTCGTCGCTGTCCATCGGACCCTGTCGCCCGTCGGAGAGATTGCTTAGCGCATGTTTGGCGGTGGTTCTGCGACAAGACGGCTATGTGAGGCAGCATCTCGCCGACGAGGCTTGCGTCGACGCCTTCGCATGACTGCGTCGAGCGTTGAGGTCGGCGGCTTTGTCGCTCCGGGCTTCGAGCGTGTGGCGGCGAAGTTTGAGCGCAACTTCACGGCCCATCAGGAGGTCGGCGCAGCGTTCGCCGCGACTCTCGGCGGCAGGCCAGTGGTAGACCTGTGGGGCGGGCTCGCCGCGCCTGAGCGCGGAGAGCCGTGGCGCGAGGACACGGCGCAGGTGATGTTCTCCGGCACGAAGGGGCTCGTCGCCGCGTGCCTGGTCCTGCTGATGGACCGCAGTCTGCTGTCCCTCGACGACACCGTCGCCGACCACTGGCCCGAATTCGCGGCGCGTGGCAAGATGAGCGTGCGCGTACGCGACGTCGTCTCCCATGCAGCGCGCTTGCCGGGCCTGGCTACCCGGGTGACGTGGCAGGAGGCGACCGACGATCGGCGGATGGCCGCACTGCTGGCATCTCAGCCGCAATGCGAGGACGAGCGTGCGGCACGTACGTATCATGCGATCACGTTTGGCTGGCTATGCGGCGAGCTGGTGCGGCGTGTTGACGGTCGCAGCATCGGAGCCTTCTTCGCGCAAGAAATCGCCGGGCCGCTCGGCCTCGACGTGTGGATCGGCGTTCCTGAGCACGTCGAGCACCGGATCGCGCGGATCTCGGTCGGCGCCACATGGTCACGCTCGCCGATCGCTCGCGCCAGGCCCGACTCGCACGACCGGCTGCTCGCGTCCGTGTTCGGCAACCCCGTGCGGTTCGACCCGGCCGACGGCTTCCCATGGAATGAACAAGCGTGGCTCGCGGCCGAGGTCCCGGGCGTCAACGCGGTAGGCACCGCCCGCTCGATCGCGCGGCTCTACGGCGAGCTGCCGGCGCTGCTCTCACGCGAGGGGCTCGAGCTTGCGTGCACGCCACTGACAAGCCGCGTCGACCCGCTGCTCGGCAAGCCGATGACATTCGGCGTCGGCTTCCAACTTCAGACCGAGGATCGGCCGTTCGGTCCGCCACCAGACGGCTTCGGGCACGGGGGCACCGGTGGCTCGCGACACGGCCGCTGGCCGGCTGTCGACGTAGGCTTTTCGTATGGCATGAACGAGCTGCGGCCCGAGCGTGGAGACGTCCGCGCGACCGAACTTCTCACGGCGCTCCACGAGAGTGTGACAGCACTCCGCGAGCCATGACAGGGCTCGGCGCCGATGGTAGATCGTCGATAGATTTCGATCTACCCATCGCCCATCCCGCGCTTGTTGACAAGCGACGCGCCGATTCGGTAGACATGATGCTTGACGAACATCGTCCGGGGCGCGCCAAGCGGCGCTGTGCGCCGCCATCGGGCTTGCGTACAGGAGAGATGAGCGATGTGGGCAATCAGGACTGATCGGATTATCGACGGCCTCGGCGAGGAACTGGTCGGCGATGTCGGCGTCCTCATCGATGACGGCCGGATCGTCGAGAGCGGCGCCTGGGACACGCTCGCCACCGAAGGGCTAGAGCGGATTGAGGAGTACTCCGACGCCACGGTGCTGCCGGGGCTGATGGATGCCCACATACACATCTCGTTCCTCAACGGCGTCACCTTCGACAACTACCGCGCCCAGCTCTTCGAGACGTCGCCAACATTGCAGACGCTCTATGCGCTCTTCCATGCCCAGATCTGCCTGGAGATGGGCATGACGACGCTGCGCGATGTGGGCGGGTTCACGACCACTGGGCCGAACGTCAGCGAGATGGTGGCGCTGCGCGACGCAATCAACCGCGGGATCGTCGTCGGTCCAAAGCTGCTCATCAGCGCGTTCACGCACATCACCAGCTCGCACTTCGACCTCCTGCTTCCGCGCCAAGCGCTGCACTGGCCGGACAGCACGGCCGATGGACCGTGGGAGCTGCGCAAGCTGGCGCGGCGACACCTTCGGCTCGGCTGCGACTGGGTCAAGACGTGCGCTTCTGGCGGCGGCGGCACCGACCTCGAAGATCCCGGCGTGCGCAACATGACGCAGGAGGAGCTCGACGCGCTGGTCGACGAGGCGCACGCCTTCCGCAAGCCCCTTGCTTGTCACTGCTTCACGCCGGAGTCCCAGAAGATGGCTCTGCGGGCGGGAGCCGACACGCTGGAGCACAGCGTTTGGACCGACGATGAGGCGATCGAGATGATGCTGGAGCGGGGCGTGAGCCTCATTCCCACGCTGGCCCGACGCACCGACCGGGCGATCGAGCTGCGCCGGGCGCTGCACGGACACGACTCGGTCCTCGAGAAGATGAAGCGCCTGCAGCCGCATACCTACACAACGTTCCAGCGACTGCACGCCGCTGGCGTGCCGATCGTCGCCGGCACCGACATCAACTACGATCCGCATATGGGTTCGAGCATGCTCGAGCTCCAGGTCTACGTCGACCTCGGAATGTCGCCGATGGACGCGCTGATGACCGCCACGAGCAACGCTGCCAAGGCCCTGAAGCTCGAGCACGAGATCGGCTCGATTGCCGCCGGTCTACGCGCCGACGTCGTCGTCGTCCAGGGCAATCCGCTCGAGAACATCGCGCTGCTCCAGAAGCCGGACAGCATCCGGACGGTCGTGCGCGGCGGGGAGATTGTGGTCGACCGTCGGCCCGGCCGGGAACGTAGGCCCATCGTCGACCCCGAGTGGATGGCCCGCGTCGACGCCCTCGGACAGCTGCCCGACGAGCAGTCCGCCAAGCGACTGGTCGCCGAGGGGCAGGACGTGCTGCGCCAGCAGGTCGCGGTCGGCTGATCAGACATGCGCGGTCCCGCCGGCGAGCCGGCGGGACCGTTCATCTTTCGTATACGCACAGGGGAGGTCTTGATGGCGATGGGTCGTGTTGCGGGCAAGGTCGTGCTGCTGACGGGTATCGGGGGTGGCCAGGGTCGAGCGGCGGCATTGCTGTTCGCGCGTGAGGGGGCACTCGTCGTCGGCTGCGACATCGATGGCGATTCCGCGGCCGAGACGGTGCGTCTCGCTGATGAGGCCGGACATCCGGTCACCTCGCTGGGAGTGGTCGATCTCGCCGACGCCGAGGCTACACACGCATGGGTTGAGGCGGCCGCGGAGGTGCACGGACGAGTCGATGTGCTCTACAACAACGCGAGCCGGCCGATGATGGCCCCGTTCAGCGAGATGGCGCGCGAGGACTACGAGTTCACCGTCCGCAATGAGATCGACCTTGTCTGGCATGCCTGCCAGGCTGCCTGGAAACATCTGGCGCAGAGCCGGGGTGTGATTCTCAACATCGCGTCGATCGCCGGGATCGCGGGGACGCGCGATCTCCCGCAGGCCGCCCACGTGCTGACCAAGGGCGCGATCATCTCGTTCACCCGCCAGCTCGCGGCCGAGGGCGCAGAGTTCGGGATCCGAGCCAACTCGATCAGTCCGGGGGTGATCACGTCGCCGCCGATCCAGCAGATGATCGATGAGCTCGGCGACCGCGTCCCGTTCTTCTCGGAGATACATGCCTCCGGCCAACGCGAACCGGGAACCTGCGAGGACGTCGCCTACGCGGCGCTGTACCTAGTCTCCGATGAAGCACGCTACGTCAACGGGGAGAACCTTGTCGTCGACGGTGGCGCGACAGTTCTACTCGGCTGATCGCATCGAGCATCGAAACCTCGGACGTACTGGAGTCTCGGTCAGCCCGCTGTGCCTCGGCACGATGATGTTCGGCGCGGGTGGTAACCCCGATCACGACGCGTCGATCCGTGGAGGCGGCGCGGATCGGCGTGGGCCTAGTCGGACGCGACGCCGAGCTGAAGCGGCTGGACCGGCTGATCGGCCGCGCGCGCGAACCGCGCGGCGGCGCCCTGCTCGTGGAGGGCAGCCAGGGGTGGGCAAGAGCGCGCGGTTGGGCGCGATCGACCGCCGGGACGTGCTATGCGGTCGTTTCGAACGTGCGGATGCGGCCGAACGGGTTCAGTCAGTTGCACGACGGAGGGAGGCCGTCGTAGTCGTCAGGACTGGAGTTCGAACGGCAACCCCGGCGCTCGCGGCTTCCGCGTGGAAGCATAAGAAAGCGTCACGCCGGCCAGAACGACGACTCCCTGCGAGCGGCTCTTATCGGCGTCGTGATCTCAGGGACATCGCGGCGAACTTGAAGGACGCACCCGCAGATCGCGTCGAGCGGTCCTACGGCGCAGCCGCGCTCGCCGAGCCGCACAACCCGCATGTGAGCACCGCCAACCTCAAGCGCCCGGCTCGCCTGATCCGACCCGGAGTAACGCCGGCGACGTTTGGGGCAATGATCGGCCGTGACGCCAAATGGATTGCGGCGCAGATCGGGCACGTCAGCCCGTCGTTCACGTTCTCGGTCTACCAGGAGGTGGCGACCCGTCGCTGCATCGACGAGCAGGCGGTATGTATGGACGTTGATGCGGTTCGCCGACGAGCCCACGGAGCGCATTCCCAGCCGTCAGATCACGCGCCTCGAGCGCCAGGACCCGCGCGGCTCGTCGAGCGTCGAAGACCACGGGTTCGATCAGGCGGTCGAGCGGCTGACTGGCGGCCGCGACGACGACGATGCTGCCGACCGAGCCCAAGGGGTTAGCGCCGTGATTAACGCCGCGGCCCGATTTGATGCTTTCGACACTGCGGAGCGGTCGCCGGAGGAGAGAGAAAAAGTGTAACTGTTCAGTTGGTCGGTTCGGCTGCGTTGGCGTCGTGTCAGGCCAGCAGCGGGACTGGCGCGCCGCGAGCGTGGTGGTCGAGCGCGTCGGCGAGGTAGCCGAACAGGCTGCGGTCCTGTAGGCGATAGGTGATGTGGGCGGACAGCAGCCTGGCGATCCGGGTCTCGCCGTTCTCTGATTGGCTGCCGAGTGAGATCTTGCCGTAGATGACCGCGCCACGTAGCGATCGTTCAGCGTGGTCGTTGGTCGGCGTGAGGTTTTTGACCGTAGCGAAGGTCCACAGAGCCGGACAGATCTTGAGCAGGTTCTTGACCAGCCCGCGGGTCCGTTTGTAGCGTGGTGCTTTGCCGGCGTAGCGGCGTAAGATCGGCTTCAGCTCACGGCGCAGCGCTCGGATACGACGCTCCAGCTCGCGCCGGTCGCCGGTGTGGGAGAAGATCTCCCAGCTCCAGAACAGCTCATCACAGATCCGCGGGCCGTGCTCGCCGAGCTCTTTCTCGGCTGCGAGTCCTTCGGCTTGGGCTTGGAAGTCGCGCTGTAGGTGCCGACCAGCAGATCTGCCGGCGCGCGACGGGCAGGTGGCTGTAGGCCCCTGACCGGGCAGAGGTCACGACCGCGCGAGTGTCACCGAGTAGGTCGCGGGCGTGTTCCTCGTGGCGACTGCCTGCGATCTTCAGGACGGCGTGCCGGTCGGTGAAGGCGCCCCACAACGTCCGCTGGAAGCCCTTGAGACTGTCCGAGCTTCTGTGTGTGACGCTCGTGGCGTTGGTTGGTCTGTAAGTTAGCCGGGGAACCGGTCGCCGAAGTGGATTTTGAGGGCTGCTCTTGGTGCTGGAGGCGTCGCTCGAGCGCGTCGCGGCTGAGCCGACGGCCGCGGGTCGTGGGGAACAGCGGATCGCCGGGATGCCCGGCTCGCTCGGCCGGCCAGACGCCCAGCACGGCGCTTGTCGTGCGGGTGAGCGGCGTGGTTCTCTGTTCTCGTCCCTTGCCTTCGCACGTGAGGTGTGCGGCGCCGGTGAGTGGCACGTCGGCGATGTTCAGCCCGGTGAGTTCGGAGGCGCGGAGCCCGGTCTGGATCGCGAGCAGCAGCAGCGCGTGGTAGCGTCGACCGGTCCAGGTCATGCGATCGGGTGCGGCGAGCAGCGCCTCGATCTCCTGTTGGTCCAGGAACGTGACGAGCGCCCGGTCGGTGCGTTTTGGTGGGATCGAGAGCACGCGTTGGATGTCCTGGGCGTGCTCGGGATGCCTGAGCGCCGCGTAGCGGAAGAGCGAATGGATCGCCGCCAACCTGGCGTTCCGGGTCCGGGCGCTGTTGCCACGACTGGCCTGGATGTGATCGAGGAACGCGGCGATAGTGTCGGCATCTAACACTAACCGACCGGTAACTTGTCTACGGCGCGACGATCCAGTAGGTTTCCCAGCGAGGAGGTGCAGGCCCGGTCGGGCCGGTGCCTTACGTTTTCGCCTATGGATGAGGAGAAGGAAATGGTCAGATCGTTCAATCGACTTCTGGTGTGTGCGGCGCTCGCCTGCACGCTGGTGGGACTAGCGCTCGCCAGCGGGGCCAGTGGGGCCAGTGGGGCAGCGACGAAGAAGGGCTGCGGCAGATCTGCGGCTCGATTCATGGTCATTACAAATCTTTCGAACAACCAACCCGGGGCACAAATCTCACCGGATATCGTCGCGGGCTACCGTGCTGCAGCAGCTGCCATGAGCAAGAGTTGTGAGCTTAATCGGCCGGTCAAGATCGTCGCTTGTGATGATCAGAACACTCCCAACGGTGATGCGGCTTGCGGCCGTGCGGCAGTCGCAGACAAGGTCTCCGGTGTCTTCGGATATGCGGCCGCAGGCGATAGCTATGCGGCTCCGGTGACGGCGGCGAAGATCCCGATACTTCCGTTCACCGCGAGCAGCGCGTCGGAGTCCACAAGTCCGCTTTCATTCCCGTTCGGCAACCCGATTCCGGTGATACTCGGGCAGATGGATGGCCTGGCCGCGGAGGGTAGCAAGCACGTCGCGATTCTGTATTTGGACGTTCCGGCGGTTCAATTCTTCGTGAACCTCCTCGAGCACCAAGCGAGCCTGGTCGGGGTCAAGATCGCTGCCACCATTCCGGTTCCGGTGACGGCGTCCGACATGTCTACGTACGTGGCGCAGGCGGTGGCTGCCGGTGCGGATGGGCTCGTGAGTGTCGTCGCACCGTCGGCACTGACGACGATTTTCAAGGACGCTGTAGCGCAGGGTAAAAATCCTAAGACGTTCCACATGGTCGCGGGTGCCAACGTTATGAACCCGCAAGCGCTTCACAGTCTGCCTCAGTCGGTCTCGAACGGCATGCTGGTCGCCGGTTGGTCGCTCAACCCCAGGAGCCCTAGCGATACGAGCACGGCGCCTGTCAAGCAGTACCTGCAGGAGCTCGCGGCAGCCAAGCAGTCCGGGTCAAGTCTCGTGACCGCAGACGGGCTGGCTGCGTGGGGTGAAATGCACGCCATCGCCGACGCGCTAAAGGCTAAGCACATGGCTCCGACCGCGGCGAACGTGCCGAAAGCGCTGGTTCGTGCAAACATGCCGGCCATAACACAGAAGTACGGGCTCGTTCCTTCGAGCTTCAAGACCACGGCCTTCCCGACGACACCGGCCCTGAAAGGCCTGCGGATCTTCAGCAAGTACGTGCTGTTCTATAGGATCAACGCCAAGGGCAAGTCGATCCGATTGACCCCGCACCCCGTCAGCGTTTTGTCGAAGCCGACGTTCAAGTAGTAGGGGGCAGGTGTTCCGTTGTTGGTGTCGCGCAGAGCGACACCAACAACGGGTCCTGCGCCAAATAGACGGCGCGACGCGGGGGATCGATTGGGTCCGGCCGACAGATGTTGCTCGACGGGCGAATAACCCTTATCACAGGAGCCGCGTCAGGCCTTGGCCTCGCCACGGCGAAGCTATTGGTTGCCGAGGGTGCCAAGGTAGTGATGGCCGATATAGCCGATGAAGCCGGACAGGCGGCTGCCGCGGATCTGGGCTCCGACGTTTCCTACGAGCACGCCGATGTGTCAAGCACAGCGGATATGACCGCGGTTGTAGCGCGCGTCGAGGAGCTTTATGGCAGGCTCGATGCTGTGGTCGCGAATGTCGGCATTCTCGGACGATCGGCGTTCCGTCCACTAGTAGGACTTCGGTAGGTCGTCATGGCGGCAGCGTGCGCTGGCAGACCGGGCAGTGGTCATGCCAGCAGGCCAGCGCGGTCTGCAGATCGCGTTGGGCTTGGTAGAGACTGATCAGGCTGCCGCCGTCTGAGGGCGGACGGTGTCAGGGTCGCCGTGCGCGAGGCGGCAGCGGGTGAGGAATGCGTGCGCGACGGTGACGCAGGTGAGATGGTGATGTAACCCGGCGAAGGTCCGGCCTTCGTAGTGGTCAAGGCCGAGGCACTGCTTGAGCTCGCGGTAGTCGTGCTCGACTCGCCAGCGCAGCTTCGCGAGCCGCACCAGCGTCACGATCGGCGTCTGGGGCGGGAGGTTAGAGAGCCAGTACTTGACCGGCTCGTCCTTGCTCTCAGGCCACTCGGCCAGCAGCCAGCGCTCGGACAGGACGCCGTCATCGTTGCGCTGGGCGTCGTTGGCCGGCCGGACGCGCAGGGCGAGGAACTGGCTGACCAGCGGTCCGCGGTCACCCTCGCGCCAACCGACCGTCCGGGTCTGCTCGCGGCCGACGGCCATGGTGAGGGCCTTGAGGCTGATCGGCTTGGCGGGGTAACGCGGCTTGGGCGGGCGGCCGCGTCCCTGATAGTCGGGCGCGACCGGGACCGCGTCGGCCCGCTGCGCGGAGGTCATGCCACGCCATCAACTGCAACTGGAAGCTCACCGGGGTGCGCCGATACCCCAAACGCTCCAGCTCAGCCGTGAACCCTGCCGCGAACACCTCCAACGGGCCCGAGATCCGGACCCGCGATGGATCGTGCATAACGCTCTCCTCTCACTCGACGAAAGCGCCAGCATCCTCCGGCCAGCCCGGCCCGTGTTATGCCGACAACATCACCAGCAAACCCTCGCGCTCAAACGACTCCCGGTAAAAGTCGGCATAACCAGAGAGTCGGCATAGTGAACATTATGCCGACGTCGGCATAAAGTGCACCTGATCCGCGCGTCGTTGAAATATGTGCCGCGCCGGGAGCGTGAGCAGGTCGCCCGCGACCTCAAACCGATCTACACCGCGATCAACGCCGATCACGCCCAGGCCGAGCTCGAGACCTTCGACGAGAAATGGGGCACCCGGTTCCCGGTAATCACCCAGGCATGGCTGAACGCCTGGGAGCATGTGATCCCGTTCCTCGCGTTCCCCGCTGAGGTTCGCCGGATCGTCTACACCACGGATGAAAGTGTCAAGTCATCGCAGGCTCCGTGCGCTTGTTCGCCGGTCCGCGGGACTGCCAGTCGGCGACTTGCTGTTGATAGGCGTGTTCGGCTTGTTCGGCGAGCTCGAGTTCTTGGCGGCGGATGTCTTTGAGTGAGTAGTTGGCGGCGTTGCCTTTGCGGCCGCGGTGGGCTGCCATCCCGGCGCGGAGCTCGAGCGCGCGGAGTTTCTTGTCGGTCAGCGACTGGCGCGCGAACGCGTAGTCCTCACCACGTTCGATCATCGTCCAGCACAGGCACACGAGCTTGCGGGCGGTCGCGACGATCGCGATCTGCGTGCCACGCCTGGCGCGGACGCGTTGATAGAACGCCCGCAACGGCCCCGGGATCTTCGACGCAGTGAACGCTGCTTCGACCAGCATCCCGCGCGCGTGCGCCCGCCCGTTCTTGGTGATCCTGCCGTGATTAGCGGCCTTACCGCCGGACTGCTTCACCCGCGGGTTCAAGCCGAGATAGGACACCAGCTGCTCGGGTGTGCGGAACCGGCGGAAGTCGCCGACTGCCGCCACCAGCGACAGCGCAACGGTTGCGTCGACGCCGGGGATTGTCATCTCGAGCTGGCTGCGCATGGCCTCACGAACGACGAGATCGGAGCGAAGCTCTTCATCACCGAGTCGACCGTTCGGTTCCACCTCGGCAAGCTGCGGGAGATCTTCGAGGCTCGCAGCAAGACGGAGCTCGTCGCAAAGGCCATCCGAGCCGGGGCCATCAGCCCGGCTTTCGAGGCACGTCGCGAATGACGGGACTGGCGCAGAGCGAAGGATTGCTTCGGCTGCCGCTCGAGGTGTCTTCGTTCCCGGAGCTGATCGATGCGCTGAACGGAGTCGTCAATAGCCTCCTCGGCTGGCACGTGCGAACTGGCCTGTTCCTATTCGACGAGCAGCGCGAGGTAGCGACTCTGATGCCGGGCTCGTTCGGGATGCTCCAGACTCCGGTGTCGTTCGCTTACGCTCCCATCGAAGCACTGATGCAGTCCCGGCGGGTGCTCGCCACCGGGAGCCCGTTCTTCACCAACGACATTCGCATGGATGAGCGGATGGCGCCTAGTCGCGATGCGATGGCTGCCTGGGGAATCCGCCGCGTTCTGATCTTGCCGCTCGCGAGCGGTGGCGATCGGATCGGCGTCCTGCTGTTGGCCAGCGATCAGCAGCCGTTCACCGACCGCGATGTGCGCGCGATCGAGCCACGGATGTCGGAGCTCACAGCAGCGATTGAGGTCGCCGACGCGCTGTTCGCGGTGCGTCGCAGGCAGCGCCTTGAAGCTGTTCTCGGCAGCGTCGCCGTGGCGATCGCGTCCGCCCGGGGTCTGGGGGGCTTTCTGTTCTCGTCGCTCCACGAATTGTGTGTCGCGATCGACGCGACCCTCGGCGCGATCCGCCTCGCGGAGGCCACGCCGATAGTGTGGCGGGATCCGTCGGTAAGTGTGGACACAGGCTCCGATCTGCTCAAAGGTGTTCACGCCGACGCGGAGGTCCGAGAGGAGCTGCTTTCGTGGGGTGGTGACGAAAACACCCACTGCGGAATCCAGGTGCCGGTGTGGTTAGGCGTCGAGCTCATCGGCACCGTGGCGATCTTCCGCACCTGCGGCGAGGTGTTCTCGCGCGAGGATCGCGGTCTCCTGCAGAGCTTTGGGCAGCTGACCGCGCTCGCATGGGCGGCGGAGCGCTACCAGCAGCAGCGCGCGGAGCTGGCGCGGACGGAAGAGCGGGCCCGGATTGCCGACGATCTGCACGATGACGTCGCGCAGATGCTCTTTGCCGCGCAGATGAGCCTCGAGTCCGTCCTCCATCACCATCCGGAGCTGGAACCGCGCATCCGTGACAAGATCGCGCGCGGCCGCGCGCTGGTCGGGAGGAGCGATGCGGCGCTCCGCCACGTGATCGCGCAGCTCGCGCGGCCAGCAAACGAAGATCTCTGCGCTGACCTCAGGGTGATCGTGACCGAGGCTGAGATTGAGTTCGGCCAGGCGATCCGCCTGGAGATATCTCCTGAGGCTGCGTGTGCCGCACAAGCGGTGCGGCCAGCTGTCGCTGACGTGTTGGTGAAGGCAGCACGGGAGCTCGTCGTGAATGCGTCCAAGCATGCTGGGCCCTGTCGCGTGATCGTGAGGCTGCGACTCCGGCGAGGCCACAGACTCCTCCTTACAGTGGTGGATGATGGAATCGGGTTGAGGCAGAGCTCGTCCGACGCTGGCCACGGGCTTGAGGCGGTGCGCCAGGCGCTACGCAGACGTGGGGGGATGATGCGTATCTCAGCCGGACCGTCAGGCGGGGTACAGGTCACGCTGGGCATCGATCTCCCTGCATCCCCTGAGTCGACCCCACGCCCCGTACCAGCGAGGCGAGAGAGCGTTCCGCCACCCGTGCTTCAGGTCGGGGATGGTCGACCGCGGCGGCGAGCAGCGCCCTGAAGCGGGCACCTCGACGCTCCGTCATGAGCGTGTAGACGATTGACTGTCTGTTTGTTATTCTCGCGCCAATGGCGTACGTCATCACCGAGCCGTTCATGGGGACAAAGGAGCAGTCATGCGTGGCAGTCTGCCCCGTTGATTGCATCCACGACGTGGGGCAAATGTTCGTAATCGACCCCGACGACTGCATAGACTGCGGCGCGTGTGAGCGTGAGGGCCCGGTTGAGCCCATCTTCGCGAGTGAAAGCGTGCCGGCCGACCGGGAGCGGTTCATCGACGTCAACGCCGTTTGGGTCACCGGCGGGGCTCAGGCTGTGGAGTCCGCGTTATCGGCTGTAGCAGGGTTGTCGTAGGGTGGGAGCGATAGCGTTATCCCGGCGACAGTCGGCAGCTCCGCAACAATGATCGCTACAGCGTTTTTCAGCCAACTGACGGTTGAGTTTGGCATTCTGGGCTTGGCCACCGGTTCTCTCTACGCGATGATGGCGCTGGGGATCATCGTCGTCTATCGCGCGTCCGGGGTGCTGAACTTCGCTGCCGGCTCCCTTGGCGGGTTGTCGGCCTTCTTCTACTTCAACCTCGTCGGACATGGGTTCGCCTGGCCGCTAGCGCTTGCTTTGACACTGTTGATGGGTGCCGCGATCGGTGCGGTCACCCAGTTGCTGGTTATGCGACTGTTACGGAACGTCTCGATGCTCGGAAAACTCATCGCGACTCTCAGCCTCATTGCAGTCTCGGAGGGACTGATCGGGTTGATTTACAACCCCCAGAACGCGTTGTCGCCACTGTCGTTCCTACCCACGAACAACATCAAATTGACGAGCCAGATTACGATTCCCGAAGACCGCCTCATCTTGCTGGGGCTGGTGCTTGTCGCCACGGTGATCCTTGCCCTCGTCTATTCGCGCTCGATGTTCGGCTTGGCGACCTCGGCAGTTGCCGAGAACCGCCGCGTAGCCGCCCTGTCGGGCTGGTCTCCTACGACCATCGAACTGGCGAACTTCATGGTGGCGGGGACGCTGTCAGCGGCAACAGCGGTCCTGCTCGCCCCGATCGTGGGACTCAGCGTGAGCGTACTCACGCTGGTCGTCTTTCCATCTATGGCAGCTGCCCTCGTCGGGCGCTTCTCTTCGTTTGGAATCACCCTGGTAGCCGCGCTCGGAATCGGGGTCGTGACGGCCGAACTTCAGCTGTATCAGTTTGACATCGCGAGGATCCTCGGTACCACGCCTGACGCGCTTCTGGGCTTACCGGACGTCGTACCAGTACTGATCATCATCGTTTACACGACTTTTGCCGGCCGTGCACGGCTGGAGCGCGGAGCGACACTGACCAGGCTGCCGTTGCCAGGTCCGGGTCAGGTGCCGAAGGTTCTCCTCGCAGGAGGGGTGTTATTGACCACGGTTTTGATCCTCAAGCTTTCGCCTGCGTGGGATGACGCTTTCACTATCACGCTGGGGATGGCGATACTTGTCCTGTCCGTCGTGGTAGTGACCGGCTTCGCCGGGCAGCTCTCGCTGTGCCAGTTCGCCTTGGCAGGGTTCGGCGCATGGGTGGCCGCACGCCTAGTCGCTACGCAGGGTTTCCCGTTCCTGGTCGCGGCCGCCTGCGGGGTAGTGGCCGCATTAATGCTTGGGCTTGTGGTCGCGCTGCCGGCGCTGCGCACGCGCGGCGTGAACCTGGCTGTGGTCACCCTTGGGCTGTCATCGATGATCTACTCGGTCGTCTTCAGTAGCGGGCCTCTGACGGGGGGGTTCATCGGGACAAATGTGGGAGTGCCACACGTCCTCGGCGTCAACATAGACCCGATCCGCCATCCGGACCGCTACGGCCTCTTCGTGCTCCTGCTGCTGGTGCTCCTCGGGTTGATGGTGGCGAACGTCCGGCGCGGCCGAGCGGGCCGTCGACTGATAGCAGTTCGAGCCAACGAGCGCGCCGCGGCGTCAGTCGGCGTCGGCGTCTATGGGGCGAAGCTCTACGCGTTTGCTCTGTCGGCCGCAATCGCCGCAGTAGCTGGTGTCTGCATCGGGTTCATGAATCCGACCGTTCAGTTCACGAACTTTGACGTCTTCGGCTCCATCAACGCCGTCGTCTATGCGGTCATCGGCGGTCTCGGCTGGGTTTCCGGCAGCATCATCGGTGCGCTGAACGCCCCAGGGGCCGTACCGGCGACATTCGTGAACACGTATTTCGGTGGGGTGGACGTGACCAACTACCTGCTGATTTTCAGCGGCGCTGCGACGTTCTTGATCTTGCGTCTCACGCCCGAGGGTTTGGCCGCGCTGCAGTCGGAGCACTGGCAAGCATTACGTGGACGGATCTCGCGCCGGTACCGCGGCAGGCAGCCCGTAGTGTCGGACATCGTCGCGCTGCCGCGCGACCGCGCCCCGGCAACACTGTCCGTCCGGGAACTCACGGTGCGATTCGGCGCCGTAGTCGCGTTGCAAGACGTCAGCTTCGAAGTTACACCCGGGCACATCGTTGGCCTCATTGGGCCGAACGGCGCTGGAAAAACGACTCTGCTCGACGTGATAACTGGGTTTACCACGCAGCACGCGGGTAGCGTCTGGCTCGACGGCATATCCGTCGATGGGCTGGGACCGGAGGGCCGTTCGCGGCGCGGCATGGCACGCTCTTGGCAGGCTGTGGAGCTGTTCGAGGAGTTGAGCGTGCGCGAGAACCTGCTGGTTGCCGCCGATGCTCAACGTTTCTCAACCTACCTAACTGATCTGGTGAAACCGGGCAAGCTCACGCACAGCCAGACCGTCAATGATGTCATCTCCGAGTTTGAGCTCGAGGAGCATCTTGACCATCGGCCGTCCGAGTTACCGCAGGGCATCGCTAGGTTGGTCGGCATCGGACGGGCAATCGCGACCGAGCCGCGGGTGCTACTGCTTGACGAGCCCGCAGCAGGGCTGGACTCGCGCGAGAGCCGCGAGTTAGGCGAGGCCATTCGCGCGATTGTCTCAAGAACCGGAATCGGAGCTCTCGTTGTCGAGCATGATGTAAACCTGCTGTTGGAGATCTGCGACCGCATAATCGTGCTCGATTTCGGCCGCAAAATTGCGGAAGGGACGCCGAGTGAGATCGCCAGTGATCCGGCGGTGATCGCTTCTTATCTGGGATCCGACGACGACGTCGGAGCCAGCGCCACCAGTGAGGTCGTCGAACCGGCATGAACGCGAGATGGTGATCGAAGCTCGCGGGCTGCACGCAGGCTACAACGGCCGGGCAGTCGTTCGTGACCTGTCGCTCAAAGTGGCGCCGGGAGAGGTTGTTGCCCTGCTAGGTCCCAATGGAGCTGGCAAGACGACCACGCTAATGACTCTGGCAGGCGACCTGCCGCAGATCTCCGGCGAGGTGCTGCTCCATGGACAGCCAACGACCGCCCCATTGCATAAGCGCGTGCGCGCCGGCCTCGGGCTCGTGTCCGAGGAACGCGCGGTCCTCACGCGCATGACTGTGGCGGAGAACCTGCGGGTCAATCGAGGAGACGCTGCTCAGGCGCTCGAACTCTTCCCGGAGTTGCAGGCCCACCTCAACAGGCGGGTCGCGATGCTGTCCGGCGGCCAGCAACAGATGCTCGCGCTCGGTCGCGCGCTGTGTCGACGCCCGAGCATCTTGCTCGCGGACGAACTCTCCCTCGGGCTTGCACCGCTTGTCGTCACCCGCCTGTTGTCAGCGGTACGGACCGCAGCTGACTCGGGAGTTGGTGTTCTCCTCGTCGAGCAACATATCCACAAGGCGCTGGCGATCGCTGACCGGGTCTATGTCATGCGGCACGGTGAGATTGAGATGCAGGGCGAGAGCGCGGACGTTCTCGGTCGCATCGACGAGGTTCAGCAGCTGTATTTCGCCCATGCGGGGTCGCCGCAAACGCCACAGAACTCCGCAGGAGGGGCGGAGCGATAGCGCTCCCGGTGCGCTGGGACCCGGCCGGAGTAGCCGCATGACGCCGACGACGATCGACCTCCAGGCGCACCTCACGCCAGACGCCCTTCAGTCCGCGCTCGTCGCGCTCGCGGAGGAACAGCCGGCGATCGGGGTCATGCTCGAGGCCGTGCGGGCCCTCGACCCCACGGAGCAGATGCGCAGGGTCG
The DNA here is from genome assembly GCA_963848435.1 of uncultured Conexibacteraceae bacterium. Lineage (GTDB taxonomy): Bacteria > Actinomycetota > Thermoleophilia > Solirubrobacterales > Solirubrobacteraceae > Palsa-465. The sequence goes on along the minus strand of CAWKDQ010000011.1, from coordinate 48,638 downwards.
ACGATGTGCGCGTGGCGACGATGGACGCCGCCGGCGTCGACGTCCAGGTGCTCTCGACCCAGCCGACATGGCTGGCGATGCTGCCTGCCGGACGAGCGGCCGAGCTCGCCGCCGGGATCAACGACGAGCTCGTCGAGGCCGCCGATCGGTACCCGGGCCGCTTCCTGGTCTCCGCCACGCTGCCGTTCCCGCACGTAGCGGAGACCGTGGCCGAGATCGAGCGGCTGGCCGCGCATCCGCTCGTGCGAGGCGGCTTCATCGATTGCGTCAACGCGCCGTACACGATCGACGAGACTCGCTTTGACCCGATCTACATGAAGCTGGCCGAACTGCGCATGCCCGCCGTGTTGCACCCGGCGCCGCCGATGCCGCCGGGGTCCTTGTACGACGATTTCAGCGCCATCTCGATCGTCGGGATGATGGCGAACCTGTCGGCGTCGGCTCTGCGATTGATCGTCCGTGGGACACTCGATCGGGTGCCCGATCTCGACGTAATCGTTCCGCAACTCGGCGGGACGATCCCGTTCCTGATGCAGCGCGCGATCGACCTCAATCTCGGAGGCACCGAGCACGATCTGCTGCACTACCTTCGCAACCGCATGTGGCTGGACAGCAACTCCCTGTGGCCGCCGGCTCTGCGATGCGCGATCGACACCGTAGGAGTCGATCGGATCGTCTTCGGGTCGGACTACCCGCTGCGGCGCACCCTCGACGAGGCGGTGCGCGATATCAGAGACTCTTGGCTCGGGGACGACGATAAGGCCTCGATCCTCGGAGGCGTTGCGGCACGCTGGTTCGGACCCGAGCCGCTCCGGGCCAACCCCGCGGCCACGAGTGCCTCCTGAGGCGCCCGCGACGGAGGCGCGCCCGCGTTCGCGAAGCCTGGCAGGCACCGTCGCCGTCGTCACGGGCACGAGTCCGAACATCGGTGCGGGCATCGCCCTGGCGTTCGCGGCGGCGGGTGCTGCGGTGGCGTGCTTGGACGTCGCGGCGGACAGCGCCGAGCGGTGCGTGGACCCGTTCCACGTCGTGATGCTCGCGACCGACGCGCTGGAGGAGGTGCGCCGCGAGGTGTGAAACGAAGCACGCCGCTCCGGGACATGCGGCCCGCCCGGGACCTGAAGGGAGCCCGGTTCGCGGTCTGGAAGAACCCGGAGAACCTCACCGAGCGCCAGCGCTCGAAGCTCTCGATGATCCAGCAGACCAACGCCCGCCTCTACCGCGCGTACCTGCCCCGCCCAGTCGCGGTCGAGCTTTGAGAGCGCCTTGGGGTACTTGGCGCCGTACTCCTCGCGGAAGATTTCGAGCGCTGCCCTGGCGTCCTTGCGGGTCGGCGCCTCGATGATCTCGCCCAGCAGCCCCTTCGCGCGAGGTTGCAGGCGTTTGGGTAGGCAGTCGATGATGTTCCCGGCGGCGTGAAACCAGCAACGCTGCTCGCCGGCGCCGGGGAACACGTCCCGCACCGCGGCCCATGCGCCGAGCGCGCCGTCACCGATCACGAGCTTCGGCTCGTTCAGGCCGCGACGCTTCATGTCCCGGAACACGGCAGCCCAGCTCTCGGTGCTCTCGCGGTAGCCGTCCGCGACCGCCAGCAGCTCCTTGCAGCCGTCCTCGCGGACGCCGATCACGATCAGCAGGCACACCTTCGGGTCCTCACCGAGCCGGATCTGGACGTGGATACCGTCCATGAACAGGTACGCGTAGCGGGAGAACCCCAGGTGCCGCTTGGAGAACCGCTCATGATGCTCCTCCCACTCCTTGCACATCCGGCTGATCGTCGTCGCAGACAGACCGGCGGTGTCCTCACCGAGCAGTCCTTCCAGGGCAGGCCGGAAGTCGCCGGTCGACAGGCCGCGGAGATACAGGACCGGGATCACCTCACCAACCTCCGGCGACCGCCGCGCATACGCCGGCAAAATCCTCGAGCTGAATCGTTTGCGCTCCCCGGTGTCCTCGTCGATGCGCTTGTCGTTCACCCTGGGCGCCTTGATCGGGATCGTCCCAGACCCGACCGTCACCTTCCGCTCCGCCGCGCGGCCGTTGCGGACGACCACCCGGTGCCCGTCCTCGTCGAGTTCGTCGCTGAACCGCTCAACGTAATCGTCGGCCTCGGCCCGGAGTGCCGCGGCGATCATCCGCCGCGCACCCTCCCGCGCCAGCTCATCAAGCGCGAGCGTGATCTCCTCATTGCCCTCCCCGACAGGGAGCGTGCAAACATTCGTCATGGCGTGCCTTCCTTCTCCGCCCTTCGGCGGTCGGTCTTGAATCAACCGGGAAGGTACGCCGCCCTTCTCCTCAACGCCGTCCACAACATTCGGTTATAGCCCCCTGCGACTTGCCCGGTTGCGCTCAGAGCGCGGATCCGTAGTTGTCGTTCGCCCGCCTTGCTCCCACAGTCGTCAACTGAGATGTCGATGGAGGTGACGGGATGGGCAGGAGATGCATAGGTCTGGATGTGCACCGCGACTTCGCGCAGGTCGCGGTCTGGGAGAACGGCCGGGTCAGGGACGCGGGGCAGATCGAGATTTGCGGTGAGGCGATCCGCATGTGCGCCGACAGCCTCGGCCCTGAGGATGAGGTCGCGATCGAGGCGACCTGCAACACGCACGCGATCGTCCGCGAGCTCGAACCGGTGGTCGTGGCCGGACCCCCTGGGTTCGGTCCGCCCGCTATGAGAGCTTCAACGACCCTGGAGAATGGGTCGAAGGAGCGAGCACATGTCGCGTCGCAGGCACACCCCGGAGCAGGTCGTCCGCAAGCTGAGAGAAGCCGACAGGCTGCTTGGCGAGGGGTTCGAGTTGCCGGAGGTGATCAAACACCTCGAGGTGTCCGAGCAGACGTTCTATCGGTGGCGCAATCAGTTCGGCGGGATGAAGGCCGACGATGTGAAGCGCCTGAAGGAGCTCGAGGCGGAGAACCAGCGGTTGAAGCGGATCGTCGCCGACCAGGCGTTGAATATCGCGGCGCTGAACGAGGTGTCGAAGGGAAACTGGTGAGCCCGTCGCGCCGGCGCCGTGCGGTCCTGATGCTGCAGGACCGTCTCGGCCTGTCGGAGCGGCGGGCGTGCCGATATGTCGGGCAGTCGCGGTCCACGCAGCGGCGCGAGCCGTTCGTGGCCCAAGACGACGCGGCGCTCAGGGCCGAGTTGCGTGTGTTCTCGCGCAAGCGGCCGCGGTGGGGATATCGCCAGGCGCACCGGCATCTGCTCGATCAGGGCTGGAGCATCAATCGCAAGCGGGTGCAGCGGCTGTGGCGCGAGGAAGGGCTCCGTGTGCCGCCCAAGCGCCGCAAACGCCTGCGGCGCGGCGATTCCACGGTTCCCGGGGACCGGCTCCGTGCCGAGCGGCCCGATCACGTGTGGGCATTCGACTTTCAGTTCGACGTGACCGACGACGGCCGAGCGGTGAAGCTGCTCTACATAGTTGACGAGTTCACCCGCGAAGCGCTCGCGATGGAGGCCGAGCGGCGGATCGATGGTGACAAGGTCGTCGACGTGCTGGACCGGATCATCCGTGAGCACGGTCGCCGACCGCAGCTCCTCAGGTGTGACAACGGGCCGGAGATGACCTCCAACGCCCTGCGGGACTGGCGCAAGTTCAGCCGCACCGGCGCCGCGTTCATCGAGCCCGGAAGCCCGTGGGAGAACCCGTTCGTGGAGTCGTTCAACAGCCGCGTCCGTGACGAGCTGCTCTCCGTCGAGATCTTCACCTGCCTTGCCGAGGCGAAGGTCATGGTCGAGGACTTCCGCCAGGACTACAGCCGCTCAAGGCCGCACCGCGCGCACGGGATGATGACCCCCGAAGCGTTCAAGGCCGGCTGGGAGACCGCCCACCAGGCCGCGCCCGCCAGCGCCGAACTACAGCCGGCCTACGGCCGTCTTCCGTTCGACGCCGGCGGCACCCTTACCCTGAAGCAACCAACAACCACCCAGCTCTCACAGCAGGTGGATCCATGAACGGGGTCCGCTCAGTCGGCCGGGTGATCGTGTCTAATCCGATGAAGACCAGGGCGATCGCGGAGGCGAAGGTCAAGACCGACAAGGTCGACGCCGCCGTGCTCGCCGAACTGCTCGCGGCTGACTATCTGCCGTCGGTTTGGGTCGCTGACCAAGACACACAGGCGTTGCGCCGGCAGGTAAACCGCCGCGATCAACTCGTGCGTCAGCGGACGCGGCTCAAGAACCAGGTTCAAGCGATCCTGCATCGCAACCTCGTTGTGCGCTGCCCGTTCACTGATCTGTTCGGGGTCAAGGGCCGCTGCTGGCTCTCCGACCAACGCCTGCTGCCCGATGAAGAGATCGCCGTCTCGGCGCTGCTGCGGCAGATCGACTTCCACGCCCAGGAGCTGCGGATCATCGACGCTTCGCTGGGCCGGATCGCTTTGGAACGCCCAGAGGTCAGAAGGTTGATGACAATCCCCGGCGGCGACGCAACCGTTGCGCTGTCGCTGGTGGCGGCAGTCGGCGACTTCCGCCGGTTCCGCACACCCGAGCAGCTGGTGTCCTATCTCGGCTTGAACCCGCGGGTGAAGCAGTCCGGCGGTAAGGCCGCTAATCACGGCAGGATCACCAAGAACGGGCGGGCGCACGCGCGCGGGATGCTGGTCGAAGCAGCGTTCACTGCGTCGAAGATCCCGGGGCCGTTGCGGGCGTTCTATCAACGCGTCCGCGCCAGGCGTGGCACGCAGATCGCGATCGTCGCGACCGTCCGCAAGCTCGTGTGCCTGTGCTGGACGATGATCGAACGTGGTGAGGACTACGCGTTCGCGCGCCAGTCGCTGACCGACAAGAAACTCCGCGCGCTCGAGCTCCGCGCCGGGATGGCAGCCCACCGCGGCCGCAAAGGCAACGCCGCCAACTACTCACTCAAAGACATCCGCCGCCAAGAACTCGAGCTCGCCGAACAAGCCGAACACGCCTATCAACAGCAAGTCGCCGACTGGCAGTCCCGCGGACCGGCGAACAAGCGCACGGAGCCTGCGATGACTTGACACTTTCATCCGTTGTGTAGATCACCCGGCGAACCTCGGCGGGGAACGCGAGGAACGGGATCACATGCTCCCAGGCGTTCAGCCATGCTTGGGTGATTACCGGGAACCGGGTGCCCCATTTCTCGTCGAAGGTCTCGAGCTCGGCCTGGGCGTGATCGGCGTTGATCGCGGTGTAGATCGGTTTGAGGTCGCGGGCGACCTGCTCACGCTCCCGGCGGGGCACGTATTTCAGGCTCGAGCGAATCAGATGAACTATGCATGTTTGGACGGTCGTGAGCGGGAAGATCGCCTCGATCGCCTCCGGGAACCCTGTCAGCCCGTCGACACAGCAGATCAGCACATCCTGAACGCCGCGGCGACGGAGATCGTTGAGCACCGAGAGCCAGAATTTCGCGCCCTCTGTGTCCTGCCACCAGATCCCGAGCACCTCACTGTCCCCGTCGCAGTTGACGCCGACCGCGGTGTAGCACGCACGGTTCTGCACCGAGCGATCCTCCCGGACCTTCACGACCATCGCGTCCAAATAGACGATCGGATAGACGCTGTCCAACGGCGTGGAGCGCCATCCGGCGACGTCCTCGAGCACCGCGTCGGTGATCCGGCTGACGGTGTCGCGGCCGATCTCGGTGCCGTAGAGCTCAGACAGGTGCGAGGAGATGTCCCGAACGGCCATCCCGCCGGCGTAGAGCGCGAGGATCTTGTCATCGAGGCCCGCCAGCCGGGTCTGGCGCTTGCGGACCAACTGCGGCTTACTTCCTCGTGGCCCGTGGATCCGGGTTTCCCAGCCCTCGCCACAGACCTGAAGGACCCCGCGGATCCCAGAGCGGATCAACGTGACCGTGTCCATCGTCGCGACCGCGTCAAAGAGACAAGTCGAATCAAGCACCCGCCGACGGCCGACCAAACCAGCCTGCCGGGCAGCGTCCAACGTCACATTGAAGATCCGGTCAGGATCAGCGGAGACCTGAGCCGGGCGCGCATATCGACAAGCACCGTGGCCACAAACCCCGGGCAGTCGACGTCCAGGCCACCGGCGGCGTACTTCCAACGCAAGTCATAGGCGAAGCGGTCCACAGCCTCCCGGTCAGAACACCCCTCCAAGCGCTGCAGCACCATCACGACCGCCACGATCATCGGCGGCACCGACCGCCGACCAACATCCGTGAACAGATCGGCGAACATCCCATCCGGGAACAACGAGAAGCACTCACGGTGCAACAACGCATAGATCGAGTCAGCCCCGATCCTCGGCTCCACGAACCCGGTCGTGGTCGCGAACATGTCCGGCTGACAAGGCGATAATCCAAGACTCATACCCTCAAGTATTACTTGAGGGTCAGACGGAATCAGCTGACGAAAAACACCAAACTCCTAGGGCTTGTGAGCAAGCGGCTACCTTGCGGCTTCGGGTGCGAAGCCGGCCCGGAGTGGTTGATCCGCTGCTCGACGACGCGTCGGCCCTGATTGGCAAGGACGGCGCCCGGGTTGAGCAGCTCGATGGCATCGGGCACCGCGTGGAGGAGGAGGCCCCCGCGCGGCTCGCGGATCTGGTCGTCGCACACGCAGGTGCCAGGGCAGCGGTCATGCCGGGTGCCTGACACGCACCGCCGCGCAACGGCCGGCGCGCGCAGCTCGGGCGCCGCGCCGAGCTGCGCGAGTTGGCTGAGAGGTCTTTGTCGAGCAACCAGGATGTCCGTCTCGTCCATAGTGAGATGGCTCGTGGCGATTTGCCGCCGAGCAACCGTCGTGCTGGTCAACGCTGAATCTGCAGGGCGCGGAGCGCGATGAGCGGTGTCTGCTCGAGCTCCTGTGGGCCGCGGCCCTAGCAGGCAACATGTAGCATCTGATATAACGGTTTTGCATCTTTCGATGCATCGTAGCCGCCTGCGACGGTCAATCTGGGGTTCACGCCGCTTAGCTTAGTTTGCGGTTTCATCCATTCAATCGGAGGAAATGATGAGCGCTCTACGCGTTCACGAAGGCGAGAGTCGGCTCGACGGGCAGGTCCTTGGTCTTGGCCCTACGCAGTTTGCACGGCGTGCCAACCGTCACGTTCTGTCCGAGGGCGAGCCGCGCAGGGCTACGATGCACGCTTGCAGCCGGTGTCGCTGGAACCTCGTCACTGGATCAGCCCAGCCGTGCGTCACGTTCGAGCGCCGCTGCGGCGCTTGTCATTGGAGTGCTCGCCGGCCCGCGAGCAGCGTGCGGTCAGATCCGTCCAGAGCACTCATAAGTCTGTTCAACCGAGGAGGAGGTCGGGTTGCGTTCGACGCATGAGGATCGTGTCGCCGTTGTCACTGGGGCCGCACGCGGAATAGGACAAGCCATCTGTCGTCGCCTTGCAGAGGGTGGTGCTGTCGTCGTCGCGGTTGATCTCGACGAGCCGGTCGATACGTTGGCGCTGTTGGAGCCGATCGGTCGAGAAGCGATCTGGGTGCGAGCCGATGTCTCCGATCAGGACGAGACTGCCCGCGTCGGCGAGGAAGTTCGCTCGCGGTACGGCCGCTGCGACATCTTGGTCAACAACGCGGGCATCTATCCCGTCGCCGACATCTCCGACCTCGACTATGCGACGTGGCGGAAAGTGCTCGCAGTCAACTTGGACTCCATGTTCCTCATGACTCAGGCTTTGCTGCCCATGATGAAGGAGGCCGGCTGGGGTCGTATCGTCAATATGACGTCCAACTCGATTGGTCTTGTAGTACCGGGAAGGACGCATTACGTGGCCAGCAAGATGGGCGTCATAGGATTCTCGCGCGCACTTGCCACTGATGTGGCGGGCTACGGCATCACCGTGAACGCCGTCGGGCCGACGTTGACGCGGACTCCGGGGGTCGTCTCGTATATCGCTGAGGAGCTGCAGCAGCAGGCGGCCCAAATGCAGGCCATTAAGAAGATCGGCGAAGCCGACGACGTCGTCGGTACAGTCGCATTCCTCGCCAGCGAGGAGTCATATTTCGTGACTGGCCAGACCATCATGGCCGACGGTGGCCTAGTAAGACTTTGACGGGTGAACAGGGGCGCTGTCGTCGCATCGGATCGACCTCGATCAACGCGTTCTCGCGTACGAACACGGCATGGGCCCCGCCCTGCGCCACCCGGAGCCTGTCAAGCCCGGTGAGACGCTTCGTGTTCCCGAATTTAGTGAGCGGCGGCCTCCTTCGGTTTGTTGATCCACGCGGCGGTGGGGATCTCGGGCGGGGCTGGTGGTTTGCGGACGAACCGCTCGGGATGCTGGGCGTAGGCAGCCTCGAGGACGCTGGCGGGGAATCTGGCCCCGCATTTGGTCGGCAATGCGTCGCGGACGATTACCAACTGTTTCGGTCGGCCGGCTAACCACTCGTTCACAGTTAGTGTTAGACGCAGCGACGACGGCCGGTTTATGTAGGGACGCCCCGTCTGCAGCCCGAGTCTGCTCACGAGTTTCGGCGGCGGGCAGGGATCCGGCCACAAGTCGCTCAGGTAGATGGGCACGGGGGTCCGAGGCGAATTGCAAGCGAACGTGCGTTCTGTCCGTTGCGGTCATCACGATGCGCTGCCTGTGACCTCCGAAGGAAGGCCCGCTGGCGTGCTCAACAAGCGGTTCGAGCACGCGATCAGAACTCAAGATCTGCCGATGGCCGTCGCCGCCGCGCGTGACCTCCCGGCGGTCGGCCTGGACCGCGCGGCGAGGCTCTTGCACCTGATGGCGCTCAAGCGGTCGCCGACCTTCCAGAGGGCCGCCGCAAGATGGATGGCGCGCTATGCAGCAGAGCGCGTGCCGCCCGTCGACGATCTGGCCGAAGCGGCCGAGGCTCTGGCCGAAATGGGGGCTGGAGAGGCCTCAGCAGCCGAGGTCTTGCAGCGCGGCTGGAGGCACAGACCCGGCAGGACTCGAGCGCTCATCGAGCTGCTGCACCCGCGGGCGGGCAGCCGGGGCATCGGGGTGTGGGTCGCGAGCTTCGTCCTGAGGATCAGGTTGATGAGATCGTCGATCACTTCCCGGATGCGTGCGGCGGGTGCGGCCACGAGTTCACCAGCCAGCAGCGGCGTCCGAAGCGGCGGTTCGGCCGCCACCAGGTCGCCGAGCTGCCACCGATCAGCGTGAGGTGGACCGAGCATCGCACCCATCAGTTGCGGTGTCGGCATTGCCTGGCGCGGACCAGCGCCCGGTTGCCCGACGGGATCGCCGACTGCGCGTTCGGGCCGAGACTGCAGGCGGCGTTCGTGACGTTGACCGCCCGGCACCGCGTCTCACGCCGTGGGATGGTGGGGCTCGCAGCGGATCTGTTCGGCGTGGCGCTCTCGACGGGTGCGGTCGACGCGATCTGCCGGCGCGCTTCAGATGCGCTCGGCGGGCCGCATCTGCAGTTGCAGGACTGGGTGCTGGACCAGGACGCGGTGCATGTCGATGAGACCGGCTGGCGCACCCGCGGGGAGGGACGCGCTCTGTGGACCGCGACCACGCCCGATGCCGCCTTCTTCGTGATCGCCGAGCACTGCAACCGCGACCAGTTCAACGCGCTGATCGGCACCCAGTATCCGGGGATCGTCGTCTCTGGTCGCTGGGCAGGCTACAGCCATCTCGACCCCCACCAGCGCCAAGTGTGCTGGTCGCATCTCCAACGTGACTTCCGTCGCCACGCCGACGGCCTGGGCGAGCAGAAGACCTTCGGCGAGAAGGGTGTCCCGCTCACCAAGCAGGTGTTCGCCGCCTGGCGCGCCTACCAGCACGAGCACCACGACCGCCAGCGACTCCAAAGCCGAGATCGCGCCGATCCAGACCGACCTCCGCGCGCTGCTCGAGGCCGCCTCGCCGAAGAAGGCGCGCAATCGGTGGCATCGGCAGTTCGCCAACAACGTGCTCAAGGTCTGGCCCGCGCTCTGGACGTTCGTGACCGTGGACGGCGTCGAGCCCACGAACAATCCCGCCGAGCGCGCGCTTCGAGGACCGGTGATCCACCGCAAACTCTCGCTCGGGACACAAAGCAACAGCGGCGAGCGATTCGCCGAACGCGCGCTCTCCGCAGCCACCACCTGCCGAATGCAACACCGCTCGCTGTTCACCTACCTGAGCGAGCTCCTCGCCGCCCACACCCGCGGCGACCCGTTCCCCGCGCTCACCTGAGCAGCCCCAAGAACTGAACGCTTACACTTTCGAACTTTCGGCTACCGCCCGTGCTGGTCAGGCGCGCGTAGGACGGAGCCGAGTCCCGAGGCGGGCTTGCGGTCGACTGCATCAGCGCGTCGCTTCTGCCGCCCACGCAGGAATGGATCGCGGGCCGCGAACCACCGCCGTTGTCGATCAGCTAGCTACGGAGGAACATCGCATGGACATCACCCAGTACATGGAGCCCGAGCTGCGGGTCGCCTTCGAGCGGCTCGGGCCGGTGCCCGAGCGGTTCGCCTACGACGTCGAGGCGACCCGAAGGGGCTCGCAGGCCAGGCTCGCCCGCTTCAACGGGCTCGCCGGCAGCCCGCATCCGGATGTCGAGCGCGGCAATCGGACGGCGACCGTCGCGGACCGCGATCCGGTGGAGGTTCGGGTCTACCGACCCGTCGCCGCGAGCTCCGCCGTGCTTCCGGCGATCCTCTTCCTCCACGGCGGAGGGTTCGTCGCGGGCGGGGTGGAGGGCTGGGACCACGTCTGCGACCGCCACGCCCGGACGGTCGACGCGGTCGTCGTGTCGGTCGAGTATCGGCTGCCGCCCGAGCATCCGTTCCCCGCCGGGCTCGAGGACTGCTACACGGCCTTGCGCTGGCTGGCCGGCTCGGCCGCCGGGCTGGGCGCGGACCCCGCCCGCATCGCGGTGGTCGGCGAAAGCTCGGGCGGCGGCATCGCCGCTGCCCTGGCGCTGCTGGCGCGCGATCGCGACGAGGTTGCGATCGCGTTCCAGATGCCGCTGCGCGCCTGCCTCGACGACCGCCTCGACACGCGCTCGGCCCGCGAGATCGTCGACTACCGCACCCTTCACCGCGAGATGGTCCAGACGATCTGGGGCATCTACCTCGGCGAGCTCGCCGGTGGCGACGTCCCGGCCTACGCCGCCGCCGGGCGTGCCGACGACGTGTCCGGCCTGCCTCCCGCCTACCTAGCCGTGGGCCAGCTCGACGTGGTCTGCGACGAGAACATCGACTACGCCCGCAGGTTGATCGAGGCGGGCGTGCCGACCGAGCTCCACGTTCATGCGGGTGCCATCCACAACTTCGAGAACCTGGCGCCCGGTGCCCGCATCAGCGCCGACTCCCATCACGACCAGGCACGTGCGCTCATCCGAGCGCTGCATCCAACCGAAGAAGTGATCTCGTGACCGAGCTCGCAACCACCATCGAACCGACCTACGAGTCGATGCTATCGGCCGTGCAGGGCTGGATCGAGCGCAGCGAGCCCCCCGTGACGTAGGGCCCGAGCTGCTCTCGGGGGCCGTAATGCATTCCGCGGAACGCGTTACGGATCTCCTGCGGGGATTCTTGGCGACGTGTGCGGTGACGAACCCGTAGTCAGCCGACCGGGTCGAACTCGATGTGGACCTCGGCGGGGCCGCGGAAGAGCGGGGTGGACTCGTTGACGTGCTGCTCGGTGCCGGGCGCGAAGCGCAGGTTGCGCGTCCGCGCGAACATCTGCTCGAAGGCGACTGCCAGTTCCATTCGAGCGAGAGGTGCTCCGATGCAGAAGTGGATGCCGTTGCCGAATCCGACGTGCTCCTTGACGTTGGGCCGCTCGACGTCGTACTTCGCCGGGCACTCGAAGACGGCCTCGTCGCGGTTGGCCGCCCCCCAGAGCAGGAGCACCTGTGATCCGGCGGGGATGGCCACGCCGCCGACCTCGGCGTCCTCGACCGCGAGCCGCGGGATCATCTGGACCGGGGACTCGTAGCGCAGCGACTCCTCGATCGCTCGACGGAGCGCCGGTCGACCCTGTCGAGCTTTCTCCTGCTGGTCGGGATGCTCGATGAAGAGGACCATCATGCTGCCCAGGAGGTGCGCGGTGGTGATGATGCCGCCGATGTACAGGTTGATGACGTCGGCCACGAGGTTGTCCATGTCGAGGCCGCCGCGGAAGGCGATGTAGCGTTGGACGTGCAGGGTCAGCTCGTCGCCGGAGGGTTGGTCCACGCGCTCGAGGATCCGTTCGCGCAGGAAGGCGCCGAGGTCGAGGATCGCGCTCTGTGCCGCGTCCTGGTTCTCAGAGGCCGCCCAGCGTGTGCCGAAGCCCTCGTAGCGTGCCCAGCCGAGCGCCCGATCCATGTAGTCGTCAGGATCGAAGCCGTACAGCGTGAGGATGACGGACGCCGGCAGGCGGGTGGCGAACTCGCCGACGAACTCGCACGCCCCGCGCTCGACGAAGCCGTCGATCAGCTTGTCGGCCAGGCGCCTGACCATCGGCTCCTGCAGCCGCAGGCGGCCGGGCTTGAACATCTCGAAGGCGAGCTTGCGCTTCCATGCGTGATCGGGGTCGTCGGACACCGTCAGGCCCCAGGTCGCGTGTGGATCGAGATGATTCTCGATCATCGCCGGTCGCAGCCGCCCGTCCTGGAAGAACGAATGGTGGTTCGAGAACGTCTGGGGCCGACGCGTGACGTCGAGGATGTCCGCGCGCCGTGACACGACGAACTCGCCGGTGGGCAGCTGATGCGGCGGACCGCTGCGCAGAGCCTCGTACAGGGGGTACGGGCACCGCATGGTCTCGACCGCCGGGAACGGCGTCTCGGCGATCGTCTTCGCGGCGGCGAGCATGGCGTCGGTCACGGCGGCCTCCTGAGGTATGATTGACACAGGATAGCGTCACGCAACTAAGTTGAGATGAGTGCCCGGCGGCCCTCGCCGGTGGCGCCGATCAAGTATCCGAGGATCCCCTCAGTGGGTCCGCCCGCGGTCAGCGCATGCTTGCGAGGGGCCAGACGACCTCCATCTCGTCCGCCGTGCGTCGCAGGGCGGGGCGAAGCCGACGAGGGCGTCTCGGGTCATGCGGCTCGAGGGCGCCGAGAGCGCGACCGTTCCGACCGTTCCGACCGTGTCGCCGGTCGGCCGCTGCCTGATCGCGACGGCGATGGCGCTGACCCCCTCCTCGTACTCGTCCTCGATGATCCCGAAGCCCTCGGCACGAATCCGATCGAGCTCGGCGGAAAGCTGCTCGAGGTCGGTGATCGTCTTGTCGGTGCGCTTGTTCAGTCCGTGGCGCAAGGCGGTCTCGGCCGCCTGCTCGTTGGTCATGCTCGCGAGCCAGATCTTGCCGCTCGACGTCGCGTGCGGCTGGTGGACCATTCCGACCTCGGGCATGACGGCCAGGCGATGCTCCACCTGCGAGCTGGTGAGCAGGATGAGCTGTGCATCTCTGACGGCGGAGATCTGCGTCAGCTCGCCCGTCTCCTCGGTGGCGGCCTGGAGCACCGGCCGGCAGATCGTGGCGAAGCCGATCTTGCTCGCGCTCCGCAAGGCGAGCGCGTGAAGCCGCATCGACAGCATGTGGCGGCCGGAGCTCTGGTCGTGGCTGACGTACCGTTGATCGATCAGGCTCGAGAGGATCCGCGATGCCGCGCTGCGGGTCACGCCCATTGCGGCGGAGAGCTCGGCGACCGCGAGGCCTCGTGGAGCTCCGGCCACGAGCTCCAGCGCCTCCATCGTGCGCAACACCGCCTGGACGGGGGGCGTGCGCGCCGTGGCTGGATCGGCCTCGGCCAGCGCCGACGAGCTCGCTCGCGCCGGACGCTGATGGGCTGAGTCGTTCATCGCAGAGACAAGCCGAGCCGGATCCGCCAGAGTCTATGTCGTGGCCAGGCAGCAAGGCGCCTTTCCCGAGGGCAACGCGCGTACCACGAGGTCGGTGAACTCAGTTGCCTGACGCCACCGGCTTGACCAGAGGGGGCAAGGGGTGGTTGAATCCCCGCCTCATGAGGGTGTTCGCTTGCGGCCTGGCCACGCCGCCGCCGCTCGGTCGCCTTGAGCGAGGCGGCGGGACTTCTCGTCATCGACTGGGGAGGCCCTGCCCATGAGCGGTCGGCTTGCCGGCAGGACGGCTCTGGTGACCGGCGCGGGGCGCGGGATCGGGCGGGCCATCGCCGCGGGCCTGGCCCGCGAGGGGGCGCTCGTGGCCGCCAACTACCGCCGCAGTCGCGACGAGGCCGAGACCCTGGTGCACGACATCGAGGCGGCCGGCGGCGCGGCCTTTGCGCTGCAGGCCGACGTCGGGAAGACGAGCGATCTCGCGTCGATGTTCGAGCAGCTGAAGCACGCGCTCGCCGAGCGCGGAGCGGTCGGGCTCGACATCCTCGTCAACAACGCCGGCATCAGCGCGTTCGCCGACATCTCCGCGCTCACCGAGACCGTCTTCGACAGCACCTTCGACACCAACGTCAAGGGAGTGCTGTTCGTCACGCAGCACGCGCTCTCGCTCATGCCCGACGGCGGTCGGATCATCAACGTCTCTTCGATGGTCTCGCACAACGCCTACCCGGGATCCGTGGCGTACGCGGCCAGCAAGGCCGCCGTGGACTCGATCACCCTGTCGCTGGCGGCCGGGCTGGGAGGGCGCGGCATCACGGTCAACGCCGTCGCTCCCGGAGCGACGAGGACCGACTTCCTCGTGGCCCGGAACGTCAATCCCGAGCGGATGGCGGCGCTCGAGGACGGGGCCGCCCTGGGACGCATCGGCGAGCCCGAGGACATCGCCCGCATCGTGGTATTCTTGGCATCGGACGACGCCGGGTGGATCACCGGCGAGCGGATCCGGGCGAGTGGCGGCATGCATCTGTAGGCTTTGTACGTAGGGCGACCTCGGTCGGCCAGACTGACCCCGGCTGGTAGGAGGAGGCAGCAGGATGGATACGGCACTCGCCCCGACGGGCTCCGAACAGGAGCGGATCGTCGTCTCGCACGTCATCAAGGGAAGGCTCGAGACCGACGTGGTGGTCGAGCACCGCTCTCGAGGTCGAGGGACGACGGTGGTCACGCCCCGCCTGAACCTCAACGAGATGGTCTGGGCGCGCAACGAGCCCGTGCCGGCCCGTGACGTTCCGATCGCGGAGATCATCGAGTTCCTCGTCGAGGTTGGACTGCGCCTCGACCTGGACCGCAATCCGTACCTGCGCCACGCGCTGGCGCAGATGGAGCACTTCAACTCGCTCGGGCCGCGGGTGACCGAGAATTCCTACCGCGACCTGCCCAAGTTCTTCGTGCGCGAAGGCCTCGAGCGCGAGGTCGAATTCGGCCTCGGCGGCCCCGAGGCACTGGATGGGTGGAAGCCCGTCCCGTTGGGTTACGGCAGCATCCGGGTTCGCGCCTTCCCGCCCAGGACGGTCGAGATCCTTGCCGGCAACGCACCCGTCGTGCCGGCCATGTCGATCGTCCGCGGGGCGATCAGCAAGGGCGTACATCTGCTCAAGATGCCGTCGAACGACATGTTCACCGCCACGGCGCTGCTGCGCACGATGGCCGACGTCGACGCGAACCATCCGATCGTCCGCTCGTTCAGCGCCGCGTACTGGCGCGGCGGCGACACCGAGACCGAATCGGCGCTGTTTCGCTCGCAGTACTTCGACAAGCTCGTTGTGTGGGGTGGTGAGGCGGCGGTGCGCCACGCCCTGCAGTACGTCGCCCCGGGCTTCGAGATGATCGCCTTCGACCCGAAGGTCTCGATCTCGCTGGTCGGACGCGAGGCGTTCGCGTCTCCGGAGGCCACGGCGGACGCCGCCCGGCGCGCTGCCGAGGACTCCAACGGCTTCAACCAGGACGCATGTTCGGCAAGCCGGTTCCATTTCGTCGAAGGGGACGTCGAGGAGGTCGACCGCTACTGCTGGCTGCTGGCCGAGGCGATGGCGACCGACACGCGCTACGGAAACGGCCTTGGCCCGTCCCCGGCCCCCGACGTCCGCGACACGCTCGAGATGTACCGCTCGCTCGAGCCCATCTACCGCGTGTTCGGGCATCTCGATGGCCGGGGCGCGGTTGTGCGCTCCGACGATCCCGTCGACTTCCACCCCGACCGCAAGGTGGTCAACGTTGTCCGCGTCGATCGCCTGGCTGACGCGATGGCGCACGTGACGGTGGCGACCCAGTCGGTTGGGATCTACCCGTTCGCACGAGTCGAGGAGCTGCGCGACGAGCTTGCCTCCGCAGGCGCCCAGCGCCTCATGGCACTCGGGGAGGTCCACCGGTTCCACGGCTACGGCGGCATGCCCCACGACGGGATGTGGCCCATCCACCGCCTCATGAAGTGGGTGTGGCAAAGCGACGTCGACATCACGGAGGACGAATCATGAGCGCCGTCGGCCAACTGCTGGAGCTGATCGACGATCCCGACCCGTTCCGCAACGCGCCGGCCGATCTGCACGAGCTGCAGATGGAGGCCGCGCGGGAGCGCTTCGCACACGCCAGGAGCACGATCAACGTCCTGGATCGCCGCGCGACCGACGAAGGCATCGACGCGATCAGGACGACGGCCGATCTCATCCCGCTGCTGTTCGCCCACACCAACTACAAGAGCTACCCCGAGAGCTTCATCGACAAGGGCCAGTGGGCGAACATGAACCGCTGGCTGCAGACGCTGTCGACGCGTCCGGTCGACGTCGACGTCGACGGCGTCGAGGATGTCGACGACTGGATCGAGCGGCTGCGCGAGAACGGTCATCAAGTCTTCGCGACCAGCGGCACCTCGGGCAAGAGCTCGTTCATGAACCGCACCGAGGCTGACCGCGGCCGGTTCACGACGGCCTACCTGAACGCGTCGAACTGGGCGACGCCCCACTACGTGCCCGCTGGAGATCGACACGCGTTCGGCTTCATGCCGCCGATCGGCTCGCATGTCATGTGCGAGATCAGCCGGGTCTACATGGAGCAGGTCGGCAGCGAAGAGACCATCCACTACCTGTCAACCGAGCGGCTGCGGGCGATGCAGACGATCCGGGCGGGGCAGATGCGCCGTGCGATCGCGGCGGGAACCGCCAAGCCCGAGGAGATCGCCGCCTTCGACCGAGAGGTCGCCGAGACCAGGGAGACGATGGAGGGGCGGATGGAGGCGATCCTCAAGCTCGTGCTGGACTCCCGGCACGAGCCGATCGTCCTCGCGGCGCAGTGGCCGCTGCTGTACCGGATCGTCGAGATGGGCCGCGCGCGCGGGATCCGCGATGGCAGCTTCCACCCGGACACGATCATCACGATCGGTGGCGGTGTGAAGGGCGCAACGCTGCCGGCCGACTACCGAGAGCAGGTCTTCGCCTTCTTCGGGATCGCGAAGGAGAACTACGGGTTCTTCTACGGCATGTCGGAGACCACGGGCGTCTACCCCTACTCCCACGCCGACGAGGCCTACGTCGTTCCGCCGTGGATCATCCCGCTGGTCTTGGACAAGAGCGGCGAGCAGCTGATCGAGCCCAACGGCGATGCGACCTTCGAAGGTCGCTACGCGGTCCTCGACCTTGCCGTTGAGGGGCGCTGGGGCGGGGTCATCTCCGGTGACAAGGTCGCCATCGACTTCGCCGCGTCGCCCGACGGCGTCGTGGTCCCGAAGGTGCGCAGCGTCGCGCGGTTCGCCGACCTCGAGGAAGGCGAGGACAAGCTCAGCTGTGCCGGCACCATCGAGACCTACGTCCGAGGCAACATCGGCGTCTAGCTGACGGCGTCTCGGGGGTAGGATCGTCGCCGTCATGTACCCCCTCTTCGAGATCCAGCAGACGCTCCATCGCTACGCTTGGTGCTGGGATTTCGAGCTCGCCCGCGGCATCGGTGACTGCTTCACCGAGGACGTCGTGGGTGACTTCGGCAACATCCACGTCTCCGTACCCGGGCTGAACGACGCCGGCGACGTACCCGACGGGCTCGTCACGCATGGACGAGACGAGATGGTGATCGAGCTCGAGCGTCGCCGCATGCGCTTCGCCGACGAGCTCAACATGCACGTAGTGACGAACACGCACATCACACCGGTGAGCGTGGACGAGGTTCGGGTGACGTCGTATTGTCAGTTCTACGTCAAGCAGACAGGCGCCGAGAACTGGGACCGCCGAACCGGCGGCTATTACGACGACATCTTCGTGCCCGTCGATGACCGCTGGCTGATCAAGCGGCGCTGCTGGATGTTCGGAAGGCGCTGCTGAACGAGGCAACGGATCTGTGCACGAGGACGTCCAATCGGTGTGTCGGTCGGGTCGGCTCACGTTGGACCGGGTAGGGCGCGAAAGTCGCTGGAGATCCTCTGGTTCTGTGCCGATCGTTGCGGTACCCTCGAGGCAGATGACGGTGAGCGACCCGAAGGACGTTCGCGGCGCTCCTGTCCCGACCGCGCTGCGCACGATGGAGACGCTAGAGTTCGTGGCAGAGACCGCGGAGGGCCTGACCGTGCTGCAGCTCGCCGCTGCGCTCGGCGCCGAAAAAGAGCGTCGCGTCGCGGAGGCTGTCTAGCCTGGTCTCATCGGGGTACCTCACGCGCGACCCGGTCTCTGATCGCCATTCGCTCTCACTGAAGCTTTTCGGGCTCGCGCTGCGTAACACCGGTCGGACCGGGTTTCCCGTCGTCCGCGTGCCGTCGCTTCAGCGCCTCAGCGAGGAACTGGGCGAGCTGGCGCAGCTGTCGGCCGTCGATGACGACCACTTGGTCCTGGTCTCGCATTCCCAGGCCAAGCACCGGCTGAGCGTGATGCCGATGCCGGGGAGGTCCTATCCGCCGCATGTAACCTCCAGCGGCAAGGCATGGCTGGCGAGCATGACCAACGAGCGCGCCCTCGCGATCGCGCTGCGTAACGGCCTGGTGGCGCTCACGGAGAAGACGATAACGACTCTCGACGGTCTCCTCGCCGAGCTCGACCGGGTGCGCGAGGCTGGGTTCGCGACCCATGATGGGGAGGCCGCCGAAGGCATCCGTGCGGTCGCGTGCGCGATCGGTCAGGAGCGGTTCGGCGCCGTCGTCGGGACCGTCGCGGTCTCGGCGCCGTCGAGCCGCGTGTCGCCCGGCCAGATGGCAGAGCTGGCGCCGGCCGTCGAGCGTTGCGCTCGTGACATAGAGGCGGTCTGGCCGGCCGATGCGGCGCGGCTCGTCGAGCGCGCCGGCTGAGCCGCAGGGCTTCCTACGACACCCGTTTGAACTCGATGTGGACCTCGCTGGGTCCGCGGAAGATCGGCGTCCAGTCGTTGGCGGGATCGTCGTGGCCCGCGGCGAAGCGCAGGTTGCCCATGCGCGCGAAGATCCGCTCGTAGGCGACGGTCGCCTCGAGGCGCGCGAGCGGGGCGCCGATGCAGAAGTGCATGCCGTTGCCGAACGCGACGTGGTCCTTGACGTTCGCGCGCCCGACGTCGAAGCGCTCGGGGCACTCGAAGGCGGCCTCGTCGCGGTTGGCGGCCCCCCAGAGCAGCAGGACCTGCGAACCAGCCGGGATCAGCACTCCGCTGACTTCGGCATCGCGAACGGCCAGGCGCGGGATCATCTGCGTCGGCGACTCGTAGCGCAGCGACTCCTCGATCGCACGACGCAGAGGGGTGCGGTCGGTGCGGGCCTTGGCCTGCTCGTCGGGATGTTGGATGAAGAGCTTCATCATGCTGCCCATCAGGTGCGCGCTGGTGATGATGCCGCCGATGAACAGGTTGGTGGCGTCGGCGACGAGGTTGTCGATGTCGAGCTCTCCGCGCAGGGCGATGTGGCGATGCACGTGCAGCGACAGCTCGTCCTCGCTCGGAGTCTCCACCCGCTCGTAGATCCGCTCTCGGATGAACGTGCCGAGGTCGACGATCGCGTCGCGTGCGGCCGCCTGGTTCTCGGGCGCGGCCCGGCGCGTTCCGAACCCCTCGTAGCGACCCCACGCCATGGCCCGATCGAGGTACTCCACTCGATCGAGACCGAACAGCGTGAGGATCACCGACGCGGTCAGGCGGTTGGAGAATTCGCCCATGAACTCGCACTTGCCACGGTCGACGAATCCATCGATGAGCTCGTCGACGATCTCCGTGACCATGGGCTCCTGGCGTCGTAGGCGGCCCGGCTTGAACGTCTCGAAGGAGATCTTGCGCTTCCAGGTGTGATCCGGCTTGTCGGCGACGGCCAGACCCCAGACGCCGTGCGGGTTCTCATGGCGCTCGACGGTGCCTGGGCGCAGCCACCCCTCGTCGAAGTCGGAGTGGTGGTTGGAGAACGCCTCGGGATTGCGGGTGATCTCGAGGATGTCCGCGCGCCGCGAGATCACGTACTCCCCGCCGGGCAGCCGGTGCGGGGGCCCGGCGCGCAGCGCAGCGTAGTACGGGAAGGGGCACTGCATCGTCTGCGCCGCCGGGAACGGCGTCTCAGCGATCATCCTCGCAACAGCCGTTGTGGTCTTGGTCACGATGCCCCCTAGGATGGACGCCGATGTCAAGAGCGGGATCGAAATTTGGTGGCTGTTTGGGTTTGGTCATGGTGGTGATGCTGGGGTCTGGCGGCCGGCGTGATGGCAACGACGACTGTCACTCTGAGATTCGCGGGTCGGGACCGCATGACTGTGTCCGGTCGTGAGCTGCCCTCGCACTAGAGTCGCGTGTTGGCTAACGCATAGGAGGCATCGAGGATCTCTCCGGCACAATCGCGCCGGTCGCCACACCCCAGCAGGGGTCGAAGGGTTGAGCGGGTGTTTCAGGGTTCGGGTCAGGCAGCGAGGGTTCCGTGTTGGTCGCGGGTTGGTTGGTCGGTGAGCTCGGCCCAGAGGAATCCGGCCAGCTCTCGTGCGATCGCGACCGTGATCACGGTCGGGCGTTTCCCCTGCTGGGCGGGGTGCCGGTAGCGGTGGTTGAGCCGGATCTGGGCCTGCCACGCCCTGGGGCTGGGCTCGGGCCCGCGGGTGGGGCGTCTGGGGGCGTGGCGGTAATGCCATGCGGCCTCGATCAGCAGCCGACGGGCGTGACGGTTCCCGGTCTTGGTGATGTGCCCGCGGTGCTGGGACTCCCCGGAGGAGTACTCGCTGGGGGTGATCCCGAGCCAGGACGCGAGCTCCCGCGGGTGGCTGAAGCGGTTGAAGTCCCCGATCTCGCCGATCAGCCCCAGCGCGGTCAGGGTCTGGATCCCGCGGAACCGTGTCAGTGCCTGCACCTGGCCGGCCCACCGCTCCTGCCGGGCGATCTCCTCGAGGCGAGCATCGAGGGTCGCCAGCTGGGAGTCGATCGCGTCGAGGTGGATGATCATCTGCTCCAACGCGAGCTGAGCGAGTGGGTCATCGAGGCGCTGGGATTTGACCCAGGTGATGTGCATCTTCGTCCACGTGGTCGTGCCTTCGCGGTAGATGTGTCCGTGACGGCCGAGCTGCTTAACGACCCGGTGGCGGGCAGCGGTCCGCGCGCAGCGGATGTCATCACGACAGCGCAACAGATCCCTCAGCCCCTCGGTCTCCTCACTCGGCGGCTGACAAAACCTGAGCAGCCCAGCCCGATACAGGCCCACGAGCTTCTTCGCGTCCCGCCGATCGGTTTTGACGCGGTCGCCGGCACGGACCGGCACAAGCGACGGGGCGATCACATCACACGCCACCCCATGCTCGTGAGCAGCCGCCAGAGCGCGAACCCGCCCGGCCCGGCCTCATAGCTGACAGCCAGGCCCTCCGCGCCGCCGAGCTTGGCGATGAACGTCCGGATCGCCTTCGGGGTCGTCTCAATCCGCGCGAGCTCCGGCTTGCCGCCAACCGGCGGCAAGCTCGCGGCAACGATCGAGAGCTTGTGCACATCCAAAGCGACCCACAAACGCACATCAGCAGGCGCGGTCGAGATAACGTCAGGCATGGGCTGGTCCTCCAACACGGTCGTATGCGGCACTGGCCAAAGTGGCCCCTATCACCACAGAAGCTAACCCGCGAACCTGCGACGCGAGGGCCAGCCCCCTGCGTCCATGCTGACTAGCCCGGGTGAGTACGCGACAACACCATAGTGCGCGAAACTAACTTGACAGCCTGCTCAGCTGGTGGTTGGATCGCCGGCATGAGTGAGACGCAGCGTGACCCCGAGATCCAGTACCTGCTCGACGAGGCGGCGATCCGCCGGGTGCTCAACAAGTACGGGCGCGGCATCGACCGCATGGACCACGAGTACCTGCTGTCGATGTTCTGGCCGGGGGCGATGGACGAGCAGGGGATCTACAACGGGCCGATCGAGGGCTACTTCAAGTGGCTGCGCGAGACCCACCGGCCCGACGACTCGTGGATGCATCACAACACGACCCAGCGCATCGAGATCGAGGGGGACCAGGCGTTCGCCGAGACGTACTGCCTGGCCACCAACCGGCTGCCGGCGGGCAACGGCACGCCGGCCCTCGATCGCGTCCTTCGGATCCGCTACTGCGACCGCTTCGAGAAGCGCGACGGGGAGTGGCGCATCGCGCATCGCAAGGTCGTCTACTCGCCGAGCACGCTGACCCCCGACTTCGTCGACTGGGCGTTCACCGCCGAGCACCTGACCGAGCGCCGCGACCGCACCGACCCCTCATATTGGGGCAAGGAATAGGGTCCTGGTGCTCGGGGACATCGCTCAAATCGAGGAGCTCTGCCGTGGCGACCTCGGCGTGGGCGTCGTTATGGCTCAGAACCTGAAGTTCATCGCGACTCGATCCTGATCCCTGAAGACAGGACATCCCTTCACAACGCTTCTGGCTGCCGCCTGGCCCCTCGCAATCTGAAGGATCGAGAGTGTTCCCCACCACATGAGCAAAGCGGCGTGGCCAGACGCTTGGTATGGTCGCGCCCGCCGCGGAGGTCCACGCAAAAGCAAGACGAGGGAGATGGCGATGTCGAAGAAGACCATTGCGGTGTTCGGTGCTGGTCCGGGTCTCGGACGAGGCGTCGCCCGCCGCTTCGGCCGCGAGGGCTACCAGGTCGCGCTGGTGGGGCGCAGGCAGGAGGCGCTTGACGAGATCGCCGGCGAATTGCGCGACGACGGCGTCGAGTCCGTCGTCGCCGATCTAACGCAGCACGCCCGCATCGGTGGCGTGGTCTCGGCGATCGAGGATCGGTTCGGCCACATCGATGTTGTGTGCTACTCGCCGATCGCCGACAACTCATTCGTTCCAGTGGCCGGGCTTGACGCCGCAGCGTTTCAGCAGTACGTCGACCTGATGCTTTTGACGCCCGTCGAGATCGTCTCGACCGTGCTGCCCGGGATGCGGGAGCGAGGCCACGGGGCGATCGTCGTCACGTTCGGCTCCTCGGCCGTGTATCCCTTCCCGACCCTGAGCGGCATCGGTCCGATCTTGGCCGCTATGCGCAGCTACCTGCACTCGCTGTCGCCTGAGGTCGAGGGCGACGGCGTCTACGTCGGCGACCTTGTCATCGCGGCACTGATCAAGGGCAGCGCTCTGCATGAGGCGATGACCGCGAACAGCGATCACATCTTGACGGACACGACCGACGAAGGCCCCACCACGGTTGAGTCGGATGAGCTGGCCGGACTGCTCTGGGACATGGTCAACAAGCGCGATCGCATCGAGGCGTTCCATCCGCAAACGCACGAGCATTGGCCGGCGAGCTGAGACGCAGCGGCCGTAGCGGCCGCACTCGAGGTGCGGCGCGCGGTGCCGACTCCGCGCGGCGCTTCTATCTACCTCTGCTACGTCGAGGCCGGCTTCGCCGAACGCCGCATCGCCGTCGCACAGACGCTGCTCGCCAAGCCACGTTGGACGGGCAGCGTGCCCATCACTACCGTCGCCTCACGACCTGCGGCCTGGGCTTGATTGTGCGAGAATTCCGAAACTAGGAGCCGCGAGCGATGGAGGTAGAAGCATGAGCGTGTTGCTTGATGACGTCTTTGCCGAGATGAACGAGAAGTTTGACGCGACCGAGTTGGGTGATCCGTTCCCGCTGTTCGCCGAGCGCCGGCGCACGACGCCGGTGATGGAGGGCGACGTGATGGCCGAGTTCGGACTCCCCTCGATGGCGCAGAGCTTCGACGGGAGCCGGAAGGTCTTCACGCTGTTTCGGTATGACGACGTCGCCGCCGCGCTGCGCGATCACGAGGTCTTCTCGAGCAAGGTGATCCAGGAGGTCTTCTTGCCGGTGCTGGGGCGGTCGGTGCTGGGCATGGACGGCGACGAGCATCGCCAGTGGCGCGGCTTGTACAGGCCGGGGTTCACGCGGCGCCTGGTCACGAAATGGCACGAGGAGATCATCCGGCCCGTTGCGCGCCGCAACGCCGAGGCGCTCGTCGCAAACGCGGACGGCAAGAGCGTCGATCTCGTCGACTACGGCCTGCGCTACCCGGTGCGGATGATCTATGAGATCCTCGGCTTTCCGGTCGACGACGAGGCTGCGTATGAGGAGTTCGCCGTCTCGGGGATGACGATGCTGCTAGCCCTCGCCGGCGTCAATCCGGACGATCCCGAGCAGACGATGCTGACGATCCAGCGCGCGGCCGCTGAGTCGCAGACGCTGTACGGCGCGATCCAGAAGGTCATCGTCAAGCGCCGCGCCGACGGAGCCGAAGGAGACGACTTCATCGGTCATATGCTGCGATCGGAGTTCGAGGGCAGGCAGCTGACCGACGACGAGCTGACGGTGTTCGTCCGGTCGCTGCTCCCGGCCGCATCGGAGACGACGACGCGAACGTGGCTGAACGCGATGGTGTGCCTGCTCGAGCGACCCGATGTCCTCGACGAGGTCCGCCACAACCGAGACCTGCTCTCGGGCGCGATCGACGAAGGCGTTCGCCTGGAGCCGGCGACGCCCATCCTTGGCCGCGGGCCGACGACGCGGGACGTGGAGATGCGCGGCGTCACGATCCCCGCTGGTTCGGGCGTCACGCTCGTCACCGGCTCGGCCAACCGCGACGAGAACACGTACGAGAACCCCGACGAGTACGACATCCGGCGGAAGGGGCCGCCGTCGCTCACCTTCGGTTTCGGGCCGCATATGTGCGGAGGAATGACCACTGCGAAGCTGGAGATGATCGAGGCGACCGAAGCGCTGCTCGACGTGATGCCGAACCTGCGCCTCGATCCTGCCGCGGAGAAGCCGGAGATCCACGGCGTGAACATGCGCAGCCCGTTGAGCTTGCGGGTCGTCTGGGACTGAGCGGCCTCGTCTTCGTCGCCTATGAACGCGACCAAGGATCTTCCCGGCGCGGACACGAGCCTGTTCGCGCACGCAGGCCTCGCCTTCGGTGGCGAGGAGCTGGAGAGCTTGGCAGACACCCCGATCTCCGAGTCGCAGGTGCTCGAGATCGCGGAGCAGATGACCGGCCTCACGGACTGGGGCCGTCGATTCGTTCCGCGTCGGGCTGGGCGTCCTCTGCGGCTCGATCGAGCGCATGGATCCGCCGGCGGCTTGGCGCCGCCGCTTGGCGCCATTCGTTCCGCCGGCAGATCGTCCACCTCCTCAACCAGCGCCTGCACATGCGCGACGACGAAGTACGTCACCCCGAGATCCTGGCTGAGGAGATCTCGTCGCCGATCATGATCGTCGGTGTTCCTCGCAGCGGGATGACGATCACCCACGAGCTGCTGTCACTCGACCCGGATGCCCGGGCGCCCAAGAACTGGGAGTATGCAGCGCCCTGGCCTGCGCCCGAGGTCGCGACGTTCGAGACCGACCCGCGCATCGCGAAGGTCAACGAGTCGTGGCGGCTTCAGCGGGAGCGCAGCCCGGAGCTCGAGCACATGCTGCCGATGGACGCGAACATGCCCTCTGAGTGCGACGACTCGATGATGTTCCACTTCGCGGGGCCGAACTACTGGGCTGGTTCCGTGTGCCGGAGCACCGCGACTGGACCGCTGCCGGCACGGCGCCCGGGCTCTACCGCACGCACAAGCGCATCCTCCAGGAACTGCAGTGGAGGGGACCGCGCGGGCAGTGGACACTCAAGTCTCCCGGCTTCATCGGCGACCTCGAGGCGATCGTCGAGACCTATCCCGATGCCCGCCTCGTGTGGACCCACCGTGACCCCGTGACGACGATCATCTCGCTGTCGAGCCTCGTCGCGTCGCTGCAGAACGCGCTCCTCGGCGAATACCCCCGACCTTCACACGAGGGGAGCCCAGACTCGCGACCTCTGGGTGGCGGAGCTCAAGCGCGGACTCGCGGCGCGGAAGAACCCTGCCGTCGAGTGCGTGATCGTCGACGTCCCCTACCGCGAGCTGGTCGCCGACAAGACGGGAACGGTCGCCAAGCTCTACGAACGCTGGGGCGTCGAATTCACCGACGAGCACCGGCACCGAATCGGCCTGCTCGAGGCGGCACAGCCGTCGAGCCACTTCGCCAAGCACCGCTATAGCGCCGAGGACTTCGGCGTCGATCCGGAGAGCGTGCGCGAAGAGCTCGACGAGTACTACGCCGCCTACGGCGAACTCTGCTGAACGCCCGATCATGAAGCCGATCGACGTCCTCGACGATCGGCTGCTCGAGCTCGTGGACGAGCGGGCGCAGCTCGGTAGCGGCTTCGGATTCACGGAGGGGCCGATCTGGGTCCCCGAGGGCCAGTATCTGCTCTTCTCCGACGTGTTCGGAAACCGGCGCCATCGCTGGAGCGAGCGCGACGGCATCGCAACGGTCGCCGATCCGTCGAACGTCGGCAATGGCATGACGCTCGATCAGGACGGGAACCTCCTGGTCTGCGAAGCGCTCACCCGCGCTCTGACGCGCATGGAGCCGTCCGGCACCGGCCACGGTCGCGAGGTCGTCGCGGCACGCTATGAAGGCAAGCGCCTCAACAGTCCCAACGACGTCGTCGTGCGCTCCGACGGCTCGATCTGGTTCACCGACTCGTGGTACCTGGAGATGATCGGGCACGAGGCCGAGCAGGAACTGCCGTTCCAGGGAGTCTTTTGCGTCGTCGACGGCGGCGAGCCTCGGGTTGTGCTCGACGACATGATCTCCCGAACGGCCTGACGTTCTCGCCCGACGAGCGCGTGCTCTACGTCGACGACTCGGTGCCGGGGGCGATCCGTGCGCTTACGCTCGGGGAAGCTGGCGCGGTCGTCGCCGACGACGTCTTCGCCACGGTGCCGGGAGATCCGACCGGGCACGTCGACGGAATCAAGTGCGACGAGCGCGGCAACGTCTGGGTGACGGGCCCGAACGGCGTCTGGGTTCTCGACGGCAGCGGCCGGCACATCGGCACGATCCGGGTGCCAGAGCGCGTCGGCAACACCAACTGGGGCGGGCCTGAGCTCGGCTGGCTCTTCATCGCCGCGAGCTCGGGCGTCTTCCGCCTTCAGACCATCGTCGCGGGACGCAAGTAGCCGTCCCCGAGCCTCAGCCCGCTTCGGCGGTGTGGTCGGGAACGCCGACCGTGCCGGTGAGACGCATGCAATCCTCGACGGTCGCGTCGAGCAGCTCGATCACGTGGCCGTCGGGATCCTCTGCGTAGACGAAGTGGTATCCCTCCCAGGGGCGGATCGGAAAGCGCGCCGCTCCGCCCGCCTGCTTGATCCGTTCCACCGTGCCGGGGACGTCGTCAACCCAGACGCAGTAGTGCATGATCCCGACTTCCATTTGGACCGTCGGCTCGACGGGTCTGCCGGGTACGAGCTGGAAGATCTCGATCGCCCACGGCTGTTCCTGGTCGAACTGGATCACGCGGTTCAGGCCGGTGGACCCGGGTGGGGCGCCGAAGATGCTCGTGACGAAGTCCGGCTGCAGCTCCAGTTCGATTACGACCTTGCCGCCGAAGACATCTTGGTAGAAGCGCGTTGAACGTTCGAGATTCTCGACGCGTAGGGCGACGTGATGGTAGGCGTTGCGGGACACGTTGAGGTCCTTTCGGTCGCTGAGGAGGCGAACTTATCCTTCGCGGATGGCCGGACGCGGAACCTTCCGGCTGGTCGTAGACAAGCTTCAGCGGCCGGTAGGAACGCAGCAGGAAGCCTTGTAGCTTGGGCTCGGGCGCGGTCGGATCGAGCGCCGGAAGTTCGGTAGCTTCGCAAGGAATTTCGCCGCCGATTCCTGGATCTCTGCGCGCGCTGGCGAGGCGGCGCGTCATATGCACTGACGGCAGCAGGCGCAGGACCTCCTCCGCGAACCGCTCGAGCGTCTCTCGGTCGCCCGAGGCGACGGTCCGCCGGAGCTCCGGCGAGCGCGCGAGCAGGCAGATCGCGTTTTGGATCGCGTGCGTGGTCGTGTCGGTGCCGGCGAAGAACGTGGTCGCGATCCACGCCTGCATGTCCTCGAGACCCCAGTCGGGCATGATCGTCTCCCCCTCTGCCCAGAGGAGAGCCAGGATGTCATCCTCGCTCGGCTCGCGCTCTTTCGCCGCCAGCAGAAACGGCAGATTCATCTCGTTCATCTCTTCGACGGCCTCGAGGACGCCGCGCTCGATCTCCGGCGGCGTCATTTGACCGGAGAGATAGAGATTGAGGTAGGTCTGCTTGCGGTCGAGCGGAGCCTTGCAATGGTCCATCCAGTCATCGTCTTGCCAGGGCAGCCGCATGAACGCCGCGATGACGCCGATCGAGAACTTGTCGGCGTAATCTGCGAGGACGTCCAGGTGCCCGCGCGGCACTAGAGGGTCGAGGATGCGGTCGGCGATCGGACGCAGCAGCGTGTCGCGCCAGCCGTCCACGATCTCGTAGGTGAAGTGCTGCACGAATAAGCGATGGTGGCTCTTGACGCATGACCCAGCGGATCAGGTCGTGCCCCGCGACGAGCCACGAGTCGAGCGCCTCGTCCCAGACGATGCCGCCAGCCTCGGTGACCCTGGAGTAGACATCGAGCGTCGACTGGTACGAGGGGAATCCCTCCCCGCCGGATGTCGCGATCGTCGTCAACGCGCCGCCTCGAGATAGAGCAGCGTCTGCTGGTCACCTGGAGCGTCGTTCACGACAGCACCTTCAGTAGGAACGCTTGGGAAGACGGACTCCGATCATAACCGGCGTGCTCGTGCCGCGGATTGGCGCCTCGATCGAATTTGCCTGGGCCGGCTTCGACCGTGATCAGGATCTGCATCAGAGGCCGCTATGCAGGAAAGGGAATTCAGTTTCATGCTGATCGATCTTCGTTCTTCTCGTATGACGCCGGCGATGCTCAGTGAGTGATGGGGCCACGTCCAGCGTGAGCGCGACCTCCGCCCCGGCGAACCAGGCGCGGACCACACTTGACCTCGGTATCGCTGCGGGCTGGTGGCGGATCGCATTCAGCGAGGACGTCCGGCGCCATCCGCGCGGCTTCAGGCTCGGATCGCGCGACCTCGCGCTCTATCGCGATCTCACCGACACCGTGCGAGCGGTCGATGACGTCTGCCCGCACCGGCGACTGCCGCTTTCGATGGGCTGCATCACCGAGGACGGCTACCTGCAGTGCGCCTACCACGGGTGGTGCTTCGACGGCGCGACTGGTCGCTGCACCGCTATCCCGCACCTCACGGACGAGGAGAAGGTTCCGGCAAACATCCGGATCGCCGCCTTCACGACTGCGGAAAACGTCGCGGACCTGTTCGGCTGGAGTCTGCGCACGCCGGCACTCGCTCCGCGCGTGGGCCCACCACAAGGCGAAGAGCCCGATGAGGGCACGACGATGTTCGCGGCGCAGGTTGCGCACGGTTTCGTGCTCGTCTGGAGCGGTCCCGGCGAGCCGGCCGCGGAGCCTGTGCCTCTTGTCGAGGAGACCGAGCGAGCGCACTCCGGCCCGTGGCGTCATGCGTCTGGTGTCATCGAGGCGCGGGCCCCACACGGGCGCGTGGCCGAGGCGATCGCGTTGAATCCTGGCCGAGCGCTCGGCCTCGGCTGGTTGATCGGGTCCGGCTAGGAGCTATGGGAGCCCGACGTCGAGACGGTGAACGGGGCCTTGGTGATTCAACGCGAGCGCTACACACTCGCGCTACCGCGCCCTGCGACCTTCCAGCCCTTGCACCGCGGTGTGACGTTGAGCCGCATCGCGATCGTGCCGAACACCGGGCTGAGCACGATCACCGTCGACGACGAGCACGGCGACGATCGGGCTCACTCCTGTCGGCGATTACCGGTGCACGGTACGGTGGCGCCTCCAGGTGCGCCAGCGGCGGCTTGCAGTTGTCGGGCTCGCACGCAGCACGACATCGCTCCAGCGCCTTGTGCGTCGCGCGGAAAGAGCTGTAGATGCGGTCGCCGACGAGGTCGCCGAAAACAGGTTCGACAAGGGCCTGATCCGCTACGTGAAGCACGCGCGGCTGACGGGAGTGCACGCGTGACGAACGCTGCGGTGCCTGAAGTTGCCGCTGGTTGATTAGTTCTGCCGTTCGACGGCAGCACAAGAGCGATATGCTGCGTCCGAATGGGGCGGGATCGCTAATTTGCGTGGGAACACAAACCTCGACGCTGTCGACGCGCGAATCGTGGAGCTGTTGGTCGAAGACGGCCGCAGGTCCGCGAGCGAGGTCGGCCGATCGGTGAACCTGTCGCCGGCCGCGGCCAAGCGGCGGATGGATCGCCTTGAGCGCTCGGCGTCATCCGCGGCTATACGGCCATCATCGACCACGGATCGATGGGCGCCAGCTTGGAAGCGTTCACAGAGCTGCGCTTCGCGGGGACAACCCAGGTCGGCGACATCGACCAGGCGGTCGCGGGTCTGCCCGAGGTCGTGGAGTCCTTCACGATCTCGGGCGACCCAGATGCGCTGGTGCGGCTGCGGGTGCGCGATGTCGAGCATCTCAAGCTCGTCATCGATCGGATCCGCCGCACCGGCATCGTGACGGGAACCAAGACGATGATCGTGCTCGGTGCGACGCAGAACGGTCGCGACGTCGGTCCTGCGCACGGGGGGGACCTGCGACTCGGCGCGGCTTCAGCTCACGACGGCTCGGGCTGCATCTGCTGCGCCAGATCTCGCAGCCCGCGGTTCCACGGTTGGGGCGCGAGCGTGCCGCCATTGACGTGGATCACCTCGCCGGTTACGAACGACGCGAGATCGGACGCCAGATACAGCACCCCCTTCGATATTTCCACCGGCAGGCCGAGGTAGCCGAGGGGGGTCTGGCTGATGAAGACGTCCCGGACAGGCTCGGGCATGGTCTGCTCCATCTTTCTGGAGCGCATCAGGCCCGGGGAGATCGCGTTGCAGCGAACCCCGTGCCTGCCGAACTGCGTGGCGACGTACTTGGTCAGAGTCTCCAAGGCGCCCTTTGAGCACGCGTAGGCGGTCGGGAAGTCGTCACCGCGAAAGGCGGAATCCGAAATGATGTTGATGATCGAGCCGCCCCCGGCGCTCACCATATGCGGGATCGTGTGCTTGCACATCAGCATCGTGCCGCGAGCGTTGATCGAGAACACCCAGTCCCACAGGTCCGGCTCGAGCTCGGTCACCAGCGAGTCGTCGAACGGGTTCGCGGCCGCCACCGCAGCATTGTTGTCGAGGATGTCGAGCCGTCCGAAGTGCTCGACGGTGAAAGCGACGAGGGCCTTCACCGCAGCCTCGTCGGCGATGTCGACGGGATGGTGCGCGACCGTCCCCGCCTCCCCGGCGTGAGCTGCCGCCGCTTCCAGCTGCGTGCCCGGCAGGTCTGCAATGACGACCTTCGCGCCCTCCTCCGCGAGCGTCCGCGCTGTGACGCATCCGATCCCTCCGGGATCGCCCGCCCCGGTGACGATCGCGACCTTGTCTTTGAGGAGAGGGCCGCTCATGCCTCTGCCACCACTTTCTGGCCGAGGTCGACGCGCCCACCGAGGTTGAGGAGCTCGATTGCGTTCTTGGACTTGATCTGCTCGCGCTCCGCGTCGCTCGGCCCGATGCGGTCGGTCAGATCGAACGCGATCTGGTCCGAGCCGCCCATGTTGCTTCCGTAGACCATGCGGTCGACCCCGACGATGTCGACCAGAGCCCGCCGCATACCGTCGTTGTGGATCATTGGGTCAAACCAGAAATTCCGCAGGTACTCGATCACGGGCCGCTCGTTGACCGCGTCCGGCGCCAGCGTCCGGTCGAGCATCGCAACCCGCTCGAACATCTTCGGCGTCATATGGTGGGAGTGAAGTTCGATCTGCATGAGCTGAATCTACCAATCGTTTGGGCCGATGTCCACCGTCGTCTGCGCTCAGGTCCGCGAGCCTAACACGAGGCTTACGAGTGAGCCCGCCGCCGAGCCGAGGACCTGCCGGCAGAGCCGGACGCCACCGTGTCTGACCCAGCGAACGATCTCACTGAGATCGAGGGTCAATGAGCTAGGTTGCCGAGCAACCGTCCGGTAGGCGTCCGCGTGGGCGACGATCAGAGCCGGTCGGGGTCTGTCCGAGCTCGGGACACATGCGATGCAAGAACCAAGCGCGACACGTGGCAAGATCGACGTGTGGGGGCATCGCGCCGGCCAGAGTAGATGGCTGGGCTGGATGATCGGATGCACACCCTTTAAGGATAGCGGACCTCCAAACGATTGGTAGGCGTTCGGATCTCCGACCAATCGTTTGTTGTATTGTGACCGATCACCGTGGTTGCCACTGGTTACGAACACCTTCAGGGCCACCGACTCGACGCCGGCACCTTCACGGTGACGCCCGAGGAAGCCGAGGCGTTGGTCGGAGCGCTTGAGACGAGCTCGTCGGAAGGTCAGAACGTGCACCCCATCTGGGCCTATATCGCGACCCAGCGGGGCATCGACGTGAGCATCGCCGCGCTGTGTGCGCTTGCTGACTTCGATGTCAGCGACGGCCCGATGCTGGGATCCGTGGAGATCACTTATGGTGCGCCGATCAGGGCCGGCCTCGAGTACCGCATCACCGGAGAGGTGCTGGGGCTCGAGCGTAAGGTCGGTCGTAAGACCGGGACCTTCGACATCCTCAGTTACCGGCTCGTGATGACCGATCCAGCCCAGGCGACCATAGCGACCTGCACCAACACCTTCATCCTGCCGCGGCGGGAGGCGACTTGAGCGTCGACATCGGTTCGTCGCTCGGTCCCTGGACGATCGAGTCCGTTAGCCCCGAGCACATGAAGACCCTCGCGGTGATCCTCGACGATCCGAACCCGATCCACCTGGACCCGTCTGTGGTGAGGGAGCTTGGCATGGGCGCCGCCGTCATCAACCAGGGGCCGGCAAACCTCGGCTACATCATGACGATGCTCGCCGAGGCGCTGCCTGGATCCGAGTTGCTCGATGTTCGCGTCCGGTTCCTCGCCAATGTGTTCGGCGGGGACCGGGTGAGGGCGGCCGCCGAGGTGACCGGCGCCCGCGAGGAGGGGGGGCGGCGCGTGCTCGACTGCGAGGTCTGGCTCGAAGTGGACGGTCGCGGCCTGGCAGTCCAGGGCGCCGCCACGCTGGCGCTCGGCCCCGCCGACTGAGCTCGCCAACGGGTTGGGCTGATCGCGCGAGGTCGCTGGACAAAGCGGGCAATGACGCGAGCGACGCTCAACGGCCGCGAAAGCTGGGCGGCCGGCGTTCCTTGAACGCCGCAATGCCCTCCTGGAAGTCCTCTGTTCCCTGGAGCATGGTCACCGCGACACTTGCCTGCTCGTAGTGCATCGGTGCAAGGTCGTTGAGTAGGCGCTTTCCCATTGAGAGCGACAGCGGTGCAAGCTCCGACATCCGGCGCGCCAGGGCCGCGGCCGCCGCGACATGCTCTCCTGGTGCCACCACGCGTGTGACCAGTCCGGCAAGCTGTGCATCGCGGGCATCAAGGGTCTCACCACCCAGCGCCATCAGCTTGAGCCAGTGCAGGTTGACGGTCGTCAGCCCCACCGCGGTGCCCGGCCCTGGTACGAGACCGACACGGGCTTCTGGCAGTCCGAAGCGCGCCGTCTCGTCGGCGATCACGATGTCGCTGACCATGGTCAACTCGCACCCGCCGCCGAGCACGAATCCATGAACTGCAGCGATCACCGGCTTTCGGCACGCTTGCACTGCACGAAAGGCGTTCATCGCATCGGCCATATATGCCTGCCGCCCCGCGAGCCCGTCAATCGAGCCGAAATCCTTGATGTCGCCTCCGGCGCAGAAGCTGTCGCCCGCGCCGTGGAGGATCACGCAACTGACAAACTCGTCCTTATCGGCTTGTGCCAGCGCCTGTACGAGCTCGCCGTAGAACGCCTGGGTGATCGCGTTTTGCGCATCGGGTCGGTCCAGCCGCAACCATGCGATCCGATCGTCGATCTGATAGTCCAGCATCGTGGCTAAACGTACCGGAAAGTTCAACCAACCGGTTGGCCATGGCATAGTCCATCGAGTGACAGTGATGGCCCCCAGCGCCCACGAGCCCCTAACACTGCTCCCGGAGAGCGGGACGATCCGTGTCGAAGGATGCCCGATCCGCTGGTATGCCGGCGGTGGCGGCGGCCCGACGCTCGTGCTCATCCACGGCGGTGGTGCTCACGCCGGTTGGTGGGAGCTGGTGCTGCCCGGCCTCACGGCGCGTCAGCGAGTCGTCGCGCTCGACCTCAGCGGGCACGGAGACAGCGGGCACCGTCAGGGCGGGTATCCGACCATGACCTGGGTTGCTGAGGTCGCCGCGGTGCTGCGGGAGGTGGTAGGCGGAGCGGGTGCGCTCGTCGGCCACAGCATGGGCGGACGGATCGCCACGACAACCGCGGCCCATTACCCCGAGCTGGTCTCCGCTCTGGTCACGCTGGATTCGGTGATTCCACCACATGAACGCGAGCCGGTGCCCGCTCCGCGGTCGCAAAATCGCAAGCTCTACGACAGCCAAGCCCAGATTCTCAGCGCGTTTCGGCTGAAGCCGCCGCAGCCCCCGGTCGCCGCGGAGGTGATGGCTCGTCTGGCGCGCCGCTCGATCACGCGTCTGGCCGACGGCCGCTACACGTGGAAGTTCGACCCCGCGATATTTGCGCACATGAAGGATCGGTTTGCGGTCGAGGCCGAGATACCGTGGATCAGCTGTTCGGTGACAATCGTTCAGGGCGGCCTTAGTACTCTTACCTCTCCCGCAATGGCCGAGGAGTATCAGGCGCTACTGGGTCGAGAACTTGAGACGATGGTCTTCTCAGAATCTCGCCATCACATTCCGCTCGATGCTCCAGACGAGCTCCTGGCCCTGCTCGGCCGACTGCCCGGTACGCGCCCCGTCTGAGTCGGAGCCCGTGACGATGAGCGAGGGAAGGCGGAGCAGCGAAGCGGTAGCCGCTGGCACCTGCGAGCTCTCCGGCAGGCCGGGCATCGCCGTGGTCACCGGCGGTAGCGGCGCAATCGGTGCCGAAGTCTGCAAGCGGCTGGCGATGCGAGGCTCGCTGGTCGCCTTCACGTACCACAGCAACCGCGAGGCGGCGGAGGCATTGATCGCTTCCGTGGATCCTGAGCCTGCGGCTTCAGGCGCGAACCCGCTTACCGCCTGGCAGGTGGACCTTGTCGACTCGCAGGCCGCGCGTGCCTTTGCCTGTGACGTGCTCGAGCGCTTCGGTTGCGTCCACACCCTGGTGCACGCGGCCGGCCCGTACGTGCGGCAGCTGCACCTCAGCCGCGTTGATCCGGAACTGTTCCGCGAGCATCTGAACGCAGAGGTGGCGAGCTTTTTCAACATCGTCCACCCGCTCCTCACGTCGCTTCGAGAGTCCCGCGGGGCCGTCGTCGCTGTGACCACGGTTGCGACTCGGCGTTACCCGGTCAAGGACGGGTTGTCTGCCGGCCCAAAGGCGGCCGTCGAGACTCTGGTTCGCGCGCTGGCGGCCGAGGAGGGTCGCTACGGCGTGCGGGTGAACTGCGTTGGTCCGGGGATCCTCAGCGACGGGATGGGGCGGCAGCTGATGGATGCCGGCGAAATGAATGCGTCCGGCTTCGCCGCTGCCCACGCCCGGATCCCACTCGGCCGTTTCGGCACCGCCGACGAAGTTGCCGAGGCCGTGTGTTTCCTTGCCTCGCCCGCCGCGGGCTATATCACGGGACAGATCCTCGACGTCGACGGCGGTTACTCAATCTGATCGACGACGCGAGCCGCGAGCCGACCAGCCCTCACTGGCTCACGCGGTGCTTACTTCCTCGTGGCCCAGGTAATGACGGAGGACCTCTGTGCCGAGCGAGCTTGTGGCTCCGCTCCAGGTGGCGGTACCGCGCCTGAGGATGGTGGCGGCGTCGCAGAACTCGATCGCGCGATGGACGTACTGTTCGATCAGTACGATCGCCATGCCAGCTGTGCGTGCCTGCGCCAGGGTCTCGAAGATCAGCTCGATCAGCTTGGGGGCGAGGCCGAGTGACGGTTCGTCGGCGATGACCACCTGCGGGCGCGTGACGAGCACGCGTGCTAGCGCGAGCATCTGTTGTTCTCCTCCGGAGAGGGTTCTTGCGACCTGGGCGCGGCGCTCTGCGAGCCGGGGAAACAGCGTGTATGCCTCATCGAGCGCGCGTGGAACCTCTGCGCGCCCGACCGTGCGCAGCATCACTCGCAGGTTGTCGTGGACCGACAGGCCCGGAAAGATTCCACGGCCCTCAGGTAGGTAGGCCAGCCCGCGTCGGCTGATATCGGTGGCGTCGTGGCCGGTGATGTCTTCTCCGGCGAAGCGGACCCGCCCGGACGCCGTCGGTGTCAGACCGCAGACTGCGCGGCCAAAGCTTGACTTTCCGGCGCCGTTGGCACCCAAGATCGCGACCGCCTGTCCGGGCTCGACTGTGAGCGAGACGCCCGACACCGCCTGCGCGGTGCCGTAAGCGACGCACAGGTCCTCGACCTCGAGCAACGCTTCGCTCATAGGTCAACCTCTGCGTTGCGGCCGTTGTGATTAGGTGCCGCAGCCGACCGCCGCCGGGAGACGGCCCACTTCGCTTGCCACTGTGATGGCCCGCATGAGACCTGCCTCTCCCGACGGTGGAGGCTGCCCGAAGCGGCAACAGGACGTAGCCCGGTGAAGGGCCCGTCTATGAGCACCCGCAACGGTAGCTCCCGGTCGGTGATCAGTCGAGGCGATCGTGAGAAGGAGGTTCCATGCCGCAAGGTGCAGTGGCGGGGGCGGACTGGGCGAAGGACACCCACGAGGTGCTTGTCGAAGATGTTGACGGTGAGCGGCTGTGGGGGGAGACGATCTCCCATGACGAAGACGGGATCAGCAGGCTGTGCAAGACGCTCGTGACGCTCGGCGTGATCCGGGTCGCGATCGAACGCCCCGACGGGCTGCTGATCGAGCGTCTCCTGGACGCAGCGTTGGTGGTGCTGGCGATCCACCCAAACAAGGTCGCGGCCGCCCGTGACCGGTTCCGTCCCGCCGGCGGGAAGTCCGACCGGTTCGACGCATTCGTGCTCTGCGAGCTGCTCGCCCGCACCTACAGCCACCGCTTCCCGGCACTGACGCCCGACAGCGACCAGACCAAGGCACTCAGGGCACTGACCCGTGGACGTGAGGTGCTGGTCGAGCAGCGGGTCGCGCTGTGCAACCAGCTCCGCGCCGAGCTCGAGCGCTTCTGGCCCGGCGCCGCCGTGATCTTCGCCGACTTGGACAGCCCAATCTCGCTGGCGTTCCTCGAGCGCTACCCATCCCCGATAGACGCCCGCGGCCTCGGTGAGAAACGCCTGGCACAGTTCCTCGCCCGCCACCACTACTGCGGGCGGCGGCCCGCCAGTGACCTGCTCGCCCGTCTGCGTGACGCTCCTTCCGGACGCGCCGGTGAGATCGAGGCCGAAGCCCGCCGCGGACTCGTGCTCGCCCTGATCGCCGTACTCAAACCGATCGTCGAGCAGATCCGGCTGCTCACCTCCGAAATCGCGCACACCGTCCGATCTCACCCCGACGGACAAATCTTCCTGTCCTTCTTCAAAGACCCCAAAAGCGTGATCTGCGCCGCGACGCTGCTGGCCGAAATCGGTGACGACCGCGCCCGCTACCCAACCGCCGAGCACCTCGCCGCCGACGCCGGCATGGCACCCGTTGCCGTCGAATCCGGACGCAAAAAAGTCGCGTGCTTCAGACGCGGATGCGACCACCGACTCCGCGACGCCACCTCGACCCTCGCCGACGCGACCCGCCACTGGCACCCCTGGGCCCAAGACCACTACCTCCGCACCCGCAGCCGCGGACACGACCACCCACGCGCAATCCGCACCGTCGGCCGCGCCTGGACCCGCGTCCTCTGGCGCTGCTGGCAAGACCACGTCCCCTACGACCCCAACCACCACACCGGCCTCCAACAACACCTCACCATCAAAATCCCCGAAAGGGGTTGACACAGGACGTCTCATAGGTCACACCCCGGAGGCCGGTGAATCCTCGATCTCCTTGCCGAGGTAGGCAGCCTGCACGCTGGGCGAGCGGCGGGTCTCGGCGGGTGTGCCTTCGAATATGAGCTGTCCGAAATCGATCACGTAGACGTGCTCACTCAGGCCGAGCACGAGGTCGAGATCGTGCTCGACCAGGAGCAGCGCGATGCCCTCGCGTGTCACGGATGCCTGCAGCACCTCACCGAGTTGGTGGGTCTCGCTGACGTCGAGGCCCGACGAGGGCTCGTCCAGGAGCAGCAGCTTCGGTGCGCCGGCGAGCGCGCGCCCAACCTCCAGGCAGCGTTGGACGCCGAGCGGCAGCGTGGCGGCACGACGGTGTTGGACGGCGCCCAGGTTGAGTGCGTCCAACAATTCGTCCACGCGATGTGTCTCCGCCACGTCGTTGCGGCCGCCTGTCCTGAACGGCAGCAGGTCGGTCAGCACTCGGTACGGCGCGGTACGTGCGCGATAGGCGAACTGGAGGTGTTCGCGGACCGTCATGGTGAAGAAGATCTCGGGGCGCTGGAACGTCCGCGCGAGACCCCGCCGCGCTCGCGCCTGTGGTGACGCCTTCGTGAGGTCGATGCCGTCCATCAGCACCTGGCCGCTGCTTGGCCTGCGCAGTCCCGAACAGACGCTGAAGAGTGTCGACTTGCCCGCTCCGTTGGGTCCGATCAGCCCCGTGATGACACCGTGCGGCACCCGCAAGGAGACGTCGTTGACAGCGATGACGCCACCGAAGCGCACGACGATGTCTCGCACCTCAAGTGCCGGGGCGGTGATGGCTGGGCTCGCGGTCACTGGACGGCCACCGGGACTGCCAACTGCGGCGTAGTCACGATGTCGAAAGCGCTCACGGTGACCAGCGCGCTCCGCCCTTGCAGCCTCATGATTAGAGGGTAGCTCCCACGCGCAGCGCATGTTGAACAATCGGTTGGTCTTACGAGCCGCGAACCCGGTTGATCCTTCAGCAGGCGCGCTCCCCGTCGGGTCTGATCACGGCTGTTGTGTGGGGGCCGTCCTGATCCAGAGCATGGCGTGCGTATTATCGTGTAACCAACCAAGCGTTTGTAAGAGAGGTCCGGCATGCCCAGTAATGTCATCGCCCACGTCTGCCTGCTCGTCAAGGATCTCGATAAGGCAGTGGAGGACTGGACCAAGATCCTTCGTGTGCTCGATCCAGAGCAGCTCGAGGAGCCGTTGGTTCGCTACGAGGCGTTTGAGGCAGGCGACGATTCAATGCGCTGGGCGACATTCGTCTCCCACAATGGCCCGGAAATCCAGCTCATGGAACCGGGCGAGGGGACGCCATTGGCCGACCGCCTGGCCAAGCACGGTGAGGGCGTCCACCACATCTGCTTCACCACGCCCGACGTGCCGGGGGCCATGAAACTGCTCAAGGATGAAGGCGTCGCATTGAAGAGCACGGAGGTATTCAGCGACCCGAACATGACCTGGCAGCAGTGGAGCTGGATCCCGCCAAAGGCGACGCACGGGACGCTCGTCGAGGTCGCTCGTCCTTATCGGGCTGTCGACGGCAGGTGGGAGTCGGCCGCCGGGGAACCGGCGCCGGCAGCATGATGGCGGTTCGCTCACGAGGATTCGTCGCATACGCCTGCGGCTGCCCTGTGAGCGTGGGGGAGGTGCGTTGCAATGAATGGCGGCGATAGCCGGGAGCAGCTGGACGAGGCGATCCGGCGGTTTGGTGGATGAGGCGCAGATCCGGGGGGTCACGGTCCGCTACGCGCGGGCGATTGACCGCATGGACTGGGACCTGCTGCGCTCCTGCTATCACCACGGCGCGATCGACGATCATGGACTGTATGCCGGTGACGTCGATGGCTTCATCGAACTGCTCGCGCAGCGGCTGTCGTTGGACGAGTCCACCACGCACTTCCTCGGCAACCAGGAGATCGAGCTGCATGGCGACCTCGCGTTTGTCGAGACCGCGTGCATTGCCAGGCACCGCCGGCCCGCCCGCGCCGACGAGCCGGCCACCGACTACGTAGCGTTCCTACGCTACTGCGACCGCGTCGACTTCGCAGCGGTGAGTGGCGCATCGCCCAACGCATCGTCGTCTATGAGCCCGGTCGGATCGATACGGTGCTCGCCGAGCCTCCGTACGGTGAGCACCACACGCAGAACATCCGGGCAGTGGCGCCGTCGGGGCTGCGGCCGGATGGTGGGGAGCGGACCGTCACTGGAGCACCGAAGCGAGCCGCCGCCACTCCGCACGCGGCAGCCGAGCACGGTCCCGACTGACGACATGCACGCAGACGTGATCGGCACCCGCGGCTTGATGCTCGCGGATGCGACTCGCCACAGAGTCCACATCTCCCCAAGCTATGAGTCCGTCGATCAGGCGATCGCTACCCCTACCTGCGAGATCGGCTTCGCTGAAGCCGTGCCGTAGCCACGCGTTCCGGTAGTTCGGCAGCGTGCTGTAAGGGCTAGTAGGACTTCGGTAGCTGCTTGCAGGAGTTTTTGCGGGTGCAGGGAATTTGTGCGCCATGGCGAGCTTGGCAATCCGCGAGTTTGGGGTCAGAGCTGCTGATCTGGAGGCGCAGCGCGCGGCGCTGATCGAGTTCGCGGCCGAGATGTACCGGCCGCTTGCGCGGTGTGATCAGCGCGCGAAGGGCGAGCAGTACGTGCGCGGGTTGTTGTTGGAAGGGCGGCGCAAGTCGATCCAGCCGATGGCCGCCCGGCTGCCCGACGGGGATGAGGAGGGGCTGCAGAACTTCATCTGCGATTCACCGTGGCGCGACGAGCCGGTCCGGCGCCGGCTGGCGGTGCGGATGAGTGGAGAGATCGAGCCTGAGGGCTGGATCGTGGATGACACCGGGCTGCCCAAGGACGGGCGCATGTCACCGGGGGTCGCGCACCAGTACTGCGGGGCGTTGGGCAAGACGGCGACTGTCAGGTCGAGTTCGAGCAGCTGCACGCCCGAACCGGCACGTTTCCCGTACTACAAGTCCCTTCTAATTACAAGAGACTAATGGGACACTGCACTAGGCCCACGCCGATCCGCGCCGCCTCCACGGATCGACGCGTCGTGATCGGGGGTTACCACCCGCGCCGAACATCATCGTGCCGAGGCACAGCGGGCTGACCGAGACTCCAGTACGTCCGAGGTTTCGATGCTCGATGCGATCAGCCGAGTAGAACTGTCGCGCCACCGTCGACGACAAGGTTCTCCCCGTTGACGTAGCGTGCTTCATCGGAGACTAGGTACAGCGCCGCGTAGGCGACGTCCTCGCAGGTTCCCGGTTCGCGTTGGCCGGAGGCATGTATCTCCGAGAAGAACGGGACGCGGTCGCCGAGCTCATCGATCATCTGCTGGATCGGCGGCGACGTGATCACCCCCGGACTGATCGAGTTGGCTCGGATCCCGAACTCTGCGCCCTCGGCCGCGAGCTGGCGGGTGAACGAGATGATCGCGCCCTTGGTCAGCACGTGGGCGGCCTGCGGGAGATCGCGCGTCCCCGCGATCCCGGCGATCGACGCGATGTTGAGAATCACACCCCGGCTCTGCGCCAGATGTTTCCAGGCAGCCTGGCAGGCATGCCAGACAAGGTCGATCTCATTGCGGACGGTGAACTCGTAGTCCTCGCGCGCCATCTCGCTGAACGGGGCCATCATCGGCCGGCTCGCGTTGTTGTAGAGCACATCGACTCGTCCGTGCACCTCCGCGGCCGCCTCAACCCATGCGTGTGTAGCCTCGGCGTCGGCGAGATCGACCACTCCCAGCGAGGTGACCGGATGTCCGGCCTCATCAGCGAGACGCACCGTCTCGGCCGCGGAATCGCCATCGATGTCGCAGCCGACGACGAGTGCCCCCTCACGCGCGAACAGCAATGCCGCCGCTCGACCCTGGCCACCCCCGATACCCGTCAGCAGCACGACCTTGCCCGCAACACGACCCATCGCCATCAAGACCTCCCCTGT
This sequence comes from uncultured Conexibacteraceae bacterium, assembly GCA_963848435.1. GTDB lineage: Bacteria > Actinomycetota > Thermoleophilia > Solirubrobacterales > Solirubrobacteraceae > Palsa-465. The sequence goes on along the minus strand of CAWKDQ010000011.1, from coordinate 6,709 downwards.
GCGTATACGAAAGATGAACGGTCCCGCCGGCTCGCCGGCGGGACCGCGCATGTCTGATCAGCCGACCGCGACCTGCTGGCGCAGCACGTCCTGCCCCTCGGCGACCAGTCGCTTGGCGGACTGCTCGTCGGGCAGCTGTCCGAGGGCGTCGACGCGGGCCATCCACTCGGGGTCGACGATGGGCCTACGTTCCCGGCCGGGCCGACGGTCGACCACAATCTCCCCGCCGCGCACGACCGTCCGGATGCTGTCCGGCTTCTGGAGCAGCGCGATGTTCTCGAGCGGATTGCCCTGGACGACGACGACGTCGGCGCGTAGACCGGCGGCAATCGAGCCGATCTCGTGCTCGAGCTTCAGGGCCTTGGCAGCGTTGCTCGTGGCGGTCATCAGCGCGTCCATCGGCGACATTCCGAGGTCGACGTAGACCTGGAGCTCGAGCATGCTCGAACCCATATGCGGATCGTAGTTGATGTCGGTGCCGGCGACGATCGGCACGCCAGCGGCGTGCAGTCGCTGGAACGTTGTGTAGGTATGCGGCTGCAGGCGCTTCATCTTCTCGAGGACCGAGTCGTGTCCGTGCAGCGCCCGGCGCAGCTCGATCGCCCGGTCGGTGCGTCGGGCCAGCGTGGGAATGAGGCTCACGCCCCGCTCCAGCATCATCTCGATCGCCTCATCGTCGGTCCAAACGCTGTGCTCCAGCGTGTCGGCTCCCGCCCGCAGAGCCATCTTCTGGGACTCCGGCGTGAAGCAGTGACAAGCAAGGGGCTTGCGGAAGGCGTGCGCCTCGTCGACCAGCGCGTCGAGCTCCTCCTGCGTCATGTTGCGCACGCCGGGATCTTCGAGGTCGGTGCCGCCGCCGCCAGAAGCGCACGTCTTGACCCAGTCGCAGCCGAGCCGAAGGTGTCGCCGCGCCAGCTTGCGCAGCTCCCACGGTCCATCGGCCGTGCTGTCCGGCCAGTGCAGCGCTTGGCGCGGAAGCAGGAGGTCGAAGTGCGAGCTGGTGATGTGCGTGAACGCGCTGATGAGCAGCTTTGGACCGACGACGATCCCGCGGTTGATTGCGTCGCGCAGCGCCACCATCTCGCTGACGTTCGGCCCAGTGGTCGTGAACCCGCCCACATCGCGCAGCGTCGTCATGCCCATCTCCAGGCAGATCTGGGCATGGAAGAGCGCATAGAGCGTCTGCAATGTTGGCGACGTCTCGAAGAGCTGGGCGCGGTAGTTGTCGAAGGTGACGCCGTTGAGGAACGAGATGTGTATGTGGGCATCCATCAGCCCCGGCAGCACCGTGGCGTCGGAGTACTCCTCAATCCGCTCTAGCCCTTCGGTGGCGAGCGTGTCCCAGGCGCCGCTCTCGACGATCCGGCCGTCATCGATGAGGACGCCGACATCGCCGACCAGTTCCTCGCCGAGGCCGTCGATAATCCGATCAGTCCTGATTGCCCACATCGCTCATCTCTCCTGTACGCAAGCCCGATGGCGGCGCACAGCGCCGCTTGGCGCGCCCCGGACGATGTTCGTCAAGCATCATGTCTATCGAATCGGCGCGTCGCTTGTCAACAAGCGCGGGATGGGCGATGGGTAGATCGAAATCTATCGACGATCTACCATCGGCGCCGAGCCCTGTCATGGCTCGCGGTCCGGGGGGGCCCCCCTGAGCGCCCGGCGCATCGCCTCCAGCCAGCTGTCGCCTGGCGTCGCCGGCCAGCTGGCGAGATCCCGTGCGTCGAGTTGGACGAGGAAGCCGGCGTCCACGATCGCCCTGTACTGCGTGCGGCACCGCTGGTGACTGCCTGGCAGGATCCGTCGTGGCGCGACCCGTTCGATACGACGATGACCCTGGGCTTCATGTACGACGAGGCGTGCGCCTTCTGGCACCTCATGTGCGGCGGTGTCCTCGACCGGTTCCCCCCTTGAAGGTCTACCTCACCCACGCCGGCGGCCTCGTCCCATACCACCTCGAGCGGCTCGCGATGCACGACCAAACGCTCGCGCCGGACGCCGTCAACGAGCGCCCAGTGAGCGAGTATCTGCGGAATTTCTGGTTCGACCCGATAATCCACAACGACAGCATGCGCCGCGCCTTCATCGACGTCCTCGGGCTCGACCGCGTGTCTACGGAAGCAACATGGGCGGCTCGGACCAGATCACGTTCCACCTCACCGAGCGGATTGGGCTGAGCGACGCGGAGCGCGAGCAGATCAAGTCCAAGAACGCGATCGAGCTCCTCAACCTCGGCGGGCGCGTCGACCTCGGCTAGTTGGGCTGGCCTCGCGGCGGGTCGCGGGCGGATGAAAATGGTTTGATATGGGGGTCGCCCATGAACGCCGACGTTTTCTTGGTGTCAGCGAGCCCGAGGCTAGACACTATGGCGCGGGCACCCGGTTGCACGGGTTGCCTTCCGGAGTGCATGGCCGGACGCTCCTCGCGGGGATTTGTCTGGCCGGAGAACGGCTCCGGCTGACCCCAGAACTGTGAGGAGGTCCGGCCATGCCCGGAACGATGACCTATGTCGGGTTCGATGTCCACGCCCGCTCGGCGCACGGCGCGGCGATCGACGTGATGAGCGGTGAGTTGATCAGGATGCGGTTCGGGGCTGGTGTCGACGATCCGGTCGACTGGCTCAGAACTCTGCCGGGGCCGGTGATGGCGTGCTATGAGGCGGGGCCGACGGGTTACGGGCTATACCGTGCCGCGGTCGCAGCGGGGGTCGGGATGCAGGTGATCGCGCCGGGGCTGACGCCGCGCGGGAAGAGCGACCGGATCAAGACTGATCGCAAGGACGCCGAGCTGTTGGCGCGGTGTCTGATCGCCGGATCGTTGCACCCGGTCGCGGTGCCCTCGATGCACGTCGAGGCCGGCCGGGAGCTCACGCGTGCGCATGACGCATGCCGGCGGGATCTGATGAACGCCCGTCACCGCGTCTCGAAGATGCTGCTGCGCCACGGCCGGGTGTATCCCGAGCCGTCGACCTGGACACAGGCACACCGCCGCTGGTTGGCTGCCCAGCAATTCCGGGAGCCGATGTCGGAGCTGGCGTGGGCGGACCTGATCGCGTGCGTGGACGGGCTGACCGCCCGCAAGAAGGTCCTCGCTGAGCGGATCGGTGAGCTCGCGCTCGACCCGGCGTGGTGGACGACCGTCGCCCGGTTGCGCGCGTTCCGCGGTGTGGACACGCTCACCGCGCTCGCGATCCACTTGGAGATCGGCGGCGACTGGGCGCGTTTCGAGAAGCCCACGCGGGTCGGGAGCTGGCTCGGGCTGACGCCGTCACGTGCGCAGTCCGGCGAGCATGACTACCACGGTCACATCACGAAGACCGGTTCGCAGCTCGCCCGCCGGCTGCTGGTCGAGGCAGCCTGGCACGCCGGCCGTGAACCGCGCGTCGGTGTCACCCTGCGCAACCGCCAGGAAGGGCAGCCCGATCACATCCTGCAGATCTCCAACCATGCCCAGCAGCGGCTGCATCACACCTACACGTCGATGAAAGCGCGGGGTAAGCACCACAACGTCACGACCGTCGCGGTCGCGCGCGAGCTGTCGTGCTTCCTCTGGGCAGCAGCGACCGCACCCTGACCCCAAAGTTCACCGAACAGACAAACCAGCACCCGGCTCAGGAGGCCGGGACGCCGGGCCGACACAGCGGCCGGCACGCGCGATCAAACTATGGGCAGCCTCACGGCCACGCTCGTTCCTAGACCAGCGCACCGCCGGCAGCAGAAACAGGGCCATGGGGTATCAGAAAAATCCCCGCATATCAGACTGGCAACGCCGTCACCGAGCCCGACGTCCCGCCCTCCTGAGACACCGCCACCCCCTCACCGCGACAACACTCACGGCGAAACTTCGGCGTGTCCCCTTGACAAACCCGGCGCCATATCAGTTTTGGTGTGTGGGGTCTCCCCGGTGTTCCGGACTGTTGCCATGAGCACGATCTCAGATTCGTTAGTTCTCAGAGACCCGCGGGCGGCGATCCTGTCGATCTCGGCCCTTGGGGGGTCTCGTGGAGACGGTTGTTCAGCGCCCTGGCGCGTTGGATGTGCATAAGGAGCAGGTCACCGCGTGTGTGCGGGTGCCGGCAGCTGATGGTTCGCGTGAGCAGCATGTCGCGGAGTTTCAGACCACCGTCAGCGGCTTGTTGACCCTGTCGGACTGGTTCTCAGCCTTCGGGATGACTCAGGTCGTGATGGAAGCGACCGGCGTGTATTGGAAGCCGGTTTGGGCCGTGCTTGAGGACCAGTTCGAGTGTCTGCTCGTCAACGCCCGGCATGTGAAGCAGGTTCCGGGTCGCAAGACCGATGTCAAGGACGCCGAGTGGCTCTGTCAGTTGGCTGAGGCCGGTTTGCTCAGGGCGAGTTTTGTGCCGCCCAAACCGATCCGGGCGCTGCGGAACCTGACCCGCTATCGCAAAACTCAGATCCAGGAGCGCGCCCGTGAGGCGAACCGGTTGCACAAGGCGCTTGAGGACACCGGCATCAAGCTTGACTGCGTCGCCTCAGACATCCTCGGCAAGAGCGGCCGGGCGATGCTTGACGCACTGGTGTCGGGCACCACCGATCCGGAGGTCCTCGCTGACCTGGCCAAGGGACGGTTACGCGTCAAGATCCCAGCGCTCCGCGAGGCGTTGGAGGGACGTTTTGATCGCCTTCACGGGCTATGGATCGGGTCGATCCTCGCTCACATCGATTTCTTGGACGAGCAGATCGCCGGCCTGTCGGAGATGATCGGGGAACAGATCGCCCCTTTCGAGAAAGCCGTTGAGCTCTTGTGCACGATCCCGGGCGTTCAGCGGCGCACCGCAGAAGTCATCATCGCCGAGATCGGCGCTGACATGAGTGTCTTTCCCACGGATAAGCAGCTGGCGTCCTGGGCTGGGATGTGCCCCGGGAACGATCAGTCCGCCGGGAAACGACGCTCGGGGACGACCCGTAAGGGCAGCAAATGGTTGGACTGGGCGCTCGAAGAGGCCGCGCTGTCAGCCGTGAGAACCAAGGACGTGTACCTCGCCGCTCAATACGCACGGCTCAGACCGCGCCGTGGGCACAAGAAAGCCCTCGGCGCGGTCAAGCACTCAATCCTGATCGCCTGCTGGCACATGCTCTCCGCCGGCGAGCTGTACCACGACCTCGGCGGTGACTACTACCGCAAACGCGACCCGGAAAGGTCACCAAACGACTCGTCGCCCAACTCCAAGCACTCGGCCACAACGTCATCCTTGAGGAGCTGCCCCAAGCCGCCTGACCCACAGCCACATCACCCTGGAAGGCTATTTCGTCTCAGAACTACGACGTTCTCGCCTTCGACGATATAGGTGTCGTCGTGTGCGGTCCAGTCATCCCAGTCGCGGGTCAGCGCCTCCATGACGTTGGCGGTGACGCCGCTCGGGGTCCTGTATGTGCCGGCCAGCGGGAATCCGGCCATCTCGGTCCACTCCACGTCGTCGGCCAGGGTCGCGCGGAGCGCCTCGAGGTCGCCGCGCGCGGAGGCAAGGTATTGCCGGCGGACGACGTCAGCCGGCAATCTCGAGCTGTCGTGGTCGGTCGCCATGTCAGCCCCAGCTCATCTCACCCCTGGCGACCTTCGCGCCGATCTGCGCCGCGATCAGCATCCCGGCGTGCGGGTAGCGCCTGACGAGCTCGTCGGTGACGGCCGCGCCATCCTCAGCCGAGGAGAGGATCTTCTCGAACGCTTTGAGGTAGTCGCGTGTGAAGCAGTCGCGTGTGAAGCGCAGGGCGGTCACGTCGGCGGGAGCGTCTGGCAAGCGATGTCCGGGCACGACCAATTGCGGATCGAGTGCCTCCATCTCGTCCAGGACGTCAACCCAGGCCGCACGCTGCTCTATGGTCGGGGTGTCGGCGGTCCAGACGTGGGATCCTGGAGCGGGAGCCGGGGCTTTCTGAGGCGCTTGATCGGTTGATCGACCCCAGGCCTCCCAGCCTAATCTAAGGTCACCAGGGGTGATCCGGAATCGCCGTTGCGGTGGACTTCCAAGAGCGGCGCGAAGCTCGCGGAGGCGCTGCGGGAGATGGGTCACGAGGTCGTTGATCGCACCGTGCTGCGGTTGCTGAAGGCCAAGGGCTACTCGCTGCAGGCGAACAAGAAGACGCGGGAGGGTGCCCAGCACCCGGACCGTGACGGGCAGTTCGAGCACATCAACCAGACCGTCACCGACGCGCTCGCGGCGGGTGAGCAGGTGATCAGCGTGGACGCCAAGAAGCGAGAGCTGATCGGCGATTCCAAAGCGGTCGGCCGTGAGTTTGAACCCAAGAGCACACCGGTCGAGGTCCGCGGGCACGACTTCAAGGACAAGCAACTCGGGCATGCGATCCCCTACGGCATCTACGACCTGGCCGCGGACGAGGGCCGGGTGAATGTCGGGATCACCAGCGATACCGCGCAGTTCGCGGTCAGCAGCATCATCAGCTGGTGGGAACACCTCGGCAAGGTCCGATACCCCGAGACCAAGCGGCTGACGATCACCGCTGACTCAGGCGGGTCCAATAACCCCCGCACCCGACTGTGGCGCCACGAACTTCAGCGACTCGCGGACAGCACCGGGCTTGAGATCCAGGTCCTGCCACTTCCCGCCCGGCACCTCGAAGTGGAACAAGATCGAGCATCGCATGTTGAGAATGATGGTCTGATTCGGTACCAGAGTGATGGTCTGATTTGGGACCACCTTGTCCGGCTGGCGGCTGACGATCTAGCG
>CAWKDQ010000010.1:0-15746 GCA_963848435.1 uncultured Conexibacteraceae bacterium | reverse complement strand
GGGGACGGGACTTCTGGCTCGCGTTCACCATCCAGTCGCCCGACGACCTGAGGTTCCGACGCGCCCGCTCGCCCCTCACGTACTCCCGCGTCGAAGCCCGGCTGTGCAGCGAGGCCACCGGTCATCCCAGGGCGCTGCTTGCTCATACGCCGCGGCGAGCGTGAACAACTCCGCCTCACCGCCGTAGCGGCCAATGAGTTGAACGCCGATCGGCGTACCCGCGCCACTTGTTTTGCGGCACGGAAGTGAGATCGCGGGCTGACCCGTGACGTTGACGGGTGAGGTGAACGCTTCCCAGAGCGCGTACTCGGCCCACTTCTCGTCGTAGCTCTCGGTCGCGGGGAAGCGATCCCGGAGCGGCGGCACCCACGGGACGGTCGGAGTGACCAGGACGTCGTAGTCCTCCCAGAAGCGAAGGATGGATGCCGACTCACGCCCGGCCGCGTGCAATGCCGCGTAGTAGGCGGCGGCGGAGATCTCGCCGCCGTGGTCGATCAGCTGCCGAGGTCCCCGGCCGATGTTCTCGAGCTGCTCGTCGGTCATCTCGTAGGCGAGTCCAGCGAAGGCTCCCTCGGCGATCGTCGTGAACGGCTCCGAGAGCCTGCTGAAGTCGGGGCTGTCGGCAACGAGCTCGACGCCGAGCGATCGGAGAACGTCGAGTGCATCAGAGAACGCGACAGCAACGTCGTCGTCCACGTTCCCATCCGGAAGCGCGCTCGAGTACGCGGCGCGCATCTGCCGGAGCGGAAGCTCGCAAGCGTCTCGGAAGGCCAAGCAGAGCCCGCCGGCCGCCGGCGCACCGATAGATGGCCCCGCCATCACGTCCAACATCAGCGCCGCATCACGGACACTGCGGGCGACGGGTCCGTTGTGAAGCAACCCTCCCCAGGGTTCGTACGCCGCCGGAGCGAAGCTCACGCGTCCGCGGGTTGGTTTGACGCCGACCACCCCGCAACAGGACGCCGGGATTCGGTTAGAGCCGCCGGCGTCGGTGCCCTGAGCCAGCGTGAACATTCCCGTCGCGAGGCCGGCTGCGGCACCACCGCTCGAGCCGCCCGGCGTCCTTTCCGGAGCCCATGGGTTGATCGTTTCTCCGAACAGCTCGCCGCGTGTCACAGGCTCACACGCAAGCGGCGGGGTGTTCGTCTTGCCGACGAGGATGGCACCGGCGTCTCGCAGCCGGGTCACGATCACGGCTTCGAAATCTGTGCGATGCCCTGCGAATGCGACCGAGCCGTAGGTCGTCGGCAGGTCGAGCGTCTCGGTCGTGTCCTTGACCGTGACCGGTACACCGTGGAGCGGCCCTCGCTCCTGAGCCGCCAGAGCATCGCGAGCTCGCGCCTCGGCCAGCGCCGCCTCCGCGCGCAGTGCCACCACGGCGTTGATCGTCTCGTTTAGCTCGGCGATCCGCTCGAGGCTGGCGCGAACGACTTCCTCAGCCGCCACCTCGCGCGAGTCGAGCAGCTGCCGGATCAGATCGACGGACGCGAATGCGAGCGGCTCGCGGCTCAGCGTGGCCTCGTTTTCTCGGAAAGCCGCGCGATCACCCTGGAGACGAACCGCTCCGCGGCAAGCAGTTGCTCGCGTTCGAGGTATTCATCGGCGCGATGAGCGACGCTCATGTCGCCGGGACCACAGATCACGCACGGGGTCTGAAGGCGCTCGCTGTAATACCCCGCCTCGGTTCCGAAATCAACTGCGATCGCCCCGCCGCCCACGCCGAGCGAGGCCATCATTGCCACCCCCTCGCCGCTCGGGCTGAGCGGTGGATAGGACGCGATCTGCACGAGCTCGATCCCCGCCTCCGGGGCCTCCGTCTTCATTTCTGCGGCGATCGCTTCGGCGTGCGACCGGATCGGCCCGAGCAGGCGCTCCGGGGCGTCGCCCGGCGGGTAGCGGAGCTCGACATCGAACGTGCAACGGTCGGGCACGATATTGAGCGCAACGCCACCGTGAATCGGACCGATCGACAGCGTCGCGTGAGGGACGGCGAAGCTGTCGTCGCCGGGTCCGCCCGGCAGGCTCTGGGAGAGGTCATCGAGCTTTGCGATCAGGCGGGCCGCGAAGGTGACCGCGTTCACCCCGCGCGAGGGAACGCTGGAATGGGCGGGCCGGCCGCGCACCTCGACACGCAGCGCGACCTTGCCCTTGTGTCGGTCAGCCACGCGCATCAGCGTCGGCTCCCCAATCACACAAAGTGCTGGGCGGGTCGGCGCGGCGGCGAGCTGTTCGAGCAGCGAGCCGACGCCCTTGCAGCCGAGCTCCTCATCGCAGGAGAGCGCGATCTGAAGCGGCTGGCGTAGCCCTCGTACAGAGGGATGCCCCACCGCGGCCAGCATCGCGGCGACGAACCCCTTCATGTCGGTCGTGCCGCGGCCGTACAGGCGTCCGTCGGCGCGCCTGACTTCAAACGGGTCGCTGGTCCAGTGCTGTTCCTCGGCCGCGACGACGTCGGTGTGTGCGGCCAGCAGGATCCCGCCGTCCTGCTCGGGACCGAGCACCGCGTGGAGGTTGTAGCCGTCGGGTCGCCAGTCCGACGGTGCGACGGTCACGCGCGCGCCGTGGCGCTCCAGCAACTCCTGCGCGAACTCGATCAGTGGCCGGTTGGGCTCTCCGGCGATCGTCGGGAAAGCGACCAGCTGCCCGAGCAGCGCCTCGGTGTCGGCCGGCCCGCGCGATGTCACGCGGCTCACTGTATACCCGACGCGATCCGGGCCTATTTCGTCGCGGGGCGCTCGCGTTCCCGACTGACCGGGAAGTAGCCTAGGGGCGTTGCCACGGCCGAGGACCGAGACCAAGCCGGACACGCCCAAGGTGCTGGAGAAGGCGCTGCGCGTGCTCGAGGCCTTCGACGCGCGTTCTCCGGAGTGGTCGGAGACGGCGCTTCGGCAGGAGCTCGGGATCCCGTCGACGACGTTGAACCGCATCCTGCGAGGCCTCGAGGGAAGCGGTTATCTGCTGCGGCGCGAGGATGGACGCTACCGACTCGGGCTCGCGGCGATCAGGCTCGGCAACCGAGCGAGCGAATCGCTCGATCTGGCCGCCGTACTCGGTTCTCAGATCCGGACAGCCGCGAGGGACACGAACGAATTGACACTGCTGGGCATCCCCGACTTCTCGGCGGGAATCGCGCGTTACGTCGCGGCCGCCGAGTCGACCAGCCGGCTCCGGGTGACCGCGGAGGTGGGCACCGAGATCCCACTTACGGCCGGCGCGACCGCCCGCGTGATCCTGGCCTTCCAGCCACAGGCGGTGATCGATACGGTGCTCGCCCGGCCAATACGCCGGATCGCCGCCGGCACGCTGACCGAGGCGAGCGTCGTGCGCGAGTATCTCGAGCGCGCCCGTCACCAGGGCTGGGCGCGCAGCTGGGAAGAAACCTACGACGGCGCCTGGGCGATCGCGGCACCGCTGCTGGGTGACGACGGCGAGACGGCGTTCGCTTCGATAGGGATCGCTGCCCCCGTGTCGCGACACACCGAGGCGCTCGAGGACCAGATCAGAACCGTCGTGCTCGAGGCCGCGACCACGGCCCGGCGCATGCTCGGTTACGCAGACCTCGTGTCGCCGCCGGCTTGAAGCTACGGAGTTGGCGGGGGCCCCTCCATGCCAACCGTCGCCTCGACGGAAGAGTTCGTCTCAGGAGGGTTGGCTCCGCGGAGCCAGGACAACTGTGCGCGGGGGCGAGCATCAACCGTGAGGCTGAATATGTCCGGCCGGTTGTAGTGGCCCACGATGTCCATCGCGTACTGCTCGCGGGCCACGTGATCGAGGTCCAGGTCTGCGTAGATGACTGTTTCCTCGTTGTGCACGGGTCCTACGATCCACTGCCCGTCGGGACCGATGACTCCGCTTCCCCCGGTAAGCATCACTGCTTCTCCGCCCGTGGGGTCCGCGCCGGCCCGCATCGCGTCCAGTAACTCAAAACCAGTCGGCACGGCATCAGCGGGCATATAGCCGCCCGCGACCAGCACAAACGATCGACCCTCGAATGCATAATGTCGGCTGGCAAGGTGGGCGAGTTCGTATCCCCACGGCCAGACCGCCACGTGGATCCGCTCGTCCTGCGCGTGCATCGCAAACCGCGCCAGCGGCATCCAGTGCTCCCAGCAGATGAGGCCTCCGAGGCCGCCGTAGGGGGTGTCCAAGACGATGAGCCCGCTTCCGTCCTCGCTCCGAGCCCAGATGATGCGCTCGGCATGGGTCGGAACGAGCTTGCGGTGCACTGCGATCTCTCCGGTGGGCCGCACATAGAGGAGCGAGTTGTACAGCGTGCCCCCAGAAAGCTCGTTGATCCCCATGACCACCTCAATGCCGCACTCGACGGCCACCTCCGAGAGCGCCTCAGTCGCCGGGCTCGGAACGCGTACAGACTGCGCTAACAGCTGGGCGTACGCGCGTTTTGCCTGCTCGTCACCCCATCCGGCCGCGCCGTAAATCCAAAGCGGATATCCGGGCACCCAGACCTCGGGAAAGGCAATGATCCGCGCGCCTTCGCCGGCTGCCGCTCTCACGAGCTCGATGCCCTTCGCAATCGTCGCGTCCCGATTGAGGAACACCGGCGATGCCTGTACGACGGCAACCCGACATGTGCCTGTCTCGGGCTCGTATTCATGATCGCTGCTCACACTGCCCTCCCAGCTTTGTGGTCCCAAGTCTCCTCGGGCCGCGCTCAAAAGATACGCTGGCGCCGTTTCGGTTCCTTGCACCCTGCGATCGGCGCAGATAGACTACACGCGGGAATGTTTCCCGCTATGCGGATAATGGATTCCTGCCTCAGTCACGTCAACAGAAGTCGTGTCCCCATCACGACCGGCGCGTGCCGTCTGACCACAGACTTGTGCTGCATCCGATGCTCGGCGCTGACTTAACGGATCGCGCGTGATCGTCTCCAGACCGGCCCGCGATCCGAGGTGAGCTGAACAGATGACCGGTTCCCCGTTCCCGGTGTCCTGGCGGGCCGCGGAAGCCCAGTAGAGCGCGATATGTATCCCCGTCGCTTCCTGATCGCGCTGGGTCTACCCGGACTCATCTGGGTGGCGCTGTTCGTCACGCTCGCGCTCTACGCGTTGTTCGCGATTGCCGTGGGAGGCCTCGACCCGCTGCTGTTGACGCCCATCCCGGCGTGGAATCCCCTGCACTGGAGCAGCTCGTTGCTGACCACCATCGGCACTGACCTGAAGCCATTTTCGGGGGTTGACTGGGTGGTCTTCCAGAGGACGTGCATCTACATCGCGATCGCGCTCGCGGCCTGCATCCTCGTCGGTTATCCAGTCGCTTACTACACCGCGGTACACGCAAAGCGGTCGAAGGGATTCATCCTCGCGCTGCTGGTTGCGCCGCTGGTTGTCAGCTACATGCTGCGGATGCTCGCATGGGTCGGGCTGCTTGCGCCCGGCGGGTGGGTGAACGCCGTGCTCGTTCCCCTGGGCATCGTGCCTGCGCAGTTCGACTGGTTATCGGGCCGCTCGGTGACGGTCGTGTTTGGCTTGATCTACGGCTGGATCCCATACTTCATCATTCCTCTGTACGCGGCACTCGCGCGCTTTGATACGCGTTACCTCGAGGCGTCGCGGGACCTCGGGGCGGGGGGCTTCCAGACCTTCTTTCACGTCACGCTGCCGCTGTCAAAGCAGGGGATCCTTGCCGGCACGGTCGTGGTCGCGTTGCCGATGTTCGGTGACTTCTTCACCAACGGTCTTCTTTCGGGCGTGAGCTCAACAGCGATGGTTGGAACGCTGATCAACACGTATGCACAGAGCCAGACCGAACAGGCTCTCGCAGCCGCAGCAGCGGTGTGGTTGACGGTGTTCCTCGCGATCCTGCTGCTTCCGTATCTTCGGAGCTCGGCGCGCGCCACGCGCGAGGTGACGGGGTGAGCGTGGTGCAGGCGTCACCCGCGGCGCCCGGCGCGGGGAGCGTGTCGGCTGCATCCGGCGGTCCGCTAAGCCGTCTGCGACGGGTACGATGGTCACGTTACGGCCTCGTGGCAATCGTTGTTGGGTACCTCATATGGTCGCTGGCCCCTGTGCTCACGGCGTTTCTGTTCTCGTTCAACAGCGGGTACTCCCGGAGCATTTGGCAGGGCTTCTCGTTACGCTGGTGGACGGGTCCGGCTTCCGTGTTTCACAGCCCGCAGTACTACGACGCGATTCGCCACAGTTTCGTGCTCGGCGTACTCGCCGTCCTGATCACGGTGCCGCTCGGCGTTTCGCTCTCGCTCTTCCTCAGTCGCTGGCGTGGCGTCACGGCCAAGCCGACCGCATTTCTGTCGACGGTTCCGTTGGTCGTCCCGGAACTCGTGCTCGCGCTTGCGATGTTCTTCCTCGTCACGAAGCTCCTGCATTTCGTATCACTGGGCACGATGGGCCAGGTCGCCGGCCAGGTCACGTACATCCTGCCGCTCGTAATCGTCATCACGCGCGGCCGGCTCGCCTCGATTCCGATCGGATTTGAGGAGGCCGCGATGGATCTCGGAGCGAGCCCGATGCAGGCATTCAGGCTCGCGCTGATCCCACTGCTTCAGCCGGCGATCCTCGCCAGTGCGATCGTCGCGTTCGCGGTTTCGATCGACGATTTCGTGATCACGCAGTACATGTCCTCGACGGCGTCCACACAATCGGTGCCGATGCTGATCTACACCGCGACGCGCGGTACCGCCACGCCGGCGCTCAATGCGATGGCAACCGTGATGGCCGTGACGACCGTCGTCGTCACAGGCGTCGGTTACATCCTGTACCGGTTCGTTGCGCGTAGCGAGCAAATCCCGACGATTGCTCGTGAGGACGTGCCGACGGTCCCAGTCCTCGTCGAGGGAGCGGCATAAAGATGGCGGGCGGTCATGTCGAACTCAAGAGCCTCTGCAAGCAGTTCGACGAAGTCATCGCCGTAAACCACATTGACCTGAGCGTCGCCTCGGGCGAGTTCTTCTCGCTGCTCGGTCCATCGGGTTGTGGGAAGACGACGACGCTGCGTCTGATCGCAGGCTTTGAGGACCCCACGTCCGGCCAGATTCTTCTGGACGGCGTCGACCTGGTCCATACGCCTCCGCACAAGCGGCCGGTCAACACGGTCTTTCAGGCCTACATGATCTTCCCGCACCTCAACGTCTACGACAACGTCGCCTTCGGACTTCGGCGCCAGCATGCCGGCAAGGACGAAATCCGCAAACGTGTGGCCGGCGCGCTCGAGCTCGTGCAGCTCGAGCAGCTCGCGCATCGCAAGCCGTCGCAGCTGTCAGGCGGCCAGCAGCAGCGCGTCGCGCTCGCCCGTGCGCTGGTGCTCCAGCCATCTGTGCTCCTGCTCGACGAACCGCTCGGAGCCCTGGACGCAAAGCTGCGACGCCAGTTGCAGGTGGAGCTGAAGGCGCTCCAGCAGCAGGTCGGCGTCACGTTCGTCTACGTGACCCACGATCAGGAGGAGGCGCTCACGATGAGCGACCGCATCGCGGTGATGAACCAAGGGCTCGTGGAGCAGGTGGGAACTCCGCGAGAGGTCTACGACGAGCCGATCACCGAGTTCGTGGCCGACTTCCTGGGCATCTCGAACATGATCGGCGCAGACGCACAGCCCGATCCCAATGGTGGCTGTCGCCTGCAAGTCGGTGAGTTCACACTGACGGCGAAGGTCGGGGCAACGAACTCGCGCGGAAAGGTGAGATGCGTGGTTCGCCCCGAGCGCGTGAAGCTCGAGCCGTATGACACGACCGGATCGGGCCGGGTGCCCGGGATCGTCGAGCGCCTCGTCTACCTTGGCAGCGCGACCCGAGTCGTGGTGCACCTTGCGACGGGCCAAACGCTTCAATCCCTGATCCAAAGCGATGGTGCGGAGCTGCCCTACGAGCAGGGAACCGCCGTACAGGTGCACCTGCCGCCAGACGCCGTCAGGGTGCTCCGCCCCGCCCAGCAGGAAGCTGCGCCAGCGGGGTCGAGTGCGAGCGATGGCGTGCAGGCCGGTGATTCGAGAGAGGTCCACGTCGCGTCGGGACAAACGTTCGAAGGGAGCGAGAGTGAACAGTCGAGAGGAGAACCGAGTGACCGCTAACGAAGAAGCCCGCGGACAGGGGCCCGCCGAGGGGATGGGTGTGACACGCCGGACGATGATCCGCCGCTCGGTGGGAGGCGCGGCGGCGCTTGCGGGCTCGAGTTGGCTGCTGGCGGCGTGCGGCTCGAGCTCGAGCAACAGCTCCGCTGCAGCGTCAGGCAGTGCAAAGAACAATCCGGACCTTCCGATCTCGAGCAAGAAACGGCCGATCCAGCTGCCGATCTTCTCCGACAACAAGGCGATCCCATCGGGCCGTTCGCCCGAGAAGGGGCCGCTGATCATCTACGACTGGGCGTACTACCTCAGCCCCGCGGTGGTCAAGAGCTTCGAGCAGAAGTACGGCGTCAAAGCGCAGGTGACCACGTTCGCGTCGATCGACGAGGCGATCAACAAGATTGCTTCGGGCGCGATCACTCCCGATGTGTGGGTGCCGGACTCAGAACACATCTACCAGCTATCTCAGAGCAAGCTGATCCAGCCGATCAACCACAGCTACATCCCGAACCTGGACACCGCGATTCCCGCTGCCGGAGATCCTTGGTATGACAGCGGCGCACGCTACACATCACCGAACTTCATCAACACGTTCGGCATCGGGTGGCGCAATGACCTGGTCAAGATCGACCCAGCGTCGATGAGCAATCCGTGGAACGTGTTCTGGGACGTCCCAAAGGGCACCCCCATGGGGATGTTGAACGCGGCTGCGTACGACGCGATCGGAATGTCGCTGATCCGCAACGGGAGTGATCTCGAGTCCGTTAGCCAGTCGGACATCAGCAACGCGGCCAACGAGCTGTCACAGCTCAAGCCGGTGAAATGGCAGTACACGAGCTTCCAGCCGATCGCGACCGGCGTGCAGAAGCTTGCGTATGCATTCAACGGCGACTACGCCGTGATCGGGAACTACTTGTCGAAGGGCGTGCCGCTGTCAGCCGTCAGCTATTACTTCCCGGCAGCCGGTAATGGAGTCATCCTGAACGACTGCTGGGTGATTCCGAAGTCTGCGAAGAACCCGGTCCTGGGCCATCTGTTCATGAACCATTTCCTGGAGATGGAGAGCGCGATCGACAATTTCCGTGACGTCGGCTACCAGACGATGCTCAAGGACCTGACGGTTGACAAGCTCGTGGCGGCGAAGGTCGCCGCTCCGCACGAGATCAAGATGGCGTTCTCGCCACCCGACTTCCAAAACAATGGCATTCCGATCCCAACGTGGAATACCCAGCAGCTTACGGCCATCGAGCAGGAGTTCACGAAGCTCACGTCGTCTTGACGCTGGCGGAAAACGACGTAGCTCGAGGCAGATCCTCGTGGAGAGAAGCGGTGACTGATCAACAGGAAGGTTCAAAGCTCCCCGAGCCGTCCGCCGGCGGCATGGGTGTGACGCGGCGGACGATGCTCCGCCGTTCGGTGGGAGGCGCGGCGGCGCTTGCGGGATCGAGCTGGCTGCTGGCAGCCTGCGGCTCGAGCAGCAGCCCCGGGGGGACGTCGAGCAGCGCGAAGAGCAGCCCCGATCTTCCGATCTCGAGTAAGCAACGCCCGATTACGCTGCCGATCTCATCCGACAACAAACCGATCCCATCGGGCCGTTCACCCGAGAAGGGGCCGCTGATCATCTACGACTGGGCGTATTACCTGAGCCCCGCGGTCGTCAAGAGCTTCAAGGAGCGGTATGGCGTCGACGCTCAGGTGACGACGTTCGCGTCGATCGATGAAGCGCTGAACAAGGTCGCTTCGGGCGCGATCACCCCAGATGTGTGGGTGCCGGACTCAGAACACGTCTACCAGTTCGCCCAGAGCAAGCTGATCCAGCCGATCAACCACAGCTACATCCCAAACCTGGACAGCGCCATTCCGGCTGCCGGGGACCCATGGTATGACCGGGGTGCGCGCTACTCGTCGCCCAACTTCATCAACACGTTCGGGGTCGGGTGGCGCAATGACCTGATCAAGATCGACCCTTCGTCGATGAGCAATCCGTGGAACGTGTTCTGGAATGTCCCCGAGGGCACGCCGATGGGCATGCTGAACGACTCGGCATACGACGCGATCGGAATGTCTCTGATCCGCAACGGCAGCGATCTCGAGTCGGTTAGCCAATCGGATATCGGCAACGCGGCCCACGAGCTGTCACTGCTCAAGTCAGTGAAATGGCAGTACACAAGCTTCCAGCCGATCGCGACCGGCGTGCAGAAGCTTGCGTACGCATTCAACGGTGACTATGCGCTGATTGGCAGCTACCTGCCGAAATCGGTTCCGCTGTCCGCCGTGAGCTATTACTTCCCGACAGCCGGTAATGGAGTGATCCTGAACGACTGCTGGGTGATTCCGAAGTCTGCGAAGAATCCGGTCCTCGGGCATCTGTTCATGAACCACTTCCTCGAGTTGCAGAGCGCAATCGAGAACTTTCGCGATGTTGGTTATCAGACGATGCTCAAGGAGCTGACCATGGACAAGCTCGTGGCCGCGAAGGTTGCCGAGCCTCACGAGATCGCGATGGCGTTCTCGCCGGCCGCATTTCAGAACAATGGCGTACCGATTCCCACTTGGAACAGGCAACAGTTGGCTGCCATCGAGCAGGAGTTCGCACAGCTCACGGCCGGATGACGCGGACCGGATGGATCTCACACGAGCGCTACCTGTGGCATGACACGGGCAGCGCGGCGGGATTTCTCGAGGCCGGGGGATGGCTCGAGCCACTGGGACACGTCGAGAGCGTGGCGACAAAGCGCCGGTTCCAGAACCTCGTTGACGTCAGTGGTCTGCGGCAGGAGTTGACCGAGGTGCCGCCGCGTCCGGCGACGAGGGCGCAGTTGCTCGCCGTGCACACGCCCGAGTACGTCGACCGGATCGAGGAGCTGAGCGCGGACCGCGGCGGCGACGCGGGGGACAGGACGACGCCATTTGGACGGGGCGGGTTCGAGATCGCGCAGCTGGCGGCGGGCGGTGCGATCTGCGCCATCGAGGCGGTGGTGAGCGGAGCGGCCGACAACGTTTACGCGCTGGTCCGGCCACCCGGCCACCATGCGATGCCGGACCACGGGATGGGCTTCTGCATCTTCAACAATGTGGCTGTCGCGGTCCGGCACATCCAGGAGATGAGCGGCCTGGAGCGAATCGCGGTCGTCGACTGGGACGTGCACCACGGCAACGGAACGCAGGCGATCTTCTATGAGGACCCGCGCGTGCTGGTGATCTCGCTGCATCAGGACCGCTGCTTTCCGTCTGACTCCGGGCTGGTGGACGAGCGGGGATCCGGGGCCGGGGTGGGAGCCAACATCAACCTGCCGCTACCGCCGGGTTCGGGCCACCAGGCATACGTCGGGGCGTTCAGCCGCGTCGTGGTCCCCGCTCTCCGGCGCTTTGCCCCCGAGGTCGTGGTCGTCTCGAGCGGCTTTGACGCCAGCGTGTATGACCCGCTCGGCCGAATGCTCCTGCACTCAGACAGCTACCGCGCGCTGACGGAGATGCTGCTGGAGGTGACCGGCGGGCGCCTCGCCGTGATCCACGAGGGCGGATACAACGAGTTCTATGTGCCTTTCTGCGGCCTGGCCGTTGTCGAGACGCTCCTGGGCCGGCGGACCGCCGTCGAGGACCCGTACCTGGGGGCGGTGGTCGAGATGCCCGGCCAGGAGCTGAACGATCTACAGCGGGAGGCAATCGAGGCGGCTGCGCGGGTGGCCGCCGGCACGGCAGGTTGAAGGGTCATCACCCGCACGGTTCTGCGACAATATTCGGGAAACTATAACCACATGGCGGGAAACTCATGATCAAGACAGGTGACGAGTATCGCGAGTCGATCCGCGACGGCCGTGAGGTGTGGATCGACGGACACAAGGTCGACGATGTTCCGACGCACGCCGCTTTCAAGCCGATCGTCGACGCGCGCGCGCGTATCTATGACCTTGCTCACGAGGACGCGACACGCGAGGTGATGTCCTACGTTGATCCCGACACCGGCGGGCGCTGCCCGGTTGGCGCCAAGCTGCCGCTGACCAAAGCCGACTGGTACGCCAAGCGCGCCGCGGTCGACACGGTGCTCGACGACGTCGGCGGGATCATCACGCGCGTTGGCGACGAGACGGTCGGGGAGATGTGGTCGTTGTACGACGGGCAGGACGTGCTGAACGAGATCGATTCGTCGTTCTCTGAGCACATCCGCCACCACGTGCACGACCTCGTGCGATCCGACACCTTCCACGTATCGGGGAACACGGATCCGAAGGGAGATCGCAGGATCCGCCCGCAGGAGCAGGATCCCGACGTGTTGCTGCACGTCGCGGGAGAGAACAAGAGGGGGATCATCGTACGCGGGGCAAAGTTCGAGACGGCGGCCGCGTACGCCAATCAGGCGTTCATCAAGCCGACTATCGGCGACTGGGGAGACGCCGAGCTGTCTGACTATGCAGTCGGCTTCCTCGCCGACATGGCCGCGCCAGGGATCAAGCACATCTGTCGCTCGTCGTTTGCCGGTCGTGGGTCTGATGCCGATTACCCGCTGTCGAATCGGTTTGACGAGATCGACACGATGATCGTCTTCGACGACGTCGAGATCCCGTGGGAGAACGTTTTCTTCTACCGGCACACGCGTGCCGCTGCCTTCATTCGGGCGACGCTGCACCGCTACAGCATGTTCCCGTTTGTGCAGCGTCACCTTCGGTTCGCCGATCTGCTGGTGGGAGTGGCCTACACGAACGTCACCCAGACTGGGGTGAAGATGCACCAGGGAGTGCGTGAGAAGCTCGCTGAGCTTGTGTGTTACAGAGAGGGCATCAACGCCCACCTGACAGCTTCGATCGAGATGGCCGAGGTCAGCCCCGGTGGACTGCTGAAGCCCAACCCCGCGCTGCTGTACACCGGCCGCGTGCTCGCCGCCTCTCAGCTGCCGGCGATGATGCACCTGGCGCGAGATCTGTGCGGCGGGCAACTCTGCGTTACGCCGAGCGCCGCCTCGTTTGCGGAACCCGAGACAGCCAAATGGCTGAATAAGTACCTCGCCATCGGTGAGGTCGACGCCGAGGACCGGCGCCGCCTGTTTGCGTTCGCCCGTGATCTGCTCAATTCCGATTACGCCGGCCACCGGCTCACCTTCCAGCTGTTCGCGCAGTCACCGCCGTTCGCACACCTGCTCGCTGTCTACAACAATTACGACTTCGACGGGCCCGCGGAGCTCGTTCGGCGCTACGCCGGACTGAGCGCCGCGGCGGCAGACGGCGCTGAGCTACCGGTCACGACGCCCGCTGTCCAGTCGTGAGCAATCTCAACCTCCTGCACGCCGCTCAGCTGGCCCGCGTGATCGATCATGGCGCGCCACGCCGGGGAAGAGAGCAGGGAGAGCTGGACCTGGTCGCCGATGGCGCGGTCGCGGTCCGTGATGGGCGCATAGCCGCAGTCGGCGCCACGGATCAGATTCTGGCGGAGTGGGACGATGCCGTGCCGACGTTCGATTTGACGGGTAAGACGGTGATGCCCGGCCTGATCGAGTGCCACTCGCATCCGCTGTTTGCCGGCAGCCGCCATGCCGAGTACGCCAGGCGTCTTGGCGGTGCATCGCTCGAGGAGGTGGCGCGCGAAGGCGGAGGCATCTGGGCCACCGTGCGGGCGACCCGCGAAGCGTCTGATCGCGAACTCGTGGAGGCACTTGAGACCGCCTACCAGAGGATCCTCGCCGGAGGTGTCACGACGCTCGAGGTGAAGTCGGGCTACGGCCTGACCGCCGAGCACGAGCTGCACCAGATCGAGCTGCTTGACACCAGCCGCGAGCGGACCCCGATGAGCGTTGTCATCTCATTTCTCGGCGCGCACGTCGTTCCGGCGCAGACCACCGCCGACGCCTATACGGACGAGGTCGAGGCGATGCTGCCCGCGGTGCTCGAGCGCAACATCGCTGCGTTCCACGACGTCACCTGCGAGCGCGGGCTGTTCACACCCGAGCAGGCGCTCCGACTGCTGAAGCGGTCACGCGAGCTGAGTATTCCGACGAAGGTTCACGCCGACGCATGGGCTTCGTCTGAGGGGTGGAAGACAGCAGTGGCCGGCGGGGCGGTGTCGGCTGAACACCTCACCTACACACCCGACGCCGAGATCCGCGAGGTTGGCACCACCGACACGGTGGCGGTGCTGCTGCCCCAGGCCGAGCTTGTGTATATGACCGACCGCCGCGCCAATGCTCGCCTCCTGATCGAGCAGGAAGTGGCGGTCGCCGTCGCGACCGACTACTGCTCTTCGATCCACGCGACGTCGCTACCAACCACGTTGGGAATCGCGGCGCCGTGGTTTAGGTTGACTCCTGCGGAGGTGCTCGTTGGCGCGACGCTCAACGCGGCGTATTCACTCGATCTGGCCGGTGACCGGGGATCGATCGAGGTGGGCAAGCGCGCGGACCTGACGATCCTCTCGGTCGCGCACCCGGACGAGCTCTGTCTCTCGGTCGGTCAACAGGTAGTTGCAGGTGTGATGATCGCCGGCGTCCCAGTCCACGGATCTGGCGCCAGCGCCAGCCCAAGCTCCCGGAGATGAGATGAGCCACACGCGTATACGGAAGTTCAACACCAGCGCGGTCTACCGCGGCCAGCAATTCGACAACGACTTCTGCAACGCGGTCGTGGCGGACAACCTCGTGTTCCTACGCGGCCAGGTGGGGATGGATCTCGACACAAACGAGTCTGTGGGAGTCGGTGATCCGACGGCGCAGACCGAGCAGGCGATGTCGAACATCGAGATGCTGCTGGGCGACGCCGGGGCACGCCTTGAGGACATCTGCAAGCTCGTCGTGTACGTGACGGATGTGCGCTATCGCGAGCCCGTCTATCAGGTGATCGGGCGCTGGCTGCGCGACGTGTATCCCTGCTCCACCGGGGTCGTCGTCAGTGGGCTCGCTCGCCGTGAGTGGGTGGTCGAGATCGACGTCACCGCGGTGATCCCGCGTGAGCGGATGGGGGCGACGCAGTGACCGGGTCAGAGTTCGTTGAGCCGGGATCGGCTGCCACGGCGAGCGTCAACGAGCATCCGCTCGATCCGCTCACCGGCGGCGAGTTAAGCCGCGCAGTGGCGCTCGCGCTGGCGCGCTGCCGAGAGCGCCCGACGGTGCGGGTGATCGATGTTTCGCTGCACGAGCCGGATAAGTCGGAGCTGCTGGCCTGGACGCCAGAGACCGGCAAGCTCAGGCGCGAGGCGTGGGTGGTCCTGCTTGACCGGGGTGCGGGCTCGACGATCGAGATGGTCATTTCGCTGAGCGACGACGCGGTTGTCAGCGAGCGAGAGCTTCGCGGAGTTCAACCTGCGATCACCCCATGGGAGTTCGAGGAGTGCGAGCAGGTGGCCCGCCGCGACCCAGCGTTTCAGGAAGCGCTTCGCCGCCGCGGAATCACCGACTTCGATCTCGTGACCGTCGAGGCGTGGGGCATGGGCACGCATCCGGGCGCCGACGAGCGCGATCTACGGCTCGCCTGGACTCCCTGCTGGGTTCGCGAGGACTCCAACGACAATCCGTACGCGCATCCGATCGACGGGCTGTTCGCAATCGTCGACCTCAACGCGATGGCGGTGATTCGAATTGAGGATCACGGTGTCGCTCCGATCCCAAGCGCGTCAGGTCGATACCTGCCCGGCGAGACGGGGCTGCCACCGAGAACCGGCCTGCTGCCGCTCGAGATATCTCAACCGCAGGGGCCGAGCTTTCGCGTCGACGGTTGGGAGGTCTC
>CAWKDQ010000009.1:0-65508 GCA_963848435.1 uncultured Conexibacteraceae bacterium | reverse complement strand
CGGCTGGGGGCCGGGCGGCCGCAGGTTCAAATCCTGTCTCCCCGATACGAGAAAAGTCCTGCTCTGCGGGGCTTTTCTGTTTTCGAGAAGCTTCCCACCGCGGGCGTCCGTGTACCGTTTGTATACCTTTCTCGGCAGTTGCTCGCAGCGGTGAAACTCCCGGAGTCGCCCTCCTTCTTCAGCCGCGAGTCCAGAGCGCAACGGTCCACGAGACGCGACGAGACGTGGCCGGTCGTTGCGATAGCGCTTGTCGATAGCTCGTAGACACGGCAGCGATGGTCAGGGACGACTTATAGCGAAGCTGTGCGAACGGGACGCGATATGTCGCTTGACCGCATGGCGGTGGGGTGGTTAGTCTGGCCGCCGGGATGGGCGCAACGGTCATCTGCATTTCGGGCAGCGACGGCTCACGGGCCGAGGAGCTCGCGACTGCGGTCGGCGCGGCATTGGGCTTCCGTGTGATCAATGAGGAGATCACGGAGAGGGCAGCTGCGGCGGCGGGTGTCGATCGACAGACGGTGGAAGACGTTGAGCAGCGGAAATCGGCTCGAGCGAAGGTCCTGGATCTGTTGGCGAGCTCTGGCGGTGCGTATCCGGGATTTCTCATCGCTGATCCCCAATTCGCGGAACCGAATCCGCCAAGTGATGAGCTTCGCCGATTGATCCGCTCTGCCATAGAGGAATTCGTGGCTGCCGGCAACGTCGTGATCCTCGCCCATGCAGCATCACAAGTCCTTGCTGGCCTAGATCACGTGCTTCGCGTGCTGGTGGTCGCGTCCCCGCAGGCGCGTAGTGCGCGACTGGCCGATTCACTCCGGATTCCGGCCAAGAAGGCGGACGCGCGTGTCAAGCACGGGGACGCCGGTCGCGCCGACTACCTCAAGCGCTTTTACAGCGTCGAGCGGGAGTTGCCCACGCAGTACGACGTCGTCATCAACACTGACAAGCTCACCCCGGAGGAAGGCGCTGCCGCAGTCGTGAGCTTGGCGAACGCAGTCTTCACCGAGCAGACGGGGCCGCGCGTCTGAGCGCCCCGCCGACGGGCGGTACCGCGCCGACCGTTCGGCAACAACTTCAGCGCTCCGCGCCAGAGTGGGTTCTTGCCACGGGGCACTGAGCTGCAAACGCACAGCGGATGTGGGCTGTCGTCTCGCAATGCACATGCGTGCTCCGCCTCGTCCGAACGTCGAAGCGACCGCCGCGCGACGAGACCGGTCCCCCGAAGCAGACCCTCGCTGCCCGGCCCCTGAAGCTTTCGATCGTGTTAGGCGTCGGTGCCGCACAGGGCCGCTTTAGTCAGCCGCTGTACGGTCGATAACAACAGAGCAGGGCCGTTACGCGCAACGCGCTGAGTCGCCCGCATCATCATGACAACCGCTACCGCGTAGGCCGACCCCTAGTGACTTCTGAGCTGCACCCGCAAGACACCGTTTGTGATGACGGCGTCGGACGCGACTTTCGCGTCTCCTTGATGCGCCGCCGGATCGCTGTCAGCGTCGGAGGGGCCGTCGTCGTCGCCGCCCTGCTGGTCTACGTACTCGCCGGGCGTGGTGCGCAGTTCAGTGCGGCCCTGCGGACGGCCCCACTCACCCTGGTGGGGCTCTCGGTGCTGCTTCAGATCGGCGCGTTGCTGACACGTACCGAGGCATGGGCGATCTGCGTGCGGGCCGCTGGCGCCACGGTCAGCCGCCGGGTGCTGTTTCGCTCGGCCGCGTTCGGTTGCGTTGCGAGCATTGTCAACGGCTCGGTTGGGATGGCGGTACGGATCGCGTCGGTGCGAAGGGCCGCGCCACTGACGACGCCGCGGGCGCCGGCGCTGGTGGCCGCGGAGGTGCCGATCATCACGGTCGAGTTGGCGCTCGTTGCGCTGTTCTCGTTCACGCTCGTTGCACCGCTTGGCGTTCCACTCTGGGTGCCCGCGATCATCGTCACGCTGATGGTCGGTCTCGTCGCTTTGCTGAGACGCCTCTCGGACCGGCATCGCACCGGGTTGGGGGCCGGACTCGCCGTCCTGCGCATGCAAAGCCGTGGCCGCCTGATCACATTCGCCCTGCTGGCGGTGTGCGCCCAGGTGCTGCGCAACTGGCTGATGCTCCGCGCGATCGGCGTGCACGTATCGATCTTCGACGCGATGGCGCTGCTGATCGTCATGTTCACCGTCGGACAGCTACCGATCGGCCCGAGCACCGGACCTGCGGCCACCGTCCTCATCCTCGGCGCGCACGGTGTAGCCACCGCCGCCGCCGCCGGCGTACTGGTGACACTCACTGGCATCATCGGCTCCCTGCTCTTCGCCGCTTGGGCGGCCACCGACAGCATCGCCAACCGCCGTCGGACCGTCGCGGCAGCGCTCTCGGTGCCGTCGGTCCTGACGCCGCCGGTCATCGTGCCGCAGACCTAGCGCTCCCCGCTGATGCTCGCCCCCCGGCGAACTGGAGGGTGACTCGCCGGATGACGAGACCCGCGAGTCAATCACGCACGTCGTGCGGGCTGGCTCCAGCGCGATATACCCACCGCGACGCGAGACCCGCCGGCTGGCCCAGCCGGCCGATCGTCGCCGATGCAATCATTGGGCGAAGACAAGGTCACGGTCAAGCGATCACGACCCAGAGCCGATGCTTCGCGGCGCCGGCAGTGCCTGGGCCAGTAGGTGCCGGATCGGGAGCGGCGTGTTCAGAGTCCTCCCCTGGGAGCTCGTCACGGAGCCCCAGGGAAGCGCTCACTTACACCTCGGCGAATTGCGGAGAGAGCTGAGCCAACCGCAGCTGATTACCGGATGGGTCTCGAAGTCCGCAGTCACGGCCATACGGCATCTCGGTCGGCGCAGATGTGAACTCCACGCCGGCTTGGCTCAGTCGCGTGTAGTCGCCGTCAACGTCATCGGTGGTCACGAACACAGTTCCGGCGAACCCCTTCGCCATCAGCGAGCGGACCTGCTCTTCAGTCTCTGAGTCCATCACCGGGGGGCCGGGCACCGCCATCAACACGACCGAGAAGTCGTCCTGGCCGACCGGGGCGACGGTCAGCCAGCGAAATCCCCCGAGCTCCGGCATCGTGACATCGCTGCGGACCTCCCAACCGAGCTTGCCAACGTAGAAGTCGAGCGCCTCGTTCCGGTCGTGGACCCACAGCTGCGCGTTTTGTACATGCATGGTGCTGTTCCTTTCGGCGGGGTGTGCTGTCCGGGAAGCTAATGCGAAGCCGCTGCCTGGTCTTCTCGGTTTGTGCTGTGTTGCGGACGACCGTAAAGCCGCAGGTAACACGCGGGAACGATGACCTGGGCCGATGCGGGCGGGAAACTCACTCGATACTCCGTCGGCGTTTTGTCGAAATGGTGCTTGAAGCTGGTGGTGAATGACCCGAGGCCAACCAGCCCAACATCAAGGCAGATCTCGCTCACCGACCGGTCGGTATTGCGTAGCAGCGCCGCGGCCCGCTCGAGCCGACGCGTCATCAGGTAAGCCTTGGGAGACTCGCCGAACGTGCGGCTGAACTCGCGGCTGAAATGTGCACGTGACAGGCCCGCAGCGGCCGCCATGTCGTCGACACTGATCGACTCGGCATAGCGGCAGTCCGCGAAATCACGTGCGCGCAACAGATGCCTTGCTGGCGGCACAGGCGTCATCCGCCGAGACTACCCGTCGAATGCTCTGAGAGTCGCGCTCGCCCTCGCACAGCGCGTGGCCGAACGACCTGGTCGCACGTCGGCAGTGCAGTCGGCGATGATGATGGGAATGGCACGAGCAACACTCTCTGTTCGGGTGCAGCCGCGGTCGCGGTCGGACATGCTGGCGGGGCTGCGCGACGGGGTAGTCATTGTCCGTGTGACGGCGCCGCCTCTCGATGGGCGAGCGAACAACGCCGTGTTACAGCTGCTCGCCGGCGTGCTTGGGGTGCGGAGTCCTTGTCTCACGATCCTCCGCGGTGAGCGAGCTCGAGACAAGGTGATCGCGATCGATGGCGTTGGCCAAGCCGAAGCTGATGCCGCGATCCGCCTCGCCATCGACGGCTCGTCGGCTGTGTGACGGCCCGCTCGGGTTTCTGTCTCGGAGTTACGCGGAGATCCGCAGCGGGATGGCGCTGCCCTGCCACGCCAGCAGGACGCACGGTCGGGTTGACCTTCGCACCAGTCCAACGGTGACGGGAAGCTCGCTCATGACCTCACGAGGGCGCGATCGCTGCGTCGCGACCTAGGACAGTGACTGCCGGCCATGTGCTGCCTGATTTGTAGCCTGCAGGATCTGGCCCTCCTCAGCTGTGCTCTGAGTCCATACCGGCCAAAACCGCTGCCGGATATCGATCTCCCGCAACGCTTCCAGCCGGTGCTGTCTCATCGATCATTGCGAGATCCGCCTCCGACAGCTCCACGCCGACGGCGCCGACGGCATCGCGCACCTGTTCGGGACTGCGCCCGCCGATGAGGGGCACGATGTCCTCCCCGCGTGAAGCTACCCAGGCGATCGCGAGCTGCGCGAGCGTCACATCCTTGGTTGCGGCCGCCTGGCAAAGCGCCTCTACGAGAGCCAGGTTGCGCTTTAGGTTCTCTCGCTGGAATCGTGGAGCTCCTGCGCGCATGTCGCCTCGCTCAATCGGACGATCCAGCGCCCAGGTTCCGCTCAAGAGCCCTCGGGATAGCACGCCGTCGGCGGTGACTCCGATCCCAAGCTCACGGCAGGTCGGCAGTACGGCATCCTCGATCCCGCGTGAGACGAGGGAGTATTCCATCTGCACGTCGACGATCGGCCGGACTGCGTGAGCGCGCCGCACCGTCTCGGAACCAGCCTCCGACAACGCGACGTGACGCACGTAACCAGCGTCGATCAGCTCACCGATCGCGCCGACCACCTCCTCGATCGGCACGTTGGGATCAACGCGCGACGGGCGGTAGATGTCGACATACTCGGTCCCCAAGCGAGTCAGTGTGTACCCGATGGCCGTCTTGAGCGCCACGGGCCTCATGTCGTGCCCCAACCACTTTCCGGCGGGATCCCGTTGGCCGCCGAACTTGATTGAAATCACTACATCCTCGCGACGGTGGCGACGCAGGACATCTGAGATCACCAGCTCGCCGTAACCGTGTCCATAGAAGTCGCCGCCGTCGATCAGCGTGATGCCGGCGGCGAGCGCCGCTTCGATTGCGGCGATGCTCTGGTCTCGATCGTTTGGGCCGTAGTCGCCCGAGATGGCGGCCGTACCGAAACCGACCGCCGAAACCTCGGGTCCGGTTGAACCGAGATGCCTGCGTTCCATTACTTCGCTCCCTCGAGTTGCGGTAGCCGCCGTAGTTCTACTTAGCTGCCCGCAGGGCGCTTGGTACGAACCACCGGACGTAGTCTCACGGATAAGGGGGCACGCATCTTTCAATCACAGAGTGCGCACTGTGCATCGTCATCCTTGTGTGTTACCGAGGTCACGGCGATCATCTGGCTCCCGCCACTAACCCGCCACTAATCCGCCCCTACGGCCCCCAACCTTAGTGTGCACGGGCTTTCGTCCTGTCTCCCCGATTGCGTCGTCTGGCGAGTCGAGCGGACTCCTGGGGTCCTTCGGGCGACGCGACCTCTGGTGCCTGGGGACCACGCTCAGCTAGCCGACTCGGACCCGGAGGCTGGATACGGAGGAGCCGTAGCCTGAGTCGGGCGCCGGTGCCAGCCGGTGGTCTCCAGCACCTCTTGCCGCGGCAGCATAAGCGCGAGTAGGTCGTCGACGGCAACGACCGTCCGCGTCCGCTTCGTCTGATGCAGGACCCCAATCTCACCGAAGACATCCCCGGGATGCAGTCTGGTGGGTGGAAGATCCCCGTCGCCGAGTACCTCGGCGCCGCCCGCGAGGATGACGTACATCGCGTCGGTCTCCTCACCCGCCGTGACCACCGCATCCCCGGCCTTGAAGCTCTCGCGGCTGGCTCGCTCAGCGAGGCGCTCAAGGCCGGGTCCGTCGGCGGAGGAAAGGGGCGTCAGCGCACCGAGGAGCTCCACGACGGGCATGTCCGCGGGACCGTGGCCTGCGCGCACCCGTGACGTCGTGCTGTCCAGGTGAGCGTCCTCGAGTCCTGTCATCGCCTGCAGGAAGTCAAATCGCCCGAGGCTTTGGAGACCCACCTCGTCCACCGCCCGAACCGTTGCGGTTCGCGCGGTGTCCCGCAGCAGCGCTCGTTCGCCAAACCAGCGTCCAGGACCCAGCTCGCCGATCCGGTACCGGTCCACCAGCAACTCAACCGTGCCGGAGGCTATGACGTAGAAGCGGTCACCGGGCGCTCCCTGAGTGACGATCTCCTGGCCTGGGCCGATGGTCTCGGGCCGCAGGCGAGCCGCCAAATCCTCGATCGAAGCCAGGTCGAGCCCGTGAAACAGCGGCACTCCATGCAAGAGCCCGACCAGCTTTGCACGGCCCTCGGCGCGACGATCGGAGGCTCGCATCCGCCGTGAGGTGAAGACCATCAGAACGGGCAGTGGCAATCCACCGACCAGCAGAGCGACGTGTACCCCGAGCAAAGCGACCAACCCTGGCGCCAAGAGTGCGCCGATGCCCTCGGAGATGGACTTCAGCGAGTCCATCACGGCGACAGTGCGGAACAGGGCGCGCGGGTCGAGCAGCCGGTGGAGCATGGACATTGAGATAGCGTCTGCCACCGCCATCGCGATGCCCCAGCCACAGATGACGACGAGCACGACGACATAGGGCGGCGAACCGCCAACCACGCTGATCGCCAGGCCCGAGACACCGAACGCGACCATGCACTCAGGCGCAAGGCGCCGCCTCCCAATCTGAGTCGCTGAGATCGAGACGGCTAGCACTGCCCCGACTCCTGCGGCGGCCTGCAGCACGCCGACGCCTGAGTCTCCGACATGAAGGACATGAAGCGCGACCACGACCGACAGCGCGATCCACAGCCCCCGGACGAGCGTACGCAGCATGCCGGCAACCACGAGCGGCCAGGCCAGCCGGTCAGTGAACACCTCGGCGAACGCGTGGATCCCCTCCAGAAGCGACGAGCTGCCGTCGACCAACCGTGACTGCGGAACTCGGTCGAGACCCAGAGCGCACGCGGGTACGAGCCCCATCACCCCGGCCGCGCCGAGCATCGCGCCGGCCGGTGTCAGCCTCGTCAGCGCGAGGCCACCGAGTGACGCACCGACTGCCTGCCCGACCGTCTTCGAGGCGCTGATCCGGCCGACGGCTCGCATCAGCTCACGCGGCTCGCGGGCCAGTGAGGGAATCAGCCTCTGCTGGGCGGGACGATAACCGACCCCGAAGATAGCGTCGGCCACGACGAGGGCGAGCACCATCTGCAGAGAGGCGCCCGCGAGCGCAAGTGCGCCCGCGAGGCCCAACAGCACCACCCTGGCCAGCGCCGTCAGCGTGAGCGCACCCCGGCGGGTCTCGACTAGCGGGGCGACGGTCACGGTGCTCACCGAAGCAGCCAGAAAGCGAAAGCCCAAGAGCGCGACGCCGAGAGTCCCACGCGTATTGAACAGGTAGACGCTCAGCGCAGTGGTGAAGGCCCAGTCGGACACGTTCAGCAGGGCGAACGCAAGTATCAGTCGGCGGATGCGATGCCCCCGCGAGTTACCGAACCTGGGACTGAGCCGGCCGGAAGTCTCACCCGGATCGCAGGCGAGCACGGCTGACCACCACTCTCCCGCACAAGCGACGCGGGCGCGCTATCGGCCCCCCGTCCGTCTGGCTCGATCCGACCGCCGTCAACGATCAGATGGCCGCAGGAATTCTCAGTGCCCGCACGATCGAAGGTCCCGACGTGGCAATGTTCGATGAACGTCGTACCCACGGCGTGCGGATGCTATGTCCGGGTACCGCCTGGGAGCTATGGCCCGGCGTCCGAAGCGGCTCGGCGATGTTCGTCCAACTGGATCACGAGGCCGATGGCCGCGTTTCGCGACTAGAGATCCGCCACGAATACGGCACCAGGCGGACCAAGCCCGGTGCCTGCGGGCTGTGTTCCTGTCTCCTCGATCCAGGAAAGTCCTCGTAACCAGCCGCTTTGTCACCTCATGGCGAGCCCGAGCCGGAAGCGGTGGGGCGCATCCAGCCGCCGGTTCGTAGCTGTTGCTGGTCCTCCAGAGCAATCAATCGGGGCGGCCGCCGCAAGAGCTTCGAGGCAGGATGAGAGCTGGCGGGCCCTACAAGCGGGAGACGAGTTCGGCCACGATTTCTGCCGCGGGCTGTGGACGCCGTGCCAGCGCGACGCTTTGTCCCGCCCACATCGATAGCGGCTCGATCTCGCCGGTCGTTCCAACCATCGGCGGCGCGGGTTCGTATCGGACGATCGGTTCGCCCGACTCGAAGTGCGCTATCACCTCGCCCTCTCGCGGTCGAGCGCCCGGCGCCGGCCGGCCCGCGGCCTCCCACATCTCGGCCGTCGAGTTGCGGATGGCGCGGTGCGAGGCGTCCGGCCAGCCCACCTCATAAAGGTTGCGGTACCACTCTGTGTCTGTCTCTGTGGCGGCGATCAGGCGGCGACGGTATTCCTCATGGATCGGCATCTCATCGGCCAGCAGGAACCGGGTGCCGAGCAGAGCGGCTTGTGCGCCGAGCGCAATGACAGCCGCGACGCCTCGGGCGTCACCGATCCCACCTGCGGCAATGACCGGCACCGGTGCCACCGCGTCGACCACCGCCGGCACCAACGGCAACGTCGCCACTCCACTCCAGACGTGTCCGCCGGCCTCCCAGCCCTGCGCGACGATGATGTCGACCCCGCATTCGGCTGCGCGCCGTGCTTCTTCGACGCTGCCGACCGTGTGCATTACGAGCCCTCGGGCGTCATGCACCTGATCGATGTAGCTGTGGGGATCGCCCCAGAACAGCGACACGATTCCAAGACCTGCCGAAAGGGCCTGATCGACTCGGTGATGCTGATCGAAGGCAAGGACGAAGTTGCCGGCAAAGGGCCGGTCGGTGAGGGCGGCCGTTTCCCGAACCACGGCGCCTGCGTCATCGGCCCACCCCAGCCCCAGGGTGCCGAGGCCGCCCGCATTTGAAACCGCGGCGGGCAGCCGGGGATCGGCGGATAGCGGCGCTTCGACTATCGGGTGGTCGATCCCCAGCATCTGGCACAACGGCGTGGTGGCACTCATTGGGATGGCCCGCTTTCCGGTGGATCTCAGGAGCTGTAAGACGACGGCACTGACTCAGGGGAGCGCCGATTCCATCCGTGGAATGGCGAGTAGTCCTCCGCATCCCATGCTTCGCGAAGTCCGGGCTTGCTGAGGTCCCAATCGGGGCGGATCTCGGCGCTGACGGCTCGCAGGTCGTGCCAGAGATCGACAAACGAGGGGCGCCCCCAGAACCAGTACCCGTTGTAAACGCTGTGGATTTCCAGTCCGGGCTTGAGCACGAGTGTGTGCGGGATCATCGGATCGTGCTCGGGGTCGGTGTACTCCTGGATGTCAAGGTCCTTCTGCACGACCCGGTCCGGGTCGGACAGGAACGGCCACTGGGCGCCCGTTGACGCGCGGAACTCCTGGCTGGTGTGGTGGGTGTCAGTCGAGATCGTGGCGACCTTCGCGTAGGCAACCGCGACCTTCGGGTAGTTCATTGCGAGATCGAGGTGCTGCTGGTGCTCCTTGGGGCAGTAGTGCCCACGGGCGAGCAGCAGGATCAGCGGGTCGTCGCCCTGGATTTGGCTGAGCGTTCGACGCTGACTGTCCTGATCCGGCAACTCATAGTCGGGGAAGGTGCCGCCAGGGGCGATATCGGAGCGCATATTGGAAGTCCTTTCGGTGGGTTGTGAGCGGCAGCCGGCACGTGTCAGTGGCCTGCAGTTTGACCGCCGTCGACGTGCAATACCTCGCCGGTGACGAACGTCGCACGCTCGAGGTAGAGGATCGCGTCGACGACATCGGTGACTTCACCGACGCGCCCCAGAGGATGGAGCTTCTCGAGCCCCACATAGGACGCAGGATCGTGATCGGGTGTCCTGATGACCCCCAACGACACGGCGTTGACGCGAACCGCGCGCCCGGCATACTCGATCGCCAGGGAACGGGTGGCCGCGACGAGTCCTCCCTTGCTCAGGGCCGGCAGGCCTGCCGGCCTGGTGCTATCCGCATGATCGACCAGGCTTGTGGACACGTTCACCACATGCCCGCTTCCTCGGTCGACCATATCTGCGATCGCCAGCTGGGTGATGTGGAAGAAACCGGTGAGGTTGACGGCGGTGATCGCCGCGTAGTCGTCGAACGTGTACTCGGTGAACGGCTTGCCGATGTAGATGCCGGCGTTGTTGATCAGCGTGTCGATCCGCCCGAACCGGTCACGGGCCTCCTCGACCGCCCGTCGTGCCGTCTGCTCATCGGCGATGTCGCCGGCGACCTCGACGTAGTCGGTGCTGAGTCGATCGGATGCCGGGAACGACCGCGCAACGCCGACGACCGCATAACCGGCACCGCGATATCCCGCGACAAGCCCGGCGCCGATGCCATGGGAAGCGCCCGTGATGATCGCGACGGGCGAGCTCATCGGGCCGGGCCGCTCAACGGTTTCGCGGGTCGTCGCGCGGATGGACGTACTCCATCCCAAGCGGCCCGATGGCCGTTATCTGTGTCACGTACTCACCCGATTTCGCCCAGTGAAAGTGGCGGGTGCCGCCGGGTAGCACGATGACGCTTCCTGGCGGATAGGCCTGGAGCTTGTCCTTGTCGAACTCATCCCCCAAGCCGATGTAGAACACGCCCGAGATGACCGTGTACACCCGATCCTCCGGGTGGCTGTGAGGCATCAGCTTCACGCCCATGGGCACTCTCACTCGCGTTACATACGGCCCCGGCTCGGACGGATTGCCAACGACGACGGCGAGCCGGGCCTCAGGCGGAAACGCCGAGAACGGCTGCCAGTCGATGTCCTCCGGGAGCACCGGCCTCAACACGGCCTGGTCCGGTCGGTGGGCCGAAGCGATGTGGCTCATCTACGTGCTTCCTTCTGAGTGCGCGGCTCGTCGTGTAACCCTGTTCACGATCCTCCCAGGCGGCCACGTCCCAGAGGTGATTTTTCTGGTCGGTGCCCGGTCGACCCCGGAATGCCGTGCGGGATTATTCCGGGTTTGGGTGTTCCGGCTGGGTGAGATCCCAGTCGAAGGTTGAGTTGCCGTAGGTGGGGATCCCGCCGGCGGTCTTGAGCATCCTTGCGATGTGGAGCATGTTCCAGGTCATGAACACGGTGTTGCGGGTGGCCCAAGCGTTGTGCTGCCCGCCTGCATCGTGATCCAGATAGGAGGGGCCGGGACCGGCTTCCCCGGTCCAATAGGTATCTGCCTGCGGTGGGATGGTCAGCCCGATGTGCTGCAACGCGTAGAGCATCTGAGCGGTGACGTGCTTGCCGCCGTCGTCGTTTCCGGTCGTCAGTGCCGCGCCCACCTTGCCGTAGTAGGCCCATTGGCCAGCTTTGTTGAGGTCGCTCGAATAGGCGTAGAGGCGCTCGATGACCTTCCGGGTCTGTGAACTTTGATCGCCGAGCCAGATCGGGCCGCAGAGAAGGATGATGTCGGCGGGCGCCACCAAATCCCGAAAGATCGCCGGAAAGTCGTCCTGGTCACAGCCGTGCTCCCGCAGATCCGTCTCCATACCGGCTGGGATGTCGTGATCGATGGTCCGGATCTCATCGAACCTGACGCCCGTACGGTGCAGGATGCCGAGCACGATCGCCAGCATGCCGTCGGTGTTGCTCGGCTCCGGTGAACGCTTGAGCGTCCCGTTGAAGATCACGACGCGAAGGTCGTCGTAACGTTCCGGTGCGGCGTCGGCCTGCCGATCGATGAAGTTCTGGATTGAGTCGGGGACTGGCATCGGATCGATGTCCTTTCGGCTTTTGGTCTCAGATCGGATCGCAGACGATGGCATTCTGCCGAGTGACCGTGTCTTAGAGGAATTTGTTCAGCGGTGGCATGGAAGCTGCTCAAATCCAGATCAGAGGACGTCGCCTGCACGCCCCGCCACAGGCGGGGTACCCGACCCAACCAGCGGAGGTACCAAATGGCCGAACCCGGACCGATCTCAGACCAGATTGTGCTGACCCATTTCATCGTCTCTGATGATGTCGGGCGCTCGGCGCGCTTCTACACCGAGGTACTCGGCGGCACGGTCGTCTTCTCCGGAGAGCCGATCAATATCGCGCTGTCCAACAGCTTCGTCGTCATCAACAGAGGTGGTGGACCGACCGACGACAAGCCGGCCGTCACGCTGGAGACGCCCCGGGACCCTGATCGGGTCAGCAGCTTCCTCAATATCCGGGTCAAGGACATCAAGGCCGTTTACGCCGACTGGAGCGCCAAGGGCGCAAACTTCCTGACACCTCCGAAACACCACCAGTATGAGATCCGCTGTTATATCCGCGACCCTGACGGTCATTTGATCGAGGTGGGGCAAACGACCGACCCAGACGGGGATTGGTTGCCCGCGCACTGGCTGACGGGTGCACCCGTCGACTAGCCTGACTACTTCAGATGGCCCTGACGGGTCAGTCAAGGCGGATGATTCAGATCCCCGTCAGGGCCTAATCTCGGGCGCGCGCCACAGCCTTGACCTGATCGACGACGCGAGCCAGCGCGCGGGCGAACTCAAGTCGCTGGCTGGCGTCGGGCTGGTCTTCATCGACGGCGATCGACAGATCCTCCATGAGTCCAGTGAAGGTCCAGGTCCGGCTGACGAGCGTTCCGGCGTTTGGTCGCGTCGCGAGATGGATCTCGGCCTCGACCTCCCAGTCGGATGTCACGTACTCGGCGCGGTAGCTCGCGACGCTCTCGAAATCCTCCGCCGCGTCTGGTTGGGCGGTGTTCGAGGGGTCAGGCCTCTCCGAGGTCAGGACGTGAATCGTCGTCCTGGAAAGAATGTGCACCCTCGTCCTGTCGCCTTTGATTTCGACCCAGACGGTCGGGTCATCGTCTACCGGAAGGTCCTCCAGCGCCTGGCTGATCGCCCGAGATCTGGCGTCCGTGGCCTGCTTGATCGTCTCTTTCCATTCGTTCATGGCGAGGACCTTATCGGCCCGAGGGCGTCGCTAAAACAAAGCACGCGTACTGCTGCGAGCGCGACCTGTGTGACCCCGCATGCGACGATCCCGACGCCGAGGAAGAAGATCGCCAGCATCGCGGTTCCCAGCGGGGGGCGGAAGCCCGGATTTTCGACCTCCAGTCGGTTGAGGACGACCGGAACCGGTGTGAGCCCGATGATGGTGACTATCCGGCGGTGACAGTCCCCCAAGCACGCGTCATGGTCATGTCGGAGACACTATCCGCAGGCTCGGCGGCAACCGTTCAAGGCCGCCGGACTCGCGAATTGCGTCCGAGGGTTTGGCGTCCGAGGGTTTGCTCAGGAGGCCGCGTCCCGTTCTGCCCGAGGCGAACAGGGCGCGTCTTCGGAGCACCGGTCAGGAACGGTGCTCCTGCTCCACGAAGCCACCCTGACCGTCAGAAGTGACTCGACGTTCGCGGGCGGATCCACGTTGACCAAGGCCGCCCCACGTGCCCCAGA
This sequence comes from uncultured Conexibacteraceae bacterium, assembly GCA_963848435.1. GTDB lineage: Bacteria > Actinomycetota > Thermoleophilia > Solirubrobacterales > Solirubrobacteraceae > Palsa-465. Next base: position 52,021 of record CAWKDQ010000009.1, on the reverse strand, counting down.
AGAACATGGAGATCACGAGGCCGACGATTCCCACGATCATCAGAATCAGACCAATTGTGTGGATGTTGAAACCGCTGGTCGTGACCGATACTGCAAATCGCAGAATCGCGCCGATGGCTATCAGTAAGAGGCTTGTTCCTACGCCCATGGTTACGTTCCCTCCCTGCTCGGTTCGACAGACTGCGTTGCTTCCTGATGCTCTTACTTCCCTGAATACCTCTCACCAAACCGATCGCAGCTACCAAGCTGAGCGCCGCGCCAACAGCCAAAGAACGGCAAATACGATGACAAGGAACAGCAGCGGGTGAACTGCCACGCCGAGGACAACGGCAATCACCGTGATTACAACTGCGAGCAGCAGGTCACTGACCATTAGGTCTCCTCTCTCCGGGTGGCGACCAGATACCCAAAGAGGCGAGCGAGTCAAACGCCCGGTGGTTGGTTTCCGACGTCTCGCGTTAGCGGCTGAACCGCCGGGGGTAGCTTCATCCTCGCGCACTGCTCCGACAACCAAATGGCGGGGTTGGCGCAATTGCGTTAGGGGCTGTGCGCCTTCTGGCTCTCGGCGCGATCCGTTGTCCTTTGATTTTGGGTGGTCATTGGGCAGCGGATCGCTCTGGGAGGTCAGTCTGCCTGAGCGGGCAGCGGGTGGTTCCGCCCGAGCCGGACGGAATACCCGAACAGACGTTCGACGACTGATATCCGGCGGCGCAATTTTGGCCGACCACGGTGCGGCGGCGACCTCGCCGGGTAGCCTGCCTGTATGGAAGGCGACTCCGGACGGGATCTGGAACACGAGCCGATTCCGGCTGCAGACGACACCCGGGCGGCCCCGGGGCGTGGAGCCGGCGAGCGGGATCCAGCGGCGGCGGTGGTTGCAGACTCGGCCGCCTCCGTGAAGTCGAAGCCCACGAATGCAGGACGGGTCTGGGTTGCGATCGCAGTGGCGACCGCTCTCCTGATACTGCTGATCATCTTCATCGCCGAGAACTCGGAGTCGGTCACGGTCTCGTTCCTCGGTGCCAACGCACACATCTCGCTCGGCCTGGCCCTGCTGATCGCGGCCGTGGCCGGCGCGGTAGTCACCCTCCTGGTTGGCACCGCGAGAATCCTGCAGCTCCGGCGTGAGGTCCGACGCCGCCACCGGCGCCCGCGACCCGACGAGGACTTGTCACGCCCTGCCGACCCGTGAGCAGCGTTCCAGGTCAGTCGGCAGGCCAGGCCGGCGTAGCCTGGACCCCGTCGCCACCCTCGGGCTTGGGACCCCCCACGGCGATGATGTCGAGCCCCTCGGAACCGGCTTCGAATGCTCGGACAACCTCCGGGGCGACGCGGATCACGTCCCACGTCCGAAGCTCCTGGGTTTCGTCGTCGAGCAGGATCCGACCAGAGCCGGCAATCACGACGTAGGCCTCCTCCTGCTCCCTGTGGCTGTGAGCCGTCGAGCTGCGGAGATTCGGGGCGTAACGAAACAGACTCACCCCAAGATCTCGGGAATCGAGGTGCTTACGGCCGAAGCGGCCCTCAAGCCCCTCCACCCGCCCCGCGACGGAGTCCTCGACCTCAAGCAGATTGATCTTCGCAAAACGGGACATGCAGTCTCCTCTAGTTGGTGTCGGCAGCGCAGAACCTGAGCGACAATATGGCGAACGCCCTCAGTCGTGGCGACTGAATCGAACCGCCAGTAACGCCACGTCATCCTCCAGCGGACCATCGTTGAGCGCCTCGACGAAATCGAGCAGCTTGTCGGGGACGGCATCCCACATCGAACCCAGCCGATCGGACGCGAGCACTCCCAGCAACCCATCGATCCCGAGCCGCGTTCCTTTCGACACAACGCGGCCCTCGTAAAGCCCGTCCGAGTAGAGCAGGAGCGTCCAATCATCCCCGAACTCGACTGGATGAAGCGCCCAGCGCGGTGGAAGATCGAGTCCGAGCGGCGGCCCGGGTTCTTCGGTGATCAGCCTCATGCCGCTCCCGTCCTGAATGACGGGTGGCGGGTGCCCGGCCAGGGCGACGTTGGCATCTCCGGTGTTGAGGTCGACTTCGATCCCGGCCATAGTCGCATAGACGTGCGGTGCGTGGCGCTCCTGTGCTGCCAACCGATCGAGCGTCACCAGCCGCTGCAACTGGGGGACTCCGGCAAGTACGAGCGTCCGCCACGCGATCCGCAGCTGCACACCGAGGGCGGCCTCGTCGGGCCCGTGGCCACAGACATCGCCCAACACGATGTTGAGCTTCGACGGCGCGACCTGGATCACATCGAAGAAGTCGCCGCCGAGCACCTGCCTGCGGTCGCCTGGTCGGTACCCGCTGCGCGTGAGCACTCGAGCGTCGTCGATCAACAGGCTGGGGATCAGACCTCGCTGAACACGAGCGGTCTCAGCGCTCTGAAAGCGCAGCAACGCCAGCTCGCGCGAGAGCCGCTCGGCACGTCCGCGCTGAACGGAGTGACGGATGACACGGGCAGCTCCGAGCCCGTCGGAATGGCGCGCGACCAGGAACTCCTGAGCGCCGGCGCTCAGCGCAACGCTGCCGTGCTCCTCGTCATCGACGACCACCACGATCGGCAGCTCTGGGGCAAGCGCCCTGATCTCGCGGATCGCCGGGAGGGTATTGCGCTCGGCACCGTCGCCTACCCGCATGTCCAGCAACACGCAGTCGATCGCATGGTCCAGCGATCGCAGTGCAGCGTCAAGCGTGCCGCAGAGCACGATTTGAACCTGCGGCCACGCCTCGCTCAGGGCCTTCGAAATGCGCGCGGCATTCTCATCATCATGCTCGACGAGCATGATCCGGCGTGGCTCGGCCTGGGCCGAGACCTGGGTTTCCCGATCGACGCTGCTCAGGTCGTCCATTTAGGTCACCTGGATCCAGGGTACCCGCTTCCCGCGGTCAAGCTACGACGCTCGCCCCCTGCAGACCACCGGTGATTACCCCCGCGCCTGCGCGGGTAGGTCAGCTGCCTGGGAAAGAAGCAACAGGCTCGTCAGATCCGGAGGTCGATTATGAGCAAAGACGTCGAGGCCGGCACGATCAGGACCAAGATCCCAGCGCGCCTGGATAGGCTGCCCTGGTCACGCTTCCACTGGGTGGTGATCGTCGGCTTGGGCACCGCCTGGGTGCTCGACGGGTTGGAGGTAAATGTCGTTGGCTCGATCTCGAGCCGGATCTCCGAGCCAGGCGCCGGTACCGGCCTGACCCCCGCCGACGTATCCGGTTGGGCGGCCTCACTGTACATCGCGGGTGCCTGCGTCGGAGCGCTTCTGTTCGGCCAGCTCACCGATCGCTTCGGACGCAAACGCCTGTTCATGATCACGCTCGGCATCTATCTGACCGGCACAGTGCTCACCGCATTCACCTTCTCACCCGCCTGGTTCTTCGCCTGTCGCTTCATTACCGGAATGGGCATCGGCGGCGAATACAGCGCCATCAACTCCGCCATCGATGAGCTGATCCCGGCTCGTCAGCGAGGACGCGCCGACGTGTCCATCAACGGCAGCTACTGGCTCGGAGGTATCGGTGGGTCGTTACTCGCACTGCTGCTGCTCAACTCCTCCATCGCCATCAACATCGGCTGGCGTCTGACCTTCATTCTCGGCGCGGTTATCGGACTGGCGGTGCTGCTGGTACGACGCAACGTCCCTGAGAGCCCGCGTTGGCTCTTCATTCACTGCCGCGAACGCGAGGCCGAGCAGATCGTGACCGAGATCGAGGGTCGGGTCCGCGAGGAGACTGGCGAGACGCTCGAGGAGCCAGACGAGGAGCCACTCGTCGTGCGCCAGCGCAAGACGATCCCACTCCCACTGATCATCCGCTCAGTTGCCACGATGTACCCGAGGCGCACGATCCTCGGCCTGGCGCTGTTCATCGGGCAGGCCTTCCTCTACAACTCGATCCTGTTTGGCTTCGGAAACCTGCTCAGCCTGTTCTTCCATACCCCGTCCGGGAATGTTCCTTACTACATCGCTGTCTTCGCCGCCGGGAACTTCGCCGGTGCGTTGTTGCTGGCACCGCTGTTCGACACGATCGGACGCCGGCCGATGATCGCCGGCACCTACCTTCTCTCAGGCGTGCTGCTGATCGTCACCGGCCTGCTGTTCAAGGCGCACGACCTCAACGACATCACCTTCACCGCGTGCTGCTGCGTGGTCTTCTTCTTCGCCTCAGCAGGCGCAAGTGCCGCCTACCTGACGGTGTCGGAGATCTTCCCGCTCGAGACACGAGCGCTCTGCATCTCCGTCTTCTACGCGATCGGGACCGGAATCGGTGGCGTGATTGGACCTCAGGTATTCAGTCGTCTGATCAACACCGGGTCCTACACGAACGTGTTCTACGCCCTCGGACTCGGCGCCGTGATGATGATCATCGGAGGTGCTGCTGAGCTTCTGTTCGGCATCAAGGCGGAACGAACCGGTCTTGAGAGCATCGCCAAGCCGCTGACGGTCGAGGACACGTCCTCACCGGCTGTCCATGTGGCCGCGCAGTAGGCGCACGCTTCGGACAGCGACATGCCCGACCCTTGAACTCCGGTGTAATCTGACTGAGCGTTGGCAGCAACGGTTTCAAGTCGAGGTGGGTGCCGAGAGCGATCAGGCGATCCTCACTCTCCGTGGGGAGCTGGACCTATCCTCGAGCACCGCGCTCGAGGAGGAACTTGCTCGCGTCGATGGCATCCCGCTGGTTGTGGTCGACCTACGCAAGCTCGAGTTCATCGATTCGACTGGTCTTGGTGTACTTGTCAAGACACATCAGCGGATGTCTGATGCCGGCAGGCGACTCGTCCTGGTCGACGCGGAGGGTCAGGTCAGGCGGCTGCTGGCGCTGACCGGCCTGTCGGACCAGCTGACGATCGTCAGCGACCCCGACGACGTACTCGGCCGCGCCTGAAGGACCGTCCGTTCCGTCTCGCAGCACCAAAACCTGGCCGCGGCTGACAGAGCCGCCCGGCCAAAATGGTCAACGGGTTCAGCGCTCAAGCAGGCGCGTCTCACCACCGCACAGCACCAGCGATCGCCCGACGATCTCAGCTGCTATCGCGTCCGTCGACCAATTCGAGATGCACCAGCTCGCCCTCGTTGAACGGGGCGGTGCTGAGCGTGTCGACGATCTTTGCGAGCTCACCTCTTCGCCGCTCCAGTTCATCCTGCAGCGCCCGAGGAAGACCCGCGCCAGCCGAGTCCCACCAGAGCGGACCACCGTCGATCACGAGCCGATGTGGACTGCTCGACAACGCCACTCCAAACTGTCCATCGGCTGCAAGCTCCACATACGCGGCCATGGCATCGGTGACGGTATCGAGATCCGAGACGCGGGCCACTGAGAATCGTGCCGGCGATGACGCTGCAAGAAGTCGAGTCACGCGGCCAATCACAAACCGAACCAGCTCAACCGGGGCGAGCCAGACGACAAGGTCGCCTTCCAGCTCCCGACCCTTGCCGTCAGGCCAATGCGGACGTTCGGATCCGTCGCGATGCTCCGGGATGCTCGTCTGTCGAGCGAACCACATCCGCACCTGAGTCCCGCCAGCCTCGGGGGTGACGAATTCTGCCCGGTCCGCCAGAGCGCTGATCAACGCCAGCCCCAGGCCCATCCGGTCCGGGCCACCGGATATCCGAGTGATACCACCTCCCTGATCGGTGACGGTCACGGCGATTCCGGCCTGGTAGGCCTCGAGCTGCACGCAGAGTGGACCGGCGCCGCCAGGGTACGCGTGCAGAACCACGTTGTTGCACGCTTCGCTCACGGCGGTCTTGAGATCGGCGGTCAGCTCCTCATCAAGTTCGGCTGCCACTCCGAGCCCGGACAGTGCAGCCCGGACGAGCGCAACGTTCTCAGGGTGACTCTCGAATTCGAGTCGAACCCTCGCGGGCTCTTCGATCACACCAACCTTCATACCCTCCTGACCGCGATTCATCCCCTAAGTTCCTCGAACATCTGCATCGGTCCAGTTTCGACACCCTGACTCTAAACGACGAATGTTCGGGCTCCGCGGGCAGTCCCCCAGTCGATGGAGGGCCTAACGGTTCAAAGCCGCGCACGGTGGGTACCTGACTGTGAGTGGCGGACCCACCGCCACGACAAGCAAGGAGGAGACATGTTTGCTCTTGTTGTGTTGATACTGATCGTTGCAGTCCTTGGCGGGTTCGGGTTTGTGGCGCACGTCCTGTGGTTCGTGCTGTTGGCGGCACTCGTACTCTGGCTGCTGGGCTTCGTCGTCGGCGGCGCGCAAACGGGGCGCGGGCGCCGCTGGTATGGGCGGTGACGAGCAACAAGCAGTCGCTCACAGCTGCGGAGAGGTCACACAGCAGCCATCGGGCTGCTGTGTGACTCAGCGGGTTGGCGATGCGCAGCGGTCAGCGGTGCGAGAGCGCTGCCCGCGGCTGACCTTCAACGTGGGTTGAGAGCAGCTGCAGCGACTTGCGGATCATCCTCGATACCTGCATTTGGGAAACGCCGATCTCGTCGGCTATCTGCGTCTGAGTGCGGTCTTCGAGGAACCGCAGGGCAAGGACCTTGCGCTCCCGTTCAGAGAGATGAACCGCTGCCAGCCGGATCGCCTCACCGCAATCGACCAACTCAAAGCCCGGGTCCAGCTCACCGATGGATTCGCCGAGCGTGCTCACCTCCCCCTCGGGGCTCTCGTGCGGCACATCGAGGGAAACGGCGTAGTGGGCAGACGAGGCCTCAATGGCATCAAGCACTTCCTCGACAGTCAGTTCAAGGTACTCAGCGAGCTCCACATATGTGGGTGAACGGCCACCGGAGGTGGCCAGCCTGCGCTGAGCCTGTTCCACCTTGACCGCCAGATCCTGAATACCGCGCGGCATGTGAACCGCCCAGCAGTTGTCACGGAAGTAGCGCTTGAGCTCCCCGAGGATCGTCGGCACCGCGTAGGCCTGGAAGCCGTTAGCCCGCGACGGGTCGAAGCGATCGATCGCCTTGAGCAGTCCGATCGTGGCGGCCTGCTTGAGGTCGTCGAACGGCTCGTTGGCGCCGCGGTAGCGTCGTGCGAGCCGCATGGTAAGTGGCATGTAGCGCGCAACCAGCTCGTCCCGGGCACGTTGATCGCCATTGAGCTGCCAGCGCTTGAATAGGTCATCGAGCGAAGCTGTCGAGTCATTGGGGGGTGCTGTCCGCAGGGATACGGAAGGTCCGTTTTCCATTGCTCCTCACTCTCCGGGACCGGCGCCGGTGAATCACGGACCGGTCACTGCAATTGTGATTTGACCAAAACGGAACGGTGCTGCAGTACTCCAGTAACACACACCTCCGTCCCGAAGCTCGCTGCTTCGCAGGAATCCGTGGGACTTCGCGCAAATGCCTCAGAATTGGCGAGGTCTGCGCAGCATTCTTGCGAATAAAGGCAGGAATCGAACCCGAGGGGAATGATCCACGACGCTGGTCCGCAAGGAACCATCGATCGCGCCACCGATCCGTGTGACGGCTAGTTCAGAGCAGGCTCGCGCAGCCGTGCTGTGAGTTCGATCTCGACAGCTATGTCGAACGGAAGCTCGGCCATTCCCACGGCGCTGCGGGTGTGGCGTCCAGCCTCACCAAAGACCGCGACCAGCAGGTCTGAGCACCCATTGATCACCGCCGGCGTCTGGTTGAAGCCGGGAGCACAGTTGACCATCCCAAAGACCTTCACGATCCGTTCGATCCGGTCAAGATCACCCAGCTGTGCATTCAACGTCGCGAGGATCGACAGCCCGGTCATACGTGCTGCGTCCTGCGCCTCCTCGAGCGTGAGATCCGCACCCACCTTGCCGCGGACGATGTCGTCACCGGCTATCGGTCCGTGACCACCCACATGCACAGAGGTTCCGTCGATCACGCACGCCAGATAATTGCCCGCCGGCGGGAACGGTGGCGGTAGCTCGATGCCAAGCTCGCGTAGACGGTCGGCGACCACGGTCGCAGCCTAACATCGCTCAACGGCGGGACGCGCAAGGATGTTTGGTGGGACGATGACCGCCGGATGACCAGATGGCAGACCGTCGAATCCTCTGAGCCCGAGTTCGCCGCGCGCGTGCGGGTGCTGTTCGACGCCCACCGGCACAAGACGATCGCGACGCTGCGAGCGGACGGGTCGCCGCGGATCTCCGGAATCGAGGCGGCCTTCGAGAATGGCGATCTGATCTTCGGCTCGATGGCGGATTCGCGCAAGGGCGCCGACCTGCGTAGGGATCCGCGCTTCGCGCTGCACAGCGCGACCGTCGATCCGATCGACGGGGCCGAGGCTGAATGGCCAGGTGAGGCGAAGATCGCCGGTCATGCGATCGCGGCTGGACCGCTCGCAGATGGCTCACCGGCCGGCGACCGGTTCCGCAGCGAGATCACCGAGGTCGTGCACACGCACCTCAACAATGACGCCACCAGGCTGGTGATCGAGTGGTGGACGCCCGATCACGGTCTGCGGACGGTCGAGCGAGACTGAGATCCGCTGGCAGGAGATGCCGAGCTTCGGTCAGGGTCGGGCACCCGCCGAGTTCAGGGAGATCGGCTCGATCCGGTCAGCGCAGTGGCGTAGAGTCCCGGGTCATGTCGGTCTTCGTCATGCGCCTGATCGCTCCACGTCCGGGATTCGCTCAGACTCTCACCGACTCGGAGCGCGCGATCATGAGCCGGCACGCGGCGCACTGGGCCCCGTATCTAGAGCGCGGCGAGTTGGTCGTGTTCGGGCCCGTCCTCACCGACGATGACTCGTACGGTCTGGCCGTCGTCGAAACCGACGACGAACAGGCGCTCCGCGCGTTCGCCGCGCAGGACCCGGTGGTCACCACAGGGACCGCCACGTTCGAGTTCGCCCGGATGGCATCCGGGCACGTGCGTGAGCGATAGCCGGATCGAGCAGCGTCTGCAGTCGGGCACACCCGAGTCGCGGTGCTTCGCGGAGCGCGTCCGGGTCGTGATGGACTTGACCTCGCGTCTCAACGTGCTGCCGTTCAGCGATGTCAAGGCGCGCGCCGCCCTGCTGGGCGAGATCCTGGGCAGGCCGCTCCATGAAACGGTGACGATCTACCCCCCGTTCTACTGCGACTACGGACTCGGGATCGAGTTCGGCGAGCGGGTGTTCGTCAATCAGGGGTGCCTGTTCTCTGATCTCGGCGGCATCACCATCGGCGACCGAGTGCTGATCGGGCCGATGGTCACGCTGGTCACCAGCGGACATCCCGTGGCGCCGGCCGAACGCTTTGACGCGATCACGATGAGGCCGATCGTGATCGAATCGGATGTCTGGATCGGGGCGGCGGCCACGATCGCTCCCGGGGTGAGGATCGGTCACGGTTCGGTGATCGGCGCCGGTGCCGCGGTGGCAAAGGATGTGCCGGCACTTACGCTGGTTACGGCGACGTCCGTCGTCGAGCGCAGGCGCCTGTAGCGCGAGCCACGCTCCGCCGGCCGAGTCGACGGTGACGGTGACGGTGACGCCACATCGTGGCGCCGTGGCAGGCGACCGACGTCAACGCCTGCTCCGGGTCAAGCAGCGCCGATCCACGAGTGTTGGTGTCGCAAATCCCCCGGACCGGGGTATTTGCGACACCAACTAACACCACAAGCTCGCGTATCGGAGTCAACACCGGCCAGGGGCAGGCAGAAGGATCAACTAACGGGCGGAGCCTTGCTGTGCGGCGTCAGCGCGTGCACGATCAACTGAGCCGGATACCTGGGCTCGTGCAGCGCCTGGTTGCTGAGGATCACGACACCGACGTGTGAGGAAGGGACGAGCATCATGTAGCTGGACATGCCAGCGGAGGCGCCGCCGGCCACGAGGAAACTCGCCGGCAACCAACTGGCGGTGCCGATCTGCCAGCCGAGCCCGCTTCTGTAACCAGCCTGAGCGCCTGACGCGAGCGGCTCCTCGGTTGCCGCCAGCCATGCGGCCTGCGATGCCGGCCCGCGCCCGAGTGCTGCCTTGACGAATCGCTCCATGTTGCCGATGCTCGAGACGAGGCCGTCAGCGCCGGCCAAAGCCCCGATGTCATCGGTCAACGGCGCCTGCGCCAAATCCACCGCGCTGTAGGCGGTCGCAAGGTACGGGTCCGGCTTGAGCGGCTCCAGTCGGGTCCGCGTCATGCCCAGCGGGCGGGTGATCGCGCTGCGCAGCAGCGACTCGTACGCGGCCCCCTCCGTCAGCGCCGAGCGCCCCAGCAGCACGCCCGAAGCGCGTGCGATCAGGTCGCCGAGCAGCCCGTATCCGAGGTCTGAAGCGCCGTACCGGCTGCCCGGACAGCGCGCCAACCTGCTCTTCTGAAGGTCCGCGTAGAGCCGCCTGAGCGAGTAGTCGGCGTGAGAGGAGGCGTAGTCGGCCGGCTGGTCCGGAAGCCCGGACTGCTCCGTCGCCAGATCCGCGATCGTGATCGCGCCATAAGGACACGACGGATCGACTGGGACCCTCACGCCCGCCGGAACGTAGTCCTGGACCGGCGAGGACAGCGACATCCGCCCCTGCGCCACCGCGCGCGCCAGCAGCGTAGCGGTGAACAGCTTCGTCAGCGAGTTGATCTCGAACTGGGTCGTTGGGGTGACCCGACGGCCGCTGGCCTGATCAGCGGCGCCGAACGTGTAGGTGCAGGCGGTGCCCGGCATCACCACGCCGATCGCACCACCCGGAAACGCCGGGGAACCGGACGAGAACCGATGTGTGTAGGCGCGCTCAGCGCGTTTCACGCCCGCCGCGATCGAGTTGCAGCTGCGCGCCGTGGCGGCGGTAGCAGTCACGCTCATCGCGAGCGACACGCTCGCAAGCGCCGCGATCACGGCGACGACAGCCTTCCAACTCCTGATCCTCAAAGCAACCCCTCCTTCAACACTGCGCGTCGCGACCGCGGACGGCCACCCGCTGGCGCCTCCCGTCCTCCCCCGGTCGCTGCCCAAGTCTACGCGTAACACCAGAATTATTGCCGTCGCGGTCGAGGACCCCCAGGCCGGCCTACGACTGAACGAGCGCGCGCAGCGACTGCTTCAGAGACCGTGTCGACGCGACCACGGCCGTGGGCTCGTAGCCGCAGTGCGCCATGCAGTTCTCGCAGCGCGGGTCGTTGCCGCGACCGTACTGGTCCCAGTCGGTGGTCTCGAGCAGCTCCCTGTAGGTCTCGGTGTATCCGTCGCCCATCAGGTAGCACGGCCGCTGCCAGCCGAACAGCGAATATGACGGAATCCCCCACGGCGTGCACTGGAAGTCGGCCTTGCCCTCGAGGAAGTCCAGGAACAGCGGCGAATGGTTGAGCCGCCACTTCTTGCGGCGCCCGTCCGCGAACGCCGCCCTGAACAGCTCGCGCGTCTGGCGGACGCCCAGGAAGTGCTCCTGGTCGGGCGCTTTCTCGTACGCGTACGCGGGCGAGATCATCATCTGGTCGACCTCCAGCTCATCGTTGAGGAAGTCGAGCACCGAGCGGACCGCCTCGGGCGAGTCGTGAGTGAAGAAGGTCGTGTTGGTGGTGACCCGGAATCCCCTGGCCTTGGCCGCCCTGATCGCGGAAACCGCCTTGTCGAACACGCCCCCGCGCGCTACCGACTCGTCGTGGCGCTCGCGAAGGCCGTCGATGTGCACAGCCCACGCGAAATACGGGGAGGGCTTGAACTGATCGAGTCGCTTCTCCATCAGCAGCGCGTTGGTGCACAGGTAGACGAACTTCCGGCGCGCGATCAGCTGGCGCGCGATCTCATCGATCTCCGGGTGGATCAGAGGCTCACCGCCGGCGATCGAGACCATCGGCGCCCCGCACTCCTCGACCGCTGCGATCGCCTGCTGCACCGGCATGCGGCGCCTCAGCTCGTGCTCCGGATGCTGGATCTTCCCACAACCCTCACAGGCCAGGTTGCATTGGAACAGCGGCTCGAGCTCGACGATCAGCGGGTATTTCTCGACCCCGCGCAGGCGCTGCTTCATCAGGTATGCACCCATATGCGCGGCCTGTCTCATCGGCACTGCCATCAGCTCTTACCTCCTCTGGCCACCTCGCGCGGCAGCTTGAAATGCATGTCCTCTGTCGCCACCGTCCGCTCGCTGACACGAACCTCGCCGAGTCCGCCCAGCGCACCGATCACCGCCTCGACCAGCGCCTCCGGCGCGGACGCTCCGGCCGTCACGCCGACCCGCCGCGTCCCACGGAGCATGACAGGCTCGATCTCCGAGCCGTCGCCGATCAGCAGCGCGCGGCAGCCGGCCCGCTCGGCGACCTCGACCAGCCGGCGCGAATTCGATGAGTTCGGCGATCCCACCACCAGGATCAGATCGCAGTCGCCGGCGAGCGCCCGGACCGCGTCCTGCCGGTTCTGCGTCGCATAACAGATGTCACTGGAGGCAGGCCCCGAGATCTCCGGGAAACGCTCCCGCAGGGCATCCACGATCCGGTTGGTCTCGTCGACTGCGAGGGTCGTCTGGCTCAGGTAAGCAACTCGTTTTGGGTCGCGGACCCGCTGGTCCGCGACTTCGTCCGCATTCGCCACAACCCGGATCCGATCCGGCGCCTCGCCGAGCGTGCCCTCCACCTCCTCATGGCCGCGATGACCAACGAGCACGATGTCGAACCCGGCCGCCGCAAAGCGCCGCGCCTCCGCGTGCACCTTCGAGACCAGCGGGCAGGTGGCATCGATCACGTCGAGCCCGCGGCGCTCCGCCTCCATCCGGACCGCGGGCGAGACGCCGTGCGCCGAGAAGATCACGGTCTCCCCCTGCGGCACCTCGTCGAGCTCATCGACGAAGATGGCCCCACGCTCCTGCAGCGAGAGCACGACGTGGGCGTTGTGCACGATCTGCTTGCGGACGTAGATCGGCGCTCCGCGGACCTCGAGTGCACGCTCGACGATCTCAACTGCACGCTCGACCCCCGCGCACGATGCGCGCGGCGAGGCGAGCACAACCTCGCGCTGGCCGATCGCCTCGGTCCACTCGCGTATCAGCGAACAGGCTCGGCGCAGTTCCCGGTAGGCGCTGGCGAAGCCGCTCATCGTCTGAAGTGGCCGGTGCAGCTCGCGGTGACCCGAGTCGAGCACCACACGCATCGTCACCAGTGGACGGCTGCGCGACGCAGGCACAAGCCAGGCCGACTCCATGTCGACCGCGACCGCCCCTGCGGCAAACAGAGCCTCGCGACGCGTGCCGGTCACCAGGCGTGGGCTCGAGACGATCGGCGCCACCTGGACACGCAGGCCACCACGCCGAAGCACACCAGCGAGGATCGTCGGGTCGTCGCAAGCGATCGCCCCCGCCGGGCTGCGCAGCTCACTGGCGAGCACGATGTCACCCGGCTCGAGGCTGGGGTCAAGCGCGCCGCAGAAGCCGGCGATCAGGATCGGACGGGCGCCGCCGCCCGCTATCGATTGCTGCGTCGCACGCGCGGACCGTCGCGGCCCCATCCCGGTCCGGCGCACGTCTGCCCATGGTGCGCCGCTGCGCACGGCCCGCGCCTCGACCGCCAATGGCGCCAGGACGACGAGCTCATCGGAGCCCGGCCCGATGTCCGCGACGGTTGCGGCCGCGGCGCTCATCCACCGACCCCCAGGGCCACACGGGCAGCGGCATGACCGCTGCGCACCGCGCCCTCCATCGTCGCCGGCCAGCCGGTATCGGTCCATGCGCCCGCCAGCGCCAGACCGGGAATGGCGGTCGCCGCTCGAGGTCGCCAGGCCCGCGCGCCGGGGGCGGCTCGAAACGTCGCCGAGTGCTCACGCGTGACGAAGAAGTTCTGCACGGTGGCCGCGCCGGCGAGCGGAAATACGGACGCGAGCTCCGGCAGGTATCTGGCCCGAAGCTCGTCAGGCCCGACACCGAACTCATCGTCGGCCGCTGACAGGGACACCGCCAGATATTGACCACTCTGGAGCCCTGAGCTTGCGGTCCGGTCAAAGACCCACTGCACTGGCGTGTCGACGCCGGCCGCGAACGGCTCGTCGAGCACGCGGCGGTCGTAGACGACGTGGAGGTTGACGATCGAGGAGCGCCCGAGGCGGGTCCCAGTCTCGCCATCCAATCCGGCACACGCCGGCAGCAACTCGGAGGCGGCGCTCGGCGGAACCGCCACCACGACCGCGTCCGCCTCCAGCAGGGCACCGTCACTGGTCTGCACCGTGAACCTGGCGTGCCCGGAGCCGACCGACTTCGCCGTTGTGCGAATGCGAACGTCGACGCCGGCATCCTCGAGCGTCCGGCGCGCCGCGCGATCGTGGATCTCAGACAATCCGGCCAGCGCCCAGCCGATGTCACCGGCGGCTGGATCCTGCAACAGGCCGAGCTGGAATACCTGCGCGGCCTGTGCAAGCGAGGCATCGTCGACCTTGAGGTTGAGCGTCGGTCGCGCGATCAACTCCCAGAGCGACTCGATCGCGTTGGCGTGCTGGCGATGGCAGCGCAGCCACGCGCCGAACGAGCGCTGGTCGTTGCGCGGGTCATCGAGGTCGACCGCGCCGAGGCGTCGCATCGCCCAAGCCGCCGACACCCGATCCCGCCAGCCCAGGAACGGGTAGCGAAGCAGCGACGCTGCCAGGTGCAGCGGCGCCGGAAATCCCGAGCGTCGCAGCCAGCCGCGGCGGCCTCCCGGTGCGACCACGGCCACCTCGAGCCGCTCCTGCATCGTCACCAGCGCACTGGCGCCCAGCTCCTCGAGCAGTTCCAGATAGGCAGTGCAGCAGCGCAGGAACACGTGCTGGCCGTTGTCGACCGACAATCCGTCGCGCTCGAACGAGTAGGCGGCGCCTCCAAGCCGGCCGCGCGCCTCCAGCAACGTCACCGATGCCCCCCCGCGCGCGCAATCCAGCGCGGCGGTGATCCCGGCCAGGCCGCCACCGATCACGACGACCGTGCCGGCGCTCATCGGCTGTGCTCCGCGCCGGCGGCGGTCACGAGACTGCGCGCCGCCACCCACGACTTCTCCAGTGGCGAGAGCGAGATCCGTCCCCTGGTCACGACTGCCGGGTCCTCGAGGATGCGCTCGAGCAGGCGCCTGTAGATGCCCGTCATCGCTTCGACACAGGCGGCGCTGCGGCCGTCAAGGAAATCCAGCAGCCCCAGGCCGCGGTCAAACCAGTCCTCGGCCCGCTCGGCCTCGAAGCGGATCAGCGCGATCGTCTGAAGCGAGTCCACCGCAACGTCGGGCGACTCGAACCGGCGCAGGTCCTCGGCGGGCAGGTACACGCGCCCGAGTCCGCGATCCTCGACCACGTCACGCAGGATGTTGGTCAGTTGCATCGCGACACCGAGGTCGTCCGCGAGCCGATGCGCCTCCGCCGTGGCGGAGCCGTCGCTGAAGATCGCCAGGCACAATCGTCCGATCGAGCCTGCAACGCAGCGGCAGTAGCGGACGAGCTCGTCGAAGGTCTCGTACTCGGCTCCGCGCACGTCGCGTTCGACGCCCTCGATCAGTAGATCAAGGGCGTCGGGAGGCAGGCGGTAGTGGGCCGAGGCGTGTGCGAGCGCGACGCTGACCGGGTCGTCGAGGTCGACCTGATCCTCGGCGAGCGCGGCCAGGCGGCCGCGCTCGCGGGCGAGTCGCTGCAGCCGCTCGTCCGTGGCGCCCTTGGAACCCGCTCCGGTGCCGACGCCGGCAACACCCAGGCCGGGATCGCCATCGCCGATGTCATCAACACGTCGCGCGAACGCGTAGACCGCGCACATCGCCCGGCGCTTGACGCGGGGAAGCAGCCGGATGCCGTAGTAGAAGTTCGCCGCACTCGCGCGCGTGATCCGCTCGCACTGCCCGTAGGCGTACTCGGCCTCGATCGCCGCGATCGTCATCGGCCCGCCGCCATCCTCAGCAGGCGCCGCACGTAGGCTGCGCGCCCGGCGTGGCCGTGCTCCAGCGTCTCGAGCGCGTTCAGACCACCGGCAACGAAGCCCGCGACCGCGAACCGCGGTGCGAGCGGCAGCGTGCGCGCAAGCGGCGCGCCGCTGCCGAGCAGGGCCCTGGCCCTGGACGCCTCGAACCCGATCAGCGACCGTAGCGCGGCGGAGGACTCGCCCGCCAACGCGCTCTCCTCCAGGCCGAAGTGGTTGAGGTCCTGACGTGGCATGTAGATACGGCCGTTGCCGAGGTCCTCGGCGATGTCCTGTAGGTGCTCGACCACCTGCAGACCAGCGCAGACGCGGTCTGACAGGGCGATCCGCGTGGGTGTGGCGGCGTCGAACACATGCAACACCAGCTCACCCACCGGCGCCGCCGAGAGCATGCAGTACTCATACAGCTGCGCGAAGCTCTCGTAGCGCTTGACGACCTGATCGAGCCGATTGGCCTCGATCAAGCGCTCGAACGGTCCGATCGGGAGCGAGCAATCGCGGATCGTGCCCGCCAGCTCCTGCATCAGCGGATGTCGCGGAGGGTCAGCGCCCTGATCTGCGAACGCGAGGTGCAGCTCGAGCTCAACCAGATCGAGCAGCTCGAGGCGATCGCCCTCGGTCTCGTCACCGACGTCGTCAACCAACCTCGCGAAGCCGTATATCGCCGTCAGGTGGCGGGCGCGCCGCCTGCCGAGGATCGCGCTCGCGACCTTGAAGTTCTCGCTCCCGGCCTGTGGCAGCACCTGCTCGCGGGTCGGCAGGGCCGAGATGTCGAGCCTGGCTACGGTGCTCATCGCAGACATCGCCCCAGCGCCATCACCGGGAAGACCAGGCGATACAGGTGGTATTTGATGTAGAAGTCCGAGGGGAAGCCGGTGCCGGTGTGGTGATCCTCGTCCCAGCCGCCGTCGGCCCGCTGGTTGACAACCAGCCAGTCGATTCCGCGGGCGGCCGCCTCCGAGTCGCGTTGGTCCGCCGCTGCGAGCGCGAGCAGCGCCCACGCCGTCTGCGACGGCGTGCTCTCACCGCGCCCGATCCACGCCGGATCGTCGTAGGAGCGGCAATCCTCGCCCCAGCCGCCATCGGCGTTCTGGTGGGCCTCCAGCCAGCTGACGGCCCTGCGTATCGGAGAGCCGCTCGGTGAGATCCCGGCTGCGACCAGCGCCGGCAGCACCGCCGCGGTGCCGTAGACGTGGTTGACGCCCCAGCGGCCGAACCATGAACCATCCGGCTCCTGGTTGTCGAGCAGCCACCGAACACCGTCGCGGGTCAACTCGTCCTCGCCACGGCCGAGCAGGCCCAGCATCTCGACCACATGAGCGGTCACGTCGGCGCTCGGCGGGTCGATCACCTCGCCGAAGTCACAGAACGGAATCTCCCGCACCAGCGCCCGGCGGTTGTCGACGTCGAAGGCTCCCCACCCCCCGTCGGAGCTGCGCATCCCGCCCAGCCACTCGGCGCCGCGGTCGATCGCCGCCTGCACGCGTTCAGCATCCGGATGTTGCACGCGCCGCAGGGCCATCACGACCTCGGCGGTGTCATCGATGTCGGGATAGTTGGCGTTGGCGAACTCGAACGCCCAGCCGCCGGGCCGCAGCTGCGGCCGGCGCACGGCCCAGTCGCCGCGCTGCAGGATCTGCTGGTCGACCAGCCAGCCCGCTGCCCGCACCAGAGCCGCATCATCGGCTGCGATGCCGGCATCGCGCAGGGCGATCACCGCCAGGCTGGTGTCCCACACCGGCGACTGGCAGGCCTCGACCCGACGTGGGCCCTCATCGATCGTGAAGTCCTGCATCCCGGCGAGGCCGCGCACCATCACCGGGTGCTCGAGGTCGTAACCGAGCAGGTTCAATGCGATCAGCGAGTAGACCCATGGCGGCTGGATGCCGCCCCAACCGCCGTCGGCCTCCTGGCGGTCGACGATCCAGCGCTCGGCGCGCGCCAGCGCGAAGCGGCGCAGCGGTCCCACCGGGTGACGCTGGTAGGCCTGCATCAGTCGATCGGCGACGACCAGCCCGCGGCCCAGCGCCGTCGAACCCTGTGTAGGCGCGAACGGCTCGGCCCCGCCGAGCTCGTCGAGCGCGAACGGCAGCGGCCGCACCGGACGCAACGCGAGCACCACCGACAGGGCCACCACCGTCTGCCGGGCCCAACAGGCGAAGTCGTAGATGTTCAGCGGCACCTCGCTGGGCAGCAGGATCAGCTCGGGCGGCAGCGCCGGGAGCTGGTCCCAGGACCATGCGCCGAAAAGCGCCAGCCAGATATGGGTGAACACGCGAGCCCGCGGGAGGCCGCCGGCGCCGCGAACATACTGCGCCGCGGCTCGCATGTGCTCCTGGTCAGGCTCGTCACCGGCCAAGCGCAGCGCCACGTAGGACTCGATCGTCGTCGACAGGTCGGCCGGGCCACCGTAGAAGTTCGACCAGGTGCCGTCATCGCGCTGTTGCGAGCGGATCCAACTGGCACAGCGCGCCGTGGCGTCGGCTTCGCGGATCCCGAGGAACTGCCGCAGCAGCATGTCCTCGGCGTCCATCGTCACGTTCGTCTCGAGCTCCCCCTTCCACCATCCGTCCGGATCCTGCAGTGAGAGCAGATGTTCAACCGCGCGGTGCAGCGCGGCGCCGGGACCATCCAGGGGTACGTCGGGACCACCCGCGAGCGCTTCGGCGCTCGCCGCAAACTGGTCACGCAGGCGGCTCAGGGCATCCATAATCTGAAACTCCGACTCGTTCTTACCGAAATGGCCGTTCCGATCCCCGACTCCGACAACACACCTGCTAGCGCGGAGGTTAACGACCTGACCCTACGCAACGCGCTGAACAGCGGTGAGGCGATGGACCTCAACCAGCGCTACCTGAACCGCCAGCTCGGGCGCGTGCTGCAGACGCTGGGTTTCGATCGGCAATGGGTGCGGGGGGTCGGGCCCTATCTGATCGATGCCTCGGGCCGAGAGTATCTCGACCTGTATGCGGGCTACGGCGTCTTCGGGCTCGGGCGCAACCACCCGTACCTCAAGGATCAGCTCAAGCGGCTTATCGATAGCGACCCGCCGAGTCTGCCGCAGCTCGGAACCTCGTTGCGGGCGGGGCTGCTGGCGCAGCAGCTGGTGCAGAGCGCACCGGCGCCGCTCGATGCGGCTGTGCTCACGAGCTCCGGCACCGAGTCCGTTGAGGCGGCGCTCAAGCTCGCCCGCGCCGCCACCGGACGCACCCGAATCCTCTACTGCGAGCGCGCCTTCCACGGGCTCTCCTTCGGATCGCTCTCGGTCAACGGCAATGACGAGTTTCGCCGACGCTTCGGACCGCTGCTGCCCGGTTGCGAGCCGGTGCCCTTCGGCGACCTCGGGTCGCTCGAGCGGGAGCTCAGCAGGGACGACGTCGCGGCCTTCATCGTCGAACCTGTGCAGGGCAAGGGCGTCTACGTCGCTCCCGACGGCTACCTGCTCGGTGCGCAGAGGCTCTGCCGTGACGCCGGCACGTTGTTGATCGTCGATGAGGTTCAGACCGGTCTGGGCCGCACCGGGCGTTTCCTGGCGCTGGAGCACTGGGGCGTCCAGCCGGACATGGTGACGCTCTCAAAGGCGCTTTCGGGCGGCTACGTCCCAGTCGGGGCGCTGCTCGCCAGCCGGGCCGTCTTCGATGCGACCTTCGACTCGATGGAGAACAGCGTCGTGCACGGCTCGACCTTCGGTGGAGGTGACTTCGCTGCCGGAGCCGCCCTCGCGACGCTGGCGGTCATCGAGCGCGACGGGCTGATCGCACGCGCCGCGCAGATGGGCGACCTGCTCGCGCATCTGACTCGGCCGCTGGCCGATCGCTACGAGATAGTGCGTGAGGTGCGCGGGCTCGGGCTGATGTGGGGAATCGAGCTCGGCGCTCCGTCGGGACGCGCGGCCCGTCGCGTCTGGGAGGCGATCGAGCGCCGTCAACCCGGACTGTTCGCGCAGCTGATCACGGTTCCGCTGTTCCAGGAGCACCAGATCCTCACGCAGGTCGCCGGCCATCACATGAACGTGATCAAGGCCTTGCCGCCGCTGACGATCCCCGAGGATGACCTGCGCCGCTTCGCCGCCGCGCTCGACTCCGTCCTGGCTGAGGCCGAGTCCAAGCTGCTGCGCGGGTACGCGAGCCTCGGGCTCGGATTGGGCCGCAGGATGCTGTTCGCCCGCTGAGCGCGGTGTCTGGTGCTGATGCGCCACTCGGCACACCCCCCGGTCATCTGTTGTTGCCAGCCAGCCGCGTCGAAGTTCGTTAGCTTCGACCCAGATGACGAGTTGGGGTGTGTTGCTGCCGACGTTCGACCCGCTGCGGCGCGGGGAGTCGCTGCCCGTGGCCGAGGCTGCGAGGCTGGCCGAGCTGGTCGGCTTCGACTCGGTCTGGGCCGGCGATCACCTCAAGTGTCCGGCACCGGTACTCGACGCCGCCACGTGCCTCGGCGTCGCCGCCACGGTGACCACCGACGTCCAGCTGGGCTTCAGCGTGATGCTGCTGGGTATGCGCCCGCTGGCATGGGCGGCCAAGCAGATCGCGACCCTGCAGATGCTGTCCGGCAACCGGCTGCGACTCGGCGTCGGCGTCGGTGGTGAATTCCCGGAAGAGTACGAGGCCGCCGAGGTGCCCCATGCTCGCCGCGGCGCACGGCTTGACCGGGCACTTGAGCTGCTGCCAGATTTCCTCGCCGAGGGCACCGAGCACTCGCTACAGCCCGCGGCGCCGATGCCGCCGGTGCTTGTCGGCGGACGCAGCGACCGCGCCGTCGAACGCGCGGCCCGCTTTGGCGATGCGTGGCTGCCGATGTGGATCTCGCCCGAGACGTTCGCCCAGCGGGGTGAACGTCTCGCCGAGTTGGCGGCAGAACACGGCCGCTCCGCCCCCGGACTCTCACTCTTGATGCTCGCCCACGTCGACCGCGACTCCGAAGTGTCGCGTGCCGCGGCCGACGCGCACCTGCGCGGCCAGTACGGGCTTGGGCTCGATCGAGTGGAGCGCTGGACCGCGTTGGGCGAGGCCGGTCGTGTTGCGGAGTTCCTCGGGCGCTATATCGCCGCGGGCGTCGGCGAGGTCCTGCTGTTGCCGCTCGGGGGGCGGCCGCTGGAGCAGACCGAGCGGCTCGCCGCCGTAGTCGCCTCACTACGATCGCTGACCGACGCGGCGTGATTTGGGGGGTTGATGGTTTGAGCAGTTCAGCGCATGCGCAGTACCGAGACGACCCTGCGCGGTTCATGCTGGTGCGCCCGTGAGCAGTGTGAGCTCGCAAGCCACCGATCCGCTCGTGACCGGCATCGGGGCCGTGACACCGCTCGGCAATGACGTTCCGACCACCTGGCGCCGCCTCGTCGCGGGTGAGTCCGGCGTCGCACCAATCACGCTGTTCGATGCCTCGGAGCTGCCGACCCGGATCGCCGGAGAGGTCAAGGGCTTTGACGCGGAGGCCCTGCTCGGCACCAAGCGCTCCCGGCGCTCGGCGCGGTTCTCGCAGCTGGCCGTGGCGGCGGCGCGCGAGGCGTTTGCCGACGCCGGACTCGAACCCGGCGCGGGCATCGAGTCACTCGCCGACTACGAGCGTGTCGGCGTGGTCGTCAATACGGCCGTGACGGGGATTCCGGAGACCCAGGCGAACGTCGAGGGCTTCCTGGCCGACGGCCTGCGCGGCGTCAGTGCGTACTACGTACCGGAGATGATTCCCAATATGCCCGCCTGTGAGGTCGCGATCGACCTCGGCCTGCACGGCCCTGTTACGGCGAGCGCCCTGGCCTGCGCCAGTGGCAACGCCGCCCTGCTCGAGGCGCGGCGGCTGATCCTTGCCGATGAGGCTGACGTGGTCATCGCCGGCGGCACCGACGCCGGCATCACCTCGGTGATGTTCGCCGGGCTTGCGAACATGGGTGCGCTGTCAGCGCGCAACGACGAACCCGCGCGTGCCAGCCGGCCGTTCGCCGCCGACCGCGACGGCTTCGTCTACGGCGAGGGCGCGGTCCTGTTCGTGGTGGAGTCGGCCGAGCACGCACGCGCCCGTGGCGCGCGCGTCTATGGAGCGGTTGCCGGGGGAGCGCTGACCACCGACGCCTTTCACATCAGTCACCCCGACCCCACCGGCCGCCAGCCGCGGCGCGCCGTCAAGCTCGCGCTCGACCGCACGAACACCGCGCCCTCAGACGTCGACTACATCTGCGCCCACGGCACCGCGACCCGCATCAACGACGCGGTCGAGACGAGCGTGATCCGTGACGTCTACGGAGCCGCAGCCGATGGGCTGCTGGTCAGCTCGCCCAAATCGATGGTCGGGCACCTGATCGGCGCCGCCGGCGCGCTCTCAGCCATGGTCTGCCTGCTGGCCATGCGCGATGGCGTCGTCCCGCCGACGATCAACCTCGACACACCCGATCCGGCCTGCGACCTCGACTACGTGCCGCTGACCTCACGCGAGGCGACGGTCAAGACGGCGGTCGTGAACGCCTTCGGGTTCGGTGGACAGAACTGCGTCGTGGTGCTCAGAGCACCGGAGTAGCGCCCGGCATAGTCGGCCTCTGCCCACTGAGGCCAGAGCCGAAGAAGACCCGCGGCGGCGGATCGTGCGCTCAGAGGCTGAGGTCAGTGGCTATAGGTGGATCGAGCCGTCGTCCAGAAGCGTCCAGCCCGGGTTGTGGGCGACCTCCCAGACATACCCGTCGGGATCCGCGAAGGCGCCGGTGGTACCACCCCAATCGGCCTGGTGCGAGTGACGGACGATGATGCCGCCGGCCCGTTCGGCGTCGGCCAGAAGCTCGGCCACCGCATCCGGTGAGGGAACATTGTGAGCCAGTTCGATCCCGGGCGCGCCGTGACCGCCGAGCGCAGTCCAGAGGCCGAAGACCATCCCGCCGGCCTCGAAGAAGCACACGTCATCGTCGGGCTGCTGGGCGCCTTGCCAACCGAGCTTCTCGTAGAACCCGCGGGCCCGCGCGAGGTCGCTGACGCCAAGCGTGATCAGACTGATCCGCTGTTCCATCGGCCAAGCTTCCCACACGCGCAATGCCCGCGCTGGCGACCCAGCGCGGGCATTCATCGGGGTCGTTGACGGAGGACCCCGGCGCTCGGCTCGCTGTCCAGGCTCCCCCGGAGATCCTGGCTGCGAACCGAAGCTTGGTCAGGCCGTGTTCCTCAGGTTGTGCCGATCGGCGTCGGGGTATCGGCCTCGCGGGCGAGATCCGCGAAGATGCGCTCCTCCGACGCTGTCCGGGAGGCGTGCCAGAGGCCGCCCGCCACCAGCAGTGCCATCACCAGCGCCCCGCCGAATGCTGCGATCGCCGCCCACATCATGATCACGCCGATCGTTCCGAATGCGTATGCCGTCAACAGCATCCCACGCAGCGTCGTTCCCATGAAGGAGGTCTGCCTCAGATCACCCAGCTGCGTCGCCTTGGCGCTGCCGGGCTTGGCGGCCATGTAAGCCCCGCTGATCTGCGAGTACACACCGTGGTAGGGCATCGCGTACAGGTGCTGGCCGATGAACCAGTCGGCATAGACCTGAGCCTGCTTGCCTGTCAGAACCTGCTGGCCCGCGTAGGGCGCCAGCTGGGACACCATCACCTTGTTCGGGAACTCCGGATCGGTGGTCTTGCCGGTGGTCGCGTATTGATGCTGGACGGTGTTGATCTCCGTCTGCGACGGGAAGTAGATCTGTTGCGTCGCGAGCTGGTTGTGAACGTTGGACTTCGCGAAGCTCGAGCCCCACGTGAGCAGTCCACCTGCGATCAACAGCAGCACCACGAGGACGGCACCGGTTGTACTTGCCAACCTGTCGAATACCTTGCGTTGCATCCCGGGTTCCTCCTGTCAGTGGTTGTGTCCTCCCTGCCACTGAATGCTTCCACCGGCCCGAACCTCGTAGATCCGGGAGGATCCGCTTGGCGCAGACCGGAGATCCCGCTCCGGTCCTGCGGTCGAGCGGCCATACGTTGCGCGATCTCGCCCCTTCGCCGCGGAAAAACCCGGATAGGATTCACCTGTGACCGATCGTCTGCACTTCACCGGCAACGACACCGCCGACCGGCTGCTCGCCGAGGATCCGATGGCGCTCGTGATCGGCTTTCTCCTCGATCAGCAGGTCACGGTGCAGAAGGCGTTCTCGGGGCCGCTTGTGATCCGCGAACGGGTCGGCTCGCTCGATGCCGTCACCCTCGCCGACGCCGACCTGGACACGGTGTTCCGGGAGAAGCCTGCGATCCACCGCTTCCCCGGTGCGATGGCGGCCAAGACTCAAGAACTCGCCACGATCGTGCGTGACGAATACGGTGGCGACGCCTCCCGCATCTGGAGCGACGCCACCGATTCGGACGACCTTCGTTCCCGGCTGGCTGCACTGCCCGGCTTCGGCGACATGAAGATCAAATCACTCGGCTCCGTGCTGGCCAAACGCTTCGACGTCACCATCGCCGAGGGCCTCGTGCCCTCCCACCCCACCCTCGGCGACGTCGACTCAGCCCAGGCGCTCGCGGACTATCAGGCTGCAAAGAGGGCATGGAAATTGTCGCGCAGGGCGACGGCGGCCCTCTGAACAGCAGGGAATCCGCCGTCGATACCGGCGTCCCGGTCGATCACGTGCGGCCTGACCCCGGGCAGCAAGCAATAGCCGCCACGGGCAGCAACCGATAGCACCGTCGAGAGCCATCATCGGGCGCTCCGGATCGTCGATTGCCCAAAGGCGCCGGGCGGGCGCAGGTCACCTCGCTTGACCTGGGTCCGCCGGAGGTTCGCTCGCGCGCGACCGAACGAGCTGTTGCTCACCGATATCACCGAGCGCCTGGTTATGAGGACGCTGTGCGATTCGGCTGAAGCGAAGCTATGTCAGAGCGCGCGAAGCAGCGCGATGAGACGTTGACGCTCGGGCCCAAGCTCCGAAGCGGCGGCGGCGAGCTTGGCCTCACCTGAGTCGGTCAAGGTGAGGTACCGGACCCGCGCATCCCTGTTTGAGACGCGTCGGGAGACCAGGCCGGCATCCTCGGCTCGGCGCGCTAGTTGGGTTGTGCTGCTGTGGGCGAGTTGGAGATCGTCGGATAGCTCAGCTGTGGTCGGTTGGCGACTGCTCTGGGTCATCGCCCTGATCGCCAGGAGCAGCTCGTAGCGTTCGGTGGTTAGGCCGTGACCCCGCAGGATCCGAGCGCTCTCTTTCTGAAACCGCCGCAGCGCGGCCCGCAGAGTCGCCGCCGCGGCGTATTGCGCGTGGCTGATCTCACGCTCGATTGTTGGCATTTCGAGCATCTGTTCTACCAGGCGAGAATGTCGGCGCGCAGCGCGATCATCGCCCGTGGTTGTGCTTTGTGGGCTTCGTCGGCTTTGTGGGCGTGGTCGGCGTCGTCGGCGTCGTCGGCGTGGTCGGCGTGGTCGGCGTCGTCGGCGTGGTCGGCGTCGTCGGCGTGGTCGGCGTGGTCGGCGTGGTCGGCGTCGTCGGCGTCGTCGGCGTCGTCGGCGTCGTCGGCGTCGTCGGCGTGGTCGGCGTCGTCGGCGTCGTCGGCGTGGTCTGAGCGGATTGCGTGACGGTTTTCGCGGCCACGCCGGACGCCATGCTGCTACCGACGGTACTCAGGGTTGACGTCAACCGGCCACCAACGAATCCAGCGGCCGCCAATGAGACGATCACGACCAGAGCCAGGATCAGCGCGTATTCGGTGAGCCCCTGACCATCATCGCGTTTCAACAATCGCGTAGTGGTCATCGTGAGCTCAGTCAGCTCCCGGCCGACCGCCGAAATCGTTGCTCGCGACGAAGCTTGTCTGACACGGGCGAAGTCATATAGCGGCATAGTGCGCTCTATCGGCGTATTACGTCGGAACCTTTAGGACTACGAGTGCTCTGCAACCGCCAGCACAGCCTGCGCTGTTGGATCGGGTATAGAAGCGGGAGGCACCTTGCTCAGGCCCGGCTCAAACAGTCAGTCGATCCGAGCCGCCCTCAGTGACTGCACCCTCTGGGTCCGGTCGTCGCGCCTGGCTCCAGCGTGCCAGCGGCTGAGAAAGGGGAAAAGCCACTAATCCGAATGGACTAGTCCTTCAGGGTTAACTTCCGGCTGTACCACGAAATCGGATGCGGATCGCGGCTACGCTGGCCGCGATGGTGGCGTTCGCGACCACGCAGCTGATCACGACATTCCAGGCGATCGTTCTGGGCGTGTTGCAGGGAGTGACCGAGCTGTTCCCGATCTCCAGCCTCGGCCACACGGTGATATTCCCGCACCTGTTCGGCTGGGACAACATCGTCAGCTGGGAATCCCGCCCCGAGTCGCCATGGCTCGCCTTCGTGGTGATGCTGCACCTCGGCAGCTCGATCGGTCTACTGATCTATTTCTGGAAGGATTGGGTCGCAATCGTGCGCGCGTTCTTTGGCACTCTCCGCAAGCGGCGGGCGGAGACTCCGACCGAGCGACTCGCCTGGCTGATCATCATCGCCACGATCCCGGTCGGGATCCTCGGACTGCTGCTCGAACATGGGCTTCGGGTCCTCTTCGCCAAGCCATTGGCAGCCTCGTTCTTCCTGGTCGTCAACGGGCTCATCCTGCTGGGCGCCGAGCGCTACCGCAAACGCTCGGAGGTCCGGGAACTGGCCGTACGTGAGGGAGCGAAGGCAGATGGCTCCCGCCGGCTGGCGACGCTCGAGTACCGGGAGGCGGCGATCATCGGCGTGGCCCAGTCCTCGGCGCTGATCGCCGGGATCAGCCGTGATGGCGTCTGCATGGCGAGCGGCCTGGCGCGTGGACTCGACCACTCCGACGCCGGTCGTTACGCGTTCCTCCTGGCAACGCCGCCGATCCTCGCCGCCGGGCTGTTGAAGTTCGGGGATCTGACCGGCCCGCTCGGGGACGGCGGTGTCCGGCAGGCGGCGGTGATCGCCGCGATATCAGCGGGGATCACCGCCGTGATCACCGTCCATTTCCTGATGCGCTACCTCCGTACTGGAACGCTCAAGCCATTCGGGTATTACTGCATCGGGTTCGGGACGATCATGACCATCGCCAACCTCTGACGGACCATTGGTGCGCGCGACCGCTAGCGCGACCAGCGGTCGAGCACCATCAGCGTCTTGGTGCCCGTCACCCGGCCCGTTCGTCGCAACCGGTTGACGACCGCCTTGAGGTGCTCGACGTCGTCGACGCGGATCCGGAGCAGCGCGTCGGGGTCGCCGGCCATTGTGAAGACCTCGCGGATCTCCGGGATCTGCTGGATCGAGGCCAGAATCTCGTCGATGTCGGCATCGCCCGCCAGTCGCAGCTCAGTGAAGGCGTCGATTGACGGTCCGATCAGAGCCTGATCGACCGTGACGGTGTATCCGGTGATTACGCCGAGCGCCTCCAGCCTGTCGATCCGGCGCTTCACCGGCGCAGTCGACAGGTTCACGTTCGCGGCGATGTCCGTGATCGTGCGGCGCGCATCGTCGCGCAACAGCTCGATGATCTGGTGATCGATGTGGTCGAGCTCGACGTTGGCCAACGACACCGCCCAACCATACCCACTTTTCAGGCGCGACACATACTAATCCGCCATCCAACCAAAGGCTGGAGCGCAGGATTCCTGCGTGCCACGCCAGATCACTGCGACTTCGTTGCGTATGCCTCTTTCGCGCACATCCTTAACGCACAGGAGTTGTGACCGAGGAGGCGGTTCAGATGGACGAGGTGTCTTGGGATCCCTGGCACGGCGAGCAGTTGGTTCTGTGCCGGGATGACGGCGTCGCCCTGCGGGCGGCGATCGCGATCGACGACACGACCCTGGGACCAGGATTGGGCGGCGTGCGCTGTGTCGCATATCCGAGTGATGAAGCCGCCATCATCGAGGCGCAGCGGCTGGCGGCGACGATGACGCTGAAGAACGCGTTCGCCGGGCTGCCCTACGGCGGCGCCAAATCGGTGATCCTCGCCCCGACGCGGGCGGTCGATCGCCACGAGCTGATGCGGCACTTCGGCGAGTTCGTGCAGCGAACCGGCGGCGCCTACCTGCCCGGGGTCGACATGGGCACGACGACCGAGGACCTGCAGGCGATGGCCGACGCGGGTGCCGATGTCTCCTGTGATCACGAGGACCCCTCCCCCTGGACGGCGATCGGGGTCGCTGCCGCGGCCCGAGCAGCGATCGAGCACACCGACCACCGCGACGGGATCGCCGGAACTCGCGTCCTGATCCAGGGCGCGGGTCATGTCGGCGCAGCGCTCGCACGCGACCTTGCCGCCGACGGAGCCGAGATCGTCATCTCCGACATCGATGCGAAGCGCGCCGCCGCCATCGCTGCCGAGGTCGACGGCACGACCGTCCCCGCCGATGGCGCGATCAGCACGCCGTGCGATCTGTTCGCCCCGTGCTCGATCGCCAAGGTCGTCACCCCCGCGACCGCTCGCCAGCTGCGCTGCAGGATGATCGTGGGCGCCGCCAACGACACCCTCGCTGACCCTGACTGCGCGGGGCTGCTTGCCGCGCGCCAGATCGTCTACGTGCCGGACTTCGTTTCCAACGCCGGCGGCGTGATCCAGATCCACGCGCTGCGCGCGGGTCATGGCAGGAAGCGACTGCAGGATGACGTGATGCGGATCGGCACGCGCACCCGTGAGCTGCTCGAGGTCGCCTCGGCCACCGGTGAGACGCCGCTGCGGGTCGCGAACAGCACGGGCGCGCCGGATCCTGGACGACGCCCGCAACGGTGCGGACGGCGCGCGAAGCAGCGGCGCCGCGCGCCGAGAGAAGGCGCTCGTGGGCGCATGACCGCCACCGTCCACTTCGCGAGCTGACGCTCGAGGATCGCTACACCGCCGCGTCGGAGCTGATCCTGCTCGACGGCATGCAGGCGCTGGTGCGGATGATGCTCGACCTGCGGCAGTTCGACGCGCGTCGCGGTCGCGACACCGGCGTGTTCGTGAGCGGCTACCCGGGCTCGCCGCTCGCCGGACTGGACCTCGAGCTGGAGCGCGCCGCGGAGCGGCTGCGGGCGGCCGGAATCGTCTTCCAGCCTGGGCTCAACGAGGAGCTCGCCGCCACCGCCGTCGCCGGCACGCAGCTGCTCGGCGAGTTGCCGGACGCCACCAAGCAGGGGATCGCGGGCTTCTGGTACGGCAAGGCCCCCGGACTCGATCGCGCGATGGACGCGATCCGGCACGGGAATCTCTCCGGCACCGCCCCGCTTGGCGGTGCCGTCGCTGTGATCGGGGACGACGGCATGGCCAAGTCCTCGACCGTCCCGGGTGCGTGCGAGAGTTCCTGCCGCAGCCTGGTGATGCCGGTGCTGGCCCCGGGCACGATCGCGGAGATCCTGAGCCTCGGCCTTCACGCTGTCGAGCTGTCTCGGCACGCGGGATTGTGGGCCGGCCTGAAGATCGTCACCGAGCTTGCCGACTCGGCCGGCATGGCCCAGGCCGGGGCGGCGTTCGCTGAGATCCCCGCTTTCGCTGTGCGCGAGTCGCACGCGCCGCCCGTGCTGCTGACCCCGACGAACCTCGAGGCCGAGGACGACATGTTGGGCGCGCGGCTGCAGCGGGCCCATGAGTACGCGCGCGAGGCCTACCTGAACCGCGTCACGTTCGAGCCGAGGCGTCCGCGGGTGGGCGTGATCGCCTCCGGCTTCGGGCACCAGGCGGTGCTGCGCGCCCTGGACGACCTCGACCTGCGACGCGATGACTGGGAGGAGACTCGGGCTGCGGCTCGTGCAGATCTCGATGCCATGGCCGCTCGATGACACGCAGATACGGTCATTCGCGCACGGGCTCGAGACGGTGCTGGTGATCGAGGACAAGCTCCCGTTCGTCGAGGCTCGGGTCAAGGAGGCGCTCTACCGGACGCCCAACGCGCCGTGGGTGCTCGGTAAGCAGGATCGCGAGGGGCGGCCGCTGCTGCCGTTGCGCGGCTCCGTATGCGCCGACGACGTCGCCGGCGCGTTGGCGCGAGTGCTGCCGGCGGCAGATGTCGCCGGCGACCTCGCGTCGCGACTGGCTTCGGTGCTCGACGATCAGTCACACCCGCTCGATCGCCTCACCGCCGAGCATGCGCGCACCCCCTATTTCTGCTCCGGGTGCCCCCATAACAGCTCGACCCGGGCCACGTCCGACCAGCTCGTCGGCGTTGGAATCGGCTGTCACACGATGGTCGCGCTGGAGACGAAGGAGCGGCGCGGACACCTGCTCGGGATGCCGCAGATGGGCGGTGAGGGCGGCCAGTGGCTGGGCCTCGCGCCCTTCGCCGGCCAGCGGCACTTCATCCAGAACATCGGCGACGGCACCTACCACCATTCGGGCTCACTGGCGATTCGAGCCGCGATTGCGGCCGGCGTGAACATCACCTATCGCCTGCTCTACAACGACGTCGTCGCGATGACCGGCGGCCAGCAGCCGCGGGGCAAGATGTCGGTGCCCGCGATCGCCACCGAGCTCGAGGCCGAGGGGGTGCAGCGTGTGGTGATCACGACACCCGAGCCGGAGCGCTATCACGGCGTGGCGCTCGCCGGTGTCGCCTCGGTTCGTCACCGCGACGAGCTTGAGGCCGTACAGGCGGAGCTTGCCGCCGTGCCGGGGGTGACTGTGCTGATCCATGACGACCGCTGCGCAACTGAGAAGCGGCGGCTGCGCAAGCGCGGAAAGCTCGCCGTTCCTGCCGAGCGCGTCTGGATCAACGAGCGCGTGTGCGAAGGCTGCGGTGACTGTGGTGAGAAGTCGTCCTGCCTCTCGGTTCAGCCGGTCCAGACGGAGTTTGGGCGAAAGACCCGGATCCATCAGAGCTCATGCAACCTCGATATGAGCTGTGTGAAGGGCGACTGTCCGTCGTTTGTGGTTGTCCAGTCCGGGAGCTCGCGCAAATCGCGCGCTTCCGGTACTGCGGCGGGCGGCGCACCGGTTGCAGATGGGCAGTCCCTTCCCAAGCCGCCATCGGCGGGGCTCGCCGAGCCGGAGCTTCGGGTACCGGAGGACGTCCTGATCCGGATGCCCGGTGTCGGCGGCACCGGAGTCGTCACGGCAGCGGCGATCCTGCGCACCGCCGCCCAACTCGACGGGCGCTTTGCCGCCGGGCTCGACCAGACCGGCCTCGCGCAGAAGGGCGGGCCCGTCATCTCAGACCTGCGCATCGCCCCCACGCCGATCGAGGGTCAGGTGCGTGCCAGCCGCAGTGGCGTTGACGTGCTGATCGGCTTCGATCTGCTGGGCGCGGTGGCGCCGGGCACGCTTGCCGTCCTGAACGCGAGGCGGACGGTGGCGGTGCTGAACACCGACGTTACGCCGACCGCGGCGATGGTGCTGGACCCCGGCGTGCTCGGCCCTGAACCGCCTCGCCTGGTCGCGCGCGTGCGACGGTTGACTCGTGGAGATGAGGCCGTCGAGCTGGCCGCGGAGGTGCTCGCCGAGAAGCTGTTCGGCAGTCATCTGCAGGCGAACATGCTGTTGATCGGGGCCGCCTGGCAACACGGCTGCCTGCCACTGAGCGCCGATGCGATCGAGCGCGCAATCGAGCTGAACGGAGCAGCCGTCGAGGCGAACATCGCAGCGTTCCGCTGGGGACGCGTGGTGGTCGCACGACCCGACCTGCTGCCGCCTGCGGTCGCCGCGGTCGCCGTGTCGGACTCCACGCCACTCGGGGTCGATATGGGTTCCGGGGGCCGTCCCACGAGTCGCAGCGCGACGCTGGCGGATCTGGTCGCTCGGTACGAGTCGGAGCTCGTCTCCTACCAGGACCGGCGATACGCGCTGCGCTACGTCGACGACGTCCTTGAGATGTCGGCCGCCATCCAGGAGCGACTCGGCGACGGCGGTCTTCCGTTGGCGACGGCGTATGCCGAAGGCCTCTTCAAGCTGATGGCCTACAAGGACGAGTACGAGGTCGCGCGCCTGCACCTCGATCTGATCGAGCGCGCGCGCCTACACGCCGAGTTCGGTGACGGTGCTCGGGTCAAGGTGCTGCTTCACCCTCCACTGATGCGGGCACTCGGGATGAACCGCAAGCTCTCGCTGGGGCGCTCGGCCAGGCCACTGTTCCGTGCGCTGCGGTCCTCGCGAAGGCTGCGCGGAACCAGCGTTGATCCCTTCGGCCACACCGAGGTGCGGCGCACCGAGCGGGCACTGATCGAGCAGTACCGTGAGATGGTCACTCAGGCCGTTGACAGACTTGCGCCAGCCACGGCGTCGGTTGTGCTCGAGGTGATCCAGCTGCCCGATCTGGTGCGCGGCTACGAGGGCATCAAACTGGCGAATGTCGACCGCATGCGCACACGTGCGGCGGAGCTGCTCGACGCGCTCACAGGAACGGGAGACGCAATGCCGGACGCGACTGCGAGAGCGGGCGACGGGAATCGAACCCGCCCTAGAAGCTTGGAAGGCTTCGGTGCCACCACAACACTTCGCCCGCGGTGAGGTTCACAGTTTAGGGTCACATCCACACCGCGTGCCAGGCGCTCTGGCGCAGTCGCCCTTCATCGCGCCCTATCAGTCAGCGCCGGTTGTCCATACGCGGGCCCGCCGGTCACCCGCACCCCAGGCCGATGGCTCCTACAATGTGCCGACCGAAGGGGAGTAGCACAATTGGTAGTGCACCGGTCTCCAAAACCGGGGGTTGCAGGTTCGAGTCCTGTCTCCCCTGCTTCGAAAATGGCGTGGTTTGCAGGGAATATTAAGCGCTTGAAGCGGTCATGCCGTTCGCCTTGAGCGAGGGAGGCACACCGGAGAGGCACAAACCCCATTCCCGAACGGCAAGCTGAAGGTAGAGCCCGGCCACAAGCCTGACAGTTATCTAGCGATCCGCCGGCAGTGAGATCGCCACTCAATTGGCCTAGAGACGGGCAGGGGGGACAGCAAGCGCGACACCTGCCTGGGGGCCGGGCGGCCGCAGGTTCAAATCCTGTCTCCCCGATTTGGAAAAGTCCTGCATTTGGGGCTGTTGCACAAAGGTCGCCGGGAGGCGATCTTTGTCGTTGTGAGGGCGGCGCCTGTCGAGTCGCTGGAGTGGTGTTTCTGGGTTGCGGGCTGGTTTAGGCAGCCAGCATCGCGCGGTGGAGCTTGAGCAGGTTGGGGGTGGCTGTGATCAGTCGCCACTCCGCTCGGCAGGCGGCTAACCCGCGTCTCTGGAACCGGCGGATCCCGCAGGCTTGAGCGGTTGCGTCGTTGCCGAGAGGAACTCGAGGCTGAACAGGCCAAGGCGCAGGCGGACTATGAGGCGAATCTGCGGTGGCGGGAGCAGTGGGAGGCAGAACATGGCCGCAAGCTCGGTGGCCGCAAGCCGTTTCCGCCTGATCCTGATGGTTTGCGCAAGCGCACGATCAATGTGACTGACCCTGACTGCAGAGTGATCATGCGTGAGACACGCCAGCCGGTGCAGGGCTACAACGCCCAGGCGGTCGCGACCGGTGAGCAGATCGTCGTGGCCGCCGATATCACGCAGCAGTCAAACGACTCCGGAGAGCTTGAGCCGATGATCCGCCAAGCCCTGCAAACACTCGCGGCGGCCGGTTGCCAAGATCGGATCGAGACGGTGCTTGCTGACGCCGGCTACTGGAACAACCCGCACATCGTCGCTCTCGGCAGCGATGGCATGCAGGTGATCGTTCCGACCCGGGCGGCGGGCAGGACCAAGACCAGGAAACTTTCCCCGAAACAGGGGCCAGAAGCCGAACGGATCGACCGGCTCTTAGATACACCGGACGGCAAGGCGCTCTACATCCGCCCGCTCACGCGGGCTTTGTGCAACAGCCCCAAATGCAGGACTTTTCTCTTGTGAGAGGTCAGCAGGGCGAGCCAGTTTTGTCCTATCTTTGTCCCATTTGTTTGGGGAACGGCACCCAGATTCAGCACAAGTCGCTTGCTCGTGAACCTGCCTCGCCGCCGACTACACGTCCGACGAGCTGGCTATCCCGCCGCACAGCCGAAATGGGTGACGTTCGGTCACAAATTTGCGTCTGTGCCGCTTTATACGTCAGAGGCGTCTTTGGGCGCCTGTCACTCGCCCATCGATGCCATCCGCGAAAACCACGAACGACAGCGACCGGCCAGTTGGGAAAGACGTGGCCGAGAGTCGCCCGAACGCCTATCGGTGCATTGAATGCGACTCTGAGTGGAGCTTTGTCGACATCCGTCACACGGCCCGCTGCCCCAACTGTGGCGGCGGATTAGCACGGTTCGCTGCTGGCCCGTCAAGGGGCGCGGACGGACTCTATCGGTCATTGAAGCGCCGGGGCGTCGGAGCAAACATATGCGTGCACGGGCTCGCCCGAATCAGGGCGATGCGTCAGTGGTGTCGGCCTAGCACTGGCAACCACGGCATCTCAGGCGCTTCAAGGTTCATTGGCAAGACATTCGGTAACGATCTGTCGCGCACGCCACGATTACCCATTCTCTCGTAACGGCAGACACTTCATGACCACGTGGTCGCTCTCAGTTAGAAGGCCGCGCATGGCGCCGGCCCGGCTCGTCGATCGCTGCCAGCTATCTCTTTGCGCGGTGCTCTTACGATGCCGCTGACTTTCGATCCTGCGACGGAGACCCAGAAGCTCCGCGACCACCTGGCGTCACACGACAAGCCGCTCGCGTTCCTGTTCGGGGCTGGCACGTCCGCGGCGGTCACTGGAAAGGACGGCAGCCCCCTGGTGCCCGCGGTCGCCGAGCTGACGACGCGGTGCGCAGCAGCCGTCGCCGGCATGGGCGGCTCGTATGCATCGGCCTGGGCCGCGATTGCCGCATCGCTCCCCGGGGCCTTTCCAAATATCGAAGACATCCTGTCAGCGATCCGACAGATGCGGACCGCGATCTTGCCCGGAGATGTTCTAGCCGGACTCAACGCGAACGAGCTTGAGGAACTCGAGGCTGAGGTGCAGCGCTCGATCTCCCGGGAGGTACGACCGGAGGCGAGCCGGTTCCCAGACGAACTGCCTCATCGCGCGTTCGCGCAATGGATCCGCAGGATCGACCGTTCCTCCCCGATCGAAGTGTTCACGACGAATTACGACACGCTCTTCGAACGCAGCCTGGAGGACGATTGGGTGCCTGTCTTCGACGGGTTCGTTGGGGCGTTCCGTCCGTTCTTCTCGCCGTCGAGCCTCGCACGCGAGCCAATGGCACCAGGACGACGCTGGACGCGGCTGTGGAAGATCCACGGTTCGGTTACCTGGAAGATTGATCGCTCGGCGGAAGGTGAGCGGATCGTACGCGGTCCCGAGCAGGAGTCCGGCGAGCTGATCCTCCCGTCACTAAGGCCTGGTAGATAAATAAGGTTGCACGTTGTTGTTCGTGGTGGTCGAATCGTGGTGGTGTGGCGGATGAGGCTGCGATTGGTGAGAAGTTTCGGGTGCTGGCGGGCGAGTTGAACGAGCGTCAGCGTCGGTTGTGGGCTGCGTCGGAGGCGCGCGCGGCGGGGCGGGGCGGCGTTACCGCGACCGCGCGGGCGACGGGGATCTCGGTCCCGACGATCCGTAAAGGGATCCGTGAGTTGGCTGCGGGGGAGCGGCTGGAGCCGGGGAGGGTCCGCCGGTCCGGCGGGGGGCGCAAGTCGTTGACCGCGCTCGATCCGACGTTGCTCGCGGATCTGGAGCGGCTGGTCGACGCCGATCGCCGGGGTGACCCGGAGTCGCTTCTGTTGTGGACCTCGAAGAGTGTCAGGCATCTTGCTGAGGGGCTGCGCGGGCTCGGTCATGAGGTGCACTTCACGAAGGTCGCGCAGTTGTTGCGCGGGTTGGGATACAGCCTGCAGGCCAACGTCAAGACCCGCGAGGGCGCGCAGCATCCGGATAGGGATCTGCAGTTTCGGCACATCAACCGGGTCGCGACGCGCGCGGTCGCGCAGCTCGAGCCGGTGATCAGTGTGGATACCAAGAAGAAGGAGCTGATCGGTGATTTCAAGAACGCGGGTCGTGAATGGCATCTCAAGGGCGAGCCTGAGCGGGTTCGCGTGCACGATTTCAAGGACAAGCAACTGGGCAAGGCGATCCCCTACGGCGTCTATGACATCGGCACCGATCAGGGGTGGGTGAACGTTGGTGTCGATCACGACACCGCCCAGTTCGCGGTCAACTCGATCCGTAGCTGGTGGGAATACCTTGGCCAGTCGCGTTACCCGAACGCCTCGACGCTGCACATCACCGCCGACTGCGGCGGCTCTAACGGCAACCGTGTCCGTCTGTGGAAAGTCGAGCTGCAGAAGCTCGCTGACGAGACCGGCCTCGAGCTCGCGGTCTGCCACTTCCCGCCCGGCACCTCGAAGTGGAACCGGATCGAGCACCGCTTGTTCTCGTTCATCACGATGAACTGGCGCGGCAAGCCGCTCGTCTCATTGGAAACGATCATCAACCTGATCGGCGCGACGAAAACGAGCACCGGCCTGGAGGTCTACGCCCGCCTGGACCAAGGCACCTACCCAGACAAGATCACCGTTCCGGACGCCGAGATCAACGCCGTCAACCTACACGGCGACGCGTTTCATCCCGAGTGGAACTACTCCATCAAACCGAAACGTTAATTATCTACAAGCCCTTAGAGTGACAAACGGCACGGATCGCAGCGCCGTCAGCTCGACCGTTCCCGACGACCTCGGCGGTCTCACGCAGCTCCTTCCATCACTGAGAACTGGCGAAGGGCTCGTGCTCGGCGACGCGCTGCAAGTCCCAACTCGGGTCCGGATCCAAAAGGCCCCGGATCGACCAATTGGCGATGACCCGGTGCTTCCCAAGGCGTGGATGGTTGAGCGGCCCGACCCGTCCGGCTATGCCGACGCGCTCGCAGGCTGGCGCAACCAGACAGCCACACCGGCGCAGCCCGCACCGGTAGCGGACGACACCGAGACTGGCAGCAACGACACACCTGGACCCAATGCGGAGGAATAGCCGATGGAACCACCGATGAAGCTCACGCCCGAGAGCTCAAACGTCGAAGCGATCGGATACGACGAGACCTTGGAGGAAGTATGGGTCCGATTCGACGGCGGAAGAACATACGCGTACGAAAACGTGCCCCCGACAGTCTGGAGCGACTTCGAGTCCGCGGCATCGAAGGGCACATTTGTAAATCAAGTCCTCAAGCCCTCGTATCTCTGCCACCCCGCCTAAACAACATATGGCCATGCAGCGAGAGCCAAGGTTGGGTTTGCGAAGATGCGCGAGTTGATGTTGAGCACCACTGACGAACGCACTCCGCCAATGACACCGCAGCTCGCGCTGCGCGTGGCAGTGGTCGGGAGCTTGGCGCTATTGGTGTTCTCGATCATCTTCTTTCGGCTGTGGTATGTCCAGGTGCTTTCTGGTGAGAAGTACGTCGCGCAAGCCCAGAGCAACGTCGTTGCGTATCTCCCTGTGGCGGCGCCGCGCGGCGAGATCGTTGACGTGAACGGCTCGCCCTTGGTGCAGTCAGTGGCGGTCCCGTCGATCCAAATCTCGCCGAGAACGCTGCCCGCACCAGTAGTTGTCGACGGCAGCCGTAGGCCGCCGGTGCAGGTGCCAGCCAAGGATTTCCCGC
Source organism: uncultured Conexibacteraceae bacterium (assembly GCA_963848435.1). Classification (GTDB taxonomy): domain Bacteria; phylum Actinomycetota; class Thermoleophilia; order Solirubrobacterales; family Solirubrobacteraceae; genus Palsa-465. Next base: position 14,811 of record CAWKDQ010000009.1, on the reverse strand, counting down.
TGTTCAACAGGCTGGCGACGCTGCTGGGGATGTCCACCCGGCCGCATCACTGCAGCTACACGGTGTTCTGGGCGGGCGGGCCTGTTACCTACAGCGTGCGGCTCGCGACTATCCCGTGCCGCATTGCTGAAAGTGTTTCACAGGCGCAGTACGCCAACGCGTCGATCAAGATCAACGTCCCGACGTATATCCAGGATTACATCGCGGAGCGGCAGACCGAGTTCCCCGGAGTCCTCTACCAGGACACCTACGTTCGGAAATACATGCTCGGTGACGCCGGTGCCCAGATGCTCGGAGCGTACGGTCCGATCACCTCGGCCGAGGTCGGCACCAAGGCATACCACGGGATCGCGTCGGGAAACCTGGTTGGCCAGTCCGGGCTCGAGGCCGAATACAACTCTCCGCTTCAGGGTGTGCCCGGCAAACAGGGCGTCAAGATCAACTCACAGGACCAGTTCGAGGGGTACGCCAAGCAGATACGGCCGATCACGGGCGACACACTGAAGGTGTCCATACATGCCCCGCTGGAGAAGGTCGGGCAGCAATCGCTCGCCGAGTCGATCGCGCAGCATGGCGGTATCGGCGGCGCATTTATCGCGATGAACCCGCAGACCGGCCAGGTCTACGCGGAAGGCTCAGCTCCGAGCTACAACCCCTCGCAGGTCTCACCCACGATCTCAAGCAAAGAGTGGAAGTTTCTCACCAACCCGCTGAACCACACGCCGCTGCTCGACCGCGCGATCGCCGGTGTCGGCACGGACGGCTCCACGTTCAAAGTGATCACCGCGGTAGCCGCGCTCGAAAGCGGCAAATGGAACCTGAACGACATCTACTACGACGATGACTGTTACAAGGCTCCCGGCTCGACAGCGTGCCTTCGCAACGCCGGCCACGTGTCCTACGGCCCGACCGACATGGTGAAGGCGATCCAGGACTCCGTCGACACGTTCTTCTACAACCTCGGCGGCCTGACCAACGTCGACACTCCCCGCGGCGGCCCACTGCAGCGGTGGGCCCGTGCGTTCGGGATCGGCCGCAGGACCGGGATCGACCTCCCGGGCGAAGCCGCGGGAACGCTGCCGACGCCGGCATGGATCGCCGGGCGAATCAGGCTGGAGCAGCAATGCGATTCCGCGACCGGGCAGTTCCGCTACACCAACGGCACCCTCAACTCCGCCAAGATCCCGACGGGCTCTACGGCCAACGGCTGGCATCGAAGCCCCAAGCACGCCCCGGGTGGCTGTGAGATCGCGATCTACCCGTGGGAATACTGGACCGCCGGGGACAACGTCAACACCGCGGTCGGCCAGGGCGATGACCAGCTCACACCCGCCCAGCTCGCCGTCGTTTACTCGGCGCTTGAGAACGGCGGCAACATCGTCACCCCGCATATCGCCGAGTCGATCGAGTCACCGACCGGAACGACCCAGATCAACGCGCCGGTCAAACGTCACCTGAACATCAATCCCGCGTACCTTACGGCGATCCGTCAGGGCCTTTACAACGCAGCCCACGACGCTGGCGGCACCTCCGCCGACGTGATGGGCGACTTCCCGAAGCCGGTGTACGGGAAGACCGGCACGGCGCAATACGGCACCGCCCAGCAGATCGCCACCAACACCGAGTCCGACTACGCCTGGTACGCATGCTATGTGCCGGCTTCTGCGACCAGCAAGCCGATCACCGTGGTCGTCTGGGTCGAAAAGGGCGGCTTCGGTGATGTCGGCGCAGCGCCGGTCGCCCGACAGATCCTATCCCAATGGTTCTTCGGCAAACCCGGCCCGTTTAAGAGCGGAACCTCGTCTGACGTGTAGGCAACCCGGTAGCGATCCGGAACCGGTTTGGCTGGTGGGTCGATCTCCAGGTCGGACGACCGACCGTCGCCTCACCGCCAGCCACATGTCTTGCTCTTCACCCGACCCTTAGAAGTGTCGAGACGGACTGCGATGCACAAGTTCGGAGTGGTTTGTTCGTGAGCTGGAGGAAAGCTGGCATGCTGCTTTGCAAGGTGTGAGACGCCCGAGGCGTGGGAGCAATTGGAGCCTGTCAAGGCCGGTTGGCAGACTTCCCGTCAGTCGGCGCGGCCGGCGCCGGCACCAAAGCCGGACCATAAGCAGGAATGCATCTCAATAGATGGATCTAAGCGCGGCAATGGGGCTAATGGCAGCAGCACGCAACGCGGGGTAACCACCGGCCAAGAGCCCTATGGCCACGCCAGCTAGTGGCGCTTCGATTAGGACCGAGGTTGCGATTGTCGGCTCCCAGCCGTGCACTGCGGCGACTACGCTGACAGCAAGCACACCGAGCGACGTGCCAAGAATGCTACCTAGCACACCAGTACTCGCTGCTTCCAAGAGGATCAGCGCGGCGATGTCTGAGCGCTGGTAGCCGAGTGAGCGCCGCAGGCCGATCTCTGAGCGCCGCTGGGTGACCGCAAGGGTGGTTACCGTCGCGATCGCAGCCAGCCCGATCACGAGCCCGATACTCTCGAGGATGACCAACAATGTTTTCAGCGACGCCTGAATACTCGCTTGCAGCGTGGTCGGGGACGGCGGCACCTCAGTGTCGATCGCACCGGGTGTGTAGGGCGCGAGCGCGTCTGGGCCCTCGCGTCCTACCAGCTGTGCGGCGCCCGCAGTCGTGGTCGTGATTACGGTCTGGGCGGCCGGCCCCGGCGCAAGCAAAGACGCAACATAGGTAGGGACCACCACGCCCAACAGCACCTGTCCTTCCTGCTGGGTGCTTCCGATGATCCCAACCACGGTTAGCGGGACTCCATCTACAAAGATCGCGGGCGCGCCAAGCACCGAAGTGATGTTTAGTTGGGCGGCAGCGCTCGAGCCCAGCAGACATACCAACTGGTGGTGTGCGGTTGCGCCGTCGTCGTAGAGACGCCCACTGCTGACTTGCGCACCGATTGTCGTGAGTGCGGAGGGGCTCGCGGCAGTGAATTCCAGCGAGACGTCTGAGCCGCTTCGCACAGCTGAGCCGGGGGGTGTTCTGGCAACGCTGAGCGGCTGCTGGTCCTTGACGCCCCAGATTAGTCCTGCGTCGCGCACTCCGTGGACTCGCATTAGGCGCTGCACCCCGCTGGCGGTGAGCGTCCCATATGCCTGTAAGCCTGTTTGGAAATACACGGTGGTTGCGCGCAGGCTGTTGAACTGGGCCGTGACAGCGCCACTGGCGCTGTCGGTGAGCCCACTGATCGCGACAAATGCGCCCACGGCGACAACGGTGCCAAGCGCGCACAGTAGGCTGCGGCCGGGTCGGCGAGCCAGTCCCAGAATTGCTTCTGCCCATATCTCCATAACCCCGAGGCGCGTTCGCTGCTCGGCGCGCGCCCGGCTTGCGTCTGCGCGGCCGCGAAGGAGAAGGCTCACCGTTGCGCTCCACGCTCGCTGAGCGAGGTGCCAGAGGTTGGGAGGCTCACGCCCGGCTCCCGTATCTCGCCCCAACGGCACTGTCTTCCGACAGAACGCCGTCGCGCATCGTGCAAACGCGCGGCAGGCTCTGGGCGATCTCTTGGTCGTGTGTCACGATGATCACCGTCGTGCCGGCCTTGTTGGCCTGTCGCAGCAGGTCGAGCACGTCCCTGCTGGTGCGTTCGTCGAGGTTGCCTGTCGGCTCGTCACACAAGAGCACGCCGGGCTTGCCGGCTAGGGCGCGCGCGAGTGCGACGCGCTGGCGCTCGCCGCCGGACATAGTGGAGGGGAACGCGCGCCGGCGTTCAGAGAGCCCCAAACTCTCAAGCAGTTCGGCACTCGTCGCTCGACGGGCGACGGGCGCAAGGTGCCTGGGTCTTAGTGCGAGCTCGACGTTCTCCTGCGCGGTATAGGTCGGCAGAAGGTACGAGTCCTGAAATACGAAACCGAACAAGCGCGAGCGCAATACTGTGCGTCGCGTCTGGGAGAGCGCGCTGACGGCAGCGCCCTCGACGAGGTAGCTTCCCGACGTCAGCGTGTCTAACAGCCCTACGATGTTCAGCAGGGTGGATTTCCCCGAGCCCGAACGTCCCACGATTGCGAGCATCTCCCCCGTCGTGACGCTGAAGGTCGCGTCACGCAGTGCGTGGATGGTCGGCGGTCCGGGGAACACGCGTCCCACATGCTCGAGACGAAGCTGTGTTCGGGCGTCCGCGCGCGCGTCTGTTCCCACGCCCGTATCACCAACAGCGGCGATAGGTTCGCTCACCGCGCACCGATCCCGATCACCACCTGCTCGCCGACGTGCAGCGCCCCGGTGCGCTCGGGGGTCACGGCCTCGGCACCTTGCACCTCGTTGGCGGCCTTCACCGCGACCCAGTGCTGCTGTCCGTGATCTAGCACCACGACGAACGAGTCTGCGCGCGCGTTTGTGACAAGCGCCGCGACCGGCACTACGAGGTGTTTGCCGCGCGCAAGGCTGCTGCGGAGATAGATCGCGACGCTTTCGCCGACCGTCGCCCCGGTGTCGCCGGAGAAGGGCGCAAACGTGACGCGGAATGCGCGAGTCCCGAGGCGCGAGAGCGCACTCAAGCGCATCCTGAAGCTTCGGTTTGAAACGTCCGCAAACGCTCGCGCTACTTGACCGACGTGCAAAAACGACGCGGTTGTTGCGCTCACCTTTACACTCACTGTGAGGCTGCCGCTGCCAAGCCTGGCGACGGCCTGGTTGGGCTTTAGTGTGTCACCCGCTCGCACCCCTGCCGTCATCACCGCGGGCAGAGTGGGGATATACGCGACCTCGCCAAGCGGCACGCTCGCGAGGTGTTCAACTAGCGGCTTGTGATGCTTGGAGGGACCGCCTGAGCCCGGCAGCGTGATCGTAACAGTCGTTGGCGCGTAGCCCGCGCGAGCATAGAGGGCGGCGACCGCCCGAGCGGTCCCGGCGCCATAGACCCCCGTGTGGTCTGGCCACACCGAAAAGCCGAAATATCCCAGCGCGCGCTGGAGCTGGGTGATGTCGACGCCCGACTCACCTGGGCTCATCGTGCGATACGCTGGCAAGCTGCCGGGCAACACAATCACCGGACGGCCGGCCACCGCCGCGAGGACAGAACCGGCGGTCACCCGCGGTGAGCCGGCGTACGCGGCGGTCACGACGGGTAGCGAGGTCCCCAGGTCGCTCGGCGCGCCCACGCTGATCTCGTGCCCGTCAGTCAACGTGCCACGCAGGACCAGCTTCGCGGCGGGGCGCACCAGGCGCACCGGCGCGGTCAAAAGAGACGGCGCCGGGGCACGTGCGCTTGCCGCTAGCTGCGCCGGGCTGCGCACACTCCGCCCCACAAAAAACGCCGCTACAGCCACTATGACCGCCGCGAAAAGCAACGACACCAGGCTCAAACGCCCACGCCCCTGCCCCGGACGCCCATCGACCGTGCCGTCGGTGCGCCTAAACATCACGGCTCCGCAGAGCGCCAGGGCCGCTCCCGCGGCCTCCTGCGCTGGTCGGCCGTGCCACGCGCGAGCAGCATAGAATCATCGGAGGCGCGCCCACTCCGGCCCTTACCTCAAGACTCCCGACATCGGCCCGGTTTCAGTCAACTGGCCTGCGCCACATGCTGCAGGTCGGCGACACCGCGGTCTATGTCCCCTTGTATCTGATCGATCGCCAACGCCTGTTTGTCGAAAAATGCACTCCTGCGCTTCGTGAGCAGGGTGACCGTGAGCTTGACTTCGGGTCCGAAGCAGCGCAGAAACACGCGCGTACCAGCCGCATTGGTCGCCCTCGCCTGTCCGGTCTTGCCCGTGATGTTCAAAGGGACGAGGTCTCCCTCGATCTTGGTGATCTCACCTGTCACCGAGCTAGCTGGAAAGCGAGTGGGGGCAGCACACGCTGTGGCCTTCCGGTTGAGCGTCTGCACAGGCGCGGAGGCGATTACGTCGCTAATGATATTCGTCCATGCGTTTGACAATACGGCAGCTTGACTCCGCCTGACGGTATTCAAGAGACTTGCTGGCTTGGAGTCACAGCGCCTCACTGCCGCGACGTAGGCCGCAGCTTTCGCTGAAGACATGCCGGCGGTTGGACTCGCAGGCGCTGCCGGCAGCCTGGTCACCCCAATGTTCAAAGTCCGCTTGATTACAGCCAGGTTGGGGAGCTCCGCGTTCCCAAACATGTAGCCAGGCAGACCGTCATAGCTTGGCCGAGGCTCGATCGGCGGGGCCGGCAGCGCATCTCCCCTCATACAAGCAGCAACGACCTTGGTTGCCTGCACCTGCTCAAAGTCTCCCAACTGTGCACCGATGGCAACATCCTCGCCTGAGCGCGGAAACAGCGCATCGAGCGCCTCGACCGCGACGCTGGTCCCCTTCACAGTCGCAATGCCGGTGGCGGATGTGGCGGAATGGCGTTTGGTCGCGTGCGAGCTTGCGGCCGTCCGTGGAGCCGTGCTGGTGCTCTGGGCCTGGTGCGCGCCGCCGCCGCACGCCGCCACGATAGCCGCCACCACCAGCGCTCCTGACGCCGCGGTGGCCCGCGACAAGGTGCGGCGCAATCCTAGGGCGCGCCTCATGATCGTCCCAACGCTCCCCGCCGGTCGCTGATAGGCCAGAGGTGTGCGGACGCACCGCTGGCCGACCACGGGTCCGGCAGCCTGTCCAGCAGGAGGACGGCTTCGCGGCAGTCTGACGGCTTCGCTGACCTTAGGGCCGGTCGGTTCCGGCGTGGGGCGCTACATTGCGGCATCGGTTCGTCCGTTCGGTTCGTAGAAGCCTTGAGAACACCGACCCGAAATGTCGGTGTTCTGCGAATCTTGGTGGCATTGGCCCGACGGGGCGCATCGCACCGCCGGGCCAAACTCCGTTGAATTACCGAGTTACGACAACGTCGGAGTTACCCAGTGTAAGGAAACCACAGGTTAACCGACTGGACAAACCCATTGAGGTTAGTAAAAGTCAGTGCCTCGAGCTTAGTGCCCGCGAGAACCTGGGTGACCAACGGGACAGCCTGGTTGAGCGGCAAGTTCTTAGATTGGTCGCAGTTCGTCGGGCTCGTTGCTCCGTAGCACCCCTGGGCTTCCATGCCATTTACCCCGCTGACCCGAACCGCTTCAAAGTCATAATTCGCGCCGCTCTGCATAGTCAACACGCCGGATCCTTCGCCGAATTCAGAAGGTCGCCAGTTGCACGGGGAAGAATTCGGACATCCGGAGTAAAACGCTTGGGCGCCGGCGGACGTGACACCGGTGGCCATAGAGGCCGTCAGCGCGGCACCAGTCACGCACGCAGCACACACCACACCACGACCTCTCCCGACAAAACGCCTAAACACAGCATCACCCCTATCTGATTTGACACCCTTCGGACAACGACTACACGACCTTGCGTCTCCGTTGGCGGCTACATAGACCGCGCAACGCGCCGAGAAATCAGTACGACACCTGTAGCCGCCTAATAGATGGTGACCGAAGTGCCTGTTACGTCTGAAGTCAGAGCAATGTAAGTATTCGGGCCCCATTTCCCTGTGCAGTGCGAACTCCAGCACGCTTGAGCGGTGTAGCTGCCGGTATCGAATGCGTTCCGGTACGGCCAGCTGCCGTTGAACGTGCCTGCACTTCCCCAAAAGCCCTGATCCGCGTAGGGCGGATGGTCGGTGTAGTAGCACGCGTCGCCGCCGGTGCAGATGTTGTGGTTGTTGATGTCGGGGCTAGCGCCAGATCCGGTTGTGCCCGACGCCTGGGCAGCGGCGGCGAGCAAAGCTTGATACTCGGAAGCGGAAAGCTGCGTGACTGATTGGACGGTGCCGGTGCTCGGGTCGATGAGTACTTCCTTGGGCGTCGAAGACAAAGGCGAGGGCGTAGACGCTGCCGCCGCTGAGGCACCGCTCTCAAATGGCCCCGTTATTCCTGTCGCTGCAGCCGCCAGGCTGACCGTCATGGCTGCTAAAGCCATCCGTCGTCCTCGTCCTCTAAAGCCACGCATACTCATGTCTCCTTTCGGTTGGGGTCGTTCCGGCGTTGGGTTGCTCGGCTTTCCGACTACTAGCGGGACTTGCGCTCACCCCGTCCGGTGTCGCCGACTACTGCGATTTCTGAGCGGCGGCCGCCAGCAGCGCTTGGTAAGCGGCAGGCGAAAGCTGCTGAATCGACTGCACTGCGCCGGTGCTCGGGTCCAGCACAACTTCCTTGGGCGTTGAGGACAAGGGCGCGGGTTGCGCTGGTGCTGCCGACGCGCCTCCCGCGAACTCGCCCGTCGCGACTGCGGCAGCACTCACGACGCAAGCAACGAGAGCGGCACTCGCCGCCAATCGACCGTTTCGGCGACCAACGCCGCCTCGCGGGGTTCTAAGACTGCAGGTTTTCGTCATCACGTCTGCTTAAAGCGCAGGTCGCGAGGATCTGTGACCAAAAAATCTGGAGAACTGGACCACGAACCTGCTTCCACTTCGCGGGCACCGGCGACTGTCGTCGGCGCCGATGACCGCCGGAGGCTGGCAACCAGTTGTAATCTCAAACGCGGGGGTATGGGCGCGGACCCCTGTAGCCGCCCGCCTAAACTGATCGAGGGCCAGCAGATGTTGAAGAGGTCGTTGACGCCAGGGATGGGCCGCGTGGAGCGTCACGCGAATACCGAGTTCGCTGGCTTGGACGATCGTGATCTACTTGTCGCGGCGAAGTCCGACCGTGAGGCATTCGCGGAGATCTATCGCCGGCACGTCCCGGGCGTGCTGGCGTACTTCGCCCACGCCGTTGGACGCTCGGACCTGGCCTTCGATCTCACCGCCGAGACGTTCGCCGCAGCATTGGTGGCCTTGCCTCAGTACCGAATCGGACCGGCCCCGGGTAAATCGTGGCTGTTCGCGATCGCTCACAATCGACTCGTGGACGCGCGGCGTCGAGGGCGCGCCGAGGCGCGAGCGCGGGAAGAGCTGGGGATGCAGGCCATCCTCCTGAGCGAACAGGATGTCAGCGTGCTGGACCAGGTCATCGCTCGCCTCGACGGAGAGAGGGCTCTCGAGCTCGTTCGAGAGCTACCGACCGACCAGCATGAAGCCGTGGCGGCTCGATTTGTAAGGGACCTGGACTACGCTGAGATCGCTGTGGAGATGCAATGCAGTGAGCAGGTGGTTCGCAAGCGCGTGAGCCGAGGACTGAAGGACCTCCGAGCGCGGTTAGCTGACGGAGTCGATGGACGATGATCCACTTGAGCGGCTGCTCGGCGAACTACTAGACGCCCACGACCGCGGTCATCAGCCCTCAGATCAAACCGCTACACCGCCCAGCGCACCGAAACGCTCGCGCCGACGGAGGTCCCTAGCGGCTGCGGTCGCTGCCCTGGCGTTGTCAGGGTCTGCCGCGGCCGCCGTGGTCATTGCCACTCAAAAGTCCGCTCCTCTAGCAGGAGCGCTGCCGGAGCTCCTCGGTTCCAGGTATGCACTGCAGGTCGAACCAGATCTTCGGACGGGTCATGCCGGCTGGTGTATCCAGCTGGCGGCGACCGCGCCAAAGAGCGCGGTCCTCCCAACCCGGCAGGCCTGCGTTCCGGCCGGTCGCTCGCCGTTGGTTACGAGCGGAGGGATCGCCCAGATCTCATCCACCACCGGCGAGGTACGCGCATGGCTGCTCTACGCGATCGTCACCAAACAGATCGCAGCTCTGAAGACACCGAACGGCGCCCGCATCCTCCCGATCTCAAGCCCAGATCTGCCCGACGGTTGGCGCGCAGCGATCACGATCGGCACCCGATCCCGTCTCCTGACCCGGGGCGACCACGCCCTCGCGCCACTCAACGCAGCAGGAACGCCGGTGCCTGAGAACTCATCTCGAGCTCAGGTCTTGCCAGTCACTCAAGTAAACCCTCACGCACCTAGTGGTCGCTGCCGCATCGACCCAGCACCCGCCTCCACGGTTCGCCTGTTGAAGGCCTCAGAGCTCCGCGATCCTCTTCCGCGATCCACCGCGATCAGCCGCGGCCTCCTTTCGTGCTACTCGGTCACGTTCAGCGCTCGAGGCGCAGAAGGTATAGCCACGGTACTGGTCGATGCTCGGCATCCGGGCGCCAGCCCAGGCGCGCTCCCCGGGTTCGCCAGGCTGCCCCTCGACCGGAGTGTGTGGGCCCAACGAACCCTCGAGAACCGAGGCGCTCAACTAGGCATCACGCCGCGCCTGTTCGCCGAGCGCTTCGCCGGGGGATGGCTTATTGTCGAGACCGCGGCTCCGATGCGCCGGGCCACTGCCATGCTCCAAGACCTCGTGGCGCAGGTTTGAACCAACATCTCGGCCTCCATCGCGGTCGATCCCGCCCGCACAAGCGACTGGAAGGAACCCGCTTTGACGGACATCGGAGGGCTTTCGTGTTGAAGACGCGAAAGGATGTTCGTTATGCCGAGGAGTCGTCCGCCTTATCCACCTGAATTCCGCCGCGAGGCGGTGCAGATGGTCCGGTCTGGCCGGAGCATCAAGGACGTGTCCGAGTCGTTGGGGATGACCGCGCAGAGCCTTCGGACTTGGGTCAGGCAGGAGCAGGTCGATCGCCACGAGCGCGATGATGGTTTGACCACTGATGAGCGTGAGGAGCTTCGGCGAGGTTGTCCCGTAGCTCGTAGAACTTTGTAGGTGGCGGTCCTCCCGCCTCGTCCGGTCGTGTTGCGACCTTGGCGAGTGCGAACAAGTCCATTCGAGACAGGAGGACCGCATGAAGACCGTACCGCCGTGGCAGGACCGCACGGACATCGAGGAGTTGGAGACCGCGGAGTTTGCGTTGCCGGCGCGTGTGCAGGCCGCGCTGGGCGAGCTCGTCGGCGCCGCGCAGGAAGGGCTGCTGGCGCTCAGCGTCGGCGTCGGGCTCGGCGTGCTCGACGAACTCCTCGAGGAAGAAGTGACCGAGGTCGTCGGGCCGAAGGGCAAGCATGATCCGAACCGCACCGCGAAGCGACACGGCCGCGAGCCCGGGGAGGTCACGCTCGGGGGCCGCCGCGTTCAGGTTCAGCGGCCGAGGGTCAGAACCGCCGACGACGAGAGCGAGGTCCAGCTGCGGACCTACCGGCATTTCGCCGATCGAGATCCGCTCAGCCGCCTGGTGTTGGAGCAGATGCTCGCCGGCGTGTCGACCCGCCGGTTCGTCCGCACTCGCGAGCCGGTCGGGCAGGAGGTGACCGACAGCGAGCGGTCGGCGTCGAAGTCTGCGGTGTCCCGCCAGTTCATCGCACGCACCGCCGAGCATCTCAAGCAGCTGATGGCCCGCCGGCTTGATGACGTTCGCCTGGCGGTGCTGATGCTCGATGGGATCGACCTCAAAGGCCGGACCAACATCGTTGCGCTCGGGATCACCACCGACGGGGTGAAGATCCCGCTCGGCCTCTGGGAAGGCAGCTCGGAGAACGCGACCGTCGCGACCGCGCTGCTCGCCGATCTCGTCGACCGCGGTCTGGATACCGAACAGGGCGTGCTCGTCGTCCTCGATGGCGGCAAGGCGCTGCGCAAGGCCGTCCGTGACGTGCTCGGCGTCCACACTCCGGTCCAACGCTGCGTGATTCACTATGCCGACTCTCTGGTTATGCCGACTCGGGTGAGAACGTTCTGCTCAGGGCGGAGAAGCCCGAGATCTTGTCGGCATAATCACAGCGCATCCAGGAACGCGAGGATGCGGTCGGTGGGTTGGTAGCGCCCGGGCTTCGCGGTCGGCGGGGTGGTCCGGTCGAGCGCTTTCTGCTTGATCGCGAGGTCGGCGTGAAGGTAGATCTGTGTTGTCTGGATCTGTTCGTGGCCGAGCCAGAGCGCGATCACGGTGGTGTCGACGCCGGCGTGGAGTAGGCGCATCGCTGCGGTGTGACGCAGCACGTGCGGCGTGATCGTCTTGGCCTGGAGCGAAGGGCAGCTCGCGGCCGCGGTGATCGCGTGCTTGGCGAGCCGGCGCTCGAGCGCGTCGCGGGTTAGTGGACGGCCGGTGCTGGTGGCAAACAGCTGGTCGTCAGGGCGGCCGGCGCGTTCGCGGGCCCACGCTTGGATGACCGTGACGGTCTGTTTGGTCAGCGGTGTGATGCGCTGTTTGCGGCCTTTGCCGACGGTGTTGACGTGCGCGCCGGTGCCGAGCCGCAGGTCCGCGCTGGTCAGGCCGATCAGCTCGCTGGCGCGTAGGCCGGTTTGTGCGGCGAGCAGGATCATGGCGTGGTCGCGACGCCCGATCCATGTGCTCTGGTCGGGAGCGTCGAGCAGCGCCTGGAGCTCGGGATCGGCGAGGAACGTGACGAGCGCCTGGTCGTGACGTTTAGCGGGGATCGCCAGGACGCGTTGGATGGTGGCGGCGTGCTCGGGGTGTCTGAGCGCGGCGTATTTGAACAGCGAGCGGATCGCTGCCAGGCGCGCGTTGCGGGTCCGGATCGTGTTGCCTCGCTCATGCTCGAGGTAATCCAGGAACGCTCCGATCAGCGGCGCCTGGAGGTCGTCGATATCAAGATCACTCGGTGCCTTGCCGCGTTGCTGGGACGCGAAGCTGAGCAGCAGCCGGATCGTGTCTCGGTAGGCGGCGATCGTGTGTGGGCTGACGCGCTTCTGGGCGATCGGCCGGTCGGTGAAGAACGCTTGCAGTGTTGGCGCGAGCAGGCTCATCGCTCGCTCCCCTCGACACGCTCGAGGTGCTCGGCGGCGAGCGCGAGCAGCTCCGGGGCGGCCTGCAAATACCAGTAGGTGGATCCCGGGTTGACGTGCCCGAGGTAGGTGCACAGCAACGCGACCCTTGTCTGGATATGCTCGCCATCGCCGACGTCGTCACGGTAGGCATCAAGCAGCGTGTCAACCGCAAAGGTGTGGCGAAGGTCGTGCGGCCGAGGCCGGCAAACCGACGAGCGTGCCTGCAGGCCAGCGTGCTTGACGATTCGCTTGAACGCCAGATGCACGTTGCAGTAGGCCAAACGCGTCCCGGTCGCCGAGGTGAACACTGCGTCGGTCGGCTCGGCCGGGACCGGCCGGTCACCGCGTGCCAGGTAGGCGTCCAGCGCCGTGATGGTCGTGTCATGGACCGCCAGCTCCCGGGACTTGCCGAACTTGCTCTCAAGAACGGTCAGCACGCCGCGTCGGTAGTCGACATCGATCTGGTCCAGGCGGATCGCCTCACCGACCCGCATTCCCGTGACGGCCAACAGGCCGATCAGGGTTCGCATCGTCGCAGCGCGGTGCGGCGTCGGAACCACCGACGAGGCGTCCATCAGCGCCCGGACCTCCGTGTTCGTGTAGAGGTAGGGCACCGCACGATGCGGCCGCTGTGGCAGCAGATCCTGTGGCACCATCTCGTGGTTCGGGTCAAACGCGTGCACATGCGCGGCAAAGCAACGCACGGCCGAGAGGCGGTAGGCGTGCCAGTTGGAGTCGGTCGCCGGCGGTAGCGTCGCCCACTCCAACGCGGAAGCGGTTGTGATCGTCGTCTCGTCACGTTGGTTCATCCAGGCGATGAACTGGCCGAGCAGCTTCTCGGGACGCGCGAGCCGGTAGCCGAGCGCGCGGCGAACCGCCAGATAGCCGGCCAGCCGATCTTCCAAGCTGGTCATGGCCGCACCTCCGGCCACGGCCGCGCGATCGCTCTGAGTGCGTCGCGGTCGACCTTCGCGTAGATCGCCGTGGTCAGCACCTGCCGGTGACGGAGGACCTGCCCGACCTCCTCCAGACTCGCGCCCGCCCGGAGCATCTGTGTGGCCGCGGTGTGGCGCAGCCGGTGTGAGTGCAGCGGGCCAAGCCCGGCGCGAGCAGCAGCAGCGAACACGATCTGCGTGATCCCACCAGTTGTCAGGCCATGATGCGGAGCCCTGACTCTCACGATCAACGACCTGTCCAGAGCGGTCGCCGGTCGACCGTCGCGCAGATAGGCGACGATCGCCTCCCCGACATCCTCGGGAAGCGGCAGCCGCTCATCACGCCTGCCCTTGCCCGAGATCCGCAGCTCGCCGGCACGCCAATCGACGTCCTCGATCCGCAGCGCCGCGACCTCGCCAGCACGCAGCCCAAGCCTGGCGAGCAACACCAGCACCGCGTAGTCACGACGCCCGTCCGCGTTTCCGCGGTCACAGGAATCAAAGAGCGCCTGCAGCTGCTCGGGCTCAAGCGCACGCGGCAGCCCGGATAGCCGCCATGATGCCGTCGAGGGCACCGCATCGGCCAGCGGCCCGGCGACCAGACCACGGAGGTGCAAGAACCGCAGCAGCGACCGCAGGCTGGTCACGGTCATCTTCGCCGCTCCCTTGGACTGCCCCGGACAGCGAGCGACCACGAACGCCATCACGTCCGCGGCGCTCAACACGTCGAGATCGAGCTCGTCCCCATCACGTTCGCGACCAGCAAGGAACGGCCTGACCGCCAACACGTAGCCCTCGATCGTGTCCGCCGTCAACCCGCGCTCGACAGCCAAGTACTCGCGGTAGTCGGCAAGCAGCACCTCGACCGCGCCGACCACCACACGCGGCGACGGCGGCGGCGCAACACCAAGTCCACGCAGATACCCCAGCAGCGGCGCCATCGCCCGCCAGGTGATCCGGTCGGTATAGCCAGCCGCGCGCCGCTCCTCCAAGAACCGCTCGACAATCTCGCTCGTCAACCCATCCGCGCCGAGCCCCTCGCCCTCCAACCAGCGACTCACGTGCGCCATCAACTGCAACTGGAAGCTCGCCGGGGTGCGCCGATACCCCAGACGCTCCAGCTCAGCCGTGAACCCTGCCGCGAACACCTCCAACGGGCCCGAGATCCGGACCCGCGATGGATCGTGCATGACGCTCTCCTCTCACTCGACGAAAGCGCCAGCATCCTCCGGCCGGCCCGGCTCGTGTTATGCCGACAACATCATCAGTAAACCCTCGCCCGCAAACGACTCCCGCATAAAAGTCGGCATAACCAGAGAGTCGGCATAG
>CAWKDQ010000008.1:0-34923 GCA_963848435.1 uncultured Conexibacteraceae bacterium | reverse complement strand
GGTATCCGCGTCCGTCGTTTCGCTGCGCTCCATTGTTTCCGTCCTTCGCGTCTGCACGGCGCCGCTCATTCGCCCGCGACCTCGCCTGCCTCTGACGTGACCAGCCTTCTGCCTAGTTGACTTCAGTTTGATACTCTACTGCGGGAGGCCTTATGCGTCAACCCGTCGCGACGCTCGTCAACCCGCTGCGATAGCGGACCTCATTGGCCGCACATTCGGGGCCTCGGCGCTGCGCCCCGCCGCCCCGTCACTCGCCGGAATCTAAACTGAGCTTTGATAGGCTCAAGCGGCAGATGAGTTCGGGGCCTGATCAGTTGCTCCACGCGATCGGAGGCGCTTGGCTCGACGGCTGCGAGACGACGGTCCACACCATCTCCCGGTTGCTGACGGGCGTTTCGGAGGCGGTGTTCGGGACCATCGCGCCGCCCGTGCTGCACTGGGAGCGCAGCGGGTCGGGACCTCCGGTGCTGCTGATCATGGGGCTGGGCTTAAGTGCTGGAGCTTGGTGGCGGACGGTGCCGGTGCTCGCGCGGTCGCTCGAGGTGATCACCTTTGACAATCGCGGCGTGGGCCGCTCGCAGGCCGTGTGTCATGCCTACAGCACCGAAACGATGGCCGATGACGCTGTGTCGGTGCTCGACGCCGCCGGCGTTGACCGAGTGCACGTCTACGGCATCTCGCTCGGCGGGATGGTGGCGCAGCAGGTGGCGCTGCGGCACCCCGAGCGAGTGCGTTCGCTCGTTCTTGGCGCTACCCACGCCGGAGGTGACAATGCCCATCGGCCCGGCCATGATGTGCTCGATTTCCTGCACCGCCGGCCGAGGATGGAGCCCCGTGAAGCTGTTTGGAACTCGGTGCAGTTCAACTACGGCGAGCGCTGTCGGATCAATCATCCTGAGCGGATCGCGGCGGATATCGCCCAGCGGCTCGCGCATCCGTTCCCGGCGCAGGCGTATCGGGCCCAGATCTGGGCCGCGGCACTGCACGACTCCTCCCGTCGGTTGCACCGGATTCGCGTCCCGACGCTTGTCGTGCATGGCAGCGAAGATCGCATGATCCCTGTCGAGAACGGGCGCATGATCGCGTCCCGCATCCCTGGGGCTCGGCTGATCGAGTTGAGCGATACCGGCCATCTCTATCCGACCGAAGCGCCTCACGTCGACCAGCAGATCAGCGACTTCATGCGCGCTCATTCCTAGGCTGACCGCCCGAGCCGACGGCCGTCGTCCAGAATTGAATTCAGCTCGATATGCCGGTATCCTAGGCCTCGATGGTCCCCGCGCCTTCAACCGAGATGGTCGCTCGCGTCAACCGCGATGTCCAGCGCTCCTTCCTCCGTGCGCGCAACGGCTTGCGCTACGTCCGCGGCACCCACCGCCCAAAGCTGGGCGCGACGCCGAAGGACGTGGTCTGGCAGCGCGACAAGGCGCAACTCTGGCGGTACCGAGGAGGGCCTGTGCGCTTCGACGAGCCGCTCTTGATCGTGACGAGCCTCGTCAGCCGTAGCTACATCCTGGATCTTCTACCGGGCAGCAGTTCGGTCGAGTTCCTGCGAAACCACGGGTTCGACGTGTTCATGGTCGACTGGGGGATCCCTGACGAGCTCGACGCTGCCAACACTTACGAGAGCTACATCGACGAGTACCTGCCGCGCACGGTCGAAGCGGTGTTCCGCGAGACCGGCGCCGAGCAGATCACGATGGTCGGCTACTGCCTCGGTGGTGTGCTCGCAACGCTCTACGCCTGCGGGCACGACGACGTCCGCGTACGGAATCTGGTGCTCCTGGCGACACCGGTGGACTTCAGCGAGATGGGACCGATGGTCGCGGCCCTGCTAGACGGCCGGCTCGATCCCGACGACGTGATCGATCACACAGGGAACGTGCCCGCCGACGCCCTCTACAGCGGCTTCTTCATGATGGCGCCGACCACAGTGGTCGCGCAGAACGCAACGCTACTGGAGAACCTGTGGAACGACGAATTCGTCAAGGGCTTTCAGGCGATGAACCAGTGGACGCGCGACCAGGTGCCGTTCCCCGGCGCAGCGTTCCGCCAGACGGTCGAGGACCTGATCCGCCGCAACGTACTGATGACGGGGTCCTGGCGCCTTGGTGGCCGTGAGATCCAGCTGACCAACACCGACGCGACGGTCGTGAACGTGATGGCGGCCAAGGACAACGTCGTCCCGCGCGCCGCCTCGGACCCGGTTGGCGCGCTTATCGGTCGACCCGATCGACGGGAGGAAATGGTGATGGAAGGCGGCCACGTCACCTTCGCCACCGGCGGCTCGGCTTTTAAGCACACACTCCCGCGATTGGTGGAATGGCTCGCGGCGCACAGCAACGCACGCCCAGAGGCGAAAGGAAGCGATGCACATAAGACATCTCGAGTCAACTGACCGTGAGGCCCTGGTGGCCTTCCTCGAGCGCGTGCCCGAGGCGGATCGGACATTCTTCAAGGAGGACGTTGCCGATCCGAGCGTGATCGACCGCTGGATGCATCCGGGTCCCGTCCGGGCCGTGGCGATCGAGTACGCCGAGATCGTTGGATGTCGCTCGGTCGTCCCTCTCCATGGCTGGTCAAGCCACGTGGGGGAACTGCGCCTGGTTGTCGATCCGGCGCATCGTGGCCGTGGTGTCGGACGCGCGCTCGCACGGCAGGCGATGCTCGAGGCACTCGAGCTTGGCCTGAAGAAAGTGGTCGTCGAAGTAATCGCGGTCCAAGAGCCCGCGATCGAGATGTTTCGCTCCCTCGGCTTCGACCCCGAGGCGCTCCTGACCGACCAGGTCCGGGACCGGACGGGCGAGCTGCGCGACCTGATGATCCTTTCGCACTCGGTCGAGGAGCAGCGGGCTTCGATGATCACGACCGGGATCGCCGATGACATCTAGTGCCATCGACGTGCACGAGATCGACAGGACGGCCAGCGTCCGCGTCGCCGACGTCATCCGGCGCGCAGCCGAGAACCGCGCTGACGTCGTGGCATTGCGCCATGGCGAGCGGGAGCTCACCTATGCTGAGCTCAACCGGCGCTCCAGCCAGCTCGCCCAGGCGCTGCTCGCCTCTGGCGTCGGCACCGGCGACCGCGTTGCGTATCTCGGGCGGTCAGCGCCGGAGGTCATCGAGCTGCTGTGCGCCGTGAGCAAGATCGATGCGGTGATCGTCCCGGTGAACTGGCGACTGTCGCCGCGCGAGCTTGCTGTTGTGCTCGCGGACGCGCAGGCGCCGCTGCTGATCGCAGACGCGACCTACCTCAAGACCGCCGAGGAGCTCGTGGCAAGGTCATCGAGGGCACTCAGTTTGCGCGTCGTCGCAACGGAGCATCCTGCTGCCTACGAGCCGTGGCTCGCCGCGCACCACGCGATCGATCCGAGCAGCCGCGGCGAGCCCGACGACGTGATCGTCCAGATGTACACGTCAGGCACGACCGGCGTGCCGAAGGGTGTGTTGACCACTCACCGCAACCTCGCGGCGGCCGCGGCGACGTCGGCACGCTGGGGATTCGATGCGGACACGATCAGCCTCACGCCGCTTCCGCTCTTCCACATCGGCGGTATCGGATGGGTTTATTGCGGCCTTTGGCACGGCGCGACGACGATCCTGGTCAGCGAGTTCGACGCTGCGCAGGTAATCGACATGCTCGAACGGCATCACGTGACAAACCCGATCTTCGTCCCGACGATGCTGCAAATGCTGACGGCCGTGCCGGGTGCCGCCGAGCGCGACTACTCGGCGCTGCGCTCAATCACGTACGGCGCGTCACCGATCACGACGACGACGCTCAGAGCTGCGCTCCGGACGTTCGGCTGCGACCTGATCGGTCTCTACGGGCTGACGGAGAGCACAGGTGGCGTCGTCCACCTCGATGGTTCCGACCACGACGCCGACGGTCCGCGGCAGCACCTGCTCCGCTCCGTGGGCCGGCCCTATGAGTGGGTCGAGTTGCGGATCGTCGATCCAGCCACGGGCGAGGACCTTCCGGCACAAGCTGTCGGCGAGGTGTGGCTTCGCGCACCCAACGTGATGGCTGGGTACTTCAACCGGCCCGAGGCAACTGCCCAGGCACTGACGCCAGACGGATGGCTTCGCACCGGCGATGGCGGCTACCTCGACGCCGAGGGGTACCTCTTCCTGACCGACCGCGTGAAGGACATGATCGTCAGCGGCGGAGAGAACGTGTACCCGTTCGAGGTCGAGGAGCTGTTCGCGCAGCACCCGGACGTCGCCGACGTCGCTGTGATCGGCGTGCCCGACGCCCACTGGGGCGAGGCCGTCAAGGCGCTCGTGATCCTCCGCAGAGGCTCAGCGGCTTCAGCGGAGGACCTGCTTGCGTTTGCTCGAGAGCGGCTGGCGGGCTACAAGCTTCCGCGCTCGATCGACTTCGTCGACGATCTCCCGCGCACACCCACGGGTAAGGTGCTGAAGCGGGCTTTGCGCGAGCAATACGCGAGGCGGCGGGCTTGACACGCATCAGGGCATATGGAGGCCGCCGTTGACGCTGATCACCTGCCCGGTGATGTAGCCGGCTTCCTCTGAGCACAGAAACGCCGCGGCAGCCGCCACCTCCTCGGGTGTCCCCACGCGTCCGATCGGGATCCGTCGCAGGAGCGCGGCCATCTTCTCCGGATGCTCCTGGCGGTAGATCTCTAGCAGCGGCGTCTCGGTCGGTCCCGGACTGACGACGTTGCAGGTGACACCGTGGCTCGCGACCTCGTGAGCGAGCGACTTGCAGAAGGCGTGGACGCCGCCCTTGGCAGCCGAGTACACCGCCTCGTTGCGGGAGCCCACACGGCCGGCGTCCGAGCCGACGAACACGAGGCGGCCCCAGCCCCGCGCCGCCATGCCCGGCGCGAAGAGATGGCTGAGCTGAATCCCAGCCCGCAAGTTCACTGCGAAAATGGCGTCCCACGTCGAGGGTGTGGTGTCGAAGAAACGTTGAACGCGGCTTCCTCCGGCGCAGTTGACGAACACATCGACTTGACCGGCCGCGAGGATTTCGGCGGCCAGGACAT
This sequence comes from uncultured Conexibacteraceae bacterium, assembly GCA_963848435.1. Lineage (GTDB taxonomy): Bacteria > Actinomycetota > Thermoleophilia > Solirubrobacterales > Solirubrobacteraceae > Palsa-465. Next base: position 29,911 of record CAWKDQ010000008.1, on the reverse strand, counting down.
CGATCAAGTCCGATTGGCTCAGGTCGCAACCGTACCCCTCGACAGCGGCCTGCACTGAGCTCGCGGCCTCGTCCGTGCGTGCGCAAGCGATCACATGCATCTCGCGAGCCGCCAGCGCACGCACGACCGCTTGGCCGATGGAGCCGGCTGCACCCGTGACGACGGCCCGCCTACCCGGCATCGGTCCCGACGGCCCGATGCGGCGGCGGCCACACCGGCGGCCGGCGCTCGCGCAATGCAGCCAGCCCTTCTCGAGCATCTGCGGTCCCGGCGACGACGTCGCTGGCAAGGCGTTCCACGATCGCCATCGTCTCGGCGTCGGCATCGAGGCTCCGGTTGACGGCGAGCTTCGTCAGCCAGGCGATCGTCGCGCTGTTGTCGGTAAACCTCTGCACAAAGCGGTCGACCAGCGCGTCGAGTTCACTGAGCGGTGCGACGTCATTCACGAGATTCCACTCTCTCGCCTGACGCCCGTCGAGCACATCGCCTGACAGCATCAGTTCACGTGCCTTGCGCAACCCGATCAGCCGCGGTAGACGGTAGATCGTCCCGGCGCCGGGGAAGAGGCCGTGGCGGATGTGGAAGTCGCCGATCCGCGACTCCTCGGCAGCGACCGCCAGGTCGCACGCGAGCATCAGCTCGAACCCACCGGCGACCGTCCAACCGTGGACTGCCGCGACTGTCACGCGTCGCGACACCTCGATCCGCGTGAACAGCCGGCCGACGTGCGCGGCGAGCTCTGACCATGGCGTGCCCGTCTCGAGCAGGCTCACGTCAGCGCCGGCGCAGAACGAGTCGCCGCGACCCCGGACGACGACGACCCTCGTCTGCGGGTCCGCCTCGGCCCAGGCCAGCGCGTGCTCGAGCTCCGCGAGCATCTCCAGGTCGTAGGCGTTTCGCGCCTGAGGCCGGTTCAGCCAGATCGTCGCGACTGGTCCGCGCGATTCGCACTCAATGCTCAGCATCTGCACACGTTGGCATACCGGCCACCTCCGCGCCCGCCAGGATGCCGTCACGGCAACAGGACTGCGCGCCCTACCACACGACCGGCTCGGAGCGCTTCGATCGCGCGGCCTGCCTCCTCAAGAGGGAAGGTCTCGACACGTGAGTCGACTTGCCCGTCTGCCGCGAGCGCGAGGGCTTTCTCCAGATCCCCCCGGGTGCCCCCGAAGGTGTGGATGATCGTCACCTCGCGGTCCGGAGCACGCCCGGCGCCCATCTTCGCGGTGATGCAAAGCCTTCCGCCCCCAGTTCCCACGAGCACGATTGCACCGCCTCGACGCGTGACGCGGGCGGCGATGTCGACCGTCTCCTGGGCGCCGACGAAGTCGAACACGACGTCGACCCTCCGTCCCCCATTGGCGCGCAGGATCTGTTCGACTGCGTCATCTCCGGACAACACCGCGTCTCGCGCCCCAAGCTCGGTCGCGAGGTCAAGCCGGGCTGGGTCCGCGTCGACGCCTATCACCTCGCCCGGTGAAATCGCCGACAGGAACTGCAGCGCCATGTGGCCGAGACCACCGATGCCGATGACGACGGCAACGGCACCTCGATCCAGCAGCCCCTGCGCTCGCTGCACCGCATGCAGCGCGGTTAGGCCGGCATCGGTCATGGGAGCCGCGTGAACTGGGTCGAGCCCGCCGATCTCGACGAGGTGGCTCGCCGGGACGACGACGTACTCAGCCATTCCTCCGTCTTGCGTGACCCCGAACGCCCCCGGGGAAATCTGGCGGCAGAAGTTGTCCTCACCTTGCAAGCACGCGGTGCAACGGCCACAGCCGCGCAGTTCGTAAACGGCTACGCTCGCGCCGATACCTGGAGCAAGCGCGTCGCGACCAACCTCCGTGACCTGGCCGACGATCTCGTGGCCGAGCGTCACCGGGAGCTCGATCGCTCCTGATCCGCCTTCACGGATCAGCGTGAGGTCTGTGTGGCAGACACCCGCGGCAAGCACCCGCAACAGCACCTCGCCTTGGCCAGGCCGAGGTTGCTCGACATCGAGAACCGCTGCGTCACCGGGGCCGGAAAGACGGTAGGCCCTCATCCGGTCCTATGCTCCGTGGCAGTGCGCCATCGCGCGTCAGCATAAACAACGCCTGACTCACCGGAGTGCGTCATCGTCAATTGCGCGAGCCCGGGCTCGACCCATACGTTCGGACTGCCGTCATGAGCGAGCACGCGCTGCCGGCGTGGACCGCGATAGCTGATCTGACCGGCCTCGCGCCGGGCGTAACCGTTCTCGACGTTGGCTGCGGCGGTGGCGGATTCTGTGAGGTCGCCGCCGCGCGCGGCGCCGAGGTGCACGGCTTAGACGCTGCTCCCGCCGAGATCGCCCGCGCTCGCCGCCGCGTTCCCAACGGGGACTTTCAGATCGGGCTGATGGAGGAGCTGCCGTGGCCCGACGACACCTTCGATGTGGTCACCGGATTCAACGCCCTCCAGTACGCGCTCGACCTGAATAGGGCGCTCAGCGAGGCTCAGCGTGTTTCCAGGCCAGGTGGCAGGCTAGTCATCTGCAAGTGGACCCGGCCTGAGCGCAACGAGTTTTTTGCGTTATTGATCGCGGTGGACGCTGCCCGTTCGGCTTCGCTGCACGCGAGCGATCCGATCGAGGACGCCGTGCGCCGCGCGAGGCTCGAGATCCACGATAGCGGCGAAGTGCCTGTCGCCATTGAGCTGAAGGATGCGACGGCGCTGGAGTCTGCACTGGTCTCCGCGGGGGCCCTGCAGTCGCCATGCACCGACGCCGAGCGGCGCGAGCTGCTCGACAACGCGTCGGCCTTCCGGCGCCTCGATGGCTCGTACCGCTTCAGGACCGGTTTCGGATACGTGATCGCGCGGACATGAAGGCCCAAGCCGATTTCATTTCAATTGAGCCCCCTGGAGGAGAATCGCTGGGATCGCTGACATGCCGGCGACATCCGTTCCCGAACTGAACTCGCTTGAGGTACCCATTTGCCCGATCACCCCAATCTACGGGACATCGAATACCCCGAACGTCAGGAGCACCGCCGTGCGAGCTAACAACAAACCGGATCCCGCATTCGATCCGTTCGACCTCACGGGGAAGGTGGCCCTGGTCACCGGGGGCTCACGGGGCATCGGCCGCGGCGTCGCGCTGTGTCTCGCGAAGGCAGGTGCCGACGTGGCAGTCACGAGCCGCAAGCAGGAGAGGTGCGACATGGTGGCGGCGGAGATCCGCGCGCTCGGCCGCCGCGCGCTCGCCTGCGCCTGCCATGTCGCGCGGTGGGACGAGATCGAGGAGCTGGTCGAAACCATTTATGCCGAGTTCGGCCGGGTTGACGCGCTCGTCAACAACGCCGGCATCTCGCCGCTGTACCCGCGTCCGCACGATGTGTCCGAGGAATACTGGGACAAGGTCCTCGGCGTGAACCTCAAGGGTCCGTTCCGCCTGACAGCGCTGGTCGGCGAACGCATGAAGTCCGGTGGCGGTGGATCGATCATCAACGTCAGCAGCATGGGTGCGGTCCGTCCTTCACGCGAGGTGATCCCCTATGCCGCTGCGAAAGCCGGACTGAACGCGATGACGATCGGCTTCGCGGACGCGCTCGGCCCCGCCGTGCGGGTCAACGCGGTGATGCCCGGGCCGATCCGCACGGACATCGCGCGCAACTGGGATCAGCAGGCATTTGCGCGCCGAGCAAGATCGTTTCCCCTTAGGCGAGTGGGTGAGATCGATGAGGTGGTCGGCGCCGTCCACTACTTCGCAAGTGACGCCTCGAGCTACACCACCGGCGCGGTCCTCGCGGTCGACGGCGGTGCACAGTGGAGCTTCGCGGGTGGCGGCGACGACGCCGTGACTGCGCCCGGAGGCAGCGTTTTTCATGGGGAAGGGGTTCGCGGCTAACCTCGCGAGCCGGCCGTGAGCGTAACCGGATCTACAACGTCTCCGGACGGAACGAACCTCCATTACGAGATCTCCGGCAGCGGCGTGCCCGTGCTGCTGGTTATGGGTCTGGGCATGACCGCCTCCGCCTGGTGGCGGACGATTCCGGTGCTCGCGGAGAGCTTCCGCGTGATCGCATTTGACAATCGCGGGGTTGGACGGAGCGACCACCCGCCGGGCCCGTACACGTTGGCTCGGATGGCTGAGGACGCCGTCGCCGTGCTCGACGCCACCGGCGTGGACCGAGCCCACGTCTACGGCATCTCCATGGGTGGGATGATTGCCCAGGAGATCGCGCTGCGCTACCCCGGCCGCGTCCGCGCGCTCGTGCTCGGCGCCACCACGGCCGGTGGCAAAATCGCTACGGCGCCCGACGAGCGAACGCTTAGCTTCGTCCGTCGGCGGCCATCTATGCCCGCCGAGGAGGGGGCCTGGGCGTCGGTGCCATACAGCTACAGCGCGCGTACTCGCGAGCGCCACGCCGAGCGGATCGGCGAGGACGTTGTGCGCAGGCTGGCGATGCCGCTCGACCCCACCGGCTATCTCGGGCAACTGGCCGCCGCCTCACGGCACGATTGCGCTGAGCGCCTGGGCGAGGTGTCCGCTCCGACGCTCGTGGTCCACGGCGTCGAGGACCGGCTCATTCCACAGGCCAACGGCCGGATCCTGGCCGACTCGATCCCCGGAGCGCGCCTCCTTCTGCTCGAGGAGGCTGCGCACCTATACACCACCGATGAGCCGCAAGCCGATCGGGAGGTAATGCACTTCATCACCTCCAGCAGCTGAGTCGGCGCCGCCGGCGTCTGCTCCTCCGGAGCGCGAGATCGCTCAGCTCGACGGCGGCTCAGCCAGCTCGTCCCGCCGCGCGGATTCAACGTGGCGCACAGCCTGGTCCACACTGGAAGCTGACTGCCGCTCGAACTCGAGGTCGTCCAGCTCCTTGCGAATCTGAACGAGCCTTCGATCCATCTGCGCGAGCTGCTCGCGGACCCGCTGAATGTCGCTGCCAGCAGGCAGGTTGAACAGGTGCCAGGCGCGGCGTGACAGGCCTTCAGTGATGGCGAAGATTCGCAGCCCGGTGCGCCGCGCGGTTGAGACCGTGTCGAAGTACGTGTCGCTGGACACGGCCTTCTCCACCGGCTCGCCGATTGCTCGTTCGACTCGCAGGACGAGCCTTAGCCAAAGTGGATTCGCCATGCCGCTTTGAACCCTACCGCGAGCGCTCCGGCCGTCGGCCTCGCTACGTAGGGGACTCCTCACGTCCGAGGCGGCCCAACTGAGCCGCCGTCCGAATCCAGTGGATGACCTCCGCGGGCCGCTCGACCCACGGCATATGGCCGGCGCCGGTGATCGGGGCCAACGCGCCCCGGCAGCGGAGCGCGAGCTCCACGTGGTCGGCCAGGGGAACGCTGTGGTCCTTCTCACCCCAGATCACGAGCGTGGGCGGCGGCGCGTCAAGCTCTTGCGGTCGATAGGCGGCAAGCGCGGTCAGGTGTGAAAGCAGTACCGGCTGACCACGCGACTCGAGGTCACGAGTGACGAACTCGACTATCTCCGTGCCGTCGCGGTCGGCAACGGACGCCCTGGCGACCTTCGGGAGCAGATCGGGCGGGTTGCCGTCGACCCACTTGAGCAGAGAATCGCTCACCGCGATCCCGAATCCAGCCGCGATCAGGACCAGTGCGTCGACTGGAAGCGTCCGCGCTAGTTCGAGCGCGGCCATCGCACCAAGCGATGCGCCGACGAGCACCAGCGGCCGCGGCAACCCTCGCACGTGCGGCCCGAGAGCCGCTGCCATTGCCGCCACGTCTGGTTCATTGGGGACTTCGAACAGCGTCGCACCGAGCTGTTCCTGCGGCTGTGCCCAGCAGAGCCCGGAGCTGCCGGCCCCCGGAAGCACGCAGTAGTGCGGTACCCCCTCCGGTGTCATGCAACCAGCTCCTGCCGGCGAGATGCCGCCATTAAGCCGCGGCCGATCATGCGCTCGTGATGCCGGGCGTCGCCGAACTGGCCACCCCGCACCAAGATTCGCCGCAGGTACCGGTGTGCGGGATGCTCGGCCGTAAAGGCGATTCCTCCGAACACCTGCATCGCACCGTGGGCCACCTCGATCGTTGCTCTCGAGCAATACGCCTTGGCGACCGAGGCCGTCCGCAATGCGTCTTCGACCTCGTCCTCCAGCGCGGCCGCTGCGAACAGCACCGAGGACCATGCGCTCGTCTGCTTGACGTGCATGTCGGCAAGCAGGTGGCGGAGCGCCTGGAAGCTCCCGATCGGGCGGCCAAATTGTCGACGCTCCGCGGCGTAGCCGCGCGCAAGCGCCACCAGCGTCTCAGCGGCTCCGATAGCCTCGCTGGCTGCGAGTAAGCTGCCGATCGCCATCAGGCGGGCGAGGACGACCTCGGCCTGCTCCCGCGGCACGCACTGTGCACTGGACAGTTCAACGCCGGATAGCCTCACCGCCCCGGTCTGGAGCGACACATCAAGCGAGCCGGTGGAGGTGAGGCCCACCCCGGCCGCACCGCGCTCGATCAGCGCAAGCCTGCGCTCGTCGCCGTCGCTATAGAGCACCAGCAAGTGGGCGGCGTTCACAGGATCATGAACCGCGACCTTGTGCCCGTCGATCATCGCGACGCTCGACCGACCGCGCTTCACGCTCGTCGACAGGCGTGCCAGCTCCCATCCACCTCCGGGCTCGAGCAGGCACAGCGAGACGGCATCCGTTCCGGTGTGCAGCGCTGCGAACGCGGGATGATCGCGTGAAGCCAGCGGACGAGTGGCGTACCGCGCGGCGGCCGTGTCGATGAACGGAACGCCTACAAGCGAGCGGCCGAGCGCTTTGCCTACAAGCACCAGCTCAACCGCACCCAGCCCATCTCCACCCGAGGCGATCGATAAGGCGCCGAAGTCGATCAGCTCAGACCAAGTTCTCTCGCTAGATGAGTTCGCGACAAGCTGCTCAACGGCTTCCGCCAGCCAGAGTTGCTCGTCGGTGAACTCCAGATTCACGACTACTCCTTCGGAAGCCCGAGGATCCGGTCGGCGACGATGTTCCGCTGGATCTGCTGCGTGCCGCCAAGGATCGACGCCGTCCGCGAGAACAGATACGTCTCGTACCAGAAGGAATTATCCGGGTGTGCATCCAGGTGCTCGGGCGCGTACAGGCTTTCGCCCAGCACTTCCAGCGCGGTTGTTCCGACCAACTGCTCGGCCTCGGCCATCACCAGCTTCACGGTCGAGCTCTCCGGTCCGACCGGCTTGCCGTCGAGGAACTTCCCGACCGTGCGGGCCGCATGGTGGCGGAGCACCTCGACCGCGATCAGCGCGCGTGCAAGCGCGACCTGTGTGTCTTCGTGGTCGACGATGCAACGGCCTCCGGGCCCGCGCCTCGGCGGCGAGACGGTCAACCCAGGTCCTGAGTTTGACCTGTCGCGGCAGCGCCGCCGTCCCTCGCTCGTGAGCAAGCGTATGAAGTGCGATTTGCCACCCCTGACCCCGTTCGCCGAGGAGGTTCTCACGCGGCACCACGACGTCATCGAGGAACAGTTCGCTGAACTCAGCATGACCGGTGATCTGCGTCATCGGACGCACCTCGACTCCCGGCGACTGCATGTCGACGATCAAGAACGAGATGCCTCGATGGCGCGTTTCCGGTGGTTCAGTCCGGGCCAGCACACCGCACCACCTGGCGTATTGCCCCCATGAGGTCCACGTCTTCTGGCCATTGATCACGAACACATCTCCGCCCTCCACGGCCTGCGTGCGCAACGACGCGAGATCCGATCCGGCGTCGGGCTCCGAGAAGCCCTGGCACCAGATCTCCTCCGCCGACAGGATCCGCGAGACGTAGCGCGCTCGCTGGGCGTCGTTCCCGAACGCCAGAAGCGACGGACCGATGACGTCGAGACCGACGATGTTGGGAAACTCCGGCGCCCCTGCCGCGGCCAGTTCCTCATCAACGATCACCTGCTCGACCGGCCGGCGGCCACCACCGCCAAACTCTGCTGGCCACGCCCGCCCTACGTAACCGGCCACGTGGCAGCGCCGCTGCCAATCGCGAAGGAAGTCCATTCGCTCATCAAGGCCGTACGGCACCTCCGCAGGAGAAGGACAGTGCTCACGCAGGAAGGACAGGACCTCCTCGCGAAGACGTCTCTCTTCTTCGGTCATCCGCAGGTCCATAAACTGAGATCATATCAGGTCTGTGTCAGTATTGCTAGGTCGTGAACCTAAGCCCTTCTTAGAAAGGGAAATCGCCAAAGCTTTCCTGTTGTCTCCTAACGTTGATTGACTTGACCTCACGTAAAATCGGACTATTCTTTCAGTCTGGCGAGTTAAGGAAAAGAATGATGTCTCGCACGGAGAAGCCACAGCCCGGAACTTCGACGCGCAGTAAGCGGGACGAGATTGTCGCGCGCGCTATCGAGCGGTTTGGGCAAGACGGCTACGAGGACACGAAATGGGCCGATGTCGCGGCGGCCGTCGGGATCGGCTCGACCGCGCTCTATCACTACTTCGAGTCAAAGCTTCACTGCCTGTACGTGATCATGGCGGACGCGCTCGAGCTCTTCCACGAGGACTTCGAGCGGATCACACGTGATCACGAGAACTATCTGGAGGCGCTGGTCGCGGTTCTCAGGTCAGGCTTCGAGCTCAGCGATGAGCAGGTTCTACGGGTGCGCGTTCTGGTCGCCGAGCAGGGGCTCGTCGGGGTCCGCCGGAGTTCGCCACGAGAGGAGGAAGCACGCGGGCTGGCACGTGCCAGGACACGCGATCTCGAGTTTGCCTGGGCGACGTTCCTGGTGCGCGGGATGGAACAAGGCCTCCTTCCCGAAGCCGATCCAAGGCTGCTCGCAAGGGCGGTGCTGGGCCTGAACCTCAGCGTCTGGCACTGGTACCGGCCCGGCGGCACCACGGCTCTCGGCGAGGTTGAGGACTTCTTCGTGCGATGCCAGCTCGCGGTTCTTGGTCTCTCGCCCGAGCTGGCGGATCGGCTCCCGCCCGCTCAGGTGCGGCCGGCAGCGTAACCGGTCAAGCGCCCCGGTTAGCTCCAGGTCCCGGGCGTGGGGCCGAGATCCCGGGCGCCGGCGTTGCCCGGTGTGGCTGGCGGTGCTGTGAAGGTCCCGTTTTGCTGTCTCCGGGCACGACGATCCGGGATGAACACACGCCACAGCGGTGCTTCTCCCGCTTCGCCGATCTTGCGGCATCTGTCTGGGATTTCTACAGGTCGCGCCAGCTGAGCAAGAGCCATGGCAAGGGAACTCACCCGCCCGACGCCCTTGTCGAGCCTGCGCCTACCCTAAGGCAGGCTCGGCAGGTGCCTTCCAGCCGGGCTCTTCGATGAGGCGGCGCTTGACCTCGACACGATGGAACTTGCCGAGCTCGGTGCGGGGAATGTCGTCGGTCAGTACCAGCCGCTCGGGTAGGTTCTGCTTCGGCAGCCCGAGATTCTGGAGATGGCCGCACAGCTCTTCGAGCGTTGGTTCGGCGTCACCATGGGCCGGGATTGCGACGATCACCGCCCGCTCGCCGAGACGCGGGTCAGGTTCCGCGACGACGACGGCGGCGGCGATCTTCGGATGCACGTCGAGCATGTTCTCCATCTCGATCGGGTCGATCTGGAGCCCGCCGCGTCTGATGATGTCCTTCGTGCGCCCGGTCCAGTTGACGTAACCCTCGGGGCTCTTGATCATGAGGTCGCCACTCCGGTAGAAGCCGTCGCCGGTCACCGCCGCGGCGGTTGCCTCGGGATTGCCGGCGTACCCCATAAACAAGTTTGGCCCGCGGCATTGGTATTCGCCCGCGTGCCCGTCTACTACCGGCTCACCCGAGCTGTCGACGATCCGGTGCTCCAGACCGGGAAAGGGGACTCCGTCTTGGCGCAGCCGCACCTCGGCTGGATCGTCAGGGCGTCCGATCGCGTGACCGGGACACTCCGAGCACCCGTACACGCGCACGATCTTGAAGCCGAGCTCGCGCTCGCCATCCTCGAACAGCGAGTTTGGGCCCGCACCGGACGTCACGAGCCGCACCGGGCGAAGCCGCGACCGAGCCTGCTCGTCGAGCGCGAGCATGTCGAAGATGTGCGTACCCATCGTGATGAAGTACGTCCCACCCCATCGTGCGATCGCCTCCGCGGCCGGCCGCGCGCGCCAACGTGAGAGCGGCAGGATCGAAGCGCCGTGCAACAGCGGCATGTAGATCTCGAAGATCGAGCCTCCCGCGTGCCCATAGGGCGCGAACGCAACGTGCACGTCCTTCTCGGTGAAATTGGTCGCGGCCGCGAATTGCCTCGCCGCATAGATCAGCGCCTCCGAGCAATGGACGATGCTCTTCGGGCGTCCGGTCGTACCACCAGTGGAGAGAACGAGACAGGGCCGGCAGCGAACGTGATCAGCCGGAGACGCGAACGGCTCACGCTCGAATGCCTCCTCGAGCAGCGGATCGGAACGCTCGAACGCCGGCCCCTCACCCTGCAACATCAGCGGACGGCCCTCCAGTCGAGCGCGCAGCTCGTCTACGACCTCCACCCACTCCGATCTCGCGAGCAGGTTTGCCTGCAACACGAGCCCGCGAACGCCCAGCTGCTCGAACAGGTTGATCGCCTCCGTCGCTGACATGCCAGGAGAGCGGGGCGTGAACATCGCGCCGGCGATCGATGCGGCGACCTCGAGAACAACCCCCTGCCAGGAGGTCGGCATGATCGCCAGCAAACACTCCCCGGCTTCAAACCCGGACTCCCGCAACGATCCCGCGACCCGCCGGGCGCCTTCCCATAGCTCGGCATAGCTCAACCGCGTCTCACCGGTCACGGCGGTCCGACCCGGATCACGACGAGCCCAGTCCCCGACGATGTCCGCCAACGTCAGATCCTCCCAGTATCCGAGCCGCCGAAACTCCTCCTGCAGCTCCGTTGGCAGCAACGGATGTTCACCCCCGGCTATCAGCGGCCCCTCAACAGTCATCTCGCTCCTCCACGTTGTTAGTACCAATCAGATCTCGCCGGCGATACGCGCGACGGCATTCACCGGCGCGTAGCCGTCCGTGCGATACCGCTGGAGGTCGGCCGCACGAACCGGACAACCAACGGCATGCTGCCGCCAAGGCACGAGGTGCGGACGCGCGTACGTCTCGCAGGACGCGCACCGGACGAGCGAGTCGGGTGTCCGCTTTCTCTCTATCGCGTACATCTCTCCTCCGTGCGTGGTTCTTCTCTGGCGTTGTCAAACGGATAACAGCCTCAAGCTTGTTCGCCTCACGGGCGGCGGGCTTCGCAAGATCGGCGAATCGGCAGACTTCACGCCGCACCCCGCGTCCGTTCGATGACCAGAGGCCTGCCGAGCCTCCAAAGCGCCCGGTTGGCCTGCGCTCTTGAACGAGCCGATGCGTACTCGATCGTTCGCAGCGGCGCGCAGTCGCACCAGGCGATCCGCCGCTGCTCTTGGCGGAAACCAGATGACGACGGGGTAACCGCGATCATTATCCACAACGTCGCACTCCATGACCTGAAGTCAGTTCAGATGATACTGCCGGCCGCCCGGTTGTCAAGCCCCCACCACGAACGGCGCGCACGTCGGCGCTGGTCAGAGCCGGAACTGGCTCGAGAACGACTCCGTACGCCGGAGCCGCGCAGGCTGGCGGCCGATGACCAACCTCGCCCGGTCTCCGGATCAAGCGCACGCTCTCCGGCCTTGCCAGATCCGCAGGCGCAATGGCATCATGTCCTGACCTTAATTCGTGTCGGGCTCGCGAGGAAGGATGACCGGGAGGAAGATGACCACCCCGACGGCCGTTCGTTGCCCAGGACTCACGGCGTACGTGCAGCGGCTCGACGGCGGACGCCACGTCCGGTCCTGGGAGCGCGCTCACGACGGCATCGAGTTCGCCCCCCAGTCACGCGATGGAGAGGGCTGACATGGTCGGGCGCGAGCTCCACTTGACGACGTACCCCGAGGGCGATGTCCGACCGACGGATTTCATCATCGTCGAGGTCGAGGTGCCCGAACTGCGCCGCGGTGAGGTTCTCGTCCGCAACACGTGGATGTCGATGGATCCGGGACTGCGGCTGCGTTTCCGGCCGCACTCCCCCGGGGGCTACTTTTCGGCGGTCCCGCTTGATGCCCCAATTTCCGGGGTGCTGACGATTGGTGAGGTACTCGCATCGCGCGCGGATGGCTTCCGACCCGGGGACGTCGTGTCACATGGATTCGGCTGGCGCGACTACGCAGTCGTAGAGGCCAGAAAGACCGAGCTCGGCGGGCTCGCCACCTTGCGGCGGCTGGATGCGGCGCTTGCGCCGCCGCAGGCGTATCTGGGTGTGCTGGGCGGCACGGGTCTCACGGCCTACGCCGGCATGCTCCATGTCGCCGGTCTCCGGCCGGGCGACGTCGTGTGGGTCTCGGCGGCTGCTGGGGCGGTGGGCAGCCTCGCCGCTCAGCTGGCGAAGCTACGAGGGCATTCCGTCGTGGGCAGCGCCGGATCAGATGAGAAGGTGTCCTATCTCCTGGACGAGCTCCGCCTCGATGCCGCGTTCAACTACAAATCCGGGCCGCTCGCCGATCTACTGCGAGTAGCTGCCCCCGACGGCATCGACGTGTACTTCGACAACGTCGGTGGCGACCACCTGGAGGCCGCTCTCGATGCGATGCGCCGGTTCGGCCGGATCGCGATGTGCGGCACGATCTCGGATTACGACCACGCAACGCGGCCGGCAGGTCCAGCCAATACCTTCCTGGCGGTGGCGAAGGAGCTGACGATCCGCGGCTTCCGCGGCAGCACGCACGTACACCTGATACCGGAACTTTGGCGCGAGGTGGGACAGTGGCTTCGTGAGGGCGTAATCAAGTATCAGGAGACGATCATCGACGGACTCGAGAACGCGCCGGCCGCAATGGCAACGATGATGCGGGGCGACAGCGTCGGTAAGACCCTCGTACGGATTGCCGACGGATGTGCGACATGAGAGCCCTCCAGCTTGTCGCGTGGCAGGCCGAGCCTGAGCTCAGGGAGGTGGAGATGCCGGTCCCGGGCCCCAGCCAGGTCCTCGTCCGGGTGGAGGCCACCGGCCTCTGCCATTCGGACCTGCACGTGATGGAGTGGCCGGAGGGGACTTTCCCGTGGGAGCTTCCGCTGACTTTGGGTCACGAGACGGCGGGAACCGTCGCTGCACTGGGGCCGGGCGCACGCGGCATTGCCGAAGGCGATGCGGTCGTCGTCTACGGCCCATGGGGTTGTGGCGTCTGTCGCCAATGTGCGCTCGGCGCCGAGAACCTCTGTGAGCGCAGGGTTGCTTGCGGGCTAGGGTGCGACGGGGGGCTCGCCGAGTATGTCCTCGTCCCCTCGCCGCGGCTGCTCGTGCAGCGCGGGGACCTCGACGCCATTCATGCGGCTCCTCTCACGGACGCGGCATTGACTCCATACCACGCCTTGAAGCCGCACCTGTGGCGGCTGGTTCCGGGCTCATCAGTCGTCGTGATCGGAGTCGGCGGCCTCGGACATGTGGCCGTCCAGCTCGTGCGAGCGCTGTCCCCTGCGCGCATCGTTGCGATCGACCCCCGTGAAGAGGCGCGGAAGCTGGCCCTCGAGACGGGCGCGCACGCGGCGCTCGACTCGCGCGGGCTGACGGCCGCGGGCGTGAGAGCCGAAGCCGGTTCCTCGGGCGCCGCGCTTGTGCTGGACTTCGTTGGCGCGGACGAGACCGTCAGGCTTGCCGCCAAGGTCATCGAGAATGGCGGCCACGTCAGCGTCGTCGGCTTCGCGGGTCAGACGTTTCCGATCGCCATCGGCAGCGTCCCACTCGAGTACTCCACGGGACGCCCAAGCTGGGGCACCCTGCCCGAGCTGCACGAGGTCGTCGCTCTTGCACGAGCGGGCCTCATCGCGATCGAGGTCGAGCGGTTGACGTTGGACGAGGCGCTCGGCGGCTACCTCCGGCTGCGCCGAGGCGAAATCGCGGGGCGAGCGGTCGTTGTCCCCTGATTCCAGTCCTTGACCTGTACTGAATTCAGTTTATATTGATGGGGATGACAATCGAGCGGTCGTTTGATCCTGACCTGAGTCCGCCTCTGTTCGAGGGCTTCGACTCAGGCCACGCGATCGCGACCGTGCAGGCGCACACGCGGCTCGCGATCGCGTAGGAGGAGACGCCGTGTCGAGGATCGTGCAGATTCCGCTTCCACTGGAATACATGGGAAGCGTGAACGTCTGGTTGGTGCGGGGTGAGCCACTGACGCTAGTCGACACCGGACCCGCCACCGAGGAGGCTTTCGAGTCGCTCGAGCGCCAGCTCCGCGAGCATGGCGTCGCCTTGGAGGAGATCGAGCAGCTGCTGATCACGCATCACCATCTCGACCACTCAGGACTGGCAGCGATGATCAAGCAGTGGTCCGGCGCGCAAATCGTCGCGCACCGCGGGACCGCCCGCTGGGGTGTTCGCTACCACGAGCACGCCGCGGCCGAGCGGCGTTTCACACAGGCGTTGATGGCTTCGCACGGCGTCCCCAAGGGCGTGATATCGGGCACCGACGAGTTCTTCGCCCGGATCACCGAGCAAAGCCGTCCGTTTGAGACCGACCGGATTCTCTCCGATGGAGACACCGTAGACGCCGGCGGCCGGAGTTGGCGCGCGGTGTTCCGTCCAGGCCACAGTACGACCGACACCCTGTTCGTCGACGACAGCTTCGGCGACGCGTTTGTGGGGGATCACCTGCTAGCGAAAGTCACCTCGGGCGCTGAGCTGATGCCGACGGAGCTGCCGGGCGACGAGCGTCGGCGCGCGCTGCTCGAGTACCTGGGCAACCTCCGCAAGACGCAAGTGATGACGCTGCGGGTTTGCTTTCCGGGCCACGGGCCAGTGATCGAAGATCACGCGGCGCTGATCGACGATCGAATCGCGTTTCACGCGGAGCGGCTGCGACTCATCTCGGATCTCCTCGCATCGGGCTGCCGTACCGCTTTCGAGATTGCAGCCAAGCTCTGGTCAAAGGAGACCGCCGTCACCCAGCCGGTGCTCGTCACGTGGGAAGTGCTCGGCCACCTCGACGTGCTGGTGAACCGCGGCACGATCCGCGAGCACCTGGACGCGGACGGCAGGCACTTGTTCGTTCCGCGCGAGCAAGCTTCGCTCGAGCCGGGACCGCCGGCCGCCGGCGCCACCCTTGGGCGACGCTGAGCGACGCGAAGAGCCATCGGGCCGATACCTGGCCAGCCGCAACCGCTCAGGCCACCACTCCGATGAGCGCCAGGATCCGAGGGACGTAGAACTCGGCCACGCCGCGCGCTGTGCCACGCTGCCATTCGGCCTGTACCAGTCCAGATGCGGTTGTACAGCCCTCCAACCGCACGCGCCAGGAACCTTGGGTCCCCGTGCGGGATCGCGACGTGCTCCATCCCGCGAGCGAGAAGAGCCGACCAGGCGTGCTGGATCGTTCCCATCCGGGCTCGCGCCGTCTGTCGCGCCAAGTCCTTCGCGGTGACTTCCGCGCACACGCGAGCAAGCCCTGCTCGGCGACAAGCACACAGCTCCGGAGTCCTTCCTGCTCCGTCAGTTCAAAGGAGTCGCGCAGGATCGCCACCAGCGCGTCGATGGCGTCAGGGTCCTCGCAGCTCAGACGGTCAAAGCGAGACGCGGAGTCCGCAGTTGCTTGTTCCAAGATCGCGAACAGGCAGTGCTGCTTGGAGTCGAAGTAGTGGTACAGCCCTGTCGGTCCAACACCGATGTCAGACGTCACATCCGCCCATCTGGTGTACTCGTAACCGTCCCGAGCAAACCGCTCGGTGCCAGCTTTGAGTATGTCCGCACGCTCCGCGCCCTCGACGCGGCGACGCGGCGTCCGCGGATCGGTCATAGCTTTCGACCGTCTTGATGTGAACTCATGTCAACATGAAGCGTACCGTTGCTCACAGGCCAAAACGACGGGAGGTCCGTCTGAGCCAGGGCTGTTCGCTTCTCGACCTTCCGGCGCCCACGTGGACCGCCACCCCGGTGAACGTTGACCCATGCAGCGCCTTGACATCATCCACGCAAAGCGCTAGATTGAACTGAGGTCAAATTAGCTAGTGCCCGCATTGTCCACAAATTAGCTAGTGCCCGCATTGTCCGGTGGAGAGGGAGATGGCCCGTACGTGATCGCGTCGAGTTGTGGACCTTGTCTTGGTGCGGTGCGACACGCGCCGGTGTGTGTAGCCCGTGGCTGCTTGCGGAACGCGTGTCACGAGCAGTCGGACGGCCCTCGCGGACAGCCGACACGAGCGGCGGACCCAGCAGCCTGGCCGCCACTTCCGACCGAGCTGCTCGCCGCAGCAGCACCCGGCCGGCTCTCTCCGGTTAGAGGGCTCCGGATAGACGCCCGTCCCCAGATCGCCGTCACTGGATCGACGAAACATCAGCAGCACACCCCGTATCGACGAGGAGTTCTCACATGGCCAGTACGACGACGTATCCGATCACTCCTGAAACCGCGGCGCTGCTTGAACGGCCCCTGTTCGGGCATGTGATTGACGGCGAGGTCGTTGCTTCGCTCGACGGCGGCACGATGCCGGTGATCGACCCTGCGACCGGGGAGCAGATCGCCACTGCAGCATCCGGCTCAGCGGTCGACGTGGAACGCGCAGCTCGGTCAGCACGCGCCTCATTCGACGATGGCCGATGGCGCTTTCTCGCACCCCTCGAGAAGGAGCGTCGCCTGCGCAAGCTCAGTTCACTGGTTGCCGAGCGAGGCGACGTGTTCGCGGAACTCGACGTGCTCGATGCTGGGCTGATGCGGGCCTACGCTGGCTTCACGGTGCAGTTCGCCGTCGACGGCATCGACTACTACGCCGGCTGGCCGACGAAGATCGAAGGTTCGATCCCGGCCGTGCCGTCGGAGTTCGCCGCGTACGAGGTTCGCGAGCCGATCGGGGTCATCGGCTTGATCACGCCGTGGAACGGTCCGGCGGCGGTGTTCGCGTTCGTTGCAGCGGTGCTAAGCGCGGGCAATTCGGTTGTGCTCAAGCCCGCTGAGCAAACGCCGATGGCGGCAGTGTTGATGGCGGAAGTTGCGCTGGAGGCGGGCATCCCGCCGGGCGTGTTCAACGTTGTTCAGGGCGTTGGCGAGCAGGTTGGAGCGGCACTGGTCGCCTCTCCCGAGGTGGACGCGATTTCATTCACCGGATCGGTGCCCACCGGAAGCGCGATTCAGGCGGCCGCCGCCAAGCGAGTCAAGCGCGTCGGACTGGAGCTCGGCGGCAAGAGCCCGTTCATCATCTTCCCTGACGCAGACCTAGAAGCCGCGTCCGCGACAGCCCAAATGGCCGTCTGGGGCGCCTCCGGCCAAGTCTGCACAGCCGGCTCGCGCGTGCTCGTCCACAGCGATGTCCACGATGACGTCGTCGGCCGCATCGTCGAGGGCTCGCGGAACCTGCGGATCGGCCCGGGGATGGATCCGAACACCGAGCTCGGGCCGGTCGTCTCAGCGGATCAACTCCAGCGCGTCCGCCGCTACGTCGCTCTGGGCCGCGAGGAAGGAGCCGAGCTCGTGCTGGGGGGGCATCGCCACGGCGAAGTTGGCTACTTCCACGAGCCGACGGTCTTCACCTCCGTGCGCAACGACATGCGCATCGCCCAGGAGGAGATCTTCGGGCCCGTCATGTCGGTCATGCCCTTCTCGTCGGAAGAGGAGGCATACGCGCTGGCAAACGGGACCGACTACGGCCTCGCAGCCGGCGTGTGGACGAACGACCTGGGACGTGCCCATCGCGCCAGCCGCGCCCTACGAGCGGGCACCGTGTGGGTGAACACTTACCAGATGGTCTACCCGACGGTGCCGTACGGCGGCGTGAAGCTATCCGGTCACGGCCGCACGCTGGGAGCTGCGTCGCTCGACGACCTGACGCAGATCAAGAGCGTGTGGATGAAGGTGGGCTGACATTCGGCGGTCTTGATGAGCCGCCGACCGCGAAGCTGAGCGGGGCCCCGGCCGGGGCTCCGCTCCGGCGGACGTCCACACACCGGCCGCGAGGCCTGGGTCCAGGCGGAATCTGGGGGCGGCCGGGGGCGCGGGCGACGCCGGAAGCAGTCCGCGGCCTGTCGAGGACATTCCGATGAGGGCCTGCGGAATTCCGACGCGGGCTAGGGGATTCCGATAAGGGCCCGCGGGCCTTCGATGAGGGCCCGTGAGCGGACCGGGCAACGACCGTTCGCGTAATGCCTCGCTAACACGAATTTACTTGACATCAGTTCAGTTTGGGCCTATGATGCCCCTCACTCGTGCTAGTCGCCGGATCTGAAGGCGATTCGGGGAACAAGAGAAGGAGAGAAGGTCGTGATCGCAGACTCGGCAGGCCGAGCCGTTGTGCTTGACCGCCTCGCGATAACCGACACGCTGTACCGCTACGCGTCCGCCACCGACCGCTTCGACTACGAGGATGGAGTGCGGTCGGTGCTGGCTGACGACATAGTGGCGCAGTACGGCAATGCCGAGCCGCTGCACGGGGCCGACGCGGTGATCGACTTCTTCAACGAGGCCACCGCCGGTTGCGTGATGCAGCACCACTTCCTGAGCGTCTACCACGTCGATGTCGATGGAGACCGTGCCGGGGCGCTGGTCTATCATACTTCCCATCAGCTCTTCGACCGAGCGCCCGGCATCGTCCATGTGCTCGTTGGCAGGTACCGCAACGAGCTGCGGCGTACGGAGGAGGGGTGGAAGATCTCGAAGCTCGTACTCGAGCTTTGCTGGGGCGAGCGGAGGGCGGATCCAACGGCCTACCTCGAACAGCTCGGCGGTCACGGGCCGGCGATCGCGTCTGGACGGGGATCGTGATCGAGATGAGCACGGAGCCACTCCAGGTCATGCCCGACCCCGCTCGCATCAACGGCGCGGAGCCGGCACTGCGAGTTACGCACCTGTCCAAGACGTTCCCCGGTACCCGGGCACTCATCGACGCATCGATCGACGTCCGCGCGGGCGAAGTGCACGCCCTGGTGGGACAGAACGGATCGGGCAAGTCGACGCTGATCAAGGTACTCGCCGGATATCACGCGCCGGATCCGGGCGCAGAAGCTCACTTCAGTGGCGAGCCGTTCGCGCTCGGGCATACCGTCCCTGACGGGCTGCGGTTCGTGCACCAGGACCTCGGCTTGGTGCTCGAGCTGAACGCGATGGACAACCTCGCGCTGCGTGGGGGTTTCATCAGCGGCGCTCTCGGCCGCATTCGCTGGCGCGAGCAGGCAGAGCAGACGTATCGGATGCTCGATCGTTTCGCGGTCGAGCTCGATATTCACACTCCCCTTGTCGAAGCGACTCCGGTCCAGCGGACAGTCTTGGCGATCACTGCCGCGCTCCAGGGCTGGGAAGGTGGGCGGGGCGTGCTCGTGCTCGATGAGCCGACGGCGCTATTGCCTCGCGGCGAGGTCGAGCGGCTCTTCGCGATGGTGCGGGAGGTCAAGCGTGCGGGCACCAGCGTCCTATACGTTTCCCACCGGCTCGACGAGATCTTCGAGATCGCCGATCGGGTGACGGTGTTGCGTGGCGGCCGGGTGGTGACGACCTTACCCGTTTCCGAGGTGAACGGCCGCGGCCTCGCGAGCCTCATGGTCGGAGAGGATGTCGATCCGGATTACCGCGCTCCCGTCGCCGCAAAATCGGGCAGCCCTGTGGTGCTCGAAGTGCGCGACGTGCGCGGCCACCGGCTACACGGCGTCGATCTCGATGTCCATCGCGGGGAGATCCTCGGCCTCGCCGGCCTCGCCGGCTCCGGGATCGGAGAGCTGCCTTACCTGATGGCCGGGTCTGCACGATATCCACATACCGGGCGCGTCCGCCTCACGCAGCGGTCTAGTGAATGGACGGACGTCGCCGACGCGGCCAGTCTCGACGTCCCGATCGTTCCCGCCGACCGCGGGCGCGACGGAGTGATCGCGGAGTTCTCCGTGTTGGAGAACGTCTCGCTGTCGGTACTCGACCGTCTCGGTTCGCGCGTCAAGCTCGCAAAACGCGACGAGCGGGCGCTCGTCAGCCGGTGGAGTGAGAAGCTTCAGATCAAGAGCGCGGGTATTGACGCTCTGATCTCGACGCTCAGCGGCGGGAATCAGCAGAAGGTCGTGGTCGCGCGTTGTCTCGTGCGCGAGCCCGACCTGCTTGTGCTGTGCGAGCCCACGGCGGGCGTCGACATCGGCACCCGGGTGGCGATCTACGACCTGATCGCGGGGCTCGCGCGCGACGGCCTCGCGGTCGTCGTCGCGTCCTCGGACCTCGGA
This sequence comes from uncultured Conexibacteraceae bacterium, assembly GCA_963848435.1. GTDB lineage: Bacteria > Actinomycetota > Thermoleophilia > Solirubrobacterales > Solirubrobacteraceae > Palsa-465. The sequence goes on along the minus strand of CAWKDQ010000008.1, from coordinate 9,767 downwards.
GATCTGCTTGCGATGTGCACGCGGGTTGTCGTCCTGCGAGACGGCCGCGTCGCCGCCGATCTCGGCGCCGACGGATTAACACAACACGCCCTCGTCCGTGCAATAGAGGGAGAAGAAAGTGCAGATGGTGAGAACCATGGAACCTCGTGAAAGCCCGCAAGCGATGATCTCCACAGTGGAGACCGCTCCCGCCGCGCCGGTCGAGCGTGTGCGCCCGTCTCTCGGGCGGCGCGTGATCAGCGCTCTAGCGTTCGATCGTATCGGCGCGGTTTATGTGTGGTTGGGGATCGTGGTCATCTTCTCGATCTGGGTGCCCAGCACGTTCCCGACGACCGCCACCGTCAAGCAGGTGCTCAACTCCAATGCGATCACGGCGCTTGCGGCTCTTGCCATCACGATCCCGCTCGCGACCCGTGTCTTCGATCTCTCGTTCGCGTACACGATGACGCTGACGGGCGTTGTCACCGCGCACTTCGTCGTCGTCGGGGTCCCGCTCGTGCCGGCGGTGCTGCTCGGCCTCGGCACCGGAGTCTTGATCGGAGCCATCAACGGCACGATCGTCGTTCTGCTGCGGATCGACTCGTTCATTGGGACGCTCGCCACCGGGTCGCTGATCCTGTCTCTGATCACAATGGTGACAGGCGACACGCCGATCAACAGTTTCAAGCTGGCAGGTGGGTTTTCGAAGATCGGCCAGACCAACATCGCTGGATTGACGCTTCCCGTCTTCTACGCGCTCATCGTCGCCGTAGTGCTCTGGTATGTTCTCGAGCACACGGCAGTCGGCCGGCGGTTCTACGCGACTGGCTTCAACGCTGACGCCTCACGGCTCGCAGGCGTGCGCGTGCGGCGCCTACGGTTCATATCGCTGGTCGTGTCGGGCTCGCTCGCAGGCTTCGCCGGCATCGTGCTCGCCTCGACGATCGGCTCGGGTGACCCGACGGCGGGAACGTCCTATCTGCTCAGCGGATTCGCCGCCGCTTTCCTGGGGGCGACCCAGCTGAAGCACGGCCGGTTCAACGCCTTCGGAACGATCATCGCGGTCATCTTGCTCGGTACCGGCACGACCGGACTCGGTCTTGCAAACGCTCCCCAGTGGGCGACGAACATGTTCGTCGGCGTGGTCCTGATCGCGTCGCTTGCAGTGACCAGCATCCAGCGACGGACGATCGGGACGGAGAAGGTCCAGGGGTCACTGTGGGCCCGGTGGCGCCGCAAAACCAGCTGAAAAAGACCTGCACTGATCTCGGAAACTCATTATCCAGAAGGAGGAGACAATGTTGCCCACAACGGCCTCCGGCCGACTCCGGCGCACCGCCGCCTTTGGTCTCATCGGCGCGTCGCTTGCACTCATCGCCGCAGGCTGCGGCTCCTCGAGCAGCAGCTCGTCCAGCAGCGGCGCCACCAGCTCAGGCTCGTCGAGCGCGAACCTGAGCCAGGCCGATGCGATTGTCGCCCAGGGCTCGACGCGGCCGACCTCGATCAGCGTCACGACGCCCGTGGGCAAGCCGGTGCCGGCGGGCAAGAAGCTCGTGTTCATCAGCTGCGGTGTTGCGGTTTGCGAGCTCCAGGGGAACATCGTCGCGACGGCGGCGAAGTCGCTCGGCTGGACGTCCACGACGATCTCCACCAACGGCACGCCGACCCAGATCCAGGCCGCCTACGAGACCGCGATGCGACAGGGCGCCAACGCGATCGTCACCACGGCCTCGTCCCGCGCCGAGATCGGCACCAGCATTCTGAACCAGCTGAACGCAAAGGGCATCCCAGTAGCCACCGCCTCCTCGACCGATCCGGTGAGTCCTCCGTTCATCTACAACACCAGCACGGCTCCGCAGAACGCGCGCATCGGGAACTACCTGGCGGGTGAGATGGTCGCCGACAGCAAGGGCAAGGCGAACGTGCTGTATGTCAACCTGCCCGCGTACACGATCCTGGGGCAATTCTCGACGTCGTTCAAGCAGGAACTCAAGACGTTGTGTCCGAGCTGCGGCTATTCCTCGATCGATGTGGCGCTCACGCAGGTGGCAAGCGCGCCGAACCTGATCGTCTCATACCTGCGTAGCCACCCGTCGGTCAACTACGTCGCGCTGTCGGTCGCCGATGCGCTCGACCCGGGACTGCCCGCCGCACTGTCGGCTGCCGGCCTGTCGAAAGTCAAGATCGTGGGTCAGGGTGGAGGCCCCACCGAGTTCCAGTACGTGGCCAACGGACAGGAACTGGCGCTCGTGCCGTTTGACTTCTACGACGGTGACTATCAGATGGTTGACGCGCTCGCCCGGCATTTCGCCGGGACGCCCGTCGTGATGACAGCAATCCCGCTGTGGCTGATCACGAAATCGACCCTGCCGGCAGACCACAGCACGCAGTTCCCGAACGTCGAAACCTACAACACCCAGTTCCTGAGGCTCTGGGGTAAGTCCTAACCTGGTACGTCCCCGGTGCCGGGACGCCCGGCAAGTGCTAATGCCAGGAAAGGAAAGCCTGGCATTAGCACAGGCCCGCCGACTTCTGCCTGCGTACAGCTCGCACCGGGCGGGAGTCGGAGAGGCCGCAGGCGGCCGCGCAAACTTAGCGTGGACTGCCATTTGACCTGATCTCAACTGAAATGTTCGCGTAAGGGAATGGTGGAGGCGCCCACAATGTCTGATCCCTACCCGTTTCTGTTCTCACCGGGCACGATCGGCGGTGTCACGATGCTCAATCGCATCGTCCAAGTACCGATGGGTACCGGGATGATCGACAACGGCCGGGTGACCGACGGCGACATCGCCTTCCAGGTGGAACGGGCACGCGCGGGGGTCGGGCTGATCATCACAGGTGCGGCACCCGTGCATCCGACGTCGATATTCGCCGGGCGCATCCTGACCGAGGCATGGGACGAGGGCGGGGTCGAGGCGCTCCGCCGGCGTGTCGACGCGGTCCACCGCCACGGGACGCGGATCTTCGGACAGCTCCTACACCTCGGCCGCGAGTCCTCTGGCGAGACACAGGCGGGTGGGGCGACGGAGTACGTACCGCTTGCTCCGTCCGCGATCGCGTCGCCGCGAGACCCTTCGCCGCCGCATGAGATGACCGCCGCTGAGATCCGGATGATCATCGAGGCGTTCGGCCGGTCGGCGGAGAACTTCAAATCGGCGGGGTACGACGGGATCGAAATTCAGGCGTGTCACGGTTATCTCGTGGAGCAGTTCCTGATGCCGTCGGCGAACCATCGGACCGACGCCTACCGGGGGGACTCGCTCGAAGGTCGAATGAGGTTCCTGGTCGAGGTGATCGAGGAGGTACGCTCCCGTTGCGGCGCCGATTACCCGATGGGTGTCCGGCTGAACGCCGAGGACTTGGAACCGGGTGGGCTGACGCTCGAGGATACGCTCGAGATCGTCGACGCCCTGCAGGAATCCGCCCCTGCGGACTATCTCTCGATCACGACCGGCGTCCGTGGCGCGTACGTCAAGGACTCGACGTTCGACGAGGGCTTCGCGCGCGAGTTTTCGCACGCGGTCAAGGAGGGCGTCGATGTGCCGGTGTTAGTCGCGGGACGGTTCCGGATGCCCGATCTCGCGGAGGAAACATTGTCCGCCAGACAAGCCGACTTCATCGGCCTCGGCCGTGCCCTGCTCGCTGATCCGGCCTGGGCGACGAAAGTGAGAGAGGGAAGGACTGCTGAAATCCGGCCGTGCATCGGGCTAGTTCAAGACTGCCGTCGCGCAGTCGGGCTGATTGCCTGCACAGTGTACGCGCGAACCGGCCGCGAAGCTGAGTGGTCTGGTGACGGCTATACCGGCGAGAAGCGCCGCGTCGTCGTCGTCGGCGGCGGCCCGGGGGGTCTCGAGGCCGCTCGTGTCGCGGCTGAGGCCGGCCATCAAGTAGTGCTTTTCGAGCAGACCACCACCCTCGGCGGGCAGTTGCGCGTCGCCGCCGCCGGCCCCACGCGCGAAGAACTGCTCGACTTCGTGTTCTACGCCGAGCGGGAACTCGCGCGGCTGGGCGTCGAGGTCCGGACGGGAGTCGCCGCCACCTGTTCTGATGTTCTCGCCGAGACACCTGACCTCGTGGTTTGCGCGATGGGCGCCAGTCCTCTTGGGCCTGATTTCCCAGTCGACGGCGATGCGCCGGTCGTGACCGTTTGGGACCTGCTCGGGGGCGCGGTCACCGAAGACCCCGTGAGGGCGGTGGTGATCGACGATGGCGCGGGTTTCTGGCACGGTGTCAGCGCGACCGAGCGGCTGGCCGAGCAAGGCGTGACCGTGGAGCTGCTGACCCGCGCCCGCGGGGTGGCCCTCGCGATCCCCCACGAGAGTGCCGCCAACGTGATGCGTCGCCTACGCGGCAACGGCGTCCGCTTCCGAACGCTGGTCTCGGTGACCGGGGTGAGTGGGAGGAAGGTAGCGCTCGCCGACGCGATCAGCGGTGCCCAGGTCGAGGGGGTCGAGGCCGAGCTGATCGTCGTCCGCTCCAAGCTACGCCCGAACGACGAGCTCGCGCACGAACTGGAGGGACGGGGGCCGGCGATCGCCGTGATCGGCGACTGCGCATCTCCGAGGCGCCTGACACACGCAGTGCTGGACGGCAACAACGCCATCCGGCGCTTCAACACGGGTCACCTGACCAGCGCTGCGCGCGTCGTGTTCTAGGCGGAGGCGGTGGACTCGCACTCCCTTGGTCAGGCTGCTAAGCTGGCTCCCGGGCCCACGTTGGGTGCCCGTCAGTTCGTCGTCACGGTCCGCTGCTCAGCGCTCGCCGCGCTGGAGGCAGTGCTCGGCTGATCAAAGAGCAGCATGCCGCGCACGTTGATGCCGGCGTGCATGTCTGCATAGCCCTGGTTGATGTCAGCGAGCGAGTAAGTCCGCGTGAGCATCTTCTCGAGCTGTAGGTGACCAGCGCGCCAGAGCTCGAGCAGCCGCGGCACGTCTTTGGAGGGCGACATCATCCCGTAGATCGCGCCCTGGATGCGCTTTTGATACATCGTCACCTCGAGCAGGCTGAGCGGAACGCTCTGCACGGCCTCGCTTCCCGCGGCCGTGACCACAACCGTCCCTGCCTTACGGATCGCTGACACGGCCGCCGCGACATGACCACCGTTGACGACACCGACGCAGATGATCTCGGCGTCGGCTCCCTGACCGTTCGTGAGCGACCGCCCCAGCTCGATCGCCTCACCGTGGTCGGCGAACACATCGGTCGCACCAAGCTCGAGAGCGACGTGGCGCTTGAGCTCGACTGGGTCGACCGCGATTATCCGCGAGGCGCCGGCATGCTTGGCGCCTTGCACGGCGCTGATGCCGATCCCGCCGACTCCCGTCACGATCACGACGTCGCCGGGACTGACGCCCGCGGCGTTGACAGCGGACCCCCAGCCAGTCGGCACCGCGCAGCCGAGCAGCGCGGCGACGTCGAGCGGGACGTCGCTTGGAATCTTTATCGCGCTCCACTCTGGCATGACAGTGTATTCCGAGAATGTCGACACGAGCCCGGCCTGGCCGACATCCTCACCGTCGAGATGCATTCGGAACGTTCCGTCCAGCTGGTTGCCCTGAAGCATCAGGGCGCCGTTGTCGCACAGAGCTTGCAAGCCGCTCGCGCACCATCGGCATCGCCCACAGCCCGGGATGAACGAGGTGACGATGTGGTCGCCAGCGCTCAAGCCGCGAACGCCTGGGCCCACAGCCTCGATGACACCGGTCGCCTCATGTCCGCCACAGAACGGTAGGTGACCGACGCTGATATCCCCAGTTGCGAAGTGATCATCGGAGTGGCACAGGCCCGCGGCAACGATGCGCACGAGGACCTCGTGATCCCGGGGCGGATCAAGCTCGACGGTCTGCACCTCCCACTTGCCCGGAACTTCCTTCAGCAGTGCCGCTCTCGTCTCCATGGGTCTCCTCCTGTGGTCTCGCCAGGCGCCATGCCGGCCGAGCCTCTACTTCGGCTCATGCACTTTTCGCCAGCGCCAATCATAAGCGCCAAACTGAAGTCAAGTCAAGGATCGGACTCATCACGCTGTGACCGGTTCAGGCTGCTGGGCTGCGGGCGGCACCTCACCTGACGGAACCTCCGCTAGAGCTTCGATCACCGCTGGAACGATCTCGAGAGCGTCACCCACGACGCCGAGATCGGCGATCTGGAATATCGGTGCGTCCTTGTCCGTGTTGATGGCAATGATTCGCTTCGCGTCTTTCATCGCGACCACATGCTGGTTGGCGCCGCTGATACCGACCGCGATGTACACCTCGGGTTTCACCGCCTTGCCGGTCTGGCCGATCATGATGCTGAACGGCGCCCAGCCCGCATCGACGACAGGACGCGAGGCGCCGACCGCGGCATTGCCGATTGCCGCTGCAAGCTGCTCGAGCAAGGCGAAGTTGCTCGCCTGGTGCAGACCGCGCCCCCCCGAGACGATTACCCGTGCTCGATCCAACGACGCGCCGGATTGGCCTTCTTCGTGGCGCTCGGCGCGCCGCACGCGCTTGCGCTCTTCGGGGACCGCGAAGTCGAGCTCGACCATCTCGGCAGATCCGTCGACTGGCTCTGCGTCGAACGCCTTCGCCCGCGGAATCACGAGCCGGGGATAGCCACCGGCGAGAAGCACGTGCACAACCTTCGTCCCGCCTACTCCGCCCCGCAGATTCCCAGGCCGTCCAGGCCAGACGCTCAGGGCGACGCGCGTTCGAGCGCGATCGACGGCGACGAGGTCGTCGACATTCGTCAGCAGCGTGCAAGCAAGCATGCCCTGAAGACGCCCCGCCACGTCTCGGTGGTCGAGGCTCGGACCGAACAAGATCAGCTCTGGTCGGTGCTGTCTGGCGAGTCGCGCGAGCGCGTAGGCGGATGGCTCCGCGAGAAAATCGTCGTACACGGCGTCGTCGCCGACGAACACTCTGTGCGCTCCGTATCTCGCCAAAGCATCAGTCGCCGAACTCGCGCCCGGTCCAAGCGCCACTGCCGTCACCCCGCCGCCCAGCGACCGAGCTTTCGTAAGCAGTTCGAGAGCGGATGAATCGAGCACGCCCTCCGGCCTGATCCCCGCATAGACCCACACGTCGGACATCGTCAGACCACCTTTGCCGCTCGTAGGAACTCCACAATCCGGAGGGGGGCCGCAGCCGAATCCTCAATCAACGCCCCGGCTTGCCGCTCGGTTGCGAACTCGATCGATGTCACTTCCTGCGTGGGGACGGTGAACTCGGGCGCCAGGCCCAGGTCGGCCAGGCGGAGCCGCTCGATCGGCTGCTTCTTGGCCTGGATCATGGCCCGTACCGACGGATAGCTTCGCTCGGCGACCGCTGCGGTGATTGTGACCAGCGCAGGCAGACCACACTCGATCACGTCGTAGCCGACGTCAGTCTGGCGTTCGATGATGACCATCTCCTGTTTCAGCGTCAGGCGCCGAGCAAACGTTGCGCACGGGATGTCAAGCAGCTCGGCCAACGTCATCGGCATCGTCCCGGTCGAACCGTCGCTTGACTCCAGGCCGGCGATCACAAGATCGCATGGCCGGCGCCTGAGGGCTGCGGCTAGCACGCGAGCCGTGACCAGAGCATCTGCTCCCGCCAGGCCATCGTCTGCCACCAATACCGCGCGATCGGCTCCGTTTGCGAGTGCCCTCTGCAATGCGCTTACCGCCCGCTCGGGCCCCATCGAAAGTGCCGTCAATGTGCCGCCGTACTCGTCGGCGAGCTGGCGACCGATCGCCACCCCCGGCTCGTCAACAGGGTCGAGACCACCATCGCCGCTTTCGCGCCGCAGCCGAAAGTCCGGACCAATCTCAGGTGGCTTTCCCGATCGCTCCGAGACGAACTTGGTCAAGACGACGATGTCCACACAACCACCTCAGTTCAAGCGCGCGGGGTTCGGCCTCGATGTGCACACACAAAGAGACACACGAGATGCGATCCACCGCGCGAGATGCCTCCCATAGTTCGATCGGGTCGCGAACTGCCACGCCATGAGTCTCACCCTCTTTTGTGCACCGACCGTCCCAAGAGGACGCGCTCCCGGACACCTAACTAACTGACTTCAACTCATTATGCTTCCTGGAAGCTTGGGCGTCAAGCCATGGTCCGAAGTCCGCGGATGAGGTGCGCTGGCGATGCCGGAAACTACCGTTGAAGCCAGGTTGGAGGCTGCGCCCTGCCTCGCCGGGCGCCGCGCAGTTCGCCGTTTCAGCGATGCTGCCGGATCGCGTCGGCCCAGTGCGCCGCGAAACGGATCCACCTGACGGTCTCGCGCGGTTGTTCCAGGTAGGGCAGATGCCCGGCGTCCGCAATCGGGACCAGCAGACCAGCGCAGCGCGTCGCCAGCCGTACATGATCGTCCAACGGGACACCCGGATCCAGCGTTCCCCAGAGCACGACTGTCGGTGGCGGTTGAGCGAGCGGTTCGGGCTGATGGTGAGCCAGTACTTGCATGTGCCGAAGCAGCACGGGCTGCCCCCGAGCCTCAAAGTCGCGCGTCACCATCTCGGCGATTGCCTCGTTCTCCGGGTCGGCGAGCACTTCCCGCGCCATCGTCTCGAGCAGATCGGGTGCATCGGCAGCAATACGGGCCAGTACGGTGGGGTGAACGCTGATTCCGAATCCCGCCGAGATGAGTACAAGGGCGTCGATCGGGAATCTCCGAGCGAGCTCCAATGCGACGAGCGCTCCGAGCGACGTCCCCACGAGCACGCGTCGATCCGGCAGCCCACGAAGCCGCGGCTCCAGAGCCGCCGCCATGGCGCGCACGTCGGACAGGTCCGGGAGGGGAGCTATCACCGCCCCATCAAGCGCGGCGATCAGTTGGTGCCAGACAAGTCCGGCGCTCCCCGAACCCGGAAGGACCAGGTACGCGCGATCGGTAGCTGGGGCGACCATCGGCTGCGCTGGTCCCGATAAGGTCGCGTTGCCTAATTAATCCAAAAGATCGAGCATAATAGCCGACGTGAGTTCGGTTCGCGAAACGTTCCCCGCGCGGGGGAACTGGCAGCCCTCCCGCGCGGATAGGTGGGTGACAGCATGAAGCTGGAAGGCAGCGTCGCCGCCGTAACAGGAGGCGGCGCCGGAATCGGTCGAGCGATCTGTATACGACTTGCCGCCGCGGGCGCACGCGTCGCCGTGCTCGATCTCGACCTCGGCCGCGCGCAGCAGACCGTCGACGCGGCCGACAGCGACGGCTTGGCACTCGAGGTCGACGTGAGCAACAGCGCCGAGGTCGACGGGGCGGTCGCGCAGCTCGAGCGGGAGCTTGGCCCGCTCGACCTCTATGTGAACAACGCCGGCGCGAGCGGCGCCGAGCACCTGGCGCGCGTCGGCCCACGACTGCAGGCGCAGCGAGCCGAGGCTGCCGCAGGCGAGATCAAGACGCCGCTTGACGCGCTGGTCCGGTTGAGCGACGAGGAGTGGAGGCGCCTGCTCGCGATCCACCTGGATGGCACATTCTATGGCACCCGCGCGGCGGCGCGGGTGATGACCGGCCGGGCACAGGGTGCGATCGTGAACATGGCTTCGGTCTGTGGGATCGAAGGCTGCACTGGCCATCCTCATTACTCGGCGGCGAAGGCCGGGATCATCGGTTTCACGCGCTCCGTCGCGAAGGAGCTAATCCTCCAGGGTGTGCGGGTCAACGCCGTCGCTCCAGGATTTATCGACACGGCAATCGAGCGTGGTCCCGTCGACGAGAACCGCCGGGAGATGGCGCTCAAGACGCCCGCGGGCAGGCTCGGGACACCAGAGGAGATAGCAGCCACGGTCGCATTCCTCGCGAGCGACGAGTCGTCATATTTTGGG
>CAWKDQ010000007.1:0-44035 GCA_963848435.1 uncultured Conexibacteraceae bacterium | reverse complement strand
CCGGAAACCGCCGCCGCGAGGCGCTTGCCTGACGACGGGCCGCTTACATCGCCGCGCCAGCCCAAGCGCTGACCGCTCAGGCGGTGCTGTTGGTCACCTTCTCGCCCTTTGCTGCCGGTCGCCCCGGTGTGCGAGGGCGTAGGTGGATCACCTTGTCATCGTTGGTGGCCAGATGATCCGTAGGCTCGGGCTCGGGCAGCACTTGGCGGATGCGCAGCTTGCGATACGCGATGTACGCGTCCTCGAGCTCGTTGGCGTCGAGTCTCGCGGAGGCGATCAGCATGCCGATGATCTCCGCCCGGGATGGTTTGAAGGCTCCCAGCAGCTCATTGATCGCATCGACTCGATAGGAGAGTGCGAGCGGCAGTTCCATCGAGGTCGCCTGCCGGGGAGAGTCGCGGAGGAGGCTGTCGAGGTTGATCTCGATTGGTGGTCTGGATTTGGCCATGGGCTCTAGCGTAGAGGTCGACGCGGTCGGAAGACAAATATAGCTCCAATCAACGTTTAGCTTTCCTTTCCGTTATCTTGATGAAACATAGATTTCAGCGGGAGGATCGTTGATTGCCCGGACGGAACGGAGTTGGGCATGGCTCCGCACCTCAGCGGCGCCACGGCCCGGAGCGAGATGACGACGACCATCGGACGTCGCCCACGGAGGCGCGCGCACCTCTGCCCGAGGCCGTCAAGCGCCCGCCGTGGTGGCGTAGACTGCTTCTGCGCGCGCTCCTCGCGATCGTCTCCATCTCCGCGCCCCACCTGCTGCTGCCGCCCGCCGAGCGATCGCATCGTACGCTCCTCATCGCCCTGGCCATGCTGCTCTTCGTCGCCGGCGTTGCCCATCTGCTGCGCACCGGCGCCCACCAAGTCGACCCCGACTACGTCCGCGACCCGCAACTGCGGCAGCTTCGGCGCAAGGAGTTCCGAGTCACCGCCTGCTGGCTCCCGAGCGCGCTCGCGCTTGCAGGGATCGCGCATGCCGACGACTCGATGATCGTCCAGGGAGCCTCCGGCCTTGTGGTCTGCCTGATCGTCTACGTCGCCGGCGCTCAGGTCGGCGGCGACGCCGCCCTGCGGCAATGCCGCCGCACCGAGCTTTCCGGCACCACCGCCAAGGTGATCTCCAGCACCTGGGGAACACAGTGGCGCGAGCGTGCACACGCCGTGCGGGGATTGCCCGGAGCGGGACTCCTCGAGAGAGTCCTGTCGAGCGAGCCTCCCGAGGGCAGCATCAGCGGCTATCTCACTTACACCCTCAGCATCGTCTTCATCGCCGGCTGTCTTTACGGTGGCATCGCCGTCGCCGGGGTAGCGCAAATGATCGCCGCCCCCTCCCACCACAAGCGCGGCGGGTCGACCGCTAAGCCGCGATCTCGCGCCAAAGCACCCTATCGGACCTACGCCCAACTCTGTCCCGATCATCCCGATCCGCTGGCGATCGGGCACGGGCTCGGGGAACTCTTCGAACGCGAAGGCGCCGTCCAGGCCGGCTGCGGCCAACCCGCGACCGCCAGCTCGTTCAGTGTCTGGGTCGCGAGCGGACTCTGCGGAGGCAGCCTGCGCTCGGTCGCGATCGACGCCCCCGACCATCCTCCCACACTGCTCTACGGCACACCGGCTCGTTTTGCGATGCGCCAAGCCCTCGCCGGCACGCTTCTTTACGTCGAAGCCGCCAAGATCGCCGGCGGGGACGTCGACCTCGTGGTTACCCAGGCCGGCACCTATGCCTACGCTCGCCCCACGCCCGATCTGAGCCCTCCGCGCTCCTCCGCACGCCGCTGCTCGGAAGTCGGCGGTGTGCCACGTCCCTTTACCCGCCTCAGCCCCGCCGCGAGCGACGCCTGGCTCTCGGCGATCTCGCGTCTCGGGTGGCTCTGGCCCCTCGCCGACACGGTCCAAGGTCGGGGATACGCCTTTCTCGCCGCCGACCGCGACACTGTCCTCGCCCAGAGCAGATGCGAATCGGAAGAGGTCTGTCAGCTTTCGATCAAAGAGGAAAGCCTCCCGATCACCGGACCGACCGACCTCACACTCGCCGATCTGCGCAGCGCGCTTGCCGCCGGCGCGGGCTGAAACCGCGCTGGGCGAGTGAGTGCGTCTTTTGGCTCGCTGAGGACGACGAGCATTTGGTCTTCTTCATGCGTTTGAAGGACGGGGTTGAGGCAGGCGTTTGCCTGTTTGGCTGTTCGTACTTCGCCATGCCGGTCGACACGAGTGGGATGCCTGTTCCGCAGCAGGCATGGCGACTCGACTGGCGCAAGCCATCGAAAGACGGCTCTACAACCTGGGATGACCTCGTGATGCAGACGGTCATACGCCGCACCGATCAGCAGGCTGCTTGGCGGTCAGACTCACGCGAGTGTTGCGACTTGGCATCGGGTATACGTAAGCGCAAAGCAGCGGCAGATGCGCGGAGGACGGGTTTACTGGTCCGCCCTCCGCGTCTCATTGCCACGGCACCTGCGTCACCCTTCGGGCCAATGCGCTTGGCAGCGCTGGAAGTGCCGGCGCTTGACGCTGGTAGCAACTACTCCGTAGCGTGCTCAGGATGCCCTGATCGTGCGTCTTCGTCCGAGCTAGAGGATACTTCCCGGCGACACGCGCACACAAAAGCCTCCCCTAGCCTCGTGAGCATTACCGTCTCCAGCGTGTCCGTTGCGTATCTCATGAGGTTGTCCCGTTCGCCGTAGAAGTTCGTGGTGGCGGCCGGGTGATGGTTACACGGTGATGGCGGTGAGTGCGGTCTCCTCCTTGGTTGTGGTGTGAGCGGGCGCGCGCCGGGTGGCGAGGTCGCGTTCTACGGCGAGAGCGAGCTTCGCGAGGTCTGCGTAGCCGGCGATCCGGCGGAATTGGGTCTCGGCCTGGAGCATCCCGGCGGCGGTCCAGCGCAGGCACATGTCTCCGGATTGCCAGCGCTTGACGTTGCGTGAGGTGCGGCGGATAATCTCGATCATCGACTCGATCGGGTTCGTGGAGAGCAGCGTCTTCTTCAGGCGCCCACGTATTCCCAGGCGGGTGAGGGTTAGTGTCTCTTCCAGGCCCTCGGCGAGTGAGCTCGCTGCGCCGGGATGGGAGTGTTCGAGCTCTGAGGCGAGGGTCCGCAGACCGTCCAGCGCGAGCGCGTGATTATCGCTCTCCCACGCGCGTCGCAACCGGGCCTTCACGACGGGACGGTCGCGCTCGGGGAGGTGTTCCAGGACGTTGCGTTCCTTGTGACGAATACAGCGCTGCACCGGAACGGGACCAAAGATCGCATCGACGGCCGCCCGCAGCGCCTTTGAGCCGTCCAGGACGACGAGGACGCCCTGCTCGACGTCAAGGCCACGGTCGACGAGATCGGCGAGGAGGTGAGCGGTGACGGTCTTGTTCTCCGTGGAGCCGTCCCATAATCCCAGCGGGATCTTGACTCCCTCGGTGCTGACGCCGAGAGCGACGATCGCGCAGCGGCCCTTCAGCTCGATCCCGTCGATCATCAAAGCCGCGAGACGCACGTCCTGCAGGTCGCGGCTCATCAGGGCGTCCAGGTGCTCACGCGTGCGTCCCACGAACTCGCGGCTGACCGCTGACTTCGACGCTGATCGCTCGCTCACGATCACTTCCTCACCGACGGGCTCACGGGTACGCGAGAACCGGCGAGTGCTGACACCAGAGAGCATCTGCTCCAGCACGACACGGGTCAGAGGGTCACGATCAGCGAAATACGCGTACGTCGCCAACGGCACCTCGTGCTCGTCATCGACCGTTCGAGCGCGTGGGCGCTTCACGACGACCCGCCGGCCACCAAGGGTCACCTCGCCGTCCTCGTGACCGTGACGCACCGCGGTGCGTCCAGCGTTCTTGGCGTGCTTTGGTCCAACGACCTCATCCAGCTCGGCCTCCATCATCTCGCTCAGCACGCCCAGCCCGACACCAACACTGAGCGCCAGCAACCCCTCCTTCGCCGCGCCGGCCAGCTCACCCAGCGCGTCCTGCACACCCGGTGGCAAAGCCCTCTCCGAGCGTGCGTCCTGCTTCTGCTCTACGGTCTTCATGGCGGTTCCTCTCGTCTCGATGGACTGATTTGCACTCGCCACGGTCCCAACAGGACCGGACGAGGCGGGGGAACCGCCACCTACGAACTTCTACACGCTACGGGACAACCTCCAAGCGACCGTGGAGACGGTCAGCGTGGACATCGTAGGCGCCGAAGAGATAGCGCACGCCGTGAGGGCGTTTGTAGGTTGCGCGCAGCCGCTCGGGCCATCCGGGCGGCGCCCAGCCCGATCCCTGATGGGGGATCAGCTGGATCGGGCCCATCTCATCGAAGCACACAACCACACTGTTCTTGGGCTTGGTCCTGTAGAGCGAGAGCACCCGCTCGGCCTTCGCCCGGAAGTCGGGGTCAGGGCTCCACTTCCACGACCGGGTGCGCTGGTGGGAGAGCCCGGCACCAGCCAGAAGCTCGCGCAGCGCCTCGCGCGAGAGCGAAAGGCCGAGACTGCTCTCCAGGTGCTCGGAGAGCTTCGTCAGCGACCAGCGCGTCAGCGCGACGCCCTGCGTGTCGGGGCGGGCGCGCGCGACCGAGATGATCCGGTCGCGCTCCTCGGGCGTCGTCTTTCTGGGACGCCCGCCCCGATAGTCAGGGTCAAGCGCTCCAAACCCCCGCTCGTTGAAGTCGTGGATCACCTTACGCACATGCGACTCGTCGCTCAGCACCGTCGAGGCGATCTCAGGCGCACTCATGCCCGTCGCCGAGCACAACAAGATCATCGCGCGCTGACGCGTAGAACGGTACTTCCCATTCGTCGACAAATGCTTCAGACGCGAACCCTCCTGCGGGGAGAGCCCACGCACAAACACTTCCGGCGGACGCATAACCACCTCCTGATCGAGCGAACAAGACACGCATCCCTGTTCGCCCTCAGACAGCGGTTTCCGGCAAAACATTCATGGACGACCCACTAGCTCCGTCTACCGAGCGCAACCCGACGACGGGTGGCCTACGATAAAGTGCTGCGGTGTAGGGGATAGATTTCTATGGCGTCCGCACCGGTACTACTGACTCGCCGCGAGGCCGCTGAGATCGGCCGCGTTCCGCTGAACGCGATCGACAAGGCGATCGAGTGAAGCCCAGGCGTAAAGAAGGCAAGTCGCTGCTCCCCGTGCACGAAGTTGCGCTGCTCGTTCTGCTGCGCCAGATCGATGTCTCGCTCCCGACCAAGGCAAAGGAACACCTGCGCAGGTGGCTAGCAGGAGCGCAGTCGCAGGCTGTCGGCTCTGAACTGGCGCTGTCCGAGGCGCTGCGCGTGGCGATGACCGAGGATGTCGCCCAGACGATTGAGCGGGCCGAGTCCTACACCCGTCTGCGTGACCGCTACGTGGAGCGCAATCCGGCCGTGATGGGAGGCGAGCCAGTCATCACGGGAACCCGCGTGCCCGTACGAACGATCGCGAGCCTGATCGAGATGGGCGAGAAGCCCGAGGTACTGCGCGAGGACTACCCGCACGTCCCGGAGGAGGCGTACCCAATCGCGGTGCTGTGGGCGCACGCCAACCCGCGTCGCGGCCGTCCCGTACGCCTCCGTGGCTACGCTGCGAGCCGTCCCGTGCCCAAGCGTCGCGCTGCACGGAGCGCGTCAAGTTCTGGATTGACGAGTGCCTGAGCGGCCTGCCGTCGGCCTCGCTGCGCTGGCCGCTCAACACGCTGGGACCTCGGGGCACCCGATCCGAGACCATGCTCTGATGTCACGGGGCAAGACGCTGCGTTCCCTCGCATACCCCGCTCGGGTCATCGATCGCATAGGATGCTTTCCGGCAGGCAGCCAGGCAAATTCGAGAGATTGGGGGTTTATATCGATGGCGAGAGGCAACGATTCCGAAAAGCAGATGCCCAAAGACCCTGCGTTGTGTGCGGCGGTTGAAGCAGTCAGAGACCTTCGAAAGACCTACAAACATCTATTCAAGCACGGAGACAAGCAACAGCGGTGGAGCCGCTGCGCCAAGGCGCACAAGCTGACCAAACGCGCCCTCGAGAACCCCGACCTGGTTGCTCGAGTAGATAAGAAAACCAAGGATCTCCACAAAGCTGGGAACGGTGCGCCGGATCAAGCAGGCAAAATACTGAAGGACGCCGAAGGGACGATCATCAACCTCGAGCGGAGACTTGCGCGAGGCGCAGGCTTCCACAACAAACAGCTTGACGAATTTGCTCACCGTGGACCTCGCATGCTGAGAAAGGCAGCTCGCAGAAAAGAACCCGAGCTTCCGCATATAACCAAGACGACCGACTTGGTGCAGCGTCTCGTCGAGGTTCAAGACCTGGCACACGATGTCATGTTCGCGCCACTCCAAGGTAAGAACGCAAAGCACAGGGAGCGAGCCTATGCCTACAAGCAGATTATGAGAAGGCTCTACTTGGTTGCCTCGATAATTTCTAACGCTGACGCAGGGCGAGTTTTCAACTACTCATACGCAAGCGGACTGGGCGCCTCTTGTGTGCCGGACCGTCGCCCAAACAAGCTGCCAGCCAAAGCCAGACTGCTTCCGCCTGGAATACAGACACCAAATCCCGGCAATCCCTGACCTCGCCAGGCGCAACCCTGACGACTAACTGAGTTCCTGGCGTCGACGAATCTCCCGCCGGATCAGGTGTAGCCTAGAAACCCGAACTCCGGTCCTTTCCCAGCGACGCTGAGTTGAGTCTGTGAAAACTAGCCGAGATGACCGTCCTCGGAACTTTATTTCATTCTCGGGGATCACCCACTCCCAAAAGGATCGCGTCTCTTTGGGCTGGATATCTGGCCTCGGCTGGTCAAGATCGTCTCCGAATGTGCCACCGCCAGAATGTCGTGGCAACACCACAACGTCCCAGATGGGGGCGCCGCTGTCGTTATGCACATGCGCCTTGACCAAGAGTGAGCCGTCATATTGGTCGACTAGCTCTTCAGTGACATACACAGCGTTGGCCTGTTCCCTGATGCGGTCGCGTCGGGTCTGTAGAAAGAGCCAAAACGCAAGGAGGAACGCCAGCGTGCCTCCTACAGCTGACACCCACGCCGGCACCGTGCCCCACACACCTGTAGACGCGGCAGATTCGCGCAACGTAGCAAGGGCTGCGGCCAGGGCAATCACGGCTGCACTGATCATCACGAAGGTGGTCCGGCGAGCAAGGGTTTGCTTGCCGGCGAACTCGTTGCGATTTGGTATGGAGTCAGATGTCTCGGCGAGGCCCGCCGGAAGACCCTGGGCAATGGCCAAGCCGTCACGCATCGATCATATGGCCGGGTTGGCATCTGCGAAGCAAACCAACGTCACCGTACGCGGGCACCCGGATGGAAAAGCGCGCCGAGCTACTGTGGGGCGATTGACGCAGTTCTTATCCGCGGATTTAGTCATTTCATCGGTGAGGCAGGACGGCTGCCGATGCATCGCGCCAGCGTTCTGGCGCACGCGGCTCTCGTGTCGCCCTTTCCTGGGGCATCTTCCACGACCGCGCCCAGGCCAGAGACCACAAGCGCGGCTCGCGCCAGAGCAAGAGTGGAGCGTAACAGACAGACGATCCGGTGCCGAGGAGAGAAGAGGGACGCGACGAGATACCGGTGCTGCTCCGCCTCCGACCCGGTAGCCGTCATCCCGTCGAAGGGGACCGTAAGAAGACCGCAAGGTGCTCGCTCCGTAGTCCCTATGCGCTCCCGGGTCCCGCGAACAGCCACGAAATGCAGCGTATGCGGTCCCCGCGAGACTCCTTGAAGGATCGTCTCCCACTTGCGACCAGGTTAGGAGGGCCGTGGCGCCGAGGGTGGAGCGGTCCACGGCTCATAGTCGAGGTCGCGAACCTGGGAGTCGGCATGAAGGCGATCGAAGAACACGGCTAGGACAGCTCCTTCTCCGGTCGCCGAGGGCGCGAGTATGCCCTCCAGTCCGAGGTGATTGGCGGACTCTCCGATTCGCTGGCACTTGGTGGCATCGTTGGAGCGCAACTCGGAGTCGCTGAGCTGCAGGGCCGTGCGGGTGGCAGGGTCACGAAGGTCGAGGAGGCTGGTAAGGGCGATCTCGTAGCGATACAGGCGTCTGGGCAGGAAGTCCTCTGGATCGCGCTCCTGCCGTTTGGCGAGGCGGTAGAACTCGCGGACGGTCGTCTCGCGGTCGAGCGCGAGATAGAGGGTGGAGTAGCTCTCTGGTGGGTTCCATCGCCCGCCGTGGATGCGGGCGCCTACGCCTGAGAGTGGATGATGATCATGGGCGAGGTGCCGGAACGCCTCGCCGGCAAAGGGGACCGGCTCGATCGCGTCGATTCGAGCGAGGAGTTGCTGGTCGATCACGCTCGGTTAGACGAAGACGCCCTCGGACATCGCGTCTATCGCGCCCAGCACGCGTCGGAACTCGCCCGTGCGCAGCAGGTCGACTGGCTTGTGATGGTCAAGCGAGTCGTTGGGGGTGAACAGCCAGTCGTGGGCCGGTTCGGGCCGTAGAACGCCTGAGAGCTTCTCAAGGACCACGATGAGCTCCAGCAGGCGCTCGCGAGCATCCGGGCGCGGGGCAGTCTGCCGGGAGAGCCAGCGCGACACGGTGCGTGGATTCGTCCCGAGCACGCGCGCGAGTTCCGCCTGGTCAAGCTCTATCTGTCCTGTCGCCCTGCCGAGTCGCTCCGCCAAGTCTGCCATTCAAGACCCTTCTCTGTCGCCTGTCTTGTCGCCCATTATGACAGCTCAATGACCCGGCTTGCTGGGAGAGCTCGGCTTGCTGGGAGAGCTCCTTACTCTGCGAGTGCGCGCCTGTCGCGCAAGCGATCATGACAAGGCCGTGCGCCGGTGCGTTCACGTCGTCAAAGGAGGCGCCTGCTTCTACCCTCGTCACACGTCTCGGACGCATGTCGAAGTCCGGCCGGCCAATCGTTAGTCTGCGCGAGTGCCTTGGAAGGTGGAGCCCCGCTACATCGGGATGTTCGACATCCTGGGCTTTCGGGCGGCACTGGAAGAGTGTGGAACGGCCGGGCTCATTGGTCAGCTGCGGGCTCTGTTCGAGCGGATCCGGGCCGACATGCGGTGGGAGGCTCGCGCCGTGACATTCAGCGACACGGTGCTGCTCTTCAGCCGTCCGCTGCGTCCCTCGCCTATCGATCTCCACATGGGATCGGCCCGCAGGGAGGCCGAGGGCTTCCTCAGATATTGCGCATTCCTTCAGGCAGACTCGATCGAAGTCGGGCTTCCGTTGCGCGGCGCCGTCGCCTACGGCGACTGCGTCTGCATTCCGAGTCGCGGCGTGTTCTTCGGTCCCGCGATCGTTGACGCCTACGAGTTGGAGAGCCAACAGGATTGGATCGGTGTGGCGTTGCACGAGTCTTGCTGGACACTCGGCAGGCCTCAGCAGTTCGGCCCAGTCGTCGTACGAGCCACTCTCCCGTTGAAGCGGGCGGGAGAGACGGAGGGATGGTCGCTCGCGTGGCCGCTCATGACCGGTCGACCTGTCCGGCTTCGTAACCGCTTTCGGGAGTTCGTTGATCTGCACACGAACACGCCACACCAACAGCGCTGGGACAATTCCTGGTCCTTCGTCGAGCGCCTGTTTGCCACGCTGGAGTCTCCTCAGCCGGGTTGGCCCAAGGGATATCCGGCTACTCATCGCGAGTCCTAACGGAGTAGACGAGCCTGATGATCACAGGGAAGCCAGCACTGCACCCGAGAGGACCCAGCCGGGCAGGAGAGATCAAGCAGAGATCAAGCAAACGCGGAAACCAGCCGCCACCAGCGATCGCCAACGAACACGAAAGCCTTATTTTGTCGGCCATTCGCGCCCTGCCGACACCACCCACCAAGCCCCAGACCGCCTTTGCAAGCAGGAGGTCGCCGGTTCGATCCCGGCTGGCTCCATTCGCAGAATCCCTGCAATCAAGCGGGGCTCAACACGCAGACCACGCGCCGGCGCTTGCTGCATGTGCAAGATGGAAGCGTTTCGGAAGCCTTCCGCTCCGAGCTCCTCGGCAATACTATCCCCTGATTCACGCGGCCTGCATCCGATGCGACCACCTGACAACACCCGGAATCGACCTAGACGCCGAACTTACGAACTCGATGGCACTAAACGAAATGCATTGGGACGGTGAGGGCTATAGAAGCCTTTATGCTGTGGCGTTTGCCGCTGAGCGAGCAGCTACTGCCGGAGGATTCAAGCCGCTGCGGTCCGAATTCGTCATGGAGTGGCCTGAGCAGGAGCGCCGATACTCCTGGTTTGACGCCGACGCAGTCGATGCCACCCGCAGTTACGGCATACCTGTGCGTGCGACGATGATTGTCAGCGGTGATGATCCGCTTCTAGGCGAGGTCGGTATCCTTGCGATCCGGTACAGCGACGAAGCGGTCGTCCGACTTTGGGCACAGGGCGCGATAGGTCGATCAGTGCAGGCAGCATTCGAGGCCGCGCAAGAGATCCTCAGCGATCCGACCTTGGCGATTGCCAGCGAACGCGACATCCTCGAAGTCAAGGCCTACGAAGGCCTGCATACGACACATGACCGCGGCAGACTCGTCACCATTCAGCAGCAGGTAAAGCCACTCCTAGATATGGTCGAGGCGCATCCTGCCCTCGTAGCCCTCATCGGAATCCATCGCCACAGCGGTCATAGCAATCCTTGTTCGGTAGCGGCTAGTGGGTCGTCCATGAATGTTTTGCCGGAAACCGCTGTCTGAGGGCGAACAGGGATGCGTGTCTTGTTCGCTCGATCAGGAGGTGGTTATGCGTCCGCCGGAAGTGTTTGTGCGTGGGCTCTCCCCGCAGGAGGGTTCGCGTCTGAAGCATTTGTCGACGAATGGGAAGTACCGTTCTACGCGTCAGCGCGCGATGATCTTGTTGTGCTCGGCGACGGGCATGAGTGCGCCTGAGATCGCCTCGACGGTGCTGAGCGACGAGTCGCATGTGCGTAAGGTGATCCACGACTTCAACGAGCGGGGGTTTGGAGCGCTTGACCCTGACTATCGGGGCGGGCGTCCCAGAAAGACGACGCCCGAGGAGCGCGACCGGATCATCTCGGTCGCGCGCGCCCGCCCCGACACGCAGGGCGTCGCGCTGACGCGCTGGTCGCTGACGAAGCTCTCCGAGCACCTGGAGAGCAGTCTCGGCCTTTCGCTCTCGCGCGAGGCGCTGCGCGAGCTTCTGGCTGGTGCCGGGCTCTCCCACCAGCGCACCCGGTCGTGGAAGTGGAGCCCTGACCCCGACTTCCGGGCGAAGGCCGAGCGGGTGCTCTCGCTCTACAGGACCAAGCCCAAGAACAGTGTGGTTGTGTGCTTCGATGAGATGGGCCCGATCCAGCTGATCCCCCATCAGGGATCGGGCTGGGCGCCGCCCGGATGGCCCGAGCGGCTGCGCGCAACCTACAAACGCCCTCACGGCGTGCGCTATCTCTTCGGCGCCTACGATGTCCACGCTGACCGTCTCCACGGTCGCTTGGAGGTTGTCCCGTAGCGTGTAGAAGTTCGTAGGTGGCGGTTCCCCCGCCTCGTCCGGTCCTGTTGGGACCGTGGCGAGTGCAAATCAGTCCATCGAGACGAGAGGAACCGCCATGAAGACCGTAGAGCAGAAGCAGGACGCACGCTCGGAGAGGGCTTTGCCACCGGGTGTGCAGGACGCGCTGGGTGAGCTGGCCGGCGCGGCGAAGGAGGGGTTGCTGGCGCTCAGTGTTGGTGTCGGGCTGGGCGTGCTGAGCGAGATGATGGAGGCCGAGCTGGATGAGGTCGTTGGACCAAAGCACGCCAAGAACGCTGGACGCACCGCGGTGCGTCACGGTCACGAGGACGGCGAGGTGACCCTTGGTGGCCGGCGGGTCGTCGTGAAGCGCCCACGCGCTCGAACGGTCGATGACGAGCACGAGGTGCCGTTGGCGACGTACGCGTATTTCGCTGATCGTGACCCTCTGACCCGTGTCGTGCTGGAGCAGATGCTCTCTGGTGTCAGCACTCGCCGGTTCTCGCGTACCCGTGAGCCCGTCGGTGAGGAAGTGATCGTGAGCGAGCGATCAGCGTCGAAGTCAGCGGTCAGCCGCGAGTTCGTGGGACGCACGCGTGAGCACCTGGACGCCCTGATGAGCCGCGACCTGCAGGACGTGCGTCTCGCGGCTTTGATGATCGACGGGATCGAGCTGAAGGGCCGCTGCGCGATCGTCGCTCTCGGCGTCAGCACCGAGGGAGTCAAGATCCCGCTGGGATTATGGGACGGCTCCACGGAGAACAAGACCGTCACCGCTCACCTCCTCGCCGATCTCGTCGACCGTGGCCTTGACGTCGAGCAGGGCGTCCTCGTCGTCCTGGACGGCTCAAAGGCGCTGCGGGCGGCCGTCGATGCGATCTTTGGTCCCGTTCCGGTGCAGCGCTGTATTCGTCACAAGGAACGCAACGTCCTGGAACACCTCCCCGAGCGCGACCGTCCCGTCGTGAAGGCCCGGTTGCGACGCGCGTGGGAGAGCGATAATCACGCGCTCGCGCTGGACGGTCTGCGGACCCTCGCCTCAGAGCTCGAACACTCCCATCCCGGCGCAGCGAGCTCACTCGCCGAGGGCCTGGAAGAGACACTAACCCTCACCCGCCTGGGAATACGTGGGCGCCTGAAGAAGACGCTGCTCTCCACGAACCCGATCGAGTCGATGATCGAGATTATCCGCCGCACCTCACGCAACGTCAAGCGCTGGCAATCCGGAGACATGTGCCTGCGCTGGACCGCCGCCGGGATGCTCCAGGCCGAGACCCAATTCCGCCGGATCGCCGGCTACGCAGACCTCGCGAAGCTCGCTCTCGCCGTAGAACGCGACCTCGCCACCCGGCGCGCGCCCGCTCACACCACAACCAAGGAGGAGACCGCACTCACCGCCATCACCGTGTAACCATCACCCGGCCGCCACCACGAACTTCTACGGCGAACGGGACAACCTCGTCGCTTGCGAGCACGCAAGAACAGTGGCGAGGTGCTCGCCTTCTACCGGCAGATCCGTATGCGTTATGACCCGCGACTGCGGGTCTATCTGATCGCCGACAACCTCTCCACCCACAACACCCCGCCGATCCGCGAATGGGCCGCCGCGAGCAACGTAGAGCTCGTGTTCACACCGACCTACGCGAGCTTCCTGAACCGCATCGAGTGCCACTTCTGGGCGATCGGCGAGTTCGTGGTCCGCAACGCCGATTACCCGAACTGGGACGCCCTCACCAAAGCGATGGCCGACCACATCCGCTATCGCAACGGCCCTCACCGCGACCAACGCCTCGTCCGCGCCGAGCGCAAACTACTGATCGCCGCGTGAGACGATGTTTCGAGGAAAACAATCATGGACGACCCACTAGCATTGCGGTGACTGGGGATCGCAATCCTGCCGGTCCCGCCCCGCCTACCCCACTGTCTCCGCCATCGGCGACTCGTGACATATTGAGCCCAATGACTTCTCAACAGCTTTACGTTGCGTCCAGTAGCGCCGATGAACGGCACCAGGCTCTAGCACTGGCTGACACCGCGCAGCCCAGTGCCGGCCAGCAGAGATTTCGCTTCGTGCTACCGCGTCTCTACACAATGGCCCCAGACGTCATCGGCCGAGTCTTTTACTCCCAACTGGGTGCTCACTCGATCGAGGTTCGAGTGCCCGACTCGCGTCGCCACCAAATGCAACCGGTCGGCGGAGAGACACCGGGGACCGGGGTTGAGTGGGTCGTTCCGCGCTGGCTAGAACTCGCCGGTCCCGTGACCCTGGACCTGGAGGCGCCAGAGATCCACACTCAGCTAAAGGCATGGTGGAGGCGCGCCACAGATTGGCTCGCCGCCTGGCTAGGTGCTCCACCGGGAGCCGATATCCCCTTGGAGCGTCTTGCTCTAGCACTCGATGATCGCGCCTCAGACGACGCAGGCCCGCGCGGTGTCATGCAGTTCTATGGGTTCGACCGCGAGACACATGCAACCAGCGAAGAACTTGCCAGCGCGCTTGAGTTCGCCGGTGCAAACGCCGAGCTACCGATCGCGTACATTCTCCTCGTAAGAGGCGAGTCCGCTTACGCCCAGAGAGACATGAGGCTCGCCGTCATTGAGACGTGCGGTGCGGCCGAGGTAGCTGCCGTCGTCGCCATCGAACAAGTCCTCTCCGAGCGGTACGGTTGTCCAGCCGACTTTGTTAGAGCAGTCGCACGCGGCGCGCGGGGCATCAGACGCGCGCACGAGACGATGGTCCAACTTGGTGTTGATTGCGGAGCCGAAAAGGCCGCCATCGAGGAACTTGCCAAGCTGCGCAACAGCGCTGTTCATGCCGGTAGCCCAGTCGCAGACGCCTCTGCGGGGCGTGCTCTGGTGATCGCGCGGAGTATGGTCACGACCATACTGGGGCGAGCCGCGCCTAGTACCGGATCAACTAGGTGAATGGGTGCGCATTTGTGCGGCCACTTATTGGCCAGATCAGCGCCCAGGCGGGACGATGCCCTCTCGCTCCAGCACTTGGCGCACCTGCTCGAAAACGGCCTTTATGTTGTCCTTTGGGAATCTGATCTCGACAAGCCCGTAAATATTCGAGAACTCCGCGCAGCCCTCTTCCAGCATCACGATCGCGCGTCGGTTCCCTAGGTGCCCCTGAAACAAGCCCGCCTCGTGGACGACGTTTTCGCGAGCCACTTGCGTTCCGTCAGCCTTTTCATCCTCAGCGGTCATGATCACGAATGCGAAGATGGCCCCATCGAGCATCTCCTCTAGGCGGGCAGTCGTGGAAAGGCCGGCGGTAGGGACGCGGTTGAACTCCTCGTGCTTGAGCCCCAGACGATCCCGCAGGAAATCCTTGAGCTCAAGCCAGACGCGCGAGCGACCGTGCCCTATAAACACTCGGCCGTCAGTCGCTGGCGTGTTGGCGGATGTAGCGCGGCCGAGTCGCGCTATGTGGGCGGCAGCGCGTTCGGCAATCTGAGCAAGCTCATCACATGCGACAAACGGAGCTTTGATCCCGACGATTTTCGACTGTATGGCTTGGTGGGGCGCAAGCACGAACCCTTCCCCGAGCGCCTGAGCATCCCGGGTCATGATCTGGCCGGGCACATAAGCCTGCATCGCCTGCTGCTGCGTCAGCGCCCTGGCCTTCGCCGCCTGCTCTCGGAGCTCCGCCACCAGCTCATCGGTCCGGTGCGTCTGAAATACGGCAAGGATGGACTCGATCTCGCCCTTCGCACTTTCCAGCAACTTCCGTGCCTCATCTGACTCGCGTTCGATTGGCGCTAGGTCAGGATTGCCCGCCGTCTCGCGAATGTGACGGATGACGTCGTCTGGCGCGTACTCGCGCCAGTCGCCTTGACCCTCGTTTGAGATCGCCGGATAGAAGCCCCACTCTTTGCTCCATCGTGCGCCAGGTGGCACTTTCGCGAAGTCCAAGTAGTAGACGCGTGCGTGGTAGCCGATCGGTGACCCCGACCACGCAGCAGCGGCCACATCCGAAGCGCCCATGAGACGGCGAAGCGGCTCGATGGCATCTTCGGCTCCGTCCCGCACTGACACAGCGCGAAGCTTCTCGGCTACGGCGCGAAGTTCCGCTGCGAGTTCCTCGTGCATCGGCGAAGCATGGCACGGTCGTCCGCCATGCACCTATCACCCGTCCTAGTGGATTCCCCGGCAACGTTTGCCGGGTTTGGTGACGAGGGGTGATGGTGTTGGTGGCGAAGTCTTGGTCGAGATCGATACTCGACCGGGAGGGATCATGGCTGCCAGGGTGCTGTTGCGGGAGATCACCAGCGAGGAGGGCAACCGGCTGTTGCGGATCGTGCGGCGCACGTCGGGATCGGTCGTGACGTGGCGTCGCGCGCAGATCGTGCTGCTCTCCGCGCAGGGCATGTCCCCGCCTGCGATCAGTGGGGTCGTCTTCACCGATCCGGACACGGTCAGGGACGTCGTCCACAACTTCAACCGGGATGGGTTCGACGCGCTCTACCCGCGCTACCGTGGCGGACGGCCGCAGACCTTCACGCTCCCCAAGCGCCAGGAGATCAAGCGGATCGCCCTGAGCGATCCACAGGACCTCGATCAGCCGTTCGCGACCTGGAGCCTTTCCAAGCTCGCTGACTATCTGGTCGCCGAGGGGGTGGTCACGGACATCTCCCACGAGGGGCTGCGTCAGCTGCTTCGCGAGGAAGGCGTCCGGTTTCAAGCCGTGAGAACGTGGAAGCGCTCGACCGACCCGGACTTCGTGGCCAAGCGCGACCGTATTGTCGAGCTCTACGAGATGGCCGAGGCCGGCGAAGCGGTCGTGATCTGCCTCGATGAGTTCGGCCCGCTGAACCTGCAACCCCAACCCGGGGGCAAGGGCTGGGCACCAAGAGCGAAGCCCAAGCGGATACGTGCCACCTACAAACGACCGCACGGCGTCAGGCACCTGATCTCCGCCTACGACATCGGGCGCGACCGGCTCTACGGGCACATCAAGAAGCGCAAGGACCGTGCTCACTTCCTGGAGTTCTGTCGCTACATCCGCTCCCGATATCCACCCGAGATCCGCCTGCACTTCGTTCTCGACAACTTCAGTCCCCACCACGGCCAGAAGATGCGCGACTGGGCCGCTCAGAACAACATCGAGTTAGCCTACACCCCTCACTACGCCTCCTGGCTGAACCGCATCGAGGCGCAATTCCGAGCACTGCGGTACTTCACGCTCGCCGGCACCGACCATCCCGACCACGCCACCCAAGCCCGCCTCATCCGCCGCTACATCCACTGGCGCAACAACAACACCGACAACCCCCGCCTAAAACGACTCATCAACACGGCAAACGTTGCCTGACACTCCACTAGTGGGTCGTCCATGAATGTTTTGCCGGAAACCGCTGTCTGAGGGCGAACAGGGATGCGTGTCTTGTTCGCTCGATCAGGAGGTGGTTATGCGTCCGCCGGAAGTGTTTGTGCGTGGGCTCTCCCCGCAGGAGGGTTCGCGTCTGAAGCATTTGTCGACGAATGGGAAGTACCGTTCTACGCGTCAGCGCGCGATGATCTTGTTGTGCTCGGCGACGGGCATGAGTGCGCCTGAGATCGCCTCGACGGTGCTGAGCGACGAGTCGCATGTGCGTAAGGTGATCCACGACTTCAACGAGCGGGGGTTTGGAGCGCTTGACCCTGACTATCGGGGCGGGCGTCCCAGAAAGACGACGCCCGAGGAGCGCGACCGGATCATCTCGGTCGCGCGCGCCCGCCCCGACACGCAGGGCGTCGCGCTGACGCGCTGGTCGCTGACGAAGCTCTCCGAGCACCTGGAGAGCAGTCTCGGCCTTTCGCTCTCGCGCGAGGCGCTGCGCGAGCTTCTGGCTGGTGCCGGGCTCTCCCACCAGCGCACCCGGTCGTGGAAGTGGAGCCCTGACCCCGACTTCCGGGCGAAGGCCGAGCGGGTGCTCTCGCTCTACAGGACCAAGCCCAAGAACAGTGTGGTTGTGTGCTTCGATGAGATGGGCCCGATCCAGCTGATCCCCCATCAGGGATCGGGCTGGGCGCCGCCCGGATGGCCCGAGCGGCTGCGCGCAACCTACAAACGCCCTCACGGCGTGCGCTATCTCTTCGGCGCCTACGATGTCCACGCTGACCGTCTCCACGGTCGCTTGCGAGCACGCAAGAACAGTGGCGAGGTGCTCGCCTTCTACCGGCAGATCCGTATGCGTTATGACCCGCGACTGCGGGTCTATCTGATCGCCGACAACCTCTCCACCCACAACACCCCGCCGATCCGCGAATGGGCCGCCGCGAGCAACGTAGAGCTCGTGTTCACACCGACCTACGCGAGCTTCCTGAACCGCATCGAGTGCCACTTCTGGGCGATCGGCGAGTTCGTGGTCCGCAACGCCGATTACCCGAACTGGGACGCCCTCACCAAAGCGATGGCCGACCACATCCGCTATCGCAACGGCCCTCACCGCGACCAACGCCTCGTCCGCGCCGAGCGCAAACTCCTAATCGCCGCATGAGACGGCATTCCAGGCAAAACGATCATGGACGACCCACTAGCCCTTTGCGTCCGAGGCAGGAACGCTGTGCGTTTGAGCGAACCTTGGATTGTGGCGTCGGAGAAGGAGGGCAAGCAGACCGTTACTCTGGCGGTGCTGATCGCCGATCCGGTCAGCGCGGTCGCCGAGGTCACGAAGGCCGCGATCAAGCAGTTGGAAGAGAGCGCGAGCTTGTTCGTCGCGGGCTTCGGTTGCGTACTCATGGTCTACGCGGCCGCCGACGTGACGATCCTTGAGAGACACGGGTTTGATCGTCTATCGAGCGGCGACTTCGTAGCACTCCTGATATCGGGACTCGTGCTCCTCTTCGCGGGCGCGAGCTTCCGCATGTTCCTGGGGTACAAGCAGGGCGAAATGGAGGAGACGTACCAGGAGTGGCTGCGAGAGCGGGCCGGTAAGGAGGCCGACGTTCAAATTGAGCGCGCGGCCAGATTGCAGGAGGCGGCCACGGATCGGCCGACCCCTACAGCACCGAAGGTCAATCCCTAGCGGACAAGGCCATGCGCGAGATGCCGCGCTCGCGTCGGCCGATTCATGCGTCGGCCGCCCCCAGCATGTCGCCGTACTCTGCCTCAAGCTGCTCCCGTGCGTCGTGGGCGTGCCGGTGAGCTTCAAACAGGTGCACGTAGGTGTCCCACGTCGTTGAGGTCTTGGTGTGCCCGAGTTGGCGGGAGACGAATTGCACGTCACGGCCTTGGGCTATGAGGATCGAGGCGAAGGTGTGTCGTAGGCAGTGGAACGTCACGTCGTTCAAGTTCGCGCTTTTGCGGGCGTCGTGGAACAGGTCGAGCAGGGCCCCCCTGTAGGTCATTGGCCGACGCGGCACCGAACTCTGGAAGACGAAATCGGTGTCTGTCGAGAATTCCTCGGCGAGGCGTCGTCGGCGCAGAAGCTTTCCAAGGGTGTCCATCATCACGATGTCCCGTTTCGCTGCCTTCGTCTTGAGGGGAACTCGCTTGCCCTGACGGCTGAGCTGGAACCGCACGTGGATCACTCCCTCGGAGAAGTCGATGTCACCCCATTGGAGGGCGAGGACTTCCATCACTCTCATGCCTGTGAATAGTGCTGTTGCGATGATCGCGAGTGCTGGCCCGGCGTGCTCAAGCAGCCTGTCCATCTCATCGCGGGAGAGGAACCGTTGGCGGGGTTCTCCGGCGCCTGGGCGCTCGCGGGGCAGCAGCTTGTCGGCTGGACTGGCGGGGATGATGTTGTGGCGTGCTGCGTAGCCGAAGACGCCTCTTACAGCCATCCAGCGTGCGCGGATTGTCCATGTCGATGCTTTTAGCTTTCGCTGCTTGCGGTGCCACTCGACAAGGTCGGTATCTATCCCTATACGTTGAGAATGGCTGACGGAACAGACCAATTTCTACGTATGGGAGAGAGCAATCTCATTGACCCAAATGTTGACTTTGCGGAAGAAATCGATGGAGATAAGGAGACGGCGCCACATCACCTTGACGCCTCCGGTCAACGCCTCTGTGAGAGTGGTCGGGTATGGGACCTACTGGCGATCTCCTCTGCTCTACGGGATCGTTATTACTATCGTGCTCTTGACCTACTAGTTCACGCTAGCGTCCACACAGAGGGTCAGATAACACCTTGACCGGCGATGCGGAAGCTAGTGGGTGAGACTCCAAAACGGCCCCGGAACGCGCGGGCGAAGTGGGGCGGCTGGCGATATCCGACCTGGCGGGCCACTTCGCGCACCGGGATCGCGGGCTGGGATAGCAGCTCGGCGGCGGCGCTCATCCGTCTGGCGACTAGATCGTCGTGAAAGGTGCTGTCGCTGAACTGAGCGAAGGCTCGCTGTATCTGACGAGGGGAAGTCGCAAACGCCTTGGCGACCATCTCAAGCGTCAACGGTCGGCGGTAGTGGCGATTGATCGCGAGGCACGCGAGCAGATACAGCCGGCGACGCTCTATGAGCGTGTGCCTGCGCATACTCGGGGGCGGCGGTCGGCGCGCTTTTGCGGCGGGGGGTACTACGTCCAGTCGAAAGTGCAGGCGGAGTAGCTGGTGGATGCGTCCCCGGCTGAGATTGAATCGCTCGCCGATCTCATCGAGGGTGAGGCCCGTGACCGCGCGCAGTCGGAACATTTCGCGCTCGCGCTCTGTCTGTAGGTGCCTTCCGTATCGGGAGAACGTCAATCCGTGGCGGTGTAGCTCGCAGATGATCTCGTACAGCTCCAGTCCCTTGCTGAACTTGGGATGCTGGATCAGGTCGCCGCTCCCGTGCTCAAGCAACTGGTCAACCAGATGGATGTCGGCTGCTTTCAGGCAGGCGAGAGTGGCCGGGCTGAGGTCAAGCTCGGTTACGTGCATGGCGCGCGGGCGACGCTAGAGCGTCATTATCTGGTCGAAGCTCTTGGCGACCTCCGAGACAATGGCCCGGTCGCCACGGCGTTCGATGAGCCCCGCGCCATCCAGACGACTCAGCGCGTCGGTGATCGCGAGCTTCTGCTTCTTTTTCTTTGCGCTGAAGGCGTAGCGGAGGTCCTGCTCAGAGAGCGGGCCCTGGCCGTCGCTGTCGCGTACCAGCAGCGATTCGAGGACTGCTTTGTCCCAGTGGCGCTCGCGCTCCGAGGCGGGGTCCTTGGGCGATTGCGTGATCTCGTGGAAACGCACGGCCGGGTGCGAGGCGGTCGCCAGGTCCAGCGGTGGACGAGGCCCGCTATGCGAAGGCGCTTGAGGCTGGCGGGGACGTTGCCGGGGGTGCTGATCGTGCGGGCGATCTCGGCTTCTGACCACGGCCGCTGCCTGTCGGGGTCGAGCATGAGTTCGAGGACGGCTTTGTCGATGCAGGCGTTCGCTTCGGATTCAACTGAGCTACGTTGATCGTTCATGGGAGTCACAACCTCCTGTGTCACGGTCCCGGGCGGGGTTGCCGCCTCGCGCCGGGGCCATATTTGTTAGGACGTGTCTACATCTACAGTGCTTTTCGAGGTCCGTGCGCGCGATGAACGAGTCCGACACGAGGCCGTCACGGTCCTGTAACGCACCGGTGTAGGGCTACCCCACCAGCAGCGAGCGCTGGGAGTTCGGAGCGAGGCGATAGCCGACGCCACGGGTCGCACACACCCAGCCCTCGACGCCCGCGCGAGCAAGTGCTTGTCGCAGCCGGCAGGCGTGGGAGTCCAGGGTCCTCGTCGCGCCAGCGGAGCGGAAGCCCCACACTTCTCGCAATAGCTCGCTCTTGGTGTAGACACGCTCGGGTTCCCGCGCAAGATGCACGAGCAGCGCGTACTCCAGCCGGCGCAAGCCGACACGCATCACTCCGACCGTGACCTCATGGGCTGCTGTGTCGATCCGAAGCGTCCGGTACTCAATCACGCCAGGAATGTCCGCTGGTTCGCGTCGCACGAGCGCCTGCACGCGGGCGCGAAGCTCGGTGTAGGCGAAAGGGGCGCGGAGCACGTCGTCTGCTCCAGCCTCGAACCCGCGCAGCACGTCACCCAACTCGCCGTTCGGGCTCATCCAGAGCGTACGTAGACCGGGCTTGACCTCCGGGGCGAACACACTCGCGCGTAGTTGGCGCAGCACGTCGAGCCCCGCGCCCCGGCGCGTCGCCCGCCCGAAGATCACGAGGTCAACCTTGCTGGACGCGCATAGCGCCCGCAGCTTCGCGGGGTCGCTGGCGCGGCGAACCTCATAGCCATCGAGAGCCAACTCGTCGGCCAGCGCTAGGTTCACATGCTCCTCGCCATACAGAAGCAGCACAGTCCGGCTCATGGGCAAGCACCCACTCAGAGCGTCGAGCGAGTGCTGAACGGGGTACTCGGGAACGCCAGCCCACGTTGTGACGGGCTCGACAGATACTGCGCTCATTCGGCCTCCTTTCGGGCACCGAAGACGCGCGCCAGCGAGCACACCGGATCATCCGCAGACAGCTCTACGGTGGGGGCGTGGCATCGAAGGTAGCTGCTTCGGTGCTACAGGCCGGGCGGGTGCGTCAACACCTGCCCGGCCACATCGGTTTTTGGGCTCGCTGGCGATCAGAGCAGACCTACCGGCGGAAGCTTTGGGGCCGAACGGGATACGGCCAAGAGCGGTGTTGCCTGGCTTCGTTCTTGCCACTACGCTAAGAACGGCTTCATGGCGGAGGCGGCCGAACACGACATGCAGTGGACGTTGGGCAAGCTGTGGCACAGTCCTGACGGCACAACGGAGCTGCGTCAGTTTCGACCGGTCTCGGATCAGGAGGCCGAGCAACTTCAGGCAAACTCTCGACTCGTGCGGGAGTTGGGGTCTCACCGAGACTTCCAGAGCCTTGTCCAAGCCGTCGAGCGGTGGCTACAGACCGTCGAGCGGGTCCGCGAGCGGCTGGCCGCTGGCAAGGCGATCCCGAAGGCCGTGCTCGTCTCGGCTGCGCTCGACCTGGCGGCAATGGGACACGCAAGCGCGCGTTGCGAGCGAAGCGTCCTCGCAACTGTGGACTCGCTTCTGGCTGAGGCTCATGTCGATGCGACGCACACGGCGACGATCGAGACAGCCAGGCGTCTCCTGCGGACCCGCCAGGCATACTTGATCTGTCCGGCTCTGGCCGAGGATGTCCGAGGCGGGGCGATCGCGTTCACTCTTGTTGACTCGGAAGTCCGGATCATTGGACTCACGGCATTCGACGCAGCGGCTCTCGGGTACATACTGCTTGCGGAGGTCGGTCAGTTCGTCGTCGTCAGCGTCGGAGCATTGGCCGACGCTGTTTCCGAACCGGCCCGCCAACTTGAAGCGTTGCTGGATGAGGTGCCCGATGGCATCATTCCGGATCTTGTTCGAGTCGAGGGCGGTGACCGTCCATCGCGAGCAACGTTCGCTGCGCTGCCGATTGCTCAAGCTGTGGCCCTTCACCGCTTCAGCGAGCAGCTTGAGACGCTGACCCCAGATCAGTTCGCGGAGGCGTTGTTTGCGGTCATCGGCGCGGATGTCCACCAGCAGATCGCAATTGGCGAGGTTGACGTCAGTTCGGCGTCTGAGGGTGCGCGTGCGACCACTGCCGTCAACGAGTTGCCACACGCAGAGGTCACGCTGGACATCAATCTTCTGGGTTCTGCGCCGATCGACTTCTGGAGCGCAGTGACCTTCGACGTCATCGGAGATGGTGTGGGCCAGCGTTTGTTCACAGGGGCTGTGCAGGACGCCTCCGGCCGCGAACCCCTGGCGTTGGACTGCGAAGGGGCAGTGGAGCTCGCCGAGCACAACCGGGGTAGCCTCGTCGCTGCCGAGGTCGATACGACCGAGCTGCTCACGACGATCATGCGGCAGATTGGCCTGCCCGAGGACACGATCTCCCTGAGCGGATCGGGGCAACACCCGCGGACCCAGGAGCGATTTGATGTGTTTGTCCCCGTGCGCGGTCTTGCTGTTGTCCACCCGGTGAAGGTCGGCCGAATCACGATTGCGCCTGTGCCCGACGGCCAGCAGCCGCTCGACGCCCTCAATTTGACTGAGGAGCACGTTTGGCCGCTCGCCGACGAGTACCGCAACGCCACGGCCTACGCGGTCGCCAGCGTGAACGCCGACGCTCTTGATACCGCAGAGGAGCTGGGCTACGCGGCGGTCGAGACCACGATGGCATGGCTAGTTGCGCGGCAGCGCTACGGGTTCCTGCGGCTCCCTAACGGAACGACTCAGACGTTCTCGCGGACCCAAGCGATGCAGAACGCCCGATACGGGCCTGTTGTCCTGGTGCGCGGCGAGACGACGCGGCGCCAGTGGTTGCGCTGGGTCCATGACGCCGGCCGACTGACGGTGACGGATCTGACCGACGAATCTGAGGTGATGCGACCCGCCTTGCCCGAGGATCTCGACCTGGCGGACGAGCGAGCGTTGCGTGCGTTGATGCGCACTGTCAACGAACCTGGTTTGCAACAGCAGGTCCAGGCGCTCTCTGAGGCTTTGGAGGCATATGTCGCTGGGGTGGAAGTCCCCGCGTTGTTCTCAAAGGCGCAGCGCAAGGAGCTTCGTGAGCTAGCCCCAGACTGGCTGAGCCCTGAGCAAAAAGACAAGTTCGAGAAGGCGATCAACGGCATCAACACGCCCCCGTTCGGCGTGCGGCTGTCGGAGCGCCTTGATCGAGATGGTGTCCCGCTGACCGAGGAGGAGCGGCAGCTTCTGTTCGGTACATTGCGATCCGCTCGCAACGATGTCGCGCATGGGCGAGCAGTCAAACGGCCACCCAGCCGGGATGAGGTTCTGCGAGGGATCAGCGTAGTGTCGCGAGCGCTGCTATTCAGCATCGCTGCACATAGCCGAAGCCGCGATGAGCTAACCGGCGCTTGAATCTGCCGTCAGGCCGTGAGCTCACCAGCGACATCCAAGGAGAGGCCGGAACATCCGCGAGCCCTGCGATTGTCTTCTGGGAAATGTCCGCGCCGAAGCGAGTCCGCCAAGCCGTCACGGTCAGGCTCGGCGTTGGAGCCGATGCGTCGGGCCTTCCCGAACAGTCGAGAGCCGCGGCTGCCCTGGCGACGACCTTCCCCGAGCCGGGGATCATGGTTGTCGAGCCGAGCGACCCGCCGAAGCTGCTCGATGCCTATCGCCTCGCGTCGCCTGGCGAGAACCGCGAGCGCATGTGGAAGGTGCTGAGCGAGCACCCTCGCTTCGAGCACGAGGTTCCTCAGAAGCAGCAGGCAATCGCCGAAATCAACCGCGTCGCGGGCGAAGAAACGCGAGAGGGCATCTTCTGGAGCTTGGCCCTGCTTTTGCTCGTCACCGGGAACGACGAACTTCGCCCGACACTCGAACCCCAACTCGACGCGCTCTGGACATCGATCCCGGAGCTCACGATGTGGCTCGTCACGCCAGCGCAGGCGTTCGTGTCTCGCGTCCGGCTGTCGCAGCTCCTCTTCCAGTTCCAACACACGCCAGACCTCGACCTCGAGACGCTGATGGCAGACGAGCGCCGCAGCTTGTTGGCGCAGTCACTCTCGAATGGCATCTCGACGGGGGATCTCGTCCAGCCGATATTCCTAACGTTCTCGCCCGCAGCGACCGGGTTCGCAGCGCCTTGGCTCCCCCACACGCTCGCGCTCGATTTCGGGGCCGCCGTCGACCTGCGGGTGAAGCCACCCGCCTCGCTCAGCGCGGTCTACGACCCGCGCGTGCTGAGCGCACCGGTCGACCTCGACGGCCGCGAGGCGTGGCTCAACTCGATTCCCAAGGAGAAGCTTGCGACGCTCTTCCAGTGGTGGATCAGCCGTCTGAATCTCCTCTACGGGATCATCACCGACCCGACGCGGTTCCCCAACAAGCATGGTGAATACGACAGCTCGGACCACCTCGCCTTCCGGCTGACCGTCGAACGCGTGCTCGCAGACCTGCGGATCATCAACGCATCGCCGCAGGCACCAGCCCTCACTCGACTCGGCGCCACATTCGACCTGCTCGACAAGCTCGAAGCGCTGCTCGGGTACGGACCACAGTCGATGAGTCAGTTCGGCAAAGCGTGGGGGCCCGGACGTGGCTTCGCAAAGCTTCTCGACCGGCGCGTGACTTTGCCGATGATGCAGCGCGGCTTCGAGAACATGCCGAGCACGCTCCAGTCGGTGTTCAAGGATCGAGCCAAGCTCTTGTTCGACGCGGTGTACGCCGAAGTCGCGGACGGCGTCCTCCGCGGGCGGCTCGATGACGATGGGGTCCGCTACGGGAGCGCGCCGATCCGCAAAATGCCCTGGGACACCTACGTGGGCACCCTCGTCCGAGCCGTCCGCAATTCCTCGCACGGTCTGCTCCAGGCCCACAAGACCGAGGCTGAGGTAGCGGCGACGCACACAGGGGCCCTGCCCGACACCCTGCCCGAACTCGTCCCACTCATCGCTCTCGCGCTTCTGGCCAACCCAGAGCGCCTGTGGTCGATGGAGGTGTGGGACTAGCCGCGTCCCACACGAGCGTTGTCAGCCTCGGCCCAAGGCGGCACCCCGCCACCCTCGATTCCCTCGCGGAGATGGGGCGCAGTCTGGGTTGCGAGTCCCGTCGCACCCGCAACCCAGCGGAAAAGCCCGAGCCTAGCCCCAGCGGTCCAGCGTCAGCGTCGCCGGAAAGGCTGGTCGCCAGCTACTCCCACAAGCGCCTGCTTGATCTTTGCTTGATCTCTGCCGTGGCCGATCGTCGCCGCCAGGCCCAAAACCTGCCAATTAGCAGGCATTTCTCAAGTGGAGCCAACCGGGATCGAACCGGTGACCTCCTGCTTGCAAAGCGCTCCGGAGGACATCTGGAAGTCGGCCGATTTGGAGGGCTTTTACTGGTGATCGGCGAGCGGCTTGGCGGCCCGAAATATCGCCATTTTGCGGTCTTTTTTGGGGGCATGTGGACCGCGAAGGCGCCGCGGTCCACATGAAGGGGCCGGCCGCGGCGCTGCGGGGGCGGTCCTGGGGCCGGGGTCTTTGCCGGGCGAATCGCCCGCGGTCGGGCTGTCAGGCTGCGGCTGCGGAGCCGACTGCAGGGGTCGGGACGGTGGGGGGGTTTACGAGTTGGATGCGCTCTCCGGTTGGCAGTGTCGCTTCGAGTGTGATGCCCATGGCGGCCATGAGCCGGAAGGCGTTGTCGGTGGTGGGGTTAGCGGCCTCGGAGGTGAGCAGTCTTCGTACGCTGGACGCGTCGAGGCCCGCGCGGTCGGCGAGGGTGCGCTTGGTGATGCCCTGCTGTTCGCGGGCCGTCTCGAGCACGGTCAGCAGAGCGTTGCGTGCGCGTAGGGCCTGCACTCGCCTGGCGTATTCGGCGCGCTCGAACTCAGGGAGTAGCGTGTCTAGGGCGCTTTGGTGGGCGGATCGCTTGGGCATCGCTCAAGAGTAGCACGGCTGTGGCATATATGCAACACGGTCTAAAGGGGACCAGGTCTGCTGCCTGTCCCGGCGTGTCGTCTGGATAGTGTGGGCCGGTGCTCTGGGGTGTCGAGTGGCTGGTCAGGATCGAGGGCGGTACGCGCAGCGTGCCGGCGTTTGACTTCTTGCTGGACCAGCCGCCACCGGTACGGACCCAGCTGTTGGCGATTGTAGACGCGGTGCGCAGCACCGGGCCCGATCGGTGGCGAGACACCAGTTCGCATGACTCGATGCGCGGGGCCTGCGAGCATCTGCACGAGGCGCGCGACAGGCACGGGCAGATGCTCTACCGGCTCTATCTGCTCTGGCAGCGGCACGAGAAACGCGTAGTGATCGTGGACGGTGCCACCAAGCCAAACTCCACGGCCCTGCCGGACTCCTTCTACGAAGACCTCGCCGCGTTGGCGGCGACCGCTAACGATGATCCGGTCCCGTTCGCCGTGGCCGACGACTTCGCCCGCAAGGCTCTCGTCACGGACCCAAAGAGCTGACGCTGATGTCGTGCTGATAACGCCTCGCACCTGCCTATCGTCGTGGGTGTCGCTCAAAGTGGCTGGGGGGTTGGGCGTAGACCCGCGCCCATGTGAACGGGCGTAGGAGAAGACGGGTTCTGCCGGCTGGGCTGAGTGTTCGTGGAGCGCCGGGGTCGTTTCAGGCAGCCTGGGCGGCCAGGTGATGCTTGTGGAGCTTCATCAGGTTGAGTCGCGGTGATCAGCCGCCACTCCGAGCGTGCGGCAGATCTGCCTCGCCGCTGGAACTGGTTGATGCGCCGGTCATGAGACGCCCGCTTGCGGTGCAAGCGGGCGTCCGCCCTCTAAGCGTGAGCGCGTCGTGACGATTCGATCGCCCGGGCCCTCAGATCGTCGTGTTGATCTCGATGAGTTCTTTGCTCGTCTGGGTGATCGTGGCGGTCAGCCCGATCGGTTCGGCTGGCGCTCCAGTGAACATCGCTTCCAGGGTGTCTTTGACTTTTCCGCCTTCGCTGGTTTCGTATTCGAACGGCTTCTGGGCACCTTTCGAGGCTTTGAACTTGAGTGGGCTTTCGATACTCGCCTTGTTGGCTCTGACCGGCACGAGCACCGACCCGTCGACCATGACGCTGCTTGTGCCGCATTGCAAGTTCAGCAGCGGGCTTTCAGCGGATGGGGCGAGGTCCCACGCGACCTTCTTAGAGGCCTTGCTGGCCCATACCAGTGTCGCGGTGAGGGTGGAGCTTTGCACTTCGCCTTCGTTGGCGCCGCTGGATGAGCACTTGCCGGTGACCGTTTCGCCAGCCGCCGACTGGCAGCCTGTGAACGTCAAGCGCACGCCAGTAAGTTCCTTGAATGCGCCGTAAGAGCCTTCCCCGCTCACGCCCGTGCACGTCACGGACCTC
The DNA here is from genome assembly GCA_963848435.1 of uncultured Conexibacteraceae bacterium. Taxonomy (GTDB): domain Bacteria; phylum Actinomycetota; class Thermoleophilia; order Solirubrobacterales; family Solirubrobacteraceae; genus Palsa-465. The sequence goes on along the minus strand of CAWKDQ010000007.1, from coordinate 15,887 downwards.
TTGAATACGGTTTCGAGCTTCACCGCACCGCCACTGAACGTCACCTGCCCGTTGAGAGCACCTGGCGCCCATTCGTACTTATGTTTACCGCCTTTTTTCGTGCACTGCGAGCTGGAGAACCGTCCGTGTCCGACTCCCGCTTCAACGCACCGACCGAATTCAGGTGCTTCGATCGGGGCCGTCGTGAAGCTCCGGCTCGCCGAGGTCCTCGGCCCGCCCGCGTAGGTCGCGATGAGCCGGTATTCGTATTTCGTGTTCGCGGTCAGTCCGCCGGCGGCACCGGACACACGGACGGGGCTGCTACCCGAGCCAGGCGACGGGCTACACGGCACGCTTTCTCCTGACGGGAGCGACACGCCGTATTCGATGGTGCAGCTCGTGACGTTCCAGTCGTTCGGGTTCACCAAGCCGGCAAGCGTCGCTGAGGTGTGCGTGACAGATGACGGAGCTTCTGGCGTCACCGTCGGTGGCGGGGCCACGTTGTAGCTGACCGTCTTTTCTTCTGTAAGCCCGTCGCTGCTCGTAGCCTTCACCGTGAAGTGGCGTTCACCCGCGCCCGTGGTGCTGATCGCAGCGCCGTTGGCAATGGGCCCTTCGCAGCCTTCGCTGGTCAGGAGCAGCCCCGGCCCATCGGTGCCCTCTTGGCATTCATAACTCGCGTCGACGACCTCGCCTTCGTAGTAGGTCGCGCCCGCTGCGGGCGTGGTGATCGTCACCGACGGCGGCGCAGCCACCGTGTATTCGATGCTTGTCGACGCGCTCTGGGTGGTGTCCGCGCTGGTCGCCATCACCGTATACGTGTAGGTACCCGGCGTCGAGGTGTTCAGCGACCCCGTACCACCGGTCGCGCCGTTGCTGTCCCTGCAGGACGGTGCGGCCGGATCGTCTGTGCCCGCCGTGCAGTGGAAACTCGTCGCCACCGTGGCGCCCTGGCCGTAGACATGGCTCCGCCCGATGGCGAGTCGATCGACGCCGACGGCGGACCCGCAACGGTGTAGTGGATGCTCGCCGTGCCCGTCTGGCCGTCGCTACTGGCCGCCGTGGCGGTGTAAGTCTCGCCTTTCCCCGGCGACGTCGTGTTCAGCGTCCCGTTGAACGTGCCGCTGGTGCTCGACCCGCCATTGTTGTCCGAGCAGGTGCTGATCCCGGGACCCCCGGTCCCTTCGGTGCACGTGATGCTCGTCGCTACCGTCTGGCCCTCGGCGTAGAGGCCGCCGGTCGACGGCGAATTGATCGTCGCCGTTGGCGGCGGCACTGCTTCACCGGAGACGACAGCTCTGAGGGTGTTCGAAGCGGATGAGCCTTTCTCGTTGTCCTGTACGCACGAGTTTGAATACGTGAAGACCCCGCCGCCGGCACCAGCCTCATAGATGGTGATGATCTGGCCCCTCGCAGAGTCACCGCTGTCGCTGAGCGAGACATTGATCGCTACGGATTGGCCCTGACTGACAGCGACGTTCGGCAGGTGGAAGTACACGTCGCCGGTTGCCGTAGCCGAGGCAGAGGCCCTCGGAGTCCCGTTCACCGACAGCGTGAGCGATGCGGTCTCGGTCGGCACGGGATCTATTTGGATCTCGACCGTGTTTATCGTGGCCACGCCAGCTGGCACCATTATGGTCTGGCTGAACGAACCGCCTGGAACGTCGTGTCCGGACGGGTAGTTGGGGTTTCCTCGGCACATGGGAACCCCGCGCGTTGCGGCGCCGTAATTGTTGTAGGTGTACGCGACCGCAGCCCCAGCCGGCGTGGCCAGACACACGAACTCCAGAACCCCCAATCCCAACACCAGCCCCAACGCCCCGACGACGAAGCGACAGATCCGCAACCAACATGTTGAGGTAGTGCGCGCCGACCCGCGATCGTCGCGCCCGTAGAATCCTCCCGTCCGCCGCATGATCCGCTCCCTTCGTCGAGTCTCGCTTACCAATCCACAGCCGGCGAAATATTACCCTGCCTAGCACACGCGTGCGATCTGTAGACACGAATCATCTCATGAATTAAACATCGTCGATTAGGAGCATCAGCCATCGACGACAACGAGTTGTGCTTCCGCGGTCAAGCGCGCGCCCTACCTCCTCCTCTCTCGGCTGCTGCTCCGAACGAAAGGGAGGCACGTCCGCCGGTTCCAGCCTCGATCCTTGCGTCGGGCTGGGTGCTGGAGCGCGTATTGGAGGCGCCCTCAGCGCGCCGGTCACGGGGCCGTAACTCGCGGACGGTCACGGGCGTTAGTCACGGCTGGGCGCACGGGCGCGCTGTCGCTATCGGGCCATAGTCCGTTCGAAGAGGCGTGGTTGTGGACTGAGTCGTTGGGCTATTCGTCGGATCGTGCCCGGTTTCGCCGCGCCTTATCGCCCGTGGCGCTCGGGGGCTATCCGAACCGCCCGTTGCTCGGGCCCACGATGCCCAGCTTTGCGCGCGCCGCGCGCATTCGTGCGGCGAGCTGTGCTTCAACTTCGGCGTCGCGTGCGAGTGCGGAGACGGGGATCTCGAGTGCGCGGGCGAGGGCGCAGATCTTTGTCCATGTCGGGTTGCGGATGCCGCGCTCGATCCCTGATAGGTAGGTGGGGTGGATGTCGGCGACGTGCGCGAGGTCTTCGATGGTGAGATGGCGTGCGCGGCGCAGACGGCGCACCGCGCGCCCCAGATCGGCGTTGGTGGGCAGACCGTCCATGCTGTCGTCCGCTCGTATGCGCGGCCCAGTTGGCCGGCTCATTGCTCAACGTCTCGTGCTTCGCGGGCGGCGAGCGTGTCGAGCTGATCGGCGACGGTCTCGGCGAACCCGCGCAGCGCGGCGAGACGCTCCCTGGCCTGGTCGTCCTCGGCTGCCTTTCCTTGCCCGGTGTGCTCGGGATCGGTCCCGCCCCCGTCTCCGATGTCGTTCTGGGCGAGCATGAGCGCCGTGTCGAGTGCCTTGACGAGCGGCAGGCGGACATCGGGCTGCCGAACCGGCACGCTCACGCGCTGGCCGGCGGTCGTTGTCCACCCGATCGCGTCCAGCAGAGCGTACGCGCCCTGGAGGTGTTCAAGTAGGCCGCGAAAGCGCTCCTGCTTGGTCTCGCGGTCCTCGGTGCCCGAGAGGGCTTGCAGGGCTTCTGCGACCGAGCCGATCTCGGCGTATACGCCCTCGCGCAGACCGTCCACCGCGAGGATAGGCACCGTCAGGGACGCCCGACTCGGGGGCTCGCCTGTTCGCCTTGAGTGCTTTGCTTTATCCCGCATGGGAAGAACCAACCTTTCTTTCCGTGCAGGCCCCGGCACGACTAGACCTCGTGTCGGGGCCGACCGTTTATCGATTTGCCTCAACTACCCGGGAGGCATCGCGCTCCCGAGCATGTCCAGCTGTCTTGCGCGCACGGCAGGGCGTGTGGCGAACACGAACCCGCCGAGGCGGTGCACAAGACCGTCCGCGTGCAGCCCAGCGACGGCCAACTGCGCCAGCTGCTGGTCGCCTACGGCGAGCGCAAGCTCGTTCATCGAGTACAGGCCCGTCCCGACGGTGCAGAGCAGCAGGCACAGTACGCAGTACTGCGCCTCGTCCAACGCTTGGCCCGGATCGGGCATATCCTGGTCCTGCATTGGGAGCTAGTACCTCCTGGTGCCGCGACCCCCGGCTGTTAGCGCAGCGCGGGGGTCAACTCATTGTATATGCCCGACTTTAGGCGCTCTTACCGGCCAACGTCAAGGGAAACCACCGAACTTGGCGCGCTCACGACATTTTCGACCGCCTCGAACCTTCTCCAGCCCTGCGCCGTGGCTCGGTCGCCGTGCAGCATGACCGTGGAGCAACGAGGCGTTCTGGAGGGCGCGACGCGATCGTGTCTGGCGTGGAACGGGGTTCAGGCCGCGATGTCAGGGATGGTCTGTGCTCCTTCCTGGACGGCGAGCATGTCTACGCGTCCGTGTACGTCGTCGATCAGGTTGTGCAGTTCGCCCGCGCGGCCGTTCTCGCTGGCGAGGATTTGTCCGTCGGTGTCGCGCGAGACTTCGTAGGTCTCCTCGTCCGCGAGTTCCTGGGCCCCGTCCAGTGCTCGTATCAGCGTCCAACTGTCCTCGGTGAGGTCAATCGGGACGGCGACCGGGGGGTCGGTCTTTGCCCAGCCGATCGCGTCCAGCAGGGCATAGCATTCGCGCAGGCTCTGCGCAGGGGCACGGAATCGCTCTGGATGAGCTTCGCGGTCGTTTGCAAACGCGACCGCGTCGAGCGCTTCCGCCGCGGTACCGATCTCGGCGTAAGTGGCGCGCCGTAGCCAGTCCACGAGCCGCGGATGAACGATCACCTGGGCTCCAGCGCCCAACGCTCGCGCTTCGGGTGCATAATGGTCTTGCATGGGAGAGCTAACCTCCTGTGTAACGACCCCCGGCTGGTATGAACAGTCGGGGGTCAACTCTTAACTATGAAGTTTGCATTTTATCATTGCCGTCGGCGGAATACAAGAGAATCACTCACAAGTTGCCGGGTATTCACGTCAGTTCGCATGACCGTGGCGAGAGTTACATCATCACCTATACATTATTTGCCCGCCTGTCGGGTCCGGACCAGGTTCGGTACCACGAAGGTCAAGGCGGCGAAGCCGCCGACCCCTTGCGGGTTGACCTTCGTGGTAGCCTGTAACTCCTTTACCGGACCTGACCTGCGGGCGCGCCGCACGTAGGGGTCCCCGGCCGCGCGCAGCGCGGTTGGGGGTGCGGCGGGTAACTTCCGGTCCTTTACCGAGCGCGCCAGGGGGAGTCGCAAAGCGACTGGCGCGCGATTCAGCGGCGAAGCCGCAGTGACTTCGCTGCTCAGTCGGACGCACATTAACCGCTTGTAGTCACACGATGCTCCTGATGACTAAATGTAAAGACCGCTGTATCCGGATCACGCTCGTGCGGCTCTTCATAGAAATAGTGGTCGATTACGTTGGCCTGACCCTGATCAAAGTCAAACGATTCGGTTATTGCGATGGCTGTCTGTCCAGGCTTTATCTCGATGCGCTCGCCCTTGCGAGGGCCATCTCGCAGTAGCGCTATGTGTGCGGTTGGAGTGTATTGCCCGCGGTCCGGCCATATGTCCGAGGCCAAATCTGCGATAACCGTCGCGCCGAGACGACTAGAAGCCGTTTGCGCCAGACGAGAGACCTCGGTGGGGGCTATACCGAGGATCTCCGCGATATCTTCTCCCGTCAGACGCTCGTAGTAGGTCAAAGCCATAACGAGCTTCTCGCGCTCGGGAAGCTCAGCGATTGCGTTGGCGACAGCATCGTAGCTGACACCGGCACGCGGCCCCGCACCAACTGACTTAGGCGGCAGTGGGGGCAGTCTCCCCACTGGAGGTCGGACATATGCTGGACGGTTGGTAAGAGTGCGAAGCAGATCCTCGAACTCGGCCTCGTCCATTGTCTTGATCTCGAAGCGCTGGGCTGTGGCTCTGAGCTCAGTCGGAATATCGTCGACGGTCGCCGGGGCTAGGAGAATAACCTTGACCTTGTGACGGAATGCCTGTTGGTCTTCGTCGAACAGCGCCTTAAGGGCATTGGCCTCGCGTGCTACGCCTGCCCCTTCACCACGCGACTCTGTGCTCTGCCACCGCTTCTTGTATGCCGCGCTCGCCACAATGAGGACGAATTCGCTTTCCTCGATGGATCGTATACCGTATGTTGTCCAGTCAAGCCCTGATCTGTGTTGATGCCATAGGTCTACATCGGCATCAATCCCAAAGTTACGCACAGTAGATGCAAAGGTAGCGACGCTTGCTTGCCAGTCCTCGCTCTCGTGCGCCCAGCTGATAAATGCAGTGGGTGGATCCCCAGATCTGCGGTGGCGGTCTTCCATGGCGCAACAGTGTGCCAGGACTCCGTTCACAAGCCCTACTCGATGCCAAGCCCGTAGTCGATTTCCCGCCCGTGATCCTGCTCGCGGTCTTGCCCGGGATTTTCCTGTGGCTCTCGGCACGTTGCGATCGTTTGCTCGCTCTCGCGTTTGGAGTCCGGCGCGGGTTGGTCGGACGAGCGGTCGGGGTCGGATGAGTGGTTGGCTGTCCGTTCGGCGATCTCAGCTGTGCGGTCTTGGGCGGGCTGTGCGGCCTCTCGGGTGATGGTGGCCTCCTGTGCGTGGCTTTGTTGCATGCGTTCGGCGAGGCGTTCGATGGCGTCGGGCTGGAGGCCGTCTTCGCCGAGGTCTTCGCGGGTTAGGTAGATGTCTGTTTGGTCGCGGGCGCGGGTGAGGGAGACGTAGGCGGTCTCGCGGTCTGTTTGCCAGCCGCCGATCAAGATTGAGGCGTGCTCGGTGGTGAGGCCCTGAGCCTTGTAGACGTGTACGGCGTAGCCGAGGCTGAGGTCGGAGAACTCGTTGGTGTTGATGTCGATCTCGCGGGGGTCGTGCTCGCGTGTCTGGACCGTCACGCGGTTCTCCTCGCCGTCGCGGTTTCTGCTGGTGTCGATGATCGTGCCGGTCGTTCCGTTCTCTATTCGTTCTTGGCCTGACGGGTGGTGTTGGGCGGTGAAGATGATCTCATCGCCTGCCGCGAGACCGTACGGCTTGCCGGGCAGCTCGATCTTGTGTGCTCCCAGCTCACCCGCGTTGGCGCGGTGTTCTTGGGCCATAGCGTTGATCTGGTCGCGCTCTTTGTTTGAGGCGTCGGTGATCATTACCGCCTTGCCTGCCGGCAGGTCCCGTCGGGCGTTATCCCAGTTTTCGACCATCGCCTTCGCGGCCTCGTGTCTGGTGTCGTGGATGTGCAGACGGTCGTGGGCCTGGTAGCGGGCCAGTGCTTTGGTGGCTTGGCCGTTGCGGATCTCGGCCCATGCTTGCTTCTCCCACTCCTGGCGGGCACGGTGCACTTCTTTCAATTCCGCGGTCGGGGCGTTCTCCTGTAGCTCCTTGAACAGTCCGCCGGCACCGATCGCCGAGAGTTGTGCGGGGTCGCCGGCGAGCACGAGCTTGCTCTCGCGTTCTGCTGTTAGCTCGACGAGCTTTGAGAGCCGGTCGCTGTCGGCCATCCCCGCCTCATCCATCACGACCACGGTCTTCGCGTCCAGGTGTATGCGCTCGTTCTCGACGCGGTTGATCAGGGCGTCTGTCGTGATCGACTGCTGGAGTTTCGCCTCGGCGCCGAGGCGCTTGGCTGTCGCGCCTGCGATCGCGGTGCCGATCACCGCGTAGCCTTCTTTGCGCCACGCCTCGCTCGCGGTCCCGATCACGACGCCCTTACCGCTACCGGCCTGACCCACCAGGACCGACACTCCTCCCTGACCGGTGATCCGCTCCAGTGCCGTCTTCTGCTCGACGGTCAGCGGATTGCCTATCGTGCGGGCCCTCTCGCGGCGCGCTTGGCGCAACGTCTGCGTGCTGACCGGCGCGGCGTGCTCGCCGGTACGCGCCTTGGCGATCCGGACAGCGCTCTGCTCGCGTTCACGCAAAGCTCGGGTCGTCCACAGTCCATCCCGCAAGCGCACCAGCTCCCCCGAGCACTGCAACTCGCCAAGAAGCATGTCGGCCTCTCCGGGTCGAAGGACTCCTGCGCTCAGCTCGTACGCTCGTGCCTTCAGTTCGCGCTCGGTGATCATCGAGCGCTGCTCGGTCACGGCACCCAACAGCTCGCGCTTCAAATCGACCTTGGTCTGGGCGGCGAGAGCCCGGTCGTTGAATAGCGCCTCCGAGCGCTCCCTGGTCTGGCTGTACTCCTCGCCGATCGCGCGCCATGCCCGGTTGACGTCGATCGTGGTGGTCGCTGTCTTCGCGCTACGGGTCTTCAGCGTCAACGAGCCAAGCTCTCCCGCGCGGGGCTCACGACCGTAACGCTCACGAAACGCGCGACTGGCACGATCGACGTCCAGCGCGCGCTCCGACCAGCGCTCCGCCAGTCCCCTCGAAACGCCCCGCACCTCGATCGCCGACTCGCGGTCCCAGACCAGCTTCTCCGCGCGTATCCCAAGCCGTTTGAGGTTGCGCGCCAGACCGGCGAGGATGTCTGGTGCCTCCTTGCTGAAGATCAAAGTGCCAGCGAACGCTCGCGACCAGCACGACTGGCAGGTCACGACCCACCCCCGGCGGGTCTGGCCATAACCAACCGGGACATGCCCGCTCGGCTCCCACAGATCGCACTGGATCAACTCGGCCGGCCGATAGATCGTCCGCTGGAACGTGCGCTTGACCAAGAACCGCGGCCTCACCTCCCGCACATACGCATCGAAGACGGTCTTACCGCCCCCATAGCCAAGCTCCCCAGCAAGCTCCCGCAACCGCTGCGACGGAACCTTCGGATCAGCCCGCAGCTGCTCACAGACCCAGTCCTTGAACGGGTCCATGATCGACCCCGCCGGCGCCCGCGAATACCTCGGTGGCACATCCGCCGCCAACAGCCTCGAGACCGTGTCCCGTGCCAACCCCGTCCGACGACCGATCTCCCGCGCCGAAAGGCCCTCAACACGCTTCATCCGCCGCACCTCAGCCCACTGCTCCACGCCGACCACCGCCTTCCTTCCGTCCGATCCAATGAGATCAAACGAGCGTCACGACCCAGCCGGACACACCCAGCCGCCACGCCAAGTGGCCTAGTTTTCAAGCGGCGCAGGTGGCCCAGTATTCACCCGGCGCCCACACCATGTCGGACCAGCCGCAACCCCCATACGTCAACCCGCATCCGCACCTCCACGCAGGCCAGACGCCTCCGCTCCATGTGGACATCGTCCAGCCGAACTACTCGCATGAGCCGATCGATGTGAAAAACAACCTCGGCGCGTTTGCGATCCAGAGCGCGGTTCACGGGCCGCCCAAGCCGTAGTTGCAGACGCAGAGGCTGGCGGTCCTGCCCGCCTGAGCGCTACGACCGTCCCGGGCATCTCGCGAGCCCGGGACGGTTCGCTCGGCGAGGCGCCTGCAGATCGGTGCGCCGGCTCGTGACGCGTCGGCGAACTTGAGGCCTGGCGCTGGCTTGCGGCGGCACTTTCGCGCTTGCTAGCGTGTCCCGTGCTCCACAGGCTTCAGTCTGCTCTGGAGCTAGCATTTTTCCGTGTGGGGGCAGCATTGCCGACTACCACGCCGAACGCGGCGCTCTCCGCAAACATCGCCCAACTGGCTCCAGAAATTGCGGTGGTCATCCCGTGCCACAACGACGGCGCCACTATCAGCGCCGCAGTCGCATCTGCTACTGGGCCGAATGTCGAGGTCGTGGTCGTCGATAACGGCTCAGACACTCGAACGGAGAGCGTGCTTGCTGGCTTGACGGGCGAGAGAGTTCGTGTCATTCGCCAAAGACGGCGCGGGGTGGCGGCGGCTCGGATGGCCGGGGTTAGCGCCACGAAAGCGCGCTTTGTCGTTCCTCTTGATGCTGATGATGAACTCCTCCCTGGAGCAGTGACACGCTTAATCGGTGTGCTCGCAGATAGCGACTCGGGCTGCGTATTCGCCTACGGTGACTACTACGTCTTTGGCAGTTACCAGTCCGTCTATCGCGCGCCGCCCGCGTTCGAGCCGTGGCGTCTTCGCTACGTCAATCCCTATCCGGTCACTTGCATGCTACGTCGGAGCGCGGTGCTTGATCTCGGTGGATGGTCTCTCCTGCGAGGCTACGAGGACTGGGACCTGTGGCTGAAGGTCGCAGCGCGAGGATGGTACGGCGTACATGTCGGGCGTGCCGTCTACCGGCGGCGGATTCACGGGACGCGCATGCTGAGCAACGCGCGCCCTCATGATCGCGAGCACGTTCGCGACTTGAGGCTTCGGCATACGCGGTTTCTCGCTTCGTATCACGCGTCCGCGCCACCATCGCTCTCCGCGATATACGGGATTGCCGCGCGAGTCAGGAAGATTGTGCCCGAGCGGTGCGAGCACGCTTACAAGCGTGCGATCGGGGCATGTCTTGGCTGTCGTGGCGGCAGCACGCGACGTAGGTCGGCCAGAAGCTTGGAGCGCTTCCTTTGGGACATGGCGAGCTGAGCCGCCTTGCTCTATAGGCGGTAGCGCGATCTGAGCGTTGCTAGGCCGGACAGTGGGTCCTCCAGCCCCAAACGCCTGCAGTCGTCTACTGCACGCTGCAGAAGTTCGGATGCTTTCGCGTCGTCCCGCCGCGCCTTAATCAAGTGGGGGACTTCTGCCGCGGACAGCATGACGCGGGATAGCGGATGGTCCCGGACGAGAGGTCGGGCGGCCTCGAACGCTTCTTCAGCCGCGTCCCAGCGGCGTGGTTGCTTCGTTGCCAAGAGGGCTGTGGCTAGTCTGACATGAAGATACCCGAGCACGTTGTCGGGCTTGCCGTGCATGTTCACCGCTTCTCGCGACAGCGCTGCTGCATCTGTGGCTCTGCCAGCGTTCAGCAGAATCGCCGCCCGGCTATCAAGGATCGCGGAGCGATCGACGGGGTCCGTGGCGCGATCGAGGGCGTAGTCGTTGGCAGCGAGCGCAACGTCCGACTTATCACGCGAGTAAATTCCGGATGCGGCTGAGGCGGAGCGCAATCGACCGGCGGGATCTGGCAGATGCCAGCCGATCTGAACCGCAGCAGATGCGTTCGCTCGAGCCTCTGAGTGTTCCCCCCGTACGTGGGCGACATTGGCCGCAAGGTCAAGGAAGTCTCGTGCCACCCGTCGCTTATCGCGAGCCGCGTATGGGGACGCATAGCCGCGTAGCATCGGCTTCAGGTCCGAAAGTTTTCGCTCGGCCTCGAGATATTGCTCCCTGTCGCGGAGCGATTGAATCGTCGCCAACCGATCCATCGACTCATCCACGTCAATCGCGTTGACACGGTTGCGAGTCGAGAGGCGCTTTGAGGCAAAGAACCGTGGTCGCAGGTATTCGCCGGCCGCCCACGCGTCGAGGTCGCGACCAATCGCGCCGCGAAGGCCGCGTTCGCTGACCTTGGCGATACGAAGGTCATCCAGGCCTTCGAGCAGCCTGCCGAGAGAGCCCTGAGCACGGTCACGTTCGCCCCTATCGATCCAGTAGATGGCTAGCGGCTTGCGGAGCTGCCGCGCGAGTCCGAGCTCGTACTCGGTCGTTGAGATGCTCTCGCTTTGGAAGAGTGAGCCGTACCGAGAGCCGAGCATGCAGACGACGAATGCAGAGCCTTCGACCCCTCTCCGAATCTGGCTCTCGACGCCGCCGGCTACGCTTTGCGACTCCCATCGCCACTCAGTCCAGCCGCGTGCCTCTATATCCCCTGCGATCCTCGCACGTAGGCGGCCGAGATCGCGGATCGTGCTACTCAAAAAGACCTGAGGTGCGGCGTTAACTGCCATCTTCTTATCGTCAGCAGCTTATAGGCACCCAAATCGCATTCCCGGGCACGGGGCGAGCGACCATCAGCATGCCCCGCGACCGTCGACCCTTCTAAAGACGCTCGTCTTGGTGTAGGCGCCGACGGAATGGAGCCAGCCGGGATCGAACCGGCGACCTCCTGCTTGCAAAGCAGGCGCTCTCCCAGCTGAGCTATGGCCCCAGGACCAACCAATATAGGCGCTGCGGACTCGTTTTGGGGGTGCCGGGCGGAGCGCGGCCGCGATCGTTGCGCCAGCCGGGCAGATCGCCGGGGGAGGCGCTTTGGGCGTACTCGATCGGCGGCCTAGTTCTTCGGGTGCCGGCAGATCTACTTAACCGAAACCGAAACGCTCTTGCCCGGGAATGGTGGACGGAACCCCGGTCGCCATGTCCGCGTAGCCGGCGGAGTCGTCCGCAACAACTCCCGGCTGAAGGCCGTCGGCGTGGGCTTCGGCGTCGGCGTCGAGCACGGCGGCCATGTCCAGCTCGACCGTCTCCTGGCCGACGTTCCTGGGCTTATGGTCGTCGCCGAGGCTTTCGTCATCCGGCGCCTGCTCGTCATGGGCGGCCCCGAACGCCTCGTGCTCTTTACGCGCGACCTGGCCCGGATCGGCGCCACCGAGGCGCTTTAGTGCCAGGTGCTCGCGGATGGCTTCATCGAGCAGACCCATGCGCCCGCAAACCATATCGCGCCGGTCCGCTGTCTTTGATCTCGCGGATCGCGGACGCATCTCGGGCGCCGGCCGCGCTCCAAGCGGGCCAGTCCGGCACTACACTTGCTCGGACCCCGCCCGATCGTAATGGCGGGCATGCGGGGCTATAGCTCAGTTGGGAGAGCGCCTGGATCGCACCCAGGAGGTCGCGAGTTCGAGTCTCGCTAGCTCCATTCCCCGAAGATCCCCTGGCATGCGTGCTGGTTTTGTCGGCTCAGGATCGGCGATACGCCAGGAGTGCCGCTACTGCTCGACCTCGACTGACGCCCCCAGGTAACGGGGTGGTCAATGATCCCGTGCACACCAAGCGCGGCGAACAGGACGGGTAGCATCTGGCGAGAACGTGCTACGCGATGTCGCACTCTGGCTCAGACCCGCAGGGTGGCCGCTGCTGCCTGTGGCGGCGCGCCGCCGTATGCTCGTGTGTAGCCGATAGGAGCGCAGATGAGCAAGCTGAGATTGAGCATCACGATGTCGCTGGACGGTTACGTCAGCGGCCCTGATCAGAGCGAGGAGAACCCGCTCGGGGTCGGCGGGATGGAGTTGCACGAGTGGTTCTTTCCGCTCAGGGCGTTCCGGGAGATGCACGGCGAGGAGGGTGGCGAGGTCAACGCCAGCTCGGCCGTGGTCGATGAGCGCCGGGCGAACATTGGCGCGACGATCATGGGTCGCAACATGTTCGGACCGGTTCGCGGTCCCTGGCCGGATGAGTCCTGGCGAGGCTGGTGGGGCGAGGATCCTCCGTACCACCATCCCGTATTCGTGCTCACCCACCACCCGCGTGAGCCACTGCGGATGCGGGGTGGCACCACCTTCCACTTCGTCAGCGACGGGATCGAGTCCGCGCTTGCGCAGGCCAAGGACGCCGCGGGGCAGCGCGATGTCTGGCTGGCAGGCGGCGCGTCGGTGGTCAACCAGTACCTCGCCGCACGGTTGGTCGACGAGATCGACGTCTCGATCGCGCCGCTGATCCTCGGTGCCGGCGCTCGCCTGTTCGAGGGCCTCGAGGGCGGGACGCCCAAGCTCGATCAGGTCCGAACCGTCGACGCGCCGGGTGTCACACACATCAAGTACCAAGTCAGCTGAGCTGGTTGGACCCAGTCCGCACTCGAACCCACTATGCGCAGACGCTAAAAGAGGAGGCATGAAGATCACCCGCAGCAGCACTCCCACTGGCAGGGGGCCGGCCGATTGGTTCACCGGTGAGGTGTACATCGACACTGTCGCCGAGCCGTCCGAGCCTTATCGCATCGCCGCGGCCAACGTCCACTTTACGCCGGGCGCTCGTACCGCATGGCATACCCATCCGCTGGGGCAGACTGTCTTCGTGACCGAGGGTGTAGGTCGCTGTCAGCGCGAGGGAGGCCCCGTCGAGGAGATCCGGCCGGGCGACCGTGTGTTCTTCGGGCCTGGCGAGCGGCACTGGCACGGCGCGGCGCCGGACCGGTTCATGGTCCACGTCGCGATGCATCAGGTCGACGACCAGGGCAACGCGGTCGCATGGGGCGAGCACGTCAGCGACGAGGACTATGGCGCCCAGCCAACGTGAGCGATGTCGATCAGTACGAGTGAGGCCGGTAGCGCTCGTGCCTAGCCTGTGTACCCAACGATTTCGTTCAGGCACTCATCGCCAGAAGTGCCTGAGTCCGGGCGACAATCGCCGATAATCGGCGTGCATCCGCGCCGCCTCGATGCCGTAGGCCGGTCGCAAATCCCCTGCGAGCAGGCGCCTTCCAACGCGAAACCGCCATCCAGAGCAGGCGCATCGCACCCAGGAGGTCGCCGGTTCGAGTCCGGCTAGCTCCATTCCCGAGGTTCTCGCCGCGCCCGCTCCCTACTGGCTGATCGACGGCCGGCTCCAGTCGAGTTCGGTGAAGCGAGCGAAGTCGCGATCGAAGGAGACCAGCTCGCAGGCGTGCTCGAGCGCGATTGCCGCCAGCTGCGCGTCGGGCACGAGATCGCCCGACGCGTCGGCGCTGGCACAGAGCTTCTCGAGCAGAGCCAGGTGTTGGGGCCCTGGCGCGAGCATCGCGTGCGCGGGCTGTTCACGCAATGCCTTCAGATAAGCGAAAGCCTCGTCTATCGGTGTCGGGACCGAAAAGATACGCCGGTTCGTCGCTATCCGCAGAAACGCACCGGCGACCAAATCGACGACCGCGAACGGCGTCCTCTCGACGAGCGTCTGATCGAGCCATGCTCTCGCCGTCTCGAAGTCGGGGTGGTCGTCACGGTGAGCCGCGAGCACCACGTTGACGTCGAGCAGCTTCAACGCAGTTGCGCTATCCCGCCAGAGCCACGATCGAGCGCTTCCCTGATCGCCCTGTTCGATCGCAGGTCCACGCCTGGCAAAGGGCCGTCGCCTCCCCGGAACACGGGCACCGCGACGGGCTCGCTCGGCAACGGCTCAGCGAGCTCTCGCCGCAACGCATCCTCTATCACCTGACCAAGTGTCTGATCGTGTTCGCGCGCGCGCCGCTTGGCCGCCACGAGCAGGTGATCGTCCACGGCAATCGTAGTGCGCATGATGCCAATGATAGCGCATCATGCGCATCACACCCGACTTGGCCCGGCAATGAGGTGCGCGTTCAGGCACTTACCGCCACGAGTGCCTGAATCCGCGAGAATCGGCGCATATCGGCCGAGGACGGCGCCCCGCAACAGTGTCCGCCGACCGTCCAAACTCCCCGCAAACAGCCACCTTCCAACGCGAAACCACCGTCCAGACCAGTCGCATCGCACCCAGGAGGTCGCGAGTTCGAGTCTCGCTAGCTCCATAAACGAATCACCTGCAAAGGAGTCGCTTCTAGGCTTCTGATGGGGGACCTGGACTGCGTCCGGGGGCTTTGGTCCCATTGTCGATCCCAAAGCCCGCTCGTGAGGCCGCCGGGGGGTGCTTGAACGAAGGCGCCGGCCGCCATGATCGCACGATCGCACATATCGGACTATGCTTGCGGCGCTCGTGGAGGACGCGTATGCGATCGATCTGGGCCTGGAGCGCTAGACCTGGGAGATTCTGCGCTCAACGTTGAGGTTGTATGGCGCGTACCCCTGGCTGTTTTTGGTCTTGGCGCTTGCAATGATGGCGCCGTTTGATATCGCCAAGCTTGTCATCACCGGTCATGGGCCGCTCGGCCATGTCCACAATGAGAGCTTCCTGAAGCGGGAGTCGCTGGACTTGTTCGAGCTCTTGCTGGTAGGCCCGCTGATCTCGGCGCTACACGTACACGCGGTTGTCGTGGTCGGTGAAGGTCGGCGGCCTCGCCTGGCTGCCGTGGTACGGAGCGGAGTACGGGTACTCCCGGTCGTGGCCGCGGCGGCGTTTGCCGCTGGCGTGAGCATCGAGATCGGCTTCCTCGCCCTGCTGATTCCGGGCATAATTCTGTGGATTCGCTTGACGGTGGTCGCGCAGGTCGCGGCTGTCGAACGGGGAAGTGTCCGGTCGGCGTGGCGGCGCAGCTGGCGACTTTCGCGGCACTGCGAAGGCCACATCCTTGGGTTGCTCGCGGTCGTGTTCGTGCTGACGCTGAGCGTCACGGTCGCTGGGCTCGTGCTCATCACCGGCAACGGTTCCAGCCCGGGTGCCGTCGTAGCCGGGATACTCGTAAACACGATGATCTTCTCGTTTACGGCGCTTACGACCGCATTGCTCTACTTCGATCTCCGGGCACGAGAGCTGCGCCCGGAGTCTGAGCGCATACGCGAGCATCCCCATCTCCCCGACCTCGATCCGTCCACCTGATCTGGAGATCGATGCGAGTTCGGGGGCTTGTGGTCCTAACGGCGGCCGTTGCGTGCTCACTGGTCGTGGTTCTCAGTCCCGGGGCCGCTGCTGGAGGTATTACGCAGAAGAGCGATAAGCCCTGTCTGGAATCGGTCTTGCGTTTGTTAGACGCCCACCCGCGCCTCCAGCACATCGCATCGGGCAATCGGGCAACCCTGGCC
>CAWKDQ010000006.1:0-216851 GCA_963848435.1 uncultured Conexibacteraceae bacterium | reverse complement strand
GCGCAGCGCCGCAGCATCAAGTTCCGTGTCAAGTTTCACCCCCCGCTGGGCCTTCACCGTCGCGATCTCGTGTTCGAAGCGCTCGGTCGGCAAACCAACGACGACATTGCCGAACATCTGGATGAAGCGTCGGTATGAATCCCAAGCGAACCTCTCGTTACGCGTTCGACCTGCAAGTCCCTGCACCGATTCGTCGTTAAGTCCAAGGTTCAGCACCGTGTCGAGCATGCCCGGCATCGACTCTCTAGCACCCGAGCGAACGCTGACCAACAGCGGATCGTTCGCGCCACCGAGGCGTTTGCCGACGCGCTCCTCCAAGTGCGTCAGCGCGACGTCGATTTGCTGGTCGAGCATCAGCGGCCAACCGTCACGCATGTAGGCGATGCAAGCCTCAGTGGTAATCGTGAACCCAGCCGGAACCATTCCGGCACCGAGGACCCGAGTCATCTCAGCTACATTGGCGCCCTTGCCGCCGAGGAGATCGCGCATATCTCGCGAGCCCTCGGAAAAGGTATAGATGTACTTGGTCACGACCGCGAGCCTCGAACTACGCGAAGAGGGCCACCACGCCCCACTTGAGCACGGGTGACGGTTCCGCCGAGTCACGATGCGCAACCGTCTCTATAACGAGATCCGCTACGACGCCGTCCGGAAGAGGGTCCACCGATCCGACCGTTACAGAAGTCCGAAGAATGTCCCCTTCGAACACGGGTGCGACGTGATCGCAGTAACGCCAAGCAAGGACAGTTACAAGGTTGGGAAGGGCACGGTTGGCTTGTGCGAACGCGAGCCCGATCGTGTGTCCTCCATAGACCAACCGCCTACCCGAGCTCGAAGCTGAAGGGTCGACGTGAACAGCGGCCAGGTTGAGCGTCAGTCGGACCAGCTCGGTCGCCGCAGTGACGGTATCGCCGGCCCTGACCTCGAACACAGACCCGGGAACGAGTGCGTTGCCGTGGCTCCCAACAACGCGTTCGCGGTAGGCAGTTAGATCCCAGTCTCTGACCGACTCGCTCAAAGTCTCCGGTCCCGGTAGTTCGCCCGGGATCCGGGCGAGGTCGTCGGCGTGACCCGGGCGTGAGCCCTCGTCACGCATCGGGAGCATTGCGCAACGATGGAAGTCCAAGACGACGCGGTCTTCCTGATCGATCGTGCGTATGCTCAAGGCGGCCAAGCCGGTTGGCGCACGTCCCTCGCGTGGTGAGTTATCGCGTAGCGCTACGACCCTGGTGACCGTACGGAGCGTGTCCCCAATTTGAGGCATCCTCCGCAGGACGAGACCTCTGTAAAAGAGGTTCGCAACCACGAGCTGCGTGACGACTGTAGATTGCCCGATCGCAGCGTCCCAGACGAGGCCGGGATGGGCAAGCTTTGAGAATCCCGTCACTGCCTGAGACAGTTGCGCATCAAGGGCCAGGCGTAGCCGGTCGCCGACTATCGCCTGGTGCGCCGCGGCGTGCCCATCGGTCAGGGTAAGACCCGGACTTCCATCAAATACCTGACCAACGAACAGGTCCTCGTAGTACGGCCCGCCGATGATTTGCTGCGTAGAAACGTCGTTCATTGCCCACCTGCCCGTGCAAACGTGTGGACGGCCGCGCCTCGCATCGCCTCATCGACCATCTGGCCGGTCATCCTCATCGCTCCACATCCGTGGGCAGCGCCGGCCTCGAGGAGATCGAGTACCTGACGCGCGCGCTCGATCTCGTCCTGAGTTGGCGTGAACGCGTCTATCAGCGTGGGGATGTGACTTGGGTGGATTGCCCACTTTCCATCGAAGCCCAGATCAGACGCGCGAAGGGCGGAGGTGCGAAGTCCAGGCAAGTCGTCGATCGCGACGAATGGACCATCAATTGCCTGGACGCCAACTGCGCGTGCAGCACCCAGCACCGTGGGTGCTACGCCATCTTCCAGGTCGAGCACTACTTCGTCGACCTCGATCCGACGCGCCTTCTCCAGCATCCGCTCGGAGCTCCCCGGCACAACTAGGCACGCACGTCGAGGCTGAATGACTGGGCGCATCATCGCTAGTAGGACCGCGGCATGCCGAGGACGTTCTGCCCGATGAACGCACAAATCATGTTGTTCGAGATCGGCGCCACCTGGTAAAGGCGCGTCTCGCGGAACTTCCGCTCAATGTCGTACTCAACCGCGAAGCCCAACCCGCCATGCGTGTCAACACATACGTTGGCCGCCGCCCATGAAGCCTCCGCGGCGAGATACTTGGCCATGTTGGCCTCGGCACCGCACGGCAGACCCTGCTCGTACAGTCCAATTGCCCGCCAACGCATGAGGTCGGCGGCCTCGACCGCGATGTGCGCTTTTGCGATCGGGAACTGGACGCCTTGGTTCGCGCCAACCGGCCGTCCGAACACCTCGCGCTCCGTCCCGTAGCGAGCTGCCTTCTCAATGAACCAACGCCCGTCGCCAATGCACTCACCCGCGATCAAGGAGCGCTCAGCGTTCATTCCGTCAAGGATGTAGCGGAAGCCCTTCCCTGCTTCGCCGATCAACGCGTCGGCCGGCAGACGCAGATCGTTGAAGAACACCTCTGTGGTGGAGTGATTCATCATCGTCCGAATCGGCCGGATCGTCTAGCGCATCCCCACGGTCCCGCATGTCAACGATGAACACCGACAGACCTTCGCCCTGCGCTTCGATACCTGAGCCGCAGGCGTCGTCCGAGCAAGCAGGATCATGAGATCGGAATACTCTGCGCGCGACGTCCAAATCTTCTGGCCGTTGACGACCCAGCCATCGCCGTCGCGGCCGGGCCTCAGTACGGATGCGCGTCGTATCCGAACCGGCGATCAGGCTCGGTTACGCCAAACGCCTGCAGCCGCAGCGCGCCGCTCGCAACCTGCGGAAGCCAGCGGGCTTTTCGCTCAGCCGATCCGTGACGCAGCAGACGGTGCCCATCACATACATCTGCGCGTGACACGCGGCAGCGTTGCCACCGGACCTGCTGATCTCTTCGAGGATCACGCTTGCTGCCGACAACGGAAGCCCCGACCCGCCGTACTCCTCCGGAATCAGAGCAGCAAGCCAGCCAGCCTCGGTCAGCGCATTCACGAACGCCGCGGGGTAGCTGTCGGGCTCCAAGGCCTGCCAGTAGGCACCGTCGGGAAACGAGCACAGAGTTGCCGGATCCCGTCGCGAATCTCTTCAAGGTCCGCCTGGCCAGTTGCGGCAGGACGCGGAAAGCTCATGGGCCGATACTAATGTCTGATATATGGATATGCAACTCCATATGTGCGAGGATGAAGACAATCCAGGGCAGATCTTTGCCGCTACCGATGTTCGGAGTGCACGATTGTATGAGTCAAACGAGTCCGAGGCACGAGAACACCCTGCCCCTTTCGGGTCTGGTAGTGGTCGCCGTGGAGCAGGCGGTCGCGGCACCGTTCGCTTCTCGCGCCAACTCGCCGATTTAGGCGCTCGCGTCATCAAGATTGAGCGACCAGACGGGGGCGACTTCGCGCGCGGTTATGACCGAGCCGCACACGGAACCTCGAGCTCTTCGCGTGGCTTAACCGGGGTAAGGAAAGCGTTCTCGCGGACCTCAAGACCGACCCCGACCGGATAATGCTCGAAACGCTGATCGAGCGCGCGGACGTGTTCATCCAGAACCTGGCGCCGGATGCCGCAGCCAGGCTAGGCGTCGACGCCCAGACGTTGGTGACACGCTACCCAAGGCTGATTGCGTGCAATGTGTCCGGCTACGGAAGCGGCGGTCCCTACGGTCGACGTAAGGCCTACGACCTGCTCATCCAATGCGAGGCTGGCCTCGTATCCGTAACCGGCACTCCCGAGTCACCCGCGAAAGTCGGGATTTCGGTAGCCGACATCTCGGGAGGCATGTATGCGTTTGCCGGCATCCTCACCGCTCTCTACGAGCGCGAGCGCACAGGCGCCGGAACAGCCCTTAACGTGTCCTTGTTCGACGGCCTATCGGAGTGGATGAGCCAGCCGGCGCTCTACGGGCACTACACCGGCGCCGACCCGATGCGAGTCGGGGCAGCCCATGCATCGATCTCGCCTTACGGTCCGTTCGCGACCAGTAGCGGCCAGGAAATCAACATCGGAGTGCAGAACGAGCGTGAGTGGCGGGTCCTCTGCTGCGGCGTCCTCGGTCGCGCCGAACTCGCGGACGACCCGCGCTTCGCGACCAACCCCGACCGGGTCGCCAATCGCGCTGCGCTTGACGCCGTCCTAAGGCCTCTTTTTTCGCAGTTCGACCCGGACGATCTGATCGACCGTCTGCAGACAGCGAACATCGCGTTCGGCGTGATGCGCGCTGCACACGAACTGGTCGATCACCCGCAACACGTTGCCCGTGGTCGCTGGACGACGGTCAGTTCGCCCGGCGGCGAGCTGACCGCGCTCAAGCCGCCTGTGATCGTCGACGGGCGTGAGCTGGCGATGGGAGCAGTGCCGGCGCTCGGTGAGCACACGGAAGTCGTGAAGACATGGCTGGCACGACCAAGTGCCTAGAATCTCAAGCGCAGATGTCCGGCGTAGTGCCACAGCGGGTGCGCCGCTCCTACGAGCAGATCTACGACCAGCTGCGTGGTGCGATGCTCAGCGGAGATCTCGCAAACGGGGAACGGCTGCCGAATGAGTCGCAACTCGCGACTGGTTTTGGAGTCAGCCGCAGCACGGTCAGGGAAGCCCTTCGGCTCCTCCTGGCTGAGGGCTTGATCCGCACAGTTCCTGGCAACGGTGGCGGGAGCTTTGTCGTTCTCCCAACTGTCGACCATATATCTGACTTTCTCAGGCGTAACCTTGAGCTTCTCTCGCTCAAAGACGACGTAACGCTCGCCGAGTTCCTCGAGGCGCGCGAACTCATCGAAGGGTTCGCTGTTCGCAACGCCGCCCTCCGGCGGACGGAGAGGGATATCGCCGCGCTTCGTTCAACGATCCTGCCCGACGACACAGCTCTGTCAGTCGAGGCCCAGTATCTGCAAAACCGCCGGTTCCATGAAGTGCTCATCGACGCCTGCGGCAACACTCTGCTGCAGATCGCATCCGCTCCGGTCTTCTCGGTACTGCATACGCACCTCATGCGCTCGGCGCTGACAGCTGACTTCCCGCGCTCGGTGTGCCACGATCACACCGAGATCCTAGCCGCCATTGAGGCAGGGGACGCTGAAAGAGCCGGTGCCGCGATGACGGACCATCTTGCGTCATTAGGCGAGACCTACCGCCAAATCTGGCTGAACGCCTAGGCCAAGTTCTGCTCTGGCGCACGCGAGTGGCCTTGGCCGTTGCTTGGACGGTCAGATCCGCGAGCTCAGCCGCCCTTCGCTCGGTAGGTTGGACTAACCCGGGGTTGTGGCGACACCCGGGTAGATCTCGAGAAGGTTCGTAGGACGGACGGCCCCACCCAGGGGTGGGACCGTCCGCCGCGTCTGCCCAGGCTCACCTCAGTCCGCCAAGACAAAGAGGAAGGAGCAGTCGTAATGAGAGACGACGACGTGTTGGTCTGGCCGGCTCCCCAGGATTCGGTCCGCTCGCTATGAGAGCTTCAACGACCCGAGAGAATGGGTCAGAGGAGCATGTAGATGTCGCGACGCAGGCACACGCCGGAGCAGGTCGTTCGCAAGCTGAGGGAGGCCGACCGGCTGCTTGGCGAGGGGATGGAGCTGCCGGAGGTCTGGAAGCAGTTGGAGGTCTCGGAGGCGACCTATCACCGTTGGCGCGACCAGTTCGGTGGGATGAAGGCCGACGATGTGAAGCGGTTGAAGGAGCTCGAGGCCGAGAACGTGAAGCTCAAGCGGATCGTCGCCGATCAGCTGCTGGAGAACCAGGCGTTGCGCGAGGTGAACCGGGGAAATTGGTGAGCCCGCAGCGCCGGCGCCGGGCGGTCCTGATGTTGCAGGACCGTCTCGGTCTCTCGGAGCGGCGGGCGTGCCGGTATGTCGGTCAGCCCCGGTCTACTCAGCGGCGTGAGCCGGTGGTCGCCCAGGACGACGCGGCGCTGCGGGCGGAGCTGCGGGCGTTCTCGCGCAAGCGGCCGCGGTGGGGGTATCGCCAGGCGCATCAGCATCTGCTCGATGCAGGGCTGGACGATCAACCGCAAGCGGGTGCAGCGCCTGTGGCGCGAGGAGGGGCTCCGGGTGCCGCCGAAGCGCCGCAAACGCCGCGGCGCGGGGACTCGACGGTTCCCGGGTGACCGGCTGCGGGCGGAGCGGCCCGATCATGTGTGGGCTTCGACTTCCAGTTCGACGTGACCGACGACGGCCGCGCGGTGAAGCTGCTCTATGTCGTTGACGAGTTCACCCGCGAGGCGCTGGCGATGGAGGCCGAGCGCCGCATCGACGCTGACAAGGTCGTCGACGTGCTCGACCGGATCGTGCATGAGCGCGGCACGCCACCCGGAGTTCGTGCGCTGCGACAACGGGCCGGAGATGACCTCCGACGCGCTGCAGGGACTGGTGCCGCTTCAGCCGCACCGGGCGCGGCGTTCATCGAGCCCGGCAGCCCGTGGGAGAACCCGTTCGTGGAGTCGCTTCAACAGCCGCGTCCGCGACGAGCTCCTCGCAGTCGAGGTGTTCACGTGTCTGGCCGAGGCGAAGGTGATGGTCGAGGACTTCCGCCAGGACTACAACCGCTGCCGGCCCCACCGCGCGCACGGCATGATGACCCCCGCGGCGTTCGCAGACGGGCTGGGAGACCGCCCACCAGGCCGCGCCCGCCAGCGCCGAACTACAGCCGGCCTACGGCCGTCTTCCGTTCGACGCTGGCGGCAGCCTTACCATGAAGTCACCAACCAACCACCAGCTCTCACAGCAGGTGGACCCATGAACGGGGTCCGGTCAGGTCCGGCTCCGCCTCCGGGTTCTTCACGCTCTGGGAATGATGGTCTGATTCGGTACCAGTGTGATGGTCTGAGAGGTTGCCCGGATCGTCGTGGAAGTTCGGTGACGATCGCGCCGGTTTGAGTGTCACACGGTAACGGTGTCGCGTTCCTGAAGCGCGGTGATGGTCAGGCTTTGGAGGGTGTGGTGGCGGTGCTCGATCGCGGTCACGAGCTGCGCGAGCTGGCTGTAGCCGACGATCCGCCGGAACTGGGCCTCGGCGACGAGCATCCCGGCGGCGGTCCAGCGTTTGCGCATGTCTCCGTCCTGCCAGCGTTTGACGTTGCGTTGGGTGTGGCGGACGATCTCGATCATCGACTCGATCGGGTTGGTTGAGCACAACGTCTTGGCGAGGTTGCCGGTGATCCCGAGACCCATCAGTGTGAGCGTCTCGGGCATCCCTTCGCGCAGCGACGCCCCGGCGTCGGGCCAGGTGCGCTCGAGCTCTGAGGCGAGCCGTTCGAGTTGTTGCTGGGCGACGGCCGGGTCCGCCAGCGCCCACGCGCCACGGATCCTGGCGAGAACCTGCGGACGATCGCGTTCGGGCAGCAGGTCGGTCACATTCCTCTCTTTGTGGCGGTGGCAGCGATGCACCAACGCGTGCTCGCCGAACACGTCTTTGATCGCCTTGCGCAGCGCTTTGCCGCCGTCGAGCACGAACAGGATCGCCTGTGAGGGATCAAGGCCGCGGTCGACGAGGTCGGCGAGCAGCGAGCGGGCCAGGGTCGCGTTCTCCGTTGAGCCTTCCCAGAGGCCGAGCGGGATCTTCACCCCGTCGGTCGAGATCCCCAGCGCGACGATGTGGGTGCGCTCGGCGATATCAAGGCCGTCGAGCATCATCACCGCCAGGCGCGTGTCGTCGAGCCGGCGGGACATCAGCTCCCCAAGGGCGGTGCGGGTCCGTTCGATGAAGACCTCTGACACCGAGCTCTTCCTGGTCGCCGTCGCGGTCTGCTTGATCGTCTCGCCGACGGGTTCGCCGACCCGCGCGAACTTCCGGGTCGACACCCCCGCGAGCATCCGGTCCATCACCGCTCTTTGCAGCGGATCACGGTCAGCGAAGTACTCATAGGTCGCGACCGGCAGCTCCTGTCCCTCCACGCTGCGGACACGGGGACGGGTGACCGGCACCCTGCGGCCGCCCAACGTCATCGACCCCTGCTCGTGCCCGTGCCGGCTCGCCGCACGGTCCGGGTTCCACTTCCCTTTCGGGCCGACTACCTCGTCGACTTCGGCTTCCATCAGCTCGTGCACGACCCGCAACCCGACACCGACGCTCAGAGCGAGCAGCCCCTCGCGCGCAGCACCGACGAGCTCACCGAGCGCCTCCTGAATCTCCGCAGGCAGCGGCAACTCCGCAGCCTCCGACCCCGTGGCGACCTGCGATCCGGTTACCTTCTTCATGGCGGTCCTCCTGTCCCTGACGGACTTGGTTTGGCGACCAGAACGCTCCCAACAGGAGCGGACGGGCCGGGCGGACCGCCTCAAACTTCTACGAACTTCCGGGCAACCTCTGGTCTGATTCGGTACCACCCTGTCCGACTGGCAGCTGACGATTGCGCGTTCATCGAGCGTGGATCGGAGGCGGCCGGGAAGTGGGGTCCAGAGTGGAGTTGTTCGAGCAGATCAGACGGGACAAGGACCGAGAGGACTTGTCAGAGCGGGCGTTGGCGGCGCGCTATCGGGTTGGCCGCGGCACGGTCAGGCAGGCGTTGGAGTCACCGATCCCACCGCCACGGAAGCGGCCTGAGGGCCGGGTGGCGCCGAAGCTGGGTGAGTATCGGGAGCTGATCGATGGTTGGTTGGCTGACGATCTGAAGGCGCCGCGCAAGCAGCGTCACACTGCGCGGCGGGTCTGGAAGCGTCTGGTTGATGAGCATGGCGCGGACGTTGCCGAGGCGACAGTCAGGGAGCATGTCCGCAAACGCAAGCGGGAGATGGGGCTGGCGCTCGGGCAGGTGTTCGTCCCCCAGACTCACACGCCGGCGCGGACCGCGGAGGTCGACTGGGGCCAGGCGCAGGTGCGGCTGGCCGGCAGCCAGGTCAGGGTGCATGTGTTCGTGATGCGGTCCTGTTTCTCCGGGGCGGCGTTCAGCATGGCCTCTCCGGTGGAGACCCAGCAGGCGTTCCTGGAAGGACACGCCTTGGCGTTTGACTGGTTCGCCGGCGTGTTCGAGAGCGTTCATCGAGCGTGGATCGGAGGCGGCCGGGAGTGGGGTCCAGAGTGGAGTTGTTCGAGCAGATCAGACGGGACAGGGACCGAGAGGACTTGTCAGAGCGGGCGTTGGCGGCGCGCTATCGGGTTGGCCGCGGCACGGTCAGGCAGGCGTTGGAGTCACCGATCCACCGCCACGGAAGCGGCCTGAGGGCCGGGTGGCGCCGAAGCTGGGTGAGTATCGGGAGCTGATCGATGGTTGGTTGGCTGACGATCTGAAGGCGCCGCGCAAGCAGCGTCACACTGCGCGGCGGGTCTGGAGGCGCCTGGTTGATGAGCATGGCGCGGACGTTGCCGAGGCGACTGTCAGGGAGCATGTCCGCAAACGCAAGCGGGAGATGGGGTTGGCGCTCGGGCAGGTGTTCGTCCCCCAGGCCCACACGCCGGCGCGGACCGCGGAGGTCGACTGGGGCCAAGCCGAGGTGCGGCTGGCGCCGGCAGCCAGGTCAGGGTGCATGTGTTCGTGATGCGGTCCTGTTTCTCCGGGGCGGCGTTAGCATGGCCTCACCGGTGGAGACCCAGCAGGCGTTCCTGGAAGGACACGCCTTGGCGTTTGACTGGTTTAGCGGCGTGTTCGAAGAGGTCCGCTACGAATATGTGGCGCGCCACATATTCGTAGTTCTGTGCCCGACCCGGTTATGTGGCCGGCATCGGAACGGCGCCGGTGATCACGGGGGGTGGTGGCGTGCTGTCGCCAAGATCGGGCACATAACGCTGGTGGTGTGGGCGAGGGTGCTTCCTCTGTTGTTCAACCGAGAGGAAGTTGTCCATGTTGGAGAGGTACTTCGTCAGGCCGGAAACGGTCGATCGCATCTTGGCGTCGTGGATCGGGCCAGAGATCGAGCGTTACGTCGCTTGGCTCGCTGAGCACGGCTACTCCGCGCGGAGCGTGTTTCGGCGAGTGCCGCTGATGGTGGCGTTCGGGGAGTTCGCCCGAGAGGGCGGCGCCCAGACAGTCGCGGACTTACCTGCTCATGTCGACCGGTTTGTCGCTGAGTGGATGGAGGGCCGGCCGGGCACGCGCCCGGGCGGGCAGCAGATCGCTAGAGAGGTTCGTGGTCCGATCGAGCAGATGCTGGTCGTGGCGATTCCGGGTTTTGCTGACTCTGGTCGTTCACGTCGTTGCGATCCGTTCGCTGGGGCGCTGCCTGGCTTCTTCGGTTACCTCGTCAGCGAGCGTGGGCTTCGACCTGGATCGCTGCGGGCCTACCGGCATCATCTCGTTCGCTTTGAGGACTATCTCGCCAGGATCGGCGTTGAGTCATTGTCAGAGCTCGCGCCGGCGATGTTGACCGCGTTCGTCGCTGAGCGCGCCGCGGCCGGGTTTGAGCAAGGCGACGGTGCGTGATGGTTGCGGGGTTCTGCGCGTGTTCTTGCGTTACGCGCACCGCGATGGGGCCGTCGCATCCGATTTGAGCGGCGTGCTGGACCGTGCTCAGTTCTACCGGCTCTCGAGCATCCCTCGGTCGATCTCCTGGGACGAAGTCGCGTTGGTGCTCGCGGGTGTTGAACGCCGCTCACCGTCTGGCAAGCGCGACTGGGCGATCCTGATGCTGCTCATCACTTACGGGCTGCGTTCGCGGGAGGTTGCCGCGCTCACGCTCGATGACATCGACTGGAAGCGCGAGCGTCTCAGGGTGCCTGAGCGCAAGGCTGGGCACTCGACCGCGTTCCCGCTGTCGGCGTCTGTCGGCGAAGCGATCGCTGATTACCTCAAGCACGGCCGACCTGAGACGAACAGTCGCCGCCTGTTCTTCCGTGCGGTCGCCCCGCTCGAGCCGATCGGCCCGGCCGCGGTGTCCTCTCGCGCGCGGCACTATCTGCTCAAGGCGGGGATCGACGTTCCCAGACCGGGGTCTCACACCCTGCGGCACACAACAGTGCAGCGGCTCGTCGACGCTGACTTCGCGCTCAAGACGATCGGCGATTTCGTCGGGCATCGCTCGGCCAGGTCAACTGAGATCTACACCAAGGTCGCTGTTGGGCCGCTGCGTGAACTGGTGCTCGGCAGCGACGGTGAAGAGGTGCTCTCATGAGCGAGAGCATCGAACTCGCCGTCGACCGGTTCCTCGTGCACAAGCGGGCGCTGGGTCGGAAATACCTCAGCGAACAGGCCGAGTTACGGCTCCTGGTCGCCTTCGCCCCGGACCGGGACGTGATCTCATTGGATGAGCTCACCCCGGCGCTGTTGGATGACTTCTTGGGCTCGCGGCCCCGGTCGCGGCCACGGAGCTTCAACCATCTGCTCGGAGTGATCGGTTGTCTTCTTGACTGGGCTGTGAACCAACAGCTGCTTGGGGTTTCACCACTTCGTGCTCGGCGTCGACGCGCGACGGCGACACGCATTCCGTTCCTGTTCGACGTGTCTCAGGCCCGGCGGCTGCTTGACGCGGCCGCCGCTCTCCCGGACAACGCTAGGGCGCCGCAGCGCGGTGTGACTTACCGGACGATGTTCGCGCTGTCCTACGGCCTCGGGCTGCGCGCCGGCGAAATGTGCGGGCTGTGTCTCGGCGATGTTGACGTTGATCGCGACCTGCTGGTCGTCCGCGGCGGGAAGTTCGGCAAGAGCCGCCTCGTCCCGCACGGACCCAGGATGGCTGCGCTACTCGCCGAACAACTCCAGCGACGGGCTGGCGAGGGTGCCACTCGCGGGGAGGAGCCGCTGTTCACCTTCGGCGGTGTCCGCCACGTGCACCCGGGCACCGCTACCCACACGTTCCATCAGCTCGTGCTCACCCTCGATCTGGCGGTGCCTGACGGCGTCTCGGCGCCGACGCTACACAGCCTGCGTCACAGCTTCGCGGTCGGGTGTCTGCTGCGTTGGTATCGCGAAGGACTCGACCCGGCCGCCCGCCTGCATCGCCTCTCAACGTTCATGGGTCATGTCGACCCGTCCTCGACGGCCGTCTATCTGACGATCACCCCGGCGTTGTTGGAAGAGGCCAATCGTCGCTTTGAGACGTTCGCGTCGCCGGTCTGGACCGAGAGCACGGAATGAGCCCGCAAACGCCACTCGGCCAGATGCTGCACTCGCTCTTTGCCGATCACCTGATCACCATCAAAGGCCTACGCCCAGCGTCGGTGCGCAGCTACCGCGACACGATCCGGCTGTTGATCGTGTTCATCGCAGCGGACAAGCGCTCAAAGATCACCAAGCTGACGGTCGGAGACCTCACCTTCGATCGCATCGTCGCGTTCCTACGCCACCTCGAAGAAGACCGCCACAACCACATCCGCACCCGCAACCAGCGCCTCGCGGTGATCCACACCCTGTTCGAATACATCGCGACCCGCTCACCGGAGATGCTGATCGTCTGCCAGCGGGTGGCTGCAATCCCCAGCAAACGCGTCGCACCACCAGAAACGCGGTTCCTGGAACGCGACGAGATGCAACAGCTACTCGCCGATCTGCCCAGAGGCGGGCGACTCGCGCTACGTGACCGGGCGCTGATCCTGTTCCTCTACAACACCGGTGCGCGTGTCCAAGAAGCCGCCGACCTACGCGTCGAGCACCTCGACCTCGGCCAGCATCCGACCGTTCGTCTGCACGGCAAAGGTGACAAATGGCGGACATGTCCGCTCTGGCAAGAGACCGCCCGAACACTCCAGCAGCTGCTCGAATCAGAGAACGCGACGACACCGCAGCACGCCGTTTTCACCGCACACGGTCAACCGCTCACCCGTTACGGGATCTACAAGATCGTCCGCCGTCACGGCGCCTGTCTTGATGACCCGCGAACCGGCAGGCAGGTCAGCCCGCACATCTTCCGGCACACCGCCGCAGTCCATCTACTCGAGGCCGGCGTCGAGGTCAACGTCATCCGCGGATGGCTCGGCCACGCGGACCTCAGCACCACCAATCGCTACGCCGAGATCAACACAAAAGCCAAGCAGGACGCCCTGCTGAGAACCGAACCCCCGGGTCTTTCGAAGGAATCCCGCACCAACCCAATCTGGAGGACCGATGAGAAGCTCCTGAACTGGCTCGCGTCACTCTGAGCGTTATGTGCCAGATCTTCGTCACAGCACGCCACCAACCCCCGTGATCACCGGCGCCGTTCCGAGAGGGCGTCAGGTTAACTGTGTAGGCGGGTTGACTAGTTAGTTAAGTGTAACGGTGACTCGCTCGGCGGTCGATGGGTGACAGTCAGTTTGCATCCGGGACGCGGTCGCCGAAGTGGATCTTGAGGGCCAGCAGCGCTGCTGTCCAGTTCCGGGTGCGGGTCCATTGCGGGGTCGCGTTCTGCAGACAGAGGTAGACGAGCTTGCGGGCGGCGTCCTCGTTGGGGAAGCTGCCCTTCGTTTTGATCGCTTTGCGCAGCTGCCGGTTCAAGGCTTCGATCGCGTTTGTGGTGTATACGATTCGGCGGACCTCGGCGGGGAACGCGAGGAACGGGATCACATGCTCCCAGGCGTTCAGCCACGCTTGGGTGATTACCGGGAACCGGGTGCCCCATTTCTCGTCGAAGGTCTCGAGCTCGGCTTGGGCGTGATCGGCGTTGATCGCGGTGTAGATCGGTTTGAGGTCGCGGGCGACCTGCTCACGCTCCCGGCGGGGCACGTATTTCAGGCTCGAGCGAATCAGATGGACTATGCATGTTTGGACGGTCGTGAGCGGGAAGATCGCCTCGATCGCCTCCGGGAACCCTGTCAGCCCGTCGACACAGCAGATCAGGATGTCCCGGACGCCGCGTTGCTTGAGGTCGTTGAGGACTTGCATCCAGAACTTCGCGCCCTCGGTGTCTTGGAACCACATGCCGAGCACGTCGCGGTCGCCCTCGAGCGTGACGCCGAGCGCGAGATACAAGGCTTTGCGTTGCACGCTGCCGCCATCACGGATCTTCAGCACCATGCAGTCCAAGAACACGATCGGGTAGATGTCCTCCAATGGCCGCTTGGCCCACTCGCGGACGTCGTCCATGACCGCATCGGTGACCTTCGAGATCAGATCACGGCTGACCTGCACCCCGTAGATCTCCTCCAGGTGCGCGCTGATATCCCGGGTCGACAAGCCGCGGCTGTAAAGCGCGAGGATCTTGTCGTCGAAGCCGACGAACCGCCGCTGGCGCTTTCTGACGATCTTCGGCTCAAAGCTCCCATTGCGGTCACGCGGCGCGTCGACCCGAACCTCGCCCTGCTCGGTGATCAGCGTCTTCGGCGAGGTGCCGTTGCGCTGGTTCTGAGCGCCACCGGGCGGCTCCTGATGCGGCTCAAAGCCGACATGGTCGGTCAGCTCAACCTCCATCGCGCGCTCCACCAGCCGCTTGGTCAACTGCGCCAGAATCCCGCCAGGGCCCGCGATCTCCTGCTCGCTGCTCGCGCCGGCCAACAGCTCGTCAAGCAGCTCATCAGAGACCCCACGGCCGTCAGGCATGCTCAGAGCTTGACGGGCGCGGCGGCGGCCCACAGCCCGATCTACCGCCGCCTCAACCACCCCGCCCGGCGGACGCGCCGCGCTGGCGCTGGCCAGCTCCTCGCTCCGCTCGTCACCGTCCAACGCCAGCGCGAACCCATGGCCCCGCTCGGCAACAGCGTCCTGCTCACTCCTGCTTCTGATCTTGGTAGGCATAGCGATCTCCTTCGCTGATGCCTACACAGTTCCTATGACGATCCCCGTTCCGATGCCGGCCACATAACCGGGTCGGGCACAGAACTATGACAACCTGGGCTCGGCGGTGAGTGGTGTCTGGCTGGGCTGCTGGTGGGGTCCGGCCCCGCACACCGCGTCGGATGGTCGTCACGGACGGTCGCCGCCGACCTGCTCGCGTGCATCAATGAGCTCGACCTCGCATCCACCGGCCGTTGGATCGATCGTCGCGGGTCAGGCGATGGAGTGATCGACGCGCCACGCGCCATTAGCGCATCGATGTGTGGCGCAGCGTGAGTGGAGAGGTGGCCGCCGGCGCGTGCCAACTCATGCGCGCAAAGCAACGCGTCCTGGCACAGGACTCGGCCACGATAGAAGGCGCGGGGGGAGAGGCTGGCCGGTGCACGTTTCGACATCAGGCCATCCCAGAATCGCATTGCCCGACCGCCCGCGCCGGGATATGGTCCGGCTATGCGATTCATCATGTTCCTGCTGCCGAGCATCCCCGCGACCTGGGAGGAACGACGGCAGGAGCGGCCTGTCGCTGCAAGCACGGAGCGTTTCCAGCACATGCTCGACGAGGTCGTCGAGCTGGCGCGAATGGCCGAGGGCTACGGCTTCGACATCGTCGCCACGACCGAGCACCACCTTCACGGCGAGGGCCTGGAGATGGGCCACGTGCCAGCCCTAAACGCATACCTGGCGATGCACACAAGTACGATCAAGGTCGGCCCGCTCGGCTACGTGCTGCCGTCCTGGAATCCTCTGCGGTTGGCCATCGAGATCGGATGGCTGGACCAGATCACGCGCGGGCGATCGATCGTCGGCATGGCCAAGGGCTATCAGTCGCGGTGGGTCAACCAGATGACTCAGCATCTCGGCTTCGGTGCCGACCCCGGCAACGAGGCCAAGGCGCGAGCGTTCGACGAGGTCTACGAGTTCCTCAAGCTTGCCTGGCGCGAGGAGCCGTTCGCATTCGATGGCGAGTTCTGGCAGTTCCCGTACCCGATCGAGACGGGCACACCCTGGCCAGCCGCGGGATGGACTAGCGAGTTCGGCACCCCCGGCGAGGTGGTCGACGGCCACGTGCGCAAGATCTCGGTGGTCCCCAAGCCGTTTCAGAAGCCCCACCCGCCTCTGTTCGCCGCGTTCACTGCAAGCGACTCGACGGTCGCCTGGGCGGCGCGCGAGGGGGTGACGCCGGTCATCCTCGGCACATCTCTGGAACGTGCGAGGGCGCTGGCCGAGATGCATATGCGGGAGGCTGCAGCCGCCGGTCGTCGGTGTCGGCTTGGCGAGGGTCTGGCCTTTTCGCACATGACCGTCTTGGGCGACGATGTCGCGGATGCATACCGGCGCGCCCGCCGCGGTCGCACGGGGGTCTATTACAACGACTTCGGCCGGGTCTTCGGCTTCTGGGAGGGCTTCCGGCTCCCCGGCGACGAGGAGCGCTGGCCGCGTGGGCAGGTGCCGCTGCCCGAGAGCGAGCGTACGATGGAACGGATGGCCGCTGCTGGCCACCTCAACGCCGGGACGGCGGCCGATGTGCTTCGCCGCATGGACCGGCTCGTAGAGGAGGTCAACCCGGAGTACTTCGTATACGCGCCCGATCAGGGCGTGACTTCGCTCGAGGAGTGCAAGCGTCAACTGCGGATCTTTGGCGAGGAGATCGTGCCACGCTACCGCGACGTGTGAAGATGACAGACTAGGCTTCCATGGACGGTGACCCCCTGAGCAAGATCGAGGCGATGGTCGAGCGAGCGCGGATCGCGGCGCTCCTGGCTCGATACGCGCGCGCGGTCGACGGCAAGGACGAGGCAGCGCTGACCGCGTGCTTCACTGACGAGCTCGGCGTCCAAGGCACGGCGGTCGGGCCGATGGGCCAGCTGTTCGCCAGTCGCTCAGGCTTCGCGGAGGGTGCGCACACGACCGCTGCCGAGTGGGCGGCGATGATCCTGGCCAGCATGCGCCTGAAGGGGGCCACCCAACACGACATCGGCACCGCGCTGATCGCCTTCTCCGACGCCACGCACGCCACGTGTGACGCCTACCTGCGCGCGATGCATTTCACGCCGGAGCGGCCGACTGCCGGCTTCTACGAGGTCGGCGGCACGTATCGCCACGATCTCGAACGGGGGCTCGACGGATGGCGGATCTCCTATTGGCGTCTGGAGATCCGGTGGGAGCACGGCGACTACGCCGTCATGGCGTCCGCCGTACCGCGCTAGGGACGGTCAGCCGTGGAGTTCCGTCATCTGCGCGACTTCGTGGCGGTAGCCGAAGAGCTGAGCTTCACACGGGCCGCCGCGCGCCTGCATTTGACCCAGCCGGCGCTCAGCCGCCGTGTGCGCCAGCTCGAACAGGAGGTGGGGGCCCGCCTACTTGACCGGACGCCATCCGGCGTCTCGCTCACCGAGGCGGGCTCCCTATTCCTGCGCGACGCCCGCCGGATGATCGCCCTCGGCGCTGAGAGCGTCCGCGCGGTGCGTGCCTTAGAGACGACTGGGCGGCGCTCGCTGCGGGTCGGCTACACCCGTCATGTCCACTACCACGTGCTGCCGCAGGCGCTCGCCAAGTTCTCGACCGCCTGGCCGGCTGTGGACGTCAGCCTGCACACACTGAGCCCAGCTGAGTTGGTGTTTGCGCTCGACGAGGGCTCGGTCGACGTCGCTTTCCTGCTCGAGGGTCCCGGCGTACGGGGCACGTGCGTTGCAACCTACCCGAGCGCAGCGGCCGTGCCGCGCGACAGCGCGCTGGCGGTCCTCGAGTTGCTGCAGCTCGAGGACCTTCATCACGAGTTGCTGATTGTCCTCTCCGACGCCGGCTACCCCGGCGCCCGCGACCGCGTGCTGCGCCACTGGGTGGGCACAGGCGGCGAGCCCCGCATCGTGGAGGCGGTCGACCGCTTCGAGGACGCCGTGGGGTTCGTCGCCGCCGGCCTCGGCGCCGCGCTGCTGCCCGAGCAGGCGTCGCTGTTCGTCGACCGCGACCGCGTCGTCGTCAAGCGCTTCGTGGTTCCGCCGCGCTTCGCGCTCTGGATGGCCCACGACGAGCGTGCGGAAACCGACCACGTGCGCGGGTTCGTCGAGGCCGTGCGTCATATTCGGGAGCCCGCGAGCCAAGAGCCGGTGAGCTGATGGACGACCCGCTGGAGCGCGCGCGTGCCGCGTATGCCGCCTATGGCCGTGAGCTGCGCTCATGCGCGACTCTGGAGGCGGCGCGGAACGCCTACGAGCGCATGGCCGCCCGGCATCCGGTAGGGCACGATGTAAGCTGCCAGGCTGCTGACGCTGCTGGCGTGCCGGTCGAGTGGGTCACGTCTGACGGAGCGGACCCGTCACTCGTGGTCATGGTCGTCCACGGCGGCGGCTTTGCCTCCGGCTCGATCGCCACGCATCGCGCGCTTGCGTCGAACGTGGCACGCGCTGCCGGCGCCCGCGCGCTCGTCGTCGGCTACCGGCTCGCACCCGAGCACCCGTTTCCGGCTGCAGTGGAGGACATCGTTGAAACCTATCGGTGGCTGCTCGGTTGCGGCGTCACCGCCGATCACGTGGTGCTCCTCGGCGATTCCGCCGGCGGCGGACTCGCGCTGGCAGGGCAGCTCGCCCTTCACGAGCGTGCCCTGCCGCTGCCGGCCGGAACGGTCCTCCTGGGGCCTTGGGTGGACCTGACAGTTTCGGGCGCGTCGATGACGGCAAACGCCGAGCGCGACGCCGTCGTCGGCGCGGCTGGCCTGCGCGCAGCGACCAAACGCTACCTCGAGGACGTCGATCCGCTGACCCCGCTCGCCTCTCCGCTCGAGGCCGACCTCAGGGGTTTGCCACCGCTGCT
Source organism: uncultured Conexibacteraceae bacterium (assembly GCA_963848435.1). Classification (GTDB taxonomy): domain Bacteria; phylum Actinomycetota; class Thermoleophilia; order Solirubrobacterales; family Solirubrobacteraceae; genus Palsa-465. The sequence continues at coordinate 198,358 of CAWKDQ010000006.1, read as the reverse complement.
AATCCAGGTCGGCTCGTACGAGGCGCTGCTGGACGACGCGCGCCGCCTGGACGCTCGCGCTCGCGCATCCGGCGTCGAGGTCACGCTGGAGGTCTGGGAAGGCCTGATGCACTGCTGGCACCAGTACGCGGACTCCCTGCCCGAGGCGCAGGCGGCGATCGCGGCGATCGGGCGCTTCGTCGTAGCCGTGACAAAGCAGCAGCTGTAGGGAACTTGTGCCTCGCCTGTCCCGCTACGAGGTTGCCCCGATCGTCGTGTAACTTTAGGCGGCGTTCCCCCGGGATTTGATGGTCAGACGGTAGCGAGCTGAGTGTTGTCGCTGGTGATGGTCACTTTGTCGGTGGGTGGCTTCGAGTTCGGGGCGATGGGGGTGAGGTGACGTCGCCCGATTGTTGTCACGAGCTTCGCGAGGTCGCTTAGCCGACGATCCGTCGGAACTGTTGCTCGGCCTGGAGCATCCCGGCGGCGGTCCAGCGTTTGCGCATGTCACCGTCCTGCCAGCGTTTGACGTTGCGTTGGGTGTGGCGGACGATCTCGATCATCGATTCGATCGGGTTTGTATCCGGTATGAAACGCGCGGGATGCTCGTCGAGGCCGCATGGGCTGCGTCCAAGACACCCGGTCCGCTGCGCGCGTTCTATGAGCGGATCCGCGCTCGCCGCGGCATGCAGGTCGCTGTCGTCGCGACCGCCCGCAAGCTCGCGTGCCTGTGCTGGACGATGATCGAACGCGGCGAGGACTACGCCTATGCCCGCCCGTCACTGCCGACCGAAAGCTCAGAACCCTGGAACTGCGGGCCGGGATGCCGTCACGGCGTGGCCAGAAAGGCGCCGCCGCCCGCTACAACCTCAAAGACGTCCGGCGCCTGGAGGCCGAGACCGCCGAGCAGGCCGAGCGCGCCTACCGACAGCTCGTCGCCGACTGGCAGGCCAACCGTCCAGCCAAACCGAAGCTGGGCGTGGCCGCCGCCAACGGGACGCGACTAACAAGGCCCTCTGAGGGGCAAGCTGCGCGGCAGGCATCAGTCCCGGAACCTGGGCTTCGCTCGGGGATCGACCACGCCCTGACCGAAGCCTAACGCTCTGACAGCCGCCCCGGCCGGATCAGCCGCCCACCGCGGCGCAGGTTCCCGCACCCCGAAAGCGGGGGATCTCGCCCAAATCACGCCGTGGGCGACCAGACCGACGCGTCCTGCCGCGATCTGCGGCCCTCCAAACACCTCCCGCGACCCAACCACCACCCCCAATCGCATGTTCCGACCGCCTCCGACACTTGACACTTTCATCCGTTGAGCACAGCGTCTTTGAGAGGTTCCCGCACGTGTAGTGGCTGAGGTATTGGAACGTCCGCGACGATTGCCCTGAGCGGAAGTAGTTGCACCATCCCCGTAGCACCGGGTTGAGCCGATGCAGGATCTGGTCGAGCGACTGGTTGGTGCCGCTCCGGGTGATCTCCTTGACCTTCCCCATCACCGACCACACCGACCGGCGTGAGGGGAACAGGAAGATGCCCGGGCGGCCTCGACGTCCGAGGTCGCGCTTGATGCGCCACCCCAGGAAATCGATCCCGTCCTTGATGTGGGTGACGCGGGTCTTCTCCTTCGACAGCGTCAACCCGAGCGGGCGCAGAACGTGCGCCGTTTCGGTGACCAGCGCCTCGGCGTGCTGCCGGTCACCAGCGACACAGATGACGAAGTCATCCGCGTACCTGATGAGCCGGTAGGTCGCCTCTCCGCGCTTGCGCGCGTGGTAGCGCTGGCTGACGGTGCCCATCGCCTTCCACGCCCTGGGCGAAATGCTCGTCCAGGGCGTTGAGGGCGATGTTGGCCAGCAGGGGCGAGAGGATCCCGCCCTGCGGGGTACCGGTCACCGACCGCTCGAAGCCGCCGTGTTGCTTCAGGATCCCAGCATGCAGGAACGCCTTGACCAGCTGCAGGACGCGCTATCCTCGATCCGGTCGCGCACCCGGCCCATCAGGGCCGTGTGATCGATCCGGTGAAAGCACGCCTCGATGTCGCCCTCACCACCCACTCATACGAGCGGAACGTGAGGTACTGCACCTCGGCGATTGCGTCCTGCGTCCGGCGTCCCGGCCGGAGCCCATAGGAACACGGCTGGGAGTCAACCTCAAAGATCGGCTCCAGCACCAGCTTGAGGGCAGCCTGCACAACGCGATCGCGGACCGTCGGGATCCCGAGATGGCGCAGCTTTCCGCCACGCTTCGGGATCGCCCGCTCCTTGACCGCCAACGGCCGGAACGTCCCGGCGCGAAGCTCCTCACGAAGCTCGCCCAGGAACCGCTCCACGCCCTGCCGCGCTTCGATCTCATAGGCAGTCTGCCCATCGATCCCGGCCGAGCGTGACCCTCTGTTCCCGCGCACCCGCCGCCACGCGACCATCAGCGTGGCGGGATCACAGACGAGGTTATGCAGGTCCGAGAACCTGCGCTCCTGATCATCGGATGCCCACTTGTGCAGCTTGCGCTGGATCCCGAGTACCCGCGCCTCCGCCAGCTTCAGCGTCGGCCACGGCGCGTCGCTATTCAACGACGACCTCCTCGCATTCCAGACGGGCGCTGCAAGCCCGCTGCCTCCCTTCGCCATGTGCCGAGCCTTCCCCGGCTCCCACTACTACGAAGGCTCCGCCCCGAACCCGGACCATCGGCAGACACCGCGCCTTGCCCAACATCGGGCGGTCCGGATCGGTTCCCACGTTCACTGTCGTTAGGTCGGCAGGATCGGCGCCCAGCTTTTCCCCTGCGGCCCCCCGTCGCGACGGTCACGCAGCACCCGTCACGCACCCCAGCGACGCGAAGTGGTCGCCACTGAGGGCCAAGAACCCGCGAGATCCACGGGCTCTCGCCAACCGCATCGCCGGCCCGTATCCATCGGGTTTGAGCCGGGTGGAGTCTTGAGGAGATTCAACCACTGGTTCGCTTCCGCTACGCCTCTCTACCTCGCTTGCCAGGCCTGCGCTATCCGATAGTCCCAGCGCGACCTGTCGTTGTCAGGGCTGCTTGCCACCCTCGCCCGCGGTTCCAGGGTCGGGCTGCCCTCAGCTTCCACAGGCTGCTGCGACAGCCCGCTGGCGGGGTCTCGCACCCCACCCGATCCGACAGCGCCTCGTGGCGCACGACCTCGGCCTCCATCAACTCGTGCACGACCCGCAGGCCAACACCGACGCTCAACGCCAGCAGCCCCTCCCGGGCAGCACCGACGATCTCACCGAGCGGCTCCTGAATCTCCGCAGGCACCGGCAACTCCAACGCCTCCGCGGTCGTGACGACCTGCAACCCAGATACGTTCTCCATGGCGGTCATCTCCCGTCCTCGCGGACTTGGTCAGCGCCCCGAACGCTCCCAACAAGGGCGGACGAGGCAGGAGGGACCGCCAATCAAAATTCTACGAGCTTCCGGGCAACCTCCTAGCCAGCATCCACGCGGCTAACGTGCCTCTGCCAACGCCCTCCTCCCCGATGATGAGCTTCAGGCTTCCAAGCAGGATCCGGTGCCGCCAAGCCCATTCCGGCCTGCGAGCGCGTGACAGATCGGCTCGAATAGCGACCAGATCGCCAGCCCGAGTAACCCGAGATCCGCCGGAAGCCGACGACCGTGATGTGGTTGCGCGTGCCAGCCTTACACCGGCCCCACTTTCGCTACCCGAGCCACCACCATCCGTGCCGCGACGCCCGCCAGCCCTGCGGGCACGGCACCTATGCGCTCGCGAGCGTGGACGGACCGGACGACTTGCCCTCGGGGCGAACCGACACAACATCGTTCGCGACCGCAATGCGGCCTGGCTCACTCGGTTACAGCCTGCAGGGCAACCGCAAGACCATGGAAGGGTCCAGCCATCCCGATCGTGACGCTCAGTTCCGGCATATCAACGCGACCGTCGCGGCAGCGCTCGGCGGCGGACAGCCGGTCGTGTCAGTGGACACCAAGAAGAAAGAGCTGGTCGGGGATTTCAAGAACGGCGGTCGTGAATGGCGACCCAAGGGCGACCCGGTCCCGGTTCGCGTCCACGATTTCAAGGACAAGGAATTGGGCAAGGTCAATCCCTATGGCGTCTATGACATCGCCAACGACGAGGGGTGGGTGTCAGTCGGGATCGACGCCGACACCGCCAGCTTCGCGGTCGCTTCGATCCAAAGCTGGTGGGATCAACTCGGCAAGCCGCGCTACCCGCAGGCCACGACCTTGACGATCACCGCTGATTGCGGCGGCTCCAACGGCAACCGCACGCGCCTATGGAAGACCGAGCTACAGCGCCTCGCCGATGCGACCGGCCTGCAAATCCAGGTCTGCCACTTCCCGCCAGGGACATCGAAGTGGAACAAAATCGAGCACCGACTGTTCAGCTACATCTCACGCAACTGGCGCGGCCGGCCGCTCGTCTCCCGCCAAGCGATCGTCGAGCTGATCGGCACGACATCAACAGCCGGACTCAGGGTCTACTGTCAACTCGACGAGACCAGCTACCCACGCGGCGTCGAAGTCTCAAACGCCGAACTCGCAACCATCAATCTCACCCCCAACTCATTCCACGGCGAATGGAACTACACAATCAAGCCTCGACTTATTATCTGACGCCTCCTTAGCGTAGTCGGGCGAGTTCAGCATCGGGCACCTCGTCGCGACCAAGTCTGACGTCGACGCGCTGCTCGCCCGCGCGCTCTGGCCGTCGCCGTCGAGCTCAGCCGAGCTCGCGAAGTCGCGGCAGGAGAGCAGCGATCTCCTCTGCTTCTCGCTCGCCGCGCCCGCTGCGCACGTAGAAGATGAGGTCGCCGATCCCCCGCTCGACGTAGGCGGTGGCCTGCTCCAAGGCCGAGCCCTGTCCCTCCTCGATGCGAAACTGCACCGAGCGACGGATCTCCGCCGGGTCTCGGCCGATCGCAGCGCAGTGATCGTCGAGTACACCGGAGAGACGCTCGACGTCGACCCTGGCCGACGGGGCGTTCCAGACGTCCGCGTGCTCGGCGACGACCCGCAGCGTTTTGCGCTCACCCTGGCCGCCGATCCAGATCGGTGGACGGGGCTGCTGAAGTGGCTTCGGGTTGCTGATCGCGTTGGTCAGCGTGTAATGGGCTCCGTCGAAATCGACTCGGTCGTCGCTCCAGAGCCGCTTGATCAGCCGGCATGCCTCGTCGAGCCGATCGATCCTCTGTCCCGCCGTGCCGTACTCGAGGCCGAGCATGATGTGCTCGAGCTCGGACCAGCCCGCACCGATCGCAAACTCGAGCCTGCCGCCGGAGAGGTGGTCGATCGTAACAGCCATCTTGGCCAGTACCGCCGGGTGCCTGTAGCTGTTGCCGGTGACCATGCACCCGATGCGGACCCGAGAGGTGGCCTCGGCCATCGCCCCGAGGAGCGTCCACGCCTCGAGCACCGGGTCGGCCGGGTCGCCCTCGATGCCGGCGAAGTGATCGTAGTTCCAGCAGTGATCGAAGCCCGCCTCGTCGGCGATCCGCCAGATCGCCCGCAACTCCTCGACCGACGTCGCCTGCGACGACAGTTTGAGCCCAACGCGGATCATCCCGCGCCCGACTCGTCGAGCATCGCGATCACGTCGTCGGCGAACACGATCCGCGCAAAGAACGTGCTCATGCTCAGCAGCGCGGCATTGTGCAGGGCGTCGTTGAACGTGGCCGTCGCGTCAGCGACGACGTAGACCTTGTAGTCGCGCATGTTGGCGTCCCGCGCAGTGCTCTCACAACACACGTTGGTCGCGGCGCCGACCACGATCAGCGTGTCGATCCCGCGCTCGCGGAGCTGCTCATGCAGCGTGCAGGCGCCGGGGACGAATGCGCTCGGCCGGTACTTACGCACGACGAGGTCAACGTCGCGCACGTCCAACTCATCGTGGAGAGCGTTGCCCTCGGAGTCCGGCCCCAACTCGGCCCACTTGCGCGCTCCCAGCTCGGCCGACCCCAGCTGCCATCCGGGCATCCGCAGCCCCGGCTCGTCGCTGACCGTGTGGCGCAGAAAGACGACCGTACCGCCCGCCTCGCGTACCGCCGCGACCAGCCGGTTCACGGTCGGCACGATCGCCCGGGCTTGGGGGATCTCGAGAGCGTAGCCGGGAAACATGAAGCCCTTCTGCAGATCGACGACGACGAGCGCAGTTCGCTCGACCTCGAGCGGGCCGAAGTCGTGCACCGCACTCGGCGGCTGCGACCACATCCAATCCGGAAGCGCGATCTCGTGCACGACGTCAGTGACTCCTCGCCGTCCGCAGGCGCCCGGTGGCGTCGTTGTCGACGACGATGCCCTCAGGGTCCGTGTCGGGGTCACCGACAACGACCACCCCGTAGTCGGCTGCGGCTCCGGCGATGGTCACGTAACCATCCCGGACATCGCGCTTGACCAGCTCGGGATCTCGCTCAAACGGATCGCCCCAACCGCCACCGGCGTTGTTGATGTAGCGCAGCAGGCCGTCGGCGGGGGTGTCCCAGTGCGGCACCCGATATGGGTAGTGATAGAGGCCTGCGCGCCCGGGCGCGTTCGTCCCGGGGTCGAGGACCCCACCCACCGGGGTGGCGCCCTCGTGAGACTGGGCTTTGCCCGGATCCCAGATCCAGACGCCACCCGTGCGGCCATCGACGCCGCCGCAGACCCCGAAGCCTGGCGCCCGCTTGTAGCGCAGCGCCATCACCTGGTGGCGTGCCGGGGTCAGCCAGAGCGAGTCGCGCAGCAGCGAAGCCCCGCCGCGATGCGTGCCCGGACCTCGGCTGTCAGGGACGATCTCGTGGCGAAGCACCATCACCGGCGACTCAGACTCGATCGCCTCGACGGCGGGGGCGATGCCGTTGGCGAGGTAGGAGATCATCTGCGAGTCGCCGTCGCCGAAGCGGTTGGCGCCGAACGGGCCGATCTCGCCGCCCACCTGCGCCGCCGAGATCCACTGGGTCCCATCCGGCCGGACGCCGCTGGCGTTGTGGAGCTCCGCCCCGCCACGGTCACCCGCGATGGCGGCCTCGCCCACGGCCGGCGCCAGGGCGCGCAACAGCGCCGAGAGCATCGCGTTGCTCTGCTCCCAGTAGGCCAGCACGGCGCCGTCCGGCGGCAGCGCGCTGATCACCGTCCCCTCCGGGAGCACGACATCGATCGGGCGCCACGTCCCCGAGGTGAAGCAGCCCTGCGGGTCGAACAGGTACTTCAAGGCGATACCGACCACCGTCTTGACGTCCAGCGGGGTGGCGTTGATGCACGTGCGCGCCTGCCTCGAGGTCCCGCTGAAGTCGACCTCGGCCCGATCCCCGCGCTTGCTCACGGTGACGCGGACGCGGTACTCCTCGTCGTCGGCCTCTGCGTCGCAGTCGACGATGTCCTCCCCGCTCCAGACGCCGTCGGGCATGGCGGCCAGGCCGGCGGTCATGCGCTCCGCAGAGGCGTCGCAGACGTAGGTCATCGCCCCGTGGACGGCGTCGAGGCCGTAGCGCTCGATCGTCTCGCGCAGCAGCCGCTCGCCCCGTGCCAGCTCGGCGGCGATCGTGAGCATGTCGGGCGCCAGCATCTCGCCGAAGCGAACATTGTCGAAAATCAGCGTCCACGTCTCCTGCACAGGACGGTCTGCGTGGAAGAGGGCACGTGGTGAGAGGACGAGTCCGTTCTCGTAGACGTTGCGCTTGTTCACGCTGAAGCCGCCCGGGACGACGCCGCCCATGTCGAGTTGGTGCGCCTTGATGTTGACGAAGCAGGCAAGGCGGCCATCGTGGAATACCGGCCGCACGAAGAGCATGTCGTTGACGTGGGTGCCGTTGCGGTAGGGGTCGTTGGAGACGATCACATCGCCCGGCTCGAGCCGGGCGACACCGTACTCGTCGACCGTGTTGCGCACCGCATCGGCCATCGTGCCGGTGAACAGCAGGATCGTCGCGCTCATCGCCGGGGTATGCGAGCCGTGGTCTGGCGGACTGGAGATCGTGGCGGCGAAGTCGTAGAAGTCGCGCAGGATCGGCGAGAAGGCGGCGGTCAGCAGTCGCCCGCTGACGTGCTCGACGACGTAGCCGAAGCGGCTCGCGAGGACCGTGGCGGTGAAGCGGTCGCAGCGGTAGCGCTCGAGGAACTCGTGTTCCGAAAGCTCGCGGATCGGCGTAGCGCGCGCCGGGATCACGCCGCTCATCGAATCGCCTCGATGACCAGTTCCCCGAAGCGGCCGACCTCGGCGAGCTGCCCCGGACACACAAAGGTGGTCGACAGGCCCTCGCGGACCAGTGCCGGGCCCTCGATGCGGGCACCGACGGCAAGCGCGGCGCGGTCGTACTCGAGCGCCTGGCAGCGGCTGGTCGGACAGGTGGAGGATCTCCGCCGCGCCGCATGGCACGGGGGCCGGACCCGTGCCGCCCTCACGCGCTCCGAAGACGATCTTGTCGGACAACACGACGAGCTCGACGCGATAGCTGACGCGCTCAACCTCGACCTGCGGGAAGCGGTTGCCGTAGCGCCGTTCGTAGGACTCGTGGAAGCGCTCGACGAGCGCCGGAATGGTCCCGGCGTCGATAGGCCCCGGCGGCACCTCCACGAATGGGGTCTCCCAGGTCTGGCCGTGCAGACGCCCGTCGAAGCTGCGGCGCACGGTCACGCCCTCGCGGTCGCCCACCCCGGAGCGCTCGCGCAGGCCCCGCTCCATGTCCTTGAAGACCTCGCGCACCAGCCCGGCGCTGTCGGAGTCCAGCGTGACGTAGGCGCTGCGGCTGTCGTAGTAGACGAGGTCGCTGCTGAGCAGCCCGAGCGCCGAGAACAGTCCCGGGTGCGGCGGGACGATGACCCGCCGCACGTGCAGCATGTCGAGCGCGGCCGGGAGCAACATCGGGCCGGCCGCGCCGAAGGCGACCAGGCTGAAGTCGCGCGGGTCGACGCCGTGGCGGATCGCGACGTTGGTGACCTCCTCGGCGATGTTGGCCACCGCGATCCGGTAGGCAAAGGAGATCCGCTGCGTCATCCGGAGGTTAGTGTCCAGGCTCTCGAACGCCCGCAGCGACAGCTCCGGGTCAAGCCGCAGGTCGCCGCCCGCGAAGTCGTTGGGGTCGAGCAGCCCCATCAGCAGGCAGGCGTCGGTGACCGTCGGCTGCGTCCCGCCGCGCCCGTAGCAGGCCGGTCCGGGTTCGGCGCCCGCGCTGGCCGGACCGACGACGACGTCGCCCGAGTGCGAGATCGTCACGATGCTCCCGCCGCCGGCGCCGACGCTCGAGATCTCCGTCGACAGCGCGTTGATGACGAGGTCGTGCTCGAGCTCGAAGGTGTTGTTCACGAATGGCCGCCCGGCTACGACGAGCGAGATGTCGGTCGAGGTACCACCCACGTCGCAGCAGACCAGGTTGTCGTCGCCCATCGCCTCGCCCAGGCGCGTGCTCGCCGCGGTACCGGCGGCCGGCCCCGCGAAGACGATCCGGAACGGCTTCTCGAGCGCCTCGTCCCACGGCAGCAGCATCGCCGCGCAGTCGGCGAAGTTGAAGTCCCCGACGAAGCCCGCCGCGCCGAGATCCTCCGCGAGGCGACGGGCGTAGCGGGCGGAGATCAGCTTCATCAGGACATCGACGACGGTGGTAGATGCGCGCGCGTACTCCTTGGCGAGCGGCGAGGTCTCCGAGGAGATCGAGACGGGGATGCCGGCGCCGAGGACCTCGTGCGCCAGCTCGCGCCAAACGGTGCCACGATCGAGGATGTCGCGATGGCCCTCGGTCGTCAGGAACCCCACCTTCGGCAACGTCCGCGTGATCACCGCATTGAGGCCCATCGTGCTGGCATGGTTGAACAGCGCGTGGCCCTCGGCTCCGAGGCGCCGGATGCCCTCAACGACCGGCGCCGCCGGATCCGTGCGGCTGCTCGGAACCTTCGTCACCTCGATACGGCCTTCGAGGACCGAGACGACATCGGTAAACGTCCCGCCCACGTCGACAGCAAGCACTAATCCACGCTCCGCGTGATCTGGAGCCCGAGTGGGACATATGACCCGAACGCCGGCGCGCAGACCCGATCGGCGCTGGCCAAGCACGCCTGGCATTTGCGCACCTCGAACCATCCGCCCTCGCTCAGGACGCGGTACTCGGCCAGCGCCTCGGCACCGCACTCGGCGCAGGCGCCGTCAACGGGAGTGCGCTGGGCCGAGATATGGCGCTGGTCCGGGCGCCGGAAGGCGTGCGTCAACTAGCCTGCACCCTTCTAGCCCTTCGCCGGCTGCTTGCGGTGGGGGAAGTCGATGTCGCGGTCGCAGCGGATCAGCCGCTGGGAGAACAGCCAGCGGTCGCCGACGCGGCGGAACTCGTCGAGGTAACGCCCGGCGTGGTGGGGATAGATGGAGCCGTCGGAGCGCGTCACCATCATCGTCATGTAGCAGTGCGACGCGGCAGTGTCCGGCGAGGTCAGCTCGGCCACCACGTTGGCCAGCATGTGGCGCGGCTGCTCGCCGGCGTCACGGAAGACCTGGCGCTTCTCGTCCATCCACGCGCGGATCGCGTCGCGCCCATGCACCATCGAGCCGTCGATCGCGTGGTTGAGGGTCGCGTCCTCGGTGAACGCGGCCGCAAGCAGGTCTAGCTCATCGCCGTCGTAGCCCCAGGCGTACTGGTAGATCGTGTCCTCGATCTCGGAGCGCAGGCTCATCAGCGGAGCCCCCGAGTCGTGGTCATAGAAACGTGTGACGTGTCTCCGCGTTCTGATCGCCGCGCGCTCATGTCGACCAGCACCCGGCCGTCCCGGATGGTGGTCGGGTAGCTGCGCACACGGAATTTGGGGTCGGTCGAGCAGATGCCGTCATTGACGCTGAAGGTCCAGCCGTGGAGCGGGCATTTCAACATCGCTTCGTGGACGTCTACGCGGACGTCGCCGGGGACGGTGCAGCCGCGAACGACCTTCGCGCGGCCGGCCCCCTTGGCGAACGAGTGGCTCTGATGCGGGCACACGTTGCGCACCGCGAAGACCTCGTCGTCCCACAGCAGCAGCACGATCTCGCGACGGCCGACGCTGGCCACGCGGGGGACGCCAGGCTCGAGCTCGCTCAGCGCCGCGACATCGACCGCGCTGGTGTCGGTGGTGGAGGCGGCCACGTCAATGACCCGCCACAGCCGGCTCGCGCTCGATCTCGGCGACCGACCAGCCCAGCGACTCGCACGCGTTCTCCAGGAAGATCTTGCGGTGCCATTCCTCGGGCATGTGATGGGCGACGAACTCGAACTCGTCCATCGACCAGTGCGGATAGTCGCTCGAGAAGCAGAGCATGTCCTCTACGCGGTCGACGACGCTCAGCAGCTTGATCAGATTGCGTGCGTCGGCAGCGCCGACGCTCTCCAGTGGCTGGACGCCGAACCTGATGTGCTCGCGGACGTACTCGCTGGGCAGGCGCTTGACCCACGGCGACTCGACGCGCAATTGGTCGATCGCAGCGTCGAGATTCCATAGCAGCGACGGCAGCCAGGCCACACCGAACTCGGCCATCAGCACCTTCAGGCCCGGGTATCGCTCGAAGACGCCGTGCACGATCATGCTCGCCGTGTCGACCATGCCGCGGAAGTTGACCTGCGAGAGGTGCTCGTTGGTGGTCCCAGGAATGCCTAGCGTGATCTCCAGTGACGGGTGCGTGAGGATCGCCAGCCCGGTCTCCGCAGCCGCCTCGAAGATCGGCTCATATATCGGCTCGCCGAGCGCCCGGTTGAGCGGGTCGCCGAGCAGGAGGACCGCCGACATCCGCGGGTGATCTGCGAGTCGCCGGATCTCCTTGGCCGCGTGCTGCGGGTCGCCCGGCGAGACGAGAACGCCGGAGTAGAAACGCTCATCACGCGAGAGCCAGCGATCGACGTTCCAGTCGTTGGCCGCCTCGCACAGCGCTGCGCCGAATTCGGGATTGGACTGGTAGGAGTACTGGCCAAGGTTGTAGAGCAGCATGCAGCGGCGGATGTCGCAGCTGTCGAGCAGCACCTCGCACATCAGCTCATAGCCCGACCCCGGGTCGACGTGCTGTTCGGGGCCCTCTCGCTCCCAGACGTCAGCGCGCATCCCGCCCGAGTGAACGAGCGGCCCGGACGCCGGTCGTACCGGCTTGAACTTGATGCCGTGGCGCAGGCACGCAGCGCCGTACTCGCGCCAGCGGCGCGGCAGATACTCAGCCAGCTCCGCGTCTCCCGTCGGCGCATGGTGGACGTCAACGTCGACGATGGGACCGTCGTAGCTAGCCATGATCAGGCTCCCTCTGCGCCGGCCACCGCCGTCGCGATCGTGCCGGCCGTGTGCGGCCAGCGGAAGAAGTCGAGGGCGTTTTCGCGCTCGACACGCGCACGCCACTCGCCCGGCAACAGCTCGGTTGCGGCCTCCGGGGTCTGCCAGCCCCGTCGCGGGTATCCGCTCGCGTACATCAGGACCTCCTCGACGTTGGGGATCGTTTCGAGGGCCTGGCGCATGAGCTCGGCCCGTGGCCCCGCCGAAGGCACGTCGAGCCCACGTGTCGCGACCCGGAAGTGCGGGGCGAAGTACTCGCTGGGCAACCGGTCAAGCCACGGCGCGTCGGTGGGCACCATGCGCGCCCAGTAGTCCATCCGGCCCAGGTGTCCGGGGATCCACAGCGCGCCCGTGCCGACGAGCAGCACCTTGAGGCTTGGAAACAGCTGGAAGACACCCTGCATGACGAGGCTCGTGAGCTGCGCCGCCTGCGACTGCCAGGCCAGGGCCTGCCACTCCGTGAACGTCGCCGGCTTGCCGCCGACAACGATCGGTTCGCGGTAATCCATTGCTCCGGCGGTGGGCGTCGGCAGCACGATCGGCAGCCCGAGCTCAACGGCCGCCTCATAGATCTGGTGGTAGCAGGGGTGGCCGAGTGCCATCCCAGCAGGGTTGGTCGTCAGAGCCACGCCGACCATCCGCTCGTGAGCACCGGCCCGGCGGATCTCCGCCGCGGCACGGTCGGGCAGCGCGCTTGCCACCATGACCAACCCGTGGAGACGCTCATCGCGCGACAACCACTCCTCGATCGTCCAGTCGTTCGCCGCGCGGGCAACCGCCTCGGCGAAGTAGAAGGTGCTGTGGATCGCGCTGTACATCCCATCCTCATACCCGAGCACGACGCGCTCGAGTCCGCAGGCGTCGAGCAGCTGGGCACACAGCAGGTCGACGTCGGAACCGGTCGGTGAGGCGTTCGGGTCGTAGGCACCCAGCGGATCGAAGTAACGGCGAGGGCTGCGGATCGGAACGGTCCCGGCCAGGATCTCGGCATATCCCTCCGGCAGGTGCGGTGCGAGCGTGGCGTTGTCCGGCCACTCGTGGAATGCACAAGCGTCGATCATGCGGGTCTCCGTATTCGTCAGCAGCCGGTCGGTGGCTATGGTACCACTTACGGTATGGCGCGTCGACCGGAATCGCGGATACACTGGCGCGGGTCATGGCCGACACCCGCAATCCGCAGAAGCGCAGTCCCTCCAAGCCCAAGCGCCGCGCCCGCGGGTCACTGAGCGCCGAGGAGATCCTCGTGAAGGCGCAGGAGCTTATCGAGCGCGACGGTCTCGCCGGCTTCAGCATGCCGGCACTTGCCCGGGAGATCGGCTGTGGCGTGATGACGATCTACTGGTACTTCCGCAACAAGGAGGCGCTGACCCTCGCCGTCGCCGAGCGAGTGACCGCCGAGGTGCATTCACGGCTGCCGCCGATCGCCGACGATGTGCCGTGGCAGGAGGCCTATCGCGAGCGCCTCGCGGCCTTCCGCCGCGAGTTTGCCCGCAGCCGCACCTTCGTCGAGATCTTCGTCGCCCATCGCGAAGAGCTCTACGCCGATCGAGTCGTCGCCGATCTTGTCGCCGAGCAGGCCAAGCGCTCAGCCGAGCTGCTCGTCTCGGCCGGCTTTACCGCCGAGGAGGCCCGCAAGCTGCACCTGATCTGCATCGGCTTCGTGCGCGGGTTCGTGCTACACGAACACCCATGGGTTCCGAACGGCCCGAACGGCCTGAACGGCGCGGGCGAGCGCGCGCCGGAGCCCGACCAGCCCAGCGGCCGCGCCGCACCGCAGACCCCGCCCAGCTCGCCGTTCGACGACGAGCTGTTCGACTTCAGCCTGGACCTGCTACTCACCGGCATGCAGGGGAAGCTCGACGCCCGCAGGGCAAAGAAACCCGCCGCACGGCGCGCGAAGACCACACGCTAACGACAGAAGCCGCACGCCCGAAGAACGACAACACGCCACGATGACTGCCCGGGGGCGCCTCCCCCCGACCCCACCCAGCACACCGCAATTACCGTACCCATTATGGTAGCGTGAACCGCAGAGTCGAATGCGCACCATGGTTATCGCGATCCCGAGGAGCTTCGAACGCCCGCCCGGGCTGCGCTCGGTGCGCCAGACGGCGGCCCTTACGGTGATGCTGACAGAGAGTGCGTACTGCGTCGTGGCGCTGCCGGTGGACTGAGATGACTGAGCTGCGCGATAGCCGGGTGCCTGTGCCGGTGAGGCATTTTTTGCATGAGGTGGGGTTGCGTGTGTTCGGTCCGCTGGCTGAGGAGGCGGTCACGTTCAGGCATCCGTGGTTGCGGCATCTGCCGACGTTGATGCCTTGGCGGCGTCCGCCGAGGCCGTGGCCCGAGGTGCAGCGCATCGCCCCGGACGTGTTGCGGACTGTTGCTGGCGCGTGGCGTGACGACGCCGCGGCTGATGAGGCTTATGCCAAGTCGCCGCTCTATGAGTTCTTCGCGGTTCATGCCGAGTCTCGGGTGACGCTCGGCCGCTACGGCTGGTCGTGGGTGCTGCCAACGATCGCGCGGCGTATCCGCACGTTGCGTCGGATCTCGGATGTCGCCGCGCCTGATCGCCAGCCTGTCGCGACGCGGCCCGCGGTTGACGTTGCGGCGCTGACCGGCGATGTGCACGATGAGGCTGAGCGGCTCGGGCTCAGCAAGATCGGCATCGCCCCGTATGACGAGCGTTACGTCTTTGATGGTTACGACAGCCTGGAGCGCACGACGGTGATCGTGTGCGTGATGGAGCAGGACTTCAAGGACACGCAGACGATCCCGAGCAGCCGTGCGGAGCGATCGGTGATCCGTACGTACTCCGAGTTGCAGGAGCGCACCGCGAAGCTCGCCGAGTACCTGCAGGCCCGCGGGTTCCGGGCTCAGCCGCAGGGGCCGGGCGGGCCTGTGGTGACGATCCACTATGCGGTCGAGGCGGGCCTCGGGCAGCTGGGGCTTAACGGGCAGCTGCTGACGCCCGAGGCGGGCTCGCGCTGTCGGCTGACCGTCATCATGACGAACGCCGAACTAGTCACCGGAAGCCCCATCGACTACGGGATCAACGCTATCTGCGACGAGTGCCAGTTGTGCGTCAGGCGCTGTCCGCCGGGCGCGATCCCGCTTCGCCGAGCCGAGCACCGCGGCGTGACCAAGGCAAAGATAAAGCCCGAGCGTTGCTTCCCGGTGATGATCCAGGCCCACGGCTGCGCTGTGTGCATGAAGGTCTGCCCCGTGCAGCGCTATGGCCTTGACGCGGTCTCTGAGCACCTCGTCAACACCGGCGAGATCCTGGGTAAGGGCACGATCGAGCTCGAGGGGTACCGCTGGATCGACGGCCGCGCGTACGGTCCTGGCGAGAAACCGCGGATCACCCGAGAGCTGCTCGAACCCAAGCACCTCTCATTCGACCCCTCCCGGACCGTGCCGCTGGCCAAGGCGCCGTCCAAAGAGCAGGAGAGCGCGCTACTGGCAGGCGACTAGCCGGTGGCCTTCAGCGATGTCGGGCTGACGGTGAGTGACCTGGAGCGATCGGTGGACTTCTATACCGCCGTCGCGGGGTTCGCGCACGACCGCCATAGCGAGGTCTCCTCGCCCGAGTTAACACGCCTCACGGCGAACCCGGTCCCGGCGAGCATTCGCGTGGCCTTCCTGTCGCTCGGCGGCGTGACGCTCGAGCTGATCGAGTACCGCGCCGGCGGAGCGGACGCGGCCCTGGAGCTCGCCCACAACCGGATCGGCTCGACGTACCTCTCGATCACCGTCGACGATGTGCGGGCGCGACACGGCGAGCTGCGCGCGGCTCTCGGCGACGCGGCCGTCCCGGACCTCGTCGAGATCCTGCCCGGCGCGCGGAGCTTCTACGTGCGCGACCCCGACGGCGTACCCGTCGAGCTGATCCAGTACCCGCCGGTAGCCGACCCTGCCGTCTGCCAGGATGCCTGAGCTCATCAGCCCGGGGCGCGCGGCGAGCTGACGGTGCGCGTGCAACACGTCAGGCTCACGTCCGATAGCCGGCGAATCGTGTGGCCAGGAGATCAAGGAACGGAACCACCTCGTCCGCGGACTGCACGTAGTCTCCGACGCTCACCTGCATCACCGTCACGCCGGCCGCCACCCGCGCCGGCACGCCCGCCTCGAGGGTCCGCTCGATCCCGCCGTCGACCATCGGCAGGGCATTGACAACCTCCAGGCGAGACGGGTCGCGGCCGGCACTGATCAACGCCGAACGGATCTGCTCGACCCCGTCGGCGATCTCCACCGGCGCAAGCGACGGCGGCGGGATCCAGCCGTCGGCGTAGTCCAGGATCCGGCGAACCGTTCTCGGGATGCTCGCACCGCCGGCAAAGATCCGAACGCTGCCCGCGCTCGGCGCGCGCGAGGGACCCGTCAGGGTTATGCTCAGCCGGATCGCGGGTTTGGCAGGAGCGCTCATCTACGGTCGCGTGCTGCGAGATGCTGATTTCGCTCGAGACGGACCCTCGCTTCGCGATGGTGCCCGCAGGTCAGGCGACCCCGTCACAAAGCTTCTGGCTTCTCAAGCCAGGCGATCGAACTCTAGGAACAGTCGCTCGGGCCCGCGGAAGAAAACCGTGTAGTGGTTGGCGAAGTCGTTCCCTGCCGCTGCGAATCGGAGGTTCTTGGTGCTAGCGACCAGCTGCTCAAAAGTGATCATGGCCTCGAGGCGCGCGAGTGGAGCGCCCAAGCAGAGGTGCAGGCCGTTGCCGAACGCCAGGTGGTCCTTGATGTTCGCCCGTTCGATGTCGAAGGCCTCGGGCGCGCTGAACACGCACTCGTCGCGGTTGGCCGATCCCCACGCCAGAAAGACAATCGAGCCCGCCGCGATCGGCACGCCGCCAAGCTCGGTGTCCTGAACGACCATCTTCGGGCTGATTTGGACGGGCGCATCGAGGCGCAGCGACTCCTCCACTGCTCGCCTCATGGCGCTTGGACTGGACGCGCCTTCAGTTGTTGCTCGGGGTGCTGGAGCAACAACATCATCATCGTCGAAAGTAGGTGTTCGTCGTCAGGATGCCGCCGATCATCAGGCCGAACGCGTCGGCGATGACGTTGGCGATATCGAGCTCCCCGCGCCAGGCGATGTGCGCCTGGACGTATCGCGAGAGGTCGTCGTCGCGGGGCTCCGCTTGGCACTCGAGGATCCGCTCGCGAAGAAACCCGCTCAGGTCGGCGATCGCGCTCGTCGCCTGCTCGCGGACCTCGTCGGACGACCATGGTATGCCGAACCCCTGGTAGCGACCCCAGGTGACCGCCCGATCGAGGTTGTCGAGCGACAAACCGAACAGAGTCAAGATCACCATTGCGGGAAGCAGATCCGCGAACTCGCTGACGAACTCGCACTCGCGGCGATCGAGGAAACGGTCGATCAGCGCGTCGGCGTGCCCGCGGATCATCGGCTCGCGCCCGCTCCTGATTCGTACCGTCGCGGCAGGCGTCTGCCACAGCGATGTCGGTTACGTCGACGGATCCTTCCCAACGGCCGTCACTCCGCTCGTGCTGGGACACGAATCGGCCGGAATCGTCGAGCAGGTCGGCAGCGCCGTGGCGTATGTGGAGCCGGGCGACCACGTGATCACCTACAACCCTCTGTTCTGCGGACGCTGCGCGTTCTGTCTCACCGGGCAGACAACGCTCTGCACGCGCGAGGGCGTCGTGCTGCGCAGCACGGACGGCCCGCCGCGACTCTCGGCCGCTGACGGCGAGCCGCTCGGCCAGATGGTCGGGCTGGGCTCGTTCGGCGAGCAGCTCCTGGTGCATGAGAACGCTCTCGTGAAGATCGACCGCGCGATGCCCCTGGACAGGGCCGCGCTGCTGGGCTGCGGGGTTTCGACCGGCCTCGGCGCCGTGTTGAACAGAGCAAAGGTCCATCCTGGTGCGACCGTAGCCGTGATCGGCTGCGGTGGCGTTGGCCTCAGCGCGATCCAGGGGGCCGCGCATCTCCGGGGCCGTCAGAATAATCGCGGTTGACCGCAACGCGTCGCGCCTCGAGCTTGCGCGGGAGCTGGGTGCCACGCATACCGTCGACGCTACCGCCGGCGATGCCGTCGAGCAGGTCCGCGAGCTGACAGGCGGCGGCGTCGACTATTCCTTCGAAGTCGCCGGTCGCACAGACACCGTCGAGCAGGCCTTCGCGATGCTCAGGCCCGGTGGCACCACCACCGTCGTCGGCGTCGTCTTCGGCAAGACGATCCCGATATCGACCGACCTGCTACGAGCAGAGCGCAGGCTGCAGGGCTCGCTCATGGGCTCCGGGCCATTCCGCGTGGCGATCCCGCGCTACGTCGAGTTCTACCTTCGCGGCCAGCTCAACCTCGACGCACTCGTCACGGCCAGCTTTTCGATCGAGCACGTCAACGATGCCCTGACCACGACGCAGAACGAGCAAGGCGCGCGCAGCATCATCAACTTCAAATGAGATCGGCTCGCCGCGCCGTACGGGCGGACTCGCCGGTGCCCGTTCACTCTGCTGCGCGATGCGCTCGAAGGGGGACCGTCAGCTGGTTGTCGGTGCGGTGGCCATGCTATCCGCGACCCACGCCTCATACTGCATCGCGTATTCGTCGTTGGCCGCCGCAACCGCCATCACGGTGCCAAAGGTCTGCCCTGATACGGCAACGAGGCAGATCATGGCGACCAGCTCGACGAGCTCCTCGTCGGTGAAGTGCTCGCGGAGCTCGGCAAAGAGCTCATCATCGACCTTCTTCGGGTCGTCGGCAATCGTCTTTGCCAAGCGGACTGCCACAGCCTCGCGTGGATCGGTGTACTCGCTCTTCGGCTCGCCAAACGACGCGCAGAACTCGCAGCCGACCTGCGACGCAGTGGAACGGCGGACCTCCTCCTTCAGCTCCGGTGGGAGCTTGCCAGAGAACCGAAGCACATCCCCAAGCGCGTTCCAACGCTCGAGCACGTCCGGGCAGTGCGCCAACACGCCACGAAACTCATTCCCGGTGAACGGCATAGGAAGCGCGAGCGGCTCGATACGCGACATCTGTTCTCCCGTCGTTAGCACTGCTAGCTCAATTCGCCCGAGTCTAGTGGGTCTCCCGTAAACGTTTGGCCGGAAACTCGGTGTTGGCGGCGAATTCCTGGGTCATGTCGACCCAGGAGGATGGAATGCGTCCGCCGGAGGTGTTCGTGCGCGAGCTCAGCATCGAGGAAGGCCAGGAGCTGAAGCGGATCTCCAAACGCGCGAAGTACCAGTCAAAACGGCAGCGAGCGATGATCGTGTTGGCGTCATCGACCGGGATGCCGGCAACCCAGATCGCGGCGGTGGTCCGTTCGGATGAGTCCCATGTCCGCAAGGTGATCCATGCGTTCAACGACCGCGGGTTCGCGTCTCTGAACCCTGACTATCGGGGCGGGCGTCCGAAGAAGACGACGCCCGAACAGCGTGACCGGATCGTCTCGGTCGCGCGCGCCCGCCCCGTCCTGCTGACACGCTGGTCGTTGCCGAAGCTGCGACTGCACCTGGCCGGTGAGGGGATTCAGATCGGAGAGGAAACACTGCGTCAGACGTTGATCGGCACTGGCCTGTCACACCAGCGGACACGGTCCTGGAAGTGGAGCCCGGACCCGGAGTTCGTTGAGAAGGCCGGGCGCGTGCTCGGGCTCTACCGGAACTGTCCCGAGGACGGGGTGGTGGTGTGTTTTGATGAGATGGCCCGATCCAGTTAATCCCCCACGCAGGGTCTGGGTGGGGGCCGCTGAAGCGCCCGGAGCGGCTGCGCGCGACCTACAACAAGCGAGGTGGTGTCCGGTATCTATTCGCCAGCTACGACGTTCACGATGACCGCTTCGACGGCCGGTTGGAGACGCACAAGAACGCTGGGGTGGTGCTCCATTTCTTCAAGGCGCTCCGGGCACGCTATCCCGTCGACCAGCGGATCTACCTGGCGATGGACAACCTCTCGACCCACAAGACCCAGGACATCCGCGACTGGGCAAAGGCCAGCAACGTTAAGCTGGTGTTCACCCTGACCTACGCGAGCTTTCTGAACAGGATCGAATGCCACTTCTGGGCGATCGGCGAGTTCGTGGTCAAGAACAGCGACTACCCCAACTGGGACGCGCTCACCGCCGCGATGGCCGGCCACACCACCTACCGCAACGGCCCGCACCGAGATCAGCGGCTACTCAAAGCCGAACGGCGAGTCCTGATCGCCGCGTGACCCAGTTACAGGCGAAACGTTCCCGGGAGACCCACTAGTGCAGTGTCCCATTAGTCTCTTGTAATTAGAAGGGACTTGTAGTACGGTCGTGTTGTGGCGCGTGCTGCGGCGACGATCGAGCTGACCGAGGAAGAGGAGCGGACGCTCAGAGCGGTGTTGCGGACACCGTCTGCGTCGCAGCAGGACGCGATGCGCGCGCGGATCGTCTTGCGTGCGGCCGAGGGTGCGACGAACACACAGATCGCTGGTGAGGTTGGGGTGTCGTTGCCGACGGTTGGGTTGTGGCGTCGGAACTTCTGTGAGCGGCGTCTGGATGGTCTTTCAGACGCGCCCAGGTCGGGACGGCCTCGGGAGATCGATGACGCGGAGGTTCAGCGGGTGCTGGCGATGACGTTGGAGCTGCCGCCGGACGGCAGCACCCACTGGAGTGTCCGGCGGCTCGCGGCCGCGACGGGGATCTCATCCTCGACGGTGCACCGGATCTGGCGCGATCACAAACTCAAACCCCATCAGGTTCGGTCGTTCAAGTTCTCCAAGGACCCGCAGTTGGCCGAGAAGGTGGTCGACGTCGTCGGTCTGTACTTGGATCCGCCGGACGGCGCGATCGTCCTGTCAGTGGATGAGAAAACGCAGATCCAAGCTTTGGATCGCACCCAGCCGACGTTGCCGATGAAGCCGGGCATTTCCACCGTTTACGAGTCGGACTGATCGCAGAGATCGAGCATTTGAGTAAGGAATGACTCTCAAGAAAAAAGACATAAAACGTCATACGACGCCTTCTCTTGACCTGGGCAGAAGGTCGCCTCAGGCTCACCGCTGACGGCTCGCGCTTCGACTCGCGTCATCGAACTGGCTACCGCGCTCATCGAACTGGCTACCGCGCCTCACTCGAGCGAGCGATCGTCAGAACGGCCTTGCCCGCGATCTTCCGGTCCCTGAGCAATTCGATGATCTCATGCGCCCGCTCCCACGGCACCACGCGGTCAACCTGGGGATCAAGCGAGCCGGCGGCGAGCGCGCTCCCGAGATAGCCCAGGTCGCGCGGCACGGTGCCGCGGCGCGGCCCTTCGGTGAACACACGCAGGGCGAAGATGCGGGCCGCGTTGGCGCGGAGGTCATACGGTGAGAACGACGACTTCTCGCCACTCGAGTGCCCGATCGAGACCAGGATGCCGCCCGCTCCCACACGCTTGATCGCAGCCTCGAGTGTCGGGCCACCGAGCGACTCGACGATGACGTCTTCGGGCGGCCCGTGCGGAGCGAGCTCAGTGACGACGTCGTTGGCGCCCAGCGCTCGGAGCGCAGTGGCGGCAGATCGATCGCGGACCACCGCGGTGATGTGCCCTGCACCGGCGAGCCGTGCGAGCTGAATCGCGAAGCGGCCGACACCGCCTGTCGCGCCCGTGATCGTCACTCGCCGTCCGAGTAGGCTCCCGTTGAGGTCGAGAGCGTACAGGGCGGTAAGGCCTGCAACTGGAATGGTCGACGCATCCTGAGCGCTGACCGTGTCCGGCAACTCGGCCAGGCAGGAGATCGGGACCGCGGCCAACTCCGCCCACGCTCCGGGCGGCGCCTTGTAGCCGACGACGCGCGCCCCGGCAGCCGGGCCGGAGCCGTTTGCCGCAGAGGTCCGCACACTGCCGGCGAGATCCCAGCCCCAGACCGCGCCCTGAGGAGCCGCGGCAAGGGCCAGCAACTCTCCCCGGTTCAGCGAGCAGGCCTCGACCGCGACCAGAGCCTCGTCGGGCCTCGGCTCTGGATCCGGGACTTCGGCGAAATCGACGCCCGCACCCACCACGAGTGCGCGCATCAGACCGCCCTCCGCTGAGCGGCGCAGTGTTGTCTGTTCATTTCTTCATTCCCTCTGTCGAATACAAGCCCAAGGCGAGCCGCAAATTCTATGCTCTCCCGGCAGGCAGCTCGACGTGAGGAGCTCCATTGGAGTTTCGTAGCCTCGGTCGGGCCGGGGTGAAGGTCAGCCCGCTGTGTCCTGGCGCGATGATGTTCGGAGCGTTCGGCAACACCGATCAGGACGATTGCATCCGGATGCATCCGGATCATCCACCTGCGCGCTCGATGCTGAATCAACTTCATCGAGACGGACGACGTGTATGCGCGCGGCCAATCCGAGGAGATCATCGGCAGGGCCCTCGCACGCGGTCGGCGCGACGACGTCGCACTGGCGACGAAATTCCGGGGGATCAGGAGCGACAACCTCAACTACCGCCGTCTCTCGCGGCGATGGATCATCCGGGAGGTCGAGGACACGCTGCGTCGCCTGAAGACCGACTGGATCGGTCTGTACCAGGCGCATCGCCCCGAGGCCGTCATCGACATCGAGCAGACGCTCTCGGCTCTCGACGACCTCGTCCACGCCGGGAAGGTGCGCTACATCGGCAGCTCGGCGTTTCCGGCGTCGCAGATCGTCGAGGCCCAGGTAGTTACTGGCGTAACTACTACCGTATGTAGTACGGTCAGCGGGTCCCGCGCGAGCAGAGGAGCCAGAATGAGCCCGAACGCCACGGCAAGCGACGCTCTGACCTCGGTCGCAGAGCGGCCGAAGGCCACGATGCTGATCGACACCGATGTCCACGAGTTGTGGAACGGGGTCGAGGACGTGCTGCCCTACATGGATCCTGTCTGGCGCCACCACCTCAAAGACCCAGGTTGGCGGTGGTACGGCAGCGCGATCGATCCGATGCCCTACCTCGCGCCGATAACCGGCACCCGCGCGGAGTGGGCCGGTGACAAGGTCGGGGTGAACCACGCCATCGACGCAACCAAGACGGCTCAGCACCTCTTTGAGGACGAGGGCGTGACCACCGCGATCCTCAACGGGTCGCCCAGCGTGCACTTCTCGAAGATGAAGACCGACTTCGAGTTCGCCGCGGCGCTCGCCGCCGCCTACAACGACTGGCAGATCGAGCATTGGCTGGAGCGCGACGCTCGCTTCTGCGGGTCGGTTCACGTGATCGCCCACGTGCCCGAGGCGGCCGCGCGAGAGATCGACCGCGTCGCTGAGCATCCCGGCATCGTCCAGGTGTTCCTGCCGCTGGTCAACGACCGCCAGTACGGTGACCCGTTCTACCGGCCGATCTTCGAGGCGGCCGCCCGCAACGGCCTCGCCGTCACCCTCCATCACGGCTCCGGCACGACCACGATTCTCGGGCACCCCCGCAGCTACATCGAGTGGCACACGCTGGCCGGGCCGCAGGCCGCGATGGGACAGCTCACAAGCCTACTGTTCAACGGTGTGTTCGACCTATTCCCGAACCTGAAGGTCGCGCTGCTCGAGACCGGCGTCGGATGGGTACCGTGGATGATGGGCCGCGCCGACCAGCAGTATCGGGAGCTGAGGACCAGCGTGCCGTGGGTCAAGCGGCTCCCCAGCGAGCACATCCGCGACAGTGTCCGCGTGTCGACGCAGCCGGTCACCGAGATGACAGCCCGCGAATTCGGCGAGCTGATCGAGCGCCATCGCCTCGAGCGTGTGTACCTCTTCGCCACCGACTACCCACACTACGACGCTGATTCCGCGAGCGTACTGGACGGTCTTCCGGAGACCACGAGCAGCCGGATCCGCTATGAGAACGCGCTTGAGAGCTTCCCGCGTCTCGCCGGGCGTGTATGAGACACGCGCTGTTCCCGGCCGACGAGATCGCACCGGGGGAGATCAGGCGCGTCGAGATCGGCCGCGTCGGCATCGCCATCCTGCGCACGCCCGCCGGCGACCTTCACGCTCTGCGCGATGTGTGCTCGCATATGGGCGCCCGCCTCTCGCATGGCTGGCTGACGCCGATGATCGACGGCGACGACATCGACGACCGGCGGGTGACCGATCGGATCATGATCCGCTGTCCCTGGCATGGCTACGAGTTCGACGTCCACACAGGCCGCTGTCCCGCCGATCCGCAGCGTGTCCGTACGCGCTCCTACCCGGTGAGCGTCGAGGACGGGATGGTCGTGCTAGAGCGTTAGGCGGCGGCGTGTCGAGCGGAGGCCGAGTTCTGGCTGGCCATATCGCAGGGCGCTTCAGGTTCTCGGCGCACGACCGGAACTGGTGAGTGATGTACCGCGAGCCATCATCGATGGCGATGTCCATCACACGCCACGAGCCAGAGTGACTACCTCGAGTACCTCGACCCGCGTACGAGGCGATCTATGAAGCGATGCCGACGTCGCGCTGCCGATGCAGATGCACGTTTTGGGACAGGAGATGCTCGGCTCAAGCGTACCACGGATCTCTGGCGGCGGACTACACCACTACAAGTACGAGTTCGACCTCGCTCAGGGCGGGCGGGCCGTCCTCACGGGCTACGGCAGTCCCGCGGACCGGCGAACAAGCGCACGGAGCCCGCGATGACTTGACACTTTCATCCGTAATATTGGACATGGTAAGACACATGGTGGGAGAATTAACCGGTCGCGCATTGGAGTTCGCCGATGCTGCGGAAATTCGCCACGGGGTCGTGGTTGGCCGCGAACGCCGCGTGCGTCTGATGGGGGAGCGCGACGATGTCGACTGGCTGTATCCAGGCTTTCGCCGGTCGTGGATCTTGATGGCGCTTGCCAGAGGTTTCTGGCGAGCACGATTGTTGTCAGGCAGGAAGGAGCCAGCGATGTTCGTTCGTGACTCGCTGTTTGTGGGCGGCAGATGGGTAGCACCGGCGCAGGACGCCGTTATCGATGTGGTCTCGCCGGCGACCGAGGAGCACGTCGGTCGTGTTCCCGAGCCCAGCCCTGCCAATGTCGATCGGGCGGTGGCGGCTGCGCGGCGCGCGTTTGACGAGGGTCCGTGGCCGTCGATGTCGGTGGCGGAGCGCGGCGCGTACCTGATCGCGATGGAGGAGGGGTTGCGGCGGCGTCTGTCTGAGCTCATCGAACTCCAGATCGACGAGATGGGCGCGCCGCGAAAGTGGATCAGCGTCGGGACCGAGAAGATGGTTGGTGCGACGACGGCCAAGGCGGCGGCGGCGCTCGAGGTGGCGCTGCGCGAAGTGCGCGACGGCAACGCTGGCAAGGTGCTGGTCCTGCGCGAGCCGGTTGGTGTTGTCGGCGGGATCATCCCCTGGAACGCGCCGATTCCGACGCTGCTCGCCACGCTCGTCCCGGCGCTGTTGATGGGCTGCCCAGTCGTGATGAAGCCGCCACCAGAGAGCCCGTTGAGCGCGTTCCTGGTTGCCGACGCGCTCGAGGAGGCCGGACTTCCCGAAGGAGTGGTGAGCATTCTGTCAGGGGGGCGCGAGCTCGGCGAGTGCCTAGTTAGCCACCCCGATGTCGACAAGATCGCCTT
This sequence comes from uncultured Conexibacteraceae bacterium, assembly GCA_963848435.1. Taxonomy (GTDB): domain Bacteria; phylum Actinomycetota; class Thermoleophilia; order Solirubrobacterales; family Solirubrobacteraceae; genus Palsa-465. Next base: position 172,675 of record CAWKDQ010000006.1, on the reverse strand, counting down.
CACCGGAAGCGTGGCTTCGGGCGCGCGTGTCGGTTCGCTGTGCGGCGAGCAGATCAAGTCGGCGACGCTCGAGCTCGGCGGCAAGTCCGCCGCGATCATCCTCGACGATGCGGACCTCGAGCGCCACCTTCCGGTCGTCATCGCCAGCGGCCTGCCGAACTCCGGCCAGGTGTGCGTAGCGACGACACGAGTGCTCGCGGCGCGCGCGCTACGGCGAGGTGGTCGACGCCATCGTCGACCGGGTCGCTGCGATGCGAATCGGTGACCCCCACGACGTGGCCACCGACGTCGGGCCGCTCGTGGCACGCCGCCAGCGCGACCGCGTCGAAGGCTACATCCGCGCCGGGCTCGAGGACGGCGCGCGGCTCGCTCTCGGTGGCGGGCGCCCGGCCGGCTTGGACCGCGGCTGGTTCGTCGAGCCGACGATCTTCGCCGACGTCGACAACTCCCACCGGATCGCACAGTAGGAAATCTTCGGCCCGGTCCTGTCGATCATCCCCTACACCGATGACGACGACGCGGTGCGGATCGCCAACGACTCCAGTTATGGCCTCGGAGGCGCGGTCTTCACCGACGACCCGGAGCGCGGCATCGCCGTCGCAGCGCGGGTGCGCACGGGCACGTGCTCCGTCAACGAGGGTCCGCCGAATGGCGGCGGCGGTCCGTTCGGCGGCTACAAGCGCTCCGGCGTCGGTCGCGTGTACGGCCGCGAGGGCTGGGACGCGTTCCTCGAGGTCAAGTCGATCACCCTGCCACCCGGCTGCGTCCCAGAGGAAGACAACGAACCGGTGGTTGACGCACTGGCTCATTGAGGCCGTGAGATGGCGAGTTGGCGTGCTATAGAGGGTGGCCGAATGAATTCCGCACCGACGGTTCGTACGCTGGACGAGGCCGACCGCCGCTATCGCGCCAGTTCGGAGGGTTCGCGAAGCTTCCATGCTCGCGCCGAGCGGGTCTTTCCGGGTGGGACGATCTCCTCCGTCCGCGCTTTCAGGGAATACCCGCTCTACGCACGTCGGGCCGAGGGCTGCTTCGTGTATGACCTCGACGGAAACGCGATTGTGGACTTCATGAACGCAAACGCTTCGGTGCTGCTTGGACACGCCCATCGTGAGGTGACGGGTGCCGTGGACAAGCAGGTGAAGCGGGGGCTGGCGTTTCAGTTGCCCGAAGAGAACGCCGTCGAGTTTGCGGAGCTCCTTCAGCAACGCACGCCCTCACTTGAACGCATGCGGTTCACGTGCTCGGGCACGGAAGCCACGATGTTTGCATTCCGCCTCGCCCGCGTGGCCACCGGTCGACGGCGGATCCTGCTGATGGACGGCTGCTATCACGGATTCCACGACATTGGCTCGGTCGGCGACGGCCCGAACCGAGGGGACGTCACGCGGGAGAACGCGACGGCCAAGCCAGTCGCCTGGGGCGTCAGCCCACGAGTCGCCGATGAGGTCGAGTTCGTCCAGTTCAACGATCTCGCTGGTTGCCGAGCGCTCTTTGAGGAACACCCAGGGGGGTTCGCGGCGGTGGTGGTCGAGCCGCTGCTCGGGGCGGCAGGCAACATCGCCTCTGAGCCAGGCTTCCTAGCCGGTCTACGGGAGCTGTGCGACCGCGACGGCGCGCTCCTCGTCTTTGACGAGACGATCACCTATTCAATCTCGCTGGGCGCGGCCCAGGGCTACTACGGAGTGTGCCCTGACCTGACTACCGCGGGCAAGCCGATCGCGAACGGCATGCCGCTGGGTGTGTTCGGAGGACGCGCCGACATCATGGCCCTGTGCGAACCCAAGAATGGTCATGCGCGCCTCCAACACTCCTCGTCATTCGCGGCGCATCCGTTGATAATGGCGGCGGGAATCGCGACGCTGCGCGCGTACGACGAGGACGTCGTTCTGTCCCTCGACCGCCTCGGCGAGTACGCACGTCGAGGTATCCGCCGCATTCTTCAAGAGGAGGGCGTCGCCGGCCAGGTGACCGGACTCCAGCACCTCTTCGGCATTCACCTTGGGCCGGGGCCGGTGCGCAGTTACGCCGACGTCCGCCGGGCGTCGGCGGCAGTGCGAGCCGGCATCGCGTACTCGTTGCTCAGCCAGGGTTTTCTCACGGCCGGTCACCGAGGTTGCGTCAATGCGGCGATGACGACCGTCGAGATCGACCGTTTCCTCGAGGCGCTACGCATAGCGCTGCACGAGGTTGGCGTGGCGGGATCGCAAGCCAGTGAGCGTCCCGAAGTCGTTTGAGCTCGACGTGCGGTCCTCGAAGGCATCGACGAGCGACTCCGCCGGGCTCGGCGGCCGCCCGGCGTCGCCAACGACGACTGGCGCTACGGCACGAACATCGCGTATCTGCGTCGGCCAACCACGCCGAAGCGACGTTCCACGACGAGGCGACGCTCGACAGTCCCGTTCCGCTGTCCCAAGAGGCTATACATGAAGTTCGACACCGCGCACCGACTCCGCAACACCACATCATCAGACGACGAGCTAAATCCCGCAGAGAACCAGATGATCTTCAGGCTGGTCTCTGGTTGGCTTCGCCGCAGGCTAGCAACGCCGACACCCGTTTAAGGAGGGTTTCCGGCGGCTCGAGCCTGGACGCAAGCCTCGTTTCACCCAGGGCCAAGGAGAGATATCGCATGCCTGAAACCACCGCGACCACAACCACGATCGCCGGGGTGAAGCTGCACCCGGACGCGGTTCGCGTATATCGCGAGCGCACGCCGCGGTCGCGAGATCTGATGGCGAAGCTGCGAAGCGTCATCCCGACTGGACAGGCCGGGGGGATGTGGTACCAGTTGCCGTATCCGACGGTGCTCGAGCGCGGCAAGGGGTCGCACGTCTGGGACGTCGACGCCAATGAGTATGTGGACTTTCGGATCGGTGACTGGCTGCTGATCCACGGCCATTGCAACGACTACATTCGCGACGCGATTGTCACCCAGCTCGACAAGGCGGTGCAGTTCGGTGCCCCGGAATGGGACCTGAGCTACCGGATGGCCTCAATGCTGATTGAGCGCATGCCGTCGGTTGAGAAGGTCCGCTTCGCGGTGTCAGGGACTGAGACGAACCAGATGGCGCTGCGCCTCGCGCGCGCTCATACCGGCCGGCAGAAGCTGGCAAAGATGACCGCCGGCTACCACGGGGTGTCCGACCATCTGATTATCGCCAACGGCATCACATACGACAAGAACACTGTCCCGGCCGGGATCATGAGCTCCGCTGTCGACCAGGTGGTCCTGTTGCCGTTCAACGAGGCCGACGCGTCCGAGGAGATCATTGCGGCGAACGCGTCGGAGCTCGCCGCGATCATCGTCGAGCCGGTCATGGGCTCTGGGACCGGCATGCTGCCTGCGAGCGTCGAGTATCTGCAACGCCTGCGGGAGGTCACCGAGCGGCACGGCATCGTCCTCATCTTCGATGAGGTCGTAACTTTCCCGATCGCCTTCGGCGGCGCGCAGGCGCTGTTAGGTGTGACACCGGATCTCACCACGATGAGCAAGTCGATCGGTGGCGGCCTGCCACTCGGTGCCGTCGGCGGCCGCGAGGACCTGATGAACCTGATGGAGCCGGAAGGGAACGATTGGAAGGCGCCCGTGGTCGCGGCTTCGACGTTCGGCGGCAACCAGGCAGCTCTCGCGGCTGGTATCGCTTGCCTCGAACTGCTCACGCCCGAGACCCATGCGCGCATCCAAGCCCTCGGCGAGCGGGCCCGGGACGGCATCGACGCGATCGGCGAGAAGTACTCGATTCCGCTGCACGCGACGGGTGTCGGGCACCTCTTCGCGATGCAGTGGGCGCCGAAGCGTGTCGTCGATCTCTCAACCGCGCTCGACAGTGATCGCGACAAGGTCATCAACATCGGCCTCGCGCTCAACAACGAGGGCTACTACCAGTTCTCCTTCGGCGCGTTCTTGCTCTCATCCGTCGTTACAGAAGACGAGATCGACGGCTTTCTAGCGGCAACCGAGCGCGCCCTGAAGACCGTAGACCTCATATGAGCCTGATGGCCAGCTGGTCGTGCGGCCAGATCAGCCGTTCGCGTCACGGCGAATGACGCATCGGAACACCAGACAGGAGCGATCCACGAGCGAGAGCGAGCACGAAGATCGGGATCATCGGTTGAGCCGACCGGCGCGGAGTGCCGCGTTCCGCTGCAGCTCCCTGGAGATCGTCGAAGGGGAACGACTTGCCGGCCGCCCTGTCGTGTCGTTGAGGAGGCTTCAGGGATACCGGGTCTTGATAGCCGCGACGAGCTACGTCACCTCGGGGTGGTCGGGTGGGTGCCGTCCTCGAACAACCTCACATCAGCCGGCGAGCCGCCCTCGCGACACGACGGACGCGCAGCGTCATCAGCCGCTGCCGATGATGGCTTCCGCCTCGATCTCGACCAGGTACTCGGGGCGCGCAAGGCCGGCGACGCGAAGCAAAGTGACCGCCGGATAGGGGTCGATCAGATGGCGCTTACGCGCCTCGAGGAGTGGCCGAGCGGCCCCGTCGACCGTCGTGTAGATTCGGATCGCCACCAGGTCACCGACGCTCCCCCCCGCGGCATCCACGATTCCGATCGCCCTCGCGAATACCTCATCGATCTGCTCGGCGAATGTCTCCGCGGCGGAGACCTGGCCGGAGATGAACAGCCGGTCACCGATCAGTACTCCCTGGGAGAATGCGAACTCAGCCGATAGCTGGCCGTGATGTTCGGCTTCGATAGTGCGACGTGATGGCTTGGCTTGCATCGGGGTGCGGATCCAGGGCTTCGCAACGTCGTAGTCGCGCTGATGAATGCCTCCGAGGCTGCCGATCGGAAGGCGAACCACTGTAGCGTAGCTGCTTCGAGCAGTGCGAGTACGAGGTCGAGCAGCTCCATGCGAAGATGTTCTCCGGGTTCCCTCCGGTGCGCGAGGACGACGACATTGTGAATGTTCGCCGCGTGCGCGCGGTCGACTGACCGTTGCAGCCCTCCGTACCGCCTGACTGCACTGCAGGAAGGCGGATCAGTTGTGCACGGAGACGGCGGTAATACCGGGTGTACTCTGTCCATGGCGAAAGTGATGATCTCGCTGCCCGGTGAGTTGCTCGCACGCGTCGACGCACAGGCGAACGCACACGGCAGCACCCGCAGCGCAACGATCCGCGAACTGGCCGGGGTCGGTCTCGGCGAGCGTCAGCGCCGCCTCTCCGCGCAGATGGCAGCCCTCGATGGGCCTGCACGAGGACACGGTGGCCACGCTGTCGAGGATCTCAAATCCGGACGACCACGGTGATCTTCCTTGACGCGAGCGTTCTGCTCGCTGCCGAGGACAGCGACGACGCTGAGCATCACGCCACGCTGACGCTGCTGCGATCAGGTGATCTAGTGCAGTGTCCCATTAGTCTCTTGTAATTAGAAGGAACTTGTAGTACGGTCGTGTTGTGGCGCGTGCTGCGGCGACGATCGAGCTGACCGAGGAAGAGGAGCGGACGCTCAGAGCGGTGTTGCGGACACCGTCTGCGTCGCAGCAGGACGCGATGCGCGCGCGGATCGTCTTGCGTGCGGCCGAGGGTGCGACGAACACACAGATCGCTGGTGAGGTTGGGGTGTCGTTGCCGACGGTTGGGTTGTGGCGTCGGAACTTCTGTGAGCGGCGTCTGGATGGTCTTTCAGACGCGCCCAGGTCGGGACGGCCTCGGGAGATCGATGACGCGGAGGTTCAGCGGGTGCTGGCGATGACGTTGGAGCTGCCGCCGGACGGCAGCACCCACTGGAGTGTCCGGCGGCTCGCGGCCGCGACGGGGATCTCATCCTCGACGGTGCACCGGATCTGGCGCGATCACAAACTCAAACCCCATCAGGTTCGGTCGTTCAAGTTCTCCAAGGACCCGCAGTTGGCCGAGAAGGTGGTCGACGTCGTCGGTCTGTACTTGGATCCGCCGGACGGCGCGATCGTCCTGTCAGTGGGTGAGAAAACGCAGATCCAAGCTTTGGATCGCACCCAGCCGACGTTGCCGATGAAGCCGGGCAAAGCGCAACGGATGACCCATGATTACAAGCGCAACGGGACCACAAGCCTTTACGCCGCGTTGGAGATCGCGACCGGCGAGGTGACCGGCAGCTGCTACCCGCGTCACACCCAGCTAGTAGAGATCGCCCCACGCTTCTCTCGGATTGAGACTCTCCACGACGCGCTTCCGTCCATGTGCCTGATCGAGGAGATCCCTCTCGCTGCCAGCTTCCTCGCGGGCCACGCTCATGCTGAATACCGCCGCGCGGGCGGCGACCGCCAAGCGATCCTGCCCGACTTTCTGATCGGCGCGCACGCGGCCGTCACAGGACGGCCGCTACTCACCCGAGACCCCGCCCGCGTCGCGAACTACATCCCGGGGGCCGAACTCATCTCACCCTGTCCAAACCACCCGAACGTCGCCAACGCGATCGCGGAGGGTTGTGAGACCAGAGCGGTGAAAGCGCTCGCGCGGCCCTTGTCATACGGTCTACGATTGGCCGTACGACGATGCTCAGCTTTCGTGTGCCGGACGAAGAGGCAGATGCCGTCCAACGCTGGGCCGAGGCGCTCGGAGTTGATCGCTCCGAGATACTGCGAGATGCGTTGCACCGCCATCTCGTTGTTCTGAGCGGCGAAGCCGACGCGCAGAGATGGGAGCGACAGCCGGCGACCGACACGGAGCGATCGCTGGAGGTGATAGCCGATTGGGGTCCAGCCGAGGACTGGTCGGATTGGAACGATGCAGCGAGGTGAGATCTGGTTCGCCGCTACGCCCGGCGGCGATCGACCGGTACTCGTGCTCACGCGCGACCCAGTCGCCGACCGAATCGGCGCTGTAGTCGTAGCTGCGCTCACCCGTACCAGACGCGGACTCGTCAGCGAACTGATTCTCACGGCCGAGGACGACGGAGTGCCGAGCGACTGCGTCGTGAACTTTGACAACGTCCACACGCTGCTGTGACGTGCCCAGGTGGACGAGGTCTCGAGCAGAGCACACTCCGGCCTCCGGTTTGAGGTCGTAGCGGCGAACGGTCAGCGCTCGAGGTAGACCGTCCCGGCTTCGGTGGTCACCTCGTATGCCTTCACGCGATAGCGCCTCGGGTCGGCGGGGCAGCGGCCGTCGGCGAGGTCGTACTCGTAGCCGTGCCACGGGCAGCGCAGCACGTAGCGCTCGGCGTCGTGGTGGTACTCGCCCGGCTGATTTCCGTCCCACAGCGGCACCATCGTTCCGTGCGAGAGCGGTGTGCCGTAGTGGGGGCAGATGTCGCGGATCGCGCGGTAGGCCCCGTCCGGCGTGCGGGCGACGACGATCGCCAAGCCGTCGACGTCGACCGCGCGCATGTCGCCGGGTGCCAGCTCGTCTTCGCCGAAGAGGGCGTGCTTCATCCGAGCAGCTTGGGGTAGGTGTCGATCGCGTTCTCGCAGCGGATCCGCCGGCGCAGCTCCTCAGGCAGTGACTTTGGCAGCACTGGGTCGGCGGAGTCGGCGTCGAAGTGCGGGTAGTCGGTCGCGAACATGAACATCCGGTCTGAGCCGCACAGCTCGATCAGGGTCGACCACTCCTTCGGGTCGAAGTCGACCGGCTGCGTGGCGAAGCGGACGTTGTCGCGGATGTGCTCGCTCGGCAGCCGCTTGACCCACGGGATTTCGCCGCGCATCTCGCGGTAGTGGATGTCGAGCCGGCGCATCAGCCACGGCACCCAGAAGACGCCCGCCTCCAGCACGCAGACCTTCAGCGTCGGGAACTTGTCAAACACGCCGTTGCAGACGAGGCTGACAACCTGCGCGATCGAGGCGTCCGGGCCGGCGAGCGTGTGCCACTCGATGAAATGGCGCATCCAGCCGAGCACGGTCTGGGTATTCATGCCGAAGTGCAGCGCGATGGCGAGATCGTTGCGGACCGCGGCCTCGTAGATCGGGTGGTACATCGGGTCGCCATACTGGCGGTCGTTGACCACAGGCAAGAACACTTGGACGATCTGCGGGTGGCCGGCCACCCGCTCGATCTCGCGCACCGCCTGCTCGGGGTTGTGGGCGACGACATGGACTGACCCGCGCAGCCGCGGCTCTTTGTCGAGCCAGTGCTCGATCTGCCAGTCGTTATACGCCGAAGCCATGACAGCCGCCTGCTCATACCAGCCCTGCTGGGCGGAGAAGTAGAAGAAGCCGTTGAGGATCGCGATCGACACGCCCTCGCCCTCGAGCAGCTGCTCGCGCAGCAGATCGACGCTGTGGCCGGCCATCCCGTAGCCCACCTGGTCAGACCCCGTCCGGGTCAGCGACGTGTCCTTCCACTCCGCGCGATAGGCCTGGCCGTTGGGCTGCGCGTGCGGCAGGCCCGAGTTCAGCACGGCGCCTGACTTCAGGAAGCGACGCCACTCCGGAGCGAGATAGGGCAGCAGCACCTCGCTCGTCGGCATGACCTCGTGGACGTCAGTATCGACCAGCAGCGTCGACAGGTCATAGGCCTCGCGGCCGGTCATCTGGGGAGTAGCGGTTGACATCTAGCCCTCCTTCATCGTGTGTGACATATGGTTGTACATCCGCGCCATCCCGGCGCGGATTTCGGGCAGCGTTGCCTGCGGGTCGCGGATCGGCAGCCCGTGGGTCGGCGCGATCAGCTCGACCTTCAGCTCGTCGAGGACCAGGCGGTCCTGGCGCTCGAGGTAGGCCGTGTTGTCGGTGAAGTGCGACCACCAGAACGGCGCGGAAGCGAATGACTCGGTCATCCCGGCGATGTCGAGGCCGGGCACGTCCTCGGCCACCAGGCCGCAGTGCTCGGAAGGGTGGGTGTGCATGAACGAGAAGCCGTCGCCGGTGAACAGGACGCGCCGGCTGGTGTCGAACGCCCAGCGCGTGTAGGGCAGGTCGCGCATCACGCCCTCGACGACGAGCAGCTCGGTGCCTCCGAGGTCGAGGCGATCGCCGGGGTCGAGGAAGCGCAGCCGATCGGCGCTCTGCGGGAACACCAGGTGCAGGTCGCTGACGTCGCCGCAGACGACCGCCTCCGGGAAGCGCTCGAGTAGGTGGCCGACGCCGCCGGCGTGCGGCAGCTCGGGGTGCGTGATGAAGACATAGCGCACCGGCGGAAGCCCCTCACGCGCGATCAGCTCGTCCACCTGGCGCGTGACCGCCGGAATCTTGTGGGTGATTCCGGCTTCGACAATGGCGCATCCGGTCTCGCCCGCGACAAGGTAGACCCAGTTGCCGAAGTGCCAGTCTCCGTCGCCTCGAGGAGAGACTTCGCACTCGCCGACCCAGAAGATCCCGGGGGCGAGGGTGATCGGGTAGCGGCTGCTGACCGGATCGCTCATCGCGCCGCCCCCGCGAAGCGCCAGTTGGCGGGATCGATCCCGGTCGGCGCTTCGTCGCACGCGTCGCGCAGAACCCCGTCGAGTAGGTCGTAGTGACGTCGGACGGCGTCGGCCCCGCGAAGCACGCAGCCCCACTCGGGCGCGATCGTCTCGACCTCGTAGCGCTCGAAGACGTCGGCCAGCGCGCGCCGGATCGAGTCGGTGTTCGCCCCTGGCAGCCACCAGTAGCGGTTGCGCGCAAGGTGGTGGTGGACCGTGTCGGCGGTCGTGTCGTCATCCGCGTCAGCGACCCACGGCCCCGCGCTCGTCGGGCGGTAAACCCAGCTGAACATGTCGACAGTGAACAGGGTGCGCGTCTCCTCGTCATAGCCCCAGTGGGTGGGGACCAGCCGCAGCGGGGCCTCGATCATGCGCAGCGTCCGCCGCCCGTCGGCATCGATTGGTAGCAGGTCGCCGGTCGACGTCGAGATCGGGGTCGCGCGCCGTAGCGAACTCGGAGTGATCGGGAACTCGGGCCGGAAGTTCAGCCACTCGTCGGGGTGTGCCAACGGCACGCGCTCGTAGACCGCGTCGATCGGGAAGCGGTCGGCGATCGGCCGCGCGTTGCACAGCGAGGGGAACTCGAGGCGCATCGGCAGCAGCGACAGCCGTGCGTCGCCGAGCGCAGCCGTGAGCTGCTCGAGCAGCGCGTCCTGGTGAACGGTCCAGCCGGAGCCGATCAGCAGCGCGCGATCGCCCTCCTTGAGCAGGTAACACTGCATCGGCGCGAAGCCGCGCACGTCGAGCGGGTGCGTCGTCACGCGCCCGTCGAGCTCAAACGGGTTCGACAGCGCCCACAGCCGGTCAGGGACGAGCTCGGTCACCGCGCGCTCCAGACCGACTTGACGTTGAGGTACTCCTCGATCTGGGCGCGACCCAGCTCGCGGCCGTAACCGCTGTGGCGGTAGCCGCCGGCCGGCACAGCCGGATCGAGCAGGAAGCCGGTGTTGACCCACACCGACCCGGTCCTCAGGCCCGCGGTGATGCGGTTCGCACGACGGACGTCGTTGGTCCACACGTAGGCGCCGAGCCCGTAGTCGCTGTCGTTCGCGCGGCGCAGCACCTCGTCGACGTCGTCGAACGGCGTCGCCGCGACGACGGGGCCAAAGATCTCCTCGCGCATGATCCGCATATCGTCGCGCACGTCGGCAAACACCGTCGGCGGCACGTAGTAGCCGTGCTCGAGGCCGCCGTCGAGCAGGCGCTCGCCGCCGGCCAGCACCGTGGCTCCGTCCTCGCGGCCGCTGGCGACGTAGCCGAGCACCCGCTCCAGCTGCGTCGAGGAGGCGATCGGCCCGAGGTCGGTGGCCGGGTCGAGCGGGTCGCCGACGGTCAGCGACCGGGCGAAGGCGGCGACGCGCTCGGAGAACTCGTCGTGGATCGAGCGCTCCACGTACAGGCGCGATCCCGCCACGCAGATCTGGCCGCTGTTGCGGAACACCGCCATCGCCGCGGCGGGCACCGCCGCGGCGAGGTCGGCGTCGGCGAAGACGATGTCGGGCGACTTGCCGCCCAGCTCGAGGGTCAAGCGCTTGAGGTTGCCGGCCGACGCTCGCACGATCGCCCGGCCGGTCTCGACGGAGCCGGTGAACGAGACCTTGTCGACGCCGGGGTGCGCGGCCAGCGCGGCGCCGGCGTCGGCCTCGCCGGTGACGACGTTCAGCACGCCCTCGGGCAGGCCGGCGTCGAGGCACAGCTGGGCGAAGCGCAGCGCCGTCAGCGGCGACTGCTCGGCGGGCTTGTGTACGACCGTGCAGCCGGTCGCCAGCGCCGGCCCGGCCTTGAACACGCAGTTGAGCAGCGGCCCGTTCCACGGCGTGATCGCGCCGACGACGCCGACAGGCTCCTTGAGCGTGTAGGCCAGGACGTTGGGATGGGAGACCTCGATCGTGTCGCCCGCGATACCGCGTGCGCACGATGCGTACCAGCGCAGCGCCTCGACGCTCATCCCGACCCGCATCGGCGCGCTCTTGTAGGGGACGCCCATGTCGAAGGTGTCGAGGAGTCCGAGCTCATCGGCGTTGGCCTCGACCAGGTCGGCGATGTCGAGCAGCAGTCGCTGACGCTGCGCGGGACCGACGCGGCTCCACGGTCCCTCCAGGGCGGCGCGGGCGGCGGCCACTGCCGCGTCGATGTCGGCCTCGCGCCCCTGCGCGACCGCGGCGATCGCCTGCCCGGTGGCGGGGTTGATCGACGCGAAGGTCTCACCCGCCCGCGCCGGCATCATCTCGCCGCCGATCAGCAGCTTCTTGGGCGGGCCGTCCAGGAACGCGGGTGGTGCGACGGCTTCAGGCGATGACACGGCGGACCTTGCTCTCGTGCGTGTTCGTCGCGAGCCGGCGCGCCATGTGCTCGGCGACGACGAGGGTGGGCAGCTCCGTATTGGCGCGCGGGACTGTCGGCATGACGCTCGCGTCGATCACGCGCAGGCCATCGACGCCGACAACCCGGCAGTCAGGGTCGACGACGCGCAGCGGGTCGCCATCGGGGCCCATCGGGCAGGTACCGACGGCGTGGGCCGTGTCGTTGACGGTCGCCCGGATCCACGCGTCGAGCGCGGCGTCGTCGCCGAGCTGGTCAAGCGTGAATTCCTCGTATTCGACATCGCGGAACGCGTTGTGGGTAACCGGCGTGATGGTTTCGGCGATGCGGTCGAACGCCGGCTCAGCGATCAGCGCCCCGAGGCGCCGCATCCCGTCGCGCAGTCGCGGCAGGTCGCGCTCGTCGGAGAGCAGGCCCATCTCGATCTCGGGTAGCGCCTGCGGGTCCGACGAAGTCACCCGCAGGCGCCCATTGGAAAACGTCTGGAACGCGGAGCACAGCAGGTACGCCTGACCACGGTTGGCCTCGCGCCCGCCAGAGATGTCGAGGCCCAGCAGCATCATGTCGTTGCGGCCCGCGCCGGCGAGGCCGGAGCTGTAGCGCACGCAGCAGGACATGCCGCGCACGTCGAGGCTCGGCGGGTGCGCCTCGGGGCGCAGGATGACGGTCAGCCCGACGCCGGCGTGATCGCGCAGCGAGCTCCCGACCGGGAGGTCGGCCACGAGCTCGGCGCCGATCCGGGCGACGTCGGCCGCGGGGCCGACGCCCGAGCGGATGAGGATCCCCGGGGTCGCGGTGACGCCCGCCGCGAGCACGATCTCGTGGCCTGCGAAAACGCGCTCGCCTGTCGGGGTGACGACGGCGACCGCGACGGCCCGGCCGTCCGCGAACAGCACGCGGTCGACGAGCGCATCGCACAGGATCGTCAGATTCTCGCGGTCGCGGACCGGTTCGAGGTAGGCATCGCTCGCCGACACCCGGGAGTCGGCGAAGGCGTGGCGGATCGGCGAGACGCCGCCGGAGTCCGGCGCGTTGGCGTCCTCGGACCAGCCGTAACCGTTGGCCAGCGCGGCCTCGCGCAGCGCGCGCCCGGTCGCGCCCCACTCGGCGTCTGGAACCGGGCGCAGCGGGATCGGCCCGTCGTCGAGGCTTGTGCGGGCCGCCGCGACGTCGGCGGCGCCCCAGCCGGCGCATCCGAGGTCGCGCCAGTCGTCGAAGTCCTCCGGCACCGCATGGATCATGATCTGCCCGTTGATCGCCGTGCTGCCGCCGAGCCCGCGGCCGCGCATGTACGGTGCCGGCTCCTGCCCTGCCGAGCGCCGCGCTCGCAGGCCCGGCCAGGTCAGCACACCCAGGTGGGGTTCGACCATCGCGCGAAACGGGTTCGGGCTGCGCAGCGACCACGGCGTCGAGCCCGGCCGGAGGTCGGGGCCGGCCTCGATCAGCAGCACGCGGCGCGAAAGATCCTCGCTGAGCCGTGCGGCGAGCACGCTTCCCGCCGCGCCGGCGCCGACGACCACGTAGTCGAACTCGTCCTCCATGGACACGACCCTATTTCAGTCCGCGCCGCGCCTCGATGCGTCCTGCGCATCAGCCCATTTCGAGCACGCCGAGCGCGATGGCCGGGCAGCGCGGCCGGCACGGTCGGCGCCACCGGCCGTCACGCGGGGGCCCTATGTGCGATTTGCATGGGCGGGACCGGCGCGGCCGATACCGTCGGGCTATGACCGACCCGGCGAGCACGGTGGCTGAGACGCCGTTTCCCTCCGCGAAGACGATGGGCTGCCCGTTCGGCTACTACCGCGAGCTGCGCGAGGGCGGTCCCGTGTTCCGGGTGGCCGGCGGCGAGTTCGTCGTCTCGCGCCACGAGGACCTGATGGCTGTCGCCCGGGCGCCCGAGGTCTTCTCCAACCGCCACTCGGTCTTCGACGCCGGTCGGCAGCGCACGCCGACGCTGGCCGAGCTGGACGACCCCGACCGGATCTGGGGTCTGACGGCCAGCGACGACCCCGAGCATGCCGCCAAGCGCAGGATCGCCTTCGAGATGTTTAAGCCGGGCGCCCTGCGCCGGCATGACCCGATGATCCGCACCCACGTCGACGCCCTGATCGACGGCTTCGCCGATCGCGGCGAGTGCGAGTTCGTCTCCGAGCTCGCGGCTCCGCTGCCCGCGATGGTGATCCTGTCGATGTTCGGCCTGCCGCTCGAGCATCTCGACCGCGCGCTGTCCTGGTCGCGCTATCAGGGGTTCGGCACGCGCTGGGCCTCCGAGGACGTCCGCCAGGGCGCCGCCGCCGCGATCACCGACCTCCACGACTTCCTGCGGGAACACGTCCGGGCGCGCCACGCCGAGCCCGGCGACGACGAGCTGTCGCGCTTCGTCGCGCGCCACGCCGCCTATCGCGGCCGGCTCGTCGAGGCCGACCTGATCGCCGACGCCACTGGCCTGTTCATCGGCGGAATGCTGACGACCACGCACCTGCTGTCGACGATGATGATGCTACTCGTCGAGCATCCCGACCAACAGGACAAGCTCCGGGCCGACCCGTCGTTGCTGCGCCCGGCGATCGAAGAGGCGCTGCGCCACGACGCGCCCGTGCAGATCAGCCCGCGCCTCGTCCTGCGCGATACGGAGCTCGGCGGTCTGCAGATCCCGGCGGGCTCGATGGTGCTCCTGCTGTGGGGCTCGGGCAACCGCGACGAGCGCGTGTTCGCCGAACCCGAGGCGTTCGACGTCGAGCGCGCCAACGTCAAGGACCACCTCGCCTTCGGCCACGGCCTGCACTTCTGCATGGGCGCCCCGCTCGCCCGGCTGGAGGCGGCGATCGCGTTCGAGCGCCTCCTCGTCCGCCTGCACCACCTCCGCGCCGCGCCCGGCCGCAACGACTACGCCAACGACCCGACGGTCATCTTCCGCGGCCCCGAGCAGGTATTCCTGCAGTTCACGCCCGGGGCGTAGCCGGCGGCGAGGTCACCGGGGGACGAAGAACGGCTCGACCGACTCCGAGCGAACGTCGCGCACGGTCTGCACGAAGGCGCGGACGTGCTCGGCCGCTTCGGCGCGCTGCTCGTCCCACATCAGCCAGAACCCGAAACGCAGCGGCGGGTCGAACTCCAACAGCGCCACGGTCTCGTGGTCGATGTGCCATGCGCCGTGCGCCGGCAGCAGCGCCGTGCCCAGTCCGGAGGCGACGAAGTTGATCGCGTCCTCAAAGCGCTCGGCGACCTCGATCAGGTGTGGGGCGCCGCCCGAGCCCGCCCACAACGCGAGGACGCGCTCGCGCACCCCGGGCGAGGCCTGATCGCCGACGATCACCATGAGCGCGTCGTGGAAGTCCTCCAGGGTCACCGCGTCGCGCTTGGCGAGCGCGCTCGACGTCGGCACCGCCACGACGGTCGAGTACAGCCCGAGTCGCTCGCCGCGTACGCCGTCGAACTCGACCAGGAACGCCACGTCGACGGCGCCGTCCTGCAGCGCGTCGAGCAGCCGCACGGGCGTCATCGGGTGCAGCGTGACGTCGATGCCCGGCCAGGCGCGTGCGTACTCGTCGAGCACGACCGGCAGCTGGTGGTAGTGCACGTGGCGCGTGTAGCCGATCCGCAGCGCGCGGGCGCCCTCCGTGGTCAGCGCTCGCACCGCGCGCATGCTCTCGGAGCTGAGGTCGAGGATCCGCCGCGCGTCGCTCAAGAACAGGCGCCCGGCCTCGGTCAGGCGGACGCGCGACGTCGAGCGGTCGAACAGTCGCGCGCCGAGCTCCTGCTCGAGCTGGCGGATGCGGCGGCTCAGCGAGGACTGCGTCGTATAGAGCAGGGCGGCCGCCTTGGTGAAGCTCAGCTCCTCGGCGACAACGACGAAGTCCTTGAGATGCCTGAGCTCCACTAGCGTCGGAATTCGAGTGGGTCGCAGGCGTCCACGGCGGCGACCGGAAGCGGCTCGGCTTCATGGTCCGTCATGCGACATTCGTGGAAGTCTTGTGGTTCGCGCATTGTCCGGATCTCGCACACACCTATCACGCGGCAGGTGGCCCCGCAAGGACGAGCGCGTTCTTCAGCCCCGGATGGGCGTCGCTGATGGAGAGCTGCGCCCCGACAAGGCCCCGCGCGCGCGACCGCGACTTGGTGCGCGCGGTTGCGCGCGACCGCGACTTGGTGCGCGCGGTCGCGCGCGAGATGATGGAAGTGGAGCCCTGGCCCTCCGGCGACGTCGTCGAGGTTGAGATCAGCGGCGTCGGAACGCTCACGAACCCGGTGGTCGGAGCTCCGTCGGCTGGCTGACGTCCTTGGATGAGCAGGTTCCGCAAGCGATCGAAGGAAGACGGAGATCTCCGGACGTGTCCGACAAGCTCGAAGGGCGGACGGTCCCGCTGGTCCCGCCAACGGACTTGAAATTCACGCTTCGCGAGCCATACGGCGTCGTCGGCGTCGTGGTCACCTGGAACGGGCCGCTGGAAGGTCCGGGAGGTCCGGAAGGTCCCCGCGAGGTTGACGTCGAGGACCGTCGCCCAGTCGTCGTCGGACTCGAGCGCCCGGACGACGGGATCAGCGTCCCGATGCCCGATCACAGATCAAGACGCGGATGCGCGTCCCCGACCGCGATGGCACCAAGGAGGCGGCGCGAGTTCACCTGTTCCTGTGCTCCGAACTCGCGGCCTTCGACAACGGCGAGACGATCGTCGTCGACGGCGCGTTCTCGATCTGGAAAGGCACCTGAAGAGACAACGAACAGTGAGGAAGGCGGAGATGAAGCGCTCATACCAGGTCTTCGACTTCGACTTGCACCACCAGGACCGGTCGCTCGAGGCGCTCGCGCCGTACATGCCTCGATCGCGGCGGCCGGCTCAACGGCTCGCAGCGCGCGCCTCGCGAGATTGTCGCCGAACACGTCCGCTTCGCGACTCGCAACCTCGATGCCCCCACCCGAGTTCGCGGCGCGATGGCGGGTGCCGCCTCGTGGTTCCGGATCGGCGCGGCCGTCGAGGGATCGGGGCATCCGATAGCTGTAGCTTCCCCAGCCACGTTTGGCGAAGTACATCAACCAACCGGCTGGTATGCTACGTTCCTGCCGGTGTATGTTCCGGGGCCACGTGACCCGGAACGGACACTGCCATTTGCCGTTCGGAGGAGCCCGCGATGCTGATTGATCTTCATGGCCATCACCTGACGCCTGCGATGTTTGACTGCGATCCCCACTGGGGCCCCACGCGGTCGGGCATCGATCTCAAGATCGGCGACTACTTCCTTCGCAACAGGAAGATGCCGGCGCAGCTAAAGGTCGATAACAGCGACCCCGTCGGCGCGATCGCCGAGCGCATGGGCTATCCGTTCCGGCGCCGGCTCATGGACGAGATGGGAGTCGACAAGCTCGTTGTCTCGATCTCGCCGCTGATGTTCATGTACTGGACCGGCGACTTCGGCGTCGACTACGCGAAGCTCTGCAACGACGAGCTCGCTCGCTGGTGCGCCGGCGATCCGGACAGGTTCCTGTGGTGGGCGACGGCGCCGATGCACCGGCCCGAGGAGGCGGCTGCGGAGGTCGAGCGCGCGGTCAAAATGGGGGCCGTCGGGCTCTACCTGGCAGGCGCCGGGCTCGGCGACTACGAGCTGCACAGCCCCGAGCTCGACGTGGTGTGGGCGAAGGTTAACGAGCTCGAAGTCCCGCTGTTCGTGCATGGCTACCCACGCGCCCTCGAAACCGGGGCGGAAGACCCCTTGAACATCAGCGCCACGATGGGTTACGTGGCCGATGAGTCCGTCGCGTTCTGGAACCTGATCTGCGGCGGTGTGCTCGACCGGTTCCCCAACATCCGCGTGTACATCACGCACGGCGGCGGGTTCGTCCCGTATCAGCTCGGGCGGCTTGTGCAGCACTGGGAGACTCTCGCCTACGACGCTGTCAACGAGCTGCCGGTGCTCGACTACCTGCCGCGCTTCTACTTCGACCCCATGATCCACGAAGCTGTCATGCGGCGCGCGCTTGTCGAAATGCTCGGCGTCGAGCGCTTTGTGTACGGCTCGAACTTGGGGGGGTCAGACCAGGTCGACTTCGATCTCACGGATGGCATCGGGCTCAGCGAGTCGGAGCGGGAGGCGATCAAGAGCGGCAACGCGATCGAGATGCTCAACTTGCAGGACCGCCTCGCGGTGAGTTCCTAGTGGTGCGTCCACGTTTTAGTTGGTGATTGCCTCGAGTGTCATCCGGCCGCGCTGGACTTTCTTGACGATTTGGTCGGCCGTTTTGGTCCAGGTGAATGGTGTCGGATTGGTGTTGGTCTGCGCGAGGTAAGCGTCGATCGCTGCGATCAGTTCCGGGACCGAACCGAACGCGCCGCGGCGGATCGCTTTGTTGGTGAGCTTGGCAAAGAATCCCTCGACCATGTTCGCCCAGCTTCCGCCGATCTGGATCGGCGCGCTAGGGGGCAAGCTCGCCCGATTCGCGGGCGCGATCGGCGCCGGGCTCATGTCTGTCAACCCGGCTCTCGTAGCCGCCTACGAGGATGGTCTGCGAGACGGTGGCCACGATCCGGCTTGGGCGCGCTGCGCGGGCCGCACGAACCTGGTCCTGGCCGACGACCCCGAGGCCGTCTGGCCGCGGGCGGCGCCGCATCTGAAGTGGGTGGTCGAGTCGTACGGCAGGATCGCGCGCCGCGGCGGGAGTGCGGGGCAGGCCGAGGTCTGGCCGGAAGTGGTCGACGCCGACGCCCTGCGAACGCGCGCGGGCGTTCCCGTCTCGCCCCAGATCGACGTAGTCACGCCGGAGCAAGCGCTCGCCCGCCTGCGGCCGTGGGCGCAGAGCCTTCCGCTCGTGCACCTCACCTTCCACGGCGATCTCGCCGGGCTGCCCGACGACGTTCTCGACCGGCATGTTGAGCTCCTCGGCGAGCACCTCGTGGGCGCGCTCCTGCCGCGGCCGTGAGCGAGGCGCCAGCCCTCGGGCAGACCCTCTTCCACCAGCCATCGAGGTGTCTTCTTCAGTTGTGTAGAGTCTCGCGGCAGAGATCTGCCAAGGAGGACGTTGTGTCGGACGACGGGGGTTTCATCAAGCCGCACTTTCATCACTGGGGCATGAAGACGCTGAAGGTTGATGAGATGGCGGACTGGTACAGCAAGATCTGCGGATACGAGATCGTCCTGGACGTCGCGCAGCAGATGGATGTCTCGACGGAGACGCCACCGCGGGCAGTGCTGGTCGCCAATGACCTTGCCCATCATCGTGGTGGGTTCTTCTCAAATCCGCTGCTCAAGGATGATCCTGGGCGCAGGTTCATGCCCGGCCTGAGCCACTTTGCCTTCGGGTACGACAGTGTTGACGACTTCCTGTCCTCCTGGGAACGCCTGAAGGGTGAGGGCATCGAGCCCATTCTCTGCACTGATCATGGAACGCATTTCGCTCTCTATTACAAGGATCCGGACGACAACACGGTGGAGCTGTGCTGCGATGCCTGGGAGGAGCCTGGCCGGGCGCTGGAGGAGGTCCACGATCCGGCGTTCATTCAGAATCCGTTCGGGCGGCAGTTTGACCCTGCCAAGATGCTGGGGGCGCACCGCTCCGGGCTCTCGCTCCGTGAGCTGCACGAGCGGGCAATGGCGGATGAGTACGCCCCTGATCAGCCAGGCGATCCGATGAGCCTCATGTAATACACGAGCGTTTGTGCGTGGGGCGTGACGGGTGCCCTCGGTGGCGCCTCAGGAGCTCCGGGAGGCCCGCTCGGCCGGACGGGCGATGAAATTTTGTCGCTCGACGGCCGCAACGTTGCGTCGTAGTCGTAGCCTCGTGCCGCGAGCGTTGATCGAGAACACCCAGTCCCACAGGTCCGGCTCGAGCTCGGTCACCAGCGAGTCGTCGAACGGGTTCGCGGCCGCCACCCCTCCCCGGCGTGAGCTGCCGCCGCTTCCAGCTGCGTGCCCGGCAGGTCTGCCAGGACGACCTTCGCGCCCTCCGCAGCGAGCAGCTCGGCTGTGGCCGCATCCGATCCCTTCGGGATCGCCCGCCCCGGTGACGATCGCGACTTTGTCTTTGAGGAGAGTGCCGCTCATGCCTGTGCCGCCATGTCGAACATCTTCGGCGTCCTGTCGTGGGAGTGAGGTTCGATCAGCATGAGCTGAGCCTACCTTTCTCTTGGAGCCATGTCGACCGCCGTCTGCGGTCACGGCGCCGGTACTTCGCAGGGGACCTGAGGCCCCTCCGAGTCGCCAAGCACAGGCGGCGCCGCCGCGTCACCTCTGCTTGGGCCTCGGCGCGGCTTCAGCTCACGACGGCTCGGGCTGCATCTGCTGCGCCAGATCTCGCAGCCCGCGGTTCCACGGTTGGGGCGCGAGCGTGCCGCCATTGACGTGGATCACCTCGCCGGTTACGAACGACGCGAGATCGGACGCCAGATACAGCACCCCCTTTGATATTTCCACCGGCAGGCCGAGGTAGCCGAGGGGGGTCTGGCTGATGAAGACGTCCCGGACAGGCTCGGGCATGGTCTGCTCCATCTTTCTGGAGCGCATCAGGCCCGGGGAGATCGCGTTGCAGCGAACCCCGTGCCTGCCGAACTGCGTGGCGACGTACTTGGTCAGAGTCTCCAAGGCGCCCTTTGAGCACGCGTAGGCGGTCGGGAAGTCGTCACCGCGAAAGGCGGAATCCGAAATGATGTTGATGATCGAGCCGCCCCCGGCGCTCACCATATGCGGGATCGTGTGCTTGCACATCAGCATCGTGCCGCGAGCGTTGATCGAGAACACCCAGTCCCACAGGTCCGGCTCGAGCTCGGTCACCAGCGAGTCGTCGAACGGGTTCGCGGCCGCCACCGCAGCATTGTTGTCGAGGATGTCGAGCCGTCCGAAGTGCTCGACGGTGAAAGCGACGAGGGCCTTCACCGCAGCCTCGTCGGCGATGTCGACGGGATGGTGCGCGACCGTCCCCGCCTCCCCGGCGTGAGCTGCCGCCGCTTCCAGCTGCGTGCCCGGCAGGTCTGCAATGACGACCTTCGCGCCCTCCTCCGCGAGCGTCCGCGCTGTGACGCATCCGATCCCTCCGGGATCGCCCGCCCCGGTGACGATCGCGACCTTGTCTTTGAGGAGAGGGCCGCTCATGCCTCTGCCACCACTTTCTGGCCGAGGTCGACGCGCCCACCGAGGTTGAGGAGCTCGATTGCGTTCTTGGACTTGATCTGCTCGCGCTCCGCGTCGCTCAGCCCGATGCGGTCGGTCAGATCGAACGCGATCTGGTCCGAGCCGCCCATGTTGCTTCCGTAGACCATGCGGTCGACCCCGACGATGTCGACCAGAGCCCGCCGCATACCGTCGTTGTGGATCATTGGGTCAAACCAGAAATTCCGCAGGTACTCGATCACGGGCCGCTCGTTGACCGCGTCCGGCGCCAGCGTCCGGTCGAGCATCGCAACCCGCTCGAACATCTTCGGCGTCATATGGTGGGAGTGAAGTTCGATCTGCATGAGCTGAATCTACCAATCGTTTGGGCCGATGTCCACCGTCGTCTGCGCTCAGGTCCGCGAGCCTAACACGAGGCTTACGAGTGAGCCCGCCGCCGAGCCGAGGACCTGCCGGCAGAGCCGGACGCCACCGTGTCTGACCCAGCGAACGATCTCACTGAGATCGAGGGTCAATGAGCTACGCTGCCGAGCAACCGTCCGGTAGGCGTCCGCGTGGGCGACGGCGTAGCTGCTGCTCTTCGTGCTCGCGTCGTCGGCTTGGATCGGTGAACCTCTTCGAAACCAACCAAACGTTGGGCTTGTCCGCGTGATAGGGTGGCGAAGAGGATGTTGGAGACCATGGCCGTTACGATGTCGTCGCTGTCCATCGGACCCTGTCGCCCGTCGGAGAGATTGCTTAGCGCATGTTTGGCGGTGGTTCTGCGACAAGACGGCTATGTGAGGCAGCATCTCGCCGACGAGGCTTGCGTCGACGCCTTCGCATGACTGCGTCGCGCGTTGAGGTCGGCGGCTTTGTCGCTCCGGGCTTCGAGCGTGTGGCGGCGAAGTTTGAGCGCAACTTCACGGCCCATCAGGAGGTCGGCGCAGCGTTCGCCGCGACTCTCGGCGGCAGGCCAGTGGTAGACCTGTGGGGCGGGCTCGCCGCGCCTGAGCGCGGAGAGCCGTGGCGCGAGGACACGGCGCAGGTGATGTTCTCCGGCACGAAGGGGCTCGTCGCCGCGTGCCTGGTCCTGCTGATGGACCGCAGTCTGCTGTCCCTCGACGACACCGTCGCCGACCACTGGCCCGAATTCGCGGCGCGTGGCAAGATGAGCGTGCGCGTACGCGACGTCGTCTCCCATGCAGCGCGCTTGCCGGGCCTGGCTACCCGGGTGACGTGGCAGGAGGCGACCGACGATCGGCGGATGGCCGCACTGCTGGCATCTCAGCCGCAATGCGAGGACGAGCGTGCGGCACGTACGTATCATGCGATCACGTTTGGCTGGCTATGCGGCGAGCTGGTGCGGCGTGTTGACGGTCGCAGCATCGGAGCCTTCTTCGCGCAAGAAATCGCCGGGCCGCTCGGCCTCGACGTGTGGATCGGCGTTCCTGAGCATGTCGAGCACCGGATCGCGCGGATCTCGGTCGGCGCCACATGGTCACGCTCGCCGATCGCTCGCGCCAGGCCCGACTCGCACGACCGGCTGCTCGCGTCCGTGTTCGGCAACCCCGTGCGGTTCGACCCGGCCGACGGCTTCCCATGGAATGAACAAGCGTGGCTCGCGGCCGAGGTCCCGGGCGTCAACGCGGTAGGCACCGCCCGCTCGATCGCGCGGCTCTACGGCGAGCTGCCGGCGCTGCTCTCACGCGAGGGGCTCGAGCTTGCGTGCACGCCACTGACAAGCCGCGTCGACCCGCTGCTCGGCAAGCCGATGACATTCGGCGTCGGCTTCCAACTTCAGACCGAGGATCGGCCGTTCGGTCCGCCACCAGACGGCTTCGGGCACGGGGGCACCGGTGGCTCGCGACACGGCCGCTGGCCGGCTGTCGACGTAGGCTTTTCGTATGGCATGAACGAGCTGCGGCCCGAGCGTGGAGACGTCCGCGCGACCGAACTTCTCACGGCGCTCCACGAGAGTGTGACAGCACTCCGCGAGCCTTGGCAAGGGCTCGCATCGTCGGCTTGGATCGGTTAACCTCTTCGAAACCAACCAAACGTTGGGCTTGTCCGCGTGGGTTGACGAAAGGGAGACCGATGCCTGAATCGACGACTGAAACGCTCTCAGCTGAACAAGTGATCGAGCGCGCGCGCGCACTGATTCCGATCGTCCGCGAGCGAGCGCCGATCACCGAGGAGAACCGCTCGATCCCGCCGGAGACGGTGGAGGACTTCAAGAAGGCTGGCATCGTTCGGGCGCTCACACCGAAGCGTTTCGGCGGTCTTGGGCTCGAGCTGCCCGTAGCCTTCGAGGCCGGCATGGAGGTCGCCCGCGGTGACGGATCGAGCGGGTGGCTCGCGAGCTTCTACGCGATCCACAACTACCTGGCCACCTGGTTCGGCGAGGAGGCGCAGGCCGAGTGGTTCGCGGAAGGGCCCGACACGATCTCCTGCACGATCCCCGGCTATGCCCAGGGTGACTTCAAGCAGGTCGACGGCGGACTGCTCGTCTCTGGGCGATGGAAGTTCTCGAGCGGCGCCAACTACGCGACGTGGGCGATCCTCCACACTCCCGATGCGAACTGCCTCGTGCCTCGGTCCGACTTCGAGGTCATCGACGAATGGTTCGTGGAGGGTCTGCGTGGTACCGGCAGCAACGGGACGAAGATGGACAAGGTCTTCATTCCCGAGCATCGCATCGTCTGGAATAAGGATCTGGTCGACTCCAAGCATCCGGGCGCCGCGCTGTCGGACTCGCCGTGGCAGCACATCGTGATGCCGGGGCTCTACGCGATCAACCACGGCATCACCTCGCCGGTCATCGGGATGGCCCAGGGGGTGCTCGACATCTTCGACGAGCGGGTACGAACGCGTTTGGACCCCCAGGTGTTCCTGCCGGCGATCGAGCGTCCCGGTCCGCAGTTGCGCTTCGCTGAGGCAGAGCTGGAGATCCATCTCGCCAAGATGCTCCTGCGCGAGAACTACGCGACCGCCCGCGATTGGGGAGTTCGGCGTTACAAGCCGACGATGGAGGAGCGCGCGAGGCTCCGTCGGAACATCGTCTACCCCGTCCATCTCGCCACGAGGGCTGTCAACCGGCTCGTCGAGCACATGGACTCGAGCTCGCTGCAGCAGTCGGCCGGCATCCATCGCTTGGCCAGGGACGCCCGCGCCGGCGGCCTGCAGTTCATCAATCACTGGGAGGAAACGGCCATGCAGTACTCCCGAATCCACTGGGGTCTCGACACGATCTCCCCGATCATCTAAGCCTGGAACCACGAAAGCGCCGGACAACCGGCATGAAAGAAGGGAATGGAAGAGTCCTACATCGAAGATCTAGCGAGTCACGATGGCCCTGCCCATGTGTTGGCGTTCCGTGAGGGCGCAGCGAAGCGTTGGTGTCGGGGTGCGCACAGGCCGGCTATTGCAGCCTCGAAATGGGCACGATTGGGGTGCCGACGTGCTGTGGTTCAGCGGAAGGCAACACCGGTGGCGGCGTTTTCGCGAGCCGTTGCCGGACCCCGCGGGGTCGGAGAACCCGTGCATGCGCGTGATCTCTTCATGAAAGATCTCATGGTCACCCGCCTGTCGTGATGGAGGGGCGGGTCGTGCGGGGAACGCCGTTGGCGGTAATCCCGTGATGCGCGATCGTGAGAAGTCGGACGGTCTGGTAGTACCTGGGAAGCTGGCGAACAACGCCCAAGGCGGGGCGGCAGAGATGGTGGAGGGAAGCGGACCGGCCAAGGGGAACACGACCAGCGAAACGCGCCCTGGACTCGGTGCCGGGCAAGGCGCGCCAAGCGAGCTTGATCGTGTGCGCCGAGTGGCAGCAACGGATAAGGAAGCGCGGTTCACCGCGCTCCTGCACCATGTCGATGTCGACCGCCTGCGAGCGGCGTACTTCGCGCTTCGGCCGAAGGCCGCACCGGGGGTGGACGGGTTCACGTGGGCGGACTACGGGCTGGATCTTGAGGACAACCTCAAGGATCTCCATGCTCGGGTTCACGGGGGCGCGTATCGGGCGAGGCCGTCGCGGAGGGTGTTCATCCCGAAACCGGATGGGCGGCTACGGCCGCTCGGGATCGCTGCGCTGGAGGACAAGATCCTGCAGCGGGCGGTGGTGGAGGCGCTCAACGCCATCTATGAGACGGACTTTCTCGGGTTCTCCTACGGGTTCCGGCCGGGGCGCAGCCCGCATCACGCGTTGGATGCGCTCGCTGCCGGGATTGTCGGGAAGAAGGTGAACTGGGTGCTCGACGCTGATTTCAGCGACTACTTCTCAAGTCTCGACCATCAGTGGCTGATGAAGTTTCTAGAGCACCGGATCGCGGATAGAAGGGTCCTGCGGCTGATTCAGAAATGGTTGGCTGCGGGGGTCATCGAGAACGGGTCCTGGACGGCGATCGACGACGGCGTTCCACAAGGAGCTTCGGCAAGTCCGTTGCTCGCGAACGTCTACGCGCACTGCGTCCTTGACCTCTGGGCCCACCAATGGAGAACCCAGTACGCGCACGGTGACGTTGTGATCGTGCGTTGGGCCGATGACTTCGTGGTGGGGTTCGAGCATCGGGAGGATGCCGAGCGGTTCTGGGCTGAGCTTCGCGACAGGCTCACGAACTTCGGCCTGCAGCTGCATGCTGAGAAGACGCGGCTGATCGAGTTCGGGCGCAATGCCGCCCGTGACCGGCAGGCGCGTGGGCTCGGCACGCCTGAGACGTTCAAGTTCCTCGGCTTCACGCACGCGTGCGATAAGACGAGGAAGACGGGACGGTTCAAGCTGCGGCGGATCACTGACTCGAAGCGGATGCGCGCCAAGCTGCTCGCGGTCAAACGCGAGATGGCCCGGCGGATGCATCTGCCCATTCCGGAGCAGGGCGTCTGGCTGGCCAGCGTCCTGCGCGGGCACTACGGCTATTACGCGGTGCCCGACAACATCGAGGCGCTAGCCCGATAGATCAACCCTCCACGATCCGGGGTGAACCGCACCCTGGCCCTCCGGCGACGTCGTCGAGGTTGAGATCAGCGGCGTCGGAACGCTCACGAACCCGGTGGTCGGAGCTCCGTCGGCTGGCTGACGTCCTTGGATGAGCAGGTTCCGCAAGCGATCGAAGGAAGACGGAGATCTCCGGACGTGTCCGACAAGCTCGAAGGGCGGACGGTCCCGCTGGTCCCGCCAACGGACTTGAAATTCACGCTTCGCGAGCCATACGGCGTCGTCGGCGTCGTGGTCACCTGGAACGGGCCGCTGGAAGGTCCGGAAGGTCCGGAAGGTCCCCGCGAGGTTGACGTCGAGGACCGTCGCCCAGTCGTCGTCGGACTCGAGCGCCCGGACGACGGGATCAGCGTCCCGATGCCCGATCACAGATCAAGACGCGGATGCGCGTCCCCGACCGCGATGGCACCAAGGAGGCGGCGCGAGTTCACCTGTTCCTGTGCTCCGAACTCGCGGCCTTCGACAACGGCGAGACGATCGTCGTCGACGGCGCGTTCTCGATCTGGAAAGGCACCTGAAGAGACAACGAACAGTGAGGAAGGCGGAGATGAAGCGCTCATACCAGGTCTTCGACTTCGACTTGCACCACCAGGACCGGTCGCTCGAGGCGCTCGCGCCGTACATGCCTCGATCGCGGCGGCCGGCTCAACGGCTCGCAGCGCGCGCCTCGCGAGATTGTCGCCGAACACGTCCGCTTCGCGACTCGCAACCTCGATGCCCCCACCCGAGTTCGCGGCGCGATGGCGGGTGCCGCCTCGTGGTTCCGGATCGGCGCGGCCGTCGAGGGATCGGGGACATCCGATAGCTGTAGCTTCCCCAGCCACGTTTGGCGAAGTACATCAACCAACCGGCTGGTATGCTACGTTCCTGCCGGAGCATGTTCCGGGGCCACGTGACCCGGAACGGACACTGCCATTTGCCGTTCGGAGGAGCCCGCGATGCTGATTGATCTTCATGGCCATCACCTGACGCCTGCGATGTTTGACTGCGATCCCCACTGGGGCCCCACGTGGTCGGGCATCGATCTCAAGATCGGCGACTACTTCCTTCGCAACAGGAAGATGCCGGCGCAGCTAAAGGTCGATAACAGCGACCCCGTCGGCGCGATCTACGAGCGCATGGACTATCCGTTCCGGCGCGGGCTCATGGACGAGATGGGAGTCGACAAGCTCGTTGTCTCGATCTCGCCGCTGATGTTCATGTACTGGACCGGCGACTTCGGCGTCGACTACGCGAAGCTCTGCAACGACGAGCTCGCGCGCTGGTGCGCCGGCGATCCGGACAGGTTCCTGTGGTGGGCGACGGCGCCGATGCACCGGCCCGAGGAGGCGGCTGCGGAGGTCGAGCGCGCGGTCAAAATGGGGGCCGTCGGCCTCTACCTGGCAGGCGCCGGGCTCGGCGACTACGAGCTGCACAGCCCCGAGCTCGACGTGGTGTGGGCGAAGGTTAACGAGCTCGAAGTCCCGCTGTTCGTGCATGGCTACCCACGCGCCCTCGAAACCGGGGCGGAAGACCCCTTGAACATCAGCGCCACGATGGGTTACGTGGCCGATGAGTCCGTCGCGTTCTGGAACCTGATCTGCGGCGGTGTGCTCGACCGGTTCCCCAACATCCGCGTGTACATCACGCACGCCGGCGGGTTCGTCCCGTATCAGCTCGGGCGGCTTGTGCAGCACTGGGAGACTCTCGCCTACGACGCTGTCAACGAGCTGCCGGTGCTCGACTACCTGCCGCGCTTCTACTTCGACCCCATGATCCACGACGATGTCATGCGGCGCGCGCTTGTCGAAATGCTCGGCGTCGAGCGCTTTGTGTACGGCTCGAACTTCGCGGGGTCAGACCAGTTCGAGTTCGATCTCACGGATCGCATCGGGCTCAGCGAGTCGGAGCGGGAGGCGATCAAGAGCGGCAACGCGATCGAGATGCTCAACTTGCAGGACCGCCTCGCGGTGAGTTAGTTCTTAGAGAGACGAATTGACGACAGAAAAGGAGGAGGCCGATGTCCTCTCAGATCGACGTGCAGGCAGTTGACAAGCCTGACACCACGACGTACGACGACCATCACCCAGACGCAAAACAGCCGATTCTACACCATTATGGCCTAGTGACAGCCAACCTCGACGCGTTGGTGGATTTTTACACCATGCTGCTGGGTGGGCAGATCAACCTCATGCTAGAGCCAGGGCGCGATGAGAAGCAGGGGGCACCGAAGATCGCCTTCCTGGGCAACGATCTCGCGCACCATCGGCTGACGATCGTGGAGTTGCCGGTCGAGGCGAATAACAAGGAGCGTCAGAAGTACGCGCGGCCCCAGCACGTCGCTTGGGAGTATGAGTCGATCGCCGACATGCTCATTTCCTACGAGCGGCTGCGAGACCTGGGTCTGCGGCCGGTGTACTGGGGCCACCACGGGCACACCCTGTACTCCTTCTACAAGGATCCCGACGACAACCTCGTCGAGATGCTCGCCGACGCCTTCGGCGACCACGCGAAGTCCCTGGAGTATCTCCGTAGGTCCGAGAAGATGCGTGTCGCCAACATGGGTACCCAGGTCGACCCGGAGAAGATGCTGGCGGCGTGGAAGGCGGATGGTCTTTCGGAGTCGGAGCTGTCCGAGCGTTCGTTCGCCGGCGAGTGGGTGCCCGAGACGCCCTGGAGCATCTGGGACCTCGCCTGAGCGGCGCGGCGGGGCGCGGCTTCGTGCTTCTTTCGTGCGGTCCGCCGCGTCTCGCGCCGAGCTGCCGTTTGGGATGGCGATCTCGCGTGGACTAGTGTAGTGTCTCGGAAATAACTGGGTTTTGTGGTAGGATCCCCGAGTTCCTTCGCGCCGGCCTCGACGCGATCGAGGAACCGTCGCTGTCGAGGCCGGGAGGAGCTTGGTCTCACACGCGAGGAAGGTGGGCGACACCCCGGCCCGGTTTTGCTTATGCGCTCTCCTACTGCTGCTATGCCGCTGGCTGAGAGCCAACGAGAAGTACTTGAGAAGCTGTCGCGCTCGCAGACCGCCAGGCATCGTGATGTGCAACGTGCCCAGGCGTTGCTGCTCGCGGCCGATGGTGTCGCGAACACCGGGATCGGGGCTGAGGTCGGGGTGTCTGCAACGACGGTGGCGAACTGGCGTGCGCGGTTCGCCGAGGATGGATTGAAGGGGCTCGGAGTGGTTCGCATGGGCCGGGGTCGCAGACCGTCGATCGCGCCCGAGCAGTGTGGATCGGTGCCAAGGCGCCGCCGGCGCTGCGCCGCGCGGGAGCCATCGCCGACGGTGTGTTTCCGATGTTCCAGCCCGGCGAGGGCCTCGATCAGGCCCTCGAGCAGATCGCCGAGGGCGGGGCGCGACCCCGCCGACGTGGGGATTCACGGCAGCGTGCTGTGGGGGCCCGGCGGCGCCGAGGACGCGGTCGATCAACACCCTTGGCGTTGGCCCCACGACCGTCGACGGCCATCTCGAGATCCTCGCCAACGCCACCGACGCGTTCCGCGGGCTCCAGACGGTCCGCCGCCCGTCCGGCTGAGGCCTCAGACCGAGGTCGGCCAGGCCGTCTCGGCGATGACGCCGTCGCCTTCCTCTGGCTAAGTGGTGCCCGCCGTAACTATGGTCGGTGATCAGGCGGCGATTGCCGGGAGCGCGTGATCGGTGGCTTCGGGTTTGATGCGCTCGAGCAGCTTGATTAGGTCGTCCCGGGTGAAGTTCCACTCGAACGGCCTGGCGATCTTGTTGTAGTGGTGCTCGAACTGGTTGAGCGTCCGGGCGACCTCGGCGGTGTCGGCGAAGTCGTTCGGGGCGAGCACTTTGCGCTGGATGATCGAGTGGTAGATCTCGACCTGGTGTGAGAACACGAATGCAAAGGAAGAATCGGTGTAGAGGCTCGAATCAACTGATGCAGTGCTGCATGGGAGATGGAGGGGCCAGCGGTGTTGGCTGGTGGTCCTCCGCGGCCGACCTGCGGGGGAGGTCGCAAACCGCCGCAAGGTGCGCTGGTCAAGAGCCGGGGTGCTGAGCGTCTGCGGAAAAGGTGCGCTATCAGCGCGTCAGGTGTGGGCCAAGAAGGCGAGCGAAAGCGAACCGTTGAGGACGTGTCGAAAGAGATTAAGATGACATCAAAACCGAGGCTGATCAGGTGTCTCGGGATGAGCCTGGGGGATGTCCGTTGACTGCCCAGGCGGTGTCCGGCATGAAGGCGGCGCGAGCTTGGCCTGGGCTCTGGTGTGGAACGTGTGAACCTGTCGTCCCGTGCTCGTGGGCGGCCAGTGGAGCGGTTGTGGCCTGCGGTCGTTCGTGGAAGCGAGAACCCCAAGCGGCTGATCCGTGAGGGGCTGAGTAGCGATGCGGGGCACAGGGGCGGACCGCCTCGTGGTAGCTGAGAAACCTGGTAATGCGGGTGGAGCGACGGGGGCGGATCATCCTGGCTTGCGGGCTGGTCAACCGCGATGACGCGGGAGGAGCCGGTGAGCGAGCCGAAGCCTGACGGCAAACCGTTTGCGATTTCCAAACGGCTGGTCTGGGAGGCATGGCGAAGGGTCAAGGCCAATCGCGGTGCGGCGGGTGTTGACGAGGAATCAATCCAGGCGTTCGAGGCGAACCTGAAAGGGAACCTTTACAAGGTCTGGAACCGGATGTCCTCGGGGAGCTACATCCCACCGCCGGTCAGGGCGGTTGAGATACCGAAGAAGTCGGGCGGATCGAGGATGCTCGGCGTGCCCACAGTCGCGGACAGGGTCGCTCAAACGGTCGCTCGCCTGGTGCTGGAGCCTGAGGTGGAGCCAGTGTTCCACCCGGACTCCTACGGGTATCGACCACGGAGGTCGGCTCATGATGCGTTGCGGACATGCCGGACGCGGTGCTGGAAATATGACTGGGCTCTGGATTTGGATCTCAGGTCGTTTTTCGACACGCTCGATCATGCGCTCGTTCTGAAAGCGGTTGCTCATCACACTGATCTGCGGTGGGTCCTTCTCTATGTGGAGCGGTGGCTCAAAGCGCCAATCCAACTGGAGGACGGCACCCTCAAGCAACGGGATCGCGGAAGCCCTCAGGGCTCTGCCATCTCGCCCGTGTTGGCGAATCTATTCCTCCACTACGCGCTGGATATGTGGCTTGTCCGGGAGTTCCCGGAGGTCCTGTTCGAGCGCTACGCGGACGATGGAATCCTGCACTGCAAGACAGAGGCACAAGCGCAGGCATTGCGCGAGGCGATCATCGAGCGGCTGGCGCAGGTCGGTCTGGAGTTGAATCTGGACAAGACGCGCATCGTGTACTGCAAGGACTCGAACCGCACCGGCTCCTACGAGCACGAGCAGTTCACGTTCCTTGGGTATACGTTTCGTCCAAGACTCGCACGGAACAAGGCTGGCAAGAAGTTTGTCAGCTTCCTCCCGGCGATCTCAGACGACGCCGCGAAGGAGATGCGTCGCACGATCAAGCGCTGGCGGCTTCACTCGCGGAGCGGTTCGACTCTCGCTGACCTGGCGCACGCGATCAATCCGAGTGTGCGGGGCTGGTGCAACTACTACGGCGGCTTCTACCCGTCCGAGCTGCACCGATCTCTCAGGCTCATCGACGAGTACATCGTTCGATGGGCCACACGGAAGTACAAGCGGTTACGCGGCCGTCCACGACGAGCGCGACAGTTGCTGGCGGACGTCGCACGACGTGAGCCAGGGCTGTTCGCTCACTGGCAAGAGGGCCGCGCGTTCGCGGGCTGGGTGATGGGAGCCCGGTGAACTGAGAGGGTCACGCCGGGTTCTGAGAGGGCCGGGGGGTGAGACTCCCCCCGGCTACTCGCCCGAGCCAGCTGGTGTGGACGGGGAGGTGCACGAGGGTCAGGTTCCGCCAGCGTTTCTGGAGCCGTTTGATCGATGCGTTTCCGCGGTGATCGGAGCCGTTGTCGACGATCCAGAACACGCGGCGGGCGGATCGGTAGGGCTCCTTTCTCATCACTTGCCACACGAGCCGGTCGAATGCGGCGATCCCGCCCTTGCGCTCGGTCCGTCCCATGATCTTGCCGCGCCGAACGTCCCACGCGTCAAGGTAGGTGACCGCGCCGAGCCGCTCATACTCATGCTCAACCAGCCGCCCGCCGCCCGGCTTTGGCGCCTGGGTGGGATGGATCCGGCGGCGCGCCTGGATCGACGGTTTCGCGTCGGCGCTGATCACCATGTCGCCCGGCTGAAGTAGCTTGCCTTCCCAGCGTCCCTGGTAGAGGTCAAGCACGCGGCCGGCTTTCTCCAGGAAGTCGGGATCGCGCGGGAAGATCCACGAGCGGTGCTGCCAAGGCTTGATCGCGTCCTCGGCCAGCCACCGCCCTATCGTCGAGGCCGAAGCGTCCGTGACGCCGCGCTCGATGACGAACCGATGCAGCTCAGAACGACTGAAGCGCGAGAGCGGAACGCCGTGATTCTTGGGCAGCTCGCACGCGATCGCCTTGACCTCGGCGACCTGCTCCGGGGGAAGAGCGGCGCGGGCGCCCCGCGCGCTCTCTATCGCTCAACCCCTCGATCCGCTCCTCATAGAAACGTCTTCGCCACCGGGCGACGAGCTCGGGCAGCATCTGCAACCGGCGGCCGATCTCGACATTGCTCAATCCCTCCGCCGCGTACAACACGAGCTTCGCCCGCAGCACCTCACGGTGCGCTCGCGAGTAGCAGGCCGCGCGATGCTCAAGCTCCCGACGTTCCTCATCGCTCAACACGATCTGGTACTGGCTGCGGCCCGCCATCACCAAGAAGATTCAAGCCGGTATCCATAACTCCTTCAACCCGAACCGAAATTACGGCCGGCACCACTTAGGCCCACCGATCGCGATCAGCTCGAGGCCGTCGGGGCCCGAATCGAACGCGCGTACGACCTCGAGGGCCACGCGCACGACATCCCATTGGCGGAGATCGTGGACCGTGCCGTCGGCGAGCATTCGTCCCGAGCTGACTCGGGGAGCCTAATCGTGAGGTCATCTGGTGGTCGGTCGCGGCACCTACAGGTCCGGCTCGAAAGTCGAGGTCAGACGGCGTAACATCGGGGTCGGCGCCGAGCGACAGGAGCAAGCAGATGCCCAGGTTGGAGCCGGTCGAGCTGGAGAGCATGGATCCCGAGCTGCGGGAGCTGCTCGCCACCGCCCAGGAGCACTTGGCGGTCAGGGAGGACACCACCGTGCCGCGCCTGTGGGCGCTGCGGCCCGAGCTGGCCAAAGCCCAGTTGCGGCTGCACACGCGCTTCCACGACGGCAACATCGTCGGTGGCCGCCTGCTCGAGCTGGCTCGGCTGCGGATCGCGCAGCTCAACGACTGCGAGGCCTGCAGGGTCGCCCGCAAGGACGACAGCATCACCGACGACGACATCGCCTGCCTCGGCTCCGACGACCCGCGCTTCAGCGAGCTCGAGCGCGCCGTACTGCGCTTCGCCGAACTGTTCGCGATCGACCACACTTCGATCGACGACGACCTCTTCCGCGAGCTGGGCAGGCACCTCACCCCGGAGCAGATCGTCGAGCTGGCGATGTACTGCGGGACGATGCTCGCCGGCGGCCGCTTCGCCCACGTCATGCGCGGTTGGGCACACGACGAGGAGCCCGTCGTGGTCAGCGCGACACCGAGTCACGCAACCGCTCAGACATAAGCGCGCCGCCGGCCAGAGCCGGTAGGGGGCGACGCGAACGTCGCCCCCTACAGGACGCCCGGCGGCGCGTTCGGTCCGCCGCGGACCTCCGACTGGTCCGTCAGATGATCCGGGAGATCGTGTCGAGACCCCAGTGGATTCGGGAGTACTGCATGGCCGTTTCCTCCCAGTGATTGATGAACTGCAGGCCGCCGGCGCGGGCGTCCCTGGCCAAGCGATGGATGCCGGCCGACTGCTGCAGCGAGCTCGAGTCCATGTGCTCGACGAGCCGGTTGACAGCCCTCGTGGCGAGATGGACGGGGTAGACGATGTTCCGACGGAGCCTCGCGCGCTCCTCCATCGTCGGCTTGTAACGCCGAACTCCCCAATCGCGGGCGGTCGCGTAGTTCTCGCGCAGGAGCATCTTGGCGAGATGGATCTCCAGCTCTGCCTCAGCGAAGCGCAACTGCGGACCGGGACGCTCGATCGCCGGCAGGAACACCTGGGGGTCCAAACGCGTTCGTACCCGCTCGTCGAAGATGTCGAGCACCCCCTGGGCCATCCCGATGACCGGCGAGGTGATGCCGTGGTTGATCGCGTAGAGCCCCGGCATCACGATGTGCTGCCACGGCGAGTCCGACAGCGCGGCGCCCGGATGCTTGGAGTCGACCAGATCCTTATTCCAGACGATGCGATGCTCGGGAATGAAGACCTTGTCCATCTTCGTCCCGTTGCTGCCGGTACCACGCAGACCCTCCACGAACCATTCGTCGATGACCTCGAAGTCGGACCGAGGCACGAGGCAGTTCGCATCGGGAGTGTGGAGGATCGCCCACGTCGCGTAGTTGGCGCCGCTCGAGAACTTCCATCGCCCAGAGACGAGCAGTCCGCCGTCGACCTGCTTGAAGTCACCCTGGGCATAGCCGGGGATCGTGCAGGAGATCGTGTCGGGCCCTTCCGCGAACCACTCGGCCTGCGCCTCCTCGCCGAACCAGGTGGCCAGGTAGTTGTGGATCGCGTAGAAGCTCGCGAGCCACCCGCTCGATCCGTCACCGCGGGCGACCTCCATGCCGGCCTCGAAGGCTACGGGCAGCTCGAGCCCAAGACCGCCGAAACGCTTCGGTGTGAGCGCCCGAACGATGCCAGCCTTCTTGAAGTCCTCCACCGTCTCCGGCGGGATCGAGCGGTTCTCCTCGGTGATCGGCGCTCGCTCGCGGACGATCGGAATCAGTGCGCGCGCGCGCTCGATCACTTGTTCAGCTGAGAGCGTTTCAGCCGTCGATTCAGGCATCGGTCTCCTTTTCGTCAACCCACGCGGACAAGCCCAACGTTTGGTTGTTTTCGAAGAGGTTAGCCGATCGGCGCCGGCGACCACGACACGACACGACACGACACGACGGCAGGGTGCACGCCCTCGCGCGCACATGGTAGGTTCGGCCCAGCTGATCGAACTTCACTCCCACCACATGACGCCGAAGATGTTCTCCACGACGCGGAGATGGACGTGCTGTGGGCCAAGATGGCCGAGCTCGACGTGCCGATGTTCGTCCACGGCGCTCCGCTGACGTGTGAGTGGCAGGACCCGTCGCGGGCCGATCCGTTCGATACGACGATCGCCCTTGGCTACATGTACGACGAGTCGCGCGCCTTCTGGCACCTCGTATGCGGCGGCGTCCTCGACCGGTTCCCGACCTTGAAGGTCTACCTCACCCATGCCGGCGGCTTCATCCCCTACCACCTCGAGCGGGTTGCGATGCTCGACCGGACGCTGGCGCCGGACGCGGTCAACGAGCGGCCCGTGATCGAGTACCTGCGGAATTTCTGGTTTGACCCAATGATCCACAACGACGGTATGCGGCGGGCTCTGGTCGACATCGTCGGGGTCGACCGCATGGTCTACGGAAGCAACATGGGCGGCTCGGACCAGATCGCGTTCGATCTGACCGACCGCATCGGGCTGAGCGACGCGGAGCGCGAGCAGATCAAGTCCAAGAACGCAATCGAGCTCCTCAACCTCGGTGGGCGCGTCGACCTCGGCCAGAAAGTGGTGGCAGAGGCATGAGCGGCCCTCTCCTCAAAGACAAGGTCGCGATCGTCACCGGGGCGGGCGATCCCGGAGGGATCGGATGCGTCACAGCGCGGACGCTCGCGGAGGAGGGCGCGAAGGTCGTCATTGCAGACCTGCCGGGCACGCAGCTGGAAGCGGCGGCAGCTCACGCCGGGGAGGCGGGGACGGTCGCGCACCATCCCGTCGACATCGCCGACGAGGCTGCGGTGAAGGCCCTCGTCGCTTTCACCGTCGAGCACTTCGGACGGCTCGACATCCTCGACAACAATGCTGCGGTGGCGGCCGCGAACCCGTTCGACGACTCGCTGGTGACCGAGCTCGAGCCGGACCTGTGGGACTGGGTGTTCTCGATCAACGCTCGCGGCACGATGCTGATGTGCAAGCACACGATCCCGCATATGGTGAGCGCCGGGGGCGGCTCGATCATCAACATCATTTCGGATTCCGCCTTTCGCGGTGACGACTTCCCGACCGCCTACGCGTGCTCAAAGGGCGCCTTGGAGACTCTGACCAAGTACGTCGCCACGCAGTTCGGCAGGCACGGGGTTCGCTGCAACGCGATCTCCCCGGGCCTGATGCGCTCCAGAAAGATGGAGCAGACCATGCCCGAGCCTGTCCGGGACGTCTTCATCAGCCAGACCCCCCTCGGCTACCTCGGCCTGCCGGTGGAAATATCGAAGGGGGTGCTGTATCTGGCGTCCGATCTCGCGTCGTTCGTAACCGGCGAGGTGATCCACGTCAATGGCGGCACGCTCGCGCCCCAACCGTGGAACCGCGGGCTGCGAGATCTGGCGCAGCAGATGCAGCCCGAGCCGTCGTGAGCTGAAGCCGCGCCGAGTCGCAGGTCCCCCCCGTGCGCAGGACCGACGTCGCGACCGTTCTGCGTCGCACCGAGCACGATCATCGTCTTGGTTCCCGTCACGATGCCGGTGCGGCGGATCCGATCGATGACGAGCTTGAGATGCTCGACATCGCGCACCCGCAGCCGCACCAGCGCATCTGGGTCGCCCGAGATCGTGAAGGACTCCACGACCTCGGGCAGACCCGCGACCGCCTGGTCGATGTCGCCGACCTGGCTTTCCCAGTGCGAGGCACGGGAAGTACCGCAGCACGACCTGTCGCATTGTCGCCGGACTGGTCTGACCCATCGTCGGCGAAACTACCAGACGGTAGGTCGAACTGGAAGAGCCCGGTACGGAATCCACGGCGCTGTCTCGGGCAGTAGCGCCGCCGGCGGGTGGGCGTGGCTCAGTCCGGGTCGCTGAACACCCGCGGGACCTTGATGTCGCCCTCCGGGCTGTGGGCGGCGTAGGCCATGCCCCCGGTCGTACAGCAGCTCTTGGGCGCCGACGACATTGTCGGCGTCGATCCCGGGGATCTGGGGCACGAGCGGATCGGCGCCGCTGGCCAGGACCACCACATCGGGGTCGTGGGCGGCGACGACGTCAGCATCGACCTCCGCCGAAACGTGGATGTCGACGCCGAGCTGTGCGATCTCGCGGGCGTCGTGCTCGAGGAAGCGCGGAACCTCGGCCTTGCTCGGCGCACGCGACGCGACATCGATCTTGCCGCCGAGCCGATCGTCGCGCTCCCAGATCGAGACGTCTTGCCCGCGCTCGTGGGCGAGTCGCGCCGCGGTCATACCGGCCGGGCCGCCGCCGACGACATCACGCGCCTCGGCAGCGATGCCGCTGTCAGTGCCACGTCGACTCGCGCCCCGTCTCCGGGTTGACGGCGCACTGCAGGTCCAGGCCACGCCCGACGAGGTCGACACATGCGTTGCAGGTGCTACCCGGGTGACGTGGCAGGAGGCGACCGACGATCGGCGGATGGCCGCACTGCTGGCATCTCAGCCGCAATGCGAGGACGAGCGTGCGGCACGTACGTATCATGCGATCACGTTTGGCTGGCTATGCGGCGAGCTGGTGCGGCGTGTTGACGGTCGCAGCATCGGAGCCTTCTTCGCGCAAGAAATCGCCGGGCCGCTCGGCCTCGACGTGTGGATCGGCGTTCCTGAGCATGTCGAGCACCGGATCGCGCGGATCTCGGTCGGCGCCACATGGTCACGCTCGCCGATCGCTCGCGCCAGGCCCGACTCGCACGACCGGCTGCTCGCGTCCGTGTTCGGCAACCCCGTGCGGTTCGACCCGGCCGACGGCTTCCCATGGAATGAACAAGCGTGGCTCGCGGCCGAGGTCCCGGGCGTCAACGCGGTAGGCACCGCCCGCTCGATCGCGCGGCTCTACGGCGAGCTGCCGGCGCTGCTCTCACGCGAGGGGCTCGAGCTTGCGTGCACGCCACTGACAAGCCGCGTCGACCCGCTGCTCGGCAAGCCGATGACATTCGGCGT
This sequence comes from uncultured Conexibacteraceae bacterium, assembly GCA_963848435.1. Taxonomy (GTDB): domain Bacteria; phylum Actinomycetota; class Thermoleophilia; order Solirubrobacterales; family Solirubrobacteraceae; genus Palsa-465. Next base: position 134,946 of record CAWKDQ010000006.1, on the reverse strand, counting down.
CGGCTTCCAACTTCAGACCGAGGATCGGCCGTTCGGTCCGCCACCAGACGGCTTCGGGCACGGGGGCACCGGTGGCTCGCGACACGGCCGCTGGCCGGCTGTCGACGTAGGCTTTTCGTATGGCATGAACGAGCTGCGGCCCGAGCGTGGAGACGTCCGCGCGACCGAACTTCTCACGGCGCTCCACGAGAGTGTGACAGCACTCCGCGAGCCTTGGCAAGGGCTCGCATCGTCGGCTTGGATCGGTTAACCTCTTCGAAACCAACCAAACGTTGGGCTTGTCCGCGTGGGTTGACGAAAGGGAGACCGATGCCTGAATCGACGGCTGAAACGCTCTCAGCCGAACAAGTGATCGAGCGCGCGCGCGCACTGATTCCGATCGTCCGCGAGCGAGCGCCGATCACCGAGGAGAACCGCTCGATCCCGCCGGAGACGGTGGAGGACTTCAAGAAGGCTGGCATCGTTCGGGCGCTCACACCGAAGCGTTTCGGCGGTCTTGGGCTCGAGCTGCCCGTAGCCTTCGAGGCCGGCATGGAGGTCGCCCGCGGTGACGGATCGAGCGGGTGGCTCGCGAGCTTCTACGCGATCCACAACTACCTGGCCACCTGGTTCGGCGAGGAGGCGCAGGCCGAGTGGTTCGCGGAAGGGCCCGACACGATCTCCTGCACGATCCCCGGCTATGCCCAGGGTGACTTCAAGCAGGTCGACGGCGGACTGCTCGTCTCTGGGCGATGGAAGTTCTCGAGCGGCGCCAACTACGCGACGTGGGCGATCCTCCACACTCCCGATGCGAACTGCCTCGTGCCTCGGTCCGACTTCGAGGTCATCGACGAATGGTTCGTGGAGGGTCTGCGTGGTACCGGCAGCAACGGGACGAAGATGGACAAGGTCTTCATTCCCGAGCATCGCATCGTCTGGAATAAGGATCTGGTCGACTCCAAGCATCCGGGCGCCGCGCTGTCGGACTCGCCGTGGCAGCACATCGTGATGCCGGGGCTCTACGCGATCAACCACGGCATCACCTCGCCGGTCATCGGGATGGCCCAGGGGGTGCTCGACATCTTCGACGAGCGGGTACGAACGCGTTTGGACCCCCAGGTGTTCCTGCCGGCGATCGAGCGTCCCGGTCCGCAGTTGCGCTTCGCTGAGGCAGAGCTGGAGATCCATCTCGCCAAGATGCTCCTGCGCGAGAACTACGCGACCGCCCGCGATTGGGGAGTTCGGCGTTACAAGCCGACGATGGAGGAGCGCGCGAGGCTCCGTCGGAACATCGTCTACCCCGTCCATCTCGCCACGAGGGCTGTCAACCGGCTCGTCGAGCACATGGACTCGAGCTCGCTGCAGCAGTCGGCCGGCATCCATCGCTTGGCCAGGGACGCCCGCGCCGGCGGCCTGCAGTTCATCAATCACTGGGAGGAAACGGCCATGCAGTACTCCCGAATCCACTGGGGTCTCGACACGATCTCCCCGATCATCTAAGGGGCCCGGGTCGGGAGTCGCGGCGCATCGAACACGCCGCCGACCAGCCAATGCAGGGTGGCTATGTGCTAGTCGTTGCCGGCTCCGGATGGATTCTCGCCGACGGCAGCGTTCACGATCTCCGCCAATGGGATGTCTTGCGCGTAGCCCCCGAAGTCGTGCGGGCGTTCGAGGCAGGACCCGACGGCCTCGAGCTAATCGCGATCGCCGGCCCCAAGTCGACCGTCAAGCCATCGATGGGCGTCGTGTCCTGAATGATCCGCGCACGCCGCCGGCCGTCAGGCGACAGCGGGCGCCCGGAAGGGTCACGATCCCGGTCGACATCCCGTTCGCGCAGCTGGCGCGCCGTCTGGTCGAGTTGATCGACGCCGTCGCGCTCGGCGAGCACCCGTTTCTGCAGGACTGGTGAGAACGGGGCTCGCCGCTTGCTGCCCGAAGTGTTCGTCGCGCGGAGCTCTCATGCTGCTGCGCCCCAGATCGCGCGCTCGGTCTCGTTCGCAGCCGCGTCGGCAAAGCTCTGCTCGAGGTGGCCGTAGTAGCGCTCGGTGATGGTGATTCGAGCTGTGGCCGAGCTGGCGCCGGACGTAGATCAGCGGCTGGCCGGCCAGGAGCCAGGAGGCGGCAGCAGTGTGCCTGAGCGAGTGCAGCGGCATATGGCGAAGGCCCGCGTCCTCCAGCGCCTGCCTGGGGCCAGTCGCGGGAGATGGTGCTCCGGTCCATCGGGTCACCGGGGGTGCTCGACTGCCAGCGACCGCGATCGCGGCGAGCTACGCGTACCGGCATCACGAACACATGGAGGTGGGTTGGGTCGCAGGCGTAGAGCTCAGCGCCCCGAAGGCGAAGTTGAAGATCCGCGACGTCTTGTAAGTCAACACAAGGCCGACGCCGCCGAGCGCGTACGCGGAGCCGGCAACAATGCCGATGATTATGAAAGGAAACATCTCAGATCAAGTGGGTCATGGCCGATGACGCGCCTAAACAAGGGGCGGCGGGCTGAGTCCGGCTCCCCAGGGGAATACTGCGGCAGTAGCAGTGGGCGTCGGGATCTGGTGACGCCGAGTTGGCCTTGCTGGTCAAGCGTTGTTGGTGGGTGAATTTCGGGATAGCGCCTCAGCCGCACCAGACGACGGGAATGACAGCTGAACGCCGGTGGGCTGCTCCGGCCAGCGGGACGTCACGACCTTGCCGCGCGTATAGAACTGGAAGCTCTCGGGGCCATAGACATGGGCGTCGCCGAACAACGAGTCGCCCCAACCGCCGAAGCTGTAGAAGCCGACCGGCACAGGGACCGGAACATTGATGCCGACCATGCCAGCTTCGACCTCGCGTGCGAAGCGTCGTGCGGCCTGGCTGCGGACGCGCCGTATCTGCCGCCTTCGGCTCCGCCGGCCAGCGGTGCATGGCGATCTCGGTCGCGGTCGCGGAGGGGTGACCAAGGCCGTCACCCGGAGCATCAACGCATCGTGATGATAAGATGCGAATATGTCGAAAGTGCGTACGACTCTTACGATCGACGAAGACGTTCTCAAGTGGGTCAAGATCCGCGCGGCACGCACAGGCGTGTCCGACAGCGCAGTGATAGAGGAGTCCCTTCGCCGAGACCTGAAGCTCGACGTTCTCGACGAGCTTTGGGCAAACGCAACGATGTCCGAAGCCAAAGCTTCCGAACTGGCTGTCGAGGCGCAACACGCGACCAGGCCGGGTCGGCGGGCAGCTCGTGCGCGCGGTCGTTGACGTCAATGTCCTGATCTCGGCGGTGCTTTCCGCCAAAGGCCCCTCAGCGCAGGTTCTGCGCGCGAGCCGCGACGGTCAATTCGAGCTGGTGGTCTCAGAGATGCTGCTCGAGGAGCTCGAGCGGAGCACTCGCGTATCCAAAGCTTCGCAAACACAGCCCTACCGAGAAGGCCGCGGGCCACGTTAACTGGGTCCGCGACCACAGAGCATGGCGTGCGTATTATCGTGTAACCAACCAAGCGTTTGTAAGAGAGGTCCGGCATGCCCAGTAATGTCATCGCCCACGTCTGCCTGCTCGTCAAGGATCTCGATAAGGCAGTGGAGGACTGGACCAAGATCCTTCGTGTGCTCGATCCAGAGCAGCTCGAGGAGCCGTTGGTTCGCTACGAGGCGTTTGAGGCAGGCGACGATTCAATGCGCTGGGCGACATTCGTCTCCCACAATGGCCCGGAAATCCAGCTCATGGAACCGGGCGAGGGGACGCCATTGGCCGACCGCCTGGCCAAGCACGGTGAGGGCGTCCACCACATCTGCTTCACCACGCCCGACGTGCCGGGGGCCATGAAACTGCTCAAGGATGAAGGCGTCGCATTGAAGAGCACGGAGGTATTCAGCGACCCGAACATGACCTGGCAGCAGTGGAGCTGGATCCCGCCAAAGGCGACGCACGGGACGCTCGTCGAGGTCGCTCGTCCTTATCGGGCTGTCGACGGCAGGTGGGAGTCGGCCGCCGGGGAACCGGCGCCGGCAGCATGATGGCGGTTCGCTCACGAGGATTCGTCGCATACGCCTGCGGCTGCCCTGTGAGCGTGGGGGAGGTGCGTTGCAATGAATGGCGGCGATAGCCGGGAGCAGCTGGACGAGGCGATCCGGCGGTTTGGTGGATGAGGCGCAGATCCGGGGGGTCACGGTCCGCTACGCGCGGGCGATTGACCGCATGGACTGGGACCTGCTGCGCTCCTGCTATCACCACGGCGCGATCGACGATCATGGACTGTATGCCGGTGACGTCGATGGCTTCATCGAACTGCTCGCGCAGCGGCTGTCGTTGGACGAGTCCACCACGCACTTCCTCGGCAACCAGGAGATCGAGCTGCATGGCGACCTCGCGTTTGTCGAGACCGCGTGCATTGCCAGGCACCGCCGGCCCGCCCGCGCCGACGAGCCGGCCACCGACTACGTAGCGTTCCTACGCTACTGCGACCGCGTCGACTTCGCAGCGGTGAGTGGCGCATCGCCCAACGCATCGTCGTCTATGAGCCCGGTCGGATCGATACGGTGCTCGCCGAGCCTCCGTACGGTGAGCACCACACGCAGAACATCCGGGCAGTGGCGCCGTCGGGGCTGCGGCCGGATGGTGGGGAGCGGACCGTCACTGGAGCACCGAAGCGAGCCGCCGCCACTCCGCACGCGGCAGCCGAGCACGGTCCCGACTGACGACATGCACGCAGACGTGATCGGCACCCGCGGCTTGATGCTCGCGGATGCGACTCGCCACAGAGTCCACATCTCCCCAAGCTATGAGTCCGTCGATCAGGCGATCGCTACCCCTACCTGCGAGATCGGCTTCGCTGAAGCCGTGCCGTAGCCACGCGTTCCGGTAGTTCGGCAGCGTGCTGTAAGGGCTAGCGAGGAACGCTCGGCCGAGCTCTCTCGCCCGCGTGGCGTCGGAATCCAGGATGACCGGAATACAGGTCGCGAGCAACGCTTCGGAACCGAGTTTGGCGCGAGCGAAGCGTGTGTGGTCAGCCGGCACCAGGTAGGGATGTGAACCGGCTGTGCGAGCTTTGGCGAGTTCGAGCATCTTGGGCCCCAGCGCGGCGATCACCATCCGAGTGGGGGGGACCGGCCGCCGCTGAGCGGCTAGCTCGTCGAGATACTGCTGCATCGCCGCGAACGGCCGGTCGTAGTAGCGTCCGGGGCTCACGCGATCGAGCAGCGAGCGATGGCTGATGCCGACGCCGAGCAGGAAGCGACCGGGATGCGCATCGTCCAGGGCCTGGTAGGAGGCGGCAAGCGCGCAGGGCTCGTGGAGCCACATGTTCACGATGCCGGTGGCGACGGCGGTCGTGTGAGTTGCAGCCAGCAACCGCTCGACATCGCCGAAGACCGCCTCGTTCGGCTCGACTCCGCCGGGAACCCAGATCGTGCCGAAACCGAGCTCCTCCAGCTCCGCCGCGGCATCGACGATCTCAGCCGGATCTGCCTCACGCAGATATCTCCCCCAAACCCCCACGCTGCCAAGTCGCATCGGTCGTGCATGATTCCACACTGCAGCAAGTCTCACCAGGCGGTCGGTAGATTGCCTATTCTGTCTGGCCACCTTTCGGAGAGGAGAAGAGGTGCTCGATCCCGATAAGCCCGACTGGATCTTTCGGACGCAATCGCACGTCGGCGTCGTATGTGAGGACATAGAGAAGACGATGGCCGAATACGAGCGGCTCGGCTACACGTTTGCGTTCCGCGCCGGGACGGTCACACTTCGCCGTCCGGGCCTGGGGCGACAGGATGCGTTCAGCGCACGATCTTCGTGGTCCCTCCAGGGACCGCCTCACATCGAGCTCGGCGAGATCGCCGACGCCGGGGGTGTTCCCTACCTCTGGCCATCACGGGGACACGACTATGTGGACCACGTGGGCTATTGGGTCGACGACCTCGCAGTAGCGTCCGGTCTACTCGAGCGCTGCGGATTCCCGCTGGAGGCGACTCCTGACGGGGACGACACGAAGCCCTTGGGCTTCTGCTACCACCGCACGCCGAGCGGCGCTCGGATTGAGCTCGAGGACGGGCCGATGCGAAGACAGATCCTCGCGGAGCAGTTCGCTCGGGTCCGCCGGGGTGACTCGGGCCTAACTGACTACGTCCCGTACTCCGCCGCGCCTTCGTCCGCCGCGCGACAGAGCGCCGACAGCGATTAGTCGCCTCCGAGGTTCGCGCCCAGGTAGCGCTGCACACGGTTCACGGCTGCAGCCAGCTGTTTTGATTGCCGAGCGATCGGCCTCCTCACAAATTGAAATTATCGGTCGAGCCTGCCCGGCCGGGCTAGACGATGCGATTGCGCAGCACGCCTGCACCCTCGACCTCAATCTCGATCACGTCGCCCGGCTTGAGGAAGGGTCCGTCGATGCCCTGCTCAATCGCCGTGCCGGCCGGTGTCCCAGATGTCAGAAGGTCTCCGGGACGCAACTCGACAAACGCTGCGAGCTTCGCCGCGCCCTGCGCGAATGAGTGGATCATCTGCGCTGTCGAGCCGTCCTGGCGCTGCTCGCCATTCACGCGCGAGACAATCGACAGATTGCCGTAGTCAAAGCCCTCGTCGACCGTCAGCCATGGCCCGCAGACGTTGCCTCCCTGGAAGTTCTTCTGCAGCGCCCATGACAGCGTCCCCTTGTCAAGTGTCTTCAGGCCGACTCCCAGGTGAGGATCGCGAATGCTCAGGTCATTGAACGCCGTGTGGCCCCAGATTCCGAACGCCTCCGGGCCTACGTTCAGGCCCCCAGAGGAGAGCACAACTGCGACCTCTGCCTCGTAATCGAGCTTTTCGGCAAGTCTCGGCGGTGCGATGTCATCCTCATGGCCGACCACCGTGCCCGGGATCACGTAGAAGCCGCCCAGCGGCTTCTCTTCTGTGGCTTCGAGCGGGTCAGCAACGTCGATCGCCTGCGATGCGTTGCCGACGTGGCTCGCAAAGTTCAGCCCGAGCGCGAAGATGCGTGCGTTGAGCGTCGGCAGCGGGGGCCGGAGCTGCACCGTCTCAATGGGAATAAGTGTCCCGGGATCCTGCTCGGCGGCTGCGAGCAGCCCCTCGAGACGCGGCTTCCAGGTGCCCCAGTCGTCGATGAGCCGTAACCAGTTGCTCCCGTCCGGTAGTTGGGAGCCGATATCGAGTACATGGATGGAACCGTCGCGCACGGTCAGCAGACCCGTGCGGTCGTCATCAAAGCGGACGAGTCTCATACCACGATCACCCTCAATCGTTTCATCTTGTTGACCTGCCTGCAGACAGCGGTGACAGGAGAGGAAACACCGATGACTGGGATGCTTGCAGGCAAGGTTGCGCTGATCAAGGGCACGGGAGGCGGTCAGGGCCGAAGTGCGGCGTCCGTCGCGGACTGGCAGTTCACGATCCGCAACGAGCTGGACATCGTCTTCTACTTGACTCGCGCCGCCTGGCCGGCATCTGGCGGCAGGAGGCGGTGGCGTGATCATCAATACCGCTTCGGTCGCCGCGTGGGTGGGAGCCGGAGTCGGTGGCTTCGCGCATTGCGCCACGAAGGGCGCAGTGCTGGCGGTGACGCGGGCGATCGCTGCCGAGGGGGCTGCACATCGGATCCGGGCTGTGAGCATCAGTCCTTGTCCGATCGAGACACCGGGCACCGCTGAACTGTTCGCGGAGCCGACGGCACGCCGTGGGCTCGAGGCAGCCCTGCTGGCCCCGCGGCTCGGGCGGCCGGAGGATGTCACGGGCCTGGCCGCGTTCCTGGTATCAGATCAGGCTGGGTTCATCACCGGAGCCGACTTCTCCGTGGACGGCGGGATGCACGCGCCGTGACGGCTGATTTCGCGCCGATTCACTCTCGACCGGCATGCTACGACTAGCAGTGACAGCCTGAGCATCGGCTACAGTCCTGGCCATGGCGACCCGTTCCCCAACAACCGACGCAGCCGCGCGGGCTCAGCAGGCCTCCGGTCGAGAGGCACCTCCGCGTTTGCGTGATGCAGAGGTGCTCGAGACCGCCGCGCAGGTGTTCGCGCGGCACGGGTATGCCGCGGCGACGATTCAGGACGTGGCCGACGAGCTGGGCATGCTCAAGGGCTCAATCTATTACTACATCCGCAGCAAGGAAGATCTCCTCTTCCGGCTCCTCAACGCGGTTCACGACGACGTTGATCTGCTGGTAGAGGCTGTGATCGCGGAACCTGATCTGGATCCCCTGGAGCGGCTGTGTGAGTACGTCCGGCGGCAGGGCACCTTCAACCTACGCAACCTCGTGCGGATCTCCGTCTATTACGACGACCTGGCGCAGCTGAGTGAAGATCGCCGCAAGCAGATCCTTCGCCGGAGAAAGGTGCACGAGGACTTCGTCGTGGAGCAGGTAATGGCCGGGCAGCGAGCAGGCTTGATCGACGACACGCGTGATGCCCGACTGCTCGCTTATGACGTCTTTGCGACGATGATCTGGCCGTATCGCTGGTTCAAGCCTCGCGGACGAATCAAGCTGGAGGACGTGGTTGAGAACTGCGTGATGTTCGTGCGCGGTGGCCTGTCAAAGGCCTGAGCGCGGCGGACCGCAGCTGTGGGACCGCTGGCCGGTACGAAGGTGATTGAGATGGCCGGGATTGGTCCTGGTCCCTTTGCCGCGATGCTGCTCGCAGACATGGGCTCGGAGGTGCTGCGCATCTACCGCCCGGACCAGCCGAGCCTGCTCGGGAACGACAGCGGTGACGTCGTCACCCGTGGCCGCTCATCGGTTCCCGTCAACCTCAAGGAGCCCGCGGGTCGTGAGCTGGTGCTGCGCCTGATCGAGGCGGCCGACGCGTTGATCGAGGGCTTTCGGCCTGGTGTGATGGAGCGTCTCGGCCTGGGTCCCGCGGTCGCGCTCGAGCGTAACCCGAGGCTCGTCTACGGACGCGTTACCGGCTACGGACAGGACGGGCCGATGGCCTCGGCAGCGGGTCATGACATCAACTACATCTCGATGGCCGGCGCGCTCGGCGCTATCGCGCGGCGCGGCGAACGGCCACTGTTCCCGCTCAACCTGGTCGGTGACTATGGAGGCGGTGGGATGCTGGCGGCCTTTGGGGTCGTATGCGGGCTGGTCGAGGCGCGGGCCTCGGGCCAGGGGCAGGTCGTCGACGCCGCGATGGTGGATGGGACGGCACTGCTGACGACTGCCATCCACGGTCTGCACGCGGTCGGCATATGGAATGACGAGCCTGGCACCAATGTGCTCGACTCCGGCGCCCATTTTTACGAGGTATATGAGACCGCTGATGGCGGATACGTCGCGGTGGGGGCCATCGAGCCGCAGTTCTACGCCGAGTTGCTCGGGTTGCTTGAGCTCGACCCGGCCGAGATGCCTCAGTGGGACCGGGCCCGTTGGCCCGAGTTTAAGGAGCGCTTCGCGGGGGTCTTCGACAAGCGCACGCGTGCAGACTGGAGCGCTCGGTTCGAGGGCGCGGAGGCGTGTGCCACTGCTGTGCTGAGCCTGACCGAGGCGCCGCAGCACCCGCACAACGTCGCACGTGGCAACTTCGTCAACAACGACGGCATCGTCCAACCGGCGCCCGCGCCGCGCTTCAGCCGGACCCCGGGCGCGATCTCGCAAGCACGATCACCGAGGGAGGCGCTCCTGGCGTGGGGATTGAGCGACGGCGAGATCGCGGGCATCGACTAGCCGGAGCCCGCGGTCCCGCCAAGCGGGCGGAACCGCGGTGACCCCTGACCTACGCCTCAGATCAGAATCGTGTTCGGCTCGAGGCCCCAGTGCACCCGCAAATACTGGATCGCCGTTCCTCCCAGTGGAGGACGAACTGCAGCGACCCGGCACGCACATCGGCGGCCTGGCGATGGAGCAGGTTCTTGTTGTACGGGGCACTCGAATCCGTGCCGTCCACCAGGCGATTGGTGGCCTGGAGCGCCAGCTTCGAGGCGTAGGTTATGTTGCGACCGAGCTCGCCCCGAACCTCGAGGGGGATCTGCTCACGGCGCTTGCCAGAGTCCCGCACGATCGCCAGGTTCCGACGGCGCAGCATGTCGGCGACATCGATCTCTGCTGATGCCTCGGCGTAACGCAGAGCCGGGCCGGTTCGCTCAACGGCAGGCTGAAGCGCCTGAGGGTCGAAGCGGGACCGCACGCGCTGGGAACCAGCCGACCATTGGACGTTGGCTCGATGCGCCTTTTGGCATAGCGGGCCGGACACCCACAGTGTTCCACCAAACGCTTGGTATTCCAAATGGTTGCCGCGGTCGGCGTCAAACCTGCGGTCATGGGCCTTTGGGTCGCTAGCCCGGGTTTGTCCAGCAATCGCTTGGTGAGATAAGCTACCACCGGTGAAGGCCGCTTCCACTCGTCGACAGCCTCGGCATCGTGATCGCCGCTGAGGACGTGAAGCTCGGCGAGTGACGCCACCGAACAGTTCTGTGCGCGAGGAAGACGTCCCAATCGCCCGTGCGCAAGCCGCTCCTGGCGGTCGCCGGCGGCTCCCTGACCTCGGTGTGGCGGATGGTTGGTGGCCAACCGCGCACTCCGACGAGGTGGTCCGCCATCCCCGGGCCTTCCGCCTGGGAACTCGCGACCGTGCCGTGTACCGGGATCTGCAGGGTGTCGTTCGTGCCGCGGACGACAGCTGCCCCATCGTCGCCTTCCTTTGTCAATGGGCCGAATCACCGAAGACGGGTATTTGCAATGCCCTTACCATGGCTGGTGCTTCGACGGCGCGACCGGGCGTTGTACCGCGATCCCCAACCTTCACGAGCACGAGACGATTCCTGGCAGAATCAAGGTTGCCGCCTTCACCACGGCTGAGAATGTCGCTGACATCCTCGGGTTCGGGCTCCGCACGCCGATGCTTGCGCCGTCGGTCGGACTGCCCACGGGAATGTCGATCCGGATGCTGCACCCGTGCAGTCCGGAGACCCGGCAGCGCACCCGGACCCCGGTTACGTTCAATCCGCAGCACATCACGAGGATGGGGCGCACCATCTTCCCATTCACCGCGCATATCGTCGGCCGCCAGGACAACTGGGCACTGCGCAAGCAGAACGACACCTGCCTGCTGCCACGGCCCAACAGCGACCTCAGTTCTCGCTTTGACAAGGCCGGGCTTCGCTATCGCAGGGTGTATCAGGCTCTGGTTGCACGCCAGGAGGCAGGTGATTTCTCCTATCAAGATGATCCTGCGGCCGATGTCAGCGAAGTGCTCGGCATCAATACCCGGGCCTGACGGTGTGTCCCGTTCAACCAGACGCTTGGTTGACGCCCGACGTCTGAGGGGCTACTGTGGCCGAATAGGGCCACTATGCGAAAGCGGGACATGACGGAGCAAACCGAGAACGAGCTGCTCGCTGAGGAGCGGCCCGAAGATGATCTGCTGGTAGAGCGGATTGCCGAGCTCGAGCGTCGGCAAGAGGCCGCTCTGGCAATGGGCGGTCCGGATCGGATCGCCCGCCAGCATGCCTCCGGTCGGCTGACCGCCCGGGAACGGATCACGGCGCTCGTCGACCCCGGGAGCTGGTTGGAGATCGGTCTGCTGGCGCTGCCCGAGCGCCGGCGCGCAGAGCCATCGCCGGCCGATGCGATCGTGACCGGCCTCGGCCGGATCGGTGGTCGCAAGGTGTGCGTCGTCGCGATCGATGCAACCGTGCTGGCAGGAACCACGGCGCCGGTCAATATGCGCAAGCAGAACCGCGTCGCCGAGTGGGCGGGCCGTCGAGGGATTCCGCTGGTGTTCCTGAGCGACAACGACGGCGGGCGGCTTCCGGATCTGCTCGGTTGGCGCTTCGCCGGGGTGCCGTTCGACTTCACCTCGTTCTTGGAGTCACCCCCGGGCTGTCCGGCAACGCCCCGCGTGACGGCCGTGCTCGGACCGAGCTTCGGCGACGCCGCGCTGCACGCTGCTATCGCCGACTTCGTCGTGATGAAACGCGACGCCTCGATAGCGCTGTCGGGCCCGCCGGTGATCAAGGGGGCGATTGGAGAGGACGTCAGTGCCGACGAGCTCGGTGGCCCGAAGGTGGCGAACGAGACAAGCGGGAGCGCCCACAGGGTGGTGGACGGGGAGCCCGAGGCGTTCTGCGCGATCAAGCGCTTCCTAACCTACCTGCCTGACTCGGCAGCTTTGCCGGCTCCGTCCGCACCCCCATCCGAGCCCGCTCGAAGCCCGGAGGAGCTTTTGTCGATCGTTCCGTCGCACCCCCGTCGCGGCTACGACATGCACAAGGTGCTGGAGGCCCTGGTTGACGCCGACTCGATGTTCGACTGGGGCGGGCGCTACGGGAGAAGCCTGATCTGCACGCTTGCGCGAATCGAGGGTGAGCCAGTGGGGGTTGTCGCAAGCCAGCCGATGCAGCGTGCCGGTGTGCTCGACGTCTCGGCGCTCAATAAGGAGCGTGGTTTCGTCGCGCTTTGCGACAAGTTCAACATCCCGCTGGTCTTCCTGCAGGACGTGCCCGGGCTGATGATCGGGACCGAAGCGGAGCGGGGCGGGATCCTTGCCGCTTACGAGCATGTGGTCTCGGCGGTGGCGAAGGCCACCGTTCCCAAGATTGCGGTGATCGTCCGCAAGGCGTATGGCGGCGGCCACATCGCGATGGGCGGCCGACCGGTTAACCCTGACCTGCTGGTGGCCTGGCCGATCGCGGAGATGGGCTTCATGGCGCCGGAGACTGGGGTGCGGACCGTCTATCGCCGTCGCCTGGACGAGCTTGCGGCCGACGAGGGGCAAGCCTCCCGCGACGCAGCCGCGGCCGAGCTCGAGGCAGAATGGGCCGTCGAGTCGCAGCCGTGGGAGGCGGCCGCGAACATCATCCTCGACGACGTGATCGATCCGCGCGAGACCCGCGACACAGTGGCGACCGCGATCGACTTCGCCTGGGGCAGCGGTCCGCGAGTCACACGCAGCCGTGGCTGAGCCAACATCCAGCCTAACGCATTTCGAGCTTGACCAAACGGTGGTTTCAGTTAGGATCAAACGGTCATTAGGTTCTTATGTTCGGGCGCGTCGCAGGCTCGTATTTCGGGCTGGCCTCCGTGCCCGTACCACGAGAGGAGAGACGTGCATACGATGAGGTTTAGCCGTGGATGGCTCGCGGCAGTCTTGGTGGCAGCGGGGATTTTCGCCTTCGCCGCAACCAGCAGTGGAAGCACAGGCAGGGCCGACGCTCATGGCAAAGCTGCCGGCGTGATCAAGATCGGGCTTGTCACTGACGAGACCGGTCCGCTCGCGTCAAGCTTTGGAGACGTCCCCCAGGATTTCCTTGCCCGGATTGCGTACCAGAATTCGTTGGGCGGCGTTGACGGACACAAGCTGAAGGGGATCGTCGAGGACGACGCCAGCTCGCCCACGGGCAACCTCGCCGCGGTGCAGAAGCTTGTAGCCGACGGCGTTGCGGTTATCGACCAGGAGTCCGGTGGTGGCGAGCCGGGTTCTGCGTCGTATGAGAGCAAGAAGGGTATTCCTGTCGTGGGCGGCCCGTACTCCGGCCCGGACTGGCACACGTATAAGAATATGTTCAGCGACCTGGGCCGGACCTACGCGCCGACGCGGGCGTTCACGACGGAAGGTCTGATCTTCAAGGCCATCGGCGTGAAATCGGTCTGCTCGCTCGGCTTCCAGGTGATCCCTTCGTCGTTCCAGGGCTCGAAGAACACAGCGTCCTCGGCGATGGCTGTCGGGCTCAAGGTGCCACTCAACGCGCAGACCATCCAGCTGGGGGCGCCGACGACGACACAGGCGCTCGAGATCAAGAACGCCGGATGCGACGGGGTCTATGCGCCGTTGGGCGTGCCGGCTGACCTGAGTCTGATGCAGGAGGCTGATCAGGACGGCGCCGTAGGACTGAGGACCGACGTCGAGAGCGGCGCTTTCGGTACGGCCGGCAATGCGTCGGCTGAGAGCACACTCAACAGGTCGGCGTTCAGCCTGTACTTCCTGCCGGGGAACTTCGGCACGAAGCTGGCGACCAAGACCAACTCGTTGGTTCACAAGTTTGGGGGGGCCGCTGGTCGCCCCTACTACGACTTCGACCTGTTCGGGTGGCTGGGTGCGAACCTGGCGATCGCGGGGCTCGAGTCCACCAACGGCAGAACCAGTCACAGCAGCCTGATCAAGGCGCTCACCCACCTGAATGGCTACAACGCCGGCGGTCTGCTGCCTGGCGTGGCGTCCTTCAGCCATGCGGTCACGCCGACCGACCTCAGCGTGAACGGCTGCATGTTCGTCGAGCAGCTCAAGAACCAGGTGTTCAGGCCGCTCAACAACCACCGCCCGGTCTGCGGAAAGGCGATTCACTAGAACTGACGCGGTATCGCGGCGCCTATCCCGATTATGGGGAAGGCGCCGCGCGTCGGTGCGGATCCATTGTTCGCTAGGCACTGAGGCTTGTGGCTGAATACATACTCATCGGACTGGTCGGTGGCAGCATCTACGGCCTCGCCGCGCTTGGCCTCGTGGCCACTTACCTCTCGAGTGGCGTGCTCAACTTCGCCTTCGGAGCGTTCGCATATTTCGTGGCCCGCCTCTACTACTTCCTTCACGTACAGCATTCGTGGGCGATCATTCCCGCGGCGCTGTTCTCGATACTGGTGTTCTCGCCGCTCGCGGGGCTGGTTCTCTGGGCAACCATTCTGCAGGGGCTGACGCGTGCCTCAACGTTGATCAAGGTCGGGGCCACGATCGGGATGTCGGTCGCGTTGTTCGCGCTGGCGCAGTTGGTGTTCGGGTCACCAGTGGTCGAGGTCGTGCCCGGCTTGGCGCCAACGCCGGAGCCCGTGTACCACCTCGTCGGCAGCCTCACGATCACGCTCGACCAAGTCATCGTGTTCGCGTGCCTCGCGCTCGTGTTGACCGTCGGCTTCGCAGTGCTGCGGTTCACCACGGCCGGGGTGATAGTCCGTGCCGTCGTCGATTCGGAATCGATGGCCAGACTTTCGGGCCTCAATCCGCAGCGGGTCAGTGGCTGCGTCTGGGCGATCAGTTTCCTGCTCTCCGGCCTCGCCGGCGTGCTCATAGCACCCACGATTGGACTGACACAGACCGCATTCACCCTCTTGACCGGCACGGCCTTCGCGTCCGTCATCGTCGCCAAGCTTCGCTATCCCGGACGCGCAGTTCTCACCGCGCTGGCGATCGGCGTCGTGACCTCGTTGATCACGGAGTTTTCACCGACCAGCGGCTCGCTCGCGGCGCAGCTCGTGCCGGCAGCCCCTTTCGCGTTCGTCTTCGCATTCATCCTGCTCAACTCGCGCGGCCTGAGTGAAGAGCACGGTCCGGCCGAGGCACAGCTCGGCATACGGCTCGCGCTCGCCGATGAGCGCCGGATCGAGCTGCCGCGGCGCGGTCAGGGGACGGGTGCTGCCCTGGCCGCGAGGGCGAGACCTCTGCTGGGCCCGGGTTTCATGATTCTGCTTGTCCTACTCGGGATCGTGCTCATGTCGGGATACTGGGTCACGCAGATCGGTGAGGGCATTGCATTCGCCGTGGCGTTCCTCTCGTTCACTCTGCTGACAGGCGATGGCGGGTTTATAACGCTGGCTCAGATCACCTTTGCCGGATTCGGCGCAATCGCCCTCGCGCAGTTCTCTACCAAATTCGGACTCTCGCCCCTGGAGGCATTGGCGGTGGCGGGAGTGCTCGCGCTCTTCGCAGGCCTACTCCTCGGACTCCTGACGGTGCGCCTCGGTGATCTCTATGTGGCGCTGATCACGCTGACCTTCGGCCTGCTGATGGACAGTCTCGTCTACAGTCTCGGTCGCTTCACGGCCAACGGTGAGGGAGTGCCTGTCGCGACGCCCGGCTTTGTCGGTACCGGCAGTACCGGCTTCGCCCTATTCGCGCTCGCCATATTTGCCCTGTTCGTGCTGTTTCTGTACCACGTGCGACGTTCGACGACCGGACTGGCGATCAGTGCGGCCCGCTGGAGTGCCGCCGCCACGCGCATGGCTGGCGTCAGTGCTACGGGTGTGCGTGTCCTACTCGTCGGTCTCGGGGCGGCGATCGCGGCCATCGGCGGCGGCCTCTTGGCGATCTCGTATGGGACGGCGCTGCCGACCGATTTCGCCACACCCGCCGGACTGGTGTGGCTTGCGGTGGCAATCGCGGTCGGCATCCGCAGTCCTTGGGCGGCACTCGCCGCGGGACTGAGCTTCACGCTCATCCCCGGGCTGTTTTCGAGTTACCTGCCCAGCTCCTGGTCGCCGGTGCCCGCGCTCCTGTTTGGGCTGGGCGCGATCGGCATGGTGCGCCAGCCCGACGGTCTCGCCAGCGATCTCTCGCTACTCGCTCATAGAGTGCGCCGACTCCTCTCCAAGGAGCCCACGTCTCCGCCCGTGCCGGCGGACTGATCGCGACGCGATCAAGCGACGCGATCGAACTCCAGGTTGAGAGCCTTCGGTCCGCGGAAGTTGAAGCTCGCACGAAACGAGAAGTCATTCTCCTCGGAGAGGCGTAGCTCGGGCAGGCGCTCGAACAGACGGGTCAGCGCGATTCTGCCCTCGAGGCGCGCCAACGGTGCGCCGAGGCACGAGTGGATGTGTGTTCCGAAGGCGAGATGAGACTTCAGCTCGGGCCGCTCCAGGTTGAACGTGTCGGCGTTGGCGAACACGGTCTCGTCGCGGTTGGCGAACGCGAGCAGCAGGATCAGAATCGAGCCCGCTGGGATCTTCACACCGCCCACGACGGCATCACCCAGAGCGAGGTGGCCCGTCCACTGCAGGGTCGATTGGAGCCGCAATGATTCCTCGCAGGCCCTTACGAGCAACACCGGATCGCTGAGCGCCAGTCGCCGCTGATCAGGATGCTGCAGCAGAAACCGCATTGTGTTGCCGAGCATGTCGCGGGTTGTGTGCATGCCGCCGTGGTGGTGTGTATCTATCGACATCACTGCTCATGATCGTCTGTGTCTCCGGGCGCGTCCGCCACGGGAGCTGTGACCAACGGCGTGGAGATCCGGCTCTCGGTCTCAGAGTGCCTGCTCGAGAAGCGCCAGCGGCCGTCGGGGCACCGGACCAACTCGTCGCGGTAGCGGCCGAAGCTAGTGGTCACCGGTCCGTCCGGTTGGGCGTCGAGTCGCGCGTTGTAGCATTCCACGCGCGCGCGGTCGCCTTCGATCGTGATCAACGGCGCAACCAGGAAGTGCTTGTGGTAGCGCTCAGGGGCGTGCGTGTGGCGGCGAAAGAAACCGGCGATCTGCTCGTGTCCGGCAAAGCTCATGTCCGGGCGACCATCGGCTCCCGATGAGTTGGCAACGGCGAAGCTGTAGGTCAGCCGCGCATCGTCGACCCAGCAGTCCAGGAACAGGTCCTCTCTTCCGTAGTCGATCGATTGGCCGTAGGCGTACAGCGTGCGGAGGATCGATCGCTCATCCTCCAGCGCCAGAACCCGATCCTCCAGCGACCCGGTGGTCATCGCGAACGCTCCAGCCCGGCGTAGAAGCGCTCGCGGACCTCGCCTGAGACGAGTTCCACGCGCATGCCACAGGCGGGAGCGCTGTGGTAGGTGAAGATCGGGTTGCCCAATGATTCGCCATCGACATCGATCGGGAGACCCCGCCCGGCCAGCTCGCGCTTGTCTGACGCCACGTCGTCTGACCAGAAGCCGATGTGGTCGAGCCGCGGTCCGCCCGCACTGCTCCAGGGCCCCGTCTCGCCGCCCTCGATCAGCTCGATGTGGGGTGGGCCCTGTACGGAGAACACGAAGCGGATCGGCCCTGGCTCGTAGTTGCCGATTGCGATGTCGCCCCAGGTGATGCCGAGGCCGGCGCTCAGCTCCGCCATCGCCGGTTCCAGTGCCGCGACGATGATCCCAACCTGGTAGAAGGGGCTCGTGATTGCGGTCATCCCGCTCCTCTCTCTCGTGATGATCTGATTATCGCCTCCGGACAGCGCGGACAGACGGCGATAAAGTTCGGACAATCGTGCCCGGACACAGCCCGCCGATGTCGAGAACCCAACGGGCGCTCCGTCTGCTCGAGCACGTTGCCGCCGGTGGCTCGCCGCAGACACATGCCGAGCTGATGCGTGAGCTGCGACTCCCGCGCAGCACGCTGTCGGACATCCTCGCGGAACTGCGCGCGCTCGGGTACCTCCAGGCAGTGGGCGGACGCTACGCCGCCGCCCCGAGGCTCGTGGCGCTGATCCATCGCGGTCTGACTCCGGGTACGCGCGCGTTGGCAGGCCTGAGGCCGGTTCTTGATCAGGTTGCGAGCATGACCGGTGAGACGTCGGTCTACACGATCAGGGCTGGCGACGGCATCGTCGCCCTCGACCAGTCGCCCGGTACCGACCCGATCCGATACGTCGCCACCTTGTGGGAGCCGTTCCCACTGGAGTCGACTGCGCCGGGCATGCTGTTCGAGGCATTCGCGACACAGCCGCCTCATCTTGCCCATGTCCGCGAGCAGGGCTACGCCATCTGGGCGCCGGATCAGAGCCGACCGGCTGCTGTGGCCATGCCGGTCCGCCAGCCCGGCGGCGAGCTGGTCGGAGCGCTCGTGGTGATCGGTCCCAAGGACCGGCTCGCCGCGCGTGAGGAGCTCATTCTCGACGCGCTGCGGGTCGGCGTCGCGCGACTGGAGCCGCGCGATCCCCCCATCCCGCGAACGTTGCATCAGTGACCTCCCAGCACTCCGGCGCGGGCCAGCATCTCGATGATCTCTCCCGCCGCCCGCTCCGGCGTCATCTGCGTCGTGTCGATCCGCAGCTCAGGCGCTTCGGGTGCCTCATACGGCGCATCGATGCCCGTGAAGTTCGCAAGTTCCCCGCGGCGGGCCTTGGCGTATAGCCCCTTGGTATCTCGCTCCTCGGCGACCGCCAGTGGTGTGTCGACAAACACCTCCAGGAACTCGCCTGGATCCAGCCGGGCGCGGATTGCGCGCCGCTCGCCTGCGTAAGGGCTGATGAACGACGCCAGCACGATCAGGCCGGCGTCGACCATCAGCCGCGCGACCTCCCCGACTCGCCGCATGTTCTCGACGCGGTCAGCCGGTGTGAAGCCAAGATCCCGACACAAACCGTGACGCACGTTGTCACCGTCGAGCATGTAGGTGTGCATGCCGAGTGCGTGCAGCCGCTGGTCGACGAGATTGGCAATCGTCGATTTACCCGCGCCGGAGAGACCGGTGAGCCATACCACCGTGGGGCGCTGTCCCTTGATCAGCCCACGTCGATGCTTGTCGATCTCGACCGTCTGCCAGTGCACGTTGGCGGATCGCCTGAGCGCGTAACGCAACATGCCGGCAGCGACCGTCTCAAAGGTGAGCCGATCGATCAGGATGAACCCACCCGTGTCCCGGTTGGCGATGTACGGGTCGAACGCGATCCGGCGGTCCAGCGCGATGTGACACTCGCCGATCTCATTCAACTCGAGCTTCGTCGCGGCGATGTGAGCGAGCGTGTTGGGGTCCAGCTTGTGCTTGAGCGGGGCGACGATGGCCCCGGCGGAGGCGGCGCCGACGCGCATGAGGTAGCCGCGACCGGGCAACAGTGGCTGGTCCGCCATCCACACGAGCGTGGCCTCGAACTGATCGCCGGTCTCGGGAGCTGAGTCGGGGTGGGTGAGCATGTCGCCACGGCTGACGTCGATCTCGTCCGCCAATGTGATCACGACTGCCTGGCCTGCGACCGCGACGTCGAGGTCTTTCCCCATCGTGACGATTCGACGCACATAGCTGCGGCGCCCGGACGGCAGCACGACCACCTCGTCCCCGGGACTCAGCGTGCCCGAGGCGATCGAGCCGGCGAATCCCCGGAACGTCGAATCAGGACGGATCACCGACTGGATCGGCAGTCGTAGAGGTTCCGATTGAAGCCGCTCCTCGTCGATCTCCACCGTTTCCAGATACTCGATCAGCGTCGGGCCCTCGTACCACGGCATATGGTCATCGCGCGCGACCACGTTGCCGCCGGTAAGGGCAACGAGCGGAATGCACGTCACGCTCGGCAGGCCGATGCGCTCCGCGTGCTCGCGGGCCTCCGCCTCAATCTCAGCGAAGCGGTTCTGCTCACGGTCGACGAGGTCCATCTTGTTAACGGCGATCAGAACGTGTCGGATACCCAGGAGCGAGACGAGCATCATGTGGCGGCGGCTCTGCGTCAGCAGGCCGTTGCGGGCGTCGACCAGCACCACCGCACAGTCGGCGGTCGACGCCCCGGTCACCATGTTGCGGGTGTACTGCTCATGGCCGGGGGTGTCAGCGACGATGAACGTCCGCCGGTCCGTGGAGAAATAGCGATAGGCGACATCTATCGTGATCCCCTGCTCGCGCTCGGCCACGAGGCCGTCCAACAACAGCGCCAGATCAAGCTCCTCACCCTGGGTGCCGACCCGTTTCGAGTCCGCCTCGAGTGCCGCCAGCTGATCGTCAAAGATCATCTGCGACTCGTACAGCAGCCGGCCGATCAGCGTGCTCTTGCCATCGTCGACGCTGCCACAGGTTATGAACCGCAGGAGTGTCTTGGCGTTGTGCCGCTCTACGTACGCTTCGATCTGGGCGGCCGCCGTCAGTTCGGTCATCAGAAGTACCCCTCCTGCTTCTTGCGTTCCATCGAGCCCGTCGAATCGTGGTCGATCACGCGGCCCTCGCGTTCCGAGGTGCGGGCGTGCAGCATCTCCAGGACAATCTCCGGGAGCGTCGCCGCGTCACTCTCAATCGCCCCGGTCAGCGGATAGCAGCCAAGCGTGCGGAATCGGACCTGTCGCAGTTCCGGTGTCTCACCGTGTTCGAGCGGAAGTCGGTCGTCGTCGACCATTAGCAGCGTGCCATTCCGTCTGACCACGGGGCGATGGTCGGCGAGGTACAGCGGCACGATCGGGATCTGCTCTCGGTAGATGTAGAGCCAGACGTCCAACTCGGTCCAGTTGCTCAGCGGGAACACGCGGATCGAGGTTCCCGGCTGCTTGCAGGTGTTGTACAGCGACCACAACTCGGGACGCTGATTCTTGGGATCCCACCTGTGCTGCTTGGTCCGGAACGAGAAGACGCGTTCCTTCGCGCGGGATCGTTCTTCGTCGCGACGCGCTCCACCGAACGCCACGTCGAAGCCGTACTGGTCGAGCGCCTGCTTCAGCGCGACCGTCTTCATGATGTCGGTGTGGACCGCCGAGCCATTGTCGAACGGGTTGATCCCCTGTGCGACACCCTCCTGATTGATGTGTACCAGCAGGTCCAGATCGTGCTCCCGCGCCATTTGGTCACGGAAGGCGTACATCTCCTTGAACTTGAAGGTCGTATCGACATGCAGGAACGGGAACGGTGGACGTGCCGGATAAAACGCCTTCAGCGCGAGGTGCAGCATCACCGAGCTGTCCTTGCCGATCGAATAGAGCATCACGGGACGCTCGCTGGTCGCGGCGACCTCACGCATGATGTGAATGCTCTCGGCCTCCAAGCGATCGAGGTGTGACAGACGGCCAGTCATCGTCATCTGACCTCCGGGCGCAGCCCAACGTGATCCGTATAGAACGCGAAGCGACTGCGCAACGAGTCCAGATCCGCGTCGAAGTCACGTCGCAGGTCGTGGTCTATGGCGCCGTATTGATGTCGCCGGTGGGTGCTCAAGAACCCGTTCAGGCGGTCTGTCAAGCCGGCATCGACGGGGACGCCAGCCGCCTCGTGGATGCGTCGCGCGGTCCAGACGTCATCGCTCATGAACTCGTCGAAGCGCACGTCCAACCGCTGGGCTGCCGGGAGCAGTGCGACATCGCGCACGTATGCGCGCAGCAGCCTCTCCACACGATCTGTCCAGTATGCGAGGTACCAATCGGGATCGACCACGCGCTCGCGCGTGCGGATGACATAGGCAAGCTGGGTCACGATCGATTGCAGAGACGCGATCGGATCCCGGTGCGTAAATACGACCAGCGCGTCGGGGTAGACGCGGAGGATCGCGGGCAGCTGCTCGAAATGCTGTGGACACTTGAGCACCCAGCGGCGCGAGGAGTTGTGACGCCAGTCCAACAGCTTCAGGATTCGCGCCGCGTAGGCGTAGTGCGGAGTCTGGTCGTGGGAGAGGTAGTGGTCTCGCCAGCGCGGCATGCGCGCCATCCACTCCCAGTTGTAGGAGGCGATGTCCGGAATCTGAAACTCCAGATCCTCGTGAATGTGGTCCGGATCCATCGAGTGATAGGCGGCCATCATCGGGTTGACGCGCTGAAGCCGCTCCCATCCCGCCGCGCAGCGTTGGTAGCGCGGGTCGGCGTGGGGATCGTCCGGGACGAGTTCGTGAGCGTACGGGACCGGTTGAAGCGCCTCCCAATAGCGCATCGCGCTGAACGCGCCGCCGGCGGCCAGCAGGTTGAGCAGGTGCGTCGTCCCGGAGCGTGGGAGCCCGGCGATGATCACCGGCCGCTCGATCCGGCGTTCGTCGATCTCCGGATGCTGCTGCAGGACGTCACGAGTCAGCAGACGATTGCTCAACGCTGTGACCGCGCGGTTGAAGAACGTCGCGCGCAGCAGCGCCGTGTAGTTGGCGCACGCGTCAACCTCCCCGAAGATGAGCTCCAGGCGCTCCTGCCAATCAGAGGGCCCGAAGTCGTCAAGACCGGTGAGGCCCGTGGCCGCCGCAGCGGCGGCGGCCACCGAGAGCTGCACGGGCGCAGCCTCCGCGGAGTCGAGCAGCTCCTGCTGGCCGCTGGTGAGGATCGGCGCGCGAAGATCCTCAATGAGTATCCGCCCGCTCATGCAGTCACCTCCGCAACGACCTTCAGCACCCGCTCGGACAGTTCCGGGCGGCAGATCAGGAGGTCCGGTAGCCAGGTCGAGGCGGCGTCGTACACCAGTGCCGAGCCGTCCAGGCGCGAAGCGTGAAGGCCGGCAGTCATGGCGACGGCAACCGGAGCGGCGGAATCCCAGACGTACTGGCCCCCTGAATGGGCGTAGATGTCAGCGTCGCCGGTGAGAACCGCCATCGCCTTGACGCCGGCCGAGCCCATCGGCTCCAGCGTGCCGTCGAGTCGCCGGGCAAGCTCGGCCGCCAGCGGGCCTGGTCGGGTGCGTGAGACCGCGATGCGCGGGACCCGGTCGGCGTAACGGACCGGCGCCGGCGGGTCGTCGGTACAGAACACCTGCCCACGGGCCGGGAGCGCGACGGCGCCCGCAGCCAGATGCCCGTCGACCAGCAGCGCCACGTGCACGGCCCAGTCAGTCCGGCCGATCTCACCGAACTCACGGGTCCCGTCCAACGGGTCGACGATCCACACTCGCGCAGCGTCGACCCGAGCGAGGTCGTCGGGCGCCTCCTCAGAAAGGATGTGGTCGCCCGCGCAGCGGTCACGAAGCTCGCCAAGGATGAAATCGTTCGAGCGCCGGTCGCCGGCGCGACGAAGCTCGTCAGGATCGCCCATGGCTTGAGCTGCACGCAGCGTGAGCAGCAGTTCACCGGCGGCCAGCGCCAGTTCACGCGCGGTTCGGTGGTCGTCGCGACTCGTCACACCATCCCCGAGGCTCATCCCACGGTCACCGACATGCCGCCGTCGATCACGATCAGGTCGCCCGTGTGGTACGCCGACGCGTCGCTCATGAGATACGCGGTGATGCCTTCCAGGTCGGCGGGGTTGCCGGCACGCGGGATCGGATTGCGGGTCCGCATCTGCTCCGCCCGGGCCTGTGCGTGCTCTGGGCTGCGTCCGCCCAGCGCCGTATCGAAATAGCCGGCGGCAACCGCGTTGGCGCGGATTCCGTGACTGCCGTATTCGACGGCGATGGCGCGGATCATCGCCAGCACCGCACCCTTGGCCGCGCTGTAGTGCTGGCGCTGGGGGATGCCGCGGATCGCGGCCAAGCTGCCACATGCGATCAGCGACCCACCCGGATCGCCGGCATCGCTGCGCGCGACCATGTGCCGTGTCGCCTCGCGCAGAGTGAAGAAGGCGCCGTGCTGGGCTGCGGCCAGCACTCGTTCGTATTCCTCGGTGGTCATCAGGTGAAAGGCTTCTGGGACGGCCGCGACGCCTGCATTGGCGACGACGCAGTCCAGCCTCCCCATCTTCGCCACAGCCTCGGCCATCCCGGCGGAGACCTGTGCCTCGTCGGACACGTCGACGGTCTGCGTGAGCACCCGGCCCCCGTACGCGCGCAGTCGCTCAGCCGCCTCCTCGTTGCGCTCGGCGCGACGGCCCCAGATCACAACGTCGGCGCCACACTTGGCCATACCGGACGCGAAGCCCAGGCCGAGCCCCTGGTTGGCGCCCGTCACGAGTCCGACCTTGCCGCGAAGGGAGAACAGATCGGTGCTCACGGGTCACGTCTCAATCTTGTGCGGGCGCTCTCCAGCTCTCCCTCGAGCCAGGCCAACTCGTCGTACTCACGCCCACCGTTCGCAACCACGAGCTGTTCCAGGGCAGCGATCTGCGCACGCAGCGCCGCCGCGTGCTCCGGATCGGCCGTGAGGGCGATCTCGCACAGGTGAAGCGCGTGCAGCGGTCGCTCCGCCGCGACGTGCTCGGCCGCACGCGACGCGAGCGGATCCGGGCCTCCGGCAAGCTCAGCGATGTCCGGCCACACCGCGCGGACCGGAGTCGGATACAGCTCAGTCGTCGATTCGTGGCGAAACCAGCCTGAATATTCCTCCCAGACACCCCGCACGTACCAGCGCACCGGGCCACGTCCGGCTGCGGGCTCGAGCTCGGGCGGCAGGTGGACCTCCGCCATCAGCGTCGCAAGGTCACGACCGGCGGCCATTCCCCGCACCGTCTCATCGTGTATGTGCGCGACCGCGTCGCGAACCTTTCCGAGGGCCTGCGCGATCACGTCGCGGCCGCGCATCGGCTCTCCGTGACCCGCAAGGAGCAGGTCCGGCTCGAGATCGATCACAAGCTGGATGTCGTTGATCGCCTGACGCGCGCTCCGTTGACGATCGCCGCGCGGCGTCGAAAGGTGGGGGAGGGCGCCGGGAATTGCACCCATCAGGTTGCCGATGAAGGCGACCCGTTCGTCCCGCAGCCAGACGATGAGGGAGTCGAGTGTTTCGCCGCCGGGCGTTGCGTGGAGTTCGAACTGGCGATCCCCCACGGCGAAGGAGTACGTGTCCGCGAACACCGTTGTGACCTCGGCCTCGCGGGTGTCGAACCAGATCTTCAGGTGATCCGGTGACGGGTTCATCCCGCCAACGATCCGGCGTGACCGCGGCGCGAAGAAGTCCTTGAGCCGGCTGCGCTCCTCTCGGATCACCGGGTGCCAGCGCTGCGCGATTGTCTCGGCGCCGTCATCGGCGAACGCGGGCCATCCTCCGATGTGGTCAGGATGACTTTGGGTAAAGACGATCGCCTTGACGTCGAGCGGGCGGTCGATGAGCTGCTCGTAGCGTTGACGGTGACGCGAGCCCTGGTAGGGGGTGCCGGTGTTGATGACCACGTCGCCCGCCGCGCTGGTGACAAGGTAGCTGTAAGAGGTCCCGCGCGACATCAGGATGCTGTCGCTGACCCGCTCTGCCGCGCGATCGGGCTCCCAAGCAACGAGGCTGACGATCGGGTGATCGATGGATCTGGGGAGATCCCGGGGGGTTGGCATCGCTCTCTCTCCGAGTGTCCGGTCTATCCGGACAACTGTTCCAAACTGCGGATAAGCTATCAGACGACTGCCGCCAACGCCAACCGTTTGGTCGGATCACGCGTGTGCGAACGGGCGCGCTGGGAGCTGAAGCGCGAAAGGCACCGCGAGCAGGGTCAGGCCGAGGGCCCACCAGAAGGTCGCCGTGACGGTGGCGTGCAGCGCGCGCCCGAGCGCGGCCACCGCCACGTTGACGATCGTCGTATCCAGCAGCGCCGCCATCGCGCCGAGGATCAGCGCGGCGGCGACCTTGAGCAGAGCGGAGTCGAGCCGATCGGCTGCTTCGGCAGTGGCCGTCATCGTGGCGCGTCGTGGAGGTCGACCTGCTCGGTCAACCAGTGCCACGCGTCCTCGACGATACCCGGCAGCTCCTCTGGTACGCAGCGCAGACCGGGGACCACGACGCGTCCGAGCGCCTCGAGGTCGTGCTGTGTCAGGGCGGCGGCGTCCCCGTCGAGCCGGAGCATAAGCTCTTGGGCGCCGATCTGGGTGGCCCGCAAACGCAGGTCGGCTACGCGGCCGGCAGGGTCCTTGGCCAGCCAGTCCGCCGGCCCGTGAGCCGGGGTGTCAAGGGCGGTGACGGCGATGACCCGGCGCGCGACGCGCCTTCCGGACTCGGGTTCGCCGCCGTGCACTGCCATCCAGCCGGCGTCCAGCGCCTGGGCGGCGGTCAGCGAGCCGGCGACGACGCGCGGCAGCTGCGGCTGGACCGGCAACGGGGTGACCGCAACCGTACCTCCGCTGGGTACGGGCCAGTCGGTCCAGGCGCGCAGAAACGTCGCGGCTCGCTGGAGCCACTCCTCGTCACCGGCGGACGGCGCGACCAGTCCGATCTCCATCCGGCCTCCGGAAGCGTTATCGATGACGGCGATGTCCTCCGCGACCCTGACCGTGTGCTGATCCTCCGGCAGCGCCAGCAGGACGCCGATTCGCAGGTCGCGGGTCACCGATGCGACTGCGGCCGCTGCCGCTGTCAGATAGCTGTCTCCGCGTGCCGTGCCCCCAGCGGATGCGTCGCCGATCCAGAAGCCGCCGAGGTTCCAGCGATCGGCCCAGCGTGCGATCGGCAACAACTGCGCCGCATCTGCTGCCGGCACGCAAAGCGTCAGACGCATGCTGTTCATGCGACAGCCCTGAGCGCCGGCAGCAATTCGGCGCCAAGTCGCTCGAGACACTCATCGACGATCGGTCCCTCGATCCCATCGAACCGAACCCGCAGAATCAGCTCGTCAATCCCCGCATTGACGATCGGTGACAGCGCCTCTAACAGCTGATCGGTGTCGCCGATCGTGCCCCAGGCCATGTTGGCGTCCAGACGCGCCTCCAGGTCGTCGCTGGCGGCGCCTGCACCATCGCCGAACTTGGCGTAGAAGCGCCACATCTCGCGTTGACGGCGGGCGATCCACTCCCTGCGCCGGGCGTCGGGATCAAGCCACACGTCCTTGATGACCGCGACCTTCGGCGGCGGTTCACCTTCGCGCCAATGCGCGAGCGCGAGCTCTCGCCGCGCCGCGATCTCCGCCGGACCTGCGTAGGCAAGGCACAGCGATGCGCCGCACCGCCCGGCTCGGCGCATCGCCGCCGGGCCGAAGCCACCCATCCACAGCTCGGTTCCCGCGAACCGCTCGGCCTCCGGTCCGCTCACCAGCGCCTCGGTGTATTCGTCCATCAGCCGTCCGCGATCCCGCAGCGACAGACCGCTGGCCCGGAACTCGATCTCACGCCATCCCGCCGAGACGGCGACAGCCAGGCGCCCAGGCGCAAACGAGTTGATCGCGGCCGCTGCGTCAGCCACCCGACGCGGGCCGTGCATCACGTAGAGAAGCACGCCTGCGCCGAGCTTCAGGGTTGTCGTCTCGCTGAGGATGTACGAGGCGGCGCAGAGCAGGGAGGGGCAATACCCGTCGTAGGCGAAGTGGTGCGAGCCCATCCAAAACGAATCGAAGCCGAGCGACTCGGCCAGCTGTGCTTGGGCACGCGCCTCTTCGTAAAGATGCCGGTGCGACCGCGGGCGCATGTAGGTCGACTGCATGCTCCATGAGCAGACGCCGATGTCCAGCGTCATATCCCCTCTCCCCGCCGAATGACGGATGGATGATATCCAACGACTGTTTGGTTTGCCAAACGGCTGACCGAAGCGCTAGCGTTGCGTGTCATGTCCAGCATCGGCGTTGGCTCGACGCCCGCCATCTCGCCGCTGTTCGAGCCTATTCAGATCGCAGGCGTGCTGATGGCCAACCGGGTGATGATGGCCCCGATGGGGTCATGCCAGTCCGATGAGGAGGGCTTCGTCACCGACCAGACGGTCGCCTACTACGAGCGGCGGGCCGCCGGTGGTCTCGGTGCCATCACGGTCGAAGCGGCGCTGATCGCGCCGGAGACGCACGGACACGAGCCCGGCATTCACGGGCCGCAGTTCATCCCGGGGCTGCAGCGCGTGGCGGATGTGATCAAGGCACACGGCGTCGCGGTCGGCATCCAGCTGATGCACCCAGGCCGTCAGGTGACGTCGGGCCCATGCGTGGCCCCGTCGCCTGTGCCGCTGAACTCGGTGTCGCCGGTGCCCGATGCACTCTCGGTCCCCGAGATCGAGCGGATCGTGCGCCTCTACGGCGAGGCTGCCGCCCGCGCCCAGGAGGCCGGCTTTCAATACGTCGAGGTCCACGGCGCTCACGGCTACCTGCCCTCTGACTTCCTCTCGCCTCTGTCAAATCTGCGCGACGACGAATATGGGGGCAGTTTCGACCAGCGCGTGCGCTTCGTGCTGGAGGTGGCAGCGGCGATCCGCGATGCGACCGAGATTCCGCTGTTCTGGCGCCTGAGCGCCGAGGAGCTCCGTGCCGGCGGATACACGGTGGAGAACCAGCTCGAGGTGGCGGCGCGCCTGCAGGCGGCCGGGGTGGCGTGCATCAGTGTCTCCGCCGGCACATGGCTCTCGCTCGGTGTCACCGTTGCCCCGATGTCTGTGCCCCGTGGGCACCTGCTGGACTACGCCGCGCGCTTCAAGGAGCGCCTTCAGATTCCGGTCATCGCGGTGGGCCGTCTGGACGACCCCGAGCTGGCGGAGCGGGTGGTTGCGGAGGGCCTGGCCGATGTCGTGCTGCTCGGGCGCGGACTGCTCGCCGACCCCGATTGGGCCACAAAGGTTGGAGCGGGACGGGCCGCCGATGTGCGTCCGTGCATCGCATGCAATGCCTGCGTAGAGCTGGTCGGGCGCGGGCTCGATCTTCGCTGCGCGGTGAATCCGGAGACCGGTCGCGAGTCAACGTGGCTGATCAGGCCCGCATCGGCAGCCCGAACGGTGATGGTTGTCGGCGGGGGGCCAGCCGGTATGACCGCGGCGCGGCTGGCATGCGAGCGCGGCCACAACGTCTCGATCTGGGAGCGCGAACCGCGCCTTGGCGGCAAGATCGACGTCGCCTCGCGCGCGCCGAGCAAGTCCGAGGTTCTCAGGTTTCTCGAACACGACGCCCGCGAGCTGCAGCAACTTGGGGTCGAGATCCATCTGGAGACTGAGGTCGACGCCGCCGTCGTGGCAGGGCACGACCCTGACGTGGTCATCCTCGCGACCGGCGCAGACCCTTTGTTCCCGCCGATCCCGGGCATCGACCTGTCGGATGTCGTCGACGCTCAGGAACTTCTCTATGACCGGATCGCGGTGCTGGACGGGGCGTCGGTCGCGATCGTCGGCGGCAGTGCGACCGGATGTGAGACCGCCGAACTCCTGCTCGATCGTGGCATCACCGTGACGATCCTCGAGATGGCGGGGTCGATCGGGGCGGGCATTGAGAGCATCACCCGGCGCCGGCTCGTGCGCGGGTTGCGCAAGCTGGGAGCGACGATCCTGACCGGCGCTCGGGTGACAGCGATCGAGCCCGGTCGACTCGTCTACGAGACCGCTGACGGGCTCGGCTCGGTTGAGGCCGATCTGGTCGCGCTCGCGGTAGGCTGGCGACCACGGGGTCAAGAGCTCGCCGATGCGCTCATCGGACGTGAGGTGTTCGTCGTCGGAGACGCCCACCAGCCGGCTGACTTTGTGGCGGCCACGAGCGCCGGCGGACTCGCCGCTTTGCAGATATGAGCCGGCTTCTGCCAACCGGATGGTAGATTTCTCGGGCCCCCAAGGACCAACCAATTACCGGAGGAGAGATAGTGCCTCGCAAGGCTCGCACGTTTGATCAGTACAAGGACGACTACCCGCACATCAAGATGGAGCGTTCAGAGGAGGGCATCCTCCTGATGCAGCTCCACAACGGTGAGGGTGGGGAGTTTGAGTGGTCGTTCGACAACCACCATGAGGTCGGGTTCTCATGGCGCGACGTCGGCGCAGATGTTGAGAACAAGGTGATCATCCTCACCGGATCGGCCGACGCCTTCCTGCGTCGTGAGTACCTGTCGGTCGACAAGGTCGACCGACAGGGCATGGACGATCCCGCCAAGCGCGCGGTTGAGTGGATCGACGCCCATGCGCACGGTAAGCGACTTGAGTTCGATCTGCTCGAGATCGAGCAGCCGATGATCGCCGCGCTGAACGGGCCGGTCACGATCCACGCCGAGATCCCGCTGCTTTGCGACATCATCCTCGCCGCCGAGCACACCGTGATCGGCGACCACGTCCACTTCAACTTCGGCCTCGTCCCCGGCGACGGCGTGCAGGCGATCTATCCGCTGCTGATGGGACTGAATCGCGCTCGCTATTTCATGCTCACCGGCCAGGAGCTCTCAGCCCAGGAGGCCAAGGACCTCGGGCTGATCAACGAGATCCTGCCTCAGGACCAGGTCCTCCCTCGCGCGTATGAGCTCGCGCGCTACATCCTCACCCACAAGCCGATGGTCGTTCGGCTATTCCGTCCGACACTGCTGCAACAGGTAAAACGGCTGATGCTCGACTCGGTCAGCCACGGCCTGATGATGGAAGGCATGGCGTACGCCGCCCACAGCCCGGAGGGCGACATCAAGGTCCCGCGGGTGTTCTCCGACCCTGAGTGACCGGCGCACCGGTCCCGTCGGCCCGCTGGCCGTCGGGACCGGCTGTGACGCGTCAGCCGTCCTCTCTCACCCCCGCGCGGTGCGGCGACGCTCGAGTTCGGCCTCATCGGGCTGGGTACACGGGCCGTAGCCGTGCCAGCTATGGGGTGTGATCCGCACGATCCAGCCCTCCGGGGGGTTGTCCGAGCATGGGAACTTGACATCCGGTCCGAGGTACACCGCGGCCAGCTTGCACAGCAGCGCCGGGGCGCCGCCCTCGGTGACGCGCGCGGCGCCGTGCACGGCGAGGTAGTACCGCAACCAGCCCGAGCCGCGTTCTCCGGCGCGAGTTCGGGCTGCGGGTGATCGAACTTGTCGATAATCCGCCGCTCAGGCTGTTCTACGAAGTGATGCTCGACCTGTCCGGAGCACCGTTTCCGCTACAGGGCGTCGATCAGCCAGGGTTGCGCCGTCGGATGCTCCGCTTTCACCTCGAGCTCGCCGAGGCGATTCGCGCCGGAGACGCGTCAGCCGCAGCCCGGATCGCCACGGAATATCTCGCGCAGACCCGCAGGTGGATACGCTGACCTGCCACTTCAAACAATCGAACGTCTGGTAGTCTCCGCTAATGCGCCCGACATCGTCAGCGACTATGCGACGGGTGACCCGGCGCTATTTCACCTGCCTCGACACGGAGGACTGGCCCGGCATGGCTGCGCTATGGGCCCCCGAGGGGCAGTTGCGCGCCGTGGGAGCCCGACCGCGCAACGACCGTGACGCTGTCATCGAGTACTTCAGCAAGCTGTTTGCCCCCTGGCGGGAGCACCGCGATCATCCGGAGCGGCTGATCGTGTCCGAGCCCGACCAGACGGTCATCGCTGAGGTGACGTTCACCGGGACGACTGCCCACGGACGCCGCGTGCGGTTCGAGGCGATCGACGTTTTCGACTTCGCCGACGGCCGCATCCGCAAGCTGACCAACTGGTACGACATCGACTTCGCTCGCCGCTCGCTGGCGCCACCGTCGCAAGCGTCGAGTGCACCCACGACAGGAGGACGGCCATGACTTGGACCCCGGCGATGCCAGAGCGCGAGGCGATCCCGCCTGAGGAGCTGGCGGCCTACGACAGCGTCGTCGCCCGCCAGGCCGCGTATGACTACACGGACTTCGTCAAGACATTCCTACACGAGGATGTGTTGCGAGCGTTCCCGGGCACGCGAACCCAGCCATACTTCGGCGCGATGCTCAACAGCCCGCTGGTGGCTGCGGGAATGAGCGATCTGGGTGCCGTCTACCGCACGCGGGGGGACACGCCGGAGGGAATGAGCCACGCCGATCGCGAGTGGGTCGACATGGTGGTGTGCGATGAGCTCGAGTGCCTCTGGGTGCTGTACGTACACGCGCCGGACGCCGTGGCGTCGGGGATGCGGGCCCAGGCGATCCTGGCGCTGATACGCAAACAGGACGAGCAGTTGGACGAGGACGAGAAGCTCAAGGCCGATTTCATCCGGGCAGTGCTGCGAGGCACGATGACCGCAGATCTCTACAAGGCCGTCGAGGACCGGGTTGGAGTGCGGGCCGCGGTCGAAATCACCGCCTTCTCCGGCCACCTGCTGAAGACCATGCGGTTGATGCAGGCGTGGGGCATACCCGACATCACGCGCGCCCAGCTCGATGAGTTCGTGCAGGCGATCGCCGATGGCGGGGTGAGCCTTCCCAAGGGTGCGAGAGTCCCGCCGGCGGGAGTCGGTAGCGCCCAGGGGTAGGCGATGGCTACGTCCGCGCCGTCGATTCCGGCGGCTTACCCAGATCTCGTGCGCGTAGGCGCACGCCGTTGCCCGGACCGTGAGGCGCTCGTCTTCGCCGACGACCGGGTCACTTACGCGGAGTTGCTGGATCGCGCTCAGCGACGGGCCGGCGAGCTCATCCAGCTCGGTGTCCGGCACGGGGATCACGTCGGCGTGCTGATGCCCAACGCCTCGGCGATCATCGAGCTGTTCATCGCCAGCGGCATGGTGGGGGCGACGCTCGTGCCGATCAACACGCGCTTCAAGTCACGTGAATTGTCGCACGTGATCGCCGACGCGGAGCTACGAGTTCTGTTCACGACCGATGCGATAGACGAGCACGTGAACTTCGCAGAGCTGCTGCACGAATCGCTCCCCGGGCTCGCGGGCGCATCCGACCCCGCGGCGCTCGATCTCCCCGCTGCGCCCGAACTACGGGCGGTCGTGCTGTTCGGTGACAGCGATGCACCCGGTCTGCTCAGTGAGGCACGCCTGCGCACGGCCGCGGCCGAGCGCAGGCGGGACGGGACCGAGCAGGGCGCGGGGCCTGACGATGTCGCCCTGCTCCTCTACACCTCCGGCACGACGGCTCATCCCAAGGGCTGCATGCTCACCCACCGCGGGATTTTGCTCGATGCCTACGGGATCATGGAGCGCTTCGCGATCCCGGAAGGCGAGCGCTGGTGGGATCCACTCCCGATGTTCCACGCTGGCGCGCTGATGCTGATGACGGGATGCTTCGCCGCTGGAGCGACCTTCATCTCCATGCCCCGTTTCGACGTCGACGAGGCGTTTGCCCTGATTGCGTCTGAGCGGCCTGCGGTGCTCTATCCGCTGTTCCCAACGATCACCACGACCCTGATGCACGATCCACGGTTCGGGTCGTTGGACCGCAGCGCCTGGAGGGTGGTGGTAAACGTTGGTCCACCGGACATGCAGAGGGCGATCCAGGGCGCCTACGAGCCGGCCACGTTGATGAGCGCCTACGGCATCACCGAGCTGTGCGGGACGGTCGTCTTCACCGAGCTCGACGATCCGCTGGAGGTGCGCGTTCAGACCTGTGGTCGGCCCCTCCCGGGTTTCGAGCTGAAGGTCGTCGATCCCGAGTCGGGCGCTGAGCTGGGCTTGGACGAGCGCGGTGAGCTGATCGGCAGAGGGCCCAGTCGATTCCTCGGATACCACCGCAATCCCGGTCAGACGCGGGCGGTGATCGACGACAACGGCTACGTGCACACGGGAGACCTCTGCTCGATCGGATCCAATGGACGGATCTCCTTCCACGGCCGCATCAAGGACATGCTCAAGGTGGGTGGAGAGAACGTGGCAGCGGTCGAGATAGAGTCGCTTCTCGGCACGCACCCGGCCGTCAAGCTCGCCCAGGTGGTTGGCGTCCCCGACTTGCGGCTGATCGAGGTGCCGGCCGCGTTCGTCGAGCTGGCGCCAGGGGCAGAGGCGACCCAGGAGGAGATCATCGCGTTCTGCCGTGGCAAGATGGCGAGCTTCAAGGTGCCTCGCCTGGTGCGCTTCGTCGACGATTGGCCGATGTCGGCGACCAAGATCCAAAAGTTCCGCCTGCGCGACGCGCTGGTGGCCGAGCTCGAAGCGGAGGCAAAATGACAGAGATCCATGTGAAGGTCGACGACCAGCTGTGTGCCGCGTCTGCGATGTGCCCGCGAATCGCCCCGCTGATCTTCGATCTGCCCGACGGCGGGGACTGGGCGGTTGTTCTGCAGCCGACGGTTACCGACGGCGAGCAGATCGAGCTGGCGCGAGAGGCGATGGAGGCATGCCCAACAGGCGCGATCACCATCGAGGAGGGTTGAGGCGAAGACTGACCGGGCCTCGTTCACGCCATTGCTCGGGTCCGAGGCGAGGGTCGCGGATCGGGCTGCTCAGGCTGAAGTGAGGCCGGACCTTACGAACCTCACGCAGCCCTCCACAACCTCGTCGACGGCCGTGCGCCCACCGGGCATGAACCAGCGGTACGGCCAGACCACTGTGGCGTAGAGGTTGTACGCGAGCAGATGTGCGTCCCGGCCGTTGTCGATCAGCCCCCGTAGCTGACCGTCGCGAATAACGTCAACGGTCATCTGCTGGTGAACCTTGCTCCGCTGCAGGATCTTGTTGCGCCGCGCATCACTCAGCCGATCGATGTCGTTGTAGTAGACCGAGACCCTGACCAGATTCCTTAGGTTGTAGCGAACCTGCCGGCGAACGTACTCGCACAGACGCTCGAGCGGATCGAGATCCTCGATCTCCATCACCTCTCGCAGCAGCGCATCGACATCGTCGTGCACGCCGTCCAGCACCCGGAAGAGCAGGTCCTCTTTGCTCTTGATGTAGTAGTAGATCGACCCCTTCAGCATCCCGAGCTCGCTCGCCACGTCCTGGACGGTCGCCGACGCGTAGCCGCGACGCGCAAAGACCTGCGCAGCCGCCTCGAGCACCTCGGCATCTCGCAGCCGCACGCGCTCAACCCCGTCGCTGTTCGTCGTCTTGGTCGACGGCGATCGCTTGGCAGGTGTTGTGACCATCGACGGACTGTAGTCGATGGCCAGGCGTCAGCTCCAGACCAACCGGCGAGGTTCAGGCGACCAACGAACTGGTGGTCCGGCTGTTGACGTCGACCGAGGCGTTGCGGGCATTCATCCAGGCCGCCAGCTCGTCCTGCGCCGCAGCCGCGCGCTCGTCGGCGGCCAGGTACACGGCGTACGCGTCCACTCCCGGCGCCTGCCGCCACGCCTGGTAGGCGCATTCCGCCTCTGCCCCCTCGCGCATGGCTCACCTGTGATCGCACTGACCAAGCTCCAGGCAGGCTCGTGACCTACCTGGAAGCCGCGATCGCCCGTGTACGGCCACAGGTGGACGGCGTCGCCACACGTGCGCTCGCCACCGGTATCGCGCATCCTGAAGCAACGGGTCTACTGATCGAGGCTGCTGGTGACGAGCCGGTGATCGTGGTGCTCGACAGCCTCGAGCGCTTGGTACCAGCGAGCCGGCTTGGGCGGTGCTCGAGGCGTGCGTACGGTATGCGCCCACGACGGTGACACTTGCTCGTCAGCCGTCGAGGCATTCCGTCGGAGCTCTGGGAGCTACCGCTGCCTCCGGCGACCGTGCTGCTCGAGGATGCCGAGCTGGCGTTCACCTCAGAGGAGGCCGGTGAGGCGCTCGCGCCCGGCGCGGGCGTCGTCGATGAGCCCAAGCTGGCGATGTCCTGAGGACGACCAACGGCTGGGCGGCCGGCGTCCTGTTCAGTACCGACCCGACGACCGTCGCAGCGGGTGGTCGGGGAATGTCGGGCCTCCTGTCGGCGCGCGTGCTGGCCCAGTTGGAACCCGCCGAGCACGACTTCCTCGTGCGAACCTCGCTCCTTTATGAGGTCGACGCGCGGAGCGCCACGGCGCTCGGCGTCGAGCGCGCCGGCGAGCGTCTCGCGTCGCTGCGCTCGTCGCACCTGCCCATAAGTTGGCGACCTGATCGCCACTCGCCGAAGGTCGTTCGCCGCATGGGCAGCATCCACGACGGTGGCCGTGATCGTGATGATCCTCCTGCTCCCCGACCTCGGCCTCAACGAGGACAGCCTCGCGCTTGTCGTCCTCGTGCCAATCATTGCTGTCGTGGTTGCTCAGTCGCGTAGTGGCGGGTCAAGTGGGCATAGCCGGCGCGAACGCGAAAGGTGCGTCGACGAGCTCTACCGGTAGGTCGGAGACGACGTCCCGGCTTGCGATTCGCCACGCACCCGCGTGGAGGGCGAACGTGTCTTCGTAGCGTCCGAAGTTACGCATCCGGAGGTGACCGTCGCCGCCAAGTCGGAAGCAGACGAAATACGCGCGGCCCGTGACCCTGTCACCGTCCGTGCCGACCACGACGTTGGCGATCACATGGCGCATCCCCGGCAGTTTGGATGACCGGGTCGCAACGAATTCCCTGAGCGCTTCGGTCCCGACCACGGCATCAACCCCAGGCGGGCTGAAGCGCCCGTCTGGCGCGAACAGAGCGGCCCAGGTGTCCGCGTCGGCATCGTCGAAGGCGTACGCGTAGCGGCTGTACAGATCGTGGATCTCGGCCCGGTCCTCGAGTGTCAGGGGCATGGTGGTCTCCTTTCAGGGCGCCGGATCAGCTCGCCAGTTCGCGCACGGCGTCCGCGATGGCGGAAAACGGATGGTTGGGATGCTCGGCGGCAGAGGCGAACATGCGGTCGTGACAGATGGCGACCGAAAGCCCCCTGCCCAGCTCGGCCCACGCGACCGAACCCCCCACGCCGGGATGGGCCAGGACACCACCTTGGCCTGCCGGAACCACGCCGGGAGCCTCGATCCACAGCCCACCCAGGCCGAGCGGCATCCAGCGCCCGAAGGTCAGGTCGGCGTCGCTGGGCCGCGGCCTGAGGCAGTCAGTGATCGAGGCGTCACTCAAGTAACGCCGGTCGCCCACCACTCCACGCCCCGCATAAACCGAGAAGAGTCGGGCCAACGAGCGCGCGTCTGCGATCGCCCCGACCGCGGGGATAACGGCCCGATGCACGTCGGCGCGGTTGAACACGGCAGGGCCGAGTGCCACGGCGGCCGGCGCCGCTGCCAGCACGGCGGCTCCGTCAGGAGGCGGCGGTGGCGGATCCGGGTAGGTCAACTCCGAGACACGCGCCTCGACGTTCGCGGGGATCCCGAACCAGAACGCGTCTGCGCCGAGCGGCTCGCACAGCTCCTCACGCACGAACGTCTCGAACGGGCGGTGCTGCTCGTCGGCGCGCCGTACCAGCTCGCCGAGGATCCAGCCGAAGGTCAGTGGGTGGTACGCGTTGACCGTTCCGGGTTCGTACATCGGCGTCGCCGCTTCGAGGCCGGCGAGCAGCCAATCGCGGTGGCTGAGCCGCTCGGCGGTCAGGCCCGGAGGGGCCTGTGGCACGCCCGCGCGGTGTGAGAGGACGTGGCGGACCGTGATCGCCTGCTTGCCGTTGCTCTCGTATGCAGGCCAATGGCGCGCCACCGGGGCGTCGAGATCGATCTGGCCGCGCGTTGCCAGGAGATGGATGGCGAGCGCGACGACCCCCTTGCCGACCGAGAACACCGGGAACACGGCGCGCTCGGCCGCCGGGTCGGTGGCGGCGTCGACTACCAGCGTCCCATCGCGCAGCGCCGCCACCTGAAGCCCACGTCCGGCCGCGGCGTGCTCTGCGAGCGCTCCGTCGAGCCGGGGCGAGCTGAGCGGGGCGGTCATGCGTGCGTGATCCCAGATCTTGACCTGCGGAGCGGTGACAGGAAGCCGGCGGCGCGCTCGCCGACTGCGTGAATCGTGAGATTGGGGTTGTTGGAGACGTGGCGCGGGAATACGCTGGCGTCCGCAACCGTCAGCCGGTCGATACCGAGCACGCTCAGGTCGGGCCCCACGACGCTCCCGATCGCGCAGCCTCCAGCGGGGTGCGTGCCGCTCAACACGCCCTTGCGCAGACGCTCCCGGACGTCCGGTCCCGCGTCAACGTCGCAAGCGCCGATGGAGCGCAGCGCGTCGGTCTGGAGCAGCCGCTCGATGTCCACCGCAAGGTCATCGAACGCCCCGGCGTCAACGCTCTCCACGTAGCCATGGTGGATGACGGGAGCATCGTCCGGTGCGGGCGAGCGCAGTTGAATGCGGCCTTCGGGACCCTCGTGGAGGGCCAGGAACGCTGCAATTGAGACATGACCGGCGTCCTGGTCCACGATGCCGGGGATCGCCCACCAGCCCATGCCGCGCGCCGCTGCTGCGAACGCCGGCCAGCCGATCCGGGCCTGGTCGTCACGCACCGAGAGCACCCAGCGAAACCCCGGGTGCTCCATCAGTCCCCGGCCGACCGGGAGGTCGATCACGCACTTGATCCGGTGGGCGGCCAACTCAGCCGCCGGACCGATCCCCGAACGCAACAGGATCGCTGGACTGCCGTAGGCGCCGGCAGCGAGCACGACGTGATCGGCGTCGACCTCGACGCGCAGTCCGTCGCCGTCCAGGTAGGTCACACCGGTGGCACGGCGACCGTTATGCAGAACACGGTCGACCAGGCACCGATCGCGGATCTCGAAATTGGGCCGTGTTCGAGCGGCACGGATGTAGGTCACGAGACTGCCCTGACGGATCTCATTGCGGCGGTTACGGGGCCAAGCACCGGCAACGCCGTCCCAGGCATCAGGCTCGTTGAAGTGATCGTGACGGCGAAATCCGAGCTCGACGCACGCCTGCACGAAGGTCCTCTGGAACGGCAGCCACAGGTCCTCGGGGTAGGTCAATATCGGGATCTCGCGCTCCACCGCTTCGTATGCGGCCGCCATCTCAGTCCAGCTCCAGCCGGTGGCTCCGGTGTCCTCCCATGCGTCGAAATCCGACGGACGGGCGCGGACAGCCACGCAGCCGTTGATCATCGAGGTCCCCCCAACCATCCGCCCGCGCCTGAGTCGGACACGACGCCCACCCGGCAACGCCTCGGACTCGTAATTCCAGTCCAGCGTGTTGGTAGCGGGGCCGACGCCGGCACCATTCAGCCCCTGCATCGCCCCACCGGTGAAGAACTCCGGCGGATCGTCGGCTTCGTCAGGGAAGTCCGGGCCGGCCTCGATCAGCAGAACTCGGCAGCGCGGATCCTCGCTCAGTCGCGCCGCGACCGTGCCGCCGGACGTGCCCGCACCGACGACGATGACGTCGAACCCGTCTCCGCGCATGGTGTGCGATCATACCGGAGTTCAACCGTACGTTTGGCAGACATATCCATTCTGCGCTGGGCGTGTGGAGCGATGTGTCAAAGTCACCGCGTCACAACCAGGAATTGGACATGCCCGAATCGCTGTTCGACGTTGCCGGCAAGGTAGTCATGGTCACGGGGGGCACCTCCGGAATCGGGCTGATGATCGCCCGGGGATTCGTCGAGGCGGGTGCCAGCGTGTATGTGAGCTCCCGCAAACGCGATGTGTGCGAGCACGTGGCTCGAGACCTTGCGGCCATCGGCTCGTGCGTGGCGGTGCCAGCAGACCTGTCGACCCAGGACGGCGTTGAGACCGTGGTCGGGGCGTTGAATGAGCGAGAGCAAGCGCTTGACGTGCTCGTGAACAATGCAGGTGCGACCTGGGGGGCGGCCCTGGAGGAATATCCCGCCGCCGGATTCGACAGGGTGTTGGGCCTCAACGTCAGGGCACCCTTCGCATTGACCGTCGCCTGCCTGCCGCTTCTGCGGGCCGCTGCCACCGCCGAGGATCCGGCGCGGGTGATCAACACCACGTCAGTCGAGGCCAGTGTCGTCCCGCAGTGGGAGAACTACGCCTACCCAGCCAGCAAGGCGGCGCTGAACCAGCTTACGCGCCATCTCGCACGGCGGCTGGCTCGCGAGCACATCACGGTCAACGCGATCGCCCCCGGACCGTTCCCCAGCCGGATGATCGCCTTCGCCCAAGAGGACGGAGAGCGCTGGAGCGAGATAGAGCGTGGCATCCCACTGGGACGAGCGGGTCAGCCCGCTGACGTGGCGGGCGCGACCATCTTCCTCGCCTCGCGTGCCGGTGCCTACCTCACCGGCGTCGTGCTACCGGTCGATGGCGGGCTGTCGGGCGCTGGAGCGATGAGCTGAACTTCGGAACCGGGATGCTCTGGCTTATGACCCGAGTTAGCGGCTTACAAGCCGAGTGAGCGCCCGACGATCTCGTACATGATCTCGTTGGTCCCCCCGTAGATTCGTTGGACGCGAGCGTCGCGCCAGAGCCGCGAGATCTCATACTCACGCATGTATCCATAACCGCCGTGCAGCTGCACGCAGCGGTCGACCACCACGTTCTGAAGGTCGGTCGTCCAAGCCTTGGCGCCGGCCGCTTCGGCAGCGGTCAGCTCACCGGCGACTAGCGAGACCAGGCAGGCGTCGACGTAGGCACGCGCCGCCGAGGTCTTGGTCACCAGTTCGGCGAGCGCGAAGCGGTTGGCCTGGAAGCTGCCGACCGGCCGGCCGAAGGCATGGCGCTCCTTGACGTACTCGAGCGTGATCGCCAGCGCGTGCTCCGCGGCGGCGACGGCGCTGACGGCCATCGACAACCGCTCACGCGGAAGGTTGCGCATCAGATAGGGGAACCCCTGCCCCTCCTCCCCAAGGCGGTTCTCGACCGGGACGCGGACATCATCGAAGAAGAGCTCCGCGGTGTCCTGTGCCCAGCGTCCAGATTTCTGTAACTTGCGCCCGCGCGAGAAACCCTCGGCATCGCTCTCGACCACCAGCAGACTGAATCCGTGCTTACCGCCTTCCGGTGA
Source organism: uncultured Conexibacteraceae bacterium (assembly GCA_963848435.1). Lineage (GTDB taxonomy): Bacteria > Actinomycetota > Thermoleophilia > Solirubrobacterales > Solirubrobacteraceae > Palsa-465. The sequence continues at coordinate 94,460 of CAWKDQ010000006.1, read as the reverse complement.
GGTCCGCGCCGCCACGATCACGAGGTCAGCCATGATTCCACTCGTGACGAACGTCTTGGCGCCGTTGAGTACGTAGCTGTCGCCGTCTCGCTTGGCGCTTGCGCTCATCGCCTGCAGATCCGAGCCGGCACCAGGCTCGGTCATCGCGAGCGCTGCGATCAGCTCGCCGCGTGCGAACGGCGGCAACCAGCGGCCCTTCTGCTCATCGTCGGTGAGGTCGAGCAGGTAGGGAACGATGATGTCGTTCTGCATCATGAACCCGTCGCCCACCGAACCGGTGTAGGCAACCTCTTCGTTGATCACCGCGTTGAAGCGAAAGTCGGCGATGTCCAGGCCCCCGAACCGCTCCGGCAGTTCGAAGCCGACCATCCCTTGGGCGGCGGCCTCCTGCCAGAACTCTCGCGGCACCATGCCCGCCTCCTCCCATGCGTCGGCATTGGGGGTGGCCGCGCTTCGCAGGAAATTCCCGACCGACTCGCGGAAGTGATCGTGTTCGGGCTCGAATATCGTTCGTCGCATAGCGTTAAACGGCTGCTTGCAGGCGCTGCTCCGGCCCCAGAGTAGCGCGCCAGCGGTATCCTCGACAGCCAAACGTTCGTTTTATTATTGCGAGGGGGAACGGATGGACCTTGAAGGCAAGGTAGCGATCGTCACCGGCGGCGCCGGCGGCATCGGGCGGGAATACGGCTGGGTCCTGGCCGGACATGGAGCCGCCGTCGTGCTCGCCGATCTCGATGCGCAAGCCGCCGGCGCAGCGGCCGACGAGCTATCCGGAGACGGCCGACGACTGATCGGAGTTGGCGTCGACGTTACCTCAGAGAAACAGACCAAGGCGATGGCGGAAGCTGCGATCGAGGCGTTCGGCGGGATCGACATCCTCGTCAACAACGCTGCGCTGATGGCCGAACTGCCCCAGACTCCGCTGATCGAGTTTCCACTTGACTGGTGGGAGCGGACGCTCGCCGTCAACCTCACTGGGCCGCTGCTCTGTTGCCGCGCCTGCGTGCCGGCGATGATCGAGCGCGGCGGAGGCAAGATCGTGAACCAGTCCTCAGGTGGTGCGTTCCTCAACGGCCGGCCGTACGGGATCAGCAAGATGGCGCTGCTGTCCATGACCCATGGTCTGGCTCGCGATCTCGGTCAACACAGAATCTGCGTCAATGCGATAGCGCCAGGGCCGATCCTCACCGAGGCCGGCCTGGCCACACAGCCCCGCGATTCACCGTGGCGGCAGAAAACCAACGAGAGCATTCCGCTCAAACGCGATGCGATGCCCGCGGATCTGTTCGGTGCGCTGTTGTTCCTCTGCAGCGAGGCCAGCGACTGGGTCACCGGTCAGTGCATCAACGTCGACGGCGGCTGGGTGATGAGGTTCTGATGACCCGATACGACGAATTCGAAACGGTGACGCTGACGCGGACAGGTGACGTGATGGAGGTCCGCTTCCACCTCAACGGCGGGCCACTCGTATGGAACGCGACCGCGCACCGTGAGATCGGGCACGCATTTGCCCAAGTCGGCGCCGACCCCACCGTCAAGGTGGTTGTCGTGACCGGTACAGGTGACTCGTTCTGTGACGCAATCGACGGTCCGAGCTTCGCCGGGCGGACCTCATGGGATCCAATCTGGTGGGAGGGCAAGCGACTGCTCAAGTGCCTACTGGATATCGACGTGCCTGTGCTCAGCGCCGTCAACGGGCCGGCGACGATCCACGCAGAACTCGGCTTGATCGCGGACATCGTGATCGCCGCCGACACCGCCGTTTTCGCGGACAACGCCCACTTCCACACGGGCTCGCTGCCGGCCGACGGCGTGCACCTTGTCTGGCGCCATCTGCTGGGAGCGCAGCGCGCCAAATACTTCCTGATGACCAACCAGGTGATCACAGCCGCCCAGGCGCTGGCGCTCGGGGTTGTCAATGAAATCGTCCCCGCCGGCGAGCTCCACGCCCGGGTGCATGAGCTTGCCAGTAGCCTCGCGGAGAAGCCGCTTCCATTCCTTCGCTACACGCGCGAAGCACTCAACATGCTCGAGCGCGAGCACCTGCTTGCTGGGCTGAGTCACGGGCTCGCGCTGGAGGGGGTGACCTTCGCAGACGTTGCTTCGCTGCGAAGGGCTGCGGAGAATCAGCAGGAGTGATTGCGGGATCGGCGTCGCAGCTCGTTGCGTGCATGCGAACCCGCGTGGCGGAAAGCGCAGAAAGATGCCCCCAACGATCGCTTGTTTGATATCAAGTATCCGGACGTTAGTTGTTGTCCGGGTCTCCGGGTGAGAGAGGAGCGATGATGACCAGACCGGAGCGGCGCGGCGGGACGGTCGGCGGCCTGATCGACGAGTGCGCACGGCGATACGAGCGCGAGGCGATCGTGCTACCCGACGTTCGCGTGACCTACCAGGAGCTGAAGGAACTGGCCGACTGCTGCGCGCGCAGCCTGCGCGGCCTTGGAGTGGGCCGGGGGGACAAAGTCGGGATCCTGATGCCCAACTGCCTGGACTTCCTGCTCGTGCTGTTCGCTGCCGCAAAACTCGGCGCCGTGACCGTGCCGATCAACGGGCGCTTTCGCACGCACGAGCTCGGTCAGATCATCGCTCACGCGGACGTGCGAACACTGCTCACCGGTGCCGGGCCGGCGGGAACCGTTGACTTCCCGGCGATGGTTGCCGAGGTATTGCCCGGCCTGCGCGATCAGGACCCCGCGGCGCTCGCGCTGGCGGAGGTTCCCAGCCTCAGGCAGATCGTGGATCTCGGTGCAGGCTCGCCTGGGTTCCTGGACCGGAGGGGCTTCGAGCTCTGTGCCGATAGCGTGCCCGAATCCGACCGCCAGCAGCTGCAATCGCAGGTGAGCGACGACCAGATCGCGTTGCTCATGTACACGTCTGGCACGACCGCCAATCCGAAGGGTTGCCTGCTGAGCCATCGTGCGGTCGTCGGCCATGGCGCCACCGTCGCCGCCACCAGGTTCTTCCTGACCGGCGCGGATCGCTTCTGGGATCCGTTGCCGATGTTCCACATCGGCGGGCTGGTGCCGATGCTCGGCTGCATGTCGGTTGGAGCGACCTTCTATCACGCGGGCCACTTCGATGCCGATCAATCCCTCCGCACGCTCGCAGACGAGCGGATCACGGTCGCGTACCCCGCGTTCGAGACGATCTGGCTCGGTGTTCTCAACCATCCCGATTTTCCCGCGGCCGACCTCTCGGCGTTGCGTCTGATCCAGAACATCGCCGTCCCCGAGCGGCTCGTGCAGATGCAGAAGGCCACGCCGGGCGCGTCGGAGGTCTCATCGTTCGGCGCCACGGAATGCTCATCGAACCTGACGCTGACCCTGCCCGACGATTCGTACGACGTACGGATGAACACGCTCGGTCTCCCGGTGCCCGACATGGAGATCCGGATCGTCGACCCCGAGACGGGGAGGGTCTGCGATTCCAATGAGGTGGGCGAGCTCCAGTTCCGAGGTGACGCTCTCTTCGACGGCTATTACAAAGAACCCGAGCTGACCAGTCGCTCGTTTGATGGTGGGTGGTTCAAGTCCGGCGACCTGGGCGAGATCGACGAGAACGGGCGCCTCATCTACTCGGGGCGGATCAAGGACATGCTCAAGGTCGGTGGCGAGAACGTCTCGGCTGTAGAGGTGGAGTCATTCCTGGCGGGTCATGAGGCGATAGACATCGTTCAGGTGGTTTCGGCGCCTGACGCTCGGTACGCCGAAGTTGCGGCGGCGTACGTCCAGCTCAAGCCGGGCGCGACGCTCTCAGAGCAGGATCTGATCGGCTTCTGCATCGGCCGGATCGCGTCCTACAAGATCCCGCGGTACATGCGGGTCGTCGAGGAATGGCCGATGTCAGGAACCAAGATCAAGAAGTACGAGCTGCGCGAGCGCATCGCGCAGGAGCTACGCGAGCTCGGAGTCACAGAGGCCCCGCGCCTGCCGGCCTCGGCGGCGAGCAAGAAGTGAGCTCCCCCGCTCCCCGCGGCCTACTCCACGCGTTGAGGCGGGCGCAACAGGAGGTCGACGTAGCCGTCGGCGATCGCTCGGGCGCTGAGGCGAGCGCGGGGGACGTACCACTGGGCGCTGTGGTTGACCATGCCGAGCAGAGCGCGCACGGCCAGATCGTGGTCCGCGACGCGGAGGGTGCGCTCCTGTCCGCAGCGGTGAAGCACCGCCTCCACGAGCTCTTCGAAGTCCTTGCGCTGGCGCCGAACCGCGCGCCACCGGCCCCCACGTTCGATGCTGCACGGCCGTGGCCTCACGCAGTTTCTGCAGGTGCTCGACATCGGCCGGATCGGCGTGGCGGCCGATGGGTGTCGGGCTTGCACAGGGCGCCCTGGACGAGGCCTTGGCCTATGCCCAGCAGCGCAAGGCCTTCGGTAAGCCGATCTCGAAATTCCAGGCGATCCAGGCCAAGCTCGCAGACCTGGCGACCGAGATCGAGGCCTCCCGTCTGCTCACCTACAAGGCAGCCTGACTGAAGGATCAGAAGCGCAACTTCAGCTTGACCGCTCCGCTCGGGGAAGGGACCGACGAAGTCCAGCAGATGGTCATCGCCCGTGCGCTTGGTGCGTAGCTCATGATCGCGCTGCCTGAGCAGGTGAGGATTCGGGAGGTGGGCCCGCGGGGTTTCAGAACGAGCCCGAGGTCATCACCACCGATGTCAAGGTCCGACTGGTCGAGCAGCTCGCACGGACCGGAGTCAAACGGCTCGAGGTGACGTCATTCGTCCGCCCCGACGTGGTTCCGCAGCTGGCCGACGGACCGGAGGTCCTTCGGCGGGCACGTATCCCGCAGGACCTGGCAGTGACGGTGTTGATTCCGAATGAGCGAGGGTTCGAGCACGCGTTGGCCTCGCGCGAGCATTACAGCGAAATCAACTGCTTTCTCAGCGCGTCCGAATCCCACAACCGTCACAACGTGAACCGCTCGATCCAGGAGTCGCTCGGCGGTCTGAGCGCGTGATCGGTCGGGCCTGTGAGGAGGGGTCTTCGGGTCGAAGGCGTGATCAGTGTCAGCTTTGGCTGCCCCTTCGAAGGCCACGTGCCAATCGAGCGGGTGCTCGCAGGCCGGCTGCGCGATGCGGGCGCTGCTGAGATCGCGTTCGGTGACACGACCGGGATGGCCAACCCGCTCTCGGTGAGGCGTCTCTTCGAGGCTGCCGCAGAGGCACTTGGTGACGAGGTTGAGTTGACCGCGCACTTGCACAACACGCGCGGGCAGCCGCTCGCCAACGTGCTCGCGGCGCTGCAGAGTGCTGCGCCGCGCTCGAGTCGAGCTTCGGCGAGCCGGGCGGCTGTCCGGCCCCGCCCGGCGCCAGGCGCTCGCTGCCAGCTCGCATTCACCCCTGGCCCCAGTGGGGTGTGGAGTCTTCCGGATGTAGCGGCTCGCCAACGCGACCGTCGCCGACCGGTCGCGTTGGCGAGCCGCCTCTAGAAGGAACGGGGCAGGCCGAGCTGCTCAGCGATCAGGTTACGCGCCATCTCGTTGGTGATCGGGCCTATCGGCCACAGCCGCGCGTCGCGCCAGTACCGCTGCATATCAGTCTCGGCCGAGTAACCCATGCCGCCGAGGATCTGGATACCGCGATCCGCAGCGGCCACGGCCGCATCGGAGGCGGCCACCTTGAGCATCGTCGTTTCCATATGGGCGGGAATATCGTTGGCCTGGCGCCAGGCGGCGTCGTACAGCATGAGCTCCACCTGCTTGCGCTTGATCGCGATGTCGGCGATGTAGTGCTGCAGGATCTGAAACTGGCCGATCGGCTTTCCAAACGCGTGACGGTCCTTCATGTAGGAGAGCGCGTCTTCGATGATCCCGTCGAGGATGCCGAGGCAGAATGCTGACACCAGCGTCCGCTCATTGTTGAGCGTGGGCAGAAGCATGTACCACGCGTTGCCGGGCTCGCCGAGCAGGAGCTCGTCGGGTACGAACACGTCGGTCAGCCCAACGTCACAGGAGCCGATCGCACGCATGCCGAGCTTCGCGATCGGGGAGATCGCGACCCCTTCCGCGTTGGTCGGCAGCAGGAAGAGCGACACCCCCTGGTGCTGCTTGGCGACGTCGCGCTCGGTGCGGGCCAGCAGCAGGATGTAGTCAGCGACGTGAGCTGAGGTGCACCACGTCTTGTTCCCGTTGATCACCCAGCCGCCGTCGGTCTTTGCCGCGAAGGTGCGCATCGCACCGAGCACGTCCGTGCCACCTCCGGGCTCCGAGAAACCGATGGAGAAGCGCAGCTCGCCGCGCGATATCGACGGCAGGAAGCGCTGCTTCTGCTCATCGCTGCCGTAGATCCCGACCGACTTGGCGCCGGCGAAGGAGGTGAGCGCCCAGACCCACGACAGGCCGGCCAGGGAGCGGGCCAGTCCGCGACCTAGCTGGACCTGCATCATGATGTCGCCGCCCTGGCCGCCGTACTCTTCGCTCACCGCAATCGCGTGGAAGCCGGCCGCCGTCATCTTGTCCCACAGTTCGAACGGGTAGCTCTCCTCATGCAGTTCGAGCTCGCGCGCGTATGCCTTCGGTGCCTCCTTGTCGACCCAGTCCTTGACGGTCTCGGCGAACAGGCGCATCTCATCGGTCGGCTGGAAGTCCATGACCGCAGTCTACCAACCAGTCGATTGAATCGTCAGTCCGCGCGGTCGAACTCGATGTTCAGGTGGGCGGGGCCCCGGAAGATCACGGCCTCCTGGTTGCGGAAATCGTTGTCCGGGCCGAAGCACAGGTTGCGCATCCGGGCGAAGATCCGCTCGAAGGCGATCACCGCCTCCATCCGCCCCAGCGGCGCACCGAGGCAGAAGTGCGGACCGTTGCCGAATGCCATGTGCTGCTTGGTGTTGCTGCGCTCCACGTCGAACTCCGCCGGACAGTGGAATATCTCCTCGTCGCGGTTGGCTGCGCCCCAGACCATTAGCAGGATCGAGCCTGCCGGGATCGCGACTCCCTCGACCTCGAGGTCCTTGATGGCGAGCCGCGGGCCCAGCTGCACCGGCGACTCGATTCGCAACGTCTCCTCGACCGCTCGCTTGAGCGTGGCGCCCCCGGCTGCCGCCTTGGCCTGCTGGTCGGGGTGTTCGATGAACAGCTTCATCATGCTGGAGATCAGGTGCGTCGTCGTGATGATCCCGCCGATGAACAGGTTCGAAGCCTCGGCGATCACCTCCCCCAAGCGCAGCTCGCCGTACTCCTCTATGTGGCGCTGGACGAACAGCGAGAGATCGTCGTCGCCGGGGTTGTCGGCGCGCTCCAGGATGCGGTCGCGCAGGAAGCCGCCGAGGTCTAGAACGCTGTCGCGGGCCGCTGCCTGGTGGTCGTGTGACGCGAAGCGTGTGCCGAACCCCTCATAACCTCCCCACGCGAGTGCGCGGTCGAGATGATCCAGCGGCAAACCGAAAAGGGTCAGGATCATGCTCGCCGGCAGGAGGTTGGCGAACTCCGCCACGAACTCGCACTCACCCCGGTCGATGAAACGGTCTATCAGCTCGTCGGCGAACTGCCGCACCAGTGGCTCACGCTCACGCAGTCGCCCTGGCTTGAACATCTCGAACGCCAGCCGGCGCTTGAGCGTGTGCTCCGGGGGGTCGCTCGAGACGATCGCCCACACCCGCTCAGGCGAGTGGTAGTCCTCGAGCGTCGCCGCTCGCATCCATCCGTCCTCGCTGACGGAATGGTGGCTCGAAAGCGCCTCCGTATCGCGCGTGAGGCGCGCGATGTCGGCGTGCCGTGTGATCACGTATTCGCCCGTCGGCACGCGGTACACGGGGGCGCGCTTCTGTAGCGCGGCGTACGCGGGATAGGGGCATTGGGTCACCTCCGCGGACGGGAAGACCTTGCCCTCAAGCTCCTCGATACGGTCGTTCACGGTCGCCATGTGCTCGGTCCTCCTCCGTCGGCAGGCTGTCAAAAGAACCCTCTTGGCACAGCACCTTACCTCACAACCGGTTGTTTTACTGACCTGTACGCTTGCGCGATCGACGCAGACCTACGAGGAGGGCAGCCGTGAGTGAGATTTCGTTCCAGGGTCAGGTGGCGATCGTCACCGGCAGCGGCGCCGGGCTCGGTCGCGCCTATGCGATCGCACTGGCTGCGCGCGGGGCGTCGGTGGTCGTCAATGACTTTGCTTCGGAGCGCGCGGACGGCGTCGTCGCCGAGATCGAAGCTGCCGGGGGCCGTGCGGTCGCCTCGTATGACTCGGTCGCCGACGCCGCGGGTGCCCGAGCGCTGGTGGAGGCGGCGACGCAGAGCTTCGGCGGACTGCAGATCGTCGTCAACAACGCGGGCACGATGCGCAACGCGCTCTTTGAGGATCAGTCGGTCGAGGACCTCGACGCGATGCTGGCGGTGCACGTGGGCGGTTGCTGGAACGTGAGTCAGGCGGCTTGGCCGATCATGCGTGAGCAGCACTACGGCCGAATCGTGCTGGTCGGCTCGGCCGGCGGCATGTGGTCAATGGCGGGCATCGCCAACTACTCGGCGGCCAAGGGTGGCGTCTATGGACTCGGACGAGCGCTGGCCTTTGAGGGTCGCGAACACCGAATCCAGGTGAATGTCCTCCTGCCCGGCGCCGCCACCACGATCGCCGCCGGGCCACCGATCCCCGGTTACGACGCGCACTTCCGGCCCGAGCTGCGTGAGGCGATAGCCCCACGTCGCACCCCCGAATCCGTCGCGCCGATGGTCGAATACCTGGCCAGCCGCGAGTGCAGCCTCACCGGGGAGACGTTCTCGGCCGTCGCGGGCCGGTACGCGCGCGTAATCGTCGGTGTCACCGACGGCTGGTTCGCGCCCGACCAGCAGTCCGTCACACCCGAGCAGATCGCCGAGCACATCGACGAGATCTGCAACACCAGCGTATTCACGCTCCCGAGAAGCCTGTTCGACGAGTACGAGTCGATTGCGCACTGGGTCGGAGTGCCGCCGGCCAGCTAGCCGGCGGCACCTTGGCTGCAGCTCGGGCCGCTCAGCGGGCGCCCCAGATGTTCCGCGATGCGCCGGCGTCCGCCTGTGCCCGGCCGTCGAATGCGCCGGGCACATGAGCCTCGACCGCGCGCACCATTGCCTTGTGCCAGTCAACGATGCAGTCTCCGAGCAGCTCGTGTCGGCGGGTGTTGTCCGAGACGAAACCGGCACGGGCGCGGGCATCGCGGACGAATGTCGCCTCGAGCCCGGCGCGCTCCGCCAGCTCGGACACGAACGTCCGCAGCATCACGGGGTCATCGCCGGCGAGATTGACGATCGTCGGCGCCGTCGACGCGACGTCGAACAGCGCCGGGAGAAAGTGGCTGATGTCGTCGGTGCTGATCGGCGAGGACCAGATCTCGCTGCCGTCGGGTGGCAGGTAGACGGGTTCTCCGGCCAGAACGCGCTTAAACATCTCGACCGGTAGCCCGCCCCATCCGGTGGGCCCGTAGCAGACGTTCAAGCGGGCGATCGTCGACCTCAGCCCCAGCAGCGGTGCGAGCGCCCGCACCACTGCCTCCGCGGCGAGCTTGCCGATCGGGTAGGAGGGCGCGTACGGCGCATAGCCACCCAGTGGATCACTTTCGGCCGTCGGGTGCTCAGGGCTCGGGGGGCGCTGATAGACCGCGAAGGTCGATACGAAAACGAACGCCGTTGCCGTGCGGCAGTGCTCCATGAGCCGGCCGGTCGCCACCGCGTTGGCCTGCACGGCGGTCTCGGTGTCCGGCTGGCCGCGGTACGGGGCGCCATGAAACACGTGCGTGAAGTCGGAGGGCAGCTGTTCGAGCGAATCGGCCCCCATGTTCCATGCAGCGGTGCGAATTCCCCAGGCCTCGAGTGCTGCTCGCACCTCAGGGTCGCCGAAGCGCGCCGCGCACCAGACCTCGTTGTCGGCCGACAGCGCCTCGGCCACCGGCCGCCCGACCTGGCCGGTCGCCCCGGTGAACAGGATCTTGGTTCCGGTCAGGCTCGTGGCCGCACACCCGGATCGGAGCTGATGTCGGGAATCGTGTTTCCCTGCAGCGCCACGCACTCCTCGATTGAGGCGTCCACGAGCTCGATCACGTGCCCGTCCGGATCCTCGCAGTAGACGAAGTGGTGGCGATCGAACGGCCGCGGCGGGAATCGGCGCCGGCCTCCGGCGGCCTCGACCCGAGCCAGCGCCGCGTGAACGTCCTCCACCTGTACGCAGATGTGCATGATCGCGTCGGCCAGTTGGTCGGCTGCCCGCACGGTCGGTGCCGGGGCCAGCTCGATTAGTTCGATCGCACCACTGTCGAACGTGAGAAACCGTGCCGTCCCTGACGTCCCCTGAGGGGCGGGCAGCATGCTCCGCGTGAAGTCGTCCTCGATCTTGATGTCGAACTGCTGTGTGGCCCCAAGCGCATCGACATAGAACCGGGTAGCCCGGTCAAGGTCGCCCACCCGCAGAGCGACGTGATGGCTCGCCGTCGTGCCCATAGCGTCCTCCTCCACTTTCGTGATTGCGCGGGCCGACGATCGACCCGGGCACCGCTAGACGATACCAAGGACCGGGCGCGAATTTGACCGACCGTTTGATGGGGAGTCCGCTATTCTCGCGACCAGAGCGCAAGCACTTTAAGGAGGGCCTTATGCCGGAGTGGGACGAGACGACGGACGTCGTCGCCATCGGAAGTGGTGCAGCCGGTTTCGGCGCGGCGTTGACCGCCAAGGCCAACGGTCTCGACGTCGTGGTGCTCGAGGCAGGCGCGCTGATCGGTGGCTCGACCATGTTGGCTGGCGGTGGCATGTGGATACCGGCGAATCGCTTCATGCTCGCTGACGGCGACCACGATTCCGCGGAGATCGCCCTCGAATACCTGGAAGCGCTGATTGGCGACCTCCCGCCGGCATCGAGCCGTGCGCGCAAGGAGGCGTTCGTGCGCAACGCGCCCCTCATGGTGGAATTCCTCGAGTCCGAGGGCCTAGTCTTTCGCCGCACCACCGGCGGCTACCCGGACTACTACCCCGACGTCCCCGGTGCGAGTACCGCTGGGCGCGGGATCGAGTCGGTCATCTTCGACTCCAAGAAACTGGGCGAGTGGAGCGACAAGCTGCCCCCGCGCCGCTTCCCACGCAGCCTCCCCATGGGCACCCTGGATGTGGCGAAGATCCTGCTCGCCAAACGCACGGCAAGCGGCTTCGCGCGGCTCGCACGGATCTATGCGCACTACTACGCAAGCCGCATCCGCGGGCAGTCGCTGGTCGGCGGCGGCGGCGCGCTCGTCGCACAGCTGCTGTTGCAGACGCTCGATCGCGGGATCCCGGTGCGCCGACTGACGCGGGTTACCGAACTGGTGATGCAGAACGGCCGCGTGGCTGGCGTCGTCGCCGTTGATGAGGGCGGCCAGTCGCGACGAATCGAGGCTCGAGTTGCGGTCCACGTGGGCGCCGGCGGGTTTGCGCGGAACGCTGAGCTGCGCAACAAATACCAGCGCCATCCGATCACGGCCACTTGGACGTCCGCCCATGCCGGCGACAAGGGCGATGGGCTCAACCTCGGTCTTGCCGTCGGTGCGGCCACGGCCCTGATGGAGGAGGCCTGGTGGGGACCATCGAGCCTCCTGCCGCCGGATGGTCCCGCGATCTTTCACGTGTCGGAGCGGTCCAAGCCAGGCTCGCTGATAGTCGACCAGTCCGGTGTTCGCTATTTCAACGAGTCGATGGACTACGTGCTGGCCGGTCAGACGATGTACACCCGGAGTGAGCAGGTACCGGCGATCCCTTCCTACATCATCTTCGACCAGCGCTACCGCGATCGCTACCCGTTCGGTGCCAACCTGCCGGGGCGCACACCCCAGGCGCTCCTGGACAACGGGTACTTCAAGCGCGCGGACACGATCGAGAACCTGGCGAAGCTGATCGATGTTCCGGCTGATCAACTGCAGCAGACCGTGGAGCGCTTCAACGGATTCGCTGCGACCGGGCGCGACGACGACTTTCATCGCGGCGAGAATGCCTACGATGTGTATTACGGCGATCCGCGGGTGAAGCCGAACCCGTGCCTGGCCCCGCTCGAGCGCCCGCCCTACTACGCCGTCGCGTTATATCCGGGGGATCTCGGCACCAAGGGTGGTCTCGTCACCGACGAGAACGGCCGCGTACTGCGGGAGGATGGAACCCCGATTGAGGGCCTGTACAGCTCGGGGAACTCGTCCGCGTCGGTGATGGGACCGTTCTACCCAGGCCCGGGTGTCACCCTCGCTCCGGCGTTGACCTTCGCCTGGCTGGCCATGCGACACGCTGCCGGACACGCGGTCGCGGATCGTCCGTTGGCAGCCAACTCGAGCTAGTTCCAATCTGGAGCGGCGATGCTCCTGGTCACGAGCCGGCGTGCATGGCTTCGAGCATCGCCATCTCGTCCACGTAGGACGGCGTGTGGACGGAGAATCCGCCGTCGATCGGAACTGTGATACCGGTGATGAATCCGGCTCGATCGGAGGCCAGGAACACCACCGCGTCCGCGATGTCCTCGGGTAGGCCAAGGCGAGGTGTCAGAAAGTGTTGCGATATCGCCTCGCGTGCGGCTGGGGGCATGTTGGCCTCCAGCGAGGGGGTCATGATCAACCCTTGCGCGATCGCCACACAGCGAATCCCACGTTTGCCGTACTGAGTCGCGACGTTTCGAGTGAAGCCAATCACGGCTGCCTTCGAGGTCCCTTATGCGGCCCGCATTGCCTCGGCCTGCAGCCCGGTACCGGAAGCCATGTTGACGATCACGCCGCCGCCACGCTGGAGCATCTCCGGGATTGCGTGCTTGGCGCCAAGCATGTAGCCACGCAGGTTGATCGCCATCGTCCGGTCCCACAGCTCGGTGTCGAGCTCATGAATCGCGCCCTCGCGACTGATATGGTCAAAGCCGGTTGGGCCGCGTTGTTGTGCAGGATGTCCAGGCCGCCATGAACGTCCACTGCCGTCTTCACCATCGCAGCGATGTCCGACTCGACGGACGTGTCGACGGCGATCGCCGTGGCCTTGGCCCCCTCGTCGCTGAGAGCTTGCGCGACTGCCCCCGCGCCTTCCTCGTGCATGCCAGCGACGACCACCGCGGCCCCCGCCCGACATAGGGCGCGCGCCGATGTGCGGCCCGAGCGTGTGCTAGTCACGCTCAGTCCCAGACGACGTTGAGGCTGGCGGGGCTACGCATCATCATCCCGACGATCGCGGGAGGTGGAGCATCGGGATCGAGACGCAGGTTCGGAAGCAGCTCGAGCAGTGCCCTGATCGCCTCGGTCATCTCCGCCTGCGCAGTGTTCTGACCGACGCAAACGTGAGGCCCCGAACCGAAGCTCAGCGCCTGTGGGCCGCTGCGAGTGAGGTCGTACTCGTCAGGCTTCTCGAACACCTCCTCGTCACGGTTACCCGCGGCGGCTGCGAGTGTGACCCCGGCGCCCGCCGGGATCGTAACGCCACGGACCTCGATCTCCCGCGTGCAGATCCGACCGATCACAGTGGTCGATGCCTCCAGTCTCATCCCCTCGGTGATCACGGCGGGAATCAGGCCTGCATCATCCCTGACGGCGTTCACCACGTCGGGTCGCCCGAGCATGCAGGCCATGATGTTCAACCACGTCCGGGTGGTTGTCTCAGCGGCAGCTGGCAGCAGCGACCTCACCCAGATGGTGATCTGGTCATCATCGAGCCGCTGACCCTCGGATTCGGCTCGCAAAAGGTGTCCGATCAGGTCGTTTTCCTCCGCGCCCTGCGCCCGACGCTGCTCAATCACGCGGTGGATGTTGGCGTACAGGGTGTCGGCCTCCTGCTTCGCCCGCGCGACGGCACGCGCCGTCTCCTCTGGCTTGGTCGGGTTGACGCCCGTCAGCGCGAGCAGCATCGTCAGCCCCGCCCGCGCGGACTCGTCGTACGCATCGCCCTCGGCGCGGAAGCCAAGGATCTCATAGATCATCCGCACCGGAAAGCGCAGGCCGAAGCCGGACAGGTTGGCGCGATGGCCTGATTGAGCGAGCTCGGAAACAAGCCGCCGCGCAACAGGCCGCATGATCTCAGCTTGCCAGGTCTCGATCAGGCTCCGCGCAAATGCCGGAGTCAGCAGGCCGCGCCAGGCGCGATGCTCCGGTCCGTCCATCCCGAGGATCACGCGCCCAAGCAACGGTTCGAAGACATCATGACCACCGAGCTCGAGAACACCTCTGGGTTGCGGAGCGCAGCCGCGATGTCGTCGTAGCGGAACAGCGTGTACATCGGTCGCGAGCCGTCGAGGCTCTGGGCCATCGCCGGCAGCCCGAACTCGGCCATGATGTCGCCGACCATCACGGGCGTCTCCCGTCGCCGCTGCGCAAACACCGGATACGGGTCTCCTACCGCGCCGGCGCCGAGCGTGGCGCTCAGTTCGGCGAATACATCACTGCTGGTAGCCGTCATGTCTCTCTCCGTTCGGCTCCGGGGCAGTCCGCCAATGGGGTGCGCACCGTATCACCCGGGTACGGTGTTGACCAAGCGTTAGTTTTGCGACGCGCGCCGCGGCGGCCACGGCAGTGCATGGGACGCCTCCCAAGCAGCGTCTATCTCGTCGCGGAAGCCGCGCAGTCGCGCTGCCGCGTTCCAGCCCAACGCTCCAACCAGCGGGCCACCCTCGTTCCGGCGAAAGGCCACGACAAACGAGTCGTCGCCGACGCCGTCACCGTGGAGCTCTGCGGTACCGCCTTCTGGCAGCTCCCCCCAGACCTGGATCCTGACGTCGTACTGGTCGGTCCAGAAGAACGGGAGCGGCGCGAAGGCGTCGGTGGATCCCAGAATCCCGCGGGCCACCGCCTGCCCCTGCTCAGTCGCGTTCATTCGGTGCTCGAGCCGGACGTGGCGACCGAGTACCGGGTGCATCCAGCGGGCCACGTCGCCCGCCGCCCACACGCCAGCCGCGGCCTGGCAGCGATCATCACAGACGATGCCATCCTCCAGTCCCAACCCGCTGCCCGCGAGCCACTCGACATTTGGCGAGCAGCCGATCGCGATCAGTACGGCGTCGGCGTCGAGCAACGACCCGTCGGTCAGCTCCACGCAGCACGGCGAACCCGGTCGGCGGCCCGCGACGGATTTGACACCCACGCCACAGATGACCTCGACGCCGTGCTCGCGATGAGTCTCCAAAAGACGGTCCGCGGCAAGGCTGCCGAGGCGGTTGGCGAGCGGCGCCGGCATCGGCTCAACGACCGTCACCTGTGCCCCCAGCGAACGTGCGGTAGCGCCCACCTCTAGCCCCAGGAATCCCGCGCCGACAATCACCAATCGCGTCTCGGGCTCGAGCCTGGCCCTCAGGGCCAGCGCATCTGCGCCGGTGCGCAACACGTGGACGCCCTCATGCTCGGCAGTCGTCAGGGTGCGCGGGCGCACGCCGGTCGCCAGCACGGTCGCGCCATAGCGAAGGCGGCGGCCATCGTCTGTGGTGATGAGGCGAGCGTCCACATCCAGGGAGACCGCCCGGCAGCCGAGTAGCCAGTCGGCGCCGATGCGCTCGTGACGTCGCTCGGAGAGCAGCCGCGCCTTCTCGAGTTCCCAAGTCCCGCTCAGGACCTGCTTGGACAGCGGCGGGCGGTCGTAGGGGGCGTCGAGTTCGTCACCGACGATCGTGATCGGCTCGCGATACCCGTCCCGGCGGAGCGCCTCCGCCGCGCAGATACCCGCCGCACCCGATCCGACCACGACGACGGAACTTGGCGCGCCGCCCGAGGTCATGACGTTAGGCCTCGAGGTCGAGGCAGGCAGCCGGACAACCGTCGATCGCCTGCTCCACCTGCGGTCGGAGCTCGTCGGATGGCTCGGCGTCAAGCAACACCACCGTCCCGCTGGCGTCCTGCGAGAACACCTCGGGGCAGACCGCGACGCAGTCGCCGCTGGCGATGCACTTCTCGTACTCGACAACCACCTTCATGCGCGCTCTCCTTCACGCCGCCGAGCCGACCGGCGGATTTGACCAACCGATAGTTTTAGGTCAGTCTACCGTCGCGCAGGACGCGGCGGGATGGGAACAGACCCAAAAGGCGCAGCGACCGGTTCAACATCGAAGAATTGAGGAGGGCATTGATGAGCAAGGAGCTACTCGACGAATACGTGGCCGCGTGGCCCAAACACACCAAGGTCAGCGACGATGATGCGGGTCGCAAGAACCTGCAGGACTACCTGGCATTGCTCTCGGAAGATGTCGAGTACGAGGATGTACCCACCGGCCACTCGTTCAAAGGCCACGACGGTGTGGCGCAGCTGTGCGCGCTTGTAAGCGCACAGTACGACGTGACGGTGGCGGTGACGTCGGCGCAGACGGACGGCGAGCGGTTCGCGCTCGAGTTCGAGAGCGTCATGAAGATCAAGGAGTCCGGCGACGAGGTCACCAGTCGCGGGGTCGCGGTGGGAACCATCGCCGGCGGCAAGATCTCATCTCACCGCGACTATTACGACCGTGGGGCCGCGGGTTAGCAGGCGTCCCCGAGAGCTTGGGCCGGCAGGGCTCGAGACAGTGGAGGTGGCTAGGAGAAAGCCGCGGCGAGCGCTTCGTCGAACGACTTCGGAGGCGTGCCGGACAGCGCCTCGATATCTCCCGTGACGATGTCAAAGCCGCCGGCGGCGAACGCCTGTGGGATGCTGCTCACCGCGTCCACGACAGCGTCTTGCAACCCCGCCTTCGAGGCCGCTTCGCAACGCCTCCTCGGTCACAACGACGAAGCTCATCGGCTGGCCCGCAGCCTTGGCGATTCCGGCTGCGCGTTCGGCGCCGCCGAGGCTGGCGGGACCCGTGCCGTTATAGATTGCGCCGTCGTGGTGATCTCCGGCGAGCAGCCCGGCGGCGGCCTTGGCCAAGTCGTCGCGCGAGACAAATGCGACCCTGTTCTCCGCAAGACCTGTCAGCACGCCATGGGCGAGCGACATCTTCGCCTCCTCGATTATCGCCTCGGCGTAGTAATTCATGCGCAGGATGCTCCGCCTCGACGCCGTCCGCATCAGCCGCTGCTCGGCGGCGAAGTAGGACGCGTAGACGTGAGGCTCAGCCACGGCGCGGGTTCCGGTCGACGAGACGATGACGACGCGGCCGACCCCGACAGCCACGGCGGCGTCGATCGCCGCAAGGCTCTGGCGCTCGGCGCCCGGTGCCATGTCCGTTGTGGGGATGATCAGCAGCCGGTCGAGGCCCTCATACGCGGCGGACAGTGAGTCCGGTTGATCGCAATCTCCGAACGTCCCGGTCACCGGGACGCCTATCTGGTCGCGAGTACGCGAGATGCCGACGAGCTCGTGCCCCTCGGCGCGTTCCCGGTAGCGCTCCCAGGGTTGCCTTCCCAAGCTGGCCACCGGTGCCGCTGATTCCAATTTTCACGGGTTCGAACCTTTCATCACGTGGTCAAGCACTTCCGGGTCACCGCCGGTCCAGATCGGATGGAAGTCCAGGCGGCTGATTCGCCAATAGCCATCCTCGCTCCGAACGGCGGTGTTGTCGTAGCGGCCGCCGACCGTGAAGAGGCGGCCGCCCGCGCGAAGGTGCTGCGCGTGGACGTAGCAGCGTATGCGAGCACCGTCCCCCTCGATCTCCACCTCGAAGTTTCCGAACAGGTGCTGGGTTGCGTCCAGGCCGGCGATAGCGTTGGCAACGTAAGCCTTGAGCTCGACGATGCCGTTGAGCTCGTCACCGAACGAGGATGAGTAGCGGATCACCGCGTCGTCGCTGATGGCGGTCGCCAGCAGCTCGAAATCACGGGAGTCGATGGCTCGGCCGTACCTGCACATCGTCTCGACGATCGCATCGCGGTCACTCATGGTCGGTTGGCGGTTCACGCGCCAGCTCAGATCAGATCAGATCGACGGCGGCGAGCGCCCGCTCTGTCGCCGCAAGGAACCCGTCGATGTCCGATTCGGTGACGGCGGTCGAGATCAGGAATGCGCCGAACGAGAACAGGTAGTAGCCCTCGTTGTTGAGGGCCAGCGTTATGTTGTTGATCTTGTGTCGGTCGTCGGCCTGAAGCGTGCGAAGGTCCGTGACCGGCTCAGGGGCCCAGTGCATCGCGAACAGGTGGCCGAACCCGGTCGCGTGGAGGTCGAGCCCGTGTGAGCGTCCGAGTTCGTCGATCCCGTGGCGTGCGCGGCCTCCGAGTTCCTGCAGCTTCGCGTGCGCCTCTGGAGTGAGCATCTCGAGGCAGGCCAGGCCGGCGGCCAACGCCGCCTGGTTACCGCCGAAGGTCGACGCCGCCACCACCGGCGCCTTCCAGTCGTTGAGCTTGGGCTCGAGCAGGTTCATGATCTCAGCGCGACCGCCGACGGCGCCGAGGGGCAAGCCGCCACCGATCGACTTGCTCAGCGTCGTGAGGTCGGGGATTACGCCGTAGTGGGCTTGGGCTCCGCCGTATGCGACCGGGAACGTCACCACTTCGTCGTAGATCAGCACGATGTCGTGGCGTGCGGTCACGTCCCGCAGTCGCTGGAGGTAGGCGCGGTCGGCGGGAATCATCCCGGCGACGCCCATGATCGGCTCGATCAGCACGGCGGCCAGCTGACTGGCGTGCTGCTCGATCAGCTCCTCCGTGCGATCGGGATCGTTGAACGGGAGGACGACGACCTCCTCGACCGCCGAGGGCAGCACCCCGGCCGGCACCGGGCTCGGGTCGTAGCTGATCCCGTTGGCCACCAATAGGTGGTCGGCGACGCCGTGGTAACCGCCAGACATCTTCGCGATCTTGTGGCGGCCGGTGTAGGTACGAGCCAAGCGCAGCGCGATCTGGTTGACGTCGGTTCCAGCGACGGCGAAGCGGACCTTCTCGATCGACGGGACCCGCTCAGCCAGCAGCGATGCCATCCGGTACCCCAAATCCCACTCGGGCGAGCCGAACTGCACGCCCACCTCCAACTGGGCCACGATCGCGTCGCGGATCGTGTCGTTGCAGTGGCCGTGGATCAGGACCCAATCGCCGATCCGAAAGTCGTGGTATTCGTTGCCGTCGACGTCCCACACGCGCGAGCCCTTGCCACGCTCGATCAGGACCGGGTAGGGCAGCTGGTACCACATGCCTCCGGAGTGGCCTGTCGGGATCAGTTCCCGGGTTCGCTCCAGCAACCCCAGCGAGCGTGGTGTTCGCTCCCGGTAGCGGCGCTCAGCGCCGGCATGCAGAGGGATCCCGCCCGGAATGGCTGCCCCTGCCGCGTTCACGATGCCGCCGCCTCTCGCAGCGGTGTCAGCACGTCGGCCGCGTAAGCCTCCAAGTGTTGGAGCTTCTCGGACACGGACGTCACCTGCTTTCCGGGATGGGGCCAGGGCATGACGACGATGTTGTCCACGGCGGGCGTGAGCGCAGCGAGGATCTCCGCCGGCGGGGCGCCGAGCGTGGGGAGGAAGACCTCCAGTGAACTCTGCGAGCGACCCTCGCGTTCAAGCGCTCTCCTCAGGCGCTCCAGAGTGTCGCTCATCCCGACCGGCGATTGCGTCGGAACGATGTAACCGTCTCCGAGTTTCGCAGCGCGGCGCAGGGCCGCGTCACTGAGACCGCCGACAACGATCGGGATCGACGGCGGAGACGGTTCCATCAGTCCGAGTGGTATCCGGAAGTGTTCGCCTGAGTGCTCGGTCGGGCCGCGCGCCCAGAGTTTGCGCAGGACGACGATCGCCTCGTCGGCGATCGACCCGCGGTGTGTGAAGTCGATCCCGATCGTCTCGAACTCGTCGCTGTTCCAGCCCACCCCGACCCCCAGCGTCAGTCGTCCATCGGAGAGCCTCGACGCCGTGGCGGCGAGCTTTGCCAGGATCAGTGGGTGGCGCAGCGGAAGCACCTGCACCGCAGTCATCAGCCGCAACCTCGTGGTCACGGCGCTGAGCGCACCGATCAGCACGAGGGCGTCGGGCCACGGCGTGTCGGGGCTGAATGGAGGCTTCCCATCGGCGGAATGTGGATAGCGGCCGTCCATCGACTGGGCCAGCAGCAGATGGTCGGGAAGCGTCAACCCATCGAATCCGAGGCGCTCCAACTCGGGCGCGAGCATCATCACCTCGCGCTCGAACATGAAGCCGCAGGACACGAAGACTCCGGGCGTGACTGCCATTCAGCTCTCGATCCAAGCCCCGCGCATTGCGTGCGACCCTACCAGGACCGGGCAGCGTTTGCCACCAAACGGTCGGTCAAATCGAGTCGGGATTTGTGTTACCCTCCGGCGATGCCAGAACTCCTCACAGGCGACGGCCTGAACTTTGCCTTCAGCGACGAGCAGGAGATGTTTCGTCGCTCGATCCGCGAACTGACCGATGCGAAATTCTCCAAGGAGTTCTGCCGTGAGGTCGAGGCACGCGACGCCTTCCCGTGGGATCTGTGGGAACGGCTCGGCGAGGCCGGCCTGACTGGGATCGGCGTCCCGGAGGAGTACGGCGGCCAAGGCGGCGGGATCATCGAGCAGGTGATCCTGGACGAGGAGCTGTCGCGCACGATGGCTGGGCTGTACTGGCTGCTCGGTATCACCCTGTTCGACGCCAAGACGATTGCCGCCGTCGGTACGCCGGAGCAGAAGCAGCGCTTTCTCCCTGGGATCGCCGCCGGGAGGCTGATGTGCTCGATCACGATGACTGAGCCTGGCGGAGGTACCGATGCGCTCGGTGCTATGCGCACTCGACGCCCGCCGGGTCGACGGCGGATGGCTCGTCAACGGCACCAAGATCTGGTCTACGCTCGCCCATGTCGCTGATCGCCTCTTCCTGGTCGTACGAACGTCACCCGTCGGCGACGACGGCAAGGCCCACCGGGGGGTCACCGCATTCCTGTGCGACGCCAAAACGCCTGGCATCACGGCGACGCCGATCCCGAAGCTCGGCATGCGCTCGCTCGGCAGCTGTGAAGTCCAGTTCGACGATGTCTTCATCCCCGACGATGACGTGCTGGGTGAGGTCGACCACGGATGGCGTGTGATCGCCGACACCCTCAACAGCGAGCGGATCATGAACGGTGCCAACTGCTCCGGAGCACTCGCCGGCGTTCTGGAGGACATGGTCGCCTATGCCAAGGAGCGAACGGCCTTCGGCAAGCCGATCGGACAGTTCCAGGCTGTGCAGCACATGATCGCCGACACCTACATGGGTCTCGAGACATCTCGGTTGCTTACCTACCGCGCTGCCTGGCTGCAGGCCAGCGGCCAACCGTGCGGGCTCGAGTCGACGATGGCCAAGGTCGTCGCTTCTGAGGCGTGCTTCGCCGGCGCCGATCGTGGCATGCAGGTGCTGGGTGGATACGGATATGCGATGGAGTACGACATGCAGCGGTATTGGCGCGACATGCGGCTCTACCGGGTCGCGCCGATCAACAACGAGATGGCGCGCAACATGTTGGCGGAGAGCTTCGGACTTCCTCGCTCGTTCTGAGCTTCTCGGGCATGCGTTACTTCGAAGACCTCGCGGTCGGTGAGCGCGGTGAGTACGGTCCGCACGTCGTCTCGGAGGATGAGATCCTGGAGTTCGCGGAATGCTGGGATCCACAGTCCTTCCATACCGATCCCGAGGCGGCCAAAGGCTCGATCTACGGTGGGCTGATCGCCAGCGGGATCCACACCGCGGCGATCATGAGCCGGTTGTTGGTGCGCGGCTGGGCTCTCCAGACCGTCGCCGCCGGGTCTCCGGGGCTCGACGCGATCGAGCTGCCGAGTCCGGTCCGGCCCGGGGATGTCCTGCGGCTGCGCCTCAAGGTACTGGACCTGCGCGAGAGCCGCAGCCGACCCACCCTTGGCATCGTCCGACTCTCCCTGATCGTCGTGAATCAACGTGACGAGGTTGTGCTGGACACGAGCACAACCGTGTTCGTCGTTCGCCGTCAGCCAGGCAGAAACGGCGGCAACGCCCCCGAGCATGGAACGGATCCGGCCGCTCAGCCCTCGGCCAACTGGCCGCCCAGCCTCCAGCGGTGCGCGCTGCTTGGGACTCCGCCGTCGACGAGCGGGCCGGACTCGCGCTCACGCCACACCCACAGGCGCGTCAACCTCAGGAAGTGGATTCGCCATCCATCGTGTTCCCGGCGGTACTCCTCCTCGTAGTGGCCGTAACCGAGCCGACGCGCGTATCCCTCAGACCAGGGGTGACCTGGCTCAAACCGCAGTTCGTCCCACATCGCCCACACGCCGCGCGCGGTGTTCGGTCCGGTGATCTCGATGATCGGCATATGGCCGTGGTGGCAGGTACGCACCCCAGCGAGAGAGGCCGCCACGCCCTCGACGAATTGATCGCGGGCGAAGTCCGGTGCCTGCTTGGTGCCCTCGACACGCAGGTCGGTTGTGAAGAGCTCCCGCCATGCCTCCCAGTCCTTGGTGTCCATATATAGGAAATAACGGGCCTTGAGCTGCTTGATCTCCTCCAGATCCAGCAGCCGCCGCACCGTCTCGTCATCGGTCATGCTTGCTCCCCTCGTGGGTGAAAATCCAGCGGCGGTCCGAATGGGGCAGGACCAACGGCGCGGACTCGGCGCCGCAACTCCTCGAGGTCTGACACCGCGAACCTCAAACCGGCTGTGCCCTTGCGCTCTTCGACCCGGGGCGCCTCGAACGCCAAGAGCTCCAGCGAACGCTTGCCCACCCTGAGCACCGCGGCCTCATACGAGACGTCGGCAAGTCCCAGGGGACGGGCCGCGGCAGAGCCGGCGGCAGGGACCCGGAACGCTACCTCGAGGTCGAGCACTTCCTCGAACCAGGACACGGCGGCGCCCAGATCGGGAACCGTCAGGCCCACGTGGTGAAGCGTTCCGACGTAGCGGTCGATCGGCGGCGGATCGCCGACCGCGAGTGGACCGGCGCTCACTTCGATCAACTGGAACTGAATGCCGGCGGGGTCGTGGAAGTAGGCGATGACCGGTCCCGCGTGGGACTGCACCGGGGCAGCCGCAAACCGCGCACCGGCTGAGGTGAGTGCGGCATGCGCAGCTCCGATGTCGGCGGTGCGCAGGCAGACGTGGAGACAACCTGTATCGGGGATGCCCAGCTCTGGTGCCGGTTTGGCCAGGTCGGTCGTGTCCAGCATCGCGAGCGTCAGTTCGTCGATTGCCACCGCGCGGTGCCAGGCGGTTGCGCCAGCCGGATCCGACACGCCCAAGCTGATTGCACTGATGTTGGCTTCGAGCGGTGGCATCGGCGCTCAGCTTGGCCGTAGCTCGACGAGCCCGGCGCGAACCCCAGGCGGTAGCGACGCGATCTCGACCACCCACTGCGCCAGCAGTTCCGGGGCCACCGGATCCCCTCCGGCGAAGCGCTCACGGCCTGCCGCGGCAGCGAGATCGAAGGCTCGCTGCTTGCTCTGCTCGGACCAGCCGGCCTGAAACCCAGTGTCGTCCATGGAGCCCGACCGCAACACGCTGACGCGAATACCGTCGGGGCGCAGTTCGTCGACGAGGCCGACAGAGGCTAGCTCCAGCGCCGCCTTTGACGCCGAGTACAGCCACATTGTCGGGTAGGGATCGAGCACGGCGACCGAGCTGATGTTGATCACATCGCCGCCGCCTGCAGCCCGTAACAAGGGGAGCGCGGCGCGGATGCAGTACAGCGGCCCTAGGAAGTTGACGGCCATCTGGCCCAGCAGATCCTCGTCGCTGAGCTCCTCGAGGATCTGGGGAGCTCCGGCGCCGGCGTTGTTGACGAGCACATCCAGGCGGCCGTGGACATCGGCCAGCTCCTCGAACGCGCTCCCAACCGAGGTCGGATCGGCGACATCGACGCCGATGACGCGGGCTGCCGGACCGATCTGCCCGGCCACTGCCGCCATCGCGTCGACGCTGCGCGCCAGCAGTACCACCTGAGCGCCGGCGTCAGCCGCGGCGACGGCGATCCGGCTCCCGAGGCCGCGCGACGCGCCGGTGACCGCGACCACCTTCCCCGCCAGGCGCGCCTCAGCCGTCAGTTGATCCTCCCTGAGAGCGATGCGATGTCGGAGACAGGCGCTGAGCGCTCGATCATCCCGGCGCCCTGTTCCCCATCCCACTCATACACGGCGAGCCCCTGGGGCATGAGCATGTTGTCGGGCCGCGCAACGTCGATCCCCCACAGGAACTTGAGGCGGTCCTCATGGCGAAGCGTGGTGTAGTT
The DNA here is from genome assembly GCA_963848435.1 of uncultured Conexibacteraceae bacterium. Lineage (GTDB taxonomy): Bacteria > Actinomycetota > Thermoleophilia > Solirubrobacterales > Solirubrobacteraceae > Palsa-465. The sequence goes on along the minus strand of CAWKDQ010000006.1, from coordinate 70,455 downwards.
GGTTGCGCGCAGCGTGCCGGTGACGGTCGAGGTTCCGAACTTCTCTGACTCAAACTCGATCCGCAACGCCTCACCCGGCAGCTCGGTGGAGATCAGGGTGAGTTCCCGCGCGTGCGCGGGATACAACGCCTCGCCGTCGCTGAGATACCCCTCTTCCCACTGGGCTATCCCGTCGGCGCCGCAGTTGCGGTTGATGCAGAACGCTCGACCGCTGGGGAACAGTCCCATCATCCACGAGTGGCCGGGGAACTTGGTCAGATTGCGGGTTCCGATCCGATGCGTCCGCATGCCGACGCCATCGAATTCCAGCGTTTCACCAGCCACGATGATCGTCCCGCGGGCACGGATGAACTGCTCGTAGCGGCGGCCGCCGAAGAATTGGCGGGCCCATTCGGTTCGCTCGCCGGGGGCGAACGTGCCGGTGAGAGCGGGTGGGAGGGCCATTGTGCCCTCCACGTCGAACGCCAGCGGGACCAGCGGCATGTGACGGAGCGGACCCTCGTGCATTGCGGCTGCGCTGGTCGGCTGGGCGGTCGCGTTGAAGTGGTAGCTCCAGCGCTCGAATGGCACGAGGTTGCGCATCTGTAGGTTGGCGCCGCGCGGGACGTGCCGGTCGATCGGGCCGGGGCCGTCCGTCTCGCTCATCAGCACCGTTCCATCGGGTAGATGGACATTGATCGTCTCTCGCCGGAGCTCGTAGAGACCGAGGTGCCCTAGCGTCTTGAGGTAGAGATGAATACCCAGCTGGTTGCGCTCGTCCCAGAGCCACAGCGCGTGATTCTCACCGAACCAGATGTCGTCCTCGGGCCGCTCGACGACCGCTAGGTCGTACTCGGCTGGCAACCCTCCGGTCAGATCCATGCGCGCACCATGTCAGATGAGCTCGCCGAAGCGCTCGTAGTAGTCGGATAGATCGGCGGCCACGGTCTCGACATCGACGCCGTACTCGTCCGGGGTGTAGGCGTGCTTGGCGAACTGGCTCGACGGCTGTTCGGTCTCCAGTTCGGCGACGCGGCGCAGGTGCTCGTCGGAGATCTCGAATCCGAACCGCTCGTGAATGCGCTGGACCGTCCCGCGCTTGTCCGTCACCAGATCGCTGTAGGCGACGTCGAAGCACGCGCGCTCGACCCTTGGATCGCGCTGGCGCTGTTCCAAACCGCGCTTGAGAGCGATTGTCCACTGCCGCTGTACCCCGCGTCCAAGTTCGACGAGGTCGGGGTACTCACCGAGCAGCGCATTCTGTAGGGAGGCGATCAGGCTGGACAGGGAGGCGATTGTCCGTGCCGGATCGCGATGGGTCCAGATCAGGCAGGCGTCCGGATAGGTGTCGAGGATCGCATCGAGATCGGAGATGAATCCGGGAGATTTGAGCGTCCAGCGCCCTCGCGGGCCGCGCCATTGGAGCTGCTGAAGGATCCGCTTGTGTGTGGCGTAGAGGCCCGGGGCGGTCACCTCGACACTCCAGGCCCGGTGCTCGGGGACCCGCATCCAGGCCGTGAAGTTGGGTCCTGCGAAGTGGTACATCATCGAGTCGTTGCACTCGGACGGCATGTTGGCGTCCATCGGCAGCATGTGGGCGAGCTCGGGGCTGGCCTCGCGTTGCGCTCTCCAGGACTCGTTGACCTTGGCGATCCGGGGGTCCGATTCGAAGGTCTCCCGTTCGGGCGCTGGCCACGGGGCCGCGTACTCCCAGTTGCGCGGGGCGCGCGCAGCCGGGTCCAAGGCCAGGATGTCGTGCGTGAGGGTGGTGCCGGTGCGGGGCAGCCCGACGATCAGGACAGGGCGCTCGATCCGCTCCTCCAGAATCTCAGGGTGCGCCACCTCGTCGGCCCGCACTCGCAGTCTCTGGTTGAGCAGGTGAACGATCTGGCGGCGAAACGAATGACGCCACTGCGCCGGTGGGTCCATGCGCTCGATCGAGTCGATCAGGATCCGCAGGCCGACGCGGAAGCTCGGATCCTCGCCCCAATCGCTGAGGCCGGTCATCGCCTCGGCATGAGCGAGTACCTCCTCCTCGGTTATCGGGACATCGGCGAGGGGCGCGAGCGAGTCGCCCCCGAAGGCGAGCCCCGCGTGGGCGAAGACCGATGCGTCAGTGGGAACGTCGGTCTCAGCCATGTCCCCACACCCGGCTTGACGCGATCTCGTGCATCGACTCACCCGACCGAAACAGCCACGAGCCGGAGGCCTCGATCGTCAGGGCATCGATCAGGCGAACGAGGTCACGAGCAACGTCCGCAGGCGAGGAAGCCTGTCCAGGCCTGAGGTTCGCGTGTCCGGCCTCGACGACCTCTCGCAGCAACGCCGTGTCCATCGGGCCCGGGCTGAGCAAGAGCGTTGCGATCCCGCGCGCCTTCAGATCGTCGGCCAGCAGAAACGTCAGCTGATTGGTCGCCACCTTCGACATCTGGTAGCCGTAGTTGCGGCTCGCCGCGCCGACGCCGGGTCGCCAGGTGGAGATCACGGCGATCTTGGAGCCCTGATGCAGGTTGGCCAGCACCGCCTTGACGGTGCGGACGACGCCGAAAGTGTTGATCGCGAACTCCTGCTGGAGCACGTCGAGGTCGAGCTGCTCGATGGCTGCCGCGAACGAGTGGTTCACACCGGCGTTTGCAAGAACCACATCGATCGGGTCCGATCCGATGCCGGCACTGATCCTCGCGATAGCGTCGTCGGAGGCGATGTCAATCCCTGCGATGATGCTCGCCTCGAGCTCCTCGAGCTCCGGTGTCGCCGTGCGCACGGCGGCGATCACCTCGTCCCCGCGAGCAAGATATGCGCGGGTCAGTTCGAGGCCGAGGCCGCGCGAGGCGCCGGTGACGAGAACCCGACTCACCGGCCGGCCAGTGCATCGACGGTGTGGTCCGGGACTCCTGCCGCACGCGTCAGGCGCATGCAGTCCTCGACTGTCGCATCGAGCAGTTCGATGATGTGGCCGTCCGGGTCCGCCACGCAGACAAAGTGGTGACCCTGGCACGGCCGGATTGGAAACAGCTGTCGGCCGCCGGCTTCGCGCACGTGATCAACCGCCGCCGGAACATCGGGCACCCAGGCGCAGAAGTGAATGATCCCAGCCTCGGTCTGCCGGGTCTCCGGCAGCGGCGACCCGGGAGAGGCTCGAAGATCTCAATCGCCCACCCATCGAAGCGGATAACGCGATTTCGTCCACTCGCGCCCTCGGGACCGCCGAAGATACTGTGAACGAAGTCAGGGGCGAGCCGCAGATCGATCACGACCTCGCCGCCGAAGGCACGCTCGTAGAAGGCCGTCGACCGGTCTAGATCCTCGACCCTCAATGCCACATGGTGGTATGCGTTTGCCCGCATCCTGCAGCCTATCATACTGTTAACCACCAAACAGTTGGTCGTTAACGCGACCAGTGACCATTTGTTTCATTATCTGTTATCTGGGAGACTAATCGGATGGCACGCACCAACATCGCCCCTAAGGCATCACGAGCGTCACCCGCCCGTGGTGAGCGACGCCGACGCCGGCAGGAAGAGGTGGTCGCGGCGGCTGTCCGGATGTTCTACGAGAGCGGCTACTCGGAGACCTCAGTCGAGGACATCGCCACCGAGCTCGGGATCCTCAAAGGTTCGCTGTACTACTACATCGCGTCCAAGGAGGACCTCCTCCACGCGATCGTCGGCGACGTCCACGCTGAGGTGGAGCAACTGCTTGCGGAGGCGACCAGCGACCGGGAGCTCCCGCCGCTCGAACGTCTCTCGAATTACGTGAGCTCGCAGGTCGAGTACAACGCGCGCAACGCCATGAAGATCTCTGTGTACTACCACGACATGGAACTGCTGGCTGCAGATCGGCTAGCCGCTATCCGCGAGGGCCGCCAGGCGATCGAGGGGGTCGTGGTAGGCCTGATCCGCGAGGCACAGGCTCGCGACGAGATCGATCGATCGGTTGATCCGTTGCTGGCCAGCCACGCGGTCTTCGCTGCCGTGAACTGGATCTACCGCTGGTACAAGCCAGGCGGGCGCATCGTGCCCGACGAGATCGCAGCATTCGTCGTGCAGTTCGTGCTCAACGGCCTGACTGGCGCCCGCGTGGAGCGGGGCGCCGAGATGCTGACCGCGTAGATAACCGCAGGGGCGCCGCACGCCCGGCGTCTCGTAGGCCACGCCGCGGTGTACGTCTCTCGTACGGTTAGCGCAGCGTCATGCGCATCTCGCCCGGTGCGCATTCTCCGAGTTGGCCGGTGTACGTCGGCGCATAGTCGGGGTCGACGGGGTCCATGTTCGGGAAGCGCTCCATGCACTGCGTGAGCGTGGTCGCGATGATCCTGCGCGCGAGGATGTTCCCGGCACAGAAGTGCGGGCCGTGACCGAACGCCATGATGTGCTTGGGGTTGCGACGGGTATCAAACGTCAGTGGATCGGGGTAGACCTCGGGGTCGAGGTCGGCCGCTGCGACGCAGATGTGAACCGGGAGGCCCTGCGGGATGGAGACGCCGGCGACCTCGGCGTCGGGCCCGGCGAAGCGCGGGAACACGAACAGTCCCGCGGGGTGCATGCGCACCGCCTCCTCGACGGCTTGGGGAGCGAGTTCCGGTTCAGTTCGGGTCACCTCGAACTGGTCGCGGTTGCGCACCCAGGCAAGCAGTGTCATCGACGTCGTGGTCGACGTCGTGGTCGACGTTGTGGTCATTGCCGCCGCGCAGATCGCGAAGGTGTTGGCGACGATCTCCTCGTTGGTTATTTCCTCCTCGCGACGCTTGCGCATGGCGACGAGGCCGCTGATGAAGTCGTCATATTTCCCGGTCTCGTCGGCGTCACGCGCGGCGATGATGTCCTTCACCACGGCAACGCAGGCAATGAACGCGTCGACGTAGGCCTGCGGGTAGCCGTCGGAGACGAAGACCGTCTCGAGCTCGCGGTTCATCGTGATGAAGATCTCGCGCTGCTCGGCGTGGATGCCGAACATCTCACCGCGCATGATCTGCGCGACAGCACCATGACTGGCACGGATGTCACGGCCGTAGCGAAGCTCCGCGGTGACACGCAGCGCACCATAGGTGCCGCCTGAGGCCTTGTGGATGTCGGCGATCTCCCCGGCCAGCCAGATCCGCCGCAGCGCCGTCGGTGAGTCCGGCCGGCCGCGCCAGTCGTAATAGCCGGACTCAGACACGCCAAGCGTCCGCAGCGCGTGCTGCACGCTGATGCCCTGCCCGGTCAGAGACTCGATCACCGGGCAGAGCCTTTTGGGGTGATCCCCTCCTGCAGGAACACCGAGTTGACCTTGCGGGCGACCGCCAGCTCCGTCCCTAACTGGGAGCAGTGCCCAGGCCGTCGACGTCCACGCCTCGCGAAGGGCCATCAGGCTGCCTTGGTACGCTCGCGCCCATGACGCGGGTTGCGGTGACCTCGACCGAGACGGCGGTTGCCGTCGGCAGGGCCATGCGGCGCCTTGGCGCACGGCTGCGCCAGGAGTCCCAGCCCTCGCCGACTGAGCTTTCGCTGGCGCAGGTGATGGCGCTGGGACGGATCGTCGATGAGGGAGCGCTGGCCAATGCCGCGCTCGCCGCGTCGGAGCACATGCGCCCACAATCGATGCACGAGATCGTGTCGCAACTGGCGTCGCGCGGCCTGATCGAGCGGCGGGCCGACCCGCAGGACGGCCGCAAGCTGCTGATCGACGCGACGCCCGCCGGCCGCCGCGTCGTCGACGACATCACGGCCAGGCGCCACGACTGGCTGGCCAGCGCGATCGACGACGCGCTGTCGCCGGCAGAGCGCGAGATGCTGTTGGTCGCGGCCGGGCTGCTTGAGCGGGTGGTGGCCGCATCGGTTCGGGCGCCCTAGGAACTCAGGCCGCCGCGGGCAGACGACGTCAGCACCGCCGACTCGCCCGCCGGCAGCACCGCCGGCTCGACCACCGGCTGCGGCATCACGCGTGGTAGCCGCCGATCCGCGAGCGTGAGGGCGAGCGCGACGACGCTGGTGGCGATCAGGATCAGCGAGATCTCGTGCAATCCATGGTCGGACACACCGTGGCGGTAAGCGAGACTGACCACCGTCGACGACGCGATCGCTGCGAAAGACATGAACGTCCGCAGGAGGCCGGCGGCGGTCGCGATGTGCGCCGACGGCGACTGGACGTACAGCGCGGCTTGGTTGCCGATCCCGCAGAGCCCGAGCATCACGCCGAGCGCCACCGTGGAGGCGACGATGCCGACGAGCGGGGTCGCCGTGGTCACCCTGCTGAGCATCAGCGCCATCAACAGAGACGCCACGGCACCGGCGATCAACGGGCCGCGGACGAGGTTGCGGCGCGACACGGTCCGGGTGATGATCACTCCGACTGCGGCCATCGGGAGCATGATGAGCCCAGCCGACGCGGCGCTCACGCCCTTGGTCTCCTGCAGCCACAGGCTGAGGCCGTACGTCACGCAGTATCCGCCCAGCATCGTGACCGCGTTGCGGACGTAGGTCCGGGTCAGGGCGCGGTTCTCACCGAGCGCCCGCACGTCGAAGAACGGCGTCATCGCCCGCAGCTCCCATGCGACCAGCGCGACCGCCGCGGCGATCGCCACAGCCAGCGCGCCCCAGTTTGGCTGCGGGTGCTCTATCGACCGCGTGAACAAAAGCAGCGACGTGATGCAGCCCGCGAACAGGACGATCCCGGCGACGTCGAGGATCGCCAGCGTGCGACGGCCGTCGTGCTCGCGACGCGGTCCGTCCGCCGGAATCCACGCCAACATCATCATCAAACTGGCGAGGGCAAAGGGGACGTTCACGAGCAACGCCACGCGCCAGCCGAAGACGCCCACGAGCACGCCGCCAAGCGGCAGTCCCACCGCCACCGTGACCTGACCGGCGATGGCGAGCAAACCGAGGACCGAGCCGGGCGCCGACACCCCCGCCCGCTCGGCACGCTGCCGGATCAGCGCCATCGAGTTGGGATAGCCAGCCGACGTGCCGAGCCCGACGACCACACGCGAGATGACGAGCACGTCCAGGCTCTGCGCCACGCCGCCTAGGATCCCACCGGCGATGGTCAACACCATGCCGGAGAGCAGGATCCGGCGATGCCCGAAATGGCCGCCGAGCTTGCCCATCGTCGGCTGACCGATCGCAGTGGCGAGGTACACGGCCGCGACCAGCACGGCGGTGCTGCCGGCGGACACCCCGAGCCCGCGGCTGATCGGCACGAGCGCCGTCGCGAGGATCGAAATGTTTATGGGGTTCAGCGAGGCCGCGACGACCAGCGGCGCGACGAAGCGCCAGCCGAACCCAGTATCCGAGGCGGGCACGAAGGCACCGTAGCACTCCATCAGGCTACCTGTTCAGGTTCACCCGGTTCAGCCGGCTGTACCGCGGCGCGCGCGTCAAGGCCTACCGGACGCAGGACGTATACTCGATCGATGAGCGACCACGTCACGCGCCTCGGTCTGCAGGTCTCCAACTTCAACTTCCTGGACACCAGGCCCGAGGAGCTCCTGGACAAGCTGACTGAGATCGCGATCACGGCCGAGGAGAGTGGGTTCGACTCGATCTGGGTGATGGACCATCTCAACCAGATCCCGGGGGTCGGCCCGCCCGAGCTGTGGATGCTCGAAGGCAACGTCGCGCTGAGCGCAATCGCCGCTCGGACGAGGACGATCAAGCTCGGCCTGCTGGTCGGCGGCGTCACCTACCGCAACCCGGCCCTGCACGCCAAGGCGACGACGACGCTCGACGTGCTGTCGGGCGGACGCGCGATCCACGGCATCGGCGCGGCCTGGTACGAGGACGAGCACGACGGCTACGGATTCCGCTTCCCTCCGCTCAAGGAGCGCTTCGAGCGCCTCGAGGACCACCTGAACATCGTCCGCGCCATGTTCACCCAATCGCAGCCGACCTACGAGGGCACCCACCACTCGGTCCGGGAAGTCCTCAACAACCCGCGGCCGATTCGCGGCGACATCCCGATCATGGTCGGCGGCGCCGGACGGACCAAGACCCTGCGCATGGTCGCCCAGTACGCCGACGCCTCCAACTTCATGGCCGACGTCGCGACCGCAGAGGAGCTGTTCGGCGTCATCGAGGGCCACTGCGAGGCCGTCGGCCGCGATCCGGCGGAGATCACCAAGACGCGGCTGGGCATGGTGATCATCGGCGACACGCACGAGACCGCGAACGCCACGGCGGATGTTGTGTTGGCCGGCCGCGAGAAGGCGCGGGCCACTGCAATGGTCGGCGGCCCTGACGAGATCGCCGAACAGGCGAGCGCGTTCTTCGACGTCGGCCTCGACGGCCACATCGTCGGCCTGCCCGACCCCTCCAACCTCGAGGCGCTCGCGGCGGTCGGCCGCAGCCTGTCCGCTCTCCGCTAGCGCTCGACGCGGCATCAGTAGGCGGCGTCAGCGGCCAGCGGCCCAAGCAGGCCTGCCGTCTCGCCGCCCAGCTGACCGCTGACGGCGAGCCTGCGACGCCGAAGCTGCGAGCGCTGCTGAACGACCGGTTGTCGCTGGCGACCAATCACCTCGCCGCGCTGGCGCTGATGGTGTTTCTCGCGCTGATGGTGTTCAAGCCCTGGATGTGAGCGCCCACCCGGAGGCACGGGCAGGTCAGCGCACGGGTCGGCCGACGCCGCGCTGCATCAGGTCTTCGCCGACGTGAAGCCGGCCGGAGAAGCCGGCTCGGGCGAGCTTCCAGCGTGAGCGCGGGTTGGTGGCCGGCGCCAAGTGGGTCAGCACGAGCTCCTTGGCACCGGCCGCCTGCGCCACCGGACCGACCTGCTCGATCGACGTATGTGCGCCGATCAGATGGTTAACGGCTCCGGCGATGACTTCCGGCGGCAGCGGCACGTTGGCGAACGTGTCCTCGACCCACTGCTGGTCGATCACCTCGTGGACCAGGAGGTCGGTGCCTTGAGCGAGCGCGACCAGGTTGTCGCAAACCTTCGTGTCACCGGAGAAGGTGATCGATCCATCGTCGGTGTCGAAGCGGTAACCGAACGAGGGGAACATCTGCCCGTGGTCGACAAGCGTTGCGGTGACCCGGACACGGTCGTCCTCGTAGACGTTGATCGGCGCGTCGAGATGCGGCGAGTGAACAGTGTTGGGATTGTCGCCCGCCCCGGGCGGCAGCGGGATGTCGTGGGCGCTGACGCGGGTGCGGATGTCCGGCGCCGCCGTGTCGCGGATGCGATCGTTGATGTCCGTCGCGAGGGCCTTGATCAGCAGCTCGGTCATGTCGACCGTGCCGGGGAACGGGTTGTCGCCACCGACCGGGTCCGGCACCGGACGCCCGGGTGGAAAGACGGCCGGCAGGACGCCACCGCGGCCAGGCCCATACGTCTGCACCGGCATCGTCGCCGTGCCCAGACCGCCCCCGGGAAGCCGAACAGCAATAGCGACGGGTAGTCGACGACATGGTCGGAGTGCAGGTGGGTGAGGAAGATCCCCCGCAGATGCGTCAGGTCGTTCGGCGGCGAGGGCGCCGAGGGTGACGGCGACGGTCAGGCACGCGGACTTGACCTGCGCGAACTCCTCGTGAGCTACGCCCGCCACCCTGACGGGTGGCTCGCGGGGCCCCGAGCTGACCCCGGCGCCCAGCGCGCGGTGCGACTCAGATCCTCTGTATCAACGTTCCCGTCCCGAGGCCTCCGCCGCAGCACATGGTCACGAGTCCCAATTCCTTGTCATCGTCTTCGAGTTCGTGCAGCAGGGTGGTCATCAACCGGGCGCCGGTTGAGCCGAGCGGGTGACCGAGCGCCATGGCGCCGCCGCGCGGGTTGACGCGCTCCATATCCGGGTTGAGCTCGCGTCGCCAGGCGGCAACGACGGGAGCAAACGCCTCGTTGATCTCGAAGTAGTCGATGTCGTCGATCGCGATCGAGTTGCGTTTGAGGATCAGCTTTGTCGCTGGTATGGGCCCCTCAAGCATCTTGACCGGATCGCAGCCGACACTCGTCTGGTCCAGGATCCGCGCGCGCGGCTTTAGACCGAGCGCCTTGGCCCTGTCCGCGCTCATAAGCAGCACGGCAGCCGCCCCGTCCGATATCTGAGAGGAGTTCCCGGCTGTGATCACGCCGTCAGGCTTGAACGCGGGCTTCAGGGTCGCGAGTGTTTCGATGTTTGTCCCGGGACGGATGCCCTGGTCAGTCGAGTAGGTATCGCCATTGACCTTGAACGCGACGATCTCACGCTCGAACCATCCCTCCTCCGTCGCCCGGTGCGCCTTGGCGTGAGATTGGACCGCGAGCTCATCCAACTCCGAGCGAGGAATCTCCCACTGCTCGGCGATCATTTCGGCACCGATGCCCTGGCCCTGGACGTTATGCAGGTCGAAGTATCTCTGGGTCCAGGGGGAACCGAATTCTTGATTCACCTGTTCGCCGGCGGAGAAAGGGATCCGGCCCATGTGCTCGACGCCTGAACCGATCACCACGTCGTGGATGCCGGCAGCGATCTGCGCGGCGGCGAAACCGATGGCCTGCTGGGAGGAACCGCACTGAAGGTCGATCGTCTGAGCGGAGGTCTCAATCGGCAGGCCCTCCTGCAGCCAGGCGTTGCGCGCGACGTTCATCGACTGTTGCGCGATCTGCTGCACACATCCGGCGATGACGTTCTCAACCTCGGAGGGCGCGATGCCGGACCGCTCGAGGACAGCCGTGTAGGTCGCGCCGAGCAGCTCGGTGGGGTGTACGCTCTTGAAGTAGCCCTTCTCCGCATGGCCACGGCCGATCGGGGTTCGCGCGGCTTCGACGATTACCACTTCGCGACCTTGCTGTGCGGGCATGGAGTCCTCTTTCTTCTCAGCGCTGGCCATGGTAGCCAGACGCGATTCCAGACAAGCGACGGGAGAAAAATACTACCAAGCGCTTGTTTACCGCCTGGCTCGCGTAACCGCCGCGGGCTCCATCGCCAGCGCGTACGACCCAACCGAACACTTGGTAGGCTGCACTCGACGGTCGCAGCCGCCGGACCATGAAGGGAGAACGTCTAAATTGAGTCCTGAGATCAACAGGGTTGTCGTAGTGGGCGGCGGGACCATGGGCAGTGGAATCGCCCAGGTCATCGCAACTGCAGGATTCGAAGTGACGATCGTCGACGTGTCCGCTGGCGCGCTCGAACTCGCGTCAACCCGCATCGGGCGCAGCCTCGAGAGATTCGTGAAGTCCGACAAGCTGACCCTGGAGCAAGCTGACGCTGCCAGGGATCGGATCAGCACCTCATCCGACCTCGCGGCGTCTGCGGCCGTCGCCGACCACGCGATCGAGACCGTCGTCGAAGATCTCGAGATAAAGGGCGGGGTTCTCAGAGCGCTCGACGACGCGCTTCCTGACACCGCGATCATCGCTTCGAACACCTCGCAGTTCTCGATCTCGCAGCTGGCGACCTACACGGGTCGAGCTGATCGGCTGATTGGTTCTCATTGGTTCAATCCACCGCCGATGATGGACCTGATCGAGGTGATACGCGGGATCGAAACGTCGGACGCGACACTCGAGACGGTTCTCTCGCTTGCCGAGCGCTACGGCAAGATGACTGTGGTCTGCGAGAAGGACACTCCCGGTTTCATCACCTCGCGGTTGATCATCGCGCTGGGGCTCGAGGCCGCTCGCATCGTCGAGGAGGGTATAGCGACCGTTGGGGACGTCAATCTCGCCTGCGTCAAAGCGTTCAACCACGCGATGGGCCCGCTCGATACGCTCGACTTCTCAGGCCTGGACACGAGCCTGTATGTGGCCAACAACATGCGCTCGCAGTACGGTGAACGCTTCTTGCCGCCACAGAACATTCGGTCGCTTGTCAGCGCCGGTCACCTGGGCCGCAAGGCCGGCCGCGGTTTCCGTGACTATGGGGAGAAGAGCTGACTGTGCCGAATATCGAGGCACACATCACCGGGACCGTCTGGAAGATTGAGGTCGAGGTCGGTGACACGGTGGAGGTTGGTGACGCAGTTGTCATTCTCGAGTCAATGAAGATGGAGATGCCCGTTGAAGCCGAGAGCTCGGGCGTCGTCGCTGAGATCCGGTGCCGAGAAGGAGACCCTGTGTCAGAGGGCGATGCGTTGATCGTCCTTCACTAGGGATAGTCCTAGGCCCGAGTGGATTGTCTGAGGTTCGCCGACTACGCGCACCAAGCCACCGGTGCCTCCGATCAGGTCGCCATCATCGAGCTCCGTTGGCGAGACTTGTTCCGTGCCGGTCTCATAATGAGTCGCCAAGCGCGCTGTCCGTCTCACGCGGACCGGGAGGTGAGGCTCAACAATGCTTGCCTAGCCCCGTCGTCGTGGTCGGCAGTCCGGACTCTCAGCAGAGCGCGGGGTTTGAGCGCAACCGGGTGAACGCGTTTGTCAGTGTCTGGGCCCAGGGCCAGTTGGCTTGTAGCCGCAGCCGGATCCGGCGGCCGTGACGGACGATCCGCCCGGCGATGTGCAGCAGGCGGTGACGCAGCCGTTTCGGTTCGGCCAGTCGCATCGGCCCGCTGAGGCACAGCAGCCTGATCCAGCAGAGCAGATCCTGGGCGATCAGCGAGAGCTCCAGCCACGCCTGGTTGTGATCAAACGCGTGGTCGGGCAGGTTGCGCATCCCGGTGTCCTTGCCGGTTCGGATGCAGTCCTCCACGCGAGCACGCTGGCGATGGGTCATCTCCAGGACCGCGATGTCGGCGTCGGTCTGGTCGGTGATGAAGCAGGTGTAGCGGTAGCCGTGCTGATCGAAGATTTGGAACTGCGCGCCGGGATGCGGACGTTCGCGCCGGGCGACCAGACGTGTGCCCTCAGGCCAGCCGGAGAGGTCAAGCAGGTCGGTCAGCTCGCTGACCCATGCCCCGTCCCGGGTCTCTGTGTCGCTGTCGATCGCCTGCTGCCATTGCGTTTCGGGGACCTGAACGATCTGCTCCCGGACGCTCTGATCGACCGGATCGCCGATCGAGAACAACAGACCAGCGTCGTGAAGATCCGCGGCGAACGCGTGGGTGCAGCCGCCAACATCCGTGCGAACCAGGATCTTGCGGTCGAGGTCTTGGGCGGGCAGCTGGCCCAGCGCGAGTCCCAGCACCGGAAGTGATCCTCAGCGGTGTTCGACCCCGCGTTCCCCGGCCGCAGAATCGCGGCCAACGCCTCGCCGGTTTCAGCCAGCCAGCATCCGATCGGATGAAACCCATAGCCGTGCTTGTAGTTCCCCGCGGCCTGGTCCTTGTCAGAATGCGCGGTCAGCAGGGTCGCGTCGATATCTAGCGTGGTCGTGTCCGGGCGGGCGCCGGCGTCCCACGCCCGCGCCCGTGCCGCCACCCTGGCTTGGCGGACCGCACCGAGCACCGATTCGTCGATCGCCTTCAAGGCCCGGTGCGTTGTGGTCTGCGACGCGACAGAGCCAAACGGCCGCTCCTGGCCACGCAGCCCGTCAAGGTCTGTGACGCAGTCCCCACCGTCGGCAAGCATCACCGCCACATCGCGCAACACCCGGCCGGGATCGTGCGCGGAGCGCCGCTCCCGCGTCACAGCCAACGCACTGGACAGCCCGCCCGTCAACCCGACCCGGTCGGCCAACTCCACCAGCAGAACCGCTCCAGCGTGCGACACCAGACCTCCGCCGTCCGCGCTGACAACTACCGTCTCCGGGCGAAGCTTTGGCTTCACCAACTGGGTGTCCTCCTGGATCGTGACTTCGGGAACTCGGAAACCACGATTCTCACGGGCCGGGAGGACGTTCCCAGCTACCCCCCATCAGACCCATACCGGTGAATCCGGGTTAGGTGGTCCGAGGGGCACATCAGCGCAGGTACAGTTCCGTGGGTACCGAGTGTTGAATCGACCTGGCCAACCGCGTCGCCCGCTGTGCAATGAATGTGCCCCTGCCTGCTCCCACTATCGCGGCCGCATAATCGCGGCTACGCAGAAACTTCTTCGCTGTTTGGGTAGCCGAGCACGTTTCGACAGCGTATAGGAGCATGCCATGGGGAAAGCCGGTGGCACGCACGCGGTCCTCGATCCCCGGGGGCAGCAAGCGTGGCGGGATGAGACTTCCGTTGCACGCTGCCAGCGCCTGCCACATTTGCAACGTCGCCTCGTGGATGAGGGTGCAGTGGGAAGCGATCCTTGCGCGCTGGACAGCCTGCTGGAAGATGACCCGCTCCGGGGCGCCCGGCAAGAGAACAAGCAGCAGGCCGCCGCCGCAGAAGTCCTCCGAATGGTGCGGAGCCCAGTCGTGAACTCCCACGGATGAGCGCTCCTCTACATGCTGTCCCACTCGCTGCCCCCTCACTGACCCTCGCCTACGCGCCGCTGCGCGACTAACGACGAGAATCTCAAGACGTCGGTTCGATACCAACTGGTCGTTTGATATCGGATGTTCGCTTCGGGGTCAAGAAGCCGTGATCCGACCGGCTCTTCAATGAGAGTTCGAATAGGCAGTGATCGCCGGTTCCTTTCCGGTGGGCCGCGATCGCCTCATGAACACGGATCTCGGCGGACGCGAGAGAACAGTGGGCGTACGTGCGACGATGAGTCGGCCGACACCATGAGTCGAGAACACGAGCTACGTCTTCTTTCAATGATCCTGTTGTCACCTTGGCCGCCAATGCGCGTGCTTGAGCGTTTGAATCGCGCCGGTTCGGGCCGAGCGTGCTATCAGTTAGTCCGTCCGAACCCGCTACCCAGGTGTCAGCCCACCAAGCGGGTCTGGATTGACCAACTTGCTCAGGAACGAAAACGGGTCAGCTGCAATTCATCCGCGAACCGCGGCTTCGGTCGGCTCGAAAATTGAGCCCGACTTGGACATCGAGGCCTCCGAGAAAGCATCACGCGTCATCCGCACCTGTGACGCGTTCAACATCCCCATCCTCACTTTCTGCGACGTTCCCGGGTTCTTGCCGGGCACCGCACAGGAGTGGAACGGGATCATCTGCCATGGCGCGAAGTTGCTCTACGCCTACGCCGAGGCGACCGTCCCGAAGCTAACCGTCATCACTCGCAAGTCCTACGCCGGCGCCTATGACGTCATGGGCCTAAAACATTTGGGTGCGGACATGAACTTCGCCTGGCCCGCCGCCGAGGTCGCGGTCATGGGCGCAGAGGGCTCGGTGAACATCATCTACCGCCGCGAGAGCCTCTCGGCCAGAGACCCCGGAGAGGAACGCCGAAAGCGGATCGAGGAATACAAGGCGCACGTCGCCAGCCCCTACATCGCCGTCGAACGCGGCTACATCGACGACGTCATCGTCCCCCACGAAACACGACCAAAGCTCATCGAGGCGCTGCGGATGCTCGAGACCAAACGCCAGCCCGGCCCGCGGCGCAAGCACGGGAACATCCCGCTGTAGACCAGGCGATGAGCGTGCACATGCAGGTCAACATCTCCGGCGCAGACCCCGACGAGACCGCAGCCGCGATGTCGGCCATCGAGGAATTCCTACGTGACACCGCTACGGTCGTGATAGCGGACGAGGTTCACGACAGCAGCGGCGTTGGATACGGCAGCTGTTACCACATCCCGCCGGTGTGACCGGTCGGCACCAGCTCGCGCATCTTCGTCCACACCTCAAGGGAACGCCGCGTGCGCTGTCGGTAGGTGCGCTCCGCCCCAGCGTGAAGCGCGATCGTGCGGGGGGGCGCAGCTCCAGGCCGGTCATGCCGTGGCCCGATCCTCTCGCACCGGCGCGTAGGGGAGGAGGGGGCACATGCGGCGGGCGGCGAACTTCCACCCTCCAGCCGTCCGAACGTAACGGTCGTCGTAGTAGCCCCGCGCCTGGTTCTCGTTTCCCTGACGAGTCACAGCGATGGCCACGAAATAGACGGTGCCGGTGGCCTGGTCGCCGTTGACGTCAATGAGGTGGTTGCTGGTGATGTGCATGAGGTGCGACAACACGCTCGCCTCCTTCTGAAGGTATGAGCGCAGGGCGTCGAGGCCCTCGTAGCGCCGCATGTGGAAGGCGGTCATGTCGAGGGTCGCGCCATCCGCGAACAGGCTCACGAGACGGTCGATGGCGAAGGTGTCGTTCGCGAGGGCGTACTCGTACGTCAGGCGGACGATTGCGTCGACGTCAACCATCGGCATCACTGACGGGGCGCGAGACGCCGCCACTCTTGGAGTGCCAACCCAGGGGCCTTTGGCCCGACGACCTGGATGCAGACGTGGTCGGCACCCGCCGCGTGCTGTTGCGCAACGCGCTCTGCGATCGCGGTCTCGTCGCCCCACGCCACGATGGCATCGACGAGGCGGTCGCTGCCTCCGTCCTGGGTGTCCTCCTCGGTAAAGCCATGGCGCAACAGGTTGTTGACGTAGTTGGGCAGGCGCAAGTACGGGTCCATGAACTCCCGACCCATCGCTCGCGCCTTCGCCGGGTCGGTCTCCAGCACGACGGTCTGCTCGACCGCGAGCATGGCGCCTTGCCCCAGCGCTTCGCGTGCGTACCGTGTGTGCTCGACCGGCGTGAAGTACGGATGTGAGCCGGCGGTGCGAATGCATGCGAGCTCGAGCATCTTGGGCCCGAGAGCAGCGAGAAGCACGCGCTCGCCGGGAACGTCGAGGTCGTCGAGGTAACGTCGCATCGTCTGAAGTGGCCGTTGATACCGGCCCGCGCTTCTCCGGTCAACCAGCGGCGCGTGACTGATGCCGAGACCGAGCTGGAAGCGGCCGGGATGGTCACGCTCCAATGCCGCGAACCTGGAGGCGACATCGCCCGGCTCGTGCATCCAGACGTTGAGAATGCCGGTGAGGACGGGCACGCCGCGCGTCGCCGACAGCAACTGCGCGACCCGGGTGAGGAGGTCGTCCCCGCCAGTGCCCCCGGGGATGAACAGCGCTGAGAAGCCGAGCTCCTCGAGCTCCGCCGCAGTCTCACGAACCTGGCCGTCGTCCTCCACGCGGCGAAGGCCGCTGCTCCATATGCCGAGCTTGCCGAGGTCCATCTACGAGGCCTCCGTTGCGGCCATGCGCGGGAGCGCCATCTGATCCTTCACCCACTGCTCATAACGGCGCGTGTATTCGGCGTCCGCCGCGTCGACGCTCATTACCGCGCCGAACATCTGTCCGGCCACCGAGTTCAGGCAGATCAGGGCGACGAGCTCCACGATCTCGGCTTCCCTGAAGTGCTGGCGCAGTTCGTCAAAGAGAGCGTCCCCGACGTCGGTGGGGTCATCAACGATCCTGCGCGCAAGCCGCACCGCCACCTCCTCGCGGGCGTCCGGGTGGTCGTCCTTGGGGTCTCCGAAGGAGGCGCAGAAGGCGCAACCCACCTGCGCTGCCGTCGAGCGGCGCACCTCTTCCTTCAGCGTCGGTGGCAGGGTGCCGCCAAAGCGGGCGATCTCGCCGAGGGCGCTCCACCGCTCGAGGAGCTCCGGGCAATGGGTGAGAACGCCGCGAAACTGATTTCCCACAAACGGACTCTCCGGTGGCAGTGGCACAGGTGCGACGCGAGGCATGGATGTCTCCACTAACGGATGGTTGGTTGTGGGCACCCTATCAGTGGGGCCAGAACGACGCGAGCTTGCCGCCGTCGATCCGATGGCATCGCCGGTGTGGTAGGAGGATGCGTCGCTCATCAGGTAGACGATGAGCCCCTCGAGGTCCGCCGGCGCGCGCGGTCGCGGGATCGGGTTGCGCTCTTTGCATCTCCTGCGCTCGTGCCCGCACGACCTCGGGATCGCGAGCGATGCCGGCGTCGAAGTACCCCGGCGCGACGAGGTTCGCGCGGATGCCGTAGCGACCATATTCGACCGAGATGCCCCAAATCATCGCAAGCAGGTCGCCCTCGGGCGCGCCGTCATGCCCCGTGCGCGGCACGCCGAGGAAGTTCGTGCCGCTACCGCGGCCGACGAGCGAGCGGCCGGGATCACCCGCCTGCCCCCGCTCGACTATGTGCCGCACACCTTCGCGCAGGGTGTAGAAGGCGCCGTACAGGCTCACGTCGAGGAGCTCGTGCCACTCCCGCGACGTCATCTCGTGAAAGGAGGCCGGCCCTGAGAAGCCGGCCGTTTGCCACCACGCAGTCGACCCGTGCGCGAGGATCTCCGGGTCGGTCGTGCCCTGAACGAGCGCGTCGAGCATCGCGCGGCCGGACACACCGAGAATGTCGGTGGCGACACAGTCGAGCTTGATGCCGGTGTCCTCCAGCGCCTTGTGCAACCGGTTGGCTTCGCGTTGACGCTCAGCGATCTGCGTCTTGTGGTAGCGCGTCAGCTGCCGCAACTCCCGGATCGGTTTCGGCGGCACGAAACTGGACCGCAACAGGCCGGCCTCAGCCAGGCGGCACAACCATTGCGCGTCAGCTACATCCGTTTTGCGGCCAGGAACTTGTTTGACGTGCCGGGCGTTGACGAGCAGCAGCTCGAAATCGTCTTCGAGCACATGCCAGACCGGTTTCCAATAAACGCCGGTCGCTTCCATCGTGACCTGGCTCACGCGGTGAGCCTTCAGCCAGTCAGCCAGCACCAACAGGCCGGCCACGGTCGTCTTGAACTCCTGGACCTGCTCCACCCGGCCACCATCCGCGCCCGGCACACGAACACACGCGGTGACCTGCGCCTTGTGGACATCAAGCGCCGCAGGACGCTCGACGATCACCTCCATCACAACCCCCTCCGGCTCGATCAACATGATCGCCGCCTACCAAGAGGCCTTCGAAACAGACGAGTCTGACAAACGTGCTCAAGGCAACAGTCCCGGGATCCGGGGAAGACCCCCACGCCAAACTAAACTCGGGCTCACGGGCACCATAGGCAGAGGGGCGTCAGGTAGACGGACCCACACATCCTCCACCATTTTCACCCGACCCGAGCGGCAAGCCGCCAGGAGAACTAAACACAACCAACAAGCAGCCCAGGCCTCACACACAGAAGGCCGGACAGTCTCCTCGCCGCCGAGCACCTCGAGCGCGTCGAGGGGAGCGAGCGATGAGCCTGCTCGCGCCAACACTGCAAGCGTTCTTCACCGACCCGCTGATCGCCCAGAAGCGCGTCAGCCCACACACGATCGCCGCCTACCGAGACACGATCCGGCTGCTGCTCAGCTTCGCGTCCCAGCAACGCGGCAAGGCACCGAGTGATCTTGATATCGACGACCTCCAGGCGCCGTTGATCGGAGCGTTCCTGGATCACCTCGAGCATGAGCGAGGCAACACGATCCGGACCCGCAACGCGCGCCTGGCAGCGATCCGCTCGCTGTTCAAATGCGCCGCGCTCAGACACCCCGAGCACGCCGCCTCGATGCAACGCGTCCTGGCGATCCCTGCTAAGCGCCACGACCAGGCGCTCGTCACGTTCCTCGCCGATCCCGAGCTCCAGGCGCTGCTCGACGCTCCCGACCAGAGCACATGGATCGGGCGCCGCGACCACGCCATGATCCTGCTCGCCGCACAAACCGGCCTACGCGCCAGCGAGCTGATCGGCCTGACCAGCGCGGACCTGCGGCTCGGCACCGGCGCGCACGTCAACACCGTCGGCAAAGGCCGCAAACAGCGCATCACACCGCTGACCAAACAGACCGTCACGGTCATGCAAGCGTGGGTCCGCGAACGCGCTGGCCGCCCTGACGACCAGCTGTTTGCCACCAGCACCGGCCGTCCACTAACCCGCGACGCGCTTGAGCGCCGGCTCGCCAAGCACGCGATCACCGCGGCCGCCAGCTGCCCTTCGCTCCAGGCCAAGACGATCACGCCGCACGTGCTGCGTCACACCGCAGCGATGCGCCTACTCCACGCCGGCGTCGACACCACCGTGATCGCGCTCTGGCTCGGCCACGAACAGATCCAGACAACACAGATCTACCTTCACGCCGACCTCGCGATCAAGCAGAAAGCGCTCGACCGGACCACCCCACCGACCGCGAAGCCCGGGCGCTACCAACCCACCGACCGCATCCTCGCGTTCCTGGACGCGCTGTGATTATGCCGACAAGATCTCGAGCTTCTCCGCCCTGAGCAGAACGTTCTCACCCGAGTCGGCATAACCAGAGAGTCGGCATAGTGAACCCAGCAGCGTTGCTCTCGCGTGCCGGGGAACACGTTGCGCAGCGCCGCCCACGCGCCGAGCGCCCCGTCGCCGGTCACGAGCTTCGGCTCGTTGAGCCCACGGTCGCGGAGATCGCGGAACACCGCGCTCCAAGAGTCCTCTGACTCGCGGTAGCCATCCTCGACCGCGAGCAGCTCCTTGCAGCCGTCCTCACGGACGCCGATCACAACCAGCAGGCACAGCTTCGGGTCCTCGCCGAGGCGAACAGCCACGTTGACGCCATCAACGAACAGATACGCGTAGCGGTGAAACCGCAACTCCCGCGTGCGGAACGCGGCGTGCTCAGCCTGCCAAGTCTCGGTCAGCCGCTGGATCGAGCTCGACGACAGCCCCGAGGCGTCCTCGCCAAGCAGATCCCTGAGCGCAGGCCCGAAGTCGCCGGTCGAGAGGCCGTGCAGATACAGGATCGGCAGCACCTCGGTCACCTTCGGCGAGCGCCTGGCATACGCCGGCAGGATCCGCGAGCTGAACCTCCGCCGCTCACCCTCCTCATCGACACGCTTGTCGTTGACCCGCGGCGCCCGGATCGCCAACGTCCCGGACCCGACCGTCAGCTTCCGCTCCCGAGCCCTCCCGTTGCGCACCACCAGCCGCTTGCCGTCCTCACCGCGCGCATCAGCGAACGAGCGGACGTAGTCATCAACCTCAGCCTCAAGCGCGGCAGCGATCATCCGAAGCGCGCCCTCACGCGCGAGATCATCCAGCGAGACCCTGCCCTCGTTGCCCTTCCCGACAGGGAGCCTGCGAACATCCTCCATGGCGTGCCTTCCTGCCGGCCATCACCGGCATCGGTCTTCAACAACCGGGAAGGTACGCCGCCTTCCTCTTCACACGCATCCACAACTTCTGGGTATAGCTCAGCTGGCGCGGCGGGAGGGCGAGCAACGAGCGGCGGGCGGGCAGCCGGGGCATCGGGGTGTGGGTCGCGAGCTTCGTCCTGAGGATCAGGTTGATGAGATCGTCGATCACTTCCCGGATGCGTGCGGCGGGTGCGGCCACGAGTTCACCAGCCAGCAGCGGCGTCCGAAGCGGCGGTTCGGCCGCCACCAGGTCGCCGAGCTGCCACCGATCAGCGTGAGGTGGACCGAGCATCGCACCCATCAGTTGCGGTGTCGGCATTGCCTGGCGCGGACCAGCGCCCGGTTGCCCGACGGGATCGCCGACTGCGCGTTCGGGCCGAGACTGCAGGCGGCGTTCGTGACGTTGACCGCCCGGCACCGCGTCTCACGCCGTGGGATGGTGGGGCTCGCAGCGGATCTGTTCGGCGTGGCGCTCTCGACGGGTGCGGTCGACGCGATCTGCCGGCGCGCTTCAGATGCGCTCGGCGGGCCGCATCTGCAGTTGCAGGACTGGGTGCTGGACCAGGACGCGGTGCATGTCGATGAGACCGGCTGGCGCACCCGCGGGGAGGGACGCGCTCTGTGGACCGCGACCACGCCCGATGCCGCCTTCTTCGTGATCGCCGAGCACTGCAACCGCGACCAGTTCAACGCGCTGATCGGCACCCAGTATCCGGGGATCGTCGTCTCTGGTCGCTGGGCAGGCTACAGCCATCTCGACCCCCACCAGCGCCAAGTGTGCTGGTCGCATCTCCAACGTGACTTCCGTCGCCACGCCGACGGCCTGGGCGAGCAGAAGACCTTCGGCGAGAAGGGTGTCCCGCTCACCAAGCAGGTGTTCGCCGCCTGGCGCGCCTACCAGCACGAGCACCACGACCGCCAGCGACTCCAAAGCCGAGATCGCGCCGATCCAGACCGACCTCCGCGCGCTGCTCGAGGCCGCCTCGCCGAAGAAGGCGCGCAATCGGTGGCATCGGCAGTTCGCCAACAACGTGCTCAAGGTCTGGCCCGCGCTCTGGACGTTCGTGACCGTGGACGGCGTCGAGCCCACGAACAATCCCGCCGAGCGCGCGCTTCGAGGACCGGTGATCCACCGCAAACTCTCGCTCGGGACACAAAGCAACAGCGGCGAGCGATTCGCCGAACGCGCGCTCTCCGCAGCCACCACCTGCCGAATGCAACACCGCTCGCTGTTCACCTACCTGAGCGAGCTCCTCGCCGCCCACACCCGCGGCGACCCGTTCCCCGCGCTCACCTGAGCAGCCCCAAGAACTGAACGCTTACGACTTTGAGCTCGATCAGACCGAGGTCCGGGAGCGAATCGTGTCCCGGGATCGCGCCCCGATTTGGATGTCTTCGAGTTGCCGCAGGTTCTTTCAATTGGGATGTTGCGGTTGTTCCTGGGGTCCTCGACAAACGGCGGCGCCGCAAAGGCGAAGCTCGGGCCGCGTCGATGGCGGCCCGCGGCGCTGCCTACGGCGGCCGAGCGATCCAGATGTCGCGACAACCTCGCGACGAAGGGCTGCTCGTCTCTCTGTCGCGCCTGCGCTTGCTGGGCGGCGGTCTGGGTGAGGATGTCGGTTCCTCAGCACTCCTCGCGGAGCTTGGTCAGGAACTGTTTGGGCGTCACGATTGGGAAATCGTCATTTAGGACGAGGAGGTCTTGGTCGCCCGTGACCAAATAGGCGCGCCGATCGATCGCGAGGGCGAGCAGGTAGTCATCGTTAGGGTCGCGGGAAGCCACTTGCGGAGGATCCACGGGATCCGCCGCAACGTTTCCGTGGTGGCGGACCCAGTTGACGTACGCTGCGGCCTTCTCGGAAGGGATGTGTTTGCGCAGCTTGGGATAGGCGAGTGCTCGCTCGAGCTCTGCGAGCAGCATCTCTGAGACCACCAACTCGAATTGACCGTCGCGGCTCGCGCGCAGAACCTGCGCTGAGGGGCCTTTGGCGGAAAGCGCCGCCGAGATCAGGACATTGACGTCAACGACCGCGCGCACGAGCTGCCCGCCGACCCGGCCTGGTCGCGTGTTGCGCCTCGACAGCCAGTTCGGAAGCTTTGGCTTCGGACATCGTTGCGTTTGCCCAAAGCTCGTCGAGAACGTCGAGCTTCAGGTCTCGGCGAAGGGACTCCTCTATCACTGCGCTGTCGGACACGCCTGTGCGTGCCGCGCGGATCTTGACCCACTTGAGAACGTCTTCGTCGATCGTAAGAGTCGTACGCACTTTCGACATATTCGCATCTTAGCATCACGATGCGTTGATGCTCCAGGTGATGGCCCCGTCACCCTTGAGTTCTCGATCGCTTCTGTGCCTGAGTCCTCGGTGGTCGCTACCAAACTCGCGCGACAACTCGATGATCGAGCCGTCGGCTCGCTACCCAATGTCTTGCCGACGCATAGCACGTGCGATCGGACGCCGCAGCGCGCCCGCCACTCTCAGGCAGGGCCGTAGCGGTGACCGCCGCCCCCCGCGTCGAATTTAGCCCGGACTGGCGCTGCGTCGTTCGGGATGCGAAACCCAGGCGCGGGCCCCCTTTACACTCCGTTCAGCAGTCTCCGCAGTGTCGTGGCGTAGATCTCGAGGGCGTTGCGGCCGTCTTGGGTCAGCGCGACCGAGGTGCACGAGGCCGGTCCACTGCCCGTTTTGGCGGTCGCGAGATAACCGGCCTCTTCGAGCTTGCGCAGGTGCGTGATCAGGTTGCCCGGCGTCAGCTCGATCATGTCCTGAAGGCGTTTGAACGACAACTGGTCGCCGTCTGGCAGAGTGGCCAACGTCGCCATGATCTGTAGTCGCGCTGGGACGTGAATCAGCGAGTCGAGCGCCTCGGCGGTCATGCGCCCGTCCGCACCGAGCGTGTCCCAGCGCCGCGACGCTGCCGCTTGCCGATCGCCGCGGTGGCCAGCAGCAACGCACAGAGCCCCACGCCGTTGACGAGCCACATGCCTCGGGGGCCGGCAATTGCGCCGACAGCGGCGATCAGCGCGACCGCAGCGGTCAGCGCGACTTGTTGCCAGTGCTCGTGGATCGCGGAGCGCCCCGCCCAGATGGCGGCAAGCGCGATCAGGGTTCCGTTCAGGAAAAGGACCAGTAGAAGCCTGAGCTGTGGTGGGCGTTGGTCGCGATCGCGATCAGCAGCACATAGCAGAGGAGCAGCGCCGCACCCATCGCGGCGGCTTCGTTGCGCTGGACCTCCACCGAGTGGCCGCTGATCCCGCTAAGACCGCGCCCAGCCTGGTGGTCGACGACAGCCCCCAGCTGGTCTCTCTGACCCTAGGATCTGACCACCACCAACACATGGAAACCGACTAAAACCGTGATCTGACCCGGGAAAAACGGAGTCGGCATGCTGGAATCTCTCGGCAGAGAGGATCAGCAGATGCCACGCATGTATCCACCGGAGTTCCGTCGCCAGGTGATTGAGCTGGCGCGCGCGGGCACGCGGGTGAAGCAGCTCGCGGCGACGTTTCAGATGTCGGATGCGACGATCTATAACTGGCTGAAGCAGGATCGGATCGATCGTGGTGAGGCTGAGGGCGCGACTACCGGCCAGCAATTGGAGCTCGCCGCGGCCAAGCGACGGATCAGGCAGTTAGAGACCGAGCTGGCGGTCGCGCGGAAGGTCAACGAGGTGTTCCTGGCCGAGGGGATTGCCCCAAAAGTCTCTACCCGGTGATCGAGTCTCTGACCGGGCAGGGCATCAGTGTGCAGCACGCGTTGCGAGTCCTTGGCGTCTCGATGTCCGGCTATTACGACTGGCGTGGCCGGCCGGACTCACCGACGGCGCTCAGACGGATCTGGCTGGCCGGGGAGATCGCCGACGTCCACAAGGCCTCAGGCGGCACCTATGGTGCGCTGCGTGTCACCGCGGAGCTTCGCTACGGCCGTGACATCCGCGCCAGCCACGGGTCCGTCGCGCAAATCATGCGCGAGATCGGGATCAAGGGGTTGCCCACCCGGCGGCTGCCTCGCGGCGCGAAGGTCTCGAAGGTCCTCTCGCTTGATCTCGTCGGCCGGGTGTTCCGCCGGGACAGGCCCAATGAGTTGTGGCTGACCGATATCACCGAGCACCCGACCCGGGAGGGGAAGGTGTACTGCGCGGTGGTGCTCGACGTGTTCTCCCGGCTGGTGGTCGGCTGGGCGATCGACTCAACCCAGACCACCACGCTGGTGCTCAACGCGCTCGGGATGGCCACACAACGCCGCCAGGACCGCGACGGGCTCGTGATTCACTCCGACCGTGGGGTGCAATTTACCTCCTGGGCGTTCAGTCAGAACGTCCGTGATGCCGGTATCGCACCGTCGATGGGTGCTGTCGGCTCGGCCTATGACAACGCGATGATGGAGAGCTTCTGGGGCCGCATGCAGGTCGAGCTGCTGAACCGCACGAAGTGGAAGACCCGCATCGAGCTGGCCTCAGCGATCTTCGACTACATCGAGCTGTTCCACAACACACGGCGCCGCCACTCCAGCCTCGGGATGCTGACCCCATCCGAGGTCGAAGCCGACTGGCTGCGATCCCAGGATGAACGTCTCCTCGCTACGACCGCGCCTGACCTGGTGGTCGACGGAACGCTGTCAGCTGGTCTCTCTGAGACTCAGGGTGCAGTCGACCATCAACACCATCTACAACTACTGAACAACAACGACCAAGCCGCCTGATTCCAGAAACCCGACTCCGTCAACTCCGGGTCAGATCACCGTCTCCGTCGAAACCGGTCCGGCTCAGTCACGTCTGAGGCTTGCTCCGCGGCCCGCGCAACCGACGCCGGATCCGTGACGCCGAGCTGGAGAACCTCCACTCCTGGTATGTCGATCAGCTCGGGATTCCGGGCCGTTGCATAGATCCTGGCGGCGCCTCGCTGTTGCAAAACCCGAACGAAGGCGTTCCCGATCCCACGATTCGATCCTGTGACCAGCGCTACTGAACCGGCAATGTCCATCGTGATCCTGCTTTCCGTTTGGGGTCTCCAAAAGTGCCGTCCTCATGTCTCGCGAACCCAAACCCGTGACCACCAGCAAAGCCGGCGGTGTGGCACTGAGGGTCGCGAGAGCTTTGTCACGACACTGCCGCTTGTAGGCGACGCATGCAGTATCCGCGCTGCCCGGACGTGCGTCATTACATTGACGTCGATGGCTCGCCGCCGCCCCGCTGCGGCGAGCAGCGATAACGCGGACTGACAACAGGCGGGTGTCCAAAACGCTGCTCGATGAGCTCAACCGATCGCTCGATGACGGAGCTCTCAGTGATCGAACCGACGACCAATTCCGCGCTGCCGCCACGGGCGCGTATTTCGCTGGCGAGGACTCGAGTGCTTCTTCGGATCTTGCGCCCAACAGCAGGTGGGCGCCCAGGCCGGCGAGCCCGAGCGCGAACTCGTCCCAAGCCGCGGCTCGCGCCACCCGCCCTGACAGCCGTCGAAGCTAACCCGTGACGCCCTCTTCGATGTACGCCGTGATGTTGGCGCTCAGTCCGAGATCGATTGAAACCGAGCCGCCCTCCAGGTGAACACGGCAGCCGTCATCGGTGATCGCTGCGCGCCAGCCGTGCATCTCGACGTTATGAACGGCCAAGCGAAGAATCAGGTCCTCACGCTCCGCGCGGACTGTTCGCATGGCCGGCGTATCGAGCTTGAGCTCGAGCTGGGACTCAACGTCGCGGACCGACCTGTCTCGCATGCCCCGCAGGTTGCTGTCGATCTCAACCGCCACTGGCGCGAGCATGAGATCCTTCTGCTGTCTGGGTTTGACCGTCATTGCTTCACCCCGTGTCATGTAGAGGATTCGGTGTCTCGACTCACACAAACTATGCGCACAGCGTCGTCTTGCAATCGCGGCAAAGGCGCGGTTTCGGTTCGTACTTAACCGTGGAGAATGAGGAACACGGTCGGGCTGCAGCAGCGGCGCCACGCGGTCTCCGACCCACAACCATTCCTCCCAGTGGCCTTCGTGCATCCCGTCGTCTAGTGGTCCGTTAATGAAATAAGTGGTGGTTGTGGGTATGATGGGTTATGCGCTCTCCTACTCCTCCTTTGAAGGTCAGCGACCCTCAGCGTGTAGTGCTTGAGAAGTTGTCGCGGTCGCAGACCGCGGCTTATCGTGATGTGCAGCGCTCCAAGGCGCTTTTGATGGCCTGTGACGGTTTCGCGACTACGCGAATCGCGAAGGAGATCGGGGTGTCGCCGGCGACGGTCACCCGCTGGCGCGAGTCCTTTGAGCAGGACGGGCTGAAGGCGTCGGTGAAGGTTCGCCCGGGGCGGGGACGCAAACCGTCGATCACACCGGAGAAGATCGCGGAGATCGTTCATGCGACGTTGCATGAGACCCCGCCCGGGGAGACGCACTGGTCGTGCCGGTCGATGGCTCGCGCTCACGGTATCTCGCACGTGACGGTCCAGAAGATCTGGTCCGCCCGTGGGATCAAGCCGCATCGGGTCGAGACGTTCAAGCTGTCGAAGGACCCGCGGTTTGAGGAGAAGCTCGCTGATGTCGTCGGCCTTTACCTGAACCCGCCCGAACGCGCGATCGTGCTGAGCATGGACGAGAAGTCCCAGATCCAGGCGTTGGATCGCACGCAGCCGTCGTTGCCGATGAAGCCCGGGCGGGCGGGGACGATGACCCCTGACTACAAGCGCAACGGGACCACGACCTTGTTCGCCGCTTTGGACGTGTTGAGCGGGTCGGTGATCGGGCAATGCCTGCCACGCCACCGCCACTCAGAGTTCCTGAAGTTCCTGGCAACGATCGACCGCCAAGTCCCCAAGGGGCTTCAGGTCCATCTGATCCTCGATAACTACGCCACGCACAAACACCCAAACGTCACGAAGTGGCTGACCAAGCATCCTCGGTTCCACCTTCACTTCACGCCCACCAGCTCAAGCTGGCTGAACATGATCGAGGGGTTCTTCGCGCAGCTCACCAACAAGGCGATCCGCCGTGGCACGTTCGCCTCAGTCCCGGACCTGATCGCAGCGATCGACGCCTACCTCGCCGCCACCAACACCAACCCCACACCATTCACCTGGACCAAGACCGCCGACCAGATCATTGAGAAAGTCCAGCGAGGCCGCGTGACACTCGATGCAATCACCAACTAAAACGCTAACGGACCACTAGCCTCGGCACAAGGGTGAGTGTGAGCCGACCACATCACTGCAGGCGGCCTGCGGGCCGCGCGGGAGCCGCGTGGGCGGTGGCGGTGACGGATGCCTCCTGACCACGATGCTCCTGACCCCGAGGTGATCGTCCGACTGCGCCGGCTGGGCCTCGGCGAGCGCCTGCTGACGGGTCCGGCTCAGGTTGCGGCCTTTGCCACCGACGGCCTTACCGCGTTCAGCGAACACGCGCTCGCCGTCGTGCTGGTCGAGTCGACCGAGGAGGTCGTAGCCGCCGTGCGGGTCTGCCATGAGCTCGACGTCCCGTTCGTGGCACGCGGCAGCGGCACCTCACTGTCCGGCGGATCAGTGCCCGTGCCAGGCGGTATCGTGATCGCGCTGAACCGAATGAACCGCGTGCTGGAGGTCGGCCCGGAGACGCGCACCGCGGTGGTTCAGCCAGGCGTCATCAACCTGAACGTGAGCGCTGCCGCCGCTCATCATGGGCTGCAGTACGCACCGGATCCCTCGAGTGAATCGGTCTGCAGCATCGGCGGTAACGTCGCTTTCAACTCGGGCGGAGCGCACTGTCTGAAACACGGAATGACCTCCAACCACGTTCTTGGGATCAAGGTCGTGCTGCCGGACGGCGAGCTGGCGGAGCTGGGTGCCGACCACGGCGGCGTCGTCGGGCCGGACTGGGTCGGGATGTTCTGCGGCTGCGAGGGGCTGTTCGGGATCGCCGTCGAGGTCACGCTGCGGCTGATCCCGATCCCCGAGACGGTTTGCACCTCGCTCGCGGCCTACCCGAGCCTCCAGGCTGCCGGAGACGCCGTTGCCCGGATCGTGCGCGCGGGGCTGCTGCCGGTGGCGATGGAGATCATGGACGCGCTCGCGATGCAGGCCGCTGAGGCGTCGGTCAAACCCGGCTATCCCAGATGCGAGGCGCTCCTGATCGTTGAACTCGAAGGCGAGCAGGAGGTCGTGGCGGCCGATCGCGTTGAGCTGGACGCACTGCTCGCTGAGTCGGGCGCCAGCCATGTCAACTCGACGCAGGACTTCGCAGAGCGGGCGCTGATCTGGAAGGGACGCAAGAGCGCCTTCTCGGCCGTGGGTTGGCTGTCTCCGGATTACCTCGTTCAGGACGGTGTCGTCCCACGCACCCGGCTCGGCGAGGTTCTGGCCGAGATCGACCGGATGAGCGCGGAACGGGGGATCCGGGTCGCAAATGTGTTTCACGCGGGCGACGGCAACCTACATCCCCTGATTCTCTATGACGGGCGCGAACAGGGCGCTGCCGCAGGCGCGCACGAGTTGGCGGGAGAGATCCTGAGGCTCTGTATCTCACTCGGCGGCTCGATCACCGGTGAGCACGGCATCGGCATGGAGAAACGGGAGTATCTGCCGCTGATGTTCAGCCCCGACGACATCGAACTCATGCATCGCGTGCGACGGGCGATCGATCCGGCGCAACTGGCGAACCGCGGGAAGATGCTCGAGGTGAGCTGATGCTCGCGAGCCGCGGCAGAATCGAGGAGGTTCAGGAGCTCGTGCGCGGCGCCGAGCCGGGTGTCCGCCTGCTTCCGGCCGCCGGCGGCACGAAGCCAGCACTCTCCTCGTCATCCCGTGCGGACGTGCAGCGACTCGACGTCTCCGAGCTGACCGGCGTGCTCGAATATGACCCGGCCGAGCTGACGCTGACGGCGCTCGCAGCAACCCCGCTGGTCGAGGTCCAGACAGCGCTTGCTGAGCATGGCCAGCACCTGCCCTTCGATCCGCCTCTCGCGCAGGCGGGTGCGACGCTCGGCGGCACTGTCGCGACCGGCGCGGCAGGCGCCGGCGCATGGCGCAGCGGTGGCGTGCGCGACTTCGTGATCGGCGTGCGCTTCGTCGATGGCACCGGACGCCTGATCACAGGCGGCGCCAAGGTCGTCAAGAACGCGGCTGGTTTCGACCTCGCGAAGCTGATGGTCGGATCGATCGGCCGGCTCGGAGTTATCGTGCAGCTGTCGTTCAAGGTGTTCCCCAGCCCGGCGGCGACGCTGACACTCGAACTCGCACTCGGGACCCTCGAACAGGCCGTGGCCTGCGTGGTCGTGTTGTCGCGGGGACCGGTTGAGCTCGACGCGCTCGAGGTCCTGCCCGGCGGTGCGCTGCTCGTGCGCCTCGCAGGACGTGCAGACACGCTTGAGTCGCGCGCCGATCGCCTGCTCCGAACGCTCGTGGGTGCCGGGGCGATCACGAGGTACAAGGGCGTCGATGAGCGCCGGCTCTGGCGCGATGCCGCCGAATTCACGTGGCGCCAGCCCGATGAGACATTGGTCCGCGTCGGCCTGTCGATCCGTCAGGTCGTGGCACTTGACCGCGCCCTGGGGGCCGCCCTGGGCGATACGTCGCGGGTTCGTTACGGGATCGGCGGGACGGTCGCATGGATCGCTTGGCCGACGGCGTCAAGCCTCGACGACCTCGACACGATCCTGTGCGAGCTCGGGCTGCCCGGCATGGTCCTGATCGGGCCGACGGAGCGACCGCTCCTGGGTCCTCGCACGGGCGGCTCCTTCGGGGCGCGAGTCACGCGCGCGCTCGATCCCGACTCGCGCTTCCTGGAGGTGTGATCAGTGCAGCACGCGATCCCACTCGAACGGTGCGGCCCCCAGGCCCAGAACATGGCCGAAGCGATCGAATCGTGCGTCCACTGCGGCTTCTGCCTGCCGACCTGCCCAACCTACGTGGAACTCGGTGAGGAGATGGACTCTCCCCGCGGCCGCATCCTGCTGATGAAGGAGCTGCTCGAGGGCAAGGTCGAACTCGAGGACGCTCTGCCCTACGTGGACAACTGCCTCGGGTGTCAGGCGTGCGAAACCGCCTGCCCGTCGGGCGTCAGGTACGGCGAGTTGATCACGCCGTTTCGCGCCTACGCGGAGGAATACCGCAACCGCGAGCCGCTCGACCGGCTCCAGCGACTGCTCACCCTGCAGACGGTGCCGTATCCCAGACGCTTCCGGCTGGCGGCGTCGCTCGGTCGGTTTGCGCGCCCGCTTGCGCGCAAACTTCCGGCGCCGCTTGGCGCGATGCTCGAACTGCTCCCCAGTCGGCTGCCGGCCGCCGACCCGCTGCCGACGTTCTTTCCGGCGCTCGGCGAGCCACGGGCGCGGGTGGCACTGCTTGCCGGCTGCGCGCAGCAGGTCCTCGCACCCGAGATCGGCTGGGCGACGCTCCGAGTGCTGGCACGCAACGGAGTCGAGACCGTGATTCCACCTGGGCAGGGCTGCTGCGGGGCGCTGTCGATGCACACCGGCGCGGCCACCCAGGCGCGGAGACTCGCACGCCGGAACCTGGCGGCCTTTCCCGACGATGTGGACGCGATCGTGACCAACGCGGCGGGCTGCGGTTCGGGGATGCGTGAGTACGGACTGCTATTCGAAGGCGAGCGCGAGCACGACCGCGCGGCTGCGCTGGCCACGAAGGTCGTGGACGTGACCGCGCTGCTCGCCGAGCTGGGGATCGTCGCGCCGCCGGCGGTCGAGCCGGGACTGACGGTTGCCTACCACGATGCCTGCCACCTTGGGCACGCGCAGCAGATTCGCGACGAGCCACGGTCGCTGCTGGCCGCGATTCCGGGCGTCAACGTCGTGACGCCGGCCGAGTGGGAACTCTGTTGTGGCTCGGCCGGGACATACAACGTCGAGCGGCCCGAGATCGCGCGGCGGTTGGGTGAGCGCAAGGCTCGCAACCTGCGCGCGACAGGAGCGCAGGTCATCGCCGCGGGCAACATCGGCTGCCTGACGCAGGTGGTCGCGCACCTCGAGCTGCTCGGGGAGCCGATCCCGGCGATGCACACGATCGAGCTGCTCGACAGGGCCTACGCACGGGAACTCGATGTGGGCAAACTCCAGAGCGGGAAGTGATAGCCGCCGCGACCGTGCTTTGCTCAGCTGACGGCGATGGCGGAGGCCGGGGCCGAGGCCGAGGCCGAGGCGGCGGTGACCGGTCGGATGTAGGCGTCGCGCGGCCTTGCCTGCAACACGGCCGTGTTTGATCCCTCGCGGTAGAGGAAGGGGCTGATGTCGACGTTGAAGCCCGCGCGTTCGCCGACCAGCTGGAAGGCACGGCCGTTCAGCCAGTTGACAACCGAGCCCTCGAGCTTGCCGGGGCCGCGAAATGCTGCGTACTTGCTGACCTCGGGAACGAATATGTCCTGTGCAACCAGCGTGCCCTGGTGATGAAGCAGCCCCAACGTCTGGGCGAAGCTCTCCACTGCCACCGTCGAGGCATGCACGCGCGTCCACTCCGGAAGCTCCTCCAGCAGTTCGTCCAGGTGCAGGTCGATGCTTGGAGCGACTCGCATCGACGCGGGGGCCGAGATCTCGATGTAGATCTCCTCCAGGTGGACTGCGTCCCACACGTCGGACCAGAAATGCACGCCTGCGGCCAGGTCGCCGTAGGACTCCGGACCTGAGCGAAGCACGCGCTGAATCGTAGATACGAGCCGATCCTGGCCGACGCCGTGCTTGGCTGAGAGCTCTGCGATCTCGCCCGGCGTGATACTCGCCCGCACGAGTGGCTCGTAAGCGCGGTCACCCACGCGCATGACCTCGTCAGTGGGCAGGTTGTCGTAAAGATTCGCGGTATGTGCGAACAGGACCTTCCCGCGAAGGTGTCCCAGACCATGGATGGGGTTGCGGAAATCGAGTTCGAGGCCATCGACGATGCCGCTGAAGCGGGAAAGCCGGCTCATGGCCCGCTGCAACACATGAGGCGAGTAATCGGCCATCAGATAGCGGACCCGGTCCATGTAATCCCGGTCCAGTTCGTCGCAGGCGTGCGAGAACTGCTCCAACCACACCTCTGCCTGGCGCCCGTCGCCGACCCCGAACTCCAGGACGTGGATGTGCTCCGGCAGCTCAGACCACTCGTCCAGGCGGTCGAGCGTGTGCATGAAGGTCGCGATCTGATCCCGCCAGAACTTCGCGTTGGTCCCGTCGGATTCCCCGCCCGGCAACGCCTGCGCGTAATCCTTCTTGAAGGTGGTGTCCCATGCCGCCAGATGACGCCAATAGGCCTGGTTGAACGACCAGATGACGCTCTTCGAGGGCCGGACCCACTCCTCGAGGTGGATGCATTCATGGACGTCATCAATCAGACCGACTGCCTTCGACAGGCGATCGACGATGTCTCGGACCAGAATCTCGTAGGGGAGATCCTTGGCCCGACGCACGTCGATCGCGATCTCGGCCAGGGGAACGTCCGCTTCCCTGGCACCGTCAGGCTGACGTCCAAACGACCGCGCCATCACCGGGGCCCTGAAATTTCGCCTGTACTGGACCCAGTCAAGAACGGCAGCGAGGCGGGAGTGGTCGAGATCCACCGCTTCCGCCGCCTCCGCGAGGGCTGGCAGTATCGAGGTCAGGTCCTTCGGTTCGGCCCGACCGAGACAGCTCAACTGAATCACCACGTACCGCTCCTCTCTTCCCACTGACAGTCGCCGCTTGTTGCGGATCGGCGGGTGGACTGTGATGCTCTCGCGTGATCGCTCCCACCGCGACGGCCGTTCGGACTGACTTGCCCATCAGAATGGGAGGGCGATGAGCTGGGGATGTCGACTCTGGGGGGCGGTCGAGACGCGGCTCAGAGCCCGGCAGCGCCACCCTCAGGCGCGCACCCCTATCATCCAGGCTGCTCTTTTGGGTGGGTAAAACAGCCTATTCGGGCGTCGCGGCAATCGCGGCGTGTCAGGAGAGTTAGCGAGGTCACCGGAGACATCCGCGTGCGCCACGAGCAACGGCCTCTTCGTTGCGTCGTTGAACGAGAGGAAAGCGAGTCGAATGAGCAAGTACGGCAGTAAAGATTTCCTGTTCACGTCCGAGTCGGTGACGGAGGGGCACCCGGACAAGATTGCCGATCAGATCTCCGACGGCGTGCTAGATGCTGTGCTGGCTGAGGATCCGTTCGCGCGGGTGGCGTGCGAGACGCTGGTGAATACGGGCTTGGTGGTGGTGTCTGGAGAGATCACGACGTCGGCGTACGTGGATGTCCAGGACATCGCGCGCGAGACGATTCGGAAGATCGGGTACACGGATGCTGCGCTCGGGTTCAGTGCTGATTCGTGTGCGGTGCTCAACACGATCGACAAGCAGTCTGCGGATATCGCGCAGGGGGTCGATCAGGCGTTGGAGGCGCGCGGGTTGGATACGTCTGATGATCTGCTCGTCGCCGGTGCCGGTGATCAGGGGATGATGTTCGGGTATGCGACCCGGGAGACGCCGGAGCTGATGCCGCTGCCGATCTCCTTGGCGCATCGGCTGGCACAGCGTCTGGCCGAGGTCCGCAAGGACGGCACGCTGCCGTATCTGCGTCCTGACGGCAAGACGCAGGTCAGTGTTCGCTACCACGAGGGCAGGCCGGTGGAGGTCGAGAAGTTGCTGATCTCGACCCAGCATGCGGAGGGGTCGGAGGGGTTGATCCCGGATGACCTGTGGGAGCAGGTCGTCAGGCCGGTGCTGCCGCCGGACCTCTATGACGAGGACACTCTTCGTGCGAGCTTTCTGGTCAATCCGACCGGCCGGTTCGTGATCGGCGGTCCGGTCGGTGATTGTGGTCTCACGGGCCGCAAGATCATTGTCGACACCTACGGCGGGATGGCGCGTCACGGTGGCGGCGCGTTCTCGGGTAAGGACCCGTCGAAGGTTGATCGCAGTGCCGCCTATGCTGCCCGGTGGGTGGCCAAGAACGTGGTTGCAGCAGGTCTGGCTGATCGCTGTGAGGTGCAGGTTGCATACGCGATCGGTGTCGCCCATCCGGTGTCGGTGATGGTTGAGACGTTCGGCACCGAGACGATTGACCCCGGCAGGATCGCCGAGCTCGTCTCTGAGCATTTTGATCTGAGGCCCGGAGCGTTCCGCCGTGAGCTGGATCTGCATCGGCCGATCTATCAGCAGACGGCTGCCTACGGTCATTTCGGACGCAGCGGTCCCGATTTCACGTGGGAGAACACCGACAAGGCAGCAGCTCTTCGTGATGCTGCCGGGCTCGGCTCGACGGGGGCGCTGTCAGCATGAGCATCACCGTTGTCGGCTCGATTGCGTACGACACGGTCAAGACTCCCTACGGGGAGCGTGAGCGGATGTTGGGCGGTGCCGCCACCCATTTCGCCCTCGCGGCATCGTTCTTTGACACGGTGCGGCCTGTGGGTCCCGTCGGTGGCGATTTCACCTATGACGACATGGGCGTTCTATGCATCCGCGGAACGCAGACAGAAGACGTTCGCGTCATCGCAGAGGGAAACACGTTCTTCTGGGCAGGTGAGTACGGCTGGGACCTCAACTCACGAGACACCCTCGACACGCAACTGGGCGTCTTCGGCGACTTTGTGCCGGAGTTGAGCGAGCACGCACGTGACTGTGATGTGCTGTTTCTGGCCAACATCCAGCCGACACTGCAGCTGTCGGTGCTGGATCAGTGTCACGGTCCGCGCTGGAAGGCGCTTGACTCCATGAACCTGTGGATCGATATCGCCCGGGATGATCTCGTGGCGGTGATCGAACGGGTTGACAGCGTGATCCTGAACGACGCCGAGATCAGGCAGCTGACCGGGAAGCCATCGGTCGTGGCCGCGGCGCAGGAGATCCTTGCCATGGGACCGTCGGCCGTGATCGCCAAGCAGGGCGAATACGGATCCGTTCTGATCTCGCCCGAGGGCTTCTTCTCATTGCCTGCGTTCCCGCTTGCAACCGTGATCGACCCGACAGGTGCGGGCGACACATTCGCCGGAGGTGTCGCCGGATATGTGGCGTCGCAGCGTGACCGACCGGTCGACCATGAGCTCCTGTCGACCGCGATGGCCTACGGGACGGCGATCGCATCCTTCAATGTTGAGGAGTTCGGGACTGAGCGGGTAGCTCGTCTCGGCTTCGACGAGGTGCAGGCTCGCGTGGCCGAGCTGCACCGCATGACCCAATTCACGCATCCGTCCGTAGAGGAGACAGTTCGATGAGCACCACCGCTGCGAAGTTGGATTTCAAGGTCGCGGATCTGTCGTTGGCCGAGTTTGGCCGCAAGGAGATCCGTCTGGCTGAGCATGAGATGCCGGGGTTGATGGCCACCCGTCGTGAGTACGGCGACGCGAAGCCGCTTCGGGGCGCCAGGATCATGGGGTCGCTGCATATGACGATCCAGACCGCGGTGCTGATCGAGACATTGGTGGCGCTCGGAGCCGAGGTCCGCTGGGTGTCCTGCAACATCTTCTCGACCCAGGACCATGCGGCGGCGGCTGTGGTCGTTGGGCCCGAAGGGACCCCTGAGGACCCCACGGGTGTGGCGGTCTATGCGTGGAAGGGTGAGACGCTCGAGGAGTACTGGTGGTGCACCGAGCAGGCCCTGAACGGTTTTGACGGCGGCCCGAACATGATCCTCGACGATGGCGGAGACGCGACGCTGCTGGTTCACAAGGGCCACGAGTATGAGCTTGCGGGCGCCGTCCCCGATCCCAGCACGGCTGATAACGAGGAGTTCGCGATCATCCTCGAGCTGCTGACCCGGTCCCTGGCTGAGGATCCGCAGCATTACACCAATATCGCCAAGCAGATCAGGGGTGTCTCGGAGGAGACGACAACCGGGGTGCATCGGCTCTACCAGCTCGCCCAGGAGGGCAAGCTGCTATTCCCGGCGATCAACGTCAACGATGCGGTTACGAAGAGCAAGTTCGACAACAAGTACGGCTGCCGGCACTCGCTGATCGACGGGATCAACCGTGCCACGGATGTCCTGATCGGCGGCAAGGTCGCGGTGGTGTGCGGTTATGGCGATGTCGGCAAGGGCTCAGCGGAGTCGCTGTCGGGCCAGGGGGCACGGGTGATCGTGACCGAGATCGACCCGATCTGCGCGCTGCAGGCCGCGATGGACGGCTACCAGGTCACGACGTTGGAGGATGTCGTCTCAACAGCTGACATCTTCGTAACCACGACCGGCAACAAGGATGTGATCACCGCGGAGCACATGGCGGCGATGAAGCATCAGGCGATCGTCGGCAACATCGGCCACTTCGACAATGAGATCGACATGGCCGGCCTGATCAAGACCGCCGGAGTCGAGCGGATCAACATCAAGCCGCAGGTCGATGAGTGGGTGTTTCCCGACGGCCACTCGATCATCGTGCTCTCAGAGGGGCGTTTGCTGAACCTCGGAAACGCCACCGGCCACCCGAGCTTCGTGATGTCGAACTCGTTCACCAACCAGGTGATCGCGCAGATCGAGCTGTTCGGCCACAGGGACCTGTACGAGCGTCGCGTGTACACGCTGCCCAAGCACCTCGACGAGAAGGTCGCAAGGCTGCACCTCAACGCGCTCGGCGTCAAGCTGACCAAGCTGACCGACTCGCAGTCCGCGTACCTCGGCATCCCGGTCGAAGGTCCCTACAAGCCCGACCACTACCGCTACTAGCAGGCGTCAGCGGCCCAGGCCGATGGCGCGAGCTTGACGGAGGGTGGCCTGGCGAATATCGCCGGGTCACCCGCCCGCCCGCCTGGTCGCCCGCCCGCCTGGTCGCCCGCCCGCCCGCCTGGTCACCCTCCCGGACGGCCGTGGGCACGCTCTCAGGCAGGCTCAACGCTGCTCGACCAGTCGGCCGCACGGGAAGCGGTGGACCTGATCTCGAGCAGGTAGGCGACGAGCACATCGCTTCCGGCGAGCCGTAGGTGGTAGGCGTCCGAGCGTGACTCGACCCTCAGCACCTGATCGAGCTCCTGGTCGTCCCCTGTTTCCATGCCGACGAGTGCGAAGTCGACGATCCGGCTTGTGTATCCAGCCCGCTCGAGCAGTTCGATCGTGCGCTGCTGACCGACGATCGACAGCTGCAGGATAAACGCGACGCCATCGTCCGAGAGCGCCTGCGGAAGCATGCCGATCAGGTGGTCGATCAGGTTGCGACCCCAGAAGTCGCGCGGACGATGGCTCGTCACCGGCGCAAACGGATCACTCGGTCGCTGCCACAGGGACGCGACGATGACGTCGTAGCGTTCCTCAGGGATCCATGGATACAGATCGACATGAGAGGTAGTGACGCGGTCCGCGACGCCGTTGCGAAAGGCATTGGTGAGCGTATTGCGGACCGCGGCCTCTTCGAAGTCGATCGCGTGAACGTGGGCGGCGCCGTTGCGAGCAAGCTGGATCGTGTGCAGCCCGGTGCCCGACCCCACATCGAGGCAACGCTGACGGGAGCCGACCCCTTCGCGGTACAGGTATGTCCAAAGCATGAAACTGGACGGTGTGGGCGCATATACACCCTCCTCGACGATCACGTCCGGAAAGTCCAGGGGAAACAGTTGCCGACCGCGTGCATCGGTCCAGCCGGGTGCTGCCGCCTCGTCGCCGCGGATCTGGCCCGTGAACTCGGGAACCGAGACGGGCCGCATGTGGCCGGCATGTGTGTCCTTGACCGCGTCTCGTGCTTCGGCAAGGTGCTCGGGGCCCACGCCGCAGCATCCTCCGACAATCTGCGCGCCCTCTTCACGCCAGCCGCGCGCCATCTCTGCGTAGTCCTTGCCGCTGATCTGCTGGTTGTTGCGCCATCCGGCCAGCGAGAGGTATCCCAAGTTGGGGTAGACGCCGAGCGGGAGGTCGGTGAAATCCCGAAGCCAGGAGACCATGCCGGTGACATGGTCCGGCGGGATGCAGTTGATCGCCAACGCGCCGATGCCCAGTTCCTCGAAGCGCCTTGCCGCTCGCCCGAAGGCGTCCCCCTCCGGCCCCCCCCAGTGCTCGCCGTAAACGCCGCAGGCTCCATGGCGGCAGCGGCGAAAGCTCATCCAGACCGGCAGGCCGGTGGCGAGTAGCGCCTCCACTGTCGAATAGGTGGTGCTGCGCACCAGTGACATCGTTTCGAGGAGGATGAGATCCGGCGGCTCCTCCTCAAAGACGCGAGACAGAAGTCGGATCGTGTCGCCCCCATCGGGGGTGTCCGCATCTCCGTTGATGCTGAACGCGACCACCACCTCTTTGCCTCGCCCGGCCTCAACCGCGGCCTCACGGGCGAGTCGCACCCCGGTCCGGGCGACATCCATCCAATGCACCGAGCTGGTCGGGTCCCACACCTGCGGGCCCTCTGCGCGCAGGGCTGTGGGGATCGCCCAGGTGTTGGTGCTGATGATGTCGCAGCCAACGTCCACATAGCGTCGATGGAGGTCCCTCACGCGGTCGGGAGAGTCGAGGATCGCAGTGACGCCCCACAGGTGTTGTTCGGCCTCGGGCCGATGACCCATAACGTCGATCAGCTCCGAGCCGGTCGCGCCGTCGAGCAGCACGCACGTGTCGCTCGCGAGCAGCGATTCGATCCGCGCGTATCGCCCAGCGTCTCTGGCCGCACTCATCGGTTATCCCTGTCCTTCCCTCGAGGGGTTGCTGCCCAAGCCCTTGAGCCAGATCCTAGTACTTAGGGAGGGTGGTCACCGCTGCATTTCATGGGGATCGGAGTGTCGGCTCCGCGGACGCTTGAAATTTCCATCTCGTTCGGTCAGGCTGTCCAACATGAACGGGAGGGTCGAGACACAAGCAGGCACACTGCTCGAGCTGCAGCGGTTGCAGACCGAACTCCAACAGCGCGAGCGCGAGGTCGTGGAGCTCGGATACATACGCCTCACCGATGGCTTCGAGTCAATTCGCGACGCGGTCAGACGTCTGGGCGAGGTGGGGTCACCGCGTGGCGTGCTCGATCGCGCAGCGCGGGAGCTCGGACCGAACACACAGTTCGACCGGATCCTGATCAGCGAGATCGTCGACGACGCGTTCGTTCCGCTCCAGATCTGGGAGCGCGACGGCGAGTCAGCTGAAACCCCTCAGTACGAGATCAGGCTCGGCTACCCGATGCTCGAATACGAGGTCGCGTCAAGTGCCACCCCGCTCGCGATCCTCGCCACCGGGGGCACGGGTAGAACGCCGGCGCAGATCCTCGACGTTCTGCAGACGGACAGCTACGTGGTCGGCGCCATACAGATCGAGGGACGCTCCGTCGGCCTGCTGCATGCTGACGCGAGTCTGTCGGGGCGGCCACTCGACGAGGTCGACGAGCAGCTCGTGCTGCTCGCCTGCACAGAGCTCGGCGAGGTGCTCGAATTGGCCTTCCTGCGCGAGACGATCCGGCGCCACCGTGCGGAGCTGCAACTCGCGATCGACTGGCTGAGAGGCAGGTTGTCGATCACGACGGCCGATGAGCGGGCGTCGCCCGCGGGCCTCGCGGCAGGGCTGGAGAGCGTGGCAACGCACACGATCACGGCTCGGGAGCGGGAGGTTCTTGCGCTGATGGCGCGCGGACAGACCAACGCTCAGATAGCAAGGGCTCTGGGCATCCAGGAGGGCACAGTCAAGTACCACGTCAAGAACCTGCTGCGCAAGCTTGGCGCGCGCAGTCGAGCCGATGCCGTCGCCAGGTTTGCTCGAGCCACCGGAGCCGCGCCACGATGAGCGAGCTCGACGCCATACGCGCGCAGCGAGCCGAGCTCGACGCAAGGATCGCCAGCCCGGGGGAAGGTCAGTCAGCGAGAGCCCACGAGGACGCGATGGAGCAGTTGCGCCAGCGCTTCGAACAGCGGTTCACCGCCATCGTCGGCGCTCGATCTGCGGCGGCCGCTCTGCAGCGAATCAGCTCTCCAACGGAGATGCTGATGCAGGTGCCACGTGCACTTGCTGCGGCGACCGGGTTCAAGCGAATCCTGCTCAGCA
The DNA here is from genome assembly GCA_963848435.1 of uncultured Conexibacteraceae bacterium. Classification (GTDB taxonomy): domain Bacteria; phylum Actinomycetota; class Thermoleophilia; order Solirubrobacterales; family Solirubrobacteraceae; genus Palsa-465. The sequence continues at coordinate 29,860 of CAWKDQ010000006.1, read as the reverse complement.
GCATCGACGAAGCCACGCTTGTGCCGGTCGCCGCCCATTTTGAGACGGGCGCGGGCGAGCAGGCCGACGCGGATCTGGTAGCTGATGCGCTCACGCGGCTTCGTGAAGCTCCGGTTCGTCTCACGCACGACCGGATCGAGTCCGACGTGATCCGGCGACGGCGCGCCACCCTGGTCGCGACCACCCACGGGAACCCACGAGTCGACCCCCGGTTCAGGGAGACGGTTGGTTGGGCCTCATATGTGGCGGCGCCGCTCAGATCCGGCCCACGCGTAATCGGCCTTCTGCACGCCGATCTGGGCAACAGCGTCCGCCTGGACGCTCTGGACCGCGATGTTCTGGGGGAGTTCGTGGCCGTGCTGTCGCGAGTACACGAGCGTGCTCACCTCCGACGCGTTCTGCTGCAGGAGCGAGAGGCGGTGCGACGCTTCCTCGAACGACTGAATTCGGTGTCGATCTCTCTCGCGGAGGCTCCCGCCACTCTCAGCGGTCAGATCACCGAGGTTCGGCCGTCAGACGCAGCAATATCGGTGACTGCCGGTCCGGACGAGCAGCCGGCAGACGACCGCCTGGTCGTCTCCGGCCTCCTGACCCGTCGTGAACTGGATGTGCTTCGACTGCTTGCAGACGGGAGCACGAACCGGACAATCGCCGACACCCTCGTCGTCGCTGACACCACGGTGAAGTTTCACGTCAACAGCATTCTGCGAAAGCTTCATGTCTCCAACCGCGCCGAGGCAGTGGCTCGATACCTGACGCTGCTTGGGATGCCATCGGTCCAGTAGACCGACGCGAGCCTCAATGCCGGCAGATCGGATCTTTTGCCAATGTGTGGACTTGCGTCTGCGCAGATGTCTCGGAGCATGGTGTTTCGGGAAGGCTTCGCTGACGGCCGGCGTCCTCATTCTCGAAGCGCCTGTTCCGAACAAAGGAGACTTCAGCGATGTCATACCGCGACTCGTCGCCTCGCAAGCAACATGCGGTCGGGCTGTTCGCCGGGCTAGCGGAGGACTACGACCGAGTTGGCGCGGTGATGAGCTTCGGTCAGGACCCGCGCTGGCGCCGCGCGCTCGTCGACGCGCTCGCGCCCAAGGCGGGCATGAGGATTCTCGACGTGGCCACGGGTACCGGGATGGTTGCGTTCGCGCTTGCCGAGAAGGGCGCGGAGGTCATCGGGCTGGATCAGAGCGACGCGATGCTCAGTGCTGCACGCGCGAGATTGCTTCGTACACCTGCGCTGGCCGATCGGCTGTCGTTCCGGTCCGGAGAAGCTGAGACGCTGCCGTTCGCGGATTCCGAGTTCGATGCCGTGTCGTTCACCTATCTGCTCCGGTACGTGGACGACCCGGCTGCAACGATGCGCGAGCTGGCCCGTGTGCTCAAGCCGAACGGGCGGATCGCAATGGTCGAGTTCGGTGTACCCGGAGACCCCAGGCTGCGGCTGCTGTGGCGCATGCACACGCGGGCCTGTCTGCCGCTCATCGGTCGCGCGGTTTCGTCCGATTGGTATGAGGTCGGCAGATTCCTCGGGCCCAACATCGAGCGGTTCCACGCCCGGTATCCGGACATCCCAGCAATGTGGCGCGACGCCGGAATCGCCGAGGCCGCTCAACGTGAGCTCAGTTTCGGAGCCGGCATGGTTGTAACGGGGGTGCGTGACGGCCACCGGTAAGCCGATTGCGCTGCGCCCCGCCTTCTACGCACTGCCTTCAGGCCGCTGGCGCGACGTCCTGACGCTCCTGCATCCTCCCTATACCGCGTGGCATCTCAGCTACGTCGCAATCGGCGCCGCGCTGGCGCCGACCTTCGTGCTGTGGCGCCTGGGCGCCGCCCTGGGCGCGTTCTTCCTGGCGCTGGGTGTCGCCTGTCACGCCCTCGACGAGCTGTCGGGGCGGCCGCTTGAGACCAACATCTCACGAACCAGCCTGATCATGCTGGCGATCTGGGGACTCAGCGGCGCGGTTGCCATCGGAATCGTCGGTGCCGTGATCGTCTCAGCGTGGTTGATCCCGCTGGTGATCGTCGGTGCATTCCTGGCACTGGCGTACAACCTCGAGCTGTTCGGTGGGCGTCTTCATACCGATCTGTGGTTCGCGATCGCCTGGGGTGCCTTCCCGGCCTTCACGGGTTGGTTCGTCGAGGCGCTCACCATCAGGATCGAGGGTGTGCTGATCGCAGTCGCATGCCTCCTGATCAGCATCGCGCAACGACGTCTCTCCACGCCGGCGCGGGAGCTGCGCCGGCGAACGATCTCGCTCTCGGGCAGCCAGGCGATGCGCGATGGCGAGGTGCGGCCGCTCGACATCGAGCGCGCGCTCGCTCCACTGGAAGGCGCGCTGTCGGCGCTGTGGATGGCGATGGTCGTGCTCGCGCTGGCACTGGTCGCCACACGGCTCTGATCCGCTGCCTAGGCGACCTGCCCAGCGACGTTGCGGACCGCAATGGGTGGAGTTATTGGGGCAGGATGCCCCAATAACTCCAGCGCAGTGCTAGCCGACCTGGACTACGGATGCGGCCGAGGGACCCTTGGGCCCCTGCTCGGCCTCGTAGCTGACCTTCGCGCCTTCGGGCAGGGACTTGTATCCGTCGCCCTGAATCGCCGAGTGATGCACGAAGAGATCCTTGCCGGCGTCATCGGGAGTGATGAAGCCGAAGCCCTTCTCGTCGCTGAACCACTTCACGGTTCCTGTTGGCATGTGATGTACCTCCGGTTGTGTGCTTGGCGAAACACGGAGGCGCTGACAAGCAACGAACTGGGGAAACGCGAGCACGACTTTGGCATCGGGCGGATGCCCGACTGCGCAAAGCCTAGCGCATCTGTGGCTCCCCGGCTAGGACCGTCTGCGTTTCTCGGTGACGGTGTTCGGCCGAGGCGGGTACTTGGCGCGCTCCTCCTCCGTCATCGCGCGGATGATCAGCTGCCCGCTGGATACCTGCTCGCGGATCAGCTCGAGCTTCTCGGCCCGCTTCTCCTCGGCGCGTTCACGGGAGGTCTTCATCGGCTGACCATCGGCTGATCATCCCTCAGGCGTTCACGACCACCGGTGACATCTCGGCTTCAGCGTCCGCCTGCCGGATGGACCGGCGCGCCTGTGCGAACGTGACCAACCTGCCTGCAGCTTCGTCCCAGAGCTTGAGCCGAGTCGCACGCATCCCGTCACGGACGGCAATGACCGGAACCGTCGCGAAGACAGGGTGGGATTCGTGGGCACGCCGCAGGTTGTAGTTGGGAACGTGGGGGTTGAGATGGTGCACGTGGTGCAGGCCGATATCGGCGGTGAAGAAGCGGAGCAGCCATGGCAGCCTGAGGAATGTGCTTCCGCGCAGAGCGGCCTCTGCGTAGCCCCAGTCCTCGCCCCTTCTCCAGTAGGCGTCTTCGAACTGATGTTGGACGTAGAACAGCCAGATCCCGCCTGCGCCGGCCAGAAGTGCGGACGGTGCCCATACCGCCAGGAACGCGCGCCAGCCGATGGCCGAGCAGATCAAGCCGATCGCGACGATCAGGATTGCGTTGGTGATCAGAACGCTGTTGCGCTGCCGCCGGCGAGCGGAGCGCTCGGGGATACGTGGACGGATGATCATCGCGAAGATCGGGCCGAGACCGAACATCACGACCGGATTGCGGAACAACCGGTACGCGAGGCGTTCGGGAAACCGCTTGGAGCTGTATTCAACGACGGTCAGCGTCAGCACGTCCCCGACCCCACGGCGATCGAGGTCGCCTGAGGTGGCGTGATGGATCGCGTGCTCGCGCTGCCACTGGCGGAAGGGAGCGAGAACGAACAGCCCGAGGATCACACCCACGTAGCGATTCGCGCGACGCGACGGAAACAGCGATCCATGCACGCAATCATGGAAGAGCACGAACGTGCGCACCAGGAACCCGGCAGCGGGAGCCACCAACAGAACGGTGAGCAGCGTCGAAACGCCCAGGGTCAGATAACTCAGGGCGCAGAGCGCCAGATATGGCAGCAGTGACGTCGCGATCTGGATCGCAGCACGGTCCGTGCGCGCCCGGGCGTAAGGCGCGAGCGCCTCTGTCCAGGACTGCCCCGCGGATGTGCCAGTCACAAGCCGGCACCGCGTGCCTGCTCCGACGGCGATGCACTCGCCCCACCGTCCGGTGCCTCAGGGTCGAGCCCATCGCCCAGCTGAGGATTGAGCTGGGCCCCCTGCTTCCTGGTCTGCTTCCTTGCCGCCTTCTCGATGCGGCGCTCGCGGCGAGCCGCCTCTCGTTGGATCTTGCCGATCGTCGTCTTGGGTTTGCCGCTTGATGCCATGCTGTACTCCTCCGCTGGGGGAATCATCAGGCGCGTCAGCGACGAGCGAGAGACTCGGATTGTGCGGGAGCCGGCTGGCTGCCGCGACCTGCTAAAGGCTCGATGTCGGTGGTCCTCCCGCAGCCGTGCTGCGGTGGTCTTGAACTGCTCGCGTGCTTGTTGGCCGCCTTGCTCGGTCTGGCGTGGATCGCGATCAGACTTTCCGATGGCCGGACCGGCGGATGCTGCCCTCGCAGCCTTGCAGTGCCGGACCAATCCGCCCGCAGTGTAACCGATGGATGCTCGCTCGCCCCGTCCGTTCTGGGAGCCTGGTGCCCGCAAACAGCTGATTGTCGCGACCCTGTGCCCTCACCTGTGAGCCGTGCGCGGCGGCCGCGTAGACTTCAATTCCAGTGAACGCTCGGCTCCGGAACGCTCTGCTCCGCCCAACGCGCGGCCAGACCGGCGCCGAGACAGTCGCGCCCAAAACGCTTGTGGCGAAGTTGGTCGACGGCCCACTGTCCGGATCGACACGGGAGATCACCGCGGTCGAAGGCCGGCCGCCGAAGACGATCGATGTCGATTTCGGCGATCGCAGCGTCCGGTATTGCCTGGCGGAATGGGAGCAGTCGGGCCACTCGGCGATCTACGGCTTCCTCTACGAGGTCTGACGCACTCCTCGCGCGTTGGCGCGGCCTCAGAAATCTGCTGTGGCGAACGGTTCCGCCCGCGCCTCGTCTCGGGCGGCATAGGAGGATCGGCGGCTCCTTCGGCGAAGAGCCGACCATGACTCTTCGTAAATTTTCCGCCGAGCTGCTCGGCACCGCCCTGCTGGTGATCGTCGGCGTCGGTACCGCCACGATCAGTTTCGGCTTCAAGATGGCGGGCGGGAGCACATCCGCAGGTGTGGTCGCGACCGCGCTGGCGTTCGGTTTCGTCGTGCTCGGGCTGGCGTACACGCTGGGACCGATCACCGGCTGCCACGTCAACCCGGCGGTGACGCTGGGATTCCTCACCTCGGGCCGGATCGACCTTGATGAGGCCGTCTCCTACTGGGTTGCCCAGTTCATCGGCGGCATCCTCGGCGCCGTCGTCCTGTGGGCGATCGTGTCCGGCGCCCCCGGCTGGTCCGCCAGCACCGTCGGGCTCGGGGCCGATGGCTACGGCGCGCACTCGATGCTCGGGATCGGCGCCGGCGGCGCGTTCGTGAACGAGGTCGTCCTGACCTTCGTGTTCGTGCTCGTCGTGCTCGGTGCGACGAGTCGGATCGGCTCGGCGACCGCGGCCGGTCTTGCGATCGGTGTCGCGCTCGTGTGCGTGCATCTCGTCGGGATTCCGATCGACGGTGTCTCGGTCAACCCCGCGCGTGCCCTCGGCCCAGCGCTGATCGTCGGCGGCAGCGCGCTCAAGCAGGTCTGGCTGTTCATCCTCGCGCCGCTTGTCGGTGGGGTTCTGGCGGCGATCGTGTTCCGTCTGCTGTGGCCGGCCGAGAAGGCGCTCGCCCAGGGCGACGCGGCGCCGGCGCTGGCTGACTGAGTCGCGATCGAGCTCCGCTCGACGCCGGACCGCCAGCAGCGGCGGCGGTCCGGCGCGTCCCACGGGAGGCCGGCGGGCTGCTGACGCTTTGTCAGAGGCTGTCAGCTCGACCGGTGCCAATCGATCGCTCCGGCCCTCAGCGTGTGTGAGCCGAGCGGGCGGCCGAGCACATCCCTCACAGCCGCGCTTGCCTCGAGCAGTAGGCCGAGGTCGACTCCGGTTGCGATCCCCATCTCGTGAAGCATCGAGACCAGGTCCTCGCTGGCGATGTTCCCGGTCGAGCCCGCAGGCACCGGACATCCACCGAGCTCACCGAAGCTCGATTCGAACGAGGTCACGCCGGCCTCGAGCGCCGCGAGCACGTTCGCGAGCCCCTGGCCGCGTGTGTTGTGGAAATGGGCGGTCAACTCGACCCCGGGGAGACGTTCCTGTGCTCCCGCGAAGAATCTCGCGACCTGGACCGGGTTCGCCATCCCGGTCGTGTCGCCGAAACCGATCTCCCGGGCGCCGGCGGCGCTCAGGCGCTCCGCGATCTCATACACGCGCTCCGGATCGACATAGCCCTCGTACGGGCATCCGAATGAGGTGGCGATCACCGCCTCGCACCCCAGGCCGGCCTCACGCGCGCGGCTGATGACGCGCTCGAGGCCGGCCAGCGATTCGGCCACCGAGCGGTTGACGTTGTGGCGGTTGTGCGATTCGCTCGCGGAGAGAAACACGCTGACATCATCGAACCGGTCCTGGATCTCGAGGGCGTTGTCGAGGCCTCGCTCGTTCGGGATCAGGACGCTGACCGACACGCCCTCGACCCGCTTGATTCCATCGAGCACCTCTGCGGCGTCCGCGAGCTGCGGAACCACGTCCGGTCGTACGAAGCTGGTCACCTCCATGCGTCGCAGGCCGGTCGTCGCCAGCAGGTTGATCAAACGCACCTTGTCCGCGGTCGCGATCACCTCCGGCTCGTTCTGGAATCCGTCGCGTGGTCCGACCTCGCGCACATTCACCCGTTCCGGCATCGAGGAGCTCATCCCTCACATCCGGAAGACGCCGTACCCGACGTCGGCTTCGGGGACTGGACTGGAGCATGCCGCGAGCGCCTGACTCAGCACGCGCCTGGTATCACGGGGGTCGATCACGCCGTCGTCCCAGAGCCGCGCGGTTGAGAACCACGGCTGGCCCTCGTGCTCATAGCGCTGGCGCAGCTGAGCGCCGACCTCAGGCTGGCCGACCTCGGTCATGACCACGCCGGCCTGCTCGCCACCCATGACGCTGATGCGCGCGTTGGGCCACATGAACAGGAACCGCGGCGAGTAGGCACGGCCGCACATGCCGTAGTTGCCGGCACCGAAGGAGCCACCGATGATCACCGTCAGCTTCGGGACGCGAGCACAGGCGACCGCGGTCACGAGCTTCGCCCCGTCCTTGGCGATGCCGCCGGCCTCGTAATCGCGCCCGACCATGAAGCCGGTGATGTTCTGCACGAACAGCAGCGGGATGCCGCGGCGGTCACAGAGCTCGATGAAATGGGCACCCTTGAGCGCGGACTGGCTGAAGAGGATGCCGTTGTTGGCGAGAACCCCGACGGGATGGCCGTCGATGTGGGCGAACGCACACACCAGCGTCTCACCGTAGAGCTCCTTGAACTCATGCAGCTCGGAGTCGTCAACGATGGTCCGCAGCACCTCGCGGACGTCGTAGGCGGTGCGGCCGTCCAGTGGCACCAGGTCGAGCACGCTGTCCGCCGTGGCTGCCGGAGCACGCGGCGCCCGGCGCTCCCAGCGGGGTGCGCCGGGCGGTGGCAGCGTCGAAACGATCTCGCGCACGATCTCGAGGGCGTGGTCGTCGTCCTGCGCGAGGTGATCGGCGACGCCCGAGGTTCGCGCGTGCAGCTCCCCTCCGCCGAGCTCCTCCGCGGTCACGGCCTCGCCGGTCGCGGCCTTGACCAGCGGCGGTCCGCCCAGAAAGATCGTGCCCTGATTGCGAACGATCACGGTCTCGTCGCTCATCGCCGGCACGTACGCGCCCCCGGCGGTGCAGGACCCCATGACGCAGGCGATCTGGGGGATGCCGGCCTGCGACATCGTCGCCTGGTTGAAGAAGATCCGGCCGAAGTGGTCGCGATCGGGGAACACCTCGGACTGCATCGGAAGGAACGCGCCGCCGGAGTCGACCAGGTACATGCACGGCAGCCGATTCGCCAGCGCGATCTCCTGGGCGCGCAGATGCTTCTTGACGGTCATCGGGTAATAGGTGCCGCCCTTCACCGTTGCGTCGTTGGCCACGATCACGCAGCGACGCCCCTGGATGATGCCGACGCCGGTCACGATCCCCGCACCGGGAGCGTCCCCGTCGTAGAGGTCCTCGGCCGCCAGCGGCGAGAGTTCGAGCAGACCGGATCCGGGGTCGCAGAGGCGCTCCACGCGATCGCGGACCAGCAGCTTGCCGCGTTCGAGGTGCCGTGCTCGAGCGCGTTCTCCGCCACCGGCGCGGACGCGCTCCAGACGCGACTCGAGCTCGCCGATCAACTCGAGGTGCTGCTCGCGGTAGCTCACTGCTCTGCCTCCTCGGGGGTTATTGCGACCAGCGCCTGGCCCAGCTCGACGCGATCACCGGCACTCACCGTGACACCGCTTACCACGCCGGCCGCCGGGGCCGTGATCTGCAGCTCCATCTTCATCGACTCGAGAATCAGCAGCACGTCGCCGGCGCCAACCCGATCTCCGTTGCGAACGCGGACGGCCAGGACCGTGCCCGGCATCGGCGCCTCGAGCGCGCCCTGCGGCAGTTCGGCGCCGGAGCGGTCGGGGTGAAGCGTGCGCGCCTCGAGTTGATGGCCCTCGCGTGTGATCCAGATGACCTCGTCGCCGTCCTGCGCGACTGAGTAATGGCGCGCCACCCCGTCGAGCTCGACCGTGATCCGTCCGGCATCGTCGCCGGTCGGGTGAAGGCGGACCTCCCAGCTGGTGTCGCCGACCGATACGCGACCTGCGGCGACCCGCACCTCACCGTGCTGAAAGACGCGCCTCCAGGCTCCGTCCGGCGTCACGGTTCCTGCGGCCGCCACCCCAGCTGCCGGAAGCAGGTCCGCGGGGGGCTCGGGGTTCTGCTCCGGGTCCTCGAGAATGCGTTCGAGCAGTCCCGTGTCCTGCTCGCCGTTGCGGATATCGGCGCGCGCGAGCAGCCCGCGGACGAACGCCGCGTTGGTGGCAACCCCCAGCAGCTCGAGCTCCGCCAGCGCCCTGTCGAGCCTGTCGATCGCCCGCTGGCGATCGACTCCATGGGCGATCACCTTGCCGAGCATCGGATCGAAGGCGGTGCCGATCTCGAGCCCGTCCCGCAGCGCGATGTCGACTCGCGCGTGGCGCGGCTCCCGGTAGCGGCGCACCGTGCCGGTGGAGGGCAGAAAGCCGCGTGCCGGATCCTCGGCGTAGAGGCGTGCCTCGATCGCGTGGCCCGCGGGGACGATCTGCTCCTGAGCCATCGGGATTCTTGCGCCGGCGGCGACTCGCAGCTGCAGCTCGACGAGGTCGAGGCCATAGACCAGTTCCGTGACCGGGTGCTCGACCTGAAGGCGCGTGTTCATCTCGAGGAAGAAGAACTCCTTCGCGTCCCCGGGCGTGATGAACTCGACCGTCCCGGCCCCGACGTAGCCGCACGCTCGTGCGAGTGCGGTCGCGGCCGCACCCATCCGATGACGCAGCTCTTTGCCCACCACGGGAGAGGGACACTCCTCGACGACCTTCTGATGACGGCGCTGCAGTGAGCACTCGCGCTCACCGAAGTGCACGACGTCGCCTTGCGCGTCGGCGAAAACCTGGATCTCGATGTGGCGCGGCCGCTCGATCCAGCGCTCCACGATCACACGATCGTCGCCGAACGAGGCCAGCGCCTCACGTTGCGCGGCGGCCGTCGCTTCGGCCAGCTCTCCGGCCTCACGCACCACACGCATACCCTTGCCACCACCGCCGGCCACGGCCTTGACCACCAGCGGGAAGTGACCGCTGTCGCCCTCCGGTACCACCGGCACGCCCGCCCGCCGCGCGAACTCCTTGGCGCTGCCCTTATCGCCCATCAGCTCGATCGCCGCGGGCGGCGGGCCGATCCAGACCAGTCCGGCGTCGAGGACGTTCCGCGCAAACTCGGCGTTCTCACTCAGGAAGCCGTAGCCGGGATGGACCGCTCGGGCGCCGCTGCGGCGGGCCGCGTCGACGATGCCGGCCGCGTCGAGATAGGAGCTGACGCGAACGGCCTGGTCGGCGCTGTCGAGGTGCGGGGCGCCGGTGTCCGGGTCGGTGAAGATCGCGATGGAGGCGAGGCCGAGCGCGCGCACGCTACGGGCGATGCGCACCGAGATCTCACCGCGGTTGGCGATCATGACGGGAGAGAGATCCGAGAGGTCGGCCATCGCAACCAGTCATATTACAGAGCGATCGCTATAAGTTATAATGTACGTTCGAAGAATGCCGTCACCGCCGAACACACCCGCGTTGCGCGATCGTTACGACCGCCGTCAGCAGCTGGTGATCGACACCGCAGCGCACCTGTTCGCGACCAAGGGCTTCAATGCGAGCTCGATCCAGGATCTGGTCGATGCATCCGGGCTCAAGGCTGGCGGCCTGTACCACTACATCGGCAGCAAGGACCAGCTGCTCGTCAGGATCTGTGACGAGCTGATGGAGCCCCTGCTCGACGAGGTGCGGGAGATCGCTGCGGCTGAGGGCTCGGCCCGTGAGCAGTTGCGGCGGTTCGTGCGCACCTGGGTCGGGCATGTCGAGCACAGGCGCGACCACATGCTCGTGTTTCAGCAGGAGCGACTGGTGCTCGCGCGCGGCCGTCAGTGGCAGCACCTGCGCCGCCAGCGCAGGGAATTCGAGGGTCTGCTGGCCGCGATCCTCGCGCGGGGAGAGCGCGACGGCGAGTTCCATTTCGCCGATCGCGAGCTCGCGCTCCGCGCGCTGCTCGGCATGGTCAACCAGCTGCCACAGTGGTTTCGGCCGGGCGGCCGCCTGAACGCGGAGCAGATCGCTGACGGCTACCTCGAGCTGATCGTCGGACCGGGCGTTGTGTAGATCGTTTTCAATCATCCACATGCCCGATACTGAGAAGGGGATGGCATCACCGTGAGAATCAAGGCTGCGGTACTCGAGCAGTTCGACCAGCCGCTGGTGCTGGCCGACGTCGATCTGGCTGAACCGAAGCGGGGTGAGGTGCTGGTTCGCCTCGTGGCGTGCGGCGTCTGCCATACGGACCTCTACACGGCCTCAGGCGTCGATCCGTCCGGTTACGCACCGACGGTCCTCGGACATGAGGGCGCGGGTGTGGTCGAGGCGATCGGCCCCGGGGTGCAGTCGCTGAGCGTGGGTGACCACGTGGTGACGCTGTTCTCACCGCAGTGCCGCGAGTGCGAACACTGCAGAAGCGGGCGCACGAACATCTGTCTGGCGATCCGTGAGCAGCAGAACAAGGGCTATCTGCCCGATGGCACGACACGCCTCTCACTTGAGGGAGAGCCGATTCGCCACTTCATGGGCACCTCGACATTCGCCGAGTACACGGTGATGCCGGAGATCGCTCTGGCGAAGGTCCGTGACGATGCGCCGCTCGAGGCCGCCTGCCTGTTCGCCTGCGGTCTCTCGACCGGCCTCGGCGCGGCGATGTTCACGGCGGGCGTGCGAGAGGGCGCCACCTGCGTGGTCTTCGGCGCCGGCATGGTCGGGCTCGGTGCGGTCGCCGGTTGCCGGCTGCAGGGCGCCGAGCGGATCATCTGTGTCGACCTGTCGCAGTCCCGGCTCGAGCTGGCACGCGCCCATGGCGCCACCGAGACCTGGCAGGCAGGTCCGGAGATCGTCGAGCGCATCCAGGCCGAGACCCGTGGCTTCGGGGCCGACTACACGTTCGAGGCGACCGGTCGCGTCGAGGTCATGCGCCAGGCGGTGGAGTCCGCCCGCATGGGGTGGGGGCTCTGCACGGTCGCGGGAGTCGCCGGTAAGGGTGAGACGCTCGACGTGATCCCGCGGTGGCTGATCCAGGGCCGTCGTATCGCCGGCTCGTCGTTCGGCGGCGTCAAGGGTCGGGACCAGGTGCCCGAGCTGATCGATCGCTATATGGCCGGGGAGATCGACGTCGACGCGTTCATCTCACATCGGATGCCGTTGTCCGAGGTCAATACCGCGTTTGAGCTGATGGAGGCCCAGGACGGCATCCGCAGCGTGCTGACGTTCAGCTGACACATCTGAGCCGTGGAGCTTCGCCGCGACGGCAATCCGGGGGATCCGCAACGCGACATGGCGTTGACCGCGGAGCTGCTGGACGCCGTGGCGAGCGGCCGTCTGCCACCAACCCTGCGCGTCTACCGGCCCGGAGCCACGGTCGCATTCGGCCGTCTGGACGCACTTCGCGATGGTTTTGAGCACGCACGGGAGCTCGCGCTGCGGCATGGGTTCGCTCCGGTCATTCGTCACGCCGGGGGCCACGCGGTGGCCTACGATCATGAGTCCGTCGTGGTCGAGCTGATACGATCTGAGGACCGGCTGTATGGCGGGATCGAATCGCGCTTCGAAGAGCTGTCTGCGCTGATCCGCGACGCCCTGCTGCCGCTCGGGGTGGGGCTCGAGCTGGGTGAGCTTCCTGATGAGTACTGCCGCGGGCGCTTCAGTCTCCACCTGCCGGCCGGGCCCAAGATCGCCGGCGTGGCCCAGCGTGTGATCCGCGGGGCATCACTGACGACGGCCGTGATCGCGGTCGGCTCTGGCGACCGGTTGCGGGCCGTGACGGCCGAGGTCTACGCGGCGCTTGAGCTTGCGCTCGACCCGGGAACGGTCGGTGCGATCACCGACCGGTTCCCCACCGCTCGACGCCGGTCGGGTGGCGGACAGCCTCGCGGAGCTGGTGGTCGCCAGGATCTGATCTGGCGGCGCACGGCCGTGCCCCACGGCGAGCACCGTGGCTACCTGGAGGCCAGCACCGCCATCGCCGCGTTGTGTCCCGGAATGCCGCTGACGCCGCCACCGCGCCGCGCGCCGGCTCCGCAGCACCACACGGTCGGCCACGCCGTCTCGACGCCCCAGCTGCCGACCTCCTCGGCCGTTTCGGCGAACGGCCAGCTGAGGTCGCGGTGGAAGATGTGGCCGGCCGGCAACCCCAGCTCGGCCTCGAGCTCGAGCGGTGTCCGCGCCTCCAGGCATGGCCGCCCGTTGGCGTCGTTCATCAGGCAGCCCTCGATCGGCTCGGCCAGGACCGAGTTCAGCGACTCGAGCGTCCGCTGCACCGCGACCTGCTTGGCGCCCTCCGGATCGGCCCGGAACAGGCGCGCGGGCATGTGCAGCGCGAAGACCGTCAGCGTCTGCGCGCCCGCAGCGACCAACTGCGGCGACAGGATCGTCGAGTCCGTCAGCGAGTGGCAGTACGCCTCCGCCGGCACCACGTCCGGAACAGTCCCCGCGGCAGCCTGCCGATGGGCGACGGCGAGCTGCGAATAGCTCTCGTTCACGTGAAATGTCCCGGCGAACGCATCCTCGGGTGCGACCGTCGGGTCGCGCAGCCGCGGCAGCCGGGTGAGCACCATGTTGAGCTTGAGCTGCGAGCCCTCTGGCGCCGCTGCGCCTGAGGGCTCGGCGCCGAGCAGCCGCGCCAGCACCAGCGGCGCGACGTTGGCCAGCACGTGCGAGGCCACCAGTTCCTCACCGCCTGCCGTGCGCACGCGGACCGGACCACCCGCCGGTCCGGCTTCGATCGCGGTGACCTCGATGCTGGTCCGCAGCTCCGCTCCCGCCGCGCGAGCGGCCGCGACCAGGGCGCCGGTCAATGCGCCCATCCCGCCGACCGGGATATCCCATGCCCCGGTCCCGTTGCCGATCAGGTGGTAGAGGAAGCAGCGGTTCTGGATCAGGCTGGGGTCGTCGAGCGCGGCGAAGGTTCCGATCAGCGCGTCCGTCGCGACGATCCCGCGCGTCAGATCGTCGGGCACCGAGAGCCTCGAGCAGCTCCGACAGCGGCCGCTCGAACAACGCTCGCCACGCCGCCTCATCGCCCACCAACGCTCGGATCTGGTCGCGCGACCGCAGCGGCTCGAGCAGCGTCGGCGCCAGCGCGCGCGCCACGCGTGCGGTCAATGCGTACACCTCCGGCGCGTCGTTCGGCGGGTGCGCGGCGATCCGCCGGCGGCGAAGCTCGATCTCCACCCCCAGCAAATCGAGCAGCTCGCGGGGAAACAGGCTGACGAGGTACGAGTAGCGGGACAGGCGAACGTCGATCCCTGGGAAGGGCGCCTCAGAGACCGCAGCGCCACCGAGGTGGCCGAGCCGCTCCAGAACTGTGACCCGCCTGCCCGCGCGAGCCAGCAGCGTCGCCGCGACCAGGCCGTTGTGGCCGCCGCCGACGATGACCACGCCGTGCGTCGAGCTTTCCATATACCTTGCCCAGGGTACGGAGAACGGCGACGGGAGGATCGATGGCGGATCGACGGGTCAACAGCCGGATGTTGCTTGTGGGAAGTCTCCCCGCGCAATCACCCGAGCACGCCTTCACGGCAGGCGCCGAGCTGTTCGGTGACATGGTCTTCTCACTGCCAGACGGTGAGACCGGACCGATGGGTGGCTGGGTCAGCTTCGAGCGCGAGCACCTGATCCGTCCGAGCGCCGACATCGTCGTCGTATCCGAAACCGATTCCCCCACCGGGCTCCCTCGCCACGCCTACGAGACCCCTGTGTTCAGCGTCAGAGCCGACGTGCAGCGCGTTCGCTTCGGGAGCTGGCCCCGGATCGACGTGGCGATCGAGTCCTACGGCAGGTTCAAGGAGCTCAAGCGCACCGGCGTGATCCCAGGCGATCTGCGCTTCCAGGTCGGCCTGCCGTTCCCGGCCAGCGCGATGAACGCCTTCAAGTCCGATTTCGCCGCTGACTACCCGAAGGCCGAAGCGGGCTACGAGGACCTGGTCGCGCGCGAGCTGCCACGGCTGCTGGAGGCGATCCCACCCGAGGAGCTCGCGATCCAGTGGGATTGCGCCTATGAGACCCAGGACATCGAGGGCGTCCTGGCCTGGACGAACGAGGGTGCCTGGGAGCGGTTCGCCGGCCCGGTGACGCGCCTGACCCGACTGATCCCGGAGCAGACGCTGGTCGGTTACCACCTCTGCTACGGCACCTTCCCGGAATGGCCGATGTACGAGGCAAGGGACTACCAGGTGCTGGTACGGATGGCCAACTTCGCGGTGTCCGAGTCCGGGCGCACGGTCGACTGGCTGCACCTGGCCGGCCCGCGCTACCTGCGGAGCGAGGACCGAAGCTTCTTCCGCCCACTGGTCGACCTCGAGCCGCGCAGCGCTCGCGTCTTCCTCGGGATCGTGCTTCCGCTCGACGGCGCGCCGGGGCTGCGCCGTCGGCACCGGACCGCCACCCGCTACCTCCAGGACTTCGGCGTGGCGATGTACTGCGGGTTCGGGCGTCAGCCGGGGCAGGACGGCGATGAGACGATGCGCGAGCACGCGCAGGTGATCCGCTCATTGGCGTGACCCATGCCTGAGCGTCTCGGCGACTGGCTGCGTGTCCACGACCCCGGTTACGGGGCGCTGAGGCGTGCCGGGCGCGCCGCGATCCTGATGCCGGCGCTGTTCGCGCTCGGTGACAAGGTGATCGGCAATCCGACGATCTCATACTTCATCGCCTTCGGCGCGTTCGCGAACCTGCTGCTCGTCGACTTCCAAGGCACACGTATGGACCGCCTGCGGTCACAGGCGCTGATGGGGGTCACCTGCATCGTCCTGATCTCGCTGGGGACACTGGTGTCGCAGTCGACCGTGGCGGCAACGGTCGCTGATGTTCATCGTCGCCTTCGTGGTTCTGTTCAGCGGCGTGGTCAGCTCGGTGATCGCGAGCGCAACCACGCCGCTGGTGCTCTCGTTCATCCTGCCGGTCACCGTCCCGGGGCCGGCCTCCGAGATCCCTGACCGGATCGCGGGATGGGCGATCGCAACCGTCGCGGCGATGGTGGCCACCAGGGTGCTGTGGCCCTCACCGGTCGCCTTCCCGATCGAGTCCCGGGCAGTGGCAGCCTGCCGCGCGATCGCCGGGCGCCTCCGCGCCGAGATCGCATGGGTGACCGGGGATGGAGGCGAGGCGGCCGAGCGGGAGCGCGACGCCACCCGAACGCTCTCCGACGATGCGGTACAGGCACTCGACAGGCTGTTCCTGGCGACGCCATACCGGCCGACAGGCCTTGCCACCAAGGCTCGAGCGGAGATCCGACTTGTGGATGAGCTGCGTTGGCTGGGCGCCGTGATCGCGCGCTCTGGACTCAGGCGCCGGCCCGGCATGCCTGACCCCTCGCTGTGTTCGGTGAAGCTCGCGGCCGCCGATGTGCTCGAACGGGCTGCGACGGCGCTTGACCCGGGAGATGCCTCGGCGGCCGATGCCGGCCGGGAGCTGGGTGCGGCACGCGGACGCCTGCAGGCGGCGCTTGGGGAACTCGAGACCCGGACCACGAGTCTGCCGCTCGAGCAGCGCCGGCCCGGACAGGACCAGCCTGCCGCCGGCATCGTCTCGGCGCTCGACCCCAGCTTCCGCGCGCAGGAGCTCGCCTACATCACCGACCAGGTCGCGACCAACGTCGAGTACGCGGCGGCGGCTTGGAGGCGGAACTGGTGGGAGCGGCTGCTCGGGCGCCAGCCCTCCGGGTTCACGGGGTCGCTGAGCTCAGCCAGAGAGCGGGCGCTCGCGCACGCGGAGCTGAGCTCCTCATGGCTGCACAACAGCCTGCGCGGCGCCAGCGGTCTGGCGCTGGCGGTGCTCGTGGCTGAGCTGACATCGGTCCAGCACGGCTTCTGGGTCGTGTTCGGCGCCCTCGCGGTGCTGCGCTCCAACGCGCTCAGCACCGGCCAGAACGTGTATCGGGCGCTCCTCGGGACGACCGTCGGGTTTGTGATCGGCGGTGCGCTCGTGGCTCTGATCGGCACCAACACCACCGTGCTCTGGGTGATCCTGCCGTTCGTGGTCTTCTGCGCCGGGCTTGCGCCCTCGGCGGTGTCGTTCGCCGCGGGGCAGGCGGCCTTCACCGTCACACTGCTGGTGCTGTTCAACCTGCTGATACCCGCGGGCTGGCGGCTCGGCCTGGTCCGGATCGAAGACGTCGCGATCGGATGCGCCGTCAGCCTCGTGGTCGGACTGCTGTTCTGGCCACGGGGGGCCAGCGTCGACCTTGGGCGTGCACTCGGCCGCGCATATGTCGACAGCAGCAGTTACCTGACCGAGGCGGTCGCCTTCGGAGTCGCCTGCTGCGACCCGACCGGCGCCGGCGCCACGGCTCCACGCAGCCTCGGCCAGCAGGCAGCGGCTTCCGCGCGGCGGCTCGACGACACCTTCCGCGGTTACCTGACCGAACGCGGCGCCAAGAAGGCCCAGCTCGCCGAGGTGACCGCACTGGTGACGGGCGTTGCCGGCGTCAGGCTCGCGGCCGACGCGGTGCTCGAGCTGTGGGACGGCAGTGGCGTACCCGGCGGTGAGCGCGAGGCCGCCAGACGCGAGCTGCTCAGCGCAGCCGAACACCTGGGCAGCTGGTATGACCGTCTCGCGGCGAGTCTCGTGGGCGCCGCTTCGGTGCCGGACCCACAGCCGGCTGACGGCGAGGCGGGAGGGCGCCTGGTCCAAGCCGTCGCGACCGATCTCAACGACGGCGACGGTCACGCGAGCGCGACCGGCGTGCGCGTGATCTGGACCGGGGATCACCTCGACGCCGTCCGGCGCCTGCAGGAAGGGTTGGTCGCACCCGCGCGCGCCGCCACCGCGACCTAGCCATCGCAATCCTGATGGCCGCGCCCGTTGCCGCATGCGAGCAGGAGCAAATCGGGAAATCGCCGAGCGGGGCATCGGTTTCCTCATAAACCGCTGATCCGCAGGAGCGATCATAGGAAATCGCTTGCGACCGAGGGCGATTTCCTTGATTGAGCCTGATTGCAGAGCCGTGCAATCAACTCAGCGGATGCGCGCGAGCACCTGCGCGATCGCCAGTGAGCCGCCGATCGCCAGCAGCGGCACCGCCGGCATCAGATAGCGGAGCGCGAAACCGCCCGTGGCCGCGGTGCCGAGCAGGACGAGTACGGCACTGCCGGTCAGCATGAAGATCTCGCGCCGCGCCGCGACTCTCACACACAGCGCCAGCAGTGAGACCAGCGCCAGGATTGCGAGCACCGGCCGCGGGACGTGGAAGATGCGGCGGTAGCCGCGCACGAAGCCGGCGGGCGATCGGACCCTGAGGTCGAGGCCGGGAAGGTCGCGTTGCTCGGTGCTCGAGTTGTGAGCCTCGGCTGAGGCCCTGACCGGCAGCGAGGTGGCGCTGACGGCGTTGTTGTACGGCGTGGCGCTCGCGCTGAAATAGCGAGTGAAGTCAGCGAGCGTGGCGCCGGCGAAGTCCAGGGGATGGTTGAGGATCATCGCGCGCGAGAATGACTCCAGCACGCGGTTGGTGGGGGCGATCGCGGACTCCGATTGGCTCGCCGGGTGGAACAGGCGCTGGGCCGGCGAAGGGCCCCAGATGTACCAGTCGGGTGCATCGGGATGGCTTGCGCGCTGGGCAGCGGTTTCACACAGCTTCCGGGCACGGGGCTCGAGCTTGACGCCGCCGCAGTCCGCGAAGCCGGCGACGCGCCCGTAGAGCGTCCATCCGGGAGTGGCGGTCATGCTGAAGACGTGGAAGCGATGGTCGATCAGCGCGCTGTAGGCCAGCAGCGGCACAGCCGCTGCGACGATGAGCGCTGCGAGCGGGCGCCAGCCCGCTCGCAGCCACAGCAGGTAGATCAGGAAGATCGGGATCGTGAACGGTGCCACCTCGCGTATCAGCGCCGCCGCTGCCAGCAGCAGGCCGGCAACCAGCGCCCGTCGTGGCGACGGCGCTCGCGAGCCGTCGGGATCCAGCAGTGGCCAGGAGATGACGAGCACCGCCGCCAGCAGCGCGGCCGTGAAGAACGTGTCCGACATCACGTACTGCTCGAGCGCGATCGTGTAACCGTCGAGCAGCACCAGGGCCGCGGCAGCCGTGGCTGCCCAGCGGGGCAGCCACGCGCGAATCAGCGCTGCGTACACCGCGACGCCGACGCCAAGCCCGGCCAGATGCTGGAAGGCCACCAGCTCCGCGAGGTTGCGATGCGGCAGCGTCAACAGCTTGACCAGCAGCGGATAGCCGATCGGATGCAGCGTTGGCAGCTCGACGAAGCCGCCCGAGAATGCGGTCGCGATGTAGCCCCATGAGTCCGGGAACATCAGCGCCGGCGCGTAGGCGACCATCGCCAGCAGCCGCAGGATCGCACCGGCCGTGACCAGCATCACGATCGGCCAGTGAGCCCGCAGTATTCCACTCGTCACGTCGGCCCGACGTGCTCCGGAGGCCTGCCGTGGTGAGGACGGCCAGGTGGTGTCCATGGCGCCCGAATCTAATCGGCTCCGCGGCGACGCAGCTTTAATGCCACAGCGGAAGCTGCAACCGCTACTTGGCGGAAGGCTCAGGTGGCGGCGGGCGTGAAGTCGCCAGCCTGCTGGCGCAACGGTTCCAGCAGCGTGAAGATCTCACCGCACGCCCGGCGGTCGAGCGGGGCGGTACCGAACTCGGCGGTGTTCAGGATCCTGGTGGCACTTCGGGCCGTTCGTCTGCCTTTGGCCGTGATCTGAGCGAGGACCGCGCGCCGGTCCTCCTTGTGGTTGATGCGCTCCACGTAGCCGCTGTTCGCGAGTTTGTCGACGACGTTGGTGACGCTCGCCCGGTGGACCTGAAGACGGTCGGAGATCTTGCCGAGCGGCAGCTCCCCTCGACGGCTGTAATAGAGGAGCATCAGCGCCTCGTACCGAGGGAAGTTGAGATCGAACGGCGCCAGCAGCTCATTCAGTCGCGCCATCATGATCTGCTGCGCGCGCATGATTGATGTGACCGCCGCCATCTGCGGCGTGGCGTCATCGCCCCAGTGTTGATCCCACTGCCTCGCCGC
Organism: uncultured Conexibacteraceae bacterium; assembly: GCA_963848435.1. Taxonomy (GTDB): domain Bacteria; phylum Actinomycetota; class Thermoleophilia; order Solirubrobacterales; family Solirubrobacteraceae; genus Palsa-465. The sequence goes on along the minus strand of CAWKDQ010000006.1, from coordinate 10,099 downwards.
CTCGATGATCGGATCGAAGGACAGCGCCCCTGACACATGGCCAGGGTGACCGGCGGCATTGGTGGCCTCCGCCATCAGGTCACCGCCGCCAGATAGGTGAGCCCCTGGATCGCCCGGCTGCCGTACCAGGAGGTCATCTCGCCATCGATCAGCGTCACACGAGCCTTGGGCATGAGGTGCTGCACCTCAGGTACGTGGTGGGCCTTGAAGTGGAAGGGCTCGCTGCTCAGTAGAACGCGATCCACCTGGCCGGCGTAGCTTGAGAGGTCGATCTCCGGGTAGCGCTCATCTGCGATCAACGGGTGTGTCACCCAGTTGACGAGCGCCAACGTGCGCGAGATGTAGGTGTCCGGTGAGATCGCCATCCATGGGTCGCGCCAGATCAGATACAGAACGTCATCGCGTGGCCGCTCGCGAGCCTGCAGCTGCTCGAGCGCCGCCTCGAACCTCGCACAGAGCGCCTCGGCCTCGGATTCCCGGCCGAAGATGGTGCCGAGCAGCCGGTACAGCTGGAGGTTGTCGAGTGGCGAGCACGGGTGGGTGACGACCACGTGCGGCACGAACTCCGCCAGCTGTGCGGCGGTTTCGCGCCGGTTCTCGTCGATGTTCATGATCGCGTGCGTCGGTGCGAGCTCGCGGATGCGATCGATCCTGACGTCCTTGGTGCCGCCGACCTTCGGTATCCGGCGCACCGTCTCCCAGGGATGGATGCAGAACCCGGTTCGGCCGACGAGCTGGTGGGCCAGCCCCAGGTCGCAGATCAGCTCCGTGATGCTCGGCACCAGGCAGACGATGCGAGCGTCGGCGCCGGCCGCCTGGTGCACGGTTCCGGCCGCATCGGTGAGATTGGACTGCTGAGATGCCGTGACGCTCATCTGTCCGCTACATGTTGCGCCGGTACTCGCCGCCGACGTCATAGAGCGCGGCCGAGATCTGCCCGAGCGAAGCACACTTCACGGTCTCGATCAGTTCCGCGAAGACGTTGCCCTGACCACGCGCCACTTCCTGGAGCTTCGCCAGCGCCGCCGGCCTGCGATCGGCACCATACCCCTGGAAGGCGCGCACGTTGGCGATCTGCTGGCGCTTCTCGGCCTCGGTGGATCGCATCAGTTCGAGCGTGTCGATCTGCTCCCCGTGCCCGTCTCTGGGTAGGAACGTGTTCACCCCGATCAGAGGCAGCTCGCCGGTGTGCTTGAGCCGCTCGTAGAGCAGGCTCTCGTCCTGGATCTTCCCGCGCTGATACATCGTGTCCATCGCGCCGAGCACACCGCCGCGCTCTGACAGGCGGTCGAACTCGGCATATACGGCCTCCTCGACCAGGTCCGTCAGCTCGCTGATGATGAACGACCCCTGCAGCGGGTTCTCATTGAAGTTGAGCCCGAGCTCGCGGTTGATGATCAGCTGGATCGCGACGGCCCGGCGGACCGACTCCTCCGTCGGGGTGGTGATCGCCTCGTCGTAGGCGTTGGTGTGCAGGCTGTTGCAGTTGTCGAAGAGCGCATACAGCGCCTGCAGCGTGGTGCGAATGTCGTTGAAGCTGATCTCCTGGGCGTGCAGGCTTCGGCCCGACGTCTGGATGTGATACTTCAGCATCTGGCTGCGGGCGGAGGCCCCGTAGCGCTCGCGCATCGCCCGCGCCCAGATCCGTCGGGCGACGCGCCCGATCACCGCGTACTCCGGGTCCATGCCGTTGGAGAAGAAGAAGCTCAGGTTCGGCGCGAACTCGTCGATGCTCATCCCGCGTGCGAGGTAGTACTCGACGATCGTGAAGCCGTTGGCGAGCGTGAACGCAAGCTGGCTGATCGGGTTGGCTCCCGCCTCAGCGATGTGGTACCCGCTGATCGAGACGCTGTAGAAATTCCGGATCGCGTGCTCGATGAAGTACTCCTGCACGTCGCCCATCATCTTCATCGCGAACTCGGTCGAGAAGATGCAGGTGTTCTGGGCCTGGTCCTCCTTGAGAATGTCCGCCTGTACGGTGCCGCGCACCCGGCGCAGCGTGTCGGCCTTGATCCGCTCATAGACGTCGCGAGCCACGACCATGTCGCCCGAGGCGCCGAGCAGACCGAGGCCGATGCCGCCGTTGCCGGGGCCCAGATCGCCCGCGTAGACCGGCCGGGGTTGATCGCCGAAGTACTCGTCAAGGGAGCGCTGCGCGGCCTCAACGCCTCCGGTCTCCTGAAGGTGACGCTCGACCTGCTGGTCGATCGCCGCGTTCATGAAGAACGCCAGGATGATCGGCGCCGGCCCGTTGATCGTCATCGAGACCGAGGTTGTCGGTGCGCACAGATCAAACCCCGAGTAGAGCTTCTTGGCGTCGTCGAGCGTCGCGATCGACACTCCAGAGTTGCCCACCTTCCCGAAGATGTCCGGCCGTTCGTGCGGGTCCTCCCCGTAGAGCGTGACGGAATCGAACGCGGTCGAGAGTCGCGCCGCCGGCTGTCCCGCCGACAGGTAGTGGAACCGCCTGTTCGTGCGCTCGGGTGAGCCCTCACCGGCGAACATGCGGGTCGGATCCTCGCCCTCGCGCCGGTACGGGAAGACGCCGCCGGTGTACGGATAGAAGCCCGGCAGGTTCTCCTTCATCAAAAAGCGAAGACGGTCCCCCCAGCCGTCGAGCCGTGGTGCCGCGATCTTCGGGATCAGCTGCCCGCTCAGCGACCGCACGTGGTTCTCGCCGGTGATCTCCCGGTCGCGCACCGTGTAGCTGTAGGTCTCGGAGGTGATCGATCGAATCCGTTGATCCCAATCGTCCAGCAGTCCTCGCGCCTCGGGTCCGAGCTGCTCGAGCGCCTCCTCGTGGCGGCGGGTGAGCTCCTCGACCGCCGGCCCGTCACCCAGTGCGCGGGCGGCCTGGAGGAAGGCCTGGGCCTGCGACGCGAGCATCGCACTGTGCTCGACGCCGGCGTTGATCCCACGGCCCTGATCGGCGATCTCAGCCAGGTAACGGGTCCGAGCGTCGGGGATCAGACCACCGCCAGGGCGTCCGGGCGCGGCGGACTCGATTTCGGGCTCCCATTGCCCGGCGCTCGCGCCAGCGGGCGCGTGCGCCGCAAGCTGCTGGCACAGTGCCGCGAACATGCGGGTCAGGCCGGAGTCGTTGAAGTGGCTCGCGATCGTCGGGTAGACGGGCACCTCCTCGTCGGGACGGTCGAATGAGATGTGACTGCGGCGCCACTGCTTGCGCACGTCCCGCAACGCGTCCTGCGATCCGCGTTTGTCGAACTTGTTGATCACGACCATCTGCGCGAGGTCGAGCATGTCGATCTTCTCGAGCTGGCTGGCGGCGCCGAACTCGCTCGTCATCACGTAGAGCGGAATGTCGACGAGATCGACGATCTCCGAGTCGCTCTGGCCGATGCCGGCGGTCTCGACGATGACCAGATCAAAGCCGCCGGAGGTCAGGAAGGCGAGCGCATCGGCCAGCATCGCGCTGGTCGAGCGGTTGCTTCTGCGCGTCGCGATCGAGCGCATGTAGATCCGCTCGTTGCGCAGGCTGTTCATCCGGATCCGGTCGCCGAGCAGGGCGCCGCCCGTCCGCCGGCGCGTCGGGTCGACCGCCAGCACCGCAATCCGGATGTCCGGGAAATGCTGTCCGAATCGGCTGAGCAGCTCGTCGGTGACGGTGCTCTTGCCGGCGCCGCCGGTGCCGGTGATCCCGACAACAGGCGCACGCCGATCCGTGCTCGCCCACAGCGCGCGCAGCTGCTCGAGCGCGATCTCATCGAGGACCTCGTCCTCGATCGCTGACAGCGTTTGGGCCACCGTCAGGTCGTCGGGCTGGCCCGGCCTCGCGGGTCCGATCACCTCAGCAGATGTCGGCAGGCGTCGCTCCTGCGCCAGCGCCACCAGTTCGTCGATCATGCCCGTGAGACCGAGGCTCATGCCGTCGTTCGGGTGGTAGATCCGTGCGACCCCGTAGTCCTGCAGCTCGGTGATCTCCGTTGGCGTGATCGTGCCGCCGCCGCCGCCGAAGACGGAGATGTGGCCCGCGCCGTGTTCGCGCAGCATGTCGACGGCGTACCTGAAGTACTCGACATGACCGCCCTGGTAGGAGCTCAGCGCGATCGCATCGGCGTCCTCCTGGATCGCGGCGCGGACGACGTCGGCGACGCTGCGATTGTGACCGAGGTGGATGACCTCGACGCCGTGATCCTGGATCAACCGTCGCATCACGTTGATGGCTGCGTCGTGTCCGTCGAACAACGAGGCGGCCGTGACGAACCGCAGCGGCGAGCTTCTCACCTCCGTATCGGCCTGCTCCGTTGCTCCAGCTGCCGTGATCATCGCGCTCCTCCGGTGCGATCTGCCTGCGGGTGTGCGCACTGGCGCACGATGCCGCCAAACTGTTGCCGAAATAGTTGGATGTTCAATGGTATGGTATCCACCTAGTTTGGTCCAGACCCCGATCTGACGTGCGCTGAAGGAGGGCCGGAAACCGATGAGAATCTCGAGCCTCGGTGTCGTGGGTGCCGGTTTCATGGGCTCCGGCATTGCCGAGTCGGCCGCCGCGGCCGGCATCCGGGTGACGCTGTTCGAACCGAGTGAGGCACCGCTCGAGCGCTCACGGGCGCGCCTGGCCGAGTCGCTGGGGCGTGCCCAGGAACGGGGCAAACTCAGGGCCGAGGAGGCCGAGGCGCTGACCGGGCGCATCGAATACGCGACCGACCTCTCGGCGCTGGAGGGCGTCGACGCGGTGATCGAGGCGGTCAGCGAGGATCCGCAGATCAAGGGTTCGCTGTTTGAGGAGCTCGATCGCCGCCTTGCCGATGTGGTGTTCATCGCGTCGAACACGTCGTCGATCCCGATCGCCGAGCTGGCGGCGCACACCGACCGGCCGGAGCGGGTGCTCGGACTCCATTTCTTCTCACCGGTGCCGGTGATGAAGCTGGTTGAGGTGGTGACCGGACTCGACACCGGCACGGAGGCGATCGCCGTCGCTGAGGAGTTCGCCGCGGCGATTGGAAAGACCTCGATCCGCACCAAGGACCGCTCCGGGTTCGTCGTCAACTTCCTGCTGGTTCCGTACCTGATGGCGGCGGTTCGCATGTATGAGGAGGGTTTCGCATCGGCAGAGGACATCGATACCGGTATGCGCCTCGGTTGCGGGCATCCGATGGGGCCGCTGACCCTGTGTGACTTCATCGGGCTGGATGTCCTGCAGGCGGTGTGCGACTCCCTATACGACGAGTTCAAGCGCCCCGACTATGCGGCACCGGCGATTCTCAAGCGGATGGTGGTCTCAGGTCACCATGGCCGCAAGAGCGGACGCGGGTTCTACGACTACGCGCAGCAGCCGGCGGGGGCTGCGGCATGAGTGCCGGTGCCGCGGCGGGCGGCTATCTGATCCCGCAGGAGTTCGAGGATCTCCGCGCCACGATCATGCAGATCGCCCAGGAGCAGATCGTCCCCCGGGCGCCCGACGTCGACCGGTCCGCGGAGTACCCGCAGGACATTCGGCGCCTGCTTGCCGCCAACGACATCTTCGGGTTGCCGTTCGCCGAGGCGTACGGCGGGACCGGGACCGGGACGTTGATGCTGCAGATGGCGGTCGAGGAGATCGCAAAGGCGGACGCCTCGTGTGCGCTGATGCTGATGCTGCAGGAGCTGGGGACGTTGCCGATCTCGAGCTTCGGCTCGGAGGAACAGAGACAACGGTTTCTGCCGCGGTGCGCCTCAGGTGAGTGGCTGGCGGCGTTTGCGCTGTCAGAGGCTGAAGCGGGCTCGAACGCAGCGGCCATGCGTACGACCGCGGTGCCCGACGGTGACGAATGGGTCATCAACGGCACCAAGAACTGGATCAGCAACGCCGGCGTCGCCGACTTCTACATCGTGTTCGCGGTGACCGATCGGGCCGCCGGACGCGTGACCGCGTTCATCGTCGAGGCCGATCGCCCCGGGTTCTCGATCGGCGGGTACGAGCACAAGCTCGGGATCAAGGGCTCGCCCACGGGCTCACCGGTGTTCGAGGATGTGCGGGTACCGCAGGAGAACGTGATCGGAGAGGTAGGCCGCGGGATGCGGGTGGCGCTCGGCACCCTGGAGCGCACCCGGCTCGGTGCCGCCGCGCAGGCGGTCGGGATCGCGCAGGGAGCGATTGACTACGCCGTCGGGTACGCCAAGGAGCGGATCGCGTTCGACCAGCCGATCATTGCTCTGCAGGGCATGCAGTTCAAGCTCGCCGACATGCAGATCGGCACCGCCGCCGCCCGTGAGCTGCTCTACCGCGCCTGCAGCCTCGCCGATCAGGATCCGCCGCCGGCCGATCTCGGAATGTGGACCTCAATGGCCAAGGTCTTCGCCTCCGACAACGCGATGAAGGTGACGGTCGAGGCCGTACAGACCCTCGGCGGATACGGCTACGTCAACGACTACCCCGTCGAACGCATGCTCCGCGACGCCAAGATCACACAGATCTATGAGGGCACCAACGAAATCCAACGCGTCGTGATCGCTCGCCACCTCGCCCGGTAGCCACGAAGGGACAGCCATGACCGAAGTTGTGATCGCCGAAGCCACGCGTACCGCGATCGGCTCGTATGGAAAGTCGCTGGCGAGCGTGCCGCCGACGGAGTTGGGCGCGATCGCCTCGGCGGCCGCGATCGAGCGGGCCGGGATCGCGGCCTCAGATGTTGACCACGTGGTGTTCGGGAATGTGATTCACACCGAGCGTCAGGACGCGTACATGGCTCGGGTGGTTGGGATCAAGGCTGGGGTGCCGAAGGAGACGCCGGCCTACACGGTCAACCGCCTGTGCGGTACCGGCCTGCAGGCGCTCGTGTCAGGTGCTCAGGCGATTCAGACAGGTGAAGCGTCGGTCGTGCTGGCCGGTGGTGCCGAGTCGATGAGCCGGCCACCGTACTGGGTTCCGTCGGCGCGATGGGGTGCCCGCATGGGCGAGACGGCGATGACCGACCCCGTGATCGGCACACTGACCGACCCGTTCAGCTCCGACCACATGGGTATCACCGCCGAGAACCTGGCCGTGCGCGGCTCGATCTCGCGCGAACGTCAGGACGAGTTCGCGGTCGAGTCGCACCGGCGTGCGGCCGCTGCGCGCGCCGCTGGGCTGTTCGAGCGACAGATCGTCCCGGTACCCGTCAGGACCAAGGGCGGTGTGACTGAGTTCGTCCGCGACGAGCACATCCGTGAGGACGCCTCGCTCGAGTCGATGGCCAAGCTCAAGCCGGCGTTCAGGCCGGACGGAACCGTCACCGCGGGCAACGCCTCGGGGATGAACGACGCCGGCGCCGCGGTCGTGCTGATGAGCTCATCGCGAGCCGAGGCATTGGGGGTGAAGCCCCGGGCACGGATCCTCGGCTACGCGTCGTGCGGCGTCGACCCGTCGATCATGGGGATCGGCCCGGTGCCCGCGGTGCGGAGGGTTCTGGAGCGCAGCGGCCGCACGCTCGATGAGATTGAGGTTATCGAGCTGAATGAGGCGTTCGCCGCCCAGGCGCTGGCCGTGATCGACGACCTCGGCCTTGATCCGGCCAGGGTCAACCCCAACGGCGGCGCGATCGCGCTCGGCCATCCGATCGCAGCGACAGGCTCCGTGCTCGTCGCGAAGATCCTGGATGACATGGAGCAGCGCGACCTCTCACTCGGACTGGTCACGCTCTGCATCGGCGGGGGCCAGGGAATCGCGCTGCTGCTCGAGCGTGCCGGGTCCTGATTCAGCCGACGTAGATCACGTCGAGCCCCTGTACGCGACTGGCCAGTCGCGCGAGCGGCTCGTCCGCCGTTATTAAGGGGTAGCGGCACGCGACCGCCGTCGCGGCGATCCAGAGGCCGTTCGCAGGCTTGCGGCCGGTAATCCGGCGGATCTGTGCGTACGCCTGGGCAATGGTCTCACCGATCACGACCACGTTGGTTTCGGCGACGACCGCCTGATATCGCGCCAGGCGGCGGGCCCGCTCCCGCTCGTCCGCGGCCATCAGGACACCGAGATAGAGCTCCCCGATGGTGATGACGCTCACCGATGGAAGATAGGACGACTCAAGTTGAGTGGCGCCGGCCAGGATGCTGGTGTCGACGAGCACCTCGGTCTCGGTCAACGCTCGTCCTCGGCGGCCGCGCGGTCCTGTTCCCGCAGCGCGAGCACCTGATCGGTCCAGTGATCATCGACGGGGGTGGAGGCGACGATGTCCGCAAGTGTTGCTCGCCGCCGGTCCTCAGCCAGCGGCCCGAGCTGCGCAACACGCCGACCGTTGACGGTGATGGTGAAGGTCTCTCCCGCTTCGGCACGCCGCAGGATGGCGGAGACGTCGTTGCGCAGCTCGCGCTGGGCAATAGTGACCATAGTCCCAACAGGACTGCTACGCAGTCTGAAGTAAAGGGACGGATCCGACAAACAGAGTTGGCCTGCACTCGAGTGCGAGAGTTGGTCTGCAGTCGAGTGCGAGAGTTGGTCTGCAGTCGAGTGCGAGAGTTGGTCTGCAGTCGAGTGCGCGACCGAGTCGAGCGATCGTCGCCCGGGGCCTGGCCGGGCCCGTACGGACCTGAGGTGAGTTTGGTTCGACCATGTCTGCGTCAAACAGACCCGCAATTTCCCCTGGCATTTGGATTGTCGGTCGGGTACGATTCTCTCAACATGAGTTCAGTTCATGTCACGAGGGGTGGCCGATGAGCGCCACGGACCCGAAGATCGCAGAGCCGATCGTCGAGGGAGCGGAACCGCGCACCGTCGGGGCCATGCTGTCCCGCGTACTGCACGATCCTCGCTGGCAGGGCTGCGCCGTCGCACTGATCTCGGGCGGCAAGTCGAACCTCACCTACCGGGTCTCCTCAGACGCCGGGGAGGTCATCCTTCGCCGGCCTCCGCTCGGCCATCTGCTGCCGACGGCTCATGACATGGGCCGCGAGTATCGGGTACTGAGCGCGCTGCACGGCACTGCCGTACCGGTCCCGCGGACGTTGTTCCTGGGCGACTTCGCGTCTGATCTCGGCGTGCCGTTCTACGTGATGGAGCGAGTCGTCGGACACATCTGCCGGGATGGGCTGCCACCCAGATACGCCGAGACTCCGGCCAGCCGGACCGCAATCGGCGAGAGCCTGGTCGAGGTCCTGGCGGCGCTTCACGCGATCGAACCGGGGGCGGTCGGGCTGGCGGACTTCGGCCGGCCGGATGGCTTCCTGTCGCGCCAGCTGCGACGCTGGGCCGACCAGTGGGACCGCTCGAAGACCACCGAGCTGCCCGCACTGGACATGCTTCGCGATCGGCTGGTCGCGACGATGCCGGCGAGCGGGCTCGCCTCGATCGTTCATGGCGACTACCGGCTCGACAACACGCTGCTCCACCCGAACCGTCCGGGTGAGATCGTCGGCGTTCTCGACTGGGAGCTGAGCACGTTGGGTGACCCGCTGACCGACCTCGGGGCGCTGCTGGCCTACTGGAGCGAGGAGGGCGACGATGAGCTGCTCACGCGCGCACGCATCGTCCCGCCCGTCACAGCCGCGCCGGGCTTTCCGACCCGAGCCGCGGTGATCGAGCAATACGCTCGCCTCACCGGTTTCGATGTCTCCGCGGTCGACTGGTACGAGGCGTTCGCCTACTTCAAGGTGGCGATCATCTGTCAGGGGATCGTCGCCCGGGTGGCCGGTGGAGCGATGCTCGGTCCCGGGTTTGACCTGCCCGACGGGCTCGTCGAGGCGCTTATCGAGGTCGGGCTGCGGTCGCTGGATACGGTCGCCGGCTGACAGGAGGGTGGAGATGGACTTCGCATATGACAACACGACGGAGGAGCTGCGCGAGCGACTGCTGGCGTTCATGGAGGAGTGCGTCTATCCGGCTGAGCCGCGCTTCCGCGAGCAGGTCCACAGCTCGGCGGATCCGTGGGCAACGCCGCCTGTGATCGAGGAGCTCAAGCTGGAGGCGCGCAACCGCGGCCTTTGGAATCTGTTTCTGCCCAAGGCTCATGCCCACGGCGCCGGCCTGACCAACCTCCAATACGCGCCGCTGGCGGAGATCGCCGGTCGCAGCGTGTGGATCGCCCCGGAGGCGCTCAACTGCTCTGCCCCGGACACCGGGAACATGGAGCTGCTGTCGCTCTTCGGCACCGACGAGCAGAGGCAGCGTTGGCTGGAGCCGCTGCTTGAG
>CAWKDQ010000005.1:0-324719 GCA_963848435.1 uncultured Conexibacteraceae bacterium | reverse complement strand
GACGGCCAAATCACGGTACCGCATCGCGTCGGGCGTTGGAGGCGGTGCCGGGTTCCGGCGCGATCGGCTGAGTGCTGGATTGATCGGGTTGCCAGGAGCCCGGTCGCTGCTGGTTGTAGCCCAATTAATGCGCGGAGCGGCAGCCCATCCAGACTGCCCCTTTCGTGGCCAAGCACTTGTCTCGTTGGACGTTCACGCGACGAGTGCTTCTGGCTTAAGCGCTGGCGACGGACGCGTAGAGCTTCAGCGCTAACGGAAGTCAAATGCCACTCAGATACCCTCAGCGCTCTCATGAGTGGCCTACGCAGAGATGGCGCGATTGCGCGGTTCGCTGCTGTGTTTACAGTGGTCGTCATCTTGCTGGGCGCTGGTGCGTCCGAGGCATCCGGCGTGGTCGGCGGTAAGGCCGTGTCGATCACCGCAGCACCGTGGACTGTGCTGGTCCAGGAATACGGGTACCCGATATGCACCGGTGTGATCATTGACTCGTCCCAGATCCTGACCGCAGGGCACTGCGTCACGTCCGATAACGGAGAGTCCGCAGAGCCTTCGCCAGGGGCTATAACCGAATGTTGTGGACGGCGTTGAGGAGAAGGGCGGCGTACCTTCCCGGTTGATCAAGACCGACCGCCTTGAAGGCGGGAAAGGAAGGCACGCCATGACGAATGTTCGCACGCTCCCGGTCGGGGACGGCAACGATGAGATGCAGGTCACGCTCGATCAGCTCGCGCGGGAGGGCGCGCGGCGGATGATCGCGGCGGCGCTGGGAGCCGAGGCGGATGAGTACGTCGACCGCTGCGGAGACGAGGTCGACGAGGATGGGCGCCGGCTGGTTGTCCGCAACGGCCGCGCGGCGGAGCGGAAGGTGACGGTCGGGTCGGGGACGATCCCGATCAAGGCGCCGCGAGTCAACGACAAACGCGTCGATGAGCAGGGCGAGCGACAGAAGTTCAGCTCGCGGATCCTGCCGGCGTATGCGCGCCGCTCACCAAAGGTCGGGGAGGTGATCCCGATCCTCTATCTGAGGGGCCTGTCGACCGGTGACTTCAAGCCGGCGCTCGAAGGACTGTTGGGTGAGGACGCCGCCGGCCTGTCTGCGACGACGATCAGCCGGATGTGCAAGGAGTGGGAGGAGCATCATGACCGGTTCTCCAAGCGGCACCTGGGGTTCTCCCGCTACGCGTACCTGTTCATGGATGGTATCCACGTCCAGATCCGGCTCGGGGAGGACCCGAAGGTGTGTCTGCTGATCGTGATTGGTGTCCGTGAGGACGGTGAGAAGGAGCTGCTGGCGGTCCAGGACGGCTACCGCGAATCGACGGACTCATGGGCTGCCGTGTTCCGGGACATGAAGCGCCGCGGCCTGAACGAGCCGAAGCTCGTGATCGGTGACGGCGCCTTGGGCGCGTGGGCCGCGCTGCGCGACGTCTACCCGGAAGCGGGCGAGCAGCGCTGCTGGTTCCACGCGTCAGGGAACATCATCGACTGCCTGCCCAAGCGGCTGCAGCCGCGCGCGAAGGGGCTGCTGTCGGAGATCATCGAGGCGCCGACCCGGCACGATGCGAAGCTCGCGCTCGAGGTCTTTCGTGAGGAATACGGCGCCAAGTACCCCAAGGCACTGTCCAAGCTCGATCGGGACTGGGTTCAGCTGACCGCGTTCTACGACTTCCCTGCCGAGCACTGGCGGCATTTGCGGACGACGAACCCGATCGAGAGTGCGTTCGCGACCGTCCGGCTACGCACGCGGGTCACTAAGTGGTCTCCGCCGTAAATCCTGTCGGGGATTGAAGGAGTCATAACTGGGGCGGCGAATCCTGGTGGTGATGCCGGGCCCCAGCGCACAGGAGATCGTCCTTGAGGAGGGTGAGCGCAAGGAGCTTGAGCATCGCGCGGCCTGTTACACGCGGCCGCATCGTGAGGTGTTGCGTGCCAAGCTGGTGTTGATGGCTGCGGATGGTCAATCCAATGCTGAGATTGCCCGCCAATTGGGGATCAGCACGAAGGCTGCCGGACGGTGGCGAGGCCGTTTTCACGAGGAGCGATTGGCAGGTCTTTCTGATCAACCGCGGTCGGGTCGTCCGCGGCGTTTTCCCCCCGGAAGAGGTCGCGCAGGTCAAGGCGATCGCGTGCGAGCTGCCCAAAGACCAGGGCGTTCCGCTGTCGCGCTTCAGTCGCTCTGAGCTGCACCGCTTCGTCGTCGAGCGCGGAGTCTGCGACGCGTCCGCGTCGACGATCGGGCGGTGGCTGGCAGAGGACGCGATCAAGCCGTGGCAGCACCGCTCGTGGATCTTTCCGCGCGACCCGGACTTCCTGGAGAAGGCGGGACCGATCCTCGATCTCTATGCAGGCCGCTGGGAGGGCAAGCTGCTCGAACCTGGTGACATGGTGATCAGCGCCGATGCGAAGCCGTCGATCCAAGCCCGCAGCCGGATCCATGAGACCCAGCCGCCCAAGCCAGGTGGCGGTCAGCTGGTTGAGCATGAGTACGAGCGGCTCGGAGCGATCACCTATTTCGACGCGTGGGATGTCCGCCGTGGACGGATCATGGGCCGCAGCGAGCGGACCGGTGGGATCGCCGCGTTTGACCGGCTCGTGTGGCAGGTCATGACCAAGGAGCCCTACCGGTCAGCGCGTCGCGTGTTCTGGATCGTCGATAACGGCTCTGACCATCGCGGCAAGGCCGCGACCCGGCGGTTGCAGAAGCGCTGGCGGAACCTGATCTTGGTGCACACCCCGGTGCACGCGTCGTGGCTGAATCAGGTCGAGATCTATCACTCGATCATCCAGCGCAAAGTCCTCGCCCCAAATGACTTTCAAGACACCGCCGAGGTCGCCCGCCGGCTGAATCAGTTCGAGCATCACTACAACCAGAGCGCCAGGCCGTTCGAGTGGAACTTCACCCGCGAGAAGCTCGCCGAACTACTCGACCAGATCGACGCCGACAGCTCCCAAGACCAGCCGATCACGCTAGCCGCGTGATCCTCGACATCATTTACGGCGGCGAACACTAAGGGCGCCGGCTCGAAGACCGCGGCGCTGGCGATGGCCTACAAGCTGCTGGCCACCGCGCAGGAGCGCTGGCGGCGGTTCAACGGCCACGAGCTCGTCACCGACGTGCTCGACGGCGTGAAGTTCCAGGACGGCATCAAGGCCACAGACAACGACAACCACGACGACGACGGAATGACAGACGAGAGGGTCGCCGCCTGATCATTCTTCATTGCCAAATCCACAACATTTGACAATTGCCCCTTCGCCAGCTTCCGATTTCACTGTCGAGGCGGGTATCTCGAACCACAAGCAACCGCTCAAGTCCGATCACCAACAGTCGCGTTCAGTCAGTGCGGTGCGGGTGATGCCGGGGTATGTCGCCGCGAGCAAGCTCACTTCCGCTAATTATCTGGATACGGTCGATCACGATCTCGCGGTGCTGACGCTCTCTGAACCGCTTGACCTAGACGGCGACGATGCCCGAGTTGCGTACCTCCCGAGCGCCAGTACACCTATGCCGGGGCGTGTGTCGCGGTTAGTGTTGGCAGGCTTCGGCAACGAGAAGCCAAGCACTTACGCGAAGTCGGCTGGCGATGAGGATGTCCCGGTCGCCGTGGAATTTCGTGGTGGCGGTCCGGGTGTGATCTTCAGCCGACGAGGATAGGCGCCTCCTCGAGCGCGGGGGTTTGATTGTTAGCCGTGCGGTGTCGGGCGATGTCGTGCTCGACGGCGACGGCGAGCTTCGCCAGTCCTGTGTGGCCGACGATGCGACGGAACTGCTGTTCGGCTTCGAGCATGCCCGCGGCGGTCCAGCGCAGAGCCATGTCTCCGTTCTGCCAGCGTTTGACGTTCCGTGAGCTGCGGCGGACACACTCGATCATCGATTCGATCGGGTTCGTGCTCTGGAGTGTCTTCTTCAGCGCACCCTTGATTCCGAGACGGGTGATCGTGACGGTCTCCTCGAGCCCTTCGCGCAGTGAGGCGGCGGCACCGGGATGGGAGCGCTCGAGCTCGTCGGCGAGCAGCCGCAGCTTCTCGATCGCGCTGTGATGGTTCTCCTGCGCCCACGCGGCCCGCAGCCGACGCTTCACGCCTGGCCGGTCACGTTCGGGCAGGTGCTCGAGAACGTTGCGCTCTTTGTGGATCACGCAGCGTTGCACCGGGGTGTGAACACCGAGGACGTCACGGACGGCTTTGCGGAGCGCTTTGCCGCCATCCAACACGACGAGCACACCCTGCTCGGTGTCAAGGCCGCGGTCGACCAAGTCGGCCAGCAGCGCGGTCGCGACCGTGGCGTTCTCCGAGGATCCCTCCCAGAGGCCAAGCGGGATCTTCACCCCGTCGGTGGTGATCCCGAGCGCGACGATGTTGGTGCGGCCCTTCAACTCGATCCCGTCGAGCATCAGCACCGCCAGGCGGACATCATCAAGCCGACGTCCCATCAACTGCTTGAGATGCTCGCTGGTGCGCGCAACGAACTGCCGGGACACCGCCGACTTGCTGACCGAGCGCTCCCGGTCTGTCACCTCCTCGCCGACCGGCTCACGCGTCCTGACCAGCCGGCGGGTCGAGACGCCGGCGAGCATCTGCTCCAGCACCAGGCGGCTGAGCGGATCACGGTCAGCGAAGTGCCGGTAGGTCCGCAACGGAACTTCGCCCCGGTCATCAGCGGTCCGGACCCGCGGGCGGTCGACCTGCACACGCCGCCCACCAAGCGTGACCTCCCCGGGCTCATGGCCATGACGCTTCGCCGTCCGGTCAGGGTCATGCTTGCCCTTCGGGCCGACGATCTCGGTCACCTCTTCCTCCAGCAGCTCGCCCAACACACCAAGCCCGACCCCGACACTCAACGCCAGCAACCCTTCCTGCGCGACGCCGACAAGCTCGCCGAGCGCTGCCTGCACACGCGCCGGTAGCGCAAACCCCGCGGCCTCCAACTCCTCAATGTCCGTGCGGTCCTGCCACGGCGATACGGTCTTCATGCGGTCCTCCTGTCTCGAATGGACTTGTTCGCACTCGCCACGGTCCCAAGCGGACCGGACGAGGCGGGAGGACCGCCACCTACAAAGTTCTACGAGCTACGGGACAACCTCTCGGGCACACGACGCTCCTACAAAGCCGGTCCTCGCATCAGCAATCTAGGCACGGATGCCGTGACCCAGTTTGTGGCGGAGCGTCGCGTCGCCTGGGTCGCCCTCGGCGACTGCTTCTAGCCCGATCCGTTCGCGAAGCGGCAGCGGTTCCAGGCTTCTGGTTTGCCGTAAAGCAATCGCCAGGTACCGCTTGTCGATTCGGCCTAGATCTCTTCGTGATCGTCTGGGCGGGGTTGGTGTAGCTTTTTCGCATGGATCAGTCGATCCTCGGGGGTGTGTTGGAGCCAGGCTTGGTGGAGTTTGTCAACGGCGGGGTCGCGATTGGGGTGGGCACGCGGGACGAAGACCTGAAGCCTGCGTTCACGCGCGGCTTTGGCCCGGGAGTGTCTGCCGATGGCCGTCACCTGACTTTGTGTGTGATCGCGGCGCCCGGTTCCCCGAGTAGGCAGAACATCGAGGGCAATGGTTCGATCGCGCTCGTGTTTAACCCACCAACGGCCGGGCGGGCGGTTCAGTTCAAGGGGGTCGTTGTCGATGTTTCCGAGCCGCACCCCGAGGATCTGGAGCGTGCCGAGCGGCATCTGGAGACGTTCGCAACAGAGACCGAGCAGGTCGGAGCGCCGCCGGGGAACGCCAAGCGACTATTCATGCGTGAGGACTTTGTCGCTGTGACGTTCTCGATCGATGAGGTGTTCGACCAGACCCCGGGCCGCAGGGCTGGGGCTCGATTGTGAGCGAGCACCCGGTTTCGCTTGAGGCGATCCGCTCCTGTCTGCAGGGTGTGATCCCGTCGATGATCGCGACATGTTCGAGGGATGGCGTCCCGAATGTCACGCTGCTGTCGATCGTGCATTACGTCGATTCCGAGCGCGTCGCGTTGACCTATCAGTTCTTCAGCAAGACGCGTGCCAACCTCGACGGTAATCCGTTTGCGCAGGTGGTTGTGGTCGATCCGCAGACCAGCGACCAGTACCTCCTCGACCTGCAGTATCTGCACACCGAGACCGAGGGGTCCACGTTCGACACTGTCAGGGCGAACCTTGACGGGGTCGCCTCCCAGACGGGGATGGCCGGCATTTTTCGTCTGCGCGGTGTCGATATTCATCGGGTCTTGTGCTGCGTGCCGTTCGGGGAGATCGCCCGTCCAGCCGAGCAGCAGCCCAGAATCGAGCCGAACACGTTCACATTGCTTGATGAGTTCGTGCGCCGGCTCGCTGTCTGTGCGGACTATGCGGACGTGGTGCGGACGGGTCTGGAAGCGTTGGAGGACTTGTTCGGGTTCACCCAGTCGATCCTGCTGGTCGCCGACGATCACGCTGAGCGGCTGTTTGCCGTGTCGAGCATCGGTTACGACGTGTCGGCTGCGGGCGCGGAGGTGCCGATCGGGGTTGGGGTGATCGGTGTTGCGGCGCAACGACGCCGGGTCGTGTGCGTTCCGAACGTGGCGCGCAGCCGGACGATGCACGCGGCGATCCGGCAGAGCACCGCGGCTGAAGACGTGCGGCTTGCGGAGTCGAGAGAGATCCCGCTGCCTGGGCTCGATCGCGTACAGAGCGCCTCGGCGGTCCCGCTCATCGTCCACGATACGCTGACCGGCGTTCTCTATCTAGAGAGCGAGCAGCCCGGAACCTTCGGGCCTGCGGACGAGCGGTTGTTACGCATCCTCGGCGGGCAGCTCGCGGCATCGCTTGCGGCCCTGCACTCCGGCTCGCGAGAGACCGGCGCCAGCGAGCCGTCGGTGCTGCCAGCCCCGACCGGCGACGAACCTCTCTCTGTGATCTATTACCAGGCCGATGACAGCGTCTTCGTGGACGGCGCTTACGTGATCAAGGGCGTTGCCGGGCGGGTTCTGTGGAAGATCCTTCGCGAGAACGCCGACGACGGACGTGTCGAGTTCACGAACCGCGAGCTGCGGTTGGATGAACGGCTTGGTCTCCCAGCTGGCAATGACAACCTCGACGCCAGACTGCTGATGCTGCGCAAGCGGCTGGGCACCATGGACTGCGGTGTCGGGCTCGAACGAGTCGGCCGCGGACAGATCGCGTTGCGCCTCGCCGCGTCGCTCGCCCTCCGGGAGGTTCAGACAAGCGGCCCGATGCGCGCGGCCCACCCGGCCTCCGACGATGGGTAAGAAATTCGGAGGGTTTCGCTAGCAAAGATATACGAGACACCCAGCAACCCTGTCCCTAGGTTCGTTTGGTAACCAACCGCGACCCACAAGGGGACACAACATGAGCACCGACGCACTCGCCCAGACCTACAAGATGGCCGCCGGCACCGGCCTTTCCGATTTCTGGTGGAAGGCCGGCCGGATGACGATGAAGGCGACCGGCGCGCAGACCGGCGGCAGCTTCGCACAGTTCGAGGTCAACGACCCCGAGGGCACCGCGACTCCGATGCACCGGCATCACAACGAGGACGAGAGCTTCTATGTCGTCGAGGGCGAAGTGACGTTGCTCGTTGATGGCGAGCGCATCGACCTTGGCGCCGGCGACTACGCCTTCGCCCCGCGCGGAACGACGCACGGCTACATCGTTCGCTCGCCCCAGGCGCGAATGCTGACCACGCTCAGCCCCGCCGGACTCGAGGAGCTGTTCATCTCACTCGGGACCCCCGTAGCCGATACAGAGCAACCGGCTGAAGGAGTGCTGCCGCCGATCGGCGAACTCGTCCGCTATTTCGGTGCCTATGGCTGCGAGGTCGTCGGCCCACCACCCACACTGACCGACATCTAGCCCGGCGGGGGATTTCGGCGGACCAGGTCTGCAGCGCGTTCTGTGGTGATGATCGATCGAACTCCCAGCGATGACCTGGCCCGCCTCCCCCGCCATAGCAGTTGCGAGGCCTGAAGATGTGCGCCCGTCGGTTTGCCAGGGATCCGATACCCGAGCAGCTCCGATCTAACGATCGCTCTTATCACAAAGGGGAAGTCTGGTCTGGGCCGACGAGAGTGATGAACTGATCGAAAAGGACTCGTGCCAGCTCAAGTAGGCTCCGACCATGGCGAGATTCAAGAAGGGCCAGCGGGTGCGAGCCGCCCATCCCACGAACGGGAAACGATGCGAATGCACCGTGCTCGATGCGACGGATCACCCGGACGGGGAGCTCGTAAAGCTCCTATTCGACGATCGAGTCCAAACCGACTGGCTCGACGTAGGCGGGATCGAGGAGGTAGTCGAGTACGGGTAAGTCCCTGAGCGAGGGCGTTGATTGGAGGCACCCGCAGATCTAGGAGCGCATCGAGGCCGAATTTCCTGAAACTCAGGCTTCCTGCGTATAAGGTGCGCAGCCGTGCGCACCCTCGGGAACATCATTTGGTTCGTCTTCGCCGGCTTGTGGCTCTTCATTGGCTACGCGTTCGCGGCGATCATCTGCTTCGTCCTGATCATCACGATCCCGTTCGGGGTCGCGTCTCTGCGGATCGGGATGTTCGCGTTGTGGCCGTTCGGACGGGCTGTGGTTCCGCAGGCAGGCAAAGGCGTTGGATCGACGCTCGGGAACATTCTGTGGTTTGTGATCGGCGGCTGGTGGCTGGCTCTGTTGCACATCTTGGTTGGGATCGTCCTGTGCCTTACGATCATTGGCATCCCGCTTGGTCTCGCGAACTTCAAGTTGATCAACGTGTCGCTGCGACCGTTCGGCCGTGAGATCGTGTCCGTCGATGAGGCACGTCGGCGTAGTGCTAGCGGCACCGTGGCTTTCTGACGTCTTGATTCGCCGGTCATAATTCCAGCGGACCGGTTTTCAGGGAGCGGAGGGGTTGGAATGAAGCGTCCATCAACATCGATGGTCGTCGCCAGTTTGGCGCTGTTCGTGGCGCTCAGCGGGACGGGCATGGCGGCGACGCATTACCTGCTCACGTCGAAGAGTCAGATCAAACCGAGCTTGCTCGCGCAGCTAAAGGGCAGTGCAGGGAAGCCCGGTCCTCGAGGCGCGACGGGACCGACCGGGCCAACGGGAGCTGCCGGCCCGGCGGGTGCGGCTGGTGCCGCAGGTACGGCAGGCCAGCCAGGGAAGCCCGGACCTGGGCTTACTTCGCTGCTGGCACCGCAGTCGTTCTCGGTGTCCGCTACCGCCCAACCCGGTGTTGTGCTTGGTGGCAGCCCACCGAACGTGTACGGGACTCCGGGGACCGGCTCCATGCAGCTCCCGGCACTTAGCTTCGACCAGCCCGCTGGGGTTATTGGCTTTGTGACCGGTTCGGCAACGGTTTCGGTACCGGCAACATGCACGAACCCCGCGGGTGATGGTGCCTCAGACTTCGAGGTTGAGCTTCAGCTCGAGTCTTCCGACGGGCAGCCTCTCGAAGATGCCTATGGCGCAACGATCGGCGCGTACTCAGACTTCAACTGGACCGCGGACACCGCCGGAACCGTTACAACTGTGTCGTTTCAAACCGAGCTGCTAGACGCGCCGTTGACCGCGGAGAACGGGATGAGCACGAATGTCGTCGTCAGGAACTACTGCACAGGCGCTGGTGAGACGCTGAGCTTGAGCTCCGTGAAGCTGTCGATCCTCGGATTGGCGAACCCGGCCGCGTAGATAAGGCCCGGACAACCTAGATCCCCCGTCGAAGTGACAGACGCTGCCAACGGCGGTAGAAGCCGCACGCGGCTATCGCAATGATCGAACAGGGGGTGCTCGGCGACTTGGTCCAAGCACCCAGAGCTAGCAACAGAGCTAGCAACGTTCGGAGAGGGGCTTGTCGGTATGGCTGACGATCACTCGCCCCGGCCCGTACGCCTCGTCCATGTATCTCTGGGCGGGGGGTGCCGGGCCAGCCACCTGCGCGGCCACGGCCGTGCGCTCGCGGTTCGGACCCCACATTCGAAGCTCGATCCCAGACGCGGCGATCTGCGGTTGGTCCGTAGCAATTTGCGCGGTCAGCGCTTCCAAGCTCTTGTACGAAGGCTCCATATTTCATCCTCCTAGCCGAGCGGAATGCAGCTTATACCCCGCTGTCGCTTGGATCGAAAGGGAGGTGCCCAACGGGTGGCCGTCAGACCTTGATTACCCTGAGGGCTGGATGAACCTCGGCGATGGTGTCGTAGTCGTCGTCCTGCGTAACTACTGCGAGGCCGTGCTCGACCGCTGTCGCCGCGATCAGGGCGTCAGTGAGCCTGACCGTCCGATGGATTCCCGCAGCCCTACAGTCTGCGACTAGTCGCGCCCAACCGACCATGGTCGCCTCGCTGATCGGAATCGGGTCGGCCGTCCGCGCAAGCGCCAGTGTGTCCGCCCGGCGTGACCGACTCTCGCCGTCAGCGGCATGGAGGACGCCGAGTTGAAGCTCACCGATCGTTATGACCGACACGGTTACGCGGCTGGGCAGCTCTCCAAGCGGCCGACCGGTTTCGCGAGCAATGAAAACGGAGGTGTCGAGCAGCCCGGGCCCGGACTCAGTCACAGCTCGTCGAGGGTCTGGCCGGCAAGTTCGTCGAGATCTCTGGTCAGCTCAGGGTCGGCGGCACGATCTCGCAGTTGCTCGCGAAGATTTTCGCCCACGAGCCACCTAGCTCGGCGGCCGTGGGGCACGATGTCGGCGACGGGCTCGCCGCGCACAGTCAGCGTGACTCGCTCACCAGCCTGCACAGCGTCGATCACTTGACCGGTTCGGTTGCGCAAGTCACGAACACCAATCTCCACGTGCGACAGCGTAGCACTTACGGCCGCCAACACACATGTCCAACGACCGCCCATCGCAAAAGCAGCAGTCAATCCTCGAGAGTCCCGCCTTGGGGCAATCGTCGCCTGGCCTGGGACGCCGCCTAGATCTCATAAGTTTGTAAGCTTCGAGCTTCTGATGTGGTCTTCGCGTCCTGGACAGCCCCCTGTTTATGCTTTGAAGGCGGATTTCTTTCGGGTGTTGGGGCATCCGGCGCGGGTGCGGGTGCTGCAGTTGCTGCGTGGCGGTGAGATGTCGGTCGGCGCGCTGCAGGAGGCGCTTGAGCTCGATTCGAGCGGCACCTCGCAGCATCTTGCGGCTTTGCGCAAGCAGGGTCTCGTCGTGAGTCGCAAGGAGGGGACGAGCGTGTATTGCCGCGTGGCGGACCCGCGGACGTTGGAGTTGTTGGAGCTCGCGAGGCAGATCATTGCCGCGACGCTTGAGCACAACGTGACGCTCCTTGACGGTCTCGCCGAGCAGGACTTTGCGCCTGAGCCGAGCGACGGCTAGCGGTGTCGGCGCTGGGTGTGGTGGCCCTGCTGGGCGTGGTGATGCTCGCGCTCGGAGGAGCACTCGCGGCGTTGCGGGGCCGGGCTGGGATTGGCGTGTCGGTGCAGGCCTCCGGCATCGCGTTGCTCGGCGTCGGCGGTGTTCTTGTCCTGACGAGCGGGAACGCGGTCGGCTCACCGTTCACGAGCGCGCTCGCCCCCGCGGTCGGCATCGACGGGCTGAGCGGCTTGTTCCTCGCGGTGCTCGCGCTCACCGCGGTGCCGACACTCGTCTACGCGCGCGACTATCTCCCGGGGTCGGGCGGCGAGCGGGCGCTCGGTCCGCTGATGGCCGTATTCCTGCTCTCGCTCGCGGGCGTTTTGCTCGCGCGAAATGTAGTTGCGTTCCTTGCCTTCTGGGAGTTGATGACGCTCGTCCCGGCCGCCGCGATCCTGGTCGCCAAACGCGACGCGTCTGTCCGTGCGGCCGTATACGCGTACCTAGCGATCACGCATCTCGGCGGCGCCGGTGTCTGGGTCGCGATGCTCGTCCTCCAGCACCACGGCGCGATCGGCGACCCCGCCGCGCTCGCAGCTGCCGGCGGCGGCGCCCAGACGCTCGTCGCGATCGCGGCGTTGATCGGCTTCGGGACGAAGGCGGGTTTCATTCCGCTGCATTCCTGGCTCCCGCGCGCGCACCCCGTCGCACCGGCGCCGCTGTCGGCGCTGATGTCGGGAATCATGATCAAGGTCGCGATCTACGGACTGATCCGCGTCGAGTTCCAATGGCTCGGGGCAACGCCGCGATGGCTCGGGATCGCGTTGCTGGTGATCGGAGGTGTCTCCTCGGTCGGCGGCGTTCTGTGGGCGATCGTGCAGCACGACCTCAAGCGCCTGCTCGCGTACCACTCGATCGAGAACGTCGGGATCATCGCGCTCGGCCTCGGGGCGTCGATGCTGTTCGCTGACGCCGGCCAGAGCGAGTGGGCGGCGATCGCGTTCGCGGCGGCGCTGCTGCACGTCGCCAACCACGCGATCTTCAAATCGCTGCTGTTCCTCGGTGCGGGCGCTTTTGAGCGCGCGGTCGGTAGCCTCGACCTGGACCACCTCGGGGGGCTCCTGCGGCGGATGCCGTGGACCGCCGGCACCTTTCTGATCGGGTCGATGGCGATCGCGGGCCTGCCGCCGCTGAACGGGTTCGCGTCCGAGTGGCTGACGCTCGAGTCGCTGTTGCACGCCGCGCTTTATCCGCCGGTCGGTGGCGCACTCGTTGCCGGAGCGGCTCTCGCCACGCTCGCGGCGACTGCGGCGCTCGCGCTGCTTTGCTTCGTGAAGGTCGCCGGGCTCGTTCTGCTCGGCCCGCCGCGCCGAGCAGAGTGCGAGGCCGCGAGCGACCCGAGCGTCGGGATGCGCGGCGCGCTCGTGTTCCTCGCGGCGCTGTGCGTTCTGCTTGGCCTCGTCCCCGGCCTGGTCCTGCCGACGCTCGAGGGGCTCGCCCCGAGCGCCCACGGCGCGGTCTCCGCCCACCACCTCGGGCTGATCATCCCGGGCACCGGCTCCTACCCGACGCTCGGGATCGCGCTCGTGCTCGCGGTGCTCATGGTCGTGCTGGTGCGCGTGCGCGGGACCCGGCGTGCGGCGCCGGCGCCGACGTGGGCGTGCGGGCAGCCGGTCGTCCCGGCGCTGCTCTGGACCTCTGCGGCGTTCACTAAGCCGCTGCGGATTGTGCTTGAGGCGCTGTTTCGCCCCGAGCGGTCGGTCGAGGTCGTCCGCGACGGGGGGATGGTCCAGAGCGTCACCTACTCCGGCCATGTCCCCTCGCTTGTCGACAGGCACCTGTACGAGCCGACGATCCGGGCGGGGTTGCGCGCCGCACGGATCGCCCGGCGGCTGCAGACCGGGAACGTCCGCACGTACGCGGCGTATCTGCTTGCGCTCGTCCTCGGCCTTCTCGCCCTCGCCCGGCTCGGGGGTCTCTAGATGGACTCGCTTCTCGCGGGCCTCGTCGAGATCCTCGGGATCGCCCTTGCGCCGTTGCTCGTCGGTGTGGTCCAGTCGCTGAAGGCGCGGTTGCAGGGCCGCCGGGGGCCCTCGCCGCTGCAGCCTTATCGGACGCTGCGCAGGCTATGGTCAAAGAGCGCGGTCGACCCCGAGGGAACAGGGATCGTGTACCGCCTCGCCCCCCCGCTCGTCGTGGCGTGCCTGATCATCTCGCTCTTGATGGTCCCCGTCGCCGGCCGCGGCGTCGGGTTCGGTGTCGGCCACGACGTGCTCGTGCTCGTCGGGATCCTTGCGCTCGCGCGGTTCGCGATCGCCGCCGCGGCCTGGGACACGGGCAACGGTTTCGCGTTGATGGGTGCCGCGCGCGAGTTGATGATCGCCGTGTTCGGCGAGGCGCTGCTCGTGCTCGCGATCCTCGTCGCGGCGATCCCGGTTCACAGCACAGACCTGCTCAGCATGAGCGCAGGCGCCGCCGGCTGGCAGATCTGGTCGGGCCCGACGCACTGGTGCGGCGCCATCGCGTTCGCGCTCGTGATTCTCGTTGAAACCGGCCGCCAGCCGATCGATAACCCCGACACTCACCTCGAGTTGACGATGATTCACGAGGGGCCGCTGTTGGAGTACGCCGGGCGGGACCTCGCGTTCCTGCACTGGGCGGCGGCCGCGCGCCACTGGGTCGTGTTGCTGCTCGGCGCCGAGCTGTTCCTTCCGCACCCCCGGGCGTTCGGCGCGTACCTCGTCGTCCTCGTGCTTGAGGTCGCCGCGCTGTGTGCGGCGCTCGCGGTGATCGAAACGCATGAGGCGAAGATGCGGATGCTGCGCGTGCCGGCGCTGCTCGGGGTCGGCTGTGCGATAGCGCTCGCGGGGGCCTGTCTCTCGGTGGGAGGACTTGGGACGTGAGCGACGGGCTCGTCAGCGTGATCCTGATCCTCGGGATCGCGATCATCGTGGTTCGCCGCCGGACGGTCGCGATCGGTCTGCTCGCCACCCAGTCCCTCGCGCTCGGGATCGGGGCGCTCACGCTGTCCGGCAGCCGTTCGAGCGAGTATCTCGCCGCCGCGCTCGTGTTGTTGACGAAGGCGGTCGTCGTCCCGCTCCTCCTCTACTGGCTGATCCGCCGCACGCCCGAGCCGCGCCTCGTCATCGCCGCGAACGGGCCGCTGGTGCGGCTTTCGGCAGCGGTCGCGCTTGCGATCTGCGCGGGCGTCCTCACACCCAGCCTGGGTTCTGGCGAGGTCCACACTGAGCGGGCGGCGGTCGCGCTTGTCCTCGTTGGGATCGCGATCGTCGTGATGCGCCGCCCGGTCCTGTTCCAGCTGCTCGGGTTGATCGTTGCGGAGAACGGCGTCGCGCTGCTCGCGGTCTCCGTTCCCGGTGGGCTCTCCTACGTCGTCGAGCTCGGCGCGCTGTTCGACCTTGCCGTCGTCGTCGCCGTCGCCGCCGCGTTCGCGCACAGGATCCACAGCGAGTTCGGGACCGGCGACACCGAGCTCCTCAGGCGACTCCGTGACTGACCTCGCGCCCGAGTTGATCACCGCGATGCTGATCGTCCCACTGATCGGCGCCGTCGTCGCACTGTGTGCACGCACGCCCGAGCAGGCGGACCGCTCCGCAACCTTGACGGCGGTCCCGATTGCCGTTCTCGCGGGCTTCCTCGCTTGTATTGCTCTCAGCCGCGGCGGCTCGGCGCCGCTTCGGGGGCAGTGGTATCTCGTCGACGGTGCGAGCGGCGTGCTGCTCGCCGTGATCGCTATCGTTGGTCTCTGCAGCGCGCTCGTCTCACCGGCGTACCTTCGCACGAGCGGGCGCAGCTGGACGACCGCGGCCCGCTCACGGAGCCTCTACTACGCCGCGCTGTTTGTGTTCTGGTCGGCGCTGCTTGCGGTTCCGATCGCCGGCAACCTCGCGGTCGTGTGGCTCATCATAGAGGCGACGACGGCCGCCTCGGCGCTGCTCGTCGCGTTCACCGGCCGCCGTGACGCGCTCGAGGCAGGGTGGAAGTATCTCGTGCTGACGACGCTCGGGCTGTCGGTCGCGCTGCTCGGGATCGTCATCCTCGCGATCGGCCAAGCGGGCGCCGGCCACGACGGCATACACGCGCTCGACTGGCACGCGCTGCGGCTCGCCGCACACGCCCTCCCGAAGGACGCGACTCTGGTCGCGTTCGTGCTCCTGCTCGCGGGCCTGGCGACGAAGATCGGGTGGGCACCCGTCCACAACTGGCTGCCTGACGCCCACAGCGAGGCGCCGCCGCCGATCAGCGCCATGCTGTCCGCGGCGCTGCTGCCGACCGTCCTGCTGATCGCTTGGAGGGTCAAGCAGATCCTCGAACCGTCTGTCGGAGCCGGCACGACCCGGGCGGTGTTCGTCGCGTTCGGACTCGCGTCGATCGTGATTGCGATCCCGTTCCTGTGGCAGGCGCTGCCGTGGAAGCGCCTGCTGGCCTACTCGAGCCTCGAGCACATGGGGGTGATCGCGCTCGGGATCGGGTTCGGCACGCCGCTCGCGATCGCCGGGGTCGTGATCCACGTCGCCGGTCACGCACTCGCGAAATCGCTCGGTTTCTACGCTGCCGAGCCGCTCTCGAGGATCGATCCGCAGGCGAGCTCGCGGCCGCCGTCCGGCGTTGCCGGCACGAGCCCGTCGACGGCGACCGCGATGGGCGTCAGCCTGGCCGCGCTCGCGGGCCTGCCGCCCTCACCGCTATTCCTGTCCGAGCTCCTGATCGTCCTCGGCGGCATCCAGGCGGGGTTGATCGCCGTCAGCGTGACCGCGGTGATCGCACTCGCGCTCGGCTTCCTCGGCCTCCTGCACGCGCTGATCGAGGGCGTCATCGGCGAACGCCCCAAACACGTACTCCGCCACCACGAGCGCGGGCAGCGCCCGATCATCGCGCTCACTGTCGTCCTCGGCACCGGGATGCTGGCGCTGTTTGTGCTCGGGCTGACACTCCCCGGCTCCGCCTTCGTGCAGACGCTGACGAGGACCGCGCTATGACCCATATCGAGCAGATCCCACCACGCCAATGGCGGGGTGCCGTCGAGCGAGCCCTCGCCGACGGTGAACGGTTCGCCGGCGCGTGGGCGACGCGTCGCAACCTACGACTGTCCTGGCGCGCGCTGTTCATCACGCCGGGTGCCCCCCGCATGCTGTCCATCGATGCTTCCAACAGCAGCGTCGACAGCATCGTGGACCTCGTCCCCGCCGCGAACTGGGATGAGCGCGAGGCCCACGACCTCTACGGCCTGGAGTTCCCCGGCCACGAGCCGATGCGGGCGCTCGCCACCCAGACCGACGATGCAGAGCGGTGGATGACACAGGTCAGCGGCGACGGCGTCCACCAGGTCGCCGTCGGACCGATCCACGCCGGCGTGATCGAGTCCGGCCACTTCCGCTTCCACGTCGTCGGCGAGCGGATCCTCGTCATGGACCCGCGCCTCTTCTACAAACACCGCGGCCTCGAGCGCGCAGCCGAGGGCCACACCCACGACCAGGCCCACGCCCACGTCCAACGCGCCTGCGCCGCGTGCGCGGTCTCGAACACACTCGCCTACGCCCACGCAGTCGAGGACAGCCTCGGCCTCGTGCCCGACCGCGAGCTGCGAACCGCCCGGACAGTGCTGCTCGAGCTCGAGCGCGTCTACAACCACCTCCACGACATCTCCGCGATCTGCGCCGGCGTCGGCTTCGCGGCAGGCGTGATGACGTTCGCGGCGCTCAAAGACCGCGCCCAGCAGCTCAACGCTGCGGCATTCGGCCACCGCTTCCTGTTCGGCACCGTCGCCGCCGGCGCAGGCACAGTCACACTTGACAGCGCCGACACCCACGAGATGCGCGCCCACCTCACCGAGATCCACGCCGACACCGCCGCCGCCTGGCGCGAACTCGAATTCGCCGGCTCCCTACAAGCCCGCCTCAACGGCGTCGGCGTGCTCGACGCGCACTCCGCGCGAATGTTCGGCGCCGTCGGCCCCGCCGCCCGCGCCGCCGGGATCCTCGAAGACGTCCGCACCGCCAGCCCGCGCCTCGCCTACGAGGAGTTCACCGCCGCGGGACCCGCATCGCCCGACGGCGACGTCGCCGCCCGCTTCCAAATGCGGGCGGTCGAGCTCGAGGCGTCATTCGAGCTGCTCGAGTCGCTTCTGCAACACCCGCTCGCGCGCGGCGCGAGCACGAAAACGACGGCGACCGCCGACCCCGGCGCGATCGGGATCGGGCGCGTCGAGAGCCCCCGCGGAGCGACCGTCTGCGCCGTCGAGCTCGACGGCCACCGAATCGCGCGCGTGCACCTCCGCACCAGCTCCTACGCGAACTGGCCCGCGCTCGCGCACGCCACCGCCGGCAACCTCATCCCCGACTTCCCGCTCATCAACAAGAGCTTCGAGCTCTGCTACGCCTGCGTGGACCGCTGATGTTCCTCCTCCTACGAAAACTCGCCCGCATCCGCCGCGAAACCAGTCTCGACGCCGGGGACCCCCGGTGGCTCGCCGTGCGCCACGTCGACGCAGGCTCCTGCAACGGCTGCGAGCACGAGCTCGGCGCCGTCTCCAACCCGTACCACGACCTCCAACGCCACGGCATCGACATCGTCGCCTCCCCACGCCACGCCGACATCCTGCTCATCACCGGCCCCGTCACCACACGGATGGCCGGGCCGCTCCTGGTCGCATACCAGGCAATGCCCGAGCCGAGGCTCGTCGCAGCTCTAGGCGACTGCGCGCTCGGCTGCAACATACTCGGCGACCCCGCCGAGCTCGCCCCCCCGCTTGATCAGCTGCTTCCGGTCGACATCCGCATCCCCGGCTGTCCGCCCACACCCGACGCGATCGCACAACACTTACTCGCCAAACTCAAACAACACACGTGAAGCGGCGCCTCAAAGGTGCTCCCCGGGCGCTTTCGCGCACCATCCACCGCCGCGCGCGGCCACACGCAAGCCCCCGGAACCGTCCTCAGCGATGACGACAGACCGGATCGCGTTTCAATCTTGAGTGCTCATACGGTCTCGCATCGCAGCGGTCAACAACCAGCTGCGACCGCCTCGGACTCCGCGGGTACACGCCTAAGGCACGAACGCCGGCAGCTCCGGGCGCCGGGCCTGCCCAACTCGTCATCCAGATTCGCGAATGCCATAGCTCCAGCTGCAGCCGGGTAGCAAGCACCATCGCGCAAGCCCATGGAGGGCGTCGGGGAGGGATCGTCATAGGAACTGTGTAGGCATCAGCGAAGGAGATCGGGATCGTCATAGGAACTGTGTAGGCATCAGCGAAGGAGATCGCTATGCCTACCAAGATCAGAAGCAGGAGTGAGCAGGACGCTGTTGCCGAGCGGGGCCATGGGTTCGCGCTGGCGTTGGACGGTGACGAGCGGAGCGAGGAGCTGGCCAGCGCCAGCGCGGCGCGTCCGCCGGGCGGGGTGGTTGAGGCGGCGGTAGATCGGGCTGTGGGCCGCCGCCGCGCCCGTCAAGCTCTGAGCATGCCTGACGGCCGTGGGGTCTCTGATGAGCTGCTTGACGAGCTGTTGGCCGGCGCGAGCAGCGAGCAGGAGATCGCGGGCCCTGGCGGGATTCTGGCGCAGTTGACCAAGCGGCTGGTGGAGCGCGCGATGGAGGTTGAGCTGACCGACCATGTCGGCTTTGAGCCGCATCAGGAGCCGCCCGGTGGCGCTCAGAACCAGCGCAACGGCACCTCGCCGAAGACGCTGATCACCGAGCAGGGCGAGGTTCGGGTCGACGCGCCGCGTGACCGCAATGGGAGCTTTGAGCCGAAGATCGTCAGAAAGCGCCAGCGGCGGTTCGTCGGCTTCGACGACAAGATCCTCGCGCTTTACAGCCGCGGCTTGTCGACCCGGGATATCAGCGCGCACCTGGAGGAGATCTACGGGGTGCAGGTCAGCCGTGATCTGATCTCGAAGGTCACCGATGCGGTCATGGACGACGTCCGCGAGTGGGCCAAGCGGCCATTGGAGGACATCTACCCGATCGTGTTCTTGGACTGCATGGTGCTGAAGATCCGTGATGGCGGCAGCGTGCAACGCAAAGCCTTGTATCTCGCGCTCGGCGTCACGCTCGAGGGCGACCGCGACGTGCTCGGCATGTGGTTCCAAGACACCGAGGGCGCGAAGTTCTGGATGCAAGTCCTCAACGACCTCAAGCAACGCGGCGTCCGGGACATCCTGATCTGCTGTGTCGACGGGCTGACAGGGTTCCCGGAGGCGATCGAGGCGATCTTCCCGCTCACGACCGTCCAAACATGCATAGTCCATCTGATTCGCTCGAGCCTGAAATACGTGCCCCGCCGGGAGCGTGAGCAGGTCGCCCGCGACCTCAAACCGATCTACACCGCGATCAACGCCGATCACGCCCAAGCCGAGCTCGAGACCTTCGACGAGAAATGGGGCACCCGGTTCCCGGTAATCACCCAAGCGTGGCTGAACGCCTGGGAGCATGTGATCCCGTTCCTCGCGTTCCCCGCCGAGGTCCGCCGAATCGTATACACCACAAACGCGATCGAAGCCTTGAACCGGCAGCTGCGCAAAGCGATCAAAACGAAGGGCAGCTTCCCCAACGAGGACGCCGCCCGCAAGCTCGTCTACCTCTGTCTGCAGAACGCGACCCCGCAATGGACCCGCACCCGGAACTGGACAGCAGCGCTGCTGGCCCTCAAGATCCACTTCGGCGACCGCGTCCCGGATGCAAACTGACTGTCACCCATCGACCGCCGAGCGAGTCACCGTTACACTTAACTAACTAGTCAACCCGCCTACACAGTTAACCTGACGCCCTCCAGTCGGGCGTTTCCCCTGCTGGGCGGGGTGCCGGTAGCGGTGGTTGAGCCGGATCTGGGCCTGCCACGCCCTGGGGCTGGGCTCGGGCCCGCGGGTGGGGCGTCTGGGGGCGTGGCGGTAATGCCATGCGGCCTCGATCAGCAGCCGACGGGCGTGACGGTTCCCGGTCTTGGTGATGTGCCCGCGGTGCTGGGACTCCCCGGAGGAGTACTCGCTGGGGGTGATCCCGAGCCAGGACGCGAGCTCCCGCGGGTGGCTGAAGCGGTTGAAGTCCCCGATCTCGCTGATCAGCCCCAGCGCGGTCAGGGTCTGGGTCCCGCGGAACCGTGTCAGTGCCTGCACCTGGCCGGCCCACCGCTCCTGCCGGGCGATCTCCTCGAGGCGAGCATCGAGGGTCGCCAGCTGGGAGTCGATCGCGTCGAGGTGGATGATCATCTGCTCCAACGCGAGCTGAGCGAGTGGGTCATCGAGGCGCTGGGATTTGACCCAGGTGATGTGCATCTTCGTCCACGTGGTCGTGCCTTCGCGGTAGATGTGTCCGTGACGGCCGAGCTGCTTAACGACCCGGTGGCGGGCAGCGGTCCGCGCGCAGCGGATGTCATCACGACAGCGCAACAGATCCCTCAGCCCCTCGGTCTCCTCACTCGGCGGCTGACAAAACCTGAGCAGCCCAGCCCGATACAGGCCCACGAGCTTCTTCGCGTCCCGCCGATCGGTTTTGACGCGGTCGCCGGCACGGACCGGCACAAGCGACGGGGCGATCACATCACACGCCACCCCATGCTCGTGAGCAGCCGCCAGAGCGCGAACCCGCCCGGCCCGGCCTCATAGCTGACAGCCAGGCCCTCCGCGCCGCCGAGCTTGGCGATGAACGTCCGGATCGCCTTCGGGGTCGTCTCAATCCGCGCGAGCTCCGGCTTGCCGCCAACCGGCGGCAAGCTCGCGGCAACGATCGAGAGCTTGCGCACATCCAAAGCGACCCACAAACGCACATCAGCAGGCGCGGTCGAGATAACGTCAGGCATGGGCTGGTCCTCCAACACGGTCGTATGCGGCACTGGCCAAAGTGGCCCCTATCACCACAGAAGCTAACCCGCGAACCTGCGACGCGAGGGCCAGCCCCCTGCGTCCATGCTGACTAGATGCGCTTCCCGATATCTCGACAACGCCCGTTTGTCGTTCTCGCGGTCGCCAGCTCTGCGCTATCTCTAGCCGCCTGTGGGACCTCAGCAAAGTCGAGCACGCGCCCGCGCCACGTGGCCGCATCGGGTCCGATCAGGTACGCGAGCTGCATGCGGGCTCACGGCGTCTCGAACTTCCCCGACCCAAGCGGCTCAGGCGCCGAGGTCCAGATCTCGGGTTCAGGGATCAACACGCAATCGCCCGCGTTTGAGTCAGCCCAGAACGCGTGTCAGAAGCTGATGCCCGGAGGGTTGCCCAACCCAGGGTCGCCGACGCAGATCAAGCAGGGTGTGAAGCTTGCAGCGTGCATGCGCAGGCACGGCCTGAAGTCGTTTCCCGACCCAGGCACCTCGATGCCATCAGCACCCGCGCCAAATACTGCGATCGTTGGCGGTGCCGATGGCGTTTTCACGCTGTCCGCGACAGGATGTCGGCGTGGTCGATCAACCGGTCGATCATCGCGGCTCAAGGTCACGTTCGCCGTTGCTTGCTTGACGCTGACCGCTGCGGCCTGCGGCAATGAACTCGATCAGACGGGCACTCTCCGCACGTCCGGCAGAGTATTTGGTTTGTGGCAAGGCGATGACAACCGCATTTCGTCTGCTGCTTGCCGCGACCTGGGTGCTGCTCGCCACTCGGGCCGCCGCACGGTCAAACAAGAGCTCAACAAAACGTTTACTCGCTGGGTCGGCCGCTCAAGCGCCCGGACCTTGAAGACGATCCGGTATAACCGATGCGCGGCCAGAAGCGGACAGCGCTGCACAGTATCCGATCCGAATCCGGACAGTCGCTCGTCATCGTCGCGCTTTGCATGCTGGTCGTTATGGGCGTGGCGGCTTTCGGGGTCGATGTGGCGACGTGGTACCAGAAGCACCACCAGGCTCAGGTCGTCGCTGATGCCGCCGCGCTCGCAGCCGCCAACTGCCTCGCCAAGCCGAATACCGGCCCAACTGGATACACCTGCAACTCGAGCACTGACGTGACCGACGCTCAAAACGTAGCGGTCTACTACGCTGCCCAGAATGGCTTGACGCTTACCGCCAGCCAGGTGAGCGTAAACACCACCACCGACCAGGTCACGATCAACGCGAGTTCGTCGGCGCCGTCTCTCTTCGCCAGGCTATTCGGAGTCCAGAACAGCAATCAATCAGCGGCTGCAGCCGCGAGCTGGTCAGGATCCGCCGCCTCCTGCAGCACTCCTGGCACCGGCTGCGATTTCATGTTCGCCAATAACAGCAACTGTGCTAGTTCGTCAAACGGTATTTCGCTCACTATGTCCGGAACCACGACGATCAACGGCGAGATCCAGAGCAACTCGAATATCAGCGCAGTGACAAGCGGAAACATCTCCCTCGGAACGGGAACGTATGGCCCAAACGGGTCCAGCACCTGCTCAAGCTCCACGATTTACTCCGGCAAGAACCCCTGGGCGAACCCACCCACACAAGAGTCCGTCGACCTCCCGTGGCCAATCGACTACGCCAAGGACTTCCCGGCATGCGGAGGAACCGGTGAGCTCGCCTGCGCGTCAAACGGCTATCCGAGTTTCTGCACGAACGAGGGAGCCTCCATCACCCTCACTGGCGGCAACGGTGGTAATCCGATCTCCGGCAACATCTATTGCGCGATTGGAGGGGGCACGAAATCGATCCCCAGCACGTGGAACGGCACAGTCACCATCACCGCCAGCGGCAGCAGCACCACAGACGACACCTTCGTCGGAGGCACAATCAACTACACGGTGAGCGGAACCACGACGCTTTCGCCGTGCGGGTACACCGCCACCGGTTACACAGCCGCGAACTGCAACGCATCCGTTCCGACCCCAGTCACGGGCAACTATCCGATCTTCTATGCCACGGGGACCGGCTCGACCGCGCTCAACATCACGATCTCGGGTAGCCAGGCATTCAATGGCGACATGTTCGCCCCGAACGGCACGGCGCACCTCACTTGGAGCGGAAACAAGACAGTCATCAGTTGCATCGAAGCGAACAACATCTCCGGCACGGTCAGCGGCACATTTGAAGGTGACGGACCCGTGGGCGGCACCACCGGCGGCGGAAGCGGGGGTACTGACGTCCTCATCCAGTGAAGACGGGCATCCGCCGAATTCCAAGTCTCAATCGTGCCAGGAACTAAATGGTAGTTCGACTCAGACCGTCGCCCCAGAGCCCATCGCCAGCGCAGAGACCGAAACCGCACCGAGAGGCCGCTCGCGCAATCACCTCCGGGCCGCACAAGCGGATTGCCACAGAACCGGAGGAGCGATCCGTTCGGGTGGCGTCACCGTAATACTGAGAAGCCTCGCGACCGCCGGGCTTCTGCGGCTTCCGGAGTCGGTCCGGCGGCGGTCAGCTCAGGCTTGAAGCGGCCCCGGATCCGCAGGAACGTCAACGGCGTGTTCCTTGAGAGCCTCGAGCGGGATGATCTCGAGAGCACGCTGATGCGTTGATGCAAGAACGACATAGGCTGCCGCGCCGTCCACGTGCGCCCGAAGCCAGTTGGCCGCGGTCACACACCACCGATCTCCGGGCACAAGCCCTGGGAATTGATACTCCGGCATCGGCGTGACCAAGTCATTACCGATCCGTTGTTGGTGTTCGAGAAACTCAGCGGTGACCACAGCACAGACCGTGTGGCTCCCCAAGTCCTGGGGACTGGTGCGGCAGCACCCATCACGAAAAAAGCCGGTGACCGGATCGGTACCGCACGGGGCGAGCGCTCCGCCCAGCACATTGAGGTCGGCCACGTCCCTATTATCGCTCGCGAGGGCAGGCACGTTCTTGCCCGTAGCTCCACTGGCGATTTTCCAATTGGGATGCCCGTCAGGTCACGCAGTAGGCGTCGTAACGAACGACGCCGTCCCTGCCCCTCGCCGAGGCAAGGAAGAGCGAGCGCATCAACCAGTCACAATCCTGCGCGGCCGTTTCGAATCGGAGACCCTGCCGGATCTCGATGACGTCGCCATCGCGTCGGCCCAGCCCACTCGTGAAGATCGAGATCAGTGCCCCCGTCATCTGTTCGCAAGGTGTAGCGGGTGTCGATCACCAAAACGCGGTCGGGGCGGACGGTCAGCCAGTCAGCGCCTCCAGCGAGCACGTCGCCGCTAAGCCGCTGGCCGTTGAAGCGGCCCCCGGTGATCGGGATCGTACGTCGCCGGCCCGCCGGCGTCACCCCGATCTCCAGCAGCGTCGCGATCTCGACCTCGAAGTGTGCGACGAACTCGAGTTCCAAGGCGGGTGCTGCGGCTCCATGCGCAGAGATTCAAGCACGGAAGGGTCCCACCAGCCCCGGACCTCCAACATGTTGCATGACGCACGTGAAAAGAAATGGCAACGAGAGCGGTGGATGCGTGCGCTCCTGTTGGGGAAGGAGTTGGCGACGCTGGACCTGCTCTCAGAAGGACGCCACGGTTATCCAAACCGTCAGTTGGCACCCCGATGAGTACGAGGCCCTCGGTCTGCCATGCGAGGCCCCGGGGGAACCCTAGTACTCGCCGTTCCCAGCGAGCCACAGCGCATACTGCAGGACGAACGGTCCAGCATCGATGTCCCAGGGCCGCCCCGACCAGACGTAGCCGTCGCAGTACAGCCTGGCCGCCTTCGAGGCCACGGGGCCAAGATTCCACCGCGAGGACGTGACGTTCGTGGTCGGCGGGATCCCGGTCCGCTGGCAGACCGTCTGGATCCGGCCATGGCAGATCGGCGCGTCGTTGATCCCTCGTCCCCGTACCTGGTTAGGCTTGTATGGCTGTCCGTTCTCGTCGGTGTTGACAATGAAGTGCTTGCCTTTCACGCCGCGCTTGGCCAGTGCCGCGACGACAGTCGCCCCAAACTGATCTTCGATCGCAGTCGGGTCGTAGTCGGTGTCATCGAGCGCGAACCCACGGGCGTACCGGATGCCGTTTCGGATCAGCAGCGACGCATCTTGCGCGGCGGAAAGCCAACCGGCCGTGCCCCCATCTATGTAGACCG
The DNA here is from genome assembly GCA_963848435.1 of uncultured Conexibacteraceae bacterium. Classification (GTDB taxonomy): domain Bacteria; phylum Actinomycetota; class Thermoleophilia; order Solirubrobacterales; family Solirubrobacteraceae; genus Palsa-465. The sequence goes on along the minus strand of CAWKDQ010000005.1, from coordinate 299,536 downwards.
TGGTGTACGGGTTGGCGCTCAGCACGCGGGCGGCGTAGGTGTCGATCCGCTCGGGCGCTGTCGAGGATGACTTCAGCGCGAACGGCAGGTCAGCCTGCTCGATCACGAGCGCCCTGGCACCACCGATCCCCGCCGCCATGTTGCGATACCAGGCCTCGTCGGCGCCGACGTTCCAGGACCCATGGACCGGCCCCTTCCAGACCCCGTTGGCTGTCCGTGTCTCCCACGGTTGCAGTTCGAACGTCGCAAACTCGGTGAGAGCGTTCGGGTTCCCGTTCTGCCAAGCCGCCACCGTCGCAGCCGTGTAGGCCTGCACCTGATCGGTCGGGACCCAGTACCCGAGCCACATCGCCCGCGACTGCAGCGCGAGCTTTCCCATCAGCGCCTGGCTCGATCCCGACAGGGACTCGTACGCGTTCCACAGGTCGTCGTTGCGTGGAGCCCCCCACACCATCCGGCCGATCGGGTCAGCCCCGGCTCCCGCCAAACCGCCGTTGGCCGTACCCGCCTGGGCTGCCGACGCCAGGAGCAACACGGCGGTCGCACCCGTCACCAGCATCGCCACCAGCCGCCGTCCGCTGCGACCCAAATCCAACCGCCTGATCCTGTCAGTCTGAAAGAGCTTCATCACTTCGGTAGTAAACCCGCACTGACGCCAAATGGTGCGCAAGCGCTGCTCGCGATCGAAATCAACAACTGCTAAGTGTGGACGCTCAGGATCGTGGCGCTCGCCGGTGCGACGGTGATGTCGTAGATGCCCTTGTGCGGCGTGACGTGAGATACCACGCGCTTTCCGGCCAACCGACCCGTCTGTGGGGATATCGCCTGCCCGCCGAGCGTCACGCCGGTGGTGGCGGCCAGACGTCGGGCGGAGCTAGCCAGCGCCTCCGACGTTGCCGACCCCCTGGCGACGCCAGCCTGGATGGCAACGCGTTGGGCGTGGCCCGTGACGTTGGTCACGACGATGTTGACGGTATGCCCAGGGGTCTGTACGGCCCAGGCCAGCAGTCCACTCGGCATCGGCGTGACCTCCAATATGCGCGAGCCCGGCGGCGTGAGTTGGGCGAAGGCAAGCATGCCGTAGTACTCGGGTTGCACGGAGACCTGCCAACCGGAGCCGGAGGTCGCCGTCTGGATCAAATTCTGGGCGGTGCCCGGTCTGGTCTCGAAGTTGACTCCGGTGACACCTGTCCGCGCGTATAGAGGCAGGACGTTCAATGCCCACAGGCTCGGGCCCATGGTGTCGCTGAAGTTCACAAGCCCGCCGCAGGTCACAGCATTTATCTCGTCAACACGAAGCGCGACGCGGTTCTGGCGTCCGACCGTGGACCAGGCGCCGACCTCACCTGCGAGCCCCTGCAATGAATGGGCATCAAACAGCCGGCTCTCCTGCAGTTGACCTCCCTGCTGGCACTTCTGGGGCGTGAGCGCATAGGTATGCAGGGTCAGCAGGGACAGATTCGGGCTCGCGTGCAGGAACTGCTCGACGTGAGGAAGCGCCCGAAATGACGAGTAGCCGACGCCCGCGAGCCGGATCGGGCCGAGGTGCGCTGCCAACCGATCCCACTCAGTGGTTATCTGCCGAAAGGAGTAGCTCCGTGAACGCCCGTACACGGTTACGCGGGCCGGCGCTTTGATTATGTAGAAGGGCCACTTCGAATAGAGCTCCGGCTCATTGCCGAGCTCAAACGTCGTGGGCACTGAGGGACCGATGCCCGACTGGATTGCCTGAACCTCCGCGGCCGACACCAGCGGGTTGTCGGCCTCCATGTTGATTCCGACGATCAGGTGCGCGTGCAGGTCCTCCAGGAGCTTCTGCGCAACGGCCATCCAGGTTGGCGTAAGCGTGAAGCGTGCCCATGGCGGATGGGCCATTCCGGCGACCGGCCACCACGTCCAGTCGGTGGTATCACCGCCGATTCGCAGGTCAAAGCCTCCGTCGGGCGCCAGGTTCCTGAGGATCTGCTCGAACGCCCTGTCAGGGAGGGTCGGGTCGGTCCCGACCTCCGTGAACATGTCCCGGAATTCCGTCGTGATCCCGACGAATCCGGCGCGGATCGGCGGGCCTGGATAGGCGTTGCCGACCGTCAGCTGGATCGGCGACCTCGATTCGGTGCTCGACGGGGTCGGTCTGACCGTGTCCGCGGCCGACATGACCGCACGCGAGGCGGCCGGAAAGCTCAGCATCGCGGTTGCCACCAATGCCGCGGATGCGGAACTCCTCATTGCGGACCGGCTCCGCCGTACAGCTGCACCGGCGAAACAGCGGGGACACGAGCGCGCCGCCGCAATGCGGTTCCGTCCAATTGTTCTCACGCAGAGCTGCAGACTCGCCCCCATCCTCCAGCTCCACTTTACGGTATGTGCCTTCGGAAAGACCCCACCTCCGCCATAGAACGTCGGGCACAGCCTCGATCTCACGGTCTCCGCAACGGCAATCGAATCGAGGCGCACACGAGCCCCCGCTTACCCTTGCGCGATGGTCGCACTGCTCTTGATCGCCCTATCGTTGGGGTTGACCAACTTCGCGGCCTCGATAGCAATCGGGGTGTCCGGTGTCGACCGTCGTGTCAGACTGCGGATCGCACTCTCGTTCGCGATCTTCGAGGCGGGCATGCCGATAATCGGGCTCGCCCTCGGTCACTCCCTGTCACACACGCTGGGCAGTTCCGCCCAGGTGTTCGGCGGCCTGCTGCTGATCGCGACCGGAGCTCACACCAGCTACGCGGCCCTCACACAGGACGTCAGCGACGAAGCCGAAGCGGTGAAGGCCACCGCTGGCCTGGGTCGGCTCCTGGTCCTGGCGGCAGCGCTCAGCATCGACAACCTGGTTGTCGGCTTCGCGCTGGGTGCCACCCACACCAACCTGATTCTTAGCGTGATCGTGATCACGGCCATGAGCGTCGGACTCTCCCTGGTTGGACTTGAGCTTGGTGGCCGACTGGGTGCTCGAATCGAGCACAACAGCGAGATCTTGGGCGGCATCATCCTGATCGCTGTCGGGATTGCGGTCCTGATCAACCTCCTCTGATCGAGCGATCACCATGTGCAAACCGCTATTCACAAAGCGACCGTCGACGAGTCGCAGCGCCGAGGCGATCCGGTCCGCTGGCCGAGTTCGACTGCACGAACCGCATGCAGCTGACGCGCGAGGCCAGCAGGACCGAGCGGGCCAGCCGGGAGCTCCACGACAAACGATGTCGTCCCCGGCAGAGCATGATTGGACCAGGCGGTCTCCTCCCCGGGGAGAAACGTCAAGCACGTGGCCCGCATGCCGGCGACCTGCGCGTACCGGCGCGCAACGCCGCGATCTCCACCGGACTCGTCGACCAGGTCCATGTGCTGGTGGTAGGTGATCGTGACGGCTGGATGGATCCGCAGGACCAGGCGCATCATCGCCCTGGTTTCCGGCTCAGATGTCGGGTGCGGTCCTGAATAGAACGTGGGGTCGCTCGTGTACTCCCATCGGTAGGGGAAGTTGCGGTTCAGGTCGACTCGATCAGCGTTCTGCCGGGTGTCGGCCGCCACCCCGTCGGGATTGAGCTCCGGAACAATCCATACCTGCACGCCGACCGGTGGACGACGTACACGCTCCGCGCTGGTGATCGCCAGGCCGGCCTGCTCGTTGCCGTGAATGACGCCGATCAGGAGAACCTTCCTCGGGGCGCTCGACGGTCCTTCGACCCAAGCCAGGATCGGTCGTCCTCGGACCGAATGACCGATGATGAGCCTCTGGCCGTATGCAGGTTGCGCACCCAAGCTGACCAGCGCCGCAACCGCCGACAGCACCGCCGCGGCCGTTCTCGAGGCGCTCATGACTCAGGACATGTGTCAGCACTAACCATCGCGGACGCGTCGGTAGCGCTCGTAGATCACCCGTGAGGAGAACGTCGCGGACTCGATCAGTTCCATTTGGACTATTTCGGTTACCGGCGGCAGAAACGGCGTGCCGCCACCGACGACGACCGGGTTGCGAAATATGCGCAGCTCGTCGACCAGACCGAGCTCCACCGCTCCGGCGGCCAAGCCCGCGCCGCCGATCCCGACGTCCTTGTCGGTCGCATCGAGTGCGGCACCGAGCTCCTCGGCCAGCAGCGCCTCGGCCAGCCTGGCATTGCCCTGAACCTCGTCGAGGCTGCTGCTGAAGACAATCTTCGGGAGTGCAGACCAGACGTCGGCAAACGCCGCTCCGGACGCGGTTTCGCGCAGCGACGGATCGGTCTCCCACACCAGCATCGTCTCGTAGAGCCTGCGACCACACAGATAGCGGCCAAGCTCACGTGTCTGCTCGAGATGGGCCTGAAACTGCTCCTCGCTGGGGACCGTCCACCCGAAGCCGCCTTCGCGGTCGGCGATGAAGCCATCGACTGACACGCCCATCGAATAGATCAGCATCGGCCGGCCCGCCCACCCGTCGCGCTGGTTATCCGCAGGTTCCTCAGCGTGAACGGCACGCCAACGATCCTATGGCAATTGAGCGTGCAGGGGATCACGTCTCATCCAGCTTGACATGTGACCAAATGGTCACGTATAGTGAAGCGATGGACGAAGTGTTCAGGGCCTTGGCCGACCCGACCCGACGCGGCCTTCTGGATGAGCTCTTCATCCGGGACGGCCAGACGCTGACGGAACTCGAATCACGCGTCGAGATGTCGAGGTTCGGGGTCATGAAGCACCTGGGCGTGCTGGAAGCAGCCGGGCTTGTGACCACGCGTCGTCGCGGCCGCGAGAAGCTCCACTACCTGAACACCGTCCCGATCAGGCTCGCCCACGATCGCTGGGTGAGCAAATACGCCGCGCCGTGGGCGGCAACACTCAGCGTTCTCAAGACCCATCTGGAGGATCCAGTCATGCAGACTCACAAGCCGGTCTCCTGGGCTGACGGCACCGCACCGGTCGCCGAAGGCACCGCGGTATTCGAGATCTTCATCAAGACCACCCCTGAGCGACTGTGGGCGGCGATCACAGACCCGGCCGAGCGCGCCAAGTACAGCTTTGGTGCCGAGGTTCGTTCTAACTGGGAGCCCGGTGACAGCTACTCGCTGGCCGTACCGGGGGTGATCGACCTGGGAGCCGGAGAGAACCTCACCGTCGAACCCCCCCACCTGCTGGTCCAGAGCTTCAATGCGCTCTGGAGCGAAGGCGTTAAGGGTCAGGGCACAACACGGGTGACCTGGGAGATCGAGCCGGTCGGCACCTCGTGCCGGTTGACGCTGATCCACGACCAACTTCCGGCCGGCGCGAACGCGGAGCTCTACGGTGGCTGGCCGATGATCCTGTCGGGGCTCAAGACACTGCTGGAGACCGGTGAGCAGCTCGATACACCCGGTTCGCTCAACTACTCGGGGCTGAGCGACAGCTGGCGATAGCTCATGTGTGGGTCAGCCAGGGCCTCAGCGGTGCGCTGAGATCTGCTCAGCCGATGCGGATCAGCTTCTTGTTGACGAACTCATCGGCCCCGTAGCGGCCGAGCTCGCGACCGAACCCCGAGGACTTCACACCGCCAAATGGCAGCTCCGCGCCGTCGGCGCCGACGATGTTGACGTAGACCATCCCTGCCTCGATCTTGTCGGCGACCCGCACGGCCTGCTGCGGATCGGTCGTGAACAGGTAGGAGCCGAGCCCGAATCGCGTGTCGTTGGCGATCGTGACCGCTTCGTCCTCTGAACTCACGCGGTAGACCTGCGCGACGGGGCCGAACAATTCCTCCCTGTAGGCGTCATTGTCAGGAGCGATGTCCGTGAGTACCGTGGGAGGGTAGAAGTTGCCGTCGCGCTCGGCGGCGCCGCCTGCGACCTTGGCACCCTGGGCGATCGCGCTCTTGACCTGTTGGTCGAGCCGTTCGGCCGCGGTGCTGGAGGACAACGGCCCGATCGTGCTGTCGACCGAGGTCGGGTCGCCGGGCGTGACAGCGGTCATCGCAGCGGTGAACTTCTCAAGGAACGGCTCGTAGAGATCGTCGATGACGATGAACCGCTTCGCCGCGTTGCAGGACTGGCCGGTGTTATCCAGGCGCGCCGCGACCGCCGCTTCGACGGTGGCGTCGAGATCGTCCGTTGACAGCAGGATGAAGGGATCCGAGCCGCCCAGCTCGAGCACGACCTTCTTCAGGTGCTTGCCGGCCAATTGCGCCACCGCAGCACCGGCACGTTCGGACCCCGTGAGCGACACGCCCCGCACCCGCGGATCTGCGATCACGGATTCGATCTGTTCAGGCACTGCGAAGATGTTGGTGTAGGCACCCTCCGGGAAGCCGGCGTCGTGATACATCTGCTGGATCGCCAGCGCCGACTCGGGGCACTGCGGGGCGTGCTTGAGCAGAATCGTGTTGCCGATGATCAGGTTCGGCCCCGCAAAGCGTGTCACCTGGTAGTAGGGGAAGTTCCAGGGCATGATGCCGAGCAGCACCCCGTACGGGCTGCGACGGATGATCGCCGAGCCCTCTCCGTCGAGCAGCGTGATCGGCTCGTCAGCGAGCAGCGCCTCGGCGTTGTCGGCGTAGTAGTCATAGATCGCCTGACAGAAGTCGACCTCGCCCAGCGCCTGCTCGATCGGCTTGCCCATCTCGCGCACGATGATCTGCCCGAGCTCCTCGCGGCGCTCGCTGTGCAGCTCACCGACACGCCTGATCAGAGCTGCGCGCTCGGCCGCGGTCGTGCTCGGGATCCACTCCTGCTGACAGCGGTACGCGCCCGCGATCGCCTTGCTCAGATCAGCATCGCTGATCCGCGCGTATTCCTTGACGGTCTCCCCCGTCGCGGGATTGACCACCGAAAAGTCCGCCATCAGAGGCTCCTCCTGGTTGCTTGCCCAATCACAGCGCCCTGTCTCTGGGCTCTCAGGTCTGTAGTTTCACACTACTCGACCGAGAACCTCCCGCCGGTGGTTCGGCCTCGCTACCCGATCACATCGGGTACACCGCCGGTGGCAGAATCCCCTCATCAGCATTCGGTGATCACCATGAGCGACGCATCCACAGGCAACGAACCACGACCCGCAGCGTCCGTCGAAACTGAGGGTTGGCCCTCCGTCAACTATGAGGATTGGACCGCCACGTGCGACACGCTGCATGCTCACGTCCAGGTGCTTGGCAAGCTCGCCGCGACTCTCGCCGCGCCGGAACCTCAGCTTCAGCATGCAGCCCTGCGCATGACCGCCCGCGGCTGCGAGACCATGCCGCTGCCGGCACCAGACGCGTCCGGTGCGATCGTCATCGGACTCGACATGCATGCCCACGAGGTGTTCCTCGAACACAGCTCCCGGCCGTCCAGACGAATTGCCCTGACCCCGGATCGCCCGGTCGGGACGGTGACGCGTGAGCTGCTGGATGCGGTCAGATCACTGGTCGGACCGGTCCAGATCGACCTGACCCCCCAGGAGGTCTGGTGGACGGTGGCGCTCGACGAGGATCAGGAGCATGCGACCTACGACACTGCCGCCGCCACCCGCTACTTCAGCGCGGCGACCCGCGCGGCCCTCGTGCTTGCCGCATTCCGGGCCCCGTACCGCGGGCGCTCGACGCCGGTCAACGCCTGGTGGGGCTCCTTTGACCTTGCGGTCAGCCTGTTCTCGGGGGCGCCGGCCGACCCGCCGTCGGCAGACTTCATCATGCGCAACTCGATGGACTCCCAGGAGGTGGCGATCGGATGGTGGCCGGGCGATCCTCGCTACCCCAAAGCCGCGTTCTACGCCTACGCCCACCCGGGACACGCGGGCTTCACGAGCGCGACGCTCACCCCCGCGCGCTGGGACGATCAGTTGGGTGAGTTCATCCTCGACTGGGACGATGTGCGCACGCAGCCTGATCCTCACCAGGTGGCGATCGCCTTCGCGCGGTCTGCGTTCCGACACGCCTGCGTGGCTTGCGAGTGGGACCCCGCGCTCCCGGCGAGCGCCGAATCCGATCCCCCACCCATACGCTGAGCGCTCAGGCGCCGCGCTCGTTGGCGGCGAGGATCTGATCGACCGCCTGGGGCACGGTCAGGCGACGCTCGGCCACGGCTCGCTCGGCCTCCGCCACCTGCGCCTCGAACCCGGGCCGTGAGCGAGCCTGCCGGAGGATCGTCTCATCGAGCAGTCCGTGCAGCCAGCGCAGTTGCTGCTGGGCGCGCCGCTTCTCCAGGCGGCCGTCGTTGGCAAGCAGGTCACGGTGAGCGACGATCGCTTCCCACAGCTCCACCACCCCCGTGCCATCGCGAGCGCTCACGGTCAGCACCGGTGTCTGCCATCCGGGCGTCGCGGGCGGCAGCATCCGCAGCGCATGCCGGTAATCGGCGGCCGCGCGCCTGGCTGCGGCCATCCGGTCGCCGTCTGACTTGTTCACGGCGATCAGGTCCGCCAGCTCGACCACGCCGCGCTTGATCCCCTGCAGCTCATCACCTGCGCCCGGCACCAACAGCAGGCACAGGCTGTCCACGACCTCCGCGAGCTCCGACTCCGACTGCCCCACGCCCACCGACTCGACGATCACAACGTCGAATCCAGCCGCCTCACACAGAAGCACCGCCTCGCGCGTCCGCGACGCGACACCGCCCAACACCCCGCCAGCCGGTGAGGGCCGGATGTAGGCACGCTCGTCCAGCGACAGACGCGGCATTCTGGTCTTGTCACCGAGGATCGAGCCGCCTGTGCGTGAGCTCGAGGGGTCGATCACCAGCACTGCCAAGCGATGCCCCTGATCGAGCAACCACAGTCCAAGGGTCTCGATCAGAGTGCTCTTGCCCGCGCCCGGCACGCCGGTCAGGCCAACGCGCACAGCACCGCCGGTCCGCGCCGCGACCGCACCCAGCAACCCCTGGGCCAGCTCCTGATCGACCGCCAGTCGACTCTCCGCCAACGTGATCGCACGCGACAGCGCGCCGCGGTCGCCACCGGTCACGCCCGCGATCAGCGCCTCGAGCCTCGGCCGCGAAGCGCTCACGGCGTGGACAGCTCGGGCGAATGGCCGAGCCGATCCAGCAACAGCTCGAGCAGCTCGCTCGCGGCCTCACCGATCACGGTGCCGGGCGGGTAGATCGCATCGGCGCCGCCGATCCGCAGCTCGTCGTAATCGGCCGGCGGGATCACCCCTCCGACGACGACCGCGATCCCATCGCCGCCGGCGCAGTCCAGCGCAGCCCGCAGCAGCGGCACCAATGTCAGGTGACCGGCCGCCAGCGAACTCACGCCGACCACATGGACGTCAGCCTCGATCGCCTGCCGCGCCACCTCCTCTGGCGTCTGAAACAGCGGTCCGATGTCGACGTCGAATCCGAGATCCGCAAACGCCGAGGCGATCACCTTCTGACCCCGATCGTGTCCGTCCTGCCCCATCTTCGCCACGAGGATTCGAGGGCGACGTCCTTCGAGCGCCTCGAACCTCTCGACGAGCCCGCGAGTACGTGTGAATGGCACCGATCGCTCTCCAATCTCGCTCTGGTAGACGCCGCCGATCGAACGGATCTCAGCCGCGTGGCGACCGTAGACCTGCTCCAGCGCGCTGGAGATCTCCCCCACCGTAGCGTGCGACCGTGCCGCCTCGACGGCCAGCTCGAGCAGGTTCCCGGCTCCGTCGGCGGCCGCCCGGACCAACCGCTCGAGCGATGCCTCGCAGGCCGCTGCGTCACGGTCGGCCCGCAGCTGTTCGAGCTTCGCCACCTGCGCCGAGCGCACCGCCGAATTGTCGATTTTGAGCACGTTCACCGGGACGTCATCTTCGGGTTGGTAACGGTTGACCCCGACCACGACCTGACGACCTGCGTCGATCCGCGCCTGTGTGCGCGCTGCCGCCTCCTCGATCCGCAGCTTGGGGATGCCCTCCTCGATCGCGCGCGTCATCCCGCCGAGCTCCTCGACCTCCGCGATGTGGGCGAGTGCCCGGCGCGCCAACTGGTCCGTGAGCCACTCGACGTAATAGGAGCCCCCCCAGGGATCGATCACGCGTGTCGTCCCGGACTCCTGCTGCAGGAACAGCTGCGTGTTGCGGGCGATCCGGGCACTGAAGTCGGTCGGGAGCCCGAGCGCCTCGTCGAGCGCGTTGGTGTGCAGTGACTGCGTGTGCCCCTGCGTGGCTGCCATCGCCTCGACACAGGTCCGGGCGACGTTGTTGTACACATCCTGGGCCGCGAGTGACCAGCCGCTGGTCTGACAGTGTGTACGCAATGACAGTGACCTCTCGTCACTCGGGTCGAACTGTCGCATCAGCTTCGCCCAGAGCAGCCGGCCGGCGCGCATCTTGGCGACCTCCATGAAGAAGTTCATGCCGATCGCCCAGAAGAACGACAGCCTCGGCGCGAAGCTGTCGACATCGAGCCCTGCGGCGATCCCGGCTCGCACGTATTCGATCCCGTCGGCGAGCGTGTAGCCGAGTTCGAGGTCAGCACTGGCGCCGGCCTCCTGCATGTGGTAACCGGAGATCGAGATCGAGTTGAACCGCGGCATCTCCCGCGATGTGTAGGCGAAGATGTCGGAGATGATCCGCATCGACGGCTCGGGCGGATAGATGTAGGTGTTGCGGACCATGAACTCCTTGAGAATGTCGTTCTGGATGGTCCCCCCCAGCCGTCCGTGCTCGACGCCCTGCTCCTCACCGGCGACGATGAACAGCGCCAGTATCGGCAGCACGGCCCCGTTCATCGTCATCGACACCGTCATCTGGTCGAGGGGGATGCCGTCGAACAGCTGGCGCATGTCGAGGATCGAGTCGATCGCGACCCCGGCCATGCCGACATCGCCCGCCACACGTGGGTTGTCGGAGTCATAGCCGCGATGCGTTGCGAGGTCGAACGCGACTGACAGACCCTTCTGGCCTGCGGCGAGGTTGCGCCGGTAGAACGCGTTTGACTCCTCGGCGGTCGAGAAACCGGCGTACTGGCGGATCGTCCAGGGCTTCTCCACGTACATGGTCGGGTAGGGCCCGCGCAGATACGGCGCAACGCCCGGGATCCCGTCGACGAAGTCGAGCCCGTCGCGGTCAGCCGAGGTGTAAACCGGCCGGACGAGAATCCCCTCTGGCGTCTCCCAGATGCCGTCGTCGCCGCCCTGCTTTCGCGGCGACGACGGGGCCGCCGCAGGCACCACGCCCGCGAGCGGCTGACTCGAGAAATCTGGGATGCGGCCGCTCATCCTGCCCCACCCTCGAACAGGTCAAGCAGGTTGGCGAGGACCGCGACCATGTCCACGCCGTCGTGCACGCCAGCATCGGCACCGACCGCGAGCGCCACCTCTGATGCCGCCCCGACGAGGTAGATCCGAACGGCACCGGCCTGGCGCAGCGCCGCGATCGCAGGCCCCGGGTCATCATCGCGTCCGGCACAGACGGCCGCCACCGTCAGCTCGCCGAGCTCAATCTGCGCCTCTGGCTGTGAGACGGTGACCACCCCGCCTGACTCGAAGAAGCTTCTGGCCCAGAGATTCACGCTCACATGCGCCGACAACGGCCCCACGTTCACGAGCACGAGCCTCGGCTCCCGAAGCCGAGCGGCGCGAGCCCGCAGCGCCTCGAACTCCGAACCATCGCGGCTCCCCTTCCAGTCCCGCGTGGTATCCGTGCTGCCGCGCTCGAGTCCGTCGCGCTCGAGCAGCGGAAATGTGTTCACGCCGGTCATCTCGTGCCGGCGGTGCGACAGGGCGTCGCGCCGCGCAGTCGCTTCTGCTGCGATCGCGTCAGCGAGCCGGCCTGAGTACAGCGCGGGGACGATCCCACCCGAGTGCTCGATCCGCTGCACCTGTGACCACGCAGCCTGCGCCAACTGCTCGGTCAGCGATTCGACGTACCAGCTGCCGCCGGCGGGGTCGGCAACGCGGTGCAGCGATGCCTCCTCGAGCAGCACAAGCTGAGTGTTACGCGCATTTCGCCGCCCGAGCGGCCCCGGGTCGGTCACGCCTATGCCATGCGGCTCATCGAACGGAACCACGGTGATCCCATCGGCACCCCCAACGGCGGCTGCGAATGCCGCGGTGGTGGCGCGCAGCATGTTCACCCACGGATCCAGCGAGGAGACCATGCGACGGCTGGTCTGCGCGTACGTCGGCGAACGCCGACCCTCCGGGCCGACGCCACAGGCCTCGAGCACGCTCGCCCACATGCGCCGCAGCGCGCGTAGCTTCGCGATCTCGAGAAACTGGTCAGGGCCCGCGACCACGCGGAACTCGAGTCCTCGGGCAACGTCCTCGGGCGCGATCGATTCAGCGTCGCCGGCCCGGAGGTAGGCGATCGCGGTAGCGATCGCGATCGCCAACTCGAGCGTGACGCCTGCGCCGTCGTCGACGTGGGGCGCCGTGTCCACGGCCAGCGTCTGGACATGTGGGAACTCCACCTGAACCTCGGCCAGCTGACTGAGCGCCGCCTGGACCGGGGATGTGAACTCGTCCTCTGCGACTGCCCGGTGCCGGACGAGCGTCGCGATCGGGTCGATCCCCAGGGATCCGCGCGCCGCCGCTGGGTCCACCCCGCACGCCCGCCAGAGCTGGCACACCATCGCCGCCACGGCGGCCGTGACGCTGCCCGACACCAGGGCAACCGGCGCCAGTTCCAGATGCACCCCGTCCAGCACCTCCTCGAGGTCTGAGACGCTGTCCACCGGAACGCCGGATGTGCCGTCGGACTGCAGTCGCAGCAGAACCTCCGTCGCCCCACCCTCCAGATCCTCGAGGACCTGCGAATTCGCCTCGCTGCGCGTCCGCGCCCCGGTCTCCTGCCGGATCGCCCAGGGCGTGCCCACACGTTTCCCGCGAACATATGGGTCGGACCCGGGCACGCCGCCTGGATCCGGGGCAAGCTCATCATCGGCGGTGTACAGCCACTTGACCGAAAGGCCGTCGTCGAGCTCGGTCTCGAGCGGTGCTTCGCCCCGCCCGGCACGCAGCTGCGCCGACCAGCCCGCCACGCTGGCCCGCTTGAATTCCGCCGCCAGCGCCTCGTTCGCGTCCGACATCCCAAAGCGATTGTTTCAGTTACCGCCGCCGGGCGACGGGTGACTGAGCAGAGATAGATAGTGCGGGCGGAGGGACTCGAACCCCCAAGGCCGAAGCCACCGGCACCTAAAGCCGGCGCGTCTACCAATTTCGCCACGCCCGCAGGCAGGCCACCGCATCGCGGCAAACCGCGATTGTATGGGCGACGCTCAGAGCGTGACGATCACGCCGCGGTCGGCGTAGGGGAACGGCTTGCGCTTCACCCAGCCGCCGATCTTGGCAAGGCCCTTGGTCACCTTGGTCCAGATTCCGTACTTCGCGACAACCTTCTCGCGAATCGCGTCGAGCTCATCCCCGCTGACCACTCGCGCGATGGCATCCACCGGCTCGCTGCCGGGCTTGACGACCCCGCGCATACTGCACGGCTGGATCGTCACGCGTTCAGTGTGAGCGAGCCGCTTGGCCTTTCCCGATGCCGAGCTCGTCCAGAACCCGAAGCTGCCGGCTCCAAGCTCCACCCACCAAACCGGTGTGGCAACCGGTGACCCGTTGCGCTTGAAGGTCGTCAGCAGCACACACTTCTCATCCGCCAGGGCCATGGACGCAATGTACTCGCTGTTCCCGACCGGCAACCCGCGAGTGGTCAGCTGGGGCCGCCCCCAACAACTCCGGAGCAGGCCGGCGCGTTCACAGGGGCTGCCATTCGTAAACTGGGCGAACCGTGCCAGCTACTTGGTTTGTTCAGTGAGAGCGATGCGTGAGCGAGGCGCTATGTGGCTTCGAACGCGGGAAAACCTGCGGCCACCGGTAGCTCTCGGGTTGGTTGCGGCGCTGTTCTGCTGCCTCAGCGTCGCGATCGAAGGTCCGGCCAGTGCCGCAACGGTGCCGACCTCTGGTTTCGGCTCCAACTGGACGACCTACCACGCGAATGCTGAGGCGAGCGGGGTTGCACCGCACGCCAAGCTGCGCCCTTCGAGGCCGGCTTGGACCTCACGGGCGCTGGACGGCCAGTTGTACGGCGAGCCGCTGGTCGCCGATGGGCGCGTGTATGCCGCGACCGAGAACGACACCGTCTACGCGATGTCCGCGCGCAGCGGGCGGATCCTGTGGTCCCGCCACCTCGGGAAGCCGGTGCCCTCTGGTGACCTCCCATGCGGCGACATCTCGCCCGTCGTCGGCATCACCGGCACTCCGGTCATCGATCTGAATCGCGGCGAGATCTTCGTCGACGCGGACACCTTGATCCCGGGCCCATCTGCCTCTCACGGTGTCGAGGCATCGCATCGTCTCTTCGGACTCGACCTCCTCACCGGCAAGGTTGAGCTGAACGAATCGGCGATGCCGAATGCCGGCGAGGATCAGCTCGCGCAGCTCCAGCGCCCAGGACTCGCGCTCGACAACGGCTACGTCGTCATCGCCTACGGACAGAACACGGGTGACTGTCCCGGTCCGAATGGCCCAGCTCACGGCTATGTCGTGTCAATCCCAGAACCCGGCGGACGACTCCACTATTTCCAGATCAGTCATGGCAATGATCGCGGCGCCGTCTGGATGGGTGGCAGCTCACCGGTGGTCGACAAGCACGGGAACGTGTATGTCGCGAGCGCCGACGGATACAACCAGGGCGCAGGCCAGCAGTACGACGACAGTGACGCGGTGCTCGAGCTGTCGCCGAGCATGCATCTGAAGTCGATCTTCCACCCCAGGGATTGGCAGACACTCAGCGGGGACGACCTCGACCTCGGTACCGGCGATCCCGCGCTCGTGCACGGCTTTGTTTTCCAGGTCGGCAAGACCGACATCGGGTATCTGCTGCGTCCGGGACATCTCGGCGGTTCCGAGGGTGAACTCGCGTCACTGCACGTCTGCAGTGGCAACCCCGACGGCGGACACGCGGTGCGTGGCTCGGTCGTCTACATACCCTGCCCGAACGGGGTCACGGCCGTCAGGGTCCTGTCGAGGCCGCCCTACCTGAGGCAGCTGTGGACCGACAGCGACGGGGCTGCGGGCGCACCGATAATCGCCGACGGACTGGTCTGGACGATCGGGGGCGACGCAGTACACGGTCTCAACCCGGCCAACGGCAAAGAGGTTGTCTCGATCCCCTTCGGTGCGACCGCGAACCACTTCCCGACGCCCACGGTGGCGGATGGCCTACTGCTGCTTCCAGGCACCAACCAGATCCTCGCCTTCAAAGGCCCTCACGGTCTGCCACCGGCGCCGGTCGCGAACTTGACTCCTGGCGGCTGACGGCGCTGAACCTGCTGTGTGAGTGAGTACCGCGGGGGAGATTCGAACTCCCACGCCCTTGCGGGCAGCGGATTTTGAGTCCGCCATGTCTACCGTTCCATCACCGCGGCTTGCAACCGGCAAGTCTATGCCGGATCAGGCGCCGATCACCAGCTCCTCCAGCGCATCGATCAACCCAGAGGGTGCGACGAGAACGCCCGACGGCATCGCTCCTTCCGGCTCGAGCGTGCGCACGACGAGGCCGGCACG
Source organism: uncultured Conexibacteraceae bacterium (assembly GCA_963848435.1). Taxonomy (GTDB): domain Bacteria; phylum Actinomycetota; class Thermoleophilia; order Solirubrobacterales; family Solirubrobacteraceae; genus Palsa-465. Next base: position 284,143 of record CAWKDQ010000005.1, on the reverse strand, counting down.
CTGGCAGATCAGCGTTCCGGCGGCGATATCCCAGGCCTTCACGCCACGCTCGTAGTAGGCGTCGAGCCTGCCGGTCGCGCACGAGCACATGTCCAAGGCCGCCGAGCCGGCACGCCGGATGTCGCGCGCAAGCGGCAGCAGGCGAGCGACGACCTGGCCCTGCGCCGCCCGCACAGAGGGCTCGTAGGCGAAGCCGGTGCCGACCAGCGCGCGCTCGAGCGAGTCGCAGGCCGACGACTCGATCGGCTGGCCGTTGCACAGCGGTGCGCCCGAGCGAGTTGCGGAGAACAGCTCATCGCGAACCGGATCCAGAACCACCGCTGCAACCCCTCCATCCGCATCCTGAACCGCGACGCTGACGGCGAACGTCGGCAATCCGTACAGGTAGTTGACGGTGCCGTCGAGCGGGTCGACCACCCACTCGAGCTCGCCGTCGCCCGTGGCTCCGCCCTCCTCCCCCAGGATCGCGTCAGCCGCGCGCCTGCGCCCCAGCACATCCCGGATCGCCTGCTCGGCAGCGACATCAGCCTCGGATACCGGATCGGTCGGGGTGCTCTTGGTGTCGACCTCGAGCGGGCCGTGCCAGCGCGACATCAGCTCGGAACCCGCCGCACGGGCCGCCTCAACAGCTACCTCGAGCAGCTCCGCCTCGAGGCCTCCGACAAGCTTTGGAAGCCGGTTCATTCGTCGAACCTTAGACTCCCGGCCGTGTCGCAAAGCGGATCAGTGGTGGTGCTGGCAGGCGGCACCGGCGGCGCGATGCTGGCCCGTGGGATGGCGGACGTCGTCGGCCCCGAGCAGCTGACAGTGATCGCCAACACCGGCGACGACATCGAGATCTACGGCGCCCACGTCTCCCCCGATCCCGACCTGATCACGTTCTGGCTGGCCGATCGGATCAACGCGCAGGGCTGGGGTCTCGAGGACGACAGCTCGCGTGTGATGGACGCACTGCGCCGGCTCGGCGAGGAGATCTGGTTCAACCTCGGCGACGAGGACCTCGCGATCGGCATCCAACGCGCCGCCGCGCTGCGCGGCGGTATGCGGCTGACCGAGGCGCAGGCGCTGCTGGCTGCGCACCTGGCCCCGCTTGGCCAGGTGCTGCCCATGAGCGATGACCCGGTCCGGACACGCGTGTTGGCCGGCGGGCGCTGGTGGCCACTCCAGGAGTTTCTGATCACGGGAGGCGGCAAGCTGGGTGAGATCGAGGTCGAGGACGTGCAGTTCCGGGGCGCCCGGGCCGCGGGCACGACGCCGGAGGTGTTGGATGCACTGGCTCAGGCTTGCGCGATCGTGATCGGCCCGTCCAACCCTGTGATCTCGATCGGCCCGATGCTGGCGATCGACCCTCTGCGTGACGCTCTGAGCGCGAGCGCGGCCCCGGTGGTCGCAGTCAGCCCGATCGTCGGCGGCGCGGTGCTGAAGGGGCCGACCGCCGCTTTCATGCGTCAGCGCGGAGTCGAACCGTCGGCCGCCGGAATCGCGAACCTCTATGAGGGAATCATCAACGGGCTCGTCTGCGATGAGGAGATCCCGACCGTCTCGGCCCGAAAGCCGGCCCTGCATCGGCTCCCGACACTCCGGACGAACCTGCGGATGGACGGCCCCGAGGGCCGCCTGCGCCTTGCCCGCGATACCTTCGAGTTCGCCATGTCTCTGCGCGAGCATGCCTGAACGGGCCTGACCGGATAGCTTTCCCGCGGCATGACAACCGTCGCGATTCTCCCGGCAAAGTCGTTCGAACACGCTAAGCAGCGGCTCGCAGCCGTCGTCCAGCTGGGGCATCGCCGCGCCCTCGTCGAGGCGATGTTGTCCGACGCGATGGTCGCACTCGGACGCACCTCCTCGATCGACCAGACGTTCGTGGTGACGGCCGACGAGACCGCCTCGCGGATCGCGATCGGGCACGGTGCCGACGTCATCGATGACAACGCCCATAGCCACAGCGGCGCCGCGATCCTCGGAATCGAGCGGGCGCTCCTGATCGGCGCCCAGCGAGTGCTTCTGGTCCCGGGCGACTGCCCCCTGATCGACCCGACCGAGCTCGAGCAGCTGCTCAACCTGCCGGTCTCCGGGCCTGCGGCGATGATCGTGCCGGATCGTCACGGCGACGGCACCAACGCGCTGCTGCTGACGCCACCCGGTGCTCTGACTCCGGCATTCGGCGAGGGCAGCCGCCGCCGTCACATCGACCTGGCCACGAGCCAGGGCTCAACCCCTGAGGTGGTCGAGGTTGCGTCGCTGGCGCTCGACATCGACACGCCGGAGGACCTCGAGCTGCTGATCGAGCGGTTCAACGCCACCCGCGGCGGTGCGGCTCACACGCGCGGAATGATCAGCCAACTGCTGCGCAGCCAGGCGGGATGATCACCGCCAACGCGCTCGAAGGTCTACCGGAGATGACGGCTGGAGCCGATCTCGGGAAACTGATCGTGGACGCGCTGCCTGAGCCGCTGCGCGCCTCGGACATCGTTGCGATCGCCCACAAGGTCGTCTCCAAGTCGGAAGGCCGGGTGCGATCGCTCTCACAGGTCGTCGCTGGCCGGCGGGCGGTCGAACTGGCCGGCGAGCGCGACCCCCGCCTGGTCCAGGTGGTGCTCGACGAGACGCGCGCGGTGATCCGCGCCGAGCACGGGGTGATCATCTGCGAGACCCACCATGGTTTCATCTGCGCCAACGCCGGTGTCGACCAGTCCAACGTTCCCGGCGATGACACGGTGTTGATGCTTCCGCTCGATCCCGATGCGTCAGCGCGACAAATCAGGGCACGGCTGCGCGAGCTCACCGGTGCGGCCCCGGGGGTACTGATCAGCGACTCGTTCGGCCGCGCCTGGCGTACCGGTCAGGCTGACGTCGCGATCGGTTTGGCAGGCATCGCACCCCTTGAGGATTGGCGAGGCCGAGACGACGCCAACGGACGTGAGATGCGTGCGACCTTGATCGCCGTGGCCGACCTGCTCGCAGGTACCGCCGACCTCGCGCGGCGCAAGGACGCGTCCGAGCCGGTGGTCCTGATCACGGGCGCCGGGCAGTACGTGACCGACGCCGACGGCCCTGGGGTCAGCCCGCTGCTTCGGGCACACGCACGCGATCTTTTCCGCTGACTGCGAGCGCCGGCTCAGCGCCGCCCTCGCCCCCGACCACCGCGCCTTCAGCGCCTCGGGTCGCGAACACGACCGCCCCGAGCACGATCACCACCCCGGCCAACTGCAGCGCGCTCGGATCCTCGCTGAGGATGAGCGCCCCGAGCGCAAGCGACCCGATCGGCTGGATCATCAGCAGCAGCGAGGTGTGCGCCGCGCGCAGCCGCGGCAGTGAGATCGTGATCAGCAGCCAACCCATCACCTGCGAGGTCATGGCCAGCGTCAGCAGCCAGCCGGCGCCTGGCCACTCCGGCACGAAATGCGCGTCGCCGATGATCGCCCCGGCGACGCACGCGATGATCGCCGCTGTCAGAGTCATATCGAACAGTGGCCCGGCCGGCCGCCGCAGATCGGCCCCCCCTCGGCGCAGGAGCAGCAGGACACCGACGTATGCGATGCCGGCGCCGACGCCGTACAGGGCGCCGGCACGCGGGTCGTTGCCGTAGGCACCGTGCTCCACAACGCCGGAGATCAGTACCACCCCGATCAGAGTCACCGGCAGTGCCGCGATCACACGCGCCCCCGGCCGCTCAGACAGAACCAGCCACGCCACCAGCGGAATCAGGATCACCTGGATGTTGGCCAGCACCGTCGCCAGACCGGCACCGACGTCGTCGATCGAGTGGTGCCAGAGGATCAGATCAGCCGCCATGAATACGCCCGAGGCCACCGCGGCGCGGCGATCGCGCCAGGAGCGTACGCCGTAGCGGCGGTCCTCCAGGACCGCCAGCACCAGCAGCACCGGCACTGCGTACGCACAGCGGAAGATCGCCGCCGTCGACGGCGAGGCGTGGCTGAGCCTCACGAAGATGCTCGACCAGGCGATGGTCATCGCGCCGAGCACGGCGCAGATCCGCGCGGCGCGCTCGCTTTCCAACCGGCGGTGCACGCTTTCCGAGGCTAGATCACGGCTTCTCAAATCGGCCGAATCCGCCGGCCCGGCACCTGGCCGCCGGCCTGAGTCAGAGCGCCGCGGCCACCTCTTCGATCACGGACATCAGGTGGTCGACATCCTCAACATCGGTGCGGAAGTTCATGAAGCACACGCGAAGACAGGCCATGCCGTCCACCACGGCGGGCGCCAGGTAGACGCGCCCGTCATCGCAGATGGCCCGCGCCAGGCGCAGGTTGTGGGCGTCAAGCTCGGCGACTGAGCACGGGTTGGCCGCGCGATCGGGAATGTGCCGGAAGCAGACGACCGAAAGGCTCGGTTCGTTCAGGAGCTCGAAGCCTGGTTTGCCACCCAACGTGGCGGCGAGCCTGCGGGCGTGAAGGGCCGTCGCCTCGATCCAGGCTCGCATCGTCGCCGCACCGTAGACGCGGAAGGCGAGCCAGAGCTTCAGCGAGCGCACCGGGCGGGAGTACTCCAGCGTACGATCGACGCCGTTGGCCGCCACTCCGGCGTGAAGCATGTAGAGCTCGTCGTGAGCGAAGGCGCGCTCCAACGGCCCTTGACGCGACAGCATCACCATGCTGCAGCTCTTCTGGACTCCGAGCCATTTGTGCGCGTCGACCGTCAGGGAATCTGCTCGCTCGATGCCGGCAAAGAGTGGCGCCAGACTCGCGACGGCGGCGGCCGGGGCGCCGTAGGCGCCGTCTACGTGCAGCCACACCTCGTGCTCGTCACAGACGTCTGCGATCTCAGCGATCGGGTCTATCGCGCCCGTCAGTGTCGTGCCTGACGTCGCCACCACCGCGACCGGCACCACCCCGGCGTCACGGTCGGCTCGCAGCACCCGGTCCAGAGCGTCCACGCGCATCCGGCGCCGCTCGTCGATCGGAATTCGTCTCAGCGCCCGGCTGCCGAGCCCGATCACCTCGACGGCACGCGCAACCGAGTGATGGGACTCATCAGAGCAGTACACCGCGGCGGGAGTGGCGCCCACGCCCGTGAACCGCGTGTCCGGCAGCGCGTGCTCACGAGCCGCGATCAGCGCCGTCAGGTTGGAGGTCATCCCTCCGCTCGTGAACGCCCCGTCTTTGATGGGATAGCCGACGAACTCAGCCACCCAACGCAGCGTCTGGGTCTCGAGCATCTCGGCCGCGCCGGCGGCGGCCGCGAGGTTGACGTCGTACGCATTGCCGAGCGCGCCCGCGAGCACGCCGGCCTCCAGCCCGGTCGAACCTATGTACGCCGCGTACAGCGGACGCGCGGGCGACACGCTGCGCTCCAGGACGCTGACGATGTCCGCCAGCGACGCCTCCGGGTCGCCGGGTGCGTCGGGCAACGTCTCCGAGAACCGCTCCAGAAGCGCCCGGTCCAACTCGGGCTCCTTGGGTCGGGGCCGGTCGAACGATTCCCACGCTGCCGTGAGATGCTGACCCAGCAATTCCAGCACGCGCTGACGGTCGATCAGATCCAGTGGGTGGATCTCGTCACTCATCAGCATCTCGCCGGGGCCATGCCGGAACCGCGTAACCGGTCCCGGGATTTCTCGTGGCGTTGGCGGCGATCTCGATGGTCAGCGCCACGAACTCGTCGATCATCGGCTGCCGGACGTCGCGGTGAACGGCGAGTACGAGCGTCGTCGGCGCCGCGTCATGCAACGGAACGAAGCTGACGTCCGGCCGCGCGAAGTAACGAGCGATGATCGCGGGTGCCGTGTCCACCCCCTCTCCTCGTCCGATCAGGTAAAGCCACTCCTCCAGGTTGTCCCCGACATACGGGCTGATCGGCGGGCGGTGCCCGACCTCGTCGACGAGCATCCAGTAGTCCCGCCACTCCTGGGGCGTCGCGTCGGGCTGTGCCACGAACGTCTCGCCGGAGAGATCAGCGGGAGTGACCCATTCACGCTCAGCCAGCGGATGCGTGCCTGGCAGCACCGCCACACGGGGCTCGCTGATCAGCGGCGTCACATCGAGATCGTCCTCGTCCAACGGCGCATACAGAAAGGCCACGTCGACCCTGTCAGTTCGCAGCGCGGTGACCATTTGTGAGAATTCGATCGCGCGCACGTCGATCCGAACCTGCGGATGACGACCGCTGAAGGTGGCCAGCAGCGGGGAGAATAACGAGCCGGGCACCGGCCCCAGGGTTCCGATCGAGAGCGACGCCGACTCGCCGCGCGCGAGCGAGTGCACTCGAGCAAGTGTCGCGTCCGCCGCCGCGAGAATCGCGCGTCCCTCACTGAGCAACGCCTCACCTGCCGGCGTCAGCTCGACCTGCCGGGTGCTGCGGAGCAGCAGCGGGCCGCCGACCTCCGTCTCCAGCCTGCGGATCTGGGCAGACAGCGCAGATTGCGCTAAGTGCAGCCGCGCGGCCGCGCGGGAGAAGTGCAGTTCCTCGGCGACCATTACGAAGTAACGCAGTTGCCTGAGCTCCACCGACCGGAATTTATCGCCTTTCGCGCATAATCGTTCGCATCTTCATGTTGCACGTCGGGCTCCAGCAGGTGACGATGCTCACATGGCTGAAAAGAGGGTCCGGATCGAACTCGGCGGAGTTCCCCTATGGGGTCACATCGAGGGTGAGAGCATCGTCTGCGAGGACGGTCGCACGGTCGCAGAGACCGAGGCGCAGTATCTGGCACCGGTCGAGCCGTCGAAGATCATCGCGGTTCATCTGTCCTATCAGAGCAGGCTCACCGAGTACGACGCGAAGACTCCGGCCTACCCCTCCTACTTCCTGAAGCCGCCGACAACTCTCAACGGACACCGCGGCGTGCTGTGTCGGCCCCGCGGGACCAGGTTCCTCAACTACGAGGGCGAGCTCGCGGTCGTGATCGGCCGCCAGATGCATGGCGTCGGCATCGAGGATGCACTCGGATACGTGGCCGCGTACGCGCCCGCCAACGATGTCGGACTGCATGACTTCCGCCACGCCGACCGCGGCTCGATGCTGCGCGTCAAGGGGCAGGACGGCTTCCTGCCGATCGGGCCCGAGCTCACACCGGCCGGCGAGTTCGACCCGACGGACTTCACGATCCGAACCTGCGTGAACGGCGAGGCGGTCCAGGAGTCGACAGCCCAGGACCTGATCTGGGGGGTGGCTTACCAGCTCGCCGATCTGAACCGGTTGATCACGCTCGAGCCCGGTGACGTGGTTCTGACCGGGACCCCCGCCAACTCTCGACCTATGGAGCCCGGCGATGTGGTCGCCGTCGAGATCACCGGGCTTGGTCGCATCGAAAACACCGTCGTTGATTGGGACGTCGATCTCACGAAGGTCGGAGACCAGCCGGCGGTGTCCGGAAACACGTTGCACGTCGCGCTCGCGATCCCCGAGGACGAGGCCGAGCGCATGGTCGAGGAAGGAGAGACTGTGTGATGAAGGTCCACGTGGACATGAACCTCTGTCAGAGTCACGGTGAGTGCGTCGCGGTTGCACCCGATGTGTTCGAGCTTGGTGATGACGACGTGCTGGTCTGGCAGGAGGAGGTGGATGACGACCGGCGGGCCGACATGGAGGCTGCGGCCAACGCCTGCCCGATGATGGCCATCCGCCTGGAGAGCTGACCCATGGTCCGACGTCTCGTCATCACCGGAGCCTCGCTGGCAGGGCTGCGTGCCGCGCAGGCGGCCCGAGCGGCCGGATACGACGGTGGCCTGGTGCTGATCGGTCAGGAGCCGCACCTCCCGTACACGCGACCGCCCCTCTCCAAGGAGCTGCTGCAGGGCAAGCAGGGCCCCGAGGAATCCGCATTCCCACTCGGCGAGCTCGATGTTCACTGGCAACTCGGAACGGCCGCCGAGCGGCTCGACCGCGAGAACCGGCGCGTGTACCTGGCTGATGCGACAGAGGTTCCATATGACCGGCTGATCGTCGCCACCGGCAGCCGTGCCCGCGGCTGGAACGGTCCCGGAGCCGACCTCGAGGGCGTCCACACCCTGCGCGTCCTGGAGGATGCGATCGGACTGCGGACTGCGCTCGAGGAGGGCGGACGTCTGTTGATCGTGGGAGCTGGATTCATCGGCTGCGAGGTGGCCGCCAGCGCGCGGACAATCGGCGTCGAGGTGACGATGATCGACATCGCGCCGCACCCATTGCTGCCCCTCGGGCAGGTGCTCGGCGAGCGCTGGCGGGGAATGCACGCCGATCGCGGTGTCGACCTGCGACTCGGCGTCGGCCTGTCGGGCCTGTACGGAGACACGAGCGTGCAGCGAGCCGAACTGAGTGACGGCACGGAGATCGAGGTCGATATCGTACTGCTCGCACTCGGCTCTGTGCTGAACACCGAATGGCTCGCGGATTCGGGCCTCGAGCTCAACCCTGCGGTCGTCTGCGACGCGACGCTGACAACCACATGTGATCCCGACATCCTTGCCGCAGGTGACCTCGCGGCGGTGCCCGTGGCGCTGATCGATGGTGATCTGCTGACAGTCGAGCATTGGACCACAGCCGCCGAACATGGCCAGCTCGCGGGTCGCAACGCGCTGCTGGACGTGGAGGCGCGCACCGCCCATCTCACTCCGCCCTATTTCTGGTCCGACCAGTATGAGATGAAGATCCAGGCGCTCGGCTGCCCGGCCCTGGCGGAGCGCCTCGAACTCCTGGAACAGTCGCCTGAGGGCGATCGGTTCGTGGCGGCGTGCGTACGTCATGAGCGACTGGTCGGCATCGTCGCCGTCAACGCCGGACGGCGACTGCCGTGGTACCGGGGTCAGCTTGCCGAACCGCCGACGATCGCCGAGCTCAGACGACAGCTGGCCGAGACTGGAAAGACGCTGGGCGTACCGAATGGAACATCCGAATGAGGCCCCGGGAGCGCACCCAGCGCGCAGAGAGGAGAGAACCGTGACCACGGACTCGCTGGCGGCCGCGTTGGATGACGGCGGTTCGGTAAAGCAAACCGATCCGCCCATCACCTCGGTGCGCGTGCTCTACCCGGACCTGCATGGCGTGGCGCGCGGGAAGGACGTTCCGATCAGCAAGTTCGAGACGATCGTCGAAACCGGCCTCTGCTTCTGCGCTGCTGTGATGGGAACCGACCTGCGGCACACGCCGGTGGTGGGCGGTGAGGAGGGCTACCCGGACTTCATCGCACGCCCAGACCTCGCCACCATGCAGACGCTGCCCTGGGAGCCCGGGGTCGCGAGCTGCCTCGCCAATCTCGAGCCGAGTGAGACCGGCCTGCCGTTCGCAGATCCACGGGGAGCGCTGCGTCGCGCGACCGAGACCGTGCGCGAGCTCGGCTTCGAGCCCTGCGTGGGGCCTGAACTCGAGTTCTTCCTGGTGGTACGCGACCCGGATGCCCCCAACGGGGTCCGTCGTCACGTCGACAATCTCAGCATGGTCTACACGGTCGGCCCATTGGCCGACCCCAGGGGGCTCGTGCGCCGCATGACTGAGCAGCTGGACGCGGTCGGACTCGACGTGTTCGCGGTGAACCACGAGTTCATGAACTCGCAGTACGAGATCAACCTGCGCCACTCCGACGCGCTCGACGCCGCCGACCGCGCGTTCCGGCTGAAGGCTGCCGTCAAGGACATCGCCGCTCAGAACGGGCTGCATGCGACCTTCATGGGCAAGCCGTTCAACGATCAGGGCGGGTCCGGCATGCACCTGCATCTTTCGCTGAACCGCGACGGCAGCAATGCCTTCTACGCGCCTGCAGGCGAGCACCGCGTGAGCCCCGAGTTGCTGCAGTTCTCAGCCGGGCTGATCGAGCACGCGCCGGGACTCATGGCGTTTCTGAACCCCACGGTCAACGCCTATCGCCGCGTCCAGCCGGACTCATTGGCGCCGACTCATGCCAACTGGGGCTTCGACAACCGTGCCACGTTCGTGCGCATCCCGCCCGAGCGCGGCCGCTCAACCAGGATCGAGCTTCGCGTCGGCGACGGCGCCGCCAACCCGTACCTGGCGATCGCGGCCGTGCTGCTGGCCGGCGCCGACGGCATCCGCCGCGGACTCGAGCCACCGGCGCCGCTCACCGGTGACGCCTACCGCGCGCCCCCGGGGATGATCGGCGCACAGCTGCCAACCGCGCTCGAGGACGCCGTCGAGGCGCTGGCCGATGACCCCGTGCTGCGGGACGGAGTCGGCGTTGAGATCGTCGACACGTTCATGGCGATGAAGGGCTTTGAGATCGAACGACACCGCGCCTGGGTCTCCGATTGGGAGATCAGCGAATACCTGCACCACCTATAGGAGCCGCCAGGAGCAACCGATGTCAGTCACTGGCGAGTTCATCGACCTCTCCGACCACGATCAGTTCGTTGATCGTGTCCCCTATCAGGCGTTCGCGAGGTTGCGTCACGAGGATCCGGTCCACTGGAACCCCGAGCTGGATGGCGGTCGCGGCTTCTGGGCGGTGACCCGCTATGAGGACATCCGTGCAGTGCATCGCAATGCGGAGGTGTTCTCGTCGGAGCTCGGCGGCACCTCTCTGGAGGACCTCGAGCCCGATCAGATCGAGGCGCGGAAGGCGATGATCGATATGGACCCGCCTCGGCACGACGAACTCCGGGCACTGGTGAACCGCCGCTTCACCCCGAAGGCCGTCGGCGTCTGGGAGGAGCAGGTCCGCAAGGTCGTAAGGACCGTGCTCGACGAAACGCTGCCCAGGGGCGAGTTCGACTTCGTGTATGACATCTCGTCCGAGATCCCGATGCAGGTGTTCGCCGAGATCCTCGGCGTCCCTCAGGACGAGCGGCGCGAGATCATCGAGATCGGAGATCGGCTGCTCGGCAATGCCGACCCGGAGTACGCCGCCGGCGGCGACGATGACTCGCACCGCAATCTTCCGTTCTCGAGCCCGGCAGCCCTGGACATGTTCGCGTTCGGCCGGCGCATCGCCGATGAGCGCCGGCAAGCCTCGCGCGACGACATCATGAGCGACCTCGTCAACGCTGGGCTGAGCCGGCGCGAGCTCGATGTCTACTTCGTGCTGCTGGCGACCGCCGGAAACGAGACCACCCGCCACACGATCAGTCACGGTCTGATCGCGCTCGATGAACACACGGATCAACGCGACCTGCTGCGTGCCAGCCCCCAGGAACTCGGCAGGACCGCGACCGAGGAGATGCTGCGTTGGGCAACGCCCGTCCATCATTTCCGCCGCACCGCAGCGGTCGGCACCGAGCTCTCCGGAGTCGAGATCGGGGCCGGAGACAAGGTCGTGACCTGGCTGGTGTCCGGCAACCGCGACGAGTCGGTGTTCGATCACCCCGATCGCTTCGATGTGACCCGCGCCCCAAACCCGCACATGACCTTCGGGCCCGGCGGCATCCACCACTGCCTCGGCGCGCATCTGGCCAGGATGGAGGTCAGGATCACTTTCGAGGATTTGCTCTCACGTGGAGTGGAACTCGAGCTCACGGGACCACCGGAGCGGCTGCGCTCCAACTTCTTCAACGGCATCAAGCGCCTTCCGGTGAGCGTGCGCTGATGATCGACCTGCACCAAATCGACCACGTCGCCCTGCGAGTTCGGGACCTCGAGGAGGCCGCGGAGCGCTGGTGTGGCCAGTTCGGCCTGACACGTCGTGGCGGTGACGATCGTCGGGTGATGCTCGTCTGCGACGACGAGCCCTGCGCGCTGGAGCTTCTGGCCGAGCCATCGGCCGGGTTGGACCACGTCGCATACGAGCTCGCGCCGAGTTGCTCGCTCGAACAGGCTCGCGACCACCTGCTCGGTCATGGCGCCGAGGTCGCGCATGACGACGAGGGCCTGCTGACCCGCGATGCGGAGGGCAACACCATCCAGCTCCTGGCCTACCGCGAACCGGCGTCGCGGTTGGTGGCCCACGCGCGTCCGGCGGCCAACCCGAGCCCCGGGCATCCTCGCAAGCTCGGCCATGTCAACTTCCTGACCGGGCAACTCGAGGACCAGCGCCGTTTCTACGTCGAAGCGCTCGGCATGCGGATCACAGACTGGCTCGGCGACGGCGGCCTGTGGCTGCACATCAACTCAGACCACCACGTGATGGCGCTGGTCGACAAGGGCTACTCGCACTTCCACCATCTGGCCTTCGACGTGATCGACATCGGCCAGATGCGTGTCGCGCTCGACCACCTCGGCCGGCACGGGCGCTGGCTGGGCTGGGGGCCGACTCGCCACGGTGTCGGCGGCAACATCGCCTCATACGTGCGGATCGTCGAGGAGGAATGCTTTGTCGAGCTCTACTGCGACATGGAGCAACTCCAGCGCACGCACCAGGCTCGCAGATGGCCCGACGATCGCTACTCATCAAACACGTGGGGACCGCTGCCGCCGCGCTCGTACTTCCGCTTCGACGCCGCCGCTGTCGATTCCGAACGCAAGAGCCTCGAGATGCTCGGCATCCCGCTCCCACCCGCGGCGCCGCCAACCGCTTCCCCAGCCAAGGAGACCTTATGAGCCTGCGTGGCTACACCGTTCCTCGCACCCCCAGTGGCCGGGCGAGCCTGGTGCCCGCGCCACCCTGGCACTACGTCGGGGATTTCATCATCGTCGACTTCCATGCGGACCCGGAAATCGCTGCCTCGCTGCTGCCGGAGGGACTCGACCCCCACGAGGATGCGGGACGTTGCGCGGCCGTCTTCGTCGACTGGCAGTCGTTCTCCGACGGCGGCGACGAGCTCACCGACCCGGTGCGATCGCAGTACCGCGAGTTCTACCTCGTCGTCACCGGAATGCTCGACGGCGAACCCGTCACAACCTGCCCGTTTATCTGGGTCAACCAGGACTTCGCAATGGCTCGCGGCTGGATCCAGGGTTACCCCAAGCAGCTCGGCGAGGTCTGGATGACCCGCAGCTTCGACCTGGACTGTCTGGCGTCGCCCGGTGCCCGGCCGGGCGCGCGCTTCGGCGCCACCTGCTCAGCCCGCGGGCGCGAGCTCGCTCGAGCCACACTGACGCTCGAGCAATTGAGCGAGACGGGCTCGATCCACACCGACCCGCCGCTCGTCAACGTCCGTCACTTCGCGCGGCTCAGCGCCGGCGATCATGACCGGCCACAGGTCCACGAGCTCGTCCGGGCCCGCAGCCGCAACCGCAGCATGTCACCGACATGGGAGGGCGAGGCAAGCCTTGAACTGTTCGCCGCCGCCGGCGAGGAACACACGATGCTCGCCCCCGTCAGCGTCGCGCGCGGGTTCCGCTTCACCTTCGCTTACACGGTGGATGACCTGGAGACTGTCAGCGAGTACACGCGATGACCGCAACCGAACAGGAAGGCATCGCGATGGTCGCGGGTCATGAGGTCGCGACCGACCATTGGATCGGCGGCGAGCGCGTCGCGGGCCCCGACCGGTTCGAGGTGATCACGCCCATAGACGGCTCGGTGATCGCCCATGTTGCGGCCGGCGGCTCCGAGGATGCCGACCGCGCCGTGCGCGCCGCTCACGACGCCGCCCCCGGCTGGGCCGCGCTGGGCGCGGTGGGACGCGCCGAGCTCCTTCACCGGCTGGCCGACCTGATAGATGCGAACGTCGACCGGCTGGCAGCGGTCGAGTGCCTGGACATGGCGATGCTGCTCGAATCGCTGCGCGCCCGTGTGATCCTGCGTGCTGCCGCCAACTTCCGCAGCTACGCGGATCTCGCGCTCGCCTACGAGGAGCGCGACTGGCACTCGAAGGGAAGCTGGAACCGCGTCCAGCGGATGCCGGCCGGACCCGCTGCCGTCATCACCCCGTGGAACGCACCGTTCATGCTCTCGACGTGGAAGATCGCGCCCGCCCTCGCAGCCGGGTGCCCGGTGGTCCTGAAACCCGCCGAGTGGTCGCCGCTCTCATGCTCACTGTTGGCCGACCTCACCGCCGAGGCAGGCTTTCCGCCGGGTGCGTTCAACCTGCTCCAGGGCATCGGCGAAGAGGTCGGAGCAGCACTCGTAGCGCACCCGCTGCTGCGACGGGTCTCCTTCACAGGCTCGCCGGAGACCGCCCGCCACATCGGTGTCAGCGCCGCCAGGAACCTCGTCCCGTTCACGGGCGAGCTCGGCGGCAAGGGCCCTCTGATCGTGTTCGAGGACGCAGACCTCGACGCGGCCGCCACCAAGGCGGCCGGGCAGTACGACGACGCCGGGCAGGTCTGTCTCGCGGGAACCCGGCTGCTGGTTCAGGAGAGCGTGCGCGAGACATTCCTCGAGCGTTTCAACGCCGTCGTCGACCGCCACGTCCTCGGCGACCCGCGTGATCCCTCGACCACGATCTCGCCGCTGATCCATCCGAGGCACCTGGAACGCGTCGACGGCTTCGTGCAGCGCGCGGTGGCGGACGGCCAGGGCCTCGTCAGGGGCGGCCGGCGACGCGAGGGGCTCCTCTATGAGCCAACGCTGTTCGAGCCGACCGGCAACGACGCCGAGATCGTCCAGCGCGAGGTCTTCGGTCCGGTGCTGACCTTCCAGACCTTTGGTGAGGAGGCCGAGGCGATCGCGCTCGCCAACTCAACTCCATATGGGCTGTCCGGAATCGTCTACACGAGCTCGATGGGGCGCGCAGACCGGGTCGGCCGGGCCGTTCGAGCGGGGATCGTCTGGGTCAACACGTTCCTGGTCCGCGATCTCACCGCGCCATTCGGCGGCGTCGGGATCTCAGGAATCGGTCGCGAGGGGGGCAACTACGCATTGGACTTCTACTCGGATCTGAAGACGCTGCAGATCCTCGACGGAAGTGTCGCGTGAACGGCGGGGGTCAGACGGCGGGCGCGCCGACGGCGTGAAAACCACCGTCGACGTGAACGATCTCACCGGAGATGCCGCGGGCGAGATCTGAGAGCAGGAAGCAGACCGGCCCGGCGACGATGCTCGGGTCCTCGATCTCCCAACCGAGCGGCGCCTGCTGCTCCCACAGGGCGGCGAGCTTCTCGAAGCCGGGAATACCGCGAGCAGCGACGGTGCCAACCGGCCCGGCGGAGATCAGATTGACACGGATCCCCTGGCTACCGAGGTCGCGAGCCAGGTACCGCGAGACCGACTCGAGCGCCGCCTTCGCCACCCCCATCCAGTCGTAGATGGGCCAGGCGACGCTGGCGTCGAAGTCGAGTCCGACTATGCTCGCGCCGCTCGGCATCAGGGGTGCGAGCGATGCGGCGAGCGCCTTCAGCGAGAAGGCGCTCGTTTGAAACGCGGCGACGGCGCTCTCCACCGGAGTTGTCAGGAAGCGGCCGCCGAGCGCGTCCTCGGGCGCGAAAGCGATCGCGTGCAGGATCCCGTCGACGCGACCCCAGCGGGAGCCGAGCTCCACGGCGATCGCCTCCAGATCCTCGGGGCGGTTGACATCGAGCTCGAGCACGTCCACCGGGGCGTCGAGCCGAGCGGCGGCGCGCTCGGTCATGCGGCGCACGCGCCCGAAGCTCGACAGCACCAGCTCAGCGCCTTCCGCCTGCGCGAGCTGCGCAATGTGGAACGCCATCGAATCCTTGGTGATGACACCCGTGATCAGGAGACGCTTGCCCGCTAGCAGCCCCGGCATCAACCCTGTCCCTTGATCACCAGCGAGACATTGTGTCCGCCGAAGGCGAACGAGTTCGACAGCGCCGCGGGCGCGCCGTCGGCGACGAGCACCAGCTCACGCGCCCGCCCGGGGACGTAGTCGAGGTCGAGTCCGGGATCAGGCACCTCGTAGTTGAGCGTCGGCGGGACCACACGCTCGTTCAAGGCCTGGATGGTGGCCACCGCCTCGACGGCTCCGGCGGCGCCGAGCAGGTGACCGATCGCAGACTTGGTCGACGAGACCGGAACCTTGTAGGCATGCTCGCCAAGCGCCAGCTTCAACGCCGACGTCTCGGCCGCGTCGTTGAGCTGGGTCGATGTCCCGTGCGCGTTGACATAGGCGATCTCTGCAGGCGTGAGTCCCGCATCCTGGATCGCCAGCGTGATCGCCTGAGCAGCGGGCCGCCCGGTGGGCTCCGGCGCGGTCAGATGGTGGGCGTCGGAGGTCGAGCCGTAGCCTGCGACCTCACCGAGGATGTTGGCGCCCCGCGCGACCGCGCGCTCATAATCCTCGAGCACGACCACGCCGGCGCCCTCGCCCATCACAAAGCCGTCGCGACGAGCGTCGAACGGGCAGGAAAGCCCGATCTCGGATAGGGCCTGCATGACGTTGAAGGAGCCGAAGCCGAAATCCGTCAGCGTCGCTTCGGCGCCGCCGGCCACGACCGCCTCGGCGTCGCCGTACTGGATCATGCGAGCGGCCAATCCGAGCGCGTGCCCGCTGGAGGCGCACGCCGACGCGACGCTGAACGCCTGGCCCTGAAGACCGTGGCGCATCGACACCGCAGCCGCGGCCGCGTTGGGCATGTACATCGGGATTCCGAGCGGTGAGATCCGGTCGGCGCCCTTATCGCGCATCGCGTCAAGATTGCCCTGCACGGTCGTGAACCCGCCGATGCCGGTCGCCATGATCAGCCCAATCCGCATCGAGTCATACGGCAGGCCATCGGCCCATCCGGCGTCCGCGATCGCCTCGTCGGCGGCGACCACCGCCAACTGCGCGAAGCGGTCGAGCCTGCGCGCCTCCTTGACCGTGAGGTACTCAGTCGGTTCGAAAGAGCCGCAATATCCGCCCGTCAGCCCGGACCGCTCCTCGATCCCGCTGACGCCCTTCGACCACTGGTCGTGCAGCGACCGGGCGCCCACCCCCAGCGGTGTTACGGCACCGATACCGGTGATTACTGCTCGACGCTTGTCAGCCATGGCGAGGACCCTCCGGTCTCCGAGGTGTGTCCAGCGGCACTACGCGGCACGCTCGGTGATCAGGTCGACCGCGTCTCCAACGGTCTTCAGTTCCTTCATGTCGTCGCCCTTGAGCACGACTCCGTACTCGTCCTCGATGATCTGTGCGAGCTCGACGAGATCAAGCGAGTCGATGTCCAGCTCCTCGAAGGTCGCCTCCGTCGTGATGTCACTCGCGTCCGGACCGAAGCTGGCAAGCGCCTCGGTGACACGCTCCTGCACCTGCTCCTTGGTGACTGCACTCATTGATAAGTCCTCTTTCTTAGTGGTTCGAGCAGCCGGCGCCCGGTCAGGCGCCGAGTCCGCCGTCGACTGTAAGCACGGCCCCGGTCACATAGGACGCCTGCCGCGACACGAGGAAGCGTACGCAAGCCGCGACCTCCTCGGGTGATCCCGCGCGCCTCGCGGGGATCGCGTTCAAGAGCTCGGCGCCGATCAGCTCCGTGGTCATGTCCGTCTCGATGAATCCCGGAGCCACCGCGTTCGCGGTCACGCCTCTGCGTGCGACCTCGACGGCGACTGTGCGCGTGAACTGGATCACGCCGGCCTTGGCGGCGCCGTAGTTGCTCTGACCGGCGTTGGCTCGGAGACCCGAGATCGAGGCGATGCTCACGATCCGGCCGGTGCGGGCGCGCATCATCGCCTTCAAGGCCCGGCGGGTGAAGCGAAACACGGACGTCAGGTCGGTGTCGATCACGGTCTGCCATTCCTCATCGCTCAGCGATGGGGAGAGGTTGTCGCGAGTGATGCCGGCGTTGTTGACCAGCGCCAGCACCGGTCGGCCGAAGTGCTGCTCCATCGCGTCGAAGACCAGGTCCGGTGTAGCCGGATCGGCCACGTCCCCCTGCACCGCAAAGGCGCTGCCACCGGCATCCTCGATCTCAGCAACCACGGCAGCCGCTGCGTCCGCGCCGGAGTTGTAGTTGACGCCGACCGCCCAGCCATCGGCCGCCAGACCTCTGGCGATCGCGGCGCCGATCCCGCGCGAGCCGCCGGTGACCAGCGCGCACCCCGCCGGTGGCCAACTCTCAGCCTCAACTTGAGCCTCAGACACTAACCAGCTCCACGTCTTTGAGCGTGCGCTTGGCGAGTCCTGTCAGCACCTTTCCCGGACCCACCTCCACAAATCTCGTGACCCCGCGCCGGTGCAGCGCCAGCAGCACCTCTCGCCAGCGCACCGGGCTGGTCAGGGCCTCGACAAGGCGCGCGCGGACATCATCGAAGGGCTCAGCCGTGACAGCAGAGATCACCGTACTCGACGCCGCACCGATCTCGACCCGCGCCAGCGCCTGCTCGAACTGTGGGATCGCCGAGGCCATCATCGGCGAGTGGAAGGCGCCGGTGACGGGCAGGATCAGCGCCCGCAGGCCCAGCTCCTGTGCCGTCTGCTGGGCTGAGGGCAGCACGGCACGCGCACCAGACAGGACGACCTGCTGTGGGGAGTTGTCATTGGCGACCGAGAGCCCGTGGGGCGCCGCCACCTCCTCCGCGCGGGCAGCCGCGTCGGCACCGAGCAGGGCGATCATGCCGCCATCGCCGTTGGTCTCACCAGCCTCCTGCATCAGCCGGCCGCGCAGGGCCACGAGCTCGAGGCCGTCGCGCTCGCTCAGCACACCTGCGGCCACCAGCGCTCCGAGCTCACCGAGCGAGTGGCCGGCAGTGAACTCGTGAACCGGGCGGTCGAGCGCACACCAGCCGGCAACGCTGGCGCAGAAGATCGCCGGCTGGGCGTAGGCGGTGCCGTCATCCACTCGCAGGAAGGGATCCGAGCCGACGACCTCGATCGCGAGCTCGAGCAGATCCGGCCGGACGGCAGCGACCTGCTCGCGCATCTCCGGCGTCTGGCTCCCCTGTCCGGGGAAGAGAAGTGCAGTGGGCATATCCACTTACCCTACGCATCTGGGCAGGTCCGGGTACGCGTCGCCGCCGGCTCGCCCCCCGGCCGGGGGGCTCCGGGGATGTGGGCCCGACGCGGCACGATCAGGCGACGCGCGAAAGCTTCCGGCGCCGCAGCGGCACCACGGTTCCGGTCGCCAGAGGCTCGCCGCGTCCGGTGAAGCGCTCCCGCAGCCATTCGAGCGCGAACGGTGCTCCGGCCACCCCGCCGCTGAGGTGATCGAACCCGCCCCGGGTGACATGCAGGCTGACCTCGACACCGAGCGCCCGCCAATCCTCCAGCAGCTGCTCGCTGTGCTCGAACGCGACGATCTGGTCGTGGCGAGCATGGTTGAGAAGCACCGGCGTCTGCGGCGCGACCGTGCCGAGCCGGTTCTCCCGCAGCCGCGCCCGCCATTCCGGCAGCCCCAGCACATTGGGTTCGGTCAATCGGTCGACATGAGCGAAGCGCGGTCCGCGAACCGCGGCCTGGAGGATGTTCGTGTGTCGCAGCGCCTCGATCATCCGCCGCCCCTTGGCCGACAGGTAGGGCTCGAGTTCGAGTTCGGGGTATGCGGCGGCATATCCGATCGCGCCGTATGCCAGGAAGAACGAGAAGAAGCTGCGATCGAGCGTCGGACCGGCGAGCTCGACGTCGGCGGCGGCGGCGCCGACCGCAGCGCCGACCAGGCGCAGCTCCGGCGCGTACTCCGGCTGAAGCTGAGCCGCCCAGCCGGCGGCGGCGCCTCCCTCCGAGTACCCCATGACGGCGACGGGCTCCTCGTCAGCCAGCTCGTCCGGCAGCGCCTGACGAGCCGCGCGGATCGCATCCAGCATGTTGTTGCCGAGCGCCCGCCCCACCATGTAGGTGTGGTCACCAGGAGTACCGAGGCCCTGGTAGTCGGTCGCGACCACGCCGAACCCTCGCGCCAGCACCATCGCGATCATCCCCGCTTCCCAGTCGCGACCGGTGGCCAACAGCCGCGATGGCGCCGAGGCATCGCCGATCCCGTGGGTCCCGACGCCGTAGGAGATCAGCGGAACCGGACCGTCGTCGCGTGCGCCCTCGGGCAACAACAGCGTCCCCGACACGCCCGTCGGCTCTCCGACGGCTCCGGTCGAGCGGTACAGGAGCCTCCACGCGCGGGCGCGCAGACGCACGCCGGGGACCAGGTAGGCGTGCATCGGCTCCGATCGGACCAGAGCGCCGGGCGCGAGCCGGCCGAGCTTGGCCGGAGGCTCGTAAAAACCCTCGCTCCAGGGGATCCGGCGTCGCGGAGTCGACAGCAGCGCCAGGTGCGAACGCGTGCTGCGCACGTGCCGCGGCGCGCGCGCGACCTGGACGCCCGTGTCACGGGCAAGCCCCCCGGCCGATCGTGCGATCTCGAACATCCCCATCGTCCAACCCCTCCGTTTTGCTGAGCACCGGTTAAGTGAAGTACGCAGCGAAACTTGTGATTCCTGCCACAAAGCTTAGGACGGCTTTACGGCCGGCCCGGCCGTGAAACGTATACCTAATGCGCGCACAGCGGCGCGCCAACGCGTGCTCGCACCGGCTTCACGGAGGAATGCCTATGCTCCGCTCGCCGATGCCTCGCCGACGTCCCCGCCCCCTCATCTTCCTCGCGGCAGCCTTCGCCGTCCTGACGGCCTCCCTGCTCGGCGGCGTCCTGCTCGGCGGCGGTGGGCCGCTTGCCACCGCCGCCGCCGCCGCGAGCGCGCCGCAGCCCGCTTCGCTGATCCTCGACTTCACCCCCAACGGGATCCACAGCGGGATCTACACCGCGCTGGCCCGCCACTACGACACGCGCAACGGCGTCGCACTGCAGGTGCGGGTGCCCGGTCAGAGCACCGACGCCGTCTCACTGCTCACGGCGGGCCGTGTCAACTTCGCGATCCTCGACATCCATGACCTCGCCATCGCCGACGCGCAGGGGCGCGGACTGGTCGGGATAATGGCCCTCGTCCAGCGGCCGTTGGCCTCCGTGATCGCCCAGCCGCGCTTCACGAGTCCGCGCCAGCTCGATGGCCAGACGGTCGGCGTCACCGGCGATCCGAGCGATCTGGCCGTGCTGCGCTCGATCGTCGCCGGCTCAGGCGGCAAGCCGGACAGCCTGAGGACGCTGACGATCGGGTACAACGCGGTGCCGGACCTGCTGAGCGGACGCGTCGCGGCCGCAACCGCGTTCTGGAACGACGAGGGCGTTCAGCTCGCGCAGCACGCCGACGGGCACGGCCGCTACCACGTCTTCCGGGTCGAGGACTACGGCGCGCCCGCATACCCGGAACTGATCCTGGCCACAACACGGAGTGAGCTGAAGGCCCACTCGCAGGTTGCACGCGCCGTCGTGCGCACGCTCGTCGACGGCTACGACCACGTCCTGGCCCACCCCAGGTCCAGTGCTCAGGCGCTCGAGTCGCAGGTCAGCGGCCTCTCGCCGACGGCGGTCAGCGCACAGCTGAAGGCCGAACTCCCGGCCTTCCTGCCGCGCGGCGGCGGCGCCTACGGCGCGCTCGTCCCCTCAGTGCTGCGCGCCTGGGCGAAGTGGGAGGTCAGATTCGGGATCGTCAGGCGACTGCCCGACCTCGCGACGATGTTCGACTCGGCCTACCTGCCGCGCTGAGCAGGGCCCGCGAAGCGGCGGCGAGCGGGCCGCCGAGCGTCCTCCCTACTGGGTGTTGAGCTTGCGGAACTCTTCGCGGACGGATTCCGGGCGGCCCCACATCTGCACGGTCTCGACGCGCCCGGTGCGGGTCTCGCGAAGCGCCAGCTCGCCGGCCAGCCCGGCGTCGTCCAGCAGCTTCAGCGCCGTATGCGTCGCCGGCACCGATGCGGCGTGGCCGAAGCGATGCGCCACCAGCAGCCGCCAGTGCCACTCCCGCTTCGAGTACGGCTGGGCGTTGCACGTGACGAGCAGGGTCGCCGCCTCGACGTAGCGGGTCTCGTCGAAGATCCGCAACTCGAACTCCAGGTCGGTCCAGTCGTCGGGGAGGGACTCGACGATCTGCGTGAAGGTGTCGGCCAGCGCCATCGCGGCGAACAGTACCGAGCCGGCCCGCGGGTCGCGTCTGTCACGCTTACGGAAGTGACTGCGATCGCAGACTTCAGGGCCGATTACGCGGCTGTCACAGAGGGCGCCGGTCTGCTCGACCGATCCGAGCGCGGCAAGCTGGCACTCACCGGCGCCGGCGCGAAGGAGTTCCTTCAGGGTCAGGTCACGCAGGACATCGTGGCGTTGGAATCCGGCCACGGCTGCTACTCCGCCTTCCTCACGCAGAAGGGCAAGATGCTCGGCGATCTCCGGGTCCTCGACACCGGCGATGAGCTTCTGCTCGACACCGAGCGGGCAGCGCTTCAACCGCTGTTCAACATGATCCGGCGCTACTCCCTGGGCTACGACGTCGAGCTTCACAAGCGCACGATGGAGCGTGGATTGCTCTCGCTCATCGGCCCGCTGGCCGACGAGCTCGTCATGGCGGCCGCGCCACCCACCCCCGCCATCCCGCCACCCGGACAGATCGAGCACGATCACGTCGTCAGCCAGGTCGGACGGGCGTCGGTCCGTCTGATCCGCACCGACGTCGGTCTCGATCTGCTGACCGACGCGGCTGACCGCGACGAGGTCTGGGAGGCACTGGCGGGCGCAGGTGCCGTGCCGGTCGGCGTGGCCGCTGCCGAGTGCCTGCGGATCGAGCGCGGGCGCCCCCGTTACGGCATCGACCTCGATGAAACCGTGATTCCCCAGGAGGCCGGGCTCAATGCGCGGGCGGTCTCATTCACCAAGGGCTGCTACGTCGGCCAGGAGACGGTCGCGCGGCTCTTCTACAGGGGCAAGCCGAACCGCAGCCTGCAGGGTCTGTCATCGGCTGAACCGCTTGCTGTCGGCACCGAGCTGACGCTCGACGGACGCATCGTCGGAACGATCACGAGCGCTGCCGACTCGCCCCGGCACGGACCGGTGTCGCTTGCGTTGGTGCGTCGTGAGGCACCGGTGGGGACAACCGTCTCGACGCCCGGCTGCGAGGCGGTAGTGGTCGCGCTGCCGTTCTCCTGAGCGACGATCTGCCGACCGGTCAGCGCGTGGCTGGACCGGCTGGACCGTTTTCGTTAAGCCGCCCTAACCCGTTCTCCGTCATTTCGCCGCGTTTGCAGGCGTAACATCGACCCTGCGATGAGGGAGCAGAAAGAGTTTCTCGTGAGCGCGATCGCCGGGTCGATCGACAAGCTGCGCGAATTGGATCAGGACCGCCAGCGAGCGTGGAACGAGTACTACGGCGGCCTGCGCGACCTTGCCGGTGACGAGTACGAGCAGGTTGAGCTCGACGCGTGGGACTTGCTCCAGGGCGAGCTGCGCCGGATCGAGCGCCGGCGCCGGCTGCTGACCGTGGCTACAAGCCGCTAGCCCAGACGGTCCCGAGCGATCGCGGTCCGAAGTTGACCGCATCCAGTTCTGGACGAGGACACCAGGTTGGTAAAACCTGATGTGTGGCGATCACGACCAGCAGACATCGGCTGATCGCTGAGCAGAACAGCCGTTGGTGGACGCTCGGGGCGATGTGCGTCGCGCTGTTCATGATGATGCTGGACAACACCGTCGTGAACGTCGCGCTGCCGTCGATCGAGCGCGACCTGCACGCCAGCCTCTCGTCGCTCGAGTGGACGGTGAACGCCTACACGCTGGCGCTGGCCGTGGGGCTGATCACCGCCGGGCGGCTTGGCGACATCTTCGGGCGCCGACGGCTCTTCATCATCGGCGTGACGATCTTCGGGATCTCGAGCCTCGTGATCGGGCTGGCGCCGAACGTCGGCGTGATGATCGTGTTCCGCGCCGTGCAGGGGCTTGGTGGTGCCTGCATGATGCCGGCGAGCCTGGCGATCGTGACCAACACGTTCCCTCGGGAGGAACGCGGGACGGCGATCGGCACCTGGGCCGGCGTGAGCGCGCTGGCACTCGCGATCGGACCGGTGGTCGGCGGCTTTCTGACGGAGTACGTGAGTTGGCGCGCGATCTTCTTCATCAATCCGCCGATCGCGGTCATCGCCGTCTTCGGGGCGCTGTTCGCGGCGCATGAGAGCCGCGACGAGACGGTGGATCGGAGCATCGACTACGCAGGCGTCGCGCTGCTCACGATCGGCCTGCTGGCGCTGGTTCTGGCGTTGATCGAAGGCAACAGCTGGGGCTGGGGATCCGTCAAGACGCTCGGGTTGCTGGCGGTCGCGGTGATCGCGCTGATCGGCTTCGTCGTGTTCGAGCCTCGCGTGCGCGTACCGACAATCGACTTCGCGTTCTTCCGCTCTCGAACCTCCGTGGGCGCCAACATCGTCGGGCTGATCGTGAGCTTTGCGATGTTCGCCCAGATCTTCTTCATCACCTTCTACATGCAGAACGTGATGGGCCTCTCACCGCTGGCCACCGGCGTCCGCTTCCTGCCCGCCACGGTGCTGCTGGTCGTATTCGCACCGATCTCCGGCCGTCTGACCGATCGAATCGGTCCGCGTCCGCTGATGGTGGGCGGGATCATCCTGTTGTCGGCGGCAACGTTCATCCAGAGCCGGATCACGGTGAGCAGCGGCTACCTGCTGCTGCTCCCCGGTTTCGTGATGCTGGGCTGCGGCATGGGGCTCGTGATGTCACCCATGAACACGGCGGCGATGAACGCCGTCGATCGCTCCAAGGCGGGCGCCGCCGGCGGCGTGCTGTCGACCAGCCGGATGGTCGGCGGCTCGCTCGGCGTGGCGGTGATGGGAGCGATCGTGACCACGGTCGGCCGCTCCACGCTGGACCAGAGCCTCCCTCACCTCCCTCAGGGGGAGCGGGGTCGCATCGCGAGCGCGCTGGGCAGCGGCGGGGCCGCGGGTGCCCACTCCCCGGCGGTGATCGTGAGCGCGGTGCAACACGCGTTCGTGTCCGCGCTGAGCACCGGACTCGTGGTCTGCTCTGTCGTGACGCTGCTGGGTGCCGTCGTCGCCTGGGTCCTGATCGAGCCCAAGGTGGCAGCCCCCGGGGCGGTGGCGCCGCCCGTCCCGGCATCAGGGTAAGATCGCCGCCATGGCAGCAGGCAAAGGCGTGATGCACATTCAGTGGTACGCGACCATCTTCCGCGGCAGCATGTTCGCCGACGCGGTCGCCGAGTTCGCGGGACCGGAGGCGCTGCGCTACGGCGCCACCCGCTTCACCGTGCAGCGCTCGCGTGACGACGCCTACAAGATCGTCCAACAGATGTGGTTCAACTCCAGCGACGACTGGTACCGCTACTGGGAGGGCCCTGAGATGTGCGAGTTCCGGGCCCGCTATGCCGGCAAGTACCAGGTCCCGATCGTCTACGCGTGGCACGACGAGTGGGGCGCGGGCGCGGCGCAGGACGCAGCGGTCACACCGGACGATACGGGCGCGGCAGCAGCCGACCCCGCCGCAGTCCCAGCAGCGTGAGCAGGCACAGGCCGGCGATGAACAGCGTCGCGAAGGCGTCGCTGACCGCCTTCGCAGTCGCGCCGGCACCTGCTGAGCCGACGATCTGACCGCCCGCCCAGGCGAGGTTCATCAACGCCGCAGCGTGCGCCTGATCGATCCCGTTCGCCTCGGCCACGTCGGTCACGAGCGCCATCACCGGCGCCCAGAAGATCCCCAGCACGGCGGCGATCGCCACCATCAGCAGACCGAGCAGCAGATCTGTCGACGGCAGCGTGAAGCAGGCCAAGCCGACTCCAACCCCGACCAGGCCGACCGACAGCGGCAGTGTGCGGCCGTGCTCGTCGGAGAAGCGACCGGCCGCCGGGGAGATCAGCGCCTCGAAGCCGGCGCTGAGCAGGAACGTCGCGCCGATCACGCCCGCGCCGGCACCAAGTGCGCTGAGCTGCAGCGGACCGAGCACGTTGAGTGCGCCGGAGACGATCGCCGGCAGCGCCAGCAGCCACATGGCCGCGCGCAGCGGCGGCCGATTCAGCATCCGCAGCACATCGGACACCGGCTGTCCCGACGATCCCCTGGCGTCCGCCAGCCGGCTGACGGGGATCAGCAGCAGCGATGCCACCAGCGCCAGCCCGCAGAACAACCATGCCCGCCCGGTGACGCTCGCCAGCGCTCCCACCGCCGGACCGAACAGCGCCCCGGCGATCGAGGTGCCGACCGCCTTGCCCATCACGGCACCACGGCGTTCGGGCGAGGTGACGGCCACGATCCAGGCCAGTCCACCCGCCCACGAGCAGGCGCCGCCGACACCTTCGATGAAGCGCGCGATGTTGAGGCCGGCGGCAGTGTCCAGTAGGCCGAAGGCCACGGTTGAAATCACCAACAGGACGAGGCCGCTGATGACGGTGGCCCGAGGCCCGTAGCGCACGGCGAGCGCGCCGGCCGGCAGCGAGGCGACGAGCATTCCCGCCGGATAGGCGGCTGTCATCAGGCCGGCCGACAACTTCGAGAGGTGAAGCTCCTGCGTCAGCTGCGGCAGCATCGGTGTGATCACCGCGTAGAAGAGCGTGTCGAGGAACACGGCAAAGCTGACCACCAGCACCAGGCGGTCGCTGCCCGGCCGCGACTCCATTACCGCTGACTGCCGTGTTCCAGGAGCCGGCTCGGCGCTCATGGCTGCCGGGTTCTCAATGCGAGCGAGAGCCAGAACCGCTGATCGGGATCGTCGAGCGCCGGCCCGAACAGCTCGCGCAGGCGCCCGAGCCGGTAGCGAGCCGTCTGCGGGTGGATCCCGAGCCGCCCGGCTGCGGGCCCGAGCCGGCCCTGCTCGTCGAGCCAGGCGGCGAGGGTCGCGGTCAGACGCTCCCGCGATCCCGGTGACAGCGGTGCCAACGGGGCGAGCACCGCGGTGGCGAACTCCGCGGCCAGCACCGGGTCGGCCGCCAGCATCAGGTCGCCCGCGCGGTCGCGGGCGGAGATCAGGGCGGCCTGGTCCGGCGGGGCGAGCGCGAGCGCAGCTCGCGCTCGCAGGAAGCTGAGCGCCGCCTCGGTCCAGGCCACGGTCGTGCCCAGGCCGGCACGAACCTTCGCCTGGCGCACCGCGCCGTCGAGCTCCGCTCGACGCCCTGGAGCATCGGGGTCGGGAACGATCACGCAGGTGACCTCCCCGATCGCGTCGGCGATCGCGTCGACCGGCAACCTCATACCGCCCTTCTCGGCGTCCGAGGCGATCGCCAGCACCGCCAGGCTGCGCGGCAGCGTCCAGTCGGCCTCGCGTGCGGCCGCATGCACGAGCTCAGGCTCGGCGACCGGCTCGCGCACCAACAGCCGCACAAGACGCCGTCGCGCGAGTTCGGCCTCGCCCGCGATCGCGGTCTGCTCGAGCGCGTAGCCCTCGGCCGACTCGGCCGACAGCACGTCGATGTAGGCGAAGATCGACTCCGCGAGCAGATACAGCGTCGCCGGCTCCAGACCGCTTGACTCGCCCGCAGCCACGACTCGGCGCCAGGTCATGCGTGCACCCAGACGGTAGGCGCTCAACAGGGCGTCGAGGCTGCGGCCGGCGCGGATCTCGCCTCGCCCCAGGCGGCGGTATACGTCGGCCCGTGGAACGGGCCCGGAGGCCTCGATCTCCAGCACCAGGTGGTTCAGCGCCTGCTCGACGCCGGCCCGCAGACCGATGCCGAAGTCGCCTTCGATCGGTTGCTGGTAGGCCGGCACGGTACCGACCGTCTCGATGATCTCGTCGACCAGCTCGGGCAGCAGCGGACGGATGACCGCCGCGACCTCAGGTGGGAGCTCGTGCCACGGTTGCGTTGCCATTCTTCATCACAGAGTGACAAATCCGCGCCGCCAGCGACGCGTGGGCGAAGCAAAACCGTTTGCCGGCGATCAGCCCTCTTCGAGCGGTGCCATCGACAGACCGGCACCGTCGAGCGCATCCCAGTAGGACTCGGCGTCCTCTCGGGTGCCGCTCCACACGATCGCGCAGCCCGTGTTGTGGATGCGGTTGGCGAGCCGGTAACCGTCAGCGAGGCTGACGCCCGGAATGTGGTCGGCAAGCGTCTCGGCGACGTGATCGAAGGTGTTGTGGTGATCGTTGAGCACCACCACCCGCCACGTCCCGCCCAGACCGCTGCCAGGCCCCTGCACCCGGGGCAACTCAATCGTCAGCGACATCGGCGGGCAACAATACAGCCGGAGCGCCAAAAAGCCCAGCGCTCGAGCTACGACTCGCCGGGCACGATGCCCCCGGGCACCCGCCTCAGGTTGCGCTGCTGCGCTTGTCCCAGTACCGGCGCAGCCCGGCGTAGGACTGCTCGATCGGAACCGCGGCGATGAACGACTCGTACACGTCCGGGTCGGTGGCGGTACGCAGGTCCGCCTCGATCGCGGCGACCCAGTCATCACGGCCGCGTTCACGTGCCGACTGCGCCCAGCGATCGAGGCGCGCGCCCAGCTCGTCAAGCTGATCGTCCGCGTCCTCATATGCGCCGAAGTGTGTGATCGCGAGGCGCTCGGGACGCCAGTCGCGAAGCAGCTCGATCGAACGGTGCCAGGCTTCGATGTCGAGGTCAGGCGGTGGCGTCGGCGGTACGGTCGGTGTGCCAGATTCGATCCTGACGCCGGCGAGATCCCCGGCGAACGCCGTCCCGTCGTCGCGCAGGTACGCCACGTGGTGCTGAGCGTGGCCGGGCGTGTAGGCGACCTCGAACGTGTCCGCACCGATCGTCAGCGTCTCCCCGCCGGACAGCGCGTGCATGCGGTCCGTCGGGACGGGCTCGAACTCCCCCCACATCGCGAGCATGTTGTCCTCGCCGTAAAGGCGCGAGGCGCTGGACCACAGGCGCTCGGGGTCGGCCATGTGCGGCGCTCCCCGCTCGTGCACGTAGACCTCGAGCTCGGGATAGATCCGCATCAAAGCGCCGGTCGAAGCAGCGTGGTCGAAATGAATGTGCGTCAGCAGAATCGCGCGCGGCTGCCAGCCGCCCAGCTCGGCGAGCACGGTCTCCAGCGAGTTGGCCGGACCGGGGTCGACCAACACATCGCCGACCTGCCAGCAGCAGATCGCCCTGCGACGCCCCAGATGCAGCGTGTCAATTGCTCGCATTGAGCTCTTCATGCGGGAAGCGCTCAGCTGCAAGGTCTGCCAGTTGGTTGAGCTGCCGAGCGAGGTCGCGCGCGTCGGCCACCATCCGCTCCCGTTCGCCCCAGATTCGATCCGTGTCGACGTCGAGCTCGTGGACACGCTGCTCGGCCACCGCCGTGACGTGCGCCGCGTTTCGCTCAGCCTGCTCACGGTGCTCGTCGGCCTCGCGCTGCGCGGTCGCGATGATCTCGTCGGCCGTGTCATTGGCCTGCTTGAGCAGGTCCGCGACCTGGTCGCCGACGCGCTCGAGCGCCCCGCGGACGGCAGCGTCCGGCGTCTGCTCAACCTGGAGGTCGCGGATTTGCCGCTGCAGCTGCGACACGTAAGCATCGACCTGCTCGCGGTCGTATCCGCGCCTGCCGACCTTGAACAGCGCCTCCCCGCTTCTGACCAGCTCTTCGCTCATTCAGATGAAGGCTATCCACTGGCTCCCCGGAATCACATCGCGCGCGCGTTACGCTTGGGAAATGGCGAATGAGCCACTGATGGACGGTCACGGACGCCGGATCGCCGACCTGCGGGTGTCGGTCACCGACCGCTGCAACTTCCGCTGCCAATACTGCATGCCGGCCGAGGGCCTCCCCTGGCTCGAACGGGCGGATATCCTCACGTTCGAGGAGATCACACGGCTCGTGGCGCTGCTCGCGGGAATGGGGGTACACGACGTGCGCCTCACAGGCGGGGAACCGCTGGTCAGGCGCGAGTTTCCGCGTCTGGTGCAGATGCTGTCCGCGGTCCCGGGCCTCGAGGATCTCTCGATCACGACCAACGGTTTCCTGCTCGAGCGCGACGCCGAGGCGCTGATCGCTGCCGCGTCGGGCGCTCGCGATGCGGTCTCCGTCGGCCGCGTTCGCTTCAACGTCTCGATCGACTCGCTCCAGCGTGACCGCTTCTTCCAGCTCACGCGCCGGGACGCGCTCGATCAGGTCCTGCGCGGACTCGAGCGCCTGGCCCAGTTCCCATGCGCCCACCCGATCAAGGTCAACGCGGTGGCGCTGCGCGACTTCACCGAGGATGAGGTGCCGGCATTCGTCGAACTTGCCCGCAGCAGCAGCTATGAGGTTCGCTTCATCGAGTTCATGCCGCTCGACGCCGATCACGCCTGGACCTCCGACCAGGTTCTGACCGGCGCGGAGCTGCACGCGATCATCGACGCCCTGCACCCGCTGGAGCCACTGGAGCGCGAACCCAGCGCGACCGCACGGGTGTACAGGTTCGCCGACGGCCATGGGCGGATCGGCCTGATCAGTCCCGTGTCAGAGCCGTTCTGCGGCGACTGTAATCGCATCCGCCTGACCGCTGACGGTCGTCTACGGACCTGCCTGTTCTCACTTGGCGAGACTGACCTGAGAGGGCCTCTGCGCGACGGCGCCGGGGATACCGAGCTGGAGCAGATCATCCGCGACGCCGTCTGGCGCAAGGAGCTCAAGCACCACATCGGAGAGCCGGGCTTCATCCAGCCCGCGCGAACGATGTCGGCCATCGGCGGCTGATCGCTCGTCGAGCGCCTCGCTGTGCCGGTGTAGCGCCGGCCGCATATCGCTGCACCCGAGCCGGTGCCACGGATCGCACCGACGCCGTCCGTCTAGAATCGAGGTCATGGAGGGCTCAACCGAGGTCCGCAGCTGGCTTCGCTGCTACCGCTGCTGGTCCCAGCACCTCGAGGTTCAGCTCCACTACGAGGGCATCCACCGCATCGATCCCGAGACCGGCGAGCGCACGGACGTGGTCGACGAGATGCAGGAGGCGGTGGTGCAGTGCCTCGAATGCATGCACGACCAGCCGCACCTGGGTTTTCACAACGGCCGTGTCGAGCCGATCGAGGACCGCTGGGAACGGATGATCACGGGCACGCCGTGGATCGCCTCGTGCACCGTCACCGTCGACGCCGATGACGTTGAGACCTGCTCGGGTCCGGAAGCGGGCGACTCGCTGTCCTACGCGGCCTTCGGCGATCACGGGACCCGCGAGTTCTTCACGCATGTGCGCTTCCACAAGCACGATGAGGACCGCATCGTCGTGCATCTGCTGGTGGAGCTCTACGCCCGCACCGCCGAGGAGGCCACCGAGGTGCTCGAGGGCGCAGCCCGCGGTACCCTCGCGATCACCTCGCTGGCGGAGGAATCGCGTCCGCCGGCGTCGACCGGTCGCGGCACACACTGACGCCGGGCCAGTCACAGCAGCCGCTGACAACCAGCAGCGCCAGCGCGACCGGCACCGTCGCCGGCAGGTTGTCGACCACCAGGAACAACAGGTCGAAGAGCGCCGCGATCACCAGCGTGAGCAGCGCCGCAAGCCGCTGAACCCGCACGCGACCCGCGTACAGTCCGCCCAGCAGCGCGGCCACGAACAGGTCGCCGTAGCCCATCGTGACCGTCCCGAACTGCTCGCTCTGCAGCTGTGGAAGTCCGCCGCTCGGGGCCGCCGACGCCAGCACCTCGTTCGGAGCCTGCAGTTGGTTCGACGCGACCAGCCAGACGTCGGCGCAGGCCATCGCGACGATCCCTAGTTTCAGCCAGCGTGCACGGAGTCACAGCCGCAAGCAGCACCCCGAGCGTGACGCAGCTGAGCCCCGATAGCAGTGCCCCCGCCGCCTCGCCGGCCAGGCTGTGGGGCGTCCGCCACGCGACCACGAACAGAGCAGGCGCGAGCAGCGCCAGCCATGGCCGCGAGCCCCTCGCGAGCCACCCGAGTGCCGCCGCCGCAAGCAGCGGCACCGCCACCAGCGCCAGGTAGGTGAGCCAGTCGGCGGTGTCCGACGCGTAGCGGATCGCGAAGATCACGCCGACGATCGAAGCGATCGGAACCAGCGCCCATCCGCGGCCGCGCAACCGCCGCAGGCGCGTGGCCCAGCGTGGATCGAGCGACCGTGGCGCTGCGACGACGCCGGCCTGCAAAGCGAGCAGGCCGGCGTCGGACGGAATCAGTGGGAGCGCCGTGGCCTCACGCGAGACGCTGCTCGAGCGTCTCCAGTTGCTCGTGCAGCTCCGCCGGCAGCGTGTCGCCGAACTTGGCGAAGTGCGCGTGCACCTGCGGAATCTGTGCCCTCCAGCCGCTCACGTCGACCGTCAGCAGCTCCCGCATCTCCGCCTCGCTGACTTCGAGGCCGTCGACGTCGATGCCACCGTCGCCCACGGTCGGGAGCAGGCCGATCTCGGTCTCGGTCGCCTCGACCGTCCCCTCGCAACGGCGGAAGATCCATGCGAGGACACGCGAGTTCTCGCCATAGCCGGGCCACAGGAACCTGCCGTCGGCGCGCTTGCGGAACCAGTTGACGTAGAAGACCTTCGGCAGCTGAACGTCCTCGCGCCGGCCGAGCGTCAGCCAATGCTGCCAGTAATCGCCCATGTTGTAGCCGCAGAAAGGCAGCATCGCCATCGGATCGAAGCGCAGGGCCCCGACCGTGCCGGTCGCTGCGGCCGTCGTCTCCGAGGACATGATCGAGCCCAGGAACACGCCGTGCTCCCAATCACGCGCCTCGTGCACGAGCGGCACGACCGTGGCACGGCGGCCACCGAACAGGAATGCGTCGATCGGCACACCGGCGGGGTCCTCCCACTCCGGCGCGATCGATGGGCACTGGCCGGCGTTGACCGTGAAACGGGCGTTCGGATGCGCGGCCGGCGTATCGGAGTCAGGGGTCCAGTCGTTGCCCTTCCAGTCGATCGCGTGCGCGGGCGGCTCCCCGGTCAGCCCCTCCCACCAGACGTCGCCGTCGTCGGTCAGCGCACAGTTGGTGAAAACCGTGTCGTGCCCGATCGAGTCGATCGCGTTGGGATTCGTGAGCGCGCCCGTTCCCGGCGCGACTCCGAAGAATCCGTACTCCGGGTTGACGGCGCGCAGACGTCCATCCTTGTCGAACTTCATCCAGGCGATGTCGTCGCCGATCGTCTCGACCCGCCAGCTCGGAAGCGTCGGAATCAGCATCGCAAGGTTGGTCTTGCCGCAGGCGCTCGGGAATGCCGCCGCCACGTACTTGACGCTGCCCTCCGGCGAGGTCAGCTTGAGGATCAGCATGTGCTCCGCCAACCAGCCCTCGTCTCGTGCCATCACCGATGCGATCCGGAGCGCGAAGCACTTCTTGCCGAGCAGCGCATTGCCGCCGTAGCCCGATCCGTATGACCAGATCTCGCGCGACTCGGGGAAGTGGACGATGTACTTGTTGTCGGCGTTGCACGGCCATGGCACGTCCTGCGCGCCATCGGTGAGCGGCATGCCGACCGAGTGCAGGCAGGGCACGAACGCGCCGTCGTCACCCAGCACATCCAGCGCCGCCTGCCCCATGCGCGTCATCATTCGCATCGAAACGGCGACGTACGCGGAATCGGTCAGCTCGACGCCGATGTAGGAGATCGGCGAGCCGATCGGGCCCATGCTGAACGGGACGACGTACATCGTGCGGCCGCGCATCGAGCCCTTCGAACAGGCTGGTCATGGTCCCGCGCATCTCGGTCGGATCGGCCCAGTTGTTGGTTGGACCCGCCTCGATCTCGTGCGCGGAGCAGATGAACGTGCGGTCCTCGACGCGAGCGACGTCGCTCGGATCGGACAGCGCCAGGTAGGAGTTGGGGCGCTTGGCCTCTGAGAGCTTCCGGAAAGTCCCGGCATCGACCAGCACCTGCGCGAGTCGGTTGTACTCCTCCGGCGAGCCGTCGCACCAGTAGACCTCGTCCGGCTGCGTCAGCGCGGCGATCTCCTCAACCCATGCCCTCAGGCCTGGATGGTCGGTCTTGGCTCCCTGTTTCATAACGGTATGCGACATGTCCGGGTGCGGCTCCTTCCTGGGCCCGGGAGGGGCCACTCGCTTGGCGGCTGGGCCTCATGCTAACTGAGCTCCGGTCGTAAACGAACCGTAAACGCCTCGGAGGATGAGTTTGCGCGATACTGCCGCACCGATGAGGATTTCTGCCAAAGCGGATTACGCGGTGCGGGCGATGGTCGAACTGGCAGCCGCGCCTGACGAAAAACCGGTCAAGGCGGAGCGGATCGCAAACGCACAGGGCATCCCGCTGAACTTCCTCGAGAACATCCTCGGGGAGCTCCGTCACGCCGGCCTGGTGCGCTCGCATCGCGGCGCCGAGGGCGGCTTCCGCCTGTCGAGGGAGGCGTCGAAGATCAGCGTCGCGGACGTGATCCGCGCGGTCGAGGGCCCGCTCGCGAGCGTACGCGGCGCCCCGCCCGAGGAATCGCAGTACAACGGCGCCTCCGAGGCGCTGCTGCGGGTTTGGATCGCGGTCCGCGCCAACCTGCGCAACGTGGTCGAGCACGTCACCGTCGCCGACGTTGCAGGAGGCAAGCTTCCGCGCGCGATCGACAAGCTCGCCGACGACCCCGACGTCTGGGTCACTCGCTGAGCCGACGCGAGCCCTGATGCCGGCGCCTGAATGGGAGACAGTCGAGCTTGAGGCGCGCGACCGTGTCGCGTGGATCACGCTGAACCGCCCCGATGCGATGAACGCGGTGACGCCCGAATCCAGCCGCGAGCTGGCAGCTGCGGTCGATTGGGCGGCCGCCGACCGAGACATCCGCGTGCTCGTGATCACGGGCGCGGGACGCGGCTTCTGCTCAGGCGCGGACCTGAAGTCTCAGTCCTGGCGCCGCGAGGACGGCGGGACCGACCTCCTGGGGCCGCTGCGCGACCTCTTACATCCCCTGATCCTGCGGCTGCGGACACTCGATAAGCCTGTGATCAGCGCCGTGAACGGCGGCGCCGTCGGGTTCGGCTGCTCGCTGGCGCTGGCCGCCGACATCGTCATCGCGGCCGAATCCGCCTACTTCCTGGAGGCGTTCGCCAACGTCGGACTGACGCTCGACGGTGGCGCCTCGCTGCTGCTGCTGGAACGGGTCGGACGCGCGCGCGCAGGCGAGATGGCGCTTCTGGCAGAGCGAGTGCCTGCTGCGCAGGCACTCGCCTGGGGACTGGCCAACCGGGTGGCCCCCGATTCCGAGCTGCTCGCGGTCACAGCCGAGCTCGCAGCCCGGCTCGCCGCAGGATCGCCCGGCTCGCACGCCGCGATCAAGCGCTCGCTTGGCGCCGCCGCCCACGCCCAGCTCTACGAGATCCTCGAGCTCGAGGCGACACTTCAGCAGGAGCGCGCCAACTCCGACGACTTCCTCGAGGGAGTCCAGGCGTTCCTCGAGAAGCGCCCTCCGCATTTCACCGGCGACTGATGGACGGAGGAGAGCGGCCCGCATGAACCTCGCCAAGATCCTGACCGACGCCGCGCAGCGCGATCCCGAGCGGATCGCGGTCAAGCTCGACGACTTCGCCCTGAGCTACGGCCTGCTCGAGCAGGCGGCGATGCGGATGGCCGGGATTCTGCGTCAGCACGGCGTGGCTCCGGGCGACCGCGTGGCGCTGATGATCCCCAACGTCCCGCACTTCGTCGTCGCCTACTACGGGATCCTGCGCGCGGGCGCCATCGTCGTGCCGCTGAACGTGCTGAACAAGCGTCGCGAGGTCGAGTACTACCTGCGCGACTGCGACGCGCGTCTGCTGTTGGTCTGGCACGACTTCGCCGCGGAGGCCGATCCCGCCGCGGCCGCAGCCGGCTGCGAATCGATCTCGATCGTTGCGGGCGAGTTCGAGCAGACGCTCTTCCAGACCGACCCAGTGCTCGAGATGGTGGAGCGCGAGCCCACCGACACAGCGGTCCTGCTCTACACGTCGGGGACCACCGGAACGCCGAAGGGCGCCGAACTCACGCACGCGAACATGCTGACCAACTGCCGCGCCTCGCGCGGGACTGTTCGACATGAACACCGACACGATCATCCTCGGCGCGCTGCCGCTGTTTCATTCCTTCGGGCAGACCTGCGGCATGAACACATGCATCGTCAGCGGCGGCACGCTGACGCTGCTCCCCCGCTTCGATCCGGTCAAGGCGCTCGAGATCATCGAGCGCGACCGGGTGACGGTGTTCGAGGGCGTCCCCAGCATGTACGGCGCGATGCTCAACGCGCCCGGCCGCGAGCGCTTCGACACCTCGACGCTCGTGTGCTGCGGCTCCGGCGGAGCGGCGATGCCGGTCGAGCTGATGCGCGGCTTCGAGCAGAGCGTTCGGCTGCAAGGTGCTGGAGGGCTACGGCCTCTCCGAGACCTCTCCGGTCTCCTCGTTCAACCACATCGATCGCGAGCGCAAGCCCGGCTCGGTCGGGACGCCGATCGCCGGGGTCGAGATGAAGGTCGTCGACGACGCCGACCGCGATCTGCCGCTTGGCGAGGTCGGTGAGATCGTGATCCGCGGTGAGAACGTGATGAAGGGCTACTGGCAGCGGCCGGACGCAACCGCCGAGGCGATGCGTGGCGGCTGGTTCCACTCCGGCGACCTCGCCCGGATCGACGACGACGGCTACTTCTTCATCGTCGACCGCAAGAAGGACATGATCATCCGCAACGGCTTCAACATCTACCCGCGTGAGATCGAGGAGGTTCTGTACGAGCACCCGGCGGTGCGTGAGGCAGCCGTCGTCGGCATCCCCCACGACGAGTTCGGCGAGGAGGTCGGCGCCGCGGTCTCGCTCAAGGCCGGTGCAACCGCCACGCCCGAGGAGCTGCGTGACTTCGTCAAGGAACAGGTCGCTGCGTTCAAGTACCCGCGTACCGTCTGGATCGTGGACGACCTGCCCAAGGGCCCGACCGGCAAGATCCTCAAGCGGGAGATCATCGTGCCGCTAGATCAGCGATGAGTACAGGGCGGACGCGGCGGACGCGGCGGACGCGAGCGGACCGGGCGGACCGGGCGGACCGAGGCGGACGCGGCGAAAGCTCAGGGGAGCGGGGCTGAGGTCGTTCTGCGGCCCGCCACAGAGCGCGACGTCGAGCTGATCTACTCGCTGATCGTCGCGCTGGCCGAGTACGAGCGGGCGCCCGAGCAGGTGGTCGGCACGCCTGAGCAACTGCGCCGTTGGCTGTTCGGACCGCAACCGGCCGCTGAGACGGTCATCGCCGAGGTCGATGGCGAGCCGGCCGGCTTCGCCCTCTTTCACCTGACCTTCTCAACCTGGGAGTGCACGCCCGGTCTGTGGCTCGAGGATCTGTTCGTGCTGCCTGAATTCCGCCGCCACGGCGTCGGCGGCCGGCTGCTGGGCCACCTCGCCAGGATCACCGTCGACCGCGGCTACACGCGCCTCAGCTGGATGGCGCTTGACTGGAACGAGATGGCCCTGGGCTTCTACCGCAAGCTCGGCGCGGAGCTGCTTGACGAGTGGACCACGCATCGCCTCAGCGGCGACACGCTGAGAGCGGTCGCGGACTCGGCGGCCGGGTGATCGCGATCCTGACCCGCCCTCACCCAGGAGCTGACCCCTCGACCGGTCTCACCGCAGAAATAGAGAGGCCCCGCTCTCGCGGGGCCTCTCCTTAGCAGGCCTATAAGCCGGATCTTGTCGAGAGCAGTCATCCATCTGAGCGGCCTACCCGAACCTTGGCGGGCAACCTGCAAACGGTTCTGCTCGGCCTTGCATCAGGTGGGGTTTACCTTGGCCGCCGCGTCGCC
Source organism: uncultured Conexibacteraceae bacterium (assembly GCA_963848435.1). Classification (GTDB taxonomy): domain Bacteria; phylum Actinomycetota; class Thermoleophilia; order Solirubrobacterales; family Solirubrobacteraceae; genus Palsa-465. The sequence continues at coordinate 246,973 of CAWKDQ010000005.1, read as the reverse complement.
GCGACGCCGGTGCGCTCTTACCGCACCATTTCACCCTTACCGGTCCGGGACGCTGCAGCGGCCCCAGACTTAGGCGGTGTCATTTCTGTGGCACTTTCCCGCGGGTTTCCCCGGGTCGGCGTTACCGACCACCTTGCCCTTTGATGTCCGGACTTTCCTCGAGGGTGTTTCCACCTCCGCGACTGCTCAGCCTGCGCAGCGCAGCATAGCGCCGCGCCGAGGTCGCGCACGCAAGCTCACATGCTGCGCATCAAACCGACCACCCGTCCAAGAACGCTCACATCGCGCACCAGGATCGGGCTCATCTCCTCGTTCTCCGGTTGCAGCCGTGATGTGGTCACCTTCACGGAAGAAGCGCTTGACCGTCGCCTCCTCCTCGACCATCGCGACGATGATCTCGCCGTCCCGCGCCGTCTGCTGCGGACGCACCACGACCAGGTCCCCGTCCAGGATGCCGGCGTTCTTCATCGACTCGCCGCGCACGCGCAGCAGATACTCGCCGCTCCCTCCGCCGCAGGCCACTGGCGTCTCGATGTACTCCTCGACGTTCTCCTCCGCCACGATCGGCTGCCCCGCCGCGACCTGTCCGAGCAGTGGCAACCCCGGTCGCACCGCGTCGCGCATCGCAACGCTCGCCCTCCCGAGCAGCTCCATCGCCCGCGGCTTCGTGGGATCCCGCCTGAGCAACCCGAGCTTCTCAAGATTCGCCAGGTGGGCGTGCACCGTCGATGACGACGCCAGGCCCACCGCACTGCCGATATCGCGCACCGTCGGCGGGTAACCGTGCTCCTCCGAGTACCGCTTGATGAAGTCGAAGATCTCCTGCTGACGCTTGGTCAGGTCCATCCGCTGGCTCCTTGATCGGTCTCTCCGCCCACACCGGCGAACATGTGTTCGAAAGATACCCACGGCCGAGGACGGAACCCATCACGCGCAGAATCCCGCCGATCCGCACGGCTATACTCGGCCGCCCCAAGCGCCTGTGGCGGAATTGGTAGACGCGCAAGGTTGAGGGCCTTGTGGACTGAATGGTCCGTGGAGGTTCGAGTCCTCTCGGGCGCATCGTGAGAAGCCCCGTTTTGCGGGGCTTCTCTGTTTCTCGGGCAAAGTATATTCCACTGTTGTCGCTGGTTCGGGACCGCGTGGCAACAACTTTGGCAACAGTCCCCCCGGCGAGGACGCAAGAGCGGTGCAGCGCAGAGTGAACTCCGCTGGCGAGCCGTGCCTAAGAGACCACGCGCGGTTCGAACGGATAGCGACGGCGCATGAACGGGGCGAAGAGAGGCGCCGCGCCGTATGACTTGGAGCCGCAGGGGCCGCTCGAAGATCACGCGAGAGGCCTTTGATGGTCGAAAGCGGGACTACTTGACGGTCCATATCGGTAGCGTGACGCGGGTGAGAGCGGTACACTGGCGCTCTGCCTGAATCCGATTACACGCCTCGCCTGATCGACGGACGGCTCGAGCGACTCTTCGCGCAGCTTCCCGCGATCCTCGTGACCGGCCCGCGCGCAACCGGCAAGACGACCACGGCCGAGCGGCTCGCGAACACGGTCGTGCAACTCGACCGCGCAGCCGAAGCGGTCGCGTTCGAAGCGGACCCGGACGCGGCGCTACGTGCGCAGCGGGAGCCGGTCCTGCTCGACGAGTGGCAGGCCGTACCCGGTGTCCTCGGAGCGGTCAAACGAGCTGTTGATGCCGATCCCCGCCCCGCCCGGTTCCTGCTGACAGGGAGTGTCCGAGGCGACATCGAAACCGAAACGTGGCCCGGCACCGGACGGCTGGTGCGGCTGCGGATGTACGGCCTCAGCGAACGCGAACTCGCAGCGCGAATCGCCGGGCCGACATTCCTCGAGAAGCTTCTCGCCGGCGACCCCGACGCGTTCACCCTTCCCTCCGACCCCCCCGATCTCCGCGGCTACATCGAGCTCACGCTGCGCGGCGGCTACCCGGAGCCCGCCCTCCGGCTCTCCGGCGACGGGAGTGAGGCATGGCTGGGCGGCTACCTTGAGCAGCTGCTGACCCGCGACGCGGAGGGAATCGCCGGCCACCGAGACCCGCTTCGCCTGCGCCGCTACTTCGAGGCCACCGCGCTCAGCACCGCCGGCCAGCCCGAGCACAAGACGCTCTACGACGCCGCCGGAATCAACCGTAAGACCGCAATCGCCTACGACACTCTGCTCACGAACCTGTTCGTGCTCGAACTCCTCCCCGCCTGGGCGAGCAACCGCCTGACTCGACTGATCAAGACCCCAAAGCGCTACCTCGTCGACCCCTCACTCGCCGGCGCCGCACTGGGACTCGACCCCACCGGCGTACTCCGAGACGGAGACCTCCTCGGACGATTGATCGACACGTTCGCTGTCGCGCAGCTCCGGCCCGAGCTTGAACTCACCTCACGCCCACCACGGCTTTACCACCTGCGCGACAAAGAGGGTCGGCATGAGATCGACTTGATCGCCGAGATCGCCGCCAGCGAGATCCTCGCGATCGAGATCAAAGCCACTGCCGCGCCAACCCGCGAAGACGCACGCCACCTCGAATGGCTGCACGACGAACTCGGGGATCGATTCGTGGCCGGCGCGGTACTGCACACAGGCTCCAGCACGCTGCGCCTAGGGAAACGCATCCTTGCCATCCCCATCTGCGCGCTGTGGGGGTGAGAACGGTGCGAAGTCCAGATGCTCGTGCAGCGTCCCTTCGCCTGCCGATCGCGAGCATGCTCAAGCGCGGCGAGCGCGCCGAAGTGGGCAGCCCGATCCACAACCCGTGCATCATTCGAGCGCGCGCCGCTCGGCCCGCTCCGCCAGCAACCGATATGCGGGCGCGAGGAGCTCGACGAGATTCTGGCCGCAGGCCTCGACCGATATCGGTCCGAGCTGGCGGAGCAGCGTGTCCGGGGCCTCGACGGCGAACGGGTTGATGCGCAAGTCGATGAGCGCCGGACCGCTGTTCCAGAACGAGTGGACTTCGTCGTCGAGCGCCGGACCGCTCGACTCCGCCGCCGGCTGCGCGGCGGCTGCGGCGGCAGCACCGCCGGGGCTGCCCGCCGGGCGCCCGGCGCCGCCCGCGCCGCGCGCGGCGCTCTCGCCGGCTCGCCGCACCCGCAACTGCTCGAGCAGCTCGTGCTGCTCTCGGCCGCGCCACGCAAAGATCTGGAACGGGTCCTGGTCGAACCGCTCGGCCAGGATGTAGTAGGCGGCCGCGATGTGCTTGCACGGGTTCGCCGAGTCCGGGCACGTACAGCTCGCCTTCAACTCGGCGCGCGAGCGCGGGAACAGCGTCAGCTTGCACGACGCGAACACGTCCTCGATGTCGCGGGGCATCTCGCCGGCGAGCAGCTGCGCAAGTGGCAGCGCCTGCGACGCCATCGCCTTCTCCAGACGCCGCCACTGCTGCTCGCTTAGCGCCTTGCACTGGATCCGGACGCGGTAGGGCGTGTAGCGCGAGCCCTGCACCTTCGCGATCACGATGCCCGGCTCGACGTCGAGCTCGACCACCTGGCCGCGGCGAGCGTAGTTGCGCCCACGCTGCAGCCGTGAGCCGACTCCGAACGACTCGAGCAACGCTATGAACCGTTGCGACCACCACGTCTCACCGATCGCGCCGCGCTTGCTGCGCGCGGCGATCCCACCGGGGACCGGCAGCGGCCGCGCCGGCTCCCAGTCGCGCCAGTCAGACCAGTCGTTCACGCCGCCACCGCCTCGTGGGAGAGGGTCACGAGCTCGCGCAACTGGGCGGTGTCGAGCTCGGTGATCCACCGCTCGCCGGTCCCGACGATTTGCTCGGCGAGATCCTTCTTCTGCGCGATCAGCACGTCGATCCGCTCCTCGACAGTGCCGACACACGTGAGCTTGCGCACCTGCACGTTCTTGCGCTGACCAATCCGGAACGCGCGGTCGGTCGCCTGGTCCTCGACGGCCGGGTTCCACCAGCGGTCGAAGTGGACGACGTGGTTGGCCGCGGTGAGGTTGAGGCCCGTACCGCCCGCCTTCAACGACAGGATCATCAGCGGCGGCCCGCCGTCGACCTGGAACCGCGCGACCATCTCGTCACGCGCCCCCTGAGCGGTCCCGCCGTGCAGGAACAGCACCTCGCGGCCGAGTCGCTCCTGCAGGTGACGGCGGAGCAGATGCCCGAACTCGGCGAACTGCGTGAAGCACAGCGCCTTGTCCCCCTCGGCGAGCGCCTCGGCCAGGATCTCCTCGAGCCGGGCGAGCTTGCCCGAGCGTCCGTCGAGCGCGGAGCGATCCTTGAGCAGGTGCGCCGGGTGGTTGCATGCCTGCTTGAGCTTCATCAGCGCCGCCAGGATGATCCCCGAGCGCTCGATCCCGGTGGTGTGCTCGGCCTTCTCGATCATCTCATCGACAACCGCCTGGTAGAGCGTTGCCTGCTCCTTGGTGAGATGGCAGTCGACGCGCATCTCGATCTTCTCGGGCAGGTCGCTGATGATGCTCCTGTCCGTCTTCAGCCGGCGCAGGATGAACGGGCCGGTCGCCTGCCGCAGACGCTCCGTCGCGTCGCGGTCGCGGTAGCGCTCGATCGGCGTGGCGTAGCAGCGCTTGAATGTCGCAGCCGGGCCGAGCAGCCCCGGATTGAGGAAGTCCATGATCGAATGGAGGTCGGTCAAGCGGTTCTCGACGGGCGTACCGGTCAGCGCGATTCGATGGCGGGCAGCGAGCGAGCGGATCGCCCGCGTCTGCTTCGCGTCGTTCGTCTTTATGTTCTGCGCCTCGTCGAGCACGACCCGCTCCCACTTGGCGGCGGCCAGCGTCTCGCGGTCGCGCACCGCCAGCGCGTAGGTCGTGATCACGAGATCCGCACCTCGCGCCGCGGTCGTGAACGCGCGGCCCTTCAAGCGCTCCGGACCATGGTGCACGAGCACGCGCAGGCTCGGCGCGAAGCGCTCGGCCTCGCGCTGCCAGTTGCCGACGACCGACACCGGGCAGATCAGCAGGGTCGGGCTCAGACGCTTTCGCGACTTGCGGCCCTCGCGCTCGGCGAGCAGCAGCGCCAACGTCTGCGGCGTCTTTCCGAGACCCATGTCGTCCGCCAGACATGCCCCCAGGCCGAGGCTCGACAGGAACGACAGCCACGCCAACCCGCGCTGCTGGTACGGGCGCAGCTCGCCGCCGAACGTCGTCGGCGTCGGGATCTCTCGGAGCTTGCGATCGCCATCGTGGCTGAGCAGCTCGCTCAGCCACCCGGTGCTCTCAATCTCGGTCGCCGGCAGCTGGTCGCGGCCGGCATCCAGGATGAGGCTTTCGCGCAGGAGCTCTGCGGCCGGCGCCTCACCGCGCTCCCTGCGCCCCTCGAAGAACTTCAGCGCGGCCTCGACGTCCTCGGAGCGCAGCACGATCCACTGCCCGCGCGACATCACCAGCGGCAGCTTCATCGCCGCTAGCTCCCGCAGCTCCGACACCGACAACGTCGCGTCGCCGACCGCGATCCGCCACTCGTAGGAGCAGAGACCGTCGAGGCTGAACAGCCCGCTGCCCTCTTCCCACTCCTTGAACGGCTCAGCTGTCAGCTTGAGCCGCAGCCGCTTGTCCCACCACGCCGGCGATAGCACGCCGAAGCCGGCCTGCTCGAGTGCGGGAACCGCGTCGCGCAGGAACCGGAAAGCGGCGTCTGTGTCGAGCGCGACGCCGGTCGGCGCGACCTCGCGCAGGGCCGGCTCGAGGTCGGGCCACAGGCGCAGCGCGTGTCCGAGCCCGCCCAGCAGCCGCTCCTGTGGGTCCTCGATCAGGCGGCCGAGAACCCGCAGGCCATCGCCGTTCGAGCTCCACACGTCCTGCGCCGGGACGAGTACGCTCGGGTCGTCCTTCTCCTGCAGCAGGATCTCGACGCGCCAGGGCTCCTCGGCGACCGATGAGGCGGGTTCCTCGGGCGCGGACAGGCGAAAGCACGTCCGGAATGTCCGGTGCGCCGCATAGTGCTCCAGCGCATCGCGCCACGCGTCGAGTTGCTCGCTGAGCGCGGCGAGCCCCAGCCCTTCCTCCGCGACGACCGGATCGGCTGCCGTCAGCGCGGCGATCCATGCCTCCACACTCGAGGGCGCCCGCCGGCTAGCGACCGGTGGGAGCAGCGGGTCGGTCAGGAAGCGCCGCGCGCACGCATCGACGAACGCTCCGAGCGCGCCGTCGACGATCTTCTCGGGCGTCCTGGAGTGCTCGGACATGCCGACTTCCGCGCGTAGCAGCGGCGGCATCGATTCCGCCAGCAGCTGCAGACGCTTGGCGTCGGCCGGATCGGTCGCGACCGGCTTCCATCGCGCCACCCACCGATCCTCGCCCCTGGCAAGCGTCGGCAGGACGCGCCCGCGCGCAAGCAGTTCGAGCCCGAGCTTCGAAATCTCGGCCAGGAACCGCGGTGAATCGCCGATCGCCAGACCAGGCTCATCACCACCAGGGAGACCGAGCAGGAACTCGACGGCGTCGGCGGCGCCCAACGTGGCGGTGGGGACGACCCACGGATGCAAGCGATCCGGTCGTCTCGAGGCGGCGCCGTCGTCATCGGCGCGCAGCAGGTGCGGCGAGGCCTGCGGGCCGTGCTCGTGGGAGGGAAGCAGCATGTACAGCTCCCCTGCGAGCAACGCCGCGGGATCGAGCTGCGGGCACGCCCGACCGAGCGCCTGAACAAGATCCTCGATCCCCGCGGCGAATGGATGCGGGCGCGGGCGCGGCTTCACCGGCGGCCTGCCGCGCCGCCGGGGCGCAGATGACGGCAGGCTCCCGTCCTCGCACCACGCGCACAGCCGTGCCGTGCGCGACCAGATGGCGTGTAGGACGATCACGCACCGACATGTTCACGCATCGCCAGGACAGCGCGACGAGCGCTCACCCGACGACAGGTCCTCGTGTATGCCCCGCGATTCTCGAGACCCGAACAGCTGCCCGGCCGCCAGGCCCGGCCCAATCGCGATTGCGATCACAGAAGCAAACCGAACCCGTGATCCGTGGCAACATTCGTGGCAACATCCACCCTGTCCAGTACGTCCAATACGTCCAGAAAACCGCACGATCTGCGCATATCAGACGCCAGCAGCCGGATCTACGCAGGGTGATTCGGGTTGAGGGCCTTGTGGACTGATTGGTCCGTGGAGGTTCGAGTCCTCTCGGGCGCATCGTGAGAAGCCCCGTTCTGCGGGGCTTCTCCGTTCCTCCATCAAATTATATGCGATCGCTGTCGCTGCTTCGGGGACCGCGTGGCAACAACTTTGGCAACATTCCCCCGCCGACGGCGACGCAAGAGCGGCGTTGGCACCGAGTGAGTTCCACCTGACAAGCCGCGCCTACGAAACCACGGCTATCAAGAAGCCAGCAGCACAGCCTCCCTATCGGATGCGTGGCAACGCGATCGCGAGGCTCGATCGCTTGAGCGGAGCAAAGCAATCGTCCCGGTATCCGCGCGGAGCAGGTCTGGGCTCGGCGCGGCGGGCATGCTCGTCGCTATCACCGAGCAGGACTGACGCGTGCCGTCCACTCTCTGGTCGTCGTTGGCGTGTGGATCGGTGGTCTCGCTGGCGATGAACGTGCCCGCCGCATGGCGTGTCGTCGCGGTCGTCCAGCCCGCGACGCACGACGTTGATCGGCTTGGGGAGCTGCTTCGGGTTGGTGAGGGTTGCGAGTGCTTGCACGGGAGCGTGTTGGAGGCACACCAACTGTGGTCTGTATTCAGCCGATGGTTAGTCGGCCGCCGTGAGCCGCGCTCGGACTGCTGTGCGTGCCCGGTCGATCGCCGTTTGGTCGTCGTGTAGGACGCTGAGGATGTTCGCGCCTGCGAGGATCGCTCCGAGCTCGAACGCGAGCTGGTTGGGGTCGGTGCGCGTGGGCAGCGTTCCGTGCTCGTAGGCGGCGTTTGCCTGCGTTGCGAGCAGCGTGCGCCACTCATTCTGGTAGGCGGCGATCCGGTCGTGCAGCCGGCCGGGGCGCGCGCCCAGTTCCGCGGAGGCGGCCACGAAGAAGCAGCCGCCGGGGAACACGCGCCGCTCGACGTGATTCAGGTACCCCTCGCACAGCTCCAGCAGCAGCTCGCGGCCGGGTTGCGCGGCGGACAGTGCCGGGATCACGACCTCGGCGGCGAATTGCTCGCGGGCGGCGTCGACGGTCGCGAGCTGCAGCTCCTCTTTGGAGCCGAACAGCACGTACACGCTGCTCTTCGGCATGCCGGTCGCCTCCGCGAGCCGGCCGATCGAGAGGCCCTCGAGCCCTTCGATCGTCGCGAGCCGCGCTGCCTGCTCGAGGATCCGCGCGCGGGACCGGTCACCCCGTGCACGGGTACGACGGCCGGTGGCGGGCGCTTGTTCGAAAGTCTGCTCGTGTTGGATGCTCACGCTTGACACTGTAAACGATCGTACGTACAGTTCTTGCACGATCGTACGTTCAATAATGCGATAGAGGAGGGAAGGAAATGCGGCTCTATGAAGGGTCGAGACGACGTGCTCGGGGCTCACCGGCGGAGGTCGAGACCGCCGCCGAGCGCCGGCGTGTCGAGGGGGTCGCGGGATCATGAGCGCGAGAGGCACGAGCGGGTCCACCGTGCGGCGGCTGCAGGAGCCGCTGCGCGCCCGCTACATCGAGGACCCGAAGGAGGCGATCACCTTCAAACGGGTCCGTGCCGTGAACGCACCCGACTCGGACGTTATGCACGGCAGCGTCGTGGCGACCTCGCCCGAATATGACGACGTCGTCTGGCGTTACGGAACCGACCGCAAGCTCGGCGGCCCGCACGACGCCCCCAACGCCGGCGAGATCCTCTGCGCGGCCCTTGCCGCGTGCATGGACAACATCATTCGGATGCTCGCCGACCACCTCGCGATCGACCTCGCCGATCTACAGGTTGAGGTCACCGGCGACGTCGACGTCCGCGGTTGCATGGCGGTTGACCCTACGGTGCGCCCCGGCTTCCGCTGGCTCGCGGTCGACACGCGCCTGACGCCAGCGGCCGGCACCGACGAGCGCCGGCTCGCAGCACTCACGGCGAGTGCCGAGCGCCTCTGCGTGACGCTCGACACGCTGCGACACGGCACCCCCGTCGAGGTCCGCTGGCAGACAAACACGCACAACGAGTAAGGAGCAGCAGAGCATGCCGTTCATTGAGATCAAGGTGATCGAGGGCGCCTTCACCCATGAAGAGAAGCGCCAGATGGTGCAGCAGGTCTCCGAGGCCGTGATCGCGGTCGAGGGCGAGCCGCTGCGCCCCTTCACCCACACCGTCATCACCGAAACACCCAGCGGCGAGTGGGCAATCGGCGGACAGTCGCTGACCGCCGAAGACGTACGGGCAAAACGGGCAGCTCCAGCACCCGCGTAGCCGCCGCCGACGCCGAACCGGGCGGGGCACCGCCCGGATCGGCCCACCGACCAACCAAGGCGGCCGCCGGCGCGTTCATGACGAGCCACAATCACGAGCCGCCCGCCACACCCCACGACCGGTCCCGCCGCTTCCCCATCGGTCCAGATGCAGCCACGCCGGCACGGTCTCGCGCGGACACACGCAGTCACGAAGCCGCCGACCCGCCATACCCGCGCGAGTAGCAACGCAGGCCCCGACCCACGGGTGACCGGGCACCTGCTCGTCGCCACAAGCGCGCATCTCGCGAAGCGGCGCTCCGTCGCCTATGAGCACTCGCAAGCGGCGAAACTGGCGGAAGGCGAAAGCAATCGCCGCTAGGAATGCGCATCGTCCGCGGCAAGCGGACGCTTCTCTGGTCCGTGGAGATGCGCGGCGCGACAGGACAGCAGGCCTCCGGCCTTGTGGTCGGCGTGTCTCGTTGCTGGTGTGCCGGGCCTGTCAGGTTTGTGGGCTAGACGGACCACAGGGCTTGTGACGGCGAGCCGGCCAGAGTTTTCTGGCTACGCTCCGCGTAGCAGCATCGTCCAAACCGTGGCGCCGGGCCCGAAGGCGAGCATGACGCCATGCTCGCCAGATTTCAGTGGCATGGTTTTGGTCAGCTCTTCGAGCACGAAGAGCACCGCCGGGCCTGCGGTGTTGCCGCTCCTGCGCAGCACCTCGCGGCTGGCCTGAACACAGGCCTCAGGCATGAGGAGCGTCTCCGCAACCCGGTCGATCACACGCCGCCCACCGGGATGTAATGCCCACCAATCGATGTCCGCACGCGGAATGCCGTTGCGTTCCAGCAGCCTTGAGACTGGACGGGAGACGGCCCCGGCGACTACATCCGGCATCCTATTGGTCAGTGTGATGTGGATTCCGTGGTCTCGAAGGTCAACACACAGGTCGTGGGCATGCTCGGGACAGGTGATCATCTCAGCATCGATCACGTCGCAACCGGGTCGCCCGTCTTCAGCGGGCCGCAGGATCGTCGCTGCTGCTCCGTCGCCGAACAGGCTCAGAACCGCGGCCTCTCCCTGCCCGTAGGGCGGGGGCGCCAGGTGCGGGGAGAACACATCAACAACGACAAGCAACGCGGGCCGGCGATGGACTGCGACCCAGTTCCTGCACGCGGCCAAGGCGGGCAGCGCCGCATAACAGCCCAACGGCCCGAGATTGAGGCGCTCCACGCTGTCGGGCATACCGATCAGGCCGGCCACACGCTCGAGACCCGGCATACCGTGCGTCGTAGTCGTCAAGGTTGCGAACAAGCCGACCTCGTCGGGCCGAAGTCCTGAGGCCTCGAGGCTCAACCTCGCCGCGCGTTCACCCAGCCTCATCGCTTCGCTCATCGCACGGTTCATGCGTCGCTCGACGTTCCACCACCGCGGATCCTCGTGGCAGGGGTTGACCGCCATGCCCTTGCGATCGATCGCCGATCCAGCGAACCGCGCCTGCACGAACTCCGCCCCCACACACGCGGACGCAACCGCAACTCCCCCGTCACCACGACCCGCACCGGTTCCCGTGATGCTCGGCCGGGCCCCCAACATCCGCGCCGCAGAGGCATCCGTGGCCAGAGCGTCAGCTAGATCCGCCATCTCAACAAGTTCCGACGTCACCGTCGCGACATCTGTGATGCGGCACGAAGTCATGCCGTCCATAACCCACCAACAGCTTTATCGATTCGTTAGGACACCGAAACTTTGCGCTCACCCCACCCTGGACGTACCCGCCGCAGGACAAGCAGTCCGTTGCCGGTTGTGGACGGCGCCGCTGTTTCTCCGCTCGCGAGTGCACCGGCGATCAGACGTGCGCCGCCGCGTTTGCCATCGTCGTCCGCATGAGCCCGACGATCTTTCGGGATGGTCCCTTCCGATTCTTCTTCTTTTCGCGCGAAGAGGAGCGTCTTCACGTCCACGTCCAGTCTCCGGATGGCGAGGCGAAGTTCTGGATCGAGCCCGAGATCGAACTCGCTCGCAGCTATCGCCTGAGCGATCAGGACTTGAAGCGCGTCCTACAGTTGGTGGTCGATCACGAGCAGGAGATCAGAGATGCCTGGCACCGCCACTTCGAGAGCTGAAGTCACCAACATCTCCCCGCATGGCTTTTGGATGTTGATCGACGGCCGGGAGCTCTTTCTCGCGTTCGATGAGTTCCCGTGGTTCAAGCAGGCGTCCGTCGAGGCAATTCTTCGACTCGAGCGGCCATCGCCAGCGCATTTCTACTGGCCCGACCTAGACGTGGACTTGGGACTCGACTCGATCGAGCGCCCCGAGCGCTACCCGCTCAAATCAACGGTGTAGCGGACCGCGAAGTCATCATCCTCGGCGATCGCTTCCACCACAACGCCGGCGTAGCGCCAACGATTGGATTGGCGACCAGCCGTCACTACGCTCAGCGTCTCGAGATTGGCGACGAGCAGGCCTGATGGCTGCTGCCGGCTGTAGACCTGCTCCGGTGTCAAGGCGTGCATCCCCGCGAGTGTCCGCCGGGGATTGGGCGGCGGGTTAGGGACGACTTGCGGGCCGCCCCAGCCCGCAAGAAGCGCTACCGCTCGCGGCCGACAACCCCACGAACCTCCGGGTTGCTGCTTTTCACCAAGGACGTGTCCTCCTACCGGCGTGCTGAGAGAGGAGAGGAGCTCTTGCGCAAGTACGAAGCCTTGGTTGAGGGCAACGATGTCCAGGAGGGGCCACCGGGGAGAAGCCGGTCGCAAGCGGGTTCAGCGCAGCTAGAGCCAACCTCCTTCACCCAGTTTGCAGCTCATGTCGAGAAGGATGCCGGAGCGGCGTTTGCCGGCGGACTGGTCGTTGCCGGGGCACATCCCGGCCCAGGATGCGAGCTGCTTGGCGGTCGGGAACACGGTCATGTCGGTGCCGATCTCAGCGACGATGACCTCGGCGGTGCGCCGTTGAACCCCTGGGATGCTGCACAAGAGTTCAACGGCCGGTTCGAAAGGGGCGATCTGCTCCCCGATCGCCTCGGTCAAGCTAGCGATCTGTTCGTCTTGAAAGTCGAGGGGCGCGAGGATCGCTCCGATCCAGACGGCGTGCAGGTGATCGAAACGACCTTCCAGGGATTCCTTCAGCGCCGGGACCTTGACGCGCAGACGGCCCTTGGCCAGGTCAGCGAGGACCTCCGGGTCCGTGGTCCCGTCAACGAGCGCGTCGAGCATCGCGCGGCCGCTCTTGCCAAGCAGGTCTGAGGCGACGCAGTCCAGCTTGATGCCGGTGTCCTCGAGCGCTTTGTGCAGCCGGTTCGCCTCACGGGCGCGTTCTTGGATCTGGGTCTTGCGATAGCGCGTCAGGTTCCGCAACGCCCGGATCGGTTTCGGTGGCACGAAGCTCGCCTTGAGCAGTCCCGCTTCTGCGAGCTGGCAGAGCCATTCGGCGTACTTGACATCGGTCTTGCGGCCTGGGACCTGCTTGACGTGGCGGGCGTTGACGAGCAGCAGATCGAAGGAATCCTCCAGCACCGCCCAGATCGGCTTCCAGTACACGCCGGGTGCTTCCATCACGACCTGGGTCACCCCATAGGCCGCCAACCAGTCCGACAGGACCAACAACCCAGCGACGGTGGTCGAGAACTCCGCACATGCTGCTCACGCCTGCCATCAGCGCCGGGAACCCTGACGCACGCAGTGACCTGCTCCTTGTGCACATCCAGCGCCGCTGGACGCTCAACAATCGTTTCCACCCGACCTCCCAGAACTCGTTCAACACGGGTCGTCGCCCTGGGGGTCTCTGAGAACTAACGAGTCTGGCAAGCGTGCTCAAAGCAACAGTCCGGAACACCGGGGAGACCCCGCACACCAAACTAGCCTCGGGCTCATCGGCACCAAGAAAACGTCGGCGTCGCGGGCGACCCCCAGATCAAAGCATTTTCATCCGCCCGCGACCGGCCGCGAGGCCAGACCAACTAGCCCGCAATTCGAGCAGCGCGCGGTGGACGTGCTTGGTGGCGTTTGAGCGCGGAGTGTGCTCATCGGCAGTGGACTCCTGGTTCATGGCGGGGCGCTCTGCTCTGAGGGCGTGCCTCGCTTGTCTCAGTAGGTGCTGCTATCTGCGGCCTCGTGCTGGTGTGCTTGCCTGGGGTCGCGGGCCACGGCGCGTATGGCTCGCGGTCCGCGACCCCTTGCTGGAGGTGTCGGTGTTGGCACAGGGGTTAGGCGACCGCGGCTGCCGGGTCTCGGCTGTTCGCTTTCGGACCGTCATCGGCGGTGCTCTCGATCGTCTTGGGGTCGTCACCGCCGCCGAGCTTGATCTGCACCTGGCGGGGCTTTTTCTGTTCGGGCTTGGGGATTGTGATCTCGAGTACGCCGCGGTCGAAGTGCGCCTGGACGCTGGCAGGATCGACACCGTCGGGCAGGGTAAGGGAGCGGGAGAACCCGCCGAACGCCCGCTCGAGCCGGTGGTAGCCCTCCTGCTCGGTGTGTTGCTCGGTCTTGCGCTCGCCGGAGATGGTCAGGACGTTGTCCTCGAGTTGGACGTTGACGTCCTCGTCGCCCATGCCGGGTAGGTCGGCGCGCAGGACGTAGTGGTCGCTGGTCTCGACGAGGTCCATCGCGGGCATCCAGCGCCGGGATGTGCCGTTGCTGCGGCCGGTCGGGGCGTCGAAGAGATTGTTGAAGAGCCGGTTCATCTCGTTCTGGATCGTGTTGAGCTCGGCGACGGGCTCCCAGCGAATGAGTGCCATTTGAACCTCCGTTCGGTTGAGGAATGAAGCGGATTAGGTCTTCACGCTTGCTAATAGATCTAAGTCTGGGACTGTCAAGTTTTTCTGTGGGTTCGGACCGTCAGGACCGCCGTGTGCGCACCGTGGGAAACGGTGATTCGGTCACCGTGCCTTGTTCCCGCCGGCAGCAGGATCGTGTGCCCTTGGGCATCGTGTAACGCCAGCGGATAGCGGGCGATGTGTAACGCCTCCGCGGGGGAAAGCTCGAGGATCCCGCAACGCACGCCAGCGGCTATTGGTGTCACCAGACTGTGGGGGAGCCCGGGCGGTCCCGCGGAGGCGACGGCCGCTTGCGGGAGGGTGCGGTCGTAGCGGGCGCGCCGGGCGGGGTCGTGGAGGATCTCGTAGGCGTTCGCGAGCCTGACGAATCGCTCAGATCCGTCGGGTCGTTGGTTTAGGTCTGGGTGGTGTTGGCGCGCGAGGCGCCGGTATGCGCGGTGGATCTCGCGCGCCGGCGCGTCGCGTGCCACACCCAGCAACGCATAGAGGTCGTGGCGGCTGGCTCGTGCATCGCGCGTTCGCGATGTCCACCCGACCGATGGGTCCGACCGCCGGTCGCTCACCGGCCGGCCGAGAACCAAGGCAGTCGCACCGGCGCGATAAAAGGGCTCGTGAACGGGCTGTGGGTAAACGGATTGCTCGTCTGGGAACCGATCGCTGAGGCGTGCACGGCCGTGTGCGGGGTCGGCACGCTAGCCGCTGTTGGGGCTGAGCTGAGATCGTTGAGGCCACCGGCGGTCGCGAGCGTGAGCGCGATCGCCAACACAGCCGCAGCCACCGCCGCCAGGGCCGCTCTGTGCAGATCGTGGGGCCGATGAAGAACGTGCATGGGTTCACCTCCAGTCTGATCGGTACTACGAGTCTCACCCTTTCAAATAGGACGCTCCGCAGCGAGAGTCAACACCCCTGTGACCGCGGGCTGCTCGCGGTCAGTTGTCGGGGTCGACGGCGGCGCGGAGCTTGCCCAAGGCGCGCTGCTCAATCTGTCTGACGCGCTCGGCACTCAAGCCGATCTGCTCCCCGACATCGCGCAGCGAGCGTTCGGGGCCATCGAGTCCGTAGCGGGCCCGCAGGATCATCCGCTCACGGTCATTGAGGCTCCCCAACAGCGCGCGAACCTGCTCGATCTCCGAGCGGTCAAGCAGTTGCTCGTAGGCGTCGGTGGCGAGCGGGTCGACGAGCAGCTCCCCGAACACTCCGAGCTGGCCATCAGTCGTGTTGACCGGCTCCTCAAGCGATCGCGGAACCTGCTCGAGCGCGAGCATGTCCCCGACCTGCGCATCGGAAAGGCCGGTCCGGTCCGCCAGTTCGCTGCCGGACGGCTCCCGGCCGTGCTCCACCAGGTGCTCGGCATGCGCGCGCTTGAGCTGCGACAGCTGTCTTAGCACCCGGTCAGACATCACCAGGGGCCGGGTGAGCTCGGCGATCAGCTGCTGCATCGCCTGGCGCACCCACCAGCCGGCATACCCCCAGAACGGCACCCCCAAGGTCGGGTCATAGCGCTCCAGGGCGCGCAGCAGCCCAACCACGCCCTCCTGCATCAGCTCAAGCCGGGTGATCGTCTCCGAGCCGCGATACACACGCGCGACACCCGCGATCAACGGCAGAAACGCCTCGACAAGCTCCTCACGGGCGCGGCGGTCACCCGCCTGCGCTGCGGTCACCAGCCGCCTCTCGGTAGCGGCAGGCAACCGCGGACGCTCCCCAAGCTCCCGCAGATACCCGGCCGAACTCGTCGCACCGCTCGGGCGGCCGTGGCGAAGATCACCGGCGAGCTGCTGATCACGGGCGCGAGCGGCCCGCGATTCGCTCGCAAGCCGCTCGCTCTCCTCATCGCTGATGTGCTCGACGTCGGTGGCCATCTCTTCCAGCTCCGTGACCGCAACACGCGAATCACCCTGGTCGGTTCCCGACAGCAACTTCATCAGCCCCGCGCGATCAACGCCAGTGTCGGTCGCTAACACCCGCTCGGCATGCCCGAACGGGACATCGGTCAGATCGCCGGCCGGATCTGAGGCACCACGATCACACGATGCGATGGCGAACCCAGACCGCGCCGCACCCAGCCGATCCGCCAACGACGACGAACAGACATACGAACGTTCACCTCCTTTCCAAACAGCATGCGCGGACCACGATCACCGAACAACGAACTGGTGAAGACCCGGAACCGACAACCATGCCTCGACTCAAGGCGGTAGGTGCCCAACAACGGCTCAAACCTCATCAACGCAACCCGGGCCTCCACCCATCAGATCAACCGCCGCGTCTATGTCATCAACCTTCTTGACGTTGCTAATAGGCCGCTTGTCGGCGTTGTCAAGCCCAGCACCAGAACGATCGCTCGCTATGCGCCTGGCCAGGTCACCCAACGGAGCCGACACGGATCAATCGCCGTCGTTCTGTACGCGCCGGTTGACGTCAACCAGCACCCCGCGAGTGCTGTGCCGCGAAGCACTCATCCGGATGGGCCACGACCTCACGAGCGCAACGGCGACATCTGGATGACGCCAGCGGGATGCAGCGTGGCCACTTTTCGTTCCCTCGTATTGGCGAGTTTCCAGACCCCCGCCGCGCGGGGGCTCTGCCCTGTTTGGCGCTGGGACGCGCCTGTTAGCTCTCGCAGCGCCGGAGAGTTGGTCGCGGCCGAGGCGCTGAGATCAGCCTCGCTGCCCGGGCGCCGTCACCGGCGCTGCCGGCTGTGGAGGCAGCTTGGCCGCCTGGCGCCACGCGGCATCCAAAGGCTGGCCAGCGATCTGCCCGCCGGCGCAGTCCTCGCACCGCACGATTCGTCGGGGGTTACGGATGTCCGCGAGGCCGAGCAGTCCGCCCAGCGCGACCAGAGTCGCTGAGATTCCCATGCCGACGTGGAAGGCTTGGACCGACGCCGATTGCACTGCGTCGGCGACGGCGGGGCCGGCGCGGGTGGGGGTGATCCGGGCGAGTGTCTGACCGCGCGCCTGCGTGAGCGCGGCCTGTGCTTGGCGGGAGAGCCTGATGCCCGCGAGGTGTTGGTTGAGTATGGAGCTGAATGAGGAGGAGATCACTGCGCCGACGGCGGCGATCGCGATCAGGCCGGCGACGCGAGCGATTGCGTTGTTGACGCCGGAGGCGATCCCGGCGTTGGATTTCTCGGCGTCGGCGAGGACGGTCGCGGTGAGCGGCGCGACCGTGCAGGAGAGCCCGAGCGAGAACACCAGCAGCCCCGGAAGCAGGTCGCTGAGGTAGTTCACGTGGGCGCCGAGCCGGAGCATCAGCGCCAGGCCGACTGCTGCGATCAGCGGTCCGCAGCCCATGAACAATCGTGGTCCGTAGCGGTCAGCCAACCGTCCCATCCGCTTGGAGAGCAGGAACATCATGATCGTTGAGGGCGTCAGCGCGAGCCCGGCGGCGAGCGCGCGGTAGCCCGCGATCTCCTGGAGGAACAGCACGAGTAGGAAGAACGTGATGCTGAGCCCGCCGTACATCGCGAATGTCTGCATGTTGCCGACGGCGAAGTTGCGCCGCTTGAACAGGCCCAGCGGCAACATCGGATACCTTGTGCGTCGCTCGTGCTCCACGAGCAACGCGAGCAGGGCAATTCCTACCAGTGCCGGCACCCACACTTCCGGACTGCTCCACCCGAGCACCGGCTGGCGGATCAGTGCTAGCACGGGGCCGGCAAGGCCGAAGAACGTGAGCGCGGCACCGAGCCAGTCAACGGGCGAGTGGCTCGTCCCGGGCTCTGTGGCGGGCACCGCGACCGATACGAGCATCAGCGTCGCAGCGACGAACGGGATGTTGACGGCGAAGATCAGCCGCCAGGACCCTGCGTCGACGAGAAAGCCGCCCGCAAGCGGCCCGATCACGGTGGCGATCCCGGCCCAGGCCGTCCACGAGCCGATCGCACCGCCGCGCTCCTCGCGCGGGAACGCCGCGACGATCACCGCCAGCGCGCTCGGGGTGAGCAGCGCGCCGAACGCACCCTGGAGCGCGCGACAGGCGATCAGGAATTCGATGCTGGGCGCGATCGCGCACAGCATCGACACGACGCCGAAGCCGGCGACGCCGATCGAGAACACGCGTCGTTCGCCGAACACGTCTCCGAGTGACCCGCCGACCAGGATCAGCGAGCCGAGCGACAGCAGGTACGCGTTTGAAACCCACTGTTGGCCCGCGAGCCCGCCACCGAGGTTGGCGCGGATCGCTGGCAGAGCGACGTTGACGGCGGTCGCATCGAGGCCGGCGACGAACGAGCCCATGATCGCCGCGAGTAGGGCGAGCCGCTTGCGGCGATCGGCCATTTCTCTCCTCAGGTCGTCTTGATCAAGCCACCGTCGATCACGTAATTAGCGCCGGTCGCGTTGGCGGTGCGAAGGGACGCAAGCATCGTGACGAGCGTCGCGACCTCCTGCGGCGTGCTGAACCGCCCGGTGGCGATCCCCGCCGCGGCGGTCTCGCGGATGGTGTCGGCGTCGACCCCGGTTGCCTTGGCGAACGTGGCGGCGACGCCGTGCTCGCCGAGCCACAGATCGGTGCTCACCTGTCCCGGCGAGACGCAGTTCACGCGGATCCCCTTGGGCCCGAATTCCTGTGACAGCGACTTGCTGAAGTTCACCACCGCGGCCTTGGCTGCGCCGTAGTCGATGGTGGCGGCGTCGGGCTGGAAGAACGAGTTGACCGAGGCGATGTTCACGATCGACCCGGACCCCTGACCGAGCATCGGGCCCAACGCAGCCCGGGTCGCGCGCAGCCCGGTGAAGAAGTTCATCTGCAGCGCCCATTCGAACTCCTCATCACTGGTTGCCAGGAAGCCATCGACGCGGATCCGCACCGCGCCGACGTTGTTGACAAGCGCGTCGAGCCGGCCGTGCGCGTCGACCGCCTTCTTCACGAGCAGCGCCGGTCCGTCCGGGGCGAACAGGTCCACCGGAACCGCTGTGACCCGGTCCAGTCCGTCCAGGTTTTCGGTCGAGAGGGAGCCGGCTACGACGTAGGCTCCCTCGCCGAGCAACGCGTTGGTGATCGCGAGGCCGATGCCCTTGTTCGCGCCGGTGACGACCGCGACCTTGTCGGTCAGCTCGAGGTCCATGGCCGCTCCCTTCTATGAGGTTTGCTGCGTCGCAGGCTCTGGCGCGTCGAGCACACCGTCGAGCCAGCCGTCGATCGCGGCGGCGACCTCGTGCCAGTCGGGGGCGGCCATGTGCAGATGCGGCCGGCCCTCGAACTCGAGGTAGTCGGTCTTCGCCGGTGAGCGCTCGTAGCGCTTGTACTGGGCCTTCGCCAGCGACGCCGGCACCGTATGGTCCTCGCTCGCGCCGACGATCAACAGCGGCGCGCGATCCTCGTTCTTGAAGTGCACCTCCGTCGGTGGGTGCAGGTGGAAGTTGGCGAACCCGGCCTCATAGAAGATCTGTCCCGTCTCAGGGACCGCGTAGCGGTCGTATGCCACGGCCGCGGCCTCCTCTGAGAAGGTGTTCACGAACGCGTAGGTGAACTCCTCCGCCGTCAGTGTGACGACGCCATGCCACTTCGACGGATGTGCGAGCGCAGGCGAGCCGGCCTTCAGCGTCGAGAACGGCAGCGCGAGGATCCCCTTCGGCGGCGCCGGGCTCATCGCCACCCCGGCCCGGCCGAGCCCTCGATCGAGCAGCAGCTCGACGAACAGCCCGCCGTAGGAGTGACCGATCAGCACCGGCGGCTGATCGAGGCCGCGGATGAGGCTTTCATAGTGGTCGACGATCTCTGCTACACCGAGCCCGGCCGACGCCCCGGCGCCCTCACGCATCTCCTCGACGTCGCCCAGCTTGCGCGGCCACTCTGGCGCCGACACCGCGAAGCCGCGCTTGCCGAAGTAGTCGGCGTAATTCTCCCAGCTCCGCGCCAGAGCCACGCCCCGTGGATCAGGATCAGCGGGATCTGGCCGT
Organism: uncultured Conexibacteraceae bacterium; assembly: GCA_963848435.1. Classification (GTDB taxonomy): domain Bacteria; phylum Actinomycetota; class Thermoleophilia; order Solirubrobacterales; family Solirubrobacteraceae; genus Palsa-465. The sequence goes on along the minus strand of CAWKDQ010000005.1, from coordinate 226,995 downwards.
TATGGGTCTGACTGGCTTCCATCCGGTCCCTCCTACTCGTGGTTGGCCCGGCGAGCCTACGTCGGATCGCGCGGCTCAACAAGTCCGATCGATCCCGGATCCAGACCGCTTGTGACTCAATCTCTGGGGAGCTGGGTTCCTGCGGCTCGCACCGTGAGCCACCCTTCCGCGTCGCGGACCCGCTGCGCCGTCCGGACCAGCGCTTCAACGCTCTCAGTCGGTGGCCAACTCGAGACTAGGTCAGTCGGAAAAATCATCGGCGGGTCGAACGGAACCGTCACAACGTTCGGCATCGACTCCGACCAGTCGCCAACCACGACGGCAACGGCCTCGCCGCTCGCCACGTGCAGCATGCGTCGATCCCAGGGCGCGCTCGCGCTCGTCATCGTGCGGCCGAGCTCGAATCCTTGCGCACGGAACAACGCCCTCAGCCACGCATTGAACATCTGCCCCGGGGGCTCGCGCGGAAGCAGGACACACTCCGCGACAAATGCGCCAGCCGAGATTTCCCTTTCGCGCGCGTAGCGGTGTGACTCGGGCAACGCCGCCACCAGCGGCTCATCCCTGAGCGTGTCCACGCGGGCGCCGTGCCGGGGCGCCGCCCCCGGCGACTCCATCACCACGGCGCCCGCGAGCTCGCGCGCACCAACCCGCCGCAGCGATTCCGGAGTGACCTCCTCCTGGAGACGCACAGACAGCTCCGGATTCTCCACCGCGAATGCCTCGACGATGCGCGCCACTACCGGCCCGCTGAAGGGGCCCCAGCCCACCGCGAGCACCCCTTCCTCGGGCTTAGCGGAACGCCGAGCGTCAGCGATCGCGCCGTCGACCTCGGCCAGCGCCCTCCGCGAGCGCTCGAGTAGAACGCTGCCCACTGGGGTCAGCTCGACTCGGCGCGTCGTACGCACAAACAGCACGACCCCGAGGTCGCGCTCAAGCTCACGGATCGCGCGCGACAGCGGCGACTGTGAAATATGTAAACGTTCCGCCGCGCGGCCGAAGTGCAGCTCCTCGGCCACCGCAACGAAATAGCGCAATTGCCTAAGCTCAATCGGAGCGTCCACCGGAGCAGATAATGACCCCCTCGACCGCCGACTGCCAGGACAGGGTTTCATCTTAAGCCCCGCTCCAAGCCCTGCATCGGCCCCAGGACCAGCATCCGGGCGCGACGCCAAACCGAGACCTCCTCCCGCGGAAAGCTCGCATTGCCGGACGATCGCATTCATCTTTGAGCCAGCCAAGCGGCGCTAGTGCGTTGGCGACTGGCCAGTGGCCAGCAGTCGCCCGAGACCGACGAGCGCACCGCCACGATTCCGATCGCCAGGACGCTCTAGTCGTACCACCGGCGCATGGCAGCGCGGTCGACAGCCACCCCCCTCCCGGTTGCCCGGGCCCCTGTCCTCGCCGGTGACGCCAGATCCGTGGCAACACTCGTGGCAACATTCATCCTGTCCAGGGTGTCCAGTCCGTACAGAAAACTGCACAGTTTGCGACCTTCAGACGCCCGGAACCATATCTACGCAGGGCGAACCCGGTTGAGGGCCTTGTGGACTAATAGTCCGTGGAGGTTCGAGTCCTCTCGGGCGCATGTGAGAAGCCCCGTTTTGCGGGGCTTCTCTGCTTCTCGGTCGAATTATATGAACCGTTGCCGCTGGTTCGGAACCGCGTGGCAACAACTTTGGCAACAACCCACCCTTGGCGCGAGCGTAAGCGCGGTGGACCCGCAGCGTGAGCTACGCCGTGAGTCCCGGGCCCACGAAACAGCTCGCGGCTTGAGTGGATAGCGACCGCGCATGAACGGCGCGAGGGGAGGCACAGCCGGTCCAAAGATGGCCGCGAGTGGCGAGAACTCGATTGCCCTTGACACAGCAGACGTCAGATCTGCATTGACCGCGGTTATTGTCAGCTGAGGCTGAGATGAACCGGGTTCAGGACGCCGCAGGCGGGGACTTCGCACTGACGCATGCGACCGCGACTTCTACGCGGGCGGCGGCAGGACTGCTCAGCGTCGCAGTGCGGGTGTTGCGTTGGGGTTGATCTGTGCCGCGCAGTTTGTTCTGCAGCTGGATTTCAGCATCGTCAACGTGGCGCTGCCTTCAATGCAGCGGGATCTGGAGCTCGAGGCTTCGCAGCTGCAGTAGGTTGCACTGGTTACGCGTTGACGTTTGGCTCGCTGTTGCTTGCGGGTGGTCGCGCGGCAGATCTGCTCGGTCGTCGGCGGCTGCTGATGTTCGGCCTTGTGTTGTTCGCGTTCGCCTCGCTCGCAGCGGGGCTGGCTCAGTCTTCAATCTCTTTGATTGTCGCCCAGCAGACCGGTGCAGCGATCCGCCTGGCAGTGCTCGCGACAACCGCGGCAACACGGACGGCCCACGCGCAGGGATCGCTCGCCGCCGGCTACAGCCTATCTTTCCTCGTCGCGGCCGGCATCGCGCTCGCCTGCGCTGGGGCTCGTGGCGGGGCAGCTCAACGCTCACGCTTGTCAAGCGGAACTCGGACGCCAGCGCCAAGAGTCCGGCGCGACAGAGCCGAACACCACGGCCGAGGCTGCGCTACGCAAATGCTGAGCTACGCAGATGCTGAATCTGATAGTAGTGCCGTGTCTCGTCGTGAGCAGGTTCAACATGAGGGAGGCCTCTGGTGTCTGAGATGCAAGTCCTGGCGGTTCTGGGAGCGGGCGCGCTCGGTGCGGCTATGGCGGCGCGGTTGGGCGAAACGGGCCATCAGGTCAGGTTGTGGAACCGCACGCCGGAACGGGCTGAAGCGGCTGCGGCGCAGGCTCGGGGCGTCACCGCGGTCGAGTCGACGACCGAGGCGCTTGAGGACGCATCAGCTGTGATCACGGTGCTTCGCGACGGCAACGCCGTCGCTGAGGTAATGACCGATGCGATCGCCGGGCTGGATAAGGATGCGGTGTGGGTACAGGCAAGCACCGTTGGCCCCCGCAGCGCGCGGGCGCTCGGCGACCTGGCCCGAGACAACGGCGTGGCCTACCTCGACGCGCCGGTCTCTGGCAGCACGGCACCTGCGCGCGAGGGACGGCTCGTGTGGCTGGTCGGCGGGGAGGATGCGGCACTCGACCGGGCACGTCCCGTGCTTGACGCCCTTGGGTCCTCGGTGCTGCACGTCGGCCGCGGGGTCGAGGGCAGTGCCTTGAAGCTTGCGGTGAATGCTTGGATGACGGCAGCGACCGTCGCGATGAGTGACGTGCTCGCACTCTGTGACACGCTTGGGATCGATCACGCAACGTTCGTAACAGCGCTCGAGGCCGGTCCGTTGGCGATGCCCTACGAGCTGCAGAAGGTGAGTTCGATGGATGCCGGCACGTATACCGCCGGCTTCGCGGTGCAGCTGGCCTTGAAGGACATCGATCTTGCAGCGGAGCTGGCTGCCCCGAGTCCCCTGCTCCAGGTCGTCCATGATCGTCTCGCGCGAGCGGTCGCTGCTGGACACGGCAGCGATGACCTCGCCGCAGTCGACTACCTGCGAAAGAGCGCGTGACCGGAGCTGTTTATGCGAAGTCGATACGTCGGGGAGGTTGCTTAGCCAGGTCGATCTGGTGGTAGCCGAGGGCGCGGTCGCCGGCGCGCTGTGGAGCAGGCCGAGAAGCTCACGTTCCTGCACGGCGTGTTCAAGTTCGCCATGAAGCGCCAATGGGCGACGAGCAACCCCGTGACATTCGTTGACCGTCCGCGGGCGCCGCCCTACAAACACCGCCGCCTGCGGTTCCTGACGCCCGAGGAGCTCGAGCCGGTCATACGCCAGGTGCTCGACGACGACCTCGGCGCCGTCGAGCGACCGCTGTACCGGTGCGCAGCGATGACCGGGCTGCGGCAGGGCGAGCTCATCGCACTGCGCTGGTGCGACGTCGACTGGTCCGCATCACGGGTGCGCGTGGCCGAGAGCTACTCCCGCGGTCAGATGGACACGCCGAAGTCCCACCAGGGGCGCAGGCCCTGTGGCGGCCGGGTCGGCGGTTTCGAGCGGCTCGCAGGAGTGCACCGCGTCGTCCCGGCGCAACCGCTCGTAGAGCGACCACGGATCCTGCCGCGCGTCAGGATCCGTGAACCACCTCGTCACGGCGTCGGACAGGCTTGCGCCGCTCACGTTCGAAACAGTCACTGCGGCTGGTCCCCCGAGTAGTAGTGCTCGGCCTCGTCGCGCTTCGAGTGGAGCTCCCAGTAGACCCGCGCGATCGCGTCTGGCTCGCTCGCGGGCCCTTGTCGGCCGATCCACACGCCGATCGGCACATGGGCCACGTAGATGCCCTTCTCCTTCACCGCGTCATGGAGCGAGAGCGCCCAGTTGCGGAGCGCAGCGGCGCCGATGCCCACGTTGCCCATCGCCACTGTCGGGCGGTACGACGAACCGCCGGTTGTGAGCATGAGCGTCCCGCGCCCGACCTGGAGCATGTCGGGGAGCACCTGCTGCACCGCCGCGATCGCCCCGTAGACGTAGTACTCGATCTGCCCCTGGACGTTCTCGGGGGTGACCGACAACGCGTCCACCATCTCCACGCCCGGCACCGGCGTGTGCGGAGCGGGGGAGTACTCGAGCACGTCGATCGCTCCGAAGCGTTCCTTGATGCGCGCGAAGGCGTCGACGACCGTCGGGCGGTCCATCACGTCGGCTGCGAACCCTGCAGCCTCCACCCCCTCCTCGCCGAGTTGCGCGGCCAGCTCGTCGAGCTTGCTCTGCGTTCGAGCGACGAGCGCGACCTCGAAGCCGTTGCGGCCGAAGAGTCGTGCGATGGCGAGACCCATTCCAGGGCCGGCGCCGACGATGGCGATAGTGGACATCTGGGAACGCTCCTTCGTAGTGGAGAACCTCGGGCCCTCACCCTACCCCGAGGCGGTTGGGGGCCGCCGGGCAGGCGCGTTGAAGCGAGGCGCGGGGCCGCCAACGGATAGCCGCGAACGAAACTGTCAGCAGAGCCCGCCGAACTCGGCGTAGCACCTCGAGCTCCTCGAGCACGCTCGCCGCGTCGACCCCGAAGTCATCCGCGCTGTAGCGGTGCTGCGCGAAGTGGCTCGTGCTCGACAGCGAGACGATGGTGGTCGCGGGATCGCGGTGCGTCCACACGAGCCGCGCGTCGGGATAGGTCTCGATGATCGCCGCGAGGCCGCCGATGAAGCCGGGCGACTTGCACGTCCACTGCCCGCGCGGGCCCTTCCACCCCGGCGAGCGAGCCGCCACCGCTGGCCCTGCGCGAGGTCGACGACGCGCGCCGGTTCGGCCAGCGACGCGTCGACGTCGGGGAGCGGCAGCGTCATGAGTGCCCGCACGACTGCGTCGCGCTCGGCCGCCGTCGCGATCAGCTCGTCGGTGCTCACGCTGCTGAGTGCCGCCACGTCGGCGCCGGTCGCCACGGCACCGACCCGTCACGGCCAGTGCAGGCGGATCCGTCTCCGGCTTCGTGTGGACAGCGACTGACGTCGCGTGTGGTGTACGCTGGCGCGTCCACGAGGCGAGGAGCACCGTTGCAGCGCAGCAGCGATCGAATTCTGACCACCCATACGGGCAGCCTGCCCCGACCTCCGAAGCTGCTCGAACTGATCTTCGCGCACGAGGAGGGCCGCGCCGACGAAGAGGCACTCGAGACGGGTGTGCGCGAGGAGGTGATGGCGATCGTCCGCAAGCAGCGCGAGTGTGGCGTCGACGTCATCAATGACGGGGAGGTCAGCAAGATCGGCTATTCGACCTACGTCAAGGAACGGCTGACGGGCTTCGACGGTGACCGCCAGCTACCGTACGAGCGCGCGGACGTCGCAGAGTTCCCCGACTGGGCCGAGCAGCTGGCGAGGCAGGTGGGCGCGGAGCAGACGTACGTCCACACGTCCGCGTGCACGGGCCCAATCGCCGTCAAGGATCGCGACAAGCTGCGGCGCGACATCGACAACCTCAAGTCGGCGACGCAGGGTGTCGATGCGGCCGAGGTGTTCATGAGCGCCGCCTCGCCCGGCGTGGTCGCGGGCTTGTTCCCGAACGAGTACTACCCAACCCGAGAGGAGTACGTCTCGGCGATCGCCGACGCGATGCAGGAGGAGTATGAAGCGATCGTCGCAGCCGGCCTCGTGCTCCAGCTCGACGCGCCGGATCTTGCGATGAACCGGAGCCTGCTGTTCGCCGACAAGACGCTCGGGGAGTTCCGCAAAGAGGCACAGTTGAACGTGGAGGCGTTGAACCACGCGACGCGTAACGTCGACCCCGAGCGAATGCGCATGCACCTCTGCTGGGGAAACTACCCGGGCCCGCACAGCCACGACGTGCCGCTGCGGGACATCGTCGACATTGTCCTCTCGGCGCGGCCGAATGCGATCGCGCTGGAGGCGTGCAACCCGCGCCACGTCCACGAGTGGAAAGTCTTCGAGGATGTGAAGCTGCCGGACGAGAAGGTGCTGATCCCGGGGGTCGTTGACTCGACGTCGAACTACATCGAGCACCCGGAGGCGGTCGCCCAACGGCTGGAGAACTACGGCCGGATCGTCGGGATGCAGCGCGTGCTCGCGGGCACCGACTGCGGCTTCGGGACCTTTGCAGGACTGCACTTCGTCGCTCCCTCGATCGTATGGGCGAAGTTCAGGGCGATGGCGCAGGGTGCCGAGCTGGCAACCCAGGCACTGCGGAAGTAGTTAGACGGCTCATCTGCGGCAGCTTGGAGCGCCCGACTGCTCGGAAGCGCACGGGCGGACCGACGGGCCGCCGCGCGTCAGAGCGCCGGACGGGCCGCCCGTCTCGCCGATCCGTCAGAAGTCGCTCCCGGCGGTCACGCGCCCGACAAGGTGGTGTACGCAACGTCGCGCTCCGGCGACTGCGCGTACGCCGCCTCCCAACCCTCCAACGGCGTCTGCTGAACATACGTCGACATCAGATAGTTGGAACGTCTTTTCGTCGATGTTGTGGCGTGCCGCCGTCGCCCCGTTGCTGCGCGTTCCGCAGAGGCCGATCGTCCTTGGCTGCAAGGTCAACCCGCTCGTGCGCAGCATTGTGATGTAGGAAGGTCACAAGGTCCTCGAGGCGATGGCTCGCGAGCAGGCTCCGGCTTGACCCAAGCCGGGGGTCGCCCATCACCGTGCGATAGCGTGGCAATGAGGTTGCCTGTGTCAGGTGTCTCGGTGGCAAAGCGACGAAGGAGGGGTAGCTCTCGCGCACGCTCAATCAGTTGCTCGGCCGACAGCGTTTCAGTCGTCAATTCGGGCATCGTTCTCCCTTTTCGCCAATTTCTCTTCGCCGGCTGTATCACGCGCACGAACCCAACGTTTGGTTGTTTCGAAGGGCTCACCCGGTCCAAGCCGACGATTTGCGCTCCGATCCCTGCCGGCGACTCACCGAACCGGGGGCACTCCAATAGCCATAGGCGAAGTAGTTCGCGCCATGGACCTCGCGGATACGTTCGAGGAGACGTTCGTCCTCGATGACGCGCAGTGACCTGTGGCCGCTCGCGCGGTGGCAATACGCAGACGCCGACGCGTCCAGGGGTCCTGCAGATCGGCTCGACACGCCGCGCTGAATTAGTTCATCGGGGTACTTCTTCGGACGGGCCATCGGTTACGCCAGGACAGCATCTCGGCTTCAAGGCCTCCGTCAAGCCCAGCCGGCCTCAGCGAGAGACCGCGCTGTGCCAGACTTCGCCGATGAGCAGCGACCACACCAAGACGACACTTCAGTGCCCATGCGGAGAGATCATCCGGGCCGACGCCGAAGATGAGCTCGTGGCCAAGGTCAATGCCCACCTGGCGGACAACCACCCCGATCTCGCCGGCAAGTACAGCCGGGACGAGATTCTATTCATGGCCTACTAACTGAGTCGGCCGACGCGTCCACCTATAGTCCGTCGCAGTGCCAACCGTCGTCAACGGCTCCGTCTCGCCGCTCGCCTCCGTGCGTGGGCAGCGAGTGGCGCTTCTCGGATTGCTTGACCGGAAATGGGATCAGGCGGCGATCTGGTGACAGGTTTGGAGGAGGCGGATGCTGTCGCTGCCGTCTGCGGACCCTGAGTCGGTCCTCGTGCAGGTCATAGAGGCACCGAACACGTAGCGGTGCCCTGCAGCTTGCGGCCGCGGAACGAGCGTCAGCCCGGGTCGCCGACCGGCGCCAGCAGCTGCACGAAGGTGTCGAGCACGGCCGGGTCCTCGATCGTGGCCGGGGTGCTCCACTCCTCGCCGTCGGCGATCTTGCAGATCGTCGAGCGCAGGATCTTGCCGGACCTCGTCTTCGGCAACGCGTCGACCACGGTCACGGATTTGAGCGCGGCGACGGGGCCGATCTGCTCGCGCACGAGCGCGACGAGCTCGGTCTCGATCGCGCCCTCTGGGCGCTTCGCGCCGGCGTTGAGGACCACGAAGCCCATCGGCATCTGGCCCTTGAACGAGTCGGCCACGCCGACCACCGCGCATTCGGCGACGTCGCCGTGCGATGCGAGGTCCTCCTCCATTTGACCGGTCGAGAGCCGGTGGCCCGCGACGTTGATGACGTCGTCGATGCGGCCCATAACCGAGAGGAAGCCGTCGGCATCGAAGAAGCCGGCGTCGGCGGTGAGGTAGTAGCCGGGGCGCTCGGACAGGTATGCCTCGACGAACCGCTCATCGTTGCCCCAGAGCGTGGGAGCGAACCCCGGGGGCAACGGCAGCTTGACGCAGATCGAGCCGATCTCACCTGGATCGACCTCGGCGCCCTCGTCGTCGAGGATGCGGATGTCGTAGCCCGGCACCGGCTTGCCGGCCGCGCCCGCCTTGACCGGGAGCAGGCCCAGTCCCGCGAAGTTGGCTGCCATCGCCCAGCCGCTCTCGGTCTGCCACCAGTGGTCGATGACGGGCCGGTCGAGATGGCGGCCTGCCCAGAGGAGGGTGTCGGGGTCGCAGCGCTCGCCGGCGAGGAACAGGGCGCGGAGCTTGCCGAGGTCATAGCTACCCATCAGCGCGCCGTCGGGGTCCTCGCGCTTGATAGCGCGGATCGCCGTCGGCGCCGTGAACAGCGCATCGACGCCATGGTCAGCGCACACGCGCCAGAAGGCGCCGGCTTCGGGGGTGCCCACGGGCTTGCCCTCGTACACCACGGTGGCGCATCCGCGCAGGAGCGGGCCGTAGACGATGTAGGAGTGCCCAACCACCCAGCCGATGACCGAGGCTGCCCAGTACGTGTCGCCGGCGTCGACGCCGTAGATCGCCTTCATCGACCAGTTGAGGGCCACGGCGTGGCCCCCGTTGTCGCGCACGACCCCCTTCGGCTTTCCGGTCGTCCCGGACGTGTACAGCACGTAGAGCGGGTCGGTCGCCTCGACCGGCACGCAATCGGCCGGCTCGGCTCCGTCGAGCGCCTCGTCCCAGGTGATGTCGCGATCGGGCACGAGCGTTCCCGGCGCCTCGGGCCGCTGGAGGACGATGACCCGCCCGGGCGGGTCGTCGACGAGCGCCAGCGCGCGGTCTAGGAGCGGCTTGTACTCGATCGGGCCGGCGGGACCGAACCCGCACGAGGCGCAGACGACGACCTTCGGCGCGCAGTCCGTGATGCGCGCCGCCAGTTCGGGCGCTCCGAATCCGCCGAAGACGACCGACTGGACGGCGCCGAGGCGGGCGCTCGCGAGCATCGTGATGACGGCCTCGGGCACCATCGGCATGTAGATGACGACGCGGTCGCCTCGGCCCACGCCCTCGCGCGCGAGGACACCGGCGACGCGGGCGACCTCGTCGCGGAGCTCGCGGAAGGAATAGCTGCGGACGACGCCCGTGACGGGGCTGTCAAAGACCAGCGCCGTCTGTTCGGCCCGCCCATCACGAACGTGGCGATCGACGGCATTGAAACACGTGTTGAGCTGGCCTCCGGTGTACCAGCGCGCGATCGGCGTCCGATCGGGGTCGAACACCGTCTGCGGCCGGGTCGTCCACTCGATCTCGCTTGCCGCCTCGCACCAGAAGCCCTCGGGGTCGCGTTGCCAGTGCCGGTAGGTCTCTGCGTAGTCGGGCATCGCGGCAAGTTACTGCATCGGCGCCGTCGGTAGCAAACAAACGTTCGGTGTACAATCCGCCCATGGCCAGCGCGATCACGCCTAACATCGACGTGCAGTACCCGAGACTGGAGACACATGGACGTCGACCGTTCCTTTGAGATCATCGCGTGCGCTCGCCGCGAGGCCGAGAAGCTCGGGGCTTCTATGGCATTCGCCGTCGTAGACGCCGCCGGACACCTCGTGTCCTTCGCGCGGATGAACGGCAGCAGCTTCCTGACGACCGAGATCGCGATCGGCAAGGCATACACGGCGGCCGGCGCGCGGATCACGACCGCGGACCTGGCGGAGATGGCCGCCGAGGAGGTGCTGTTCGCCACCGGCGCCGCAGCAGCGACGCGAGGGCGGCTGTTGCTGGTGCCCGGAGGCGCCCCCGTCTTTGATGGCGAGGAGCTCGTCGGTGCCGTCGGTGCAAGCGGCGGCGCCGCAGAGCAGGACGCCAAGGTGGCCGCGGCGGCCGTCGCGCAGGGGGTGAGCTAGCCAGTGCGCGTCCGAGACTCCTGGCAGCGCGCCTTCGGCATCGACTGCCCGCAGAAGATCGTCTGTGTCGGCCTCAACTACAGCGACCACTCGGTGGAGACCGGCCTGGCGCTGCCCGACGAGCCGTTGCTGTTCGGGAAGTTCGCCAACAGCGTCGTCGATGGCGGCGAGCCGATCGTGCTGCCCGCCCAGGCCTCGCACGTCGACGCCGAGGCGGAGCTCGCGGTCGTGATCGGAACGCCGGCGAAACAGGTCGGCATCGACGACGCGCTCGAGTTCGTCCACGGCTACACCGCAGCCAACGACGTCAGCGCACGCGACCTCCAATTCAAGGATGGCCAATGGTTCCGCGGCAAGGCGTTCGACACGTTCTGCCCGCTCCTGGGCGACATCGTTCCGACCGCGCAGCTCGGCGCCGCCGACGACCTGCAGGTCATCCAGCGACTCAACGGAGAGGTCCTCCAAGCCGCGTCGACGCGGCTGTTTATCTTCGATGTCCGGACGCTGGTCTCGTTCATCTCGGGCGTGGTCACGCTGATGCCTGGCGACATCGTCCTGACGGGGACACCGGCGGGGTCGGGGTTCTTCCGCGAGCCGAAAGTCGCCCTCGCTCCCGGCGACGTCGTCGAGGTCGAGATCGGCGGCGTCGGAACGCTCACGAACCCAGTAATCGGACCATCGCTTGCGGGCTGACCGCGGCGTCCGGCGTGCACGGCAAGCGTCGCACGGCAACCGGTCGAAAGCCGACCGGAGGTCTGGAAATGACACTGACAGATGATCGGCGGAAGCGCTCGCGGGCCGACCGGTCCCGTCGGCGATGCGCGGCTGATGATCGGCGGCGACTGGTGGACGTCGGCTCGGGCGGCGTCTACGACCATGTGAGCCCCATCCCCGGCACAGTCCAGGGCCGCGTCGCCATGGCAGGGGCAAGGACCTGGAGCCTCCACGCGGGCGGCGGATTCGTGGGCTCGAACTCAGGTTTGATGCGGCGCTTGCCGAATACGAGCTCGACACGCCGCACAGCGCCCCTGCGAACCTCGTGAGACTGGTGGTCCAGGCGTGTTCGATCGCTTCCCCAGTCTCCGCGTGATCTTGACGGGGTTCGGCGTCGCGTGGCCGCCCCCCGGTGCTGTTGCGGCTGGACGAGTTCGATCGCTCCGGCCGGCTCCACGGCTCGCAGCGCGATCGTCGCCGAGCACGTCCGCTTCACGACCGGCAAGCTCGATGCCCCCACGCTGGAGCAGCTTCTCGGGATTCCGCCCGAGGGCCTCGGGGCATCGCTGATGCTCCACATCGCCGGCCATCGCGCGGGATCGCGTGTCACGCCGTGGGCTCCGGGCAGCCGTGCCCGTCGAGGCAGCACTGACGATTCCGACAGGTGTAAGTGGTCCGCGGTTGCCGGAAGATGTCCGGGGCATCTCGACCGGGTCGCTGGTGCTATTTGCCCGCGCGACTGAGGAGCCCGCGATGTTGATTGATCTTCACGCCCACCACCTGACGCCCGCGATGTTTCGACCGGGATCCTCACTGGGGTCCGACGTGGACGGGGTTGAACCTGAAGATCGGCGGTTACATCCTGCGCAACAGGAAGATGCCCGCGCTATCGAAGGTCGCCGAGAGTGACGGTGGCAAGGCGATGTTCGACCGCATGGACCATCCGTTCCGGCTCGGGGTCATGGACCAGCTGGGGATCGACAAGATGGTGGTGTCGATTCCGCCGCTGATGTTCATGTACTGGACCGGCGACTTCGGCGTCGACTATGCGAAGCTCTGCAACGACGAGCTCGCACGTTGGTGTGCGGTCGAGCCGGACACGTTCATGTGGTGGGCCACGGCGCCCATGCACCGGCCCGAAGCAGCCGCTGCTGAGCTTGAGCGCGCGGTGGGTATGGGGGCCGTCGGGCTGTATCTCGCCCCCGCCGGGCTCGGCGAGTACAAACTGCACAGCCCCGAGCTCGATGTCGTCTGGGCGAAGGTCAACGAGCTCAACGTCCCGTTGTTCGTACACGGCTACCCGCGCGCGATGGAGAACGGGACCGCGGACGAGTTCAACAGCGGCGTCTCGATGGGCTACCTGAACGACGAGTCCTCCGCCTTCTGGAACCTGATCTGCGGCGGAGTGCTCGATCGGTTCCCGAAGATGCGCGTGTACATCACCCACGCCGGCGGGTTTGTCCCCTACCAGCTCGAGCGGCTTGCGGAGAACTGGGACACGCTCGCTTATGACTCGGTCAACGAGCTGCCGTTTCTCGACTACCTGCCGCGCTTCTACTTCGACCCTATGATCCATAACGCCGTCATGCGGCGCGCGCTGGTCGAGATGATCGGGCCCGAGCGCTTTGTGTACGGGTCGAACTTCGGCGGGTCTGACCAGATCGACTTCGACCTCACGGACGGCATCGGGCTCAGCGAAGCTGACCGAGAGAGGATCAAGAGCGCCAACGCGATCGAGCCTCTCCACTTGGAGAGTCGCCTCGCGGCGAAGCCTTGAGACAAACGGATCGACGACGAAAGAGGAGGAGCGACGATGTCCATTCACCTAGACGAGCACGCAGTTGACCTGCCGGACACCACGACGTACGACGACCATCATCCAGACGCGAAGCGGCCGGCTCTTCACCACTATGGCCTGGTGACAGCCAACGCCGAGGCGCTGGTGGACTTTTACACCATGCTGCTGGGTGCGGAGATCAACCTCCGGCTGCTGCCAGGGCGCGAACACAAGCAGGGACCGGAGACGATCGCCTTCCTGGGCACCGATCTCGCGCACCATCGGCTGACGATCGTGGAGTTGCCTGTCGAGGCGAACCCCGGCGAACGTCAGAAGTACGCGCGGCCCCAGCACGTCGCTTGGGCGTATGAGTCGATCGCCGACCTTCTCCATTCCTACGAGCGGCTGCGAGACCTGGACCTCCGGCCGGTGTTCTGCGGCAACCACGGGCCACAGGTGTACTTCTTCTACAAGGACCCCGACGGCAACCTCGTCGAGTTGATGGCCGACATGCCCGGTCCGGGCAAGTCCAGGGAGTACTACCGGAAGTCCGAGGACATCCGTGTCAACAACATGGGCACTCAGATCGACCCGGAGAAGATGCTGGCGGCGTGGAAGGCGGACCGTCTTTCGGAGGCGGATCTCGCCGAGCGTTCGTTCGCGGGCGACTGGGGGCCCGAGACGCCGTGGAACATGTGGGACCTCGTCTGAGCGGCTCGGTGCGGCGCGACTTCATACCTCGTCCGTCTCTCTCGGGGCGTGCGCGTTCGCGCCGAGTGACCGGAGCGCGTCGCCGCGCGCGGAGATCGCTGCCTGATGTCGGTTCGAGACGCGTTTGACCGTTATGTCGCCGTCTGGGCCAAGCTCGGCGAAGACGACGACGCCGGCGCGGTCCACGACGAGCTCAAAGCCCTCGTCGCGGACGATGTCGTCTACGTCGGAGAATGCAACGGGTGAAGTGCTACTGGGAGCACGGGCGCTTTCGGCGGGATATCACGAACACGCGATCGTCCATGACCTGGACCTCGAGGTGCATAGCGGCGAGATCGTGGCGTTGCTCGGACCCAATGGTGCTGGCAAGACGACGACGATGCTCACGCTCGCCGGCGAGCTCCGCCCGCTGAGCGGAACCGTCGAATTCCTGGGCGAGCCGACGACCGCACCGCTGCATCGCAGGGCGCGCAACGGGCTCGGCTTCGTCACTGAGGAACGTTCCGTATTCGCCGACCTCAGCGCGAAGGAGAACCTTCGCGTCGGAGACGCCGACATCGCCGAGGCGCTGGAGCTCTTTCCCGAGCTCGAGCCATTGCTGAAGCGCCGAGGCGGGCTGCTGTCGGGCGGCGAGCAGCAGATGCTCACGCTCGCGCGAGCGCTGGCGCGCCATCCGCGTTCTGCTTGCCGACGAGCTGTCGCTCGGGCTCGCTCCGCTGATCGTCGACCGGTTGCTCGCGGCGGTGCGCAAGGCCGCTGACCAGCGCGGCATCGGCGTCCTTCTGGTCGAGCAGCACGTCAAGCAGGCGTTGAAAGTCGCCGACCGCGTCCTGGTGATGCGGAGCGGCAAAGTCGTGCTGCGTGGAACCGTCGACGAGGTCGCGAGCAGACTTGAGGACGCCTATCTGTCGTCCGGCGATCTCGAGACGCCGGTCTCGGTCGCACCCTAATGCTCCGTTTCGTATCGATCGACCGGAACGTCTGGTCGGTGTCGGATTGGGATGCATCCCAGACTTGGAGGCGAGGATGCGTCCCGCGTCGGTGTTTGTCGTGAGTTGTTGCCCGAGGAGGGCAACCGGCTAAGCGCTTGTCGCGCAAGGCCGCGTCGGAAGCCAAGGCGAACGCGCGTTGATCGTGTGGGCCGCGCGGATGGCGGTTGCGCAGATCGCCACGCCGGTGGGGACTGACTGACGAGTCGCACTTCAGGACGGTCATTCACGCGTTCAATGAGCGGTGGTTCGGCACCCGCCGGGGCGTGCGCCTCCCCTGAGCATCCAGCATCAACCGTTGGCGATCGCGTGCCGGACCTGCAGCGGCCGGCCGTCGGTGACGTGCGCGCGCGCGGCGGCGCCGAGGAGATCAATCCCTAGCGTGACCTCGACGCCGCCCGCCGGCCCGGGTGAGATGCGCATCGCCCCGCCCTGCCTCCGCAGCGCGCGGCGCAGCGCCTCAAGCCCATGACCGGCGGTCGAGCCCCTCCTCACCCCGATCCCGTCGTCCACCACGGTCAACAGGAGCCTTCGGCCGCGCCGGACACGCAGACGCACGATCACGCGGCACGGTCCCGCGTGCTTGGCCGCGTTGACGACCAGCTCCCGCGCGGCCTTGACCAAGAGGTCGCACACTGATCGGCGCAGCATCGACACCGCCACCGCGGCCTCCGGCGAGATCTCCAGGCGGATAGCCGCGCCGAACTCCAGCTCGGTCTCCGCGACGACGCCCCTGAGGTCTGCGCAGAGATCCTCGGTCGCCGGCGACGCGAGCTGCGTGATCACGTGTCGCAGCGCCTGATCGCACCTGCCGACGAGGGCGCGCCCGCGCGTGATCCTGTCGCGGACGAGCGGATCGAGCTCGGGATGGTCGTAGAGGACTGAGTCGAGGCTGATCTGCGCGGCGAACAGCATCTGCGCGACGTCGTCGTGCAGATCGTCGGCGATCCGCGCCCGCTCCTCCGTGCGGGCAAGCTCGGCGCGCTGCTGCTGGTAGCGCTCGGTGGCCCACGCGAGCGCCGTGAGCTTGCCGAACCGCAGCAGGAGGTGGCGATCATCGCTCGAGAACATCTCGCCGTAGGTGCGAAAGATCGCAAGCGTCCCGACGAGCTCGGTTCCCAGCCACACCGGCACTTGAAGCCCGGAGTAGCCCCCCACGTCGCCCGGGGCGATCCAGGGCAGCAGCTCCTCTCGAACCTCGTCGCCGGCCCGCACTCGCGCTAGGAGGTCGGACGCCGCGGTCGCCGCCATCGCTGGGGCGCGCCATACGATCGGGGCGGCATCGGCGAGCACGATCGTGCCGAGCGTCGCATCGATGGCCACGCACAGCTCGTCGAGCGAGGACAAGAGGAACTCACTGAGGTCCTGCGCCGACGCGATCGCCACCGCGACGCTGCCGAGAACGGCCTCCAGGCGCTGCCGGCTCCGAACCGCGAACAGTGCCTCGGCAACCTCGATCGCAGCGGTTATCTCGGGGATGGATGGCTCGATCGCTCGCACGTCGGAATCGGTGAATGGCCTGGTGCCGCTGCCCACCAGCAGGACGCCGATCCGGTCGCCCGCCGCCTCGAGCGGCAGGATCAGCACGCGGTGGATCCCCCAGCCCGTCAGCGCTTCGCGGCTCGTCGCCATCAGCTCGTCTGTCAGGAAATCGTTGCTGAAGAAGGGCCTCCCGCTGGCCAGCACCTGCCGCGACTGCATCACGGACGACGCATACGGGTAGGACACTGGAGTCTCGAGGAGCCCGAACGACCCCGGCATCAGGGTCACGACCTCTCGCTGCTCGTCGAACAGGAAGACCCCGGTGCTGCTGCGCCAGCCCAGCAGCCCGTCGACGACATCGCCCAGGGCCGCGATCAGCTCCGGGAAGGAGGTCGCCTTGAGCGGTAGCCGGAGGAGCGCCTGGGGCTTAGTCGCCGCCGTCATCCCCGGTGCGCGTCGAGGGCCGGGCTGATCGCGCCCGCGCGGATCGCCTTTGCCACGAGCTCAGTCTTGCTGCGCGCCGCGAACGTCTCGCGGAGCTTGCCGAGGTGGAAGCGCACGGTCGATTCGGTGATGAACAGCCGCCGGCCGATCTCGTCGTTAGTCAGCCCCTGCGCGGCCAGCTCGAGCACGCTCTCCTGCTGTGGCGTCAGCGGCACCGCCTGCAGCCGCTTCGCAGACACGTCATAGAGCTGCTGCACGATCCCGGATGCGTGCTGCGGCTTCCCGGCCTGGGCCTTGCTCTTGACCCTGTCCAGCGCCGCGAGCAACTCGGGTAGCCCGGCGGCCTTCGTCACGTACTCGGCCGCGCCCGCCGCGAGCGAGCGCCTGACCATCTCCTCGCTGAGGTAGGTCGTCAGGATGATCAGGCTGATGCCCGGAACCACGTCCTTGAGCACGGGACACAGCTGGTCGCCGCTGAGGTCGGGGAGCCTGATGTCAACGAGCGCGATGTCCGGCAGCGTCGAGCGAGCAACCTCGACGGCCTCCGCAGCCGTTGACGCCGTGCCCACGACGCTGTACCCGTGCAAGGTGAGGGTCGCCATAAGGCCCTCGCGGACGACCTCATGGTCGTCGACGACGAGGACGCGTGGCCGGTCAATGCTCTCGGCTGAGGCGAGCGGACGGGACACCGAAAGCGAGGATATCAAGCGACCGATGCCGCCATTCCGGCCGTCGTCCGTCGCCTGCGCAGAGTGGCTTCGCTCGAAATAGGCGGCCGCGCGCGCGCTCGCCTCTCTTACCTGCCGGCGGCTGCCCACGGTCCACCAGTCCTCGATCCAGCCATCTTCCTCGTACCCAAGGGCGGCATCATGGACGGCGAGTCGCTCGACGCCGAGGAGCGTAGTCGGGGCCGGCGGCCAACCGCGCCAACCCGAGCCGCGCGACGTCGGCGGGATCGTCGAGGCCGTCGAGCGTGACGCCGTTTGAGCGCGAGCACGCCCACCCGAAGTCGCAACGCCCACCAGAGCCCCTCGGCAAGCTTGCGCTCCAACCCCTTGATGTGCCCGAGTAGACCGCGACATGGGCGCACCGACGCGGCCCGCGGCCGACCCGACGAGCAGCAGTCCCATCTCGAGGTCGGCGATGGCGTCGAGCAGCGTCGAGGCGGCATCGGGAGGCGCGAGGTCGAGCGGCACGACATGGGTCTCCACGCCGGTCTCCGCCGCCAGATCGCGCGCGAGTGGAACGAGCACGACCGCGCCCCGGGCGACGAAGCACGACGCTCACCCCGGACGCCGCAAGTAGTCGCGCGAAGCCCTCGCCGACACCCTCGGATGCCCCGATGATGGACGGCCCAGGTCCGTGCCGCCCTCTCAGGTCGGGCGTGCTCTCGGTCACGGCTGCTGGTCGTCGCTCAATACCGGGCCGGGGTTCCAGCTCCAGTGCTTTGCGACGGTTCCGGCGTCGACGCGCAGGTCGGTGCCGGTGATCGCGCGCGCGTCGTCCGAGGCGAGGAACACGGCCGCGCGCCCGTAATCGCTCGGCGCCGGGAGCCGGCCCAACGGCACCCTGCGCCGGATGCCCTCCATGAGAGCGGTCAACCGTTCGCGGTCCGAGTACGGCCCGGAGTCGTCCAGCGCCCAAGCCTCGATGCGGTCGAAGGCCTCCTGCGGGTCGGTCGCGGTCGGCGTCAGGCTGTTGACCCGGATGCCGTAGCGAGCGACGTCCATCGCAACCGCGCGCGTGAAGTTCAGGATGCCGGCCTTGGCGGTTCCGTAGCAGACGTTCGAGGGCTCGCCCTGGTAACCGGCCGTTGACGCCACGTTGATCACCGACCCGGGGATGCCGGCTTCGCGCATCGACGCGACCGCGGCCTTCGTGCAGAGGAACGCGCCGGTGAGGATGATGTCGAGCTGGCGCCGCCACTCCTCGACGGTCGTCTCGATGATGCCCTTGTTGTTGTAGATCGCGGCGGCGTTGACCAGCGTCTTCGGGCGTCCGAGCTCCGATTCGACGCGCGCGAACGCCTTCCGGACGCTGTCCTCGTCACGTACGTCGCACGCGAGACCGATCGCCGTGCCGGACATGCCGCGGATCGCCGCAGCGCACCGATCGGCGTTGTTCGCCGCGACGTCCAAGCACGCCACGGCAGCGCCGGCCTCCGCGAACGCCAGGGCGATGCCCGCACCGATGTTCGGACTCGCCCGTGACCACGGCAACGGTGCCTGCCAGGCTTCGCGAACGCGGGCGCGCCTCCGTCGCGGACACCTCAGGAGGTATTGGTGGCCGCGGGGTTGGCCCGGAGCGGCTCGGGTCCGAACCAGCGTGCCGCAACGCCTCCGAGGATCGAGGCCTTATCGTCGTCCCCGAGCCAAGAGTCTCTGATATCGCGCACCGCCTCGTCGAGGGTGCGCCGCAGCGGGTAGTCCGACCCGAAGACGATCCGATCGACTCCTACGGTGTCGATCGCGCATCGCAGAGCCGGCGGCCACAGGGAGTTGCTGTCCAGCCACATGCGGTTGCGAAGGTAGTGCAGCAGATCGTGCTCGGTGCCTCCGAGATTGAGGTCGATCGCGCGCTGCATCAGGAACGGGATCGTCCCGCCGAGTTGCGGAACGATTACGTCGAGATCGGGCACCCGATCGAGTGTCCCACGGACGATCAATCGCAGAGCCGACGCCGACAGGTTCGCCATCATCCCGACGATCGAGATGGCGCTGAAATCGTCGTACAAGGACCCCGGCGGCATCGGCGGCGCCGGGTGCAACACGGCGGGCATGCGCAGTTCGGCCAGCTTCATGTAGATCGGGTCAAAGCGAGCCTCGTCGATCGTGTACGGCGCGTTGACGCAATCGATGAAGCCGCCTCGCACGAGCGGATGCGCGGCCAGCCGCTCGATCTCGGCCACGGTCTCCGCTACGTGCGGGAACGGCAGCGTGGCGGAGACCAGGAAGCGGCCCGGGTACCGATCGGCGGCCTCGACGAGCTCGTCGTTGATCCCGGCGGCGAGCTCGGCCGCTCGTCCGGCGGGCAGCATCGCCAGCCACGTCGGCTGGGTCGAGAGCACCTGGACGTCGACGCCGGCGGCGTCCATCGTCGCCACGCGCACATCGTCGACCCTGCGCATCTGCTCCGTGGGGTCGAGGGCCCGCACGGCCTCGAGCATGACCCCGATCGCCGGCTGTTCCTCCGCGAGCGCGACGAGCGCGGACTGAAGGGCGTCTGGCGTGAGGTGCGCCTGGAGGTCGATCGTCGGCGTCATGCGGCTACTCCGGCCGGGTCCCAGCGCACGGGAAGCGCCGCGAGCTGGCGTACCTGCGGGAACGGGATGTAGCCGACCTCGTCGACCGTGAGCTCCAAGTTCGGAAACTCGTTGATCACCGCGGTCATCGCAGCCCGAGCCTCAGCGCGCGCCAGGTTGGCTCCGAGGCAGAACCTGTTGCCCGCCACGAAGCCGAGATGGCCCTTGTCGCGCTCCCGGATGCGGAACAGGTCCGGATCCTCGAACACCTCCTCGTCGCGATTGGCCGAGGCGAGGAACAGCGCCACCTGCGTGCCCGGCTCGATCTCGATACCGTCAACGGAAAGGCCGTCGAGGGCGAAGCGCGGGACCCAGACCGGCGGACCCTCATAGCGCAGCCCCTCCTCGACGGCAAGCGACATCAGCGACTCGTCGGCGCGCAGACGAGCGAGCTCGTCCGGATTGCGCAACAGTGCCAGCGTCATGTTGCCGATCAGGGCAGTGCTCGTCTCATGGCCAGCGGCGATCACGCCGCCGGCGACGGAGATGATCTCCTCGTCGGACAGCGTCTCGCCGTCCTCGCTTGCCGCGAGCATCGCCGGCAGCAGGCCGTTGGCATCGTTCTTTCGATAGAACGCGAGCAGTTCGGTGAGATGATCGATGAACGCGAGCGCCGCTGCATCGCCGCGCGCCTTCACCTCGTCGGATGCGTTGAAGGACTGGCCGATGAGCAGATCCTTCGTCCAGTCGCGGTAGCTGTAGACATCGCTGTCCGGAATCCCGAGAATCCGGCAGATCATCCGCAGCGGCAGCTCGTAGGCGAAGTCGGCCATCAGGTCCATCTGGCCCATCTCGCGTACGCGGGCGACGGCGCGCTCGACCTCGAAGTCAAGGTCCTGCTGCCACAGCGCAACATTGTTGGGCTTCAGCGCCTGACCGACGAGGAGGCGCACGCGCGCATGCGTGGCGCCTTCCAGGTAGCGGATAGTGCCGACCTTGTGCACCGGCCTGAGGCTGCCGTCGGCGTCGTACAGGTAGTCCTTGCTGTTCGTCCCGACCCAGGGCGCCCGCGTCGCGTTCTGGGAGCGGAGGACCCTGTTGATGTCCGCATAGCGCGTGACCACCCAGGTGTCGGCCGCCTCGCAGTAGTGCACCGGACCCTCCCGCCGCAACCGAGCGTAGAGGTCATACGGATCCCTGCGCGCCGCGCGATCTTCAAACCATCGCTCGACATCGTTGGCGAGACCGCTGTGCTGCTTGGTCGTGGGCATTTGCGTCCCTTGTGAGTCTTCGATTGTCAGAGGATGATGCTCATGGTTCCGTGCGGCCGCAGCTCCTCGAGATCGAGAATGGCCCAGCGGCGCCTGATCCGGAAGGAGTCCCCGTCTCGCACCAGCGTGTATCGGTATTGGCCGACATAGGCGATGACGTCGTCGCGGAAGCGGTAGATGATGAGGTTGGCGACGATGTCGAGCTCGTCGCCTCGATCGGCGAGCACACGGACGTTGGAGATCATGCGGCGCGTGCGCGACCACGGGAACTCGCGGTGCGCACGGCGGCTGTTGAGGCGGTCCGTGCGCGCCTTGATCCGAAACAGGTCGTCGACGATGAGCACGAGCGAGGTGTCCGGCGTTCCAGTCGGATCGTCGGTGGCCGGCACGACGTACTCGGCGTCCTCGGTGAACAGCTCGGTCCAGTCGTCGAGCTGCCATGCATCAAGCAGTGCGGCCTCGTGGTAGAGGAAGTCCTCGACCTCCAGCCGCGTGCGGTGAATCTGGGCGATGTCGGTGCTCATGTCTGCTCGTTGCCGCCCAGATTAGAAGGCGGACATACCGCCGTCGACCGGCACGTTGATCCCAGTGATGAACTGCGCGCGGTCAGAGGCCAGGAAGAGAGCCGTCTCGGCGATGTCCTCCGGCCGGCCCCAGCGGCGCATCAGCGTGCGGTCGGCGATGGCCTGCCGTAGCTCGTGGTTGTCGCCGATGTTGCGATCGATCGTCGGCGTGGCGATCGGCCCGGGGCTGATCGTCACGGCCCGAATCCCGTGCGGTGCGCCCTCGGCCGCGACCTGGCGCATGAATCCGATCACGCCGGCCTTGGCGGCGGAGTGGCCGACCATCGGCATCTCGCGCGACCCAAGCATGCCGGCCATCGAGGCGATGCTCACCACGACACCTCCTCCGCGCTCGATCAGGTGCGGCCAGGCGTAGTTGGTGCCGTAGAAGACGATGTCGAGCTCGCCTCTGATGGTGTCGTGCCACTTCTCCAGCGAGTACTCGCCGAGCGGCCCGTATGACGCCCGGGCGGCGTTGTTATACATGATGTCGAAGCCGCCGTAGCAGCCGGCGCCGGCATCGACGAACTGCTTGACCTGCTCAGGGTCCGTCAGGTCGGCCGGCGGCAGCACAGTCATCTCGCCACCCGCATCGCGGACGAGCGCAGCGGTCTCCTCGTTCTCCTCCGCCAGCATGTCGACGCCGACCACCTTCGCGCCCTCGCGGGTGAACGCCAGCGCTGCGGAGCGGCCTTGACCGCGGCCAGTGCCCGTGATCAGCGCCACCTTGCCTTCAAGCATTCCCATGACGCTCAGCCCCGCTCGGAGTTCGTAGAGACGTTCTGACCGAAGCCGATGTCACCGAGCTGCCCAATAGCATTCGCGTAGCGCATCAGTGCGTTGGTCGTCGTGATCACCTGCGCGCCGGCATCGACCGGAAGCGTGTGCCCGTTGAGATAGGACGCGTCGTCGGACGCCAGGAACACGACGACCGCAGCCTGCTGCTCGGCCTCAGCGAGTTGGGGAGACTGGTTGGACCACTGCATGACCTCGAGCATCTCGGGCGAGATCGTCGCGCGGACATGATCGTGGATCGTGATACCGGGGGCGATGCCGTTGCAGCGGATGCCCTGCTTGCCGTACTGCACCGCGACGGACCGCGTGATGCTCTCGACCGCGGCCTTCGACGCCGCGTAGGCGCTGCCGCCCTGCGGACGCGAGCCCAGCGCGGCGCCCGACGAGGTGTTGATGATGGCGCCGCCGCCCTGCTCCAGCAGCCGCGGGATCGCGTGCTTGCAACCCAGCACCACGCTCATGAGGTTGACGCGGAAGATGTACTCGTAGTACTCGACGTCCGAGTCCGCGACCATCGGGTCCTTGCTCATCGCCTCGCGGGAGGTGGCGGCGGCATTGTTGTGCATGATGTCGAGACGGCCGAACTCGTCGACCGCGCGCTGCACGCACGCCGCGATGTCGGACTCCTTGGAGACGTCGCAGGCCTGAGCGACCGCGCGCCCGCCGGCCTTCGTCACGTCGGCGGCGACCCGCTCGGCTCCCTCCGCGTTGATGTCGGCGACGACCACTGCCGCCCCTTCGCGAGCCAGTCGCTTCACCGTCGGCTCGCCGATGCCGCCAGCGCCTCCGGTGACGATCGCGGTCTTGCCGGCGAATCGCTGGTCTGTCATGTGGTCACTACTCCCTCTCTCTCGCGCGGGACGCTCCGACCCCAACGTATTGCAGTCGAGGCGCCCCCGCAATGTCGGAACCGCTAGTCGTCTTCCGTGGAATGGCCGGCCGGTTCGGGGCACCCGCCGCTCAGATGCCGCTCAAGGTCATCGGCGAAGTTGTGCAAGTACGAGAGCGCGATCGAGGCCGCACCATCGGGCAGCGCACAGAGCCCGCGCCCCGGGACCGCCTCGATGAACGTCCGGAAGTCGTCGATTGTCGCGCGCTCGGCCTCGCCGGACTCGACCTTCGCCAACAGGTCAGCCATGTCCGGCAGCCCGCGATAGCACGGCGGGCACTGCTCGGCCGTCTCGCCGCCGAAGAAGCGCAGAACCTCCGTGACGACCCGCAGCACACACTCGTCGGCGTCGACTACCTGGATCGACTTCGTTCCGATGGGGGCACCGACCGAGGCGAGCGAAGTCGGATCGAGCACGACGTCCGCCTGATCGGGCCGGATCAGCCCGCCCGAATAGCCTCCAACGAGGACGGCCGCACCCGTCCCGAGACCGGCCCGATCGAGCAGCTCGCGCAGGGGCGCGCCGAGCGGAGCCTCGTAGAGCTCGAACCGGCCTCGCAGCTTGCCGACCGAGAACAGGCCCGTGCCGGCAGCGCCCTCGGTCCCCACTTCGGCATACCAATCCGCACCGTAGGCGTTGACGAGGGCGACATGCGACAGCGTCTCCACGTTCTGGACGAGCGTGCGCTTCCCGTTGAGCCCTCGTTCG
Organism: uncultured Conexibacteraceae bacterium; assembly: GCA_963848435.1. Lineage (GTDB taxonomy): Bacteria > Actinomycetota > Thermoleophilia > Solirubrobacterales > Solirubrobacteraceae > Palsa-465. The sequence continues at coordinate 202,930 of CAWKDQ010000005.1, read as the reverse complement.
GCCGGAAACGGAGGGCGCAACCGTGGGAGCGGCTTCTCGCCTGCGATGGCAGCGAGGAGCGCCGTCTCCTCGCCCGTGATGTACGTCTGCGGCACCTCGCTGACGCGGACCTCGATGCCGTCGAGCAGGTCTGCCGCGGCGAGCTCGTCCCGCGCGGCCTCCAGAGCGGAGCGAATCGCGTCCTCGCCGTCCGGGATCGCGATCACGACGGTGCCGATGCCGCGGTCGCGAGCCGCCGCGAGGGCTCCGTCGAGCACGAGGAAGGGCCTCGACCCGAGAAGGTAGGCGTCCTTCACGGTGCCGGGCTCGCGCTCGGCGCCGTTGGCGACGAGAAACACCCCGTCCTTCACCCCCGCCCATTTTCGGGCGACCGGGAAGCCGCCGCCGCCCTGGCCGCGAAGCCCGGCAGCCTCGGCCTCGGCGAGCAGCTCGCCCGGCTCTCGCCTGCGGAAACCCCCGCGCTCTCGCCATGCTTCCAGGGACTCGGGCGCTACCGACGCGCGCAGGAGCCTGGGCTCGTCCGGCGCCGGCGGCACGGCAGGCGCCGCGCCGCGCACAGGCGGCTCCGGCTCCGGCAGTGGCACGACCGGCTGGAGCAGGATCGCCGCGCGGTGGCACGTAGCCTCCGCTTCCCTGGCGGTGGACCATGCGGCGGCGTCCGAGCGATCAACTACGACATCGCCCAACACGTAAGCGTAGCCATAGCGGTCCAGCTCGAACCACTCAGGGGTGAACAGCTTGCAGACGCCCTGACCGTCGCACTTGCTCGCGTCAACGCGGACGCGGACGCGCTCAACGCGAGCCATTGTTCATTCCTCTGCCGGTCGACGAGGCGATGGCCAGCTCAGCCCGCGACGTCGACCGGCTCGCGCTCGCTGCCGCCGACGGGGATCTGGCCTGCTGGTCTGCTGCCCTGGAGCCGTGCGCGCCAGGCACGCCAGAACACCCTCGACCGGTTTGCCACCGGCAGCTGGCTGGCACGTCACTTGCCGGCGCTCGGCGTCAACGCCGACGGCGTACACGCTGCGTGGGCGATCAACGATCTCGTTCTGGCCCGGCGAGGCGGCACGCAACTCATGGTCGAGGTGCGCCTCGATGGCGAACTCTACGCTCGGATCGCGGGTGACGGGATCGTCGTCGCGACCCCGATGGGATCGAGCGCGTATTCGATGGCGGCTGGCGGCTCGTTACTGGCGGCGGGGACCAATGCGTTCGTGTGCACACCGCTGGCGATGCACGGCGGTTGCGCCCCGCCGCTCGTCGTTTCAGACGACCAAGAGGTCACAATCGAGATCCGTTCGGGACACGGCGGGTTCGAGCTAGAGGTTGACGGCTTCCTGGTCGAGACAGCGGCGCATCGGTTTTCGGTCAGCGGCGAGCACTCATACGCCACCCTGGTGGTGCTCGATGACTCTCATAGCGGCATCCAGTGGCTGCGCGACCGCGGGCTGATAAGCGACAGTCCTCGCGTGATCGCACAGGGGAACCAGGAGCTGGCCGTCAAGCGCGAAACCTGATCGCTCGACCGTAGACCCAGACAGGGCGGACGGTCGATCAGGGCGTCGGGATCGGGACTAACGGGCGCCGGAGATAGTAACGGTCACCGAACGCCTGCGTGGCGCGCGCCTGAGCGATTACGCCCGCACTGAGTTCCACGGCACGGACCTCGGCTGTAGTTGCGGTTCCAGATGCGGCAGATGAGAGACCTGGGCAGGCGTGTGCAGGTGTGTCTGCTCTACTGGCCGACGAGCCAGCGCCCAGGCGCGATCAGGTCACGTGCTTGAGCTGGTCCCCACGATCCGGGCGGATAGGTGCGAACCGCGGGTGGCCTGAACAACAGCGGCTCGGCCACTTCCCAGACCGCGGCGAGACCGTCTGGACGGGTGAACAGCGATCGGTCGCCCAGGAGCACATCATCGATCAGCCGGACATACGCCGGCAGCGGATCGGCGCCGTGCAGGCTGGCCAACGGGATCAGCGCATGTGCCACATCGAACTCGAGCGCCGCGCCGGGCCTCTTGGCCACGAGCGACAGGTCGATCTGGCCGTCGCCATCGAGGGAGAAGGACAGTATGTTGGCCGGGTGGGGCAGCCGACCGGACAGCGGCCCAGGCGGCTCGCGCAGGATCAGGCTGACCCGCTGCTGCGACGCGGCCATCCGCTTGCCGGTGCGCAGGTAGAACGGCACGCCGCGCCAACGAGGTGTGTCTATCCACAGCCGGGCGGCGACGAAGGTATCCCGACTGGACCGGGGATCGACCCCTGTCACGTCGCGATACCCCTCGAACTGGCCGAGCACCACCTCGCCTGGGTCCAGCGGCCTGAAGCAGTCGATGACCTTCTCCCGCGCATCCTGCAGGTCGGACGGGCTCAGGCTGGCCGGAGGCTCCATCGCGACCTCCGCGGCCACCTGGAACAGGTGGGTCACCAGCATGTCCAGCACCGCACCGGTGGCGTCGTAGAACTCCGCCCGGTCGTCGATGCCAAGCGTTTCCGGCACGTCGATCTGGACCGACTCGACGTGCTCCCGGCTCCAGTAAGCCGCCGACGACCCGTTCGCGAAACGCAGCACGTGCAGATCCTGAGTTGCCTCCTTACCGAGGAAATGGTCGATGCGGTAAACCTGCTCCTCGTCCAGCACGGATTGGACGACTCGGTCCAGCTCGCGGAAACTCGCTCGTGAGGTGCCAAACGGCTTCTCGTACACCACGCGGGCCCCCGAAGCGAGCCCGTGCTGACCGAGCGCCTCGGTCAGGCCGGCAAAGGCGACCGGCGGGACAGCGAGGTAACAGACGAGTTGCGGGTCAACCCCTAGCGCCCGGCGGGCCTGGCCGAGCACCTCCGGCAGCCTGCCGTGGCTGTCGACGCTGAACCCGCCACCGGCGAAAAACACCCGCTCGGCGAAGGCCTCCCATTCTCTTGGCTCAGGCTTGGGACCGAACTCGGTGAGCGCATCGTGGACACGCGCACGGAAGCTCTCGTGAGAGACATCGGCACGGCCGTTGCCCACCAGCCGCCACTTCCTGGGCAGCAGCCCCTCACATGCGAGTTGGTAGAACGCCGGTAGCACCATCCGCCTGGCCAGGTCTCCGGTCGCCCCGAAAAGAACGAATACGACCGCTCCAGGATCGCTGGGGGCCCCACCGGCTTGCTGGTGGCTCGTCATGTGTCGCTCCTCAGTCCCTCACCGGATCCGCGGCGTGTCCTGGGAGGGTTGATCCCCCGCACGTGCCCCCGCCTCCGCCCCATACAACGTCGTTTGCGCGGCTACCGCCGGCACGAGAGTGACACGTGGAGGAGCTGCCGCTCCTTGGGGGTGCAACCTCTGGGGTCACGGGCTGCGAGAACCTCTGTTGCGTGGTCGCCGGATCCGGATCGGCGTCATGTTCAACGTGAAGTTTCTCACGCAGTCCCGTCGGTGTGGACGAACTCTTCCCAGTGTTGGATATGGAGTAGAAGGTTTGCACCGATACGTCGGATACCGGCCGAATCTCGGGCCTTGGGCGACGAAGCGATTGCCGATACCGGTGGCTACCGGCCCACCAGGCTCTCTATGTGAGGCGTCCTACAAACGCATGGTCCAAGACCAACAGGCCGGCGGGCCGGCAAGAACAGTGGGCGCGAGCGTGTCAATGGAGCACGCATAGATAAGTCACTCAAAGCGAGGACAAGCCGCGTGACAGACCAAGCTCCTTGAGTCTGCACTTCGCTACGGCATCGCTCACGCCCGCCAACAACCTAACCCGTGACCGTGACGCTCGGCAACCCCGGTGGCGACTACCGCCGCGCAAATACCGGGCAAAACAGCCCGAGCAGGTGGCCGCCCGCTCGAAACGAGCCCACCCGAGACGATCTAACGGCCTGCGCGAGGTCTCCCCGACCGATCACACCCCGAAAAAGATCTCCCCAAGCCCTTGACTTTCATCGGTCGATCAAAGCGGCAGCTTGACGCGCGCGCCGACCTTTCTGGATGATGCGACCGTGAGCTTCGAGATCAAATTTCGAAATGTTGGCGGTGAAAGCCGCGTCAATCGGCAGCGCAGGTCCCTACACGTTGGTGGTCGACCGTCCGGCCGATGCCGGCGGGCGTGGGCTGAGATAGCGGCCAACTCCTGTACCTAGCGATTTGGCGGATGTATCTCCAGCTAGCTGTTCCGCGAGGCAAAGATCGCCGCGATCGAACTGACGAGTGCGCGCGTGGTGGTTCGCGGTGACTTCAGCGGTGACCCGGCGGTCTCAGAGGACGTTTCGGACGACGTTGAGATCTCAGGCGATGCATCAGCCGAGCAGCTAGAGCACCTGATCTCCCACGTGGACGCCGGCGCGGAGATTCCCAACTCGGTGCGCCGTGGCACGCCGGTACGGCTCAGCAGCATCCGAGTCCTCACCCCTGACTGAGGCCTTCCGCAGATCGATCACGGCGGAAGCCAGAGTTCCCGGAACGGACGACGTAGTTGCTGTGGAGCTACGGCTCGGTCGCGGTGAGCCGCTCTACTACTTGACGCGGGGACGGATCTAGAATGCCGCCGATCCGGCACCGGAGTGTGACCTGGTTGGAAAACAGTCGGCGGGGTGTTACGCGACTGTCTTTGACGTGATGAAGCGATGGATCGCTTCGTTGGCGTGGTCCTGAAACGACGGGTCGGCCAGGTCGGGGAAGATGTTGGTTTGGTCAACGATGGGCCCCTTCATCTTTCCGGCCGCGCTGGCGTAGAACACGCCGCTTGACAGGGTCGGGTCGGTGACTCCGTCGACCAGTCGTTTCGCGCCCACGTCCAGTTTGTGTGAGATGCCCAAGTGAGGCATGACGTATTTGGCCGCCATACGGAACGGCAATGCGAGGTCATTGGGTGCTTGGGTGCCGGTGGTGTTGCCGGGGCTCACGGTGACGAATCGGCGGTCGGGGTATTGGCGGGCCAGGCAGGCCATCCAGAGGATGCCGAGCAACTTGGCCTGTCCGTATGCCAGATTGACGTCAGGTTTGCGGCCGGCGAAAATGCTGCCGTCGATGACTGTCGCGAGCTCGTCGGCGGACTTTGAGACAAACGACGGCCGTTTGAAACCCATCCTCGGAAGTCCCCTGGCTGCTTCACTTCCGGCGAACACCGCCACTTCGCCAAGTCGGTCCTCGGCCAGGAGCGTTTCGAGCAGGACAACGTGGCCAAGAACGTTCTGCGCGAACATGTAAGTGGCCCCGTCGGCGGTCAAGGCCATGGGCGTCTTGCCGCCCATTCCACCGGCGTTCATGACGACCGCGTCAATCGATCCGTCAACGCCGGCCAAGCCAGCGCGGACCGAGTCCGGATCAGAAACGTCCAGGACCACGATGTCGAAGATGCGCCGGCCAGTCTGCGCTTCGAGGTCGGTCCTCGCCGCGATCGCCTTGTCCCGGTTCCGGCACGCCAGATAGATATTGGCGATCTCGGAACGAAGTGCCAGTTGCCGGACTGTCTCCTTGCCGAGCCCGACATTGGCGCCCGTAATCAACACGGTCTTTCCTCGAAGTGCACTCATCAGAATTGCCTCTCATCTTTCGTAGGTCCAACCAGGGTTGCCTGAATGGGGTCAGGCCGCCGGCCAGATCGACAGCTAGGCCCTGCTCGGCTTGGCCCATCACAAAGGCTTCTTGGTTTCCCGGCGGCAGCAGCCAAAGGTTGTTGCTCAACTGGATTTTCTATTCCACTATGCCAGACCGCTTATGGAATGTCAAAGCCATTTTTATGGATATACTTCCCCCCATGTCTTCAACGAGTTCTGATCGGCCGCGGTTGACGCGCAAGGGCGCCGAGACCCGTGCGCGGATCGTCGACGCCGCCGCGGCGCTGATCTTTCAGCAGGGTGTTGCCGGCACGACGATCGAGGAAGTGCGCGATGGCGCGCATGTGAGCAGTTCGCAGCTCTACCACTACTTCGACGACAAGCCGGCGCTGGTTCGCGCCGTCATCGAGCGCCAGGCCGACAGGGCGATCGGCACGCAGGAGCGGTTTGACCTCAGCACCCTCGATGGCCTACGGGATTGGCGCGATTTCGTGGTCGATCACGCCCGTGACACGGAGGGGTTCGGCGGTTGTCCGATCGGCTCGCTCGGTTCCGCGGTCGCCGAGACGGAGCCCGAAGCCAGGGCAGTGGTTGCGGCGTCCTTCAAACGTTGGGAGGCCAGCATCATGGCCGGTTTTCTGCGGATGCACGCGCTTGGCCGACTCAGGCCGGAGGCCGATCCGCGCCAGCTCGCGCTGGCCTTGCTTGCCGCGCTTCAGGGCGGCCTCCTGCTCGCTCAGGTCCGGCGCGACCCCGAGCCGCTCGCGGCCGCGCTCGATGCGATGCTGACGCTCATCGCCACCCTCAGCAGCACCACGAGCACTTCGCTCGACCACTGAGCCCTCGTACCGCCGGCTTACGCGAAGCCGTCGGGGAGCGTGTGCTGCCAGATCGGGCTTATGTTGGATCACACGAGCCAGTTCTGGTAGAGTCGGCGTCGCAAGAGTGGAGTGTGTATTCCAACTACTGAAGGGCTGTTGACAATGGATCTGCAAGACAATCGGGTTTTGATTACCGGTGGTACGTCCGGGATGGGTATCGCGACCGGATTTTTTGATGGCCGAGAAGGGCGCGACGGTGATCATCACCGGCCGCGATGAGACTCGCGGCGTGAGCGCCGTAGAAGGGATACGGGCCGGTGGGCACGATGCGGAGTTCATCGCCGCGGATTTCTCGGAGATGTCCGAGGTCGGGCGCGTCGCCGACGCGACAGGCGAGATCGACGTCCTGGTCAACTGTGCCGGCGTTGCCGCCATGGGCCCGACAGCCGACACCGACGAGGCGGCGTTCGACGGTCTGTTTCAGATCAACGTCAAGGTCCCGTTCTTTCTGGTCGCCGCGCTCGCCCCGAAGATCGCCGCCCGCGGCGGCGGATCGATCATCAACGTCTCAACGATGGTCGCGAGCTACGGCCAGCCAGGCTTGGCTGCCTACCGCGCGTCACGCGCTGCGATAGAGCTGCTCACCAAGGCGTGGGCCGCTGAATACGGGCCGCACAACGTACGCGTCAACGCGGTCGCTCCCGGTCCGACGTTGACCCCGTCATTGGAGCCGAGGTTGGAGATGGCCCAAGAGTTCGCCAAGACGATTCCGCTGCGCCGCGTCGCGAAAGTGCACGAGCTCTCCGACGTCATCACTTTCCTCGCGACCCCGTCGGCCGGCTACATCAACGGCGACATCATCCACGTCGACGGCGGCCGTACCGCGATCTGAGAGCAGACGAGACGATCCTCGTCACCACTCCCGGCAACGTTCGGACACGAAACCACTCGGGCTACTCGCTCACGATCCTGCTCGCCCAGTCTGCCGCGGAGCGGCAGCCGGGCGTAAGTTGCTGTCGCTTCCCTTTGGTTCCTCCTATGTCAAGTGAGTGACGATATTTGCGGGCTTAGCGGGTGCATGGCATGACCCCGGGGGCGGTGACTTTGACCGTGGTGCGGCCTGGTGATTTGGGGGCTGGTTCGGCTGTGTAGAGGATCTGCCAGATGTCGCCGGCGAGGTAACGTTTGAGGCAGCGGATCGCTTCGCACTTGGTTTTGCCCTCGGCCGCTTTGCCATCGAGATACGCGCGGGTCGCGAGGTAGAGCAGCTTGATCACGGCCTGCCAACAGCTGATCGATCAACTCGTTAGGCAAAAGCTCCTTGACCTGAGATGGTGTTGGGTGACTGGCGGGGGCTCATCCCTGACCAGGGGCTGTTTCACCTGATCTTCCTGGATGCCGGGGACGCCGCCAACTCTGCCGCACCTGCGGTGGCGATGCTCGCTGAGGGCTGCATCCTCGTCAAAGACGACCTCACACCGGGCATCCCGACCGACGGCGATGCAATCCGTGAGGCGCTACCGAACGATCCACGCCTGGTAGCCAGCGAGATTCAGACGACGGCAAGGACCGCGGCCGTCATCGCCGTGCGTCGCAGCAGATGAGGACAGCAGCCACGGCCCGAGACAGACACGATCTGTCGCCGAAGCGCTCGCCAGTCGTCGTCCGCGCCGTAAGCGAGCGCCCTCGTCCGCGAGTCTTGGCGGTAGCCTGGGCTGATGCCGACCGCTTTGGTTATCGGTGCGCGGAATCTCGGGTTCGCGGTCATCGAGCGTCTTCTTAGTGATGGTTGGACCGTGGGGGGTGCCGCGCCTTCCCCTGAGACACTGGCGAAGGTACGCAGCGCGGGCGCCGAGGCGCTGGAGGTAGACGTAACCAACCAGGAGTCGGTGTTTGCGGCGCTGCAGCAGTTGGGTGAGCGTCACGGTCGAGTGGACTTGGCGGTCAACGCTGCGTCTCCGTACGGCGGCAGTCGTTCGGGTCCGTTCGGTGGTGGCCCGCTCGCGCAGGCGGCATCAACCGGGTTCGAGGACTGGGCGGCGATGCCGATGCGTGGGGCGTTTGGCTTTCTCAGTGCGTGCGCTCGTTTCATGGATGCGCAGGGCGGGCCGGCCACGATAGTCCAGGTGACCGGTGGTTCCGCTCGCCGTGGAATGCCAGGCCGTGGGTTGTGGGCGGCCGGTGCATTCGGGGTGCGCGCACTGACCCAAGCGGCCGCGCTCGAATTGCGTGCGCAAGAGATCCACGTCGCGCTCCTGATCGTTGACGCTGTCATTGATCGTACGCGCAGCGATGACACGGCCACGGCCGACCCCGCGAGCCTCGCCGACTCTGTCCTCTACCTTGCTTCGCAGAGCCCGCGAGCCATGACGCACGAGCTCCAAGTCACGCCCGCCCGAGACAACTGGACCCCGTAGGACGTCGAGGCACGATCTGATCAGGATGGCGCTGCGTCGCCATAGGACACACGGCGTCCGCTCGGCTCGGATCGTGAATGCGATCGCGCCGTCGATCGGGCAGTCGCGAGGGGTGTGTGGCAATGCGCTCGTCAATTTCGGGCGAGAGCTGCACGTCGGCCCGATGCTGGCCTTCGACCGGATTTCGGCGGTCACAGCCAGTTCAGATTCCCAACAGACGCTCTGGTGGCAATCTGCAGTGACGCGGGACTTTTCCCGTCCTTACGTCGCAGATTCACTAGATCAGGACTGTTGACGCCGAGACCGCGGAGATCGCGTCAGCGTTGCGCGCATTCGAGGTCAGTCGGCAGCGGCCACAATACGACAGCTGGCAACCCGCCAGCGCTGGCTACGAGACGCCGCTTAGGCGTGTGCATAAGCTACCCGCGGGATGGCTGGGTTGTTAGCCAGCGCTGTTGACCGCAAGACTCCAACAAAGGACCTGTCTTGACCAAGTGGGTTTACGACTTTTCTGAAGGTTCCCGTGAGATGCGTGAGTTGCTTGGCACTGGTTGCACGCGGGATGGGCCGTCCTGCGGTGGTCGGGGCTCAAGGACTCGCGATCGATCTTAAGCTTGGAACGGTCCGGCCAATCGGACCGTTCTTCGTGAAGGTGACCGGATCGCGATCGACGGAAGTACCGGAACGGTCACAGCTGACGACGTGCCGCTGGTACCGCCTGCAGTCAATGAGGACTTCACGCAAGTGCTCGGTTGGGCTGACGAGATCCGCGAGCTTGGTGTCCGGGCAAACGCTGACACCCCCGAGGACGCACGCAAGGCTCGCGAGCTGGGGGCGGAGGGAATCGGGCTGTGCCGGACCGAGCACATGTCTATGGCAGCAGACCGCCAGCCGAAGATGCGGGCGATGATCATGGCCAACGACCAGCCCTCGCGGCGCGAGGCGTTGGCTGAACTGCTGCCGCTGCAACAGGAGGACTTCGAGGGCCTGTTCGACGCGATGGCCGGGCTGCCAGTCACGATCCGGCTGCTCGATCCGCCATTACACGAGTTCCTACCGAACATGTCCGACCTGTCCGCGCGGGTCGAACGCGCGAAGATCGAGCGAAGCCCTCAGCTCTCCGACCTAGAGCGGGTGCTCGCGCGCGTTGAAGAGATCTCTGAGGAGAACCCAATGCTCGGCACCCGCGGATGCCGACTAGGGATCCTCTACCCCGAGATCTTCCAGATGCAGGTACAGGCGATCTTCCGTGCGGCCAAGGCCGTCCCGGAGCCTCCGCATCCGGAGATCATGATCCCACTGGTCGACTATGAAACTGAGATCGAGCTGATGCGTGAACTCGTCGTCCGTGTCGGCCAGCAGGAGGACCTGGAGATCGGAGCTGATTACACGGTCGGCACGATGATCGAGCTGCCGCGCGCTTGCTTCGTCGCGAACCGCATCGCCCTCCACGCGGACTTCTTCAGCTTCGGCACCAACGACCTGACTCAGACCGCCCTTGGATTCTCCCGAGACGACGTCGAGTCAGCGTTCGTGCCGACCTACATCGACCGCAAGATCATCGATCGCAGCCCGTTCGAAACGATTGACGCTCCCGGCGTCGGCTGGCTTGTCCGACTCGCCGCCTGGGTCGGCCGCGAAGCGAACCCAGGACTCAAGCTCGGGATCTGCGGTGAGCACGGCGGTGACCCCACGTCGATCCAGTTCTTCCACGACGCATGGCTCGACTACGTGTCCTGCTCGCCGTTCCGCATCCCAATCGCACGGATCGCCGCGGCACAGGCAGCGATAGCCCACCCCCGCAGACCCTGGATCTGACCATGGGCCGCCCACAACGCGGCACGGAGGTGCTTGACGGTCCCCCAGAATGGCCTGGGCACACCCTCTGCCGCCTGGTCAAAGTTCACAGATTTGCGCTGCAAGACGCGCAAGAGCTCCGGCCGAAGCTCCGCAGATGTGCGCTGCACCTTCCATGAGTCAGTTTCGCCCACCGAGGGCAACCCCGACAGTTTCCGGGACATCTATCTTCGCCACACGAGCAGCGGCTGGCTGATCTACAACTACGGCCAGGGCTGATACAGCAGGACGACACACCGTCGCCGGAGGGCTCGCGAGCTCGCAGTCAGCGGGGAGGCGAATGCAGTCGCCGGCAGGGAAGTCGGGCTCGGAGTCGTCTTTGCGGTGCTGTCGGGAGAAGTGCATCGCTGTCGTCGTGCCGCCGGCCGGAAGGGGGCTTCTGCTGCGCTGGCGCGCGCTCGCTACGTGAGTCCCACGCCGGATGCGAGTTCGGAGGTCGCGGCGTCGGCAGTCCAGCTGCGCACGATGTCGCGCATCGACAAGATCCCAACCACTTCCGCACCCGTCACCACGATGATGTGCCGGAAGCCGCCGCGGATCATCTCGCTCGCGGCCTGCTCCAGCGACCAGTCCGGAGTGGCGAGGATCACGTCCGCAGTCAGGTGCTCGCTAACCCGCTCCTCGTCGGAGGCTTCGTCACTGCCAACGGAGCGCAAGATGTCCCGTTCTGTGATGATGCCCGGCCCCGCCTGTTGCTCGTCGATGACCACGGCGGCTCCGACGCCGCGTACGGTCATCCGTCGTGCGGCCTCACGCAGGGTGTGATCGGGTCCGATCGTAAGGACAACTGTGGTCATCGCATCGCGTACGTACATGACGTCCCCTCTCGCTCGTCTCAAATGATACAAGCACGATTCTTTCTTGTAGCTCACCCGTCGGTCGCACACCATCCCAATGTGTGCGGGTAGGCATCACGAGTCACCAGGGCGTTCGAAGCTGAAAGCGCTCGTCAGAGGGCTGGTTGTGACCCGAACCTGACAGCGCGCACGCCTGGAAGCGTCAGCTGGTGTTCATCGCCAACGGGACGTACGGGCATCTACTGCTCATGCAGGAACCGAGTCCCGGCCCGCGTGGTTGCGTTGGCAGCCGAGCCGCCGCGACCATATCGCGGTACGACCAACTCTCCGGCCGGTTGCCGGACGAGGTGGGCCCAGAACACGCCGTATGGGCGCTTGGTGATCCGCAACCCGAGTCCCTTATCCGCGAACCATCTCTGGGCGCGTTCGAGGTCCATCGTGCCGCGGGCTCATCGGCCATCTCGTTGGTCAGTGTGCCGCCTGCTCGCGCTGTCTGCCCAAGGTGTCCGGTGCAAGCCCGACGGCGACCGCGTTTCACCGACTCGTGTGAGGGCTCGATGCCGATATCCGTCGAAAGCTTCGAGTCGCGACCAATCGCGCCAGTTTGGGGCGGGAGGCGCTCGGGATGGTTTGGCACGGCGGTGATCGGGAGCTAAGCTTGTGTGTCCGAGATGCTCGCCATCGGCCTCGTGCTATTGGTAGTCGGGATTCTCCTAGCTGTGGCTGAAAGCCACGCTCCGGGAGGCTTGCTTGGCGCCCTCGGCGGACTCGCTCTGATCATCGGCGGCGTCGTCGCGATCACCTCCGTCGGCGGGCCGGTGGCGCTCGCCGTGCCGGTCGGCGCCGCGCTCGGCGTCGGCGCTGGTGCCTGGACGCTCACGGTTACGCGAGAGGCCGCCCAAGGCCCGCGGCGACGGATCCGCACAGGAGCGGAGTCGATGAGCGGACGAGTCGGCGTCGTGCGTCGTTGGAACAACCTCGCCGGGCAGGTCTCCCTCGACGGCGCGTTGTGGCGCGCGCGATGGGACTACCCCGACGTCGACGCGCGCGAGCTGCACGAAGGCGATCGGGTTGTGGTCGAGTCGGTGAGCGGTCTCACCCTCTGCGTCCGTGCCGCTGAAGAGTGGGAGCTTAGCCTGTGATTACCGCCCTGGTGGTTCTGTTCGTGTGCATCCTCGCGGCAGGGTTGATCACCATCTCCACCTCGGTTCGTGTCCTGCGCGAGTACGAACGCGGAGTCGTCTTCCGCCTCGGGCGGGTTATGAATCAAAAGGGTCCGGGCCTGATTTTCCTGCGGCCAGGCCTTGACCGGATGGTGCGTGTCAGCCTGCGGACAGTCACACTACAGATCCCAGCGCAAGAGGTGATTACGCGGGACAACGTCCCGGCCCGTGTGACCGCCGTCGCCTACTACCGGGTGATCGACTCGACTAAATCGGTGACCGAGATCGAAGACGTGCTTAAGGCGACCGAGCAGGTCGCACAGACGACGCTGCGGTCGGTGTTGGGCAAGGCGGAGCTCGACACGCTGCTTTCCGAGCGCGAGACGCTCAACGAGCAGCTCCAGCACATCATCGACGACCAGACCGAGCCCTGGGGTGTCAAGGTGATGACCGTCGAGATCAAGGACGTCGAGATCCCCGAGCGCATGCAACACGCGATGGCTCGCCAGGCCGAGGCCGAGCGCGAGCGCCGAGCCAAAATCATCAATGCCGAGGGTGAGTTCCAAGCCGCGGCCCGGCTTAGCGACGCTGCCGACGTCATCAGCCGCAATCCGGTGACCATCCAGTTGCGCAACCTCCAAACGCTGATCGAGGTCAGCAGTAACCAGAGCTCCACGATCGTGTTCCCGCTGCCTATGGACGTGCTCGCTCCTGTCATCTCGGCTTTGAACGGCCAGCGGGACGTCGGGCAGTCCATGCCGCTGCCCGCGGCCGCATCGGCGCCAGTGCTCGACGAGGCGCTCGCCGCCGCTCGCGTTGCGCTCCAACAGGCCCGGTCCGAGGACCCGGCATCGCGGGTGCTCACCGAGGCGCCTCCGGCTTCTGAGACCTCCGACGCGACAGCCGGGCTCGCGGATGAGGTGAACGCGATCACGCCCCGCGCGGCGGACTGACCGTCCGCTTGGCGATCTCGGAGCTCCACGCTCGGCCATCCTCAGACCGACGACGGCGCTGCATCGATTGCGATAGCGCGTGCGCATGCTGCTCGCGTGTGGAAGCGATCGTCTGGTCTTCTCGCGCGTCGAGGTTCTGAACGCTGAAGGCACTCGTCGAGCGCGTATCGCCATAGCGGTACACACCTGTCCCGGCAACCCGGGACAGTATGACGATCCTGACCGCGGAGGTTAGCGCCCTTCCCGGTTCCGACGCGCTCGTGCATCTGGTAACCCTGAACCCGGACCGGGGGGCCGCAGTGAGCTGTGTGTGGGTTGGCCTGGATGCTGACGAGATCGCCATGCCATATGCAGCGCCGCCAAAAGGTACGCACCGTTGAGCGAGACCCGCGTGTGGTGATGTCGGTCGAGGGGCCGGGGCTAAATGAACTAGTGGACCGTCTCGGTTTTAGCTGGCGATTGCATCGAGTGTGACTCGGCCGCGTCGGACTTTCGCGAGTATCTGGTCGGTGCTCGCGGTCCACTGAAATGGCTTGGGGTCTTGGTTGTGCGCGGCGAGGTAGGTTTCGATCGCGTCGATCAGGTCGGGAACTGAGTGGAAGATCCCGCGGCGGATCGCTTTGTCGGTGAGCCGGCCGAAGAAGATCTCGACCATGTTCAGCCAGCTACTCGAGGTCGGGGTGAAGTGCAGCTCGAACCGGGGGTGCCTGGTCAGCCACTCGCGGACCTTGGGGTGGTTGTGGGTCGCGTAGTTATCGAGGATCAGGTGAACCTGGAGCCGCTTGGGGACCTGACGATCAATGGTCCGCAGGAACTTCAAGAACTCGACGTGGCGGTGTCGGGGAAGGCACTCACCGATCACCGACCCGGTCAGAACGTCCAGCGCTGCGAACAGCGTCGTGGTCCCGTTGCGCTTGTAGTCGTGGGTCATGGTTCCGGCCCGCCCGGGCTTGATCGGCAGGCTTGGTTGGGTCCGGTCCAACGCCTGGATCTGACTTTTCTCGTCCATGCACAAAACGATCGCGTTCTCCGGTGGGTTCAAATACAGGCCGACGACGTCGACGAGCTTCTCCTCGAACTGTGGGTCGTTCGACAGCTTGAAGGTCTCGACTCGGTGGGGCTGCAAACCGCGGGCCGACCAGATCCGCTGCACCGTAGCCGGCGACACCCCGGCCCTCACGGCCATCGTCCGACAGGACCAGTGAGTCTCGCCCGGAGGCGTCTCCTTGAGCGTCAGCCGGACGATCTCCTCGACTTTCCCGGCTGGGATCGAAGGCTTGCGGCCACGGCCAGGCCGGACGCCCGAGAAACCCTTCAGGCCGTCCTCGACGAACCGGTCTCGCCACGCCTTCACCGTCATCGGCGCGACGCCGACATCGGTCGCGATCCGCGTGTTCGCGAACCCGTCAGAAGCCATCAACAACGCGCGGGCGCGCTGAACATCACGATGCGGTGCGGTGTGCGAGCGGATTAGCTTCTCCAACACTGCTCGCTGCTCGTCGGTCACAGCCAACGCGGGGGTAGGTGAGCGCATTCCTCATCTTACCCCAATCCCTACCTATTTACGAGACCGTGCACTAGGCCTCCGCGAGTACCTCGTGATCCACGGCCGCGCGCGCGTGTAGAAGGAGGCGCCGCAGCGCTCCCGCAACAACTCGCTCATCTCTACCTCGGCCCCGAAGTCGTGTTCCCTCCGCCGGAGTTCGATACCCCGGGCTACGTCATGCGCATCACACCCGAGCGCCTTGGTGGCGTCGGACCATGGGCCGCTAGAGCCTGATGATGCCAAGCGGCATGGCCAAGTTGCCATGTTTCGGCCGCGTCCAGATGTTGGCCGAAGAAGGTGAGCCTCAGGCCGCGGCGCGGGCCGTCTGAGCTCGCCGGCCCCCGGCGTATGAGCTGAGGTCGATGAAGCACGCGAGCGCCACGAGCACCCAGTCAAACCAGCGAAGGTGATGGCCGGCGCTCCAGTCCCACGCCAGCGCGTACACAAGGGTGGTCCAGGGCAGAACGAAGAACCCGAGCAGCGGGATGATCCAACTGCTGAACGCCCGGCTCAGAACGTCGCCGAAGACCCACAAGAGAAACAGCGCCAGCCGGGGCGAGATGAGCGCACACAGTGAGAGCAGACAACAACCCATTTTCGAAAGCTCATGCTAGACGCCGCAAGGGCGGGCTAGCGGCGGCGGTCAAGACCCGAGCTTCGCCAGCAGCTCACCGCGACGGCGCGTCGCCGCCGATGCACTCGCGTCTTGATGATCGCGCCAGGGAACGGAAGCGTTCGCGCTAGGTTAGGCTTCGATTGGTGCGGGTCGCTGGTGGTGACGATCCGGTGATCGCTGCAGTGTCGATTGTGCCTTGCGTTGCCTGTCGCGCTTGGCGTCATAGAGAGCTTGGTCCGCGCGGCTCATGAGCTGGTCTGAGACTTCGAGGGCGTCCCACGTCGCAACTCCGATCGAGCAGCTGTGGGGCTTCGGCATCCGCGCCCGCAGTCGTCTGATTACTTCCGGGGTTTCAGGGTGGGA
This sequence comes from uncultured Conexibacteraceae bacterium, assembly GCA_963848435.1. Taxonomy (GTDB): domain Bacteria; phylum Actinomycetota; class Thermoleophilia; order Solirubrobacterales; family Solirubrobacteraceae; genus Palsa-465. Next base: position 186,859 of record CAWKDQ010000005.1, on the reverse strand, counting down.
GCAATTGGGGATCAGGACAGCGAACTCGTCTCCACCGATACGGGCGAGCACATCATCTGGGCGTAGCATCTCGGTCCAGCTCCGAGCAATCTTGATGAGCAGCGAGTCGCCGCCGGGATGGCCCTTAGCGTCGTTGACCGCTTTGAAGTTGTCGATGTCGACGAACGCGATGCTCACCGGCTCTCCGGTGCGGCGTGCGCGAGCCAGACCCCGATCGAGTTCGGATTGCCAGGCGCGCCGGTTAGCCAGACCGGTCAGCGGATCGGTATGGGCGAGATGGTCAAGCTCGGCAAGTAGACGGTTGTGTTCCCGCTCCTGAGCCATCACACGAGTTACCAGCGCTTGAATAGTCGTGCACACGATCCCGGAAAGAATGAGGAACAGGACCCCCGTCCGCCAAGCGCTCGGAGGGTAATCCGCGCCGCCGACCACCGTCAGCGGGACCACTAGCACTAACGCCACCCCGACCAAGAGGCACCACAACTGCCGGCGTGTTCCAAAGAGACCCAGCCAGAAGACGGGGAGCAGTACCATCGCCGTGACTCCGGAAGCTCCGCCCGCAGCTCGTAACAGCACCACAACGATCAGGTACGCCCACGCGACAGCAGAGGTGGTCCAGAGCGGAAGACGTTCCCAGGCCGCGCGCAGCGTAAACGCCGCAATCACGACCGCCAACACGACAGCAGCGACTAACGGAATCAGACGCCAGTGAGCCGGCGGCAACCACAGCAGCGCAAATGGCAAGAACGCGGCCACACCGGACGGTAATAGGGTCAGCCGCAATCCGTCGGCCAACGAGCGCTGTTCTCGCATCACCGACGTATCGGCATCACGTATCCAAACCGTGAGTCATTGGCACCGGGCGAACCGGCGCTCTCCTGCCCTGCCTAGTGACCCATGAATCGTGGCATGCGAGCCTTGGGCGCGACGCGACTCCCGTGCGTCGCGCTACTGCGGATCTGAGTGTTCAAACGTTCGCGCAGGCAGCCAACATCGCATCGAGCGAGGCGACCGTTCTGCGCGATGGTCTGGATGCGCTGCAGCGTCGCTGGCGCGACTCACTCAACGGTCTCCGGTCCGATCCCTGCGCGTGGAAGTTGGTCGACGAACTCCCGTCCGGTCCTGACGGACCCAAGCGTCGGTGAGCTCATGAGCGTCTCCCCGTCGCAGCTGGCCGCGCGCTGGATCAGCCTGACGGGCGCGGGATCATCAAGCTGCTGAATGAGAAGAACTGTGGACGGGCTTGGGAGGCTTCGAAGCTACTGACCATCGTTCAGTCCTTCGAACGCCGCGTTGGTGGTGGCCGTGCGTCGCGCGCCTAGGATGCGGCTTTGTCGCGACCTCGCGACTCCGGACGAGCCCGGCGCCTAAGTCAGAGCTGGGGTGGGCTGACGCCAGGTGTGTGTTGCTTGTTCGTACGATGGGAGCCGTGGCAGCATTGCAACCAACGCGTCCGGCGTTCCGGCCGAGCCGGCTCGCCCGGGGCGACCGGCCATCAGCGCGGGCGTAATGGGCGACCACCTGATCGTCCTTCACTCTGCGGTGCGGGGTTGCGCTGGCTATAGCCGCCATGACGCTCCATCGATCCTTTTGGACGGCTCATCGTTGGCGACCGACACCGAACACGGTCGCGCGATCACCGCGCAGCTGACACGCCGCCATGGAACGCTCGAGGAGGCGATCGATGCCGCGGTGTTTGCCCTCAGCGCCGCCGGATTGCCCAAGGGCATCCATCGCCAGGCGCGCGCGGCGTGCGAGGACTACTTCTACAGCCGGCTTGACCACACGCCAAACCACAAGCTGGGAGGAGCCGGACAGCTGGTTGAGACGCTCGAGCTGATGCCCGAGCCGATGTACCGCGCACTTGAGCAGATCGTCGGCTTCGTCGTGGACGGCGAGTACGAGGATCTGCACGCTGCGTCCGATAACCGGCTAAGAGTTGAGGACCTGCGCCGCCGCGTCGAAGACGACTGCCCGGAGTCGCTGGTCCTGTCGCCGCGTGAGAGCTACCAGATCGAGGCGATCACGAAGTCCGACGATCCTGACATGCCGGGCTGGGCGTACTTTCTTGACCTATGGACCGAGAGCGGACCGGCACGCCTGCACATCGAGGGCGAACTTGAGGACTCGGGCGAGCGGTTCAAGGCAACACTGACCGACATCCTGCCCTGAACGCGCCGTCTGCGCACCCTTCTCGCTCGTCGAACGCAGCGCTTGACGGCCTCGGTCGACGTGCCGCGGCCGACTCGTGCCGGCATCGAGCGGAGCTATCGCCCGACCGTTAAGCGCGGAAAGCCCACCCGTAAGTGGACTCTCGGCCATCAGAAGATCAGGCGGCTTTCGCGGGAAGGGGACATTCAGATGAAGGTCTCGCCCTCTTGTTGCCCTCGCTATCTGACCATCTGAGCGTAGCGCAACCGCATCCCCAACTGCCCAGACGTGACGCATCTCCGGTCCCCCTGTCTCTGCCGGCACGCTCCCCATGCGCGTCGTCGCCTACTGGCTGCGGCCGGGGTCAGAGCAACCCGTCCGCCTGTGGCCGATGACTGCCGCTGGGGTGTGCAATCGTGAGGCGATCAATTTTCGGGTGGAGACACCGTTGATATGGGCCTCAAGCACGACGGCAGCGATCGTCTGCTCCGAGCGCCGACGCGGCTCCAAGAACGACGGGAAATACGCCTCCCGCGAACGTTTGCGCAAGATCAGCAACTCGACCTCCCCAACCCTCGGTTCCCACATACTCGGCCGATACCCGTTGCGATCTCGACACGGCCGGCACCAATCTCACCGGCGATCTCAGCCTCCATCAACTCCCTCGCGACCAGCGCGACCGCCTCCCGAACGAAATCGTCAAGACGCCATCACGCACCTGCGCAACGACATCAGCACCGTCATGCTCTGCTCGACCATCCTGGTGTTCTCCTGACGACGACTCTCGGTGGGGCCGCTGAGGATCAGCGACAGGTGCCCGAACCGCTCCAACCCTCAGGCGCTCGTTACACCGCTTCTACCGACATGGCCCCAGCAAACGGCCACTCACGCACGCTCACGTGAGCCGCACGCGATATCAGATGTAGTCCCAGGTAGCTGCCGGACCACTTCAGTTGGGATGGGTGCCAATCGGGTCAGTGCAGCGTTGGCCGCGAGCAAGAGGACAGCGAGGATAACGAGTGCTGGGCCAAGGACGTCCAAGCCTGAGGCGTTGATGGCGAGCCCGATAAGGGCGGAGATGGCGGAGCCGCCGCCAGCGGCGGCTCCGACTTGCCACGCGATGGCATGCTCGGCCCGTTGTTCCCCGATCCGCTGCGGAGTGACAGCTATGAGGGCCGGGAACATGCCGGCGAGCGCGGCGCCGAGAAACACGAAGCCGGCCACCGACCCCACGGCGCTGGGCTGCCACCAGATAAGCGCTGTCGCCGCGATGCTGACGAACACACCGCCGCCAATAATTCTCCGGGCGCGGACCGGCTCGGCGGGAAGGGCTAGGCCGATACGAACCACGGTCAGCGTACCCCAGTAGCCGAATGCGGCAAGCCCGGCGGCCGACGCAGACAGGCCGACGTGGCCGCGGAGGTAGCTTGTCTCCCATTCGCCGGCACTCACCTCCAGGCCGGTGTACACGAAGAACACGACCAATCCCACGGTCAGGACCGAGACAACCCTGCGACGCGACCAGCCTGCGGTTGGCTCGGCCGCCGTCGCGGAATCAGCGGGGCTGCCGTTTTCATCGCTGACTGTGATGGCAGCGACATTGGAGGACGCCGGCAGTGGCGACGGGACCTTGCGGTGATAGACGATCCAGGAGCCGGCAGCGGCCAGATCGACAGCGGCAAGGACGAGGTAAGCAGGTCGCCATGATCCGGCCAAGATTGCCGCCGTCACCACCAGAGGCCCCAACGCTGCGCCGACGCCATAGAAGCCGTGAAGGAGATTCAGCAGTCGCAGCCGACCGGACAGCGCGACCGCAGTGTTAAGGCCTCCGTCCATCATCCCGGCCGCCGCCCCCACGAGCGGGCCGATGCACAGGACGAGCCAGAAGCCGGGAGCAACGGCGTAGCCGACGGCGCCCACCGCGGCGCAACAACCGGCCACCGCGAGCAGGGCGACGACGCCGAGGCGGTGGATGAGTCGGCCAACAAAGGCCGAGACGGCCACCGAACCGATGGTGTTGACCAACAAGATGAGTCCCAGGTCCCCGACCGGCACGCCAAAGCTGTGGCGCATCGCTGGCCAAGCCGTGCCCAGCATGCCGTCAGGCAGGCCGACAGCCACGAACGTTCCGAGGCTCAGGAGATCGAACCTGCGGTCGGTCCCAACCACGTCCTTGGGTGCAGCCTCCGTCATCAATCCTTCCCAGGAGCGTGAAGATCTTGGGCGGCCAGGTCGGGACCGACCCACTCAGTCAGCTAGGGGCCGGAATGCGTGCGACCCGCGACACGAACAGCCCGCGGCGCGTACGAACCAACAAATCGTGGGAACTGGAGGCAGTCTCACGCGTACAGGACCTCGATCGCGAAAGCTCGATACGGCTCGAGCGACTGATCGTTTACTTCGGTGTCCGTGATGAGCGCCGTGAGGACGTCCACTGAAGCGACGAACACGGGCATGGCCGTTCCGAGCTTGTGGCGATCGGCAAGGGCGACGACCGCTGCAGCGCCGTCGATCATCGCTCGCTTGACTTGGGCCTCCTCGAGATCGTTGGCGGTCACCCCCAGTTCTGGGTGTAGTCCGCAGACTCCTAGCATCACGACATCGGCGCGGATCATCCTCAAGGCATCGACGGTCTCGGCTCCGACCGTCACGGGAGCATCGCGGCGAAGCGTGCCGCCGATGGCGGCGTGACGTTCGGCGGTCAGCAACTGCCGAAGCTTACGCGTCTTTGCACGGTTCTGCCCACATGGGCATTAAGCCGCAGCGGCACGCTGCGAGTCACGCGCGCGACCATCGCAAGTCGATACCGGTGACTGCGCTGCGGCATGCTTGCGAGCGACCGGACCTGCGCGCGTCCCTGCCTGGGCGCTGAACTTCACGATTGGATGAATGTCAACAGGTCGGCGTTGATCGTCTCGGCGTCGGTGATCGCCATCCCGTGCGAAAGCCCGGGATAGCTCTTCAGGGTCCCCGCTCTGTACGAGCTTCACCGCGAGAACGGAGGCGTGCTCGTAGGGAACGATTTGGTCGTCGTCTCCGTGCATGAAAAGCGCTGGTACGTCGCTCTTCGTAAGGTCGTCGGTGAAGTCGGTTTCGGAGAACTGCACGATGCAGTCCATGGGACGCCTTTATGCCCGACTGCATGCCAAGGCGCCAGAACTGATCTTGTGTCGCCCTCGGAGACCTTTGCGTTGGGTCTGTTGTAGCTGAAGAACGCGACGCTCGTGTCCTTGTAGAACTGCGACCAGTTCGCCGCGACTCCAGCCCGGAGACCGTCAAAAACCGACATCGGCAGCCCGCCAGGATTGCTATCGGTTTGCATCATGAGCGTCGGTACGCCGCCGATAAAAGCCATCGTGGCCAGACGTCGAGCTCATCGTCATATGTCGAACCCCATCTCGTCGATCAGCCCTCGACACGGATCGCTTCGGCAACACCCACCTCATCGGTTCTTGAGCCGTGGCCGGTGGCCGCGCGACAGCAGGTCACGTCCGCGCGCGTGACTGAGCGGTCATGATTCGGTCCGTTCCTGACGTAGCGGAGAGGACGGGACGCAACGCCGGCTCGGCGTGGGCGCCGTTTCGTTCAGCTGCGCGGGCGCGTTCAAAGCTATCGCTCAACGTGCGGGCCTGACCGCAGCTCTGCTGACAGCGGGCGTCGGACTCGCCGCGGTGGCAGTGATCGGTGTGTTCTTCCCGTTCCAGCAGATAAGCCGGCTCGACCTACTTCCGGCAGGCGACGGGCCCGACCCCCAACTGGTGGGCGACGATGCCCCCACGGGGCCCCGTGCTCGTAACGATCGAGTACCGACCACAGCCCGGAATGGAGGACGCGGTCGTGACGGTCGCTACGCCAGACGCCCCCCGGCGCTGTCCACCGGCGTCTTTGGATGGACGCCGCGGATCAAGGCCGAGTACTCGAGCAGTTCGTCGTTGCGTTCTGGGAGGAGCACCTCCGGCAGCACGAACGAGTCAGTCACCGATACGCAAGACGCCTGACCGGCATCGCCGAGATCACCACCAGTCCTGCCGCTGGTCACGCACCGGATTGCCCCCGAACCGAGAAGCTGCGACCGCACTGAGCCGCTGCACGCGCCGCCAGGGCCTCAAATGTTCATGTGGCAACGATGGTGCTCACAGCACGGCTTTGAGCGCTCCGGCGGGCGTCGCGCGCGGGCGGCGGTCAGTTGCCGTCGGCACCCAACGCCTGGGCGATCTCGGTGATCGCCTGCTGCTCGGCGTCGCTGACGCTTTGGCCGTGCTCCCGGTGCGCGTTGGCGACCTTGTTCGCCAGCGTGAGGATAAAGCGCCGATAGTCCCCGAGCTCGGCCGGACTGGCCTTCGTCTCCAGCAGAGCCACGGCGTCGCGCAGGTGCTGCAGGCTTCCCTGCTTCAGCTCCGTTTGCGAGTGGTAGTGGGTGTGGTCGCGCTCGGGCTTGGCGGCCGTGATCTCGTCGAGCAGCTCACTCTCGCCGTGCTCCTGGCGCGCTTCGGTATACGCCTTCGCCATGGCGATCGTCTCACGGAACGTGCCGCCATGCTGGGCGGTGACAACGATCAAACCGGCGCTCGGGGGCGCCTCGAGCACCAGCTTCCACTCATCCTGCGTGAAGTCAGCCTTCCCAGTCATTCGCCTGCTCCTCTGCCGGTTGACCAATCAAGATCCTCCATCACACCCCAGGATCGCACGTTAGTACGCCATGCGGCCCAGTTCGGAGAGTTCTTGTTCTGTAGCCGTAGCATGCGTTGTCTCTGGTTCCGGCCATGTCCCCGCGCGGGCGTGCACTCCGCTCCGTCGGTATCGCGACCTCGCCGACTCGATTCATAGGTGATGCCTGATGCAGCGAACGATGCTGAAATCGAAGATCCACCGAGCTACGGTCACCGCGTCTGACCTGCACTATGTGGGGTCGATCACGATCGACCCGGAACTCCTTGAAGCCGCCAACATAATGCCTTTCGAGATGGTCGCCGTCGTCGACGTCAACAACGGGGAACGGTTTGAGACTTACACGATTGGCGGCGACCGAGGCTCGCGCGAGATCAAGGTCAACGGTGCCGCAGCACGACTGGTCCATCAGGGCGACACGATCATCATCATCTCCTACGGCAGCTACGACGAACGCGAACTGGCGACGTACACGCCAACAGTCGTTCACGTCGACGCCGACAACGAGATCCTCGCCGTCGACGACCGAGCCGCGACTCTGATCTCGCGCTGATGCCGTCTTCGCACACCGAAAGATCTGAGCGCGTCCTCGACTTAGCGCGTAGAGTCGCCCTTCACTGCAGGACTAACCGCGCTCACGCGCAGAGGGACCGGGGATCGAAAATGGCGCTTGGGTTCTATATCACGGGTAAGGGTTTCACGCAGGAGCGGTATGACACCACGCTCGCGCAACTCGAAGAGGCAGGCGTCGGCGCTCCTGACGGGCGCATGTCGCACGTCGCGCTGGAGACGGACGGTGAGATTCAGGTGTTCGATGTGTGGGAGTCGCAGGAGGCGTTTGACGCGTTCGGTGCCACTCTGATCCCGATCCTCAACGCTGCCGGCATCGAACTGAACGAGCCGATGGTGGCGCAGGTGCATAACGAGATCAGAGCCTGACCGATGAAGGGGTCGGCGGCCGAGCTGCTCCGGCTCCCGGCCTCGTCTATAGCAGTGGCTTATATGTCTTCTTGAATTCTAGTCTTGGACTTCTGGACGGGGCTGAGCGACTATTTGTGGCGCAGCACCCTCTCCTCCCTCAGAGAGCGCTCCGTACGGGCCCCATATCACGCCTGTACGGAGCGCTCTCTACTTTAAGCGCCGCGCACCGTCTTCTGACCGGCGTTCCACAGAACCGCGGCCAGAGGGCGTCGGCGAGTCCGGCCGCTGCCGAGCAGGAATGGAGAAGCCATCTACCAGGCAGAGGCGTAGCGTGGATCGCATGCAAACGATCAACTCTCTCACGCTCGACGTCACCGAACCCGCGGCCGCCGAGGCCTTCTACGCGCAGTCCTTCGGGCTCGGGCCCGAGGTCCGTGCCCGTGCTGCGCAGACGGCGTCGACAGGGTTTCGCGGCTTCTCGATTTCGCTTCTTGTCGGGCAGCCGTCCAGCGTCGACTCTCTTTACGGTACGGCCGTCGCGGCCGGCGCCACTGCTCTCAAGCCTGCGACCAAGGGCATGTGGGGATACGGCGCGGTCGTCCAGGACGCTGACGGCGTCGTCTGGAAGCTGGCGACTTCCTCCAAGAAGGAAAAGGGCCTGCCGGCTCGCCAGATCGACGATGTGGTGCTGCTGCTGGGCGCGGCCGATCTCCGCGCCAGCAAGAGGTTCTACGTCGAGCGTGGCCTCGAAGTGAAGAGGAGTTTCCCCGGCAGGTATGCCGAGTTCAATTCGGGCGCGATCAAGCTCGCGCTGTACCCCGGCCGCGACGGGGTCGCGAAGGAGGCGGGTATATCGCCGGATGGTGACGGGCCACACGGAATCACGCTGAACAGCGACTCTGCGTTCACTGACCCGGACGGGTTCGTGTGGGAGGCCGCCTAGCACGGCGCAGCCTGAGGGCCGCGCGCGCGAACCTGCGTCCGCGCGAAAAGCGCTCAGGGCGGCGACGAGTGCCCTCGTTTCGGCGACCGTCCGAACGTCGGTTGCGGTCCGACGGCATGCGAGTAGAGTCGCAAGCACCCCAATGAGGAGGATGTTGTGAGCGTGCTGATCCGTTTCTCGCCGGCGTCTTTGACAGCCGAGCAATACGACGCCGCGGTCCGTCGACTCACTGAGGACAACGTGTTGCCTGCAGATGGGCTCGATTACGAGATCTGCTTCGGGCAGGACGGGAACCTCAAGGTCAGTCAGGTATGGGATTCACACGAGCAGCTTGAAGCGTTTGGTGAGCGTCTGAGGCCAATACTGCAGGAATTGAACATCGATCCGGGCGAGCCGGAACTCGTTGATGTTCACAACATCATCCGGCGCTGACAGTCGCGCTTTACGCAGTCACCCGGATCTGATTTGCTCGAGCCCAGCGGCGCCCCGTGCGATACCGCCACTCTGCGACCGGACCGGCTTCGGACGAACCCGCAATGGCTCCGCTACCCCGCACAGGAGTTCATCATGACGACGCTGCACATCGAGCACCCCATCACCGATCTCAACGTCTGGCTTGCGGCCTTCGACCGTATGGCCGAAGCCCGCACCAATGCGGGCGTCACTTCGCAGCGTGTCCTACATCTCGTTGATGACCCCAAATACATCTTCGTTGATCTCGACTTCACCACGACCGACCAGGCGCAGCGGTTTCTCACTTTCCTTGAGCGCAACGTCTGGTCCTCGAACGACAACGCTCCGGCCCTCGCCGGCACCCCACAGACCAAGATCCTCCAGGACGCGACAAGTCACTAGTACATGCGAAGCTGCGGCGCGTTACCTACCAGTCACAATGCCCAGCCGCCGGCCAATGCTGGACCGCACAAGCGCAGACGCGATAACAGCTCCGCGCTCGTACGCAGACCGGGGTAGAGTCACAACCGGAACGCCATCAGCGACCGGCCGCAGACACAGGTTTGCTTCTAACTGAGGAGGCACGAGTGAAAATCACCGAGTCAGGCACGCTCCATCACACCTGCTTTGTCGTGCACGACGTCGAGAAGACCGCGGCGGCGCTTGCCGAGTCCGGCATCGGGCCCTGAGGTCTTTGGACGATCGAACCTGCGGCAACCACGGTTCGGGGGCGAGCGGTTCGCTTCTCGTTCCGGATCGCGTTCGCTCAGGTGGGGAACTCGAACTACGAACTATTGGCGCCCCTGGACGGTGAGAGCATCTACGTTGAGCACCTGGCGGCGAACGGCGAGGGGTTTCATCACACCTGCATCAGCTACCCGAGCCGGGAGGCAATGCAGGAAGCCAAGGCAGAACTCGAGCGTCAGAAGCGGACAATGGTCCAGAACGCTGATATGGGCGACCTCGGTGAGTTTTGCTATTACGACATTCCCGAGATCGGCTCGTTGATCGAGCTGCTCTACGTCACCGAGCTACCACCGCCGGAGAAGACAATCGGGTAGGCGCTTCACGCGCGACCGTCTGACGTCGGGCCTGGCTCACGAGAGCAGGCCGATGAAGCCGGTGCGGCGGGCGTAAGAGTACGCGGACAGGACCGACCTACACGGCGACCCCGCTGAGGCCGAGCACGATGCCGGAGGCTCCCGCGATCAGCAGGACCTCCACCACCCCACGCTTGAGCACGAGCAGTGCCACAGCAGCAGCGGCCAGCACCGCAAACTGCCACCCATAGGTCAGCGCGCGTGCGAGCAGGATCGCCGCACCGAGGATCGCTCCGATCGCGGCCGGCCCCGAGCCGTCGAGAAACGCCTTCGCGCGGGCATTCTTCCGGATCAGCTCGAACCGACCGCCGGCGAGCAGGATGAACGAGAAGGACGGCGTGAAGGCCACCACCGCTGCCAAGAGTGCACCGGGTATGCCGTGGGCGGCGTAGCCGACGGCGGCAACAGTGGCAACCACGGGGCCCGGTGTCACCTGACCGAGTGCAACCGCGTTGAGGAACTGAGAGCTGCTCATCCAGTGATAGGTGTGGACGGCGTCGCCCTGCATCAGCGGGATGATCACGAACCCGCCACCGAAGGAGAGCGCACCGACCTTGAATGCCGTCCAGGCCAGCGCGCCGAAGCCACCCACCGTCACCGCGGCAGGAACGAATATCCAATACGCCGCCAGCCCATGCGGAGGCTTGCGGATCACCAACTCGGCCAGGCCGCAGCCCAACAGCGCGAGGACCAGATAGGGCCCAACGATGACCGAGGCGAGGATTCCGATGGCGATGTATGCGACCCACCTCGCGGTCATGAGCCGGTTCGCCTGCACACGTTCAAAGCTCGGTCGGAGGAACCCCCGGGCCGCCTGCACCGCCACCGCTGCCACGGCCGCTCCAGCGCCGGCGCCGGCGCCGCGCACCCACAGCGGCGGCGACGCGCTCAGAAACAGAATCGACAGCGCGGTGATCATGATCACAGCCGGGGCGATGAACCCGATCCCACCGATGATCGCGCCGGCCGGCCCGGCAACGCGGTAGGCGCAGAAGATCGACATCTGCGTGGACGCCGGTCCCGGCAGCAGGCTGCACGCCGCGTTGGCGTCCTGGAACTCGCGAGCGTCCATCCATTGGGTGCGGTCAACCATCAGCCGGCGAAGCAGCGCGATGTGCGCCGGTGGCCCGCCGAACCCGGTTAGGCCGATTCGCGTCCACTCCCTGGCGACAACCAGCAACGAGCGATCCGGATCGGGTGCTTCCAGACCGCCCGGGGTCTCCGTCATGCGGCGTGCCTCACACTGTCGCCAGACTGGGCTGCCAGCAAGACGAGGAGGTAGCGAATCCGGACAATGAGCTCGTCCACCGTGCGCTCAAACGCTCCGTAGGTCTCGGCGTCGGTGATGCCATCGCGCGCCGGGTCGGGAATGCTCCAGTGGATCGTGCGCGGGTGCCCCGGGAACTCGGGGCACACCTCGCGGACCCGGTCACACAGCGTCACCACATATCCGAAGCGCGTCTCGAGGAACTCGTCCAACGGCTTCGGCCTCGCACTGGAGATGTCAATCCCGCGCTCCCCGAGGACTCGCACGGCATTCGGATGAAGCGGCCTGGGACGACTGCCGGCGCTCCTGGGATCGACAAGCTTTGCCCCAAGTTGGCCGGCCAACGCCTCGGCCAACTGAGAGCGGGCACTGTTGCCGCTGCATAGAAACAGGATCGGCACCCGCTGCGGGGACCGAGGGGACCCTCCCGTCACAGGCAACACATGGATGAAGTGAAGGCCTGGATGCAGACCGACACCGGCCTCCGCGATCAGCTTGGAGTACCGATCGAGATCTGCGACGTAATAGAGGTCGCGGCGATCAGCCTGGCTGCGGTGACAGCTGATGAGGCCGCTGGAACGCAAACGGGCGAGATGGTAGGACACTCCGTTCTGCGGCATCCCCAGAGCGGTGACGAGTTCTCCCACGCGGCGATCGCTGAGCGCCAACTCTGACAGCAACGCCCATCTCGCCGGATGGCCGACAAGACCAAAGACGTCAGGCAGCGGCGGACGCGAGTTCTGGCTCACCGCCAGACAGTACATCAAATCAATTTGATGTACTGTCTGGCGACTGCCGGCTAACAGGCGGCGCTCGCAATCGGCTCGGCTCTAGACGGACAGGCAACAGGATGGGCAGGGCCCTTGATCACCTCGGTGTCTGCCCTGGCCGCATTGTTGGTGAGCGAGGACTCAGCTGTGGCGCCGCCGACAACCGCCCGGTTGACGAACGGTGAGGCGGCCGTCCCGGGAATCATCGTGACCATGACCGTGACCGTAGCTCCTACCTTGATGTCACCGAGTCGGCAAATGACGATCTCGCCGATCCGGCAGGTGCCGGTGGACGGTGTTGCGCTCACGATCTTCGCCCTGGTCTGCGGCTTATCGGCCATCACCACGTTCGACGCAGGATCTGGACCGCTGTTGTGGACGTCGATCCGGTAGGTGACTCGCTGCCCCTGAACCACCTCTGATTGAAGTGCGACCTTCTTCACGGAGAGGTTCGATACCGGGTACTCGGGATTGGGCTTGGGGCCTGGTGGCGTTGGTGGGTTCGGCGGCTCGGGCGGATTGGGCGGCTCTGGAGGAATCGGCTGGCTGGTGAACTGATTCAGGAACACGCAGTGCACGTGCGGATTCGACGGTGTCAGAGTCACGGGCGCCACGCCGCGGGCGAATGGCACCAACTCTCCGTTGCACTCAACGGTCTCCAGGCTCCAGTCGGCCGGATTCTCGGACGTGGGCGCCTGCTCGGCGATCAGGTATCTACCCAGCGGCAGATGGTCGGTCGCGTCGCTCGGGGTGTCGGGGACGGCGTGAGCGAGCACGCCCTGTTCATGGGTCGTCGCATGCTGCTGGAACTGCTGGAGTGCGCCCGCGCTCTGGGAGATCATGAAGGCGACCGTCCCGGTCGCTCCCTGTGTGATCTTCGCGAGCGAGATTGAGCCGGCCGGCACGAACACGTTGATGAACGTGCAGGCGACGCTCCGGCCGCTGGGCACGGTGACGATTACCGGCTGACGCGGGTCGAATCTCAAGCCGCCGCACACGACTCGTACCGTGCGCCACCTGCCTGCACCGGAGGCCGGCACCTGCTCCGTGAGGTTGTACTTCCCGGGAGCGAGGTCGCGCATGACCGGTACTGCGGTGGCGGGGACTCCCTGGTGCCTGGTCGTCGCTGCGGCATGCCTTGCGGCACCGCCTCCGGCTGGCTTGACCGTGTACGTGAAGCTCCCGACTCCGCCTCTGGTGATCTTGGCGATCACGAGGCCTCCGACCGGAGGCTGGTAGGTATTGGTGTACACGCACCGGACATGCTCATCAGCCGCAAGGTGGACCGACAGGGTCGAGTCGTGGACGCTCCAGGTGCTGGTCGGCTGACCGCCGCCATCGGCAGTTGCGGTGCACTTGACCGACGTCAGTTTGTAGTTGGCGACGGAGCCCTCGGTCACGCCCCAGGTCTGCCCGCCGGCCCGGAAGAAGTCCATTGACTGATCATTCGCCAGGATGAAGCCGTTGGGGTCGAAGGAGATCGAGCCGTTGAACGAGAACGAGGGGTTCTCACCCGAAGGGGCGCCGACCACACGCTTCTCGATCGTGATCGTTCCCGATGTCGGCGGTGGGACGACGTACACGGCATAACAGAACAGCTGCCTCACGCCTGACGGGAAGTACAGGTACTCGACATTGTCGCCGTTGAGCGCGTCAGTTCCGCAGCGCAACGCACCGAAGCCGTACTGCGGGCCGGGGAACCGCTCGGCGAGCACCGGGTCCTCAGGCTTTCCGCCCTGCGCCCAGAGCGAGTTTCGGGTGGCTGCCTGCTTGACCTCGTCCGATGTGAGCTCGACGGTTGTCGCGCCTTCGATCCGCTGGCCCTCCACCGGTTGGTGGAACTGGTCGTAGAGCTGTGTCGACTTGAGCGTCAACGGCTGCCGGGGAAACGGGTCCGTGACCTTCGAAAGCGACCCCCAGGGTCCGGTCACCGCTCGGGACTCATAGTCGTGTCCAAGCGTGAACGTCCAGCCGGGCAGCGGCTTGCATTTGTCCTGAGGCGCCTGTGACTCGACCGCCGGGCTGACCAGCGACGCCGCACCGTAGGGCGAATCCGGGCCGAGGTCCTTGAGGCTCTCCTGGATGTTGTTGCGGGCCTTGTTGGCAAAGATGTCGGAGTAGGACGAGCATGAACGCGCGACGAAGGTCACGTAGTAGCCGGTGCCGGCAGCATCCGCCGATCCGGTCGCGCCGAATAGGCCGGCTCCGAACACACAGGCCACCAGGACCCCCGAGGCTGCCAGCCGCCGGAGCACGCTGACGCCGTGCATGGGATCCATCGAAGCTTTCATGCCACGCCTCCTTGCCTGGCTCATTCGCGAATCCCACAAGGATCCTGCGCAAGTCACACCCGGGCACGCTTCGCCAACGCCTGCTGCTCCGGTCGCTGCCGCTGGTCGGCTCAGTGTGGCACCGGAAGCGAGCCCGCGCAAGCGACGCCAACGATCGGTACAGGCGACCGTTATCTTCGACCCCGAATGGGAACGACGGGAACGACACCGGCGATCGCCGCCATCAAGAGCGGTCCGGTTGACGCGCCAGAGTCGTTCGTCGAGATCGAATTGGAGCTTCCGGAGATCGGCGACCACGATCTACTGGTTGAGGTGCGAGCCGTGTCCGTGAATCCGGTCGACGTGAAGGTGCGCGCCAGTTTCGATGCTGCCCAGGGACCGAAGGTGCTCGGCTACGACGCCGCGGGAATCGTGATCGCGATCGGATCGGACGTGGTCGATTTCGCGCCGGGCGACGGTGTGTATTACGCCGGCTCGATCAGCCGACCTGGGAGCAACGCCGAGCAGCAGGTGGTTGACAGCCGGATCGTCGGCCACATGCCACACAGTCTCGACTTCGCCGAGGCCGCCGCAATGCCGCTCACGACGATCACCGCCTGGGAGTCGCTGTTTGACCAGCTCCGGCTGACTGAGCACAGCGCCGGTTACCTGCTGGTTGTCGGAGCCCCCGGCGGGGTGGGCTCGATGGTCACGCAGCTCGCGCGAGCTCGCACCGACGTGACTGTGATCGCCACCGCGGCACGCGGCGAATCCTCGCGCTGGGTGCGGTCCCTGGGAGCCCATCGGGTCGTCGACCGGCGCCGGTTGAGCCAGGAGGTCAGGGAGATCGCCCCACGCGGGGTGAGCTGGATCTTCAGCGCCTTCTCCGCAGGTCAGGCCGAGACGTACGCCGACCTGATGGGAGTAGGCGGCGCGGTGGTCGCAATCGACGAGCCGACGGGCCTGGACACGTTGCCGCTTAAGTCGAAGAGCCAGAGCTGGCACTGGGAGTCCATGTTCGCGCGCCCGCTGTATCGGCCCGAAAGCACGTACCAGCATGACCTGCTCAATCAGGTCGCGTACGCGGTCGACGGCGGCGACGTCAAGAGCACGATCAACCAGCGCCTGTCGCCGATGACGGTTGAGACACTCCGCGAGGCGCATCGGCTCGTCGAGACGTCAGCCGGCATCGGCAAGGTCGTCGTCGAGACCTGATCGGGAAACGGGGCCGGAGGTCCGAACGCAGCGCTCGGACCCGGAGCATCACCCTCGGATCGGGCAGCACCGGTCACAATCGGCGACATGCACGCCCTCAGGATCGGGATCGCGGCGACGTGGGCCGTGTTCTGGATCGGCTGGATGGCATCGGCGTTCAGCGCCAAGCGATCCACCAGCCTCCGCCGTGGCATCCGCGGGCGCGGCATCGCCGCGGTCGCGGTGGTGATCCTGCTGCGCGGCTTCCGAGGCGGCGCGCTGGAGATCAACATCCCGGCGCTTGCCGTTGCTGGCACCACCCTGTTCCTAGCCGGTCTCGCGCTGGCGATCTGGGCGCGCGTGATCATCGGCCGCAACTGGGGCATGCCGATGACGGAGAAGGTCGAGCCGGAGTTGGTTACCGGCGGTCCATACACCGGGATCCGTCATCCGATCTACTCTGGAATCCTGTTGGCGATGCTCGGAACCACGCTCGCGACCAACCTGATCGGCCTGGGGATCACCGTGGTCCTCGGTACGATCTTCATCCACTCGGCGATAGTGGAGGAACGCAACCTGACAGCGACGTTCCCGACCGCCTATCCGAATTACCGGGCGCGAACGAAGATGCTGATCCCCTACCTGATCTGAGGGTCAGGCGTCGGCGGTCGCGGACGCGAAGACGTCGAGCCCCAGGCTGCGTGCGAGAAAGGCGATCGCGCGAACCCCGCGGATGCTGTTGCCGGCCGGATCGAGCGGTGGCGAGAAGGTCCCGACGGCTCCCTTTCCCGGAGCGACCGCAACGATGCCCCCGGAGACGCCTGACTTCCCGGGCAGGCCGATCTCAAACAGCCACTCGCCGGAGCGCTCGTACAGGCCGGCGGTGGCAAGCACCGCGAGCGTATCGCGACAGACCTCGGCCCGGACCACACGCTCGCCGGTCACCGGGTTGACGCCGCCGTGGGCCAGCGTCGCGCCCATCACTGCCAGGTCGCGCGCGGTTACCTCGAGCGAGCACTGCCTGGTGTATGTCTCAACGACCTCGAGCGGATCGTCGTCGATGCGCCCGTAGCTCTCCATCAGCCGGGCAATCGCGCGGTTGCGATGGTTGTTCGCCGACTCCGATTCATAGGTGATGGGATCCAATTCGAGCCGCCGCCCCGCGAACCGCGAGAGCCCATCCTGGATGTAGGCCCAGCGGTCCGGAGCTGAAGCGCCCGGAACCATGGATGTTGTGACCAGCGCTCCGGCGTTGACCATCGGATTCATCGGGTGGCCGTCATGGAGCTCGATCGCCATCACCGAGTTGAACGGGAGGCCGGTGCTGTCAACTCCGACGTGCTCCAGCACCGCCTGGTGTCCGACCGCGTCACAGGCGAGGGCATAGACGAACGCCTTCGAGATCGACTGGATCGAGAAGCCGTGCTCGCCGGCCCCGACAAGATGCACACGTCCATCTACCGCAGCAACGCAGATCCCGAACAGGCTCGGATCGGCCTGGGCAAGCACCGGGATATAGGTGGCAACCTCGCCGGCGCTGACTTGTTGGTAGCGCTCGAACGCTTCGGCCACCAACCGCTCGACGCGCTCCTGCCCGGGCAGGCTGCCGGTCGACACCGTGTGCTGAACATTGGCGACATCCAGATCCATCGTGCCCGTCACTTTCACACAGACAGGCCCGTTAGGCTGAACGCCATGAATCTTGACGGCATGCACCACATAACGATGATCACCGGCGATGCCCCACGAAATGTCGAGTTCTACGCCGACGTGATGGGGCTGCGGCTGGTGAAGAAGACGGTCAACTTTGACTCGCCCGAGGCCTATCACCTGTACTTCGGCGACGAGCGCGGGTCGCCGGGATCGATTCTCACATGGTTCGAATTCGCCGGTGCCCGCCCAGGCCGCGCTGGGGCCGGCATGATCCACACGATTCAGCTCGGAGTCGGCGCCGAGGACTCACTGGACTTCTGGCAGCGGCGCCTTGAGGCCAGGGGCTACTCGAGTGCGCGCTCCGAGCGGTCATTGACCTTTGCCGACTACGACGGCCTGGGCCTCGAACTCGTGATCGCCGACGCCGGCAATCCCCCGTTGCGAGCGATTCACCCGGAGATCCCTGAGGAGCATGCGATCACCGGAGTCGAGGGTGCCCGCGCCCATATCGGGCGAGCGCTCGATGCGGACGCGCAACTGCTGACCGACACGCTCGGCTTCACGTCCATGACGACCGACGGCAGCTACCGGGTGAACGGGCCCGATCGCGGCTTCAGCTGGGCCTATGACACCAGCACGGAACCCGGCATCCAGGGTGCGGGCACTGTTCATCACATCGCCTGGCATTCGACGGACGCCGATCACGTGCCCTGGCAGCAGCGGGTCGCAGCCGCCGGCATGCACGTGACCCCGGTGATCGATCGCGACTACTTCCATGCGATCTACTTCCGTCAACCCCAGGGCATCCTTTTCGAGATCGCGACCACCTCCCCCGGCTTCGCCGTGGACGAGGACCCCGCCCACCTCGGCGACCAGCTGCGCCTGCCCAAGCAGCACGAGCATCTGCGATCGCACCTGGAGCACACGCTCACGCCGCTGACCAACCCGCGCGCGCCAGCCGCGGATCAATAGCCGCTGAGATGACTCCGCTCACATACGTCGAGCGGCGGCCGGCGGGCCAGCCTCGCGGCGCGCTGGTGCTGCACCACGGCCGCGGCGCCGACGAGCACGACCTGGTCGGACTCGCCGATCTGCTCGACCCTGACCGCCGGCTGCACGTGGTCACACCCGGAGGTCCACTGGCGCTGCCCGGGGTGGCGGGCAGGCACTGGTACGTCGTACCGCGGGTCGGCTACCCCGATCCGGACACGTTCACTGCCGCCCGTGCCGCACTCGCAGCGTTTCATGACGAACTGTGGGAACGAACGGGCATCGCCCCGGAGCAAACAGTCCTCGGGGGCTTCTCCATGGGTACCGTGATGAGCTACGCCATGGCCTTCGGCGGGGACCGTCCCGCCGTCGCCGGAGTGCTTGCGTTCTCCGGGTTCATCCCCACCGTCGACGGGTGGGAGCCCGCGCTCGCCGACCGCCAGAGTACCCGCGCATTCATTGCGCACGGCCGCAACGATCCGGTGATCGGTGTGGAATTCGCTCGACGGGCGAACGAGGTCCTGTTGGCGGCCAGGCTCGACGTCTCCTACCACGAGTCCGGCGTCGCCCACCAGATCGACCCCGCCCACGTTCAGGCCGCGGTCGACTGGCTCCGGGGCACGGTCGCCTAAAGACCGCTCTTATGCGTACCGGGCATGGTCATTGGCGACCGTGCCGGCTCGGAGATCGAACAGTTCAGTCCAACGCAACCGGCGCGTCCTGATCGGAGTCGGGCTTCTCGTCGCCGTGATCGCCATCGCCGCCGGCCTGATCTCCGGCGGGAGCGGACCGAACAGCGGCGACCTTGCAGGTGGAACCGCGGTTGATCCGACCGCCTTTGCCAGGACCGCCTGCATGGCCTACCAACCGACGTCGGGCGACCGGCACCGGACCGTCTTCCTCGACGCCGGCCACGGCGGCATCGACCCCGGATCGGTTGGGACGACCACGACCCATCGGACCATCGATGAGGCCGATGAGACGCTCCCGGTCGAGCTTGACACGATGCAGATCCTGCGCGCTGACGGATTCCGAGTGGTCGTCTCACGCACCACGGGCAGCTCCGTGGCCCGGCTGACAAGCGCGGACCTCGACGGCAGGCTGCTGACCGCCCAGGGCGTGCACGACGATGTGGCAGCCCGCGCGGCGTGCGCCAACGACGGCCACGCCAACGCGCTGATCGGGATCTACTTCGACGCCGGGGAGCCCGACAACGCTGGGTCCGTGACCGGCTACGACGACGCACGGCCGTTCGCGGCCGCGAACCTACGGCTCGCGACCCTGGTCCAGCACGATGTGCTGGCCGCGATGAATCGGCGTGGTTGGGCCATTCCCTCTGAGGGCGTCCAGCTCGACGGCGCGCTCGGCTCGTCGATCAACCCCGCCGGCGCGGAGTACGGACACCTGCTACTGCTGGGGCCTGCCAAGCCCGGCTGGTTCGACACGCCCAGCCGAATGCCGGGGGCGCTGATCGAGCCGCTCTTCATCACCGACCCGTTCGAGGGCTCGATCGCCTCAGGCAGCCGGGGTCAGCACGTGATCGCCGTCGGCATCGCGGAGGCGGTCGAGCAGTTCTTCAGAACCCGGGCAGAACCCTGACGGGAACGGTCTCGACGGTCACCAGACCGCGCTGAGCGGTGACCTCCTCGACGACGCCATAGATTCCGGCGATGCGCTCATGTGTATCGACCGTGATCGTCATCAGCGGGGCATGCCGCTGGGTCCGCCAGGCAGTTTCACCTCGCGGCGGCTGGTCATCGTGAAAGCCCCAGATACCTCGCAGCGTGGTGGCACCGGCGACGCGCTCGCCACGCAACCGGCGAACCAGCGCACGGTGCAGCGGCTGCCCTTCGACTCGGTCCTCATCGCCTGAGTGAACGGTGAGCTTCTGGCCCCAGACAAGGTCGTGCTCAAGCACCGGCGCAACCGGCTCGGGAGTGCCCAGTGACACGCCATCGCGCCGGCATACCTGAATTCGCTCGAGCGTCATCAGGGGATGATCGAGCGCGACGTCGAGCGCCTGTGCGGCGCCTGCGACTGCACCGCCGGGGCCCACCGCCACGACCAGCACCGGGACATCGCTGTTGTGCCCCAGCAGCCGCGCCCGCGTCCGGTGGCCCTCGCGGGTGCCGTCGACCCCCAGGAGCACGGTCGCACCTAGCATCCCATGCTGCTGGAGGATTCCGCAGGTGGCCACATACGCGGGACGGCCCCCCACGCGCTGACGGCGACCGAGGAACACGGTCAGCTTGGACTGCTCACCCAGATCCTGGTGTGAACCCTGCCAGCGTCGCGCGCGTTCCAGGGTCACCAGGCCGCGCCGCTTGATGTCGAGGACCTCCGGCAGCAGCGACCTGATCCGCTCGGGAGTGTCGACCGCGACCGACACGATCGGCAGGTCCTCGGAGAGCGTCAGCAGGCGCTCCGTGTGCGTGCTGTGGTGGATGCCGAAGCCCTCCACCCCGCGCAGCATCGCGCTCAGCTCCAGACGATCACGAGCGTAGAGCGAGAACAGCTCGTCGGCCAGCAGCTCGCCGCCGGCACGGTCGCGCTCGCCGAAGTAGGTAGTCAGCTTGAGCAGCTCACCGGTCATAGATGTGCCCCGAGCAGATGGCCGAGTACCACCGCGAAGAAGCCGACCACGATGCTGCCGCCGACGTTCAAGGCCGCCGCTGCGAACTCGCCGTCCTCCGCGAGCCGATGGGTCTCGAGCATCCAGGTCGAGAAGGTCGTGTACGCGCCGATCGTGGCGGTCCCCGCCACTACCATCGCATTGCCGCTCAGCGCCAGACCGGCCAGCAGCCCGAGCACGAACGAGCCGCTGATGTTCACCACGAACGTCCCCAGCGGTAGCTCGCGCCCGAAGCGGCTGCCGATCCAGCCGTCGACCAGAAAGCGAGCGACGGCCCCAAATCCGCCCACAGTCGCCACGCCGATCCAGGTCAATGCGGTCACGATTCCGGGAAGCTAACCGAAAGCGACTGCCGGCACGGGCGGAGGGCGGCCCGATCCAGCGGGATCCGGGCCGCCACTACACTGGCTCGCCGTGCCACGACTGCTGATCGTCATCGCCAGCACCCGACCCGGGCGCGTCGGGCGACCCGTCGGCGACTGGTTCATCGGCGCTGCGCGCGAGCACGGCGGCTTCGCTGTCGACGTCGTCGACCTGCTCGAGCTCGACCTGCCGATGATGGACGAGCCCAATCATCCGCGCTTTCACAACTACACCAAGGAACACACCAAGGCCTGGAGCGCGATCGTCGAGGCAGCCGATGCCTTTGTGTTCGTGACACCCGAGTACAACCACTCGTACGCGGCGCCGCTCAAGAACGCGGTCGACTACCTGTCACAGGAGTGGCGTCACAAGGCGCTCGGGTTTGTCTCCTACGGTGGCATCGCCGCTGGAACCCGCGCGGTCCAGGCGTTCAAGCCGGTCGCTGCAGCGGTGATGATGATGGTGTCGCAGAACCTGGTGAACATCGCCTGGGTTCACTCCAAGCTTCAGGACGGCGTGTTCGTGGAGGACGACGACGTTCGTGCCGCCGCCAACGCGATGCTCGACGAGCTGATGCAGCTGGACAGGGGTCTGAGCGTCCTGCGCAGAGGTTCGTAAGAACGCTTGCACCCTGCTGGACCGGGGCTGGACGCGCTGTACCCTCGTGACTGAACATGGCTTACGCGGAGCAGACCAGCAGGCTGAGCGGGCCTGTTGGCGACCAGTCGACGGCGCTCGCCTCCGAATGGCGCAGGCTGACACGTGCGGCGACGGTTGTTGCGCTGCTGACAGCTCCAGCGTTCTTCCTCGTTCTATACGACTCCAACCATCTGGGGCTGATCTGGTCTCTCGTGCTGACCGCGCTCGGGGTCATCCTGTTCCGCGGTCTAGTCGAGGTGATCGTCCGCCACTTCATCCCTTGGCCAAGCCTGCTCAACGCGGGCGCGGAGATGAAGGAGGACGACATCGTCGCGCGGCGCCGGTACTGGTACTGGCGCTCCAAATACCGTCGGCTGCCGTGGTGGATCGGCGCGATCGTGATCCTGTTGGCGCTGTGCCAGCTGCTGTTCGCGTTCGCAGGCGTCAGTGCCCCCTTCTTCCATCCGTTCGACGGCCTGCGCCAGATCTTCCCAGCTGACACCCTGCCGCAGCTGGCGCTTGTGTTCGTGCAGCTGCCGTTGCTGCTGTTCATCAACGTCTTCATCCTCTTCGGCCCGTTTCTGTTCATGGCCGCCCGCGGGATCCACAGCTACGAGCCGGGCGATGCCAGCTGGGGCGTGAAGATCGACGATGTCCGCGGTCAGGCTGAGGCCAAGCGTGAGATCACGCGTGTGATCACGCTCTGGCAGTCGGGCGAGGAGTTCGAGAGGGCCGGCGGCAAGCGTGAGCGCGGACTGCTGTTCCTGGGTGCGCCCGGCACCGGCAAGACGATGATCAGCAAGGCGATCGCGACCAACTTCAACTGCCCGTTCGTGACGATTCCGGGCTCCGGCTTCGCGCAGATGTTCATGGGCATGGATGCGCTGGTGGTGCAGCTGCTCGCGCACCGCGCCCGCAAGCTCGCGCGCAAGTGGGGCGGTCAGTGCATCGTCTTCATCGACGAGATCGACGCCGTCGGCATGCGCCGGCAGGCGCTCGGAACGAGTGCCACAACCGCGCCCGCGGGCGCGATCCCCAACTCCCTCCATGACTTCCTGTTCTTCGGTCCAAACGGGTCGCTCACGCCGAGCGGCGACGTCGTGATCGAGACGCGGCAGTGGCGCGACCAGCTGTTCGCGCAGCGCGCAGCACAGGCGCAGCTACCGCCAACATTCATGCAGCGTCTCGCCAACCGGGTCAACGTCGCGTTTCCGGGCGGCATGGGCGGAATGGGATACCAGGGCCAGGCGCTGAACCAGCTTCTGGTCGTGATGGACGGAATGGGCGAGCCGCCGGTGTTCCGCAAGTTCCTCAACAGTCACGTCAACACATTTCTGGACGCGTCGTTCGTGATTCCGCGCCGGATCGGCAAGCGATCACTGAGGCTGCCGCCGCCGAAACCACGCGAGGAGGAGATCTACTTCATCGGCGCCTGCAACGTCCCGCTCGAGGTTCTCGACCCGGCGCTCACGCGTCCGGGCCGCATGGGCCGTCACATCTACTTCCGCACACCGACCAAGGATGATCGCAAGGACATCTTCGAGCTGTACATGGCGAAGGTCGACCACGAGCCCGATCTCGACACCGACCATCGCCGAGACGAGCTGGCACGGATCACCGCGGGCTACTCGCCGTCGATGATCGAGCAGGCCTGCTCGATGGCGTTGACGATCGCTCACGCCGAGGGTCGCCCGGTGTTCGCCTGGCGGGACATCGTCGAGGCGATGACCACGGTCGAATCGGGCACCGCCCAGAACATCGAATACATCCAGGACGAGACGCGCGCTGTCGCGATCCACGAGGCCGGCCACGCGGCCGCCGGCCACATCTACCTCGAGAAGGACGTGCTCTCGACCCGGCTCTCGATCCGCAAGCGGGGAGGGTCCCTGGGGCACTACCAGTCGATGGAGAAGGACGAGCGCTTCAGCCACTTCCGCGGCCGCATGATGGGCAGCCTGATCATGACGCTGGGGGCGATGGCGGCCGAGCACGTCTTCTATGGCGAGAACTCCCAGGGGGTCAGCGGCGACCTCTACAGCGCCACCGCCACGGCGGCCTCGATGGTCGGGATGTGGGGCATGGGCCCCGATGAGATGCCGCTGCTGATCAAGCCCGAGAAGCGGCTCGGACCCGGCGAGCAGCCGCAATCACAGGTGGCTGTGCGCCAGCGACTCGAGGAGATCGGCAATCAGATCATGAATCGGGCCAGCAGTGGCTCGCCGTTGATGGGCGATCCGATCGGCACGGTGCTGGCGAGCCCGGGCAAGCGTGACTCGGTCGCCGTTCTGCTCGGCCAGGCGTACGTGACCGCGTATACGCTGATGGCCACCAACCGTGAGGCGATCGAGCGGATTGCGGACACGCTGGTGGCGCGCAAGGAGCTGCACGGCGATGAGGTCGTCGACCTGCTCGACAGTGTCGGACTCGTCCGGCCTCAGATCAATGTCGACGACGACAGCACGTGGCCCGCGGTGAACGAGCAGACCGCATGACCGAGAATCCGCAACAGCCCGAGCCGGCACTGGCGCCGCCGCTGACCGCGCTGGGGAAGTCCGAACAGCTCCCCCAGGAGCCGCCGCCACACGCCCATAAGTTCCGGGTCGCGCTGGCGATGCTCTGCGGGATCGCGCTCGGCGCGCTCGCGATCGCTGCGGCGGTCATGGTCCATGACAGCAGCACCAACGGGATCTCGAGCGGCTCCGCTGCGTGGTCGGCATGGGCTCCGACCGACTCGAGCAGCACCGGGGTTCGGGAGATCGCCGATCACGTGGCCCCGTACTACCGCCTCAACGCCTCGAAGCAGCTGAACGTGATCACGCCGATCTCGGTCTCCCAGGCAACCGCCGCCGGGACGACAACGGGCAGCGGGATGACGGTCGCCGTCGACACGACGCCGTCGCGCAGCAGCCCGTCGCTCTCGCTGCTGAACGGCAAGACGATCGCCTACAACATCTGCGGCCTGGGACCAGCTGACTGCGAGCTTCCCGGCGCGGCCTCGTCCAACCGGATGCTGCTGATGCGGCGTCAGGCGCTCGAGCTCGCGCTGTACACGTTCAAGTACATCCCTGACAGTCAGAATGTGCTTGTGGTGCTCCCCCCCGCAAGAGCCACCAAGACCACCTCCACCGCTGCCGCAGGCTCGCGCGAGACGATCGCGTTGCTGTTCGTCCGCAAGGAACTCGAGCCCTGGCTCAACGTGCCGCTCTCAAAGACGCTCGCGACGTATCCGCTCGAGGACTCCGAGCTCGCCGTCTGGAGCAAGACTCAGGAGGCCAGTTTCGTTGACGAGGTCACGGCCAACGGGCTGTTCGCCTCGCAGATGGAGTCCCAGCAGGAGGGCGGCCGTCTGATGGTGCTCACACAGCTGCCGGCGCAGTGATCTCGTCGCTCTGCGACTCCTGCGCTCACCAGCAGCTCGTCCCCAACACCCGCGGCTCCGTGTTCTCCCTGTGCCGGCGCTCGCGCGAGCAGCCGGAACGGTTCGTGCGCTATCCGCAGCTGCCCGTGCTGGAATGTGAGGGATATGAACGCGATGAGCTCAGAAACAGCGACCTTCAGCGCGACGGTCACGGGCCTGAACACGGCGGCGGTCAAGGGCACCCGCCTGGCTAGAACCGAGCAGGTCGTGCTCGACGAGCGCGGCGCCGCCGGCGACCGCCGCTTCTTCCTGATCGACGACCGCGGACGAATGCAGAGCGGAAAGCGGCTCGGCAAGCTGCAGCAGATCGTCACGACGTTCGAGCAGGGGCGGCTGACACTCGCGTTCCCGGACGGTCGCGTCGTGTCCGCCCCCGTTGAGCACGGCGACGAGGTGGCCGCCAAGTTCTTCGCGCACACGGTCACCGGCCCCCTGGTGCCCGGACCGTTCTCAGAGGCGATCTCCGAATTCGTCGGCCGGCAGCTGCGGCTCGTGGCGGCCGGATCCGCGGTCGACCGCGGTGCCGCGGGCGCGGTGAGCCTCGTCTCCGGCGGTTCCCTGCGAAGGCTCGCCGAGCAGGCTCAGGTGGACAGCGTCGACAGCCGCCGCTTCCGGATGCTGATCGAGGTTGACGGTGTGGCCGCACACGCGGAGGATGCCTGGCTCGGGGTCAGGCTCGAGGTCGGCGAGGCGGTGTTGCGGTTCGACGGTCACGTCGGCCGCTGCCTGTTCACCACTCGCGATCCCGACACCGGCGAGCCGACGCTGCCGACACTCGACCTGCTGCGGAGCTATCGCAGCGAGGTCGAGTCGACCGAGCCCCTACCGTTCGGGGTCTACGGTCGGGTCCTGCGCGGGGGCGTCGTGCGCGTTGGCGACGCGGTGATGGCCGCATGAGCCGCGAGCCTGTGATCGGCAAGGAGCACGTCACGATCGACGTTGAGGGCCGGCTCACGCTCGAGCTGGATCCGCCGATCGCGATCGTCACGCTGACGCGCCCCGACAAGCACAACGCGCTCGACCTGCCCATGCTCGACGCGATCAACGCGGTCACCGAGCGGCTCCGCGGCGAGCCTGATGTGAACGCCATCGTGCTCCACGGTGCCGGCCCGAGCTTCTGTTCGGGACTCGACTTCCCGTCCGTAGCGGCCGCGGGCGGACTCGAGTCGTTGAGGTCGGTCCTGGGCGAGCCGCCTCCGAACCGCTTCCAACGCGCTGCATACGCCTGGATCGAGCTTCCGGTCCCCGTGATCGCCGCAGTTCACGGCAACTGCTTGGGCGGCGGTCTGCAGATCGCGCTCGCCGCAGACATCAGGCTGGCGACCGCGGATGCCCGCCTGTCCGTGATGGAGGTGCGCTGGGGGCTGATTCCCGACATGTCGATCACCCGCACCCTCCCGCGTCTGGTCGGGATCGACGTCGCCAAGGAGCTGACCTACACAGCCCGGGTCGTCACCGGCGAGCAGGCAGCGCGGCTCGGGCTGGTCACACGTGTGGCGGTGGATCCCCTCGGGGACGCGATCGCGTTGGCCCGGGAGATTGCGTCGCGTTCCCCTGACGCCGTCCGGCGGGCAAAGCGTCTGTTCGACGAGGCCTGGAGCGGCCCGGCCTCCGAGACGCTTGGGCTCGAAGCCAGGCTGCAGGGGGAGTTGATCGGCACGCCCAACCAGCTCGCGGCCGTTCAGGCCGGGTTGACCAAGGCAAACTAGGACAACGGGAACGTCTCGCGCAGGACCTCGATGCCGCCACGCAGACGTGCTTGGCGCTCGACCAGGGACCGCTGCAGTTCGTCCAGGTGATCCTCCCAACCACCTGACGGAACAAGGCCCTGCCGGGGCGCGACGGCCTTCACCGCCTGGTCGACTATCTCCCACTGGGCCGGATCGAGCCGTTCCAGCTTGGGGCCCTGGGCGATCCAGGCCGCCTCCAGCGTCGCGCTTGCAGATAGGGCCTCCACCCACCTCGCGTCGGCGATCCTCACGGCCATGTCGACCGACCTGAGCGCCTCGGTCATCTCCACGTACAGGATCTGGGCCCGCTGCAACTCCTCCTCGCGTTCGTCTCGCCCGCGAACGTGCCCAGCGCGCCACCTCACGCTGGCGTGCACCACCACTCCACTCACGGCACCCACGACGATCACTCCAGCCACAGAGGCATGATCTCACCGCACCTGAGTTCGGTACGTTAGGACTCGGCGAGGCTCACTCAATCACAGCGCGTGCTACGCCTGATTGAGCTCCAGCGTTACGTCGATGGTCACGTCCCAGCCGGTGCCAGCCTCGATCCCGAGGCCAAAATCGCGGCGATCGATCGTGGTCGCCAGTTCGCCGTTCAGATGGACGGTGCCGTCATCATGGGCATGCAGGTCGGTCGAGTTGCAGCAGAGTGTCGGGCGATCGCCGAGATTGCCGAGGCGTTGGGGGTCGACCGCAGCTAACTCTGATCTGTCGTCCCAGTCGCCAACAGAGAATTCTCGATTCCCGAGTCGCAAACGGAGTAGGCTGCGCACTCGATCGCGCGCTATTTCAGGTACGCGCGCGGACTCTGCGGTTGCCAAACAGGGGGAACGACTCTTGAAGAGACGAGAAGCAGGTTCGCCACGCCGGCGTGTCGGGATGGTGGCGTCAATCGTGTGTCTGGGAAGCGTGCTGGCGGTCGTGGCCGGCCAGGGCAGCGCCGGGGCGAGCCCGAACAAGCCGTTCGGGGTGGTCATCTGCGCCCCAGGTCAGACTTGCTCGCCTGGCAACCCCCCGGTCGTATCTCCTGGGTCGGCGCCTGGGACGACTCCGACGCCTGCGTCGGTTACAGCTGTCGTCACAAACGAGACGACGAAGGGCGGAGGACTGAAGATCGGCTCCGCCGACCTGAGCGCGCCGTCGGGAGTCGAGATCGTTTCGGCCTCGATAGGCGGGGCGACGATCGGCGCCTGCACACGCGCGACGCCCAGGGGGACCAGCTGCAACACCGGCAGCGTGCTCGAGCTCCGAGGGATCCAGGTTCCACCAGGCGGCTCGATCGAAGTCGACATGAGCATCGACACGCCTCCACCGGGTGCCTGCACGACCGCGAAGCCGTGCGAATGGAGCGTGTCCGCCAAGCAGTGCAACGACTACAACGGAGAGGGCAACGACTTCAGGCTTGACGCAGCCTCGAGTCAGCTCGGGATCGTCACCTCGAGCGTGGCGACCTGCGCGTCGGCGACCACGTCCAACACCTGCAGCACCACGCTCGCGAACGGCGGCGCCACCGGTAGTGCTGGAGGGTCGATCAGCATCACCACCAGCGCGACCGGAACCAGCGGCGGGACCTTCTACCAGTCGATAGATTACGGCCCGCATCTGAACGCGGCTGAATGCTCGGGCGTCGACTCAATGCACGATGGCTACATCAGCGGCGCCGCGCTGAACGGTGTCAATGCGCGTAGCTTCACGATCACGATCACGACCACGGACTACCCCGGATACCAGGCCGAGCTCTGCATCACCACGTCTAAGCCGTTCCAGGCAAAGGTGCCGAACTCTGGTGACCCGGACGAGGCGACGGAGCCCGCGCCGGATGGCGACGAGTGGCTGCTGGAACCGGCTGTGCCGGTGACCCAGCCGGACGGCACAGCGGGGTATGCCGGACTGTTGCCCGATTGCACCGGTGTCACGCCGCCGACGCTCGACCCGAAGGTCGACCCCTCGACCCAACCGTGTGTTCTCAGCCGCAGCGCCAGCGGGAACGTCCACACGATCGTGGCATCGTTCCCGGCCGGGTTCGACGCGACATTCCGCAACTGACGGAACTCTGGGTCGACTGAAGATGGGGCCGCGCCGACTGGCGCGGCCCCATCGACCTACGCGCGGATCGTCGCCGCCTGCAGGTCAGCGCTCAGGTCGATGGTGTGGAAGCGCTCGATTCCGAGTCTGGCCTGGAGCCTGTCGCGTTCCGCCGAGTCTCGGTGAGGGTCGATCAGTTGCAGGACGTCGAGGGTGGCAGCCACGTCGTATAGCGCGCCCTGCTCCCGTGCGACCCCGAGTGAGGTCTCGAGCGCCTCGACCGCGTCCTGCCCGCGCCCGACCCGCGCCAGCGCTGTGCCTTTGACCCTGTGCAGCCACGCCACGTCGCGGCGGTCGGCATCGAGCATCGGGGCAACCATCGCCAGCGCCACAGAGGGGTCACCTCCAAACGCCTCAGCCTCCGCCAGCGCGGTCTGCGCGAACTCCAGATAGTTGGCCTCGCCGAGGCGGCTGAGGTCCGCCGCGGCGCCGGTCAGGCGATCTCGGGCCTCGTCGATCTTCCCGGAACGCGCGGCCACACGTCCGAGCAGGGCCTTGGTGTTCGCTGCGACCGTGGGCTCACCCATGGCATTTGAGACGCGGAGCGCATCCGTGAGCGTCTTCGCGGCCTCAGCGTCGAGGCCGCGGTCGGACAGAATCTCACCGAGATTCGACTCTGCGGTGGCGACCCCCGCCTGATCCCCTGCCTGCCGCCAGCATTCAGCAGCACGTTGGTAGAGCCTGATTGCCTCATCCCAGTCCCAGCGATGGCCGGCGACCCCGGCCATCGTGTTCAGGACGTTCCCCTGCTGCTCGCGATCACCGAGCTGCTCGTAGATCGCGAGCGCCCGCGTGGAGTGAACCGCCTCCTCAACGCGCCCAAGAAACAGCAGCACGAAGTCGAGCACGTAGCTCGCCTGCGCCAGCGCCCGGTCGGCGCCGCCATCGCCGGCCTGCTCGATCGCGGCACGACAGAGTCTCTCACTGAGCGCGAATTTGCCCTGCCTCCACCTGACGAACGCGAGCTCCACGAGCAGCTGTGCCCGCAACGCTCTCGCGTCACTGCCGTCCATGTGCTCGATAGTCCGCATCGCCGCGCTGCCGCGGCGGACCGACGCCGCGAGCTCCCCTCCCATGTGGGCGACCACCATCCGCTTGTGGAGCAGCCTCGCCTGGGCCAGCGGCTCGCCCGCTGAGAGTCCGAGGGCCGCGTTGAGTGCGACGGCGGCCTCGGCGAGCTCACCGGTCCGCTGCAACGTATCGCCGAGCGCCTCCCAGCACGCGGCCAACTCGGCCGCCGAGGCGCTGCCCTGCCGTCCAGCCTCGAGGGCGCGGCGGTAGAGGCGCGATGCGTCAGCATGCGCGTAGCGCTCCGCCGCGTGCTCGGCGCCGGCGAGCGCGTGCCGCCACGCACGCTCCCAGTCACCCGCGAGGAAGTAATGCAGCGAGAGCACCGCCGGCTCCGCATCGCCATCGTCGCCCGCGTCTCGCTCCAGCGCAGCGCCGAGGGCCGCGTGGAGGGCACGCCGCTCGCGGTACGGCAGCCCCTCGTAAGCGACCTCGTGCAGCGCCGGGCGCTTGAAGCGCACATGCCCGTCGGGGTCGAGCGCGAAGATGCTCGAGAGCCGAGACCACGTATCCAGGGATGGAGCGTCGGCTCCCTCTGGAAGCACGTCGCGAACGCGTCCCGGGTGGAAACTGACGCCCAGCACGGACGCTCGGCGTACCAGTGTGCGATCCCCGGGGTCAAGCTGATCGATCCGTGCCATCGCCGCGCCGTCGATGCTGGCGGGGAGCTCGGCTGCGCCCGACTGTGCCGCCGCGAGCAGGTCCAGCAGGAACTCCGGGCTCCCGCCTGACCTGTCGACAGCCAACTCGAGTACGTGCGGCGGCACGATGTGGGCCGCCGGCGTCGATTCGGCGAGCCTTAGCGTGTCCGCGCGTGACAGTGGCCCGAGCTCCAGGTAGGTCACCGAGCGGTCATCGGGGGCGACGAACCCTTCTGCGCTCTCGCGGCGCGTCACGACGACGAGCCATGGCGCCGACTGAACTGCGTCGCACAACGCGGCGAGCAACGCCCCGGATGCCGCGTCCATCAGATGCGCATGCTCGATGTGCACCAGCGTCGGCACGGTGAGCGCCGGCATGAGGAACGAGAGCACCGCCTCATGCAGGACGCGCGTTCGCGCCTCCGGCGACAGCGCGTCCACCTCCGGACTGCTGGCCGGTTCACCGTCGGCCGCGATCGAGAGCAGCGGCAGCCACGGCAGTAGGTCGGGGTGGGACTCGTTGAGCTCGGCTCGCAGCCGCTCCAGGACGGCCGCCGGCGTGTCGTCCCACGCGAGGCCGAGCAGCTGCCGCAGCGGGTCGCGCCAGAGCACGTACGGGATCCCCTGCGTGTAGGGCTCGCAGGTCGAGTGGACGAACCGCATGTCCGGTGCCAGCTCCCGCACCTCGGTCAGCAGCCTCGACTTGCCGCTGCCGACGTCGCCGACGAGCTCGATCGTCGAGCCGGCGCCCGCTCGCGCTCGAGAAACCGCATCGCGCACGATGTCCAGCTCGCGCTCGCGGCCGATCAGCGGCGTGCCCACCCCGGTGGTCGTGTTCGGGATCGACGCCGCGCGCAGCGCCGGGCCGACCGACCACGCCTGGATCGGGGCCTTCTTGCCCTTCACCATGAACGGCTCGAGCTGCTCGTTGTCGAACTTCGTGCGTGACCGGTCGAGCACGCCCTCGGTCGCGAAGATCGTTCCCGTAAGCGACTTTCCCATCAGACGCGCCGCGAGGTTGACGGTGTCGCCCATGCACACGTACGTGTGGCGGTAGGGCGGCCCGATCTCGCCCGTGAACACGGGACCGCGGTTGACCCCGATTCTGATCGGAAAGGGTGTCTCGGCAGCCAGCATCCTGCGCATGGCCAAGAGCATCCGCTCCTCGTCGTCGCCGACGACCCGCGGGGCGCCGGCCGTGAAGCGCAGCTTGACTGAACCGCTGGAGACATCGGAGTCGACCAGACAGATCTGCTGCTCGTCCGCGGCCGCCTGGGCGTGTGCCACCAGTTCCTGCAGACGCTCGCCGGTCCGCTCGGGGCCGTCGCGCTCAAGCATCTCGTCGAACCGCCCGAGCTCGACGAACGACACTGTCGCAGTCCGGTGCTCCGCCGAGTCGGGGCTTGATTCCACCTGATGCCGGACCTGAGGCGGTAGGCACAGCGCCAGCACCGCCGGATCGAGCTGCGGCACGTCGCCCAGCATCACCTCGCCGGCCACCCCTGGCGCCCGAGCCAGCCGAAATCCGGGCCCGATCCTCTCGCCCACGCATCGCCTGGGGATCTGCCTGGCGGTGGCCTCGCTGATCAGGATCTGCGACGCGTCGGCCGCGTTTTCCAAAGCCACAACCGTGCTGGATCCCGGACCGCCGACGATCAGGTCGTAGAACAGCTCGCCGACCAGGAAAGAGTGGAACTCGCCCGAGTGCACACCGACCGACGTGCGCAGGGTCACAGTGCTCGCGCCGACCGTCACCCGGCCGACCTCACGCAGCCGGCGGCGCATCAGCACCGCCGCCTCGCACCCTCTCGCCGGGTGCGCGTCGCCATCGAACCATAGGAGCAGGGCGTCACCGCCGAACTTCACCAGCGAGCCGCCGAGGAGGTGCACGTCAGCGAGCAGTGCCGTGAAGCACGAGTTGATGGCATCGACCAGAAGTTCTGCGCCCTCCTTACCCACCTTCGCCAGCCGCTCTGAGAGCTTCGTGAAGCCGGACACGTCGATGAACACGAACGTGCCCTCGAGCACCTCCACCCGGCAGAACGGCTCCGCCGCCAACCGTGAAACGAGCAGTCGCGGGACGTATCGCTCCAACCCCACTGGCGCCCAGCTCACCACCTTGATATCAGTCTCCCCGAACTGCGGTGCCGGAGGAGGGCTCGAACCCCGACACGCGGATTATGATTGACCAGCGAACGCCCGTATCTGCGGGCGTTTCAGGGTGACTGCCGGACAAGGACTCGAACCTTGAATACCAGGGCCAGAACCTGGCGTGTTGCCAATTACACCATCCGGCAATGAGCCTGCGCGAGTATAGCCCGGGGCGTCTGGTTGACCCCGCGGCGCTGGGCGCTCAGTCGTCGTGGCTGCTGGGCGCGAACAGCGCAGCGATCTGGTCCTCGAGCTCAGCGTCGTCGAGGATCAGCATCACCGTGTCGTCGACCAGGATCTCCGAATCGACCTTGGGCACGAAGCCGCGGCTGCCGCGGATGATCGAGATCAAGAGGGCGCCGTCGGGCAGGTTCAGCTGACCGACGAGGGTCCCGACCACGGCGGCGGTCGGTGGCACCTCGAACTCGATGATCTCGAGGTGCTCCTCCTCGAGCGCAAGCAGATGCACGAGCCCGTATTCCGGAACCTCGTGCTCGATCAGACGCAGGATCAGATCGGTGGCGGACACGACCGGCTGGATCCCGAGCATCTTGAAGTGAGGGAGGTTGCGGCGGTTGTTGACGCGAGCCACGATCCGCTGGACGCCGTATTTCTCCTTGGCGACCTGGCTGATCAGGATGTTGTCCTCATCGTCGCCGGTCACAGCTATCACCAGGTCGGCGCGCTGGATGCCGGCGCGCTCGAGAACCCAAAGTTCGCTTGCGTCGCCGTACTGGACGGCGTGCTCGAGGTCTTCCTCCACGATCCGGAATCGATCGTAATTGGACTCGATCAGCGTGACCTCGCGATCCTTGTCCATCAGCTCGCGCGCGAGGTTCCACCCCACCTTGCCGGCCCCGGCGATGATCACGTACATATGGCTGGACTCCTAGGCGCCGAGTAGGACGCGCTCAGCCTGGTCGATGGCCACCTGCGTCGGGCAGATGGTCTGAAGGCCCTGCTCGGAGTACCAGGCGGCGCGCGCCGGATCGGCGACACGCACGACGATGCGCGGCACGTTGAAACGGCGTTGCGCAATCTGTGAAATCACGAGGTTGGTGTTATCGCCGCTGGTCGCCGCCATGAACACATCGGCCTCTTCGATACCGGCCTCGATCAGACCATCGAGCTCGAGTGCTGTGCCGACGGTGAAACGGCCGCCGGCGTCCTCCCAGGTCGCGATCTGGTCGCGATCCAGGCGCTCATGCGACAGCGGGTCACGATCCATCACCGAGACGTCGTGTCCAGCGTCGAGCGCCCGCCTGGCCACGGCAGAGCCCACGCGTCCGCAACCGATGATCAGGATGAACATGGCTGCACTGTATCGAGCGGACGCAGATCGCTACTGGCCCGGCACCCAGAGCCGGCCACTCTGTTGTGCGGGGCCTGGCCCACCGGGCTCTGCCGGCTCGGCCGGCTTCTCTGCGCTCGGTTCCGCGCTCGGTTCCGGCGTGGCGCCAGCGGCTCCGCCGCTGACCTGCACGAACGCCATCTGCAGCTGCGAGACCGCCTCGCGGATCGCGGTCAGCTGCTCAGGAGCCACCCGCTCCAGTTGGGGCATCAGTGCCCGCACCGACTCGATCGCCAGCTGCACCTGACCGAGGTCGCGTTCATCCTCGGTTCCCGGCATCAGACCCGTACGTCGCATCCCCAGGTTGATGATCGTCACGACGTTCTCAAGCAGCACGTGATCGACCCGCACACGCTTGATCTCCTGCTCGTACGCGGCCCGCAGCTGCTCCTCAGAGAGCTCGTCCGGCCCGTTCGGGATATCCCCGGCCATCAGTTCACCTCCAGCAAGGCATCACGTTGCGTTTCCAGCATAGGTGGCGTGCGTCGACTCGACGGTCGCCGCATACGCCTGGGCGAGCGTCAGCCCCTGCGCCAGCAGCGCCCGCTGCCGCTGCGCGCCGTTGGCCTCGGGCAGGTCGACCGCGAGGCCGAGCTCGCCACGCATCGGCTCGGTCCAGGTCAGCAGCCGGTCGACGACGCCGCGCGCGGGATAGACCTCGCCGCGATCGAGGTCGAGCAGGTCACCATCGAGCCCGTATCTGATCGCCCGCCACATGTTCTCCTCGATCAGACGCGGCGGCGGATCGGTGTGTGGGCGGCCCTCGTCGACGTCCCTGGCCGCCTGCGCCACGCAGGCGGTGATCAGGGAGGCCAGTGCCTCGGACTCCCCCGCCGTCGCCTGTGCGTCGCAGATCCGCACCTCGACGGTGCCGAACGAGAGGTGCGGCCGCACCGACCACCAGACCTGTGTGTACTCGACGATCGAGCGGGTACGGATCAACAGCGCCAGGTAGTCGGAGAACGCCCGCCAGCTGCCGAACGCATCGGGTACGCCGCAGCGCGGGAAGCTCTTCGTGAAGATCTGCGAGCGCAGGCTGTGCAAACCGCCGTCACGGCCCTCGAGGAACGGCGAGTTCGCGGAGATCGCCAACAGCGACGGCAGAACCGGCCGCAGCCGGTCACAGACGGCGATCGCACGATCGGCGCCGCGCACGCCCACGTGGACGTGAGTCGAGAAGGTGTTGTTGCGCCACGCCACATATTGCAGCCCGCTCTCGACGCGGTGGTAATGATCGGTGTCGATGATCCGCTGCTCCCGGTAATCGGCCCAGGGGTGCGTCCCGGTCGCGCCGAGCAGCACGTTGTGAGCGTCCGCCAGCCCGAACAGCCGCCTACGAAAATCGCGCTGATTGGCCACCGCCGACGCGAAGTCCTCACCCCGGCCCGAGCGAATCTCGATTTCCGATGAGATCAGCTCGCCCGCGATCGCGTCGGCCAACACCCTGTCGGACTGTGCCGAGTCTCGCAACTCCTCGAAGCGCGCCGTCAGACCGAGGTGGGTCGGGTCGAGGATCGCGAACTCCTCTTCGATGCCGACCGTGAAATCGGTCGACTCCTCCAAGCGAGCGAGCCCGCCTTCCAGATCGATCGCGCTCAAGCCGGGTCGTCAGGCCAGGTAGAAGTAGAGCGCGTGCAGCAGGTCGACCGCCGGGCTCGATGCGTGCACCGTCACCTCCGGCGGAGTCTGCAGCAGCGCTTCCGTGTAGTTGAAGATCACCCGCACGCCAGCCTCGATGAGGTCGTCCGCAACGACCTGCGCGACCTGTGAGGGCAGCGCCAGCACGGCCACCACGACGTCCTCGTCCCTGACGATCCCGCGCATCGCACTGTAATCGCTCACCACCAGGTTGCCGACGTGGTTACCGACCTTCTCGGGGTCGGTGTCGAACAGCGCCACCACCCGGAAGCCGTGATCCGCGAAGACGTCGGAGGTCGCGATCGCAGTCCCCAGGTGACCGGCGCCGAACAACGCGATGTTGTGCTGATCGGACGTGCGCAGGATGCTGCGGATCTCACCGATCAGCGCATCCACGTTGTACCCGACTCCGCGCTTTCCGAACTTGCCGAACCCGGACAGGTCGCGCCGGATCTGCGTCGAGTTCACGTGCGTGTAGTCGGCCAGCTCCTGCGAGCTGATCGTCTCCTTGCCCATCTTCCGAGCCTGTGTGAGAACCATCAGGTAACGCGACAGCCTCGCGGCCACGCCCAGGCCCAGCTTTTCCCCTGATCCCTTCGCGTCCTGCGCCATGAGCCATGCACTCTACTGGGGGGCGGCTCACCGCTTCACGTTCGCGAGCGTCCGCTCGAACTCGGACTCATCCAAGAACAGCTCGAACTCGACCAAGCCGTCGACCTCGATCACCGGTATCCGCTCCAGGTAGCGCTTGAACAGCGCGTCGTCGGACTCGATGTCGACCTGCTGCAGCTCGAACGGCACCCGTGCTCGCACACGTTCGATCACCATCAGCGCCTGGTCGCAGAGGTGGCATCCGGGGCGCCCGTAGATGACCACCGTCGCCTCCGTCACGGTCTCCGTTCCCCCGTTGAGTAAACGTCGAGCTCGAGGTAGTCCGGAAACGCCAGCACTGGTGAAAAGCGAGCGGCGCTCGCGATCATCGCCGCGTTGTCGGTGCACAGCGCGCGCGGCGGGACGTCGAGCTCCACCCCAAGGTCGCCGAGAGCCTCGCGCAATGAGCTGTTGGCAGCAACCCCGCCGCCGATCGCCAGCCGCTGCGCTCCGGTCGTCTTCAGCGCGCGCCGCACACGGATCAGCAGCGCCGCCACGATCGCGCGCTGGTACGAGGCCGCGAGGTCGGCGCGACGTCGCTGCGTCTCCTCGTCTCCGAGCTCACGCACCTTGTAGAGCAGCGCCGTCTTGAGACCGGCGAACGAGAAGTCGAGCCCACCCATCCGCTCGGCCGTCGGGAAGGGGAAGGCCTGCGGGTCGCCGTCGAACGCCAGTCGTTCGAGCGCGGCGCCGCCCGGGTAGCCGAGGCCGAGCAGGCGGGCGCCCTTGTCGAATGCCTCCCCCGCGGCGTCGTCGAGCGTCTGACCGAGGACGCGCAACTCCGGACCACGATCGCTGACGTCGGCAAGCAGCGTATGGCCGCCGCTGGCGATCAGTGCCAGGAACGGCGGTTCGAACCCGGTCGGCTTCAGGAAGCTGGCTGCGAGGTGACCGTGAAGGTGGTCGACGCCCGCGAACGGCAGCTCACGCGCGGCTGCGAGTGCCTTGGCGGCGCAGAACCCAACCAGCAGCGCCGCCACCAGTCCCGGCCCGCGGGTGGCCGCGACGAGCGAGACGTCGTCGAGCGTCGCTTCGGCGGTCCGCAGCGCCTCGTCGAGCACCGCCGGCAGCAGCGTCAGATGCTGCCGTGAGGCGATCTCCGGCACCACCCCGCCGAAGCGATCGTGCACTCCCTGCGACGAGATCACGTTCGCGCGGATCTCACCGTCAGCGGTGATCAGCGCGGCACAGGTGTCGTCGCAGCTGGTCTCGATCGCGAGAATCATGTGTTCTCCCACGGCGTGCCGATCGCGCGCCACATGATCAGCGCGTCCTCACCGTTGTCGGCGTAGTAGTGCGGCCGCGTACCGACCCCGCGGAAGCCATAGCGTTCGTATAGCGCGATCGCGCCGAGGTTGGAGACGCGCGCCTCGAGCGTGTAGTTCGCATCCTCGCCTGCCCGCTCGATGACAGCTTCGATCAGTGCGCTGGCGATGCCTTCGCGCCGGCGTTCGGGCGCGGTCGCCAGCGTCATCACGTGATAGGCCTCGTCGTAGCGGGCGCAGAACACGTATCCGACGATCTCCTCGCCCCTGACGGCCGCCAGCCGGATTCCCGAGGGCTTTGATAGCTCCAGCACGAACATCGACAGCGACCACGGGCTCGTGAACGCGCGCCGCTCGATCGCGATCACCTGCGGAAGATCGCTGTAGCCGAGCTGTCTGATCGCGAGCGGCCCTTCGCTCATCGACCGCTCGCGATCTCAGCGTCCGGCAGCCGCAGGTACTCCGGCTCCAGAGCGCCGTCCACCGCTGGGTCGAGCAACACCCCGAGCCGGCAGTGCTCCCGCGCCGAGACACGGTGGGCGAGATCAGCATCGGGTGGCACCTCCGCCCCAGCCCGCTCGAGCAGCTCGCGAAACCTGATCGCGCCATCGCCGACCGCGATCACTCCGTTGCCGGCTCGCTTGCCGGCAACGTCGCCCAACGCCTCGGGCGTGAGCACGCTCGGGCTCACGCCATCACCCCCGACAAACGCCTCGCCGCGGCGCGCGTCGATCACGGCGAGCACCGGCCGCGGCGCGGCCAAGCGGGCCAGCGCCGCGCACTCCAGGGACATCAGCGTCGAAACGCCGACCAGCGGTGTGCCGGTCGAGGCACTGAGCGCCTGCGCGGTCGCGATGCCGATTCTGAGTCCCGTGAAGGTCCCTGGCCCGACGCCGACGGCGATCCGGTCGACGGCCTCCCAGCCGGCTCCCGACTGCTCGAGCAGCTCGTGGATCAGCACCAGCAGCCTCTGCGCATGGCCGGGACGCCCGCCCGCCGGCGGCTCGTCGACGGCGCTGGAGTCGACGAGCGTACGCAGGCAGACGTTGGCGTCGTCGTCGAAGTCGCGCAGCGCAACCGCCGTGAGTGCGGTAGCCGTATCGAACCCCAGCACCCTCATCTCAGCTCGATGGTCCGCCGGTCGTCACCGGCGTGAGCCATTTTCACGCGCAGCGCCACACGACCGAGGTCGGCGATCTCCCGGGCCCCTGCATCCGGCCACTCGACGAACGTGATCGTGTCGGGCCCGATGTAATCGGCGAGCAGGTCCGGATCCTCATCGGCCAGCGATCTGAGTCGGTACAGGTCGACGTGGGACACGAACGCGATTCCGTCAGCCGCGGGGCGATAGCGCTGACTGATCGTGAAGGTCGGGCTGGTCACCGGATCCGTGACCCCGAGCGCGCGCGCCGCGCCGCGGACGAGCGTGGTCTTGCCGACGCCGAGCTCGCCCTCGATCAGGACCACGTCGCCGGGCCGGAGGGTGGCCGCCAGTTCGGCGCCGAGTGCCTCTGTCTCGCTGGCAGACGCTGACTCCCGATCTGTCCCATCCACAGGCCCGAATGTAGCTTCGCTACCGTCGGAGCGCCGATGCGACAGAGAATCTCGCTGCTACTGAGACAGCTTAAGAGCTCCGAGACGAGCAAGGCCGCGGGCCTCGCCGGTGCGATGATCGTGAACAACTGCCTCGCATTGATCGCCTCGGTCGTGTTCGCACGCATGCTCGGCGACGGCTACGGCTCACTCGCAGCGCTCGTCAGCTATCTCGTGATCCTCACCGTGGTGGGACAGGCCGTGCAGGTCACGACTGCACGCGACGGTGTGCTCGGGCGGCTCGGGACGGGCGAGGATCTGCTCGCGACGCTCGAGCGCTGGGCACGGGCCTTCGGGATCTTCACGGTCGGCGCGACGGTCGTCTCGATCGCGCTCCGGCATCCGATCGCAGACGCCGTGGGTGTGCCGCATCAGAGTTGGGCCGCAGCGGCCGGCATCCCGGCGGGCTGCATGTTTCTGGCTGTCAGCACGCTGCGCGGCACGCTTCAGGGCATCGGCGACTTTCGAACGGTTGGCCTGAGTCTGATCGGCGAGCAGGCGTCGCGGCTCGCCGCCGGGGCGATCCTGGCGGAGGTCGGGTTCGGGATCGGCGGCGTCTATGTCGGCTCGCTGATCTCCTACGTCGCGATGACCGTGTACTGCATGCGGGCGATCTACCGGCGCCTTGCCGGGCCTACATACAAGCGCTGGCGGCTGCGGAATGCGGCCAACGGAGCGTTGAGCCTCGCCAGCCATGTCAGGGCGGCGGCGATCCCGATCGTCGCACTCGGAATCATCCAGCTGCTCCAGAACATGGACCTGATCGTCGCCAAGCACCAGTTCTCCAACAGGGTCGCCAGCGCATACGCGGCGGCCGCCGTCGCTGCCAAGGTCCTGATCTGGGTGGCGATGGGCGCGAGCTTCTACCTCGTGCCGGAGACGACGCGGCGGATGGCGCAACGAAGCAGGACCGAGCCCGTGCTGATGCGATCACTTGGGATCATCGGGGTCTGCGCGGTGCCATGCCTGCTGATCTTCGCGTTCGCCGCGCACCCCCTGCTTGCGGCCGTATTCGGCGAGGACAAGGCGATCGCCTCCAACGCCCTGCTGCCGCTCGGTGCCGCGTTCACCGTGCTCGCGTGCACCTATCTGGCGGTGCAGTACATGCTGGCGCTCAAACGCGTCTGGTTCCTGGTGCCGCTCGGCCTGGTCGCCGCACTCGAACCGGTGCTGCTGCTCCAGGCGCCCAAGCAGCCGGTGGCATTCGCAACCGTGGTTCTGTTGGTGCAGCTGCTCGCAGCAGCCGTCGCGTACGTGGCAGCGCTGTCACGCCGGCCGGCACTCGAGCGGGTCGCCTAGAACAGTCCGAGCTGCTCCGGATCGGCCTCGCTCAACGGCTCCGGGGTGTCCGGCACCAGCTCCGGGGTGTCCGGCAAGGGCTGATCGGGAGGCCCCAGTTTGAGGATCTCCGGGATCCGCAGGAAGTCGGCCCGCAGCATCTCCAGCGTCGAGGGCGTGTAGAGCGCGGCCGCAGGGTGATAGAGCGGGTACAGCCGGACCGCCCGAGGCCCGATCGTCCGCACCTCAGCATGACCATGGATCTTCGAGATCCCGGTCGGCTCGACGCGCAGCAGCTTGGTGGCGAAGTTGCCGAGCGTGCACACCATCGTCGGCTCGATCAGCTCGAGTTGGCTGTAGAGGTAGCGCTGGCAAGAGTCGAGCTCATGCGGGTGGGGGTCACGATTTCCCGGCGGTCTGCACTTGAGCGTGTTGGCGATGAACACGTCGCCCCGCTCCATGCCGATCTCCCCGAGCAGCTTCTCGAGCAGCTTGCCGGCCTGCCCGACGAACGGGAGTCCCTGCTGATCCTCGTTCGCTCCCGGCGCCTCGCCGACGAACATCAGCTCCGCGTCGGCGTTGCCGGATCCGAACACGACCTGCGTTCTGGTCTCGTGCAACGCGCACGCGGTACAGCCCCGCGCCTCCTGAAAGACGGCCTTCAGCAGCTCTCGGCGTTCCGCAGCAGAGCTCTCAGACACGGTCTCCATCTCCGGCGATGCTAACCATCGTCCGTGAGATCTGTACAGATCTGTACGATTGGGGAAGGCCGTCACCTTTCTCACAAGGGATGGACCTGAGAGCAATGGCACCCACTGCTTCCAATCGCGCTGTAATGCGGATCGCGATCGTCGGCGACGGCCGGCTCGGCAACGCATTCGCGCACGCGCTGATCCGAGACGACGCTCTGTCGGTATCCGGTCCATTCGGGCGCGGCGCCGAACCCGCGTCGGGCGACGTGGTCCTGCTGTGCGTGCCGGACGCCGAGATTGCCAACGCCGCCGCTGCGATCCACCCCGGCCCGCTTGTCGGCCACTGTTCGGGTGCCACCGGACTCGAGCCGCTGCACCCGCACGAGGCCTTCTCGCTGCATCCGCTGATGACGGTCACGGAGGCCGGCGCCGACTTCATCGGCGCCACCGCTGCGATCGATGCAGCGAGCTCCCGAGCCCTCTCAGCCGCTGAGGAGCTTGCCCGGGTGTTGCAGATGCGGACGATCCGTGTCGAACCCGAGGACCGTCCTGCCTATCACGCGGCCGCCTCGATCGCGTCGAACTTCCTGGTGACGCTCGAGGCCGCCGCCGAACAGATCGGTGCCGCCGCCGGGCTCGAGCGCGAGATGCTGGTGCCGCTGGTGCGAGCGACCGTCGATAACTGGGCGACGCTCGGTGGCAGGCGCGCCCTGACGGGCCCTGTTGCTCGCGGCGATGAGATCACCATCACCAGGCAGCGCAACACCGTTGTCGAACGCGCCCCGGAGCTGCTTCCACTCTTCGATGCGCTGGCGAACGCGACCAGGATGCTTGCGACATGAGGACGCTGCGCACGGTCCCCGAGCTGCACGCGGCGCTGGCACAGCCGCGACGAGACGGACGCCGCATCGGCCTGGTCCCCACGATGGGGGCGCTGCACGACGGCCACCTCTCGTTGATGCGCCGCGCGAGGCAGGAGAGCGACGTGACGGTCGTCTCGCTGTTCGTCAATCCGGCCCAGTTCAATGAGGCCGCCGATCTCTCGGCCTACCCGCGCGACGAGCAGCGCGATGCCCTGCTGGCGGCCGATCAGGACATGGACTTCCTGTTCGCGCCGTCCGCTGATGAGATCTACCCGGCGGGCTTCGCGACGACCGTCAGCGTGGCGGGCGTGACCGCTGCTCTGGAGGGCGCGGCGCGAGGCCGCGGTCATTTCGACGGCGTTGCCACCATCGTTGCCAAGCTCCTCAACATCGTCGGCCCTGACGTGGCCTACTTCGGTCAGAAGGACGCGCAGCAGGTTCTGGTGATACGGCGGCTGGTGCGAGACCTGAACATGCCGGTGCGGATCGAGGTCTGCCCGATCGTCCGTGAGCCCGACGGTCTGGCGCTGTCCAGCCGAAACGTGCGGCTGACCGCGGACGAACGCGACCGCGCGCTCGCGCTGAGCCGCTCGCTCCAGGCCGCGGCCGCGCTGGTCGACGCGGGTGAGCTCGACGCCCAGACCGTGATCGAGGCCGCTCACGCCGAGCTCAACGCCGCGCCCGTTGAGACCGAGTACTTCGCCATCGTCGACCCCGACACGCTCGCGCCTCTGACGGAGATCGACGGTCCGGCACTTGCGCTGGTCGCAGCGCGCGTCGGAGACATCCGCCTGATCGACAACCAGCT
This sequence comes from uncultured Conexibacteraceae bacterium, assembly GCA_963848435.1. GTDB lineage: Bacteria > Actinomycetota > Thermoleophilia > Solirubrobacterales > Solirubrobacteraceae > Palsa-465. The sequence continues at coordinate 143,607 of CAWKDQ010000005.1, read as the reverse complement.
GCTCTCACCAGATCCAACCAGCTCCCGACCGCCGGTGGCGGCGGGAAGCAACATGAGGAGTGTTTGACATGTCGCACCCAGCACCATCCCGACCCACGGCCCCCGGCCCCCGCCTCACGGCCCCCGAGGATGCGTCGCGGCTCCCGATGACGCTTCCGATTCTGGCCGAGAAGCACGGTCGCGGCGAGGCGCTCGTGATGGTGACGGCGTATGACTTCCCCAGCGCTCGCACCGCTGAGGCAGCGGGTGTCGACCTTGTGCTTGTCGGCGACTCAGGCGCAGAGATGGTTCTCGGCTACCCCTCCACCGTTGCCGTGACCACCGAGGAGATCGTGATGCTCGCCCGGGCGGTCCGCCGCGGGCTCCGGACCCCGTTCATGATCGTCGACCTCCCGTTCGGTTCCTACGAGGAGTCCGACGCGCAGGCGGTGCGCACGGCAGTGCGGTTCATCAAGGAGACGGGCGCCGACGCGGTCAAGCTGGAGCGCGGCAATGCCATGGCGGTGGCGCGGGCGCGAGCGATCGTCGAGGCTGGGATTCCGGTGATGGGACATGTCGGACTGACCCCGCAGACGTCCACCGCGCTTGGCGGCAACCGCGCCCAGGGCCGCACCGCAGCCGGCGCAGCGCGCATCGCGCGGGAGATGCTTGCGCTGCAGGACGCAGGCTGCTTCTCGATCGTGCTCGAGGCGATCCCAGCCGCCGTGACCGAGGAGCTCATGAGCCTCATGCGCATACCTGTGATCGGCATCGGTGCAGGCCCGGCTACCGACGGTCAGGTGCTGGTCTTCCACGATCTCCTGGGCATCCGTGACGCCGGCGGCGCCCGTTTTGCTCAGCGCTACGCAAACCTGCAGCCGGAAATGACCGCCGGCATCGCCGCCTACGCCGCCGACGTGCGCGAGGGCCGCTATCCGGCACCGGAGCATTGCTACTCGATCGACGCCGAGGAGCTGGCGGATCTGCAAACGGAGCTTTCGACTTTGAGGAATCCATCGGCAACCCAATAGGATGCGGCCATGCCGCGGATTCCTCAGGTTCTCGCCCCTCGAGAGAAGGTCTACTTCGAGCTGTTCGAGGACGCTGGTAACAACGTAAGGCGCTCCGGGGATCTGCTTGAGCAGCTGCTGAGCGACTATCCCGACCGCCGCCAGCTCGCAGCCGAGATCCGTGACTGTGAGCACGACGGCGACCGGATCACGCACGACATCCTGGACCGGCTCAACCACACGGTCGCCACTCCGATCGACCGCGAGGACGTGCTTGCGCTTGCGTCCGCGCTCGACGACATCGTCGACTTCATCGAGGAGGTCGCCGACTACCTCGGCCTCTACAAGATCGAGGCCCCGATGGATCAGGCGATCAAGCTCGCCGAGGTGCTGAACCTGGCCTGCGGGCAGATCGCCGAGGCGGTCCCGAAACTGCGCGGCTTCCACGACATCTCAAGCCACACGGTTGAGATCAACCGGCTCGAGAACGAGGGTGACCGGATCACCCGCGAGGCGATCGCCTCGCTGTTCGACGGTGGCATCGACCCGATGGTCGTGATCCGCTGGAAGGATCTGTTCGAACGCCTGGAGGACGCGATCGATGCAACCGAGCATGTCGCCCACATCCTCGAGGCGATCGTGATCAAGAACAGCTGATCGTGTCGTAGGTGATCGTGCGGATCACCTTTGCCGGCGAGCCAGCCGCCACGGAAAACGGCGGCAGATCCGCGGTGACGACGGAGTTGGCGCCGATCACACAGCGCTCGCCGATCGTGACGCCGCTGGTGATCACCACGTGCGCGCCACACCAGACGTTGTCACCGACGCGGGTGGGGCCCTTGCTCTTGAAGCCCTGCCACGGAACCGGCCTCGCCGGATCGTCATAGCGATGGTTGGCATCTGTGATCACGCATCCGTTGGCGAACATGCAGTTCTCGCCGATCTCGACCAACCCGAGCGCCGCCACCATCACGTCGAGGTTGAACATCGTCCCGGCTCCGATCCGGACGCGCGCCGGCTCCGGCATCGTGATCCAGACACCGGGCTCGAACAGCACGTTGGCACCCACCTCCAACCGTCCGTCGTGCAGGGCCTCGAGCACATTCCCATGCAGCGGCCAACGCGCGAACGCCCGGCGGCGCGCCAGTTCGTAATGGATCCGCCCGCGGTTCCAGGGAATGCTGTTCTGCTGGTACCAGCACCACTTCTGCGCCCAGAGCTTCGCCTCCGCGAGCAGCTCGCTCACGCCGCCACCGCCGCCCGCCTGCGCCCGCCGCGCGCCGCGCGCTCAGGCCTCCCCGCGAGCAGCGGCTTCAGGAACTGGCCCGTGTAGGACTCCGGCACAGCTGCTATCTGCTCCGGCGTGCCGCTGGCGATCAGCTCCCCCCCTCGTCGCCGCCCTCGGGGCCGAGATCGATCAGGTAATCCGAGACCTTGATCACGTCGAGGTTGTGCTCGATCACCACCACCGAGTTTCCCGCGTCGACAAGCTTGTCGAGCACCTCCAGCAGCCGCTGGATGTCGGCGAAATGCAGGCCCGTGGTCGGCTCGTCAAGGATGTAGATCGTTCGTCCGGTCGCCACTTTGGCGAGTTCCGCAGCAAGCTTCACGCGCTGTGCCTCACCGCCTGAAAGCGTCGTCGCCGGCTGCCCGAGCCGCATGTATCCCAGACCGACATCGTTGAGCGTCTGCACCCGGCGACTGATCTTGGGGATGTGGGCAAAGAACTCCAGCGCCTCCCGGATCGGCATCTCCAGCACGTCGGCGATCGTCTTTCCCTTGAAGCGAACCTCAAGCGTCTCACGGTTGTAGCGCTTACCGTGGCACTGCTCACACGGCACATAGACGTCCGGCAGGAAGTGCATCTCGATCTTGATCTGACCGTCGCCCTTGCAAACCTCGCAGCGGCCACCCTTGACGTTGAACGAGAACCGACCCTGCTTGTACCCGCGCGCCCGAGCCTCGGGCGTCTTTGCAAACAGATCCCGGATCTGGTCGAAGAGACCGATGTAGGTCGCCGGGTTCGAACGGGGTGTGCGCCCGATCGGCGACTGGTCGACGGAGATGATCTTGTCGAGCTGCTCAAGCCCACTGATCGCCGAATGCGCGCCGGCCCGTATCCGCGTCTTGCCGAGCCTGTTGGCCGCTGCCTTGAACAGCACCTCGTTGACGAGCGTCGATTTGCCCGAGCCCGAGACGCCGGTGACGCTGCACAACACCCCCAGCGGCACCTTGACGTCGATGCCCTTGAGGTTGTTCTCCGCAGCGCCCTTGATGGCCACATAGCCTGCCGGCTTGCGGCGCTTGCCCGGCGGCTCGATCCGGCGGGTTCCTGCCAGGAACTGCCCGGTCAGCGACTCTGGAATCTGCGCAACCTCGTCAGCCGTCCCCTGCGCGACCACATATCCGCCGTGCTCACCGGCGCCGGGCCCGATGTCGAGCAGATGGTCGGCCGATCGCATCGTCTCCTCGTCATGCTCCACGACCAGCACGGTGTTGCCCAGATCCCGCAGGCGCTCGAGCGTCCCGATCAGCTTCTGGTTGTCGCGCTGGTGCAACCCGATCGAGGGCTCGTCGAGGATGTAGAGCACGCCGACCAGCGACGAGCCGATCTGCGTGGCCAGGCGGATCCGCTGCGCCTCCCCACCCGAGAGCGTCGCGGACGCGCGCTCCATGCTCAGATAACCGACCCCGACGTTCTCCAGGAAGCTGAGCCGCTCCTCGATCTCCCGCAGGATCAGGTGGGCGATGCGCCGATCATGCTCAGAGAGCTCGAGCCCGCGCACCCACTCGAGCGCCCGCCGGGTCGACAGCGCCGTGAACTCGTGGATCGGTAGGCCGGCAACCAGCACCGCTCGCGACTCCGGCTTCAGCCGCGCCCCGCCGCAGTCGGGGCACGGCCTCAACATCATGTACTCCTCGATCTTCTCCTTGACGAACTCCGACTCGGTCTCGCGGTAGCGGCGCTCGAGGCCCTTGACGATCCCCTCGAACGCCGTCGAGTAGTTGCGCCGGCGTCCGAAGCGATTGCGATACGCGACCTGGAAGCGATCGCCGTTGGTTCCGTACATGAAGAAGTCACGCTGATCCTCAGGCAGGCGCACCCATGGGACGTCGAGATCGACTCCGTAGCGCTCCGCGATCGCCTGCATCAGCTGCTCGTAGTAGTCGGAGGCGCTCGCCGCCCACGGGGCGATCGCGCCCTCTCCGATCGACAGCTCCGGATCGGGCACCACCAGATCAGGGTCAATCTCCATCTGCGAGCCGAGACCGGTGCAGCGAGGGCAGGCACCGTGCGGCGAGTTGAAGCTGAAGATCCGCGGCTCGAGCTCGACCAGGCTCGGCCCGTGCACGGGACAGGCGAACTTCTCGCTGTAGAGCTGCACCTGACCCGCCCCGCCGTCGCCGCCTGAGGCGTCGACCAGCTCGACCTCGACCAGCCCTCCAGCGAGCGCCACCGCCGTCTCGATCGAATCGGCCAGGCGCTTGCGCAGATCCTCCTTCATCACGAGCCGGTCGACGACGATCGAGATGTCGTGCTTGAACTTCTTGTCGAGCACGATCTCCTCGTCGAGCCGGCGCAGCTCCCCGTCGATCTTCGCGCGCGTGAAGCCCTCGCCGCGCAGCTCCTCGAGCTGCTTGCCGTACTCCCCCTTGCGCCCGCGCACGATCGGCGCCAGCACCATGAAGCGCGTCCCCTCCGCCAGCTCCATCACCTGGTCGATGATCTGCTCCGCCGACTGTCCGGTGATCGGCCGGCCGCAGATGTGACAGTGCGGCTTGCCGATCCGCGCCCACAGGAGTCGCAGGTAGTCGTAGATCTCGGTGACGGTCCCGACCGTCGAGCGCGGATTGCGTGAGGTCGTCTTCTGGTCGATCGAGATCGCCGGCGACAATCCTTCGATCGAGTCGACATCCGGCTTGTCCATCTGCCCCAGGAACTGCCGGGCGTAAGCCGACAGGGACTCCACGTAGCGACGCTGGCCCTCGGCATAGATCGTGTCGAATGCCAGGGACGATTTCCCCGAGCCGGAGAGGCCGGTGATGACCGTCATCGCGTCTCGCGGGATCGTGACGGTGATGTCCTTGAGGTTGTGCTCCCGCGCGCCTGAGACGATCAGTTGATCCACGACATTGATCTTATTCAAGCGAACAGACGTTCCCCTACGCTCGCCCTTCGGCCACGGCCACGTCGAGTTCGCGCTTGAGGTCACGGATCTCGTCACGGAGCTTGGCGGCGTACTCGAAGCGGAGGTCCTCAGCCGCGGCCAGCATCTCCTCCTCGAGCTCGATGATCTGACGCTCGAGCTCGGCCGGAGCCAATGTCCCGGCGGCCTCGCGCTGACGACGGCGCCGCGACTTCGGCACCTTCCCGGCCGACTGCAGGAACTCGGCGATGTCAGAGATTCCCTTTGTGATCGTCTCCGGCGTGATCCCGTGATCGCGGTTGTGGGCAAGCTGGATCTCGCGGCGCCGGTCGGTCTCCTCGATCGCCGTCGTCATCGCGGCCGACTGCTTGTCGGCATACATCAGCACCTTGCCTTCGACGTTGCGCGCGGCCCGCCCGATCGTCTGGATCAGCGACGTCGCACCCCGCAGGAATCCCTCCTTGTCGGCATCGAGGATCGCGACGAGCGACACCTCCGGCAGGTCGAGCCCCTCCCGCAGCAGGTTGACGCCGACCAGCGCATCGAACTCACCGAGCCGCAGCTCGCGAATGATCTGGATGCGCTCCAGCGTGTCGACCTCCGAGTGCAGGTAGCGCACCTTGAAGCCCATCTCCAGCAGGTAGTCGGTCAGATCCTCCGACATCTTCTTGGTCAGCGTGGTCACCAGCACGCGCTCGTTGCGGTCGACCCGAACGCGGATCTCATTCATCAGATCGTCGATCTGGTTCTTGGTCTCGCGCACCTCGATGTCCGGATCGATGATTCCGGTAGGCCGCACGATCTGCTCGACGATCCGCTGCGAATGCGTCCGCTCATACTCGCCCGGAGTCGCGGAGACGAACACGATCTGCGGGGTGATGCTCAGGAACTCCTGGAAGGTCTGGGGCCGGTTGTCCAGCGCGCTCGGTAGCCGGAAGCCGTACTCGACGAGCGTCTGCTTCCTGCTGCGATCGCCCTCGGCCATACCGCCGATCTGCGGCACCGTCTGATGCGACTCGTCGATGAAGCAGACGAAGTCCTCCGGGAAGTAGTCGAGCAGGCAGTAGGGGCGCTCGCCCGCCTTGCGTCCGTCGAGGATGCGGCTGTAATTCTCGATGCCGCTGCAGAAACCCATCTCGCGCAGCATCTCCATGTCGTATTGAGTGCGTTGCCTGAGTCGGTGCGACTCGAGCAGCTTGCCGCTGGCCTCGAGCTCCTTGGTGCGCTCCTCGAGCTCGGCGCCGATGGCCGCGACCGCCTCCTCGATGTGGCCTTCGCGCACGTTGTAATGCGAGGCCGGCCAGATCGCAACGTGCTCGAGGTCGTCCTCGATCAGCTCGCCCGTGACCGGATCGAAGTGCTGAAGGTGCTCGACCTCATCGCCGAACATGCTGATCCTGTACGCCGTCTCCGCATACGCCGGCCAGATCTCGAGCGTCTCCCCACGCACGCGGAAGGTGCCCCGCGCCAGCGCGGTGTCGTTGCGGTTGTACTGGATGCTGACGAGCTTGCGCAGCAGCCCGTCGCGGTCGATCATCGAGCCCTTCACGAGCGTCTGCAGGTTCTCGTCGTAGACCTCCGGCGAGCCGAGTCCGTAGATGCTCGAGACGGACGCCACGATCAGCACGTCCCGCCTCGCGAACAGGGCCGCCGTGGCCGCGTGCCTGAGCCGGTCGATCTCCTGGTTGATCGCCGAGTCCTTCTCGATGTAGAGATCCTTGCTGGGAACGTAGGCTTCGGGCTGGTAATAGTCGTAGTAGGAGACGAAGTACTCGACCGCGTTGCGCGGGAAGAACGTGCGGAACTCGTTGCAGAGCTGCGCCGCCAGCGTCTTGTTGTGCGCGATCACCAGCGCGGGGCGGTCGACCTCCGCGATCGTCGCCGCCATCGTCATCGTCTTCCCGGTCCCGGTCGCGCCGAGCAGCGTCATCGCCCGCTCGCCGCCGCCGATGCCCTCGGCGAGGCTCGCAATTGCCGCAGGCTGATCAGCGGTGGGGCTGAAGGTGGCGTCTAGTTCGAATCCCGGCACTTGTCAGGTTCGATCCTAGCGCTGAGGTGGTCAGCTCCTGACCGCATCGGCCTCGGGGGCGGCTCTGCTTGGCCACCCCCTCGGTGAGCGTCAACCCGGTCAGCCGGCGGGCAGGATCGGGGGCAGTTGGTAGCTGCCATCGAACACTGCGGAGCCCGGTTCGTACACCTCCGAGGTTGTTTCACCGTAACCTTTCCGCGGAAAGATTGTTGACTGCTCAAATGTCCTCGTGGTAGCTGAAGCCGGCCTGTTCAGGAGCCAGAGCGTGGGGAGGCTCACAACGGCCCAGGTCAGCAGCACCTGCCAGCCGCGCACATGCGTGGCAGGACAGAGCCAGAGCATCAACGGCACCAGCCATACGGCGCTGAGCGACGGCGAAGCAAGGGCGATGGGAGCGATCAGCAGAGCGAAGTAATGATTGTCCACAAGCGGGGACGCTGTGAGCATCAGCAGGACGGCGACTGAGAACGCGCGGCGGCAGTCGGCTCGCACCCGCATGAAGACAACGACCAGGACGGTGCAGACCAAGAGCTGCAATGTGGTACCTGCCATGCGGTTTCCCCCCAGGTGAACCACGAGCGCCGTCAGCCCATAGCCCCTGGCATACAGGATGCTCGTCTGCAGCTCTAGTAACCGTCGCCACTCACCGATCTCACCGAAGCCGAGCACGGCCCACCCGATCAGATTGATCGCCGCGGCAGTGGCTACAGATACGGCGGCGGCTCGCAGCCTTCGAGTCAGCAGCAGCCAGAGGAGCAACGGCCACACGATCGGCTTGAGCGACAGCAGAATCGCCGTCATGACACCGGCGAAGATCGGGTGATCCCGCCACCGCCAGATCGACGCAACCCCGCAGAGAAGCAGAAGCGTGACGTTCGCGGTCTGCCAGCCGTTTATCACCGGCCACCAGAGAAGCGCAATCGAGTACACACGCCAGTCGCGAACCTCCAGGAGCCACAGGGCCAGGACGCATGCCCCTATCGACAACAACACGAACACGATGTCCGCAACCGCGACCGGCAGCAGCGAGAACGGAGCGAACAGCAGCGCAGCCGGAGCCGGGTAGGGAAACGACTCCGACAGCTGCTGGGATATCTGTGCTCGACTCCAGGCGTAGGGGCTCAGTCCGTGCCGAACGAGCCTCCCAGCAACCCAGAAGTCATGGTGGAAGTCGACGGCCAGCTCGTGGCGACTTAGGTAGGTCACCATCAGCCACGCGGTCACCATCAACGGAAGGACCACCAGCGCGTGCTCGACCGCGCGTCGCGCGCCGAGGAGTCGCATATCCGCGTACGCCCCTGTGGATCCCGTGGTCAGCTTGACATGGGGCCTGGGGTCACTGCTGTTCCCCCGCATCGCCTGCATGGGGCAGATACGGTGCGCCGGCTGATGGCCTTTCAGGCCTATGCGTCCAGGATTGTGCCCCTCGCCCTGGACGACGGTATGAGTTTCTGCCCGCAGCGCAGGCGCTGATCAGCTGTAGCCGAGCTGGTGAGCGTAGTGCGTTCGGTAGGCCTGCTGCTTGGCCGTGACCTCAGAGACGTACGCGCGGGTCTGAGCGATCGGGATGTCGGCAACGGTGAACGAGTGATGAGCGGCTCGTGCCTTGTTCAGCCAGGTGTTGACGTTGGTCTCGCCTCCGTTGTAAGCGGCCAACGCCAGGGTCTCATCGCCTCCGTACGCGTTCAGGAGGTAGCGCAGGTAGTAGCTGCCGTAGGCGATATTCACCGATGGTGTGCCGAGGTCTGCGACGTTGAAGGCATATCCGCCTGACCGGCGAGCGAGGAACTCCGCTGTTGCGGGCTCCACCTGCATCAACCCGAGCGCGCCCGTCGAGGACTCGCGCGGCACAAAGCGTGTCTCCGCGTAGATGACCGCCGCGATCAACGCCGGGTCCAGGTGCTTGTCAGCCGCCTGCCGGCGGATGATGGACGCGTAGCTGAGGGGCAATGTGAAGTGCTGGATCGCACGCCGAACCAGTGGCAGCACCAGCAGCACGCCGGCGCCCATCAGCACCAGCGTCACGAGCACGGTTAGCCGACGGCGGCGCATAGCCACGCCGCCGGAGCGCCCACGCGGATAGGTCACGTGCCGCTGAGTCACGCCCAAGTCAGACTCCTGCCGCGTTCACGCGATCCTCACCCACGCTCACACACCCAGCATGACAAGGATCGATGACAGCTTGTGTTCGAGTTCTGCAACGTCGCCGTCGTTGCTGACGACAAAGGTGGAACGTGCGGCCTTTTCCTCCTGGCTGAGCTGGCGTGCTGACCGCTCGTCCAACGCTCGGTGCCCGCGGGAATGCGCGCGGCCAGCTCGCACCTGCTCGTTGGCGATCACTGCGATGGTGGCGTCATACATGGCGTCGCTCCCCGCCTCGAACAGAAGTGGCACCTCCACCACCAACACCCGAGGAGCTGGCTCGTTGCGGTTCGCCGCGGCCCGCCACGCGGCCACCCGCTCGTGTACGAGCGGCCACAACAGCTGCTCCAGCCAGGAACGGTCACCCTCCGTCGCGAAAGCGCGCTCGGCTAGCACGGCCCGGTCGATGACGCCGCGCGGTGCCACCTCGCGCCCGAACCGCTCAACCACACTGTCGCGTACCCCCGGCGTGCCGTAAAGCTCATGGACAACGGCGTCGGTTGATAAGACGGCAGCGCCGAGACGGTCAAGCGCAGCGAGTGCGGTCGACTTCCCTGCACCGATACCGCCCGTTAACGCAATGAAGGGCGGCGCGTGCAAGACGTACCGCCCCTCACCAAACTCAGCCTGAGCGCCGACTACGAGACAGGCTTGCCGTCAGCCGCGGCGGCGGGCTCGTCCTCAGCCGCGGCGGCGGGCTCGTCCTCAGCCGCGGCGGCGGGCTCGTCCTCAGCCGCGGCGGCGGGCTCGTCCTCAGCGACAGCCACGGACTCCTCCTCAGCCGTGGGCTCGTCCTCAGCGACAGCCACGGACTCCTCCTCGGCCACCTCGGTGGACGCTTCCTCGGATACGAACTCGACCGGATCCGCAACTTCCGCATCGACCTCCGGCGCGGAGGCCTCGACGTCGGCCTCGGGGTCGGATTCGGCGAACACCTCTTCAGACAACCCCAGCTCGGGCACGTCCTCGATCTCATCGGCGGCAGGGGCGACTATCGGTCGAACCGGGAGCACCTGACCCTCGACGCGCTTGATCGAGAGCGACAGACGCCGACGCTCGGAGTCGATCTCGAGGATCTTGACGCGGACCGGATCGCCCGGTTGGATGATCTCGCGTGGGTTCTCAACATGATGCTGCGCCAGTTCGGAGATGTGGACCAGACCCTCGACGCCGTCGAGAATCTCCACGAACGCGCCGAACGCGACGACCTTGGTGACCGTGCCCTCGAGCTCATCACCGATGTTGTAGGTGTCGATCACGCGCTGCCACGGATCCTCCTGGGTCTGCTTGAGACCCAGCGAGATGCGCTGGCGGTTGCGGTCGATGTCGAGCACCTTGACCGAGACGGTGTCGCCGATGTTGAGGATCTCCGACGGGTGGTTCACGTGAGACCACGACAGCTCGGAGATGTGGATCAGGCCGTCGATCCCATCGAGGTCGACGAACGCTCCGAAGTCGACGATGTTGGAGATCACGCCCTCCACGACCTGGCCTGGCTGCAAACGATCGAGGATCCGCTCACGGTCCTCCTTACGCTGCTCCTCCAGCACGGCTCGGCGCGACAGCACGACGTTGTTGCGCGAGCGGTTCAGCTCGATCACCTTGCACTCGATCGTCGTACCCATGTACTCGTCGAGATTTGGGACACGGCGGATGTCGACCAGCGAAGCGGGAAGGAATCCGCGCACTCCGAGGTCGATGATGAGACCGCCCTTGACCACTTCGATGACCGAGCCCTCGACCGGTTCCCCGGACTGGGCGGCTGCCTCGATGCGGCGCCAGGCCTTCTCGAAGCGAGCGCGCTTCTTGGAGAGGATCAGGCGGCCGTCCTGGTCCTCCTTGGTGAGGACCAGCGCGTCGACCTCTTCGCCGATCGACACCTCGTCGCTCGGATCGACCGACTTGCGGATCGAGAGCTCGTTGGCCGGAATGACGCCTTCAGACTTGTAGCCGATGTCGACGAGTACCTCGTCGTTGTCGATACGCACGACGTAGCCGGTGACCACGTCGCCTTCGGAGAAGGGCTTGATCGTGGCGTCGTAGTTGGGGACGATCGAGCCGTCCGGCAGTTCAAGCAGCAGGCCATCGGATCCTTCGACGACCTTGACGTCCTGAAGTTCGGTTGGGTTTGGGTCTGTGATGGTTGACATGTGGACACCCGAGTGTAGCCACGGAGTTCGTCCCAGCGCGCGGCGAGTCGAGGGTGAGGGTGCCGACGTTCGGGGCGCTGGCACTCCTAAACTCGGCCGCGGCGATGCCGACCAGAGCCACCAAACGCGGAGCCGAGCGCACCCCGATCAATCGCGACTGCGATGTACTGATCTGCGGTGCCAGCTTCGCCGGTCTCGCGACGGCGTGCGAGTTGGCCAACACAGGCGCGAAGGTGATGCTGATCGACCGCTACGAGATCGGCGAGCGCCAGACCTCGGCTTGCGCCATCCCGACCGCGTGGCTCGAGGCGCTCGACCTCATGGGTTCGAACCAGCAGACGTTCGGCGAACTGTTGATCCACACACCGCATGCGACGATCCGCTTCGATCTGCCGTGGACGTTCAGCACTTTCGACTACCGCAGGCTCTGCGGTTTGCTCTGGGACCGGCTCCCGTCCGATCGCTTCGAGTTCGAGACCGCGAAGGTCGACGGCCGCGATGGCGACACGGTTCGCACCGACCGCGGCGAGATTCGCGCGCCGCTGGTCGTCGACGCGCTCGGCTGGCGACGTGTGCTCGGGGCGGGCGAGCCGATTCAGCCACCCGACGCGTACCTCTCCCGCGGGCTCGAGGTCCATCCCGACGGCAGCGGTGAGGACCTGGAAATATGGATCGACCGCAGGTATGTGCCGGCGGGCTACGGCTGGAGCTTCCCCGCCGGTCATGAGGTCCGGGTCGGCGTCGGCTCGTTCGACCCGCGATTCCACGTGAAGGACACAACCGTCCAGCTGGCGAAGGACCTCGACCGCGACCCGGTCGGCTACCAGGGGAACTGGATACCCCACCGCATTCGCGATGCGATCGAGGGCGGCGTGTTCTTCACCGGCGACTCAGCCGGGCATTGCCTGCCGCTGACCGCAGAGGGCATCAGAACAGCGCTCTACTTCGGCATCGCCTGTGGTCGTGAGCTGGTGCAGGTGATCGCCGGCCGCCAGAGCAAGAGCGATGCGCTGGCCCGATATGGCGCCTTCAGCGCCACCCACCGTTGGAAGTTCGACTCGATGCTGAACGTGCAGCGGCTGGTCCCGCGGGTCCCGCCGCGGTGCCTCTCCCCGTCCCTGCGGATGCTTGCCAACAAGCGCTTCGTCGAGTGGTCGTTCAACCATTACCTCGAAATCGCGCACCCGTCGTTTGTGACTTCGCACTGAGTTCGCACTGAGCTGCGGCCGGCTCGCCGCTGCTTCGCCGACCGGCTATTTGGCCGACAGCCAGTCGGAGCCGACCCCCGCCTCGACGGCCAGCGGCGGGTCCATCTCGAAAGCGCCCTCCATCTCCCGGATCGCGAGAGCGCGTACCTGCTCGGCCTCCTCATCGGGACCTTCGAACAGCAGCTCGTCGTGAATCTGCAGGATCAGGCGCGACCGAAGGTCCTCGGCCGCGAGAGCGTCGTGGGCGCGGACCATCGCGATCTTCATGATGTCCGCCGCCGTTCCCTGGATCACCATGTTGACCGCGAAGCGCTCGCCCTGCTTGCGCATCTCCCATCGCCGTGCCCGCAGCTCCGGCACCTGCCGCCGGCGGCCGAACAGGGTGGAGACGTATCCAAGCTCGGTGCCATCTTCGATCGTCTCGTCGATGAAGCGCTTGACGGCCGGAAAGCCGGAGAGGTAACGCTGGATGAACTCGTCGGCCTCGGCCTGCGGGATGTCGAGGCGATCGGCCATGCCGTAGGCCGAGAGCCCGTAGACGATCCCGTAGTTGATCATCTTCGACTTCGACCGCATGCCCGGATCGATCTGATCGGCGGTGACATCGAAGACCCGCATCGCCGTGGCCGTGTGCACGTCCTCTCCGCGCCTGAAGATCTCCTTGAGCGCGTCATCTCCGGCGATCTGGGCGAGCAGCCGAAGCTCCACCTGCGAGTAGTCGGCGCTGACCAGCAGGTTGCCCGGTTCGGCGACGAAGCAGGCCCTGATCTCGCGACCAAGCTCAGTGCGGATCGGAATGTTCTGCAGGTTCGGGCTGTTCGAGGACAGTCGACCGGTTGCGGCCGCGGTCTGGTTGAAGGTGGTGTGGATCCGGCCGTCCGCCGCGATCAGCTGCGGCAGCGCATCGAGATAGGTCTGAGCCAGCTTCGTCAGCTCGCGCCACCGTTCGATCTTCGCGATGATCGGGTGCTCGTCGCGGATCGCCTGGAGTACCCGAGCGTCGGTGCTGTACCCCGTCTTGCCGCGTCGCTTGCGCGACAGTCCCAACTTGCCGAACAGGATCTCCTCCAGCTGGCGCGGTGAGCCGAGCGTGAACTCCTCCCCGGACAGATCGAAGATCTGCTGTTCGAGGTCGTCAGCCTCGAGCTTGACGCGCGTCGAGATCGCGGCCAGACGCTCCGTATCGGGCTTCAACCCTGCGACCTCCATGTCGCGCAGGATTCGCACCAGTGGAAGCTCAACCTCGTTCATCAGCCCGATCAGGCCACGGCCACGAAGCTCCTCACGCTGCCAGTCGGCCAGCTGTCGGACGAGAACCGCGTCGGCCGCCGCCGGATCAACGTCCGCGGGGGCGCTGAACCCGCGCTCCTCGGTGAGCTCACGGAACGGATAGGCGCGCCGCGCCGGTTCGAGCAGGTATGCCCCGATCTCCGTGTCGTGCACCAGTGTCTCCGGCACCGTCCTCAGCGACTTCGCATCGTGTGCGATCACCGCCCGTACGCCGAGCTGCGCAACGACCTGCTCCGGCCCTTCACACAGGCCACTCAACACCTCATCCCCGCTCAGCAAGCCGAAGCTCCAACGCGACTCCTCGCCGAACAGCGCTCCCTCCGGCGCATCCGGTGCACGCACGGCCAGCGCGACCTCAACGCTCTCATCGAGCGCAGCGAGATCCTCGACGGTGGCACCACGCGCCTTGAAGGCGGGTGCGGCGGCCGCTGCCCCGGCATTCGCGGCCACACGGGCCGGGGCGGGGGCCGCCCCGTCCACGCCAAAGGCCTCTTCCAGCCGCCTCAGAGGATCCCGCAGCTCGAACTGCCGGAAGGTGTCGCGAAGCTGCGAGCGATCGGGCGTCTGGGCGACGAGGTCGGCGAGGTCGAGCTCGACGGGGATGTCGCGCTTGGCGGTCGCGAGCTGCTTGGACAGGCGCGCGTCGTCGGCGTGGTTGGTCAGGTTCTCCTTGCGCTTGGCACCCGAGATCTCATCGATCGAGGCGAGCACCTGCTCGAGCGACCCGAATCGTTGCAGCAGGTCGGCTGCGGTCTTGTCGCCGATTCCGGGAACACCGGGGATGTTGTCGCTGGTGTCGCCCTTGAGCCCGATGAAGTCGGGAACGAGTTCAGGGGTGATCCCATACCGATCGACGACACCCTGACTGTCGTAGATCTTCGTGTCGGTGATACCGCGACCGGGCGCCATGATCCGGGTGGTGTCGTCCACCAACTGGAAGGCATCGCGATCGCCGGTCAGCACCATCACCTGGATCGGCGTACCGCCGGGACCCGCATGCTTGGCGAGCTGCGCGAGCGAGGCGATCACGTCGTCAGCCTCATAGCCCTCGACCCGCAGGTTGCGGTAGCCGAATGCCTCGATCAGCGGCTCGAAGTGCGGCCACTGCTCCCTGAGCAGATCAGGACGAGACGAGCGCTGAGCCTTGTATTCGGGGTACAGCTCCTTGCGACCGGTGTAGCCGCCGTCCCAGACGACGATCGTCGGCTGCTGCCCGTACTCGGTGAGGATCTTGACCAGCATGGAGGCCAGGCCGAAGATGGCATTGGTGGGCACGCCGGTGGAGGTCGCGATCGATTCGGGCAGCGCGAAGAACGCACGGTAGGCCAGGCTGTTGCCGTCGATCAGCAGCAGCTCATCGGTCAGGGCGTCGGTGTCGGTCGCGTTGTCGGCGGCGGTTGCAGCCATCGACCGGAGCCTAGTTGGTTGATTCAGCGCCCGGGCTCTGCGGCCCCTGGGGTCCTTGGGGACCCTGCGGGCCGTGGCGGGCACGGGAGGACTTGGAGCGCTTGGGCAGCGGGCCCTCGAGCTTCCATGTCGAGCCAGGTCGGCCGGGCAGCAGCAGCACTATCAGCAGGCCGACCACGGTCAGCAGCAGGCCGAACGCCAGTCCGAGGCGCTCACCGTAGCCCTTTCGTTGGGCGACGGCCCCACCGATCGCCGCCGAGAGCAGCCAGGCGAACAACAGGTAGAGGCTCTTGATCCCGATCAGTGCAAAGATCGCCACGGCTCAGGCTCCAAGGTACGCGCGTTGCACGTCCGGATCGGTGCGAAGGCGCTCGGAGTCGCCCTCGAGCGCGATCCGGCCGGTCTCCATCACATACCCGCGCTGCGATACGTCGAGCGCGTAGTTGGCGTTCTGCTCGACGAGCAGGATCGTGACACCGCCGCGGTTGATCTCGGCGATCGTCTCGTAGATCCGCTGCACGAGTATCGGCGCGATTCCCATCGAGGGCTCGTCGAGCAGCAGCAGTCGCGGGCGCGCCATCAGCGCCCGACCCATCGCCAGCATCTGCTGCTCGCCGCCGGACATCGTTCCCGCCTTCTGCTTCTCGCGCTCCTTCAACCGCGGAAACAGGGTGAAGATGCGCTCCATGTCCTCACCCGTGGTCTTGTCGCCGCGCCGCCGGTGGGCGCCGAGGTCGAGATTCTCACGCACGCTCATCCGCGCGAAGCAGTGACGGCCCTCGGGGGACAGCGCGATTCCGCGATCGACGATCTCATGCGCAGGGACCCGCGTGATGTCCTCGCCGCCGATCACGACGCTGCCACTGCTGGCCGGAGTCAGACCGGTGATCGCCCGCAGCGTCGTCGATTTGCCGGCTCCGTTGGAGCCGATCAGGGTGACGACCTCGCCCTCCTCGACCCTCATTGATACGCCCTTGAGCGCCTCGATCCCGCCGTAATGGGCATGGATGTCGTTGACCTCGAGGAGCGCCATCAGCCCTGCTTCCCGAGGTAGGCCTCGATCACCCGCTGGTTGGCCCGCACCTCCGCCGGCGCTCCTTCGGCGATCTTCTCACCGTGGTCCATCACGGTGATCTGCTCCGACACCCCCATCACGACCTTCATGTCGTGCTCGATCAACAGGATCGTGACGCCGAGTTCGGAGCGCATCTTCTGCATGAAGTCCTTGAGCTCCTCCGATTCCTGCGGGTTCATGCCGGCGGTCGGCTCGTCCAGCAGCAGCAGCTTGGGCTCGGATGCAAGTGCGCGGGCGATCTCGACCCGGCGCTGATCGCCGTAGGAGAGCTCACCGGCGTAGCGGTCGGCCGATCTTCTGGGGATGCCGACGTAATCGATCAGCTCGCGGGCCCGCTGCTCGGTCTCGCGCTCCTCCCTGCGCACATACGGCGGCCGAATGATCGAACCGAACAGCCCAGACCGCATCCGGGGATGACACCCGATCATGACGTTCTCGGTCGCGGTCATCGCGCCGAACAGGCGGATGTTCTGGAAGGTCCGGGAGACCCCCAGCTTCGTGATCTTGTCGGGGCGCATGCGTGCGATGTTCTCGTTCCCGAAGATGATCCGGCCGGAGGTCGGCTTGTAGAGACCGGTCAGCATGTTGAACAGCGTCGTCTTTCCGGCGCCGTTGGGTCCGATCACGGACACGATCGAGCGGTCGGGAACCACGAGTGAGACCCCGCCGACGGCTGTCAGCCCGCCAAACTGCTTGACGACGTCCTGGACCTCCATGATCGCCGGCGCCTGCGGGGGTGCGGCCGTCGCACTCATGTTGAGGTCACCGCTCCGGCTCCAGAGGTCGGTTCCTGCAGCTCCCCATGCTCCGGCGCGACCTCGCCCGAGAGCTCCATCTTTCGTCTTCGTTCCGGCCACAGACCCTGCGGGCGCAGGATCATCACGATCACGAGCAGGAACCCGTAGATGCCGATGCTGAGATCCGTAAGGTTGAAGTTGAGCCCGAACGTGTGAGGCAGGCCATTGAGGACGTCCGGGATCAGGTAGTAGTTGATGTAGGAGATCACGAGCGCCCCGAGGATCGCCCCGGGAATCGAACCAAGGCCACCGAGGATCACCATCGAGATCACGAAGATCGAGAACGTGAACGCGAACTGTGAGGCGTTGACGGTCTGGTCGAAGTCCGCCAGGAAGGCGCCGGCCATGCCGCCGAACGCCGCCCCGATCGCGTATGCGAGCAACTTCGTCTTGACCAGCGGGATGCCCATCGAGACAGCGGCCACCTCGTCCTCACGCAGGGCGATCCAGGCACGCCCCAGGCGCGAATCGCGCAGCCGGTAGGCGACGAAGACCGCGACGAAGACGATCGCCAGTATCAGCCAGTACCAGGGTCTGAGGCTGAGCAGTCCGAACGTGCCGACCCCCGGGAAGTAGGGCATGTCCAGGGACGAGATCCCGAGGTTGCCGGCCGTCAGCGTCTGTCCACCCCAGATGTGGATCGAGGAGCCGTTGACCACGAGCGTGCCGATGATCTCGCCGAAGGCGAGCGTCACGATCGCGATGTAGTCACCGCGCAGGCGCAGGGTCGGCAGGCCGATGATCATGCCGGCGATCGAGGTGGCGATCATCGCGCAGATCAGGATCAGGATGAAATTGAGATGGATCCCGATCGAGCCGTGCGGGGCGGAGGACAGGATGTTGATGTGCTCCGCGAAGAAGAAGCTCGACGCCAGCCAGCCGACCATGTAGGCGCCGATCGCGTAGAACGCGACGTAGCCGAGGTCGAGCAGTCCGGCGAAGCCGACGACGATGTTGAGGCCCACCGCCATCACCACGTAGGCGAGCGCGATGATCGTCGCGTCGATGAAGCCGCTGGCGTCGCTGAACAACAGCGGGAACACGATCAGGAACGCCATCAGCAGTACCACTGCCGGGCGCGTCCATTTGCCGCCGAGCCAGCGCGGAGCTGTCGGAATCCGCTTCGCCCAGGCGTCCCGCCACTCCTGGATCTGTGCTTTCAGCTCGCTCATCCGGCCTCTCGAGTCTCCTCACCCAGCAGACCGCGCGGGCGCAGCACCATGACCAGGATCAGGTATACGAAGATCACAGCCTCGGTCCACTGTGTCCCCATCCGGTAGGCGGCCAGCTGCTGTACACAGCCGATGATCAGGCCACCAAGCACAGCGCCGCGGATATTGCCGATGCCACCCATCACCGCGGCCGTGAAGGCAAACAATCCCGCCTGAAAGCCCTGGAAATACCAGATGTTCGCGTCATACAGCGCATAGATGACGCCGGCCGCGCCGGCCAGCATCCCGCCCAGCATGAACGTCAGTGAGATCGTGTTGTTGACGTTGATTCCCATCAGCCGCGCGGCCTCCGGATCCTGGGCGGTGGCTCGCATCGCGCGGCCCGGCTTGGTGCGGTTGACGAATGCGTTGAGCGCCATCACCAGCGGGATCATCAGGCCGATCGCAAAGAGGTCGCGGCGGTGCACCGCGACACCGGAGATGTTGAAGACGGTGTTGCCCGAGCGCAGGAGGTCATCGACCGCCACCGGATTGCCTCCATGCCAGAGCAGCCCGACGTTCTGCAGCACGAACGAGAACCCGACAGCGGTGATCAACGGTGCCAGCTTGGGGGCGTTGCGCAGAGGCTTGTAGCCCACCCGCTCGATCAGCACGTTCAGCGAACCGGTGGTGAACATCGTCACGATCAGCGTCACGAACAGGCCGACGACCACTCCCAGCGGTCCTGTCGCGAGTGTGAGGCCGAGCGCAACCCAGACTGTCGCTCCGGTGAAGGAGCCGATCATGAACACGTCGCCGTGGGCGAAGTTGATCAGCTCGATGATGCCGTAGACCAGCGTGTAGCCGATCGCGATCAGCGCCCAGATCGAGCCGTTCGAGAGTCCCTCCAGCAGGTTGAATCCCATCACCGTCAGGTCGTGATGGATGATCGGCTGACCGCTGGCGGTCACGCCGGCCTGGTAACCCGAGATCAGGTCTTGGAGCGTGTAGTAGATCGGCAGCGCCAGCAGCGCCAGTATCAGTCCCCAGCTACCGATGTGCTTGCGCACGAACTGCAGCGGTCCGGCGGTGCGCTGACGCACCGTCTCGGCTGTTGTGGTGGCTGACAAGGAAAGAAGTTTTGCTCTTGAAAAGACGGGGCGGGACGGACACCCAACGTGCCCGTCCCGCCTTCGTCAGAGACGCCTCAGCTTAGGAGACGTGCAGGTACTTCGTCGGTGCCAGGACCTTGTCGAAGGTCTGGTTGTCTGACTTGCCGCTCTTCGTCGGGGTCAGCTTGTAGAGCCCGTAAGCGGTCAGCGTCGTGTCACCAGCCTTGTCGATGCTGAACTTGCCAAGCACCCCGTTGAGGTTCTTGGTCGCGAACACAGCCTTGACCATCGCGGCCTGCAGCGCCTTGCCGCTGAGACCGGCCTTCACGTGGCTGAGCGCGGCGATGCCGAGCTGCGCTGACGCGTAGCCGTAGATCGAGTACGGGTCCGGGTTGGAGACCCCGTAGGCCTTCTTATAGGCCTTCAGGAACGCCTTGCCGCCCGGGTACGACTGCATGTTCAGCGTGGCGACGGTGCAGAGCACCGGAACCGTCGTCGCCCAGGCCGACGCGCACATGCCGTCGGGGCCGAGGATCTTCGCCTTCGGCAGCGACGCGTGAATGGCTGTCACGAACGCGGTACCACCGACGCTCGCGGTCGTCGCGCTGAGCTCGACGCACTGGGCGCCTTCGGATGCGAACTTCTGCGCCACCGACGTGTAGTCGGATTCGACCTGCGCGTCGCTCTGGATCGGGAGGACCTTGATCCCGTACTGGTGGGCGGTCGCCTTCAGCACCGACGCGAGGCCGGCACCGTATGCCTGGGTGTCGTCAAAGACGGCCAGGCGCTTGCAACCCAGCTGCTTGAACGCCAGCAGGTCAGATGCGCCCTGGACGTTGTCGGCCGGCACGATGCGGGTGTAGGTGCGCTTCCCGGTCGGGTAGTACTTCTGTGGCTCGCCAGGTGCGGTCACGCCGTGGAGCGACGCCGTCAGGCCCACGTAGGTGTTGGCCGGGCTGTCCTGCGCAATCCCCGCGGTGTTGAGGATCGGCATCGACACCTCGGAGGCGCCGGAGTTGAACTCGCCGATGTAGTAGACGGCGTTCGGGTCAGCGGCGACCTTCTTCGCGTTGGCACCGGTGGCCTCAGGTGTCCACTGACCGGCTGCCGCGGTGGCGTCGTTCAGCGACTGATACTTGATGCTGTAATTACCGGCCTTGTAGTGCGCCTGCTTGAGCGCAAGCTGGATGCCCTTGACCGTCGGACCGGTCTGGGCGATCGTCGAGCCCGAAAGCGGCAGGCTCGAGTAGAAGTCGACAGTGGTGCCGGAGGCGGCCCTGGCGACCTTCGCCGATGAGCTCGCGGCCCCGCCGACGGCGGCGGCGGCCACGACTGCAACCGCGACCGCCATTCGGATGGCAGCGGGTTTTCTGATGCGACGCATGACTCCCCTTTTTATCTTGCTTGTACTGGCTTCCTACGCCAACTTCACCGCTTGATTGCGGCAGAGTAACGAGTCAGCCTACCTTCAAGGCCGAGCCTTGTGTATAACGCTCGTCTGTTTTTCGAAGCACCCTAATGCACTATTAACGGAAAGAAGATAACGGCAAGTCCGGCGGAGCGAGGGCAGCTGGTACCGCTACCGCACGTTGCGCGGGTACAGGGTCGTGAGATATACGAGGTCGCCGTCAGTCGGGCTGACCGTGTAAAGGCCGTAGGCCGTGGAGGCCAGGTCGCCGTTGAGCAGGAATGTGAACTCCCCCGGGGCATCCGGCGGGTTGATCCCGACAGGCATCGCCTTACGGACGGCGACGCGATTGTCACGGTGACCTCCGAGCCCGTTGACGGCGTTGATCGCCACAGACGCCGCCTGGTAACCGAGCAGCGCGTAGGCATTTGGCGCAGGCGCATGCTTGTAGTGCTCCCGATACGCTGCGGCGAACCGCGTCCCCTGGTCGCCGTAGCGGCTGAGCGGGCGGATCGGTGATGTGCAGTACAGGTGCTCGAGGATCGCCGGGTCCTCCCTGCGCAGGGCGTCGATCCAATCCTGATCGCACAGCTGGTTGGTGCCCATGATCGCGATCGAAGGCAGCTGCGCGTGGATCTCCTTGATCAGCTCAAGCGACGCCGGCGTGCTGGGTCCCGCGATCGCGAAGCAGCCGACGTCGGCGTTGCGCAGTCCGTCGACGTATGTGGGGAAGTCCTTGGTGTTGGTGCCGGGCTTCTGGCTGAACACCGTCATCCCGTCGTTGTGCGCCGTCTCGTCGATCGCCCTGACCAGCGCGTCGCCGTCGAGTGGGCTCGCGAACGAGGCGGCCGCAATCCGCGTGCAACCGATTGACTTTGATTTCAGCTCCTCGACCGCGGCGGCGGCCTGGACCAGATCGTCGGGGATCAGACGCAGGAGGGTCTGAGCGTGCGGCGAGGGGTAGTAGATTCCCGGCTCGCCATCCGCCGTGACCGGCTTCAGGTTCTTGGTCAGGCCGGGGTACGGACTGCCCGGGGTGAGTTGCATGACTCCGGCCTGGTTGAGGATCGGCAGCGAGAGCTTGGTCAGGCTCGAGGCGAGCTCGCCGATGTAAACGATGGCGTTCGGATCGAGCGCCGCCTGCTGCGCGTTCCTCACCACCTGCCGGCGTGTGGTGCCGTTGAGGGCAGTCGCGTGGATCTGGTAGTTGGCAACGGTCCAGTTGTTCTGCCAGAGCTCCAGATCGACGCCCCGGAGGATCATCAGGGATGTCGCCCGCGACGGCCCGCTTAGCGGCAGGCTCGAGTAGATGTCGAGCCTGTTGGCGTCGTGTGGCGGCGGTGTCGTGTGGGGGGTCGTGAGCGTGAACGAGTGACTCGATCCGCACGCCGCGAGTGCGAATGCGCACAGGGCCGCCAGCCCTGGCAGTCGCATGATGCCTATCACCCTCAGAGCCCGCCTCAACCTCTCACCGTCTTCCAGTACTGGAGCCGACCGCCAACCACACGGTAGACGTCGTAATAGCGGAGCGTCGTGTCTCCGTCCGGTTTCAGCTGGTACGCGCCAAGCGGGCTCGCGCGCTTGCCCAGGCTGAACAGAGCCTTCACCACGTTTACGCGCTCGGCTTGATGGCGGCCGTCATCGGTCGCCCGCTGGATCGCCTCCAGCACCAGCCGCATCGCGGCGTAGCCGTCGATCGCAGCGGGCTCAGGCGTCCCGAAGCCCTCCCTCCGGTACGCGGCGATGAAGGCCCTGGTCAGCGAGTTGACTTTCGGATTGCCCCCCGGCGCCGTGATCAGCAGGCGCCTGCCAACGTCGGCCGGGATTCCGTGCCTGGCCGGATCGGTGAAGCTGGATTCCGCCAACCCTGAGGTGGCGAACAACCGCACACCGGGATTCTCCCGCGCGACCTGCGTGACCAGTTTGATCGTGTTCTCGCCCGCCAGCGCGGCGATCAGAACGCAGTTGGCGCCGCTCGCAGCCACCGTCTGGGCGTTCGAGATGTAACTCGACTCGCTCGTCGAGTAGGACTGCTCTCCGACGACGTCGAGGCCCTGGGCCTGAGCCGCCTCGAGGAAGGCCTGTTTGGCGGAGTCGCCGTCATATTCGCCGTCGCTGATCGCGTAGGTCCGTTTACAGCCGAGGCTCTTCTGCAGCCGGACCTGGGCGAGCGCCTGGATGTAGTCGCTCGGCACGACACGCGCAAAGGTGCGCAGGGCCGTCGGGTAGAAGGCCTGCGGCTCGCCGGGTGACGATCCGGGCCCGTCCGAGGTCAGGCCCACGGCGCTGCTGTAGGGGCTGACCTGAGCGATCCCAGACGGGTTGAGGACGGGGATCGAGACGCCGCTGGCGCCGGAGTTGAAGTCCCCCAGGTAGGCGATCGTGGTGTGATCATTGGCCGCGGTCTGAGCGGCGACCTGCGTTGCCGCTGCGCTCCACTCGTGCTGACCGGGAGAAACGTCGTCAAGCGTGCGCATCAGGATCCGGTAGCGGCCGATGCGCGAGCCGATCTGATCGAGCGCGAGCGTCGCCCCGTTCACCACCGCCCTGCCGCTCACCCTGGACCTCCCGCTCAGCGGCCCGGCGATGTAGATCGTCAGGCGGTTCCCATGGATGTGATCCCCCGCCGGAACGGTCGTCGTCGTGCCGCCGGGCCCGCTGCCGGCACAGCCCGCAAGCGCGGATGCCAGCGCGACCACGGCAGCCCCCGCCGCGACCCGGCGGACGCCCATCTCAGCTCTTGGTCGCCGCCGTGAACGGCACGAGTTGACCGCCCCGCATCCGCGCGAACACGAACGCGTCAAGGCTGGTGTTGCCGCTGGTGCTGTTGATCGAGTAGGGGCCGAGAACCGAGGACTTGACCTTCAGGTTCAGGAAGCCCTTGACGATCGCGCTGCGCTCGTTTGCGCTCTGGCCCTCGAGCTGTACCACCTGAAGCAGAGCCGACATCGCCTCATAGCCGAAGGCCGCCTCGGTGTTAGGCGCGTGGCCGGATGCCGTCCGGAACGCGCTCACAAACGAACGGCCCTGCGCGGTCAGAGACTGGGGCATGAAGCCTGGGATCGAGACGATCAGGTTGCGAACCGAGGAGGAGATCGCCGATGTGAAGGCGGCGCTGTTCAGCGACGAGGAGCCGAACAGCTTGGCCTTGGGGTCAGTTGACGCGAGATGATTGAAGAAGCTTGCGGCCGTTGCCGGATTGGTCGCCCCGTAGAAGTCGCCGCTGGCCCCGCTCGCCGAGGAGGCAGCGGTGAGGCCGGCGGCGCCCGCGTCGGAGCGCACCGCGTCGGCCAGGGCGCGGCCGTAGTCGCTGCCGTCGTCGGCCACGAACAGGCTCGTGACAGACTGGGCCTTCATCTCCGCGACGAGCGCCTTGGCTTCGTCGGCCGAGTTCGGGACGACCCTGGCGAACGTCCGTCCGTAGGTGCCCCAGGACTGGAAGTAGGTCTTGGGGGCGCCGGACACGGCCGGCGTGCTCTGGCTGAGTTCGAGCGCGGTGTCGGTCGGGCTCACCTGCAACACGCCGAGGGCGTTCGTGATCCCGACGGTCTGATCAGAGGTGCCGGGTGCGATCTCACCGAGGTATGCGATCGCGGTCTTGTCGATGATCGCCGAGCGGGCGTTGTCCGAGACCTTGTGCGCCATTGGTCACGACCAGCGTGACCCGGAAGTCCTTCACCTCACCGGCACGCGCCTTGAAGGCCAGTCGCTCGGCCTCGATCACGTCCTGCGCGACCGGATCGTGCGCCAGGTTGGCGGGATCGCTCAGGTAGATCCGGAGCGTATGGCCGATCACGGTGCCGGAGCTGGACGAGGATGACGAACCCTTCTGGCCGCAGCCGGCGATGGCCAGTGCAGCCAAGCACGCGACGCCCGCGGTCGCGAGCCCGCGGGTGTGAACAGCCACTAGGGGTCTTTCCGGCTGAACAGGAACGGCACAACGTTACGCAGAGCGGACACGATCAGCACCAGCACGATCGCGATCAGAAGCGCATCGAAGCCGGATACGTTGAGCGCCCACAGGACGATCCATACGCACAGGCCAAAGGTTCCGGTGATCACGAGAGACATCGGGCGCAAATCCTAGCCGAGTCAGGCGACGCCCGGCAGCCGCTGGATCGCGACGCTAGATCGCGAGCGCGCCGGCGAAGCCGGCCACCACCGCACGCACGTCCTCGTCCTCGGCTGCGCGCACCAGCCGGCTGCCGACGATCACGCCGGCCGCTCCTGCCTCCGCGGCCGCCGCTGCCTGCTCAGGCGTGCTGATCCCGAAGCCGACCGCGACGGGCACCGAGGTGTTCGCGCAGGCACGGGCGATGACATCAGCGAGCCCGCCGTCATTCGCGGCCCGCTCACCTGTGGTGCCGGTCACCGACACGGTGTAGAGGAAGCCTCGAGCCCGCGCGCCGATCTGGGCGAGCCGTTCGTCCGGGGTCGTCGGTGCCACCAACGGCACCAGCGCCAGCCCGCGCGCGTCGAGCGCGGCCAGGGTCGCCGGGGCCTCCTCGAGCGGCAGATCCGGAACGATCAGGCCGCTGGCCCCGACCGACACGAGCATGTCGGCAAAGCGCTCCAGCCCGCGCACTAGCACCAGGTTGGCGTAGCACATCACCACCACGGGAACCTCGTCGGCGACCTCGCGAACGACGCTGAGCGCGTCGGCGACACGTACGCCTTCCGCCAGAGCCGCGACTCCGGCCGCATGGATCACCGGGCCATCAGCCAGCGGGTCCGAGAACGGCACACCGAGCTCGATCAGGTCGGCGCCTCCGCGCACGTAGGCGCGCGCAACCTCGCGCGAGCGGTCGAGGTCGGGATAGCCGGCCATCAGGTACGGCATCAGCGCGGCGCGGCGCCCGTTCGCCCGGGCCGACTCGAACGCCTCGGCGATCCGATCGACGCCGCTCATAGCTTGGCCAGAACCTCGACGAGGTCCTTGTCGCCACGGCCGGACAGGCAGACCACATCCAGGGCGCTGTCGGTGTTGGCGAACGTCCAGGCCAGTGCGTGGGCACTCTCGAGCGCCGGGATGATCCCCTCCAGGCGCGCCACCCGCGCGAACGCATCGAGCGCCTGATCATCGCTGACCGCGAGGTAAGTCGCGCGGCCCTGGTCGCGCAGCCACGCGTGCTCGGGCCCGCTGCCGGGGTAGTCCAGCCCGGCCGAGATCGAGTGCGCCTCGAGGATCTGACCGTCCTCGTCCTGCATGATCGCCGAGTAGGAGCCGTGCAGCACGCCTGGCGGGCCGCCGACCGTGAGCGGCGCCCCGTGCCGCCCGGTCGCGATCCCCTCGCCCGCGGCCTCGACGCCGATCAGCCGCACAGTGCGGTCGTCGACGAACGGCACGAATACCCCGATCGCGTTCGATCCGCCGCCCACACAGGCGATCACGCGGTCGGGCAGGCGTCCGGTCTGGTCGAGCACCTGAGCCCGCGCCTCGTCACCGATGATGCGCTGCAGTTCGCGAACCAGCACCGGGTAGGGCGCCGGCCCGACGCAGGAGCCGATGATGTAGTGGGTGCTGCCGACGTTCGTGACCCAGTCGCGGATCGCCGCGGAGACCGCCTCCTTCAGCGTGCGGGCGCCTGCCTCGACCGGCACGACGGTCGCTCCGAGGAGCTCCATGCGCTGCACGTTGGGCAGCTGGCGGCGGATGTCCTCGCTGCCCATGTAGACGACGCACTCGAGCCCCAGCAGCGCGCATGCGGTCGCACTGGCAACGCCGTGCTGGCCGGCTCCGGTCTCGGCGATGATCCGCGTCTTGCCCATGCGCTGTGCCAGCAGCGCCTGACCGAGCGCGTTGTTGATCTTGTGCGCGCCGGTGTGGTTGAGGTCCTCGCGCTTGAGATAGACCGGATGACCCACCTCTGCACTGATCCTCTCAGCGAGGTAAAGCGGCGACGGCCGGCCGACATAGTTCTGCAGCAGGTATGCGAGCCGCTCCTGGAAGCCGGCGTCGGCGCGCGACTCGAGCCACGCCTGCTCGAGCTCGGTCAGCGCCGGCATCAGGGTCTCCGGCACGTACTGCCCGCCGTAGGGGCCGAAGCGATGCTCGAGGGCGGCGCTCACGCGGCCTCCTTGTTGGGGCCAAAGGTTGAATTATTCAACCCTTCGCCCCTCGCTCCCGGATCAGCATCCTCATCGGTGGCGGTGGAGGCGACAGCCTCCGCAAACGCCCGCATCAGATCGCCGTCCTTGAACCCCGGTGCCGACTCGACGCCACTGGCGACATCGACCGCGAACGGCTGCACCGTCCCGATCGCCCCGGCGACGTTCGCCGGCGTCAGCCCACCGCTCAGGATCAGCGGCACGCGGTCGCCCTTGCGCTTCGGCGGCGCCACCCGCCCTCGACCAGCGGCGAGATCCCAGTCGAACGTCTCGCCGGTGCCGCCCGGAACACCGGGCCTGTAGCTGTCGTAGAGGTGAAAGTCAGTGTGGTACGCCGCTAGTGCCTGGATGTCGGCAAGGCTGTGTACGCGCGCGGCCTTGATGACCTTGCAGCCGGTGCGCCGCGACGCCTCGATGCAGAACTGAGGTCCCTCCTGACCGTGAAGCTGGAGGATCGTGAGCCCGACCGCGTCCGCGATGTCGGTCAGTTCGTCGAGCGCCGGGTTCACGAACACGCCGGCCACCTCCGCCCGGCGCTTCAGTCCGGCGGCCAGCCCAGCAGCGCGGTCGACGGTCACCGAGCGTGGTGACGGCGCCCAGAAGTTCAGCCCGACCGCCCACGCTCCGAGCGAGACGGCGAGTTCGGCGTCCTGCTCTCGGGTGACTCCGCAGAATTTGATCCTCGGCGCCTTCACCGGCTTGATCCTAGAAGTTCACGACCCGCGGCCTCGATATCGGGCGCACGCATCAGCGCCTCACCGATCAGCACCGCGTCAACCCCTGCCGCCTCGAGGCGCTCCAGCTCAGCGTGGGAGCGGAAGCCCGACTCGGCGACGACCAGGGCACCCTCGGGAACCTGCGCCCGCAGCTCATAGGTGGTCCCGAGGTCGACCTGGAGCGTCGCCAGGTTGCGGTTGTTGATGCCGATGATCCCGGCGCCCAGCGCGATCGCGACCTCGAGCTCGGTGGCGTTGTGAACCTCGACCAGCGTCGCCAGACCCAACTGACCCGCGAGCGCGTTCAGGACGGCCAGCGGGCCGGCCTCCATGGCGGCAACGATCAGCAGGATCGCGTCTGCGCCGCCCGCCAACGCCTCGTGCACCTGGTACTCCTCGACGATGAAGTCCTTGCGCAGGATCGGCAGGCCAGACGCTGCACGAGCGGCCCCGAGGTCGGCGAGCGCCCCGCCGAAGCGACCTTCCTCGGTCAGCACCGACAGCGCCCGCGCGCCCGCGCGCTCGTAGGCCGAGACGACGTCGGTCAACGCGAGGTCGGCGCGGATCACCCCTGCAGTGGGCGAGCTGCGCTTGTGCTCGGCGATCAGCGAGATCCCAGGCGCGACCAGTGCGCCGGGAAAGTCGCGGATCGCGTTTGGACCGGCTCGCCGCTGCTCGCCGGCCTGCATCAGCGTCTGCAGCGGCACGTCCTGCGCCCGGCGCGCGACCCGAGCCCGGGTGTCCGCGACGATCTCGGAGAGGACGTTCACCGCGGTGCGAGTTCGCTGGTCAGCGCGATGAACTCCTCGAGCTTGCGCGTGGCGGCGCCGGTGTCGATCGCCTCCTGGGCCCTGCCCACGCCCTCGGCGAGCGTCTCGGCGCGACCGGCCGCGTAGATCGCGGCGCCGGCATTGAGCACGGCCAGGTCTCGTGCGGCGCCGCGCTCGCCGCCGAAGATCGCGAGCGCGATCTCCGCATTGCGCTGCGGGTCGCCGCCGGGGACGGCATCGGGCGAGTGGCGGGCGAGCCCGAAGTCCTCGGGGATCACGGTGTACTCCTCGAGCCGCGCGTCCTGAACCTCGATCACGCGCGTGGGCGCGGAGATGCTCAGCTCGTCGAGGCTGTCCTCGCCGCTCACCAGCAGCGCGTGACGGGTACCGAGCAGCGCCAGCGCTCCCGCCATCTTCGGCAGTGTCGCCAGGTCGGAGACGCCCAGCAGCTGGCGGCTGGCGCCGGCGGGATTGGTCAGCGGACCGAGGAAGTTGAAGGTGGTTCGGACCTTCAGCTCCTTGCGCACCTTCACGACGCGGCCGGTCGCGGGGTGGTGGTATGGCGCGAACATGAAACCGAAGCCGATCTCCTCGATGCAGCGGCCGACTCCCGTGGCATCGAGGTCGATCCGCGCGCCGAGGGCCTCCAGCACGTCGGCCGAGCCCGACAGGCCGGTCGAGGAGCGACTGCCGTGCTTGGCGACCATGCAGCCGGCGCCGGCGGCGATCAGCGCCGCTGTGGTCGAGACGTTGAACGTGGTACGGCCGCCGCCGGTGCCGGCCGTGTCGAGCAGATCCTCGCCGGCGGTCGGCACGAACGCGGCGAAGGCCCGCATCGTCCGCGCCAGCCCCGCGAGCTCCTCGACCGTCTCGCCCTTCACGCGCAGCGCGATCAGGAATCCGGCGATCTCGATGTCGGTCGCCTCGCCGGCCATGATCTCGGCAAGCGCCTCCGCGGCGTCGTCGACGCTGAGGTCGTGGCCGTCGGCGAGGTGATCGATCGCGCGTGTGAGCAGTTCGCTCACCGTGTGCCCTCCATGAAGTTCCTGAGTATGTCGCGGCCGTGTTCGGTGAGAACCGACTCGGGGTGGAACTGAACGCCCTCCGCGGGCAACTCGCGGTGCCGGACAGCCATCACGACACCACCCCCGGTTGCGCTGACCTCGAGCACGTCGGGGAGGTGGCTCTCGGCGATCAGCGAGTGGTAGCGGCCGACCTCGATCTGCTCCGGCAGGCCGCTGAAGATCGTCCGGCCGTCATGCTCGATCGTGGAGGTCTTGCCGTGGACCGGCTCGTGCCGGACGACGGTGCCCCCCCAGGCCTGCACGAGTGCCTGGTGGCCGAGACAGACTCCCAGCATGGGGATGCCGGCCACGGGAAACCGCCTGACTGCCTCGAGGCTGATCCCGGCCTCGTTCGGCGTGCAGGGCCCAGGCGAGACGATCACTCGGTCATATCCGCGGATCAGCAGCTCATCGACGGTCGAGTGGTCGTTGCGCACGACCTCGATCTCATGTGCCGGCGTCTGCAGCTCCCCCAGGTATTGAACGAGGTTGTAGGTGAAGCTGTCGTAGTTGTCGATGACGAGAACCCGCACGTCAGCGGCTCAATCCGTCCACGCGCGGAGCCGACCGTGAGGAATTCGGTCGGCGTTGCCGAAAGCTCCGTTGTACATCGTTATGACGGTACTGAAACCGGGAGGCAGCAAACCAATGAGATTCTTGTTCGCCGGGCGCACCGCTGCCGCGGGGGCCGCGCTGCTCTCAGCGTTCGCCATCGTGGCAGCGAGCGCGGGCACCGCCAGCGCCGCCTCGCCCACGGCCGCACCGACCTGGAGCGCGCAGCAGACCTACCAGTCGCTGACGGTCACCGGGTCGACGACGACTGGGTCGGTCGCGCTGATGACGTCCGTGACCTGCTCGAGCGCGGGCAGTTGTGTGGCCGCGGGCACCGACGAGAGCAATACCGGGGCCACGCCCGTGATCGCGATCGAGCACGATGGCCAGTGGGGTACCCCGCTCGCAGCGCCGCTCCCGGCCAATGGCGACACGAGCTCAACGGCCGTGTTCACCTCCGTCTCCTGTACCAGCGCGACGAGCTGCGTTGCGGTTGGCCAGTACACGACCACGTCGGCAGCGAACCTCGGCAAGCAGGGACTGGCTGTGCCCTTCACGGTTTCCGGCTCGACTGCCGCGTTCGGCACCTCACAGCAGGTCGCGCTGCCCTCGGGCGCGCTGGCCACCGCCGCCCAGGGCGCGTTCCTGAGCGGCGTCTCCTGTGCCGCCACCTGCACGGCGGTCGGAGCGTACGAGAACAGCAGCAGTATCTGGAAGGCGATGATCGCGACGCAGGGCGCCGGTGGCGCCTGGACCGCCGCGGCGGTCACCGGTCCGTCGGGGGCGACGAACGACACCGCCCTGAACGCGATCTCGTGCCCGAGCACCGGTGCCTGCGAGGCTGTTGGGACCTATGGCGACGCCTCAAGCAACGAGCAGTCATGGATCGTCCAGATCAGCGGCGGCGCGGCCGGCACGAGCCAGGCCGTCACCATCCCCGGCACCGCCACCACCGCAGCTACCACACCTCAAGCGGCCGCAGGTCTCAGCCTTCATGTCGGTCTCGCGGGCGTGTCATGCCCCAGCGCGGGCGTGTGCACCACCGTCGCAACGGTCGAAGCCACCGGCTCGAGCGAACCGGAAGCGGTGGCGGCTCCGATCACCCAGGGAACGGCCGGCACATTCACCACGCTGCCATCGTCGGGGTTGATCGGCTACGTGACCGCCATCTCCTGCTGGGACGCGGGCGACTGCGTAGCCGCCGGCTTGGCAGCGAGCAGCGGAGGCGCGGCGGCAACTGCCACGAGTGAGGTAAACGGCGCATGGTCGGCGCCGGTCGCGCTTGAGAACCCGTCGATCCCAGCAGGGTCAACGGAGGCGATCTCACTTCCTGAAGGCGTCGGCTGCTCATCACCGGGCGTCTGTGTGATGACCGGGTTCTCACTGTCTCAGACAGGCGGCGGGCCCCCGACCGGCACCGAGACCGAGGGTTCGTTCTTCGCGTACTCGGCGGTGCCGCCGACGATCACGACGACCAGGCTGCCGGCGGCCAAGGTCGGCGTGCACTACAAGGCGACGCTGAGGAGCAGCGGTGGTGTCGGCACGAGCACGTGGGCGGTGACCGCAGGTTCGCTGCCCAAGGGCCTGACGCTGAACACCAGCACCGGCGTGATCTCCGGCACGCCGAAGACCAACGGCGAGAGCGGATTCATCGTCACGGCCACCAACGCCGGGCCACCGAGCCTGTCGGCCACAGCTGGGATCTCGATCACGGTCGGGGCAGCAGCCTCGGTTCACGTCGCGTACTCGCACACCGCGGGAGGCTCGGCGATGCTGATCTTGACCTGCGCTGGCGCGAATTGCGCCGGCAAGCTCAAGCTGACCGACAAGGTTGGCAAGCACACGGTCACGCTCGCCAGCGGTCACTACTCCGTGAAGGCGGGCTCGACCAAGGTGACCAAGGTCAAGCTCAACCGTGGCGGAGCAGCGATGCTCGCGAAGCTGGGCAAGGTCAGCGGCAAGCTGACCCTGACCCCGACCGGCGCCAAGAAGGCGGCGGTCATCAAGATCCTGAAGTTCAGGTCCTGAGGCGGAGTGCCCCGTCCGCAAGTCGTGCGGGCGGGGCACTACGTCCAGTTGGGCTGACTCACCGCCAGCTCGACTGCGGCGCGCAGCGCGCGTGACTTGTTGACCGACTCCTCGTACTCGTAGGCCGGCTTGGCATCTGCGACGGTGCCGCCGCCGGCCTGCACGTACACGGTGCCGTCCTTGATCACGGCGGTGCGGATGTGGATACAGGTGTCCAGATCGCCGCCGTAGCTGACATAGCCGATCGCGCCGCCGTAGCCGCCGCGCTTGACCGGCTCGAGCTCGTCGATGATCTGCATCGCGCGCACCTTCGGCGCTCCCGAGAGCGTGCCCGCGGGCAACACCGCGCGCAGCGCATCGAGCGCGCCCACTCCCGGCTGGAGCGTGCCGCTCACCTTCGAGACGATGTGCATCACGTGGCTGTAGTTCTCGACGACCATGAAGTCCTCCACGGTCACCGACCCGTACTCGCATACACGACCCAGGTCGTTGCGGCCGAGGTCGACCAGCATCACATGCTCGGCCCGCTCCTTCTCGTCGGCCAGCAGCTCACGCGCTAATTCAGCATCCTGCTCGGCGGTGGCTCCGCGCGGTCGCGTTCCCGCGATCGGCGTCGTCGAGACGCGGCTGGCCGCTGACCGTCACCAGCGGCTCGGGGCTGGCGCCGGCGATCTCGAAGTCGCCAAAGTCCAGGTAGTACATGTATGGCGACGGGTTCACGGCTCGCAGGCCGCGGTAGATGCTGAAGCCGCTGACCGGCGTCTTCGCCGACCAGCGCTGAGACGGCACCACCTGGAAGGCATCCCCGGCATACACGTAGTCGATGATCCTGGCGACGTTGGCCTCGAAGTGCTCGCGCGTCATGTTGGAGACGAACTCCGGGGCTGTTCGATAGGCGATTGCGTCCGTCAACTCCGGACGCGGCAACGGACCGGCGAGGATCTCCCTGATCTGATCGATCTTCGCGCGGGCGGTGTCGGCATCATCGCTGGGGTGAGCCACGACCGTCAGCGTGCGCTTCACATGGTCGAAGGCGACCAGTGTGTCTGTCAGCATCAGCGCCAGGTCTGGAAGCCCGAGCTCATCCGGATTGGGCTCGCCGAGCGGCTCGACCGTGCGCACCAGGTCGTAGGCGAACATGCCGACGGCACCGCCGCCGAACGGCAGCTCGACGCCTTCCGGCTGGCGCGTACCGACCGCGTCGATCTCCTGCCGGACCAACGCATAGGGATCTCCCGGCTCGCCCAGCGACCAGCGCAGAACACTGCGCGGGCGGTAGCCGATGAAGCTGAACCGGCCGACCCGGCCCTGCTCGGCGGATTCAAGCAGGAACGCCGGCTCGTCCGGCGCTGCTGCGCGCAGTTTCAGGAAGGCTGAGACCGGGGTCTCGGTGTCCTCGATCCAGGTCTCGGTGACGGGGGCACCGTCAGCGACGGCGCTCATCGAGCACCCTCTCGGCATACGCGAGGCTCATGCCCCGGCTGGCAAGCAGCACTGACAGGTGGTAGAGGACATCAGCGGCCTCGTTGGCGACACGCTCATCGCTCTCCTCACGCGCGGCGCGCGCCACCTCCTCCGCCTCCTCCTGCACCTTCTCGCCGATGTGGTCGGGGTTTGCCAGGAGTTCCGCGGTGTAGGAGCCGTCCGGCCGCTCCGAGCTGCGGGCGCCGATTGTGCGCTCGAGCTCCGGCAACACCTCGAACGGCGCCCGCGGACTGAGGTCGCCTCGGTAGAAGCAGGTGCGCTCGCCGGTGTGGCAGGCCGGCCCCAGAGGCTCGACCATCGCGACCAGCGCGTCTGCATCGCAGTCGTAGCGAAGGGCCCGCACGCGTTGCACGTTGCCGGAGCTCTCGCCCTTGTGCCAGAGTTCCTGGCGCGAGCGACTGAAGAAATGCATCTCGCCGGTCTGCTGTGTCAGCCCCAGCGCCTGCGCGTTCATGTAGGCGAGCGTCAGGACCTCGCCGCTTGTCCAGTCCTGGACGATGCACGGCACCAGGCCGCGCTCGTCGAAGTTCACCTCGGAAGCGTCCACGCCCAGGAGTCTATGTGGGCTGACGGGCCGGCGCGGGCTGAGGGCCGGGCGTGGGCTGACCGGCGGGCGCCGGACCAAGCGAGGCGAGGACGCAGGGCGCGTGGCGTACGAACAAGTACGCGAGCGACGGAGGACAAAGCCTCGCGCAGGTCCGCCGGTCACTCGATCCCGAGTCTGTCGAGCACCCTGTCGTCGGCGCGCCAGTGCCGACGGACGCGCACCTGCAGCGCGAGGTGGACGTGGCCGCCCAGCTCGCGCTCGATCGCGCGTCGGGCTCCCATCCCGATCGCCTTGATCATGCGCCCGCCGCTGCCGATCAGGATACCCTTCTGCGACTCCGTCTCGACCAGCAGCAGCGCATCGATCCGGATCCTCCCGTCCTGCTGCTCGATGTGCTCGATCTCGACCTCGACGGCGTGCGGAACCTCCTCCCGGGTCCGGATCAGGACCTGCTCGCGTACCAGCTCCGCCAGCAGCGTCGACTCGGACTGATCGGAGCGTTGACGCGGATCGAAGTAGAAGGGGCCCTCCGGCAGCAGCGACACGAGGTGGTCAAGCAGCTCGTCCACGCCGGTGCCCCTGCGAGCTGAGATCGGGAAGATCGAATCCGCGACGCCAAGCTCCTCGGCATCGTGGAGCACGCTCATCGTTTTGGCGCGATCGGCGCGATCGACCTTGTTGACCGCGATCACGATCGGAACTCGCGCTCGCTTCAGCAGGGAAGCGATGAAGCGATCGCCGGGCCCGACGCCCTGTTCGGCGTTGATCACCATCAGACAGGCATCGGCTCCGTCCAGCTCCGCTTCGACCCGCCGCTGCATGCGTTCGGTGAGGGCGTCGCGCGGGCGCTGAACTCCGGGCAGGTCGACCATCACCAGCTGCCAGTCGGGACCTCCCGCAACGGCCCGAATCGCGCGCCGGGTCGTCTGCGGCTTGTCGGAGACGATCGCGACCTTACCGCCCACGAGCGCGTTCGTGAGCGTCGACTTGCCGACGTTGGGTCGGCCGGCGAGTGCCACGAAGCCGGAGCGTGTCATCGCACCCAGCGCATCAGCTCGGACTGCAGTGCGAGCATCTCACCGTCGTCGACCTCGTGGTCCATACCCGTCAGATGCAGCGTTCCGTGGACGACGGCCTCGCGAAGATCGCTGGTGTGCTCGGGACAGATCACGACGTCGCCGAGCTCGCGCGGGCCGGCCGAGTCGCCGTCCTCGTCCACGCCAAACGAGAGCACGTCGGTGGGGCTGTCGATGCTGCGGTAGTCGCGGTTGAGCTCCCGGATGCGGTTGGCGTCGACGAACTCGACGGCCATGTGCCCCTGCTCGATCCCGGCTGAGGAAAGCGCCAGGACGCAGAGCTCGCTGACCTCGAGCGCGGTGGGCGCATCCGGAACGAGCATGTCGATTCCCAGCACCTCGATGTCGAGGCTCATCAGGCCCGTTTGGCCGGCCGTAGCTCAGGCGCCTGGCGCTGCGAGTGATCGTTGTAGGCAGCGACGATCCGCCGCACCAGCTTGTGCCGGACGACGTCCTCCTCACCGAAGCGCACGAAGCCGATGTCCTCGACGCCGTCGAGTATCTCGCTTACGGCAAGCAGCCCCGACGCCTGCTCACGCGGCAGGTCGACCTGGGTGACGTCGCCGGTGACCACGACCTTTGAGTTGAAGCCGAGCCGCGTCAGGAACATCTTCATCTGCTCGGGTGTCGTGTTCTGTGCCTCGTCGAGGATGATGAAGCTGTCGTTCAACGTGCGCCCGCGCATGAACGCGAGCGGCGCCACCTCGATCACGCCGCGGTCCAGGTGCTGGCTGAACTTCTCCGCCTCGAGCATGTCGTGCAGCGCGTCGAACAGCGGTCGCAGATACGGGTCGACCTTCGCCATCAGGTCACCCGGCAGAAATCCGAGGCGTTCGCCGGCTTCGACGGCCGGACGTGTGAGGATGATGCGGCTGACCTCACGACGGTGCAGGGCGGCAGCGGCCAGTGCGACCGCCAGGAAGGTCTTGCCGGTGCCCGCTGGGCCGATGCCGAAGGTGATCGTGTTGTGCCGGATCGAGTCCACGTAGCGCTTCTGGTGCACGGTCTTTGGCGCGACCTTGAGTGCACGGCTGCGCCAGATCACATCCTCGAGGATCGCGCCCGGGTCCTCGTGCTCATCGAGGGCGTGCGACACCGCCTCGACCGTGCCCGGAGCGAGCTCGTGTCCCTGCGCCACCAGCTCCGTCAGCTCATGCACCACCGCTTCAGCTGCATTCACCGCCTCTGGGTCGCCCTCGAGCGTCAGCAGGTTGCCGCGCAGATACACCTCGCAGTCGAGCTGCGCCGTGAGCGTGTCGAGGATTCTGTCGCCGCTACCCGCCAGTTCGGCGGCGGCGGTGTTGTCCAGTTCGATCTGGGTCCGCATCCGACTCCTCTGTATTCACGCGCCGAGGGCGGTCCGCACCGCCGCCGACGCACGCTTGCCGTCGACCTGGCCGCCGGCCAGGTCCATAACCACCTTCATCACCTGGCCCATGTCCTTCGGGCTGCTCGCTCCGGTCTGGGCGATTCCCTGATCCACGATCACCGCGAGCTGCGCGTCGCTCAGGTCGGGCGGCAGATACCGGGAGATCATCTCGGCCTCCGCCTGCTCCTTGTCAGCGAGATCAGGCCTATCGGCGTCACGGAACTGGGTTTCAGCCTCAAGCCTGCGCTTGTGCTCACGCCGCAGCACCGCAAGCTCGTCGCCCTTCCCCTCCTTCGCGTCCTTCTGGAGTTCGGAGACGAGCAGGCGCAGCGCATTGGCGACATCCCGGTCACCCGCCTTCATCGCCCGGATCACATCCGCGCGCACCTGTTCGAGAACGCTCAACTTCTCAGAAGGATACGACGCCCGGGCGACGGCTCAGCGCTCAGCGTCGTCCTGCGCGAATTGCTCGTCCGGCTCGAGCGGCGGCTCGTCCGGCTCGAGCCGCGTGGGGTGACCAAGCTGCCCGAGCTCCGCCAGGTCGCGTGGGAACAGGATCTCAACCGACCAGTCGGCGATCAGGCGCGACTTGCGGTCAAGCCCCGGCAGCCAGGCGAGGTGATAGAGGCGGCAGATCGCCCATGCCGGAAAGCCCTTGACGCGCACGCCCATCAGGTTCGCGACCGCGCGGTGACGGCCGAGGTCCGCGAACGAGCCGAGCGTCTTGAACGTGAACCGGCGTGGAGCCTCGCCGCGCATCACGCGCGCAATGTTCTCGCCGAGCAGCTTTCCCTGGCGGATGGCGTGCTGAGCCGTCGGCGGACATGGATTGCCAGGGCGCGCCGGATCCGGCACCGCGGCGACGTCGCCAACGGCCCAGATGTTGCGGTGGCCCTGGACTCGCAGGTACTCGTCACAGACGATCCGGCCGCGTTCGAGCGGGAGCCCCAGGCGCCCTGCCACCGGGCTTCCGCGCACTCCTGCGGTCCAGACCACGGTGCGCGTCCTCAGCAGCTCTCCGTCGGACAGCAGCACGCTGTCGGCCCTGACCTCGGCGACCGTGGTCTCCAGTCGGAACTCGATGCCGCGCTCGGACAACAGCTCGACCGTCCAGTCCGCGAGCTGCCTCTGGATCTCCGGCATCACCCGTGATGCCGCGTCGATCAGGGTGAAGCGTGTGCCGGTCTCCCGGCAGCGCGGATAGCGGCGGAGCGCGTCGCGCGCGAAGCCGGACAGCTCGGCGATCCCCTCGACGCCGGCATAGCCGCCGCCCACGAACACGAAGCTCAGGTACTCGGCGCGCAGCCGCCTGTCGTCCAGTGCCTCGGCCAGCTCGAAGTGGCGCACGATCCGGTTGCGCAGCGCGGTCGCCTCGGCGATCGTCTTGAACCCGATCGCGTGCTCGGTGAGTCCGGGCACCGAAATCACGCGCGCAACCGAGCCCAGCGCCACCACCAGGTGGTCGTAGCGGTACTGCTTCAGCTCCCCTGAGATCAGCTCAACCTCGAGCAGGTCCCGTGACGGATCGCCGCCGGTCACATAGCCGACCCGGAACGCTGTGCGTTTGAGGTGCTCACGCAGCGGTACAACCACATGGCGCGGATCGAGCGTCCCGGCCGCCGCACCCGGCAGCAGTGGTGCGTACATCAGGAAGTTGACGTCGTTGACCAGCGTGATGAGAGCCCCGGGCGGCGCGGTCTGCTCCAGCTTCTTGGCGGTGTGATAGCCGCCGAATCCGCCACCGGCTATGACGATGTGCTGGCTGATTTCTGCAGGCTACTCGCGGTCCGGCGCCTGCAGCAAGAGCGCCGTCCATTCCCCGCGCTCCAGGCGCCGCGCTTCCGAGTAGCCGCAGCGTATGAATGCCTCAGACACGGTGTCCGCCTCGGTTCTCAGCAGGCCGCTGGCGATTATCTGCAGAGGATGCTTGGCCCCGTCGGTCAGCATCTGATCCGCCCACGTCAGCAGCAGCGGCCCGAGCAGGTTCGCAAGCACCAGCCGCGTCCCGGGCACCGAGTGATCACGCAGGTCGAACCGCCGCACCGTGAGCTCCACGCGGTTGCGGGCGGCGTTCTCCAACGTCGCGTCGATGCACTGCTGGTCGTAGTCCAGTGCGAGCACGGCGGGCCAGCCGAGCATGGCCGCTGCGATCGCGAGCACGCCGGAACCGCACCCGAGGTCGATCGCAGCGTGCCCCGCGGCAAGCGGCCCGCGGGGCACAGGGATGTCGAGCAGCAGCTCCAGGCAGAGCCTCGTCGTCGCGTGCGCGCCCGTGCCGAACGCGCGCCCGGGGTCGATCACGAGATCGAGCGCTATCGGCTGCCGCGGCTCCCACGGCGGCCTCACGCACAGTCGGTCGCCGAGGACGAGCGGCCTGTGGAATTCGCGCCAGCGATCGGCCCAGTCGTCGGCCACCTCGGTCGTTGAGACATCGACCAGCGCCGTGCCCGCTGCAGCCTGCAGGTCGGGAAGCTCCGGCAGCTCACCGACGGCGCCATAGACGGCGTACTCGACGGTCTCGAGGTCGATGTCGACCTCCTCGATACCGCCCGGCGCGAGTTCGAGCAGCTCGGCCAGCACGAGCTCAGCGTCGCTGCGACGGACTCGCAGCGCCAACCGCAGCACCGGCAGAGCCTCAGCGGTGGAAGGCGCGCCGCAGTTTTGCGAACACGCCCTCTTCGCTCGAGAGGTTCTCCTCGGTCAGAGTCTTCTCGAAGCGCTCGAGCTGCTGGCGCTGAGCCCCCGAAAGGTTGCGCGGGGTGATGACGTTGACGACGACCCGCAGGTCGCCGTGGCGGTGACCGCGCAGCGACGGCATGCCCCGCCCGCGGATCACGAGCGTCTCATGCGGCTGCGTGCCGGCAGGGATCTCGAGCTGCTCGGGCCCGTCGATCGTCGGCACCTCGATCTTGGTACCGAGCGCCGCCAGTGGCGAGGAGACATCGATCGCCGTCAGCAGGTCGTCGCCGTCGCGCACGAACCGCGGGTCGTCCTTGACCCGCACGAGCACATACAGGTCGCCGGCTGGGCCGCCGCGCTCACCCGCGTGCCCCCGACCGCTGACGCGGATTCGCTGGCCGTCGGCGATCCCGGCGGGGACATCGACGGAGACGGTCTGGTGCTCGGACAGCCGCCCACGGCCGCGGCAGACGTGGCACGGCTCGGTCGGGATCTTGCCTTCGCCACCGCACCGATCGCAGGTGGTGGTGCTCATCACCTGACCGATCAGCGTGCGGGCGACGGTGCGCAGCTGTCCCGTGCCCTCGCACCTTGGGCAGGTCTCGATCGGCGTTCCGGGCTCGGCGCCGTTGCCGCGGCAGTTCTCGCAGAGCACGACTGCGTCGAACGCGAGCTCAATCGGGGCGCCGTGTGCCGCCTGCAGGAGCGTGATCTCGACCGCCGCCTGGATGTCACCGCCCTGCACCGGTCCGGCCTGAGAACCAAAGGCGTTCCCGAACGCACCGCCGAAGGCCCCGCCGAGGCCCGAGCCGTTGAACAGCGCCTCGAAGAGATCGGTGACCGAGCCGAAGCCGTCGAAGTTGGGGGCGTAGCCGCCGCTGCGCAGCCCCTCATGGCCGTAGCGGTCATAGGTCGAGCGGCGATCGGAGTCGGACAGCACCTCATAGGCTTCGGCAGCCTCCTTGAAACGCTCCTCGGCGGCGGGGTCGTCCCTGTTGACGTCCGGGTGGAGCTCGCGCGCGAGCCTCCTGAACGCCTTCTTGATCTCGGCGTCGTCAGCACCGCGGGCGACGCCGAGGACGTCGTAATAGTCGCGTTTGGGAGTCGAGGCGCTCATCGCCGATGGGTCCTCCGACAGCGCCTCATTGGTCGTAGACCCCGACCACGAACCGCGAGAGCTGCTCTGCCGCTTCGCGCACCACGCCGATCACGTGCGGGTAGTCCATCCGCAGCGGCCCGATCACCGACACCGTCCCGAGGTTTCGCTGCGGCAGCCCGTAGCCGGCTGCCACGAGCGCCAGCGATTGCAACGCCGGCTGGTCGTTCTCGGTCCCGATGCGCACCCGCACATCGTGCCCGACGAGCGCCGCGCGCAGCATCCCGAGCATGGTCACGCGTCGCTCGAGCATGTCCATCAGCGCGTTCAGCTCGGTCACGTCGCCGCTTCGATCGAGCGCCAGCAGTCGCGAGGTTCCGTCGATGTAGATCGACTCCTCGGCGGCCTCCGAGAGCTCGGTGAAGACCGGCAGCAGGGCGGTCAGGAAGGCCGTCTCGGCACGTGAGAGCGAAGGGTCCAACAGCCGCTGCGTCAGTCGACGGGGCCCGAGGCCCGTGCCGGCGAGCCGTTCGTTGAGATACGCAGCGCCCCAATCCGCGAGGCCGGTGTCAACCGGCTTCTCGAACGTGAACATGCGCTTGTTGACGCCGCCCGTCGAGGTGATCACCACCACCATCAGCACCTGGGGCTGCAGTTTGAGCATCTCGATGTGGCGGATCGTGGCGGTCTCGAGCGGTGGCGCGGTCACGATCGCCAGCAGGTTCGTCACCTGCGAGAGCGTCTCAGTCGTCAGCCGCATCGCCTCGTCGACCTCGCGCCGCACCAATGACAGCGCCAACGGTGGCGGCTCGACCGCCTCTGGCAGGAGCCGGTCGACGAAGTACCTGTAGCCGGATTCAGTCGGCACACGCCCCGCCGAGGTGTGCGGGTGCTGCAGCAGGCCCAGGTCCTCGAGCCCGGCGAGCTCATGCCTGATCGTCGACGGACCCCAGTCGAACCCGGTCGCCAGCACCTTGGAGCCAACGGGCGCGCCGCCCACGAGGTACTCCTCGACCAGGCGCTGCAGAATCTGTTCCTGACGCTCGCTCAGCATCCAGAGGATTCTAGGAACGGGGCCGACGAGCTCAGCTGTGCCGGTCGAAACACTCAGTCCGCGCGAAGCTCGGCCACCGCGCCCTTGACGAGGCGCGCGTCACCCTGCACGGCATCGAGCCGGAGCGTCGCGGCGCCGTCGGCGACCGACTTCACGGTGCCTCTGACCACGACCTCCTCGCCGATCCGCCCCATCCCGCGGAACTGCACGCTCAGCGAACGCAGGCTGGTCGGATCGTCACCGGCCGCCCGCGTGGCGGCCCGCGCAACCTGCGCCATCGACCACAGCCCGTGCAGGATTCTCCCCGGCAAGCCAACTCCGACCGCGAACTCCTCATCGATGTGGATCGGGTTGAAGTCGCCGGACGCGCCCGCATAACGGACTGTCACGTAGCGGTCGGGCACAACCCTCAGCTCCACCTGATCGCCCTCCTGCATTTGCAGCTCACTCCTCCCCGCGGATGATCGTGGACCAGGTACCGACGCAGGTCGTCTCGCCCCGCTGGTTGACCGAGACCGACTCGAAGGTGTCGAACCGCAGACCCGCGCGCTCGCTGATGTCGGCGACCGTGAGCGTCGTCGTTATCTCGTCGCCGGCCACCACCGGCTGCTCCCAGCGGAACGCCTGACCGCCGTGAACCAGTCGCGCGAAGTCGATCTCCAGCTCCGGATCGAACAGGGCGCCCATGAACGTGGAGCTCGAGTACACGACGACGAACATCGGCGGCGCGAGCAGGTCGGCATAGCCCGCGGCGCGGGCCGCCTCGAGATCGAGGTGCAGCGCATTGGTCTCCCCCACCGCGGCCGCGTACTCGCGGATCTTCTCCCGCCCAACGGCGTAGAGCGCCGGGGCGTAGGCCTTGCCAACCTTGTCACTGGGCACGGGCACGACGTCGCAGTCTCGCACACGCGCCTCACAGCACCTGCGAAGCTGTGACGACTCCCAGAGGTAAACTCGACAAGATCACTTCACAAAGGAGAACCATGACGCTTTCACTCGGCGCAACGGCGCCAGATTTCGAGGCGGACACGACTGACGGGCCGATCAGGTTCCACGACTGGATCGGCGATTCCTGGGCTGTGCTGTTCTCCCATCCCAAGAGCTTCACTCCGGTCTGCACGACCGAGCTCGGTTACATGGCGCGGATCGAACCCGAGTTTGAACGCCGCGGCGTAAAGGTGATCGGCCTCTCGGTCGACGGCGTCGCCGACAACGCGAACTGGTCCTCGGACATCGAGGAGACCCAGGGCTTCGCCCCCAACTATCCGATCATCGCCGACGCGGACTTCAAGGTCGCCAAGCTCTACGAGATGCTCGCCTCCGACGTCGAGGGCGATGCCAAGGCGCGCACTCCAGCCGACAACCAGACCGTCCGCAACGTGTTCGTGATCGGCCCGGACAAGAAGATCAAGCTGATCCTCGTCTATCCGATGACCACCGGTCGCAACTTCGACGAGGTGCTGCGCGTGATCGACTCGCTGCAGCTGACCGCCAACCACAAGGTCGCGACTCCCGCGCAGTGGCAGCAGGGCGACAAGGTGATCATCGCCGGCTCGGTCAACAACGAGCAGGCGAAGGAGATCTTCGGCGAATGGGAGGAGCCCAAGCCCTACATCCGCATCGTTCCGCAGCCCTCCTGAGCGGACGCCTCGGGGTGCGGTCCCGCTGGACCGCACCCCGGACCTGACGCCGCTCCCGGTCTCGATTGCCGCCCGGCTGGCCGGCAGCGGCGGCGTGGCCCGGTCGATGGCCTGAGCCAAGCAGATAAACCCTGCTAAATGCGCAGGTTCTGGGCGGCAATCTAGGGTAAGTTGCCGTCGCGAGAGTGCTCGCTGTGGAGACCGTCACCGCCATAGAGGATGTTCGCCCGCCGGGGGTCGAGGGTTCGTCTCGCCCGGGGCCCGCCGCCGCTGGGGCTCGACGCAGCCTCTGGTGGTGGCTGCCGGTGGCACTGGCCGGGGTCTACGCCCTGGCGCTCATTCCGCAGCTGCCGGCGATCATCGCTCACACGTGGTGGTCGGCGGACTCCGGCTCAGCCGGCGTGATCGCAGAGCTGTACAGACACCCACCGCCGGGTCAGTACATCGTGCTCGGTGATCACGGTTGGTATGAGGCGTTCAGCTTCGACCTGCTGACCCGGGGATTGCCGGCTCACCGGTTGCTGTGGTACGTGAGCCCGATCGCAGCCTG
Organism: uncultured Conexibacteraceae bacterium; assembly: GCA_963848435.1. GTDB lineage: Bacteria > Actinomycetota > Thermoleophilia > Solirubrobacterales > Solirubrobacteraceae > Palsa-465. The sequence continues at coordinate 99,967 of CAWKDQ010000005.1, read as the reverse complement.
GGTGACCATCGTCGCGCTCGTCGGGATCTCGGCCGGCAGAGCGTTTGGGCGCTACGGCGCCGCGCTCGCGGTAGGCGGCCTGCTGTGCCTGGCGCCCGGCGGATTGATGCTGATCTTCCAGCCCACCGCCCACACGAACGTGGTGTTCCACGCAGCTGCACTCGCGCTCGTGGCGGGATGGGTGCTGCCACGGATCCGGACGCTCCCGCTGCCGGCCGTGCTCGGCACCGGCGTGCTGATCGGTGGGTTCACGGGCCTCGCACTCGCGGGCGACGCGATCGCGCTGGCCTGGGCCGTGCTGCCATTCGTCCTGGTGGTCGCCGTCTGCGCCTGGCGCGGCCCCATCGGCGGCGCCCTGCGGACGCTGTCATTCGGGCTGGTGGCGTTGACCGCGATGCTCGTCGTCGCGGCCGGGTTCACGGCGATCATGCACGGCCTCGGGATTCGCGTCGACGAGCTCGCGCAGTCGACCCAGAGGCGGTTCGCCCAACCGAGTGCTCTGGTCGGGAACATCGGCAAGATGGTGAACGAGCTGGCCTACCTGGCCGGCGGCAACTTCCTCGGTCACCGGCTCAACCGCGGCAGCGCCCTCGAGCTGATCAGCGGCGGCATGCTGCTGCTGGGCGCCGCCTGCGTCATCTTCGCGGTCTGCCGGGCCGCGGCAGGCGCGCGTGTGCGCGACGCCGACGGCCACCCCGAGATCACCCCCAGGCTCGTGCATGTCGTCTTCTGGAGCAGCTGCCTGGCGGTCGGCCTGCTGATGTTCCTGCTGTCCGCCGTCGGCTCGGTGGACTACCGGTATCTGGTCGGGCCGCTGGTCGCAATCGCGGCCCTGCTGCCCGTGGCCGCTGCTCGCAGCGCGGATTGGCGCCTGGCGATCGGCGCGGGCGTGGCCGTGATGGCCCTCGCAGGCGTGGGCCGCCTGCTGATACGGCCGCTTCCCTACCTGCCGGCCGACGTGCCGCTCGCTCACCGAGACATGACTGTATTGACGCGCTTCGCGCATCGCTATCACGCCACCTACGGATACGCCGTCTACTGGGATGCCGTGACGATCACATGGCACACCAACTTCGCCGTGGACCTACACCCGGTGATCCGCTGCACCTGGTTGCCCATCCGGTACTGCCCGCTCTACCACGCCGATTCGTTCACCGCCGCCTACGCCCCGCGCCGCGGCCTGCGCACGCTGTTCATCGCAGATGGCAGGTACCACTCAGCCCCCGCGGCCTCCTGGGGCAGGCCCATCGCCCACGAGCGAGTCGGCCGGCTGACGCTGTACGCCTACCCATATGACATCGCCAACCGCTTCCGGAAGCCGGCCCCAGGGCAGATCCAGCGAGTCATCACCGGACAGGCGTTCTGAACGCCGGCGTCAGCGCGAGTCGCCGAGGTCGAGCACGGCCAGGAAGGCCTCCTGGGGCACCTCGACCCGGCCGACCTGCTTCATCCGCTTCTTGCCCTTCTTCTGCGCCTCGAGCAGCTTGCGCTTGCGGCTGATGTCGCCGCCGTAGCACTTGGCGATCACGTCCTTGCGGTAGGCCTTCACGGTCTCGCGCGCAAGGATGCGGCCGCCGATCGCGGCCTGGATCGGGACGTCGAACTGCTGGCGCGGAATCTTCTCCTTGAGCTTCTCCGCGAGCGTGCGCCCCATCGCGTCGGCCTTGCTGCGATGCACGAGCATCGCAAGCGCGTCGACCTGGTCGCCGCCCAGCAGGATGTCGAGCTTGACTAGGTCCGACCCGCGCAGGCCGGTGATCTCGTAGTCGAACGAGGCGTACCCCCGCGTGCGCGACTTGAGCTGGTCGAAGAAGTCGAGCACGATCTCAGCCAGCGGCAGGTCATAACTCAGCTGCACGCGCTCGGATGAGAGGTAATGCATGCCGATGTGGTCGCCGCGGCGATCCTGGCAGAGCTCCATGATCGTGCCGACGTAGTCCTTCGGTGTCAGGATCGACGCACGGATGTAGGGCTCGCGGACCTCACTGACCTTGCTCGGGTCGGGGAAGTCAGCCGGACTGTGAACCGCGAGCACGGTGCCGTCGGTGAGTGTGACCTCGTACTCGACGCTCGGCATCGTCATCATCAGGTCGAGGTCGTACTCGCGCCCGAGCCGCTCGCGCACGATGTCCATGTGCAGCAGCCCCAGGAAGCCGCAGCGGAACCCGAAGCCGAGCGCGTCCGAGGTCTCCGGCTCCCAGAACAGCGCCGCGTCGTTCAGCGTCAGCTTCTCAAGCGCGTCGCGCAGGTCGGGATAGTCGTCAGAGTCGATCGGGAAGAGGCCGCTGAAGACCATCGGCTTGACGTCGCGGTAGCCGGGCAGCGGCTCCCGCGCCGGCCGGTGCCTGGCGGTGAGCGTGTCACCGACACGCAGCTTCGTCACATCCTTCAGCCCGGTGATGACAAAGCCGACCTCGCCCGGCCCGAGCTGTCGCGAGGAGGTCATCTCCGGATTGAAGAAGCCGATGTCATCGATGTCGGCCTCGGTTTCGGCCTGCATCGCGATGATCGGATCGCCCTTGGTGAAGGTTCCGTCGACGACCCGCACATATGCGATCACGCCGCGGTACTGGTCGAACTCGGAGTCGAAGATCAGCGCCCTGGGGGGCGCACCGGGATCGCCGTCGGGGGCAGGGACACGAGCGATCAGCTCGTCCAGCACCTCGGTGACACCCTCCCCGGTCTTGGCGCTGATCCGCCGCACCTGATCGGGCGCCTCGCCGATCAGGTCCGAGATCTCCTCGGCGACGCGCTCGGGCTCGGCTCCGGGCAGGTCGAGCTTGTTCATGCAGGGGATCAGCTCGAGTCCGGCGTCGATCGCGAGGTAGGTGTTGGCCACGGTCTGCGCCTCCACCCCCTGGCTGGCGTCAACCACCAGCAGAGCTCCCTCGCAAGCGGCGAGGGAGCGTGACACCTCGTAGGTGAAGTCGACGTGTCCGGGGGTGTCGATCAGGTGCAGCTGGTAGGTCTGGCCGTCGGCGTTGGAGGTGTAGAACACGCGAACGGCGCGTGACTTGATCGTGATCCCGCGCTCGCGCTCGAGCTCCATCGAGTCGAGCACCTGCGCGCGCATCGAGCGCGGATCGACCGTGTGGGTGAGCTCGAGGATGCGATCGGCCAGCGTCGACTTGCCATGGTCGATGTGGGCGATGATCGAGAAGTTCCGGATGTGGGCCTGGTCAGTCAAGGCCCACCTAGGTTAGGGGGTTACCCACCGAATTCCCGGCAGGGGCTGGCGAGTGGTCGGGCGTGCCTGGCGAGGGCCGCGACGCAAGACATACTGGTGGTATGGCGGTGTCGCGGCCCGATGCCAGACGCGTCCGAACGCCGCCCGGAGACGCCGGTAATTCGGTCGGTGACCCCTAGGGTTGGAGTTCGTCGAGCAGCGCGAACAGGCCGTCGCGGCGCTGCTGCACGCTGAAGCGCTCGAGTACCCGTTGGCGAGCCGCCTCACCGGTGTCCAGTTGCAGCGCCCCGCGTACTCCCAGCGCGACCGTCGCCGGCTCGGCATCATCGAGCAGAACGCCGGTGTCGCCGACGACCTCGGGCAACGCGCCGGCACGGGTCACGACCGGCACGCAGCGGGCCAGCATCGCCTCGGCGACGGATACGCCGAAGCCCTCGTGCCTGGAGGCCTGAACGTAGACCGCAGCGGTGTCGAACAGCTGCGCCAGCTCGTCCTCCTCGAGCCAGCCAGTGAGCCGGACGTTGGCGCTGGCGCGCGTCCGCAGCTCGTCCGCGGCGTCGCCCTCGTGCCTGCCGGCAACGACGAACTCGACCTCCGGCACGTGGGCGGCGGCATCGACGAAGGCGCGCAGGCCCTTGCGGTCGAGGTTGGCCCGGTCGACGATCCCGACCGTCAGTGCCAACTGCCGCTTCTCGCCCCCGGACGCGAGCTCGGGCACTCCGTGGTACACGACCCTGACCCGCTGAGGCGCGATCCCGGCGTTGCGCCAGATCTCCTCGCGCGAGTACTCGGAGTTCGTCATCAGGATCCGCGCGCGACGCATCGTGAAGCGGCTCAGCCAGGCGCGCGGACCGCCGAGCTGGTAGCCGTAGCCGAACTCCGGCTCGGCCGCCGTGTCGAAGCCGCCGACGATCAGCAGCGACGGCTTGCGCAGCAACCACGCGAGCGTGACCGGCAGGAAGGTGTGCCACGAGGCCCACCAGCCGACGATCACGTCCGCGCTCCAGCACCTCACGCAGGACGCGAACGGGGTTGCTGAAGCGCCCGGGCTGGTAGAGCTCGTGAACCTCGAAGCGCTCGCCCAGCAGCCGCTGGTCGAGCTCGATGAAGCTGGCCTTGCGGCTCTTGATGAACAGCAGCCGGGGCATCGCGGTGGTGGCTCCCACGCCGCTAGGCGACGGTGCGCAGCTGTGGGTCGCGCCGCTGCGGAATAGACGCCTCCCGTGCCGCGACCGCCAGCGCCCCGCCGATCGCCAGCAGCGTCCAGGTCACCGGATCCTCGAGGAAGTCGGCGTACAGCATCGTGTGCAGCACGAGCGCCGCGAAGGTGGCTGCGATCGCGACCCGGTAGGGGTCGCCGCGAGCGCCGCGGAAGAGCGTGATGAACGCCGTCACGAGCAGCGCGATGTAGAGGAGCTCGCCGATGATCCCCTGCTCGGCGGCGACCGTCACCGGAATGTTGTGCGAGTCCGAGACCGACACTGCCGCCGTCGGGAAGTGGGCCTGATACTCGGTCGAGAACGAGCCGGAACCGAAGCCGTAGAACGGGCGGTCTCCGAACAGCCTGGTGCCGTAGGTGATCAGATGTCCGCGTCCGCTGGTGGCGCCGTTGATGCCCTGGTTGAGTCCGAACCTCCCCGGGTCGACGGCCAGGGCCGCGGCGCCGATCACGAGCACCACGGCCGCGAGATAGAGCACCGGCCGAGCGCGCCAGCGGAACGCCGCCAGGATCGCGAGGCCGAGCGCGAGCGCGACCAGACTCGACCTCGAGAGCGTGAACACCAGGCAGGTCCAGAGGATCGCGAGCGTGGCCACTGCGGCGATCTGGACCCGCGTGCGCGGGTCGTAGAGCAACACGGCGGTCATCAGGATCATCACCAGCGCGAGGTAGCGGCCGAAGATGTTCTGGTCGTAGAAGACCGAGTTGACCGTGAAGTACTGGTGCAACTGATTCTCGCTCACGAGCTTCGAGCTGATCAGGAGGTGCTTCGCCGCCTCCTCGTAGAAGCCGATCAGCGAGAACATGACCGCCAGCCCGGCCGTGACCACGCAGGCAGCGCACCAGCAGCTCGCGGTCCCACTTCAGGTCGCGCAGCAGCGACAGCAGGATCGCGAACGGGATGTAGAAGAACACCTCGTTCTGGAGGCCCTTCGCAAAGCCCGCGTGCGGCGAATACAGCGCCTGGAGGGAATACAGGACGATGAAGGCGCCGAGCAGCTTCTCGAGCAGCAGCGGCTCGGGCCGTGGCTCCCGAGGCTGACGCATGGTTCGGGTCTCGGCGCGAACGGCCTGCAATGTCGGTACGAGCCAGGCGAGCGCGGCCGCCGCGATCACGAAATACAACGGCACCAGCAGGTAGTTGGTGGTGCTGCCACCCGCCTGAATCGGGATTCTGAACGGAACCGTCAGCGCGGTCAGCGGCGCCAGCAGCCAAGGGACCCGGTGCAGCCCATACGCGGCGGCGGCCAGCACGGCCAGCGCGAGCACCGCGCCGACAGCCGCCACGGCTGGGTGCCGGTGGACGAAGTGCAGCTGCGAGGAGTGCCAGACGTCGTCGAGCAGCAGCACCGGCGCGAGCACCAGCGCGCCGAGCATCGCCCATGCGCGCCAGCGATCGGTTCGCGCGAGCATCGCGGCCGCGGCCAACGCGGCGGCCGCGACCACACCGATGCGCGGCCAGGGCCCGGCGAGGACAGCAATCGTCAGCACGAGCGAGAGGCTAGTTGGTTGATTCCATGGCCGTCTACACCTTCGCCGGACGGTTCATCATCCGCCGCACCATCCCGCCGAACATCTCCTCGATCTGGCGCCATTCGGGAATCCGCATGTGACTCACCACCCAGGCGTAGCAGCCGCCGCCCGCCAGGATGGTGATGCCCACCGACAGGAGCTGCCCCAGGAACGAAGTGCCGAGGACGCCGTTCAGCAGCACCCAGAGCACCCGTGCGATAGCAGCCGTCACCGCCGCTGCCACCACGATCCGCGCCGTGATCATCAGCGTCTGGTGCTCCTCGAGGCGTCCGTTGAAGCCGATCCGCAGGCGCCGGAACTGCAGGTAGGCCATCAGGATGTTGGCGACTGCGGTGCCGATCACGAGGCCGGCTATTCCGAGTGGCTTGTAGAGCGCCACGCTGACGATGATGTCGACGACCATGTTGATCGCGGCGAGCTTGGTCGGGATCCAGGGCCTCTGCAGCGCGAAGAACGTTCGTGTCATCAGCAGGTTCAAGCCCGCGAACGGAAGGCTGAACGCGAACCAGAAGAGCGCCGTGGAGGTCAGCGCCAGCGACTGGGCGCCGAACGTTCCGTGCGCGAAGATCAGGCGCGTGATCGGTGTAGCAAGCACCAGAAAGCCGGCCGCCGAAGGGATCAGCAGGAGGTTGATCTGGCGCATGCCGTTTGCGACCGAATGGCGCATCTCAGCCGCCGCGCCGCGTGCGGCCTGGCGGCTGAGCGTCGGGAACAGCACGGTCGAGACCGCGACGCTGAAGACGCCCTGCGGCAGCATGTAGAGCAGGAAGGCGTAGCGGATGGCCGCTGGACCTTCGCCCGGGAGCGGACGCGTGACGACGAGCGCCCCCATCGCCGAGTTGATCAGCGCATCGAGGTTGATGATCCCGAGGCCGAGCGTGACCGGCAACATCAGCAGGAACACCTGGCGGATGCGCGGGTCACGCCAGTCGAGCTCGAACCCCAGGCGGTAGTCGATCAGCCGCAGCGCCGCGCCGATCAGGAGCAGCTGCACGAAGGTGGCGATCAGCCAGGCGATCGCGTAGCCGTAGACGCCGCCGCCGCCGGTGTGGTGCTTGAGCAGCAACGTCAGGACGATGATCACCAGGTTCCACACGACCGGGGCGAGCGCGGGGATCGTGAACTCGTCGTAGGACTGCAGGATGCCCGTCAGCACGCCTGCGAGCCCGAGCATCAACACCACCGGGAACAGGATTTGGGTGAGCACCGTCGCGGCATGCACGTCGAAGTTCTGGCGCCCGGCGATGTCGCCGTACAGGCTCAGAAGCGGACCCGCCAGCAGGATGCCGAGGACCGTGATCACGCCGAGCACCAGGAAGACGATCCAGAACAGCGTTGTCGCCAGCCGGAAGGCGTCGCGCTTGCGCCCCTGCTGCAGCAGATCGGTGAAGACCGGGACGAATGCCGCCGACAGCGCCGCCTGCGCGAACAGGTTCGTCATCAGGTTCGGGATCTGCGAGGCGACCGTGAACGCCGAGAACACCCGGCTGGTGTTAAAGAAGTAGGCCGCGATCATTTCGCGGGCCAGTCCGGCGACGCGTGACAGCGCAGTCGCCGTCGCGAAGATCGCTGTATTTACCGAGACGCGGCGGCTCTGGCTGTCACTGGTGTCTGCCAAGAGCCCGCTATAGTACGGCCCCGCTAATGGCCAACATTCATTCACAGAAGAAGCGCATCGAACGTGCGCTGCGCGAGCGGGAAGAGAACCGCCGCTACACCTCGCGGATCAGGACCTACTTCCGCCGGCTCGAGGTCGCCGTCGCCGAGGGCGATGACGCAGCCGCCGACGCTGAACATCGCACCCTCGTGCAGACGATCGACAAGGCCGTCAAGCGCGGCTCGCTGCACCGCAACAACGGTGCCCGCAAGAAGTCCCGCGCGGCTCGTGTTCGCCGGGGCACTCAGGCCGCCGAGTAACCACGGCCCAGGACGGGCGGGAAGCGCTGGTCATGCGGTCGTCCGCTCAGGCGGCGATCGCTCTGATCGTCAGCAGTGCGTCCGTGTCTTCGGACGCGCCGCCCTGCCCTCCCCCGTGTGAGGAGAGCTCGAGGTCGGCGATCAACTCGATCGCATGACGGAGCCGCTCGGCGCCCATCCGCCGAGCATCGGCGATCAGCCTGTCCGCCGCCGACGGTGGCATCCGAAGTGAGGCCTTGACCTGTGCCTGCGACTCACCGCGATCGAGCGCGAGCGCGATCTGGTGGGCCTGCCGCACGCGCGAGCTCATCCAGTAGATCAATCCCGGCACCCGCTCGCCCTGGGCCCGCATCTGCAGCAATGTCCGGATTGCGGCCTCGGCGCTGCCAGAGAGCAGCGCGTCCGCCAGTGCCCATGCCTTGCGCTCGGCAGAGGGGGCGGTCAGTTCGAGCACGGTGTCGGCATCGATATGCACCGGGGTCTGGGGGTCGGCAGGTGGGGACTGATCGAACTCGAGCGCCAGCTTCTCGAGCTCGCGCAGCAGTCGCTGCTGGCGCTCCCCGACGTGGGCGACGAGTATCCGAGCCGCGTCTGGCGTCAGCACCAGCCCGAGCTGCCTGGCCTGCGCGACCGCCCACTTCGGCAGCTCCCACGGCTTCACCGACTGTTCGGCGGCGATGTCCCCACCCGCCTTGGTGACCGCCTGGTGCAGGCGCTTTGGTGCCTTCAGCCGACCATCCTCGCGCGCGAAGAATGACACGGTCGTGTCTGGGTCGATGGCCGCCAACGAGGCCGCCAGCGCATCCATCTCCCTGTCCTTCCAGCGTTCGACGCCGTCGACGATCAGGAACCGCCGCCCGATCGCGAAGGTCATCGCGTTGAGGGCGGCGGCGACGCTGTCAGGGGTGGCCCGATCGCCCTCGAACAGCTCGGTCCCCTGCGCCCCGCCCGTGGCTTCTGCGAGCTCACGCAGTCGTGCGCGGCGCTCGGCGATGCGGCCATGGTCGTCGCCGTGGATCAGATAGGCGGGCTTGAAGCTGGCCATCGCTCTACCGTACCGACCCCCACCCGGCACGGATGGCAATCCAGTTCGCAGGACGGACACTGAATTGCCATCGTCCGAATTGTCACGCCCCGGCTCGGTCACAGGCGCGTCGCCGAGCGCCGCGCGTTCACCTGACAACGACGTTGACCAGCTTGCCGGGCACGACGACGACCTTCACGACCTCGTGCCCGTCCAGATGCTGCACGACGCCGGGGGCCGCCAGCGCCAGGGCCTCCAGCTGCCGGCGGTCCGCATCGCTCGGCGCCTCCAGCCTGTCGCGAACGCGGCCATTCACCTGACAAACCAGCTCGAAGCTCTCAGCCACAAGCATGGCGGCGTCCGGCGCCGGCCACGGCTCCTCCCAGACGCGCCGCCCGGTCAACAGCTCGAATGCCTCCGCCCCCAGGTGCGGGGCGAACGGAAAGCTCAACGACGCCGCCGTTGCCACCGCAAAACGGCGAGCCTCAACCTCAGCCTCAGGGTTACGGTAGAGCTCGTTGACAAGCTCTGTGACAGCCGCGATCGCGTTGTGGAAGCCGAATCGGCCGACGAACTCGGATGTGACCCGATCGATCGCCCAATTGGCCTTGCGCACGAGCGTGAGCGCGTCCCCGCTCGGGTTGGCGGGCTGCGCTAGCACCTCAGAGCCGGTGGTGATCAGCGGATCGCCACCGGCAGCGAGTTCGTCTGCCAGCGTCCACAGGCGCGACAGCAACCGATGCGCACCCGCCAGCGCGTTGTCGTTCCAGGCTGCGTCCTGGTCGGGCGGTCCCATGTTCAGGATGTAGGTCCTGACGGTGTCGGCGCCGAAGCGGTCTATCAACGGCGACGGCGGGATCACGTTCCCTCGCGACTTCGACATCTTGTGGCCGTCCGGCCCGAGGATCATGCCCTGGGTGAACAGAGCCATGAACGGCTCCTGCACGTCGAGGAGCTCCATGTCCGCCAGCGCCTTTATGAAGAAGCGGGCGTACAGCAGGTGCAGGATCGCGTGTTCGACGCCGCCGATGTACTGGTCGACGCTCATCCACTCGCGCAGCACCGTGGGATCCCAGGCGGCGTCGTCGTTGCGTGCGTCGCAATAGCGTAGGAAGTACCAGCTCGAGTCGACGAACGTGTCCATCGTGTCGGTCTCGCGGCGGGCCGGTTGTCCGCATTCGGGGCAGGTCGTATTGACCCACTGTTCGGCGGCGGCGAGCGGCGAGCGCCCCTTCGGCTGGTAGTCCTCGACCTCGGGCAGCTCGACGGGCAGCTGGTCGTCGGGAACCGGCACCATGCCGCAGGCGTCGCAGTAGACGATCGGAATCGGGCAACCCCAGTAACGCTGTCTCGACAGCAGCCAGTCGCGCAGCCGGAAGTTCACGGAGGAGTGACCGATGCCCTCGCGGTCGAGCCACTCTGCAATCCGGTCGAACCCCTCCTTTGGCGTCAGCCCATCGAACTCGCCGGAGTTCACCAGCACGGCGTCATCGGCCTTGGTCACGTAGGGCTCGGTCTGCACGTCGACGTTGCTGCCGTCCCGGGGGGCGACGACCTGGCGGATCGGCAGCTCGTAGGCGAGGGCGAAGGCGTGGTCGCGGTCGTCGTGCGCGGGGACCGCCATGATCGCGCCGGTGCCGTATTCCATCAGCACGTAGTCGGCGACGTACATCGGGATCTCCTCGCCCGTCACCGGGTTGGTGACGGTGCGCCCCAGGAACACGCCGGTCTTGACCTTCTCGGCTGAGCCGCGCTCCTCGGCCGATTCGGTGAGCGCGTGGTTGACGTACTCGTGCACGGCCTGCTCGTCGGGGGTTCCGGCGGCCAACCTGAAGACGTCCGGGTGCTCAGGCGCCATCACGAAGAAGGTCGCGCCGAACAGCGTGTCGGGGCGCGTGGTGAACACCGGGTAGTCGATCTCCATCTCGGCGCAGCGGAAGTTGACCTCGGCGCCGACGCTGCGGCCGATCCAGTTTCGCTGCATGGTCTTGACGTGCTCGGGCCAATCGATCGTGTCGAGGTCGTCGAGCAGACGATCGGCGTAGTCGGTGATGCGGAAGAACCACTGCTCCAGCTGGCGCAGCTCGACCTCGTAACCGCAGCGCTCGCAGCGACCGTCGATCACCTGCTCGTTGGCGAGCACGGTCTGGTCGTTCGGACACCAGTTGACGGCCGATTCCTTGCGGTAGGCGAGCCCGCGTTCGTAGAGCCGCAGAAAGATCCACTGGGTCCAGCGGTAGTACTCCGGCTCGTGCGAGGCGATCTCGCGCGACCAGTCGATCGAGATCCCCCACGAGCGGAACGCCTTCTGGAACGAGGCGATCGACTGCTCGGTGGCGATGCGAGGGTGAGTGCCGGTCTTGATCGCGTTGTTCTCCGCCGGCAGCCCGAAGGAGTCATACCCCATCGGGTGCAGGACCCGATGGCCCGTGCGGCGGCGGAAGTGGGCGATCGCGTCACCGATCGTGTAGTTCTTCAGGTGCCCGATGTGCGGCTCGCCGCTGGGGTACGGGAGCATCTCCAGCACATAGGATTTGTCGGGCCGAATATGGCCGCCCGTTGGACGGCGCCCGCCGGCCTCCTGAGTGGTGCCGTTCGCGACCTCCCAGGTGCGCTCATCGGCCCAGATGGCCTGCCACCTGGCTTCGATCGCGCGTGGGTCGTAACGGCGTTCGGACATCGTCGCCCGCAGGTTAGAGAGTCGGCGGCCGTGATCCCGTCCGGACCGGCTTCCCGCAGCAATGAGCTCGCATGCATTAACCTTGCAGACCAATCGGCTTCTCGCCGGGGCTGTAGCTCAGCTGGAAGAGCGTCGCGCTGGCAGCGCGAAGGTCAGGGGTTCGAGCCCCCTCAGCTCCATTTCGAACGACCACACGGGCGACGTTCGAGACGCCGTTGGCGGCAACTGGCGCCTAGCCAGGTGACCAGACCGCTCCGTCAACGAGCTCACGCGCCCTGAGCGGCTCCGGCAGTCGCACGATCAGCGGTGTCTCATACCTGAAGGTGCGACCCACATAACCCTCCAGCGGCTTGACATACACACGCAATATCATGCGCTCAGAGTCGACGAACAACTCGGGCTCCAGCAGTCGATGCGCAGCAGGCGTGCCTGTGGCCATAGTCCGCTCGGTGACCAGAATTCGTAGCTCGGTCGCGTCCGGACTCAGCGAGAACGTCGGGTCGGGTCGCCATGAGGACGCACGCACCCCGTCACGGGTCGCGCGCAGCGACCGAGAGTTCGACGCGCCCAGCGGCGCCCAACGGTTGCGAGGTCCCCGTTTGACCGCGACGGTGATCATATGAGGCGGAGTGCCTCGACCGAACAGAGCCTGCTCCTCGGTACGCGCCAGCACCCGCCAGCCGGCGAGCTTCTTGGCAGCCTCCATCGGCTCGGGCCTTGCCTTCGCCCGAAAAAGACGAGTTGGCTGTGACTGACGGCGGCCGCGATCGATCTGGACGAGGAGGGCGGCAACCGCCGGGTCGGCCGGGTCCACTGCCGCGAAAGGCTCGACTGCTCGGCCGGGCCGGAAGGGAAGCCCACCGCCATCGCTGATCAGCTCGGGCTCAGCCGCTGCGATGACTGGCACGAGCGCGGGTGCGCTCTCCCAGACCTCAACGGGGGGCGGCTGTCGATCCTCGTCCGCGATCTTCGGCATGGGACAGCTCGAGACTACCGCGGCGGCGATGTCAGGCATCCGCTTGTCCGGCCCGCCGCGTGATCACGGCTGAGCACGGCGCACGCAGCGGAACCCGATGTGGCTCATCCCCGTGTCGATCATCTGCGGGCGACGCGCGGCGGGGCGGTAGCGCATGCAGTAGGAGTCCGCACACAGGTAGGAGCCCCCCTTGATCACCTTGCGGGGAATCCGGAACTGGGGTTGAGCCGGGTCGTAGCTGTCCTCCTCTTTTGCTCCGCGTGGATTCGACGGCACGCAGCACTGATCGCCGTCAGGGTGCCGCGAGGAATACCAGTCGGTCGTCCAATCCCAGGCGTTGCCTGCCATGTCGAAGAGGCCGAAGCCGTTTTGCGGGAACGAGCCGACGGGGAGGCGCCGGCCATATCCCGGTGAAGGGCGCCAGGGGAAGTCACCGTGCCAGTAGTTGGCCAGCTGCTCGCCGTCGGCCTCGGGCGCATCTCCCCAGGTGAAGGCGGCAGCCTGAAGGCCGCCGCGCGCTGCCAGCTCCCACTCTGCCTCCGTCGGGAGCGTCTTTCCGGCCCAGTCTGAATAGGCCTCGACGTCCTCGAAGGCGACATGCACCACCGGGTGGTCCGGCTGCTCGGCGGCCGAACTGGCCGGACCGTCTGGACACCTCCACGACGCGCCAGGTGTCCAGGTCCACCACTGGCTGATGTGCCGCAGATCGACGGGGCCAGATGTCATCGTGAACACGAGCGAGCCGGGTAGGAGGTTCTGGGGAGGCGCGCCCGGGAACTCGGCCGGGTTCAGTGGCCGCTCAGCCACCGTCGTGTAACCGGTGGCCGCCACGAACGCTGAGAACTCGCAGTTGGTCACCTGGCGGCGGTCGATCCAGAAGCCCTCGACGCGGACCTCGTGGACCGGGCCCTCCTCCGGGTAGTGCGCCTCGGATCCCATCTGGAAGGTTCCGGATGGGATCCATGCCATCCCGTCAGTCTCGGCCACCTACTGCCCGCTGGTCAGTGCCGTCTGGAGCTTCTCGACAACCTGGTCGATCGTGAAGCTCGCCGCTCGCTGAGCGGGCGGGAACTCCTTGAAGGTCTCCAGGAACTGCGACACCAGACCAGCTGCCGCAAGGATGATGTAGTCGCTCTCGATCAGGTAGTCGTAGTAGGTGTTGGACGTGATGTCGGCACGCTCGAATGGATCGGTCCGAAGGTTGAAGAGCTTCGGGACCCGCAGTGACACAAACGGCTCAGCCCAGATTTGCAGCGTTCCCTGGACGCGCTGCTCCATGAACACGACCTTCCAGTTGTCGTACCGGATAGCCAGGACGTCACCGTCGTCGGAGAAGTAGAAGAAGACCTGCCGCGGGCTCTTCTCGACCTCGCCGGTGAGGTACGGCAGCAGATTGAAGCCGTCGATGTGGGCCTTGTAGGTTCTGTCGCCGACCTGGTGCCCCTGTTTGAGCTTCTCGACGATGTCGGGATCTCCGGCCGCAGCCACGAAGGTCGGCAGCCAGTCGTGGTGCTGGACGATCTCGTTCGAGACCGAGCCGGCCTTGATCCTGCCCGGCCAGCGAATCATCTCCGGCACCCGGAAGGCGCCCTCCCAATTGGTGTTCTTCTCGCTGCGGAACGGGGTCATCCCGCCGTCCGGCCAGGTGTTCATATGCGGGCCGTTGTCGGTCGAGTAGATCACGATCGTATCCTCGGCGATGCCGAGCTCGTCGAGCTTGTCGAGCAACACGCCGACGTGGTTGTCGTGGTCAATCATCGTGTCGTGGTAGGTCGACTGCCAGCGCCCGGCCTGGCCGATGCTCTCGGGCTTGGGGTGGGTACGGACATGCATGTGGGTCGTGTTGAACCACATGAACCAGGGCTGGCCTGACTCGTGCTGACGATCGAGCCAATCGAGCCCGTGCTCGAGAATCTCGTCGTCGATCGTCTCCATCCGCTTCTTAGTCAGCGGGCCGGTGTCCTCGATCCGTTGCTTGCCGACTCGGCCCCAACGCTCGTGTTCGGTCGGGTCGTCCTCCTGCGCGGCAACGCAATGCAGAACGCCGCGCGGTCGGAACTGTTCGTTGAACGCCGGAAAGTCCTCGGCCGATGGCCAATTCGGAGTCTCCGGCTCCTCCTCGGCGTTGAGGTGGTAGAGGTTGCCGAAGAACTCGTCGAAGCCGTGCACGGTCGGCAGGAACTCATTCAGGTCTCCCAGGTGGTTCTTGCCGAACTGACCCGTCGCGTACCCATGGGGTTTGAGCAGCTCGGCGATCGTCGGATCCTGCGCCTTCAACCCGACCGCGGCGCCCGGCATACCGACCTTGCTGAGGCCGGTCCGGAACACGCTCTGACCGGTGATGAACGACGACCGGCCGGCTGTGCAGCTCTGCTCACCATAGGAGTCGGTGAAACGCATGCCCTCATCGGCGATGCGATCGATGTTCGGGGTCCGGTAACCCATCAGCCCATCGCTGTAACAGCTCAGGTTTGTGATCCCGATGTCATCGCCCCAGATCACCAGGATGTTGGGTTTCTCGGCGTTGGCCATGCTGGGCTCCTCGACT
The DNA here is from genome assembly GCA_963848435.1 of uncultured Conexibacteraceae bacterium. Classification (GTDB taxonomy): domain Bacteria; phylum Actinomycetota; class Thermoleophilia; order Solirubrobacterales; family Solirubrobacteraceae; genus Palsa-465. Next base: position 84,883 of record CAWKDQ010000005.1, on the reverse strand, counting down.
CGCGGCTGGATGGCTCGACAGTGCGGCCGACACTACCGCGTCGTCGGCTACCAGGTCGGCCCAGAGTGCCCTGGTTCAGCTGCTGAGCTCAGCCGCCAGGGCGCCGGACCGCAACCCGGACTCGATCGCCCCATCGATGAAGCCCGACCAGCCGTTGGCGACGTCCGAGCCCGCCAGCAGCAGTCGTCCCTCGGGCCGGCCCATGGCGGCGTGGTGGTATTCGTACCAGCCTGGCCGATGGATCGCCCAGGTTCCGCGGGAGTACTCATCTGCCAGCCAGTCATGGGCCGTCGCGTCGATCAGCTCATACCCGGGAAGGATCTCGGCCAGGGCTCGCGCCATGCCGACACTGTCGGTGACATCGCAGGCCGCAGCATCGAGGCCGAAGCCGATCATCAGCTGTGCATCGCCGTCGAGCAGTTCCTCACTGCCGAGGTACCCGAACTGGTGCCCGCGCTCGATCACGTTGACGGTCGCGCGCTCACCCCGAGCTCGGAGCATCAGCTTGATCCCGCGACTCGCCTGCCCGAGCGCGATCGCCGCCCGCTTGTCCTCCGGCAGGCCTGGTTCGAAGCTGATCTCCGCAAGCGTGTTCAGCGGTACGGCGACCACGGCCACCGCGGCGCTGAAGACCTCGCCTGCGCGGGTATGGACCTCGACGCCGTGATCGCTGCGCGTAACCGCAGCAACGGGCGTCTCGAGCTGGTGCTCCACCGGCGCAGCACCAGCGATCGCGGCCAGCAGCGAACCGGTGCCGCCGATGATCGTCACGCGCCCACCCGTCTCCTGGGTCAACGCAAGGCTGTGACCGGAGAGCGCATGCCAGCGCAGAACGGAAACCGCCCCCGCCTGATCCAGCGGCGCGTGGGCCAACGCCTCGAGTTCAGCCCCGAGCACCGCACGCTCCTCGTCGGTCAGCTCGAGCTGGTTCATTCGCTGGGCGATCGTCAGGCGGTCGAAGCGGGCAAGCCGGTCGATAGCGTGCAGCGGCGCGTGGGGTTGCGGCAGCGCCTCCCGCACCCCGTCCACGAACCGATCCCAGCCGCGCCGCGCAATCGCGTCGCGTTCGGCGTTGGTGCCCCATCGCAGATCGCCGTTGACGTGCCAGCCGGCGCGCTGAGCCTCACCGCTGACCTCAACCCGCAGGCCGGCCCGTGTGAGCTCCGAGAAGGTGTGCGGCTGGTGCCAGTGCACCCAGGCGCCGCCGTACTCGATCGCCTGCCCGTCCCAGTCAGCGCTCCAGGTGCGCCCGCCCAACCGGTCCCGCGCCTCGAGCAGCAACACGCTCCTGCCGCGCAGAGCGGCCTCGCGAGCTGCCGTCACACCGGCGAACCCGCCGCCGACGACGATCACGTCATACCCAGCCGTCATCCCGCCTCCCTCAACCTGATCACCGCGTCGAGCGCCATCGCCCCCGCGCCGGTTGCACCTGCCACCACCGGATTGCACTCCACCGCCGCCCACGCGTGCTCGAGCAGCAGGCCACCGATGCGTGAAGCGAGGTCCGCGATGGCATCGACATCCACTCTCTCAGCGCCGCGGCCACCATAGAGCAGCGGTCCGCCGCGCAGGTCACGCAAAGCCCGCTCGACCCGTGCCGGCTCTGCCGGTAGCGGGACCACGACGACATCGTCGAGCAGCTCGGTCCAGATTCCACCGACGCCGACCACCAGCGCCGGCACCACACCGTCGGCGTGGGCGGCGACGATCAGTTCGAGGCCGGGCACCGCCATGCGCTCGGCCAGGACACAACCTCCATGCTGTGCCGCCAGCGGCGCCAGACGGCCGTACGCGGCGCGCACGTCGGCCTCAGCGTCGCAGCTGAGCTCAACGCCACCGAGTTCGGACTTGTGCTGCACGCTCGCGGAGCTCAGCTTCAGCGCCAACGGCCCGTCGAGCTCACGGCGAGCAGCCACAGCATCGTCCGCGCCATTCACCACACGACCGGCGGGCACCGACACGCCGGCCTCGCGCAGCAGCTGCTTGGCCTGGTGCTCGGCCAGCCAGGCGCCGGCCTCCGGTCCGGCGCCGTCATGCGACCGCTTCCGGTCCGGGCTCCCGGACGCCGGAGAGCTGGCGGCAACGGACCGCGCCGCCACACCGATCTCGCGCAAGCGCGACGCGGTATCGCGAGGCTCCCGGGCCGCCAGCAGCGCTCCCGCACACAGCACCCCCGTCCGTAGTCCCGCGGCGGTCGCCACGCCGGCGGACGCAAACTCCCACGCCGCGGCGTCGTCGAGGAGCTCGGGCAGGGTCGAGCTGACCAGCGTCGGCACTGGACTGCGCGCAGCGCCACCGATGATGCCGACCCGCACCTCGCGCCAGGAGGCCTCGGCGGCACCTTCGAGCCCAGCCGGCTGGTCGTAGAAGACCAGCACCTGGTCGACAGCCGGATCCTCGCCCACGACCTCAACCAGCTCGCCGAGCGTGGCGCTGTCACCCCAGATCATCGCTGTGTAGTCGAGCGGATTGCCGACGGTGGCTGCCGGCGGCAGCAGCTCTGCCAACCGGCGGCGGGTGTTCTCTGAAAGCTCCGGCAGGTCGATCCCGAGCGCCTCGGCCGCGTCGGCTCCCTGGGCGGAGTCGCCACCCGAGCAGGTCATGATCGCCAGCCCACGGCTGCGCAGACGCGGCGGCGGCGCACCGGCATCGGCACCGGCCGGCCGCCGCACGGCCAGCACCTTCGAGAGCTCCAGCAGTTCATGCACGTCTGTGGCCCAGTGTGCGCCGGCCTCCTCGAGCAGGCTGCGGAACACGCGCTGATCTCCGGCGAGCGCCCCGCTGTGCGCCGCGGCGGCGCGGGCCCCCGCGGCCGAGCGCCCGACCTTCAGGACCACGACCGGCACCGACGCGGCCACGCACGCCGCCAGCCCGTCGCACAGACCTGGTCCGCCGTCATCCTCGAGGTAGAGCGCAATCGCGCCAACGCCGTCCTCACCGGCAAGGTGGGAGAGGTAGTCAGCCGTCGACAGAACCGCCTGGTTGCCGCTCGCGATCACGGTGTGAAACCGCAGGCCCCGCCGCGCCGCCAGCGCATTGACGGCAACGTTGCCGCTCTGCGAGATCAGTGCCACGCCGCCGGGCTCGGACGGTTCCAGGGCATCGCCCCACAGGGCAGTGCGCGTGCGCGGCGACACGATCCCGTTGCAGTTGGGACCGCAGACCGGTAGCTGGTGGCGAGCGGCGGCCGCCACGAGCTCGCGCTGCAGCTCGACGCCGGCGGCCACCTCGGCAAATCCGGCGCTGATCACGACGACGCCGCCACAACCGCGCTCACCAGCGTGATCGATCACCTCCGGCACAGCCGCAGCCGGAACCGCGACCAGAATCGCGTCGACCGCCTCCGGCAGATCGGTCACGCTCGGCACGCAGGCATGCCCGAACACCTCGCTGCGTCCAGGGTTCACACCCCAGATCGAGCCCGTGAACCCGACCTTGCGGAGGTTGAGCAGAGCTTCGGCCGCGTAGCTGCCCGGCCGCTCGGTGGCGCCAACCACCGCGACCGAGGCCGGCCGGATCAGACGCCGGAGATCAGTGCCCCGCGGCGTGCTCGATGCAGGGCCGTGCAACGTCAATGGATCGTCGCCTCGACACCGCGGCGCTCGAGTGCGCGCGCGATGATCAGCCGCTGGATCTCACTCGTCCCCTCCCAGATGCGGTCGACCCGCAACTCCCGCTGGAAACGCTCGGCTGCGTACGAACGCATGTAGCCACGACCGCCGAAGGCCTGCACGGCGCGGTCGGCGCAGCGCCCGGCAGCCTCGGACACGAACAGCTTCGCCATCGAGGCCTTGGCGTGGATCAGCTTCGGGTTTGCGTCCGCGTCGACCATGCGGCAGACCTCGAGAGCCAGGAGCCGGCCGACCGTGGCGTCGGTTGCCGAATCTGCGAGCGGAAACGAGATCCCCTGATAGTCCATCAGGCGATGGCCACCCTGGACACGGTTCAGCACCCAATCGGTGGTCTCGTCCAGCAGCCGCCACATCGCCCCCAGACCATGGGTCGCGATGCCGAGGCGCTCCTCGGTGAACCAGCGGCGCTGGAGCTCGTCACCGTTGCCGATCCCGCCGACCACCGCATCCTCGGCGACCTCCACGTCGGTGAAGCGGACCGTCGGATGCCCGTGCGGGTAGTTGTGGGTGAACTTCGGGTCCTCGACGTAGTCGACTCCGGGAGCGCCCGGCTCGATCGCAAACAGCGTCGGGAGCCGCTCGTCGCCATCCACGACGTTCGCCATCACGACCAGCACTCGAGCCACGTCGCCGGAGGTCACGAACCACTTCTCACCGTTGATCCGCCAACCGGCATCGGTACGGACGGCCGTCGTCGCAATCCCGCTCGGATCGGAACCGGCCTCGGCCTCGGTGACCGCGTAGGCGTCGCCTCCGGCACCTTGCAGGCCCGGCACGACGTAGCTCTGCTGCTGCTCGGGCGTGGCCTCGGCCCAAACGTTGTAGACGTTCGGGACGTGCCAATGCAGGCCATTGGTGACGCGGCCGAACTGTTCGTTGACGAGGAACCACTCAACCATCGCCCAACCCTGCCCACCGAGCGACTTCGGGTAACGACCGCCGTGGAGACGAGCCGCGATCGCCTGTCGCTTGATCTCCTCGACCGTCTTCTCGGGCAGCAGTCCCTGTGCGCTCTCCGCTGCCTGCTCATGCGGCATCAGCACCTGCTCGACGAACTCCCGGGCCCGCTGTTGGAGCTCGAGCTGTCCTGGGGTCAGCTCACCGATCGTCAGCGAGCCGGCGGTTGTTTGGGTTGTGAGAGTCATACGGCTCCTATCGATCTTCGCCCGCCGTGCTCGGCAGGTCCGGTGTTCTTGCACAACTCGTCTGGCTCAGAATCCTGTGCAGCAGCTCGCGGTCGGCTGCGATCGCCTTGGCGCCGCCGCCTGGCAGCGCCTGCAGCAGGTTGTGGTGGTTCTCGATCACCGCCGTCGCGACCTGCCGGGCACGCACCACCGCCGGATCGGGATCACCCTGGCGGGCAACGATCAGCTCGACGATCCCATGCAGGTAGGCATCCCACAGCCGGCGGCGTCCCCCCAGCACGAGCTGCTCGACCCGCGCGCTCTCGGCGGCGACCGCCTCGGGAGTCGCCCGAGCGCCCGCCGAAAGTGTCGCCACCGCCTCAGGCAGGGCGTATTCAGGCTCTGGCGTGACGGAGAGCCACGCAGACCGCCCACGACCGATTGTTGGCACCGCAACCACGGAGTTAGTATAAACTGATTACAAAGTCAGGAACCGAGTAGGCGAGCGAAAAGATGGCCTCGACCCTTCCCCACCCCACCGCAACCGGCGAAGCCCTGGACCCGCGCCTGTACACCGATCCGGCGGTGCTCCAGGCCGAGCAGCGGTTGATCTTCGAGCGCACATGGCAGCTCGCAGGCCATATCTCCGCGCTGCCGGAGCCGGGCAGCTACATCACCTGCCGCGCCGGCAATCAGCCGGTGCTGGTGGTCCGCGATGACAAGGGGGAGCTGCGCGCGCACCGGAACATCTGCCGGCACCGCGCGTCCCGCCTGCTCAGCGGCAGCGGCCAGTGCAAGGGCGCGATCCGCTGCCGCTACCACGGCTGGACATATCGCTTCGACGGCACGCTGATCGGCGTACCGGAGGCGCTCGCCTACGGCGAGCGCCTGGACAAGGGCACGCTGCCGTTGCTCCCGGCCCGCGTCGAGGTGATGTGCGGCCTGGTGTTCGTGAACCTCGACGTGCACGCGACCCCACTCGCCGACCTGGTCGGCGATCTACCCAAGCGGCTCGCGCCCTACCGGATCGAGACGCTCGAGCCCTTCGCCCCGTCAACGGACGTCCAGCCCGCAAATTGGAAGGTCGTGGCCGAGAACTACCTCGAGGGCTACCACGTGCCGATCGCGCACCCTGGCCTGATGCGGCTCTACGACTACAAGCGCTACCTGACAGACACCCACGAGCATTACGCCTGGTTCGACGCCCCGCTGCGCGACAAGCCGTCGAGCAACCGCCTCGAGCGCCTGTATTGGGAGCTCGTGGAGCCGATGCCGGGCGTCGGCGAGGAGCGTCGGCGACTGTGGAGCTACATCCTCATCTATCCGAACACGACAATCGACCTCTACCCAGACCAGGTCACCACCTGGCAGCTGCTGCCGGACGGGGTTGACGCGACCGGCGGTGTGTACGACTGCTTCCGCCCACCGGGCTCAGGCCCGCGCACGCGCCTCGTCCAGTGGGCCAACCACCGGCTCAATACGCTCGTGACCGATGAGGACACCGACCTCGTCTCCAACGTCCAGCAGGGCGCGCAGACCCGCGACTACACGTGCGGGCCGCTGTCACCGCGGGAGGGCGGCGTGGCCTGGTTCGCCGATCGTATTCGCGCCGACCTGACGTCGAAACTCGACTCCGGCACGTGAGCCCACGACCCGATCGCGGTGCCCGGGAGCGGATCCTGCAGGCGGCGGTCCGCCGCATCGCCAGTGAGGGCATCGACGGTGTCCGGATCGCGCGGATCGCGACCGACGCCGGCGTCTCCAGCTCGCTGGTTCACTACCACTTCGACAGTCGCGACGCCCTGCTCGCGGAGGCGCTCGAATACTCCTACCACCACGCCGCCGATGCCCGCATCGAGGCCGGCGAGCCGACCGGGAGCTCGCGTGGGGCGCGCTTGCAGGCGATGGTCGACCAGTGCCTGCCCACCACCGATGCGCTTCAGGAGGACTGGGTGCTGTGGGTCGAGTTATGGCTGCGAGCCGTGCGCCACCCCGAGCTGCGCCCCGTCGGCGAGGAGCTGTACGCGCGCCTCGTTGCCTGGTTCACCACAGAGATCGAGGCGGGCGTCGAGAGTGGCGAGTTCAGTCGTTGCGATCCGCAGGAGGTCGCGGATAGGACGGTGGCGCTACTCGATGGCTACGGCGTCCGGGTCCTGATCGGCGACAGCGCCATGCCGCTGAATCGCGCGCGCCGCGCGGTCGCCGCCGCGCTCGCTCAAGACCTCGGTCTGCAGGCACTTGACACGGAGCACCGCTCTGGCGTAGTTTCCTGAATCGCCAGTCAGTAAACCTCAACCGGCGTTTGGAGGAGCACCGGATGAGTCCCCGACCGAAGGTCGACCATCTGCGCAAGCCACAGATCATCGCGGCAGCAGCCGAGGTGCTCTATGAGCGCGGACTGTTCGACACGCGCATCGGTGACGTCGCCGAGCGTGCCGGCACCAGCTCGCCGACGATCCTCTACTACTTCGAGTCAAAGGACCGCCTGCTCGAGGAGGCGGTCGAATTCGCCGACCGCAGCTTCTACGAGCGCCTGACAGAGGTCCGCGACCAGTTCGTGCACGCCGGCGACAGGCTGGTCTACCTGATCGAGCAAACCAGCCTCGGACCTGGCGGATTGGGCGACTACACGCTGTGGATGGAGATCTGGGTGCGAGCGCGCCGCCATGACAGTGTGCGCGACGCCTACTTCAAGCTCGACCGCCGCCAGCGTCGCCTGATTGCGGAGATCGTGCGCGAGGGTCAGGTTTCCGGGGAGTTCCGCGCCACCGTCGACGCCGACGATTTTGCGCTGGCGCTGAGCGGCCTCATGGACGGTCTCGGCGTCCAGGTCACGCTCGGCCAGCCCGACGTGTCGGCGGCGCGCATGGTCGATTGCTGCCTGTCACTGGCCAATGCCGAGCTGGGGTGCGAGCTGCAGCCGAGCCGCGCCGCCGCCAAGGCGCGCGCCCAAGCGGGGGCGCGCGCCAGCACCGCGAAAGGTCCGGGTGGATCGAGGCGGATCCGAGAGTGAGTGTGCATGCATCCGCGTGAGGGATGGGTGGCCCCCGGAGTCCGGCGCACGCTCCGAGCGGAGCAGAGCCTGCTCTCTCGCCGCCAGCTGCTGCGAGCGGGCGCCGGGGTCGCGCTCGGAGCGATGTTGGCAGGATGCAGCTCGACAAACCCTGCCGGCAGCGCCAGCGGACCACCGTTGCCGCGTCAGGACAGGCCGGTCAAGTGGCCGATCTACAGTGACAACAGGGCGATCGCGTCCGGGCTCGAGCCTGAGAAGAACGCGACGCTGCAGCTCTACAACTGGGTCGCGTACATCAACGAATCAGTGGTCAAGAGCTTCTGCAAGAAGTACAACTGCAACGCGCAGGTGACGACGTTCAACACGATGGAGGAGGCGCTGGCAAAGCTCTCGAGCGGAGAGCTCAAGGTCGATGTCTTCTTCCCGACCGTGAGCGTGCTTGGCCAGCTGGTCGCCGCCAAGCTGATCAGGCCGCTCAACCACAGCTATCTCTCCAACATCACCAACGCCTGGCCTGACTACCTGAATCCCTTCTACGACCAGGGATGGCAATACACGACGCCCTATTCGATCTACACGACCGGGATCGCCTGGCGCAAGGACAAGGTGAACCTCGCCCCGTCCTGGAACATGCCCTGGCAGGCAGGGCGCTACAGGGGCAAGGTGGCGGTTCTCGACGATTACCGAGAGTCGCTCAGCCTCGCGCTGCTGCACGCCGGAAACACCAACCTCAACACCACCAGCACGCCCCAGATCCAGGCTGCCGGCGCTGCGCTTCAGCAGCTCTCGAGGCTCACGGATGTGCGGATCGACAACAACGACTACACCGACGTGCCGACCGGGAAGACCTGGATTCACCTCGCATGGTCGGGCGACATGGCCGTGTCCAACCAGTACCTGCCGAAGGGCACGATCGGTCGACACGATCGGCTACTGGTTCCCGTCCAATCTGAAGGGTCCGGTCGCCAACGATCTGATGGTCAACATGGCAGGGGGTGAGAACCCGGTCCTCGCCCACAAGTTCATCGAGTACATGCTCGACGTCGACAACGCGCTCGAGAACTTCTCCTACGTGGGCTACATGCAGCCGCTGACCGCGGTAACACCGCAAAGGCTGGTGTCAGAGAAGCTGATGGTTCCTCAGCTGACCTCGACCGTGGTCAAAGAGGACTACTTCCGCCACGGCCTGTTCCAGCTCGAGCTCCCCGCCGCCGCAAACGCGGTCTGGGAGTCCACCTGGAACACCTTCTCCAAGGGGCTGTAGGGAGAGGCGATGAGCAAGCACGAAGAGACCCACGAGCGACGCAGCCGCTTGCTGTGGATGGGACTCGCGGCGCCGGGTGTGGTGTGGCTGCTCCTGCTCTTCGTCGTGCCGTTCTACGTGATGCTGGCGGTCGCAGGCGGCGGCGTCAACGAGTTCTTCCAGACGGTCGTTCCGGTCTGGAATCCACTGCACTGGTCGAGTTGGAACTTCAGCGCCGTCTGGCGGGACATCGTCGGCAACGGTGCGTACATCGGCGCGCCCGCACTGCGGACGCTGATCTACACGGCCATCGCAACCGTGCTCTCACTCGCGATCGCCTACCCGGTTGCCTACTTCGTCGCCCGCCACGCCGGACGCCGCAAAACGCTCTTCCTGGTACTGCTGATCGCTCCGTTCTGGGTCAGCTACATGATGCGCATGCTGGCCTGGATCGACCTCTTGCAGCAGGGCGGCATATTCAACAGCGCGCTCTCGTCCCTCGGTCTTCCCGGCAACACCGACTGGCTCGGCGGCAAATCGGTGACCGTGATCCTGGGGCTCGTCTACGGCTACATCCCGTACCTGATCCTGGTCCTGTACGCGTTCCTGGACCGCGTCGACCAACGCCTGATCGAGGCGGCCCAGGACCTCGGGCTCGGCAGGTGGCGAACGTTCTGGCGGGTGACGATTCCGCTCAGCAAGCCGGCGCTCATTGCCGGGACGTTCATCACCGTGCTGCCGATGCTGGGCGACTATTACACCAACCAGCTGCTGTCCGGCGCGCCCGGTACGACGATGATCGGCAACGTGATCGAGGGTCAACTCGGCGCGCCCGGACAGACCGGGCAGGGCGCCGTGCTGGCGCTGATGCTGCTCGTCGTGCTGCTGATTCCGATGATCTATTACGTCATCAGCACCGCCAGAGAGTCGAGGGAGAACGCCTGATGGCGATCGAGCTCGACAAATCCTCAACCGCTCCGCCACGCCGCGGGGCGGCTCGCGTCGCCGATCGTCTGCGACCAAATCCGTGGCGGCGGCCGTTCGCAATGGAGGGCTTCACCTGGCTGTACATAATCTGGTCGATCGTCCCGATCGGGATCGCAGTCCTGTTCTCCTTCAACAAGGGCGCTTCACAATCCACCTGGCAGGGCTTCTCGACGAAGTGGTACATCGGCAACTCGGTCAACTCGGTGCTGCACAACACCGCCCTGCACCAGGCGGTGATCCAAACGCTGGTTCTGGCGGTTCTGACGACGTTGATCTGCGTTCCGATCGGGGTCGGCTTCGCAATCGGCATCGACCGTTGGCGCAGCCGCACCTCGACGACGCTGAACTTCGTGATGATCTTCTCGTTCGTGATTCCCGAGCTGCTGCTCGCGGTTGCGCTGTTCATGCTGGTGACTCAGGCGCTGACGTTCATCGGGCTCGGTACCGAGGCTGAGGTCGCCGGGCTCGTGGTGTGGAACCTCAGCTGGCCCGCGGTCATCGTCAGGGCGCGGCTGGTCAGCATCGGGCACAGCTACGAGGAGGCCGCGACCGACCTCGGATCGTCACGCCTGGGCGCGATCCGTCGCGTGCTGCTGCCGATGCTGATGCCTGCGGTCTTCGCCAGCGCGGTGCTGGTGTTCGCCAGCACCGTGGACGACTTCGTGATCGTCGAGCAGCTGTCGTCGACCGCCGCGACGCAACCCATGTCGGTGGTGATCTACGCGAACGTCCACGGCGGGCTGAGTGGCCCGGCGCTCAATGCACTGGCCACGATCATGCTGCTGTTCTCGCTCGTCGCCGCACTGGTCGGGCTGCTTGCGTACCGGTGGCTGACCAGGGGCGAGCGCGCTGAGGGCAGCAGCGTAGAGGCGCTGACAACGATCGCAGGGATCTGAGAGGGGAGCCATGAGTGAAGGTCACATCGAGCTGGTCTCACTGAGCAAGCGCTTCGATGGCGCTGCTGCGGTCGACAGCATCTCACTCGAGATCAAGTCGGGCGAGTTCTTTTCGCTGCTCGGCCCGAGCGGGTGCGGGAAGACGACAACACTGCGGATGGTCGCCGGCTTCGAGCCCCCGACCAGCGGCAAGATCCTGCTTGACGGCGTCGACGTCGGCTCCTGGGCGCCCAACCGCCGCAACGTCAACACGGTCTTCCAGTCCTATGCGCTGTTCCCGTTTCTGACCGTGGCCGAGAACGTCGCGTTCGGCATGAAGTACAAGTCGGTGCCGAAGTCCGAGCGTGAACAGCGGGTGGCGGAGGCGCTCAGACTGGTACAGCTGACAGGACTTGAAAAGCGCCGCCCGAACCAGCTCTCGGGCGGTCAGCAGCAGCGCGTCGCACTGGCGCGCGCGCTCGTCCTGCGCCCGGCCGTGCTGCTGCTCGACGAGCCGCTGGGCGCGCTCGATGCCAAGCTTCGCCGCGAGCTCCAGGTCGAGCTCGGCGCGCTGCAGAAGCAGGTTGGCATCACCTTCCTGTACGTGACCCACGATCAGGAGGAGGCGCTCACGATGTCCGATCGCCTGGCCGTCATGAGCCGCGGGCGGATCGTGCAGCTCGGCGCCCCCGCGGATGTCTACAACGAGCCCGCCGACGCCTATGTGGCTGACTTCCTGGGCGTCTCGAATCTGATGGATGCAAAGGTCGACCCGGGCCCGAGCGGGCAGGGCTCCTGCCGGCTGCGTGTGGGCGAGGTTCTGCTCGAGGCGCGCACGGGCAGCCTCGACGCGACCGGTGGGGTCAAGCTGGCGATTCGCCCGGAGCGCGTGCACCTGCACCCGTACGGGGAGACCGGCCCCAACCGCGTGCCCGGGATGGTCGAGCGCATCGTGTTCATCGGCTCGATCACGTATGTCCACGTACGCCTGGCCACCGGTGAGGCGTTGCAGGCGCTGGTCCGCAACGACGGCAGCACGCTGCCCTACGACCACGGGACGGCGGTCAGCATCGCGCTTCCCGCCGACGCGCTACGGGTGTTGCCCGACCCGGGCGTGAGCGCCGCCGCGATCCGCGATGAGACGGTCGGAGAGCAGCTGCTCGACCTGACCAGCTAGCGGCACCGGACGCCGAGCCCCTGACACGAGAACGGGGCGGCGGTCCATGACCGCCGCCCCGTTCCTGGGCTCCGCGTGGTCGGAGCGTGCCCCCCGGTGAGCCGCCCCGACCTGTTTCACGCGGTTACTGCCGCCCTGAACCCCCCTACTTCAGTTCCTTCTTGACGTGGGATTCAACCTTCTTGAGGGCCGACAGCCTCTTCTGGTCTGCCTTCCTCGCCTTTTTGCTGAGGTGCTTCTTGGACAGCTTCTTCTCCAGGGACTGGATCTCAGCCCTGATATGACCAAGCTGCGTGCGAAGCGCCGCCGTCACCTGTGCGGGCGACAGTCCCGAACCGTTCGAGCTGCTGCTCGGCAGGTCGACGCTGTTGGCCGTCACCTGCGCCTGACTCGGGGTCGACGTCTGCGTCGGCGCCGTCGCCGGAGCGGGCGGGTCGATCGTGAACGTGACCTCGGTCACGGTCCCCTCGGAGACCAGCGCGGTTGCGCTGCTCGCCGAAGCTGCCGACAGAGTCGGCTGATTGGTCGGCGTCAGGACGCCGTTCTCGAGGACCTCAACGTTGGCCGGCAATGCGGTCGCCGTCCCGGTGAACGCATTCGGGCTGGCAACAGCGCCAGACATCGCAACCGACGAATTGAACGCGTACGACGTCGGGTCGAGCGTGCACTGGACCGCGGTGCTGCTGACGTTCACGTTGATCGCATGCGTCCCTGTCGGCGAGCTGTTGGAACCGGTGACCATGAAGATCGCCGTCCCGTTGGTCGCGCCTGCAGTCGGCTGCACACAGATCTTCAACTGACCTGGGTCAGCCCACTCGTCGGTGAACGTGACGTCGGTCTCCCCCGGGCCCGCCACGACCTGCACGGTGCGGTTCGGGAGGCTGAGTGAACCCGGCACGATGCCCTGGTTCGCGGAGATCGAGGCAACCTTCGTCCCCGACACGACGCCCTCGGTGATGGTCACCGTGGTGCCGGCGCGGACATAGCCAAGGATCTCGCACGTGGAGACTGCGAGGCTGGACGAGCCAGTGACCGCAGTCGGACCAGCTGGACCGGTTGATCCGGCCGTGAACGGGAACAACGTCCCCGGCGCCGGGGCCCTGGAAGCCGCCCGGTCCCAGTTCGTGGTCCACGCCTTGCACAGCTTGACCGTCGAGATCGCATCCGTGTAGGTCACGATCGTCTGATCGGTGGTGTCGCCGGCCTTGACGTTGACGTTGGCTGTGCCCTGTGAGAGGTTCGGTGCCGGGCTGACCAACGCATTCCCGCCGGTGGCATAGACCGCACCGATTCCGGTCACGTACAGCGCCGTGCCCTGCTCAGCGGTATTCAGCCCGCCCGCCGGAACGGTCGTGGGACCACCGCAACCGAGGCCTGCCGATGAGATCGTTGCCGAGGTTGTCGTCGTCCACGGCAGGTCATAGACACCCGTCCTGGCGTCAAACACCGCGATCCCGGACTCATTGCTGGTCAGGTTGAAGTTGTAAGTCCCCGCCAGCGCCGATGAGTTGGCCGCCGGCGCCTTGCAGACCTCGACGATTCCGTAGACGGGATCGTTCGTGTACTGCACCGTGGTGACATTCGAGCCGGTCGAATTGCCGAAAGGCACGTTCACCGTTGCTGAGCTGCCCGACGTCCAGGAGAACGAGTTGTCCGGATCGCCTGGACTTACGGCGACGTTCGCGACCGAGGACCACGAGTTGGTGCCCTCAGTGACGGTCAGGTTCGTGTTGGCCGGCACTGAGAACGGCTGGGTGCAGACCTGTGGACCGCCGGTGACGGCCTTGATGGTCTTCCAGGCGACCGGCGTGGCACGGTCGCCACTGCCCGTGTAAATCGTGTAGTTGAACGTTCCCTGGTAGCTCTGCTGTCCGGACGGTACTGCAGCGAAGGTCTTGCACAGCTCCAGATTCCCCGATGGAGTCACAGTGGCGCTAGCCACAGCTGGCGCCGCAGCGATTATGGCCCCCGCGAGCATGCTCCCCAACAATGGAGCCAGTGTGAGTCTTAAAAGACGGTTCCTCACTTGCTCTTTCCCTTTTGTTTAACACTACGTTTGATGGGCGTCCAGTACGCGCCCATCCGAGGCGCAGCCTCCGTGGATTCGTTTCCCCTTATGGCTGCGCGCGCACACGACAACCCAAGAGCCATACCCATGGCCCGTTACATCACCCCCGCGACGTAGTCAGCATTCCGGTTGGTTGTTTGTGTGGCGCGAAACACTCTACGCATCGCGTGCCACCTGCGTGTGAAAATATTTGTACAGTGAATGCAGGTTTGTGGGTGATTGATGCATGGCAATTGCCGCGTCATGATTGGCGGATAATTCAACTTTTCAACTGCTGAGTTAGTTGTTAACTGTAATCCCGGTTATCTGAGCGTAGATGCACCGAAGTAAGGCGTACTTAGGCCCCGTAGGCGACCTGCGTCAGTTAGAGTCTCGGTGTGCCTGATGACGACACCCCGGCCCGATCCCGGGGCCGTGCCTGGCGAGCGCTCGTCGGGCCGCCGTTGTCGTTCCGGCATCTGTCCAGAGAGCAGATCACTCCCGTCGAGGGCCTTTCGGCCTTGTCGCTGGACGCGCTCACCTCAGTGGCCTACGGACCGGAGGCGATCGTGGTCGTGCTGGCCGTGGCCGGCGCGGGCGCGCTGCATCTGGTGCTTCCGATCACGGTCGCGATCATCGCGCTGCTTGGGATTCTGGTTTTCTCCTACCGGCAGGTGATCGAGGCCTATCCCGGCGGCGGTGGCTGCTACGCCGTTTCCAGGGCAAACCTCGGAACCGGCGCGAGCCTGCTCGCCGGAGCCGCCCTGATCGTCGACTACACGCTCACCGTGGCGGTCTCGATTGCGGCCGGGGTCGCATCGCTTGTGTCTGCCTTTCCGGGACTGAACTCGGCGACGGTGCCGATCTGCCTCGGGATTCTCGGGCTCGTGACCTTTCTGAATTTGCGCGGCCTTGGCGACACGGCGCGCGCGTTCCTGCTGCCGACACTCGTATTCACAGTCGGACTGCTGACGATCATCGCCGTTGGCCTGGTTCATCCACTGGGTCTGCAGACACCCCAACCCGGCCACTCGCTGGTACCCGCGCACCCAGTGGAGACTCTTGGCGTGCTGCTGATCCTGAAGGCGTTTTCAGCCGGCTGCAGCGCCCTGACGGGTGTCGAGGCGATTGCCAACGGGGTGCCGCTGTTCAAAGCGCCGCGCGCGCAGCGCGCCAAGCACACCGAGGTCTTGCTTGGCGTGATTCTCGGAGCGATGCTGCTGGGTCTCGCGATCCTCGCTCACCGCTGGCACGTGGGCCCCCGCTCCGGACAGACCGTGCTCAGTCAGATAATGTCGTTGTCGGTCGGACGCGGGTGGGCGTATTACGTGGTGACGGTGACGACCACGCTCGTGCTGGCACTGGCGGCCAACACGTCGTTCGGTGGGTTGCCGGTGCTCGGAAGCCTGCTCGCCCGCGACCACTATCTGCCCCACGTGTTCTCGCTTCGCGGCGACCGCCAGGTCTTCTCCAATGGGATCTGGGCGCTCTCAGCGATGTCTGCGGTGCTGATCGTGGCCGTCGGCGGCAACACCAACGAGCTCATCCCGATGTTTGCGGTCGGCGTGTTCACGGGCTTCACGCTCTCACAGACGGGACTCGTGATGCACTGGCGGCACGAACGCCCTCCGCGTTGGCGCTACCGGGCCGTCGTCAACGGGCTCGGCGCCGTCGTGACGGCGTCGGCCACCGTGATCTTCCTGCTCACCAAGTTCACGCATGGCGCCTGGGTTGTCGTGATTGCGGTGCCGGTGATCATCTATCTGTTCGGTCGCATCCACCGCTACTACGCAGAGACCGCTGAGGCTCTGGGTATCGACCAGATCCCGCCGCCGCCCGTCCGGCGGCATTCGACGGTGGTTGTGCCCGTGGTGACCATCTCCAAGCTCACGAGCTACGCGATCGGGGAGGCACTGTCCCTATCCGACGACGTCGTCGCCGTGCATGTCGTGCTCGACTATTCAGAGGCGGCCGAACCCCACATCGAGAGGCTCGAGCAGGAGTGGCGGCAGTGGCATCCCGGGGTGCCACTGCGCGTTCTGCGCAGCGAGTTCGCGTCGGTCGTTTCGCCGATCGTCGCCTTCATCAACGACGTCTGTGACACCTCGAAGGGGCAGGTCGTCGTCCTGATCCCGGTGGTGATTCCCACCAAGCTGCGGCATGTCGCGCTTCACAACCATCTCGATCTCGTTCTGAGCAGCGCGCTCAGCAACAGACCAGGCGTGGTCGTCGCACGCGCCGGAATGCGGCTGCCGACGGCCGGCTCAGAGGCTAGGTCTGCGACGCCTGCTTCGCCGCAGCCAGCGCCGCCGCCGGATCAAGCGTCGAGTCGCCCTGGGCAAGGGTGAGCGCACGGTCGGCCAGCTCCGCCGCCTCGGCCCCCGTCGTCGTGTCGTCGCTCAGCGCCAACGCCAGATACGTCTGGCGCATCAGTTCCGGGTTGCGAAGGTCCGGAGGCGGTCCGGCGGCTGGCAGCGCACGCGTCGAGACCAACAGCGTCTTGACGGTCACACCCCCACCGAACAGCTTCCCAGGGTGCTTGTCGGGAATTGTCAGCGCGATCCCTCCGGTCGCGGGGTTTACGAGCCCGATCTTCGATCGCAGGCCTGCCCGCTCGAGCGCGAACCGGTACCCCGACAAGCGCAGATAGCCCAGTTGGGCCGCAAGCTGCTGGTAGGCAACCGCGTCGCTCTCGTCGCCAAGCCTTCCCTGGTGAAGCGAGATGTGGGTCATCTCGTCGCCCGAGCCCTCGTCGGGCGCCACCAGCAGGAACACCTGAGTTCCGAGTCTTCCGGCGCCGACACCGGCGACATCGACGAGCAACTGGTAGCCGTTGAGTGTCAGGGCGCCGAGGACCCCGGAGGGAAGTGGGTGCTGCTGGAGATGTCCGGTTTCAAATGCCATTTGGGTCTCCCGCTGAGTCAACCATCTAGTTGTCCAGCAGCCCGCCCAGCAGCCCGCCGATCCCGGCCGGTTGCCCCTGACCGCCGCCGGTGCCGGTCTCGGCTCCGGGCGGGTGGAAGTAGGAGCTCTGCAGTCCGACCCGGCCCGGCCCGGTGAAGCGGTTGAAGACGAGGCTGCCGCCGCCGCTCAGAAATCCGGTTTTGAATCCGTACACCTCCTGACTCATCTGCACCGAGTGGTCGTAGTACAGCCAGCCCCCAGGTTCGATGTCGATCGACTCGCCAGGCTCGAGCGTCTTCTCGAAGACGTTGCCGTAACCGTGCACCCAGACGACGCCCTCGCCGCTCGTGCACATGAACTGATCGATGAAGAAGCCGCCCCCATAGACCATGTTCGCGAAGCCCTTCATGCGGCTGTAGTCGTACTCGACGTTCTGCGTGGCGGCCAGGAATTGATGCTCACGAACCTGGATTCCCTCGCCGGCCTGCAGGTGCAGCGCCGCGATGTGCCCCGGTGCGTCGCGGCTGAATGCGACCTCACCCGGCGACTCGACCTGGAGCATCAGCAGTGGCATGCCGGCGAACAGGCGCCGGGTCAGCCCCTTGCGGAGGGGGTGCAGGCCGATCTGCAGATCCGGGTACTTCCACAGCAGCACGTGATGCTCGAAGTAGACCGGGATGCTGCCGTCCAGTGCCATGTGCAGCGCGGGCACGAGCTCGCCCTCCAACCGGTAGCGGATCCCGGTGGATGTCCCCTCCGTGATCTGGGTCGGGAGGATCTTCGGTGCCGACGGCATGCGCTGCTCCGTTTCTCTGTAACTCGGTCCCGCGGAAGGCGGCTGTTGAGGCGGCACGCTATCGCGCCGACGCGTCCGGCGCCACCCTCCCGGTCGGCGCGCCGAAATCGTTCAATCCCGCGATAATTCGTGTGTGGCACGCGTATACATCTCCGGGCACCGGAACCCGGATACCGACTCGATCGGCGCGGCAGTGGGTTACGCCGAGCTCAAATCACGCCTGGATCCGAATACCGAGTATGTGCCCGTTCGCCTTGGCGAGCTCAACCCGCAGACCCGCTGGGTCCTCGAACAGGCCGGCCTGGAGCAGCCTGAGCTGCTGCCCCACATTCACCCGCGAGCCGTCGATCTGATGCAGACGGAGTTCCCCACGATGAACGCGGGCGATCCGATCCGCGAGGCCGGGCTTGCGCTGGACCACACTGATTACGATCTGGTCCCCGTGATCGACGATGACGGCGTGCTGATCGGGATCATCACGACCAGGTCGCTTGCCCGCCGCTATGTGCGCGAGTCGCGCGAGAGCTCGACGCTGCGTGAGCCCACCTATCTGCAGGCGATCGTCGATGTCCTGGACGGCAAACTACTGGTGGGTGAGGACTGCGCGCTCAATGGCCGTGTCTGGGCTCACGCATCCTCAGCCAAGGGTGACGTCAAGATCGGCGCGAGTGACATCGTCGTGGTCGGCGACCGCGGGGACGTTCAGCGTCGCATGCTCGAACGCGGCATCGCGCTCCTGGTGCTGTCCAACGGCGCCGGCGCGGACGAGCAGGTGCTCGAGCTGGCGCGGCGGACCAACACCGCGGTGGTCGGCTCACCGCTGGACACCTACGTCTCGGCTCGAATGATCACGCTCGCCGGCCCCTGCCATGAGCTGATGGAGAACGATCAGATCATTGCCAGCCCCGACGATTTGATCGTCGAGATCTCCCAGCAGATCAAGGACTCGCATCATGGCGCCGCGATCATCGTCGATGAACGCCAGCGCCCGATCGGGCTCGTGACCCGCTCGGACCTCGTCTCGCCGGTGCGCCGCCGCGTGATCCTGGTCGACCATGCCGAGCAGGCTCAGAGCGTGCCGGGGATCGAACTGGCCGAGATCGTCGAGATCCTCGACCACCACCACATCGGTTCGATCGAGACGCGAGTTCCGGTGACAGCGACGTTCGACCCGGTCGGTTCGACAGCGACACTGGTGACCGAGCGCTTCCGTCGCAGCGGTCTGGAACCGAGCCGATCGGTTGCCATGTTGATGCTCTCAGCGGTCCTGGCCGACACCGTGGTTCTGGGCTCGCCGACCACAACCGAACGCGACGCGGCCGCCGTCGAGTATCTCGAGCGCGTGCTCGAGATCAACGCCCATGAGTATGGCCGACGGATGTTCGAAGAGACCTCCGACGTCTCCGACGTCACAGCCGATGATCTCGTCAGGCGTGACGCCAAGAGTTACCTGTCCGCCAGCGGCACGCCGTTCCTGATCGCACAGGTGGAGGTCGTTGGCAAGGGCCTGCTTGACCGCGAGCAGGAGCTGCTCGAGGCGATGGAGCGCGAGCGCGCCAGGCAGGGAGCCGAGCTCTACGCGCTGATGGTCACCGACGTGCTTGACAAGGCAACCGACCTGCTGATCGACGGCGACCTCGCCATCGTCGCCAGGGCGTTCGGCGTCGAGCCGGTGAACGGGTCGAAGCTCAAGCTCCCAGGCGTGATGAGCCGCAAGAAGCAGGTCGCGCCGAAGCTGCTCGCGACGCTCTGAGATGGGTCGAAATCAGGCGGCCGGCAACGCCGGCTCGAAGCCTCGCGATGGCGCCTCGCCCCAGAGCTGCTCGAGCCGGTAATACTCGCGCATCTCCGGGGTGAAGATGTGCACGATCACGTCGCCGTAGTCCATCAGCACCCACTGCGCCTGCGTGACCCCGTCCACGCGAGTCGGCAGCAGACCGTGCTCGTTCTTCATCCCGAGATGGATGCCATCGTGGATCGCCCTGACCTGACGATCGCTGCGGCCGCTGCAGATCAGGAAATAGTCGGCAACGGACGTGAGTTCCCGCAGATCCAGCTGGACAAGCTCGACCGCTTTGCGGTCGGAGGCCAGTTCGGCGATTGCCAGCGTGATCTCTTCGGGTGACTTCATCTGCGACCTCCGTACAGACGGTGTTCGTCGATATAGCTCGCCACCGGCTCCGGGACGAGGTAGGTGATCGGCTCCCGCATCCGCACACGGTCGCGGATCTCAGTCGAGGAGATTCCGATCCGCGGCATCCGGAAGAACTCGGCCCGCTCCCCCCCGGACAATCCCGCCAACGCCTGATCAACCGACGTCCGCTTGGTTCCGCGACGTCTTGCCACTGCGAGTGTAGCCAGCGAGAGCACTCGCTCCGGCCGGCGCCAGGTCGGAAGGCCGGCCGCAACGTCGCTGCCGACGATCAGGAACAGCTCGGTATCTGGCATCTGTGAGTGCAGCTCTGTAAGCGTATCGACGGTGTAGGACGGGCCTTCGCGTCCGACCTCGATGTCTGAGACCTCGAGGCGCGGATCGCCGAGCACCGCCTGCCGGCACAGGCCCAACCGGTGTTCGGCGCCAGGGTCGTCATCCACGTGCTTGTGCGGCGGCTGGCCGGCGGGCATCAGCACGACACGGTCGAGATCGAGCCTCAGGTGAGCCTCCTGCGCGCAGATCAGGTGACCGAGGTGTGGCGGATTGAAGGTCCCGCCGAGGATGCCGATCCGCGCTCCGTTCACGCGCGTCAGCCGCGGACGTGCCCGGCGCCCTCAACCAGGTACTTGAACGTGCAGAGCTCACGCAGCCCGATCGGCCCGCGGACGTGGAGCTTCTGGGTCGAGTTGCCGATCTCCGCGCCCATCCCGAACTCACCCCCGTCGGTGAAGCGGGTCGAGGCATTGACATACACGCAGGCGGCGTCCACCAGCAGCTCGAAGGTGCGCGCAGAGGCGGTGTCAGTAGTCACGATCGCCTCTGAATGTCCGCTGCCGTGGCGATTGATGTGCTCGATCGCGGCCTCGACCGAGTCCACAACCCCGACGGCCATCTCCAGCGCCAGATACTCGGTGTCCCAGTCCTCGTCGGTCGCCACCCGCAGCGGCAGCTCCGAAGCGATCTCACATGAGCGACCGTCCGCGTGCAGGGTCACACCGGCGTCGTGCAGCGCACGCAACACGCGAGGCAGGAAGCGCTCGGCGATCTCCTCGTGCACGAGCAGCGTCTCGGCAGCGTTGCAGACTCCCGGCCGCTGCACCTTCGCGTTGACCACGATCTCCTGCGCCACCGCCAGATCCGCAGTGCGGTCGACGTACACATGGCAGTTGCCGGAGGCAGCGAAGATCACGGGCACGGTCGCGACGTCCTTCAGGGCGGCCTTCAGCCCCTCGCCCCCGCGCGGGATGATCAGGTCGACGACTCCCGCCTGCGTGGCCAGTTCCGCCAGCTCCTCACGACCGCCACCCGCGACCAGCGCGACCGCTCCCTCGGGCAGACCGGCGCTGCCGGCCGCATCGGCGGCGATGCCCGCCAGCGCCGAGTTGGAGTGTGCGGCCGAGCTCGAACCGCGCAGGACGATCGCGTTGCCCGACCTCAGGCACAACGCAGCCGCGTCGATCGTCACGTTCGGGCGGGCCTCGTATACGACCGCGATCACGCCCAGCGGCACCCGTATCTTGCGGACGTCCAGGCCGTTGGGCAGCCTGAAGCCGTCGATCACCTCGCCAACGGGGTCAGGCAGCGCTGCAATCTTGCGCGTGCCCTCGGACATCGCAGCGATCCGCCGCTGATCCAGGGCCAGCCGATCGAGCAGAGCCGGGCTCAGCCCCGCGGCGCGTCCGGCCTCGAGATCGCGCGCGTTGGCGTCGACGATCTCCACGCTGTGTTCGATCAGCGCATCGGCGATTGCCTCCAGAGCTGCGCTCTTGACGTCCGATCCGAGCGTCGCCAGCGTGCGCGACGCCTGCTTGGCGGCGGCGCAGATCTGTGCGACCGATGCTGTTGATGCGACGACTGTGCTCATGCCTCACTGAAGACTACGCGAGCACGAAGTAGTCACGGTGGACCGCCTCCTCGCTGGCCAGCGGCAGGAGCTCCCTGATCGCCGCCGACTTGAGCCCCTGCACCCGCCGCAGCTCGCCGGCCGAGTAGTTGCTGATCCCCTTGCCGACCTGCTCCGCACCGGCAATCACCTCGATCGCGTCGCCCGCATCGAACTCACCGCTGACACCGACCACGCCCACCGGAAGCAGACTGGTGCCGCCCTCCCGCAGTGCTCGGGCGGCACCGGCATCGACCTGCACGCGGCCGCGTGACGGTTTGGCGTACTTGAGCCAGAGTTTGAAGCTCGAGACGCGGTCGGGCCGAGCCGGGAAGCTCGTGCCGACGGCCCGACCGCTCACCGCCGAGCCGATCGTTCCGCCGAGCTGGCCGTTTGCGATGACGGTCGGAATCCCGGCGGCAGTGGCCATCTCCGCCGCCACGACCTTCGAGCGCATCCCGCCCGAACCCAGCACCGAGGTCTCCTGCGTGATTCTCAGCGCCTCCAGGTCCTCGATCGACTCGACCCGGCTCACCAGCCGCGCGTCCGGGTCGAGCCGGGGATCGGCGCTGAAGAGACCGTCGGTGTTGGTCAGCAGCAGCAGTTGCTCAGCCCCGATCAGGATTGCCACCTGGGCGGCGAGAAAGTCGTTGTCGCCGAACGAGATCTCATCTGTGGTCGTGGTGTCGTTCTCGTTGATCACGGGCACCACCCGCCACTCCAACAGTTTCGTGAGCGTGTGGCGGACGTTCAGGTAGTGCGTGCGCGCACTCATATCGAAGAACGTCAGCAGCACCTGCGCGCTTGGCACCCCGCGCGCCTGGAGCAGCTCGTCGTAGACGTGGTAAAGCTTGCCCTGACCGACCGCGGACGCCGCCTGCAGCTCGTCGATCGCGCGCCGGCGCTGGGCGGCCTGGGCCGCCTGCTGTCCGGGGGCGATCCCCATCAGACCCAGCCCGCGCGCGATGGCTCCACTCGTGACGATGATCGGGTCCAGACCATCGCGGTACAGAGTCGCGACGTCGTCACAGATCCGCTCCAGCACCTCCATGCGGATCGCGCCGTCATCGCCCGCCACGACGCTCGACCCAAGCTTGATCACAACCGAGCTCATGTGCGCAAGAGACTACGGGTCCAGGTCGAAGACGACGCCCGCGATCTCGACGTCGTCCCCCGGCTCGAAGCCGGCCGCCTCGAGCGCGCGGATCACGCCAAGCCCACGCAGGCGCAGTTCGAGATGCGCGAGCGCATCCTCGTTGTCGAGGTCATACCGGGCGACCAGCCGCTCCACGCCGACGCCCTCGACGACGAATGCACCCCCGTCGTTTCGCGTTACCTCAAAGCCGCGCGGCGGGGCGGGCCGGAAGATCCGGTGTTCAGGCAGGTCGTCGAGCGCGGTCTCTCCGCCGGTGGTCCGCTGACCACCGGCGTCGTCCTCGCCGGTCAGCACCGGGATCCGCCGCAGCAGCTCGATCACGAGCTCGTCCAGGCCCTGCCGGGTAACCGACGAGGTCAGGATCACGGGGACCTCGGAGCCGAGCCGCTGCTGCCACTGCGCACGTGCTGCCTGACCGTGTTCAGCGCTTACGAGGTCGGCCTTCGACAGCGCCAGGATCCGTGGCAGGGAGGCAAGGCGCTGCTGGTAGAGCTCGAGCTCGCGCTCGACCGTCTCGAAGTTGTCGAGCGGATCGGACCCGTCAAGCGGCGCCATGTCGAGCACGTGCACGAGCAGGCGCGTGCGCTCGACGTGGGCCAGGAAGTCGTGCCCGAGGCCGACGCCGTCGGCCGCACCCTCAATCAGCCCGGGAATATCGGCGATCACAAGCTGCCGATCGTCCTGATGCAGCGTCCCGAGCGCGGGCTCGAGCGTTGTGAACGGGTAATCCGCGACCTTCGGCGTGGCCCGGGTGAGCCGCGAGATCAGCGACGACTTGCCGGCGTTCGGCAGACCGACCAGGCCCGCATCGGCCAGCAGCTTGAGCTGCAGTGTCAGCCAGCTCTCCTCCCCGCCGAGTCCGCGTTCCGCGAACCGCGGGGTCTGGCGCGTGGAGCTCGAGAAGTGGCGGTTGCCACGGCCGCCGGAGCCCCCCTGCGCGACGACGGCACGCTGACCGGCCCGGACCAGGTCGTGCGCGGTCCCGTCCGCCTCGACCACGACCTCCGTTCCAGGCGGCACCGGGATCTCCAGCGTCTTGCCGTCAGCGCCGTGTCGCTGCGAGCCCTGGCCGTGCACGCCGCGCTTGGCGCTGAAGTCTGAACGGCGGCGGAAGTGCTCGAGATCGCGGTAGGAGTCATCGCAGACGAGCACGATGTCACCACCGCGGCCACCGTCCCCGCCGTCGGGTCCGCCCTTGGGCACGTGCGCCTCGCGACGGAAGCTCATGCACCCGTCACCGCCACCGCCTGCCTGTACGTGGATTCTCGCTCGATCTTTCATAGCTCTGGTTTCGAGGTTGCGAACTCTCAAGGGTAATCCGCCCGCGCCGGCGCCAGGCTGGATGTCGGGTCTTCTGCAGATCGCATCGACCAATCCGTTCGCACCTCGCCAGGTCAGGAGCGTTCACGGAAATCGCACCGAGGTGCAACCAGTTTCCCCGAACGCTCCTGAATATCGACCCCTTTTTGAGAAATCGAGGCACGACCGGACGATTTCTCTCGACGCTCCCGTTCCGCCGGGCCCAGGAACGTCAAGCGGGACATTTCCGAACGCCCCATTAGTCTGGCGGAGCAAAGCGCAATCGACAGGGAGGTACCGGCGTGACATCACTGCTGACCGACTTCAAGGACTTTCTACTGAAGGGCAACCTGGTGGCCACGGCCGTTGCCCTGACGGTTGCCCTCGCCTTCACTGCTCTGGTCAAGTCTTTCGTCGACTACCTGGTCACGCCGCTGATAGCGATGATCTTCGGCAAGCCGGATTTCTCGAATCTGTCGTTCACGATCAACCACAGCCACTTCTATTACGGCTCGTTCCTGAACACCGCCATCACATTCGTCATCATCGCGGCGGTGGTGTTCTTCTGCATCGTCAAGCCGTACAGCGCGCTCGAGAAACGCTGGGAGAAGGACGACACCTCCGTCAAGGACTGCCCCGAGTGCACGATGAGCATTCCGGTGGAGGCCAAGCGCTGCCCGCAGTGCACGGCCGTGCTGGCGGGCTGAAACAAGCGGAGGGCCCGAAGTGGGGCCCTCCAAGCTCTGGTCTAACCGAGGCGGCGGCCGGTGAGGCGGCCGTCAACCGGCGGACGGCTCAGGGTCAGCGCGGCTACGCCGCTTCAGTCGGCTCGACGCTGATAACGCGGCCACGGCGGCCGCGATTGAACTGCACGGTCCCGGCCGACTTGGCGAAGATCGTGTCGTCTTTGCCGATGCCGACGCCGTCACCCGGCTTGAAGACCGTGCCACGCTGGCGCACGATGATCTCGCCCCCGGTCACGGTCTGGCCGGCGAAGACCTTGACCCCGAGCCGCTGTGCGTTGGAGTCGCGGCCGTTGCGTGATGAGCCGAGGCCCTTCTTATGCGCCATCTTCAGTCTCCTGGGCGGCAGCCGTGGCCTTGCTCGAGCGCGAGGCCGCGGCCAGCTTGATGTTCTTGATCTCGATCCGCGTCAGTTCCTGACGGTGTCCGTTGCGGCGCTTGTAGCCGCGCTTGGGCTTGAACTTGACGATGCGGAGCTTGGGGCCACGCTCGTGGCCGATGACCGTCGCTGCCACCTGGACCTTGGACAGATCCTCTCCGTCGACCACCTGGTCGCCGTTGACGTAGAGCAGCGGGGTCAGCGACACGCTCGCGCCGTCCTCGACGGCCAGCCGCTCAACGAGCAGATTCTGGCCCTCCTGGACGCGGTATTGCTTGCCGCCTGTCTTGACGATTGCGTACATGATCACTCTGAGGAAGATTCTTCGGCCGCTGTGGGCGTGCCGGCTTTGGCCGTGGAACGGCGACGAACTCCGCGCCGGCCACGACGCCGGACGGTTGATTCTACGCCATCCGCGTCAGGTCCCGCCGCCTCGTCGCCGGCCCCTGCAGCGCTCACGTTAGCAGCGGTTTCCGCATCCTCGGTGCCTGCAGGCTCGGCTGCCGGGAGCTCGACGGGCTCGGCGCTCACGGCGTCGCCCTGCTCAGCCTCGATGGCCGCCTCCGCTTCAGGCGACTTCGCCGTCCGGCGAGCGCGGGTCCGCGTGCCGGTACCGGTGGCCGCCCGCGGCTTGCGCGCGGCTGGCTTGGCCTGCTCGATCGCCATTGCCTCGGACGACTCCGCGGGCTCACCGCTCGCCTCCGCGGCGTCAGCGGGCAGCACCGCGGGAGCCGCCTGCTCGGCGTCCGGCGCCTGCTCGCCGGCGTCCGCCTGCCCTTCTGCGTCCGCCTGGCCGCCGGCGTCCGCCTCCTCGGCGGTGCCGGCTGCCTTTGCCGTCCGCGATCTGCGCGCAGGTGGCTTGGCCTTCCGTGCAGCCGGTTCGGGTGCCGCCGTCAGCTGCCTGGCCGCCGCTTCAGCCGGTTTGACCTCGGGCTCGACCGGCTTCTCCGACTCCCTCACGGGCGGCTGGTCGATCAGCACCGCGACCGCCTCGGTGCGGCCAACCTGTTCGATCCGCACCAACCGCTTCTGGCCAACCGCGCTGTCGCCACCCCTGACGGAGATGATGTAGCCGTCGACCTTGGCCACGGCGTCGCCCGAGCTGTACATGTGCGGCTCGATGATCTCGAGGTAGACCTCCTCGCCCTCGCGAAACGGCAGTGCGCGGTCGAGCACGTGATCACGATCGGACTCCATCAGGACCGCGAAGTGCTCGAGCGGCAGCCCCTCGGAGCCCTCGAAGTGGAACCACTTACCGGTCTCGGCCTCGAGCGCTCGCAGCACGCGTGCATCGTGGCCTGTGAACTCCTGACTCACACGGGGGTTCATCTGGATCAGCAGAGCCTCCGCCTCGACCGTCGGGGCGAGCTCGCGCATGCGCCGCTCGAACTCGATCGCGATCGTCTCCTCGGACTTGATCACACCCTCACCGTGACAGGTCGGGCACGGGCGGGTCATGATCTCGCGCACACCCTCGGTCACGTTCTGTCGAGTCATCTCGACCAGGCCAAGCGGCGAGATCTCGACCACGAACGTCTTGGTGCGGTCCTCATCCAGTGCTTTGCGCAGCGTCTTCAGGACCGCGTCGCGGTTGCGTGCGCGAGCCATGTCGATGAAATCGATCACGATGATCCCGCCGATGTCGCGTAAGCGCAGCTGGCGCACGACCTCGTCTGCGGCTTCGAGGTTGGTCTTCGTGATCGTGTCCTCGAGCCTGGCGCTCTTGCCCTTGCCCGTAAAGCTGCCGGAGTTGACGTCGATCACCGTCAGCGCCTCGGCATAGTCGATCACCAGGTAGCCGCCGCTGGGCAGGTCGACCCGGCGCGAGAGCGTCGAGTCGAGCACCCGGTCGACGCCGTAGCTCTCGAACAGCGGCCTGTCCTCCGTCCACAGCTCGACCTGGTCCACCAGATCGGGCGCGGTCCGGGAGAAGAACGCCACCAGCCGGTGATGTTGCTTGGCGTCGTCAACCACCGCGCGCTCGAACTCGGCCGAGTAGATATCGCGCACGACGCGCACCGACAGATCGGCCTCCTGGAAGACGAGCGCAGGCGCGTCGCTGGTCTCGACGCGCTTCTGCAGCACGTCGTTGAGCTTGAACAGATACTGCAGCTCGCGCTCGAGGTCGTCGCGCTTGGCACCCTCGGCGGCCGTGCGGATGATCGCGCCGGCGCCCTTGAGATCGAGCTTCGCGGCCTCCTTACGGAGCCGGTCGCGCTCGCGGTCATCGAGCCGGC
This sequence comes from uncultured Conexibacteraceae bacterium, assembly GCA_963848435.1. Classification (GTDB taxonomy): domain Bacteria; phylum Actinomycetota; class Thermoleophilia; order Solirubrobacterales; family Solirubrobacteraceae; genus Palsa-465. Next base: position 57,234 of record CAWKDQ010000005.1, on the reverse strand, counting down.
GGGAGACCCCCACACCCTCCCCGTACGGTGCGTAAACCATGTAGCGCCCGGCGACCGTGAGATCCATCGACAGGCGCGCACCCTTGGTCTTGAGCGGATCCTTGACGACCTGCACCACGATCTCCTGGCCCGGCTTCAGCAGATCAGTGATCTGGCTGCCCTCGCGGCCGGAGCCGCGTCCACGCCGTGGGGCATCAACGCCGGGCATGACGATCTCATCGACGTGAAGGAAGCCGTTCTTCTCCAGGCCGATGTCGACGAAAGCCGCCTCGAGCCCCGCGAGCACGTTGTCAACCCGGCCCTTGTAGATGTTGCCGACGATCGAGCGCGCGCCGCGACGCTCGAGGTAGAGCTCGGCGACGGAGTAGCCGGCGGCCGGGTTGGCCGGGCGCCTTCGCCGGCGCGAGGATGTCGATTGGCGCGGACCGGGCTCGCCGCCGGCCTCTAACAGCGCTACCCGCGTTTCGCCGCGGTCGACGCTGACCAACACTTGCTTCTTCAATTTTGTTCCTTTTGAGTTGTCCGCCCGAGGCTCGAAGCACTCAGGCTAAGTTGAGCGGCGGCGGCTCATGGTTCTGGGCGCCAGATCAGGCGCCCGCGCCATCAAGCCTCCGTCAAACGATCAGAACCCTCGCCTTGCCGGCCCATGCCATCCGTGCCTGGATGTGGATCGACTGAAGCAGCCCGAGGGCGATAAAGGTCACGAGTACCGACGAACCTCCATAGGAGAGCAGCGGCAGTGGCACTCCCGTCACCGGCATGATCCCGATGGTCATGCCGACGTTGAGAAACACCTGGAACATCAGCATCGCGAGGATCGCCCCCGCAATCAGTGTCCCGAACAGATTCTTGGCCATCGTCACGATCCGCAGCGCCCGCCAGATCAGGAGCGCATACAACGACAGCACCAGGGCGGCCCCGGCAAAGCCGTAGGTCTCGCCGACCACCGAGAAGATGAAGTCCTCGTTGGCCACCGGCAGGAAGTGGAAGCGCGTCTCGGTCGCGCCGCCGGAGCCGCGGCCCGTCTTCTCCCCGGACCCGATCGCGATCTCAGACTGGTTCAGCTGGTAACAGGTCGCGTCGCTCGGCGCGCATGTGCTGGGTGGATTGATGAACGTCGTCAACCGCTGCTTCTGGTAGTTCTGCAGCACGTTCAGGCCGAGAGCAGGACCGATCGCCACCACGAGCGCGAGCGCGACAGCGAACAGGGCCGCCAGTGCCGTCATCTGACGCCAGCCGACGCCCATGAAGTAGAGAATCGCCACCGCTATCACGATGTACACCAACCCTGTGCCCAGGTCCGGCTGCCTGATCACGATCATCGCCGGCACCAGCGCCAGCAGCATGATTCGCGCGACCGTGCCGCGCTCGTTCAGCCGGCGGGAGCGCTCGACCGCGAAAGCCGACAGCGACACCACCAACAGCATCTTGCCGAACTCCGATGACTGGAACTCGAAGAGCGGCAGCGGGATCCAACGATGGGCATGCTGCACCGCCGGCATGCCCAGCACGACGATGTTGAGGATCACGACGAGCGCGTAGAACACGTAACGGAACTCACGCAGAACCGAGTAGTCGAACCGCGTGATCACGATCGCGACAAGCAGCCCGACCCCCGCGTACAGCAGCTGGCGATCAGCGTCACTCGCGTAACCGGCACCGCGAAGCGTCATGAACGAGAACGCGACCAGTCCCAGAGCAGCCAGCAGCAGCAGTGGGTCGAAGCTCAACATCATGCCGACGCCGCGCCTGGGAGTCGCGTCGTCAGAGCGTTGGATCGGAGTGCTCGTGCTCACAGCGTGGTCGACGATCCCGTCTTGAAGGGGCCAGGCTTGCCAGTGAACCACTGACTGAGGATCTGGCGCGCCACCGGCGCTGCAGCCTGGTCGCCGAATCCGCCCTTCTCGACCCAGACCACGACCACGATCGGCTTGGTCGTGGCGGTCGCAGGCACGAAGCAGGCGTACCACGCGTAGTCGGACTCGGTGTTGGACTGAATCTGCGCGTTGGTTCCGTACTGGGCGGTTCCGGTCTTGGCGTACACCGTCTTCGGGAAGTCTCCCATGACGTCGTAGGAGGTTCCGCCCGGCGACTGCGCCGCCTCATTGAGGCCGGTCAGGATCGCGTCGCGATTCGCCGAGTTGAGGCCGATGTCGCGTTTGGGAGCCGGGTCGATCTTCTGGATCACGGTCCCGCTGGGCGAGTCGATCTGCATCCCCAGGTGCGGAGTCACGATCCTGCCGCCGTTGGCGAGCGCCGCATACACGACCGCCAGCTGCAGCGGCGTCAGCTGGACGTAGCCCTGGCCAATCCCCGTGTTGACGTTGTCACCGGAGGTCCAACCGTTGTTCCTCTTCACGGGATCGGCGATGCCGCAGCCGCCCGGTTGCCTGGGGCTGTGATGAAAGCCCGTCTTGGGAGTCGAACTGAACAGGCCCTGCCCGTTGGTGTAGCTGTAGTACCCCGTCGCGGTCTCGCATTGCCGCTCCTCGCTGTAGCGTGCCATCAGCAGGCTTGGGGACGGCACCTCGCCGCTCTGCTCACCCGGGAGATCGACGCCCGTCCTCTGACCGATCCCGTAGGCGCGCGCCCACTTCTGCAGCTCACCGCCCTCGGGGTGCCTCCAGGTCGCGATCGGACGCGAGTTGAGCTCATATCCGAGGTTGTAGAAATAGTCGTCGTCGGAGACCTGGATCGCCCGCTGCAGATCGACGACCCCGTAGCCATTGCCGACCCCGCCCGAGTTGTGCAGGCAGGCGCCGGGTATGGACGGATTCTCGCCCGGGTAGCACCACTGGCCGGTGTCGTCGTAGGAGCTGTTGTCGGGGCTGATCAGGCCACCCTCGAGCGCCGCCGTGGCGGTGATCACCTTGAACGTCGAGCCATCCGCGCCAACGCCCTGGACCGCGTTGTCGTTCAACGGATGGCCAGGCTGGTTGAGCAGCGCCTGATACTGCTTCGTGGTGAACGGGTGCGTGAAGAAGCCTGGATTGAAGCTCGGCGCCGAGCCCATCGCGTAGACCGCGCCGTTGGTCGGGCTGATCGCGACGAAGGCGCCGCCGTCAGACCCGGGGTGCACGGCGATCGACTTGTCAAGCGACGCCTGACCAACCTTCTCGAGTTGGGCGTCGACAGAGAGCTTCAGTGTGTCGCCCGTGACCGGCGCCCGGTTGTGGGCGTAGCCCTCGAACTGGTTCTGGGCGTTCACCTTGACGCGCTCTTCGCCGTTGACGCCCTGCAGCCACTGGTTGTACTGATACTCGAGTCCGGACTGGCCAACGATGTTGCCCGACCTGATGCTCTTGAAGTTCCCGACGCCGACGCCATTGCTGTTGACCTCGGTCGAGCTGATCGGGCCCAGCGTCCCGAACACCTGCGCGCCCACATCGCCGAGCGGGTATTTGCGCTGGGAGACATCCTGTTGCGAGATCACGCCGGGAAAATCGCCGGAGCGTTCGGCCAGGTAGTCCTGAACGTTGGTCGGGACATCGGTCTTGATCGTGATGTTCGCGTACTCCGAGGCAGCGACGCCCTTCGCGATCAAACACGGGATCGGGGCAAGGCGCAGATGGTACGTGGACGGTCCGTTGGCCCAATAAACGGTGTACTTGCATGGCCCCGGCTTGGTGGACATCCCGATCAGCGCCGCGAGCCGATCGAATAGCGCGTTGTCCTGGGCGGGAATCGTCACCGGCGGCCGGACGCTGCCGTCCAGGGAGATCGGTCTCGGCAGCGACTGTGGCGCGATCTGGACCGCCGGGACGAGCTGCGAGGTGACAAGCGGCGTGCCGCTGCGGTCGACGATCTCCCCACGCGGCGCGGCGACGGGGATGTCCCGGACGACGTTGACCTGTGCCTCCGCGACGTAATGACTACCGGACAGCACCTGCAGGAACCACAGGCGGAAGAAGATCAGGGCGAACATCACCAGCGCCACGCCCCCAACGATCGCCACGCGCAGCGCGAGCTGCGGGGTCATCGGCGGCGTGCGCTCGTCCATCGGACCGATCATCCCTGCGCGCGCCGCACGCCGTGCAGCCGTTCGGAGGGGCGTTGCAACGGGCTCAGCGCGGTGGTGTAGGCGCGTCGACGGCGCGCGCGGGGGTCCCGCGGCAACGCCCGGTACAGGGCGCGCCTGACGATCTCATATACCGGCAGCGCGATCAGGCTGTTGACCAGGACCTGCAGCACGATCTGCTGAATCAGCAGCCAGCTGACCGGCGCGTTGACACCCAGCATGAACTGGATCACCGCCATGCCGACGCCGGTGAACAGGGTCGCCAGCGCGGCCAATCCCATCGGGACCAGGCCGTGCGACGGGTCGCGCAACTCACGCAGGCGACCCGACCAATAGCCGACGGTGATGAACAGCAACGAGCTCACGCCGATCGTCTGGAACATCACGGTGTCGACCATCAGCCCGATCGCGAAGCCGGCGATCGCGCCGGCCATCGATCCTGCCAGCAGCCCGATCGACATCACGACCAGCGGCGTGATGTCGGCGGCCACGCCGAAGATCGAGATCTGTGAGATCAGCGTGTCCTGGATCACGACCGCGAGGACTGCGACCAGGGCGATCCGCAGCGACAGCTTGACGACTGAGTCCTTGCTCATCTACCTGCTGCCGACCACGTTGGGCTTGGTGAGTATCTGGACCACGCTGAGGTCCTGGAGGTCGACCAGCGGCGTCACGCTCACCTGCTGATTTACATACACGCTCGTCTGCGGGTTCAGAGTCGAGACCGTCCCGATCGGGATACCAGGCGGGTACAGCGAATGCGTGGTGCTGCCGGTGCCGTCGCCGAAGCCGCTCGTCACCACCATGGCGGCAGGCGACACCTGGGCGCTGCTCGGAAGGTGAGTCAGCCGCAGCGTGTATGGGTTGCCGACCGCGGGCTGCACCAGGCCGGCCGCGCCGGCAGCGTCCTGGACCTCGGCGCCGACCGCGAAGGCCGGTGAGGTCAGCAGCGCAACCACCGAATAGTTGGATCCGACGTGCTCGATGTCGCCGACGAGGCCGCCGGGACCCACGACCGGGTCATCCTGGCGGACACCGGCGCCCAGGCCCTTGTCGACCTTGACCGTCTGGTACCAGAGCGACGGATTCTTGGCGATCACGCTGGCCGACTCCAGCCCGTAGGTGCTGAGGTTGTAGTCGCTGTCGAGCTTCAGCAACTTGGAGTAGTAGCGGTTCTCGATGCCGTCCTGCTTGAGCTGGGCCACCTCGGTCCGGAGCGCGCTCACCTGCCTGTTCAGATTCGCGACCTTCGACTTGGCGCTGAACGTCGAGGAGACGTCGCCGGCGAGGTTACGCACCGGCGAGACGACCGTGCTGGCCAGGCTCTGAACGGGCGACAGGACTGTCGCGATCCCACGCTGCACCGCGTGCAGCGGACTGCTCGACGACTCGCCGAAGTAGTCGGTGAGCAGGATCAGGGAGACGAGGACGAGCAGCGCCAGCACTGCGCGTCGCCGTCGAATTTGCTTATCGTGCAACTGAACATCTCCCAGGCACCCAGCCTCCGCGCTAGTAGCGCCGGCGCCGGTTGCGTGAATTCTTGCTCGACCGGTGGATCGCCTCGAACTCCTCGAGCGAACGGCCGGAGCCGACCGCGACGCAGGTCAGCGGCGACTCGGCGAGATGTGCCGGCATCTGCGTCTCGTGCCGCATGCGCTCCTCCAGCCCCTGCAGCAGCGATCCGCCCCCGGCCAGCATGATCCCGCGATCCATGATGTCCGACGCCAGCTCAGGCGGCGTCCGGTCGAGCGTTTCCTTGACAGCGTCGACGATCTGGGACACCGGCTCCTCGAGCGCGCCACGGATCTCCTCGCTGGTCAGCACGACGGTCTTGGGCAGGCCCGAGACCATGTCGCGACCGCGGATCTCCGCCTGAACCTCTTCGGGTACAGGGAACGCCGACCCGATCTCGAGCTTGACCTCCTCGGCGGTCTGCTGCCCGATCAGGAGCTTGTATTCGCGCTTGACGTAGTTGATGATCGCGTCGTCCATCTCGTCTCCGCCGATCCGAATCGACTGCGAGACCACGATCCCGCCGAGCGAGATCACGGCCACCTCACTGGTGCCGCCGCCGATGTCCACGACCATCGAACCCGTCGGTTCGCCGACCGGGAGCCCGGCACCGATCGCAGCCGCCATCGGTTCCTCGATCAGGTAGGCCTGGCGCGCGCCGGCTGACAGGCATGCCTCCTCGACCGCCCGCTTCTCGACGCCGGTGACGCCTGAGGGCACGCACACGACGACGCGGGGGTGCGCCCAGCGGTTCTGGTGAACCTTCTGGATGAAGTGCCGCAGCATCTCCTCGGTCACCTCGAAGTCCGCGATCACGCCATCCTTCAGCGGACGGATCGCCGAGATCGTGCCAGGGGTGCGGCCGAGCATGCGCTTGGCCTCGATCCCGACGGCGTGCACCTCACCGCTGCGCGAGTCGACCGCGACAACACTCGGCTCCGACAGCACGATGCCACGCCCACGCACGTAGACGAGCGTGTTGGCCGTGCCCAAGTCAACCGCCATATCGCGGCCACCGAAACCTGTTAGGTACGTGAAGAAACCCATTATTGGACAGAAGGTTGGGGGGTTCAGACGGGCGGCGAGCGCGGCCTGACCGAACCCGATTGCCAACTCCCATCCGTTCAGGCCGAGTGTATCGGACCCAGGCTCACTTTCCCCATCGGTTGCTAAGAAATCGCTGGAAAGATCGCGCTGGGGAGCAGATCGATCAGTGTCGCGACCGGGAGCCCGACGACGTTCAGGTAGTCGCCCTCGATCGAGTCGACCAGCGCTGCCCCGCGCCCCTGGATCGCATAGCCGCCGGCGCGCCCGCGCCACTCGTCGGTGTCCAGGTACCAGGCCAGCGTACGCTCGCTCAACGGGCGGAACACGACCCTGGTGAGCGCCGCCGCGGTCCGCTCCCGGCCATTCTCGATCACGCAGATGCCACTGAGCACGTTGTGGCTGCGGCCGCCGAGCGTCCGCAGAGTCGCCGCCGCCGCCTCGCGATCGGCCGGCTTGCCGTAGATCCGGTCCTCGAGCGTGACGATCGTGTCGACCCCGATGACGGTCTCACAGCTGCCGGCAAGCTGCCTGTGGTTCGTACTCCCCGCAACGGCGCCCGCCTTGCGGCGGGCGTTCTCGAGCACCACCGCTTCCGGCTCCCCGACGGCGAGCTCCTCGACGTCGGGGACGACGACCGTGAACGCGACCCCCAGCTGCTCGAGGATCGCGCGCCGCTGGGGTGAGCCGGAGGCGAGAATCACCGGGTTGCGGAGATCAGAGCCCCGGGAAGAAGATCCCAATCTCGCGCGTGGCAGACTCGGCCGAGTCCGACCCGTGCACCATGTTGGCTCCGATCGAGGTCGCGAAGTCGCCGCGGATCGAGCCCGGCGCCGACTGCAGCGGGTTGGTGGCACCGATCAGCTGCCGCGCGGCCTCGACGGCCGACTCGCCCTCCAACACCATCGCCACCAGCGGGCCGGAGGTGATGAACTCGACGAGCTCGACGAAGAACGGCTTGCCGTCGTGCTCGGCGTAGTGCTGTTCCGCGGTCGCGCGGGTCAGGGTCTCGAGCTTCAGAGCTGCGAGCTTGAGGCCCTTGCGCTCGAACCTGGCGATGATCTCGCCGCTGAGGTTGCGGGCAAAGGCGTCGGGTTTGACGAGGATCAGCGTGCGCTCAGCCATGGGGCGCGTTCTCCTTCAGTTTCAGGTTCGTGCGGGCGGGCGCCCGCGGGCAGGTTAGCTGCAGTGGGTCCAGCGCGTTGCCGGCGGTACCGCTAGATCAGGTCCGGCGGTGGTGGCGCGACCATCGTCTGCTGCGTCTCGCGGCGGGTGCGGCGGCGGCGTTGCGTGGGCGTCGGTTCGAGGCCGCGGTCGGTCTCGCAGTAAGGGCAGATCTTCCAATCGGCGGCCAAAGGCTTGCCGCAGCTGGTGCATGGTTCCTTGAGCTTGCGCAGACAGTGCGGGCAGCGTAGGAACTCGCGCTCGACCTCATGGCTGCAGTACGGGCAGGCATGCATGCCGATCTGCGCCAGGCGCGCCTGTGCGGCCTGGATCTCGAGGTCGCGCTCGTGCACGTCGGCCAGGTATTCCGGCGGGCGCACGATCATGTAGACGATCGTCCCGAGGAACGGCACGAAGGACACGATCGTCGCGCAGGCGACGAGCAGTCCGTCCCCGATCCGGCGGCGAGCATCGGCGAAGGTCCAGTAGATCAGCGCCAGCCAGATAACGGCCAGCACCACCAGCGCCGCCTCGACGGCCAGGCTGGCGGCATTGTTGTGGATCCCGAATATGCCCGCAAATGGGGTCATCGCCAAGCCGAGTGTAGACAGACGCGGACTCGGGCCCGCACGATTTGTCCCGGGCCGAGGCGAGACAGGGTCTAGAGGAAGATGCGCCCGAGCACGTATCCGATCGCGAAGAAGACCAGGATCGTGACCACGACACTGGCAGCCACGAGGCCGGCCATCTTCAGAAAGCTCGGGTGATTTTCGCGGTCGTCGTTCACAGCATCGAGACCCTCCGGGGCGCCGCCGCCTCGTCGCGAATCAGGTCGGCGATCAGATACAGCGAGCCTGTGGCGACCACAACCCCCTCGCGGCCGGCGATCTCGCGAGCACGGCGCAGCGCGGCATGTGGCTCGGGCACGATCTCCGATGTGATCGAGACCTCGGGCGCCAACCGATCCAGCAGAGCGCCCAGTTTCTCGGGCGCCAACACGCGTGGGTTCTGGCTCGAGGTCAGCACCAGATGGTCAAGCAGAGGTGTCAGCGAGCGCAGAATCGCAGTGCCGTCCTTGTCATCGAGGATCGAGAGCACCGCGACGACGCGGCCCTGACCAGCGCGCGCTCCAGCGATGATCTCCGGCAGTGACCCCGCCAACGCGACTGCCCCATCAGGGTTGTGGGCGCCGTCGAGCACTGTCAGCGGACGGCGGTCCACGATCTGCATCCGGCCCGGGACGCGCACCTCGGCAGCGGCCGCCTGGACCGCCGCAACGTCGAGTTCGCGGCCAAGCCCGAGCAGGAAGGCCCGCGCGGCCACCCGCGCCAACGCGAAGTTCCGCCGCTGGAACCGACCCAACACGCCGAGCTGAACGCCCGAGTCTGCGTCTGCCTGGACGATCTTCGCGCCGCGCGCCGCCGCCACCTCGCGCGCAACCGCAAGCGCGTCCGGGTGCATGCCGGAGCCGAGCACCAGGGTCGAACCCGGCTGAACCACATCAAGCTTCTCGCGAGCTATCGCAGCAATGGTCGTCCCCAGCCAGCGCGTGTGCTCAAGCCCGACGCTGGTCAGCACCTGCACGCTCGATGGGATCACGTTGGTGGCGTCGTGGCGGCCGCCGAGGCCGGCCTCGATGACCGCCACCTCCACCCCTTCGGCTGCCAGCTCTGCGTAGGCGGCGGCCGTCAGCAGCTCGAACTGCGTCACCTGATCGTCGTCGCCGTCGCCCACGCGATTTACCTGCTCGGCGGCCTCGAGCGCCCGCTCGATCGCGTCGGCCAGCTGCTGCGGCGTGATGTCGCGGTCATCGACACGGACGCGTTCATTGAAGCCGAGCAGGTGAGGTGAGAGATAGGTGCCGACCACCAGCCCGTGAGCCGCGAGGATCGCGGCGATCATCCGCGCCGTCGAGCTCTTGCCGTTGGTCCCGACGACATGGATCGACCTGAAGCTGCGCTCGGGATGGCCGAGCTCGGTCATCAGTCGCCGCATGCGGTCGAGGCCGAACCGCATGCCGAACAGCTCCAGGGACAGCAGCTGTGCCTCGGCCTCCTCCGGCGTCACAGCCCGTCCCCTGCGGTCGCGGTCACAGCGCCTCCAGCTCCGCGCGCAGCGACTCGAGTTTGGCGCGCTCGGCCGCGACGACCGCCGGTGGCGCCTTCGCGACGAAGCCGGCGTTCCCGAGCCGGCCCTCGGCGCGGACGATCTCAGCCTCAAGCTCAGCCCGCTTGGCTGCGCGTTTGCGGGACGCAGCCTCAAGGTCGACGTCGTCGGAGTGCAGGATCTCGATCACACCACCGGGAATCGCGATCGCCGCGCCATCGCCGGCTGAGCCGTTGGCGTCGGCCAGCGACAGACGGCCCAGCCTCGCAACGTGATCGATGGTCGCGGCATAACCGTCGGCGCGCACGCGCGCCGGCAGCACCGACGACGGCTTGACCTCGGCGGCGTCGCGCCAGGCCCTGACCGCCTGGATCGCCTCGATCGCGCGCGCCAGCTCGGCCTCCGCCGGCGCATCGGCGCTGCCCGCGTCAGTAGCGGCGACGCGGGCTGCGAGCAGACCTGACGAGCCCGGGATGTGCCTGTACACCTCCTCTGTCACGAAGGGCAGCAGCGGATGCGCGAGTGTGACCGTCTCGGTCAGCAGATGCACCAGGAATGCCTGGGTCTGTGCGTCGCCCTCGTACAGGCGAGGCTTGACCAGCTCCAGGTACCAGTCGCAGAGCTCGGAGAAGATGAAGTCGTAAAGCGCCAGAGCAGGCCGCGAGAACTCGAACCGGTCGATCGCCTCACCGATCGTCGTAGCCGCGTGCTGCAGCCGGGACAGGATCCAGCGGTCCTCGACGGTGAGCGGCGCGGCGTCGGCCCGGGCCTCGGATCCGACGCGCAGCAGGATCAGGCGCGAAGCGTTCCAGAGCTTGTTGGTGAGCTGCTGAGCCTGGGCGATCTTCTCCTCGTTGAAGCGCACATCCTGACCGGAGGACATCGCCAGCAGGCCCCATCGCACGGCGTCGGCGCCGTAGGCCGGGAACTCGCCGGGGTCCTCGCCGGCGGCAGCCGCGAACACCGGCGGTCGCGGGCCGCCGTCGATCAGGTCACGGGGGTCGATACCGGTCCCCAGCGACTTTGACATCCGGCGTCCGTCAGGCGCCTGGATGATCGAGTGCACGTAGACATCTGAGAACGGGATCCTGCCGGTGAACTCGATCCCCATCATCACCATCCGAGCGACCCAGAGGAAGATGATGTCGCGGCTGGTGACGAGCGCGTCGGTCGGGTAGAACGCCGCCAACTCCGGAGTCTGCTCGGGCCAGCCGAGCGTCGCGAACGGCCACAGGGCGCTCGAGAACCAGGTGTCGAGCACGTCCGGATCGCGCTCCCAGCCATCACCCTCGGGCGCGGTCGCGCCGACGTGTGTCTCGCCATCGCGATACCAGACCGGAATCTGGTGCCCCCACCACAGCTGGCGCGAGACGCACCACGGCCGGATGTTCTCCATCCAGTCGAGGTAGACCTTGGTCTGCCCCTCAGGGTGGAACCGGATCTCACCGCCTTTGACGACGTCGATCGCGGGCTTCGCGAGCTCGTCCATGCGCATGAACCACTGCAGCGAGATCAGCGGCTCGATGCGGCTGCCGGAGCGCTGGCTGAACGGAACCGTGTGGGTGTACTCCTCGCGCCTGCTGATCAGCCCGAGCTCGTCGAGCTCGGCAACGACGGCCCCCTGCGCTTCGGCGGTGGTCAGGCCGACGAGGCGTTCGGGCACGTCCTCGCCCTGCATCGTGCCGTCCTCGGCGATCACCGTCGGGTGCGGCAGGCCGTGGCGGTTGCCGATCTCGAAGTCGTGGGGGTCGTGTCCGGGCGTGATCTTTAGCGCGCCGGTGCCGAAGTCGGTCCTGACGTAGTCGTCGGCGATGATCTTCAGGCGGCGTCCGACGATCGGCAGCACCGCGGTCTCACCGACAAGGCGGCGGTAGCGCTCGTCGTCGGGGTTGACCGCGATCGCGACGTCGGCCAGCATCGTCTCCGGCCGAACCGTGGCGACCGTGACCGAGCCGGCGCCCGATTCGAGCGGGTAGTCGATGTAATACAGCGTGTCGGTGACCTCGCGGTCGTCGACCTCGAGATCGGAGATCGCCGAGCGACTCCCGGGATCCCAGTTGACCAGGTAGCGGTCGCGGTAGATGTAGCCCTTGTGATAGAGGTCGACGAAGACCTGCACCACGGCCTGCGCGTAAGCCGGGTCCATCGTGAAGCGCTCATCGTTGAAGTCCGCCGTCGACCCCAGCCGTTTGATCTGGTCGATGATCTCCCCGCCGTACTGCGCGCGCCACTCCCAGACGTGCTCGACGAAACGCTCACGCCCGAGTTCCTGGCGGCTGCTGCCGTCGCTGGCCAGCGCCCTCTCCACCACGGTCTGCGTGGCGATCCCGGCGTGGTCGGTACCGAGGATCCACCTGGTGCGCTTGCCGCGTTGGCGAGCACGGCGTATCAGCGTGTCCTGGACCGCGTTGTTGAGTGCGTGCCCCATGTGCAGTACGCCGGTGACGTTCGGCGGCGGGATCGCGATCGAGTAGTTCTCCTCGGCACTGCCGATCGGCTCCGGGTGCATCAGACCCGAGTCGAGCCATTCGCGCGCGATGCGAGGCTCGACCTCGGACGGGTCGTAGCGGGTCATGTCCTCGAGGCCGCTCATTCGACGCCGCAGTTTAGGCGTCGCCTTGGGCTGACCTACAGCCGACGTTTGGCAATCCGGTTCGCAGAACGGACACCGGATTGCCAATGTCCGCCGTGAACGGGGTCAGGCGGCGGCTTCGCCCGGATCCTCGTCCTCTACGGCCTGTGTCACGAGCGTCGGTGGGGTGCCCTTCTCGATCGTCTCGCGGGTGACGACGCACTTCTGGACATCGCGGCGCGACGGCAGCTCGAACTGGACCTCGAGCAGGACCTCCTCGATGATCGAGCGCAGGCCGCGGGCGCCGGTCTCGCGTTCGAGCGCCCGGTCGGCAACCGAGTTGAGCGCCTCATCGGCGAACACGAGCTCGATCCCGTCGAACTGGAAGAACCGCTGGAACTGCTTGACGAGCGCGTTGCGCGGCACGGTCAGAATCTCCATCAGCTCATCGCGCGAGAGCTGGTGGATCGCCGACATCACCGGCAGGCGGCCGATGAACTCGGGGATCAGGCCGTACTGGATCAGGTCCTCGGGCAGACAGCGCTCGAACATCTCACCGAGGTCACGCTGCTCCTTCGATTGGATCGTGGCGCCGAAGCCCACGCCCTGATGGCCGACGCGCCGCTCGATCACACGATCGAGGTTGGCGAACGCCCCTCCGCAGATGAACAGGACGTTGGTCGTGTCGATCGACAGGAACTCCTGGTGGGGATGTTTGCGCCCGCCCTGAGGCGGCACGCTGGCGGTGGTCCCCTCGAGGATCTTGAGCAGCGCCTGCTGCACGCCCTCGCCGCTGACATCGCGGGTGATCGACGGGTTGTCCGCCTTGCGCGCGATTTTGTCGACCTCGTCGATGTAGATGATGCCGGTCTCGGCCTTCTTGACGTCGTAGTCGGCGGCCTGGATCAGCTTCAGAAGGATGTTCTCGACATCCTCGCCGACGTATCCGGCCTCAGTCAGCGCGGTGGCGTCGGCGATGGCGAACGGAACGTTGAGGATCTTGGCGAGCGTCTGTGCCAGCAGCGTCTTGCCGCAGCCGGTCGGTCCGAGCAGCAGGATGTTCGATTTCTGCAGCTCGATGTCCTGATCCTCGGTCTGCATCATCTGCACGCGCTTGTAGTGGTTGTAGACCGCCACCGACAGCGTGCGCTTGGCCTGCTCCTGACCGACCACGTAGTCGTTGAGTACCTCGTAGATCTCGCGCGGCTTGGGGAGGCTCTGGATGTCGAAGTTCGGCGGAGTGGTCAGCTCCTCGTCGATGATCTCGTTGCAGAGATCGATGCACTCGTCGCAGATGTACACGCCGGGGCCTGCGATCAGCTTCTTGACCTGCCGCTGCGATTTGCCGCAGAAGCTGCACAGAAGCTGCTCGTTTGAGTCGGTCGGGCGTGCCATCGCGTCAGTGCTGCGAGATCACCCGGTCGATGATGCCGTACTCCTTGGCCTCCTCGGAACTCATGAAGTAGTCCCGTTCGGTGTCCTTCTTGACCTCCTCGACCGGCTTGCCCGTGTGATGGGCGATGATCTCGTCGAGGCGGCCGCGCAGGTCGATGATCTCGCGCGCGTGAATCTCGATGTCGGTGGCCTGACCCTGGAATCCGGCTGACACCTGATGGATCAGGATCTTCGCGTTGGGCAGCGCCATGCGCTTGCCGGCCGCGCCGCCCGAGAGCAGCAGCGCACCCATCGACATCGCGATGCCGACACAGATCGTCTGCACATCGGGCTTGATGAACTGCATCGTGTCGTAGATCGCCAGACCTGCGTAGACAGAGCCGCCCGGCGAGTTCACGTAGAGCGAGATGTCCTTGTCCGGATCCTCGGATTCCAGGTGCAGCAGCTGAGCCACGATCAGGTTCGCGATCTGATCATCCACCGGCGTCCCCAGGAAGATGATCCGCTCATTCAGCAGGCGGGAGTAGATGTCGAACGCCCGCTCTCCGCGAGAAGTCTGCTCGACGACCATCGGTACCAGTGGGCTCATGCTCCTCGCTTCTTTCGCTTCAAGGTACGGATTCCTGCCGACTCTAGCAATCGCAATTCTGCGCCCCGACGGGCTGGCTGGTGGGCCTGGCTAGCTGGCCAGGCCCACTCTGACGACGCGCCGGCGATCGTTTGCTTCACGCCGGCAGACATCACCGCGATGGTGCGGATGAGCGGCTGCGCCAGGTCGTCTGCAGGCGGCATCGCGGCATGACGCCGCAGCTGCGCCGACTCTAATCGTCGGTCTCGGCAGCCGGCGCCTTCTTGGCGGCCGGCTTCTTCGCGGCGGGCTTCTTGGCAGCGGCCGGCTTCTTCGCGGCTGCCGCGGGCTTCTTGGCTGCGGCCGGCTTCTTGGCGGCCGCCTTCTTCGGCTGCGTCTTGACGCCCGCGGTCCCGGGCGCCACAGGCGTGGCCTGCTCAACCAGCCATTTGGCCGCCTGCTGTGCCGCGATCTCGTTGCGGAGACGCTCGAGGCGTCCGCCGCTGTCCAGCTTCTTGCGCAGCTTCTCCGCTGTGGTCTTGCTGCGCTCAGCCGTGGGTCGCAGCGCCTCCAGCACGTCGTCATCGGACGGCTCGATCCGCTCCGCTTCGACCACCGCTGCGATGACGGCGTCGCGGCGGAGACTCTTCTCGGCCTCCTCCTCGACGTCATGCGCCATCTGCTCCTCGTCCTGGCCGACGATCTGCAGGTACATCTCCTTCGAGATGCCCTGACGCGCGAGGGAGGACAGGGTCTCCTCGACCATCTCATGCGCACGCGCATGGACGAGCTGATGAGGAACCTCGATCGTGGCCGAGGCCGCGACCGCGTCCAGCACGTCGCGCTCGAATTCATGCTCGATCGTGTGCTTGTCGTTCTCGGCCAGTCGCGTGGCGATGTCCTCGCGGAGCTCCGCGACCGTGTCGACCCCTGCGGCGTCCGAGGCGAAGTCGTCGTCGACCTCGGGAAGCAGCTTGGCCTTCACCTCGCTGACCTTGACCTCGAAGGTGGCAGGCTTGCCGGCAAGATGCTCGGCGCCGTAGTCCTCGGGGAAGGTGACCTCGACCAGTCGCTCGTCGCCGGCGACGGCGCCGACGAGCTGTTCCTCGAAGCCCGGGATCAGGCGCCCCGACCCGAGTTCGAGCAGCTGATCATGTCCCTCTCCCCCTCGAAAGGCTCGCCGTCGAGCCTGCCGAGGTAGTCCATGACGACCTGGTCCTGGAGTGCGGCGGGACGGTCGACGGTCTCGAGCGTGGCGAAGCGGTCGCGCAGGCGCTCGATCTCGGCGTCGATCGCCGCCTCATCCGCGGCCGGCTCGCGACGCTCGACCTCGATGCCGGCGTACGGCCCGAGTTCGGCGATCGGACGCACGCTGATCTCGATCGAAAAGCTGAGCGGCGAGCCCGCCTCCGGAAGATCGCCCACGTTGATGTCCGGCTCGCCCACCGGGGCGATCCCAGCTGTGTCGATCGCATCGACGTACCAGGCGCCGAGCGAGTCGCGCATCGCCTCGTCGAGCACATATTCGCGGCCGAGGCGCCGGATCACCACGGGTGGCGGGACCTTGCCCTTGCGGAAACCTGGGATCCGGAGCTGGCCGCCAAGCCTGCGGGCGGTCTGCTGCATGCGGCGCTCGAGCTCGGCGGGAGCGACCTCGACGTCGACCCGCGCTCGCGACTCGGGCAACTCGGTGACGTTGGTGGTAACTGTTGCTGACATGTGGCACGAGACGATAGCTTCCTCTGGCCGTTGGGAGCGGCTCGCCGGCCGAGCGATCACCGGGCCGGTCGCGTTCCTGGCGGCCGGCCTCCTCGACCTGGTGTTGGTCATCGTCTGGCTGATTCGCCGACGTCGGTCTGGACGTTTGTTCTAGAAATCACTCCCATTTTCCTGGACAGCGTGGTTATGATCGTTGGCAGGAACACCGGGAGACCCCGGTCATAGGGAGACGGGGGCCTCCGCGAAAACGGCTTTTCGTACGGATGTCGATGATGCCGGGGGATTAGATGAGCGCCGTAACGGGCGGACAGGCACAACGTGCAGCACCAGCGGGGGTCAAGCCGCCGCTTGGCGTTCCCAGGCGCCTGCTGCGAATGCGCTCCGACGCCGCGCTGGCCGAGCGTTTCGCCGCCGGTGACGAACTCGCGTTCGACGTCATCTACGAGCGCCACCGGTCGGTCGTTCTCGCTGTCTCGATGGGCGTACTGGGTACCTCACAGGACGCCGAGGACGCCACCCAGGAGACGTTCTCCGCCCTGGCGGTGGCACTGCGCAGCAAGCCACCGGTCGAGCTGAGGCCGTGGCTGATCCGAGTCGCTCGCAACGCGTCGATCGACACCACCCGGAGGCGCCGGCACCGTCTGCTCACGCTCGACGGCGAGATCCCGGACGTGCCCGCGCGCCACCAGGCGGCCGGCCAGGCGGAGCTCGCGGTCGTGCTCGACGGCATCCGCGAGCTACCAGAGGGTCAGCGCATGGCTCTGCTGATGCGCGAGCTCGGCGGACACACATATCTTGAGATCGCCGAATTCCTCGAGACCGACGAGGAGGCCGTCAAGGGTCTGATCGCCCGCGCCCGCGTGGGTCTGCGGACCTATCGCGAGGCCACCGAGCTTCCCTGCACGACGGCCCGCTCGGCGATTGCGGCTGAGCCGGACGGGCGCCGCTACGACAAGACGATCAGGCGCCACCTGCGCAGTTGCGCGTCATGTCGCGCTTACCGCTCTGCGCTCCGCGACGACGCGAAGGTGCTCCGGGCCGCGCTGCCGCTGCAGACCGGCACCGTGGCGACCGGCGGAATCTCAACCGGCATGCTGACCGCAGCCAAGGGAACGCTGGTCGGCTACGGCATAACCCAGGCCGCGACCACGTGCGCGGCCTCGGCCTGCGCGGTCGGGGCGATCGGCGGGATGGTGCTGGTCACGCCCGTACACAAGCTGGGATTGCCCCTGATCGGGCCGGCCAGGAGCGCGCCCGCCCCCGCGCACATCGCCAGCAGGCCGGCGGACAGGCACACGGTTGTGCTCCGGCACGACGCCGTGACCAGCTCCGGCACAGCAGCGCAACCGGTGAAGCAGGCCACCAAGGCGGCGGCCACCCGCCACGCGACCAAGCGGAATCATGCGAAGGCCGGAGCCGCTGCGGGCGCAATCCACCGTCACAGGCGGATGACCGTCACCCAGGTGAAGCTGCCAAACCTGCCTTCAGCAGCCGCCACAGGTACGGCGCAGTCGTCGGCCTCAGCGCCGACGACCGCCGCGGGCGCACCATTCACGCAGTCCTCGGCGCCGGCGGCCGCCATCACACCGAGCCAGACATCTGCGACCCAGAGTGCCACGTCCACTGGCTCTGGAACACAGTCAACCGCGAACCAGGGCACGCAGGGCACGGGCTCGGCGGGGTACGGCGCCAGCTGGGCCTCAGGCGACCCGACAGGCTCCACCAGCTCCCAGTCGCAGTCGGGCAACGGAACGTTCAACGGCAGTCCGACCACCAGCGTCGTTCGAGCCGGCGGATGGCAGAGCGGCTACGGCGGCGGCACGACGACAACCTCGACCGTGACCTCGCCAACCGACACGACGACAACCTCGACCGTGACCTCGCCAACCGACACGACGACAACCTCGACCGTGACCTCGCCAACCGACACGACGACAACCTCGACCGTGACCTCGCCAGACACGACGACGACCGACACCACGGCAAGCGACACGGTGACATCGGCCGACACCTCCCCGTCAACGACGACAACGTCGACACCGGCGATCTCGCCGGCGGTCGCGGCATCAGCTCAGACGACCACCGCGCCATCGCAATGGCTGCACGACAACCGGGGCGGGCGCTGGGTCGCGCACCAGCGCACTCAGTAACGCTGCAGAACCGGTTCAGCAGGCCTCGAGCACGACGGCGAGGCCCTGCCCGACGCCGATGCAGATCGCAGCCATTCCGTATCCGCTGCCGCGATCGTGAAGCTCATGCGCGACTCGCCCAAGGATCCGCGCGCCTGACGCTCCGAGCGGATGGCCGATTGCGATCGCTCCGCCGCGCCGGTTGACCTTGTCCGGATCGAGCTCCGGCCAGCTCTGGAGGCATGCCAGCGACTGTCCGGCAAAGGCCTCATTCAGCTCCACGACGTCGATGTCGTTCCAGCCCAACCCCGCCCGCCGGAGTGCCGTGTTGGCGGCCTCAACAGGTCCGATCCCGAACACGTCGGGGTCGACCCCGTGGGCGGCGCGCGAAACGATCCGTGCAAGCGGGGCGCGATCAAGCCCCGAAACGCCCGCGCTGGCCTCGTCTGCGAGCAGCACCGCAGCTGCGCCGTCGCTCAGCGGCGACGAGTTACCGGCGGTCACCGTGCCGCCGTCGACGAACGCCGGCTTGAGCTTGGCGAGCTTCTCAAGCGATGTGTCGGCGCGGATTGCCTCGTCACTGTTCAACTCGATGCCCGTCACCGGCACAACCTCCTTGAGCGCCGCCTCCTCGTAGGCGCGGGCGGCAAGCTGATGGCTGCGCAACGCAAATGCGTCCTGCTGTTCGCGCGTGATCTCATGCATCGCAACGAGCTTCTCCGTGCTCTCTCCCAGCGAGATGGTCCACCGCTCCGGCATCCTGGGGTTGATCATGCGCCATCCGAGCGCCGAGGAGTACAGCGTCTCGTTGCCCGCCGGAAAGGCGCGCGTTGGCTTCTGGAGTATCCACGGCGAGCGGCTCATCGCCTCGCCGCCGCCGACCACCACAATCGCTGCATCGCCGCATTCGATCGCCCGCGCGCCTTGAATCGCGGCCTCGAGGCTCGACCCGCATAGGCGGTTCACGGTCGCCCCCGGGACCGATGTCGGCCAGCCCGCGAGCAGCACAGCCATCCGCGCCACGTCGCGGTTGTCTTCCCCTGAGCCGTTCGCGGTTCCGTAGATGACGTCGTCGATTCGCCCCGGATCCAGCTGCGGGACGCGCGCAAGCAGCGCGCGGAGCGCCTCGCCTGCGAGATCGTCCGGACGCACACCCGAAAGCGCGCCGCCATAGCGGCCGAATGGCGTCCGGATCGCCTCGTAGATGTATGCAGCGCTCATCGGCGCTCGACTGTACTCTGCTGCGGTCTGATCAGAAGAGCAGCTCGCGCTCGGCGTCCGCCGCCGCCACCAGCCCGATCTCAACCAGGTCTGACGGGTGCACCCACGCCTCTGCGAGTAGAACGCCACCAGCGTCACGCACCTCGTCGCGCAACGCGATCGCCCAGCGGTGCTCGATCAGCGCGACCGTCGCGGCGGTACCGGGCGGGATCGCGTCGTCGACGAACCACAACTGATCGGCAAGCGTCTCGCCCTCCTCGGCCGCGATCGCACCGGCCTCGGCACCGATCACGGCACCATCCTCGCCGGCGGCGCCAAAGCCGATCAGCGCGCCGACGATCGCGCCCAGCTCGACTCCCTCTTCCGGGGTCAGATCTGAGATCTCCAGCCGCTCGACGCTGCCGTCCTCGTGCTTGCGTACGTGCAGGAGGTCGACGAGCCGAATCCCCGGCTCAGACCGGAGACGCTCGACCTCCGCTCGCAGGCCCGGATGCGGCTCGTCCGTCGGGTAGCCGATCACCAACAGCTCTACAGGTCCAATCTGCATAGTGCGCCTCCTATTGGCTCAGCAGCTTCTGCTTGGCCGCGTCGAATTCTGCCTGTGACAACACGCCCGAGTCGTGCAGCTGCGCCAACTGCTGGATCTTGGCCACGAGGTCATCGCCGCCTGCCGCTGGGGCCGGTGCAGCTGGAGCGGCCGGGGCGGCGGGCGCGGCGGCCTGGGCCTGCTGTGCCTCCAGCTCCTCGATTCGCTGCTCCTGGTCGGCCTCTCGGGAGCTGGACTGGGCTGCGTGCCGGCCGGCCATGGCGCCGGCACCGCCGATCATCGCCGCACCTAGAAGCGGGCGTCTCCTACGCATTAAGGGCATCCTGAAGCCTCCTGATGGTCGTCGAGGTGGGCCGTAAGCGTGAGCCGGAAGCGGGTGAGCCGGCGTCACCCATCCCGGGTGAAGTCGAGTGCCCCGCCCCCGCTGCGACGTTCGTACAAAGGGGCCAACCGGCACCCATATGACCGATGGGTCCAAAGAGAAAGAACCCCGCAGAGCGGGGCCCTTCTAAGGGTGAGCGACCGGATTCGAACCGGCGACCGCCTGGACCACAACCAGGAGCTCTACCAACTGAGCTACGCCCACCGCGGGCCATGCAATCTAACAGCGTCGCGAGCGGTCCCACGCGCGACGCCCGTTTGACTACCATCGTCGGTGGCGGGGTTTGGCACGGCGGATCGCCGTGGGCTTCAGAGAGATGGGCGAGAGGTTGCCGAGTTTGCCTGCAGGGCCAGAGGTTTCCGTGGACCGTTTCCGCAGCGCGTTCGATCACGGACTGCTGCCCGCCTGGATCTGTGACCCGCAGCAGCGCTACACAGATGTGAACGAGGCGCTCTGCGAGATGCTCGGCCGCCCGCGCGAGGAACTGATCGGGCGCGCGGTGTCCGATTCCTCCCACCGCGACGAGGTAACCGGTGACCAGCAGGAGTTCGAGTCGATGCTGACGGGCGAGCGCGACGGCTGCACCCGCGAGAAGCGGCTTGTCCGCGCCGACGGCACCCCCGACGGCGCCGTGATCTGGGTGCTGGTGGCGACACGGCTGATCCGCGCACGGGACGGGACACCCTTGTATTTCGTGGCCCAGGCCAATGACCTGACCGACTATCGCCTGCGTGAACAGCGGCTCCGGCACCTCGCTGACCACGACGCCCTGACTGGACTGCTGAACCGCCGTGGCTTTGGTCGCGAGCTCAGGCGCCACATCAGCCGGCTCGAGCGCTACGGCAGCAAGGGTGCCCTGTTGATGCTCGACCTCGACAACTTCAAGCGATACAACGACGCCCACGGCCACGCCGCCGGCGATGACCTCCTGCAGACCGTGAGCGTCGGCCTCAGTCGCCGTCTGCGCGCCGGGGACATGATCGGCCGCATCGGCGGCGACGAGTTCGCCGTGCTGCTGCCGGAGGCGTCCGGTGATCAGGCCAGCGTTGTGGGGGCGGCGCTGGTGGAGGCCGTGCGCGAGATTCCGCAGGGGGACGATCGGCCGGTCACCGCGAGTGTTGGGATCTTCAGCTTCGACGACGTCGAACAGCTGTCGGCCGACGGCGCGATGGTCGGGGCGGATCTGGCGATGTACGCGGCCAAACGCGCCGGCCGTGACCGCCACGCCCCGTTCAGCGGTCACACTTGAGTTTCCTGACAACGAGAAGGGGTGAATCACCATGGCCATCGGTGAAGCGGTTAACACGCCACTTGTGATTGACGGTGAGGAGCGGTCGACCGGTGAGAGCTTCGCGGTAATCGATCCACACGACGGAGCTGTGATCGGGCATGCGTCGGCGGCATCCACACAGGACGCGCTGGATGCGGTCACGGCTGCCGAGCGTGCGTGGCCGGGGTGGGCTGGGTTATCAGCTGCCGAACGGATCGATACGTGTCTGAAGGCGCTCGGGACGCTGGACGAGGACTTCACGGAACGGGCCGAGGTGCTCTCACGCGAGAACGGAAAGATTCGGTTTGAGGCCGAGATCGACCTGCACGTCTTCGTGGGGCGTTTCCATGAGGCGGCCAAATACGCACTTGAGCTTGATCAGGTCGAGACGATCGCGGGTCCGCCATTTGCGAGCACCATCCGGCATGTGCCGCAGGGCGTGGTGACGATCATCTACCCGTTCAACTGGCCGTTGGCGATCCTGGCCGCGAGTCTGCCGCACGCGCTGATGGCCGGTAACACGGTGATCGCGAAGCCGCCACCCACGACCCCGTTGTCGTCGGTGATGACCCTGCGTCACGTCGCGAAGCTCTTGCCGCCTGGGGTCCTGAACGTCGTGACCGGTCATGACGCCGTGCTCGGTCCGGTGGTGATCGGCGATCCGCGTGTAAAGCACGTGGCATTCACCGGTTCGACCGCTGGCGGGAAGCGCATCATGGAGATGGCTTCACGGAACGTCACCAACGTCACCCTCGAACTGGGTGGTAACGATCCCGCCGTGGTGCTGGATGACGCGGTCCTGGATGAGAGCACGATCACGAAGCTGGCGTTGGCGACGTTCATGACGACCGGCCAGGTGTGCATGGCCGTAAAGCGACTGTATGTGCCACGTAGCCTGTACGGGGAGGCAGTCGATGGTTTGCGTGGGTTCATCGATGGCCAGCGAATCGGTGCTGGACTCAACCCCGACGCGACGATGGGGCCGCTGAACATGCGGCGCCAGCGCGACTACGTGGAGGGACTCCTGGCTGACGCCCGGGCGGCCGGCAGCGAGGTGATCGAGGGCGGCGAGTACCTGGATGCTGACCCGAGCGCCGGTCATCACATGAAGCCCGCGCTGGTGCTCGACCCGGCCGCCGACCGGCCGATCGTGACCGAGGAACAGTTCGGGCCGGCCCTGCCGATCATCCCCTACGACGATGAGCAGGACGCGATACGCGCCGCCAACGACACCTGGGCCGGGCTCTGCGCATCCGTCTGGTCAACCGATGACGAGCACGCCACACGCGTCGGCCGGCAACTCCGGGCCGGACACGTCTTCTTCAACAACCACAACGCGACAGCGGTCGACGAGCGTGCGATGTTCGGTGGGTTCAACCAGAGCGGCATCGGCCGCGAGCTCGGCCGCGAGGGAGTCCTCGGCTTCACCGAAACACAGGTCCTCGCAGTCCCAGACGGCGAACCCACCCACTGAGCCGAGGCCTCGGGCCGCCGACCTGCGCTTCACGCCGTCCGGGGGCCTCGCTTGGCCCCGGACGGCGTCTGGACCGTTCCGGTCAGACCTGCCTCAGCGAAAGCTGTCGAGCGAGACCAATGCCGCCGCTGTGGCGCCGTCCTGTGCGCTGGGTGCGGAGCCTCCACTGTCGGAGGCTGCAGTGGTCACGACCACCCTTGCCGCGAGCTGGTTGCCGGCGCTTCTCTGAAGCAGCGCATGGCCTCGGTTGGTCATCGTGAACGTCAGGTAGCCGAGCTCACCGGCTCCCAGCGTCTGCGTCCGTGCCGTCGCCATCACCACCCCGCCCTGGGTTGTGACCCGCAGTCCGGCGGTGCAGGCGGGACGGGCCGCGCAGACCACGAGCACCCCACCTACCCAGCCATCGGAAACGAAGCTGGTCCGGGAGAGGATGTGGATCGCCGAGCTGGAGAGAACGCGGCGCGTAGGCGGCGCGCCGGAGCTGGTGTACGGAATCAGCTCGAGCGTTCGGCTGACGCGTGCGCCACTGCTGCTGGTCACGCTCACGGAGACCGGCAGGCGACGCCCAGGGGCGTCGGCAACAAGCCCGATGAGCCGCTTGGTGAGCGGGAAGCTGATCAGCGTGCCCCGTCTTGAGACGCTCTGGGCTGCGGAATGCGTGAGCCGCTGCTTGCCGTCATAGATGGAGGCCTGGACCCGACACGACGACGTGTTGGGACAGCTCACCGGAATGGCAACCGAGCCGTGCGCCGGCACGAACGCGCTGTTGCCGAAGATCGCCACGCTTGCGGGTGTCTGCGTCGGCGCAGAGCTCCCGAGCACCTGACCACTGGCAGCCAGACCCTGCACTTCGAAGTAGGCGTAGACACCGCGGATGCTGAGCGGGAGGCGGTGCGTCGCTGTGACGCTCGCGACCGGCGCCAGCGCTCCGATCGAGTCGCCGGCAACGATCCTGAACTGCGTGATCCCCGGCTCGCCGGGCCAGCGGGGCGCAAGCTTGACGGAACCGTCGGCCTGCGGCACGACCTTTATCGACGGCGCCGATGCGGCGACCGGGGCGCCGGTCCCGTATGCCGCGGTGGCAGCGTCGAGGTAGTCACTGTCGATGCTTACGGTGACACCACCGTACTTCTCGTTGTGGCCGCCCGCATACTGATGCAGCCGCTGGTTGTTGATCCAGTCGGCGGCGGGCACGTACCTGTCGCTGGTCGTCTGCTGGGCGTTCCAGTCGGCGATCCAGATGTCGTCCGGTTCGACATAACCGGTCCCCTGTTCGGCCACCAGGTCGGTGATCCCTGATGATCCACTGCTGTACACCCCCGCGAGATAGCCGCTTGCATGCAGCTGCTGCGTCCAGGCCTGGAGAAACGCCAACACGGTGGTGCTGGCACCGGTGGTCCGGGTGTAGTTCTCCATGTCGAAGTAGATCGGGTTGCCTGCGCCGATTCCGAGGGCCTGCGCCTGAGCGACCGCATCGACCGCCGCCGCCGTCCCCTGCGCCGCCGCCTGCGAGCTGGAGATCGCCGCACAACCGCAGCCGTTGCCGGGCGCCTGCAGCCCCACGTAGATCGGCATCAGATGCCAGCCCGCGGCCGACTCAGCCTGGACCCATGCGGCGCTGAGGTTCCCCCACGGGCAGGCCGCATTCGTGCCGCCGATGTAGACCCCGACCGCACCATAGGGCGAGGTGCTGCCCCATGCCGACATCGCACCGGCCGATTGCGTGGTGCAGGTGTCAAACCCGAGGCCCGTGTAGAGCTCCCCCGGCGTCGCCGGGCTGACCGGCGACACCGTTCTGCCGAGCGCGTGCTGACCGGGACCGGCTGGCCATGCCCGCGGCGCCTGCGTGGGCCGCGCCGGGGACTTCCTGATCCATGCCGGCCGGGGTGCGTGGCCGTTGCTGGCCAGCATCGCCGCATGCAGCGAGCGCAGATCCAGCGCCGCCCTGATCACGGCCGGGTGACGATTCCAGGTCGCCGTGATCGTCACCCGGTGCGTGCGCTCATCGAGGCGCACCATCGAGCCGCCTGCCGGTGCTGCGCCCAACACGCTTGCCGAGGCCAGGCCACCTGGCCGGGATTCGGATCGACCGTCAGGCTCGATCAGGATTGCCTCGGTCCGCCCGACGGCGCTGAGCGGGCACTTTTGGAGTGTTCCGGGGACTCCCAGGTAGACGGCGTGGCGATTGAACCGGACACAGATCCGCGAGCCCGGACCCAGACGGAACACCGGCCATGACGCCGGTACGTCGACATGGGCACCGCGGTAGTCGACCAGACGCGCTCGCTTCCCGAGCGCCCCGGCCGGCACGAGCAGCGTGGTCAGCAACAGCGCCATCAACACCGCTGCTCCCACTGTGCGGGATCGACGACGCTGAGGAGGACGGTGAGCGGTCACGGCGTCGATAGGAACATGGCACGGGGCCTAAGGTTGCGGCCGGAGAGACGGCTTGCAGGTTCCGGCCAGCAGCTGCGCCGGCGCTCAGCCGAACGTGATGATCGCCGCGCTCGCGGGCGCGACCGTGACGCGATACGCCCCGTGCCCGGAGTGCACGCTCGCGGTGACGCGCGTTCCGGTCAGCTCCCCTGTTCTGGGTGAGAGCTCTTGCCCGCCCAGCGTGATGCCGGTCCGGGCGCCGAGGCCACCCGAAGCCGCGCGCAGGACCTCGACGGTCCCCGAGCCGCGTGCGCCCGCAACCTTGAGCGCCGCGGTCCGTGGCTGTGAGCTCACGTTTGTGACGACGACGTGTGTCTGCCCGTGAGGCGTGCGGTCCGCCCACGCGTACATTCCCGAGGGAGTCGTGCTCACCTGCAGCATCCGCGCCCCTGGCGGCGTCAGCTGCGCAAAAGCGAGCATGCCGTAGTACTCAGGCTGGACAGTTGCGGTCCAGCCGGATGCACCCTCGTTGGTCTGGATCAGATTCTGTGCCGTGTAGGGCCGCGTCTGGAAGTTGACTCCGACTACGCCCGCCTGTGCGTACAGCGGCAGGATGTTCAGTGCCCATAGACCGGGACCGAACGTCTTGCTGAAGCTCGGCGAGCCGCCGCAGGTCACGGAGTTCATCTCGTCAACGCGCACCGGCACCCCGTACCGGTGCGCAAGGCTCGTCCACGAGCTGAGCTGGGAGCTCATCGACTCAAGCGAGCTGGCCTGGAACAGCTCGCCCTCCTGCAGCTTCGCGCCGCCGCAACGGCTCGACTTCAGTGGATAGGTGTGGACTGTGAGCAGCGACAGGCGGCGCGAGGCGCTCATGAACTGGGACGTGTAGGGCAGTGCGCTGAGTCCCGAGTACCCCGGACCGGCGAGACGCACGTGTGCGAGGGGACCGGCGAGCCGATCCCACTGCGACGTGATGTCGGAGTACGAATAGCCCTTGGGCCGACCGAGCACAGCCTGACCGTGCTTGTCGTGGTAGAAGGTGAAATGCGAGTAGAGCTCAGGCTCATTGCCGAGTTCGAACGTGATCGGCCCCGAGCCGCCGAGGCGTGATTGGAACTGGGTCAGCTCGGTGTTCACGAGCTGCGGGCTGTCGGCCTCCATGTTGAGCCCGACGATCAGGTGGGCGTGGAGATCATTCGCAAGCCGCTTGGTCACGGCCGCCCAGCTCGGCGTGATCGTCCAGCGGACCCATGGCGGCTGCTGCACCCCGGGCACGGGCCACCACGACCAATCTGTACTGTCGCCACCGATTCGCAGACTCAGGCCTCCGTATGGGGCGAGGTTGTGCACGAGCTGCTCGAAAGCGGCGTCCGGCTTGGTCGAGTCGGTGCCGACCTCCTTCTCCACGTCCCAGAACTCGGTCGCAATCCCGACGAACCCGGCGGATATCGCTGGCCCGACGTCAGACCTTGCGACTTCGATCGTCACCGGCGGCGCGGCTGCGCTGGCGGTCGCCGCGCTGCCGCCGCCATAGACGGCCAACGTCGCCGCGACAGCGGTGAGCATCGCGCCGTGAGCGCGAATCCATTTAGTGACCATCAGACAACCCGTCCGCCCCTGAGCAATCTCAACATCGAGGAGGGCAAGCATAGTGGTGGTGGGCGGCCTGTGCACCGAGGTGGCCTGCGGCCGGATGAATGTCAACCGCCGCAAGCCCCTACACGAAGGGACTGAACCAATGAGCAGCAACGATCCGTTCGGCAATGACCCGGCTCAACCGAACCCGCCCAGCCCGGTCTCGTCCGAGCAGAACCCGGTCACTCGGATCTGCCCCACGTGCGGAACGGTCGTGGCGCAGTCCACCGCCTTCTGCCCGCAGTGCGGCGAAGATCTCCGGCCGCGGCATTCGAGCAGGGCGCCGTTGTGGATCGCCGGCCTCCTGGCGGTGCTGCTTGCCGTGGCTGTCGTGTTGATCATCGCGGGCGTCGGCGGCGGCGGAACAACGACCATCACACAACCAACCACCGATACCACGATCCAGACCACCACGGGGGAGCGGCACACCACGACGGTCGTCGCACCCACCACCGTCACCGAGCCACCGATAACCATCACCGAGACCGTCCCATCCACGAGGACGGCGCCGACGGCTACCGCTGCCGGGGGCTGAGCTCGCCCGAGCGCCAGAGCAGCTCGCCAAGCCCCCGCCCGACGCGCCCGTGCCCCCCTCGAGATGAACGGGGCGCCAACACGAGCGCAATCCGACGCAAAGAACGTTTGTGTACCTTGATGGGACGACAGCGTCGTGCCGCGACGGACGCTGGTCGCTGCTTATTCGGGTTTCCGGCCGCTGCGAGAGCAACGCGGTTTGGGGTTGCCGGTTGAGACCAGGGCGTCGGTTTGAGCTGACGCTGAATCGCAAATCAGGAGGGGTGAGCCACCGCTCAGCGACGGCCCGCGATGCGCTGCGGGCGAGCGAGTAGGACGTAGTTGACGTTCGCTGGGCGCGGTCAAATCTATGCAGTCTCTTCACACTCGGGCGCTCGTGGCGCTCGTCATGGCCAGCATCATGCTGGCGATCCCAGCAGCCGGGCTGGCCGCACCACGACACAACTCGCGTTCCCGACGCAGTCAACTCAGACTTCCCAGTGACTACGCGGGGTGGTCTCAGGTAGCGCGATGCGAAACCGGCGGCTGGCAAGTACTTGGCTACGACTATCCAGACAGCCTGGGCATAGACCGCACCAACTTCATAGCGTTCGGCGGCAGGCCGATCCCGCCTGGACCGGTCTCGCGTGCCAGCCGGATCATGCAGATCCGGGTCGCTGACAGGTTGATCGCGCACTATCACCTCGCGATCCCCGACCGATACGGCTGCGCGGCCTGGTGACAGCCGCCTTCCGATTTGGCCGCCTTCCGATTTTCTCTCAAATTGCGGGATCGGAAGAGCGATCGACTTGCGTTCCGGGTGGGGTGTCGGTGTATGGTTCCGCTTGCGGTTCGGGAGGGAGCACAGCGCGCGAAAGCCAAAGCGATGCGGCTCCCGAAGGCGACCGACGAGGCTTATTTCGTGCGCAGGCTACGCGCGAGAGCAGGCACGGTCGTCGCCCCCGGATCGCGTTTTCGTTCCCGGGGCCGGTCGATGACGTCCGACGCGCCGACTACCTTGGCGAGTGCGGCTCTGCTGCCGCCGACGCTGCGCGGGTAACTGCTCTCTGCGCAGCTGTGCGACCGGGCGCGTCCGGGAGCCGGCGCTGAGGATCGACCCCGGAACCACCTCAGCTAGCCCGCCGGTCCCAACCCTGCAGTCGGCGCCGGCCCGCGGTGTGTGAGCATCGCGGACTCGGCTCGCGTTCGAAGGGGTTAGCCTGTGAGCCGATGAGCGATTCGCCCCTTGAGGTGGCCCTGCACGCGATCGATCGGCTCGACCTCGACTCGCTGATCTCAGGCTTCGCTCCGGCGGCGAGGTTGACGACCGTGTTCGGGGAGGCCGTCGAGGGCCGCGACGCGGTACGAGCGGCGCTCGGCGCCTACTTCGCCGGGCTGCGCAGCGCCGAGCATGTCGTCAGCAACGAGTGGAATCCTGGACCCGGTGTCTGGATCGCCGAGATGTCAGCGACCTACGAGCTGACCGATTTCAGCCGGCGCGGACCTTATCTGCGTGCGATGTTCATGCGAGCCGGAGACGACGGGATCGAAGAGCTCCACATCTATGGAGCGCATGAGTTGCAGCTGCTCGCGAACGGCGGCACCTACCAGGAGGTCCGCGGGCCGCACGGCTGGCTGCCAACGCTCTGAAGCAGGCCGGCTCAGTCCCCGAAGCGGGGCTCACGCCATGCAGGCTGACGCGGCGGCGGAATCCTGGTCAGTGGCGGGATCGGCAGCGATACTGGGCCGGCATCGGAGAGCTGCACGTCGCTCTGGTAATGACGAACGCCAAGTGGCGGCCCCGCCAGGAGCCGGTAGCTCGCATGTGAATGGTCGATCTCAACCTTAAATCTGGAGTTGCGGCAGCAGAGCCGGAAGCTCAGCCGCGTGAGCGCGTCAGGCAGCCTGGGTCTGAAGCTCAGTCGCCCGCCGTGGTCGCGCATCCCGCCGAATCCGCCGACCGCCGCCGTCCAGGCGCCCGCGAGCGACGCTATGTGCACGCCGTCGCGCACGTTGTGCTCGATGTCATCCAGATCCATCAGCGCGGCCTCCCGGTAATACGCGTAGGCCAGGTCGAGGTGGCCGACCTCTGCGGCAATGACCGCCTGGGTGCATGCGGAGAGCGATGAGTCGCGCACCGTCAGCGGCTCGTAGTACTGGAAGTCTGCAAGCTTCTGCTCGGGCGTGAACGAGTCGCCGCAGGCATGTAGCGCCAGGACCAGGTCCGCCTGCTTCACCACCTGCTTGCGGTATAGGTCGAAGTACGGGAAGTGGAGCAGCAGCGGGTACTGATCGGGCGCTGTCGCCTCAAAGTCCCAGACCTCATGGCTGGTAAATCCTTCGGCCTGGGAATGGACGCCATGATTCTCGTCATACGGGATCACGATCGCGTCCGCGGCGTCGCGCCAGGCTGCCGCTTCCTCGTGGCCGACTCCCAGCGACCGTGCGAAGTCGGGATACCGGTCAAAGGCCTCGGCCGCGGCGCGCAGATTGCGCTGGGCCATGAGGTTCGTGTAGACATTGTTGTCAGCTATCGCGCTGTATTCATCCGGCCCCGTGACCCCGTCGATCCGGAACCCGCCGTCTACGTCTCGGTGCCCGAGCGAGTGCCACAGCCGCGCCGTCTCAACCAGCAGTTCGGTCCCGATTTCGCGCTCGAACTCTTCGTCGTCGACGGCATGCTGATAACGGATCACGGCAGCAGCGATGTCGGCGTTGATGTGAAACGCCGCGGTACCAGCAGGCCAATAGCCCGAGCACTCCTCACCATGAATCGTGCGCCACGGGAAGGCAGCACCTGAGAGGTCGAGCTGTCGGGCTCGATCCTGTGCGCGGTCGAGCGTCGCGTGCCGCCAGCGCAGCGCGTCACCGGCCGCACGCGGCAATGTATAGGTGAGGACCGGAAGTACGAAGGCCTCGCTGTCCCAAAAGGTATGGCCGTCGTAGCCAGGGCCGGTGAGGCCCTTCGCCGCGATCGCCCGCTGCTCGGTGCGTGCTCCGGCCTGGAGCACGTGAAACAACCCGAACCGGGTCGCCTGCTGCAACTCGGGGTCGCCCTCCAGCTCGACGTCGGCGCCCTCCCAGTAGTCGTCCAGGAACTGGCGCTGTTCCGTTAGCAGGCGGTCCCAACCGGTTGCATGCGCCTCCGAGAGCGCGGCTGCCACCTGGTCGAGCAACGCGGACGTCGAGCGTGGTCTGGACCATCCGTATGCGAGAAGTTTGACGATCCTCAGGGTCTGTCCGGGCTCGAGCGATGCTGACACCACCAATCGCGCGATGTCGTCAAAAGCCTCGTCGGATGTCGTTGACTCGCCAGGCCCCGTGACCTCGTGCCGCATCGCCGCGGCCAGATGCAGACCGCTGCCCTCCGTCCGATGGATCAGGACTCCGCGCGCGCCAATGCCCTCCTGGAACTCAGCCTGCAGCTGCGACATCGATCCGGAACCTGCGCGCGGATCGCCGCTCATCTCGGGAAGCTTCTCGTTGGCGATCAGCTCAGACTGGACGACGACGTTGACCGCGTCCTGCAGCGGCTCAACCTCGTAGCAGATCGCCGCGATCGCTCGCTGAACGAATGACACCATCCGCGTGGAACGGACGCGCACCGACTGATGGGACGGAGAAACCCACTCCGCTTCTCGCCTCAGCACGCCGTGGCGCATGTCGAGAACACGTTCGTGACGGTTCAGCTGTCCATACCGAACGTCGAACGGCGCGTCTCCGACGAGAAGCCGCATGATCTTGCCGTTGGTCACGTTGACCACAGATTGCCCCTGCTCCGGGTCTCCGTACCCGGGCTCGGCATACGGCAGCGGGCGAGCCTCCCAGAAGCCGCCGAGGTAGGTGCCCGGGATCCCATGGGGCTCTCCCTCGTCGAGGTTCCCACGCAGTCCGATGTGGCCGTTGGCGAGCGCAAACACGGATTCGGTCTGCGCAAGCCGGTCGAGGTCGAGCTCGGTCTCTCGGATCGCCCAGGGCTCGACCGGAAATGCGCGGTGCCGGATCATCAGGCGAGCAACTCCGCGAGGTCGGCGACCACAACGTCGGCGCCGTGTTTCCGCAAGGCCTCGCGTTGTCCGACCCTATCCACGCCGACGACGTAGCCGAAGCGTCCGGCGCGCCCCGCCTCCACACCGGCAAGCGCGTCTTCGAAGACCGCCGCGTGTGCTGGCCCCACCTTGAGTGCCCTCGCGCCAGCGAGGAACGTGTCGGGCGCCGGCTTGCCGTGCAGGTGCTCACGTGCCGCCATGACGCCGTCGACGACATGATCGAAAAGCTCCTGGATCCCCGCAGCAGCGAGTACGTCGTGAGCGTTTGCACTCGAGGACACCACTGCGCGCGGTATGCCGGCCTCGCGGGCTGCGTGCACGTAACGGACCGAGCCCTCATAGGCGTCAACGCCCTGATCGTGGATGAGTCCGAGCACGCGCTCGTTCTTGTTGTTGCCCAAGCCGTGGATCGTCTGGGCGCCGGGCGGATCATCTGGGCCGCCCTCCGGCAGCTCGATTCCGCGTGCGCTCAGGAATGACCGGACGCCGTCCTCACGCGGCTCGCCATCAACGTACTCGTCATAATCCGCGACCTTGTCGAACGGAACGAACGCGCCACCGGACTCCTCTGCACGGTCTCGCAGGAACTCGTCGAACGTCTGCTTCCACGCGATCGCATGGACCTTGGCGGTCTGAGTGAGCACGCCGTCGAGGTCGAACAGCAGCGCGTGGATGTCGGCAGGCAGGCCGAGCACAAGGGGTACATTCTCACGCACCGTCCGAGGTCGTGCAGGGTCACCCAAATGCCACTGGCTCCCGCTCCACCGACGCGCGACGGTATCGTCCACCCGATATGAGTCATCACCGCCATCATCAGGACCAGCCCTCCGACGAGAGCGGCACAAACCAGGTCGGTGACCTCGACGACGATGCGTTTGACGCACTCGAGGATGAGGTCGACCGGCTTGCGGCCCAACCGCAGAGCGAGCCGCCGGCGGCGGTCCAGCACGCGCACACGCCTCCAGGGTCGATCCGCACCGAAGATGATTTCAAAGCCGTTGTGCAGGAGGCGCTCGACGCGCTCCCCGACGAGTTTCGCGAGGCGGTGCAGCACGTCGTGATCGTCGTGTCCGATGATGGCGCGAAGGTCCAGGCTTACGGTCAGTACATCGGCCGCGGCGCCGGCAACGAGTTCGAGATCGGCCGCCCCGACGGCTACGTCGTGCCTGATGAGATCGTCATCTACCGCGACACGCTCACGCGCGACTTCGGCAAGAACCCGGCGTTGCTTCGGCAGCAGATCACCCGCGCGGTGCGACACGAGGTTGGCCACCATCTCGGCCTGGACGAGGACGGCATCCGAACGCTCGGTCTGTAAGCGCGCGCCACTCCTTCGGCTCGCGCTCGCGGTTTTCCTCACAAATTGCGGATTCCGGCGAACCTGCGACTTGCAATCGCCCCGGGGGTCGGATGTAAAGTGGTTCCAGCGGTTCGGGAGGGAGCAGGGCTCGTGAAAGCCAAAGCGAAGCCGGCTCTCAAAGGCGACCGACGAGGCTTATTTCGTGCGCAGGCTACGTGCGAGAGCAGGCATGATCGTCGCCCCCGGACCGCTTTTTCGTCGCTGTGGCAACGTGACTGGCCGAGCCCAAAGCGGCTCCGTCGCACCAGCGGCCTGCGTCGTCCAGCGCCCTCGTGTCTCGCCGACCAGCAGAAGCACTCGGCTCCAAGCGAACGACCGAGTCTCGCAACCCGGATCGAGTTTCTACCGTGGCCGCCCACTGGGTGAGATCGTAGACTCGGCACCGAGACTGGAGACAGCATGAGCACACCTGAGGTCAACGAGGACAAGGGACGCACGGCGGCAGCAGACAGAGTCAGCGCGAGTCTCGAAGTGATGGTGATTCCCGTTGCGGACATCGACCGTGCCAGGGACTTCTATGGGCGCCTCGGCTGGCGGCTGGACGCAGACGTCCACACTCCCATTCGCTTGGTCCAGTTCACCCCTCCGGGCTCTGGATGCTCGATCCAATTCGGGATGAACCTGACCCCATCCGCGCCCGGCTCTGCGACGAACACGTACCTGGTCGTGCCGGACGTGCAGGCTGCGCGCGACGCAGTCGCCGCGCTCGGAGTCCCGATCTCGGAGGTTTTTCACGAGGGAGCGCTTGGTGATCGCTTCCACCCCGAGGCCCGTATCCCCGGCCCGGCGCCGAACGACGCCACCTATGGCTCATTCGCGTCATTCAGCGACCCTGACGGAAACACCTGGCTGCTCCAGGAGATCACCGCGCGGCTACCAGGTCGGATCGATCCGGCGATGACCTCGTTCACTTCGTCCGCTGCCCTCGCGGAGGCAATGCGGCGGGCATCGGTCGCGCACGGAGCTCACGAAGCGCGAATCGGCCATGAAGACCCAGACTGGCCTGACTGGTACGCCGAATACATGGTGCGCGAACAGGCCGGCGAGGAGCTGCCGTCATGACCACGGACTACGACGTCATCGTCCTGGGCGGCGGCGCCCCAGGAGAGCACACTGCCGCAGCGATCGCGGAGGGCGGCTTGCGTGTCGCGATCGTCGAACGTGACCTCGTCGGAGGCCTGTGCTCCTACTGGGCGTGCATCCCGTCGAAGTCGCTGCTGCGTCCGGGCGAGGCGGTGCGCGGCGCGCGTGAAGCCGGTGCCGAAGCTGAGGTCAACGTGCAGGCGGCGCTCGACTGGCGCAACTTCATGGTCTCGAACTACTCAGACGACCATGCGGCGCAGTGGCTGGTCGACAACGGGATCGATCTAATCCGCGGTCACGGTCGGCTTGCCGGCCCCGGAATCGTCGAGGTCGACGGCAAGCGATACACGACCGACCACATCGTGCTAGCCAACGGCGCGGATCCGATCGTCCCCCCCATTCCAGGCCTGCAGGATGTTGCCGGCGTCTGGGGAACGGACGAGGCGACCGGCATGAAGACGGTGCCCAGCCGGCTGCTCGTGCTCGGCGGAGGCGCGGCTGGTGTCGAGCTTGCGCAGGTGGTGCGCCGGCTTGGTGGTGACGTCGCGATCATCGAGGCGGCACAGCGAGTGCTCTCACGCGAGCCGGCGCCGTTGGGCGAGGGGCTCGGCGCAGCGCTGCAGCGGGACGGGATCGAGCTCATGCTCGGACTGCGCGCGACCGAGGTTGCACGCGACCGCGCCGACTTCGTCGTCCAACTCGAGGATGGACACGAGCTGCGCGGAGATCGTCTCCTGGTGGCGACCGGGCGGCGTCCCCGAGTCGACGGGATCGGACTCGAGAGCGTCGGCATCGCAGCGGACGCACGCGGGATCCCGGTTGATTCCCAGATGCGCGCGGCCGAGCACGTGTGGGCGGTCGGCGACGTCACAGGCATCTGGAAACTGACACACGTGGGCGAGTATCAGGGCGAGGTGGTCGCCTCGAACATCCTCGGCGAGTCGCGCGAGGTCAATTACGACGCGGTCCCACGGGTGACCTATACCGACCCACAGGCTGCAGCCGTCGGCGCGACGGAGGCGACGTTCAGCGCCACGGCACTCCTCTCGGACATCGCCAAGACCGCCACCTACACACACGACTTCGCGACATCGCCCGGATTCATGACCGTGCTCAGCGACGGGGAGCACCTGACGGGCGCTTACGCCCTCGGTCCGGAGGCCGGCGAATGGCTGCAGCAGGCGACACTTGCGATACGCGCTCGCATCCCACTGGATGTGCTGCGCGACACGATCCAACCGTTTCCGAGTTTCTCGGAGATCAATGCCGCCGCCCTGAAGGCACTCAGGCGAGAGATCGCCCGTGCCAAGCAGCCGATGACAGCCGGACCACGCTGAACGCGAGCTCCCTTCGATGCGCGCGAAGTATTGAAGTTCACGGCTTGGACAGTGATCGTGGGAACCTCGACCAAGCCAGCCGAAGCGACGCACAGCAGCAGTCTGCCCGTCATCGGGCGGCTGCTGTCGGTGAATGTCGGGATGCCCAAGGACGTTCCCTGGCAGGGGAAGACTGTCCACACCGGCATCTTCAAGGATCCAGTGTCAGGACCGCGCCACGTCGGCAAGCTGAACGTGCAGGGCGATGGTCAGGGCGACCTGACGGGCCACGGCGGAGAGCAGCGCGCGGTGTTTGTCTACCAGATCGAGTCGTATAGGTATTGGCAGCGGGAGCTCGGACGAGATGACTTCGTGTACGGGCAGTTCGGCGAGAATTTCACCGTCGAGGGACTCGCCGATGACGAGGTCTGCATTGGCGACCGCTACCAGATCGGCACGGCCGTCTTCGAGGTCACGCAACCACGCGTGACGTGCTACCGCGTTGGCATCCGCATGAATGATCCACGGATGCCCGCGCTGCTGGTCTCTCACCACCGTCCGGGCTTCTACCTGCGCGTACTGGAGGTGGGCGCAGTGCAGGCAGGCGACGAGATCATCAGGCTGGCTTCCGGTCCGGAGCAGATGCGGATCGCAGAAACCGACGCACTGCTCTACCTCCCAGGCCACCCGCGTCAGCAGTTGCTCCGAGCGCTCCGCATCCCCGCGCTGAGCCCCGGTTGGCAGGCTTCCTTTCGAGCCCTGCTCGATGAAGCGCCCGGCGGTGGCAACGCCGGTCTCACGGCAGCGAGTCCGCCTCCCGCCTGGCCAGGCTTCCGGCGGCTCCCCGTGACAGCGATCACCCGTGAAAGCGACTCGGTGATCTCGATTCGGCTCGAAGAGCCCGGGGGGAACGCTCTCCCAAGCTTCCGCGCCGGTCAGTACCTCACGCTGCGAGTCCAGCCGGAAGCGCAGGCGAGATCCGTGCTGCGCAATTTCTCTCTGTCGGGACCGCCAGATGCCGGCTACTACCGCATCACCGTCAAGCGCGAACCCGAAGGAGTCGCCAGCGGGTACCTGCACACCCAGCTCGCTGTCGGCGATCGACTTGATGTTGCCGCTCCGCGTGGCATGTTCCTCCTCGAGCGGAGCGACGCGCCGGTCCTGCTGATCAGCGCCGGAATCGGTGCGACGCCGGTGCTCGCCATGCTTCAGGCGCTCGCAGAGGAGCACTCCGATCGGGAGATCTGGTGGTTGCATTCTGCACGCAACGGCCGTGAGCACCCATTTGCGGCTGAGGCAAGGACCCTCTTGGCGTCGCTACCGAACGCACGCGAGCGCGTGTGTTACAGCAGTCCGAGCCCGAACGACGTCGAGGGTCGCGATTTTGACCACGCTGGCCGTCTGACCGGAGCCCTGCTCGACGAGCTTCAGCTTCCGCAGCACGCCGAGTCGTACCTATGCGGGCCTGCACCTTTCATGGAAGCGGTCAGCGCTGGCCTGGCGGCATCGGGCATCGAAGCGTCGCGCATACACACCGAACCGTTCGGGCCCGCCCCGAGCATCACGCCGGGGATCGCGGCACCACCGGCGAGGTCGCCCCACCCCCCGTCCGGCGAGCCCGGAACCGGCCCCACGATCGAGTTCGCCCGAAGCAACCTTGCGGTCCCGTGGGATCAAGGCTTTGGAAACCTGCTGGAACTCGCCGAAGCCTGCGACGTGCCCGTGCGCTGGTCGTGCCGCACTGGCGTCTGCCACACCTGCGAGACGATTGTGATTGCCGGCCGGGTCGACTACAACCCTGACCCGGTCGAGCCTCCTGCCGAAGGGAACGCTCTGATCTGCTGCTCACAGCCACCCACCGACCTGGTGCTCGACCTGTGACCGGCCCCAAGCATCGCGGGCGACGCTGCACCGCGGAATTCCGACCAAGGAGGTCAGCATGAGCACCGTCGACCATGAGTTGGTCCTGGCACATTTCATCGTCTCAAACGATGTCGAGCGCTCCCGGCGCTTCTACACCGAGGTACTCGGCGGAAGGGTCGTCTTCGAGGGAGACGTGACATACGTCTCGCTGTCCAACAGCTGGATCATCATCAACGTCGGCGGGGGCCCGACCGATGACAAGCCGACCGTCACCCTGGAGACGCCACCGGATCCCGACCGGACCAGCAGCTTCCTCAATATCCGGGTCAGGGACATCGCCGCCGTCTACGCCGACTGGAGCGCGCGCGGCGCTCAGTTCCTGACGCCGCCGAAACAGCATGCGTTTGAGATCCGCTGCTACATCCGCGATCCTGACGGCCACCTGATCGAAGTGGGCCAGACCACCGACCCGAACGGGGACTGGTCGAACTGGCCTTTGGACGCTCCTGCCGACAGGTCAGAGCCATGACCACCGCGATCATCGGCACTGGACAGATCGGCTCGGTCATCGCCCGCCATCTCGCTTCAGGAGGTGAGCATCTCAGGCTCGCGAGCGCGGACATGGAGTCGGCACGCGAGCTGGCTGCAGCGATCGGCCCAGCGGCAGTCGCCGTGCGCGGCAATCCCGCGGCGCTGCAGGGCGCCGAGGTCGTCGTCCTCGCGCTGCGCTTCTCCGTGCTCAGGACCGTCATCGATGAGATCGCCGAGCGGCTGGACGAGAAGGTCGTCGTCGTTCCCAGCAACCCGTTCACCCTCGATGCTCATGGGCAGGTGTCCCGCGTTCTGGATGAGAGGCAGTCCTCGGGTCAGGTTCTGGCCGGCTGGCTGCCGAGGAACACGCGCTTGGCCATGGCGTTCGGAACCATGTCGGCGGATCTCTTCGAGTCCTCCAGCCACCGCTCACCGGAGCCCGCAGTGCTCTTCTATGTGACCGACGACGACAGTGCCGCCAAGCAGGTCGAGAGGCTCATTCGAGCGACCGGGTTCGAGCCCGCCAAGGCCGGCGGGCTCGAGCAGTCGACTCGGCTTGAGGTGGGCGGTGACCTTCACGACCTGGTGGTCGGGATTGCGGAGGCCTGGGATTTGATCGATGGGCAGGCAGGGGCCGCCTAAACGACCATGAGTCCGCCGGGACTCAGTTCCGGTCACCGCGGCGATCATCGGGCCCCGGACCATGGAGCAACTCGACAGCCAGCTCCCGGCCGCCGACGTCATCCTCGACACCACCGTCCTCGACCGCATCGACGAGATCGTCCAACCCGGCATCGACCTCAACCCGGCCGACACAAGCTACGGCGAGCACGTACTGAAGCCAGCCCTTCGGCGAAGGTAATGGGACGGCGCACCCGACCGTTTGCGGTGTAACCGATCGACGGTCGTGATCTGATGCTGGCGCGACGACCTGCTTTTCCGTGTGTGACGCTTCCGTGGACGATCAGGGCTTTCGACGCAGCCGCTGGTGCATCACGAAGTGCCTGCAATTCGCCCACACCTAGGACCGTGGATGCCGCAACATCGACAGCCGCTGCTTCCGCTCGGAGACGCTCTGCACGAACAAATCTCAACGTCAACCTCAACCTCAACTCCGACGGAGACTGCAGTGCGCGGTCGAGTGCCCGGCGCGTCAGAACAACGGGGCATATGAGCCCGCCGGCCGGGACCGACGTAACCCGAGGCTAAGACGGCTTTCTGCACGGTTTCGCCAGACGCGACGCCGCCCTAAAGTCCTGCCCATGGAGAGAAACGGCGTGCCGCGGATGGAAACCACACGGCTGATTCTGCGCGAGTGGCAGCCAGTCGACGCGGATGCTTACGCGGCGATGGCGGCTGACCCAGAAGTTATGCGCTACACAGGCGGTGTCATGGACCGCGAGCAGAGCTGGCGCTCGATGGCGTTGCACGCCGGGCATTGGAGTCTTCGGGGCTATGGCAACTGGGTCGTCGAACGTTCCTCTGACGGCGAGTTCCTCGGCCGCGTCGGTCTCTGGCACCCCGAGGGGTGGCTCGGCCTTGAGATCGGTTGGACACTCGCCCGCAACGCATGGGGCAACGGCTACGCCACCGAAGCGGCCGTCGCCGCAACGCACTGGGCATGGACCGTCATAGACGCTCCCCGTCTCATCTCAGTCATTCATCCCGACAACACCGCATCTGCGCGCGTCGCCGAGCGCCTAGGCATGGCCTGGTTACGCAACGAAGACCTGCGAGGCCAAGCCGTTTCTGTCTTTGGCATTGAACGACCGGCAGGTCCTGGGCCTCCCGCACCGGACTGAGCCCGACACGCGGACCACTCAGCAGCAGGTTGCACTGTCACCTCGATGCTGCCCTCGTCGCCGGCTGTCGTGCGGCGAGCGCCGCGGGGTTTCGGCTCTTGCGCTGGCGATCCCGCGCGGGCAGCTTGTCCACCAGGAGGGTGTGCGCCACGGCGGGACTTTACAGCCAGAAACTTTACGTTGTAAGGTTTGGCCGGTGGCGCGTTTGAACTCCGCTGCGCCTGCTCGACACCAGGCACATCATCCGCTGAACCGTGAGCTGATTCTCGACGGTGCCATAGCGCTGATCGAGCGCGAAGGGCCAGCCTCGCTGAGCATGCGGCGCTTGGGCTCGGAGCTGGGGGTCGAGGGCATGGCGATCTACCACCACTTCCAGGGTCGCGAG
Organism: uncultured Conexibacteraceae bacterium; assembly: GCA_963848435.1. Classification (GTDB taxonomy): domain Bacteria; phylum Actinomycetota; class Thermoleophilia; order Solirubrobacterales; family Solirubrobacteraceae; genus Palsa-465. Next base: position 17,197 of record CAWKDQ010000005.1, on the reverse strand, counting down.
GAACTTCTGGCCGCGATCGGCGACCGACTGCTCGAGCCGCTGCACGAGCTGGAGCTCGGAGACGACTGGTGTGAGGCGTGCCGACGGTTCGCGATCGCGCTGCGTGATATCGCTGCCGTCCGGCCGGCGACGTTCCGGCTTCTCGGACTGCAACCGCTGGACACGCGGGCGGCGCTTGAGCCTGTGGAGCGGCTGCTGGGCGTCCTCGTGCGCGTCGGATTCAGCCCAGCGGAGGCGCTTGGGACCTATCGCGCGACGGTCAGCTACGCCCGTGGCTACGCGCTGGCCGAGGCGACCGGGTTCACGGTCGACGCGTCCCAGCCGGCTGGCCGCGAGCGGCTCGCGACCCTTCCCAGCTCCGAGTTTCCGATCCTCGCGGGGCAGGCTGGCGAACTCGCGAAGCTCGATGCCGACTCGGCCTTCACACTGGGCCTTGACGCGCTGCTCTTCGGCCTCCAAGGCCCGGTGTGACTCGACGGCGATAGGCTGGGGGTTGGAGAGCCGGGAAGACTGGTCGGCACCCTGTTCGCGCGCGCGGGTGTCCTCTTTGCTCGGTTCTCGAATCTCACCCAACCTGACGTTTGACTCGCCCTCTGGCCGGGGGGACGCCTGATGTCGGACGTGCTGCTTTTGGTTTCGTTCCTGCTCGGGGCAGGAGTCAGCCTGGCCGCCAGCTGGCTGCTTGTCACCCGGCTTGAGCGAATCGGGGCCGGATTCGGTCTCTCTGAGGCGCTGTTAGGCATGCTTGCCGCGCTCGCGGCCGACAGCCCGGAGATCACCTCGGCGGTGACCGCGCTGGCTGGTGGGCATGAGCGGATCGGCGCCGGCGTCGTGATCGGCTCAAATGTGTTCAACCTCGCCGCGCTACTCGGGTTGGGGGCGATCGTCGCCAGGCGGATCGTGCTTCACCGGCGTGTGCTGCTGTTCGAAGGGGTCGCCGCCGTTCTGATCGCCGCAACCGCTGTGGCGGTTGTCGTCGCCGGGCTGCCGCCCGCTGCCGGGGTTCTCCTGTGCGCGGTCATTCTCGTTCCCTACGTGGCGATATCGAGCGGACCCGGCTGCCGGAACTGGCTGCCGGTCAGATGGCGGGATTGGCTGAGCGCGGCGGTCACCGAGGAAGAGCTCGAGCTCGCCGGCGCGTTCGATCACACCCGGCCGCGCAGAGGCGATGTGGGCGTCGCGATCCTTGCCATGCTGGTGGTCGTCGGTGCCAGCGTCGCGATGGAACAAACCGGATCGACGCTTGGCACCCGTCACGGCATCCCTGAGATCGTGATCGGTGGCTTGGTCCTTGCCGCTGTCACCAGCCTTCCTAACGCGGTGTCTGCGATCTACCTCGCAAGACGCGGTCGCGGCGCAGCAACACTCAGCACGGCACTGAACAGCAATAGTCTGAACGTCCTCGCTGGGCTGCTGCTGCCGGCGGTATTCGTCGGCCTCGGAGCTCGCTCAGGAGAGACGACGCTGATAACCATTTGGTATGCGGGATTCACCATCGCGGTACTCGGTCTGGCCCTCGCCGGCCGTGGGCTGGGGCGAACCGGCGGCATCGCCATCGTCCTCGGATACGCGACGTTCGCGGTCACACTCGTGTTGTCCGCCTGAGAGGCAGTGCGCCCGGAGCGCAATCGGCCCACCCCAAACGCAGTCGCCAAACGGTTCGCGCCAGTCAACGACTATCCGTGAGAACGTCCGCCTCGTCGTGAGCCACAACACCTGCTTCACCCAGCGGTGTGAGGACGAGGACCCTCTCGCCTGACTGCAATCGCAAATCGGGTGCGGCCGCTCGAACCTCGCGTCCGCGAGTAAGCGCGACCACGGCGCTGCCTCGCGGCCATTGGACCTCGCCGATCTGCAAGCCGAGCGCGGGCGAGTCCGGGTGCACTCGAACCTCGATCAGCTCGTAGCCGGGTAGCGGCCGGGTCGGTTGCGGGCCGGCGGCGGCCAGCCGACCGGTCGGGTCGATCGCGGCTGCTTCCTCCCTGATTTCGCGGTCCGTTGTCTCGAACTTCGTCGTCAATGCGGCGAGGACGTCAGCGCGAGTCAGCCAACCCGTCAGTTGGCCGTCGTGTGAAAGGACCGGGAGTCCGTCGCGGCCATACAGCACGAGTTGGCGGCGCGCCTGTTCGAGGTCCTCGTCGGCGAACAGCATCTGTGGCCGGCGCGCGAGCGTGACCGGCCCGACAAGCTGCGGCCAAGAGGCCGAGTCGAACCCGTCAGGGGCGCTCTGGTCCTCTCGGAATACGCGCGGCTGCCCGTTGATCGGCTGCAACGGCTGCATGACCTGCTCGACGGTCAGTGCCCGCAGAGCGCCGATCGCCTTTGGGCGCTCGATGTCGATCCCGCGACGCAGAAGCTTGGTCGTGTAGATGCTGCCGTGCGTGACCTGTCGGGCGAGCTGCGATGCCAGGCCGCACGCGAGCATGATCGGGAGCGTCAGGGTGAAGTTGCCGGTCATCTCGGCAACGCTCGCGATTGCTGTAAGCGGGGCCTGGGCGGCACCGGCAAACACCGCCCCCATTCCGACTACGCCGTATAGGCCGACCGGCCCGATCGCGGCGCCGAACAGGTGATGACATATCACCCCGAAAGCGGTGCCCGTCGTCGCCCCGATGAAGAGGGAGGGTGCGAACACGCCGCCGGACCCGCCGATCCAGAGCGTGAGGCTTGTGGCCAAGATCTTTCCGGCCAGCAGCAGCAACACGAACCAGAGCACATAGTTCCCGGCAAACACGCGGTCCATCACCGGGTAGCCGACGCCATACATCTGCGGCAGAAGCAGCAAGAGTCCCCCGAGCAGGAACCCGCCCGCGACCGGCCGCAGCCATTGCGGACGCCGTTGCCAGATCGCATCGGCGGTGTCCTCGCCCCTATAGAGGGTCTTCTGGAAGACAACGCCGATCCCGCCAGCCACAACGCCGAGCACCCCGATCAGCAGGAAGCTGAAGTCGTTGGTGATCACCAGGTTGTGCGGCACGCTCGTGAAAAACGGCGCGCTACCGAAGAACGCGCGGCTGATCACATCCGCGGTTACGGCCGAGAGGATGGTGGCCGCAAGCGCCTCGGCGGAGAATTCCTTGAGCACGATCTCGAACCCGAAGAACAAGCCCGTCACAGGCGCGTTGAAAGTCGCCGAGATCCCGCCCGCAGCACCACACGCGACGATCACACGCATGCGCCCGTCGCTCATCCGCACGAGCTGCCCCAGTGTCGAGGCGAACGCAGACCCGATCTGCACGATCGGCCCCTCCCGACCGACCGACCCGCCGCCACCGATGCACAACGCCGACGCCAGCGCCTTCACCAGCGACACCTGAGGACGGATCCGCCCGCCGTTCTCCGCCACCGCGAGCATTACCTCAGGCACGCCGTGCCCACGTGCCTCAGGCGCGAACCGTGCGATCAACGGCCCATACAAGAGCCCCGCCACCACCGGCGCGATCAGCACAAACCAGATCCCCAGGAACGGCAGATGCAGACTCGGCTGATGACCAAACTCGCCGTATGTCTGCCGTCCAGTGAATAACCACGTGATGAGGTAGATCAGATCCCTGAAGCCAGCGGCAGCGAGCCCCGCGACAGCTCCCACCAGCAGTGCCATCACGACAAGCCCCAGCTTCGTTGCCGCCAGCCATCCCTGTCCTCGCCGCATCCGGCCGGCTGACTCGATGGTCCGAGACGCCTCCGGTGCCGCCGTCGTGTTCATTCTCATCAAGCCAAGGTTTCGTATCCACGCGGCGACTTCACAAGGCCCACTTTACACCGTAAGCTTTTACGGCGTAAAGCTGGTGCCAGGCCAGGAACTACCGGGGAGAGGCAGATGACTGAAAGCCGAGGACTCCAGGACCGATTCGCGGCGCTCGCCAGCAAGCTGCTACAGATCCGCTGGCTCGTCCGCGCACCAATCTGGCTGTTCCGGGCGCGGCTCGGGTTTCTCGCCGGCTCCCGACTGTTGCTGCTCGAGCACGTGGGACGAAAGAGCGGCGCGCGTCGCTACGTCATCCTCGAAGTCGTAGACCGGCCAGCCCCCGGCAAGTACACAGTGGCCTCCGGCTTTGGTGAGCGCGCGCAGTGCCTCTGGACGACGAGTTACGCAGTTGACAGACAGCGGCTCCCTCGGCCAGCGAGCATCATTGTCGACCCTGATGTTCCTAAAGTACGTGATGTCTCTATTTCAGCCCATCTGACCGGTGCGTACATCAGCCATCACAAGAAAGCCGGCTACTCTGGTCCGCGAGCCGCCCGGCGGGGCCCCGAAACCTCAACCTTTCATAGAAACTTTGCATATGTAAGGTTATGCGCTAACCTTACATAGCATGGGAAGCTATGTAAGGTTGCACTGGGCACCGAACGGCAGCGGCCAGACGCGCGCTGACCAGCGCGGCTGCGACTACGACGCCTACCTTCCCGACGGACTCGCCGGTCAACGACTGACGCTGGACGGCGAGGTCGCCTCGGAGGTCGCCCAGGCCGAGGCGGCCATCGCCTCGCTCGACCGCAGCGCCGTGGCGCTCACAAACCTTGACGCGCTCGCCCGGATACTGCTGCGTGCTGAGGCGGTCGCCTCATCGCGGATCGAGGGCCTGTCCGTGGGCGCTCGAAGGCTCCTGCGCGCTGACGCCGCCCGCGAGCAGGGCGACCCCAGCCACGATCCGACCGTGAGCGAGGTACTCAGCAACATCGACGCGGCCACCTACGCGCTTGAGACAACCGGGCCAGTCTCACCGGACCTGCTGTTGGAGGTTCACTCACGGCTGCTGGGGGGCACACTCCAGGCCGAGCGTGCGGGGCGCTGGCGCACCGAGCAGAACTGGCTCGGAGGGAGTGACTACAACCCGTGCGCGGCCGAGTTCGTTCCGCCGCCGTGGGAGCACGTCGAGGATCTCATAGATGACCTGTGCCAGTTCCTGGCGGAGGCGCAGCTACCGACGGTTGCGCTCGTTGCGGTCGCGCATGCACAGTTCGAGACGATCCACCCCTTCGCGGACGGGAACGGTCGCACCGGTCGGGTGCTCATAAGCACGATCCTGCAGCGCCGCGGCCTCGCCGAACGGGTTATCCCGCCCGTGTCCCTCGTTCTCGCCACCCTTTCGCGAGAGTACGTCGGCGGACTCACCACCTACCGCCATGCGGCGGGACCCGGCAGCCCGGAAGCCCACGACGCGCTCAACGAGTGGGTGGGATGGTTCGCTCGCGTGTGCACGCGTGCGGTCGAGGACGCTCAGGCGTTCGAGCAGACCGTCAGCGAGATACAGGCCAGGTGGCGGGAGGCCGCCGCGCCCGTGCGCCGCAACTCAGCCACAGACCTGCTGTTGGACCGACTGCCCGGCACGCCAATCATCGGCGGACAGACTGCAGCCGAGCTCCTAGGACGCTCGTTCCCGGCAGCCAACCAGGCAATCCAGAACCTGGTGAGGGCCGGGGTGCTTCGCCAAGTGACCATTGGTCGGCGCAACCGCGCATACGAAGCGCCGGCCGTCATCGATGCCTTCACCGACCTCGAACGCAGACTCGCAAGTCAGGCTGCCGACACGCAGGTGGCAGCGCCCGCGCGCCCGGTTCCGCCACGACGCCGTGCTAAGGCCGAATAGCGCAAGAGCGGAACCCTCGCGACCGGCAGATTGGGACTGATCGCCCCCCGTGACAAGGGCTGTTCCGGCGACGGCCAGGTCCTGGACGCATCAGATGCCACACCGTTACAGGACTGGACGTGGCCGTGGTCTGAGTCGGAGCGAGAAGCGCTGCGGGACCCTGGCGCAAACGGCTGATACCAGCCGCGAGCTGGCGGTCCACGCTGTTTACGTCTACAGCCTGAGCTTCTTGGTGACCTGAGTCAAGCTGCCGCCACTAGGCTGAAACTTCTCTGTGGCGCTCACGAAAAGGCCGGACTGCTTCTTTCTGAGGAGCGTCTTCCGAGAGCCCCTCGACCCGCTTCATCCGTCTCACCTCAGCCCACTGCTCCACGCAACAGCCAGGTGGCGCTGTTTGACCAGGTCAACGGCTCGTGGAGGTTGACGGAGCTTGACCTTTCTCACCTCGCGGGGCTTGATGCCAGCGGCGACCTTGGGCCTGAGTCGATCTCGTGCGCGTCTGCGGGCAACTGCGCGGTCGTTGGTTATTACCAGGACGCGAGCCAGACCTATCAGGGGTTCGTGGCCATGGAGACGGGTGGTGTCTGGGCTCCGGCGAGCGAGGCGCAGATGCCGGGAAACGTCAACACGACCAACTATGGGGTGAACCACAGTGGAGACGAAGATCTCTCGCTGACGTCGGTCGCTTGTATCTCAGCTGGCAACTGCACGGTGTTCGGCGACTACGACGCCAACGCCGCCGACAACGATGTCCCATTCGTGCTTACCGAGAGCAACGCGAGTTGGGCGCAGGCGGTTGAGGCTCCGCTCCCGTCGGATGCCGGCCCTGCGTACGGAGAGCTCATCTCGGGGCAGGTCTCATGCCCGTCGGCCGGCGCATGTACCGCGTTGGGCGCGTACCCGACCACCAGCGGCGGCGAGGCCCCGTTCGTGCTCACTCAATCTGGTGGCAGTTGGACTGCGAGCACTCTGAGCCTCTCTGGCATTGGGGACCCGGCGGCGGCACCGGCGCAGTTCCAGCCGGCCTTCGGCACTAACGTCCTGTCGTGTCCGTCCGCTGGAAGCTGCACGGCCGCCGGCACGTATTTGGACAGCAGTGGTGGTCAGCAGGGCGTGTTGTTCGATGAGAGCAACGGCGCCTGGAAAGCCACTACCGCCGACACGGCCGGGCTGTCGCTACCGTCGCTCAGCAGCCAGGTCATAGCGCCGGCCTCGGTGAGCTGCAGTTCGGCCGGGACCTGCCTAGCCGACGGCGTCTACCTTGACAGCCACGGCCAGACACAGGGTATGTCGATCCTCGAGCTTGGTGGCACCTGGGAGAACGCCAGGACGGTCGCGCTGCCGAGTGATGCGAACACAGACCCAGCGGCATACCCGATATCGGTCGCTTGCTCTGCGGCCGGCAACTGCGTGATGCCGACCTTCTATCTCACCAATTCGAATTCGGTGGAGCAGGCGCTGCAGTCCTTTGGTGAGCTCCCCGCAGGCCTGGCGAGCGTGCCACTCAGCGCCTCGCTCACGGGCACGACCCCATCCGACGACGGCGCAGTCGTCGCATGCGCCGCAGACGGATACTGCACCGTGCTCGACACCTTCCCCAACAGCACCAGCATCGTCGCGATGAGCGCGCCGGGCCTGGTGTCAGCGCCCACCGCCCAGTCCGAAACTGATCTGTTGTCGCTGAACTGGTCGGCGCCAGCTGACAACGGCGGCCTCCCGATCATCGGCTACAGCGCCACCTCGGCCTCTTCGACCGACCCCACCAAGGTTCTCCAGATCCAATCAGCAAGCTCTCCGGCCACAACCTTGGAATTCGGGTTGGCTGCGGGTAAGTCCTATCAACTCACGGTCGCGGCCACCAACGCCCTCGGCGTCGGGATCCCCTGGACCTCAGCCCCGGTCAGGGTTCTGCCTAGCCGAGCGGAGGTGGGCTCGATGCTCGGAGAGATAGATTGGCCTTCGGGCCCGAAGGCGAACCTGAAGGCGATCAGGAAGGCCCGCGGATTCAGCTACGTCGACGAGACAACGGAACCCGGCACACTCTCGATCATCTGGGTCCACAAATACACCACCGGCCATGGCAAACATCGCGTACACCACCAGACCACCGTCGCTGCCGGCACCCTCAAGATCGCAAGCGTCGGCCGGTTCAAGATCAACCTCAAGCTCACAGCTGCCGGTGAGAAACTGGTCAAGGGGGACCGGAAGCTGACACTGACATCGAAACTCACGTTCACGTCCCCGGACCTGACCCCGTTCAAGATGTCAAAGACATTCAGACTGCGGTAGGCGTCAACGCGGCACGCCGACAGCCCGCTCCCCCGGAAGCCGCGCGAAGCAGGTCCTTGAGCGCTGTCTTCGGGTGCCCGTCGCGTGCGCGATGCAGGTGCCGGCTCGCGATCCGGTCGGTGGGGAGGCAATGGTGCGGGATCAAGGCATATGCCAGCTGACGGAGCATGGGTGCGGAGCGTCCACACTCTGTCAGCTGGCAGCAAGGCGCACGATCTCAGGGAGCGGGATTCGTCGGGTGGGGCGATTGATCTGCCGCGTGGTTAAGCCGCATTCGGCAACGCTGTTCAGGGCTGGTTGGGTTGGTGGCGGACGGTTAGATGTAGTGTCCGCATGACCGTCCAGCGGTCGTCACTCTTGATCTCGACCTGTAGCCGCACGCGTCGGGCTGGCACCAGCTGGCTGTGCCAACGCCCGGGTAGCAGGTCGCTGTTGGTGCCGGGATGGCCTTGAATGGTTGTGGTTGCGACTGGCCGCCAGCGACCGTGAACTGTCGCGAGTAGCACAAGCCGGATCGTTGCCAGCTGGTTTAGACGAAAGCGCAGCCGTGTGGTTGGCCAACCAGTACGCCCCGGGCCGCCTCGCCACACGACGGTCGTCGTGCTGGAGCTGATATCAGTGATTCTTGTCGGCGGCTGCGTGGTCGGCGCCTGCGCGGCTGGCGCCTGCGCGGCTGGCGCCGCCGTGACGGTGTAGCTGATGCTCGAGGTGTTGGTCTGCCCGTCCTGACTGGTGGCGGTCACCGTATAGGTGTGCGTCCCGGCCGTTGAGGTGTTCAGGCTCCCTGTGCCGGTTGTCGCGCCGTCGGAGTCAACGCATGAGCTGATACCAGGACCGCCGGTTCCTTCAGTGCAGGCGAACGTTGTAGCGACCCACTGTCCGACGGTGTATGTACCTCCGCCCGCCGGTGTGCTGATCACCGCCGATGGCGCTGCCGCGACCGTGTAGCTGATCGACAGTGCCCCGTCGGCCGGGGTTGTGTCGGCGGTCTGGCTCGTGGCCGTCACGATCGACGCGCCGGTTGCCGATGACTCGTAATAGCTGGAGCCGGCGCCCCCGCCGCTCGCAACGGCCGCTGTGCCACCGCCGCCACCTCCGTAGTAGCCGCCGCCGCCACCCGCCCCGTCATTGCAGTTGACACCCGGCGCACCATCGCCGCCGAGCCCAAGTGTTCCGGGCTGCGCAGCAGGCGTGGCCGCGCAGTAACCGTTGTTGGTACCGGCCACGCCGCCCGACGTCGTGCCTCCGGGACCGGGGCCCACGGTGTAGTCGCCCGCCCCCCCGCCCTCAGGCGTGAGTCCAGCCGAACCACCGACACCGGAGCCAATGTTGTTGCAGCTCCAGTTCGCGCCGCCGCCACCTCCGCCTGCGACCAGCAGCCGTGAGTCGGTCGGGGTGAGACCGTCGGCTGTCGGCTCGGTCCGCAGATCGGTTGCTCCACCACCACCACCGCTTCCCTGAGCGAGGTCGCTGCCACTGCCACCGCCATTCCAACCGCCCGCCGAGCTTGACCCATTCCACTCATCGCCACCGGCGCCGCCGACCTCGACATACAACTGCTGGCCGGGCGTGACCGGCAACGTCGCTGTCACGATCGCGCCATCGCCACCTTCGCAGTCGGCGTTGTACCCACCGCCGCCCTGTGCTCCGGTAGCAGTCACAGCAATCGACCAGACACCGGTGGGTACCGTGAAGGTCTGCTCGGCGCCCGTGTAGCTGAACGTCTGCACGGTCGGGGCCGCCAGCGCCGACTGCGCTGCGCAGCCCATCAGCACGGTTGAGACGGCCGCCGCACGCCATGCGCAGCGAACAAGTTGGTGACGTCGCACGAGTTCAAACCTCCAGGGGGTTCACTTGGTCAGTCACCCCTATCGGAGACACCACAAAGATCCTTGAGCGATGAAACCTTGGCGAGCAGCACGCAACACCAAGCAGAAGGACCGGCACGCCCCCTGGATTGGGTTCAGCGGCGCGCAAGCCCCGAGCCCGCGCGAGTCGCTGCGAACGTTTCCGCGATCCGCGCAAAGCTGGCATCTCGGAGCGTGGTTCGAGATGCCTCAGCCAGCACTAAAGCAAGACTCGTGGCGCAGCGATCGGTTTGACTTGGCGTGTGCGTACAAGTGGCGTACACTTCTATTCATGACGGGAACAAAGAGTCAACGGATGCATCTGCGGGTCGCCGCCACCGACGACGAGCTTTTCCGGAGCGCTGCCGCTGCCGCGCATGAATCGCTCTCGGAATTTCTAGTTGAGAGCGGCCGCGAACGAGCTGAGCGAGTATTGGCCGACCGCACCCGGTTTGTGCTGCCGGCCGCCGAGTGGCGAGCGTTCACACACGCGCTGGACCGGCCAGCTCGTGCAGTTCCCGAGGTCGTCGAGCTCTTCCGACGTCCTCGTCCGGAGTAGTGCCCCGCTTCGGCGATCCCGAGCCACTCACCGCGGCCCACATTCTCGAGGGTTTCGCGTGCGGACGCCCATCGCTTGATCAATGGCTAACCCGTCACGCACTTCAGGCGGCCGCCGCCGGATCGGCCCGGACCTACGTGGTGGTCGACAACGAACAACGCCGGGTCGTTGGCTACCACGCGTTGACAGCAGCTGGAATTGAGCGCGAGGCGGCAACGACCCGCGTCATCAAGGGCATGCCGCGTTACCCCATTCCCGTCGTGCTGCTGGCTCGCCTCGCGGTCGACCTCACTGTTGCCGGCCGCGGTATCGGCGCATGGCTGCTGCGCGACGCAATGCTAAGGACACTGACCGCGGCAGACACGATAGGCGTGCGCGCGATGCTGGTTCACGCACAAGACGATGACGCTCGCCGGTTCTACCTAAAGCACGGACTTGAGCCCTCGCCCACCGACCCGATGCATCTGATGATCCTGCTCAAGGACCTCTCGACCTCAATCAGCACCACAGGCGGATAGCCCCGGCCTGCACCGACAACCAGCCAGCCGCGCACGCTCCTATCCGCGCAACACAGGGAAGTCGCCGGCGTTATCGAGGTGCCCCTGCGACGATGGAAGGAGGTCTGTTCGGGTAGGGCAGTGCCCGGGTGCCGGTTACCGTGGCCGGTACACGTCGCTGCGATGCTCGATGCGCAGGACGATGACCTCGCGTGTCTCTTCGTTGCTTCGGTAGAGCACGCGATAGGTACCACGGCGCGCTGAGCAGATGCCGACGAGTTCACGCCGGAGCTGTTTGCCGACTCTGCGCGGTTCTCGGATCAGGCTGCTTGTCAGGAACTCGATGACGGCTGCGGCAACGGGTTCGGGGAGATGCTGGGAGATCGACCCGTGCGGCCGGTGGTGTGACGACGAGTTCGTAGTACTCGTCGCTGCTCACGACCGCAGTGCGCGGACTGCGTAGACTCCGCGCAGCACGTCACCACGGGCATACGCGGCGTCGGCTTCGCGGATATCGGCGAGCGCTACTGGATCGCTGAGAACCGACAGGGTCTCTTCGAGCCCTGCCAGATCGGCCGCGCTCATCAGCACGGCCGCGTCACGGCCGTTACGCGTGATCACGACTCGATCGTGTTCTCGCTCCACCCGGTCGACGATCTCTGAGAGATGGTCCCGCACGGCGCGAAGCGGCTCGGTAGTCACGCCACAATTGTGGCGCGCGAGGTCTCGTCCGTCGAGTAGCCGCCCGTACGCGCACCTCAGGTGGTGGGCGCCGCGACCGAGATGCTCGTGGAGTGAGCGATGCAGGTCTTTGCCGGCGGGAAGATCGAGCCGCAAGGTCCGGCTGACCGGCTCGGCAGTATCTGGCAAGTGAGACTGAGCCGCCATGCCCGCAACGAGATGCGCTTATACGGCATCAGTTTCGAGGATGTCGAAGCCGTAATCGCGGCACCGGCCGCCCGAGAGGTAGATGAACGCGGCAACGCACGATTGACCGCAGAGGCCGGCGATGGCCGCCGTATCCTTGTGGTTGTAGCCGGGGATGATCCCAGCTTCGTGATTACCGTCTTTCCCAGGAGTTGACGTGCAAGCGGATTACGACAGCACCGCCAACGCAATCTCGATCACCGTTGCCGATACCAAGCGTGCCGATCACAGCGATGAGGTCCATCCACGCGCGATCGTGGCGCTGCTTGACGAACGGCCAGTCGAGGTGCAATTGCTGTACCCGAACCTCGGCATCTCCGAGCCGCTTGCAGCCGTCGCCGACCGCTACGGCCTCGACTATGAGGCGCTGGCTGCCGCCGCGCAGTCGGCGCTCGCGGCTCCAGATCGTGTGATCTCGCTCGAGGTCGCAGCTCGCTCGGCTGCCTGAGAGAGTGTCCCGAGCATCCCTTCCGCGCGGAGCAGGGATCGTTCCCTGCGAGGCGCAGATGTTCGTCGCTGAGGGAAAGCAGGAGCGCTTCGCGCTGGCGGTTTGTGGCGATAGGAACATCCGCACGTCGGGGTGACACCCCGACCGGCGCGACTGCCCCAGCCAGCCGTTAAGTCGAGCGCTCGATGGTGATGGCGCTTGGAGTCTGGGGATTCGTGTCGTGGACATGTCCACGACGGTGAGATGCTGTCAGCCGTTTCGGGCGTGGAGTTCGAGTTCGCGGACGCGTCCGAGGGCGTGTGCGAGTTCGTCGCGGAGGCGGGTGTTCTGATCGCGTTGCTGCTGGTTGTCGTCGAGTGCGGCGCGTAGGCGGGTGCGGAGTGATTCGTCGGTCGCGCGTTCGCGGGCCGGCGGGGCGTTGGTGTGCTGTCCGGGGTGGCCGCGGAGGGTCTCGATCTCGGCGCGGAAGTCGCTGTGGTCGTAGAGGAATTGGCGGCTGACGCTCGCGTGGGTGGCGACCGCGGCGAAGGTGATGTTGCTGCCGTGACGGTCGAGGTCGCGCAGCGCGCGGCGGACGCGCGCTTCGGCGTTGAGGGTGCGGTCCGCGGCGGCTTGAGCGAGCGGGTGGGTCATCGGGTCTCGCGTTCGGCTTGGGTGATGAGATCGATCGGTTCCTCGGGGCTGGTGTCGAGCGCGTCGAGGCCGTCGAGGATGCGGGTCAGGCCGTGCTCGTCGTGCTCGAGGACGTCGATCAGTCGGATGGCGTCGCGTTCTCTGGCGTCGGTGAGCATCGTGCGTGTCCGCTCGAGTTGTTCGTGGTGGACCTGGCGGAATGAGTTGTCGGTGAGGAAGTTGTCGCAGCTGAGGCAGGCGTTCGGGTGCGGGCAGGTCTGCACGAGCGGCAGGCCGCAGTAGCCGTTGGGGAGCGCTTGGCGGGCGCGGGAGATTCGTTCCTTCATCCAGGCGGCCTGCTCGAGCGGGCCGTCGACGGTCAGCGCGATCCGCTCACCGCGGATGTTCACCCGTTCTTGCCAGCGGAGCATCTCGCGGCGGAGCGTGTCGTCGTGGAGGTGCGCGTAGTGGGCGGTCATCTGCATCGAGGCGTGGTCGAGCACCTTCTGGATCACTGGGAGCGGCACGCCGTCGTTGACCATGCTCGTCCCGAGGTGGTGACGGAACAGGTGTGGATGCACCCAGCTCGCGAGCTCGCCGCTGCTGTCACGGATCTCGGCGCTCCGGACGTAGCGTTTGATGATCTGGCGGATCAGCCCGACCGAGACATGGAACTGACCGCCGAGCGATGGGCCGCGTTGCCCGGCCGGCGGGGACGGCAGCAGGAACTCGGTGCCGTTCTCGGCGTGCGTGTCGGTGAGGTACTGCTCTTGGCGGGCGAGCTGTTCTTGGAGGACCGGTCCGATCGGGAGCACCGCTTCGCGGCGGAGTTTCACGTTGCGGTAGCGCAGATAGGGGTGGTTGTCTGAGCCGATCTGCAGCGCGTCGCGGCGGAGCGTCACGACGCTTGAGACCCGCAGGCCGGTGAACGCGAGCACGAGCACGATCGTGCGGTGCTGCTCGCACGGCAGCAGCGCGAGGTTGTCCGGGTCGACGAACTGATCGAACACGTGTCCCTCGATCCCCTTCGGCAGCCGGTATTCGTCCTTGGGGATCTCGGCGGCGTGGATCATCGCGCTGCGCGGCAATCCCGCCAGCCCGTCCTCGCGCTGCTCCTCAAGAAACGCGCGGAGCGTCCCGACCCGGGCCGCTTTCGTGCCGGCCGCGAGCGGGCCGGTCCTGACCGCGAGCATGTAGTCCTCCAACAGCACGCGGGTGAGCGCGGCCGGGGAGCCGAGCCCGGGTGCGCGTTCCTCAAGCCAACCGCTGAACGCCCATAGGTGCAGCAGGTAGTGACTCATCGACTGCGGCGCGATCGCCGCCAGCAGTCGCGCGCGAACCCACCGCTTCGCGGCCTCCTTGAGCCACGGTTGCAGCAGCCGCTCGAACCGCACGACCGCCGGATGGCCGCTCTCGTTCTGCAGATCACCGTGCGGCAGTTCGTGCTGTCGCCACTGATCACGCGCCCACAACTCCTCCCACCCGACCGGCGGACGGCCGCCCTCGATACTCCGCAGCGGACGGCCGCTCACGCGAGCAGATCCGCGACCCGGTCAAGCACCCCGCGCGCGGCGAGCGCCGCGCGGAGATCCTCCGCGGTCGGATGCGTGTAAATCAACGTCGAAGACGGCGAGCGGTGCGTCAACAGCGCGCCGATCACCTCGAGCGCGACCCCGTCACGGTAGGCCAGCGTCGCGTAGGTATGCCGAAACTGATGCGCGGTGAAATGAAACCCGAGGCGTCGGCGAGTCCGGCCGATCAGCTTGTCCACCGCCGTGTAGCTCAACGGCCGGCCGATCTCCCCCTCCCACAAGTTCACGAACACGAAGTCAGAGTCGAGCTCGCCGTACTCCAAATGCATGTAGTCCGACCACAACCGGATCAGCTCGCCCGGGACCGGCACCGACCCACGCGCGCCGCCCTTGCTCAGCGCCCGCGCCCGCCCGCCGGACCGGGGAACGATCTCGATCCGCCGCTCCCACGACACCACATCCTGATGGCGGAGATTCAACGCCTGCCCGATCCGCATCCCCGTGCTCGCCAACAACGCGAACAAAAACCGATCCCGCAACCGCGACTGCGCGTCGATCACCGCCGCGACCTGCGCCAAGCTCAACGTCCGCGGCAACCGCTGCTGCTCAGGCAACCGCACCGCCCGACCCCGCGTCCGCGCCCGCGCGATCCCATGCAGAAACGGCTTATAGCCGCCACGACCGCTGCGTGTCTGCACCACCAGATCCCGCGCGAGCGTATGCCCCCGCCGCCCCTGGAACTCATAAAACGCGACCACCGCCGCAAGCATCCGGTTCACCGTCGAGGCGCTCCGACGAGCCGCCGACTCGCTCAACACGATCACGTTCTCCGCCGGCCGCCGCGCCCAGGCCGCGAACTCTCCCAACTCGCCCACACCGACCGCCTCCCACGACACCCCGCGCGCCGCCAAGAACATCCAGAACAACCGCAGATCACGCGCATACGCCTCCACCGTGTTCGGCGAACGCTCGATATGCGTCAACCACGCCAAGAACTCCTCAACCACCACCACCGGTCGACCCGCCGGACCGATCACCGACCACGACTCAACCCCGCTCGACGGCATCGCCACCCGCCGCACATCAAACCGCTGCCGATCAACCTCGCTGACATCACGGACAGCCACGCCACGACCGTATGCCCCACCGCGGACGACCCCTCGACCAGCACCCCGCCCGGTCCGGGGGGCGCCGAAGCCGGCGCCGCGGCAGGCGGAACTACGCCTCGCCCTACGGGCTCAGCTCCGTCCGCCCGCCGCGGCAGCCCACCAACCGCTCCCCGTCGCCGACATCAACGACACACTCCACATAACACGTCCACCACGCCACTCCAACCGCCCGTCGTTGACGGGGATCGTCATAGGAACTGTGTAGGCATCAGCGAAGGAGATCGCTATGCCTACCAAGATCAGAAGCAGGAGTGAGCAGGACGCTGTTGCCGAGCGGGGCCATGGGTTCGCGCTGGCGTTGGACGGTGACGAGCGGAGCGAGGAGCTGGCCAGCGCCAGCGCGGCGCGTCCGCCGGGCGGGGTGGTTGAGGCGGCGGTAGATCGGGCTGTGGGCCGCCGCCGCGCCCGTCAAGCTCTGAGCATGCCTGACGGCCGTGGGGTCTCTGATGAGCTGCTTGACGAGCTGTTGGCCGGCGCGAGCAGCGAGCAGGAGATCGCGGGCCCTGGCGGGATTCTGGCGCAGTTGACCAAGCGGCTGGTGGAGCGCGCGATGGAGGTTGAGCTGACCGACCATGTCGGCTTTGAGCCGCATCAGGAGCCGCCGGGTGGCGCTCAGAACCAGCGCAACGGCACCTCGCCGAAGACGCTGATCACCGAGCAGGGCGAGGTTCGGGTCGACGCGCCGCGTGACCGCAATGGGAGCTCTGAGCCGAAGATCGTCAGAAAGCGCCAGCGGCGGTTCGTCGGCTTCGACGACAAGATCCTCGCGCTTTACAGCCGCGGCTTGTCGACCCGGGATATCAGCGCGCACCTGGAGGAGATCTACGGGGTGCAGGTCAGCCGTGATCTGATCTCGAAGGTCACCGATGCGGTCATGGACGACGTCCGCGAGTGGGCCAAGCGGCCATTGGAGGACATCTACCCGATCGTGTTCTTGGACTGCATGGTGCTGAAGATCCGTGATGGCGGCAGCGTGCAACGCAAAGCCTTGTATCTCGGGCTCGGCGTCACGCTCGAGGGCGACCGCGACGTGCTCGGCATGTGGTTCCAAGACACCGAGGGCGCGAAGTTCTGGATGCAAGTCCTCAACGACCTCAAGCAACGCGGCGTCCGGGACATCCTGATCTGCTGTGTCGACGGGCTGACAGGGTTCCCGGAGGCGATCGAGGCGATCTTCCCGCTGACGACCGTCCAAACATGCATAGTCCATCTGATTCGCTCGAGCCTGAAATACGTGCCCCGCCGGGAGCGTGAGCAGGTCGCCCGCGACCTCAAACCGATCTACACCGCGATCAACGCCGATCACGCCCAAGCCGAGCTCGAGACCTTCGACGAAGAATGGGGCACCCGGTTCCCGGTAATCACCCAAGCGCTGAACGCCTGGGAGCATGTGATCCCGTTCCTCGCGTTCCCCGCCGAGGTCCGCCGAATCGTATACACCACAAACGCGATCGAAGCCTTGAACCGGCAGCTGCGCAAAGCGATCAAAACGAAGGGCAGCTTCCCCAACGAGGACGCCGCCCGCAAGCTCGTCTACCTCTGTCTGCAGAACGCGACCCCGCAATGGACCCGCACCCGGAACTGGACAGCAGCGCTGCTGGCCCTGAATCCCCACTTCGGCGACCGCGTCCCGGATGCAAACTACTGTCACCCATCGACCGCCGAGCGAGTCACCGTTACACTTAACTTACCAGTCAACCCGCCTACACAGTTAACCTGACGCCCT
>CAWKDQ010000004.1:0-8328 GCA_963848435.1 uncultured Conexibacteraceae bacterium | reverse complement strand
CCGGCAGCTCGACCTGTTCCCTGCCCGGCCCGTTCACAGCACTGCTGCCCCGACCCCCGTCGCCTGACTAATCGGACAGGACCCCGCGAGCTCCGTGGGAGGCGCGCTCGGCTGTCGCCGACGAGGATTGCCCGCGCCCACGCAAACTCTTGAGTTCCGGTTCACATAAACGCCCGCAATAGGAGTAATGTCAAAGTAGGGCCGTTATCGGCCGCTACTGCTTGATTCTCTCGCGCAGGCCCCGGCGGGCAAAACCTGCCTCTCGCTGACCTCACGGGCCGTTTCGTCCAAGGCGACAGAAACGCCGTTCACAAGCAGGACTCGCCCTAATGTGCGGGGTCCTGGTAGGAGACCAGTCATGACGATCCTGCGAAAGCTCCGACAGAGCGGCGACTGGCACGCCGCAAGGGGCTGGCACAGGTTCGGCCATCGCGATCAAGCTGTGCGTTACACGGAGGCATGGGAGCACGAAAACTTTGCCGAAGAACAAGCGCGATGGGAACGAAGCGATCCTGAGTACGCCCGGATCTGCGAACAGGTCCGCGAAGCTAGGGAGAGGGGTGGGGAAGTTTCACTGCGCGCCGATGAAGCCAAGGCCGAATGGGACGCTCGCGTTTACACGCAGCGTCAGGCGAACGATGATGCCCAGAGAGCGCACCATGCTTGAAGGCCAATCAGCATCCGGACCCCGACCGGCGCTGGCGGATCTCGTCCCACCGGCGGCGCACGAGCGCTCACTCGGTCGCTCAGACTGAGCTGGTCGGAATCCGAAAGAGTCTCGCACGGTTACGCAGCTGCGGTCGGCACGAGCACGCCGTCAGAACGGACGCTAGTCGGCAGAGGCGAGGGTCGCCTCCACCACCTGTCGGCGGGTGGCAGGGTCAGTTGCCTCTGCCCACGCGAGCAGCCACAGCGCGCTCAGCTGTTCGCCGGGGAGCGCCAGCGTATTGATGTAATCCTCGATCTGATCGAACGCCGCGCCTTGGTCGATCATCGTGTTTACGGCGTGATGCTCATCGGTCAGCATCCGGGCTTCCTCTCTCCTGGCCAGCACGAGCAACCACGGGCAGACTGCCTAAGAGCACGCGACCCGCAATCGAATCGCAGAGAATCAGCGCGTGGGACATGCCAACCTGCGGGGTTGATGGAACCCTCGAAAGTCACGCGTCGTGCCGTCGACCAGAACCGGCCGACCTCACAATGGATGCCCTCCGAGTGTCACGTTACTCTGCAGATCAAGCGATCAGGGCGCTCAGACGAGGAACAAGTCGCAGTTTGCGTTCTCTCTCGTCAACTCGGGCACGCCGACCTCCCAACCACCATCTCGGCCACGTCGCGAGCGCTTCCGCTCCCGTCGGCCGCGGACCGAGAGGGGGTTCGATCCGGTCTGGACGTTCGAACGTCCCGGGCGTGTCAGACGCGGTGAAATCGGCCACCTCCGAGGTCTGGGGCAGCGCGATCGACCGAACCGACCTCCGCTTCTAAGCAGTCTTAGACGCGGCTTCAAGTGCCGGCGTGACGTACAGGTGTCGTCATCTCGCCGATCGGCTTCGCGCGCTGAACTCGCCGGCTCCCCGGGTTGCGATGTTCGCGGTTGCGCGAGCGACCTCGGCGTCTCCTGCAAAGCTGTTGAGTAGAGCGCGATCGAGTGACTCGCGGATGGCCTGCCGATCGGCGCGGAGCGTCTCCTGTGGGAAGCCCGCAAGGAGCTCCGCCAGCTCGAGGGAGCGCTCGACATGCCGGCCGTTCGCCACGACCTCGTTGATCAATCCCAGCCGGTGTGCTTCGGGCGCGTCGATCTCCCGTCCTGTCATCGCCAATTCAAGCGCTCTGGAAACCCCGACGGTGACCGCCAGGCGCGTGGTCCCGCCATCCAGGATTGGCACGCCCCACTTGCGAGGCCAGGCGCAATATCCGGCGGCGACGACCGACGGCGGCAAGACGTGGAAGACGAATGGGCCGGCGCTGCACGTGAATGCGGCTCAGGCCCCGCTCGCGGTCGCGTTCATCGGTGCCGGAGGCACGAAGAAGATCTTCGCCTGGGGCGGCGGGCAGGTGATCGACGCCACCCCGGACGGCGGGGCGCACTGGTATCGCGCGACGTTCACCGGGCTACCGGTCGCGGTACTGAAGAACCCGAAGGGTCACTTGGTGGCGTTCGTCGACGGTCAAACCGGCGCGAGCAGCGTGGCCACACAGTACGTGTCCAAGGACGGCGGAAAGAGCTGGCGCCTGGACAACACGGTCGGCGGGTCGTAGATCAACGTCAGCGGCGGCCTGACAGGAGCTCGACGCCTCGGCGCCGGCGAATCCGGCAGTGTGAGCACGCAGAGCGCGAACAGCTACGCCGACCGCGCTAACCGGGAAAGGGTTGCCCCGCGCTGAAGGCGTCGTTGGCGCGGCATTGCCCGCGCGACCTTTATGCGCCAATTTTCGTGACCCACGGCGGTCAGCTCGCCAGCTGACGGGCCTGCTCGGCGTGGGCGGCGTCGGCCAGCTCTAGCAACTGCAATAGCGCATCGCCAGGGGCGAGGGGGAGGACGGTGATATGGGTTGCAAGCCTCGCATGGCGGTAGAGCGCATGCGGTCGTGGCCCGATTGACCGTTCGATGGCGCAGGTCCATCTGGCGATCGTCGTTTCATCCATCTGCTGCCCGGCGAGGACGATCAGGTCAGGCCGGTGCGCGACGGCGACGTCGCCGATCCCGTTCATCGGTCGCACAGAGAGGTTCAGCACCTTAATGCCCGCGCGCAGACAAAAGACCTTTAACGCCCGGATGTATACGGCGTCGAGATCGAGCTCATCCCGCGATGCATTGACCAGCAAGATGGATGTGCGGCCGATCGGTGGTGGGCCCAGGCGCTTGGCTCGACGCAACCAGTCAATCGCCCAGTGCGCGGAGAACGCCCAGGCGGCCGAGTCGGCCCCCATTCGGCGCGCGATCTTCTCCAAGCCGGGCAGCAAGACCTCCTCGACCGAGCGCTCGACCGACCGCAGCGCGAGGGCCGTCTCGATTGCGCGATCAGCGCGCTCATGATCGTAGGCGAGCAAGGCCTCGACCAGCGAACCGGTGTCCACCATCAGCGCCGCACGAGCGCGAGAAACGGCCGCCGCGAGAGAGTGCCCTTCCTCGAGGGCGACGCGCAGCGCCACGACCTCACCGTGCGGATAGGCCCGATGCCCACCGGCCGAGCGCTGCGGGTTGGGAAAGCCGAATCGCCGCTCCCACGCTCTCAGGGTGCTCGGCCCAACGTCCAGGAGGGCCGCGGCTTCGGTCGTCTTGAGATAGCGCATGGCAGGACAACACCCTTCTCTGCCCATCCCGAGTAGCTCGGTTATCGGCCTGCGTCTCTCGGGCCTGAAGGTGCAAGTCGTGAAGATGAAGAACTTCTCACGGAAGGCCGCGTCGCGGTGGCTCCGCAAGCGAGAGCCCCGACGAGTGAGCCGAGTGTGACTGGCGATCGGCGACAGGAGAAGCAACCGCCCTTGCCTGACGAGCGTTCTCAGTCCCGGACCGACGCATCCGGCGCGATCGAAATGGCGATCGAGCAGGCGTGCCTAGCGCTGCTTCTGGCGCGAGGAGCACGGACGGCATAAGCGAAAGTCCCGCTCTTCATGTTGCGCGGGTTGGCGCGCTATGCGGATCGGTCCTGAGGGCCGCCTCACGGGTGCCGGCACTCCCGCCGCAGAGCCGCTCGATGTCTAAGGCGCTGTGGGCTATTGGGACCGGCCGATGCTGGGGGGTTGGTGTGGCGCGAGTTCGGTGCGGGCTAGGACGTCGACGGCAGCGCGCGCGAATGCATTGGTTGTGGCTGAGGCGGTGGCGGTGGCGGTCAGCCAGACCAGTCCTGTCTCGGCGGGGGGCAGTTCTGAGATCGGGACGCTGGTGATCCCGGGGTGGGTGTGGTGCTCGAGGAATGAGGCGACGGTCGGGTGGACCTGTTCGCCGA
The DNA here is from genome assembly GCA_963848435.1 of uncultured Conexibacteraceae bacterium. GTDB lineage: Bacteria > Actinomycetota > Thermoleophilia > Solirubrobacterales > Solirubrobacteraceae > Palsa-465. Next base: position 4,377 of record CAWKDQ010000004.1, on the reverse strand, counting down.
GCGCGGTCCGCATCATCATCTCTTCGAAGGTGTGGCTCGCGATCCGCCGATAGCGTCGGCCCGATGGTGTCATCGGCGGGATGAGCGTGTCCATCATCTCCCGTGGAAATGGCGGCGAGCCGGTCACGGCACGATCGGCGAAATCCTCGAGCCCGATAGTCCTGCGTTTAGCGAGCGAATCTCCATTGGAGACGAGCAGGACGCGCTCCTCGCGTGACAGGACTGCACCAACGGTCATGTCAGACTCGGTGAGCGGCAGGCGGTGGACGAGCAAATCGATCTCGCCGTCGCGCAGCATTTGGAGGCAGCTGCGCTGGAAGCCAGTGATCTGGAAGACTGCGTCGGCGCTCGGGTGCCGGCGCTTGAACAGGCGGACGAACTCGACCATGTGCGGGCCGGCGAGGTGTTCTGCGTACGCGCCGATCCGCAGCGTCCCGGCGACCTCGATCACGGTTTCTCGCGCGTGGTCGAGCGCGGTGTGGAGCGCGTGATACGGGCCTGAAAGCTCGCTCTGGAGCTGGTCGCCGAGTGCCGTCAGTCGGACCCGCCGGCTGGTGCGTTCAAACAGCCGACCGCTGACCCTTGCTTCGAGCGTGCGCACTATCTGACTGAGGTAGGAGGTGGTGATCCCGAGCCGCTCGGCGGTGCGTCCGAAGTGCAACTCGTCAGCTAGACGAGGAATGCGCGGATCTCGCGCAACCCGATCCCGTTGGACTCCGACCCCGGCCTCCGGACGCCGAGGGTCCCGGGGACCGGCAAGACACACCTGGCGATCGCGATCAGCATCCGTGCGTGCCTGGCCGGGCAGCGGGTGCACTTCGCCACCGCTACCGCTTGGGTCGCCCGCCTCGGCGACGCCAAGCGCCAGGGTGGGCTGGAGACCGAGCTCAAGCGCCTCTCGCTGATCCCGCTGATCGTCGTCGACGAGGTCGGCTACATCCCGTTCGACCCCGAAGCCGCCAACCTCATGTTCTCGCTGATGTCCTCCCGCTACGAGCGCGCCTCAATGATCGTCACCTCAAACAAGCCGATCAGCGGCTGGGGCGAAATCTTCGGCGACGAGGTCGTGGCCACCGCCATGATCGACCGGCTCATCCACCACTCCGAAATCCTCAGCCTCAAAGGTGACAGCTACCGCCTCCGCGACAAAGACCTCGACGCCCGCCCCGCCCGAGGCTCGGGCTGACCCTCCAGGAACAAACGACCATCCCCGCCGGCACGCGCGCCGGCGGCATCTCGCCCCGCTCGCCTACGGCTCGCTCCACGAAAAGCCGCCCCACAGCCCACGCCACACCCCAGCCGAAGCTACACCCGTGTGGTCCACTTTTCGACCGGCGCGAGTGGTCCACTTTTCGACCGGCCTTGACACGGTCCGGGTTCGAGGAGCCCTCAGTGCCGCGGAGGCTGGCTTGTGAACCCCCCGGGGAGTGAGCCGGACCGCCGGGACCACCTCATACTTCCTTCGGAGCAGACTCGGTTGTGTTCCTTCCCGGACCCTCACTAGCGAGCGACCAGACCGCTCGGGCGCGGCATCGAGACGTCGGGTGTCGGCCCGACGCAACCGCTCGCCTGCTGCCGGGCGTCGGCGACGGCGCCGCCGACGACGACAACGCGGATCATGATTGGTGCCGCGGTGACGGGACGCGGGAAACCGCTGAGGGCCGCTACTCGGGCACCTCAGGCGATCTCCCGGCCCGGTTTAGTCACCTTCCGGTGCCGACCTCCACTACTGCCCGACCAGGCCGCTATCGCCCAGCCCTGGGCTGGCCACATCCCCGATGAGCGAAAGGTGGCCGTTGTTAGCGACCTTGTACTCATCGATGTTGCTCTGCCCGCCTGGCATGAGCCCCGGCGCGAGCACGTACAGGTAACGACCGTCGCTGCTCAGCGTCTCGTCGGTCTTCACGAACTGGCTGCTGAGCGCATCGCTCGTCACCTGGATTTGTGTCAGCCGGCCATGCGGCGACAGCTTGAGCGCCGTCACAGTCGATCCGGTCGGGGCACCGCCGCCGGTGTTCACGACGTACGCGAAGCGGCCGCTGTTTGTGATCGCGACCCAGCATGGTGCGGTCCCGTTCGTCGCGGCCGGGCTGCCCCCAATCGCGGTCACGTTGCCGGACCTCGTGACGCTGTAGGTCTGAGCGTCGCCCTTGCCAGGGACAGTCAGGGACGTCACCTGCGACATCACCAGCTGGTTGTGCGGGTCGAACGCAAACCCGAATGGGTACGGAGTCGTTGCGTTATAGGCCGTCGCGCTACCTGGCGCCCCCGTATGCTTGTTGACGACGAACGTGTCGATCGAGCTCGTCCCGTCCGCGGGCATCAGCGGGGCTGACGAGAGCAGCGTCACCACCAGCACCTTGCCGTTGTTGTCAAACCCAATCTGCCTCGGAGCGCCGGGCAGATCGCTGGTAGCGGTGGTCAGCGGTCGGGTTGATCCGGAAATCGGCGTCAGCTTGCCCTTGGACGAGAAGCGGAAGCCCGTGATCGTGCGGGTGTTGGAGTTCAGAACGTAGAGCAGATGTCCGTTGGTCGTGACGCTGTTGGGGAACGAACCCGCAAGGCCCGTCGACTGCTGATCGGCGAGCGTCAATCCGCGGTTCGTGATGCGGAACGAGCTGACCGTGCTACTCCCCGCGTTGACGGCAAACAGCAGATGCCCGCCCGCAGCGAGGGCGAGCTCGCCCTGCGTGTCGAGAATCGGACAGGTGGGTACGCACCCAGGCTGCGCCTGCTGGCCACCGGTTCCCCCGGTGGAGATGACCTGGCCCTGCGTCAGACTTCCGTCGGCATGGCGGTTGAAGGCCACGACCTCGTTGTTCACCGGGTCGTTCGTCTCGGTGTAGAGCACTCCAACAGCCCGCTTCTTGCCATGGGTGCTGCCGTGGCCGTGGCCGTGGCCGTGGCCGCTGCCCGTCGCGGCCGCCGAGGCCGGCAGCGCAAGCGCAGCGATCGCCAGGGCGGCTGGCACGGCAAACCGCGACAGCCCCTTCGTACGATGAGAAAGGCCAAACATCACGTATCACTCTCCTGCTTGAGGTTTCGAGCGCGGAGCAACGCGATCATCGCCCCGAAGCAAATGCTCCCTAGTCGTCCCCTGGATTGGATCTCCACCGTCTACCAGCGTCATACCTGCTCCGGTAGCTGCCAAGAATTTACAGCTTCGAGGGCCTTTCGCCAAGAACAGCCGGCGACGGCAGAAGTTGCGCCAGCAATCGAGACCGAGTCTCCGACCTTCCACCGCCGTGCAGGGCCCTCGATAACCCCACAGAAGCTCTACTGCCGGGGCGAACGGCTCGCTTACGTGCTGGCTTGGCGGAGGTCAGGGTCTGTTTCATATTCCAAAGGTCCTTCGCGACGGTCTTGCTCACGCTGCCCGGGTTCTTTGCGCACCCGTGAACGCTGTCTCGAGGTCCGTGACGCCCGGCATCGGACAACCTCAGCCAAACGGCAGTCCTTGACTGGCATGACTGCTCTCAGCTCGCAGGAGTCGTGCGGCCATAGGGCGCGACCGCCGGCTAGCCCTGCGCGGCGTTCGGGGTCGGATCCCCGCGCTATCGCTTTCACCTCACGACATGCCGGGCAGCGTGACAGCGCAATGGCGACCATCCGCGACCTCGACCGGAGTTGGCGCTAGCCGCGACGGCGTCGGCCTGCTAACGCCTGCGCTGCTGCTCCGTCAAGAACGCGGGCGCCAGTTTCGGGCCGATCGTGACTTCTGGAGCGGACGATTTTCACCAGTGATCCTGGCTCGTACCGCGTGGCTGCTCATTCGAGAGGCGGAGCGGAAGTCGACCCTCGCTGACCGCGGTGCTAGCTCGCCGCTCGTTGACGTTCGGACGAGCTTCGAACCTCGCGCTTTGGTTGATCAGTTGATTGGGAGCGCGAAGTCGCAGTCGGGACCTTTGGTCTCGAGCTCGGGTACGGTCGCGTCTACGAGGTACGTCATCCTTGCGCCCAGGTCAATCGGCTGTGCCGCGTGCTCTTGGACCCAGTCGAGCAGCGACTGGGTGATGAGCTGGTACTGCGCCGGTTCGATCTGGCCGCGGCCGAGGTGGATGAACGCTTCACGGTGCGCCGGCTCAGTGCGGAGCACTAGCTCCGGGACGTGGATCGCGAGCTGCTCCGCCTGGTCGGTGGGCACTGGCCGGCACCATTCCAGGGGGCCGTCGCTGTCGTCGTTGACCTCGCCCCACCATATGCAATAGAAGGCTCCCGCCCGCCCATCCATCCTCGGTAGGTCGTGGTTGCGCAGGATCGAGATGAACTCTTTTCCGAACGCCCATACGCCATCACTTCCTTCCACGCTGCGCTTGACCGACAGAGCGCTGCGGGCAGGGATGTCCCGTGTGGCGACTTCATACATGACATGCCAGG
>CAWKDQ010000003.1:0-10658 GCA_963848435.1 uncultured Conexibacteraceae bacterium | reverse complement strand
ATGGGCGGCGCTGAAAGACGGAGTCGCGCTCCTATCCGCGTTTCAGCGGATTCTCGGCGTGACAATCCTCCTCCGTGACCGCTTCCTGGACCGCCGTGCCTCAGCACGACTCGGGCGGGACGGGGGGCCTTCTGTAGCTCTGCTCTCGTGCCGCTCGGACGAGCGCCAAACGGTGATTGATCGATTGCGGGGGCGAACGGTCCGCGACCTCTGCCACCAGCCGACAACGCGCGCCTTACTGACCCTGATAAGACGACCGGCGGGATTGGTCGTGGTCGAATCGCGGCTTCACGCAGCCCTGCTCCGGGTCTTCGGTGCCCGCACCACGACGGTGCGGAGCGTGCTCGCGCGAAGCCGTGTCGATCTCGGTACCTCCTCGCAAGTCGACGGCGCCCACGCACCTGACCGTAATCGTTGTCGAGGCCTGACACGCGACCTGCCGCGCTGACCCATGTTGCGTTCCCGGCGTATCCTCTTCCTGGTAAGCGACCTCAGCGACAACGCCGTCGGCCGCGCGCATTCCCTCTGGCTTCTAGCCCGAGCCTGTGAATATGACGCCACAGTGCTCGGGTCGATGACGTCAACGTTCTGGCCAGTCCTATCCGGATCGGCTTTCGAGGCCCACTGCACCGTGGTGCCCGCCGATGGAGGCGCAGCGTCGTCCCGTGTAGTGCTTGATCGCCTCTCGTGGGCTGATTTAGTGATCGCATGCAAGCCTCTGCCGACGTCGTTCGGCCGCGCGCTCTGGGGTGCCACGCGCCGGCCGATTCGCCTCGTGCTAGACATCGACGATCCCGATCTATGCGCATACAGACAGAGCGGGCGCAGTCTGCCAAGGCGAGTTCGTTACCGGGTTCGCACTGCCGAGAATCCGATGCTGAATGCCGCTCTCGGTGCAGCGGCTCGCACGGTGCCTCGGATCGTCTCGAATCCCACCCTCCAGCAACAGTTTGGCGGCACGTGCATTCCGCACGCGAGGCCCACACTTGATGTCGGCAGTCCGCACCAAGGCCTCGAACCGGTGGTCGCATTCGTCGGTACTCCGAAGCCACACAAGGGCATCAACCTCCTGCGTGGCGCGGTCGATCGGCTTGCGGATGAAGGATTTCGACTCGTGGTCACCGCTGAGCCGCCAGCTGATCCGCAGCCATGGGAAAGCTGGATAGGCTCCGGAACACTGTCACAAGGTATGAAGACCCTAAGCGGCGCGGACATCGTTGCCTTGCCGTCGCTGCCCGCGGCGTGGTCTCATGGACAACTCCCAATGAAGCTTCTGGACGCAATGCTCCTAGGACGTGCTTGCATCGTGACCGATGTCGATCCGCTGCCATGGGCGGTTGGTAACGCCGGAGTGATCATCGAACAGGTCACGGTCCCCCGCCTCGTGGGCGCACTCAGAGACCTTGCGTCGCCGGCGCTACGGTCGAAGCTGGGAGAGCACGCACGGTCCCGCGCACTTGCGGAATTCACACTCGATGTGCTTGCCCCTCGGTTCAGATCACTGGTCGAGCAAACGCTCGCCCGTTCAAGCCGCCTGCCGCGTCGAGGCCTCAGGCCTGACGGATGCCGTGGCGAACATCCGCTCGGTCGAGAGGATGCGGTTTGATGACGGGGTGCCCGCCGTGACCACAAGTGCGGACGAGTTCGAGCCCGCCACGGAGGTCCCGAGGTACGTTCACGCGGACGTCGGCAGGGTCCACGAGCTTACTCGCAGGGGAATCCAGTCGACCTCTCTTTCTCAGGCTGTGCGCCTCGGGTTGCAGTTCGCGACGGCCCTTCTGCTGACGCGACTCATTCCTCCTGCCGACTTCGGGATGGTCGCTATGGCAGCCGTCTTGGCCGGCTTTGCCGCCGTACTCGCTGAATCCGGCACGCAATCGGCGATCGTACAGCGGAGCGACCTACGTGAGGTGCACTTGTCCGCCGCGCTCGTCATCAACCTGGCGATGGCCGGCTGCGTAGCGCTCGTCCTCGCCGTGGCGGCGCCGTTCATCGCGGATTTCTACCAGACCCCGCAGGTGCGCACCGTCGTCTGGGTCCTCGCCGGCGGCATAGTGATACCGCCTCTCAGCGTTGTTCACCGCGGGTTACTCGAGCGTTCGTTCCGCTTCGGGGTATTGGCGGCAATCGACGTCGCGGCTGCCGTAATTGCGTCCATGGTTAGCATCGGCCTCGCCGTCGCAGGCTTCGGCTTAGCGGCTATCGTCGCCGTCGGCCTCGTTACCGCCGTCGCCACAACCGTACTCGCGTGGCTCTGCGTGCGCTGGATACCGGCGGCGTTGCCGACTCGACAGGCCGTCAAGGATCTCCTGGGTTTCAGTGGGCATCTCCTAGGCTTCAACGCTCTGAACTATTGGGCTCGGAATCTCGACAACCTCTTGGTGGGCCGTTTCTTCGGCGCTTACCAGGCCGGTTTGTACACCAGGTCCTATAGCTTGCTCCTCCTCCCCCTTTCACAGGTTTCTGCGATCTTCGGTCGCGTGATGCTTCCGTCCTTGTCGAGCGTACAGACTGATCATGCTCGAGTCCGCGAGGCCTACCTAAAGGCTCTGGCGACCATCAGCTGCATGATGACGCCCGTGTCGCTTGGGCTCGCCTTGGTCGCCGGCGATTTCGTGGAGGCGCTGCTGGGACCTCAGTGGGACCCAGCAGTGAGCATGATTCGAGTCTTCTCATTACTAGGAATCTTGCAGAGCCTCACTAGCACCGTGGGCTGGCTCTTTCTCTCACAAGGGAAGCCGAAGCGGATGTTGGTGTTGAGTATCTTCAACACGGCGATCGTGATTGCCTCGTTCTTTGTAGGCGTCGCAATCGGTAGCGCGTTCGCGGTTGCGGTCTGCTACTCCATCGTCGGCGTGGCCATCTCCTACCCGACCGTTCGGATGGCCTACGCGCTCATTCATCTGCCGATCAGGTCGGCTGCTCATTGCGTCGCTCCCTCGTTCTTTGCTTCGGCCGCCATGATTCCCTCCGTCCTCGTTGCCCACGTGATCCTGGCGGACGCGCAGGCCCTGGTTCGGCTACTCATTGAGGTCCTCGCAGGAGCCATCAGCTATGCGATTGCCGGGTCGCTGCTCAGACCCTCTCTGTTCGACATCCTGCCACGACTCCCTGGGTTTCGACGCCGAGTGTCGGCATGAACTCGCTTCGAAAGAGGTGACGAGGCTCGTGCGTATTGGTCGACGATTGCGAGCAGCTAAGGGTCCTATCCCTTCCTCGCTTCTGCGTCCCGCCCCAAAACGGCTTCGCAATCTCGTTGGGCGAGCTAGATCGCCTCATCACCTTCTGGCTGACCAGGCATTGTTCAACGTTACTGCCGATGACATCTCGCGGTCGCGCGACGCGAGCGTCTTACGGGCTGGGCATGACCTCCGCTCAGCCACTTGGTTCATTCCCCCGCCACGACACGTCGCGTTCGGGGGCTTGTTCACAATCTTCCGAGCGATGAGCCATTTCCGTGACCATGGCATGGAACCGCGCCTCGCGATCTACGCCGATCACCCGTTTGACGTTCGACGCCTTCGGAGCCAGCTCAAACTCGAGTTTCCGAACCTCGAGGGAATTGACATTCGCACGATTACCTCCACGCTTCAGGAGCTCGAGATGCTCGAACCGACTGATGCTGCTTTCTGTACCTATTGGACGACGGCCTATCTGCTCCTTCGGTTCAATCGCACCTCGAGAAAGTTCTATTTCGTACAGGATTTCGAACCGACCTTCTTCGAGGCAGGGCCACTTTCGGCCCTTGCCGACTCGACCTATCGCTTCGGCTTTACCGGCATCTTCAACACACAAGGAGTCGCAGCTGCGGTACAGAACCGTTATGACATGCCCGGTATTTTCTTCGTGCCCGCTGTCGATCCGCGCTACCGGGAATCGTCGAGGCCTTCGGGCCACCGACCTATCCGCATCGTGTTCTACGCCAGACCAGACAAGCCGCGGAACGCCTTTGACCTCGGTATAGGGGTCATCCGCCAACTCGTCGAGCGCTATGGGGACCAGATTGAGGTCGTCACTGCCGGCGGTGATTGGAGTCCTGATCGCTTCCGCCTCGGTCCGAGAGTGAAAAGCCTTGGTCTGCTGCCGAGCATCGACGCCGTGGCCGACCTGTACCGTTCTTGCCATATTGGTTTCGTATACATGCTCTCCAAACACCCCTCCTATCAACCCTTAGAGTTCATGGCATCCGGCGTGGCCACGGTGACCAACTTCAACAGCGACAACCTCTGGTTGCTCCGCGACGGAGAGAATTGCCTCCTCGCCGAGCCCTCTCCGCATGCGATGGCGGACGCGGTCGGACGGCTCGTAGAGGATGTCGATTTGCGGACGCGGATCGTCCAGGGCGGCTTGGCATCCGTCAGTCGAGACTGGTCGACGCAGCTCGAACGGTTGTGGTCCTTTCTCCGGCAGGCATCGGCAGACGGCGTAGTGTCGCCTTCGGAGCGGGCACTTCGATGAGACTGACAACCGTGGCCAACCTCCGTGCTGGCGCCATCGGAGTCAAGAGAACTCGCAGTCCGCACAGGCGAGGCTCCTGGGGTGGCCAGACGGAGCGCGGTGCCCGAACGGCCTTCCGGATCGTGCGTGATATCACGCGTGACGTCCGGGAACGACAAGGCGGGACACTGCGTGCTCGGAACGGCCCAGAGATTACCGGACGTGCACTTCTCAAGTGGCCACCCGCCCAGAGGATCGTCGCCGACGCCTACCATAGGCTCTACTACTACAACCCCGCCCAGACCTGGTACGACACCCGATGGCTCGGCCACGAGATCCGCAAGCTGCCACTCGATTCCTGGATCTACCAAGAGATCATCTACGAGCTTCGACCCGACCTGATTATTGAAACCGGCACGCGGTTTGGTGGCAGCGCGCTTTACATGGCGCACATCTGTGACCTCATTGGCCATGGCGATGTCGTCACGATCGACGTCGCAGCGGAAGCACAGCCTGAACATCCGCGGATCACCTACCTAGCCGGGTCGAGCACGGATCCCAGTATCATCTCGGCCGTGAAGGCTCGAGCTCAAGACGCGCAGACGGTAATGGTGGTTCTGGACTCGCTTCACCTTGAGGACCATGTCAAAGCCGAGATCGCCGCTTACAAGGATCTCGTGACGGTCGGCAGCTACCTGATCGTCGAGGACGGCGATGCGGGCGGCCATCCCGTGCATCATGTTGAAGTGCCCGACGGAGGGCCGGCAGCAGCGATCCGCCACCTGCTCGACACCGATGCGCGGTTTGCGCCGGATCGCACACGCGAGCGGTACTTCGTGACGCAGAACCCACATGGCTACTTGCGGCGCATGACGCCACCCTAGCTCGCGTTAGCGGGCGCGTCTCGCGAGTGGGAGGTGCTTCACCCCTGACCGTGAACTCCGCCGCAACCGCCGGCGGCCGATCCGCTGAGATCGGTCCGACCCGTGTGAGAGCTTCGACGACCCCGTTGAATGGGTCAGAGGAGCGATCAGATGAAGAGGCGACGTCACACGCCGGAGCAGATCGTCCGCAAGCTCAGGGGGGCCGACCGGCTGCTGGGCGAGGGGATGGAGCCCCCGGAGGTTGACCGGCCCCGGTCAACGGTCCACCTGCTGTGAGAGCAGTCACCGAAGTTCCACGTCGATCCGGGCACCCTCTCGCACCTACCTCGAAGCAGTTGACCGGACCCCGTTTGTCGGTCCACCACGGGTGAGAGTTGGTGGTGGATACGGGTCTCGGAGCAAGGTAGCAGCGCGGGCGGTCGGATCTGACGAGCTCGCTGCGGAGAGGCGGCTCGGGGGATGCGCGACCGTCGTCGCGGAGCCGGCGCGCGTAGCGCGACGGCGTAGTGGCGATGGTCGCGGCGCGTTCGCTGCGGCACCCTCCCGACGTAACACTGCTGCACAGTCGGCCGGTCAGGCGGCGACCGGCAGCTTCTCGTTGCTGGCCCACTGGGCGGCGAACACCGCGGGCGCGTTCATCCCGAGCGATGAGTGCGGCCGGCGCCAGTTGTAATCCTCCTGCCAGTCTCTGATCACGACGCGCGCCTCGGCCAGGCAGGAGAACTCCTCGATGTCGAGCAGCTCGTCACGGACGCGGGAGTGGTAGGACTCCACGAACGGGTTCTGCCACGGCGAGCCCGGCTCGATGAACGCGGTCCCGGTCTTGGAGAGCACGCACCAGTCGCTGAGCGCGTGCGCGGTCATCTCCGGGCCGTTGTCGCACCTCAAAAGCTCCGGGGCGCGGCGCTCGGCGACCAGCCGCTCCAGCGTCGCGACGACGGTGTCCGCATCGATGCTCCGCGCGACCAACATCACCAGCGCCTCGCGCGTGAACTCGTCAACGATGTTGAGCAGCTTCAACGCCCGCCCGTCGGCCGTCTGATCGAACTGAAAATCGAACGCCCACACGTGATTCGGCCGCTCCGCGCGCAAGCGCTCGGCCGGCACGGTCGATTCGCCCAGCCGCCGGCGCTTGCGCTTGCGCTGCGGCACCCGCAGCCCCTCCTCACGCCACAGGCGCTGCACCCGCTTGCGGTTCACCTCCCAGCCCAACTCCCGCAACCAATGATGCGCGCGACGGTACCCCCACCGCGGACGCTCCACCGAGAACCTCCGCAGCTCGGCGCGCAACACGGCGTCGTCATCGGCCCGCTTGGGCTCGTGACGCTGCGTCGAGCGCGGCTGCCCCACCACCCGGCATGCCCAGCGCTCGCTGACGCCGAGACGGTCGCGAAGCATCGCGACCGCCTGGCGCCGACGGGCCGGGCCTACCAGTTTCCCCGGGCGATCTCCTTCAACGCCTGGTTCTCAAGCACCTGGTCAGCGACGATCCGCTTCAGCTGCTGGTTCTCGCGCTCGAGCTCCTTCAACCGCTTCGCGTCGTTGGCCTTCATCCCGCCGTACCGGTTACGCCACCGGTGATACGTCTGCTCGCTGACCCCCAGCTCCTTCGCCGCCTCCGGGATCGTCTTCCCCTCACCGAGCAGCCGCTCGGCCTCGCGCAGCTTGCGGATCACCTGCTCCGGCGTGTGCCTGCGTCGCTTCATCAGAGTTCCTTCCTCGCCCATGATCTCAAGGGCGCGAGAAACTCTCACACGGGTCGGACCGAACTCAGGGGGTCAGGCCACAGTCAGCGAACACGTCTCCCCGCTAGGCCGTGCATAGCAGTGGCTCGCTGAAACAACAACCAACAACCAACTGCGACCGATGAGCGGGGTCCGGTCAGGCTCGCGACGACGGTCGCGCATCCCGAATCGCTGCGCAGGTGAGCGCCCCGGACGTCCGACCCCACAGTTACCTTGCCTCGGCCTCGTATCCACCACCAAGCTCACTCGTGGTGTACCGAGAAACGGGGTCCGGTCACCTTGACATCTACCCCACCTTCGAAGAGATGAATGGCTGGTCCAGCGCCGCTACCTGTCGGTCGAGTCGATGGCGCTGATCCTCTGACGAGCCCGCCGACGCTGAGCCGGCCCAAGGTCCAGGAGGTGGCCGCAGAACTCCAAGCCGCCTGAGCCCCGCACGCGCGCGTGCGCGCGAAAAGCTGTTAATAACCGAAACTTATCAACAGCAACGACTACTACACCGACGAGCACGTACACCACTACATACGACTTGACTACTGCCGCAGTCGAGCGCCGAGCGCCGAACGCCGAACGCCGAATGCCGAACGCCGAACGCCGAACGCCTGAAAACGATGGCTTGCACTGGCCCCGGCGCGATGGTTCCCAAAACGCCTATGGAGACATATCTATATCTGTCCGGCACCGGCGGTTCCCGCATACGAGCGGGGTCCATAGGGCGTATCGAACTCGGCTTCCACAGGCTGCTCGCTCTATTGGATTTGCTTGATCTGAAGGACAAATCACGTCCGTGCTGCTGACCGGACCCCGTTTGTCGGTCCACCACGGGTGAGAGTTGGTGGTGGATACGGGTCTCGGAGCAAGGTAGCGGCGCGGGCGGTCGGATCTGACGAGCTCGCTGCGGAGAGGCGGCTCGGGGGATGCGCGACCGTCGTCGCGGAGCCGGCGCGCGTAGCGCGACGGCGTAGTGGCGATCGTCGCGGCGCGTTCGCTGCGGCACCCTCCCGACGTAACACTGCTGCACAGTCGGCCGGTCAGGCGGCGACCGGCAGCTTCTCGTTGCTGGCCCACTGGGCGGCGAACACCGCGGGCGCGTTCATCCCGAGCGATGAGTGCGGCCGGCGCCAGTTGTAATCCTCCTGCCAGTCTCTGATCACGACGCGCGCCTCGGCCAGGCAGGAGAACTCCTCGATGTCGAGCAGCTCGTCACGGACGCGGGAGTGGTAGGACTCCACGAACGGGTTCTGCCACGGCGAGCCCGGCTCGATGAACGCGGTCCCGGTCTTGGAGAGCACGCACCAGTCGCTGAGCGCGTGCGCGGTCATCTCCGGGCCGTTGTCGCACCTCAAAAGCTCCGGGGCGCGGCGCTCGGCGACCAGCCGCTCCAGCGTCGCGACGACGGTGTCCGCATCGATGCTGCGCGCGACCAACATCACCAGCGCCTCGCGCGTGAACTCGTCAACGATGTTGAGCAGCTTCAACGCCCGCCCGTCGGCCGTCTGATCGAACTGAAAATCGAACGCCCACACGTGATTCGGCCGCTCCGCGCGCAAGCGCTCGGCCGGCACGGTCGATTCGCCCAGCCGCCGGCGCTTGCGCTTGCGCTGCGGCACCCGCAGCCCCTCCTCACGCCACAGGCGCTGCACCCGCTTGCGGTTCACCTCCCAGCCCAACTCCCGCAACCAATGATGCGCGCGACGGTACCCCCACCGCGGACGCTCCACCGAGAACCTCCGCAGCTCGGCGCGCAACACGGCGTCGTCATCGGCCCGCTTGGGCTCGTGACGCTGCGTCGAGCGCGGCTGCCCCACCACCCGGCATGCCCAGCGCTCGCTGACGCCGAGACGGTCGCGAAGCATCGCGACCGCCTGGCGCCGACGGGCCGGGCCTACCAGTTTCCCCGGGCGATCTCCTTCAACGCCTGGTTCTCAAGCACCTGGTCAGCGACGATCCGCTTCAGCTGCTGGTTCTCGCGCTCGAGCTCCTTCAACCGCTTCGCGTCGTTGGCCTTCATCCCGCCGTACCGGTTACGCCACCGGTGATACGTCTGCTCGCTGACCCCCAGCTCCTTCGCCGCCTCCGGGATCGTCTTCCCCTCACCGAGCAGCCGCTCGGCCTCGCGCAGCTTGCGGATCACCTGCTCCGGCGTGTGCCTGCGTCGCTTCATCAGAGTTCCTTCCTCGCCCATGATCTCAAGGGCGCGAGAAACTCTCACACGGGTCGGACCGAACTCAGGGGGTCAGGCCGCTGCGCCCGTGCTCGGGCGATGGCGGGCGAAAACCTCACGGATTGCACCCTCGTCGAGATCGTTCCATTTGCGTGTGGAATGGATGATTGCCTTGCGCTTGGAGATGAGCTCCTCAGGGGAGGCAGGCAACCCAATCCACTTGACACCCATCGGTAGGTCATCATCCTCGCTCCCGAATGCACTGAAGGCAAACCCTAACGATCGTAGGGCAAGGGCGAAGATGTGGTCCTCCTCGAGGCCAGTTCGCGCGAGAGCCTGATCGCCCAGCAGACCGGCACGACACAGCGCGGAGAGCCCTCGGTGGCTGTACAGGCATGCGCCGCCGAGGACCGACTCGCCCAGTTCGTACCCGTGGCGCAACGCGCGCCCTACCAGTAGCCCAACGTGCGCTGCACCCATCGGGTACCGAACTGCCCTCCGGACGAAGTATCTCGTGAGCTGGCGGCGCGGTGGGGCGAATGAGCGTGCGCTGCCGTCATAGCCGGTCCGGTATGATCCCAAACAAGCTATGCGTGGATGGTGGGCGAAGTATCGCGCCGCACAAGCCTCGTAGCCAGAGCCTGCCACCAATGCATCTGTGTCCAATCGCAGAAGCACATCGAAGGGCTCACGCAACGCGGCCGCGAAGCCGGCCGACAGGCTCATATAGAGCGCGCCGCCTGACCCTCGCCAGGGGGTGACTAGGACTTCGGTTCGTGGGCGGTCCGCGAACTTCCGGGCCGTGCCGCGACCACTGTTGTCCAGAAGAAGCAGCCGACGCCCAGGTACTGAGTAGCAATCTACACTCTCAAGCGTGTCGGCAACGAACTCCGGCTGACAGCCCGGGCCGATCGGGACTACCACCACGAGCCGAGGGGGAGCACTCATCTAGTCGTCCCCGACAACCGGTGCGTGTCGTGCGGCGGAGGTTGACCAAACCCGACGCGTGATCCGATGTCTAGCACTGCTTCTACGCCGCCTTCGCGAACAAACTATCTCTGGACATAGGTATATCGCCGCGACAGATGGCTCAAAGGTCACAACGCCGATCTCCTCGTACCGCCGGATCATGTTGTCGACTTGAGTGCATCTTGCGCCACCAAGCTTTCAAACGCTCAAGCAATCAGGCGCATCCCCGTGTTCCATGCGTTCGCCTCTGTCCGTTGCCAGCGCCGATTACTCTCCGTCCACTACGCTCGTCAGTCATCGTCAGCTAGCGATCCTCACGATGGGTGGTGGGTCGATCGGGATTTCCGCCACCGTTGTGGCCGCAGCCCGTCTGACCGGTCATCCTCAGGGCTATTGCGCGACCCACTTGGGGCACGGGGCCGGTGAGGGAGCGGGCCAGCGCAGCGCTCTGCAACCTGC
>CAWKDQ010000002.1:0-254997 GCA_963848435.1 uncultured Conexibacteraceae bacterium | reverse complement strand
CGCTGCGTGATCCACTATGCCGACTCTCTGGTTATGCCGACTTTTATGCGGGAGTCGTTTGAGGGCGAGGGTTTGCTGGTGATGTTGTCGGCATAACACGGGCCGGGCTGGCCGGAGGATGCTGGCGCTTTCGTCGAGTGAGAGGAGAGCGTCATGCACGATCCATCGCGGGTCCGGATCTCGGGCCCGTTGGAGGTGTTCGCGGCAGGGTTCACGGCTGAGCTGGAGCGTCTGGGGTATCGGCGCACCCCGGCGAGCTTCCAGTTGCAGTTGATGGCGCACGTGAGTCGCTGGTTGGAGGGCGAGGGGCTCGGCGCGGATGGGTTGACGAGCGAGATTGTCGAGCGGTTCTTGGAGGAGCGGCGCGCGGCTGGCTATACCGACCGGATCACCTGGCGGGCGATGGCGCCGCTGCTGGGGTATCTGCGTGGACTTGGTGTTGCGCCGCCGCCGTCGCCGCGTGTGGTGGTCGGCGCGGTCGAGGTGCTGCTTGCCGACTACCGCGAGTACTTGGCTGTCGAGCGCGGGTTGACGGCGGACACGATCGAGGGCTACGTGTTGGCGGTCAGGCCGTTCCTTGCTGGTCGCGAACGTGATGGGGACGAGCTCGATCTCGACGTGTTGAGCGCCGCGGACGTGATGGCGTTCGTGGTCGCTCGCTGTCCGGGGCAGTCCAAGGGAGCGGCGAAGATGACCGTGACCAGCCTGCGGTCGCTGCTGCGGTTCTTGCACCTCCGTGGTCTGGTCGCCGGGCCGCTGGCCGATGCGGTGCCCTCGACGGCATCATGGCGGCTATCGGGGCTGCCGCGTGCGCTTGAGCCCGAGCAGCTGCAGGCGCTGTTTGATTCCTGTGACCGCGGAAACGCGGACGGGCGTCGTGACTACGCGGTGCTGGTGTTGCTCGCCAGGCTTGGGCTGCGTGCTGGCGAGGTCGCGGCGCTGCGGATCGAGGACGTCGATTGGCGTGCCGGCGAGCTGCGGATCTCGGGCAAGGGCAGGCGTGATGAGCGGCTGCCGCTTCCCGAGGATGTCGGGGAGGCGATCGTCGCCTATCTGCGCGACGGTCGACCGGCGACCGCTCTGGACAGGTCGTTGATCGTGAGAGTCAGGGCTCCGCATCATGGCCTGACAACTGGTGGGATCACGCAGATCGTGTTCGCTGCTGCTGCTCGCGCCGGGCTTGGCCCGCTGCACTCACACCGGCTGCGCCACACCGCGGCCACACAGATGCTCCGGGCGGGCGCGAGTCTGGAGGAGGTCGGGCAGGTCCTCCGTCACCGGCAGGTGCTGACCACGGCGATCTACGCGAAGGTCGACCGCGACGCACTCAGAGCGATCGCGCGGCCGTGGCCGGAGGTGCGGCCATGACCTGCTTGGAAGATCGGCTGGCCGGCTATCTGGCGGTTCGCCGCGCGCTCGGCTACCGGCTCGCGCGTCCCGAGAAGCTGCTCGGCCAGTTCATCGCCTGGATGAACCAACGTGACGAGACGACGATCACAACCGCTTCCGCGTTGGAGTGGGCGACGCTACCGCCGGCGACCGACTCCAACTGGCACGCCTACCGCCTCTCGGCCGTGCGTTGCTTTGCCGCGCATGTGCACGCGCTTGACCCGAACCACGAGCTGGTGCCACAGGATCTGCTGCCACAGCGGCCGCATCGTGCGGTGCCCTACCTCTACACGAACGCGGAGGTCCGGGCGCTGATGGACGCCTCGTCGGTGATTCCGACGCCGCACCGCGCTGCGACGATGCGAACCCTGATCGGCCTGTTGGCCGTCACGGGAATGCGGGTCGGTGAGGCGATCCGCCTGGACCAGATCGATGTCGACCACCGACGCGGCGTGCTGACCGTTCTTGAGAGCAAGTTCGGCAAGTCCCGGGAGCTGGCGGTCCATGACACGACCATCACGGCGCTGCACGCCTACCTGGCACGCGGTGACCGGCCGGTCCCGGCCGAGCCGACCGACGCAGTGTTCACCTCGGCGACCGGGACGCGTTTGACCTACTGCAACGTGCATCTGGCGTTCAAGCGAATCGTCAAGCACGCTGGCCTGCAGGCACGCTCGTCGGTTTGCCGGCCTCGGCCGCACGACCTTCGCCACACCTTTGCGGTTGACACGCTGCTTGATGCCTACCGTGACGACGTCGGCGATGGCGAGCATATCCAGACAAGGGTCGCGTTGCTGTGCACCTACCTCGGGCACGTCAACCCGGGATCCACCTACTGGTATTTGCAGGCCGCCCCGGAGCTGCTCGCGCTCGCCGCCGAACACCTCGAGCGTGTCGAGGGGAGCGAGCGATGAGCCTGCTCGCGCCAACACTGCAAGCGTTCTTCACCGACCGGCTGATCGCCCAGAAGCGCGTCAGCCCGCACACGATCGCCGCCTACCGAGACACGATCCGGCTGCTGCTCAGCTTCGCGTCCCAGCAACGCGGCAAGGCACCGAGTGATCTTGATATCGACGACCTCCAGGCGCCGCTGATTGGAGGGTTCCTGGATCACCTCGAGCATGAGCGAGGCAACACGATCCGGACCCGCAACGCGCGCCTGGCAGCGATCCGCTCGCTGTTCAAATACGCCGCGCTCAGACACCCCGAGCACGCCGCCACCATCCAACGCGTCCTGGCGATCCCCGCCAAACGTCACGACCAGGCGCTGGTCACGTTCCTCGCCGATCCCGAGCTCCAGGCGCTGCTCGACGCTCCCGACCAGAGCACATGGATCGGGCGTCGCGACCACGCCATGATCCTGCTCGCCGCACAAACCGGCCTACGCGCCAGCGAGCTGATCGGCCTGACCTGCGCGGACCTGCGGCTCGGCACCGGCGCGCACGTCAACACCGTCGGCAAAGGCCGCAAACAGCGCATCACACCGCTGACCAAACAGACCGTCACGGTCATGCAAGCGTGGGCCCGCGAACGCGCCGGCCGCCCTGACGACCAGCTGTTTGCCACCAGCACCGGCCGTCCACTGACCCGCGACGCGCTCGAGCGCCGGCTCGCCAAGCACGCGATCACCGCGGCCGCGAGCTGCCCTTCGCTCCAGGCCAAGACGATCACGCCGCACGTGCTGCGTCACACCGCAGCGATGCGCCTACTTCACGCCGGCGTCGACACCACCGTGATCGCGCTCTGGCTCGGCCACGAACAGATCCAGACAACACAGATCTACCTTCACGCCGACCTCGCGATCAAGCAGAAAGCGCTCGACCGGACCACCCCGCCGACCGCGAAGCCCGGGCGCTACCAACCCACCGACCGCATCCTCGCGTTCCTGGATGCGCTGTGATTATGCCGACAAGATCTCGGGCTTCTCCGCCCTGAGCAGAACGTTCTCACCCGAGTCGGCATAACCAGAGAGTCGGCATAGTGAATCACGCAGCGTTGGACCGGAGTGTGGACGCCGAGCACGTCACGGACGGCTTTGCGCAGCGCCTTGCCGCCATCGAGGACGACGAGCACGCCCTGTTCGGTATCCAGACCGCGGTCGACGAGATCGGCGAGCAGCGCGGTCGCGACGGTCGCGTTCTCCGAGCTGCCTTCCCAGAGGCCGAGCGGGATCTTCACCCCGTCGGTGGTGATCCCGAGCGCAACGATGTTGGTCCGGCCTTTGAGGTCGATCCCATCGAGCATCAGCACCGCCAGGCGAACGTCATCAAGCCGGCGGGCCATCAGCTGCTTGAGATGCTCGGCGGTGCGTGCGATGAACTGGCGGGACACCGCAGACTTCGACGCCGACCGCTCGCTGTCGGTCACCTCCTGCCCGACCGGCTCGCGAGTGCGGACGAACCGGCGGGTCGAGACGCCGGCGAGCATCTGCTCCAGCACCAGACGGCTGAGCGGATCTCGATCGGCGAAATGCCGGTAGGTCCGCAGCTGGACCTCGCTCTCGTCGTCGGCGGTTCTGACCCTCGGCCGCTGAACCTGAACGCGGCGGCCCCCGAGCGTGACCTCCCCGGGCTCGCGGCCGTGTCGCTTCGCGGTGCGGTTCGGATCATGCTTGCCCTTCGGCCCGACGACCTCGGTCACTTCTTCCTCGAGGAGTTCGCCCAGCACGCCGAGCCCGACGCCGACGCTGAGCGCCAGCAGCCCTTCCTGCGCGGCGCCGACGAGCTCGCCGAGCGCTGCCTGCACACGCGCCGGCAACGCAAACTCCGCGGTCTGCAACTCCTCGATGTCCGTGCGGTCCTGCCACGGCGGTACGGTCTTCATGCGGTCCTCCTGTCTCGAATGGACTTGTTCGCACTCGCCACGGTCCCAAGCGGACCGGACGAGGCGGGAGGACCGCCACCTACAAAGTTCTACGAGCTACGGGACAACCTCGGTCGACTTGGCGAAGCCACTCAGCATGAAAGTCAACCCGGTTGTGCAGGCGAAGCCCTCTTCGAGTGAGGAGACAAGGAGGCGCAATTGCGTTGTCCGTCGCACGCCGCTTAGCCCCCTGCCACCACGCACGGTTTGGCTGGATCCGTCGCCAGTAGCCAGCGCGCTGCAAAGCGCGACCACTGACGGTGGTTGTGGTTTGCGGTTTCGGCGGATGCCATGTGGGTCGACAGATTGCAGACCAAACGGATCAAAGTCGCTTCCTAGTTCTTTAGAGCGACGCAGATGCGATTTTGTGACCTCGACATTTGACTAGGTCTGGAAGGAACCCGTTTGATCGGACACGGGAGCGCTTTCGCGTCTAGTTGCTGTTGTTGTTGATTTTGATGGATAGGTAGTGGCTCAACACCGAGTGGCAGCGAGGGGCTGGTTCTCGTAGTCGATTGGGGAGAGCATCCCGAGCTTGGTGTGACGGCGCCGGCGGTTGTAGAAGCTCTCGATGTAGTCGAACACGGCGTGCTCGAGCTCACGTCGGGTGGGCCAGGAGTGGCGGTAGACAAGCTCCTTCTTCAAGGTCGCGAAGAACGTCTCAGCCACAGCGTTGTCCCAGCACACGCCCTTTGACCCCATCGACCGGGAGATGCCAGCCTTGGTGGCGGCCTGCCCGAAGCCGAGCGAGACGAACTGCGACCCCTGGTCGCTGTGATGAATGAGACCCGGTTCGGGCCGGCGCTGACTGACCGCCATCTCCAGAGCAGCGACAACGAGCTCGGCGCGCATGTGATCGGCCATCTGCCACCCAACGATCCGACGCGAGTAGGCGTCCTGCACTGCGGCGAGGTAGAGCCACCCTTCCCAGGTTCTGAGGTAGGTGATGTCGGTAAACCACAACACGTTCGGCGCGTCAGGCCGGAACTGGCGCTTGACGAGATCGTCGGCGACCCGCACCCCTGGAACGCGGATCGTGGTGCGACCGCGCTTCTTCGGAATCAAGCCTGAGATGCCGGCCTGGCGCATCAGCCGGGCGACCCGTTTCTTGCCGACCCAGACGTCGTGGGCCATCCGCAGCTCCGCGTGAATGCGACGGGCGCCATAGACACCGCGGTTAGTGATGTGGATCTCTTTGATCTTCTCGGTCAGCCACGCGTCGCTCAGCTCGCGGTCTGACGGTGAGCGGGTCTGCCAGTCATGAAAACCCGAGCGGCTAACGCCAAGCAAGCTGCAGGCAACGGAGACTGGGAACCCGCTGGCCTTCTCCACCGCGATCATCCGATAGACGCTCACCGGATCTCGGTCTCCGATGCGAAGAAGGCCGCGGCTCGTTTGAGCAGATCGCGCTCCTGCTTGAGCCGGGCGTTCTCTCGTCGCAACCGCCGAAGCGAGGATGTCCCGGTCGCCGTGGAATTTCGCGGGGGCGGTCCGGGGGGTGATCGTTAGGCAACGAGGATAGGCGCCTCCTCGATGGCGGTGCGGCGGTCAGCAGCGCGGCGGCGGGCGATGTCATGTTCGACAGCGATCGCGAGCTTCGCGAGGCCGGCGTGACCGGCGATCCGTCGGAACTGCTGCTCGGCTTCGAGCATCCCGGCTGCGGTCCAGCGCAGGGCCATGTCGCCGTTCTGCCAGCGCTTGACGTTGCGGCTGGAGCGGCGGACGCACTCGATCATCGATTCGATCGGGTTGGTGCTCTGCAGCGTCTTCTTCAGCGTGCCTTTGATCCCGAGCCGGGTGATCGTGACGGTCTCCTCCAAGCCCTCTCGCAGTGAGGCGGCCGCGCCGGGATGAGAGCGGTCGAGTTCGTCGGCGAGGAGCTGCAGCTTCTCGATCGCGGCCTCGTGGTTGGTCTCGGCCCACGCTGCCCGGAGCCGGCGTTTGACCAGCGGGCGGTCACGCTCGGCGAGGTGGTCGAGCACGTTGCGCTCTTTATGAATCTTATGCCGACGTCGGCATAAGATTCACTATGCCGACTCTCTGGTTATGCCGACTTTTACCGGGAGTCGTTTGAGCGCGAGGGTTTGCTGGGGATGTTGTCGGCATAACACGGGCCGGGCTGGCCGGAGGATGCTGGCGCTTTCGTCGAGTGAGAGGAGAGCGTTATGCACGATCCATCGCGGGTCCGGATCTCGGGCCCGTTGGAGGTGTTCGCGGCAGGGTTCACGGCTGAGCTGGAGCGTTTGGGGTATCGGCGCACCCCGGTGAGCTTCCAGTTGCAGTTGATGGCGCACGTGAGTCGCTGGTTGGAGGGTGAGGGGCTCGGCGCGGATGGGTTAGCGAGCGAGATTGTCGAGCGGTTCTTGGAGGAGCGGCGAGCGGCTGGCTATACCGACCGGATCACGTGGAGGGCGATGGTGCCGCTGCTGGGGTATCTGCGTGGACTTGGTGTTGCGCCGCCGCCGTCGCCGCGTGTGGTGGTCGGCGCGGTCGAGGTGCTGCTTGCCGAGTACCGCGAGTATTTGGCTGTCGAGCGGGGGTTGACGGCGGGCACGATCGAGGGCTACGTGTTGGCGGTCAGGCCGTTCCTTGCTGGTCGCGAGCGTGATGGGGACGAGCTCGATCTCGACGTGTTGAGCGCCGCGGACGTGATGGCGTTCGTGGTCGCTCGCTGTCCGGTTCAGTCCAAGGGAGCGGCGAAGATGACCGTGACCAGCCTGCGGTCGCTGCTGCGGTTCTTGCACCTCCGTGGTCTGGTCGCCGGGCCGCTGGCCGATGCGGTGCCCTCGACGGCATCATGGCGGCTATCGGGGCTGCCGCGTGCGCTTGAGGCCGAGCAGCTGCAGGCGCTGTTTGATTCCTGTGACCGCGGAAACGCGGACGGGCGTCGTGACTACGCGGTGCTGGTGTTGCTCGCCAGGCTTGGGCTGCGTGCTGGCGAGGTCGCGGCGCTGCGGATCGAGGACGTCGATTGGCGTGCCGGCGAGCTGCGGATCTCGGGCAAGGGCAGGCGTGATGAGCGGCTGCCGCTTCCCGTGGATGTCGGGGAGGCGATCGTCGCCTATCTGCGCGACGGTCGACCAGCGACCGCTCTGGACAGGTCGTTGATCGTGAGAGTCAGGGCTCCGCATCATGGCCTGACAACTGGTGGGATCACGCAGATCGTGTTCGCTGCTGCTGCTCGCGCCGGGCTTGGCCCGCTGCACTCACACCGGCTGCGCCACACCGCGGCCACACAGATGCTCCGGGCGGGCGCGAGTCTGGAGGAGGTCGGGCAGGTCCTCCGTCACCGGCAGGTGCTGACCACGGCGATCTACGCGAAGGTCGACCGCGACGCACTCAGAGCGATCGCGCGGCCGTGGCCGGAGGTGCGGCCATGACCAGCTTGGAAGATCGGCTGGCCGGCTATCTGGCGGTTCGCCGCGCGCTCGGCTACCGGCTCGCGCGTCCCGAGAAGCTGCTCGGCCAGTTCATCGCCTGGATGAACCAACGTGACGAGACGACGATCACAACCGCTTCCGCGTTGGAGTGGGCGACGCTACCGCCGGCGACCGACTCCAACTGGCACGCCTACCGCCTCTCGGCCGTGCGTTGCTTTGCCGCGCATGTGCACGCGCTTGACCCGAACCACGAGCTGGTGCCACAGGATCTGCTGCCGCAGCGGCCGCATCGCGCAGTGCCCTTCCTCTACACGAACACGGAGGTCCGGGCGCTGATGGACGCCTCGTCGGTGGTTCCGACGCCGCACCGCGCTGCGACGATGCGAACCCTGATCGGCCTGTTGACCGTCACGGGAATGCGGGTCGGTGAGGCGATCCGCCTGGACCAGATCGATGTCGACCACCGACGCGGCGTGCTGACCGTTCTTGAGAGCAAGTTCGGCAAGTCCCGGCAGCTGGCGGTCCATGACACGACCATCGCGGCGCTGCACGCCTACCTGGCACGCGGTGACCGGCCGGTCCCGGCCGAGCCGACCGACGCAGTGTTCACCTCGGCGACCGGGACGCGTTTGACCTACTGCAACGTGCATCTGGCGTTCAAGCGAATCGTCAAGCACGCTGGCCTGCAGGCACGCTCGTCGGTTTGCCGGCCTCGGCCGCACGACCTTCGCCACACCTTTGCGGTTGACACGCTGCTTGATGCCTACCGTGACGACGTCGGCGATGGCGAGCACATCCAGACAAGGGTCGCGTTGCTGTGCACCTACCTCGGGCACGTCAACCCTGGATCCACCTACTGGTATTTGCAGGCCGCCCCGGAGCTGCTCGCGCTCGCCGCCGAACACCTCGAGCGCGTCGAGGGGAGCGAGCGATGAGCCTGCTCGCGCCAACACTGCAAGCGTTCTTCACCGACCGGCTGATCGCCCAGAAGCGCGTCAGCCCACACACGATCGCCGCCTACCGAGACACGATCCGGCTGCTGCTCAGCTTCGCGTCCCAGCAACGCGGCAAGGCACCGAGTGATCTTGATATCGACGACCTCCAGGCGCCGTTGATCGGAGCGTTCCTGGATCACCTCGAGCATGAGCGAGGCAACACGATCCGGACCCGCAACGCGCGCCTGGCAGCGATCCGCTCGCTGTTCAAATACGCCGCGCTCAGACACCCCGAGCACGCCGCCTCGATCCAACGCGTCCTGGCGATCCCTGCTAAACGTCACGACCAGGCGCTCGTCACGTTCCTCGCCGATCCCGAGCTCCAGGCGCTGCTCGACGCTCCCGACCAGAGCACATGGATCGGGCGCCGCGACCACGCCATGATCCTGCTCGCCGCACAAACCGGCCTACGCGCCAGCGAGCTGATCGGCCTGACCAGCGCGGACCTGCGGCTCGGCACCGGCGCGCACGTCAACACCGTCGGCAAAGGCCGCAAACAGCGCATCACACCGCTGACCAAACAGACCGTCACGGTCATGCAAGCGTGGGTCCGCGAACGCGCCGGCCGCCCTGACGACCAGCTGTTTGCCACCAGCACCGGCCGTCCACTAACCCGCGACGCGCTTGAGCGCCGGCTCGCCAAGCACGCGATCACCGCGGCCGCCAGCTGCCCTTCGCTCCAGGCCAAGACGATCACGCCGCACGTGCTGCGTCACACCGCAGCGATGCGCCTACTCCACGCCGGCGTCGACACCACCGTGATCACGCTCTGGCTCGGCCACGAACAGATCCAGACAACACAGATCTACCTTCACGCCGACCTCGCGATCAAGCAGAAAGCGCTCGACCGGACCACCCCACCGACCGCGAAGCCCGGGCGCTACCAACCCACCGACCGCATCCTCGCGTTCCTGGACGCGCTGTGATTATGCCGACAAGATCTCGAGCTTCTCCGCCCTGAGCAGAACGTTCTCACCCGAGTCGGCATAACCAGAGAGTCGGCATAGTGAATCACGCAGCGTTGGACCGGAGTGTGGACGCCGAGCACGTCACGGACGGCCTTGCGCAGCGCCTTGCCGCCATCGAGGACGACGAGCACGCCCTGTTCGGTATCCAGACCGCGGTCGACGAGATCGGCGAGCAGCGCGGTCGCGACGGTCGCGTTCTCCGAGCTGCCTTCCCAGAGGCCGAGCGGGATCTTCACCCCGTCGGTGGTGATCCCGAGCGCAACGATGTTGGTCCGGCCTTTGAGGTCGATCCCGTCGAGCATCAGCACCGCCAGGCGAACGTCATCAAGCCGGCGGGCCATCAGCTGCTTGAGATGCTCGGCGGTGCGTGCGATGAACTGGCGGGACACCGCAGACTTCGACGCCGACCGCTCGCTGTCGGTCACCTCCTGCCCGACCGGCTCGCGAGTGCGGACGAACCGGCGGGTCGACACGCCGGCGAGCATCTGCTCCAACACCAGACGGCTGAGCGGATCTCGATCGGCGAAATGCCGGTAGGTCCGCAGCTGGACCTCGCTCTCGTCGTCGGCGGTTCTGACCCTCGGCCGCTGAACCTGAACGCGGCGGCCCCCGAGCGTGACCTCCCCGGGCTCGCGGCCGTGTCGCTTCGCGGTGCGGTTCGGATCATGCTTGCCCTTCGGCCCGACGACCTCGGTCACTTCTTCCTCGAGGAGTTCGCCCAGCACGCCGAGCCCGACGCCGACGCTGAGCGCCAGCAGCCCTTCCTGCGCGGCGCCGACGAGCTCGCCCAGCGCGGCCTGCACACGCGCCGGCAACGCAAACTCCGCGGTCTCCAACTCCTCGATGTCCGTGCGGTCCTGCCACGGCGGTACGGTCTTCATGCGGTCCTCCTGTCTCGAATGGACTGTTTCGCACTCGCCAAGGTCGCAACACGACCGGACGAGGCGGGAGGACCGCCACCTACAAAGTTCTACGAGCTACGGGACAACCTCCTGACCGGGCCTGCGGTCGTGTCTAGCCGACGGCTATAGACCTCGCCCTTCGTCCCCGAGGCTGGGACACGTGACCTGCGGGCAGATCTGTTGGGTCGCTTAGACGTTTGGTCGAAGCGGTCTGGTGGACGTTTGATCGATCAGCGGTTGAACCCATCAAGCATTCGCGCCAACCCCCCGACTGGGTCTGAGAGCCCCCCGGAATTGCAGCGTAACGGAGTGTTGATGCGAACTCGTTTCCTATTGATCTTGCTGCTGTGCCTAGCGGCAACTGGCGGCGCCGCATCGGCTAAGGAAGCTGCCAAACGTGCTCACCGCACGTCGCTGACCGCCAGCCACAAGTCGAAGCACGCCAAGCTCAAGTCAAAGAAGAAATGCCACTCGGTCTCCAAGGCAAGGAAGCGAAAGCAGAAGACGGCGAAGGAGGCCGCTGCCTGTCATGTCAGGGCCAAGAAGCGCGCTGCCAAGAAGTCGACGAAGGGCAAGTCGTCCACAGCCGTCAAATCGACGCCCACCTCCCCAAACGCAACGTCGACTACGGTCGATGCGTCTTTGGAGGGCATGTCCGTTTCGGGCAAGCACGCGCCGGTCGACACGGCGGTGCCGACGCTGAGCGGGACGACCACGCAGGGCTCTGCCCTGACCACCTCAACTGGTTCTTGGAAGTACAGTCCGACGTCGTACACATACAGGTGGAACCGCTGCGGCAAGACGGGTTCCAACTGCACCACGATCTCTAGCACCACCAGGCAGAGCTACACGCTGCAGAGCGCTGATATTGGCCACACGCTCGAGGCTGTCGTGACCGCGACGAACAGCAGCGGTGCCGCTTCGTCAACTTCCAGGCACAGCTCCGTCGTGACGGCTGTCTCGACGAGCAGCCCAACCTCGGGTGGACCAACGACTGGCTCGACAGGCACCTCGGCTCCTGCGAATACGGTGACGCCGGTGGTGATCGGCTCAGCTGTGCAGGGTCAGACGCTAAACGCCGGTGTCGGCACGTGGACTGGCGCCCCGAGCGCCTACACATACCAGTGGCAGCGCTGCGGCGGCAGCAGCTGCTCGAACGTCAGCGGCTCCACCTCCAGCACCTACGTCGTTGGCGCTGGTGACGTCGGTGACACCGTCAAGGCGCGGGTGACGGCCAGCAACTCCGTCGGTTCGGCGTCCGCCACGTCGGCTCCGACCTCCACAGTGATGGCGATAGGCCCGACCTCAAATGCCAGCTGCGCAGGAGTCACCGGCAGCGACGCGATCGACCAGCTGGCACTTGACGCCTGCGGGTTCCCCTCGATGGATACAACCGGACCACGTTCGGGAACGACGTACACCAGCACCTATCCCAACGGGTTGACAATCAGTCAACCTGGCACGTACAGCAATATGAACGTAACGGGTCCGATCAACGTCACGGCCAGCAACGTGATTATCCAAGACAGCCAGGTCACGGATCCCGACAACAGCAACCCGGCGATCATCGTGGCGAACGGTGCCAGCGGTGTGCAGATTAGCTACACGTCGATTCACGGCACGTCGAACAACGGCAGCGGTGCACTCTTCGCGGCTGTGGAGAACCTCTATGGCAACACTCTCAACAGCGTCACTATGGATCACGACCAGTTCTACAACGGTGATCGCATCCTGGTTGGGTACGGCACCGTGACGAACTCCTACTGTCTCGGTGGCGCGACATTCGGCTCAGAGCACGACGAGTGCGTATACACCAGTGGCGCGGCGCCCGGGATCAACCTTACCCATGACACACTGCTGAACGCCAACCCATACCAGACCGCATCGGTTTTCGTCGACAGCCCAACTGGGTGTGCGGGGTGCACGAACGGCAGCGGCTCGATCACGATCGAGGATTCGATCCTCGGCGGCGGGGACTATTGCATCTACGGCGGCGACGGTGGCGATGGCAGTGTCCACAACGGCCCTGAGACAATCGAGGACAACCGGTTCAGCCTGCTTTACTTCCCGACGTGCGGACAGTTCGGAACCGACGCCTACATGGCTCCTGACGCGGTCTGGTCGGGCAACGTGTGGGACGACACGGGCCAGACGATCCCATCGCCATAAGGGTGGGCGGGCTTAGGGCCCTGGTCCGAGGATGTGATGAACGGCGCATGTGTATGGGCGCACCACCGCTGCTGCATGTTGGGTTAGACCGAGTGAGCCGGCAGTGCGGCGGTTCCGGCGCCGTAGGCGGCGAGCAGTTCTCGGGCGGCTGCGTCCCAGGTCAGCTCGCCGACACCTCCCAGGCTTTGCTCGCGAAGTCTCCTGCGCAGATCTGGTTCGGTATCGAGCCTGTGGAAGTGCCCTGCCAGCGCATCAACATCGCCGGCTGTGTGAATTAGCGAGTCTTCGCCGTCTCGGGCGTAAGCACCGGAGGAGTCGGACACCAGGAGGATTGCGCCACAGGCCCGCGCCTCATAGGTCACGAGCGCGCTGCCTTCCTCCAGGCTCGCCAAGACAAGGGCATCGACGCCGCGCATCACCGGACCCGGATCTGCAACGGGTCCCAGCAACTCGACCCCGGGATGGTCCAGGAGAGGCCTGAGCACCGTATGGTAACCGGGCTCAGTCACGCCACAGAGGATCAGGCTCGCCCCCCGGCGGAGCTCGGCCTGCTCCCATGCGCGGAGCGCGAGGTGTACGCCCTTGCGCGGCTCGAGCCTCCCGACGAACGCGACGGTCAGCGGCTCCTCGCCGGTGCGCTGAGTCTCCTTGTCGGCCCAGAAGCACGATGGGTCGTAGCCATATCGATGCCGCAGGAGTCGCTCGTTGGGCTCACCGCGATCGGCGTGCGTGCTGGCGACGAAGCCGGACGGACAGAGCAGTGCATCGGCGGCGGCGAACTCGCCTTGCTCTCGCGCGAGCTTCGTCGGGTTCGGCGCGTGCGGGCTCGACTTTGTCAGACGCATGCCTAGGCGTGAGCACTCTGCGTTAACGACCTCAAACGCATACGCCGTGTGTGCGTTGGGCCGTTCGAGCAACGCCAAAATCCCCAGTGAACGGGCTGTTCGCAAAGTCATTTCGGCTCCGGCCGGCCAGGCATGCACCACGTCGAAGGCCTTGGGCTGACGTCGCAGCAGCTGTGTGACCTTACGGTCATGAAAGGCGGCGGCACGCTCGCGGCCGATGAGCCGATAGGGGATCTTTGATCCTGTTCGCAGGCGCATCGTTTCACAGATCACCTCCACACCGGGCATCGGTCTCTCGACACTGCCGCAAGCGACATGGACCTCCGCGCCGGCGCGGCAAGCCCGGTCGCCTGGTGCCAGCCGATCATTCCAATGCCGGGCGTGCCGATCCGAGTGGGAAATGACAGAAGGACTCGCAACGCCAAGATCGGTCTACATTCCGCGCCGCCGCACGATGTATGGAATGGTCCTCAGCATAATCTTCATGTCGACCCAGAGGGACCAGTTCGCGCAGTAGAAGTAGTCGATCTTAACCATCTCCGGCAGCGGAATCCGTGATGAGCCGAAGATCTGCCAGAGCCCGGTCATCCCCGGACGGACCACCAAGCGCCGCCGCTCCCAGCCTTCAATCAGCGCATCCTCGTCTGGCACGAGCGGCCTTGGTCCTACCAGGCTCATGTGGCCGAAGAGTACGTTGAAGAGCTGCGCGAGCTCATCCAGCGCCGCCGGTCGCAGTATCCGGCCGACCCGGGTTATGCGCGGATCGTTCGTGATCTTAAACAGGCCTCCTTCGGCCTCGTTCCGCTGCTGCAGATCGTCCTTCACCGACTCGGCGTTCGACACCATAGACCGGAACTTGTACATGCTGAAGCGCTGACCACCGCGCCCGATGCGGGTCTGGCGGAACAGAACTGGGCCGCGTGAGTCAAGGACCACCAACGCTGCTATCAGCAGCAGCAGGGGAGAGAGCAACGTCAACGCGACAGCCGCGACGCAGATGTCCATGGCGCGCTTCAGGAACCTTGAGGAGTTCGTGAGTCCCGCCTGACGCACCCCGAGCAATGTGATCCCGTCGATCTCGTCGAATGTCGAGGACGAACCGACAACCTCGAGCAGGCGGGGCAGGACGCTCACCTTGACGCCGAGTGCCTTTAGCGTGCGGATCACGTCGAGGATCTCATCCTCGTCATGTCCGTCCGGAGCAACGATCACGCGATCCGCGCGCTGCTCGGCGATCACCCCCACGAGCGAGCTGACATCGCCCAGGATCCCGACACTGGCTATATCCCGGTGCTCACGCGGTCCCACCGTGATTCGTCCGACGACGGTTGCCTTGACACCGGGCGAGCCCGAGAGCTTTCCCGCCGCTCGCTGCGCATCCACTGCGCCTCCGAGCACGATGCAGCGCTCCTCGGAGCACAATCTCAGCGCGGTGAACCGTGCTGTGGCCCGACCGAGGGTCATGAACACGAAACAGGAAGTGACTAGTGAGAAGACCTCCGGGCGTCCGAGCGAGCCTGTTAGCACGACACTCTGTGTCAGCCAGACGGCGAGCGCATAGAACACGGAGATGTGCAGGATCGAGGGAAGCTCGTCAAGCGTTGTCTTTCGCAAAATGTGCTGATCACGGTCGTAAAGCCCGATCGCCTTGCACGCGACAACGATGAGCGGCGCGATGAGCGCGGCACACGGTTGGAGCCGGAGACTCCCGCTTCCAATGAGACGCGTTGCGATCAGTAGCGATGCGTATGCCGAGATGATGTCGGCCAATGCGAGCGTTCTTCGGAAAGTGGCATCCCGAGTCTGGGACGTCCGGTAACCAGGGGCGGCGGCCCCGGCGCCGTCGAGGGCCCCTGCCCAGACGGGAGAGATCCCTGCATCGGCGAGGCCTAGAGCCGAAGGCTTCGGGCGCAGACCACGACCTGTGACGATCCGCCCGCCGGAGGGGCGGCGCTGGAGGTCCAGCGGCGATTCGCGCGCTGCGACGCCTGTCATCTTCAGACCAGCGTCTGCGGCCGAGTCAGGTTCTGTTGCCGGTTTCACTGCCTTGCCCCCGAGGGTCTCGCTGTTCTTCCACTCAACGCGACGTACCAGCACAACGGACGACGGCCACCGGAGCTTGCGTCCCACCCGGCGCAGAACTCCGGCGGATGCGGTTTGCCGGATCCGGTTTGCCGCGTGATTGCGCGGATGGACATCTGAACCTGGGATCAGGCCGCCGCTAGCTCACGTGTCCGACGTGATGTCGTCGGTGGAGCGAGAGCAAGCCGCGATAGCTCCTGCTGAAGGGATCGCCGGCCACGGTGGTGCAGGCCGTGGATGGATCCCTCCGTCCTCCCCATCAGGCCTGCGATCTCGCCGGGCGAGAGCCCAACGACGTGGCGAAGGAATACGACCTCACGCTGATCGGACGGCAAGGTCGCGAATACTCCGCGGATCGACATGACGTCATCGAGTTCCTCCTCGCACTCGGCGTCGGTGCTCATCACCTCCTCGACTGGAATCGACGCGCATCGACCGCAGGTGGTCGATCGCGACGTTGCGGGCCAAACGCAGCAGCCATGCGAAGAACGGCACGCCGCGATCGTTGTATTTCCCGATGCAGGTCATCAGCTTCGCGAATACCTGTTGGGTGACGTCCTCAGCCTCGTGGTCGTCGCGGACGATGCTCCGCACGTAGCCGTAGACGTTGTGCGAGTACCTGACGTAGAGGTAACGGAGCGCCTCCTCGTCACCCTGTTTGGCCCGCTCGACGGCGAGGCGCATGATGCCGCATCGCCTGCGGGTGAATTATCCAGCGTCGTGCTGCAGCGAAAGCCGATGTCCGAGCCGATCGCAGATCGCAGCTCTCGGCGCACGGCGTCGTGGCGCGCCAAATCCTTGGTGCCCATCGCACATTCCCCCATCTGTGACTTTCATATAGAGCCGACGATCCTTTCGTCGGCTGCGTTCCAAGCGCCCCCCCGGGCACCTGTCTGGTCGCGTCGTCGAGTATCTGTGGGCAGCAATGTGGCAGTCAATGACCGCTGCGGCCCATTGCGCGTTCAGTTGATTGAACGCGGTACGCAAGTCGACGGCAGCGGGAGGCGTTATATGAGCGACGGACCTCATGACGAGTCGGCTGCGGCGAATCAACAAATGGTAAATCGCGCAACGGCGGCCGTCGAGTGCAACTCCGATCGCAAATGCTCCACATTGCGTGGTTATGCGATAGGGTGGACGCCCTCGCGGCGCCACGGAACGGCTGCGGGTAAGTGGGTTGACAAGCAGGCGTGACGAAGGGGCGGCATGGGTAGGCCCGATAGCCAGTTCGACGGGGGGAGCCAGGCTTCAAGCGTGGCGCTCGCTCCGCGTGCTCGTGGCTGACAACGCGCCGACGCGATTGGGTATCCGCATGGCACTCGATGGCTTTGCCACGGTCTGCGCTGAAGCCGGGGATCGTGCAGGCGCGGTGAGGGGCGCGGCGAGTAGCCGGCCTGACGTTTGCCTCATCGGCCGCTCGCTCGTGGGCGGCGGCATCGAGGCGGTCCGTGAGATCAGCCAGGCCGGATCCGGGGCGTCCGTGGTCGTGCTTGCCGATAGTCAAGAGGTCGACGATCTGCTGCTCGCCCTCCGTGCGGGCGCTATCGGTTATCTGCCGGTCGACTTTGAACCCGAACAACTTCGGCGGGTGATTGCCGCTGTGCGTTCGGAGGAGGCGGCGATTCCTCGCACGATGGTGATGGACCTGGTGGACGAGATCCGCTCGTTCGAACGGGCGACAAGCGGACCGCTGACGTTGCGAGAGATGCAGGTGCTCACGATGCTTCGACGTGGTGACTCCACTGCCCGTATCGCCCAGGGTCTGTCGATCTCACCCGTGACGGTCAGGCGGCACATATCCGAGCTCGTGCACAAGGCCGGAGTACGAGGTCGCGAGGAGCTTGCCGGAGCGTTCGACTGGAGAGCAGGACGCTACGTGTGAACATCTGAACGGCCGGTGGGGCCGTTCGGCTCATTGTGCGTCCGCCGCATCGTCGACGATGATCCTCGGCGGTGTCTGACGAGCCAACTGCGACCGACGCCGGGAGCGGCGCGACCGAGCCCGAGTCCGACTTCGGGCGTGCTGATGGTACGTCGATCGCTTCGACGAGCCCCGCTGTCTTGAAGCACTCGAGATCTGTGCCGGCTCGGTTCTCGCGCTCGAGGCCTCCCTCGACAAGTTGCCAGCCGACACGCCATCCGATCGCGAAACGCGCCATGCGATCCAGGCAGCGATAGAGCTGGTCACAGCGGCATTGGTGACGGTCAGGGACCATGCTCCGGGCACCGCATCCAGTGAGCTCGCACTCGGGTTTGTGACTCGACGCGTGCGCACGGTCGTCCCGACGCGGACCTGAGTACTGGCAGAGGGCCGCACGCTCAATCCAGCCCGTGGCGAACCGCATAGATCGCGGCTTGGACGCGGTTGCTCACGCCTAGCTTCGCGAGGACGTTCGATAGGTGGTTCTTTGCAGTCCGCGGGCTGATGCATAGCTCGTCTGCGATCTCGGAATTCTCGAGCCCGCGGGCCACGAGGCGCAGGATCTCCAGCTCACGGGCAGACAGGATGCCGGGATCGGGTGACCGCATCGGTTCGACGTGATCACGTCGCAGGAGCTCAAGCACGGCCGCGGCGGCGCGCGGCGCCAACCAGGAGTCGCCGGCCGCCGCCGCCCGGACGGCATCCGCCACGTCCCCGACCGGCGCGTCCTTCAGGAGAAAGCCGCAGGCACCGGCCAGAACAGCAGCCTCGACGTCGCCGTTCTCGCTGACAGGCGACAGAAGGACCACACGCGCGGCCGGTAGGCCCTCCAGATCGCTCTTGTAACGGAGATACCGTCAAGATCGGGCATGCCCAGGTCTATGAGCAGTACCTCGGGCCGCAACTCCAGCGCCAACCTCACACCTGCTCTGCCGCGAGAGGCCTGGCCAACGACGAGGATGTCCGGCTCGCGGCCCAGCATCGCCGCGAGGCCTGACCTGAAGAGATCGTGATCGTCAACCAGCACCACTCGTATTGGGGTTTCGTCAGACGCCTAGATCCATCTTGCACCAGTTCAGCACACTTGCACGTGGCGCCGGTCAGGTGCGATGCTGCGAGCGCAGTCCAGCGGCAGCGAGCGACAGGCCTGCAAGCCGGCCTGCAAGCCTGATCGCGAGCACTAAGCTCGTGCGGAGCGAGACGCGCTCAGTGCACGCGAATCAAGAGCTGACCGGCGCCCTGTGATCCACGATTGCCGTGCACGCCAGCGCGTCGCGCTCGATGATGCGTCGGTCGAGTCGCACAACGACACGGACGGGCGGCGCGAGCGGCCGGCTGAGTGCATGCGCGCGCGGGTGCCACTGCGACGCGTGATTCCGAGCTGACTCGGCGCCCGATGGCGGCTCGCTGGATGCGTCCGCAGCTGACACTCGATCAGCCCTACTTCAAACTCTCCCGATGCTCCGCCCGCCGCTTGGCCACCTCCGGCGACGGCACGACGACCACCGGCACGTCGGCGTGCTGGAGGATGTGGCTCGAG
Source organism: uncultured Conexibacteraceae bacterium (assembly GCA_963848435.1). Classification (GTDB taxonomy): domain Bacteria; phylum Actinomycetota; class Thermoleophilia; order Solirubrobacterales; family Solirubrobacteraceae; genus Palsa-465. The sequence continues at coordinate 235,944 of CAWKDQ010000002.1, read as the reverse complement.
ACGCTGCCGAGCATCAGCGACTTGATTCCGCTGTAGCCGCGGCTGCCGCAAACCACGGCTGCCGCGCCGGTTGAGGCGGCCTCGCTGAGGATCGCGTCCGCGATGGTGGTGTTGACCACGGCCGATGCTGATGAGGCCTCGAGGCCGGCCTCGGAGGCGAGCTTCGCGCCGTCGGCAGCCTGGTCGGCAGCGCGCTTCTCCGCTTCTCCATCGATCTCCTCGTAGTCGGCGATCATGCCCATGCCGCCGCCGACGCGGGCCATTGTGTCGATGAAGCGTTGCCAGACGGTCAGAACCGTCACCGACTGGCCCGGGAACAGCTTGGCGGCCTGCTCGATGGCGACCTTGGCATCGTCTGAGCCGTCATACGCAATCAGAATCACGGTTGCTCCTCGGAAGTTCAGGGACTGGTTTCAGGATGGACGCTACCCAACCTCGGCCGGGGGCGCCCAGTAGTTCGCCGCAGCGCCCGGCACGCGGCCCCTTTCGCCCAGCACGCGTCCGCTGCGCCCAGCACTCCAGATCTCACCGATCGCTCGAAACGACCATGGTCGGGACCCTGTCGTGACCGTCCAGTGAGTAGTACACGCCCGGGAAGGTCTGGAACTGCCCGCTGGTATTGCCCTGCAGCTGGGAGTGATCGAACGTGAGCGTTCCCCAGCCGCTGTCGACGACATCGAAGACGGCGCCGCCGCCCTCTCGGGCGGTGTTCGCGGTCATCGTGCTGCCGGCGATCAACATGTTGTCGTCCTTGCCGTCGGCGTAGATCGCACCGCCGCTGCCACCGCCCGGGGTGCCTGGCGCCGCCGGATTGGCGCCCCAGCCGATTGCGTGGTTGTTCACAAACTCGCTGTTGAGGACATCCCATTGGACGCTGATGCTGCTCAGCGCGCCACCATTGGAGCAGCGGCCCCCGCGAAACGTGTCGCTCGTGATGTACACCGGCCGGTTCTGGTACTGAGCCAGCGCGCGAATCGCGCCACCGCCGAGGTCGGGCCCCGACGCGTGGCAGCGGTTGCCGATGAAGCGTGAGTTCACAGCCTTGAACTGGCCGCCCTCCACATAGATGGCGCCGCCGCCGTCGACGCCGCCGTACCAGCACGTGGGGGTGTTGGAGGTGCAGCTCATGTTCTGGGCGGCACCGTCATAGCCGTTCGCGAAGGTGATGTTCTGAACCACCACATGCGGGTAGGGCTGGTTCACGCAATCGTCGGTCGACCAGCTGCCGGCGCACGTGTCGGAGAGGAGGATGCGGCGTTTGCCGGCACCGCTGAGGGTCACCAATCCCCCTCCGTCGATCACGACTCGATGGCTGGTCTTCTCCACGCTCGCAGTTGTCCTCATCAAGATCGTCACCGGCCTGGGACCGCAGTTGAACCTGATGACTCCGCCGGCTGCGACGTCGCGCACGACCGCCGCCGAGGTGCAGCTGCTGGGTGTGCCGTTGCCGATCACGTGGTTGGGATGGCTGGTGTTCACCGCGCGCGCAGCGGCTGGCACCGGGTGGTGGCCCGCGGGATTGCCGAAGACCGGAAGCGGCGCGGCAGAACTGATCGCGGCACCCCAGGCAAGGACAACGGCAACCAATGCCGAGGCGCCCAGCAACCGGAGTCCGAGACGCCCGTGCACACCTGCTGCCCTCACGCGACCGATGCTAGTACCCCCGTCCGCAAATCCGGTGGGGCTGGGGCGTCAGCGCGGCTCCCTGCCCTCGCCGTACGCGCAAGTAGTTCCCCGCAGCGCGATCGACCATCGACCACACCGGCCAGCGGCCGGACCGCACCGAGGAGTAGGGTCAAACCCGATCACCGCCCCACTAGTCGAGACATAGGATCCGGCGCTCATGAACGCTCTTGACTTCGCCCGTCTGCAGTTCGCGGTCACGACGCTGTTCCACTTCATCTTCGTGCCGATGTCGATCGGCCTGGCGCTGTTCGTCGCGATCTTGCAGACGCGTTATTACCGCTCGGGCGACGAGGTCTGGCTGCGGGCGACCAAGTTCTGGGGCAAGTTCCTGCTGATCTCGATGGCGATCGGTGTGGTCACCGGGATCGTCCAGGAGTTCCAGTTCGGCATGAACTGGTCGATCTACTCGCGCTACGTCGGCGACATCTTCGGGGCGCCGCTGGCGATGGAGGGCCTGATCGCGTTCTTCCTCGAGTCGACCTTCATCGGGCTGTGGATCTTCGGATGGGGACGCCTTCCAAAGCGCGTGCACCTGGCGACGATATGGCTTGTCGCCTTCGGGACGATCATGTCCGCCTACTTCATCCTTGTCGCCAACTCTTGGATGCAGCACCCGGTCGGGTACACGATCAACCACGCCACCGGCAAGGCGCAGCTGACGAACATCTTCGCGGTGCTGTTCAACAGCACGGTTCTGCTCGCGTTTCCGCACACGGTTCTCGGCGCCTTCACCACCGGCGGCATGCTCGTGGTCGCGGTCTGCGGCTTCCTGATCCTGCGCGGCAAGCGCAGCGATGTGGTCGCCCGGTCGATGCGGATGGCGTTGCCGTTCACGCTGGCGGCGGTGCTGGCCACGATGTTCTTCGGTGACAGCCAGGGGCGGCTGATGGTCAGCCAGCAGCCGATGAAGATGGCGGCCGCCGAGGCGGTATGCAACTCGGGGACCGGCCAGAGCTTCTCGATCCTCTCGGTTGCCGGCTTCCACACCAACCCCTGCCCCAATGACCTCACGTCGGTTCGGATTCCGCATCTGCTCAGCCTGATCGAGGACCTGAGCTGGAACGGGAACATCAAGGGCATCGAGCAGATCCAGCGCGAGGAGCGCCAGCAGTACGGTCCGGGGAACTACGTCCCGGCTGTGGGCGTCCTCTACTGGACCTTCCGGCTCATGATCGGAGCGGGCATGCTGATGATGCTGATCGCGCTCGTCGGCATCTTCCTCGCACGAAAAGGCCGGCTCGAGCGGACCACCTGGTTCAACCGGGTTGCGCTGCTCGGCTTGGTCCTGCCGATCCTCGCCAACTGGTCGGGCTGGATCTTCACCGAGCTCGGCCGCCAGCCCTGGGTCGTGTTCGGCCTGCTCAAGACCTCGCAGTCAAACTCGCCGAACGTCTCCACCACGGACGTGATCATCACGCTGTCCGGTTACATCGTGATCTACAGCGTGCTGATCGCGATCGGCGGCTGGCTGATGTGGCGCGAGGCCAAGCACGGGCCCGACGAGCACGACCCGCAGCCACCAGGCGCCGACTCCCCGAACCTCGCCCTCGCCTACTGAAAGCCCTACAGGAGCCATGCACAGCGATCCAAGCTTCCTGCAGATCCTCTGGTTCGTCCTGATCGGCGTCCTATGGGCAGGCTTCTTCGTGCTCGAGGGCTTCGACTTCGGCGTCGGCGTTCTGATCAAGGTGCTCCCGCGGGACACGGTCGAGACACGGGTGCAGATCCACACGATCGGCCCCGTCTGGGACGGAAACGAGGTCTGGCTGATCGTCGCCGGCGGCGCCACCTTCGCAGCCTTCCCCGAGTGGTACGCGAGTGCGTTCTCCGGCTTCTATCTGGCGCTGTTCCTGGTCCTCGCAGCCCTGATCGTGCGCGGCGTGTCGTTCGAATTCTGGGGCAAGGTCGACTCGCCCGCGTGGCGCTCCGCCTGGGAGTGGGCGCTCGCGATCTCAAGTGGCGCAGCCGCCCTGCTGTTCGGTGTCGCATGGGCGAACTTCGTCCACGGTGTGCCGATGGGTCCGGGCCATGTTGTGCACGCCTCTCTGCTCGACCTCCTGCACCCGTACGCGTTGCTGGGCGGCGTCGCCACCCTCGCATTGTTCACCGCGCATGGAGCGGGCTTCCTCTCGTTGCGGGTCAAGGGCGAGCTGCAGCAGCGCGCTGCACAGACCGCCGCCCGGCTGACGCCGATCGCCGCCGTGATCGGCGCCGGCTTCCTGATCTGGACGATGGCCGACCAGTCCTGGAACGCTGCGGTGGTGATCGTCGGGGCGGTCACGATCGTGGTGGCACTCGCAGCCACCGCTCAGGTGGCCCGCGGCAGCGGGGCCATCGGCTTCGCGTTGACCGCGGCCACGATCCTGCTGCTGACCGCGACGCTCGCGGTCGCGCTCTACCCCAACGCGCTACCGTCGAGCACCAACCATGCCTACGATCTGACGCTGGTGACGGCCTCCTCGAGCCACTACACCCTCGTGGTGATGTCGATCGTCGCGGTCATCTTCGTGCCGATCGTTCTGGTCTACCAGACCTGGACCTACTGGGTGTTCCGCCACCGCCTCGGACGTGATGACTACGAGGGTCCGCTCACTCCAGTGGCGGTCATGGAGCACAAGTTTGGCGAGCACGGAGGCTGACAGCTCCGTCGGTGGCTCGCTTGCCACCGACGTCGACGAGCGCCCCGTCGGACGCTCCGGAGGGCCCGCGGGTCAGCGCGTCGACCGCCGCCTGCTCCGGGAGAGCGCCGCCGCCCGTCCGCACCTGGCCGCCGCGGCTGGGCTCGGGGTCGGCTCAGCACTGCTGATCGTCGCCCAGGCCGCGCTGCTCGCCCAGGTGATCACGGCGGTGGCGATGCACGGCGCCTCGCTCGCGGACGAGCGCGACGCGCTGATTGCCCTGGCCGCGGTCCTGGTTGCACGCGCGATCACGGGCGGCCTGTTCGAGTTCTCAGGACGGGTCGCCGCGGCGCGGGTTCTGGCTGAGCTGCGAGGGCGCCTCGTCAGGCAGCTGCTGCTGGTCAGGCCCGGACGCGCCCCCGGCGAGCGCACCGGCGAGTTGGCGGCGGTGGCGGTCCAGGGGGTGGACGCGCTCGAGGACTACTTCGCCGGCTACCTGCCCGCGCTGATGCTGACCGTCACGGTTCCGATCGCGGTGATGATCTGGGTCATACCGCTTGATCCGATCGCCGCCGCCATCTTCGCGATCACGATGCCGCTGCTGATCGTGTTCATGATCCTGATCGGTTTACGCGCGCAGTCACGCACGCTGCGCCGCTGGCAGGCGCTGTCGTTGCTGTCCAGTCACTTCCTCGACGTCGTCCGCGGGCTCGAGACGCTGCGCGCCCACAGTCGCGAGCGGGCTCAGGCGCAGACACTCGCGGCGGTTGGTGAGCGCTACCGCGCCGAGACCATGGGCACGCTCAGGCTCGCGTTCATCTCGGCGTTCGCACTCGAGCTGTGCGCGATGCTCGGCACCGGTCTCGTCGCCGCCACGATCGGGGTGCAGCTGACCGGCGGTCACCTCGAGCTCGATGCGGGCCTCACCGTGCTGCTGCTCGCACCCGAGCTCTATGGGCCACTGCGCTCGGTCGGCCAGCAGTTTCACGCGAGCGCCGATGGCCTGGCCGCCGCCGGCCGTCTGCTGGACGTGCTCGACGAGCCGGGCCTGCTGTCCGACGTGGAGGATGCCGAATCGGCGCCGGTACCGGATCCGCGGCAGGCGCCGCTGCGCTTCGAGCGCGTGAGCTTCGCGTACCCCGAGCGCGACGTCCAGGTGCTGCACGACCTCGACCTCACCCTCGCCCCCGGCGAGTTCATCGCTGTCACCGGGCCGTCCGGCGCCGGCAAGTCGACACTGGCGGCGTTGGCGCTACGGCTCGCCGACCCGGCGTCCGGCCGGGTGCGTTGCGGCCCGGTCGACCTGCGCACCGTCACCCCCGAGCGGTGGCGGGAGCTCGCCGCCTGGGTGCCGCAGCGTTCGCGCCTCTTCGCCGGCACCCTGTCCGAGAACATCGCGCTCACCCGCCCCGACGCGAGTCCGGCTCAGATCACAGATGCAGCCGCCCGTGCGGGCCTGACCGAGCTGCTCGAGGCACTGCCCGAGGGCCTCGCGACCCGCGTCGGCGACGGTGGCCGTCGTCTGTCCGCCGGCCAGGCTCAGCGCGTCGCGCTGGCGCGTGCGTTCCTGGCCGATGCGGCGCTGGTGGTGCTGGACGAGCCGACCGCCAACCTCGATGACGGCACCGCTGCCCATATCGCCTCGGCGATCATCGAGCTCGCTCGCAACCGCACGGTCCTGCTGATCACGCACGACCTGAGCCTCGCCGCGCGCGCGGACCGCGTCGTCAGCATGCTGAACGGCAGGCTCGCGAACAGCCGTGACCTGGAGCTGGTCGCGTGAGCGTGGGTCGCCAGAGCAGCGTTCGCATGCGGGCAGGCTCGCTGTCCTCATCGGGGTTCGCCCAGGTCGCACGCCTGCGCCCGGGGGAGGGGCGGCGGTTCACTCTCTCGGTCCTGCTCGGCGCCGTCGCGGTGCTGGCCGGAGTCGGCCTGCTGGCAACCTCCGGCTATCTGATCTCCCGCGCCGCGCAGCGTCCGCAGATCATCGCTCTGGGTGCAGTGGTGGCGGTGGTGCAGGGCTTCGGGCTGGCGCGGGCGAGCGCCCGCTACTCCGAGCGCCTGGTCTCACACGACCTCGCCCTGAGTGTGCTCTCGCGCCTGCGGGCGGGCTTCTACGCGGCGATCGCGCCGCTCGGCGCGATCGCCCTCGGTCGCCAGCGCCGCGGTGACCTGCTGACCCGCTTCGTCGCCGACGTCGACTCGCTCCAGGATCTCTATCTGCGAGTGCTGGCGCCACCGTTGGTCGCGGTGCTGGTGATCGCCGTCGCCGCGCTCACCGCCGGGATCATGCTTCCGGCGGCCGGGGTGGCGCTGCTGATCTGCCTGATCGCCGGTGCGCTCGTGGTTCCGGCGGTGACCGCCGCCGCGGCCGCCTCCGCCGGCCGCCGACAGGCCCCGGCGCGGGCGCAGCTGGCCGACGAGCTGCTCGAGGCGCTCGACGGATCGCTCGAGTTGGCGATCGCCGGCCGCGGTCCTGAGCGCGTCGCGCGAATCGATGCGGCCGGAGCGACCCTGACTCGCATCAGCATCCGCGACGCCGTGGCAGCCTCCGGCGCGACCACGCTCTCGGCGCTGTTCACCGGAGGAACGCTGCTGGTGGTGCTGCTGGTCGCGATCCCAGCTGTGCATGACGGCCAGCTCGGCGTCGTTTACCTCGCTGCCCTGGCGATGCTCACGCTCGGTGCGTTCGAGGGCCTTCAACCGCTGCCGCAGGCCGCCCGCCGGGCGCGCGTCTGCGCCGCCGCGGCCGCCCGGCTGCAGGAACTCGAGCTGATCGAGCAGCCGGTCGCCGAGCCGGCGAGCGCGCGAGCTCTGCCCGCGCGCTCGCCCCTGACGCTGGCCCTGAGCCACGTCGACTTCGGTTACGACACCGCCACCCCCGAGCTCCTGCGCGACCTCAACCTCAGGTTCGACCCCGGCTGCCGAGTCGCGATCACCGGTCCCAGCGGCACCGGCAAGACGACGCTCGCGCAGCTGCTGGTGCGCTTCATCGACCCCGACTCTGGTCAGGTCACGCTGGGCGACGTCGATCTGCGCGAGCTCTCGCTCGACGACGTGCGGCGAACCGTCGTGCTGATCGCCCAGGACGCGCATGTCTTCACGACCAGCGTCCGCGAGAACCTGCTTCTCGCAGGTCGCGGCGCCACCGAGGCCGATCTCTGGCTGGCCCTCGATGCCGTTCGTCTCGGCGATTGGGTCCGGTCTCTCCCCGACGGTCTTGACACCCTCGTCGGTGAGGATGGCGCGCTGCTCTCTGGCGGCGAGCGTCAGCGGCTCACCGTCGCCCGCGGGCTCGTCGCCGACGCCCGGTTCATCATCCTCGACGAGCCCACAGCCCACCTCGACCGCGAGACCGCGGCCGCCCTGATCGCCAACATCGCCGGCGCCGCCGGCGATCGCGGCCTGATCGTGATCACCCACCGCCGCGCCGACGTCATCGGCTTCGACCTCATCGACCTGCGGCCCACAGGCTAAGTAGCACGTATGGTGCTACAATCGGGTTCATGGAGCGCATCGGGATCCGCGAGCTGCGGCAGCACGCTTCGCGTTACGTCGCTCTGGTGAAGGACGGCCAGACCGTTGAGGTGACTGAGCGCGGGGCGCTCGTCGCACTGCTGACACCGCCGGAGCCCGGCCGGCAGGCGCGCGACCGCATGGTTGCCGCCGGACGCCTGATCCCTGCCTCGAACCCGACAGGGCGGGTCCGCGCACCTCGACCGGTGCAGCCGAGCGTCGGCGAGCCGAGCAACCAGCAGTTGCTCGACGCCGAGCGTGGGGACCGGCTCTGATCTATCTCGATTCCTCAGCCGTGATGAAGCTGGTCCGTCAGCAGGCTGAGACCGCCGCCCTCCGCGACTGGCTGAACGCACGACCCGATCCGCCCATCGTCACCAGCGAGCTCGGACGGGTCGAGGTGCTGCGCGCGGCACGTCGGGCCGGGATCGCAGCGCTCAGCGAGGCCAGGTCTGTGGTCGGCGACCTTGATCTGATCCCGCTCGACCGGGGCGTGCAGGATCTCGCCTCGGAGATCGGCGAGCCGCCGCTGCGGACGCTCGACTCATTGCACCTGGCGTCGGCGGTGCTGCTCGGAGACGAGCTGACAGCGCTGGTCAGCTACGACGAACGCCTCCTGGCCGCCGCGCAGGCAGCAGGTCTGACCACCGCAACTCCGACAACCTAGTGTCCGCGGGGGATCTGCAGGCTCAGCTGACCAGGTTGCGATCAAGCGCGTATCGAACGAGCTCGGCGCGATCGGTCAGTCCCAGCTTCTGCTGGATGTGCGCGCGATGGGTCTCGACCGTGCGCACCGACAGGTACAGCTCCTCGGCAACCTGGGCGTTGGTGTTGCCGAGCGCTACCAGTCTCAGAATCTCGAGTTCGCGCTCCGAGAGTCCGTCGGGCGGTCCCGGCGGCGGCTCGGACGCCACCTTCGCACCGAGTCTCGGGTTCAGATAGCGCTCGCCGGCGACCGCCGCCCGGATCGCCTGCACCAACTCGGCGTCGGCTGACTCCTTGAGCACGTACCCCAGGACTCCCGAGCTGAGCGCGCTGCGGGCATATGCCGGCTCGTTCTGCATCGTCAGCACGACGATCTGCGTGTCGGGGAACTCGGCTCGGAGCGTCGGGATCGCGTCGATGCTCGATTCCCCGGGCATGTTCAAATCGAGCACGAGCACGTCCGGATGGTGACCCCGGACGTAGCGGCGAGCCGAGTCGACATCATCAGCCTCGGCGACGACCTCAAAGCCGTCCTCATCGTCCAGGAGCTGGCGCAGCCCACGTCGCACGATCGCGTGGTCATCCGCGATCACGATCCGGACCGTGCCGGGATCTTCATTCTCGATCGTCATCATCCGGCACGTTAGCTGCCCGGCCCGTCGGCGCGCAGCGTGGCGTCCCTCAGCGCCGGCGTGGTCAAGCACCTGCAGGTTGCGGATAACTACGTACGCGCAAATCGCCGCGACACGGCGCAAGCGCTGGCCCGCCACGCGGCGAGCACTCCGCAATACTCCCCAATATGCCCTCAGGCCGGGACATCAGGGATCTGCCGTTTGACTCGATCTATCGCCACGGATACGCGCGGGTCGCCGCTGCGGTTCCGCGTGTGCGGATCGCCGACCCTGCCTTCAACGCCGAGCGCACGATCGCGCTCGCGCAGGCGGCACACGCTCAGCACGCGGCGCTGGTCGTGTTCCCGGAGCTGGGCCTCTCCGCCTACACGAGCGAGGATCTGTTCCGACAGGACGCGCTGCTCGACGCCACGCTCGATGCCGTCGAGCAGGTCCGTGAGGCCACCGAGAAGCTCAACCCGGTGACGATCGTCGGGGCGCCGCTGCGCGCTGAGCAGGGTCTGTTCAACGCCGCAGTGGTGATCCATCGTGGCCGCATCCTCGGCGCGGTGCCCAAGAGCTATCTGCCCGAGTACCGCGAGTTCTACGAGAAGCGCCAGTTTCGGGCGGCTCGCGACGTGATCAACACGCACGTCGAGATCAACGGCACGGCGGCCCCGTTCGGAGCCGATCTGCTGTTCACCGCCGTCGATCTCCCGAACCTGACGGTTCACGTCGAGATCTGCGAGGACGTCTGGGCGGCGATTCCGCCGAGCACCTACGCCGCTCTGGCCGGCGCGACGGTGCTGGCCAACCTGTCGGCCAGCAACATTCTTGTCGGCAAGTCCGAGTATCGGCGCAAGCTCTGCGCCGGCCATTCGGCGCGCACGCTGAGCGCCTACATATACACGGCCGCCGGGCCTGGCGAGTCGACTACCGACCTCGCCTGGGACGGTCAGGCGCTGATCTATGAGAACGGCGATCAGCTCGCTGAGTCCGAGCGCTACCCGCAGGACGACCGCCTGATCACCGCCGACGTCGACCTCGATCGGCTCGTCGCCGACCGCACCGAGACGAGCTCCTGGGGAGACTCGATCCACGACCAGCGCGAGCGTCTGGCGCAGATGCGCCGCATCGGCGTGCGCCTGCTGGGAGCGGAGGGCGCGCCAGCGGGCGCGCCCACACACGCAACCCCGGCAACCAGCCCGGTTCGCCTGAGTCGCGCAATCGCGCGCTTCCCCTACGTCCCCTCCGATCGTCGTTCCCGCAACGAGCGCTGCGACGAGGTCTACCGGATACAGGTCGCCGGCCTTCAGACCCGGCTCGAGGCGACCGGCATCGAGAAGCTCGTGATCGGAATCTCCGGCGGGCTCGACTCCACCCACGCGCTGATCGTCGCCGCCCGCGCGTTCGACCGGCTCAGGCTGCCGCGCACGAACGTGCTCGCCTACACGATGCCCGGCTTCGGAACGAGTGAGCGGACGTTGCAGAGCGCCCGCGAGCTGATGCTCGCGCTCGGCGTCAGCGCCAACGAGTTGGACATCCGCCCGGCGTCACAGCAGATGCTGGAATCGATCGGCCATCCGGCGGCGGGCGGCACGGCCGGCCTACGACACAACCTACGAGAACGTCCAGGCCGGGGAGCGCACCTCGCACCTGTTCCGGCTCGCGAACCTCCACAACGCGCTCGTGCTCGGCACCGGCGACCTCAGCGAGCTCGCGCTCGGCTGGAGCACGTACGGGGTGGGGGACCAGATGTCTCACTACAACGTCAACGCCTCGGTACCCAAGACGCTGATCCAGTTCATGTTGCGCTGGGCGGTCGACACCGAGCAGTTCGGTGCCGACGCAGGACGCATCCTCGAAGCGGTGCTGGACACGGCGATCTCACCCGAGCTGATCCCGGCTACCGATGGCGGGGCGCCCGCTCAGAACAGCGAAGACACCGTCGGACCCTACGAGTTGCAGGACTTCTTCCTGTACCACGTGCTGCGCTTCGGCAACCGGCCGAGCAAGGTCGCATGGCTTGCGCACCAGGCCTGGGGGGATCGCGAGCGCGGTGCCTGGCCCGATCTGATCCCGCGCGAGCGCCGCAACCAATACAGCCTCGAGGAGATCGAGCAGTGGCTGCGGGTCTTCCTGCACCGCTTCTTTCAGACCAGCCAGTTCAAGCGATCGGCGATCCCGAACGCGCCCAAGGTCGGCTCCGGTGGATCGCTGTCGCCGCGAGGCGACTGGCGCGCGCCCAGCGACGGGAACGCCACAACGTGGCTCGATGAGCTGAACAGGGGGCGCTCAGATGACTGACGAGGTGGTGCTGGCGGCAAGTGAGAAGATGCGCGATGCCGGCCAGAGCGAGGCCGCGATCCGCGCCTTCGTCTCAGCGATCGAACGCGTTCGCGGTGGGGCAGCGACGATGATCCCGAGCTCCGAGCTCGAACCGGCGCCCGACGTGCCCGAGTTCGAGCAGCTGCCCGAGGTCGATCCCGGACCGGCGCTCGAGCGCCTCGCCGTGCTGAGGCTCAACGGCGGCCTGGCCACCTCGATGGGCCTGCGGCAGCCCAAGTCGCTGCTGGAGGCGCGTGAGGGGCGCACGTTCCTGCAGCTGATCGTCGGGCAGGCGCTGGCGCTGCGTCGCCGTCACGGCGTGCGGCTGCCGCTGATCCTGATGAACAGTGAGGCCACGCGCGAGCCGACCCTGGCCGCGCTCGCCGAGTTCCCGGAGCTCGCAACGCCGGGCATGCCGGTCGATTTCCTGCAGAGCATGGTGCCGAAGCTCGATGCTGAGACCATGCTGCCGGCCCGCTGGCCGGCAGCGCCGGAGCTCGAATGGTGCCCACCCGGACACGGGGACGTCTACGCGGCACTCGTCGGCTCGGGGCTGCTCGAGGCGCTGCTCGAGCAGGGTTTCCGGCATGTGATGATCTCCAACTCGGACAACCTGGCGGCCATGGTCGAGCCGCGCATCGCCGGACATCTCGAGCGTGAGCGAATCCCGTTCCTGATGGAGGTGGTGGTCGGAACCGCGGCCGATCGCAAGGGCGGCCACATCGCGCGGCGCCGCGGCGACGGCCGGCTGGTCCTGCGCGAGACCGCGCAGACGCCGCCGGAGGACGCCGAATCCTTCCGCGACTATCGCCGCTGGCGCTACTACAACACCAACTCGCTGTGGATCAATCTGGAGGCGTTGAGCGAGCGGTTTGCCGATGATGGCTCGCTCGAGCTGCCGGTGATCGTCAACCGCAAGACCGTCGACCCTCGCGACCCGCAGTCGCCGCCCGTACTCCAGCTGGAGAGCGCGATGGGCGCCGCGATCGGCAGCTTTCCGGGGGCGCGGCTGCTGCAGGTGCCACGATCGCGGTTCATCCCGGTCAAGACCACGGATGACCTCCTGGTGCTGCGCTCAGACGCGTTCGTGATCGGTCCTGACGATCGTGTCGAGCTTGCGGCGGGGCCGGACGCCCGACCACCGCTCGTCACGCTGGACAAGGCCCACTTCGGGTTGATCGACGGCTTCGAGCAACGCTTCCCGTCGGGGCCTCCGTCGCTGCGTGATGCAGAGCACCTGGAGGTGGTCGGCGACGTCAGCTTCGGCGCCGGCGTGACCGTCCGTGGCGCCGTCAGGCTCGATGCGCCTCCCGGAGGTATGCGCGTCGCGGACGGTGCGCTGTTGCAGGACGGATGAGCGCGACCATGTCCGGCGTCGAGATCGAGCGTAAGTGGCTTGTGCCTCAGGCCCCGCCGGAGGCGTTGGCCGCCCCCGGCGAGCGGATCGAGCAGGGCTACCTGACGATCGGATCAGACGGCGCCGAGAGCCGTCTGCGCCGCCGCGGCGATCGCTGCACCCTGACCGTCAAGTCGGGCAGCGGCCTGGTCCGCAGCGAGCATGAGGTCGAGTTGACCGCCGCGCAGTTCGCCGGACTCTGGCCGGCCACCGAGACCGCCCGGCTCGAGAAGGTCAGACACCGGCTGGAGGCAGATGACGGCCATCTGATCGAGCTCGACGTCTACGACGGGTCGCTGCAGGGGCTGATCGTCGCCGAGGTCGAGTTCACCGATCCGTGGGGCGCCGAGTCCTTCGTCGCGCCGTATTGGTTCGGACGTGAGCTCACGGGCCAGCCCGCCTACAGCAATCAGCGCCTTGCGCTCGACGGCCTGCCCTCGCCCGGATGACCGTGAAGCTCGTTGCGTGATCTGATCTCATGCGCCCAGGCCGGCACCTGCTCGACCAGAGTCCCCGACCTGGAGTGGCCCGCAACCTTGCCACCGCGGGCGATGACCGCCTTGGTCACCCCCTTCTTCTGAGTCCATCTGACTGAGACGGGTGTGTAGCGGTCGAGCGCGTCCCAGGTCGCGCCGGTGATGATGCCGCTGGCCTGGATCCGGTGCTTGGTCTGAAACGCCCTGACCGCTCTCTGTGTCTGGGCGCCGAAGGCGCCGTCGATCGCGAGCTTGTACCCGGCGGCGTAGAGGTGCTCCTGCGCCCAGATCACGAGGTCGCCCCTGTTGCCGCGGTAGGTGCTGCCGGGAGTTCGTTGGATGTAGGAGACCAGCAGCGGCGCGCTCCTGGTCATGTCCGTCCAGTACGAGAGCGGCGATGACTGCCAGTCCCACCAGCTCACGCCGGTCGCTCCGTAGGCCTTGGCGAGCGTGTTGAACTGCTCGATCGAGCTGGCCGACAGCCTGCCCCAGAGCTGGCCCAGCGGGAAGATCGGTCGCCGGTAGATCTCGTTGTACTCGTAGGTGTGGGCATAGACCATCGACACCGTGGTCCCGATGTCCGACCAGTACATCTGCGGCAGGTTGTACTGGGCACCGCCCGGGCCGAGGAATACCGAGTAGGGGAAGCTCAGGTGGTAGTCGACGTAGGGGAAGCCCGCGAGTCCGACCGGGAAGCGATTGCCGATCAGCTGGCGCAGTCGCGTGATGTAGGTATCCGCGGCGGCGTAGCGGCCCTGGTATTGAGACTCGGCGTCGATCACCAGGCAGTCGGCGCCGTCCCGGACCGCCCTCGCGCCGACGTTGGCCTCCGCCACAGGTGAGGCGCCGTAGACGTACTGCCATGCGCAGACCTTGAGTCCGGCCTCGTGCAGTGCCGTCACCAGCCTGCTCGAGAACTGCGACCAGAAGCCGCTGCCGTCGCTGCTCTTGATGTAGACCGCGCCGAGCCCGTAGCGCTTTGCCCGGGCGATGATCGCGGCGACGTTGCCGCCGTTGCTCTGCGACAGCTCCCAGATCCACATCGCTCGGCCCCTGAACGGGTTCGTCGTGGGCACGGAGATCGTCGACGGTGGCGGTGCGGCGGTGGTGCAGGCCGGCGTCAGCCTGACCGTTGTCGTCCCGGGCGCTGTCAGCGTCTCGGTCGTCGGCACGGTCGTTGTGACCGGTGTCGTGGTCGTGGTCGCGGTCGTAGTCGGCGGCGAGACGGTTGTGTCCGTCGTCGTCTCGACGTTCGTCCCCGTTGTCGTCACTGTCTCGGTCGTCGCGACCGTTGTCGTCGTGGCGAGCCCGAGGGTCGTGAGCGTGGTGCTGATCGAGCCGCTGCATGGCGTCGTGACCGTCACCGTCCCGGAGCCGCTCGTGCCTCCGGCTATGCCGGTACCACCGGTGCCGGCGTCCGCCAGCGCGATCGCCGCGGCCGGACCCAGTGCGGCGGCCAGCAGCAACGCCACGACCACCGCCGCGGCGTCGGTCGACCTCGGGACCAGCGCCAGCGTCCGTCGCGCGCGTCCTCGGAACCGGGAAGGCGCACCTCTCACATCCATTCGAAACCCAGCCATCTCCATCAAGTTGCGGCCCTGCGTCACAACCTTCGCCACACCACCGCCGGTCCCTTGTTGGCGACATCCCGTCCGAACCGTTGCGGCGGTCCGCGCTGCCGCGGGTCAACCGTGGAGCTGGGGGCCCGGCACAAGCGGCTGGGCCCCGTCCGCAAGTCATGCGGCATTCGAGTGCCCTCCGGCGGCACCTGGCGGCGTCCTCGGTCGGGGCAATACAACCAGGTATTGCCCCTCCCTGTGTCCTTGCCAGGACACCACCGGTGAGCCCTCTCGGGCCGGCAGGACTTGCGGACGGAGGCACTGGCCCCCACAGAGAGCTACTTGATGAAGAGGATCTCCGCGTACTTCGGCAGCGGCCAGAGGTCGTCGGCCACCATCCGCTCGAGCATGTCGGCGACCTCGCGTACCGCGCCCATCGCCGTGAACACCGTGTCGTGCATGTACTTCGCGTACGGCAGGACACCGGCGTCATGCGGATGGTTCTGGTCGAGGTTGGCGCTCTCGAGATCACGGATCGCGTCGATGAACGAGGAGATCAGCTCGCCGACCTCGTTTGCGAGCTCGGGCTCCTCTGAGCCGAGCAGCTCCGCCTTGTAGCGGATGGCTGCCGGCAGCAGCATCGTGCGCGCGATCGATGCGGCCGTCTCGCCCTCGATGTTGAGCTTGGCGATGTACTGCTCGAGGAACACCTCGTAGCGCGCGTGCAGCTCACGCTCGCTCAGCACTCCGTAGTTGGAGAATGCGGTCACGGTGTCGTCGCTCACCAGATACGGCAGCGCGTCGGGCGTGGCGGGAATGTTCAGCAGCCCGCGCCGCTCGGCCTCGGCGTGCCACTCCTCGGAGTAGCCGTCGCCACCGAACACCACCTGCTTGTTCGCGGCGTAGCTGCGCTGGATGATCGGCCGCAGCGCGTCCTCGAGCGAGGCGCCGCCCTGCAGCGCATCCTCGAGCTCCTCTGACAGGTAGTCGACCGCCTCGGCCACGATCGTGTTCAGCACCGTGTTGGGCAGACCCAGCGACATGCTCGACCCGAGTGCGCGGAACTCGAACTTGTTGCCGGTGAAGGCGAACGGGCTGGTGCGGTTGCGGTCGCCGCCATGCAGCGGCAGCGGCGGCAGCACCGGCGTGCCGAGGCCGAGGAACGACTCGGGCGTGGACTCCCCGGCGGCACCCGACTCGATCGCCTCGAACAGCCGCTCCAGCTCGCTGCCGAGGAAGATCGAGATGATCGCCGGCGGCGCCTCGTTGGCGCCGAGGCGGTGATCCTGGCCAGGTGAGGCGATCGATGCCCGCAGCAGGCCCTGATGCTTGTTCACCGCCTGGATCACGGCGGTGCAGAAGAACAGGAACTGCAGGTTCTCATGCGGCGTGTCGCCTGGGTCCAGGAGGTTCTCACCCTCCTCGGTGCCCATCGACCAGTTGTTGTGCTTGCCCGAGCCATTGACACCCGCGAACGGCTTCTCGTGCAGCAGGCAAGCGAGGCCGTAGCGGCGCGCGACGTTCTGCAGGACCTGCATCGTCAACTGCTGGTGGTCAGAGCCGACGTTGGAGTTCTCGAAGATCGGCGCGACCTCGTACTGCGCCGGCGCGACCTCGTTGTGGCGGGTCTTGATCGGGATCCCCAGCTTCGCGAGCTCCAGCTCGCACTCGAGCATGTAGGCAAGCACGCGCTCCGGGATCGAGCCGAAGTAGTGGTCGTCGAGCTCGTGGCCCTTGGGCGGCTTGGCGCCGAACAGGGTGCGGCCGGTCGTCACCAGGTCGGGACGCTCGAAGTAATACTGCTCGTCGATCAGGAAGTACTCCTGCTCGGGGCCGACCGTGGTGAACACGCGACCGGTGTCCTTGCCGAACAGCTTCAGCGCGCGCATGGCGGACTTGGACAGTGCGTCCATCGAGCGCAGCAGCGGGATCTTGTGGTCGAGCGCCTCGCCCGTCCAGGAGACGAACGCCGTCGGGATGCAGAGCAGCGCGCCGTTCGGATTCTCGAGGATGAACGCCGGGCTGGTCGGGTCCCAGGCTGTGTAGCCGCGCGCCTCGAACGTGGCGCGGATGCCGCCGGTCGGGAAGCTCGACGCGTCGGGCTCGGCCTGGATCAGCTCCTTGCCGGAGAACGAGGCGATCGCGGTGCCCTCGCCGGTCGGGGAGTAGAAGCTGTCGTGCTTCTCGGCGGTCAGGCCGGTGAGCGGCTGGAACATGTGGGCGTAGTGGGTTGCGCCGTTCTCGAGCGCCCACTCCTTCATCGCCAGCGCGACGGCGTCCGCCAGCGATGTGTCGAGCGCCTCGCCCTTGGCGAGTGTGTGGGAGAGCGCCTTGAACACGTCGTTGGGGAGACGCTGGCGCTGGACGGCGGCACTGAAGACGTTCTCACCGAAGACCTGGTTGTCAGCGACGGTCAGGTCGGGCGCGCCCAGCGAGGCCCCGTCCGGGGTCCACTGCGCTGCAAGCACGTTCTGCTGGCGAATTCGAGACATTTCGTTGGTCGTTCCTTCCTGTTCGCGCCTCGGCGGCGGAGGCGTGGGCAAGCACTCGCGCCGGAAGCGCGACAGGGGCAAGCTAGCTCACCTGTCGATTCTGGTCACTATCCAAATGTCCAAACTCTCCGGTGGGTGCGGTGGGTGCGGTGGGTGCGGTCGGTGCGGTCGGGCGCGCTTGTGCCAATCCCGTCACATTTCTGGACGAGTGCCGGCCGCCGCGTCACAGTCCGACACGTGACTGCGAGCAGAGGCGCCTCAGACCAGGAGCGTTTCGGAAAATCGGACCGCTCAGCGCCGATTTTCCAAAACGCTCCTGAAAACCGCGCGCTTTCAAGGAAATCGCGCCATGTCGTGCCGATTTTTCGGTTTCGGCCTGTGCAGGGCAGGGGGGACGCGGAAGTGGCACGGCTCGCAGAGCTTCAGCACGGCCACGTCCACCTTGATCAGCTCAGAGACGCAGGCATCAGACGCACAGCTCGCGCGCACCGCGTCAAGATCGGCCAACTACACCGCGTGTTTCCGCGCGTGTACCTGGTCGGCCGCCCAACGCCATCAACGCTGGGGCGGATGATGGCTGCGGCCCTCCACTTCCGTGGACACGGACTCGTCTCCGGGAGAGCTGCGGCACAGCTGTGGGGTCTGACGGACACGACTCAGGTCCTCCGGGCAGCCGACCCAATCGAGATCCTGCTGGTCGGGCGCAGCGCGGCGCCGCGGGCGGGCGTGCACTTGCGGTTCGCCGGCACCCTGGCTCCTCGGGACATCCGCTGGCGCAGCGGCATCCCGGTCACCTCGCCGGCTCTGACCGTGCTGCAGCTCGCGGCGCGGTTCGACGAACTGGAACTCGAGGCCATCCTCGTGGCCGGGTTGAGGAGGAATCTCATGCGCGTCTCGCAGATCCAGGAGGTGATCGAGCGCAACCCCCACGCGAAGGGTGTCGCCAAAGTGCGCGACCTCCTCGAGCGCCCCGAGCCGCTGCAGGACACCCGCTCAGGCTATGAGCGCAAGCTACTGACCCTGCTCCACGACGCTCAGTTTCCACGCCCGGAGACCAACGTCTGGGTTGGCGGCAAGCTGGTCGACGCGTTCTGGCCGGACCTCAAACTGGTGATCGAATTTGATGGCTGGGGGGTACACGGAAAGCGGGGTCAGTTCGAGGCTGACCGCGTCCGCGATCAGGAGCTGACCGCCTCGGGCCATCACGTCGTGCGCGTGACGGCACAACAGATCGACCATACGCCTTTTGCTCTCACGGCCCGGATCGCCACCACGATCGCACTGCTCAGGCTCGGCGCCGGCCCTCCCTGAGGGACCTTTGCCTTCAGGCCCAGACGAGCTCGCGCTGCGCGGTCTCCGCCGGTGCGCAGGCGCTGCTGCTCAGCTGAGCGGCGAGCATGTGTCGCTGGCGCTCGGTCAGCGCGCCGATCGGCTTGATCTCGCTGACGCCGTTGCGCTCGAGGAACTTGCGGCAGCGGGTGCTGCCCCAGCGTCGCTGTGACATCAGCAGCTCTGCCACGGTCCACCTGCGGACCGCATCGGGGCATTCGAGGATCACCTCAGCCGCAGAGGTCTCGCCCTCCGCAATCCGTCGCTTGAGATCGGCGCGAGCGAGACGGACCGCGTTGGCGTGCTCCAGGGCGCGAAGCCGCTGGGGCTCTGTCGACAACTGTGACGTCTCCATCATCGATCCTCTTTCGTCTGATCACAGGCGTGTGCGTGGAAGGTCGCCGATCGACGCACGCTGACGCGCGCCACCCGATCGGGTGCTGCTCAGATCTGCTGCCTCTCGCTCCCGGCCGACAGCGTTTCCCCGGCGCTTCCGCCTCCGACCCCGTGCCTCATCTGGAAGCGCGTCGTCGCTGTCTCATCGGCCACTTCGAACTGAACCTCACGCTATCGCGCTGGCGCCCGTAACAGCAAGGTCACAAATCTTGAACCGTTTGCTTAGAGCGTGTTTTTTCTGTTAGCGACGTCGGATCGGCAATGCTCACAAATGCTGAGCAAAGACTGTCTGGCCTTCAGGCGTCGCTGGGCAGCGGCCCGTGCTCGGCCTCGAACGCCCGCTTGGCCTGATCGAAGATCGCGATCGACTCGTCGAGCACGTCCGTTTCGTGGGTCGCCATCACGCTCGTGCGCAGCAGCGCGCCGCCCGGCGGCACCGCGGGGTGGATCGCGACGTTCACGAAGACCCCCGCCTCATACAGGGCCTTCCAGAGCAGCACCGCCTTCCAGTCATCGCCCACCACGACCGGCACCACCGGCGTGATGATCTCCGAGCCGTCCGCCATGTGCGCCGGTGGGAGGACCTTGTAGCCGAGCTCGGACAGGCCGCGCCGCAGGTAGGCGGCGTTGCCCAGCACCTTGGCGAACAGCTCGCGTCCTTCCTCGGAGCGGCAGATCCGGACCGCGGCGAGCGTCGCGCCGACCGATGCCGGTACGCCTGAGGCCGTGAAGATGAAGGGGCGAGCAGCGATCCGGAGGTACTCGATCACCTCGCCAGAGCCGGCGATCACGCCCCCGCACGAGGCCAGCGACTTCGAGAAGGTCGCCATCCGCAGGTCGACGTCCTGCTCGACGCCGAACAGCTCGCAGGTGCCGGCGCCGCGGGCACCCAGGACTCCGAAGGCATGCGCTTCGTCGACCATCAGCCGTGCCCCGTATCGCTTGGTCAGCTTCACGATCTCAGGCAGCGGCGCAACGTCGCCCTCCATCGAGTAGACGCCGTCGACCACGACCAGTACACCACCGTCGTCGTTCTGAGCTTTGCCGAGCTGCTTCTCCAGCAGGTCGAGACGGTTATGGCGGAAGGGGCGCAGCTTCGCGCGCGAAAGCAGGCATCCGTCGAGGATCGATGCGTGGTCCCCGGAGTCGGCAATCACCGTGTCCTCAGGTCCGAGGATCGTGCCGAGTGCTCCCAGGTTCGCCTGGTGACCGGTGGTGAACACGAGTGCGTCATCGGTTCCCATCCAGTCGGCAAGCTCGCGTTCGAGCTCCACGTGCAGGTCGATCGTCCCGTTGAGGAAGCGCGAACCGGTCAGGCCGGTGCCGTAGCGATCGAGCGCGTCGCGCGCGCCCTGCTTGACCCGCTCGTCGCCGGTCAGGCCGAGGTAGTTGTTGGACCCGAGCATGATCCGGCGCTGGCCCTCCATCTCGACGACGGGCAGCGTCGGTCCCTCCAGAACGTGGAAGTAGGGGACGGCGCCGATCGCGCGCGCCGCTCTTAGTTGCTCTAGGCGCTCGAACTCGCGCGCTTTGGCAAAGACGTCTTTCGAGGGCATGTGCGGGTTCGCATGCTAAGGCATCGGCCGCCGGTCACCCTGTCAAGATCAGGCTGTGCAGGATGGCGATTGGATCGTGGGCGAGGAGCTCCTCGAGGTCGAGGTGTTGGACGGCGAGGTCGTCGAGTACGCGGTCGGGCGGGTCGAGCACCCGCTCCCCGAGACTGCCGGGGGGCGCCTGCCGTCGTGGCTGCAGGTACCGGGCGTTCACACCGCGGTTGCGGCTGCAACCGGCTTTGTCGCCGGCGCCGCGACACTGGCGCTGCTGCGGCGCTATGCGCTGACGCGTGTCGAGTCACCTGCCACCTTGTGGGGCGCTGACCATCCGCGCCACGATCACGGCGGCGAGTACCCGGGCCACGGCAATCGCCACGGCCAGGCCCGCACGTTCGTGATCCATATCCGGCCGCTGCCGCAGCAGCCGAGTTGAGCGTCGCGGCTCCCGCCCCGGCCGCCGTCCCACCCCGCATCGAGGTTCGGGTCGAGGTGCGGCCGCCCTGGCCGTTTCGTCTGACGCGACGCAGTGGCATGGACGGACTCAGCCCTGTCCGCGGCGGTGTTCTCCATCGGCTCCTGCACGAACACGACGAACCCGTGCACCTGCGCGTGGCACAGTTGCGCTCGGGGAACGTCGTGATCGGTGCTCGCGCCTGCGGGTCCGAGGCGGCGGAACGGGCGATCACGCGGATGCGACGCGCCCTCGGGGTTGACCTCGATCTGCGCGAGTTCCACGACGAGTTCTGTCGCGACCCGTGGATCGGCGCGGCCGTTCGCGCGAGCCCGACGGTGCGCCCGGCCGGACGCGCCGACCCGTTCGAGGCGCTTGCGTGGGCGGTCACCGAACAGCTGATCGAGTACGAACGCGCGGCGGCGATCCAACGGCGCATGGTCGCGGCGCTGGGTCGCCGCGACCCTGAGAGCGGCCTCCGCGACTCCCCGAGCGCCTCGGTGCTCGCCGCTGCGGCGCCTGCTCGGCTCGAGTCCTACGACCTTGCGGCCTCGCGCGCGCTGGCGCTGGTCAAGGTCGCGCGTGAGGTTGCGCGCGGACGCGTCGACCTGGATTCACGCGATCCGAGCACACAGGCCGACGGTTGGCGACGCCTGCGTGGGATCTCCGGTATCGGCAGCTGGACGGTCGAGGTTCTGGCGCTCGTGGGTCAGGGGCGCCTGGACCAGATTCCAGCCGGCGACCTGGGCCTGATCAAACTCGTCGGCAGGCTGCTGTCCGGCGGCGACCCTTACGCCCGCGCCACCGAGCAGCAGGTCCGCGACCACTTCGCCCGCTTCGGACGTTGGCAGGGCCTGGCGGCCAGCTATGCGCTGCGCTCGAACGGACTCGGGGTGAACGCGATCGCCGGCTCCTGAGCCGGATGGGGCGCGCCGCCCGATCAGACGCCCTGGCCCTGAAGGAGCTCGTTGGTCGACGCATCCGTGATCGCGTTGGGGTTGCTCAGCAGGTGGTGCTGAAGCATCCACGTCCCGAAGGTGTTCCATTCCGCCTCGCGCTGCCAGCCCCAGACCTTCGCGTGCGACGGGAACATGTGCGGCATCGCGGCGTTGAGCAGCGACAGCTGAAGGGCCTTCTGGGAAGCCAGCGACGGCACCGCCTTGACCAGGTCGTTGACTGCCCGCGCGGGGTTCTCCCTCGCCGCCCGGTAGCCGCGCGCGACCGTCTGGACGAACCGGCGCAGCGGGCCCGCGTCGTCGACGATCGAGCCCTTGCGGACCACCAGCACCATTCCGTCATAGGTGGGGGCGCCGGGTTTGCTCAGCAGCTCGTGGAGCTGTGAGGGCCAGATCGCCGAGTCCGGCTCGGTGATCGTGGTCGTCGTCTGCGGGGTCGCGGTCGTCTGCCGGGTCGTCGTCGTGTGCGTAGCGGATCCCGCGGCGGTGGTCGCCCTTTTGGTGGTTGCCGGCGTGGTCGTGGCGGTCGTCGTGGTCTGCGTCGTGACCGCGCCTCCGCCTGAGCCTGGCTTCGGCACCGGGACCGTGATGGCTGACAGCGGACCGTGCACGATCGCGCCGACGCCGACCACCGGCTGGCCCGTGTTGCGGTGCAGGAAGATCGTCGGCTCGGACGCGACCGCAAACAGCGCCTGACGGGCGTGGACCATGTCGACAGGGTTCTGCCCGGCGCTGGGAACCACGATGTGCACGTTGATGTCGCTCTGCCTGAAGTAGCCGCGGGCCTGCGCCTCGTAGATGCCGGCGTACAGCGCGTTCGGCTGTCCCGCCAGCACGATCGTGACCTCGTCAGCGGTGCCCGCACTGGGGTGGATCGTGTTGGTGACCTCGCCGCATCCGGCCAGCGCTGAGCCTGCCAGCACCGCCAGCACCGCAGCGCTCCAGGAGCGTGGGGCGCCCCGGAGACTGAGGGCGCCCCGGAGGCTGAGGGCGCCCCGGAGGCTGAGGGTGCCCCGGAGGCTGGGGGCGCTCCAGCGGCGGCGCGCACGGTGGGGGCGGCGAGCACGCCAGGCACGCCCTGCGGGCGGTGGCGCTATCGGGCGAAGTCTCATCGGAGCTGTATGTCTCTCTGTCGGTGTACCCACGGCAACGCTCGCCGCTCGGCGAGCGTCAGCAGCGCAAACAACAGGATGGCGAATGCGGCGAGTACGAACACGGTGGCAAATGCCTCGGCTGTCTCAAGGTTGCCAACCGTCGTAATCAGGAGGATTCCGAGGCCGGAGTTCGAACCAGCCTGCTCCCCGAGGATCGCCGCGAGCACCGCGAATACGGCGGCGATCCTGGCTCCCGCAAAAACCCCCGGAAGCGCGCTCGGCAGCTCGACCCGCCGGAACGTCTGCCAGCGACCGGCGTCGAACGTGCGCAGCAGCTTGATCAGGTCCGGATCGACGGCCTCGAGCGCCGAGAGCGTCGTCACGAGGATCGGAAAGAACGACACCAGCGCGACCACGGTCAGCTTCGGCAGCAGCCCGAATCCCAGCCAAACGACCAGCAGCGGTGCGAGGATCGGAATCGGAATCGCCTGCGATCCCACCAACAGCGGATACGACGCCTGGCGCACGGTGCCCGAGAAATGCAGCACCACGGCGATCAGCAGGCCAAACGCCGCGCCCAACACCATGCCCAGGCAGATCTCCGCCGCCGTGGGCTTGAGGTTGTGCCACAGCGTGCCGCGGTCGTCCACCAGCGCGCGCGCAACGTCGACGGGGGAGGGCATCACCAACGAGCTGACACCGCTGATCGTCACGTAGAGCTCCCAGATCCCGAGCAGCACGAGGATCCCAATCAACGGCAGCAGCCAGCGCCTCATGCCGGCACCGCCAGCGCCTCAAGCGCCCTCGCGCGCAGTTCGACCACCGCGGGGTCGGTCCGCCGCCGCGGCCGGCCGAGACCCACCGCCAGATCGGCAACGAGCTGCCCGGGCCGCGGCGAGAGCACGACGACGCGGTCCCCGAGCAGCACCGCCTCCTCGACGTCATGGGTGACGAGCACGACGGTTCGCGGCTCCGCCTCCAGCGCGCTCGCGAGCCAGCCCTGCATCTCGGCACGTGTGATCGCGTCGAGTGCCGCGAACGGTTCGTCCAGCGCCAGCACCGGCTTGCCCGCCAGCAGCGTTCGCAGGAACGCGACCCGCTTGCGCATCCCGCCCGACAGCTCGTAGGGCCGAGCCTCCTCGAAGCCGCCGAGTCCGAAGCGCTCAAACCACGGCGCGACCCGGTCGCGCGCCAGCGGGCGCGCGACCCCATGCACACGCAACGCCAGGCACGCGTTGTCGATCGCCGACAGCCATGGCAGCAGCAGGTCTCGCTGCGGCATCAGCGCGGCCGGCGCGGCCTCGACCACCCCGGCGTCGGGCGATTGAAGTCCGCAGATCAGCTCGAGCAGCGTTGTCTTGCCGCAGCCGCTGGGGCCCACGACGGCGACGGTCTCGCCGGCGTCGACCATCAGCGACAGTTCGCGGAGTGCGGCGACCGCCGGGCTGCCGCGGCGTCCCGCGAACGTCCTTGAGACTTCCTGGAGCTCGATCAAATCAGGCGACTGGTCAGCGCTTCATCAGATGGTCGACGAACTCACTCAGCAGCTCGGTGTTCCAACACTCGAACGCCTCGCAGAACTGCTCGTAGACCGCGATCACGCTGTCGCCGTAGTTCCAGTACAGCTTCGGCTCGGGGTTCAGCCACAGCGTGCGCCCGGCCCTGGCCGTGATCGCGGCGAAGAGATCCTCGCGCGGAGGTCGTCCGTTGGTGCGGGCGTCGCCGAGCACGATCACGGTCGCCCGCGGGTGAAGCTCGTCCTCGATCTCCGCCAGGAACTCGCTCCACACACGGCCGTAGTCGGTGTATCCGGATACGTCGGCGACACCGGCATCGCGAGCGATCGCCGCGGCCGCGGCACGGAAGTCGCGCTCGCGACGGAAGACCTCGGTGACCTCGGAGATGCGCTCGATGAACACGAACGAGCGCTGCTTGCGAAAGGCATCGTGAAGGGCGTGCAGAACGCTGAGGAAGAACGTGCTGGCACTGGTGACCGAGGTCGAGACGTCGCAGAGCACGAACAGCTCGGGCCGCCGCGGGCGCCGCGGCCTGTACTTGAGCTCGACCGGCACGCCGCCGGTCTGCAGCGAGGCGCGCATCGTCGCCCGCACGTCGACATGCGCATGACGGTTGTGACCGCGCTGCTCGCGCCCCTGCGACGCCAGCCGCCGCCGCAGCTGCGCGACGACCCTGTGCACCGCCGCCAGATCCTGCACCGGCCCGCCGGGCAGCGAGCGGTCCAGATCGGTCAACGGGCGCTTGGGCGGCAGCGCCTGGGTGCGCTCGATCTGCGCGCGCTCGAGCTCACGTCGCAGCGCCTTTTCGAACTCGCGCAGTTGCTCGCGCGGGATGCCCTCACGGCGCGGATCGTCCTCCGGCAGGTCTGGCTGAGGCTCGGTGCGCAGGCCCAGGGCGCGGCGGATCCGCTGCACGTCGACGCCCAGCACACCCGATCCCTCACCCCTGCCGAAGGCCGCGATCGCCAGCCGCGCGAGGTCCCGTAGATCAGACTCGGCGCCGTCCTCGAGCGCCTGGGCGATCTGGCGTCGCAGCTCGTCGAGGTCGACCTGATCGGCGCCGACGCGCGTCTGTGGCTCGGAGACCTCGAGCCGAACGGCCTGCATCTCCGTGGCACGGAAGAAGAAGCGGTCGAACACGAGGTCGAACACGCGCCGATCCTCAGGGGACTTGGCGATCGTGGTGGCGAGTGTCTCGCGGAACTGGTCGAGCGCCGACCATTCGACCAGCTCCAGCGCCTCGAACGAATCGAGCAGCTCAGAGGTGCCGACCGCGACACCCTCCGATCGCAGATCCTCGGCGAACGCGACCAGCTGCCCGTCGAATTCGATCCGGAGTCCGTCGACGTCAGCGCGTTCGGCGGGCATAGCGTCGTGCCTTCAGGTCTGCCCGTTCGGCCGGGGCCGTCAGGCCGCCTGCGCGGGTTCCAGCTTGACGCCAACCCGCTCGGCGACGGTGTCGAGGTCAGTCCGATGCTTGACGATCACGCTCATCGTCTGCCGGAACGTGTCCTGATCGATGTCACTGGCTCCGAGCAGCAGCAGCGCTCGTGCCCAGTCGATCGACTCGGCGATGCTGGGCGGCTTCTTGAGGTCGAGGTCCCGCACCATCTGCACGACTTCCACCAGCTTGCGCGCCACCGTCTCAGGCAGGTCCGGGGAGTGCATGCGCACGATTTCGAGCTCGTGTTCGAGGTCCGGGTAGTCGAGCCACAGGTACAGGCAGCGGCGCTTCAACGCCTCGGTCAGCTCGCGGCTGTTGTTCGAGGTCAGCAGCACGACCGGATGCGTGCGCGCCTCGATCCGCCCGAGCTCGGGGATCGTGATCTGGAAGTCCGACAGCAGCTCCAGCAGCATCGCCTCGAACTCCTGGTCGGTCTTGTCGATCTCGTCGATCAGCAGCACGACCGGCTCGGTTGAGGAGATCGCCGTCAGCAGTGGCCGCTCGAGCAGGAAGTCAGCGCCGAAGATGTCGTCCTGCACCTCGTTCCAGCCCGTGTCTCCGGACTCTGTCTGAATCCGCAGCAGCTGCTTGCGGTAGTTCCATTCGTAGAGCGCCTTGGCCTCGTCCAGACCCTCGTAGCACTGCAGCCTCACGAGCTCGCGGCCCAGGTACCTGGCCAGAGCCTTGGCCAGCTCGGTCTTACCCACACCGGCCGGACCCTCGACGAGCACGGGTTTGCCGAGCTGGGTTGCGAGATAGGAGACGAGCGCCGTAGAGGCGCCCGGCAGGTAGCCGACCCCACGCAGGCCCTCGGTAACCGCCTCGACCGAACTCGGATTCTCGGACATGCCGGGAACTATAGGATCGGGATGTCGCGGACCTCCACGTCACCGCCGCCGGCACCGCGCTCGAGCCGCACCACACACCAGTCGATCAATGCTCGCAACGCCTCGAGAAGTTGGCGCGCCGCGTCCGCGATGCGCACGCGTAACTCGACCGGCACGAGCGCCAGCAGCTGCTCGCAGAGCTGCGCGATCGCGTCCGGGTCGACCTGCCGGGCTCCAGGGGGAACCTCCCAACCGCGGGGCGGAATGCTGTCCTGCTGATCACTGGTCACGACTGAAGGTCACCTCCAGGATGCCGTCGAGGTAGGTGGCGGACTCCGGTTTATACGCTGCGAGCGTCGGCGGCAGCATGATCGTGCGCCGCTGGCCGCCCGCCGTCACTACCAGCTCGAGCCCGACCTGGCGCAGCCCGATCTCCTCCTTCTTCGCAAACGGGATCGTCAGTCGCAGCCGGGCGCCATGCTCGTCGCTCTCGATCGACTGCGTGATCGTGTCGTAGAGGATCGCGGCAGGGTCGGTAGCGGCTTCGGTGCTGGCTTGCTTGCCAGCACCGAACAGCGTCTCTCCCAGCTTCGCCAGCATCTCGAGGCCAATCACCTCCTCGTCGAAGTACGGCGCCTCCAGCACCGGCACCGGTTCGAAGGCCGAGCGCACCAGTTCGAGCTGCTCGCTCTGCAGCCCGCGCCAGCGTGCGAAGTAATCGCCGACGTCCTCCGGAAAGACCTTGTTCACAACCACCGCGTCGGTCAGGTAGCCGTACAGGTTGAGGTACGTGAAGGTGCGCATCGCCTCGCCGATCACCATCCGGTCGGGCGCCATCACCAGCCTGATCGTGCTGTGGTCGGTGTCCCGAAGAATCTGGTCCATCGCGATCAGGTTGGCCGAAAGTCGCTGGATGTCCTCGAACACGGCACTGGTTGGCAGCGGAATGTCGAGCACCGTCCGGGCCAGCGGTGCCGCGGCCGCCACGATCGCGCGCTCGAACGGCACGACCTTCTCGAGCCACCAGCGCGCGGCCTCTGGGAAGGACAGCAGCCTCAGCGTCTCGCCGGTCGGCGCGCAGTCGACGATGATCACGTCCCATCTGCCCTCGCCGTGATGCTCGCGCAGGCGCAGCAGTGAGAACAGCTCATCGACGCCGGGCGGGACCGTCAGCTCCTCTGCAGAGATGCGGTCCAGGCCGCGACGCATGAGAAGCTGGCCGAACCAGTCCTGGACACCGGCCCAATGCCGGCTGAGCTCGTGCTGCGCATCGATCTCGGCCGCGTCGAGGTTGGCCACCACAGGTGTTGGATCGGCGCCGAGCTGCGTCTGCAGCGAATCCGACAGGCTGTGAGCGGGGTCGGTCGAGAGGATCAGGGTGCGGTTGCCGCCGGCGGCGCAGCGCACGGCTGTCGCGGCGGCGACCGATGTCTTACCGACTCCGCCCTTGCCGGTGTAGAGGATCGTACGCGGCGTCAAGGTGTTCAACGCTACTGCTTCAGCACCCGCCGAGCCCTGCCCCACCCGTGGTGGTGGTACCGGTGCAGGTCAGCGTGCTGGTCGTGCCAGTCGTCGTTGTCGTCGTAGTCGTCGTTGTCGTGGTGGTCGTCGGCGTGGTCGTTGTCTTTGTCTTGGTCGGCGTCGTGGTCGTCTGGGTTGTCGTCCTGGTTGGCTTCGGAATCGGGACGGTGACGGTCAGCGGGGCGGGGGTGCTCGGCCTGTTCGCGTCGGAGGTTGGACACTTCCCCTTGCAGACGTCGAAGGACGTCGACAGCTTCGCGTAGTGGCCGGCCGGGTCGGTGATCGACATCGCGAGGGCGTAGGTGCCCGCCCTCAGCTTCGGCGCCTGGAGCGAGACGTTGCCCGCGTAGAAGCTCTGCCTTGTGTAGATGTAGTTCTTGCCGTTGGCGCTCAGCGTGATACCGACTGACGCGTACTTGGTGGTCTTGAACCGGAGATCGAACTTCTTGCCGGCAGCTGCCGTGGTGGTCTCCAGTGTGAGTTGCGGCTGTGTCAGCAGATCGCCCTCGAACTGCTGGTAGGTCGTGCAGTAGGCCGAGATCTGCGTCTTCTGACAGAGCAGCTTCAGGAAGCCCGTGACGAGCGTGTGGTAGTTGAGGTCATCGGGCTGGCCGGGCTGGTAGAGCGACCAGCCGCCGATCGCGAACGAATGCAGCTCCGACTTGGCCTGAGCGTTCCCGGCGTTGTACAGGCGGGTCGCAACGGGGTCACCTGACACCTGCGCGTAGTCGTAGAGCCCCAGCACGCTCTGCAGAAAGGCGTTGATGATGTCCGTCCCAGGTGTGAAGGAGTACTGCAGGTAACGGTTGCCGAGCGGCGTCCTCACGGCAACGCCTGCGGGTGGCGCTGACCTGAACAGCGGCAGGGCTTTGTGGGCGTCAGTCAGGTACCTGCGGGTTCCGGTCGCGAGGTAGGCGTTCGCCAGCGCCTCCAGTCCGGTGCCCTGTGCCATCGCGCTGACCCAGGGTGGCCTGCCGCCCTCCCAGTTGAAGTAGTACTCCCACGCCAGTCCGCCGCTGCGCCTGATCGCCAAGGGGACCATCTCGCTCATCAGCGTCGCAAGCTTGCCGTAGTCGCCGGGGCCGGCCTCGAAGTAGCCGTCGCCCTCACCGAACGTGTGCAGCACCTGCAGCTGGATGCCCGAGCCGGCGTAGTACTCCCACACCAGCTCGGAGCCCTGGAACTGCACCGCGGCGCCGTTCTCGAGTGACGCACCCGCCTTCCAGTACCTGGTGTTGTTGACGAGTGTCAGCATCAGCACCGGCAGGCGGCCGACTGTCACCTTGCCGTCGGTAGCGATCTCGGTCAGCGTGTCGGTGACTCCCGTCAGCTGGGCGGTGCGCCACTTCGTCAGGTGCTTCTCCTCGGCGAGCGCCTGCGTCCATGCGCTCAGATCACTCGCGTAGGCGGCGCTCGAGAGCGCACCCGTGCCGCGGAGCTTCGCGAGTGCCTGCGCGAAAGTCACCGTCTTTGGCGGCTTTGTCCGCTGCTTGGTTGATCTGGCGTGGCCGGCCCGAGCCACACCGGCCCGTGGTGCTGAGGATACCGCCGAAGCGGGTTGCGCCGGTGCCGGCAGGGTAGGGTCGGCAGCTGCTCCCGTCAGGTACGGGTTGTCGACGATATGCGTGCGTCCGTCGTGGCGCAGGACGGTCACCGTGGTCGCCGACGCCGGGCCGGCTCCCACCCCCAGAAGAACCGCAACGACGCACGCCGCAAGGATCAGCGGCAGGCGGCTTCGCATCGCGACCGATCTTAGGCTTGCGCTCGCCGCTCGCTGCACGCTTTCGTGCGCCGTAGCGATGGGAGTCAGGTCGCGTGAGTCGCCGAGCATGCGTTGCTCTGATAACCGCTGCGCCAACCCGAGGTTGCGGTCGGGGGCAGGTGACGTCACAAGACTTGCGGCCGGCGCACTGAGGAGGTATAGAGAAATGGTGAGCTTCATGGCAGAGACGGACCCATCGTCGATGGGGTCCCGGGGCAGTGGCTCGCTGACATACCGAGCCGGGCTGGATGGCCTCCGAGCACTGGCAGTGGCCGGCGTCTTCCTGTATCACGCGAACGTCAGTTGGATGCCTGGCGGCTTCCTCGGTGTCGACCTGTTCTTCGTGCTCAGCGGCTACCTGATCACGTCGCTGTTGCTGCGCGAGTGGTCGAAGCACGGGTCGCTCAAGCTCGGCTCCTTCTGGGGTCGCCGAGCACGTCGGCTGTTCCCGGCCGTGCTCGTCGTCGTCGTGTTTGCGCTGCTGGCGACACTGACGATCGCACGCGATGACCTGAGCCGCACGCGCGGGGACGCGATCAGCGCGCTGGTCTATCTCACCAACTGGCACGAGATCATCGCCAGCCACTCATACTTCAACCAGTTCGGCCGCCCGTCGCTGCTCCAGCACCTGTGGTCGCTGGCCATCGAGGAGCAGTTCTATCTCCTCTGGCCGCTGATCCTGATCTTTGGGCTGACCCGGCTGCGCCGGGGGGGCATGATCGGGCTCACGGTCGTGCTCGCCGTCGGTTCGTGCCTGCTGATGTGGCTGCTCTACAACCCCAACGGCGACCCATCGCGCGTGTACTACGGGACCGACACGCGCGCGTTCGCACTGTTGATCGGCGCGTTGTTGGCGTTCTTCTGGTCGGCTGAGGATCCGCCTCTGCGACGGCTGCGCGGGCACCGCGCGATCATCGATGTGGCCGGCCTCCTGGCGCTGCTCGGAGTGCTGGCGATGTTCTGGCGCGTGCACGACTTCGATCCCTGGATGTATCGGGGCGGATTCCTGCTGATGGCGATCATCGGCGCGGCGCTGGTGGCGTCGGCGTCCTACCCCGGCACGATCCTGAGTCGGTCGCTCGGCTGCCGACCGCTGGTCTGGATCGGTGCGCTCAGCTACGGCATCTACCTCTGGCACTGGCCGATCATGCAGCTGACACGACCCGGCGTGGACGTCCCGCTGCACGGCGCGCCTTTGATCCTGTTGCAGGCGGCCGCGACGGTCGCGGCGGCGTCGCTCTCCTATCGCTTGATCGAGATGCCGGTTCGCAGCGGCAGCGCGCAGCGGCGTGCCAAGGCCTGGCTCGATGCCCACACACCCCACGAGCGCCTGGTCTGGGTGTCCGGGGGTGCCGGCATGACCGCGGTCATCGCCGGGCTCATGTTCGGGCTACCCGCGCCGCTCGCGGCGGCCGCATTGCAGCCCACGTCCACACCCTCGGCTCAGCTGAAGCTCTCGGCCAGACAGTCCGGACCCAACGTGCTTCCGGTGGGCGCAAGCCTCGTCAACGCCAACCGGCCCGGCGCCACCGGCTCCGGCGCCACCGGCTCCGGCACCGGACAGTCCGGCGCGATCAAGCACACGACAGCATTGCCGCCAGGTCCGATACTGGCCCTGGGAGATTCGGTGATGCTTGGAAGCGCCCCGAATCTCGAGGCGCGCCTGGGGCATCGCGTGACCGTCGACGCCGTGGTCGGGCGGCAGGCCGAACAGACGGTCGAACGGATCGCCGAGTACCGCGCCGCCGGCCGGCTGCCTCAGACCGTTGTCGTGCAGATCGGCGACAACGGACCGGTCTGGTCTACCGACATGCAGAATCTGCGCAGGGTCCTCAAGGGCGTGCCGAGAGTCGTACTTGTGAACGTGCGCCTGGCTCGCAGCTGGCAGGACGAGGTCAACCACGAACTCAGCCAGTACGTGCGAACGTGGCCTCAGGCCGTGATCGCCGACTGGTACGAGAACAGCACCCAGCAGATGCTCACCGACGGCGTGCACCCATCTGTCGCGGCGCGCAACGTATACGCCCGCGTGGTGGTCGATGCACTCAAGCTCGACTACTCCCGGCCGACCTCCTGATCGTCCTGTTCGAGTTCGTCGTCGGTGTCGTCGGGGCCGTCCTCGGATATGGCCCCGGCGTGGTAGTGGATCTGGAAGCGCTGCAGCAGTTCGTCGCGCCGGTCCTCATCGACCGGGACGTCGTCTGAGATGCGGACCCAGTCCGCGCCCTCGAACTCCTCCATATTGAAGATCTCGCTGTCGAGCTCCGGCGAGTCGTCGACGATGATCAAAACCTCAGTCTGCGGATTGAAGTAGGTGCCCGGACGGTTGACGATGTCGTCGAACGCGAGGCTTTCTGAGTCGGCCATGAGCGGGATCCTAGTTGGTTGCGCTTTCCGGTTGCGATGTGGCGAGGGAGGGGTTTCTTTGGCACCGCCAAAGAAACCCCTCCCTCGCGCGGTGCGCTCGAAGAGTGCCGCTGCGGCCGGCCGATCCGTGCTCCTGCGATACCCTCTGGGAGCGCATTGACTGACTAGTCAATCGACCGAGACAGGAGACCTGAGCCGTGATCGATTTCACGTTGACCGAAGAACAGCTCGCAATCCGCGAGATGGCGCACGAGTTCGCGGAGAAGGAGATCCGCCCCGTCGCCTGGGACTTTGACCGCGATGCCACCTGGCCGCAGGACATCATCGAGAAGGCCTGGGAGCTCGGCTTGATGAACGGCCACCTCCCGGAGCAGTACGGCGGCCCGGGCCTCACCTACCTCGACGGAGCGATCATCGAGGAGGAGCTCTCCTGGGGCTGCTCCGGTGTCGGCACCACACTGACCTGCAACGGACTGGCGTCCGCGCCGCTGGGCCTGGGCGGCTCCGAGAAGCTCAAGAAGGAGTACTTCGGGCGTCTGGTCGAGGCGCCTGTGCTGGCCGCCTTCTGCCTGACCGAGCCTGACGCGGGATCCGATGTGTCCGGGATGAAGACGACCGCCACCAAGCGCGGCGACAAGTGGGTGATCAACGGCTCCAAGTGCTTCATCACCAACGGCGAGTACGCGAACTGGTACACCGTCTTCGCCAAGACCGACAAGGACGCGGGCCATCGCGGCATCTCCTGCTTCATCGTTCCGCGCGACGCAGGCGTCGTCGTCGATAAACACGAGGACAAGATGGGCCAGCGCGCCTCGAACACTGCGACCATCACCTTCCCCGAGGTCGAGATCCCGCTCAACCACCTGGTCGGTGAGGAGAACCACGGCTTCAAGCTGTCGATGATGACGCTCGACAGGACCCGTCCCGGTGTTGCCGCGATGGCGACCGGCGTCGCGCGCGCCGCCTGGGAGATGGCGATGGATTACTCCAAGGAGCGCGTCCAGTTCGGGGTGCCGATCGCGATGCACCAGGCGATTCAGTTCATCCTGGCGGACATGGCGACGAAGGTCCATCTCAGTCGCCTGGCCTACATGAACGCGGCAACGTTGCTGGATCAGGGCAGGCGCAACACGCTCGAGTCATCCCACGCAAAGCGCTTTGCGGCGGACTCGGCGATGGAGGTCGCGACGGACGCTGTGCAGGTCTTCGGCGGATACGGCTTCATCAAGGATTACAAGGTCGAGAAGCTGATGCGCGACGCCAAGATCCTGCAGCTCTACGAGGGCACCGCCCAGATCCAGCGGCTCGTGATCGCGCGCGAGACGCTTCTGCCGCGCCAGTAGTGATGTTTATTTGGGCCGGCCCTGCGGGGGCCGGCCCCGTTATGACGCGTCAGTTTGGAAGCGGCCGCTGGCGTAGATCACGCGTTCAGAGCCATCCCGCATGACCGCCGTGACCGTGCGGTCGTCGGTGGAGACGATGTCGGTGTGGACTGCGGCCTGGACGGTGAAGCCGAGCGCCTCCCACTCCTCGTCGGTCACCGACGCGCCATCACCGTCGTAGGCGTCGGTGATGGACAGGCCGACGGCCAGGTGTGTGTTGCCGAAAGGACCGCCCATGTTCTCGTCGTAGAGCGTGCTGGCCATGAAGCGGTCGATCCGCGAGACGCGGGCGTCGGTCAGAGAGAACTCGCCGATGCGGTTGCCGCCGGGCGCGGCGACGATCTGTTCCAGCAACTCCTGGTTCTCATCGGCCGCGATCCCGGTCACCAGGCCGTCGGTGAACTCCAGGCGCGCTCCTCGAACCTTGGCTCCGTGCGTGAAGAGCGGCTCGCTGAAGCTGACATGACCGCTGGTGCCACGCCAGTCGGGTGAGGTGAAGACCTCGAAGCTGGGGATGTTGCGTCCAGACCCACCGACCCAGCGCCGGTGCTCGCCGAGCGTCAGCCACAGATCGGTGCCGGCGGCCTCGAGGTGCAGGCGCTCGATCGGGAGCGAGGTCAGCCAGTCGCGATAGCTGTGGATCGCGTCCATCGTCTCCCGCCAGCGCGCAATCGGATCGGGGTCAGCCAGGAAGCAGGCGTGGATGATCTGCTCCCAGTACTGCTCCGCGCTGAGGCCTGCCTCCGCTGCCATGGCCTCGGTGCCCCACAGTCCGATGGTCCAGTGAAAGCGACCCGCCCGCTCCTTCTCCTGCTGCCAGCCGACGACGGGCATCATCGCCGCCTGACGTCGCATCTGCTTCTGCGGGTCCACACCCTCGAGCGCGTGCGGGTGATCGGTGCCGTCGATGTAGACCGTATGGTCGATCTGGTCGGTCAGGCCGCGCCAATAGCTCTCGCCGAAGTGGTCTAGCTGCGTTTCATCTGCCAGTTCGTAGAAGTCGCGCTCGAGATTGAAGCGGCCGTCCTGGCTCATTTTCAGGACCTGGATCACGTTGCCGCCCGAGCGCCAGACCGCTCGGCAGACCTCCGCGAACAGCGGCTTGGTCTCCTCGCTGCCGACCACGCGCACCGTCTCTCCGGGCTTGACCCCCTCACCGTCGCCCAACGCGAAATCCACCAACAGCCGCGCGTAGCGCTCGATGATCTCCTGACTTGGTTCGTAGGTCATGCCAACAAGCTAAGCATCTGCTTGAAAGCGTCCGTCGGCGTAGATGATCTGTTCGGAGCCGTCCTTCATGATCGCGGTGACGGTCCGGTCGGTGGTGGAGACGATGTCGGTGTGGATCACGGAGCGGTTGAACCCGAGGCGCTTCCAATCGGCGTCGTCGAGCGTGGCCGCATCGCCGTCGTAGGTGTCCTGGTAGGCATTGCCGAGTGCGAGATGCGTGTTGCCGTAGGGACCGCCCATGTTCTCGTCGTAGAGCGTGTCGGCCATGAAGCGGTCTATGCGGGATAGGCGCGCGTCGGTCAGCGAGAACTCGCCGATTCGGTCGGCGTTCTCAGTGGCGATCATCTCCCGCAGGAGCGACTCGCTCTCGCTCGCGGACGCGCGTACAACCCGCCCTTCCCTGAACTCGAGCTCGACACCGCGAATCAACGTGCCGAAGGTGTAGAGCGGCTCGCTGAAACGGATCCAGCCCTCGGTCCCTCGCCAATCGGGCGAGGTGAAGATCTCAAAGCTCGGGATGTTGCAACCCACTCCATCCTTCCATATCCGTTGCTGCCCGAGCGTCAGCCAGACATCCGCGTCCGGCCCCTCGATGTGCAGCCTGTCGATCGGCAGCGCATTCAGCCGATCGCGATGCTCGCGGATCTGTCCGCGCACCCCGCGCCAACGCGCCACCGGATCCTCGAGATCCAGGAAGCAGGCGTTGATTATCTGTTCCCAGTACTCCTCGATCGCCAGGCCGGCCTCCGCCGCCATCCCAGGAGTGCCGTAGCTGGCGACCGTCCAGGTGAACTCGCCGCGGTTCTCCTTGACCTGCTCCAGGTCCTGCATCGGCCGCAGGGACTGCGCGTGGCGCATCTGCTTCGCGGCGTCGACGCCCGCCAGCGCCTTCGGGTCGGCCTGCGCGAAGATCACCAGATCGTGATCCACCTGCTCAATCGCCCCGCGCAGGTACGCCTCCGGAACGAAGTCCAGCTGCTCGTCGTCGGCGAGTTCATAGAACGCCCGCGTGACGTCGCCGAAATCGTCCTTGGACGGTCTGTACCAATGGATCACGTGACCGCCGGCGCGCCACACCGCCTGGCACGCCTGCACATAGAGCGGCTTGCAGGCGTCGCTGCCGTGGATGCGGACCACGTCGCCCCGCTTGATGCCCTCGCCGTTGCCGAGCCCGAAATGCACGAGCAGCCGCGCATATCGCTCCAGCACTTCGGGCGGGGGCGTGTAGCTCATGGTCGGGTCTCCATTTCTGTCCGCGTCGGCGGTGGCGTCGGAGTGAGGCGACTCGTCTCCGGAGCCGCGCGATATCACACCGCCGCATGAGAGCACGGATGTGGCTCGCGTGAAGAGTAGGCCCCGGCGCGGATATCGTCAGCCGTCGGCTCTTGCGCGGATATCGTCAGCCCACTGGGGGCTTGACGATCACCACAGGCAGGTCGGGTTTACTCGGTCGCGCTGAACTCGGAGATCCCGACCCCGAGCAGGAGCAGCCCGATCAGCAACACGATCGCGGCCTGCAGTACCGGCGGAACCGGCCACCCCCACCAGGTGACGCCGGTGCTGAGCGCATGGTGCGCGGCCGCTGAGATGTCGAGCTTGCTGAAGACGAGTTGGCGCATCGGGTCGACCGCGTAGGTCATGGGATCGATGCGGTTGAGGACGTTGAGCCATGGCGGCAGGTTCGAGACCGGGAACATTGCGCCGGAGATGAAGAACATCGGCATCAGGATCATCTGGGTAACTGCCATGAACGACTGCATCTGCTTCATCGGGATCGCGACCGCCAGGCCGAAGCCGGTGATCGTGAAAGCCAGCAGGAGTTGCAGACCGAGCACACCGAGGATCAGTCCGAGGCTGTAGGGCACCTGCACGGTCCACGCGATCGCGAGCACGATCAAGCCCTGCAGGGAGGCGACCGTGGCCCCGCCGAGGCACTTGCCGATCACGATCGAGCTCCGCCGCACGGGCGCGACCATCATCTCTCGCAGGAAGCCGAACTCGCGGTCCCAGACGATCGAGGCCGCGGAGAACATCGCTGTGAACATCACCGCCATGCAGAGGATCCCCGGGTACAGGAAGGTCTTGAGGCTGACCCCGTAGGTTCCTGCACCGGCGATGGTTTCGAGGCCCGCGCCGAGTGCGAACAGGAACAGGAACGGCTGAACGAGCGAGGTGACGATCCGCATGCGATCGTTGCTGAAGCGGATCAGCTCGCGGCGCCACACGATCTTGATCGCGCGCAGCTCGGAGCGGAAACTGCGCCTGGGGACGTGGATGCGGACGATCTCCAGCGTCTCATCCGGACCCAGTGTGGCTTCGTTGGCTGGGACTGGGCGGGTGGTCGTCGTCGGCGGGCACCTCCTCCCATCATCTGCATCATCACGCGGTTTCGGAGCTTGGACCCATCCTCCTCGGCGTCACGGATCGTCGAGCCCGTGAAGGACATGAAGACATCGTCCAATGTGGGACGGGACACGCTGACTCCGCGGATTGGCAGGGCGAGCTCCGCGAACAGTCGCGGCACGAACTGCTCACCGTCCTCGACGCCGAACGTGACGGCGTCCTCGGAGACTTTGGCCTCGATTCCAAAGCGCTCGTGCAGTGCCGCGATCGTCGCTTCGTTGTCATCCGTCTGGATCGTGACGCGATCGGCCCCGACGCCGGCCTTCAGCGTGTCCGGCGAGTCCAGCGCCACGATCTGGCCCTGGTCCATGATCGCTATCCGGTCGCACCACTCGGCCTCATCCATGTAGTGCGTGGTCATGAAGATCGTGATCTCCTCACGCTGCTGGAGCTCGCGGACGTAGGTCCAGATCGAGCGGCGGGTCTGCGGGCCGAGTCCGATCGTCGGCTCATCGAGGAACAGCACCCGGGGCGAGTGCATCAACCCGCGCGCGATCTCCAGCCGCCGGCGCATGCCGCCTGAGAAGGCTCGCACCTCACCGTCCTCGCGATCCCACAGCCCGACCATCCTCAGCACCTGCTCCATCCGTGGCGCCACGAGATTGGACGGTACGCCGTAGAGCTCGGCGTGGAGCTTGAGGTTTTGAGCGGCGGTCAGGTAGCCGTCGAGTGTCGGATCCTGGAACACCAGGCCGATGTTGCGTGCCCGGCGACCTGTGCGTGGCCGCCACTCGGTTTGATCAGCGTGCACAGCATGCCGATCGTCGTGCTCTTGCCGGCGCCGTTCGGGCCGAGGAAGCCGAAGACCTCGGCTGCCTCGACCTCGAAAGTCACGCCCTTGACAGCCTCGAAGTCGCCGAAGCGCTTGACGAGGCCGTCCACCTTGACTGCGGCTGCGTGCGTGGCGCTCACGTATCGCAGGTTAGTCGTCGGTGCCGGACGGCTCGCCGCCGGCGTCGTCGCTGCCGGGCTGCTCGTCCGTGGGTGCGTCCGCAGCCGGGTCGGTCGCCGGTTTGTCCTCGGCCAGGAGCCGGTAGAGGCCTCTGCGTGCCTCATCCAGCAGTGCTGTCGCCTTCGCCGCGTTCTCCGCGTGACCGGTGAACCCGATCTGGCGCGCGGCCGCGATCGTGGCGATCACAGACCGCCGCAGCTCGAGGAGTTCCTGGCTCATGCCAGGCCATCCAATGCCGCGCGGGCCGGCGATGCTCGGATCGCCGAGCTGTTCGAGGAAGGCCTTGCCCTCATCGGTCAGCTCGTACCCGCGACCTGAACCGGACTCCGGTGTGCTGCCGTTGATCAGGCCGTCATCCTCGAGCATCTGCAGCGCCGGATAGACGGCCTCGGGGCTCGGGGTGCGGCGGCCGAGGCCGCGCTGCGCCAGCATCTGAATCAGCTCAGAGCCGGTTTTCGGGCTGTCCTCGGACAGCAGGGTCAACAGTGCGATGCGCAGGCCACCGCGTCTCCGTTGGCCGCGCGGGCCTCCGCCGGGACCGTGCCCGCGGTGGCCGCCTTGCCCACCACGGCCGCCTTGCTCGCCACGGCCGCCTTGCTCGCCACGGCCGCCTTGCTCGCCACGGCCGCCTTGCTCGCCACGGCCGCCTTGCTCGCCACGGCCGCCGCGCGGTCCGTGGCCACCGCGACCGCAATGGCCGCTCTTGTATGGATTGTCTGGATAGGGGGTTCGTTCGTTGAACATGCTTCTCTTTCGGTTGTTGCTTGTCCGATATGTCAACGATATATCGGTATCGGGAATTTGTCAAGGTTTCTACGGGTGGCGACACGCGGGTGGGGCCGCTCGCGGCCTCCTTCGTCAGCTCGTACCGCCGCTCAGCGACGGGCCAAATGGTGAATAACTCACCATTTCGCCCCACGGTGCCTCGGCAACGGCGGAGGCACCGTGGGCCTCGTCCATGGCTGGCACGCCGCCTGTCCTCTTAGGCTCTATAAGCAACAGCTATGACTGTGGTCATCGATCAGTCTTGGACATATCAATCGCGATGACGGACACTTCCTGCGTGCCTGCAAGGAAGTCAGCACTGAAGGCCGGAGCGCTGCGCGCGGTGTATGACGCGCAGCGGGTTACAGGCCGCGATGGGCGGTTGAGCGGCATGATCCGCAGAAACCTGGTCGCGGATGGGAAGCGCGGCGAGGTTCGACGCGCGGGTTTGGCCCTCGCCGGCGACCACCAGGTCGTTGCATACGACCCGCTCGGCCCCCGAGTTCGCTGATCCCCGACGCGGGCGGACGCCTGCCCACTGCGGATCGTGCTGGCGATATATCGTTATGATCGCCTCAGCGAAAAGTTCATGGGAGGCGAGATGGCAGCGGTTCCAGAATCGACTGGCCGTGGATCGAGTGGCCAGGGCAGTGGTCAGGGTGGAGAACGCGGTGGCGGCCGCGGGCGCCTGCCCAGGCGCCATGTCGCCGTCAGCGAGGTCTCGAACCTGACGCCGCAGCTGATCAGAGTCGTCGCGACCGGCGAGCTCGAGGACTGGAGCGTCAGCGGCGGTCCCGGCGGCCACTTCAAGGTCTTCATCCCGCAGGCGGGCAGCGTTGAGCACGTGATGCGCACCTACACGGTGCGTGAGTACGACGGCGCCGCGGGTCGTCTCACCGTCGACTTTGCGGTGCATGCCGACGGCCCGGCCACGAGCTGGGCGGTGAATGCGGCTCCGGGTGCGCCGTTTCAGATCTCAGGTGCTGCGCGCTCCGGCTACGAACCGTCCGACGGCGCGGGGTGGACGGTGTTCGTCGCGGATCAATCGGCGCTGCCGGCTGTGGCGGCGATCGTCGAGGCACTTCCGGCCGGCTACCCGGTCAGAGCGTTGATCGAGGTCCCGGCGACCGATGAGCAGCTCGAGCTGGATTCGCGGGCGGACCTCAGGGTGGAGTGGATCGTCGAGCGTGACGGACCGTGCGAGCAGCTCGTGGCTGCCGCGGCTGCGCTGGAGTTGCCCAGTGGCGAGGGAGATATCTGGGTCGGCTGCGAGGCCGATGCCATGCGCCGGATCCGGCGCAACCTGCTGCACGACCGTGGCCTGTCGCCGCGGGCGCTGCATACACGCGCATATTGGAAGCGGAACGTTGCCAACCACTCCGATCACGACACCGGAGACGACGTGGACTGACGGACGCGCCTACTCCTCGGCCAGCAGGCGGTAGAGCGCCTGGCGGGCACCGCGCACTATCTCGAGCGCCTGGTCGATGCGCTCCGGGCCCGCGGTCAGTGCCACCTGGCGGCTCGCGGCACGCAGCTGCTGCACCTCCGCACGCATCTGCAGATGCCGTGGGTCGACTGGAAACTTGGGCTCGGCCTTGCCCCGGCGGCGCGCCTGGGCCTCGGTCTCGGCTCGCCCGGCATCGGTCAGTGAGAACACGCGCCGGCCCTCGGCTTCCTGGCTCTGTACGAGCCCGCGCTCCTCGAAGACCTGTAGCAATGGGTAGACGGAACCGGGGCTGGGGCGCCAGGTGCCGCCGCTGAACTGCTCGAGCCGGTCCATCAGCTCATAGCCATGCGCCGGGCCGTCCAACAGCGCGGCCAGCAACAGGTTCGGCACCAGGCCGCGCCGCATCCGCCGCCCCTCGCCAGGACCATGCCAGTCTTCGCGATGGGCGCCAGAATGTCGCATCACTGCTAAAGATATATCGCAAACGGCTTGGTGTCACGCGGTAAGCTGGTGCCCATGTCCGAAGAAGGCGACGGAATCCGCGGTCGCGTGACCGCTCAGGGGCAGGAGGCGATCGGCAAGATCGCCCAGGATCTCATGCAGAACCCGATCATCACCGGCACGGTGACGGTGGCGTTCGACGCCCGCGAGCGCGCCGCGCGCGCTCAGGAGCTGGCGATGAGCGCCCTGAACCTGCCGTCGGCGGCCGACATCGAGCGTCTCACCCGTCGGCTGAGGTCGGTCTCGCAACGCATCGAGGGGCTTGAGGACGGGCTCGACCGGCTCACCGAGCGGCTCGAGACCGCGCAGGACGCGGTCAGCATCGATCAGCGCCTGGCGGCGATCGAGGAGTCGATCACTCGCCTGGAGCAGAAGCTCGGCTGAGCGCCGCGATCGCGAGCGTGCCGAGCCGCAGCTCGGCCGCGTGCAGCGAGTTGGCGTCCAGGTAGCTGGATTCACCGACCGCGCGGTTGGAGACAAGTAGGGCACAGCCGGCCTCGACACCGCGTCGCGCGGCGAGTGCGAAGATGGCTGCCGCCTCCATCTCGACCGCCACGGCGCCCGCCGCGATCCAGTCGGCTGAGCGCTCCTGGCAGTCGTAGAAGAGGTCACTTGAGACGACGGGTCCGGCGGTCGCCTGCTCGGCGCCCGCCTCCGCGAGCAGCGCCTCGGTGATGAACCCCGGTGCCCGCACCT
Organism: uncultured Conexibacteraceae bacterium; assembly: GCA_963848435.1. GTDB lineage: Bacteria > Actinomycetota > Thermoleophilia > Solirubrobacterales > Solirubrobacteraceae > Palsa-465. The sequence continues at coordinate 193,961 of CAWKDQ010000002.1, read as the reverse complement.
CTCCCAGCCGTCGGTGCTGAGCCAACGCGAGGCTGGTGCCGTCATCGGCAAGCGCCTGCGGTGCGATCAGGAGCCGGCCCGGTTCGAGCGCGGGATCGAGGCTGCCGCAGCTTCCTATCCGCAGCAGCCGCCGCGCACCGAGCTCGATCAGCTCCGAGGCGACGATGGCAGCGCTCGGACCGCCCATACCGGTGCTCTGGATGCTGAGTGGCAGCCCGTCGGGCGCGGTTCCCGTGTAGCCCCAGAGTCCACGGTTGTGGTTGAGCATCTTCGGCTCCACGAGCAGCTCCTGCGCGAGCCGCAGTGCTCGCCCTGGGTCACCGGGAAGCAGCACGCGCTCGGCCAGCGGGGCGGTCTGATGGATGTGGATCAGGTTGCGCACGCAGCGGCGAGCTTAGGACGCTTCACGGACCCTAGACTCCCCGGCTGCGATGACGATCAGCGAAGCGGCGGCAGTCGTAGGCCCCGGAGGTGCGCCGTGACGATCGTGGACGAGCTGATCGCGACCGTTCGCGCCGACGCGATACTCGCGCCCGAGCGCGCGGTGCTGGTGATGCTCTCTGGCGGGCGCGATTCGACGTGTCTGCTCGACGTCACGGTCACGGTCGCAGGCCCGGCGGCGGTCACAGCGCTGCATGTGAACTACGGCCTCCGTGAGGCCGCAGGCGGCGACGAGCGCCACTGCCGGATGCTTTGCGAACGGCTTGGCGTCGAGCTCACCGTGACCTCGCCCGCCCAGTTCGATTCGACAGTTGGCAACCTGCAGGCCTGGGCGCGGGACGTGCGATACGGCGCCGCCGCGCAGCTCGCGCTCGAGCGCGCGGCGGACGTGGCGGCTGGACACACCGCCACCGACCAGGTCGAGACGATCCTCTACCGGCTGGCGTCGTCCCCGAGTCGCCGGGCATTGCTGGGTATGCGCGCGCGCGACGGCCGCCTGATCCGCCCACTGCTCGGCTTCACGCGAGAGCAGACCGGCGCCTACTGCCTCGAGCGGGGGCTGTCATGGCGCGACGACGAGTCCAACGACACAGCGACATACGCGCGCGGGCGCGTGCGCAACCGACTGATGCCTGCGTTCCTCGAGATCCACCCGGGGGCCGAGCGCAATCTGCTCGCGCTCGCCGCGACACTGCGCGACGAGGCTGAGCTGCTCGAGGCGCTGGTTGATCGCGAGCTGGACGGCGCCACGGCGATCGAGCTGCAGAGGCTCCGGGAGCTGCCGGCTGCGCTGGCCCGCCTGGTGGTGCAGCGGCTTGCGGACGCGGTCAGGCACCGTCCCACGCCCGGAGCTGCCCGCCGGCTCGAGGAGATCCTGGCGCTGGACAATGCCGGCACCAGCCACCTGGACCTGCCGGGAGCGGTCCGCGCGACCGTCGCGGATGGGGTGTTGCGCTTCTCGAGGACACCCGCGCGAGCGGCCCGCGTCAGCGACGAGCCTGGCGAGCTCGAGCGGCGGGAGGACGACAAGGCCCCGGGGGAGGCTGATCCATAAACTGGCGACCGGTGACTGAAGACCCGGCCATCGGCGAGGTGCTTGTCGAGCAGGACGCCCTCGCCGCGCGCGTGAAGGAGCTGGCCGAGCAGGTCTCGCGCGACTACGCGGGTAAGGACCTGGTGCTGATCGGCGTGCTCAAGGGTGCCGTCTTCTTTCTTGCGGATTTCATGCGAGCGCTGGACATGCATTGTGAGGTCGACTTCATGGCGGTTGCCTCATACGGCTCCTCGACCAAGTCCTCCGGAGTCGTTCGCATCCTCAAGGACCTCGATGCGGTGATCGAGGGGCGGGACGTGCTGATCGTCGAGGACATCGTCGACTCCGGGCTCACGCTTCAGTACCTGCTCCGCAACCTCGCCGGCCGCAACCCGGCATCGCTCGAGGTCTGTGCGCTGTTGCGCAAGCCGTCGAGTCGCAAGAACGACCTGGAGCCGCGGTACGTCGGATTCGAGATCCCCGACAGCTTCGTGGTCGGGTACGGCCTGGACTATGCCGAGCGCTACCGCAACCTGCCGTTTGTGGCTGTCCTCAACGCCTAGCCAAACGCGCCGGACGACCAACCAAGCATTTCCCAGCGCTCTTGCGGTCGGCACAGCCAGCATGGTCTGAGCAGGCCCAGCAGCTACCTTCGACCCGGAACGATCGGGCAGCGGATCGCGCTCGTTACGGACAGGGATTGGGACGCGGTCGGCCAGTGGTCGTAGGCTTCGCGGCGATATCCGTCTGTTAGTCGCGTTCTGCGACTCCGATGATCAGCGGGCGCACGAACGGTGGTGCTTTGGAGAGACGACCGTGCTCGAGCTCGGCGATCGAGAACCCGGCTGCCTTTATGTTGGCGAGGGTGTCGCGATTGCAGTTGCATCCATGTCCCACTCGTGTCTGGATGGGGTTGAGGCGGTCCTGCCAGCGGGCGAGCCGCGCGCTGTCGGAGCGCACATGTTCGAGAAACATCAAACGGCCGCTCGGCTTGAGCACGCGATGGATCTCCGTGAGCGCTTGTGTCGGGTCGCTGACCGTGCACAGCACGAGTGACGAGACGGCTACGTCGAAGCTCCCATCCGGGAACGGGAGGGTTTCGGCGGGCGCGCGAACCACGCGCACAGGAACCTTGCAGCTGCCCAGTTTCTGCTCCAAGCGTCGGGCCATCGGCTCCTCCGGTTCGGTGACCACGAGATTCTCTACCGCGCTGCTGTACAGCGGCAGATTTGCACCGGTCCCGCCTCCTATCTCAAGCACACGTCCGGCGACGTTAGCGAGTAGCGCTTCGCGACGGGCGCGCAGCCCGGCCTTCTCAGTCCCGGCCATGAACTTGTCATACCCAGCGGCGAACACACGACCATAAATGCTCAAGCCTCGACCTCCTCGTTGCGAATCACAGGCCTTGGAGTAACAGAGTCCCGACACGGCCGCACGAACCGAGCTGCCAGGCTGTGTCGCAGTAGGACCGACGATCAGCGCTTGGCGTAATCCGTGAAGCCTTGCCAGTCGATCACGACACACGGCTCGTCACCGATGGTCCACGCATCATGCCCGGGAGCCATGTACGCGAAGTCACCGGGGCCGTATTCCATTGCTTCGCCGTCGTCCATCACGACCTTCATCCGACCTGAGACGAAATAGCCCGTATGCGCCGCCTGGCAACTCTCGGTCCCAGCGATCGGCTTCACGTGCTTGGACCACTGCCAACCGGGCTCAAACGTCGCCCGTCCGACAACGCCGCTGTCCGTGTTGACGACGTCAACTCTGCCTTTGCCGTCCTCAAACGGGCGGATCTCGTCCGGCTTATCAAAGCCTTTCCGGATCAAACCGGCCATCGCAAGCCCCTTTCTGGAGCGTTCAATAGAACTCGTCCATGGGCCACGCACCAACCCCAGCGGGTCTGATAACTTATCAGTTCTTTAGGTAGACCGCAAGCCCGGCGCAGACAACTTCGTGGTCCTCGAACCTCCAAAGCGCTTTTCCGTCCTCTCCGCCTTCGACTTCGGAAAACCCACTCGCCTCCTCTACGCGCCTGGCAGAAATGCACACGCCGAACCGTTGGTCGGGTGGCGACAGCGGACCGATGGGCATGCCGTTGCGGGGCCTGACGCCAGCACCTACGGTGCTACGCTTGCGAGTCCCAGCGTGAAAGCTGCCTGAGCCGCCACCGCGGTACCGGGACCGAGGACCAAGATCATGAGTCGTTTCTTCAAGAGCGCAGCATTTCCAATTCTGATCGTGGTCGTGCTCGCGTTCTTCGCGTCCAAGCTGGTCAGCACGACCGACTCCACGAAGTCCTACAACTTCGGCCAGACGATGGCGCTGATCGAGAGCGGTGGCGTCACCAGCGTCACGCTTGATCAGAAGAACCTCAACATGCAGGTCGTGACCAAGGAGAACCAGAAGTACTCCACCGGTTATCCGCCAGGTTACGTCTCGAAGATCATCAACGAGGTCCGGACCAATGACGGCAACAACGCGCTGTACGTTCAGGACACCTCGAGCAGCGGCTGGCTGTCGCTGCTGACCTACCTGCTGCCGTTCGTGATCTTCATCGGCTTCTGGCTGTTCCTGATGAACCAGGTACAGGGCGGTGGCTCGAAGGTGATGTCGTTCGGCAAATCGCGTGCCAAGCGCATGTCTGTGGACTCTCCCAAGATCACCTTCCGTGACGTCGCGGGCGTGGATGAGGCCGTCGAGGAGCTGCATGAGATCAAGGAGTTCCTCGAGAACCCCAAGAAATTCCAGGCATTGGGTGCGCGAATACCCAAGGGGGTGCTCCTGTACGGACCTCCGGGTACGGGCAAGACGCTGCTTGCCCGCGCGGTCGCCGGTGAGGCCGGCGTGCCCTTCTTCTCGATCTCCGGCTCGGACTTCGTCGAGATGTTCGTGGGCGTCGGGGCCTCGCGTGTGCGCGACCTCTTCGAGCAGGCAAAGCAGAACTCTCCCTGCATCATCTTCATGGACGAGATCGACGCTGTCGGCCGGCACAGGGGCGCCGGGCTCGGTGGCGGTCACGACGAGCGCGAGCAGACGCTGAACCAGCTGCTGGTCGAGATGGACGGCTTCGAGATGAAGGACAACATCATCCTGATCGCCGCGACCAACCGTCCTGACATCCTCGATCCCGCGCTGCTGCGTCCCGGCCGCTTCGACCGCCAGATCGTCGTGGACCGTCCAGACCGCATCGGCCGCAAGAAGATCCTCGAGGTCCACACGCGCGGCAAGCCGCTCGCGCGTGAGATCGATGTCGACGTCCTGGCCGGCCAGACCCCTGGCTTCACCGGTGCCGACCTCTCCAACCTCGTCAACGAGGCGGCGCTGCTGGCAGCGCGCAGCGGCAAGCGTGAGATCACCCAGCTGGAGCTGGAAGAGGGGATCATGCGCGTGATCGCCGGTCCGGAGAAGAAGACCCGGGTGATGGGGGAGAAGGAGCGCCGGATCACCGCCTACCACGAGATGGGGCACGCGCTCGTCGGGCACTACCTGCCCAACAGCGACCCGATCCACAAGATCTCCGTGATCTCCCGTGGCCAGGCCCTCGGCTACACGATCTCGCTGCCGGGTGAGGACAAGTTCCTGACCACGCGCGCGGAACTGCTCGACACGATGGCGATGACGCTCGGTGGACGCGCCGCCGAGGAGCTCGTCTTCGGTGAGATCACCACCGGCGCCTCCAACGACCTGGAGAAGGTCACCGCCACCGCCAAACAGATGGTGATGCGGTTCGGCATGTCCGAGAAGCTCGGTCCGCGAGTCTTCGGCCATGATCACGGCCAGCCCTTCCTCGGCCGGGAGTTCAGCGCGGAGCCCGACTACTCGGATGAGATCGCACGTGAGATAGACCTTGAGATCCGCCGCATCGTCGAGTCGGCGCACGGCCAGGCGCGTGACATCCTCGGCCAGCACCGCGAGGCGCTGAGCCGCATCTCCGAGGTCCTGCTCAAGCGCGAGACGATCGAGCGCGAACAGTTCGAGGCGCTGCTCAACGGCGACAGCGAGGAGGCCGTGTTCGGGTCTGAGGCGCCGCCGCCGCCGCAGCTGCCGCTGCCGCCCGCGGCGCCCGAGCGCTCAGGTGGCGAGTCAGCTCCCAAGCTGTTCCCGCGTCCCGGGCTTGCCGGCGGCACCGCCGAATAGGCTGGCGCCGGTGTCGCCCGCCGACACCCCCCGACCAGCACCGACGGTGTCGCACGCTGACAGCACCGAGCCGGAGACGCCAAGGTGGCTGCTGCTGTCCATGCGCCTCGGCCTGCCGCTGTTCATAGCCGCGATCGGAATCGTGCTGATCGTGATGGGCCACGGGCAATATACGTCGGTGCTCGCGAACCGCGACTCGCTCCTGTCAGCTGTCGGCGTCGGCTTCATCATCATCGCGATGATGGTGGCGCTGCTCAACTGGCTCCTGCGGCTGAACGGCGACGATGCGGGCGACCGTGCCAAGGAGGAGGCGGCACGGGACCATTTCCGCCGCACCGGCCGCTGGCCGGACGAGAACTGACAACCTTCTGGCGCCTGCACGACCCGCCGGCGCATTCCCGCCGCGGCCGCCGGCCAGCGGCACCTGGCGCGCGCCTCCGAGCCGCTCAGCTCTTGGCGGCATGGAACACGATTCGCCTGCTGGCCAGCGTCCTGCCCTTCCCCGCGACGGTCTGCTTGATCAGCAGCGTCGCATGCAGCGTATGAAGCCTCCTCAGCAGCTGTTGACCGGCCGCGTTGAGCTTCAGCTGCGTCGTTCGGTGGGCGCCGGACGCGAGTGTCGTGCTCGCCCTGCCGACCACGACAGTGACCGTCTTGCGGTGCTTCTTGCTGCCGACCACCTTCTGCGCGGTGAGCTCGAGCGTCACCGGGCCGCTCGCGCCGCCTGCGCAGCTCAGCGCGATGCTGGCTGCACCGCCGCTCACCTTCACCGAGCCTGTCTTGACCGAGCCGACGGTGCCGCCTGTGCTGCCGGTGTTGCCGCCGCCACTGGTGTTTCCACCGCCAGTTTTGCCACCACCGGTGTTGCCACCGCCCGGGCTGCCGGCAACGGAGCCGATCACTGTGTAGGTGATGCTGTCGACCGCTTCCAGCCCGTCCTGGCTTGTCGCGGTGACCGTGTATGTGAAGGTTCCGGCCGCTGACGTGTCGAGCGCACCGCTGGGGCTGCTTGCGCCGTTTGAGTCCCTGCAGCTGGCGATCCCAGGCCCGGACGGATCGGTACAGATGAAGGTGGTCGTCACGGTCTGCCCGGCCCAGTACGTCCCATCGGAGCCCGGCGCGACGATCGTGGCCGTCGGAATGCCGACGCCCAGTGACTGCGCGACGGTCGACCCGGTGAAGTTGGCGTCGCCCGCGTAGGAGACCGTGATCTGGTGGGTGCCGGGCGTGAAGGTGGTCGTGCACGTGGCGTTTGCCGTCCCGTAGGGGCCGAAACTCACGAGCACGTCCTCGACTGTGCTGTCGCAGGTGATCGGCACACCACCATCCTTGAACACCAGGGTTCCGCTGGGATATGTGTAAGGCGAGGCGAGCGTTGCAGTCGGATCCGCGAGGTTCGGCACGATGTTGGCGGAAAGCGTCACCGGGGTGTTGGGCATGGCGGTGAGATCGCCCAGCAGCGTGGCCGTTGTGGCGTCCTTCGAGGTCGATCGGAAGTGCGCGCGTCTGCGCGGACGAGTCCGATGGCAGCATCCAGGTCGCGGACGGACTGTACTCGGCGAGAAGCGATTCGGTGGAGCCTGTTGACGGGGACGACGCAGGTAGCAGGTCGCGTCCATGTTGCCGCTCTGCAGGGTCAGCGGCTGAGCGGCGCAGCCGCTGATCGCGGTAACGCCCTGGTCGAACTCCACCGTTCCCGAAGGCGCCGCCGAAGCAGAGCCCTGGCCCTGCGCGACGGTCGCGGTCAGGGTCACGGGCTGGTCGATGGGCGTCGTGCTGGTCGGGCTGACGGCTAGGCTTGTCGTCGATGGGGCCACGAGCGTGGCGGTGATCGCCGAGGCCGAGTAGTCGATCTCGAACTCGGGCCGGGGGTCGCCGACCCCGGGGGTGCAGTTCAACGGCAGATCGAAGCCGTTCGTGGCGTTGGTGAAGGTGCCGCTGGTGCTGGTGCCGGCGCTGCTGACGAGCGTCAGCGGCACGCCCACCTCTGTGTCGTTGAAGTTCGGGCAGTTTCCGCCCCCGCCCCAGTTGAGCGCCAGCGTCGAGTTGCTGAGCGTGAGCCCGCCGGCATCGACATCGAGCCTGGCCGCGTTCGGTTGGGTCCCGCTGGCACCACCGTCGACCTCGAATGTGACTGTGCCGTTCGTGGCGGTGACCGAACCCCCTGGGGCGGTCGTGGCGCCGCCCGCGGTTGGACCGGTTTGACCGATCACGACGTTGGCGCCGTCAATCGCGGTCAACACGCCGAGGCCGGTGTCGTTCTTGAGCTGCACGGTTGCGTCGTCCACGCTCAGATTCGCGCCGACATTACCCTGGACCAGCAGCAGATTCGACGCGGCGCCGTTGCCGTCGAAGGTCACCGGCGCCGTGTCACCGGCGCTCGAGAGGTCGAGCTCAGTGCCGTCGGTGGCTTTGACGGTGACGCCATCACCCGTGAGCGCGCCGCTCATGTTGAGGACGGCGGAGCCGTGCGTCCCACCGGCAAGCGTCCAGGTCTGGGCGGCGCTGGCCGTGAGCGGCAGCGCGAGCGTGCTGCTGAGCGCAGTGCCGGCGGTATCGGTGTCTTCGCTGATACCGCCGCTGCCAAGCTCGGTCGAAGTGTCGCCGCCGCCGATCGTGTAGCCGGTGCCGCTCAGGGTGATCGCGCTGAAGGTGAGACCGGCGAGGTCGTCGGAGAGCTGATAGCAGGCCGTGTTTCCGACGCTGCCCGGGCAGACAACAGCTGGGAACACGTACGAGCCCGCGCCATGGGCTGCCGGTCCGTCTCCGGTCCAGTTATTCGAGTCCGAGAAGGTGGCCGGTGCGACGGTCGCATCCGCCCCCGACCATATGTATGCCGGGTCGGCCGCGGCCGCTGTCCCCGCCATCGCCGCGAGCATGAGCAGCGCGAGCACAACCCCCCCGCACAGACCCTGCCACAACCTGAACGATGCTGTCATCATCTCCCCCTAACGGTCCACTCGGTGGGCAATGACGTCGCCAGCAAAACCTACCAGCTTCTTAAGCGCTCGATTAGGCGCGAGTGTCAAGTAGGGTGCGGCTGGAGATGAGCATGCAGCGGGAGATCGATTTACCGTTCACGATCATGGGCGTGGTCAACGTCACGCCCGACTCGTTCAGTGACGGGGGTCGCTATCTGGACAGCAGGGCGGCGATCGCCCACGCGCTCACGTTGGAGGCACAGGGGGCCGAGATCCTTGACGTCGGTGGCGAATCGACCCGTCCCGGCGCCGAACCGGTCCCGGCCGACGAGGAGCTCCGCCGGGTTGTGCCGGTGATAGAGGCGCTGGTCGCCGCCGGCGTCACGGCCACGATCTCCGTCGACACGATGAAGGCGGAGGTGGCCGAACCGGCGCTGGCGGCTGGGGCAACGCTGGTGAACGACGTGACCGCGCTGCGCGTATCGCCCGAGCTGGCCGAGTTGACCGCGGCGGCAGGCGCGGAGCTCTGCCTGATGCACATGCCGAGTCCGCCTCACCAGCTACCGGCACCGCGACACTACGACGACATCGTTTCCGAGGTCAAGAGCTTTCTCGAGGAGCGAATGGCCTTTGCCGTGGCGCACGGGGTCCCTGAGGAGAAGATCATCCTCGATCCGGGATTCGGTGGCGGCAGCTTCGGCAAGGACCCCGCCCAGAACCTCGAGCTGCTGCGGCGGCTTCCGGAGCTGGTCGCGATCGGACGGCCGATCCTCGTTGGCACGAGTCGCAAGGCCTTCCTTGGCGAGGTCACAGGCCGTGCCGTCGGCGAGCGCCTGGCGGGCACGATCGCCACCAACGTGATCGCCTATGCCCACGGCGCACGCATCTTCCGGGTACACGATGTCAGGCCGTTGCACGACGCGCTCACGATCAGCGCTGCGACTCTTCACAACGGTTAGATCCTTTAGAGTCGCCGCGATGGACGCCGAAGATCACGAGGAGTTCGAGCACGAGGACCCGGAAGACCTGGAGCCAGAGGACGAGGAGTACGACGAGGACGAGGACGAGGACGACGAGGAGGGCCACCCCGAGCCCGAGGTCACGATCGAGGTCAGCAATCTCTCGCTCTACACACACATGGGCGTCACCGCCGCCGAACGCGAGATCGGCCAACGCCTGATCGTCGACCTGCGCCTCGACGTCGGCGAGTGCGATGCGACCGTCACCGATCGGATCGACGACACGATCGACTACGGCCAGGTCTGCGAGCTCGTGTACCTCGTCTCCCAGCAGCGCGAGTACCGCACGCTCGAGCGCTTCTGCGCGGCGGTCGCGGATCGCCTGGTCGAGCGCTACGAGCTCCACTCCGTCTGGGTGAAGGCTGCCAAGCCGGAGCCCCCGATCGCGCTCAATGTCGGCGAGGTCTCGGTCGAGCTCTGGCGCGAGGCGTGAATCGCCGCGGTTACCTCGGTCTCGGGTCGAACATCGGCGACCGCCGCGCCCACCTGCAGGCCGCGGTGGAGGCGCTGCCCGCACAGGGCGTCGCTGTCCGGCGGTCGTCCTCGACATATGACACCGAACCGGTCGGGCTGATCCTCGACCAGCCCGAGTTCCTCAACGCCTGTGTCGAGATCGAGACCGCACACGACCCGCCGGAACTGCTACGGGCATGCAAGCAGGTGGAGCGCGACATCGGCCGGGCGGCGGGCGGACCGCGGCACGGGCCGCGCGTGATCGACGTCGACGTGCTCCTGCTCGGCGATCTCGAGTACGACTCCGAGCGGCTCACGCTCCCGCACGAACAGGTCACGAGCCGTCGCTTCGTGCTCGTCCCGCTGCTCGAGCTCGACCCCGATCTGAGGCTGCCCGGCGGCGAGCGGCTCGCCGGCTCGCTCGCCGCCCTGGGAGGCGGTCAGCAGGTCCGCGTCGCCGGCCCGCCGCTGTCCTTATAGTCAGGCGCCGATGACTGGGAATCGGGATGGCAAGCTGCTCGTCGTCGACGTCGGCAACACGCAGACGCACGTCGGTGTGTTCGATGCCGGCTCGAGCGTCGTTGCCGAGCACTGGCGGTTCACGACTGCGCGCGACGCAACCTCCGACGAACTCGGCGCGATGCTGGCGAATCTGCTGGCATTGCGAGGGCTGTCCTTTGCGGACATCGGCGGTTCGATCATCTCCTCGACCGTGCCGCAGCTCTACGACCAGTGGCGGACCCTGGCCGAGCGCTACCTGGGCCACGATGCGCTCGTCGTCGGCCCATCGTTGAAGACGGGGATGCCGATCCGAACCGAGAATCCGCATGAGGTCGGTGCCGACAGGCTCGTGAACGCGGTCGCCGCCTACGATCACTTCGGCTCCACGTGCGTGATCGTCGACTTCGGAACCGCGATCACCTACGACGCCGTCTCGGACGCAGGCGAGTACCTGGGCGGGATCATCACGCCGGGGATCGAGATCTCCCTGGAGGCGCTCTCCGAGCGCGCCGCAAAGCTTCCGATCGTGGAGCTGGGTGAACCGCGGGCGGTGATCGGCCGCTCGACCGTCGAGGCGATCCGCAGCGGCATCGCATTCGGCTTCGCCGGTCAGGTCGAGGGCATCGTCGGTCGGCTTCGGGTCGAACTGGGGGAGGACACCCGCGTGGTCGCGACCGGCGGCTTCTCAAGCGCAATGTTCCCGTTCATCAAGGATGTGATCGATGAGATCGACGAGTTCCTGACGCTGACGGGGCTGCGGTTGATCTTCGAGCGCAACCAGCCGCGCTGAGCGGGCCGACTCATGCGGGGGCCGGCGGCAGCGGGACGTCGGGGGTTCTCGCGACCGCGGCCGCGAGGATCAGCAGCGCGCGTGTCGAGCGGTCATCCGGGTTGGCGGCGTGCGCGTATTCGTAGGTGTCGAGGAGGCTTTTGATCGCGGCGAAGATCGGGGCGTCGTCAATCTCATCCGGAACGTTGCAGGCCTGCTGTGCGAGCGCCAGCATCTCACTGCCGTCGCCGAGTCTGAATTCGAGCATCGTGGCGATCAGCAACATCTCGGCGACGCGATCAAGCAGCAGGTGCCCGGCGCGTTCGCGCTCGCCGATCGCCGGGCCGGCAACGGCGAGGTCCTCACCTGCGGCGATCCGCAGCGACTGGCCCGAGCCGATCAGGCAGAGCTGATCGCTCGAGAGGCCGGCCTGAAGCGCGATCCGCAGCTGCGCCGCGGCCGAGACGGCGGTCTGGCCGTAGGGCGCATCTGAAGCGAACAGGATCTGGGCCGGCGGAACCAGGGTGAAGAGCGTCGCCAGGTCCGATGGCAGCCACCATGCGCTGTCGAACAGGACGTTCGGGAGGTCGACCACCGCGCGCCAGATCCAGGCGAGGTCGGTCACGCCGGCGTGAGCAAGGATCACGCGCGCGTTCTGGAAGCGGCCGGCGTACTCGATCACGTGCTCACCGAGGGCCGGGATCCCGCGGCCGGCGTGGATCAGGATCGGCAGCCGCCGCTCATCGGCGAGCGCGAACAGCTTCGGTACGGCGGGATGATCGAGCGCGAACTGCTCGGCGCGCGGGTGCAGCTTGATGCCCCTGGCCCCGTTGGCCAGGCAACGTTCGGCTTCCTCGATCGGGTTGTGGTTGGGGTCGACGCGGCAGAATGGCACCCAGCCGGCGTTGCCCGCTGAGTTGGCGCGCACGGCCGTCTCGATCACGAAGTCATTGGCCGGCGGGTAACCGGCTGGTTCGTGCATCGGGAACACGAAGCAGCCGCGGGCGCCAGCGGCCTGAAGCCTTCTGAGCAGCTCTTCTGGGCTCTGGCGCATGCCGTCGGGGTCGTTCTCACCCAGATGCGTATGGGCGTCGAAGAGCTCGAGGCCGGGGATCTGCTGAAGCACGGCCTCCAGCCACGGGAACACTGTTGGGCCGAGATCCACTACATGATTCGTACCATGAACGCCGTGGAGACGAACCCGCGAGCGCTGACCGAGCCCTGGACGCTTGGTGGGATCACCATCCCCAATCGTGTCGTGCTGGCGCCCCTAGCCGGCATCGGCAACTGGTTCGTGCGGTTGCAGGCCAAGCGCTACGGCGCTGGGCTGGCTGTATCGGAGATGGTCTCAAGCCATGCGGTGCATCACGGCAACGCACGAACGTGCAACGAGCTGCTGCGCATCCACCCTGACGAGCATCCGGTTGCAGTCCAGCTGTTCGGCGCCGATCCAGACGTGATGGCATCGGCGGCGGAGAGGGTCGCAGCCGCCGGCGCCGACCTGATCGACATCAACATGGGCTGTCCTGTGCCGAAGGTATGCAAGACAGGCGCCGGCGCGGCATTGCTCGAGGACCCTGACCGCGCGGTGGCGGTCGCGCGGGCTGCGGCCCGTGGCAGTGGGCTGCCGGTGACCGTGAAACTGCGTACCGGGCTGCGACCGGGCGACGGCAAGGGTGTCGCTGTGGCACGCGACCTCGCCGAGCGGGGCGGGGTCGCGGGGTTGTGCGTCCATCCCCGGCACGCTTCGCAGCGCCACAGCGGCAAGCCGGATTATGAGCTTGCCGCCCAGTTGGTCCGTGAGCTTCCGGTGCCGGTGCTGCTCTCCGGTGGCCTGCGATCAGCTGAGCTTGCGCGTGAGGCGTTCGAGCGCACAGGCGCCGAGGCGATCCTGCTCGCGCGCGGGTCGCTGGGCAATCCTTGGCTGTTCGAACAGCTGGTGACTGGCCGCGACGCCGAGCCTACGCGGGAGGAGATCCTCGCCGAGCTCGACTGGGTGCTCGACAGCGCGGTCGACCACATGGGGCCCGAGCGCGCAAACCGCTACCTGCGCAAGTTCTATCCGTGGTATGTGGAGCGGTTGGGAGGCACGCGTGCGCAGCAGGCGGCGCTGCAGGCTGGACTCCAGCAGGCGGCGAGTGTCGAGTCTGCGCGTGAGCTGTTTGGAGAGACTCAGCTTCGGGAGCCGCTGGCGATCTCGTAGCCGATCGTGGCTGGGGCGCGGTCCGTCGTGAACAGGCGCTGCACCAGCCAGACGATCGTGATCAGGCTGAAGGCGGCGAACGCCGCCGCGTGACCGTTCGGCCCAAGGCCGGTCAACGGTCCTGAAGAGGGCACCATCACGGGAAGCAGGACCACGTACAGCAACGTGAGCTTCGGGAAGCCCGGTGGCTCGTTGTAGACGGTGAGCGTGAGCATGAACGGCGCGAAGTAATAGAGGTTGTCCCAGGGATCGAGCGCCGCCCGCAGGAAGAGCACCAGCGCGAGGGCAAGCAGCGCGTCGCTGCTCTGGATCCGATGGGAGTGTCCGTGTACGCGGAACCACCACCAGACCACGGTCACGAGCCAGATCACCAGGACGAGCAGGATGTGCGCTTCGCGCGCGACCCATGAGTCCCGACCGAACCACCAGAGCAACTGAGGGATCAGGAAGATGCCGCCGCTCTCTCCGCCGAGGGCACTCCCGGCCGCACCGGCCGACGTCGCTCGGATCGCGGTCACCGGGATCATCACGATTCCCGCGGTCAGAGCAACCGTGATCAGCGTCGCGAGCCTGCGGTCAGCCGGAGTGACCGCGAACACGAGTGGGACAACGACCACAGCCCACGGTTTGTTGATGAGGGCCAGAGCGAGTACGAATCCTGCGGCCGTGCCCGAGCCTCGCTGCGCGAGCATCACGGCGGCGACGCACAGCGTCGCGCCCAGGATGTCCTCAGGATGTCCGCCGCTGACGGCTGCCAGCGCGGGCGGCATGACCATGAAGAAGTCAATCGGCCGAGGCCCACGCCGATTGCCGTTGGCAGGACCGTCCTTGGGCCCCTTGAGCGGTGTGCCCGCGAGAAAGCCGGCCAGGATTGCAGGCGCCACGACGCATGGCAGTGCGGTAGCGAAATACGTGGCGCGGGCCCCGGCACCAACGGCGGTTGCGATCAGCGCGAAGGGAGCCCGCAGCAGCAGCGAGCCGACGTAAGCGGGGCCCGCGCGCAGGAATGCCAGGAATTGGCCGTGATGCAGCAGCCGGTAGGGCACCCAGGCCTCGCGATGGAAGTCGTTGTAGCTCCAAACGTTGACCACGAAAGTGCAGATGTAAAGCACCAGCACCGCCATGCCGACACCGAACAGGACAACCCTGGTGTCCAGCCTCGGTGGTCGGGAGGACTCGAAGCCCGTGTCCGCGTCGAGCACGGTTGCCTCCGAGGGCTGGATCAGTGATTGCGAGCTATGAGGCGGCATGACGACTCTGACAGCGACGGCGAACTCGAGCAGGCTCTCCATTGTGATCCCGTGCCTCAACGAGGCGGACACAATCGGCGAATGTGTGAAGCGGGCGTGTGCGGTCCTGGCCGACAACGCCATCGACGGCGAGGTGATCGTCGTCGACAACGACTCCGACGACGGCAGCGCCGAACTGGCGCTCGGCGCTGGGGCGACACTGGTGCGCGAGTCGCGGCGGGGCTACGGGCGCGCCTATCTGACTGGGCTGGAGGCGGCGAGCGGCGACTACATCCTGATGGCCGATGGCGATCTCACCTATGACTTTGCTGAGGCGCCACGGTTCCTGGAGGAACTCGAGAACGGTGCGGATCTGGTTGTGGGTGATCGGATGCATGGGATCGAGCCGGGTGCGATGCCGTGGCATCACCGCTATATCGGCAATCCCGTCCTTTCCGGCCTGCTGAATGTCCTTTACGACGCCGGGGTCGACGATGCTCACTGCGGCATGCGGGCGCTCCGGCGCGCCGTGCTGCCGGAGCTGGAACTGCGCTCCACCGGCATGGAGTTCGCGTCGGAGATGGTGATCAGGGCCGCAAAGCAGAAGCTCGACATCAGACAGTTCCCGATCGAATACCACCGGCGCGGCGGCGAGTCCAAGCTCTCGAGTTTCAGGGACGGTTGGCGACATCTGCGTTTCCTGCTGGTTCATTCGCCCAAGCACCTGTTCGTCCTGCCCGGTCTGATTGCCGTCCTGCTCGGCGCGACGATTCAGGCGGCCGTGCTGTTCCACATCGGCGTCCTCGGTCGGTCGTGGGATATTCACGCTCTGATCGCCGGATCGCTGCTTACGGTCGTCGGGGCTCAGGTGGTCGCGCTGGGCATCTGCGCTCGAACCTACGGCGTCTACTTCATGGGCGAGCGCGACCCATGGTTCGAGCGTATGCGGGCGCGTTACGGGCTCGAGCACGGCCTGATTTTCGGCGGCGCCCTGGTGTTGGTCGGGGCGGTGCTGGTGGCCAGGATCAGCGTGGCGTGGATCGCGCACGGCTTCGGCGCTCTCGCGCAGGACAACATCGCGGTGGTGGCGGCGACGCTGCTGATCGTGGGGATCCAGGTCTTCTTCACGTCGTTCCTGGTGTCGATCCTCGGGCTTCGACGCGAGTCGTAGTCCGGAGCCAAAGTCGAGCGCGCGCACCCAATGCGGATCTGCCTGGTCTACGACTGCCTGTACCCCCACACCGTCGGTGGCGCCGAGCGCTGGTACCGCAATCTGGCAGAGCGGCTGGTCGCAGATGGTCATGACGTCACCTACCTCACGTTGCGCCAATGGGACCGTGGCGAGAAGCCTGCGCTGGAGCGTGTCGAGGTGCGCGCCGTCGGCCCTCGCATGGCCCTGTATACGGACTCTGGGCGCCGCCGGATCCTGCCGCCCCTGGTTTTCGGCGCCGGAGTGCTCTGGCACCTGCTGCGGCGTGGAAGTCGGTACGACAACGTCCACACCGCGTCGTTCCCATACTTCTCGCTGCTTGCCGCGGGCCTTGCCCGCGGCGTGGGCGGGTACAACCTGGTTGTCGACTGGCACGAGGTGTGGACTCGCGAGTACTGGCACGAATACCTTGGACGAGCGGCCGGTGCGGTCGGCTGGGCCGTGCAGCGACTCTGTGCACGCATCCCCCAGCGAGCGTTCTGCTTCTCGCAGCTTCACGCTCGCCGGCTGCGAGATGAGGGCCTGCGCGGGGAGGTGACTGTGCTGACCGGGGAGTACGACGGGCCGTCCTCTGTGGCGGCCAGTCAAACGGACCCAGAGCCACTGGCCGTGTTTGTGGGCCGGCTGATCCCTGAGAAGCGCGCACCGGCCGTCGTGGCCGCGATAGCCGAAGCACGTGAGCGCATTCCAGGGCTGCGCGGAACGATCATCGGCGACGGTCCTGAACGCGATGCCGTCTGGCAGGCGGTCGTCGATCACGGCCTGGAGGAAGTCGTGGATGTTCCCGGTTTTGTGAGCGGCGAAGAAGTGGAGGCGGCACTGTCACGTGCCACCTGCTTGGTTCTGCCGTCGCGAAGGGAGGGCTACGGAATGGTCGTCATCGAGGCGGCAGCGCATAGCACCCCGAGCATCGTCGTGGCCGGAAGCGACAACGCCGCCGTCGAACTGATCAGCGATGGCGTGAACGGATTCGTCTCACCGTCTGACTCTCCGTCCGATCTGGCAGACGCGGTTCTTCGGGTCAGTGACAGCGGCTCGACTCTACGCAACGCAACCGCTGGTTGGTTCGAGACCAACGTCAGACGGCTGTCGCTGGTCGCCTCACTGGACGATGTCGCCGGTGCCTACGGCCTCGCGCGTAGCGCGGCCTCGTAGGAGGCGAGCGTTCCAGCTGCGGTGGCAGCCCACGTGAAACCTGCTGCTCGCGCTAGACCTGCAGCGCGAAGCGCGTCGGCCGTGCGCTGATCCGAGATCAGACGTTCAATCGCGGTACTGATCTGCGAAACCGAGAGCGGGTCGAATGCCAGTGCAGCCTCGCCCGCGACCTCGCCCAGGGCGCCGCCGGTTGAACATGCGACCGGGAGCCCTCTTGCCATCGCCTCCAGCACTGGCAGACCGAACCCCTCGTGGAGCGACGCGCACACCAGGCAGCTGGACGACGCATACAGGCCCTCGAGTCTCTCCGGCTCGATCCAGCCGATCAGGCGCACGTCGTCCTCAGCGCCGAGCGTCGCCACATGCCGGAGCAACTCCTCCTCGTACGGTGTGGAGTAGCCCGGGATCACCAGCAGTGGCCGACGCTCGCGGGCTATCGCTGCGACGGCAGAGATAAGCCGGGCAAGATTCTTATGTGGCCGCTTCGCGGATACGCTCAGGACGATCGGTCGCAGGCCGGCTCGCAGCCATGCGCGGATCTCTGGCTCGGTCTCTGGCGTCGCACGACGTTCGCTTCCGACCCCCTCGGGGACGATGTCGATCTTTGCGCGATCGATCCTGAGCAGGCTCTGGATGTCGGAGGCCGTACTGGCAGAAGGAGCGATGATCCGATCGGAACTGCGCGCGGCACGTGTGACGAGGAGGCGCATCCCAGTAGCGAGGACGCCCAGGTGCGCCTCCGGAATGACACGGTGATGAAGATCGTGAATCGTCGCGACGCGGGCAAATCGGCCCCAAACTGGAGCGGTGTTGCCAAGGCTATGCATCAGATCGACCTTCGCGTGACGAGCGAGCGGCGGCAGTTTCAACTGTTCACCTCGCACCCAGTCGACGCGACTGGATGAGCTCACGGGCACCTCAACGCTCGGGATGAGTTCTGTCCACGGACCGCGGCTAGTGGCGGCCTCGCGACTGACGAAAGCCATGAACTCGACGCCTGGGGCCGTCGTTACCAACGCCCGGATGAGTTCGCGAGCATAGGTCTCAGTGCCGCCGGTCTCTCCGGGTACGAGGTAGACGAGGTTGAGCCCAACGCGCATTGACTGAGCGTATCCGGGTGATTAGGCGCGAAGGAGTGTGGTTGGATGGGCCCGTCGACCGCGGGCGGCGGCATTATCGTGTCTGCGTGCCTTCCCCAGTCGCGAGCGAGCGTTGGTGACTTCCCTCGGTGAGCCTCGCGGGGAGCCGTTGGTGTCAATCGGCATCCCTGCCTACAACCGCCCGATTGAACTCGAGCGAGCTGTGCGGTCGGCGATCGACCAGGATTATCCGCAGATCGAGGTGCTGATCTCGGATGACGCCTCGCCGGACTCCCGCGTGGCGACGCTGGGAAAGCGACTGGAGTCCGTCAGCGGCCGGGTGCGCTTCCTGCGTCAGCCAGTGAACCTGGGGCACGATCGCAACTACCAGCGGGTTCTGGAGGCAGCTCGGGGCGATTATTTCATGTGGCTCTCGGACGACGACTGGCTTGACCCGACGTATGTGTCGAGTTGCGTGCGAGCGCTGCAAAATGAGCCGGGTACGGTCCTGGTCTGCGGACGAGCGCATTGTTATAACGATGGCAGTGGGAACCGCGTCCTCAGCGAACGTCCTACGAACCTGACCTCCCGCCGGGCTGGCCTTCGCCTCGTGTCCTATTTTGGTTCGGTGAGCCTCAACGGGCCGCTTTTCGGCGTAGCCAGGCGAGGTGACGTACTTGAGATCGGCTTTCCGGACGTTGTCGGTGGGGACTGGCTACTGGTTGCGGGCCTTGCGGCCAAAGGGCGTATCCGCACGTTGCCCGACGTTCACATCCACCGCTCGCTGACCGGCCTCGGATCCGATCCCGAGCGCCTCGCCGAGAGTTTCGGAATGAGAGGGTTTGTCGCCCGAAACCATCACGTACTCGTTGCCGGCAGAGTGTTCGGTGCCATCGTCACGGGTCGGCTCGGCACTTCGCTCCACGGACGTGCAGCCAGGCTGACCGTAGGAACCGTGGCGGCAGCAGAGGTTCTCATCCGTTTCCCGGGATTCAAATTGGCTCGCTACCTGATCGGCGACTCACGAGCCGCGAGGGTGGAGGAGTGGGTTCAGCACAACCGGAGGCGGGAGGGATGATGTCCGGGCCCACGACGGACTCCCCTGCCTCTGATAACTCGATTCTGTTGTCGGCCGATATCGGCGATCGAGTCATTCTCGGCGGCACTCAGCGCGGAGCCGCCCTCGCACTTAGCAGTGTCTTGGGCGCCGCGGGTGCGGTGATCGTCCTGCGCCATCTTGGCGTGTCGACGGTTGGCCGCTACGGAACTGTGATGTCGTTGATCGGAATGGTGTACGGCCTAAGCGACCTGGGTCTGACGGTCACAGGCGTCAGGGAGCTCGCTCTGTGTGACACCGCCGAACAGCAGAAGACCCTGCTGTCGCACATCCTCGGGATACGAATCGTCATCACCGCGCTAGCCGTCGGTATTGCCATAGCTTTCTCGGCATCCGTGGGATATCCGAGCGCCATGGTGATAGGCACGGCCGTCGCGGGCGCAGGTGTCATCCTGCAGAGCGCTCAAGCAGCGATTGTGCTCCCGCTCAGCGTGAGGATGCGCAACGGTGCGCTCGCGGTGAACCAGTTGCTGCAGCAGTTCGCCCTCCTTCTGGGGTTCGCTCTCGCGGCCGTGCTGGGTGGGGAGATCGTCGCCTTCTGCGCGGTACAGATTCTGGTGGGCGCCGTCCTTCTGTCGGCGGTCCCTTGGCTACTGGGCCGAAATGCGATCGCACGTCCACGAATTTCGTCCGAGCACACGTACGCCGTTATCAGAACGGGGTTGCCGATCGCAGTCGCAAGCGTCGTTGGCGTTCTCTACGTCCGAGTCTTGGTGATCCTCATGTCCCTACTGACAGACCGCACGCAGCAGGTTGGCTACTTCGTGACGTCGAGCCGGGTCGTGGAGGTTGCCGCCGGCATTCCCGTTCTCGTCATCGGCGTCATGTTGCCTGTGGCCACAGCCGTCGCGAGGTTCGAGCAGCAGCGGCTCGCATACATGACAGGGCGCCTGGCGCAATTCATGCTCTTGGCTGGGGTAGCCGCCTCCCTCCTGCTCTGGACTCTCGCGCCGACGATCCTGCGTGTTGCTGGAGGCCCACAGTATGTGGGCGGGACGCCAGTGCTCCAAGTCCAGGGATTTGCTCTGATCACTGTATTTCTGGGGGCGTCCTGGCAGACCGCGCTCATCGGGATGGGGCGGTTTCGATGGCTTGCCTGCGCTCTCGGCGGCGGACTCCTCGCTCTTGTCGTGAGCGGGGCGATCCTGATTCCACAGTTCCAGGCTGACGGCGCGGCTTGGGCAACGGTGGCTGGCGAGGTTGTTCTTTGCACGCTGCTCTACGTCGGTGTGCGTCGAGCAGCGCCTGGCGACTGGCTGCCGGTTCGCGCTGCTGGCGCCGTGGTCCTCTCGGGCTTGTTGGCAGTCATGGCCGGCGTGTTCGTCACGGGTCCGGTTATTCTCCGAGCGATGCTCGTTGTCGGGGTATTCGCCGGAGGGGCAGTCCTGATGCGCACGATCCCGAGTGAGATCTTGGATGCTGCGCTGGCCCGTCTTGGTCGCTCGTCTGATCCCGCCGACGCAGAGCAGGGAACGGAGGATGCGGGCGCATGAGGTTCTCGGCGGTCGTTGCGGTTCGTGACGAGGAAGAGATGCTGGAGGGCGCCCTGCGCCTGCTCGGATTCTGCGATGAGATTGTTGTTGTGATCGACGATCGCACGGTCGATCGGACGGAGGAAATCGCGCGGAGGTTTACGGACAAGGTGTTCCGGGTGACGTTCACGGATTTCAGCACGCTCAAGAACGCGGGAGTCGAAGAGGCGCAGGGAGACTGGATTGTCTTTTGCGACGCTGATGAGCGCGTTACACCACGCCTTGCGGCAGACTTGCAAGCGGCGACGGCGGGACCAACTGATTACGTCGCGTTTGCCAATCCCACCGTTAAATTTTTTCTGGGGTCAGCGGATGCGGTTCGGCGGTTGGCGCGAATCGCACGTCCGGCTCGTTCGTCGCGAATGCGCTCGCTACGACGGAGACGTTCACGAGGACCTGCCAATACCTCCGGAGCGCGTCGGTTGGCTTGACGGTGAGCGCTGGCATTTCTCGCACCGGTCGATTGAGGAGGACATGAGGAAGGCCATCTTCTACGGCAAGCTCGACGCGTTTCAACGGGGTCGAGCCGGTGACCCTCAGGTGCGCGTGCACACGTTCTTGTACCGGATGCTCCGGGATTTTGCCTGGCGAATGGTCAGGCGTACGGGATGGCGAGATGGAATGCCGGGGATGATCGAGGGCATCTTCCAGCCGTTTGCTCTGTTTTGCGCGGCGGTGATGCTGTGGGAGATCCAACAGGGTGACACGATTCAGGAGCGCTACCAGGAACTCGAGCGCCTTGCTGCCATGGAAGTCTGAATTATGACGTGTGATGCTCGACTGTGTTGACGATCACACGCTCTTGCTCATCGCTTAGCTGGCGCCAGTCGTAGCGGAGTTCAGCGAGCGCTCGACCGGCGCTGGCGACACGGGCACGCAGCGCACCATCACGCAACAACCGGATAGTCGCCCGTGCGAACTGTTCCGGCTTGTCTGCGACCAACAGGTGCTGATCAGGTTGCACGTATGGAAGCCCCTCCGAGCCTAGTGATGTGCTGACGATCGCTCGTCCCGCAGCCATCGCCTCGATTATCTTCACCCGGATGCCTGCCCCGGTGAGAATCGGGACGATCACCACATTTGCTCTGGCAAAATAGGGACCCATCTCGGCGACGGGGCCAACGACATCGATTCTCGGGTCTGCAGCAAGCGCCACGACGGACCGGGGCGGGTTGCGTCCGACGATGTCTAGTCTGGCATCCGGTATCGAAGCCACGACCTGCGGCCACACGTTGTCGACGAACCAGACGATGCCTTGGCTGTTTGGGCCGTAATTCAACGTTCCGGTAAACAGCAATCGGGGAGGGTCCACCTGCTCGGGGGCCGGCGGCTGCTCGGTGTCCACACCACACGGGATGACCGTTACCGGAATGCCTGTAGCCGAGCGCAACTCATCCGCTTCCACGGTCGACAGGCATACTACGGCATTGAATCTCGGGATCAAGGACAGGACGTACTGCCGGTACCGGGACGCTTCGGTGCGCAGCAGGGCGGACAGGGGTACGTGGTGGCGCAGCGATCTGCTCAGATACCAGCGCCAGGTGAGGTTATGCAGCGTAAGCACCGCGGGCAGGGTCGACGGAACGTCGACCACCCATCCTGCAGCCATGTCATGACCGATCACGACGACGTCGGGATGCCAGTCGCGGACCGCGCGTGCGATAAGCGGCCGAAGCGCGATCTCGAAGACGCGCATCTCCAGGGCGCGAACAGGCATCCGCAATGCGGCTCCCAACACCAGAGGTTCTCTGACGGTTGCCATGATCGCCTCTCGGATGCGAGAATCGGGGCGCAGCACACCCCAGTTTTCGACCCCGACGTCACGCAGGGACTGCGCCAAATGCATCTCGTCGGAAGCGACCGGCGAAATATTCAGCACTTCATGACCGGATTCGACCAGCCGCCGACACAGGAAGAACTCGCGGCTCCGTCCGCCTCCAGCCCCGGGGCCGAAAGGCATCTCTGGCGTCAGATGGAGTACTCGCATCCGGCTACGACTGGCCATGGGTAATATTGCACGAGCGCTCCAGACACCTTAAGCGTCAGATGGTGATGGGCTCAAAGCTCGTGCTACTGGATCCGCGATGCCGAGCCCATGGCTGATGTAATTGCCACGCCGTTGCCGCGATCTTCGGGTTCGAGCAGTCGGTGCGAACCTAATGATGTCAGCAAGCTCGCCGGGTCAAGCCCCTGATCTCTGAGTGCGGGCTCATGGATTTCAACGATCAAAGCGCGCGCCCTGCGGACAACCTGGCTCTCCATCAGAGCGGCATGCTCGCCGCCCTCGACGCCAACCTTCATTACCGTGGGGACGAATCCGGTCTCCACGCAATAGCTGTCCAAGGTGATCTGAGGAACTTCGATCACTCCTGATTCGACGACATGACTCGCCGAGTCTCCGCTGTCGAGAAAACGTACGACGCCTTGGTAGGCCCCGACAGTGCACGGCACCACGGTCACATCCGTCGCATGATTCGCCTCAATGTTGCTTTCGAGCTTGGAACGGGGCTCCGGGTCGGGCTCAAACGCAACAACGTGGCCGTCGAGTCCGCCGAGCCGGGACGCGAGCAGTGTGAATGCCCCAATGAAGGAGGCGATATCGAAGAAGGCGTCGCCTGGGCGGAGCGTCGCTGGAAGTTCTGCGATCACTGACGTCTCCCATCGCCTCCGCCATGCCATGTGGGCCGCCACGCGTAATGAGGAAGCGCCACGCCTTGAAAGCGGATGACCTCCGGGCCGATCGGTAACTCCGCGAATCCGCGCATACGCCACATCGGCCAGGGCCATCTACGCTGGACGACTTCGCCGACCGTCGGCCGAAGCGTGCGACGAATGCTCTCGAGGCTCTTGCTCACCTGGGCTCAGGCTACTAGTTGCCGACCCCGGACCGGTTTGGCGATTCAACTGACAAGTGCTTGCAGTCCAAGGGGATCGCGCACGTCGTGGATTCCGAAATGCCTGGGTCCGGGCGCCGGCCTCTATACTTTCCCGCCCGCAACCGCTGCGCACTCTGAACCCCGCGCAACTGCGGGCTTTTTTCTGTCCTAAAGACGAGTTTGCACATGCCCAAGGACGTCATCCTCACCCCGGAAGGACTCACCAGCCTCAAGGCTGAGCTCGAGCACATGTCAACCGTGCGCCGGCGGGAGGTTGCCGCTCGGATCAAGGAAGCGCGCGAGTTCGGCGACATCTCCGAGAACGCTGAGTACGACGACGCCAAGAACGAGCAGGCGATGCTCGAAGCCCGCATCGCTCAGTTGGAGGAAAAGCTCCGGTCCGCGACGGTGATCGATGCGACCGAGCTCGACAACAACGTGGTCCGGGTGGGCACAATCGTCCACGTCGTCGATGGCGACGGCGCCAAGCACAAGTACACGATCGTGGGCTCGGCAGAGGCGAAACCGGCCGAGCTGAAGCTTTCGAACGAGTCGCCCGTGGGCAAGGCACTGGTGGGCCGCAAGAAGGGCGAGACGGTCAAGTTCGCGACGCCTCGTGGCGAGCGCCAGCTCAAGATCTCAAAGATCGAAGTCGCCTGAAGGCGCGGGGCCGTGGTCCCGTGAGCGATTCCGGAGGAGGACGGGACCCCGGCGACGACGAGGTCTCTGCGGAGGAGCAGCTCGACGTATTCGCGGCGCGTCGTCAGAAGCTGGCCGATCTGCGTGGGGCGGGCGTTGAGCCATTCCCTTACACGTTTGCCGGGGCTGAGCCGATCGCCTCGGTGCGCGCTGCGCACGGTGGTCTTGAGGCGGGCGAGGAGACTTCCGTGTCGCACAGGGTGGCCGGTCGCCTGGCGGCGCGCCGAGGTCAGGGCAAGATGGCCTTCCTGGACCTGGTCGACCGGTCCGGGCGGCTCCAGCTGCAGGCACGCGTGGACGAGCTCGGGCCGGACCGGATGGCGCTGCTGCTTGACCTCGATCTCGGCGACCTGATTGGCGTGGAGGGGGTTGCGTTCAACTCTCGTCGGGGCGAGCTATCGCTGCGCGTGACTGACTTCCAGCTGTTGGCCAAGTCGCTGCGGCCGCCCCCGGACAAGCATCACGGGCTCACCGACATCGAGACGCGATTCCGTCACCGCGAGGCCGACCTGCTGTCAAACGAGGACGTCCGGGCTGCATTCATCACGCGCGCGCGGATGATCAGCGCAATCCGGCGCTACCTCGATGGGCAGGGATTCATCGAGGTGGAGACGCCGATCCTGCAGCCGCTCTACGGTGGCGCCGCCGCGCGACCGTTCACCACTCATCACAACGCGCTGGACCGGAACCTGTACCTCCGTATCGCCAGCGAGCTCTATCTGAAGCGGTTGATCGTGGGCGGGCTCGAGCGCGTGTATGAGATCGGAAAGAACTTTCGCAACGAGGGGCTCTCGCCCAAGCACAACCCCGAGTTCACGATGATCGAGTACTACGAGGCATACGCGGACTACCTGGATGTGGCCAGGCGGTTGGAAGAGTTGATGGCCTACGTGACCAGCGAGATCGGGTACGAAGGGCCACTGGATTTCCAGAAGCCCTGGCATCGAGAGACGCTTGCCGGTTCGATCCAGACGCGGACCGGCATCGACATCGGAGCGCACCGCGGCCGTGATTCGCTGGCGGCGGCGATGGCTGCAAAGGGTCTTGCGGTGCCGGAGACCGACACCTGGCCGCAGTTGGTCGACGAGTTGGTCTCCAAGCACGTGGAGCCGACGCTGATCGAGCCGACGCTGTTGCTCGACTACCCGGTCGAGATCTCGCCGCTGGCCAAGCGCCACCGCAGCCAGGAGGGGATGGTCGAACGCTTCGAGGCCTTCATCAACGGCATGGAGGTCGCCAATGCGTTCACGGAGCTCAACGACCCCGACGACCAGCGAGCAAGATTCGAGGAGCAACGTGCCCTTGCGGCCAGCGGGGACGACGAGGCACAGCCCTACGACGAGGCCTACATTCAGGCGCTCGAGTTCGGAATGCCTCCAACCGGGGGCATCGGAATCGGGATCGATCGCCTAGCGATGATCCTGACCGCACAGCAGACGATCCGTGAGGTCGTGCTGTTCCCGGCCATGCGCGACTGACGCCGCTCAGGCAACGTCGGTAGGTCTGCGTTGGCGATGAACTCGGCGCGTTGCTGAGCCTCCTTTCGCCTGCCTCAAACGTCTGGACATTTGGCCTAACCGCGACGGGTTTTGCGGGCAGAAGGAGCCGAGAACCCGATGCATGGTCGTGGTCTGGAAGTGGCTCAGGAAAGCACGCTGGGAGAACGGACAGGCGGTCGTCGAGCTGGCGTTCGTGCTCCCGCTCGTGCTGCTGCTTCTGTTCGGGATCATCGACTTCGGTCTGGCGATCAACCAGCAGAACGGAGATACGAACGTCGCGAACCTGGCTGCGCGCCAGGTGGCGGTGATCGGTGGCACGACGAGCCTCAGCTGCAACGGGACCAGCTACAGCAACCTCAACACTTGGTCGCAATGCGAGGCGACCGCCACGGGCGGACAGGCCGTGTCATCGGTCTGCGTCAAGGACACGTCTGGTGGTTCCTATGCCGTGGGTGACGCCGCAACCGTGGTGGTGACATCGAACTTCGGGTGGTTGAAGCTCATCGCCGGCAAGGTCAGCGGTCTCAGCTCGACGATCAGCTCGAGCGCGACGATGCGCGTCGAGCAGGCTGCGGGGTCGAACACCTTCCTCAGCGCCGCCGCCTGTTAGTCGTCTGCCACGTCTTGATGCAAGACCGCTGTCGAGCAGTCAAGTTCCATGCGAGTTCGGCCGATAGCTGGAGGCAAGGAACCGGAATGGAGAACTTGTAATGGAAGCCAAGGGACAGTCCGGCAGGTTCGGCTCGCGCCGCTCCGGCCCATCAATCTCGGACCGCAGAACCCAGGTGCTCATCGCGGTTGGTTCAGCCGTGCTCGCAGCCGTCCTGATCTACCTGTTCGTATCGCACAACAAGAACAGCGCCGCCCCGGTGGCGCCGGCCCAGACAACGGTGCTGGTTGCCAAGAAGTACATCCCAGCGGGAGTACCGGCGTCGACCGTTGTCTCAGAGGGGCTCGTGAAGCCGGAGCAGATTCTGGTCACGCAGGCGACCACTGGTGCAGTCTCGGACACGTCGCTACTCAGCGGCGAGGTTTCCGCCGCGCCGATCGCGCCAGGTCAGCAGATCAGCGTCGCTGACTTCAGCCATGAGAACCCCACGATCTCTGCGTACCTCACGGGCAACGAGCGAGCGGTGGCGTTCTCACTGGACGCCACCCACGGGCTCACCACGTACCTGCAGGCCGGGAACACCGTGGACATCATGGGTCTCAACGGCGGCAAGTCGGAGATGCTCGCCCAGAACGTCAGTGTGATCGCGAATGCCAATGGTGACGTGATCGTCCGGCTCAGCGACAAGCAGGCGCTTCAGCTCACTTCCGCCACCGGCGTCTCGAGCCTGTGGCTCACTCTTCGCCCCGCTGCCGGAGCGAAGGATTCCGTCAAGGTCGGCACAGTGGAGAAGCCCTGATGGCACGTCGAATCACAGCAGTGGTCGCTCACGACGACACCGCCACGCCGCGGCTGATCGCGGAGCACGTCCCTGACGACGCCGGTATTGAGCTGGTCGAGTTCTTCGACACGCTGAGTCTCAGTGCCGAGTCGCTCCTGCGGATGAACGTCGACCTGATGATCATCGCCTGTCGTGAGAACTCTCATGAAGCGCTCGAGCTGACCAGGCTCTGGCGCACCGTTCGCGGACAGTCGCCTGTGGTCGTGCTCTCGCACGGAACCGACAGCGAGTTCGTACAGGAGGCATTCAGTGCTGGTGCCGACGATCTGATCGTGCTGCAAGCGGGTCCGTACATCCCGGAGCAGGTGCAGCGGGACGTGGAGTTCAGCATTCACAAGGCCGTGACACGTAATCGCGCTGTCGGCGTGCGTGGGCCGGATGACGGCAAGCTGATCTGCGTGCTCGGGTCGAAGGGCGGTGTCGGCAAGACGGTGTCGGCAACCAACCTGAGCGCATCGCTCGCGAAGCGTGGCCACCGAACGGTACTGGTCGATCTCGACCTTCAGTTCGGCGATGACGCCCTGGCGCTTGGTCTCGTGCCTGACAGCACACTGTTCGACCTTGCCGTCTCGGGCGGAGGGCTCGACGCCGAGAAGCTCGAGGACTTCATGTTGCGCCACCCGAGCGGCCTCCGGGTCCTGGCCGCGCCGGCCCGACCTGACCAGGCGATCAACGTGACGGCCGAGATGATGGCCGCGATCTACCAGATGCTCCGTGCGGAGTACGAGTTCATCGTCGTCGACACGCCGCCGTCCTTCACTTCCGAGGTGATCGCGACGGTCGACGCGGCCAACTGGATCTGCATGATCGCGATGTTCGACGCACTGTCGCTCAAGAACACCCGGCTCGGCCTGGAGACGGTCGAGTTGATGGGACACTCACCGGAGCAGACCCGGGTGGTACTCAATCGAGCCGGTACGAACGTCGGTATATCCGATGCAGATGCCGTGGAGATTCTGGGCCGCACGCCCGATGTGTTCGTTCCGAGCTCGCGCGAGATCCCGATCTCGATCAATGACGGAGTCCCGGTAGTGCTGTCCGGGAGCCGGTCGGACGTCGCCAGGGCTTTTGACTCGCTCGCCGAGCTGTTCATCCCCGTGCCGGAGAAGATCGAGGAGACCGAGAAGCGGTCATCCAGCCGCCGCGGGCTGTTGCGGATGAAGCGCGACAAGGGCGACAAGCAGGCCGTCGGGTCCCCCCAGCTGGCGCGTGAGGGCTAGGGGCAGCGGCAATGGAACTACGTGAGCGGCTGGCCGGCAGCCAGCCAGTCGGCACCCCGGCGGAGCCGACCCAGGGGGACTCGTTCGTCGAGCTGAAGGACCGCATCCACATGGCGGTCATCTCCGAACTCGGACCTAGGCTCTACAACGAGTCGCTGTCACAGGGTGCGCTGCGCGACGTGGTCTTGGCCGACGTCCGCAACCGGCTGAGTCAGGAACGTGGCCTGGCAACGGCCGACCGCGAGCGGCTGACTCAGGAGATCGCCAATGACACTCTGGGCCACGGCCCGATCGAGCCGTTGCTCCAGGACGACACCATCACCGAGGTGATGGTCAACGGCCCCTCCGATGTCTGGGTGGAACGGGCCGGTCGAATCGAGAAGACCGGTGTGCGCTTCACCGACGAGCACCACCTGAGGCGGATCATCAACAAGATCGTTGCGCAGGTGGGGCGTCGCGTGGATGAGTCATCGCCGATGGTCGACGCCCGATTGCCCGACGGCAGTCGTGTCAATGCGGTGCTGCCACCGCTGTCGCTGACGGGGCCGCTGCTGACCATCCGTAAGTTCTCCAAGCGGCGCCTGGAGCTCAAGGACCTCGTCGCGATCAACTCGCTGCCGACCCAGGGGAAGGAGTTCCTCGAGGCTGCGATCCGCGCCGAGCTCAACATCCTGATCTCAGGCGG
Source organism: uncultured Conexibacteraceae bacterium (assembly GCA_963848435.1). Classification (GTDB taxonomy): domain Bacteria; phylum Actinomycetota; class Thermoleophilia; order Solirubrobacterales; family Solirubrobacteraceae; genus Palsa-465. The sequence continues at coordinate 164,729 of CAWKDQ010000002.1, read as the reverse complement.
CACGGGTTCGGGGAAGACGACTCTGCTGAACGCGATGTCCTCCGCCATCCAGGAGGATCATCGGATCGTGACGATTGAGGACGCGGCTGAGCTTCGCCTCAACCAGGCTCACGTGCTCCGGCTGGAGGCGCGACCGAAGAACGTCGAGGGCCAAGGTGAGATTCCGATTCGTGAACTGGTCCGCAATGCGTTGCGTATGCGTCCGGACCGAATCATCGTAGGTGAGGTCCGCGGCTCTGAGGCGCTCGACATGCTTCAGGCGATGAACACTGGCCACGATGGTTCGCTCAGCACCTGCCATGCGAACACGCCTCGCGACGCCATCGCGCGTATCGAGAGCATGGTGCTGATGGCCGGCATCGACTTCCCGATGCGAGCCATCCGGCAGCAGGTCTCGCGCGCGTTGGATCTGGTTGTCCAGATTGAGCGCTTCTCCGATGGCGCTCGCAAGATCACGAGCATCACCGAGGTCCAGCGCATGGAGGGCGAGACAGTCACGCTCCAGGACATCTTCGAATTCCAGATCGACAAGACTGCACAGGACGGCACCGGCCAGCTGGTCTATAGCGGCCTGCGTCCGACGTGCGGAAAGTTCGAGCGTCACGGGGTACCGCTGCCGGTCTACATGGGCCAGCACAGCTTCGGGGACGAACGCATGACTGGGTCATCCACGCCCACGATGCCGGAGCGGCCGACAGCAGCTGCTTTCGGCTCGGCGGGTTCGCCGGCCATCGCGCCGCGGCCATCTCGAGCTGAGAGACGGTTCGGGCGATGAACACCGGGTCCGTAGCGGCAGCTGCCGCGATCAGCATCGCCTGCGGGTTGCTGATTGGTCTGGCGGTTCTGCTGGTCCTGGGCCGGCGCAACAGCGTCGCCCAGCGAGTCAGCATGTACGTGACGTCCGACACGGCAGTTGCCGATTCCGGTCAGCGCTCGCTGATCGAACGGGCGCTTGGGGACGAGCAGGCGCGCAGCATCTCGCGCTCACCGTTCGTCACTCGTCTGCGCATGGAGATGGAGGTCGCCGACCTCAACTTCGGACTCGAACAGCTGTTCGCCGCTACGCTGCTGGCCACGATACTTGTGGGATGGCTCCTGATGGCCAGCACCAAGAGCCCGATTGCCGCCCTGCTGGCACTGTTCGTGCCCTTCGGGGTCAACTTCGGGATCCGGTTCGCCGCTGACCGTCAACGACGTCAGTTTTCTGAACAGCTGCCGGACAACCTGCGGGTGATCGCATCGGCGCTGCGCTCGGGTCAGAACTTCATCGGCGCGATGAAGTCGGTACTGGAAGATGCTCCCGAGCCGTCAAAGCGCGAGCTCGGACGAGCTGTCATGGACGAGCAGATCGGCATCCCGCTCCCAGATGCACTCGCCCAGGTCACCGAGCGGATGCAAAGCGAGGATTTCCAGCACGTCGCGATCGTCGCGACGCTGCAGCGCGACACAGGCGGCAACACCGCAGAGGTGATCGACCTGGTCGCTGAGACGGTGCAGGAGCGGATCGAGATCCGCCGGATGGTGCGCGGACTGACCGCCCAGGGGCGGCTCTCCGGCGGCGTCCTGTCGCTGATGCCCGTGGGCCTGCTGCTGCTGATCTCGCTGCTCAACCCAACGTATGTGCATCCACTCTTTCACAGCACTGCCGGCCTCATCGCTCTCGGTTTTGGGCTTGGGCTGGTCATTGCGGGTGGGCTAGTCATCAGGAAGATCGTCAGCATCGAGGTCTAGTGCCATGTATCTGTATCTCGTATTAGGAGCAGTCCTCATCGGCGTCGCCGTCTCCGCAGCGGTGGCTGCTGCCCGAGGCCCGCGGCGCGCGACGGTCGAGCGCGTCAACGCTGTCCTTGACAACGGATTGGGCGTCGGCACGTCTTACTCGACTGACGTCAGTGCCTTCCTGCAGAGCGAGCCCCGGCAGAGCATCTTCTCCGCACTTGCAACTCGGCTCGGCGGCATCTTCTCGGGACGCTTCACGGCCGTCGGTGAGGAGGCGATCCGCGAACAGCTGACAGCAGCCGGCATGTACACGGTCTCGCCGCGAACCGTGCTCGGTTATCGCGTGTTGGCAACGATCGGCCTTCCGGTGCTCGTCTTCCTGCTCGTCGGCATCCACAGCGCGCTTGGCCTGATGATGATGATCCTGGCGCTCTTCGCCGGCTGGGTGCTGCCGCTCACCTTTGTGCAGCGCAAGGCCCGAAGGCGCATCGAGACGATCGACCGTAGCCTGCCGGATCTGATCGACCTGATGTGTGTCATGATCGAGGCTGGCCTGTCGTTCCCCTCCGCGATGCGGTTGGCGTCAGAGCAGTTCAAGCCCCCGCTGGGTGACGAGCTGCGCCTGACGCTTCAGGAGCAGACGATGGGTCTCTCCGTGGACGAGGCGTTGGCTCACCTGGCTGAGCGCGCCGACACCCCTGCGGTGAAATCGTTTGTGCGGTCGATGTCCCAAGGCGAGAAGATGGGCATATCGATCGGTCAGATCATGCGCAACCTGGCGCATGAGATGCGCCATCGCCGTCGCTCGCAGGCGGAGGAGCGCGCTCAGCGGACACCCATCCTGATGCTGTTTCCGCTGGTCTTCCTCATCTTCCCGGCCATGTTCATCATCCTGATGACTCCGGCCGTCATCAGCCTGGTTCACAACCTCAAGGGCTTCTGATCCCACCGCGTGCACGCCGGCGACCCTTGGAAGCTTGGTGTGTCTGGCAGGCTTGGGAACGGGGCGAGCTGACGCTCGCCTGATGTGTCTCTCACGGTGACCGGCCGCTGCGCGGCCTTCGGCTGCGCTTTCGGGAGTGGGCGTTTGAGGTAAGCCGGTTCTGTCCGATCCTCAAGTAATGCCTGAGAGTATGAGCCCTTGGGCGTTCCCTCGGGCGATCTCGACTGTTGCCCGGGACGCCCTGCCATGGGCGCGTCACCGCAGGCCTCGGGTTTGACGGCTACAAGGTCATGTCGCGAACCGCGTCATGTCGCGAACCGCGCCGACAGCGAGTTGATCATCACGACGACGGTGGCCGCAGGGAACGTTGGTGATGCCGCAGCTAGCCGATGCGTTGATCGCCGCAGACCTCCCCGCCGAGACCGCCTGAGGGGTGACCCAGGGCGCCGGGGTGAGCGGTTCACCAGACCCGACCTCTCGATCGATCTCGAAGCTGGCACGGCGAGAGGAGAGCATCAGCTCGCCCGCCTTACCAAGCCTGCTAAACCAGCCTTCCGGGGGAAGGGTTAGGACACCGCTCACTGGTAGCCAGGCCAGATGAGACCAGCTGAAGCATTGGGGTCACGACACGGCGATGCCCACAACCGGCTGCGGGGTCGGCCCCGTTCGGGGCCGACCCCGCAGGGTCGTGAGTCATAAGGTGGTCCCAAGCCTGAGCCCAGGGAGCTACTGCTAGACGCTCGCGGCGACCGTTTTCAGTTCGGTGGTCACCTTGCCGCCCAAGAGGGTCAGCGCGACGATCGCAACGACTGCTATGAGCGTCAGGATCAGGGCGTACTCCGTGAGGCCCTGCCCGTCCTCCTCGTCCATCAGACGGGCGAAAGCAAGCTTGATGTTGACAAAACGCTTCAGCATGTGGTTGTCACCTCCCTCCCGGAGTCAGGCGTGGTCGGACTGGGAAGCTTTACGACAGAGTCTCTGACGCTGCTTCCATAGCTTTGTTGGTTCTTCATCGGTTCAAGATCGCTCTGGCTTGAGCCGGTTTCGTGCAGCCACAGGAGCCGCCGCGACGGCAGCTGCGCTTAAACGCATGAGGGGTCGGTTCCGACGGAACCGACCCCTTCGAGACGTGAGTCAGACGGTTGCTTCCGAGTCTGGACTCAGGGAATTACAGTTAGAGGCTGTTAGCGACCGTGTTCAGTGCGCTGGTCACCTTGCCGCCCAGGAGGGTCAGCGCGGCGATCGCGACGATTGCGATCAGAGCAAGGATCAGGGCGTACTCCGTAAGGCCCTGGCCCTCCTCCTCGTCCATCAGACGGGCGAAAGCAAGCTTCATGTTGATGAAAAGCTTCAGCATGTGGTTGTCACCTCCCTCCCTGAGTTAGGGTGTGGTCGGACTCGGAAGCTCATACGACGCAATCTCCGACGCTGCTTCCTCGCGTCGTTGGCACCTCATCGGTCCGAAATCACACCGGCTTGAGTGGTGTTCTTGCAACGTGCGGACAGTGATACCGTCGGGGCCTCGTCGTGACAGTAGAAAAGGCCTGCAAAAGCGCAAAAAAGCGACCTGACCAACGGTGGGCTGCAGCGACCGCGATTCAGGTGGTCGTGGACGGATGTTGGGCGAACTCGCCCAAGAGTCGGTGGATCTCCCACGCGCGACGAGAAGATGGATATGCCCGTACACCTCTCAGTCGGGTCAGCCGCGTCCGGCACTGCTGATGCTGTTGCACCGAAGCACGCGCCCACAAGGCCCTCGACATCGAACGGCGAGACCGCGATCTCGGGCCGCGTGCGCGCACTGGGTCGGTGGGTCGAGGCGAGGGCGCTGTTCATAGTGGCGGTTTGCGCGGTGGTGAGTCTGAGTCTGGCGGGCATCCCTCACCACCTCAGCCAGGACGGCTGGCTGGCGCTGGTCGCCGGACGCTCGATCGCTGACCACGGCATTCCCCACCAGGATTACTTCACGACGATGGCGCACGGGGTGCACTGGGTTGATCAACAGTGGATCGCGCAACTCGTGATGTACGGGTTGGTACGAGTCGGAGGCCTTCAGCTGCTCACTGTGGCTTACGTACTGACAACGGGGGTGGCCTTCGCGGGAGCGATCGTCGCGGCGCGGAACCTCGGTGGTGAGGATCGCCACGTTCTGGCGATGCTGCCGGCTGGTGCGTTCTTCTACCTGGCGACCGCGGTCTCGATTCGTACGCAGGGACTTGCATACCCACTGTTCGTCGCGACCCTTTGGCTGCTCGCTTCAGAGGTGCGCAGCCCGGTTCGACGCGCGCGTGTGTACTGGGTGTTTCCGATGCTCGTGCTCTGGGCGAACCTGCACGGTTCGGTCACCATGGGCGTTGGATTGGCGGCTCTGTACGGCCTGACCGTCCTCTTCGGCGGCCTGCGTGCTCGCGGTCTCCGTGGCCTGGCAGATCCTCGAGGGCTTCTGTTCGTCGGGCTCTCCCCGCTGACGTTGCTGGCGACGCCGTACGGCACACAGATCATCCATTACTACGACGTCACGCTGCTCAACTCCCAGTTCGGGAAGCTCGTCACCGAATGGGAGCCGGCGAGCTCGGTCCCGGTCCTGGCTGTACCGCTGCTGCTGCTGATGGTGATGACGGCGTGGGTACTGATCCGTGTTGTCCTCAAGGCCCGCGCAGGCCACGCCAGCGCGACGCCGCTCTTCGATGTAGTGACGCTGGCCGTGCTCGCCGTCGGCGCGCTGATGGCGGTCCGCAACATCACCTGGTTCGGGCTGGCGGTCATGATTCTGCTCCCGTCAAGCTGGACGCAGATGAAGAGCGGCGCGGCGGCACCGCTGCGGCGCGCACCTGTCAACCGTGTCCTGGCGATTGTGTTGACGGGGATAACAGCCCTGGCCGTCGCAGTTGTCCTGAGTCAGTCAACCAGGTGGTTCACGAGCACGTATCCGGCGCGGGCGATCCCGGTACTCAAGCGGCTGATCTCCGCGGATCCGAGGGTAAAGATCTTCGCCGATGTCCACTACGCCGACTGGCTGATCTGGGAGGACCCACAGCTCTTCTCGGGCCGGGTTGCCTACGACACCAGCCTCGAGCTACTCACGTCGCGCCAGTTGAACGTGATCGCCAATCCGGCCGCCAAAGGCTTGGCTACGGCTCTCATCCCGTATGGGATCTGGATGCTCAACCCGGTCAACCACAAAGCTGACCACACGCTATTGGGCCGACCCGGGATCCACAGGATCACTCGGAACGGCGAGGTCGTGATCGCCACGTCCCCGACCTACCGTCGCGGCGCATGAGCGCCACCGTGGGCACGGCGCCTGCCCCCCGTCAGGCACGGCGGGCCCGTGATCTCTGGCGGCCGATCGAGACTGTTTCGCTGATTGCGCTGCCGACGCTGTTTCTCATTGTGTTCGTCAGGGTGGCGTTGGCCAACCCCCGCGAGCTGGCATTCGATTTCAGGCACGCGTACTGGGACGCGGGACACCGGCTGCTCGAGGGCGGAAACCCGTATCTATGGACACACGCTCAGATCCACCGTGGCGTCGCCTTCGTTTACCCCGCACTTTCCGCGGTGATGTTCGCGCCCCTGACCCTGATGCCCCGCCATTTCGGCTCGGTGCTCTTCACCTTCGTGTCAATGGGGATGACGCCGGCCGCGCTCTGGGTGCTGCGCGTGCGCGACTGGCGCGTATTCGCGATCACGCTGCTCTGGCTCCCCGTCTTCGCGGCTTGGCAGACGGCCAACGAGACCAGCTTCCTGGTGTTCGGGGTCGCCTGTCTATGGCGATATCGAGCGGACCCGCGGATCGCAGCGCTGATCACGGTAGTCGAGATCAGTCTCAAGCCACTGATGTGGCCGCTGGCGGTATGGCTGCTGGCGACGCGGCGCTGGCGCGCATCGATATACAGCCTCGGCCTGGGCTTGGTGATCAACGCCTGCGCCTGGTGGATCGTGGGATTTGGCGACGTACACCAATATTTGCGCGTTTCCGGACTGGATGCGAGTGCTGCGTGGCGGACGGGTTATGGCGTCGCGGCGTTCGCCGCTCATCTGGGCTTCGACCGTGGGGTTGGCGAAGCGGCCAGCGTGCTGCTGGCCGTGATTCTCGTCGGGGCGATTGCCCACGCAGGGTTCGTGAAGCGCAATGACCTCAGGGCGCTCACGCTCACGATCGCACTGACCATTGTCGCGGCGCCGATGGTCTGGAACCACTACTTCACGCTGCTGCTGATCCCCCTGGCGCTCACGCAGCCCCGGTTCAACTGGACATGGGCGCTGCCACTGCTCATGTGGGTGAGCCTGCCGCAGGATCAGGCAAGCGTCGTGTTGTGGCAGGCGATCGTGATCGCGGGGGTTGCCTGTTTCGTGCTGTTCAACTCTTTGCGTAAGACAGCCGGGACGACCTCCCCGACCCTCCCGCTGCCGACATGAGCATCGAGGCCGCACATCGCCCATCTGCCGCTTTCCGGCGAACATCCGGCCACGGGCTCGGTCGGGCGGGCGAGCAGATCGTGCTTGGAGCTGTGCCGCTCGTCGTTCTGGGTCTGCTGTTCCTGTTCCTTGTCGACCACAACAAGCTCGGAGTCGACTTCCACTACGTCTACTACCCGGCGGTCCTGCGCTGGCTGCACGGCGGTGACCCTTATCAGGTGACGCACCGCGAGCTCGTGCACGCTGCGGCGTTTGTATACCCCGCCCTCTCGCTGGTCCTATTCGCTCCGCTTGGGCTGATCGGCCGCGGCGCTGCAGAGACGATCTACGTCGTCACCTGCCTTGCCTGCGTGCCCGCCACCCTCCGCGTACTCAATGTCCGCGACTGGCGGGTATATGGCATCACGCTGCTCTGGCTGCCTGTCTACGCGGGCTGGCAGAGCGGCAATGTCACGCTCCCGCTGGTGCTGCTGGTGGCACTCGCCTGGCGCTATCGCGACCGTCCGGTCGTCGTCGGCGCGATCTCTGCCGTCGCGATCAGCATCAAACCGTTCGTCTGGCCACTGGCATTGTGGCTGCTCGCCACGCGACGGGTTCGCGCCACGGCATGGACGCTCGCCTGGGCCGTCGGCATCAATCTCGTCGCCTGGTGGCTGGTCGGCTTTCGTGAGATCAGCGCGTACGTGCGAGTCTCGGGTCAGCTGACCGATGCCCTGTGGCGCGGCGGCTACAGCATGTTGGCCGTCGCGCACCATCTCGGCCTGGGGCGCGGAGCTGGCGACCTGTTGCTGTTCTCCGGCTCGGCGGCGCTCGGTCTGGCGATCCTGTACGTGGGCGCATACAGACATGACGAGCGGGCGGCCCTCACGGCCACGGTCGCATTGATGCTCGTTGCCTCACCGCTGGTGCGGAGTCACTACTTCGCCCTGCTGCTCGTGCCGATGGCCCTGTACCGCCCGCGCCTGGATTGGTTGTGGGCGCTACCGGTGTTGATGTGGCCGCTGCCGCCGACAGGGGACCTGTATGACTGGCAGATCGTCCTGGGTTGGGCGTTGGCGGGCGCGTGCCTGGCCTCCTGCATACGGACGCTGCGGCCTGCGGTCGCGTCACCCGCCGGCGGATGCCCGAGAGCGCTGCAGATCCTGCGGACGACCATGTGAGCATGGAGCAGGCCGAGTCTGCCCGCAGCCCGGATGTTAGACTGGCTCATGGCCTCAGCTCGACCACATTGCGCACGCATTAAGCGGGACAGGTGCCGGGTTTCGGCCCGCCGGACGGTTACTACTATGAGTGATCTGACGACAGTCCAGGACCACGAATCGACCGACCCTCTGCCCCGCGACGGAAAGACTTGAAATGTTCGAGCGATTTACAGAACGCGCCCGTCAGGTGGTCGTCCTTGCACAGGAAGAGGCCCGGACGCTCAAGCACAACTACATCGGCACCGAGCACATCCTGCTCGGTCTGCTCCGCGAGGAGGAGGGTCTCGCTGCTCGCGTGCTCGAGTCGCTTGAGATCACGGTCGAGCGGGTCCGCGCGCAGGTCGTCCGCATCGTCGGCTCCGGTGAGGAGGTCACCTCGGGTCAGATTCCGTTCACGCCGCGCGCGAAGAAGGTGCTGGAGCTCGCGCTGCGCGAGGCGCTGAGCCTGGGTCACAACTACATCGGCACCGAGCACATCCTGCTCGGCCTCGTGCGTGAGAACGAAGGTGTTGCCGCTCGCATCCTGCTCGACTTCGACGCCGACTCCGAGAAGATCCGCAACGAGGTGATCCGGATGCTGTCCGGTCCCGGCGGACGCCAGCGGGCAGGTGCCGGCGGCGGCGCCGCACCTGGAGCAGGCAGCGGTGGTGGCGAGGGCAAGAAGTCCTCGAAGCTGCTGGACCAGTTCGGCCGCAACCTCACCAAGCTGGCTGCCGACGGAAAGCTAGATCCGGTGGTGGGTCGTGAGACTGAGATCGAGCGGATCATGCAGATTCTCAGCCGGCGCACCAAGAACAATCCCGTCCTGGTCGGCGAGCCGGGGGTCGGCAAGACGGCCGTTGTCGAGGGTCTCGCTCAGCGGATCACCAACGCCGATGTGCCGGAGCTGCTCAAGGGCAAGCAGATCTACACGCTCGATCTTGCGGCCCTCGTCGCCGGTTCCAAATATCGCGGCGAGTTCGAGGAGCGCCTCAAGAAGGTGATGAAGGAGATCACCCAGCGTGGAGACATCATCCTGTTCATCGACGAGCTTCACAATCTCGTCGGCGCCGGCGCGGCCGAGGGAGCGATCGACGCGGCTTCGATTCTGAAGCCGGCGCTGGCGCGCGGCGAGCTGCAGACGATCGGCGCGACCACGCTCGAGGAGTTCCGCAAGTACCTCGAGCGCGACTCTGCGCTCGAGCGCCGCTTCCAGAAGATCGTCGTGGATCAGCCTTCCAAGGATGAGACCGTGCAGATTCTTAAGGGCCTGCGGGATCGCTACGAGCAGCACCACAAGGTCAACATCACCGACGAGGCGCTGGTGGCCGCCGCAGACCTGGCAGACCGGTACATCTCAGACCGGTTCCTCCCGGACAAGGCGATCGACCTGATTGATGAGGCCGCGTCGCGCATGCGCATCAAGTCGATGACTTCGCCGCCGATCTACCGCGAGCTCGAAGACGAGATCGAGGAGACGCGGCGAGCGAAGGAGGCGGCGATCGAGGCTCAGGAGTTCGAGAAGGCCGCCAACCTGCGCGACCAGGAGCGTCGCCTCAGTCAGAAGAAGCGCGAGCTGGCCGAGCAGTGGGAGGCCGGCGAGGCGACGGAGCGGCCATCGATCGGGGAGGAGGAGATCGCCGACATCGTCTCGATGTGGACCGGGATCCCCGTCTTCAAGCTGACCGAGGCAGAGACCGCCAAGCTGATGCGGATGGAGGAGGAGCTCCACAAGCGCGTCATCGGGCAGCACGCGGCTGTCGAGGTGATCTCCAAGGCGATCCGCCGCAGCCGCGCCGGGCTCAAGGATCCGAAGCGTCCGACCGGATCGTTCATCTTCCTCGGCCCGTCGGGGGTTGGCAAGACCGAGTTGGCGCGCACGCTGGCCGAGTTCCTGTTCGGTGACGAGGACACGATGATCCGCATCGACATGTCCGAGTACATGGAGAAGCACGCGGTCAGCCGGCTCGTGGGTTCGCCGCCCGGTTACATCGGTTACGACGAGGGCGGCCAGCTGACTGAGGCTGTGCGCCGCAAGCCCTACAGTGTCCTGCTGCTCGATGAGATCGAGAAGGCGCACCCCGATGTCTTCAACATCCTGCTGCAGATCCTCGAGGACGGTCGCCTGACCGACGCCCAGGGCCGCACGGTCGATTTCCGTCACACGATCGTGATCATGACCTCGAACATCGGCGCATCGGAGATCGCCAAGAACTTCCAGATCGGGTTCTCCACCGTCGAGGATGAGACCGGGGTCAGCTACGACGAGATGAAGAGCAGGATCATGGGCGAGCTCAAGCGCGTCTTCCGGCCTGAGTTCATCAACCGGATCGATGATGTGATCGTCTTCCACAAGCTGGCCAAGACCGAGATCAAGGAGATCGTCGACCTGCTTCTGCGCCGCATCCGCGAGTCGATGGCCGAGCGCGAGCTCCAGCTCGAACTGTCAGAGGACGCCAAGGATCTGCTCGTCGAGAAGGGCTGGGATCCCGCCATGGGTGCGCGCCCGCTGCGCCGTGCGATCCAGCGCTACATCGAGGATCCGCTCGCTGACTTCGTCCTGCGCTCGCAGGTGCCGGAGGGCTCGACGATTCTGGTTGACCGCGATGAGGCCAAGCAGGGCGAGGGCGATGAGAATCCGGAGGTCAAGCTTTCGGTGATCGAACCAGCCCCGAAGCCGACCCCGGTGGGGGTCGGAGCCGACGGCGGCTCAGACGATGCCGTGGAGGCGGACTCGCCGGAGTCCCCCGAGAGCGCGGCCGACTCAGAGCACTGAGACCCAGCGCGCGCGAGCTCGAACGTGTAGACGTCGTCCTGCAGGCCTAGTCTGTTCGGATGGCCGCGTCCAAGTCCGTTCACGTCTGCTCAGCCTGTGGGCATGAGTCGCCACGGTGGTCGGGGCAATGCCCGGGCTGTGGTGAGTGGAACACCCTGGTCGAGGAGCTGCGGGCCCGACCTGGGGCGTCGGGCCGTGCCGGGGGCCAGCGGGCCGCCGGCACAGGGATAAGCCCCGTTCCACTGGGCAGCGTGGCGGCTGCGGAGCAGATGCGGCTGAGCACCGGGATCGGTGAGCTCGACAATGTCCTGGGCGGTGGGCTGGTGCCGGGCTCACTGGTGTTGATCGGTGGCTCGCCCGGCGTCGGTAAGTCGACGCTGACGACGATGGCGCTTGCACACCTGGTCGCCGCCGGCAGGCGGACGCTCTACGTATCGGCGGAGGAGTCGCCGGCGCAGATCCGGCTGCGGGCGGAGCGGCTGAGCGCCGGTTCGCCGCTCGAGATCCCTGTGATCGCCGAGACTGATCTGGCGACCGTGCTGGCGACGCTCGAACGGGAACGTCCCGAGGTCTGCGTCGTCGACTCGGTGCAGACGCTCCACTGCGCCGAGCTCACCAGCGCAGCCGGTTCGGTCGCTCAGGTTCGTGAGGTCGCGACCGAGATCATGCGGGTGGCGAAGGCCAACGGGACCGCGGTGTTGCTGGTGGGGCACGTGACCAAGGACGGAGCGCTGGCAGGGCCGAGGGTGCTGGAGCACCTGGTCGACTGTGTGCTGCAGTTCGAGGGCGAGCGCGAGCGGACGTACCGGACGGTGCGAGCGATCAAGAACAGGTTCGGGTCCACGAACGAGGCGGGCGTCTTTGAGATGCGCGATGACGGACTCGTCGAGGTGCTGGACGCCTCGGCTCGGTTCGTTGCCGAGGCGACCCGCGCGGCGGGCAGCGTCGTGCTCTGTGCCATGGAGGGCACGCGTCCGTTGCTGGTCGAGGTGCAGGCACTCGTCTCGCAATCCGAACTCGAACCGCCTCGCCGGGTGGTGGCGGGGATCGACCGCAACCGGCTGGCGCTTGTGTTGGCGGTGCTCGGGCGACATGCCGGCATCGGTCTCGGCAATGCCGACGTGTTCGTGAATGTGGTCGGCGGTGTGCGCGTCGACGAGCCGGGTGCTGACCTCGCGGTCGCGCTGGCGGTCGCGAGCGCTGCCAGAGGAGTGCCGCTGAGTTCCGGCCCCGGTCAGCCGCTGGCATGCTTCGGCGAGCTCGGGCTCACCGGTGAGCTGCGGACGGTCGCCCACGGTGACCGCCGGCTGGCGGAGGCAGAGAAGTTCGGGCTCTCGCCGGTGGCGGAGCCCGGACGTTTCAGGATGCTGCGCGACGCCGTGCGGGAGCTGGTCGCCCACGAACCTATGGCGCTCGCTCAATAGGGCGTAAAATCAGGTCGGTTATGGCCTCGCGTTCCGGGGAAGAGCTCAAAGACGAGCTTGAGTCTCGCCAAGAGTCCCGGATGGTTAGGGCGCTCGAGATGGTCGCGCCCGGAACCGCTCTCCGCGATGGGCTCGACAACATCCTGCACGCTCACACGGGCGGGCTGATCGTCATCGGCGATGTGGATGACCTTGCGTTCCTGTTCTCTGGCGGGATCAAGCTCGACCTCGACTACTCGCCCGAGCTCCTCTACGAGCTGGCGAAGATGGACGGCGCGATCGTGCTGAGCTCCAACGCGACCAAGATCGCGCACGCCAACATCCAGCTGACACCGGACCCGACGATCCACACGCTGGAGACCGGTACGCGGCACAGGACCGCGCAGCGCGTCTCCAAGCAGACCGATGCGACGGTGGTGGCGATCTCGGAGCGGCGTGAGGTCGTGTCACTGTATGTCGATGGCGACAAATACATCCTCGCCGAGATTCCGGTCGTGTTGGCCAAGGCCAACCAGGCGCTCGCGACGCTGGACAAGTACCGCAGCCGGCTGGACCAGGTCTCCACGCGCCTGACGGCGCTCGAGTTCGAGGGGGGCGCGACCCTGCACGACGTCCTGACCGTCCTGCAGCGCGCCGAGTTGATGACCCGCATGGCGGTCGAGATCGAGCGCTACATCGTCGAGCTCGGTACCGAGGGGCGCCTGATCGAGATGCAGCTCGACGAGACGATGGTCGGCGTGTCAGCCGACAAGGCGGCACTGGTCCACGACTACCTGCTCGAGGATGGTGACGAGCCGTTCTCCGTCGCATTCGACCAGCTCGTGCGCCTGCCGCATCAGGATCTGCTCGACTTCGGAAGGTTGGCTGAGCTGCTTGGGTATGACCGCAAGCTCAATACTCTCGACTACCCGATCTCACCTCGCGGGATCCGGATCCTCGGGCGGATTCCGCGACTGCCGAAGCTGGTCGTGCGGCGCATCATCGACGAATTCGGCGGCTTGGAGGAGCTGTTGGCTGCCAATGACGGCGAACTCGAGACGGTGGACGGCGTCGGTGAGATCCGCGCCAAGGATATTCGAGAAGGGCTGCGCCGGCTGCAGGAGATCAACCTCGTCGACCGCTACCTGCAGACCTGACCCTCAGTACTCGCGGGGCTCCGTCCCGCTGGCCGAACAAGGGAGAACACCATCACCGACACGATCCAAGAGCAATTGGAGCAGGACCCAGAGTTGGAACAGGACCTGGAGCAGGACCCGGAGTCGCCCGAGTCCGAGGCGGTGCTGGCGGAGCTCGAGGACATCGCGCCGCTCGCCCAGATCGACTTCGAGATCGGCGACAACGTCGTGTATCCGCACCACGGCGCCGGCCAGGTGCTCAAGAAGGAGATGAAGGACGTCCTCGGCGAGCGGCGCGAGTACCTGACGATCAAGATCCTTCACAACGACATGACCGTCATGGTCCCGACCGAGAACGCCGCCATCGCTGGACTGCGCCGCGTGATCGACGAGGAGACGCTGCAGAAGGTGCTTGCCGTGCTTCAGGACCAGTGCTCGGACATGCCGAAGAACTGGAACCGGCGCTTCAAGCACAATCGCGACAAGATCAAGACCGGCGACATCTACGACCTTGCCGATGTTGTCCGCAACCTTGCGATCCGTGAGCATCAGAAGGGTCTCTCGACAGGCGAGAAGCAGATGTACACGCGCGCGAAGAAGGTGATCGCGTCAGAGATGATGTACGCGCTGGACATGGACGAGGAGGACGTCGAGGCGTATCTCACGGCGGTGATCCTCGATGGAGCTGGGAACTCCGAGCCGGTTGTGGCCGCAGCGGCGGTGTCTGTTTCCCCGGCCCCGGCCCCAGCCCCAGCCCCAGCCCCAGCGGCAGCGGCAGCGGCGTCGGCAGCGGCGTCGGCGGAGTAGCAGCCGGCGGTCGTGGCGGTCGCGCTGCTCGTGGCCGCAGGGCGTGGAGAGCGCCTTGGGTCTGGGGGACCCAAGGCGCTCGTCACCGTGGCCGGCCGGCCGATGCTGGAATGGAGCGTGTTGGCGCTCAGCCGCGTGGATGCGGTCACTGCGGTTGTCGTGGCGCTGCCGTCGGACCGCATGGACGGGGCGCCGGCGGGCGTCATCGCCGTGGCCGGGGGTACAACGAGGTCTGAGTCGGTGCGCGCGGCGCTGTTGGCCGCGCCGAGTGATGAGGTTGTGATCGTGCACGACGCGGCGCGGCCGTTGGCCACGCCGGGCCTGTTCGCCGAGTCGGTGCTTCGGCTCGAGCAGAGGGGAGTGGACGCGGTCGTTGCCGCCGCTCCTGTGACGGACACGATCAAGCAGGTGAGCGCGGACGGGCGAGCGGTCGAGCGTACGCTCGACCGCTCGCGGCTGTGGTCGGTCCAGACTCCGCAGACCTTCCGCCGGGGCGCGCTCGAGCGCGCCCTGAATGCGCCGCCCGAGTTGCTGGCGGCCGCAACGGACGACGCCTGGCTGATCGAGCGCCAGGGCGGTACCGTCGCTGTGTTGCCGGCGCCGCCAGAGAACTTCAAGATCACGACGCCACTCGATCTTCGGGTCGCTGAGCTGTTGCTGGGCGAGCGGGGGTTGGCGTGAGCATCGCGACCGGGCTCGGCTATGACTGCCATCGGCTGGTCGAGGGCAGGCCGCTGATCATCGGCGGGGTCGAGATTCCGCATACGCACGGCCTGGACGGGCACTCGGATGCCGATGTGCTCACGCACGCGATCATCGACGCGCTGCTCGGCGCGGCGGCGCTCGGGGACATTGGCCAGCACTTCCCGGATACCGACGAGAGTTACCGCGGCGCGGACTCGATCGAGCTGCTGCATGCGACCGTCGCTCTGCTCGCCGAGTGCGGCTGCACGATCGGGCATGTCGACGCGACGGTTGTGCTGGAGCAGCCCAAGCTGCTGCCGCATCGCGAAGCGATCCACCGTCGCCTCGTCGAGGCGCTGGGGGTCGCAGGCACTCAGGTGAATGTGAAGGCGACGCGCGGTGAGGGCATGGGGTTCATCGGTCGGCAGGAGGGTGCCGCCGCGCATGGCGGTCGCGACGATCACTCGGGTAGATCCGGTCGCCCGTGGTCATGGTGCCGGGGGCGACGAGCAGGGCTCCACGCCAGCCGTCTAACGTTCGCCCCTCCATGCCCCAGATCACACTGCACGACACGCTCACGGGTGAGCTGCTGCCACTGCTTCCGCGCGAACCTGGCAGGGTCGGTATCTACGCCTGCGGGCCGACGGTGTACGGCCCGGTCCACATCGGCAACGCCCGCCCGTTCGTCGTGTTCTCACTGCTCAAGCGCTTTCTGGCGCATGAGGGCTACGAGGTCGACTTCGTCGCGAACATCACCGACGTCAACGACAAGATCTATGCGGCCGCGGATGCGGCCGGGGTGGACTCCGACACGCTCGCGCGCGAGATGACGGCGAGGTACATCGAGGACACCGACGGGCTCGGGCTGGGCCGGCCCGATCACGAACCGCTCGCGAGTGAGACGATCGGCGAGATCATCGCTCTGATCGAGCTGCTGATCGATCGTGGACACGCGTACACGGCAGACGGCGATGTCTACTTCGCCGTGCGCAGCTACGGACGCTACGGAGAGCTGTCGCACCGCAGGCTCGATGACCTCGATCAGGGCGAGGGTGGAGAGGGCGCCGACCGCAAGCGCGACGCCGTGGACTTCGCGCTGTGGAAGGCGCAGAAGCCGGGAGAGGACAGTGCCTGGGATGCGCCGTGGGGGCGCGGCCGTCCGGGCTGGCATATCGAGTGCTCGGCGATGGCCGAGAAGCTGCTCGGCCTTGGCTTCGAGATCCATGGAGGTGGTTCTGACCTGGTCTTCCCCCACCATGAGAACGAGGCCGCCCAAACCTGTGCGGCTCACGGCGAGCCGCTTGCGGCGATCTGGATGCACAACGGCATGGTCCGGCTCGCGCAGGAGAAGATGTCGAAGTCGGTCGGCAACACGTTCATGCTGCACGCCGCGCTTGCCGCCTACGGACGCGATGCGCTGGTTGCGTACTTCTGCGGCGGGCACTACCGCCAGCCGATCGAGTTCGACGATGAGCGTCTGGCGGTCGCGGCTGCCGGGGTCAGACGCTTCCGGGAGGCGGCACGGCGACTCACTCCCGGTGAATCACCGGCGTGGTCGGCGCCGCTGCGCACAGAGTTCTTCGAGGCTCTGGCGGAGGACTTCAATACGCCTCGCGCGCTGGCCGCCGCTTACGACTGGGTGCGCGAGGCGAACCGGTCAGATCCGACTGTGGGTGATGCGGATTTGCGCGAGATGCTGGGGGTGCTGGCTCTCGACAACCTGCTCGATCCCGAGCCGGGGGCCGTTCCCGAGGAGGCGCAGGCGCTCGCGCGCGAGCGCGAGACGGCACGGAGCGAACGTGATTGGGCGCGAGCCGATGCAATCCGCGATCAACTGAAGGGGCTCGGATGGGACATTCGCGATGGCGCCGACGGGCCTGAGCTGCTGCCGGTCTGAGCGGTCGGATGATGATCGTTTACGGGCGCAACGCTGTTCACGAGGCGATCCGCGGACCACGGACGGTGAGCCAAGTCTGGGCGACCGCCGGCGCTGGGCGTGAGCCATGGCTCTCAGGCGGAGCCGTGCGGGTGACGCTGGAGCGCGCCGAGGAGATCGCACGCCGCTGTGGATCCGAGGGTCACCAGGGTGTGTGTGCCGAGGTATCGGAGTATCGCTACGCATCGGTCGATCAGCTGCTCGCGCAGGAGCGTGCGCTGATCATCGCGCTCGATCAGGTTCAGGACCCGCAGAATCTGGGGGCGATATGTCGGTCCGCCGAATGCGCGGGCGCGGTGGGTGTCGTGCTGCCCGAGCGCCGGGCGGCTGAGGTGACGCCGGCTGTCTGCAAGGCCTCGGCTGGGGCGGTTGAGCACCTTCCGATCGCCCAGGTCCGGAACATCGCCGATTTCCTCACAGACGCCAAGGCCCGCGGGTTCTGGTGTTACGGGGCCGACGGTGACGCCAAACTCGATTACCGACAGGTCGAGCTGGACGGCGCGGTCGTGCTTGTGATGGGCTCGGAGGGCAGGGGTCTGCGCCCCCGAGTCGCGTCCGTTTGCGATGCGCTGGTATCGCTGCCGATGCGGGGCCAGATCGAGTCCCTGAGCGTCGGTGCGGCGGCGGCCGTGCTGCTGTACGCCGCGGCCGCGGCGCGCGACTGAGCCCTGTCGCGGGTTCCTGAAGCCAGTTTTCGCGTCCACGCTTGACAGGCGTGCGGTGTTATGCGAAGCTGCGCGCCGGCTAAGGATCAAGTTAAGCTTGAGTCTCAGTCGGTGAAGAGCGCGGGTCTGGGAGGACCTCGTTGGCAGGAACCAACTGAAAAGGCTGCGGCGCCAGGGGAGGTGACGCGCCACGCAATTCCAACCCGTCGCGGGACCGGGAGGTCGGCGACGCAGAAAAGGAACATTCGCCGTGGCACGACTTTCATCAAACCCAAAGGGTCAACTACAGGTTGAGGATGGTTATCTGATCGCCCTCGCCAAGGCCGGCAACCCCGATGCCTATGACCGCTTGGTGCGCCGTTACTACGGATTCGTCCGGCTCAAGGCCTCCTCCTACTTCCTGGCAGGCGGAGATTCGGACGACCTCATCCAGGAGGGTCTCGTCGGGCTCTACAAGGCGATCCGCGATTACCGGACCGACAGGGAGTCCAGCTTCCGCAACTTCGCAGAGCTCTGTATCACTCGCCAGATCATCACGGCGGTGAAGACAGCCACCCGCAACAAGCACAGCCCGCTGAATCAGTACGTCTCGTTCTCGAGCACGCCCGCCGGCAGTGGTAGCGACAGCGAGCCGACGCTCGACGAGATGATCGCCGGATCACCGGTTCACGACCCGGTCAACCAGGTGATCAGCTCCGAGGAATTGCGTGCGCTGGTCGCCTGTATCTCGACCTCGTTGTCGGAGCTCGAGTCGCGGGTGCTGTCGCTGTATCTCGACGGCCGCTCCTACGAGGAGGTCGGGCACCGGCTCGGCTGCGACTGCAAGACGGTCGACAACGCGCTGCAGCGGGTCAAGCGCAAGGTCGGGCACCACCTCGCGTCTCGAGCCATCGCCGCGTAGGGCGGCAGGGCCGATTTGTCCGCTGCGGCACGGGCCGCTGCGGCACTGGCCGCTGCGGCACTGGCCGCTGCGGCACTGGCCGGTTGGCCAGCATCACAGACCGATCGGCCCCAGATTGGGCTCGTGCCCGAAGGTGTCGAACCGGCGGAAACCGTTGAACTGACGGTGGTCCGGTCCGTGGAAGTCTGACGAGCCGGTGGTCAGCAGCTCCAACTCCGAGGCGCGCCGAACCAGCAGATCGGTCTGCGGTTGCGTGTGCGTGACATAGAACGCCTCGACTCCGTCGAGGCCCAGCGCGCTGAACCGCTCGAGCGTCGCGATCACCTCACCGTCGCCCTCCACGTCCCAGAAGGGGTGCGCCCAGACGGCAACGCCGCCGGCGCCGTGAATCAGATCGATCGCCTCGGCGATCGACGGTGCCTCACGCTCGCGGAAGGCGGGCTTGCCCTCGATCAGATACGCGACAAGAAGCTCAGACGGATTTGTCAGCGCTTCGGCCTCCAGCCGGTCGGCGTTCTCCGGATTCGTGAAAACCGCCTGTGCCAGATGCGGACGCCCGACCGTCGCGCCGGCCGCGAGGCGCTCTTCGAGGGGCGTCGCGTCCACGACCCAGCCGTTCTTCCGCAGTGCCTCGATCATCCGTTGCGCGCGCCGACCGCGGTCAGAGCGTGAGCGCTCCAGCTGGGCGAGCAGGCTCGGATCTGCCGGATCGATCAGATACCCGCAGAGATGCAGGTCGCTGGCAACAGGATCGAGTACTGATATCTCGACTCCAGGAACGACCCGCAGCCCCACGCGAGCAGCGGCGTCGAGTGCCTCGGCGACGCCCTCGACGCTGTCGTGGTCGGTGAGCGAGAAGAGCTCGACGCCGGCCGCGCCGGCGGCGGCGACAACGTCGGCCGGTGAGAGTTCGCCGTCGGAATGGATCGAGTGCCCCTGGAGCTCGAAGCTGGGTGGCGGTTTCGTTGATGCGGACATTCCGCGGCAATGTAGTGGGCCACCACCTGTTAGGCAGGCCTAACTTCGTGTACCGTGCCCTCACGGCAAGTGGGTCGGCAGTGTTGTTAGGGCAACCTAACCTGTGCTACGGTCCGCCTCAGCCTAATCCGACCCAGCTGCTCGGAATAGGCAGTCGCCCCGAGAAGACCGACACCATGACGACCGCCACCGCTAAAACCAAGGCGAACAGGCCTCGCAACGGCCAGAGATGGAGCTTCTACGTCTGGGTCGGCGTTGTCCTGGTCGTGGCCGTGGCCGCCGTTATTTTCGGCTGGCACTCAGGCGGCGGCACGGTCGATCCCAGCTATCCGGCCAACGCGGAGCACATGAGCCGCACCACCGCGGTGATCAACAGTGGCATCCTGGTGTTCCGGGAGGGGCTCGAGACGATCCTGGTGCTCGCGGCGATCACGGCCAGCTTCCGGGGCGCCAACAGCGTCTACAAGCGGCCGGTGGCCATCGGTGGCGGGATCGGCCTGCTGGCGACGGTGGGAACCTGGTTCGTCGCCGTCGGGATCATCGGTCTGTTTGGCGGTACCGGCCTCAGCCTGCAGGCCGCCACCGGCATCCCCGCGATCATCGTGCTGCTGATCGTCATGAACTGGTTCTTCCACAAGGTCTACTGGACCGGCTGGATCTCTCATCACAACAAGCGGCGCAAGGGTCTGCTGAGTGCGGACTCCGAGACCACCACCCGCCGCGTGCTGTTGGGGTTCGCGCTGCTGGGCTTCACCTCGATCTACCGAGAGGGCTTCGAGGTCGTGATCTTCCTGCAGAACCTGCGGGTCACGTTCGGCTCCAGCGTCGTTCTCGAGGGTGTCACGCTCGGTCTGCTCTTCACCGCCGCGGTCGGCGTGATGACGTTCTCGCTGCATCAGAAGCTGCCCTACAAGCGACTGTTGATCGTCACCGGCGCGATGCTGCTCGTCGTCCTCTTCGTGATGGTCGGGGAAGAGGTCAACGAGATGCAGCTGGCCGGCTGGATCGGCACGACCTCGATCGGAACCTGGCCCGGTTGGATGGGCCAATGGTTCTCGCTTTTCCCGAACGTCCAGACGATCGTCGCGCAGGTGCTGGCGGTGGTCGCCGTGCTCGGCTCATACCTGCTGGCGGAGTATCTGCGCGTCTGGCGGCCTCGCCGTCGCGGGCAGAAGGCAGCGTCGATCGCAGTTGAGCCGCCGGCTGCCGTGATGGCCGAGGTCTGCCACACGGCCGAGACCCTGGCGCAGTCGGCCGCGGCGGCCGACGCCGAGATGAACGCGACGCTCGCGCAGGCCGCATCGCATCCGGTCGCCGACCGCGAGGCGGCTCCGGTTGACCCGGCTCAGGCAGCACCGTCAACCTGAGAGGACAGGCGAGGCCTGTCGAGTGCCTGCCTGTGGGCGGCTCAGTGTTGGCAGAGGATTAGCAAGCGGCGCGAGCCATTGCTCCAGGTTCTAAGCCTGCGAAGATTCGAGCACGCCCGCTTGGCGCAACTGGTAGCGCACCTCACTTGTAATGAGGCGGTTGTCGGTTCGAGTCCGACAGCGGGCTTGTCAGGAAGACAGAATGCGTCCAACCATCAAGAAACTCATCGTCCGCGGTGCCGTGATCGGCTCGGTGCTGGCGGTCTCGATCTGTTGGGTCGCAACAACAGCCGTTGCTGGGGCGCAGTCATCGCCCAGCGCGGTCTACTACCGGCTGGTCCAGTACCCGAAGGCGGGATTCGGCGGCTTCTACGCCCAGATCGCTGCTGCCAAGCACACGATCGACATGGAGATGTATGAGCTCAGCGATCCGACTGCTGAGCACGACCTGGCGCAGGCCGCTGCGCGCGGGGTGAAGGTGCGGGTGCTGTTGGATCGCGACTATTCAGGCGGTGAGGTCAACGCCAGCGCCTACTCCTATCTGTCTTCGCACGGCGTCAAGGTGCGCTGGGCACCGTCGCACTACATCTTCCACATCAAGGCCACCACCCTTGATGACCGCACCACCGACATCTCGACCGCGAATCTGACCGCGGCCTACTACACCGATACCCGCGACGCCGAGGTGATCGACACCAACCCTGCTCAGGTGAAGGCGATCGAACGGACCTTCGCGGGGGACTGGAAGAACGCGCCCGGCGGCTCGCCGCGCAACCAGACGAGGCAGGCGGCCGGGCTCGTCTGGTCGCCAAACACAGGCACGGGTTCGGCGGAGGATGCGGTTGTCGCGCAGATCTACGCCGCGCGACACGTGATCGAGGTCGAGTCGGAGGAGCTGAGCGACCAGGCCGTCTACGACGCGTTGGCGGACGACGCCCGCCGCGGAGTCAACTGCAGGATCGTGATGACGAGCTCATCGGAGTGGCGCACGGCCTACGGTGCGGTCACCCGAGCCGGTTGCAGGGTGCACGTGTTTCCCGACAGTGCGAAGTCCCTATATATCCACGAGAAACTGATTCTCGACGACCCTGGCACGAGCCATCAGTCGCTCCTGATCGGCTCGCAGAACGCCGGCTGGGAGTCGCTGCACGTGAACCGGGAGCTGAGTGTGCTGATCGGCGGCGCTCACGGCGGCGGCGCTGTCATCAAGCAGGTCGACGGTACGTTCCAGTCTGACTTCTCCCAGGCGCAGGCATGGAAGAGCTGACCACGGGCACTCTTGACCGTCCCCTGGCCGACAGAACCTCCGACTGAAGCGCAGCGGGCCGCGTTTGCCGACGCAGAGGCGCGACCGTATTGGCCCACGACCGTCTCCAGTCGCGACCCCCATCCGCCGCTGGAACAGGCGATCGATTGCGACCTCTGCATCATCGGCGGTGGCTACACGGGCCTGTGGGCAGCGCTCCACGCAAAGGAGCGGGCCCCGGGCCGGCGCGTGGTCCTGCTCGAGGGGATGCGCTGCGGGGCTGGCGCCAGCTCACGCAACGGCGGCTTCCTGAACTACTCGCTGACACACGGGATCGAGAACGGTCGCGTGCGCTTCCCGGACGAGATCGCAACCATCGAGCGGCTGGCGATGCTCAACTTCGCCGCGCTCCGTGATGATCTGCAGCGCCACG
This sequence comes from uncultured Conexibacteraceae bacterium, assembly GCA_963848435.1. Taxonomy (GTDB): domain Bacteria; phylum Actinomycetota; class Thermoleophilia; order Solirubrobacterales; family Solirubrobacteraceae; genus Palsa-465. The sequence continues at coordinate 142,135 of CAWKDQ010000002.1, read as the reverse complement.
GGATTGATGCCGAGTACGAGCCGACAGGCGAGCTCGACGTGGCCGTCTCGCCGGACCAGGTGGATGGTCTGCGCGCCGGCGCCGAGGTGATGGCGCAGTTCGGCCAGGAGCCGGAGTTTCTCGACAGCGAGCAGATCCGGGCCGAGGTCCACTCGCCCCTGTACTGCGCCGGCCTCTGGCAGAAGACCGGCGCAGCAGTCGTGAATCCCGCCAAGCTCGCCGACGGATTGCGGCGCGTCGCGATCGCTGCCGGCGTGGAGATCTTCGAGCACTCGCAGGTCCGCGAACTCCGCAGAGCGCGCGACGGGTCAGACCGCCACGGTGTCAAAGTGATCACCGACGCCGCGGTCGTCGACGCACACGAGGCACTGATCGCCACCAGTGCCTACCCGCCCCTGATTCCGGCGATCGGCCGCTACGTGGCTCCGGTCTACGACTATGCGCTGATGACCGAGCCCCTGACGCCGGTCCAGCTTGCCGAGATCGGTTGGCGTCGGCGCCAGGGCATCGGCGATTCCGGCGGTCAGTTCCACTACTACCGGCTCACAGCCGACAATCGGATCCTCTGGGGCGGCTTCGACGCGGTCTATCACCGCGGAGGTAGGGTGGCCCCTGACCTCGACCAGGATCAGGCGACCTTCGGGCGCCTGTCCCAGAACTTCTTCACAACCTTCCCGCAACTCGAGGGTCTCCGCTTCACGCACAGGTGGGGAGGCGCGATCGACACCTGCAGCCGCTTCTCGGTGTTCTTCGGCCAGGCGCTCGGCGGTCGAGTCGTCTACGCGCTCGGCTATACGGGGCTCGGCGTCGGGGCAAGTCGCTTCGGCGGGCGCACCGCGCTCGACCTGCTGGATGGACGATCAACCGAGGCCACGGCACTGCGCCTCGTGCGCCGGCGGCCGGTCCCGTTTCCGCCGGAACCGCTGCGTACGGCGGTGATTCAGGTCACCCGCAATCGGATTGCGGCCGCGGACCGTCAGGGTCGCCGTGGACTATGGTTGCGGACGCTTGATCGGATGGGCCTGGGGTTTGACAGCTGAGAGGGAGGATCGATGACCACGACAGTGACCACCACCACCTATGAGGTGGAGGACAAGGGCCTGAAGAGCAACGCCGTCGGCTTCGGGTCGAGCGTCGGTGTGGGGCTGGCCTCGACGGCTCCGGCCTACAGCCTCGCGGCGACGCTCGCGTTCGTGGTGATCGCGGTGGGGGTGCAGGCCGTCTCAATCGTCTTCCTCGCGTTCATCCCGATGTTCCTCTGCTCCTGGGCGATCAAGGAGATGAACGCGGTCGACCCGGACTGCGGCACCTCATTCACGTGGGCCTGGCGCGCCATCGGCCCGCGCACCGGATGGTTCGCCGGTGGTTGGGGCACGATCGCCTCTGACTTCCTGGCGATGGCCAGCTACAGCCAGATCGCCGGCCAGTACCTGTTCCTGCTGATCGGCGCCAAAGCGATCGGCGAGGACGCCACCTCGGGTTGGGTGATGCTCGTAGGGATCGCCTGGATCGTGATCCTGACCTGGATCTGTTACGTCGGTATCCAGGTGTCGGCGCGGCTGCAGGTCACGCTGGTCGTCGTCGAGGTCATCGTGCTGCTGCTGCTCGCCGTGGTCGCGATGGCGAAGGTGATCTTCGGGGGCGCTCCGGCCTACCATCTCACTCCGAGTCTGAGCTGGCTCAACCCGTTCCAGATTGGGTCGTTCACACGCTTTGCCCAGGCGATGCTGCTGATGGTCTTCATCTACTGGGGCTGGGACACGACCACGTCGATCAACGAGGAGACCGACGATCCCAGCCGCATTCCCGGCCTCGCCGGTGTGATCTCGACGATCATCCTGCTCGGCACATACTTCTTCGTGACGATGTCGGTCCAGTCCTATGCTGGGGTCAGCAGCCACACGCCGCTCGGTCTGGCCAATTCGGCGCATGCCAATGACGTGCTGTCCGTCCTCGGCTCGAGCGTGTTCGGCCCCAGCGTGGTCGGCACGATCCTGACCAAGCTGCTGCTGGTGATGATCCTGACCTCCGCTGCGGCCACAACCCAGACGACGATCCTCCCGAACGCGCGCACGATGCTGTCGATGTCGTTCCACAAGGCGTTGCCGGCGTATTTCGGCCGTGTGCACCCGCGTTTCAAGACGCCGACGACCGCGACGATCACGTTCGCGGTCGCGTCGGTGATCTTCTACGTGGCGCTCAACTTCGTGTCCGGCGGTGGGGTGCTCGCTGACGCCGTGACCGCCACGGTGTTCTTCGCGGCGATGTATCTCGCCATCTCGAGCACGGCCTGCACCTTCCATTTCCGCGACCGCGCGTTCTCCAACTGGCGCGACTCGATTCCCAAGTTCTGGGTGCCGCTGTCCGCCTCGATAATGCTGTTTTCGCTGGTCGTCTACAACCTGATCGAAGACGGCCATGCGAGCTACAGCTACACGACGCTGACTCTGCCCGCACTCGGCATCGTCGGCACGGCGATCTTCATCGTCGTCGTGACGGCGATCATCGGTTTGATCTGCATGGAGGTGTGCCGCCGCACCAGCCCGCAGTTCTTCCTCGACAAGGCGATGCGCTACGGGCCGTCGCTGACCGAGGAGGGCGAGGTCGTGCCGCGGTCACCCGAGTAGCAGCGGCTGTCTCCGGTGCTGCCCGGCCCGCTGGCCGGCAGCACCGCCGGGGCGCCCGGTCGTCGGGTTCTGCCCGCGCGGTCTGTAACGGGGCCGCCGCGAGCGGGTACCGAATGCAGATGGACGGCACCGCACACCACCGACTGGTCCTGATCTTCCCAGAAGGCACACGCACGCGACCGGGGCCACTGGGGAGGCCCCGGCGCGGCGTGGGCGTGCGAGCAGTGGCGGCCCGAAGGTAGCCTGCGTGCTGTGGACGACCAACAACCGACGAGCAAGGCTGAGCTTGACCGGCGCTTCAGCGAGCTCTACCGCACTCACCTTCGCGACGTCTACTCCTACAGTTATTACCGCGTCGGCAACCACCACGACGCCGAGGACCTCACCGAGCAGACGTTCCTGCAGGCCTACCGGCACTTCGAGCGCGCGCTGCGGGAGTCCAATGGCCGCCCGCTGCGGCCATGGCTCATCCGGATCGCGCACAACCTCGCGGCCAACTTCTATCGGGACCGCTCGCGCAAGCCGGAGTCCGTGATCGAGGACGCCGGCATGATCTCGACGCCGCACACAACCGAGTCACTGGTCGAGGGACGCGAGGAGCTCAAGGCGATCCTCGACGGCGTGCAGCAACTGCCGGATGATCGCCGCGAGGCGCTGATCATGCGCTTCGCGCTGGGTATGGACAACCGCGAGATCGCCCGAGCTCTGGGCCGCTCCGACGGCGCCACCAAGGTGCTGCTGCACCGAGCGATCCGTCAGCTGGAAGGGATTGTTGGGCAGGCGGGCGAAAATGGAACGCAGACATGACCGCGAACGTCGAAGCTCTGCTGAGAGAAGCCCTCACCCCGGTGGAACCACCGGTGCAGCTCTCCGAGCAGATGGAGACGACGCTGACGGTGTTGACCGAGGCCGCCCAGGACGAGCTCGAGGCCTGGGAGCTTGCGGCGATGCGCGACCCTCGCAACTGGGTCCGACCGGTCGTGGCGGCGGGTGTGACCGTGACCGCCGGCAGTGCGCTGGTCGCGCTGAGGGTTCGCGGACGCCGGCATGCGCGCCGCGATCAGAGCTCAACCTTGATCGGATACGCCGGCCAGACCCTGCAGGACATCGCCGAGGAAGCACGCCGAGTCCTCCCGGATCGGTAGACCACCCCAATCGTGCCGGTCTGCTACCGCCACCCCACGCGCGAGACGGGCGTCTCGTGCTCGAATTGCGGCCGTCCGATCTGCCCGGATTGCATGACGGCGACGTCCGTCGGCATGCGCTGCCCGGAGTGCGCGGGCGAACGCACCCAGGTCCGGCGGATGCGCGGCACCGGCGCGAACGCGAGCTTCGCGCGGCCGACCTCACTGCTCGAGCCCTCGACCTGGACGGTCACCAACGTCCTGATCGTGATCAACGTGGCCGTGTTCCTGTGGGAGGTCGCGGGCGGCCTCACGCTCGGCGGTTCCGGGTCCGTCGGTTACGCGTGGGAGCACGGCGTGCTCTACGGACCGTTCGTCGCAGCTCCGTTCCACCAGTACTGGCGGCTGCTGACCTCCGGATTCCTGCACGCGAGCATCTTCCACGTCGGTATGAACATGCTGTCGCTGTGGTTCATCGGCCGCTCGTTGGAGCCGGCGATCGGCAAGCTGTACTTCGCCGCGATCTACTTCTCGTCACTGCTGGCTGGGTCGTTCGGCGCACTGGTGCTCACGTCTCACACCCCGACGCTCGGCGCGTCCGGTGCGATATTCGGGGTGTTCGGGGCATTGATCATGGTCGCCCGTGCGCGCCGGATTCCGCTCTGGCAGTCGGGCCTGTTGCCCGTCCTGCTGTTCAACCTGATCTACTCGCTGACGATCGCCGGTGTCTCGCTCGGTGGTCACATCGGTGGCCTGATCTCAGGGTTGATCGGCGGCTGGCTCGTGACCGAGTACGGCGAGAAGCGAGACAGCCGCGCCGTGGTGCTCGGCGGTTGTCTGCTGATTGCTGCCATCAGCGTGGTCGGCGCGATCCTCGTGGCCGACGGCTCCAGCGTGATCACGCACGGAACGCGGATCTGAGCAAGCGGTCCCGTGGTGCACGCGGCGCCCGAGCATCAGGTCCGCTCGCACACGGTGCTGGCCGGGGTCGTGGCCGCGCTCGTCGGCTTCACCGGCGCCTCGGCGGTGGTGCTCGCGGGCCTGCGGGCCGTCGGTGCCACCCCGGCCGAGGCTGCCTCGGGGCTGATGTCGTTGACGGTGACACAGGCGATCGGCACGATCTGGCTGACGCGCCGGCACCGGATGCCGATCCTGCTGGCCTGGTCGACACCCGGCGCGGCGCTGCTTGCCGGCACCGGGATCGTCCACGGCGGCTGGTCGGCCGCCGTCGGCGCGTTCCTGCTCACTGGAGTGCTGATCACCCTGACCGGGTTGTGGCCGCGGCTGGGAGCGCTGATCGCGTCGATTCCGCCGCCGATCGCCCAGGCGATGCTGGCCGGCGTCGTGCTAGAGCTCTGCCTGACGCCGGTCAAGGGCTTTGTCAGGCATCCATGGGAGGTCGGCCCGATCGTGGTCGTGTGGCTGGTATTCCGGCGGCTGTGGCCGAAATGGTCGGCTCCGGCCGCGTTCGCGACCGCGCTGATCGTGATCGCAATCGTCGCGGCCGGCGAGGGTGGCCTGCACGGCAGCCTGCTGCCGCACCTGCGCTGGACCGATCCGCGCTTCACCGCTGCGGCGCTGCTGAGCCTTGCGCTGCCGCTCTACATAGTCACGATGGCCGGCCAGAACGTGCCGGGAACAACGGTGCTGTCCGCATACGGTTACGGCGTGCCGTGGGGCGAGACGATGACCACCACCGGCGTCGGGACGATCGCCGGAGCCTGCGCCGGGGGCCATGCGATCAACCTGGCTGCGATCAGCGCCGCACTGGTGGCGGCGCCGGCGGCCGACCCGAACCCGGAGACGCGCTGGATCGCGGCCGCCTCCGCCGGTTGGTTCTACCTCGTCCTGGCGCTGCTGTCCGGGGCACTGGTGACGCTGATCGGCGTCGCCTCACCGGACGTGATCGGCTCGGTCGCCGGCCTGGCGCTGCTCGGCACGCTCGCATCCTCACTGGCGGCAGCGCTGTCCGGCGAGCCCGACCGCGAGGCCGCTGCGATCACGTTCGTGATCGCAGCCTCCGGTGTCACGTTCCTGAGCGTCGGCTCGGCCTTCTGGGCGCTGCTCGCGGGGCTCGGAGTGAGAGCGATCACAGCTCGACACTGATTGCCTTCGCGGCCAACTCGTCTGAAACCTCCACCAGCTCCGGGTGGATTATGTGTGCCAACAGCTCGAGTCCGTCGATGAGTCTCGGACCGGGGCGCGAGAAGTAGGAGCTGGCATCGACCGCGACCACCTCCCCGGCCCCCAGCGCAGCGAGCTGGTCGCGGTGCATCTCCGCCTCACGATGCGCGATCTCGGCATCGAATCCGCAGGGCATCACGATCACCAGAGCCGGCTCGACGGCGGCGATCTCCTCCCATTGTCGCTGCTCGGACTGCTCACCGGTGAATCCGAGCACATCCTCGCCGCCGGCGAACTCGATCAGCTGCGGAGTCCAATGGCCCGCCGCGTAGGGCGGATCGAGCCATTCGAGCGCCGCCACGCGCGGGCGCCTGGCCTTTCGCACCGCCAGGCGGATGCGGTCGATGCGTTCGGAGCTCTCGCGAATCAGGTCGACGGCTGCGTCCTTGGCGTCTGTCGCCTGTGCGATCGTACGAGCATCACCGAGCACCTCTCCGACCGTGTGCGGATCAAGCGCTATCACCATCGGCTGGCTGTCGATCTCCTCCGCGAGCTCGCGGACGTCGTCGTAGGAAACGGCACACACGCTACACAACGCCTGAGTGACGATCAGGTCAGGCGAAAGCTCGCGCAGCCGCGCGGCGTCGAGCTCGTAGATCGACCCGCCCTCGAGCGTCCGCTCCTTGACAGCAGCGTCGATCTCGGCGGCGGTCAGATCGGCGGGGAGCGTGTCACGCGTGACTCGCGGGAGCGCTCGCGCCTCCGCGGGGTAGTCACACTCGTGGGTGACGCCGACGACGTCACCGCCGAGCCCGAGCGCAAAGAGCATCTCGGTGGCGGACGGCACAAGACTGATTATGCGCATACTCCAACTGTATGCACGGCAATCCCGTGAGCGCTGAGGCATGACGCCTGCTCCTCTCCTGAGCCCGGACGAGGTCACCGCCCGCCTGCGCGGACGCGAATGGCGACTCGAGGGCGACGCGATCGTACGGGACCTGAAGTTTGACGACTTCGCCGCTGCGATCGGGTACGTGAACCGGATCGCCGCCGTGGCCGAGGCCCACAACCACCATCCCGATATCCTGGTCCACGGGTGGAACAGGGTTCAGCTCAGCCTCACCAACCACGCGGCCGGTGGACTGACCGAGGTCGACTTCGACATGGCCGCGCGCTTCGACGCGATCGTCGCTCAGACGTGATCTGATGAGCGGCGACCCCGGGCGAAGTCCCGAGCCACATCGTGGGTGGCCTGCGTGAACGGGCTGCTGATCGCGCTCACGGTTCTGTTGATCTTCGTGAACGCCTTCTTCGTCGTCGCCGAGTATGCGCTCGTGCGATCTCGACGAGCGCGCCTCGAGGCGATGGCCGAGGAGGGTCTGCGCGGCGCGCGCACCGCCCTGGGCCACCTCGACCACATGGGCGACTACATCTCGGCCTGCCAGGTCGGGATCACGATGGCATCGATCGGAATCGGCGCGCTCGGCCAGCCGGCGATCGCACACGCACTCGAGCCGATCTTCGGTTCAAGCGCCCACGCGGTCTCCGTCGTCCTGTCGGTGGTGATCGCATATGTGCTGATCACGTTCTTCCAGAGCACGGTCGGGGAGATCGTTCCGAAGCTCTACACGATCCAGCATGCGGAAGGGGCCGCGCGCCGCATCGCCACGCCGATGCGGTTCTTCATGACGGTCGCCAGGCCGTTCATCGTGGCGCTCAACGCCAGCTCCGAATGGATGCTGCGGCGGCTCGGTGTCGATCCGGACGCGGAGCCCGAGCATGGTACCCCCGATGACATCAAGCGGATCATCGTGGCCTCCCAGACGGGTGGCCAACTCGACGCCGGTGAGGCGGACATGCTGACCGGGGTGTTCCACCTGCACGAGCAGGAGGCGCGTCAGGTGATGACTCCGATCCCGGCGGTCGTGACGGTTGACATCACCGCCTCGGTCGGCGGTGCGTTGCGGCAGGCGGTCGCGACCGGGCATTCACGCCTGGTCGTCGTGGAGGACGAGGATGAGGATCAGGTTCGCGGCATCGTCCACGTCAACCAGCTGATCAAGGTGTTGATGGACCAGGGCGAGGATGCGAACTTCGAGTCCCGCGTGCGAGAGGCGCCGATCGTTCCGGAGACGAAGCCGTTGGACGATCTCCTCGCCGACCTGCAGCGCGAGCGGACCGAGATGGCGATCGTCGTGGACGAGTACGGCCGCACGGCCGGGATCGTCACGATCGAAGACATCATCGAGGAGGTTGTGGGCGAGATCTCAGATGAGACAGATCCCGCCGGCGGTGCGATCAGACGGCTGGCCAACGGCGACTGGTTCGTGCGCGGCCACGTTGCCATCACCGACCTCGAGGACTACGGGTTGACACTGCCGGTGGACACCGACGCCTACAACTCGATCGGCGGCTTCGTGTTCGCGGAACTCGGCCGCCTGCCCAAGCGCGGCGACTCGATTCAGGCCAACGGCTACTCGATCCGGGTCGAGTCGGTACGCCAGAACCGGATCGAGGCGGTGCGTGTCCGCGAGCGGCGCCCGGGTTGAGCGGCGTTGGGCGCCAGCCACCAGACGGTGGCGGCGTTCGCGTCATTAGTTACAATTGCGGGATCGCAACACCGGTGGGTCCCTGTTTCGCCGACGGGGGCTCCGAAGCTTTCCCGGTGGTTGAGAGGAGAGAGATGAAGCCGGCCCTCGTGGCCGGCTTCAGCGTTTCAGGGCCCCCACCGGTATCAGTGCGGATGTGACCGTCTGCGCGTGGATGCGCAGCAAACACGGGCGTTCAGGCTCCAGTCGCGGCGCTCGGGGCTGCGTGCGACGGCAGCACCACCCGGATGCAGCGGCAATCCGCAACGTCGGCCGATGCGTCTCCTGCTTAAGGGAAACCGGCCCGCATGCATGCGGGCCGGTTTCGCGCTTCTGGGGAGGAGGTGCTGCTATGAGGTACGTCGCCCTTAGAAAGATGCTCCGGAGACCTGAATCTAGATTAAATTCATGTTAGGAATCTGTGTACAAATGACGATCACGCGGCCGGTTTGCACCGCCGATCGGGCGCCATCGCCCAGCCTCTCACAAACGGCTCAACGCGCCCGCTCGTACGTTCGTCGACTCGCGCCGGCCTGACTCAATCAAGCGTGGAGCGGCAACCGAAGCATTGGCTGTCGGATACCCCGCTGACAACCCGTCCACCCCATCGGGCATTGGGGTGGGCCAGCATGACGGTTGACGTCGGGGGCGCCGCCGGGGGCGGTGCCCCCGACGCGCTGGTTAACGACCCCGACGCGCTGGCTGACGACCCGACGCGCTGGCTGACGACCCGACGCGCTGGCTGACGACCCGACGCGCTGGCTGACCGCCTCCCGGCCCCGGCGTTGAGCTGCCGGATCAGTGGCCGGCAGCGTCGGCACTGACGCTGACGCTGGGCAGCGGCGTGAGTCCATCCTCGGCAGCATGGCCGCGAACCTCTCCGTCAAAGGCGATGTCATCGAGCCGCGCGATCTCGCGCTCACCCTCCATCCGTGCGGGATGGTCGTCGGGGAGGCCGCTGATCAGCGCGCGGATGCGCGTGCGCAATTGCATGGCAAAGTGCGGCGTCGACGCTCCCATCAGGGCGCGGACATCCTCGAGCGTCACCTCATGCTCTGCGCGCAGCAACTCCGGGTTCTCGGACTGGCTCATCGTGGCCTGAACTCTATTCGGATGCGGCTGCGAAGGCGTCGCCGTCGGAGCGCGTGCGCCTGCGCCCATGTTCGATCGCCTCGCGTTCGGCCAGGCGATGGGCGCGCCGCAGCTCAGCCTCGCGCATACGACGGTGCTCGTCGTCGGTGCGCGGCTCAAGTGGCGGCACCGCTGCCGGGCGGCCATGGTCGTCCAGTGCCACGAACGTCAGGTAGGCGGTGCTGGCATGCTGGATCTCGTCGGTCAGCGGGCTCTCTGCATCGACTCGAACGCCCACCTCCATCGAGGTCCTCCAGGCGGCGTTGACCGTGGCTGTGAAGGTCACGAGCTGCCCGATCTTGATCGGAACGAGGAACGACATGCGGTCCATGCTCGCGGTCACCGTGCGTCGTCGCGAGTGCCTGACCGCGGCGATGCCGGCGGCCTCGTCGACCAGCTTCATGATCGTGCCACCGTGTATGTCGTGACTCGCGTTCGCGTCGGCGGGGCCCATCCAATGGGCGAGGACGGTGGTCGATTCGGATGGTGCTCGCGGCTGCATAGCTCAAACGTTAGATGCTCACGATGATGCGTTGGATGCTGCGTTGGATGCTGACGGCGATACGCTTGACCTCAAGATTTTGATCCCTGCCAAGGAGGATGCGATGCCGGGCCTGACCGGACGCATGTCGACCGTCGTCAAAGCGAAGATCTCGAAGATGCTCGACAAGGCCGAGGATCCGGCCGAGACACTCGACTACAGCTATCAGAAGCAGCTCGAGCAGCTCCAGAACGTCAAGAAGGGCATCGCCGATGTGGTCACGGCCAAGAAGCGCCTCCAGGCCCAGGAATCGGGTCTGCAACAACAGGTTGTGAAGCTCGACACGCAGGCGCGCCAGGCGCTCGCAGCGGGCCGTGAGGACCTCGCCCGCACCGCGCTCGAGCGCAAGAACGTGATCCAGACAGAGCTGCAGACGCTGGACGCCCAGGTCACCGAGCTCGAGCAGCAGCAGGAGCAGCTGACCGACTCCGAGAAGAACCTGCGCGTCAAGATCGAGCAGTTCCGCACCAAGAAGGAAGTCATCAAGGCGCAGTACTCGGCCGCTGAGGCGCAGGTGCGGATCTCGGAGGCCGCCACCGGTGTAGGCGACTCGATGGCCGATGTCGGCTTGGCGATGCAGCGTGCCACGGACAAGACCGAGCAGATGAAGGCGCGCGCGAACGCCGTGCAGGAGCTGGAGGCCGCCGGCACCTTCGACGACCTGACCACACTCGGCTCCGGCGAGGACGACATCGACCGTCAGCTGCGCGAACTGTCGAGCACGACCGTCGTCGACGACGAACTCTCCAAGCTCAAGGCGGAGATCGGTTCGGCTCCGGCACCAGCCGGAGAGCTCGGTCAGGGCGCCGCCGACCAGGCGGCCGACGAAGCGGTCGAGGGCTCGCCGGTCGAGGACGCCGGGGCGGCGGCGCCTGAGACCAGTGGCCCGGACTCGAGTGCCTCCGACTCCGAACCGGCACCGAAGTTCGAGTAATGCCGCCAGCACCGGTTGCGGTGCCGGGCCGTTCGGGCGAGGGCGCGGTTTCTTTGCCGGACGCAAAGAAAGTGCTCCCTCGGCGGGTGGGGTGGCCGGCGTGCAGTCTGGGCCGGCGCGCAGTGTGGCCGGCGTGCAGTGTGGCCGGGCTGCTGCTGAGGCCGGCGGCTACTCCTCAGGCTTGCCGTTGGGCGTCAGCACCCACCAGTGACCGCCGTTGAGGTCGAGGTTCTGGCCCCCGGACTGACCTGGCCGCTCGTCGCTGATGTAGGCGTAGAGCGGTCAGCCGCTGACGTAGGTGTAGAGGCCAGCCGCCGACGTAGGTGTAGAGGCCAGCCGTTGTAGGTGACTATGCGCTTGCCGTCGGCGGGGTGCTTATGGCTGCCGGGTTTGGACTGCTTGACCTTGCCCATCGCCTTGGCGACGCCCGTCTTCGGCGCCACCACCGGCGGCCAGAGCAATTGACAGTCTGGATCGCACGCGACCTTGGCGTGCTTGTCAGGCTGGACATGTAGAGCACGTGGCCCTGACTATCGACCATCCGATCGACAGTGGCAACGCGCACCGGGCGGCTCGGGGGCGCAATACTGGGGCGATGGCCAGCACCGTCCCAGAGCGCCCCGCGCGTCGCCGGCGCCGATCGCGGTCGGGTGCCGACGACGGTCGCGAGCCGATCCCGCGCGCCGCATGGACACGGCTGGCAGCCTGTACGGCAGCCGCTGCGCTGCTGCAGCTTGACGGCACGGTGATCACGGTCGCGCTGCCATCGGCTGCGCGCGACCTGCACGTATCGGCCTCGTCCACCTCGCTGGTGCTGAGCGCCTACTTCATCGCCTTCGCGCTGTTCCTATTCCCCGGCGGGCGTCTCGTGGACCGGCTCGGCGTTCGCCATGTGGCGCTGCTCGGATTGGGGATCTTCGCGGTCGGTGCGGCACTCGGCGCCGTCGTCTCCAGCCTGGGGTTGCTGTGCGCCACACGCGTGATCCAGGGGATCGGCGCCGGCTTCGTCAGCCCGGCGGCGCTGGCGGGTGCGGTCAGCGGCTTCCCGCCCGATCGTCGCGGCTCGGCGCTCGGCATCTGGGGCGCAAGCGCCGGCATGGCCAACCTGATCGGGCCGCTGCTCGGAGGCGTGCTGACCGTCGTGTTCGGCTGGCGCGCGGCCTGGTGGGCGCTCGTGCCGCTGGCGGCGGGGGCTGCCTGGGCCGTCGCGACGCACGTCCCGCGGCTCGTGCATGAGGTCGGTGAGGCCGGGCGCCAGAGCGTGCTCAACCGGACGGTCGTGGCGGCGGCGATGGTCGCCGGCCTTACGTTCGCGGTGATGATCGGAACCTTCTACCTCGCCGAGCAGTACCTGCAGCGGGCGGTCAGCTACTCGGCCCTGGGCGCGAGCGCCGTGCTGGTCGTGGTCGCGTTCTTCGTCGGCGCCGCCGCGCCGCTGGCAGGAAGCATCGTCGACGCCCGCGGCGAGCGCCTGCCGACGCGACTCGGCTTCCTTGTGGCCGGCATTGGCCTGGCGATCCTCGCGAACCCCGGCGTCTCCCTGCACGGGATCGGGACCGCCTTCGCGTTGATCCCCGTCGGGCTGGGCCTCGGGATGTTGTTCGTGCCGGTATCGCGGGCGGCGCTGAACGCGACGCCGGAGGCGTCGCACGGGCGCACCTCCGCGTTGCTCACGGCCGCTCGATTGGTCGGTGCGGCGCTCGGCGCCGGACTCGCCGGCCTTGCGCTCTCAGGCGGCGCGACCGCCTCCACCGTGCACACGGCCCTGGCGATCGCCGCCGGCGCCTGCCTGCTCGTCGGGGTCCCGCTCGCCGGCCAGTTCGGCCGCAACGCGTCGTGAACATCCGCTCGCGATGCCGCGGCATGGCATGATCCGCGCGCTTGGACTCAATATCTGATCCGTACCCGCTGTCGCACGTCTATCCGATCGGCAGCCGTGTAAACGACCGCGGCCACCTGGAGATCGGCGGCTGCGATGCCGTCGAACTCGCGGCCGAGTTCGGCACGCCGGTGTTCGTCGTCGCGGAGGACGACCTGCGCGCGCGCGCGCGGGCCTACTCGCGCGGACTGGCGAATCGCAACCCCGACTGTGACGTGCTGTTCGCCTCCAAGGCGTTCCCGTGCACCGCTGTGTATCGCGTCCTGGCCGAAGAGGGACTCTCCTGTGACGTCGCGTCCGGCGGCGAGTTGGCGCTGGCACTCAGGGGCGGCTTCGACCCAGCCCGCATCTATCTGCACGGTAATGCGAAGTCGATCGCCGAGCTCGAGTTCGCGATCGAGGTGGGTGTCGGCCACATCGTGGTCGACTCCCTGAACGATGTCGACCGCCTCGAGCAGGTGGCGGCCAAGCGGGCCGCCACCCAAGGTGTCCTGATCCGTGTGACCCCGGACGTCACGGGCGAGACCCATGCGGCGATCTCCACCGGACAGGCCGATTCGAAGTTCGGGTTCGGGTTGGGCGAGGCGCCGGCGGCGATCGACCGGATCGCCGCCTCTCCGCATCTGAAGCTCGTCGGGCTGCACTGCCACATCGGTTCTCAGCTGCTCGCGCTCGAGCCATTCGTCCGTGCGATCACCGCACTCGCGTCGCTCGGTGACTTCGAGGTCTACAACCTCGGCGGCGGACTCGGAGTCGCGTATCAGGAGGCCCAGGAGCCGCCCTCGATCGCCGACTACATCGGCACGCTTGTGACCACCGCTCAGGTTGCGCTCGGCCCCGGCAAGCGACTGCTGATCGAGCCGGGACGCTCGCTGGTCGCGAATTCGACTGTCACGCTGTATACGGTCGAGACCGTGAAGCGCAATGTCTCGACCTGGGTCGCGGTTGACGGCGGCATGTCTGACAACCTGCGTCCGATGCTCTATGGCTCGCATTACGAGGCCGCGCTCGCAAACCGGATGCTCGCGACCGGCGGCGAGATCTGCCACCTTGCCGGCAAGCACTGCGAGTCCGGTGATGTGATCGTGCGCGACGCCCACCTCTCCAGCCCCGTTCCGGGCGACCTCGTCGTGACACCCGCCACCGGCGCGTACGGCTACGCCCTCGCCAACAATTACAACGGCGTCCCGCGCCCGCCCGTGATCTTCTGCCGTGACGGAGATGCCCGCGTCGTGGTCAGGCGCGAGACATATGACGATCTGATGAGCCGTGATGTCCGGTAGCGACACCGTCTTTCGGATCGGGGTGCTCGGGCGCGGAACGGTCGGCGCCGCGTTCGTGGGCCTGGTCGACGAGCATGCCGAGCGCATCCAGCGGAGCACCGGCATGCGGCCCGTGGTCTCCGGCGTCCTCTCGCGCTCGAGCGGCAGCTTCGAGGAGATCCTCGAGTCGGCCGACCTGATCGTCGAGCTGATCGGCGGGATCGAGCCGGCGCGCACGTATGTGCTCGAGGCGATGCGTGCCGGGCGGCATGTGGTCACGGCCAACAAGCAGCTGCTCTCCCAGTATGGGGACGAGCTGTTCGCGACCGCCGGCGAGTCGGGCGTGCAGCTGCGCTTCGAGGGCGCCGTCGCGGGTGTGGTGCCGGTCGTGCGTGTGCTGCAGGAGTCGCTTGCGGGCGCGCGCATCGATCGAGTCCACGGGATCGTCAACGGCACCACCAACTACATCCTGAGTGAGATGGCCCGCCGCGGGTCGACCTTCGAGCAGGCGCTGGCCGAGGCCCAGCGGCTCGGTTACGCCGAGGCCGATCCGACCGATGACGTCGACGGGGGCGATGCCGCTGCGAAGATGGCGATCCTCGCGCGGCTCGCGTTCGGGGCGCCGGTGCGGCTGGAGCAGGTCCGCTACGAGGGCATTCGCCGGATCACTCCCGACGACATGGAGTACGCGCGCGAGCTCGGGCTGGCGCTGAAGCTGATCGGCACGGCCGAGCGCATCGACGGGTCATTGTCGGTCAGGGTGTACCCTGCGTTCCTGTATCCAGGACACCCGCTCGCCTCGATCGGCGGCCCCTTCAACGCGGTGACCGTCGAGTCGCCCGCGATCACGGAGATCACGATGTCCGGCCCGGGGGCGGGCGGCCCTCAGACCGCGACAGCGGTGCTGGGCGATGTCGTCAGCGCGATGATTCCGCCTGCGAGCCCGCCGGAGGAGATGGTCGAGCTGCCGATGCTCGACGACGTCGTCTCAGGTTTCTACCTGCACCTCGAGGTTGCCGACGAACCCGGCGTCCTGGCCGAGGTCGCGAAGGTGCTGGCCGAGCACGAGGTCTCGGTCAAATCGGTCGTGCAGCGCGGGTTGAGTGAGCAGGCACGGCTGGTCATGGTCACCCATCCGGTGCTCGAGTCGCGCTTCTTCGCCGCGACAGAGGCGATCGCAGGACTCGCCGCGATCCGGCGGCCTCCGCGGGCGATCCGGGTGATCGAGGAGGAGTTCTGAGCGCGGATGCCCGGCCTGATCGAACGCTACATCGACCGCCTGCCGTTCACGCAGGATGACCCGGTGATCACGTTGAACGAGGGTTCGACCCCGCTGGTGCGGGCACCGCGGCTGTCCGAGCGGGTCGGTGTCGATGTCTGGCTGAAGATCGAGGGCGCCAATCCGACCGGCTCGTTCAAGGACCGCGGCATGACCTGCGCGGTGTCTGCCGCGGTCAGGGATGGTGCCGAGGCGGTGATCTGCGCCTCGACCGGAAACACCGCTGCGGCACTGGCCGCATACGCGGCGCGGGCAGGGATCCGCGGCGTCGTCATCGTTCCGGAGGGCAAGATCGCCATGGGCAAGCTCGCTCAGGCGCTGATGCACGGCGCCCAGGTGATCGCGATCCGGGGCAACTTCGATCAGGCATTGCAGCTGGTGCGAACCGTCGCCGACCAGCATCCGATCGCACTCGTGAACTCGGTCAACGAGTTCCGGATCGAGGGTCAGAAGACGGCCTCGTTCGAGATCGCGGAGGAGCTCGGCGGTGAGCTCGACGCGCTCTGCATCCCGGTCGGCAACGCCGGCAACATCACCGCCTACTGGCGCGGGTTCAGCGAGCTCGGGCTAAGCCCGCGGATGTTCGGCTTCCAGGCGGCCGGGGCGGCACCGCTGGTGCTGGGGCGGCCGGTGGAGCGGCCCGAGACGATCGCCAGCGCGATTCGGATCGGCAATCCCGCCCGGTGGGAGCAGGCGATGGATGCGATGACCGCCTCGGGTGGAGCCGTCAACGCAGTCAGCGACGAGCAGATCCTCGACGCCTACAGGTTCCTGGCGCGTGAGGAGGGCGTGTTCTGCGAGCCGGCGTCGGCGGCCTCGGTTGCGGGGCTGATCGCCTTCGGCGCAGCGGGTGCGGCACGAGTCGCCTGTGTGCTCACAGGGCACGGGCTCAAGGACCCAGACACCGCGCTCGGTCAGGTCGGCGGCGTGATTCTGTGCGAGCCTGAGCTGAGCGCGATCGAGCGCGCGATTCTGCGGTGAGCCGGATCGTTCGCGTCCGGGTGCCGGGCTCAACGGCGAACCTGGGTCCGGGGTTCGACGTGCTGGCGGCGGCGCTGGGACGCCATCTCGAGCTGGAGGTGGAGGAGACGGGCGAGTTCGGCGTGACGACCGACCTGCTCGTCCGGCGCGATCGCGAGAACCTGATCGTGCGTGCCTTCGAGCTGATTCATCCGGTCGACGGTCTCGAGTTCCGAGTGCAGTCGACGATCCCGCTGAGCGGCGGCTTCGGGTCGAGCGCGGCGGGTGTGATCGCCGGACTCGTGGCCGCTGACAGCCTGTTTGGTGCAGGGGCCGACCTGCTGGCGCTCGCGACGGAACTCGAGGGCCATCCCGACAACGCCGCCGCCTCGCTGCACGGCGGCTTCGTCGTCTGCGGCGGCGGCGGCGCCGAGCGGATCGAGCCCCCGGCCGGGCTCGAGGCGATCCTGGTCGTGCCCGAGCGCGCCGTGCGCACCGCACAGGCACGGGAGGCGCTTCCGACTGAGGTGCCGCTCATGGACGCGGTCTCGAACATTGCGGCGGTATCGAAGCTGGTTCTGGGTCTGGAGCGCGGTGACCTCGATCTGGTCGCGCAGGGCCTCGGTGATCGGCTGCATCAGCCCCATCGAGTTCACCTCTATCCGAGGTCGGGAGAGATCGTCGAGCGGGTCGTCGCTGAACATGGCGCGCTGGGCGCGACCATCTCAGGAGCGGGGCCGACGGTCCTCGTCTGGGCGCGGGCCGGCGATGCCGATCGGGTCGCCGCGGCACTGGCTGTGGACGTCCAGGACTGGGCCGATGTGATGCGGGTTCCGTTCGAGCCCCACGGAGCCCAGGTGCTCAGCTCCTGAGCTGCTGCAGGTTCCTGCGCGCCTGTCCGAGCTGCAGCCGGCCGAGCAGCTCTTCGGCGACGGCAAGGTAGTCGGCGCCGAGCTTCGGCCTGTAGTCGATGATCGAGACGGCTCGCTCGGCCGACTCCGAGTACGCGATCGACTGCCTGATCGTTGCGTCCAGCAGCCTGTCGCCGAAGTGCTGCCGCAGCGAGTCGAAGACCTCCCGCGAGTGGCGGGTGCGCATGTCCGCGATGTTGAGAACGATTCCGAGCACCTCCAGGCCGGGATTGAGGCTGTCACGTGCGAGTTCGATCACCTCGAGCGCCTGCTCCACGCCCTGGACCGCGAAGTACTGCGCTTCGGCGGAGAGCAGCGCGTAGTCCGAGGCGACGAGCGCGTTAACCGTCAGCAGGCCGAGCGCCGGCGGGCAGTCGATCATCACGATGTCGTAGCTGTCCCTGATGTCACCCAGCGCCCTGCGGAGCATCAGCTCGCGCCCCATCTTGCCGGCCAACATCAGTTCCGCCTCCGCGAGGCCGATGCTTGCCGGGACGATGCCGTCATGGTCGGCGTCTGTGATGTCCGGCGTTTCCGGAGAGAACGTCGGCGATCGTGGGCGTCGCCTCGGGATCGACATCGAAGTAATCGGAGAGGTTGCCCTGCGGGTCGAGGTCGACCGCAAGCACCCTCAGGCCTGTGCGGCGGAATACGTCGGTGAGCGTGCGCACCGTCGTCGTCTTGCCGGTACCGCCCTTCTGAGACAGCACTGTGATCGTGCGGGCCGCCATCCGCGGCGGACTATATGCGTTGAGGAGCCGAGCGGCAGCGTTCTCGCGCCAGGTCCGAGGACCTGGCGCGAGAACGTCGCCAATCGTCAGGCCAGACTTGCGACAGGCGCGAGGTCCACCTCGACGGCCATCGCGAGATCACAGAAATGCAGACGGTGCCGGCCGATCACGATCTCATCGCCATCGGCCAGAGTGCTCCACTCGACGCGTTCGCCGTTGACGAACACGCCGTTGAGGCTGCGGTCGTCCACGACGCGCAGACCGTCTGGCTGGCGAACGATCAGTGCGTGACGACGGGAGACGGTCGGGTCGTCGAAGCGGATGTCAGCTGCGAGGCTGCGGCCGATTCGTGTCCATTCGCGCTCGAGCGTGAACGCTGTCACGCTTCCATCGCTGCCGCGGTATGCCAGATACTGGCCGGGCACCTGGATTCCCTCGCGCAGTTCCGCGATCCAATCCTGGTCTGCCACATCCGGCCGGACACTTGAATTCTCGGGCAGCCCGACCTTTGCCGTTGGGTCTGTAGTCCAGGCTTCCATGGTCATCTCCTCTGGGGCGGGGAAGACACCCGTGCCTAACGGGCACGTAACTGAATGATAGTCGGCCGGTCAATCCGGTCCAGCGGTCGCGGGCGGGTTCTTCGGGACCTCTTCGCCGGAATCCCGCAGCTTGCAAGGGATCTGCAGGAACCTGAGCCCGGCGAGCGAATCCCGTCTGCATGGAAAATCCCATCGGTGACATGCCAGAGCTAGAACTCGCGCTGTTGCGGCGCAGCCTCGGCGGCCTCGCGGACGCGGTCGAGCACTGCGACGGCTGCCAGCGCGCGATGCTGATCGGTGAGCGCGTCTACGAGTACGAGAACGGCCAGGCGAGGTGCGCCCTCTGCCGCGACCACGAGCATCGGGCTCCGATCGCATCACACACAGTCCACACGGACGCTCACGGCAACTCGATCCGGATGCTGGATCGGCGCGCCGTCGTGCGTGCGGCCGCATAGCTGTCGCGCGCGGCGGACGGTCAGGCGAGGTGGAGACGTTCGCGGGCCCGGATATTTAGACTCCCGGACGCTGTGGAACCGTTCACCGTCTCGACCACGATCGATCTGCCCCGCGAGCAGGTCTTCGAATACCTCTCGGACATCGCAAATCACGCTGAGTTCACCGACCATTATCTGGTCGACTGGAGGCTCACGCGGGAGAACAGCCATGGCGAGGGCGCCGGCGCCCGCTTCCGCGTAAAGGCGCCTCTGAACCGGTTTGCATGGGCCGACATGACGCTCGCCGACCTGCAGCCTCCGCACCGGATCGTCGAGCGCGGCCGCGGCGGCAAGTTCAACCGGATCAAGATGATCGGCATCTATGAGCTCTACGAAGCACACGCCGGCGGTTCGCGGGTCGACTACACCTTCGAGACCGATTCGCGCCTGCCCTCGGACACGATCCCCGAGATCCTCGGCGGCCGCAGTTGGACAAAGCGCAAGGCCAAGAAGGGTCTGAAGCGGTTGCGAGCGATTCTCGAGGAGAACCGCATGCGCGGCGAGCGCCCGACTGTCGCCGCGGGCTGACCCACCCTCTCTATAGACTTCGGCGCCCGTGAAACTCGTCCTCAAAAAGCGCACCGCTCGCCTATCCCTGCTGCTGGCGGTCGGGGTGCTCGCTGTGGGCGTGAGCGGCTGCGGAGTTGAGCACCGCATCGACCAGACGGGGGTGTCACAGGACGACTTGTCCTCCGGCGGCGAGCCGTACTTCTGGGTCGGACCGATCACCTACCAGGTGCAGGTCTCGCGCCAGCTGAATCCGTTCGACGCGACCGATGTGCAGTACCTGACAGGCGTCGCCGGCGCGCAGAACATCAGCCCGCAGCAGTTCTGGTTCGGCGTCTTCCTCTGGGCCAAGAACCAATCGGGCCACCAGGCCGTGACCACCGACAACTTCAAGTTGGTCGACTCCCAGGGTCAGGTGTTCCTGCCCACCAAGCTGAACGCCAACGTGAACCTCTATGCCTGGACGGCGACCAAACTTGCCCCGGATGCGATCGAGCCGCTGCCGGGCAGCACCGCCAGCAACGGTTCGACCGGTGGCGGTCTGGTCCTCTTCAAGCTCACGCAGAGCGTCTACTCGAACCGTCCGCTGACGCTGCTGATGTACGCGCCTGGCAGCACCGAGCCCTCGCGCGTCTCGCTCGACCTCTGAGCCTCAGCCGATACCCAGGGCGGTCTGGATCACCTGACGGACCGCCGGGGCCGCGACGTCACCGCCGTAGCCCTGGTTCGGGAAGAGTGCGCTGACCACGACCCTGGGGTGTCCCACGGGAGCGTAGGCCACGAACCAGGCATCGGTGGCCTTGGCCTCGTTCTGCTTGCCGGCGGTGTTCTTGAGTTCCGCGGTGCCGGTCTTGCCGGCGATGGTCACACCGGGGATCTGGGCGGCGGTGCCGGTGCCGTACGCAACGACCGCTTCCATCATCGACTGGACCTCGCCGGCGACCCTGCGCGATGTCACGTGCACGAACCGCGGCCTGGTGCCGGCGAGCATCGTCGGCAGCGGCCGACGACCACCGTCAGCGATCGCCGCTGCGACATCGGCCATCTGAAGCGTGGTGGCCTGGACCCTTCCCTGCCCGATCGCCGAGGCGCCGATGGCAACCGGCCCACCGATCGTGCGTGCTGAGGGGATCGTACTCTCGAGGACGCTGGCGATCCTGGTCGGCTCGTCGAAGCCGAAACGCCTGGCGGCGGCGACCAGTCGAACGGCTCCCAGCTCTGCTCCCAGCGGCGCAAACGTCGTGTCGCACGAGGTCGCGAACGCGTTCGTGAGACTGCCGCCACAGCTCTCGCCGCCGGCGTTCTGCATCGTGAAGCCATCGAGGTCGACGCTCGACTCGTACGGGTACTGCTTGGCGGGTGTCGTGAGCCCGGCCTGCAGCGCGCTCGTTGCTGTGATGATCTTGAAGGTCGAGCCCGGCGGCTGCAGGGCCGTGAAGGCGATCCCGGCGGCGGCCTCGATCGCGCCTGTGCGAGCGTTCATGACCGTGATCCCGCCATAGCGACCAGCCAGCGCGTCGATCGCTGATTGCTCGAGCGTCGGGTCGATGGTCGTTCTTACCGTCGCGCCGTCACCGGGTTCGGCCCTGGCCAGGACCCTGGTGCCCGCGAGCAGCCTGCCTCCGAGCTTCCCGGCCAGCTTGCGCTGGAAGATCTCCTCCAGTCCGTCCACCCCGACCGTGGCGTTGAGCGGGTATCCCTCCTGGGCGTACAGCGTGGCCCTGTCGGAGGGAATCGGTCCGAGTGTGCCGGCGATCGCGTTTGCGACATCGGGGATCGGCGTGTTCAGGGTGCTGCCCTCGGCCAGTGGCTCACCGTCAGCCGCCAGCAGCGTGCCACGCCTACCCAGGACGGTCTGGCGCGACAGCAGCTCACCCGACCGAAGTCCAGGGAACAGAAGCGAGGTATTGAACACGACGCGCGTGCCGCCGCCTCCGCCCGAGAGCGGAATCAGCGCGACCTCCCGCAGTGGTTTGAACAGACGTGTTTGGACCACGAAGCCGACCCGCGCTATCTGATCGTGGATCGACAGGATCTTGAGCGGGATCAGCGCGCTCAGCGTTGCCGTCTCTGCGGCGCTGCTCATCTCGGCCGCGAACTCGGTCCTCGAGACGTGCCGCTTCGACGAGGGGCTGAGGACCGCCCACATGGCGTCGTAATCCTGATGGGCCCAGTCGGCCGCGTAGCGCTTGACGATCGCGTGCTGTTCGCGGGCGGGGCGCGCCGGCCTCATAGATCCCGGCCACCAGGGCTGCGCCGGCGATCACCGCGAGCGGCACGGCGCGTGTCATCACGCGTCGCGAACGCGACCTCCTCCTCGGCGGTGGATTTCCCTGGGCGGTGATTTCGTTAAGGTAAGAGAAGCTCAGTGATCCTGGAGTTGCGGGTGCACGAAGAGCGTTCCCGTTTGGCGGCGTCACGGCGCCATGCGATCAATCCGCGCAATATCTCTTGCACCGCAAGGGATCCCCGGGGAGCGCTCGACAGCGCCAGCGCAGGCTGCGTATTCTTCGTTCGAGCATGGAACTTGTAGGGCGGCGCGTGTTCAGGGATTGTTCACGCAGGGGAACGCTATGGCTGGTAACAGGAACAGGGCTGGGACGCGGTTGCGCGTACACGCTCGCAAACGAAGTGGCGGCGGCGTTGGCATCCAGTTGACCCAGGTGTCGGGAGACAATGGCGCGGGCGTAAGGGGGCGTGCGACCGACCCTCGGGCGCACACAGCGAACCCGCCTGCGGCGCCCCCAAGGCTCGTCTTCTCGCGGCCTGTCAGCGCCGTTTTCCGCAACCCGCAGTTGGAGGCCCGACTGCGTCGTGGCTCCCTGAATGGCAAGCGCATCGGCGATTATCTTCTCGATCTCGGGATCATCGCTCCTGAGGTGTTGGCGGCGGCTCTCGCGGAGCAGGTCAAGACCGGCGGCCTACTTGGTGAGATCCTCCTCGGTAGGGGCGAAATCGAGGCGACGTCCCTGCCACTCGCTCTGGCTCACCAGCACGATCTGCCGTCGTTCGTCCCCGAGTACCAAGCGACCGCTGCGCTTCCGCGAGCAACCGCGTACGGCAATCGTGTTGCAGTACTGGTCGGGCCTGCCGGCGGTACAAATGGCCGGACGACTCTGGTGGCGGCGACTGACCTGCGTTCTGTTGCCAGGGTCTCCGTCGGCCTGGGCGTTGCGGTTGCACCCCGACTCGTCGATTCGCGCACGATGGACCGACTGCTTGCGGACGCGTACGCGGAAGCTGACGGATCAGCCGCCAACGCGGCGCTCAGAGCCGCCGGCAGGCGCCAGCTGCGGTCGCTCGGGCTTACGGGTGCCGCCGTTTCAGCGACCGCGTGGCGCCGACGACCCGCGAGCGGCGTCGTCATTTCGCGAGTGACCGTATCCGGTGCTCTGGATGCTCCCCCTGAGCACTCCCTGCTAATAACACTGAGCCAAGAGACCGCAGGCTCTCTTGCGCGCTTGCACTATGACCTCGGTCGCATCGACTACCCGCGACACAGGCTGCAGGCGTTGGCCGTCTACGACCCGGCCGACCGGGCCACGCGTCGCGCGCTGCGCGTGAGCGCTCTACCGACCTGGGTCACCGGGCTGGCTGCTCCGCACAACCTTGCTCGCGGCCGCCGCGCACTCGCGCTGTACGCGCTTCGGCAAGCACGCGGTGAGACCGTGACCGTCGCACAGGCGCAGACCAAGCTGGACGCGCGTACGCCGTACATCCCGACTGAGGGACGTGGCCACATACGCGAGCGCTTCCTGAGGCAGGCCGATTCACGTCCGATCCGGCCCAAGTCGGCCTCGTTCAATACGGCTCAACTGCTGGAGGCCTTCGACTGGGCGGGCGATGCAGCCTGCGCTTCAGGACAGGGCCCGCTGTGACCGGGTTCCGGCCGAGTCACAAGCGGGCACGGCTGCGAGCATTCGTGGTGCCGTTGATGAACATCAGCGACCGGCTGGTGTTTGCGTTGCTGGTGGTGATGTGGCTTGCCGCACAGCTGTTCTTCTGGTCCTGGTGGTTGCGGTCGGCTCACACCGTAACCGCCGTCGGGATGGCGTTCAACACTGTCCTGCTTGCCTGGAACCTTGTGTTTCCGGCCGTGTTTCTGCTCCACCTCGGACGCGCGGTTCGACCCGATCCAACGATCCCGCTACCGATGCTACGGGTGGCGATGATCGTCACCAAGGCACCGTCGGAGCCCTGGGAGGTTGTGAGACACACGCTGTCCGCCATGCTCCGTCAGGACATGCCCTACGCGTACGACGTCTGGCTCGCGGACGAGGCGCCATCGGCCGAGACGCTGCGCTGGTGCGGCGCGAACGGGATTCGTCTTTCCACTCGCCAGCATCGCGCCGACTATCACCGCGAACAGTGGCCGCGCCGTACTAAATGCAAGGAGGGGAACCTTGCGTTCTTCTACGACCACTGGGGATATCGCGACTATGACATCGTCGCGCAGCTCGACGCAGACCATCGCCCTTCGCGGACATATCTGCGTGAGATGGTGCGTCCGTTCGCCGATCCCAAGGTGGGCTACGTCGCCGCTCCGAGCATTTGCGACGTCAACGCCAAGGCCTCCTGGGCTGCCCGAGGGCGGCTGTACAAAGAGGCTGCCTTCCATGGTCCGCATCAGGCCGGAGGCCACTATGCGTCTCCGCCACTGTGTATCGGCTCCCATTATGCAGTGAGGACCGAGGCGGTGACTGAGATCGGCGGAATCGGCCCCGAGCTGGCCGAGGATTTCAGCACGACGCTGATGATGAACTCTTTCGGCTGGTATGGCGTTTTCGCCCACGATGCCGAAGCACACGGTGATGGACCTGAGACGTTCGCCGACTGTGTCACTCAGGAGTTCCAATGGGCGCGAAGCTTGACCAACATCGCGGTCGAGTACAACCGCTCCTACTGGAGGACCCTACGGCTTTCAGGCAAGCTCAGACTTGGCTTGGTTGAGCTCCTGTATCCGCTCCGCGGGCTCTGTGGCTTGCTGGCGTGTCTTCTGCCGATCATCGCGCTGGTGACGGCGACTCCCTGGGCGGCCGTGCCGCTGCTCGGCTTCTTCGCTCACGCGTTGACCGTGCCGATGGTGCTTTTCCTCGCGGCTGCTTGGACACACCGCCGCGGCTGGTGGCGCCCTCGCAACGCGCAACTGATCAGTTGGGAGGTGTCGCTTTACACGATTACCGCGTGGCCGTGGAATCTCTACGGCGTCATGCACTCGCTGGTGGGCTGGGCGACCGGACGTCGCTTCGGATTCAAGGTCACCCCCAAAGGTATCGACGCAGCTACGCCACTCTCGCTCAACGCCGTTGCGCCCTACCTGCTGATTTCGGCTGGCAGCGCGGTTACGACACTGCTCATTCGGAACCCTGGTCAGGCGTCCGGTTATTACTACTTCTGCGTTCTGAATGCCGTTGTGTATGCGTGTGTGGCAATCGCGATTGTCTGCCTGCACCTGCAGGAGGCTTCGAGGCTCAGCCTGTCCCAGGCGGTGAAGCTAGCACCGGCAGCGACCGCGGCGACGCTGGCGGTGAGTGGTCTGGCGGTTGCCGGCCTGGCGACGCGTGGTGGCTTGGCGGCGGACACGTTGCTGCCGCCTCGGGACTGGAGCTTGGCCGGTATGAGTGCGCACGATGCCTACGGCTTCGTCCTTCCTCACGGTCAGCTCGCGACGGCTATATGGCTGCTGGTCTTCGTCAGCTTGATGGTCGGCCTGTGGTCACTCCACCACTCGTCGCCGCTCAGCGGTTCAGCCGGTCGACTCGTGCTGCGTCGGGTCGGCAGCGAGCGGCCTGTCGGCAGTCTCGAGAGCCACGCACCGTTCGATCTTCAGTCTGATCTGCCGGGGCTGATCGAGACATTGCCGAGCGCGGTGGTCATCGACTGGCTTCGAAACGGCGACCTGTCGGGCTTCGGGCTCACCGCCAGCGATCGGTCCGTAGGGCCGGTTCTGACCTCCGCCCTGACAGAGCAGGCCTCAGAGCCCACGCGCACCCCCCAGACTTCCCGGGCACACGCGATCTTGTACGACCGACTGGTTGCAGCGGGCTGGGAGCCCTACGGACGCGGCGGGTCCTGGTACAGCCATCAGTTCCGTCGTCCCCACCCCGGCTGAGGTCTCCGAGCGCCAAGACACCCTCGCGCAGACCTCGGCGGAGCCACCTACCCTCACCCCTGAGATGACGGTCGTCGACTTCGTGATTCTCGGGCTGCTGGTGCTGATGGCATTGCAGGGGTACGCGCGTGGGTTCCTGGTCGGAGCGATGGGCCTGGTCGGATTCATCCTTGGCGCGTTCCTCGGCACCCGGATCGGCCCGCTGGTGCTGTCGGGCGGAGCGGCCTCACCGTATGCGCTGCTGTTCGGACTGGGCGGGGCGCTGCTGGTGGGCGGGCTGCTGGGAGCGATCTTCGACGGCGTGGCGCGGCGGCTGCGCCGCTTGCTCTGGCTTCCAGGCCTGCGGCTGGCTGACGGGCTGCTGGGGGCTGCGCTCACCGCCTGCATAGGACTCGCGCTCGCGTGGATCCTCGGGGCCGCGCTGCTGCACGCCGCCGATCAGTTCCGGCTGCCGCAGAGCCTGCGCCACAGCATCCAGCGCTCGGCGATCCTGACCAACCTCGACCGCGTGCTGCCTCCGTCCGGGGCCGTGCTCAACGCGATCGGCCGGATCGATCCGCTGCCCAGCTTCGGCGGTCGGATAGCCGACGTGCCGGCGCCGGATTCGTCGATTCTGGCGGCGCGCGGCGTGCGCGCCGCCACGGGCTCAGTGGTACGGATCGTCGGCGAGGCCTGCGAATACGGGGTCGAGGGCAGCGGCTGGGTCGCGGGGCCCGACCTGGTCGTCACCAATGCCCACGTCGTCGCCGGCGAGCATCACCCGCGGGTCCAGGTGGACGGCGGCGGCGCCGGCCTCGCGGCGCGAGTGGTCGTGTTCGATTCCCACAACGACATCGCGATCCTGCGCGTCCCACGGTTGAGCGCTGCAGCCCTGTCACTGGCCAGCAAGCCAGTGACAGGGGAGTCGGCGGCGATCCTCGGATTTCCGCAGGACGGTCCGTTCAACACGCGGCCCGCCAGGCTCGGGGCGACGCGCGTGACGGCCACCCAGGACGCCTACGGCAACCCGGCGCTGCGGCTGATCAGCTCGCTGCGGGGTCTGGTCCGACCGGGCAACTCTGGCGGACCGGTCGTGGACGCGGATGGTCAGGTGATCGGGACCGTGTTCGCCGAGATCACCAACGCCCCGGCGGGTGAGCCCGGAGGGTTCTCCGTGCCCAACAGCGTGGTCGCCGCCGAGCTCGCGAAGGCCGCCGGTCTGGACGCCTCGGTCAGCACCCGGACCTGCGCCGACTAAGTGGGCGCCTTGACGGGCCGCTACGCTGCTGACCGCATGAGCAAGACCCTGGTGATAGCCGAGAAGCCCTCGGTCGGACGCGACCTCAGCAGGGTCCTGCCCGGCCCGTTCACCAAGGGCGAGGGCGCGCTCGAGGGGCCTGACCACATCGTCACCTGGGCGGTCGGGCATCTGGTGCAGCTCGCCGACCCTGACGAGTACGACGAGAAGTACGCCAAATGGCGGATGCCGGATCTGCCGATCGTCCCCAAGAAGTTCAAGCTGGTGGTACGCGACGAGCGTTCGAAGAAGCAGATGACCGTCGTCACCCGCGAACTCGATCGCGACGACGTCGAACTCGTCGTCAACGCCTGTGACGCCGGCCGCGAGGGCGAGCTGATCTTCGCCTACCTGTACGAGAAGGCGGGCAGCAAGCTGCCGGTCCAACGGTTGTGGCTGAACTCGATGACCACCTCGGCGATCAAGGAGGCGTTCGCCTCACTGCGGCCGTCGGAGGAGTACCACACACTTGAGGAGGCTGCGCGGTCGCGCTCGGAGGCCGACTGGATCGTCGGCATGAACGCCACCCGCGCCGCCACGATCCGGTTGCGGGCAAGCTTCGACGGGGCGGTCTCACTCGGTCGCGTCCAAACACCGACACTGGCGATCCTCGCCCGCCGCGAGCAGGAGATCCGAGACTTCAAGCCCGAGCCCTACTGGGTCGTCGACGCTCGCTTCCTGGCGCTGGCTGCTGGGGAGGGTGGGCCGGACTCAAATCCCAGGCGGGCCTACGACGGACGCTTCCACGCCGGCGCCAACCCCCGGATCAAGAGCGCCGAGGAGGCCGCAGCGATCGTCGCCGCCTGTGAGGGCAACACCGGCACTATCACCAAGGTCGAGAAGCGCGAGAGCAAGGACCGCTCGCCGCTGCTCTACGACCTCACCTCGCTGCAGCGGGACGCCTCATCGCGGTTCGGCTTCACCGCCAGCCGCACCCTGCGGGCCGCTCAGCGCCTGTACGAGGAGCACAAGGCGCTGACCTATCCGCGCACGAACTCGCGCTACATCACCAGCGACATGGTCGGTGAGATCAAGCCGATCGCCTCATTGGTGGGCGAGCAGAAGGAGTACGCCACGGCTGCCTCATACGTGACCGGCCTCGACATGCTCCCGCTCGGGCGCGTCGTCAACAACGAGAAGGTCACCGATCACCACGCGATCATCCCGACGCTGGCGGAGCGCCATCCCGTCGACAAGATGGATGACGACGACCGCCGCGTGTACGACCTGGTCGTCCGCCGCTTCCTTGCGATCTTCCATCCGGAGGCGGTGTTCGAGAACACCCGCGTCGAGACCACCGTTGCCGAATATGTGTTCCGGACCCGCGGAAGGCTGCTGATCGTGCCGGGCTGGCGCGGGGTCTACGGCGAGGGTGTCTCAGCCGACGCGACCAGCGGCAGCCAGGATGACGACGACGAGGGTGGAGACCAGCAGCTGCCAAGACTGGAGCAGGGCGAACAGTCGAAGGTCCACCGGATCGCCTCGGAGGCGAAGGAGACCAAGCCGCCGCGCCGCTACTCGGACGGGTCGCTGCTCGACGCGATGGAGACCGCGGGCAAGCTCGTCGACGACGAGGAGCTGCGTGAGGCGATGAAGGAATCGGGAATCGGCACTCCCGCGACGCGAGCGGCGATCATCGAACGTCTGCTCCAGGTCGGTTACATCGAGCGAGACGGCCGAGCACTTGTCGTGACCGAGAAGGGCATGAACGTGATCCGCCTGCTCGGCGAGCACGCGCTCACCTCACCGTCGCTGACGGGTGAATGGGAGCACCGGCTCGCGAACATCGAGACCGGCCAGGACACCCGCGTGGCGTTCATGGCGGACATCGCCAAGTTTGCCGCGGAGACCGTGCACCAGCTCGACACGACCCTCAAGGACGTGCGGATCCCACGTGCGAATCTGGGGCCGTGCCCTGTCTGCCGGCAGGACATCATCGAGAATCGCAAGGGCTACTCCTGCTGGTCGCGCGAGGACCCGGGCTGCGGCTTTGTGATCTGGAAGGCCAAGGCCGGCAAGAACCTGACCACTCAGGTCGCACGCGAGCTGATCAAGACCGGGCGCACCGAGCGCCCCGTGACCGGCTTCAAGAGCCGTGCCGGCAAGAACTTCCGCTCGCGACTGGCGTTGATGCAGACCGAGGAGGGGCGCTGGCGGGTCGAGTTCGACGAGCCGTGGGCGAAGGAGGGGGCCAAGCCGCCCGAGGCCGAGGACAATGCAGCGACCGATGGCGCGTCCGAGGCTGCACCGGCTCCGGGCGACTCGACTGCGGCCGCCGCGGCCTAACCGAGCGTCGGCAGATCGAGCTCGAAGGCGGCGCCGCCCGAGGCGGACTCGGTGACGCGCACAGAGCCGCCGTGCGCTTCGGCGATCGCACGGACGATCGCCAGCCCCAGTCCGGCCCCGCCCTCCGCGCGTCTGCGGGCGCGGTCGGTGCGGTAGAACCGCTCGAAGACGTGCTCGCGGGCGTCAGGCGCGACGCCGCGGCCGTCGTCGCTCACGGTTATGCGTGCGATCCCGGGTCGGGGTAGCGTCACATCTATGCGTACCAGACCATTCGGTGCGCTCGTGTGAGCTATTGCGTTGCGTGCAAGATTGCGCAGCGCCTGGGCCAGACGGTCCGGGTCCCCGAGCATGCTGACGGGCGCGAGCGTACCGACCTCGAACCGGCGTCGCGCGATCAGGCTCAGCCCGTCCCACTGCTCCCGCGCGAGCTCGTCCAGAGCCACGACACCTGTGTAGAGGAAGTCCTGGCGATCGGATTGGGCGAGCAGCAGCAGGTCATCGACCAGGCGGGTGAGCCGCGCGATCTCGCCCAGCATCAGCGCCTCGACGCGTTTGAGCTCGGCCGCCGAGGCCGAGCCGTCATCGTGGTCGCCGGAGGCCAGAACCTCGATCTGCCCGCGCAGTACGGTCAACGGCGTGCGCAGTTCATGGGACGCGTCCGCCACGAACTCGCGCTGTGTCTCGAACGCGGCCTCGAGGCGGTCGAGCATGTGGTTGAGCGCCTGCGCGAGTACGTGCAGCTCGCTGCTGACGCCGCTGGGCAGCTCGATCCGCGGCGTGAGATCGCCCGCATCTACGCGAGCGGCGACAGCGGCGGAGCGGCGGATCGGCTCGGTGATGCGCGCCCCGATCAGATATGCGGCGAGCGTTGCCAGCGCCAGCGCGATGGCACCGGCGAGCACGAACGAGTGCGTAACCACTTCCTGTGCATGCTCGACCGTGTCGAGGGTCTCGCCGGCACCCGCGTACCCGACCTGACCTCCGGTCGTGAACCGCACCTGGTACAGGCGCAGCAACCCGGTGTCAGGCGCCGGCGTGCTGCTGTAGCCGACCTGCGGCTGCGCGAGGCGCTGGCCCTCTGCGTTCTCGCGCCCCTGCTCGCCGAGTGTCTCGTCGCGGTCCGTCCTGCGAGCGCCGAAGAGCTCTGGGTGGTTGCTGGCGGTGCCGGTTCCGGGGACGATCACGAACAGCAGCACCGCCGAGTTGCTGTAGGGCTGGGAGGCTGCATACCGTTGCGCCTTGGCGAGGAGGTCGTGCGATGACGCGACGGGCTGCTGCGTCATCGCACGCGCCAGCTGTGCGGCGCTTCCGCGGATCGAGCGATCGATCTGGGCCTGCAGCTGGGAGCCGGTGGCGCTGTAGACGATCGCGAATGTGATCGCGATGGCTGTCAGCACGACGAGTGCCACAGCGCACGTGAGCCGCGCGCGCAGACTCGTGGGGAGGCTCAGCCTTGGAAGGCGCTGCCGTCTCAGCGGGACTCCTCGTTCGTGCGCGTCGCCTCGTCGAATCGGTAGCCGACCGACCTGACCGTGACGATCGGGGCTCTGCGGCTCGAGGTGCGCAGCTTGCGGCGCAGGTAGCCGATGTACACCTCCACCAGGTTTGTACCCGGATCGTGGTTGAACCCCCAGACCGCTCGGAGGATCTCATCGCGCGACAGCACATGCGGGCGGTTGCGGGCGAGATAGACGAGCAGCTCGAACTCGGTGTTCGAGAGGCGTACGGGGTCGTCGTCGAGGCGCACCTGCCTGGTCAGCAGGTCGATGTGCAGCGACTCGGTCTCAATCGTCGCCGCTCCCTGGCCCGAGGACCGCAACTGAGCACGGATGCGGGCCGCCAGCTCCGCGACCGCGAACGGCTTCACCAGGTAGTCGACGGCTCCGGTGTCGAGGCCGGCGATGCGGTCGGCAACCTCGCCACGGGCCGTGAGGACGATCACCGGCAGCATCGGACGCTGAGCGTGCAGCCG
Source organism: uncultured Conexibacteraceae bacterium (assembly GCA_963848435.1). Taxonomy (GTDB): domain Bacteria; phylum Actinomycetota; class Thermoleophilia; order Solirubrobacterales; family Solirubrobacteraceae; genus Palsa-465. Next base: position 110,855 of record CAWKDQ010000002.1, on the reverse strand, counting down.
TCGCAGCACCTCCATGCCTCCCAGGCCGGGCAGCATCAGGTCGAGAACGACGAGCTCGATGTCGGGCTCCAGCGCACGCGCCAGGCCCTCGCTGCCGTCGACGGCGGAGGTGACCTCGAACCCCTGACGTCGCAGTCCGCGCTCGACGAAGTCGACGATCCCCGGTTCGTCCTCGATCGCGAGGATCATGCAGCGATCTTAGGGCCCACGCCAGGGGACGCAGGAGTCCTCTGACCGCTTTACGAGAGTTTTCTCACGGCTGGCCAAGCGACCCTTTACCGGCTCTGAGAAGACTCGGTGTATGGCTACGACCGAACCATATGTGCCACGGGCCAAGGTCGTGAGGCCGGCGCGGCGCGGCCCCTTCGGCGGCGGCACTGACGGCAACACGCGACTGACCGCGCTCACCGGCACTGTTCTGCTGATTCTGCTCGCTGTGCTCGGCATCACGATCATACGGATCGGTCAGCTGCTGTGGCTCCATCTCTTCCTTGGTGTCCTGCTGGTCGGCCCGGTTGCGCTGAAGCTCGCCAGCACCGGCTATCGGTTCACGCGCTACTACACCGCGAACCCTGCATACCGGCGCGCGGGCCCGCCGCATCCGGCGATGCGCGCGCTCGGCCCAGTCGTGATCCTGACTACGCTGGCGGTGTTCTTCACCGGGCTGCTGTTGCTGGTCGACGGGCCTGGCTCCCCTGGGATCCTGCGGTTGGCTCACAAGCTGAGCTTCTTCCTATGGCTGGCGGCGATGGGTCTGCATGTCCTCGGGCACCTGCTCGAGCTGCCCGTCAGCAAGCGAGTCATGGACGGTAAAGCCGGCCGCGTGCAGACCATCGCCGGGTCCCGCGGACGTCTGCTTGCCCTGATCCTGTCGCTCGTCGCCGGCTTGGTGCTGGCGCTGCTGTTTCTTCCAGACGTGCATTCCTGGACCTCTGGCGGGCTCTATGACTTCCAGCATATAGGCGACCACTGAGCCTGGCGATGCGAACCCGAGCACAGCAACGACGCGATCTGGCTCTGCGCCGACTGACCCGCACGACTCGCTGGCTGACCGCGGCGACGGTGGTCGCCACCGTCGCCCTGGTCGAGATGATCGCGAGCATCCCGCTGCGTCACACGGCCAAGGGCTCGACGGTCAACGTCGCGGATAGGCAGCCGTCGACCTCCAGCGGAGGGTCGAACACCAGGGCAGAGCGGCTGCGGAACTCCGGTGCGCCGAAGTCCGGGAGCAGCGAACAGGCGTCGAGCAGCGACGATCAGGCGTCGAGCAGCGACCAGGCGTCGAGCAGCGCCGATCAGGCGTCGAGCAGCGGCCAGGCGTCGACTCCGGCCCCGGTGGTCGCGGTCCAGCCCGCCGCCCCCAGCGCGCCGGTGGTCGTCTCAGGGGGCAGTTGAGCGATGGAGATCGCGGCGCTCGGTTCGTCCTCGCCAACCTTTTGGTACCTCACGCGCGCGACCGGTGTGGTCGCGCTGATTCTCCTGACGGCAGTCGTCGTGCTCGGCGTCCTCAACGTCACGCGATTCTCCTCTGAGCACTGGCCGCGCTTCATGACCGACGGGCTGCACCGGCAACTGTCGCTGCTGGCGATGGCGTTCCTCGGTGTGCACATCATCACGACCCTGCTCGACACGTACGTGACGATTGGCCCCCTGGATGCGGTGATCCCCTTTCACAGCAGCTACCGGCCGTTCTGGCTCGGCCTCGGCGCGGTGGCGTTCGATCTGCTGCTGGCGGTGATGGTGACGAGTCTTCTGCGCGCGCGGATCGGAGTGCCGCCTGTGGCGCAGCGTTCACTGGCTCTCGTATGCCTGCTGGCCGTTGGCGCTTGTGCACGGTTTCGCAACCGGGGCCGACTGGCGCCGGTCGTGGATGGTCGCGATCGACCTGGTAAGCCTGGCCGCGGTGCTGATCGCGGTGGCGACGCGGCTGCGAGCCGGCTCGAGCCTGGTGACGCCCGATCGTGCCGTGGCGCGATGAGCCTCGGGGCGACCGATTTCCCGCGGCTGCTCGCCGGACTCCCCGCCAGCGGGGCGATGTCCTGGAGCGAGCATGAGACCGTGCACGGGCCACCGCTGCGGTTCCGACGCGAAGGGAGCCGCCATCCGCTGATCCGGGAGCTGGACCGGGCAGGACTGCGCGGCTACGGCGGCGCCGGCTTCCCGACGGCGACCAAGTTTCAAGCCGTGGCCAAACAGCGCGGCCGACCTTCAGTGGTGGTGAACGCGGCTGAGGGCGAGCCGCTCAGCGGCAAGGACGTGCTGCTGGTGCGGCGTCTGCCGCACCTGGTGCTCGACGGGGCGATTGCTGCCGCCGGCGTGCTCGGCAGCGACCTGATCGTGTTCGCGGTCGACGAGCACGCCGAGTCCGCGCTGCGGGCGATCCAACAGGCCGCGGCCGAGCGCCCGGAGACGGCTCGCGGGCGCGGACCTCAGATCAGCGTCGGGACAGTCCCCAGTGGGTACCTGACAGGGCAGGAGACGGCGCTCCTGAATGTGCTGGGTGGTGGGCCTGCGCTGCCGACACAGGTACCGCCGTACCCGTTCGAGCGCGGCCTGCAGGGTCGGCCGACGCTGGTCTCGAACGCGGAGACGTTTGCCCAGGTCGGTCTGGTCGCGCGCCACGGGTCCGGCTGGTGGCGGTCACTGGGTACCGACTACGCCCCTGCAACCAGGCTCGTAACCGTGAGCGGCGCCGTCGCGACCCCCGGTGTGGTGGAGGTCGCGGGCGGGACGAGTCTGCAGCGCCTGCTCGAAGCCTCCGGCGGGACGACCGAGACGTTGCAGGCACTGCTGCTCGGTGGCTATGCGGGCACGTGGATCGGCCCCGAGCAGATCGAGACTCCGATCGACGCCGGAGGGCTCTCCCAACACAGCGCCGGCCTCGGCGCGGGGATCGTGTTCGCGCTGCCGCAGTCCGCCTGCGCGGTGGCAGAGGTCGCTGCGGCGACCCGCTGGCTGCAGCGTCAGAGCGCCGGCCAGTGCGGGCCGTGCGTCCACGGGCTCGGGGCGATCGCCGATGCGCTTCAGAGCCTGTGTGAGCGTGGCGACCGCCGTGGCGCCTACCGACAGATCGAACACTGGTGTGCGCTCGTGAACCGCAGGGGTGCGTGCGCACTGCCGGACGGCGCGGCCAACTTCGTGACCAGCGCGCTGAGAGTCCTCGGACCTGAATTCGACGATCACGCTCATCACGGCGCCTGCGATGTCTGTTACGAGCACCGCTGGCTTCCGAGTTCTGAGCTTGCGGTGGCGGTGTGAGCGAGAACCTGCGCCTGAATCCGATCGCATGCGTTGGCCACGGGCTCTGCGCGGAACTCCTGCCGGAGCGGATCTGGCTGGATGAATGGGGATACCCGGTGGTCGAGGACCCGCAGATTCCCGCTGAGCTGCTTGGCCACGCACGGCGAGCGGTGGCCGCCTGCCCCGCCGTCGCGCTGGCGCTCGAGCGCGATCGCGATCGCGACACCCGCTAGCCTCGCCGAGGTGACTGACTGGTTCGAAGAGCTGGGGGAGTTCCTGCGGATTCCGTCGATCAGTGCCGATCCGCAACACGCGTCAGACGTGTTACGGGCCGGCGAATGGGTGCGAGACCTGATTCGAGACGCTGGCGGCAGCGTTGAGATCGTCGACTGGAGCGGGGCGCCGCTGGTGGTCGGCGAGATCAGCGCCAGCAGTGACGCGGAGGCCGCCCCGACCGTTCTGTGTTACGGCCACTTCGATGTGCAGCCGGCGGACCCGCTGGAGCTGTGGCAGTCGGGTCCGTTCGAACCCGAGATCCGTGGCGACCGGCTCTTCGGCCGCGGCGTCGCCGACGATAAGGGCCAGCTCTACATGCTGTTGAGCGCTGCGCGTCAGCTCGCGCGGGCCGGTGGGCTGCCTGTCAACGTGCGCTTTGCCTGCGACGGTGAGGAGGAGACCGGCGGTAACGCGATCGTTGAATTCCTCCAGGCTGACGAGCGTGGCGCTGATGCCGCGATCATCTTCGACTCGTCGATGATCCGGGAGGATCGCCCGGCATTCAACATCGCCACCCGTGGTCTCGTCTACTTCCACGTGGAGCTCTCAACGGGCGAGGTCGACCTGCACTCGGGAATCTACGGTGGGGCGGCGCTGAACGCCGCGCATGCGCTGATTCGCACGCTAGAGCCGCTGATCGCGGCGGACGGACGCCTGGCCGAGCCGCTGCGCCAGGGGATCATCGCGCCGACACGGCAGGAGCTCGATGATTGGCGGCAGCTGCCATCGGGCGGCGATGAGCTGGCTCAGCAGGGCGCACGCCCGGCGGACCCGGCGGCGGCTGACGAGTTCTACATCCGTACGTTTGCCGAGCCGTCGCTGGAGGTCAACGGGATCGAATCCGGATCACCGCACCTGGAGAAGACGGTGCTGCCGGTTCACGCTCACGCGAACGTGTCCGTGCGGCTCGCCCCAGGGCAGGATCCTGAGACGATCAGTGCCGCGTTCGAGCGGCTGATCAGCGCGGCCGCGCCGGACGGTGCGCAGCTGGACGTCAAGCGCCTGTCGGCCGCGCGCCCCGGCATCGTTCCGGCTGACGCTGACGCGATCCGGCTCGGCCAGGAAGCGTTCGAGCAGGTCCTGGGTGTACGCCCGGCGCTGATCCGCTCGGGCGGGTCGCTGCCGATTGTCGCCGCGCTGTCGGACCGCCGGATCCCGACGATCATCACGGGCTTCTCGCTGCCCGACGCGAATATCCACGCGCCTGACGAGAACCTGCCGGCCCGCTACATCCCGCTCGGGATCGAGACGGCTGCCGCGCTGTTCCAGGCCCTGGGTCGACTCTGATCCGGCCGGGCCGCCCGGCATCGTGTGAGCGATGCCTCTGACGCTCGTGCTCGGCCCAGCAAACTCCGCCAAGGCGGGGGAGGTACTGGGCGCGTACACGCTGGCGGCCAGGCGGGACGCGCTGTTGGTGGTGCCGACCGCCGCCGACGTCGATCATTACGAGCGCGAGCTCACAGGCTCGGGGGTTACGCTCGGGCGAGCGCTCACATTTCCCGGGCTGCTCGACGAGATCGGGCTGCGGGCCGGCCACCGACACTCGCGGCTGACGGCGCTTCAGCGCCAGCGGGTGTTACGGCGCGCGATCGCCGGGCTGCAGCTGGCCTCGCTGGCCGGTTCCTCGGAGGGCAGGGGCTTTGCGCCGGCTGCGGGGCGGCTGATCGCCGAGCTCCAGCAGCGGCGGATCACGCCACAGCGGTTCGCAGCGGCACTGCGAGAGTGGTCCGGGGGCGCATCGGCACGCGTCGCGTTCACACGCGATGTCGCGGCGATATACCGCTCCTATCGCGATGAGCTGGAGCGCCTTGGGCTGCTCGATGACGAGCTGTTCGCATGGGGCGCGCTCGACGCGCTGCGTACGCGACCGTCGGGCTGGGGTGCGACGCCGGTCTTCCTTTACGGGTTCGACGATCTGACGCCGATCGAGCTCGACGCGGTCGAAACTCTGTCACGCCTGGCGGGGGCGGCAGTGACCGTGTCTCTGACCTATGAGCCCGACCGGCCCGCGCTGGCGGCGCGCGCGACGGTCGTCGAGGAGCTGCGGGCGGGGGCCGATGCTGTCCGGCGGCTGCCGCCGCTGGACGACCACTACGCGCCGGGGTCTCGGATCGCGCTGCACCAGCTCGAGCGCGGCCTGTTCGAACCCGGCGTGCCGGCGGTCGAGCCCGGCGATGCGATTGTGTTGATGGAGGCCGGGGGAGAGCGGGCCGAGGCCGAGCTCGTCGCCACGGAGGTGCTGTCGGCACTGGCGGCCGGCGTCCCCCCGGGGGAGATCGTGGTGGTCTGTCGCTCGCTGTCGCGCTCGGCAGAACTGCTCGAGCGCACGCTCGAGCGTCACGGCGTCGCCGTCACGAGCGCGCGCCGAGTGCCGCTGTCACACACGGGACTCGGGCGCTGCCTGTTGGCGTTGGTGCGCAGCGCGCTGCTCCCGCTGGAGCAGCGCTCGGTTGGTGATCTGATCGCCTACCTTCGGCATCCGGGGCTGGTCGATCGGGTCGAGGCCGTTGACCGGCTGGAGGCGGAGCTGCGCCGTGGTGGGGTGCGGAGCGCCGGGGGTGCAGGCTTCGCCCGCGCGATGGCGCTGGCAGCAGGACCGGAATCGGGTGACGGGCCCGCGGAACTACGCGCAGCGCTGGAGCCTGTCCACCGGCTGCGGGAGGAGATGGAGCCGATCACTGTCCTGGCCGGCCACGTGCGTCTCCTGTTGGCCGCGCCTCACCGCGGGGGAGCTCGGCTCCTCGGGGCTGCTCAGGAGCTGGACGCACGCGCGGCGTCAGCTGTGATTTCCGCACTGGCTGAGCTGCAGCAGCTGGACGGCGCCAAGGTGCTCGCCGCCGAGCTGATCGAGCTGCTCGAGGGAGTTCAGGTTCCGGCCCACGGGCTGCCGGCGCTCGGCGCCGTGCTTGTCGCCGAGCCACTGGCAATTCGCGCTCGGCGCTTTCGGCGCGTGTTCGTGACGGGGCTCTGCGAGGGCGAGTTTCCAAGCCCACAGACCAGCTCTGGCGACCCGTTTCTCGGTGACGAGCGACGCTTCGAGCTGGCGATGGCCTCAGGTGTGGCGCTGCCGCCGCAGCCCGATCCGCTCGATCGCGAGCGCTACCTCCTCTACGCCTGCCTCTCACGCGCGACCGAGCGTGTGACCCTCAGCTATCGCAGCTCCGACGAGGACGGCAACCTCGTGATCCCCTCGCCGTTCCTCGACGATGTCGCCGAGTTGTTTACTGAGGGCTGGCGCGAGCGGCGGCGGCAGATGCGGTTGGGGGATGTGGTGGGGACCGGCGGTCCGGGTGCTCCGGCGAGTGATCCGGGGTCCGCTGGCGGTCCGGTCACCCGCATGCTCTCTCAGGCCGCGCTGACCCACGTCCGCCACCGGCAGGTCGTATCCGCGGGCGGGCTCGAGCTGTTCGGCGCGTGCCCGGTGAGGTGGCTGATCGAACGCCAGCTCCGCGTCCGCGACCTCGAGCCGGAGCCCGAGCCGCTGACGCGCGGGTCGTTCATCCACGCGGTGCTGGAGCGGGTGTTCGCGCAGCTCGCCGGCGCTCTGACCCCCGACTCCCTGCCGGAAGCTGAGCGCCTGCTCAGCGAGGCGATCCGCGGCAGCGACGTGGCTGCCGAGCGGCGGCGCGTCGCCTCCGGGCAGTCGCCCGAGGTTCGTGCCGCGGTGCTGCGCGGGATCGAGGCGGAGCTTCGCCGCTATCTGAGCGATGAGTCAACCGACGGCAGCCGGTTCCTGCCGGCCCGGACCGAGCTCCGGTTCGGTCTGGACCCCGATTCAGCCGATTCGCTCGGGCCGGTGGCACTCGGCGGCGACCGCGAGCAGGTGATGTTGAGCGGCGTCATCGATCGCATCGACGCCGATCCGGCAGACCCACAGCGGGTCATCGTGCGCGACTACAAGAGCGGAGCCAAGCGGGAGACCTGGCCGGCCGCACGCTGGGTCTCGGACCGCCAGATTCAGGTCGCTCTGTACATGATCGCGGTGCAGCGGCTGCTCGGCGTGCGTCCCGTCGCGGGCTTCTATCAGCCGCTCGCAGGTGAGGATCGGCGGCCACGTGGCGCCTACGAGGCCGGCGTCGACGCAGGTGACCGTGTCGTGCCACGAGACGAGCTCGGCGAGGGTCAGCTACGAGGAGCTGCTGGCCGAGATCGAGGCGGAGGCGGTGGCACTCGGCGCGACCCTCCGACGCGGGGAGCTCACACCATGCCCCGACAGCTGCGCGCCCAACGGCGCCTGCAGCCACCCGGGGATCTGCTGGGCCGAGGCTCTCTGAGGACCCTGATGGCATTCACAGCCGAACAGCTCCATGCGATCGAGAGGCGCACCGGCGAGCTGTTGCTCGACGCCGGCGCCGGCAGCGGCAAGACCTCGGTGCTCGTGGAGCGGTTCTTCAGGGCCGTCGAGGACGACGGCATCGGAATCCATGAGATCCTGACGATCACCTTCACCGAGAAGGCGGCCGCAGAGCTGCGAGAGCGGATTCGCGCTCGATTTCGGGCCGCCGGCCAGATCGATACGGCGCGGGCGACGGAGACAGCATGGATCTCTACGATCCACGCCTTCTGCGCACGCCTGCTGCGCAGCCATGCACTGGAGGCGGGCATCGATCCGGAGTTCACCGTGCTCGATGACACGGAGGCCGCGGAGCTGCGATCCGGTGCGCTGGACCAGGCGGTCACAGCCTCGGCCCGCACACCGCTCGGTGTGCAGCTGATCGGCGCCTACGGGACGACACAGCTGCGCTCCACGATCGCCCGCGTCCATGACGAGCTGCGTGCACGCGGGATCCTGGAGCCCGGCCTGCCGCCGGCGCCCGAGCCGCCACCGAGGGAGGACCTGCTGGCCGCGTGCCGGCTGGTCGAGGGGCTTGCAGCGGCCGTGGAGCGCGAGCTTGGCGCCGTGAACGACCCCGGTGCAAGGGTGAGTGAGGCGCTCGCGCTGTTGGGCAGGGTTCCGAGCGTGCTGGAGTCCGGCTCGCCCTGGCCCGGAGAGCTTGGGCAGATCCGCCTCGGCACCGGCGCCCTGGCCCTGCGGACACCCGTTTGCGAGGACTACCGTGCCGCGCTCGCCGAGCTCGCCGAGATGGCCGCCCGTACCCACGCGGTCGGCGTCCGTGACGCGCTTGACGAGCTTCTGAGCGAATACGGCCGACGCTACGCGGCGCTCAAGCGCGCCCGCTCCGGTCTCGATTTCTCCGACCTCGAGCTGATGGCGCGGGAACTGCTGCGCCGCGATGAGGTCCGCAGCCGCTATCGCGGGCGCTTTCTCCGTGTGATGGTCGATGAGATGCAGGACACCAATGGCGTCCAGCTCGAGCTGATCGACGTGGTCGCGGGCTCGGACCTGTTCATGGTTGGCGACGCCCAGCAGTCGATCTACGGCTTCCGTCACGCCGATGTGGAGCTCTTCCGGCAGCGGGGCGCCGAGCTCGATCGCAGCGGCGGCCGCGCCTCGTTGCAGACCAACTTCCGCTCGCACGAGGCGATCCTCCGGGTGCTCAACGCGGCCTTCGCGGATGCGCTGGGGGAGGCTTCCGACAGCTGCTTCCCGGTCGCCCGCAGACAGCGCCTGCGACGGATCCGCTGGTGGAACTGATGGTCGTGGACAAGGACGCGATCGCGTCCAGCTTCCAGCCGGATGACCCCATGCTCGAGCAGCCCGCGGCACCCTGGCGTGTGGCTGAGGCGAGGGTGCTGGCTGCACGCCTGCGGGAGCTGATCGACTCAGGGGAGGCCCGCCCTGCTGACGTCGTCGTGCTGCTGCGTGCCACCACTGACATCCATCTCTACGAGGCGGCACTCGTGGCCGTCGGGCTGCCGACCTACGTGGTCGGTGGGCGCGGCTACTGGTCTCACCCGCAGGTGATCGAGCTGGTCGCCTACCTGCGAGCGCTGGCCAATCCGCTCGACACCGAGGCGCTGTACACGGTCCTGCTGTCGCCGATCTGCGGTCTGTCGCTCGACGGACTGGTTCTCCATGCCGCGGGCGCGTCGGCGGAGCAGTTCGCCGCGGCGGACCGCGCCAACCTGGAGGCATTCGGTCCATGGTTCCGGGCTGAGCGTCGCAACGCCGCGTGGCTCGGCGCCGAACAGCTGCTGGAACGCGTGCTGTTGCACGGCGGCTACGAACTGCGGCTCGCCGGCCTGCCCGACGCGCGCCGGCGCCTGGCGAACATTCGCAAGCTGCTGCGCCTCGCCCGCGAGTGGCAGGCCGGGCACGGAACCGATCTGCGGGGGTTCATCGATCTGCTGCAGTCCCGCAGTGGTGGCGAGGGTGGTGGTGAGAGCCACGCGCCGGTCGAGAGCGAGGCCCTCGATGCGGTGCGACTGATGACGATCCACCGCTCCAAGGGCCTTGAGTTCCCGGTCGTCTGCGTGGCCGACCTCGGCCGCCAGGTGATGCCGCGTGCGGGCTCGATTGTGCGATTGGGTCGCGATGGTCGCCGTCTCGGTCTGCGGCTGCGAAACACCGGCTCCGCCGCTCGGGTCGACGCGCTCGCCTATGACGAGCTGAAAATTGAGGAGCGCGAACGCGAGTCGGCGGAGGAGCGTCGCCTCTTCTACGTTGCAATGACCCGCGCTCGGCAGCGGCTGATCGTCACGGGCGCCGCGAAGCTCTCGGCTTGGGAAGCCGGCAACCGGCTGGCGCCGATCAGTTGGGTGGGCGCGGCGCTGGTGCCGGACATCGCGAGTCGCGCCTCGGGCGACGGGTCAGCGATCAGTGCGCCGCCGGCCGTCGTCACTGAGCTGGGCGTGAAACTGACGTTTGTGACCAGCGCGCCGGCTGGTCCGGCGGCTGACCAACCGGATGACTCTGTCGGCGTTTTCCCCACAGGAGGTGGGCGACGTCGAGCGAGCGGTGACTCCTCTGCGCCGGCGCCACCGCCGGACCTCGCCATGACCGCGCCCATAACGCCTGCGCCCGGGTCGCCTGCGCCCAGGTCGTCTGCGCCCACGTCGCCTGCATCGCCGACGTCGCTGTCGTACAGCGCACTGGCACTCTACGAACGCTGCGGCTATCGGTTCTACGCGGAGCGGGTGCTGGGGTTGGAGCAGGTGCCGCCGGGCGCCGAGCCCACTGAGCTTGCGGATCCCGCACAGGCCGCCGCCCGCCCGATGACAGCAGAGGAACAGCCGGGCGGCTCCGGCATGGGGGGAGCTGAGCGCGGGACGCTCATCCACCAGCTGCTCGCGGACCTCGACGTTCGGCGTCCCATTCTCAACGAGTCTGTGCAGGGCGACGTTAGGGCGCTGCTGCTATCGCTGATCGACAGCTCGAGCTTCGGCCGCCTCGCCGAGCTGCGGGAGATTCGGCGCGAGCAGCGCTTCGCTTTCGCACACGGCGAGGTCGTGGTCTCAGGTGTGTTTGACGTGCTGGCACGGGAACCCGAGGCCGACCGGCTGCTGGTGATCGACTACAAGAGCGATCGTCTCGGGGGCAGCGCCCCCGAGACGATCGTGGCCGAGCGCTACGGAGCCCAGCGCACGATCTACGCGCTGGCTGCGCTCAATCTGGGGGGCGCGGTAGAGGTCGTGCACCTCTTCCTGGAGGCACCCCACGAGCCGGTCAGCCTGGTCTACACGCAGGCTGACCGTCCCGCGCTGGGGCGCGAGTTGGACGAACGCCTGGCCGGAATCAGGGCAGCCGATTTCCATGTGACCGAGTCTCCCGGCCGTCACCTCTGCGAGGGCTGCCCCGCCCAGGGCGGGCTCTGCTCCCACCCGCTGGAGCTCACCCTCCGCTGATCAGCGCCTTTGGCCAGTGCCGTCCCGCCAGCACACTGTTGAACTCGGCGCAGTAGACCATCATCTGCGTGCCCAGGTGCAGCCAGGCGAGGAAGCCGAGGACCAGCGCGAAGGTGCCGTAGGCATTGTGCTTGTGGCTGATGTGGCCGATGTAAGCCCCCGCCGCCAGCTGCAGGATCTCCCAGAGCACCGAGGCGATCACCGCGCCCGGCAGGAGTTTCCTCCACGGAATGTCAGCTGTGCACAGCAGCTTGAACGACGCCAGGAACAGACAGAGGTTGAGGAGGATCGAGATCACCACGCCCAGGGCGAAGAGCAGCGCACCACCAAAGCCATACGCGACAAGGCCAGACGCCCCGGATGCGATCACGAACAACACTCCCAGGACGACCAGCAGCACGAGCCCGCGCAGCTTCGTCTGCAGAAAACCCTCACGCTCCTCTCGGGGTATGTCCCAGACGCGATCGAACGCCGTCTTCGCGGCGCCGGTGACGCCCAGCCCAGCCCAGACTGACAGCAGGACGCCGAGCACGAGCGCGACCCCGCTGCCCGCGAGCTGCTCGTGCCTGAGCGTGTCACCAATGACCGGGAAGTTCCCCAGCACCGAGTTCCTGGCTGCCTCCAGCGCCGACGGATCGCCGGCCAGGACATACCCGAGGATCGTCATCAGCACGAGCAGCAGCGGGAACAGCGAGAAGAAAGCGTAGAAGGCGATCGCTGAGGCGAAGCTGCCGGCGGAGTCGTCCCCGAACTTCTTGATCGTGGCCGCCGCAACCGCCAGCACATCGTGCCGCTGTTGAAAACGGTCTAGCCTCCTCACTGGTGCCAGCAGGTCCATCGCTTTCAAATTGATACATGACGCTGCTGCTTGAACGCTCCCGCGAGCTGAACATCCTGCGAGGCGCGATTGACGCCGTTCGCGCCGGCAGCGGCGGAGTGGTGGTGATCGAGGGGCCGGCAGGAATCGGAAAGACCGCGTTGCTGACCCAGACGCGGGAGGCGGCTTGGACAGCCGGCCTGGACGTGCTCTCAGCCCGAGGACATGAGCTCGAGCACGAGTTTGCGTTCGGTGTCGTGCGGCAGCTGTTCGAACAGCCCGTGGCACGAGCCGACGCCGCCCGCCGCCGGCAACTGCTCGCCGGTGCGGCGGGACTCACCGGTCCGTTGCTGGGGGTTGAACGGCGCCGTGAGGGGAGGGCCGGCGAGACGCCGGCCCTCCCCTCACGGCCTGCTCGTGACCTCGCCTTCACGCTCAGCCACGGCTTCTACTGGTTGACCGCGAACCTCGCAGAGTCCGGGCCGCTGCTGCTCGCTGTCGATGACCTCCAATTCGCCGATCGCTCCTCACAGGAGAGCATCGCCTACCTGGCGGCCCGCTGTCAGGAGCTTGCGGTCCTGCTGGCGCTGACGGTCCGGACCGACGAGGCCAACAGCAGCGACGAGCTCCTGGGGGCGATACGGGCCGCGCCTGCGACGACGATCCTGGCGCCGCGCGAGCTCAGCCCCGACGGGGTCACGGCGGTCGTGCGAGAGCGCTTCAGCGAGGATCCTGATGCCCAATTCTGCGACGCCTGTGCCCGTGTGACCGGTGGGAACCCGTTCCTGCTCGGTGAGCTTCTGACAGAGCTCGAGGCCGAGCAGCTGTCCGCCACCGCATCCAATGCGGGCTGGGTGGAGCAGGCCAACCCGGAGTCCGTGCGGAGGGTTGTGCTGAGCCGGCTCGAGCGGCTCGGGCCGGATGCGGTTGCGCTGGCTCAGGCGGTTGCGATCCTGGAGCACGCGAGCCTGCGTGACGCAGGCGAGGTGGCACGACTGGAATCGGGCTCGGCGGTCCCCGCGGCTGACAGCCTCGCGGCTGCAGGGGTCCTTACCGCAGAGCCGCTCACATTCGTGCACCCGTTGCTGCGGGTGGCTGTGTATGAGCAGATCCCTCCGGCCAAGCGCGCTGAGGACCACCACCGCGCCGCGGTGATGCTGGCGTCGGCGGGAGCGTCGACCCGCCGGCTCGGCGCGCATCTCCTGCGCGCCTCACCGACCGCCGACCCGCAGGTCGTGACGCTCCTGAGGAGGGCTGCACGGGAGGCATCTTCAGCCGGCGACCTGAAGGCCGCGCTGGCGCTGCTGCGCAGGGCGCTCGCAGAGCCGCCCGAGGAGTCGGCTCGCGGCGTCGTCCTCAGTGAGCTGGGTCAGGTCGAGGCCCTTGCCCATGATCCCGCCGCAATCGAGCATCTCACCGCTGCGTTGGCGGCGGCGCAGCAGCCCGAGGCCCGCGTCGCGGTGGCGGCGACCCTGGGCGAGGCGCTCGTGTGGGGAGGCGGCTACTCGGTCAGGGCATACGAGATGCTCACGCGCGTGCTCAGCGAGCTCGGCCCGGACCTGGCCCCCGACCTCCGGGCGATCCTGGAGACGCTGCGGATGGCGACCGCGTCCGTCGACGTCAGGCTTGCGCCCAGGGTGGTGGAGCTTCGTGAGGATCTACGTGCGCTTGCTGATGCGGCTGGGCCTGCCGGCCGCGCGCTGAAGATCTTCGACGCCTGCTGGTCGGTGCAGACGGAGGGCGTCGCCGGCGGCTGGCTCGAGCGGCTCGAGGAGGGACTCGATGCCGGTGCCTTCGTGGCTGAGCACACGGGCGGGTCGCCGATCGTGATCTACGCGACGCTCGTGCTGGTCCTGAGCGACGAGGTCGACCGTGCGAAGGCGCTCCTGGCCGACATTCGAGCAGACGCTCGCGCACGCGGATCGATCGTGTCGCACCTCGTCGACCTCTCCTGGGGCGCATACCTGCATCTGCGCACGGGTGAGCTGGCCGCGGCCGTCAACGACGCCGAGGCGGCGCTCACGCTCGCGCGCCGGATCGACGCAAGCTGGGTCGAGACCTGGATGGTCGCCTGCCTCTGCGAAGCCCTGCGGGCTCGCGGCGAGATCGACGCGGCCCGGAACGTCATCGAGGACCTGGAGCTCGAGAGGTCGATCGGGACCGCGGCTGCACTGCACGCGCTGCTGGCGCGGGCGCGGGTTCGCCTTGCCGCTGGTGACCGCGATGCGGCGCTCGCGGACCTGTGGCTCGCGGGTGAGAACGTGATCATCAACAACCCGAGCTTCCTGCCGTGGCGATCGGAGCTGGTTGCGATCCTGGCCTCGACCGATCCCCATCGTGCTCGGGAGCTGGCCGAGGCCGAGCTCGTGCGCGCTCGGGAACTCGGGCAGGCGCGGGGAGTGGGTACGGCGCTGCGGGCGCTTGGCCGCGTGGTCGGGGGGGCCGACGGCCTGGGGCTGCTCCGGGAATCGGTCGAGACGCTGCGCGCTTCGCCGGCCCGCGTCGAGCTGGCCCAGTCGCTGGTCGAGCTCGGCGGGTCGCTGCGGCGGACCGGACAACGCGCAGCAGCGCGCGAGCCGCTGCGCGAGGCGCTCGCACTCGCCCAACGCTGCGGGATGGTGGCGATCGCCGATGCAGCTCGAGTTGAACTGATCGTGTCAGGAGCCAAGCCGCGCCGTGAGGAGCTGTCGGGACCCCAGGCGCTGACCCCGTCGGAGTGGCGTGTGGCTGAGATGGCTGCCGCGGGGATGCAGAACCGTGAGATCGCCCAGGCACTGTTCGTGACGACAAAGACGGTCGGCACCCACCTTGCGCACATCTACCAGAAGCTCGATCTGAGCGGACAGCAGGCGCGCGAGCTTCTGGCTGAGCGACTGCAGGCCGACGGCGCCCGCGGCTGACCAACGCCTCCGGGGTCAGCGAAAGTTCAGGTGGGGTACCTGATGCGCTCGGCGGCGTTATGTGGCGTCATATGTGCCAGCAGACGCCGGGATACGGAAAGCAGAGTCGAACATGCGGGTGGGGGTGACGGAGTGCGGCATGGGTGTGCCAGCGCCCCGCTCGTAGGGCGCGCCGCATGTTCGACTCGGCACGGGACCGGGCCGGTGTCTCTCACTGGGCGCGATCGAGGGTGTCCGGCAGGACACCCTCGATCGCCAGCAGTCTGCGCTTGATCGCCAGACCGCCGGTGTAGCCGCCGAGTCCGCCGCCGACGTGCAGCACGCGGTGGCAGGGGATCACGATCGGCAGCGGGTTGGATCCGAGCGCGCTGCCGGCGGCACGGAAGGCTCGCTCATTCCCGGCTCGTCCTGCGATCCCCTTGTAGCTGACGGTCTCACCGAACGGGATCCGCGCGGTCTCCTGCAGCACGGCCCGGGTGAACCCGGGCTTGGTCAGCGTCCAATCGAGCGCCACGTCGAACTCGCGCCGGCGCCCGGTGAAGAACTCGTCGAGCTCGCGCCGGGCGCCGTCCAGCCGCGCCGGCAGCTCGACGACACGCGGCGAGAGGCGCCGTGCAAGGTCGGAGAGCAGCTGGTCCTCGGACTGGAGCTCGTCGGCGTCAAGGTAGGCGAGGCGCGCGAGCCCGGTTGGGGTGCTCGCGAGCAGCATCGGTCCGACCGGGGTGTCGTCGATGGCGTACGCGACGTCGACGAGACCACTGCTGGCGAAGGCGGGCTGCAGGTCGGGCAGGTCGCCGCCGGCCAGCGGGCCGGCGGCCGAACGAAGTCGCTGTTCGATGTCGGTCATTGCGCGTATTCCCTCCGAAGTCGTTTCAGGCCCTCGTGGACGCTGCGTCTTGCCGCGTCCTCACTGGTGTTCATGGTCGCCGCGATCAACTCGTAGTCCGCGTCGAGTCCGTACCGGAGTGCCACCGCCGTGCGCTGTTTCGGGGGCAGCGCCCGGACCGTCTCCCAGATCCCGCCGCCGTCGCCCGTGACCTCCGGTGAAGCGACCAGGTCCGGGACGCTGTCCACCGGCATCGGCACACGTGCCCGGGTCCGGGCGCAGTCGATCGCCTTGCGTGAGGCGATCGTCAGCAGCCAGCCGCGGAGGTTGCCGTCGTGCTGGAGTCGCGGATAGGCACGCAGCGCCGCGATCCAGGTCTCCTGGTAGCAGTCCTCAGCGTCGGACGGGCCGACGCTCGCCGCCAGGAAGCGGTGGACGTCGCGGCCGTAGCTGTCGAGCAGCGTTTGGAACGGGGGTAGGTCCATCTGTCGTATTGAACGTGCTGGAGCTCACGGGTGTGAGATTGGGCGCCTCAGCATGCGGGAGCGACGGGCCAAAGGTTGAATAGTTCATCCTTTGGCCCCTCCTTGCTCACTGAGTGGCAACGAGGGAACCACGCCCAAAAACCTGTAGCGTTAAGGGCTCTCTCCGTCGTACGCCGCTCCTATGACTCAAATTCCCGCCACACAGGGGCCCGCTGGCCTCTACGACCCGACCAATGAGCACGACGCCTGCGGCGTCGCGCTGGTCGCCAAGCTCTGGGGCGAGGCCACGCATGCCGTGATCGAGAAGGGCCTGGAGGCGCTCGGCAACCTCGAGCACCGTGGCGCCGCGGGCGCTGACCCGAACACCGGCGACGGCGCCGGCATCCTGTTGCAGATTCCCGACGCCTTCTTCCGCGGTGTCGCCGCCGGCGTCGAGCTGCCGGCGGCCGGTCGCTACGCAGTCGGCGTCTGTTTCCTGCCGACTGAGCATGCACGCCGCGCCGAGATCGAGCAGCTCGTCGAGGAGACCGTCGCCGCTGAGGGTCAGCGCGTGATCTGGTGGCGGGACGTCCCCACCGACGACCGCTACGCCGGTGAGACCGCGCGCGCCTCGCAGCCCCACATCCGCCAGGTTCTGATCGCCGCCTCCGATGAGATCGTCGATCAGCAGGAGTTCGAGCGCAAGCTGTACGTGATCCGGCGGCTGATCGAGCACGGCGCTGGTGATGAGCTTGCGATCGCCAGCTTCTCCTCGCGCACACTCGTCTACAAGGGGATGCTGACGGCGCCGCAGCTGCCGCGGTTCTTCGCGGATCTCCGTGATCCGCGGCTGGCCAGCCGACTGGCGTTGGTGCATTCGCGCTTCAGCACGAACACGTTCCCGAGTTGGACGCTCGCGCACCCATTCCGGATGATCGCCCACAACGGCGAGATCAACACGCTGCGCGGCAACGCCAACTGGATGAGGGCGCGCGAGTCGCAGCTCGCCTCCGAGCTCTTCGGCGAGGATCTCGCAAAGGTGATGCCGGTGATCCAGTCGGGCGCATCGGACTCCTCCTCATTCGACAACGTGCTCGAGTTGCTGGTGCTCGGAGGGCGCACGATCCCGCACGCGATGATGATGATGATCCCGGAGGCATACCGGACGCGGAAGGACCTCGATCCGGATGTCAGAGGCTTCTATGACTTCCATTCGTGTCTGATGGAGCCGTGGGACGGCCCGGCAGCGGTCGTGTTCACGGACGGCCGGATGGCCGGCGCAACGCTCGATCGCAACGGCCTGCGTCCCGGTCGCTGGATTCAGGACACGGAGGGTTATGTTGTGCTCGCCTCCGAAGCCGGCGTGCTGACGGTCGCGCCCGAGCACATTCAGCGCAAGGGCCGCCTCGCGCCCGGCCGGATGTTCCTGCTCGACCTCGAGCGCGGCAAGATCGTCGAGGACGAGGATGTGAAACGCAACGTCGCGCGTCAGCGACCCTATGGCGACTGGTATCAGCAGGCGGTCGTCCACATCGACGACCTGCCGGAGCGCGAGCCCCGCACACCGCGGGTGGAGCCGCTGCGCTCCAAGCAGCTGGCGTTCGGGTACTCGCAGGAGGACCTCAGGCAGGTGATCGCGCCGATGGCGGCCAAGGGTGAGGAGCCGGTCGCGTCGATGGGCAACGATGCCGCGCTGGCGGTGCTCTCCGACCGTCAGCCGCCGCTGTTCTCCTATTTCAAGCAGCTCTTCGCACAGGTGACCAACCCGCCGATCGACCCGATTCGCGAGGCGGTAGTGATGAGCCTCAAGGTAGGCGTCGGGCGCGAGCGCAACCTTCTCACCGAGGACCCCGATCAGGCCCACCAGCTGGTTATGGACCAGCCGATCCTCCGCAACCACGAACTCGAGAAGCTGCGACAGGTTTCACACGAGGTCTTCGATGCCGCGACGCTCGACATCACCTGGCCGGTCGAGCGCGGCACGGCCGGCATGGAGGAGCGGCTCGGCCTGCTCTGCGATGAGGCCGCGGGCTACGTCGACCATGGCGCGAACATCCTGATCCTGTCCGACCGCAACCTCGGTCCGGAGCGGGTCGCGATGCCGTCATTGCTGGCCGTCGCCGCCGTCCACCAGCACCTCGTGCGGCGCGGCACGCGCCTGTCCACCGGGCTCGTGATCGAGTCGGGGGAGCCGCGGTCGATCCATGACATGGCGACGCTGATCGGCTTCGGCGCTTCGGCGATCAACCCCTACGTGATGTTCGAGTCGCTCGACGAGCTTGCCGACCGTGCACTGCTGCCCGAGGATCTCGACCGCGAGGAGGCGGAGAAGCGGATCGTCAAGGCGATCGGCAAGGGCCTGATGAAGACGATCTCGAAGATGGGAATCTCGACGATCCAGTCGTACTGCGGCGCTCAGATCTTCGAGGCGGTCGGACTCGACGCGGAGCTGATCGACAGCCACTTCACGGGTACCGCGTCACGGATCGGCGGGATCGGGCTCGCCGAGCTCGCGGAGGAGGCGATCGAACGCCATTTCCGCGCCTATCCGCGTACCGACCGCGAGGTCCTGCCCGTTGGCGGCGTGCTGCAGTGGCGTCGCGACGGCGAACTGCACAACTGGAACCCGGACACCGTCGCGAAGCTCCAGCACGCCGTCCGCGGCGAGACCGGTGACAGCTGGCAGACCTATGAGGACTTCGCCAGGCTCGCCAACGACGAGGCGATCAAGCGCTCATCGCTGCGTGGACTGATGCGGCTCAAGACACTCCCCGAGCCGATCCCGCTCGACCAGGTCGAGCCGGCGACGCAGATCGTCAAGCGGTTCACGACCGGAGCGATGTCGCTCGGCGCCCTCAGTCGCGAGGCGCACGAGACGCTCGCGATCGCGATGAACCGGATCGGCGGGAAGTCCAACACCGGCGAGGGCGGCGAGGATCCGGGGCGGTTCACCCCGGACGCCAATGGCGACGAGCGGCGCTCTGCGATCAAGCAGGTCGCGTCAGGGCGCTTCGGCGTGACCGCCCATTACCTCGTCAACGCCGACCAGCTGCAGATCAAGATGGCTCAGGGAGCGAAGCCGGGGGAGGGTGGCCAGCTGCCTGGCCACAAGGTTGACGCCTACATCGCCAAGATCCGCCACTCGACCGAGGGCGTGGGCCTGATCTCGCCGCCGCCCCACCACGACATCTACTCGATCGAGGACCTCAAGCAGCTGATCTACGATCTGCGCTGCGCCAATCCGACCGCCAGCGTCTCGGTCAAGCTGGTGAGCGAGGTCGGCGTCGGCACGGTGGCATCGGGAGTCGCCAAGGCCAACGCCGACCACATCACGATCTCCGGCGGCGAGGGTGGCACCGGCGCCTCGCCCCAGTCATCGGTACATGGCGCCGGTCTGCCCTGGGAGATCGGCCTGGCCGAGACGCAGCAGACGCTGATGCTCAACGATCTGCGCAGTCGGATCACGGTCGAGGTCGACGGCCAGATGAAGACCGGCCGCGACGTGGTGATCGCGGCGCTGCTCGGCGCCGACGAGTTCGGCTTCAGCACTGCGCCGCTGATCGCGATGGGCTGCATCATGATGCGCGTCTGTCATCTGAACACCTGCCCTGTCGGTGTGGCGACACAGGATCCGGCGCTGCGCGCGCGCTTCCGCGGCACCCCGGACCATGTCGTCAACTACCTGATGAGCGTCGCAGAGGAGGCGCGTCGCCTGATGGCGCAGCTCGGTGTCCGGCGCTTCGAGGAGATGATCGGACGCCCTGACCTGCTCGACACCGACGACGCCATCGACCACTGGAAGGCTCACAAGGTCGACCTCTCGATGGTGCTCGCGAGCCCGGACGTGCCAGCTGAGGTCGACCGCCGCCGCACCCGCGGTCCCGAGCCGGTGCTCGAGGACGCGCTCGATTGGGGCCTGGTGCGTCACTGCTCGGTGGCGCTCGATGCCCGTGAGCCGGTCAGGCTCGGGCCGATTGCCGTGCGCAATGTGAATCGGACGGTGGGCGGCATCCTCTCGGGGGAGGTCGCACGTCGGTTCGGTGCCGACGGACTGCCCGAGGGCACGATCGAGATCGCGTTCACCGGCTCGGCCGGTCAGAGCTTCGGCGCCTGGCTGACCAGCGGCATCACGCTCGCCTTGAGCGGCGAGACCAACGACTACGCCGGCAAGGGTCTGTCAGGCGGCACGATCGTCGTGCGCCCACCCGAACAGGCCCGCTTCCGCGCCGAGGACAACATGATCGTGGGCAACACGGTGCTCTACGGTGCGACCTCGGGCCGGGCCTTCTTCCGAGGGCTCGCCGGGGAGCGCTTCGCCGTGCGCAACTCGGGCGCATGGGCGGTCGTCGAGGGTGTTGGCGACCATGGTTGCGAATACATGACCGGCGGCCGCGTGGTCGTGCTCGGCCGCACCGGCCGCAACTTCGCAGCCGGCATGAGCGGCGGCATCGCCTACGTCTACGACTACGACCGCCGCTTCGCAGCACGCTGCAACACCGAACTGGTCGATCTGGACGCGGTCACCGACGCCGACGACGAGGAGCTGCGGGGGATGATCGCCGAGCACGGCCAACGCACCGGGTCGCTGGTGGCACGCAACATCCTCGCCCAGTGGGAGCGGGGCTCGCGGGACCGGTTCGTCAAGGTGATGCCGCGGGATTACAAGCGCGCCCTGGAGCAGCAGGCGCAGGCAATCGCCGCTGCTGCCGGTCCGCTGACCAGCAGCAGCGCAGTAGGGAGTGCCTGACCGATGGGAGAGCTCGGAGCGTTCCTGAAGATCCACCGCGTCGGTTTCGACAAGCGCGACCCGAAGCAGCGCGTCGCCGACTACAGGCAGTACTTCTCGCTGCCGGCTGAGGAGGAGCTGAAGCGTCAGGGAGCACGCTGCATGGACTGCGGCGTCCCGTTCTGCCACGAGGGCTGCCCGCTCGGAAACCTGATTCCCGACTGGAATGACCTCGTCTACCGCGGCAAGTGGCGCGAGGCGATCGACCAGCTGCATGCGACCAACAACTTCCCCGAGTTCACGGGCCGGATCTGCCCCGCGCCCTGCGAGTCCGCTTGTGTGCTCGCGATCAACGACGACGCGGTCACGATCGAGCAGATCGAGATGGCGATCGCCGAGCGGGCCTTCGACGAGGGCTGGGTCGTACCCGAACCGCCGGTCCGCCGGTCCGGGCGGACGGTCGCCGTGATCGGCGCCGGTCCCGCCGGGATGGCGGTCGCCGATGAGCTCAACCAGTGCGGCCACAGCGTGACCGTCTACGAGCGCGACGAGGGTCCGGGCGGCCTGATGCGGTTCGGCGTGCCGGACGCCAAGCTCGAGAAGCAGGTCATCGATCGGCGCGCGCAGCTGCTCGAGCAGGAGGGCATAGATTTCGTCTACGACGCGGAGGTCGGAGGCAACCTCGATGTCGGGGAACTGCGCGAGCGCTTCGATGCGGTCGTGATCGCGATCGGCTCGCGCGTGTCCAGGGACATCGTCGTCCCCGGCCGTGAGAACGCCGGCATCCATCTTGCGATGGACTACCTCTACCAGCGCAATCGCTGGGTCGCCGAGCATGAGGGTCGCGCGTTCCGCGCCACGGCGCCCGAGGACGTGATCAGCGCCGCCGGCAGGAAGGTGATCGTGATCGGCGGCGGCGACACCGGTATGGATTGCATCTCCAACGCCCAGCGCGAGGGCGCTGAGAGCGCCACGATCCTCGACGTCTACGCTGAGCTGCTCGAGTCCGATCCGCGCCATCCCTGGCCGCTGCCGCCCAAGCGCACGCTCACGACCTATGCCCTCGACGAGGGCGGCCAGCGTCGATGGGGCACGGAGGTGACCGGCTTCGGCGGCTCGGGCGGCCAGGTCACGCACGTCTACGCGCGCAAGGTCACCGGCACCTCCTCACGCGACCTGACACCCGTGCCGGGCAGCGAGTTCGTTGTGGACGCCGACCTGGCGCTGATCGCCATCGGCTTCGAGCACCCGGAGCATGATGGCGTCGTGGCGGCCCTCGAACTCGACCTCGACCGCCGCGGCAACATCCGCACACGGCAGACCTACCGGACGTCAGCTGAGAACGTGTTCGCCTGTGGCGATGCTCGCATCGGGCAGTCGCTGGTGGTGACTGCGATCGCCGAGGGACGCAAGTGCGCTCGCGTCGTCAACAACGCCCTCGGCGGCACGCCGATGGATCAGGATCGCGAGCTCCTGTCGATCGGTGCCTGGAGCGGCGAGGCCGACAGCACGCTGCGCCACGAGGCAGAGGCCGCCGGCACCGTTCGGCCGGGCGAACAGTTCTTCACCGGCCCCGGCAGCCGCGGTGAGTGACCGCGCCGCGCCGCGCGGTAGCGTTGGCGAAGAGCTTTATCTAATTCGAACTTGACTGAGACACACTCAACGGGTCAGTCAGGGAACTGCGCCCCCACTTCCCTGGCCAGTTGGGGGGCCCAGATGGATCTGGGCCCCCCAGCGCTCTTTTGGCTAACGTGACCAGGCGTCCGGATGCCGACCTTCTGCCGACACAATCGCCTCCTCCAGAACTGCACGATCTGCGCGCGCGAGCAGAACTTCGAAGCACGTCCCGTGGTCTCGTCGGCGGCGCCGAAGTCGACTGAGCCGCGGGAGCGGTCCGCGCGCCCGCCGCGAGAGCGCGCCGAGCGCACGCCGCGCCCGCGTGAACCTCGTGTTCAGCGTTCGGTCGGCGGCAGCGGCAATGCCGTCCGCGTCCAGCGGTTGGCGCGCGGCGTCGAGGACGGCTTCCGCTCGCCGCTGGTCCCTGGCCTCAAGTCAAGCGTGGACGCCGAGCGCCTGGCCGAGGAGATCGCCTTCGCCAGCTGGCGACTCTCGCTGATGGAGCAGGTTGCCGCCCGCGAGCAGGTCGCGACCGTACCCGAGATATGGCGTGAGATCGCTGCTCCCGGGGACATCGAGCACAGGTCCAAGGTCGCGTTCCATCACGTGCTGGACGGGTCCCGGGGGCTCCGGTCCGGCGATCGCGACAGCGTGCTTGCCGGATTTGAGGCCTGGGTGGCCCGTGCGGGTTCGACTGAGGACGCGTTCACCGGCGATCCGTCATGGACCCCCGAGCGCCGGTTCGAGCGGACATTCGAGCGGCTCGGCGGAGTTCGCGGTCTCGGTCGCGACACCCGCTTCGAGCTGCTCACGCTGTTGGGCAGGCTCGGCGTCTACGAGCTGCGGCCCGACAGGCTCTTCCTGAGCGGTGAGAACGAAGCCACCTGGGCAGCCAAGCGTGCCCTGGGGATCGGCGATCCGCTGCTGCTCGAGCGCCGCGCGGCTGATCTCGCGGCCGCCTGCGAGGCGCCGCTCGAGTCGCTCGACCTCGCGTTTCACAACTGGGGCGCGGGCGACCGGATCGACGACGGCCTGCCCGCAGGCGCGCCCGGCGACGCGTTGACGCTCGAGAGCTCACGGTCGGCGCTCGGCCTTTGACGTCCGGACCCCTGCCTACATTCTCTGCATACACCCGCGCCAAGGCCGGAGCCGTAATGTCACTTTGCTTTATCGAGCCGCAGGACGCAATCCGTGTAATCGCCGATTCGGTCGGAAGGGAAGCCCGCCGCCAGATCCTCGGTGAGGTGGTCGGCGCGTGGGTCGACGAGATCCCGGAAGCGGATCTGCTGCCGCACTACTCCAAGGCGGTCGCTGACCTCGACGAGCACGACCTGTCCCTGCTCGCGGCCTGGCACGCCTCCTTGGAGGTCGGTCATCCGATCCCGAGCAAGGAGTTCCTCGTCAACGTGTTCCCCTCACTCGGTGACAATCGCCGCGAGGCACTGCGGATAGCGGCCGGCTTCCGCGGAGAGGACGCCTTCGAGGCGGGTGTCGGTGAGGACGAAGCGCTGGACGCAGTGCTCCCGTGGCTGTCTGAGGACCGCTGCATCCAGTTGGCAAGCGAGTGCCTCGAGCTCTACTGCTGGGACCGCCTCGGCAGCGAGAACTGAGCCCCGGCGGCCAGGTCGCGCCCTACTTCAGGAGCAGGTAGACACCGGCGCCCGCCTCGTTGCGGCTCGCACAGTGCAGTGCGTACGCGGTCAATGTGCGGCCGTCACGCTGGGTCGAGGCGAACGAGCCCGTTGCGACACCGCCGACACGCCGGGACCGCTGGTTCTCGTCGTCATCCGCGCCGAGCCAGAGCTCGACTCCGATGCGCCGCGGAGTGCCGCGCGCGTCGTAGGTTGTTGACAGTCGCGGGTCCACGGCCAGTGCCTGCTCCTCGCCGCGTGCGATCACCTGCACGGCGTCGTTGTCCTGACCCTTGGCCTTCCTTGGTCGCGCCGAGATCAGGCCGACCTCGTGACCGGCCGGGAACCAGGTGCCGAGCAATCTCAGCGAGTCGAGATCAGCCGCGCTGACGTTGTCACCGCGCACGCCGCCGAGGTCGAACTCGCGCTCGGTGCCGGCAACCGTCGCCGAGCCGCTGACACGGCATGGCTCGATTGAGCGCGGACCTGCCGAGGCCGTGGTCGCATCGGCCAGCTCGACCCGCAGCGCCAGGCCCGCGCCGGTCAGGGTCCAGACCTCGCCGTCGTCGAGATCCAGGTCGGCGCGTTCGAATGTCACGTCCGCAGCGCTGATTGCGGCGATCGCCGCGCGTGGTTCGTCGCCGCCGATAAGGACGCCCCAGATGTCGGCCTCTAGGTCTCCGAAGACCGCCAGTGGCAAGGCCGTCGCGGCCGTCCGACTCATGCTTCGAGCTGGGGCCCGTCGACGTCGACCGCGGTTGTGTCGGCGTCGTAGGCGCGGCTGCCGCGGCCTCTGCGGGCGTATTGCGCTGACGCACCCTGAGCGCCCCAGGTGACGAAGGTGGCCGCTCGGCTCAGCCACGCGCTGCGGCGGTTGAGCGCCGTTGCACGTCGTGCGAGCGAGCGGGTCGGCGGCATCAGCAGCAGCACGCCGATCGCGTCGGTGATGAACCCGGGCACGAGCAACAGCAGGCCGCCGAGCATCACCAGGACACCGTCGAGCACCTCACTGGTGGGCTCGCGTCCGGCAGCCAGCGCCTCTCGCAGCCGGCGCAGCGCAGCGCGTCCCTGCAGCTTGATGATGCGCTTGCCGATCGGCCAGCTGACGAGCAGGAGCAGCAACATCCACACGAAGCCGATCGCCTCAGACACCTTGACGATGACGAACAGCTCCGCCAACGGCCAGAGCACAAGCAGTACGAACCACAGCATCAGGTTGTTAATCGTAGTTGGTTGGATGGGCAACCCAGAGCAGCGTGAACATCTCGACAGCGTGATCGGCCTCAGCCTCAGCGGAAGCTGAGACGCAGGTCGGCCCCGACGGCGTCGGTGAGTCGCTCAGGGACATTTGCCCGTTCGGCGTAGGCCGGCCACCGTGAGACGACCTCGGTCGTCTCACGCAGGATGGTCTGGGCACTGCCTCGGGTGAGCCGGGCGGCCCTCCCGGCTGCGATGAAGTCCTCGACGGTGAAGTCGTCGCGTTTGCCGTTCACGCTCATCTGATGGTGTGCCGTCCAGTCACCACCGGGCGCGTGCGCGTGGGTCAGGTCGTAGGCCGGGGACAGGCTGAACCGGCCGCGACGATCCATGATGAAGCTGACGTTCTTGGTGTGGTCGTCCTGGTTGCGGGCCACGATGTTGAAGACCATGCGCCGGTATTGCTGCTCGAACTCCTCGGCCCGCAGGTCGAGTCGGCTCATAACGCCGAACAACTCCTCGTAGGAATGCGCAGCGGCCTGCCTGTAGTCGAGGTGGGCGATCGCGGCGAGCGTCTGCACGTGCTTGCGGTTGCCGTTCTCGTCGCGGTCAAAGCGGCGGGTCATGAAGTGCTGTCGGCCGCCCTCCGCGAGCAGCCGGCATTCAGTCATCTCGATGCCCAGATCCCTGACCATCAACCAGTATGCGTATTCGATCGTGCCGTATCCCTGCGGGTCGGCGAGCGCCTCGCGGTCGCGATTTTCGGCAACGCCATCGAGCTTGATCAGCCAGTGCTGGAAACCGGGGCCGAGGTTGAGCTGCCCGGAGCGGACCTCGCCCGTTCCGGGGTTGTATGCGATCAGCGCCTTTGCGCGTGCACCACCTGCGCTGGTCCCGACGCGGAGGATGTCGCGCATCGCCTGGCGACGGCTACCCTCCTCGAAGTTCGCCACGAACCTCTCGCGGTCGGCGAGTGCCTCTGAGGCGAGGTCGACAAGGGCGGCGAGGTCGAGCTCGTGGTCGTCGTCGGCGTCAGGACCTTCGACCGGTTCGTACTCGAGCGCGCCCATTCCCCGCCTGCCCACGTAACAGAGCCGCTCGACTGAGTTGAAACTGTCTGGCGATCGGCCTTGGGATGCCAGCCACGCGTTGATCAGCGCCTCTCCGTATCTGTCGGGAAGGGAGTCGGCGAGCAGGCCGGGGAGGCCGTGGAAGGCGTCAGGGTTCAGGCCGGGGAACGCGTACTCGGCGCGGCGCAACGGCATCGTCAGCGGCGCGACCTCGATATGGCTTTCAAGGAATCCGGGGGAGTACTGGAACCGCGCTGCGCGGCTGTCCCCATCGGCGCTGACCGCCCCGATACGCGTGCCCCACAGATTCACCGCCGCCGTCGTCACTGCTCGTCACCCCAGCCGGCCCAGCCGCCCGTGTCGCGCCCACGGCGGTGGTCCCTTGCCCCCCGGGCGCGGCGTCGTGGCCGTTCCTGGGTCTCGAGCAGCTCGACCGGGCCTGGTCGCGCCGCAGGCACGACCGTTTCGAGGTTCCCGAGCAGGCCCAGCGCGCGTAACAGTCGCAGCAGCGTGGTGAGGGTGATGGATTCCCCGCCCTCGAGCCGCTGCAGGGCGGTGCGGTCAACGCCGGCCTCGCGGGCCAGTTCGGCCTGAGTGAGGTTCCGCTCGAGCCGCTGGCGGGCGATGCGGCGACCGAGCTCGCGTAACGCTGCTGCATCGGTGAGCTCGTTCTGGAATCGCATAGATAACGCGGCCTTTACACAGCTTAAATGACAGATAGGCACTTAGGGCGGTCTTTTAGCCGCTTAAGCGTATCACAGACAATGCCGCTAAATAGCAGCGCTGAACACAACAACCAGCATTGGTGCTGTGATATCGCGGCTTATGCCGTTGAACGGGCGCAGCTCAGGCGAGTGCGGGCGCTGACCGGCCGTGCATCAGCTGCACGCCGGGCAGCTTGTGGAGGCCCACCAGCTCGATCAGACTCATGATCTGCGGCTGCGCCCCCTGCAGCACGAGCGCACGGCCGCGCCGCCGCAGGCGGTTCGAGAGCATCGCAAGATCGATCATCAGGGTCGTGTCTGCAAAGACCAGATCCCCCAGATCAACCACGACATCGCTCTGCGCGCGAAACGCGAGGACCAGTGCCCTCCTGCGCAGGCTCTGCGTGCTCCGATCCTCGTCTCCGGCGCACAGAAGCACCGGCGGGTTGTCGGCGAACTCGATGATGCGGGAACACTACAGAAGTGAACGGCGGCGATGCAAGCCGCTGCGCCAATACGCGTTACAACCCCGTAAACTCGAACGAATGGTCACCATCGAAGAGGTCCACGACGCGCTTCGCGAGGTCATCGATCCGGAATTGGGACTTGACTTCGTCGAGCTAGGCCTGATCTACGGGGTCGACATCGATGCCGCCGGCGCGATCAAGGTCACATACACGCTGACCACGCCAGGCTGTCCGATCGGACCGCAGGTCGAGGGTCAGATCCAGGAGTTCGTGAGTGAGATCGAGGGCGTCACCGCCGTCGACTCGGAGCTCGTTTTCACGCCGCCATGGTCGCCCGACCTGATGAGCGACGACGCCAAGTTCGCGCTCGGGTTCTGATTCGGAACTGGTTCTGAACCGGACCTGCTTCACCGCACGCTGGCGCTGAGCCGCTCCGCGACTGCGCGTGCAGCGTCCACCAACTCGGGCGGATCGAGCACCTCGAGCGGCTCGGCCTCGCACGTATTGCGGACAGCAGCTGACCGCAAGGCGATCTGGCGTGCCGCCCGCCGGTGGATGCCTTACCACCAGGACGCCAGAACTTCTCGACTCACGTACGCCCCAGGGAAAGAAATTGGGCGGGCCCGAATCGTTCGGACCCGCCCAACGGGGTCACCACCCGCCGGTTCGTGGCTCAGGGGGGCGGACTACGAACCGGCCGAGACTAGGTGGATTCCTACTGGAGCTGGGGTTGGGGGAAGCTCCGTATGTGCTTGTTAGACGCCTGACGGTTACGCAAGTGTGCAGGCGATCCAAAATTAATTTCGCCCCGGTCCGCCGGATTCCTCCGGAGGCCGGCGCGCACCGCGCCGCTGGTTGCGCTTGGCTCGCATGTCGGCGGCCGGCCCGGCGGTGGGGCGGCGGCGCGAAGTCGGCATCAGCGGGGTCGTCAGCGGCGCCGCCTGGGGCTGCTCGTGCGCGGAGGCCGGCCCGGGCGACTTGGCCGGCCCGGGCGACCTGGCGCTCGCGGGCGCGCGCCCGACCCCAGGCGGGCACACGGAGAGCAGCCGCTCCAACTCGGCGTCGATCCCGGCCGCAACGACGTCGATGTCAGGCATCGCGTCGAAGTCGCCAAGCAGCCCGTACTCGACGCGTCCGTTGTAGGACATGTTCGCGATGGCCAGGGCGTGCCCGGATGGCAGGAAGGCCAGCGGGAACAGGTCCTGGAGCTTATGCCCGAGGATGTAGAGCGGAACCTGCGGGCCTGGGATGTTCGTGACCAGCAGGTTGAACAGCCGCGTGGAGAACTGCAGGCGCGAGGCCTGTGCGAGCACCAGCGGCGGTGAGATGTCGTTGACGGCGACGAGCGTGGAGGCGCCGATCGCCTGCTTCGAGCTCTTGAGATCATCCATCGCGCTGCTGACCGCGTGCAGGCGCGCGGCCGGATCCTGGACGTAGACCGGCAGCGGCCCGCGCAGCACCACCAGGCGGTTGCCGAGCGTGTGATGCTGATCGTGTGTTCGCACCGATACCGGCACGAGCGCGCGCATCTCGAGTCCGTCGGTCTGGACGCCCCGCGAGCTCAGCCAGTCTCGGAGCGACCCGGCGACGACCGCCAGGACGACATCGTTGACGGTCCCGCCGAGCGTGTTCTTGACGGTCTTGTAGTCCTCCAGCTGTTGGCGCACCACGCGGAAGCGCCGATGCGGACCGATCGGGACGTTCAGTGGCGTGCCGGGTGCCGGGTTCAGGGCAGCCCAGCCGATCTCACCAACCCCCTCGGCGGCATCCCGCAGCGCCCGCAGGGTGCGGACCGGTTGTGTTACTGCGCTGGCCGTCCTCAGGGCCAGCCCGGCGGCCGCGTCGACCGCGTCGCGAGCGCTGGCCATCACCAACGCAGCCGTACCCGGCTCCGGATGCGGCTCCCAGGCCGCGAGGCCGCCCGTCTCGAGTGGAGCGGCCGAGGGGCTGAAATCGAGCAGCACGGTCGCGAGGTCCACACCTGACACCCCGTCGACGAGTGCGTGATGGGTCTTCAGCAGCATCGCGAACCGCCGCTGGCGCGAGCCCTGGGCGGGCTCGATCCCCTCGACCAGCCAGAACTCCCAGAGCGGCTTGTCGCGGTCCAGCGGCAGCGAGGCTATCCGGGCGGCCATCTCCAGGAGCTGCGCCTCGCTGCCGGGGGCGGGCAGCGCCGAGTGGCGCACATGGAACTCGAGGTTGAAGTTGGTGTCGTCGACCCAGAGCGGCCGTCCGGTTCCGGCCGGCGGCGTCGCCAGCTTCTGCCGGTAACGTGGAACCAGGTGCAGGCGCCCGCGGATGTGGTTGAGCACGTCGTCGAACTTGGGGGCGGGGCCGTCGAACAGCAGCACGCCGCCGATGTGCATGTGCGCCGACTCGTTCTCCTGATGCAGGAAGCCCGCGTCCGTCGACGTCAACCGATCCAGATGCTGCTGTGCCAAGTCTGCGCTTCCTGTGCCTGCGGTCTGGCTCGGATCCTACGCGGGGCGCCGTCATGAGGCCAGCTGACCACGCCGAGGTCCTGCCGGCGGGCAAGCGCGCCCGCCGGCAGACTCCAAGGTTCTAAACTCGGGAAAGATGGCCGTGACCCCAGAGAAGCTGCTGCTCGCGATGCCGCGCGGCTACTGCGCAGGCGTCGACCGGGCGGTTCAGACGGTCGAGCGCGCACTCGAGCTCTACGGCGCTCCGGTCTACGTGCGCAAGGAGATCGTGCACAACAAGCACGTCGTCCAGCAGCTGCATGAGCGCGGCGCGATCTTCGTCGAGTCCGAGACCGAGGTTCCAGAGGGCGCCACGGCCGTCTTCTCCGCCCACGGCGTCGCCCCGAGCGTTCACGAGAACGCGGCCGCTCGCGGGCTCAACGTGATCGACGCGACCTGCCCGCTGGTCACGAAGGTGCATCGCGAGGCCGTCAAGTTCGCGGCCGAGGACTACACGATCATCATGATCGGCCACGAGGGCCACGAGGAGGTCGAGGGCACGATGGGCGAGGCGCCCGACAACATCGTGCTCGTCCAGAGCGAGGAGGAGGTCGACACGCTCGAGATCGCCGACCCACAGCGCGTCGCCTACATCTCGCAGACGACCCTGAGCGTCGATGAGACACGCTCGATCATCGTGCGCCTGCGTGAGCGTTTCCCGGCGATCGTCGGGCCTCGCACCGACGACATCTGTTACGCAACCACGAATCGCCAGGCAGCTGTCAAGGAGCTTGCCAAGGAGTGCGATCTGGTGCTCGTGATCGGCAGTCGCAACTCCTCGAACTCGAACCGGCTGGTCGAGGTGGCGCGCGAGAACGGGGCCGAGTCCCACCTGATCGATAACGAGACGCAGGTTCAGGAGGAATGGCTCGAGGGCGTTCGCGTGCTGGGCGTGTCGTCCGGGGCGAGCGCTCCCGAGGAGCTCGTCGCCCGCCTCGTGCAGTTCTTCCGCGACCGTGGCACCGACGAGGTCCGGGAGCTCGAGGTCATCAGCGAGAACATGCGCTTCATGCTCCCGAAGACGATTCGTCAAGCGCTGGCCGCCAGCGCGTAGTGCGCACGCTCGTCGTCTCCGACCTGCATATCGGTGCTGAGCCTGGGCGTGCCGCCCTGGACGACCCGGCGGTGGTCGCTGCGCTGCGAGATGCGGTCGCTCAGGCCGACCGTCTGGTCCTGCTCGGTGACGTCATCGAGCTGCGCCAGGGTCACATCCAGGATGCGCTCGCCGCTGCTTCACGCATCCTGCCGGAGCTCGTCTCCGGTCTGGAACCGGGCTGTGACGTGATCCTGCTGGTCGGCAATCACGACCACCAGCTGCAGGAGCACCCAGAGGCGCTCTCGCAGGTCCAGTCGCTGCTGTCGGCGTCAGGCGCCGAGGTCCGCTTCGAATACCCCGGCGTGTGGCTGCGAGGAGATGTCCATGCCCAGCACGGCCACTACCTCGATCGCCACACGACGACGCCCGCCTTCGAGCGGCTCTTCGCCGGTGTGATGTCGCGGTTCCTGCGGCTGCCGCTATCGAAGATGTCGTCGGCTGGCGATTACGAGCGGCTGCTCGCTCCGATCTATGCCTGGATGTACGCGGTCTCGCAGACCAGCGAGCGCGAGATCGACGCCACCGACGGCGGCAGCTCCACACGCGCGCTGAAGCTCATTCGCGAGTCCCGGGGCGCGCAGGCGCTGGCCGTCCAGGCCGCTCTGCGCGCGGTTCTCACAGCTGCCAACCTCGCGGGACTGGGGCCCCTGAGTCCGGATCTGTCCGGTCCGGCGCTGCGACGCTCTTCGCTGGTGGCGTTCGGTGAGGTGCTGTCGGTGCTTGGCCTGCGGCCAACCTACGCGATCTTCGGTCACACGCACCGCGCAGGCCCGTTGCCGCTCGACGACCCCACCGAGTGGGTCACGCCGTCCGGGGTGCAGCTGATCAACTGCGGCTGCTGGGTCAACGAAACCGTCGATTTCCTCGCCGAGGAGCCGGCCGCCAACCCGTACCGCCGCGGGTTCGCGGTCGAGCTCGACGACGACGGGCCGCCGCGGCTCGTCAACCTGCTCGAATCACGCGTCATAACGGCGTAGGCCCTAGCCGCGAGCGCGGCTGCTCGAAATCGCCTGGTCGACGTCGGCGCGGGTGATGACCCCGTTGGTCGTCGGTACACAGGCATCCGCGGCAGGCTTGATGGCCGGCTGCTGCAAGTCGATTCCGGCCCTGCTGAGCATCTGAGGAGTGATCTGGCCTTGGCTGGTGGGGTCGGGGAACGTCGGAAAGCCGTGCTCCCGCATGCACTTGGCGAACGCGAGGAAGGCCTGCTCCCGAGCGCGTCGCTGCGCCGGCGATGGCCCGTTGGTTGCTCCGGGCATGAGATGCACGCAGGCCTTCTGCGCCGATTTGAAGTCGGGGGATCCGGTGATCGCCGGGTCGACGTGGATCATCACGCTGAGCTGGTTGCCGTGTGTCTCGACCCGTGGGTCCTGGAAGCCGGTCACCCCATGCGTGCGCATGCAGGCTGAGAAGCGGTAGGCGTCCTGCGCACCGTTGTCCTTGGAGGAATGCGCGATGGTCCCAGCGGGCTGCTTTGAGCCGCCGCCGCAGGCGGCGAGCACGAGAGCTGCAAGCCCGGCGGCGCCGGCGGCCGGCAATGAGTGCCTGAGGCAGCGTGTGGTCATCACCGCCGTTCTACGCCACGACCCGTGACGGGCCTGTCACACGCTTTGTCACCTGACTGTGACTGTCACGCGCCATGCTGTGACGGTGCGCGTGCTCGTCGTCGAGGACCACCAGCGACTCGCCGAGGCCATTGCCAGCGGCCTGCGGCTCGAGGGAATGGCCGTCGACCTCGCCCTGGACGGAAACTCCGCGCTCGCCCACACGACCGTCACCGAGTACGACGTCGTCGTGCTCGACCGCGATCTCCCCGGGGTGCATGGTGATCAGGTCTGCCGAACTCTGGCCAACGGGCGCAGCAACACGAGGGTGCTGATGCTGACGGCGGCCGACACGATCCGCGACCGCGTCGCTGGGCTCGAACTCGGCGCCGATGATTACCTCGGCAAGCCCTTCGACTTCTCCGAGCTCGTCGCCCGGGTGCGAGCGCTCGCGCGCCGGGCCACCCCGCCGCTGCCGCCCGTGTATCAGCGGGGCGACCTCAGCCTTGACCCGGCGCGACGACTCGCCTCGCGTGGCGACAGGCGGCTGGAGCTGACCCCGAAGGAGTTCGCCGTGCTCGAGCATCTGCTCGCCGCCGACGGGCGCGCGGTGTCAGCCGAGGAGCTGCTCGAACGCGTCTGGGACGAGGCGGCCAACCCCTTCACCACCACGGTCAAGACGACCATGGCCCGTCTCCGTGCGAAGCTCGGCGACCCGCCGATGGTCGAAACCGTGCGTGAGGGCGGCTACCGGATATGAGGCTGCCGGGCGGACGTAGCGCGCGGGGGCGCCTCGCTCTCGTCTATGCGACCGTGTTGCTGGCGGTCGTCGTCGGTCTGCTGGTCGCGCTCGTCCTCGTCGTGAATGCTTCGGCGCCGACCGTTCGGGTTGCGGTTGCCCATCCGCAGCCGATCGCCATCCACAACCGGCTGTTCGTGCAGCCCCAAGGCATCGCTGTCGTACATCAGCAGCGTGCTGCCGATATCAAGTCGCTGCTCCTGGTTTGCGCGGTGCTGATGATCATCAGCGTGCTTGCGGCCGGTCCGCTCGGGTGGTTCGCGTCCGGCCGCATGCTCCGTCCTCTACGCCAGATCACGGCCCGCGCGCGCACGATCTCGGCCGGGAACCTGCACGAGCGGCTCGCGATCACAGGCGAGCGCGACGAGTTCACTGAACTGGGCGACACGCTCGACGATCTGCTGGGGCGGCTCGAGGCGTCCTTCGACGCCCAACGCAGGTTCGTCGCCAACGCCTCGCACGAGCTGCGCACGCCGCTGACCGTCGAGCGCACGCTGCTGCAGGTGGCGCTCGCCGACCCGAACGCCAGCGCTGCCACGCTGCGCGCGGCATGTGAGGAGCTGCTCGCGAATGGTCGCGACCAGGAGCGGCTGATCGAGGCGCTGCTGACGCTGGCCAGCAGCGAACGGGGGCTCGA
Source organism: uncultured Conexibacteraceae bacterium (assembly GCA_963848435.1). Lineage (GTDB taxonomy): Bacteria > Actinomycetota > Thermoleophilia > Solirubrobacterales > Solirubrobacteraceae > Palsa-465. Next base: position 76,618 of record CAWKDQ010000002.1, on the reverse strand, counting down.
TCGGCGCGAGCGCGCCGATCTCGGCGCGCTCGCCGCCCGCGTGCTCGAGCGTCCGCGCGCGGAGCTCGAGCAGCACCAGATCGAGCTCGAAGCGCATCTCGACTCCGCCATCACCGAGGGGGATCAGGACCTGATCAGACGCCTGATCACAAACCTCGTCGACAACGCCGTCATCCACAACCTCGAAGGCGGTCGAGTCGCGGTGATCACCCGAACCCAGGATGACCGCGCACTGCTGATCGTGGAGAACACTGGTCTGTTGATCGCTCCCGATGAGATCGAGACGATGTTTGAGCCATTCCGGCGCCTTGGCCGGCCGCGCACCGGCTCGGCGGCCGGCCAGCACGGACTCGGCCTGTCAATCGTGCGCGCGATCGCCGAGGCGCATCATGCCGCGATCGACGCTCGCCCCCGTCCCGGTGGCGGCCTCTCGGTGACCGTTGCCTTCACGGCGATTGCCGTTGTGCCGCCGGCCACCGAAAAGTGATATCATATTGGAATCATTTTTCCCGTAGCGGTCAGTTCTTGGAGGGACCATGAGCGAACCAGGCCAATCATCTGAGCAGCCGCAGCCGGCATCGGGTGTCGGCGAGGCCTTGGCGGCACCGGTCGGAACCCGCGGTACCAGGGTCGCGATTCACGAACGCCAGGCGTGGGCAGTCAGCGGTTGGGCGGGCGTGCTTCTCATCGCCATCTGCATCGGCGCCTGCATCGCGCTTGCGGGGAGCTCGGTGCCGGGCCTGCTCGCGGTGCCGATCGTGGTCGGCGCGTTGACGATCAGCTCGCTCGTGATCGTGCAGCCCGGCCACACCCAGGTCGTGCGCTTCTTCGGGAGCTACGTCGGCACGCTGCGCCGGACCGGTCTGTGGTGTGTCGTCCCGCTATCTGCTCGCCGAAACGTGAGCATTCGCGTGCGCAACTTCGAGACCGACCGTCTCAAGGTCAACGATGCTGACGGCAATCCGGTGGAGATCGCGGCGATCGTGGTCTGGCAGGTGGCCGATACGGCTGAGGCGGTGTACGCGGTCGACGACTTTGTCGACTTCGTGGAGGTGCAGGCCGAGTCGGCGCTGCGTCACGTCGCGACGACCCGGCCGTACGACGACCCTGAAGGGCGCGGCAGGTCGCTGCGCGAGTCGACCGACGTTGTTGCGGGAGAGCTTGCGGCAGAGATGGCCGAGCGCTTCGAGATCGCCGGCGTCGAGGTCATCGAGGTGCGGATCAGCCACCTCGCCTATGCCGCAGAGGTCGCACAGGCGATGTTGCGTCGCCAGCAGGCGAACGCGGTGGTCGCAGCGCGTTCGCGGATCGTCGAGGGCGCGGTGGGGATGGTTGAGATGGCGCTCGCGCGACTGGACGAGCAGGGGGTCGTCAGCCTCGACGAGGAGCGCAAGGCCGCCATGGTCAGCAACCTGATGGTGGTGCTCTGTGGCGATCAGCCGGCCTCACCGGTCGTCAATACGGGCACGCTCTATACGTGAGCCGGGCGCGCAAGCAGATCCCGCTGCGCCTCGATCCACACGTCCACGACGCACTTTCCCGGTGGGCGTCCGATGAGCTGCGCAGCGTCAACGCACAGATCGAGGTGCTGCTGCGGCGTGCTCTTGACGAGGCCGGACGGATGCCCAAGCAGGCAGTTGAGATGCGTCCGCGCGGCCGCCCGCCGCAGGGTGCGCCGTGAGGCCGCCGAGCGGGGTCCAGGTGAGGCTCTGCACCGTCGGGCGCAGGCAGGTCGCGAGCGGAGCGGCTGTGATGACTAGGGCCGCGCCAGCCCGGGCGTGAAACAGACAGCGTGCACACTCAGCCCGTCGTCCACATCGAGCGCAAGCACGCCCTCGGTGTGGCTTTCGTGGGCTATCAGCTCGTAGGTGCCGGTGGCCGGGATCACAAGCTCAGAACCGTTCACGGTCGCGACGCCGCTGCCCTCGAAGACGCCCCACACACCACCGGCCTCGTACGGGCCGCTGTAGGGGCCGGAGATATCTTCGGTCTGCGGCACCAGCAGCGCCTCAGGCCATTCTTCGGGGCGCACCGGCGACACGGGCTCGCGCTCGATCTCGAGCAGCTCTTGGATCGCCAGCTCGGTGTCCGCGTATCCGCCCTCGCCGAAGTGATATTCGAACAGGCGCTGGTCGCCATTGAAGAGGTACCGCGCCGGCCAGCCGACGTTCTCGTACTCCTCCCAGATCTGGTGATCGACGTCGACAACGACCGGGTACTCGATCCCGAGGCGCTCGACTGCGCTCCTGACAGCTTCGACGTCATCGGAGGCCTCGAAGCCGGCCGAGTGCACACCGATGATCCGCAGGCCGTGCTCGGCATAACGCTGATGCCATGCCTTGACATAGGGAAGCGTGCGAATCGAATTCGGACGGCAGAAATCCCAAAACTCGATCAGCACCGGGCGTCCGCGCTGCTGATCCATCCGCAGCGAGGCGACGTTGATCCACGGCATCCTCGGTGGAAGCGGTGGGGCTGCGATGTGATCGACCGGAGCGCGGATGGGACGAGGGTACGGAGTTGCGACACGGGCTGCCCACCTCGCCCAACCGAGGCGATACCAAGGCGATGCCGTGTGCTCCGGTGTCGCAAATCCCCCTGGCAGGGGGATTTGCGACACCAGCGTCACCGAGACAGCCCGAGACTGGTCATCGGGCTGCCTATACTTGCCTAACACGCAAATCCCGAGCGTCTTTGAGGAGTTTGGAAATCATGAGCCCGTCCGGAGCGGAAGTTCTTCGCCAGATCAAGGATCGGATCGAAGAGGTCGATCCGGCAGCTGTGCGCGACCAGCTCCAGACCGGGGCGCTCGTGATCGACGTGCGCCAGGACGAGGAATGGGCCACCGGTCACATCCCCGGGGCACGCCATGTGCCCAAGAGTCACTTCGAGTCGCGTATCGAGGGCATCGCCCACGACAAGGACCAACTCGTGATCCTGTACTGCGCCTCCGGGCAGCGCTCAGCGTGGGCTGCGCGCACGCTGCTGGAGGATCTCGGCTACCGGAACGTCAGCTCGATGACCGGCGGCTTCACGCTGTGGAAGGATCGCGGATACGAGGTCGAGGTGCCGCGCTTCATGAGCGCCGAGCAGCGAGACCGCTATTCACGCCATCTGCTGCTGAATGAGGTCGGGATCGAGGGGCAGCAGAAGCTGCTCGACGCCAGGGTGCTGCTGCTGGGCGCGGGCGGCCTCGGTTCCCCCGCGGCGCTGTATCTCGCGGCGGCCGGCGTTGGCACGCTCGGGATCGTCGACGACGACGTCGTAGACCTCTCAAACCTTCAGCGCCAGGTGATCCACAGCTCCGAACGTGTCGGAGTCGCGAAGGTCGACTCTGCCGAACAGACGATCGCGGCGCTCAACCCCGACGTGAACGTCGTCAAACACCAGCTGCGGCTCGGTCCGTCGAACATCATGGAGATCCTGCCCAACTACGACATCGTCGTAGACGGGCTCGACAACTTCCCGACGCGCTATCTGCTCAACGACGCCTCGGTCCGCCTGCGCATCCCGGTCGTATCGGCCGCGATCCTGGGCTTCGACGGGCAGCTCTCGGTGTTCAAGCCGTACGAGGGCCCGTGCTACCGCTGCCTGTTCCCAGTCCCGCCGCCGGCCGAGTTGGCGCCCTCGTGCGGTGCCAACGGCGTACTCGGTGTGTTGCCGGGCACGATGGGCCTGCTCCAGGCGACCGAGGTGATCAAGTTGATCCTCGACGTCGGCAGCCCTGCGATCGGCCGACTCCTGATGTATGACGCGCTGGCCGCGACGATGACCGAGGTCAAGATCCGGCGCGATCCGGAGTGCCCGATCTGCTCACGCGACCCTGACGAGATCCGCGACGACGAGCTGGGCGTCTTCCCAGATTACGAGGCATTCTGCGCCGGCGCGCACTAGTTAGCGCACGGGGGAGCTGCCGTTGGCGGGTGTCCGCCGCACAGATTCACGGCGATATCGCTGCGATATCGGTTGAAAACACGAGAAGAGAGACATAGGACGCAGAGCAAATGGCCACGATCCGCATTCCTCCAGTGCTGCGCCCCTCCGTCGGCGGCGAGCGTGAGATCAGCGCCGACGGTGACAACGTCGGCGAGATCCTTCGCGCCGTCATCAGCGACCACCCCGGTACCGAGGCGCAGCTGTTCGGAGCTGACGGCGACCTCAATCGCTACGTGAACGTCTACCTCAACGACGAGGACGTCCGTGTACTCGACGGACTCGCGACCGCAGTCGGCGCGGGCGACACGCTGGTGATCCTTCCCGCCATGGCTGGCGGCTGCTAGCAGCGCCTCGGCCTGCGGCCGCGGCTCCTTGTAGGCACTACACTAACTGAAGCGATGCCGACCGACCTGCGCAACAAACCCTGCGGCGGTCGCTACGGCGACATCATCGAGGCGATCGGGCATACGCCGCTGATCGAGCTCAAGCGGATGAGCCCCAAGCCGGGCGTCCGGATCTGGGTCAAGCTCGAATCACGCAATCCGACCGGCTCTGTCAAGGATCGGGTGGCGCGGGCGCTGATCCTCGACGCCGAGGACAAGGGCCTGATCCGGCCGGGACAGACCATCCTCGAGCCGACGTCGGGCAACACCGGCATCAGCCTGGCGATGATCGCCGCCCGCAAGGGCTACCGGTTGAAGGTCGTGATGCCGGACAACGTCACGCCGGAGCGCACCGATCTGCTCAGGATGTACGGGGCTGAGATCGTCTACTCGGAGGGCGCCAAGGGCTCCAACGGAGCCGTTGAGATGGCACTCGACATCGCCGCCGGCGACGCCTCCTACTACATGCCTTATCAGTACGGGAACCAGGCCAATCCGGACGCCCACTACAACGGCACAGCGCTCGAGATCCTCGAGGAGCTCGATGAGGTCAGCGCGTTCGTCGCCGGCCTCGGTACCGGCGGCACGCTGATGGGCAACGGCAGGCGGCTGCGGGAGGAGCTTGGCGACAAGGTCAAGATCGTCGCCGCGGAGCCGATGCAGGGCGAGCCCGTGCAGGGGCTGCGCTCCCTGGATGACGGCTTCATCCCGCCGATCATCGACCTCTCGCTGCTGGACCGCAAGATCTTCGTGACCAACCGCGATGCGATCAGCTGGACGCGCAAGCTGCTTGACGAGGAGCAGCTGTTCGTCGGGGTTTCGACCGGTGCGATCGCGCGCGTTGCGATGCGGATCGCGAACGAGCTCGACGAGGGCAACGTCGTCTTCATCGCGGCGGACGACGGCAGCAAGTACTTCTCGTCCGGGATCTACACGCGCCCGCTCGAGGAGCTCGAGAACCTCGACTCCACCGTCTGGTGGTAGTCGCAGGCATCGTCCGCCGGCACCTCGCTTAGCCGGTATGCAGATCTCACGGGAGCTCTACGACGAGATGGTCGCTCACGCCGTCGCCGACGCGCCCGACGAATGCTGCGGAATCATCTCGAGCCGTGCGGGCGTGGCGGTCGCGCTTCATCGCATGGAGAACACCGCCCACACCTGGATGCGCTACGAGATGGACAACATGGAGCTTTACCGTGTCGTCACGGCGATCGAGGACGCCGGTCTGGATGTCGGCATCATCTACCACTCGCATACGCGCACCGAGCCGTATCCGTCGCAGACGGACATCAATCTCGCCTTCTATCCGGACTCGCTCTACGTGATCGTGGGGACGGCCGCAGAACCGGAGCCGCTGGTGCGCGCATACACGATCCGTGATCAGCGGGTCGAGGAAGTGCCGTTGAAGGTCGTCTGAAGCCTCACCGCCGCGGCGGCAGCGAGCGGGCGTGGCCGACACCGGCCTCAACCCAACGCTGGAGCTCGCCGTCGTCGGCCAGCCCGTCGGCCGCTACGCGCACCCAGCCCGTGCATGGCGCGCCCGCGCATCACGAACGGCTCCACGTGGGGCAGTGCGAGCAGGGCCTCGGTGTCGTCCGCCTCGACGTGCATCAACAGGCCGCCGCTCCCCGACACGCCCACGGCGATGTGGCCGCCGATCAGGAACGAGAGCCCACCGAACATTTGCTTCTCGACGATGTCGGGCTCGAACAGCAGCAGCTCGCGGATGCGGTCCGCCAGTTCCGGGTCGTAGGCCATGCTGCTATCCGCCGTCCGCCAGCCGGCGCAGACTTGAGCGCCACCCGGCCTCGACCGTTGCGAGCTCGGTTCCCGGGAACGCGCCCGCGAGCGCGGTTCGGGCGCCGCCCGAGTGCAGCCGCGCCGACAACCGCACGACGGCGCCGCTGCCCTGCTGTTGGGAGAGCAGCTCGATCAGCGGTGGCGCTGTCACGGCCGCATCGTGTGCGCGAGGAGGAAAATGGGGGCGATTGCCCGCGCGCAGATAGCGACCGAGCACGCTGCGTGAGTACCCGCTCTCGCCAGAGAACCAGCGGGCCGCGCCGTCGATCAGCCAGGCCCAGCGCAGCTCCTGCCATCCACGCGAGAGCGCTCGCGCAGAGCGCAGCTCGCGGTTGGATCCGATGATCACTCGCCGCGCATAGAGCGAGGCCGGCGCCAGCGCCAGCATCTCAAACGAGCCCGAAACGCCGGATGCACGTTGGCTCAATGCGTGCGGTGAGAGCACATGCAGCTCCTCACGCCCGACCCAGCCCGCGACATAGGGTCGCAGCGGCTTGGCGGTCAGCCCCCAGACGGCAGGCATCAGCGGGTTCGAAAGCGCCAGCGCGTGCAGGCTGTCGTGCAGCACGACGGTGAGCTCCAGCGCCGCCTCACCGAACGGCTCGGCGAGCCGCTCGCGCGTGCGTTCCAGCAGCGCCAGTACGCGGGCGGCATCCTGGGAACGTGCCGAGGAGTGCCGGCAGGCGAATGACGCCGATACGGATTCGGTCCAGGACATACGGGAAAAATCGAGGGGGTGGCCCGCTGGCCACCCCCTCGACAATAGCTCTGCCTCAGACGAGGACCGGCTGGCGGTCCCCGGCGGCGATCGCCGCGATCTCCTCAGAGGCCCGCTCGAACTCCTCGTCGGAGAGCACAGGCGTGCCCTCAAACGGGAGGTCCCGGCTGATCTCGAGCCACGAGCGGCAACCGCCGTACTCGTCGCGCACCTTGACGGTCACCGGACGCGGAATCCGGTAGGTACGGAGCACCACCACGTGCAGCGGATGGCGGCGCTTCCAGTCCAGGCGCTTCTCGGCATAGTCGGGCGTCCACACATAGAACGGAGACAGCGCATCGACAGCACGCCGGTCCGTGACCGTGTAGTGGGCAGCCACCTCGGCCCAGGCGCGTATACGCACCCGGTCGGGTTGGTGGATCTCAGTGCCGCGCAGCATCGAAGCTGCAGACGGCTCACCGTCGCTCCAGACCCCCTCCTCAAGTGCCCGGGCTAATTCCGGGCGGTGCGACTCACGTACCAGATCGGTGCGCTGATGGTCGAACGTGGGGTATAGAAAGAAACGGTCATGCTCCAGCTGGAAGTGCTTATCCGGTTCACGGATACCACCCTTGCGGAGCGTCAGCAGCTGCTCTCCCTCAGCGAGCGCGCGGACGGTGACCGCCCATTCTTTGAAAGCAATCGGCATGTTGACTCTGTCGGGGGGTTGTCAGGAATGGATCCAACAGCCCGGCGAGAACACTCGGCCAGCCGGGCGCGAGACCCGATTCTATGCCGGATTGCCGAAATCTCCAAATCTTCCTGGAAATCAGCGTAAATCCCGGGCGGGGTGAAGGTGCGCCGCGGCCGGGCGGCCGCGGCGGCTTTCGGGGATGCCGGCCGGAGTCAGGCGGCGGCCAAGTGGTCGTCGAAGTTGTGGAAGTCCTCGGTCTCGGCGAGGTGCTGGTGCGACGGGCAGTACCCGTTCTCCGCCAGCGGAGCCCGCTGGCATGGCGTGCCTCTGCGGGTACTCGCGCGGCATCGCAGCGGGTTGCCGTGAATATCGAACCCGTTCTCAATGCGGCTGCGCAGGAACTCGTCGGCGAACGCCAGGTAGCGCTGCACGACGCGCAGGACGTGCTCCTGGGCGGACATCGGAAAGAACACGCGGATGTCCGCGAACAGCGTACGCGTGGGGTGCGCGAAGTAGTGACGGTCGGTTGCCAGGCGCTCGACGGCGGCCTCACACGCGTGCAGGACGCGCTCGTGGTTCACGTAAGGCTGGCCTGGGGAATTCTCGATGATGTCGTCAGCCAACTCCCGGTAGATGGCTCGGCTGAAGCGGTACATCCGACTGCATCTCCTTTCGGCCGCTTCAGTCCGGTCCGCCACGGAACACTACTTCCAGAGCTCGAAACCTGACTCCTGGCCGCTGAGGAGCGTCACGTGACGCTCCTCGAAGGCGGGATCGCTCGCAGGGAAATCGACCCGCCAGTGGGCGCCTCGGCTCTCGGTGCGGGCAAGTGCTGCTGATGCGATCAGGCGTACCAGCGGATGCGGGTCGTCGAGCAGCTGTGCCAGGCCGTCGCCGTCACGCACAAGGCCTGCATAGCGCCACAGACGCTGACGTGAAGTGGGTGTCGGATCGTCCGAGTCTGGTCTCGGGCCGGCCGGCTCGGAGCTGCTGGAGGCTGATCGCCTTCCTTGCCCGACAGACGCCGAGATGGCCACGGCCGCGTCCGGTCCCGCCGGCTCGGCGAGCGCTGAACGCGCCGCGCGTGCGCCGAACACGAAGCACTCGCTGAGCGAGTTGGATGCGAGTCGGTTGGCTCCGTGCAAGCCCGTGCAGGAGCACTCGCCAACGGCGAACAGGCCGGGGAGGGTCGAGCGCCCGTGCAGGTCGGTCTCGATCCCGCCCATCATGTAATGCGCGGCCGGCGCCACCGGGATCACGTTGCGCTGCGCGTCGATCCCGACACGGCCGAGGGCGGCGATCACGTTCGGGAACAGCGCCGGATCGACGTGGCGCATGTCGAGCCCGACCGCCTCGGAACCAGGTCGGCTGACGATCTCCGCGTAGATCGCTCGCGCGACCTCGTCGCGCGGCGCCAGTTCGTCCACGAAACGCTCGCCGTCCTGGTTGAGCAGCCGTGCACCCTCACCGCGGATCGCCTCGGTCACGAGCAGGCCGTCGCCGCTGCCGCCCGAGACCACGGCGGTCGGGTGGAACTGCATGAACTCGATGTCGGCCAGCGCGGCTCCGGCCTCGTACGCCAAGAGCAGGCCGCTGCCGACGGCGCCCGAGGGGTTTGTCATCCGCGCCCAGAGCGCGGCGGCACCGCCGGTACTGAGCACGGTCGCCCGCGCCTGCAGCCGCTCGCCGTCGTCCAGCACCACCCCCGTGCAGCGGCCGTCCGAGGTCACCAGTGAGCTCACACGGCGGCCCTCGATCACGGTGATACGCGCATCGGCGAGCGCGACGTCCAACAGCCTGCGGACGATACGCTGGCCGGTCGCCGCGCCGCCGGCGTGAATGATCCGGCGCAGGCTGTGACCACCCTCGAGGCTCATCGCCAGGCCGCCGTCCGCGTCGCCGTCGAACACCACGCCGAGCGCCGTCAGGTCGGCGACCGCGGCGGGTGCCTCATCGACCAACACGCGGGCCGCCGACGCTCGCACCGCACCGCGACCGGCGCGCAGCGTGTCCTCGAGGTGCAGCTCGGCACTGTCCTCAGGGGCGAGCGCCGCCGCGAGACCACCCTGGGCCCAGTAGCTGGACGTCTGCGAGAGCTCGGTGGCCGAGATCAGCGTCACGTCCGCGCCCTCGCGCGCGGCGCAGAGCGCCGTGTATAGGCCCGCGGCGCCAGCGCCGACGACGACCAGCTGCCGCTGGGCGCGGCCGGACACGGAGGGCATGGGCCGGTACCGTACCGGCCCATGGCACTTGCGCCTGTGTTCCTCTCACACCCGTCCTCATACGAGCACGACACGGGCGATCATCCTGAGCAGATTGGGCGCATCGAGGCGATCGACGCACTGCTCGAGCGTGAGGGCTGGCTCGGGTATGAGCGGCTGAGCTCGCCGGAGATCGAGCGCAGCGCGCTGGAGCGTGTGCACACGGCCGCTCATATCGACCGGGTCGCCGCCGTGGCGGCCGCCGGCGGTGGCCAGCTGGATGCCGACACCGTCCTCAGCGCCGGTTCGTTCACGGCGGCTCTGCACGCCGCAGGCGGCGCGGTGGAGCTCGTTGCTCTGCTGGTCGAAGGCGGTGCCGGCGCCGTCGGATTCAGCTCCCACCGCCCGCCGGGGCACCATGCGCTGAGCGCTCGCGCGATGGGCTTCTGCCTGTTCAACAACGTCGCCCTCGCGGCCCGCCATGCGCTGGACGCGCTCGGCCTGGAGCGTGTGCTGGTGCTCGATTGGGACGTACACCACGGCAACGGCACCAACGACATCTTCTGGGCTACCGATCAGGTCCTGTTCGTTTCGATTCACCAGTCGCCGCTGTACCCGGGAAGTGGTAGCGCGTCGGAACTCGGAGACGGCGCCGGGTTGGGCTACAGCGTGAACCTGCCGGTTCCGCCCGGTTCGGGCGACGAGACGTTCGTGTCGCTGGTGCGTGACGTGGCGCTGCCGCTGGCCCGGAGCTACGAACCGCAGCTCGTGTTGGTTTCGGCAGGGTACGACGCCCACGCCGATGACCCGCTTGCCGGCTGCACCGTTACCGATGCTGGGTTCGCGCAGATGGCGGCGCTGGTCCGCGACCTCGGGCTCGAGCTCGGTGTGCCCGTGGGTTGCGTGCTCGAGGGCGGGTACGACGTCGACGCCCTCGCTCGAGGTGTCGCGGTGACGATGAAGAGCCTGGCACCCGGCCCTGCCGAGCCAGCCGATGCCGCTCTGCGCACGATTCCGGTTCACCCGCTCGCCGCCGGAGCCCTCACACGCCTGGGGCCGCTGTGGCCGGATGTAGGATCGCAGCCATGAGTGAGCCTGGTCAGAGCGGGCGCAGCTACGGTCGCGCCGCCGCTGGGATGCGCCCCGTGACGATCGAGCCTGGGTTCGTGAGGACCGCCTCCGGGTCTGCACTGATCTCGGTCGGGGAGACCCGGGTCATCTGCACGGCCTCGGTGCAGGAGAACGTTCCAAGGTGGATGGCCGGGCGCGGTCGCGGCTGGGTGACCGCCGAGTACGGGATGCTGCCCGCCTCCACGGGTGAGCGCAAGCAGCGCGACATCTCCAGGGGCAAGGCCGATGGGCGCTCGGTCGAGATCCAGCGACTGATCGGTCGTTCGCTGCGTGGGGTCATCGACTTTGCGGCGCTCGGCGAGCGCACGATCTACATCGACTGCGACGTGCTGCAGGCCGACGGCGGCACGCGCTGTGCATCGATCACGGGCGGGATGGTCGCGCTCGAACTGGCCATCGCAGGACTGATGCGCGACGGGCGGATCCAGGCAACGCCGTTGACCGGCAGCGTCGCAGCCGTGTCGGCCGGGGTCGTCGCGGGGGTGCCGCTGCTCGACCTCGACTATTCCGAGGACTCGAGCGCCGAGGTCGACGCCAACGTGGTGATGACCGGGGAGGGCGGACTGATCGAGGTCCAGGCCACCGCCGAACGAACGCCGCTATCGCGCGCCCATCTGGATGACCTGCTCGTCCTGGCGGAGTCGGGGATCGGCGCGCTGCGCGCCGCTCAGCAGGAAGCCGTGGCGGCCGGAACGTAAACAGTCACAGCTGCCGCCATGGAGCTGGTGCTCGCCACACGCAACGCGCACAAGCTGGCCGAGGTCGGTCGCATGCTCGCGCCGTTTGACCTCACGGTCGCGCCGCTGCCGCCGGAGGTGATCCTTCCGCCTGAGGTCGGCGACAGCTACGAGGCCAACGCGCTCCCCAAGGCTCGCACCGCCGCGCGGGCGCTCGGCCGTCCCGCGATCGCCGATGATTCCGGCGTCGAGGCATCGGCCCTCGGTGGCCGGCCCGGCGTGCGTTCAGCCCGCTTCGCGGGGGAGAAGGCGACCGATGCGGAGAATCTGGAGAGGATGCTCGCCGAGGCTCCGGCCGGAAGCGAGCTGCGCTACGTCTGTGCGTTGGCGTTCGTCGACGGCTCGCAGGAGCGGGTGTTCATCGGCGAGTGCCGCGGTCTGCTGGCGGCCGGACCGCGCGGCGAGCGCGGCTTCGGCTACGACCCGGTGTTCCTTCCCGCACAGGCTCCGGGCCGGACGATGGCGGAGCTCGCCGACGCCGAGAAGGATCAGATCAGCCATCGCGGCGAAGCGTTGCGGGAGTTCGCGAAGTGGTATCGAGCGGAGCGCCCGGATCGATGAAGCAGAGGATCGCGATGCTCTCCGTCGCGTCGAACTCGGCGTTGATCCTGCTGAAGGTGGTCGCGGGAACGATCACAGGATCGATCGCGATCCTGACCGAGGCGGTGCACTCGAGCATCGACCTGGTCGCGTCGGTGGTCGCGTTCCTGTCCGTGCGGATCGCTGACGAGCCGGCCGATGAGAGCCACAGCTACGGACACGAGAAGGTCGAGAACCTCGCGGCGGCGTTCGAGGCGATCCTGATCCTGCTCGGCTCGGCCGTGATCGCGTTTGAGGCGATCCGGCGCCTGATCGTGGGGGGGCAGACGCAGCGGCTCGGGTTCGGCATCGCCGTGATCGCGGTGTCGATCGTCGTCAACCTCGTGGTCTCGACGATCATCGCCCGTGGCGGGCGCAGGACGCGCTCACCGGCCCTCGAGGGTGACGCGGCGCACCTGCGCACGGACGCCGCCAGCTCACTGGTCGTGCTCGTGGCGCTGGTGCTCGTGAAGATCACCGGTGCCCAGTGGATCGATCCGGTGGCGGCGCTGCTGGTCGCGGCGGGGATCGTGGTCACCGGTATGCGGCTGCTGTTGCGGGCAGGTGGGGTGCTGGTGGACCGGTCGCTGCCGTTGGATGAGACGCGGAAGATCACGCGTGTGATCGAGAGCTTCGGCGATCGGGACATCATCGGCTTCCACCAGCTGCGAACGAGGCGTGGCGGCTCGCAGCGATACGTGGACGTGCATGTCCAATTCCGCACCGGGACCTCACTCGAGCAGGCGCACCGAATTGCCCATGCGCTCCAGGATGAGATCGCCTCTGCGCTCGGTGGCGCAGACGTGCTGATCCACATTGAGCCCGAGGACCGATTGCGACCGGGTCAGCGAGCGCTGCACGTCTTCTGAAGGGGCCGGAATCCACCGCAGCGGCGGGCCTGTCGCGAGCCAGGCTCAGAACAGGTTGATCGCCGCTGAGATCGCCACCGCGAAGCCGACCGCGGCGTAGCCACGATCGCCCTCGGCCAGCACCACGAGGGCGGCAACCAGGCAGGAGACGGTCGTGATCAGCCACGCGATTCGGCTCAATTGCACGCCCCGAGCATGCCACCTGAGGCGGTCGCCGGGCGTCAACTTCCGGAAACTGGGGGTGTTTCGGCACTTTCCAAGCCCCGCACCGTCCGCGAACCGTGTTAGCTTCGGCCATCCCACCACCTCGAAGGAGGAGCGAAGTGACGAAAGCCGAGTTCATCGACCAGGTCGCAGACCGCGCCGGCCTGAGCAAGAAGGACGCCTCAGAGGCGGTCGATGCGGTTCTGGAGACGATCGAGGACGCGCTCAAGCGCGGCAGCGATGTGGTCTTCTCCGGGTTTGGCAAGTTCAGCGTCTCGGCGCGCGCAGCGCGCGAGGGCCGCAACCCCGCCACGGGTGAGAAGATTCAGATCGCGGCCTCGAAGGTGCCGAAGTTCAGCGCCGGCGCCAGCCTCAAGAAGGCGGTTAATTAGCCAGTCGCGCATGCGGCTACCGTCACGCATGTGACTTTCGGGGACCGGCTGGCCGAGTTAGTCTTGCGGCGCGAGTCGCAGATCGTGCTCGGCCTCGATCCGGACCCGGCGCTCCTGTGGTCCCGTGCGCTCGAACTTGCGGGCGGGGTGGACGATGTGTCCGCCCCGCCCGCCGTCCGGGCCGCACGGGCCGTGAGCGCGCACTGTCAGCTCGTGATCGACGCGGTTGCGGAGGAGTGCGTGGCGGTGAAGCCGCAGGTAGCTTGCTTCGAGCGCCTGGGAGCGCCGGGATGGCAGGCGCTGACCGAGGTTGTCGGTCATGCTCGCGCCGCCGGTCTGCTTGTGATCGCCGACGCCAAGCGCGGTGATATCGACGTCAGCGCCCGCGCCTATGCCCAGGCGTTCCTCGGCCGGACACCGAGCCCGTTCGGCGATCTGCCCGGCCTGGGTGCGGACGCGATGACGGTCAGTCCGTGGCTCGGTAGGGACTCGCTCGAGCCGTTCACGGAGACCATGCGCGAGTCCGCAGCCGGGATCTTCGTATTGGTGCGCAACTCGAACCCCGGCGCAGTCGAGTTGCAGGATCAGGAGCTCGCCGCGGGCGGCCTCGTCAGCGACGCGGTGGCGCGCATGGTTGGCGAGCTCGGACTCCAGGCGGCCGGCCGATCGGAGCTCTCCGACGTCGGGGGGCTCTCCGACGTCGGCGCGGTCGTCGGCGCCACTGCCCCGGACCATCTCGAGCGGCTTCGCGAGCTGATGCCGCGCACGATCTTCCTGCTTCCCGGAGTCGGGGCCCAGGGCGGTCGCATCACCGACCTCGCACCGGTCTTCACGGCCGGCGTGGCCAGTGGCATCATCTCCCTGTCGCGCGGGATCGTGCAGGCGCACCGCATGAGCGGTGGCGATCCGGCCGCCGCCGCAAGGCGCGAGGCGGCGCGCGCCCGCGAACAGGCTTGGGCCCTACCCCCGGCGCCGTCCTCGTAGGTCTCGAACTCTTGGGTTCCGCCACTACCCTGACGCGCATGCGGATACCCGTGATGATCAAAGCGGCCCGCATTCTCGCCGCCCTGCTGGCGTCGCTGCTGTGCTGTGCTGCGCCAGCGGGCGCCGCACAGCAGGGAAAGCCTGCGTCCGCGCCGCCGGAGCTGCCGGTGACGGGCGCCAGCCTGCTCGTGTCCGGTACGAGCGCGCCGCTGTGGAGCGACAACGGCAACCGTGAGCTCGCGATCGCCAGCACGACGAAGATGATGACCGCGCTGGTCGTGCTCCAGCACGTCAGGAACCTCAACACCGTCTTCACCCAGAACGACTGGGAGCCGGCCGCGGTGGACTCGCAGATCGGGCTCGAACCGGGCGAGCAGATGAGCGTGCACGATCTGCTCGTCGCGCTGCTGCTGCCGAGCGCCGACGACGCCGCCGAGGACCTCGCCTACAACGTCGGCGGCGGCTCGATTTCGCGCTTCGTGGCGATGATGAACGCCAACGCGCGCGCGCTCGGCCTGCGGCACACCCACTACACGACTCCGATCGGACTCGACACCCCCGGCAACTACTCGAGCCCCGATGATCTGGTGCGCCTGGGCGACTACATGATGCGCAGCTGGCCCTTCTTCCGGGACACGGTCGGGCTCACCTCGGCGACGCTGACCAGCGGCCGATACGAGCGTCACGTCGTCAACACCAACGATCTGGTCGACAGAGCCCCGTGGATCCACGGCGTCAAGACTGGGCACACTGCGGATGCGGGCTACGTGCTGGTCTCCGAGGGGCGGCGCGACGGGTTCACGTTGGTTGCCTCGGTGCTCGGCACCTCGAGTGAGGAGGAGCGCGACGACAGCACGCTGTCGCTGCTGGACTGGGGGTTCTCAGAGTTCCACGTGGTCAAGCCGGTTCAGGAGGGCGAGGTGTTCGCACGCCGTCGGATGCCATATGAGATCGCGCCGGCGGTGGTCGTCGCACAGCATGGATATCGGACGGTGGTGGCGCGGAATACACGCATCGAGGTTCGCACTGGCCCGCTGCGCAGGCTGGTGGAGCCGATGGCCAAGGGAACGGTCGTCGGTCATCTGCAGGTGATCGTCCCCGGACACGCGACCGTGCACATCCCGCTGGTGCTGGCCAGGCGGCTGCCGGCCGTGTCGGAAATGACGAAAATTGGGCACACGCTGGGACGACCGTTTACGCTGCTGGTGGTTGCGCTGGTCATCGTCGGCGTGGCCGTGGGCGTCGCTGGAAGGCGACGACGACCCCGAGTATTGGCCTCACGGCACGCGGAGGAGCGATGATCATCACCGTCACCCTCAATCCGGCACTGGACCGAACCCTGGAGGTTCCCAGTTTCACGCCCGGCCGCAGGCACCGCAGCGTCGATCAGCGGACGATTCCGGGCGGTAAGGGTGTCAACGTCGCTCGCGCGCTGAAGTCGCTCGGGCAGCCGGTGATCGCGACCGGAATCGTCGGCGGCGCGACCGGCACCAGGATCGTCGACGCGCTCGGCGACGAGTCGATTCTCAGTGCCTTCGTTCGGATCCGTGAGGAGTCGCGGACGAATATGGCTGTGCTCGATCCGACCACCGGTATCCACACCGAGATCAACGAGCGTGGTCCGTCGGTGTCCGAACGCGAGCTCGAGCTGTTCGAGCAGAAGCTCCTGTACCTGGCGCGCGGTGCCAGTGTCTGCGTGTTCGCGGGGAGCCTTCCCCGTGGGCTCGCCCCGGACACCTATGCGCAATTGATCCGCTCGGTTCGGAAGCTCGGAGTGCTGACCGTGGTCGACACCGACGGCGAGCCGCTGAAGCTGGCCGTGCGCGCCGAGGCCGACGTGGTCTCACCGAACGAGCTCGAGGCCGAGGAGCTGGCCGGACATGAGTTCGCCGACGAGGATGACCGTGCGCGGGCCGTTGTGGAGCTCACGCGCCAGGGGCCGTCCGAGGCGATCATGACCGTGGCAGACGGCTGTTATGCCTACGTCCGCGAGGAGAGCGGCCACTCGCTCTACAGGGTCACGACCGCGCCGCTGGAGGCACAGTCTCCGATCGGGTCAGGCGACGCCTTCCTGGCCGGTTACGTCGCGGCCCGATACCAGGGACGCACGCCGGTCGAGTGCCTGCGTTTCGGCGTGGCCTGCGGCGCCGAATCGACGCAGCACGTCGGTGCCGGCATCATCGATCCGGCGACGGTCGAGCGGCTGCTCGAGGACGTGGCGGCGAGGACGATCACGCTCCACGCGAACGTGTCCTGAGGGCCGCCGCGCCGCTGCTGCGGCGGCCCTCCGAGGGCCGGCCCGAAGCCGGCCAATCCCCGCTGCTAAGGTCCGTTGCAGCCGATGGTTGCCGCCGTCGCGGACGTGCGTATCTCGCCGAAAGTGGGGTTTCCTGTGTCATCCGTTCGACCTTCTACGATGCGCTGATGGAAGTAGAAATTGGGCGTGGAAAGAAGGCCCGCCGGGCCTATGGATTTGACGACGTGGCGATCGTGCCGTCGCGTCGGACGCGAGACCCGGACGATGTGGACATCGCTTGGACGCTCGGCCCCTACCGTTTTGAGCTGCCGCTGCTCGCAGCCGCGCTCGACGGTGTCGTCTCGCCCACCACGGCCGGTCTGCTCGGCAAGCTCGGTGGCCTCGCGGTGCTCAACCTCGAGGGGATTCAGTGCCGTTATGAGGACGCCGACGAGCAGCTCGCCCGGATCGCCACGTTCTCCAAGGACATCGCCACCCGTGAGCTCCAGGACATCTACCGTGAGCCGGTCAAGCCGGAGCTGATCGCCAAGCGGATCCAGGAGATCAAGGCCCACGGCGTGGTCGCGGCGGCGTCGTTGACGCCCCAGCAGGTGCGCAAGTACTACGAGGTGGCGCTGGATGCCGGGCTCGACATCCTCGTGATCCAGGGAACGGTTGTCTCCGCTGAGCACGTCTCCCAGGACACCAGTCGGCCGCCGCTGAACCTCAAGGAGTTCATCCGCGAGCTGTCGCCGATCCCGGTCGTGGTCGGCGGCTGCGCCTCCTACCACACGGGCCTGCACCTGATGCGGACCGGTGCCGCCGGCGTGCTCGTCGGTGTCGGACCGGGCGCGATCTGCACGACACGCGGAGTGCTCGGGCTCGGGGTGCCCCAGGCCACGGCGATCGCTGATGTCGCTGCTGCGCGCTCCCAGCACATGCTCGAGACCGGCGACTACGTGCGCGTCATCGCCGACGGCGGCATGCGCAACGGCGGTGACATCGCCAAGGCGATCGCCTGCGGCGCCGACGCGGTGATGCTCGGCTCGGCTCTGGCGCGCGCACACGAGGCTCCGGGCCACGGCTTCAACTGGGGGATGGCGACCTTCCACCCGACGTTGCCCCGCGGCACCCGGGTCGCCACCAAGCCCAACGGCACGCTCGAGGAGATCGTCAAGGGCCCTGCCCGCGAGAACGACGGCACGTTCAACCTGATGGGCGCGCTGCGGACATCGATGGCCACCTGTGGCTACCGGGACATCGCCGAGTTCAACCGCGCTGAGCTGATGGTCGCTCCGTCGCTGCAGACGGAGGGCAAGCACCTCCAGCGCGAGCAGTCGGTCGGGATGGGCGCGAGGGGCGCCGCCGCCACCGTCGGTGCCTCCGACTGAGCTGCAAACCTCAGCGGTCGCCGGGGGCCAGCGAGCCGTCGGCGAGTCGCTGCAGGAGGTCGTGGTTCTCGACTATGGAGGGCAGTACTCGCAGCTGATCGCGCGCCGCGTGCGCGAGTGCGGTGTGTTCTCGACCCTGCTGCCGTACCACGTCGGCCCGGCTGAGGTCGCGCGTCGCCGCCCTATCGGTCTGATCCTGTCCGGCGGTCCGGCGTCGGTGTATGCGGACGGCGCGCCGAAGCTCGACCCGGGGCTGCTCGAACTGGGAATCCCGGTGCTGGGCATCTGCTACGGCATGCAGCTGATCGCCCGCGAGCTCGGCGGCCGCGTGGAGGGGGCCGAGGTGGGCGAATACGGGCGCTCGCAACTGACGGTTCACACTCGCGGGCGACTGCTCTCGGACACGCCCGACGAGCAGACGTGCTGGATGTCTCACCGCGACACCGTCTTCTCGGCGCCGCCCGGATTCGAGGCGCTGGCATCGTCGACCGCCTCACCCGTCGCGGCGATCGAGTCCGAGTCGCGCGGGGTCTTCGGTATCCAGTTCCACCCGGAGGTCGTGCACACGCCGTACGGGCAGCAGGTGCTGCGCAACTTCCTGATCGACATCTGCGGTGCGTCCGGAACATGGAGCGCACGCTCGGTGATCGAGGAGCAGGTCGAGCGCATCCGTGAGCAGGTCGGAGAAGGAAGGGCCCTGTGCGCGCTCTCAGGCGGCGTCGACTCGAGCGTCGCCGCGCTGCTGGTCCACCGGGCGATCGGGGACCGGCTCATATGCGTGTTCGTCGACCACGGGCTGATGCGCAAGAACGAGGGCGACCAGGTCGTCGCGGCCTTCCGCGACCACTTCCGCGTACCGCTGATCGCGGTGGACGCCGAGCAGCGCTTCCTCGAGAAGCTGAAGGGGGTCACCGATCCCGAGCAGAAGCGCAAGATCATCGGCAACGAGTTCATCCGCATCTTCGAGGAGGAGGCCGCCAAGCTCGACGGCATCAAGTTCCTGGTACAGGGCACCCTGTACTCCGACGTGATCGAGTCCGGCGGCGGTACGGGCACCGCCACGATCAAGTCGCACCACAACGTCGGCGGCCTGCCCGAGGACCTCGAGTTCGAGCTGGTCGAGCCACTGCGGACGCTCTTCAAGGATGAGGTGCGGGCCGTGGGGGCCGAACTCGGCATGCCGGAGCGCCTGGTCTGGCGCCAGCCATTCCCAGGTCCGGGGCTCGCGATCCGGGTGGTCGGCGGCGAGGTCACCAAGGAGAAGCTCGATGTCCTGCGTGAGGCCGACTCGATCCTGCAGGAGGAGATCCGCAAGGCCGGCCTCTACCGGGAGCTGTGGCAGTCCTTCTGTGTCCTGCCGGACGTGCGCGCGGTCGGGGTGCAGGGCGACGAGCGCACATACGGCAATGTGATCGCGATTCGCGCCGTCACCTCCGATGACGCGATGACCGCAGACTGGGCACGACTCCCCTACGACCTGCTCGAGCTGATCGCCAGCAGGATGATCAACGAGATCCGACCGGTTGGCCGGGTGGTGCTGGATATAACGTCAAAGCCCCCAGGCACCATCGAGTGGGAGTGACGGCGAACCTGCTTGTTCTGACAAATCGACTGGCGGGAGGCTGATGTGCTCGAAATCGCATGAAAAACGTGCCGATACGAGCACATCGAAAGGGCTCACGACGGATTGTCAGATTCTGCATCTTGGTCTGATGGATGGCATCGACGGTGGTCCTGGCGAGGTCCCTCCCGGTTGTCCCGCGGATCGCGGAGCGATCGTCTACCATCATCACTCCCGCGCCCAGGCGCGGCATAGAAACCTGCCATGAAGACATACGTAGCCAAACCCACTGATCGCGAGCGCAACTGGCTGATCGTCGACGCGACCGGGCTGACGCTCGGGCGGCTGTCGACCCAGATCGCCGACGCGCTGCGCGGCAAGCGCAAGCCGACCTACACCCCGCACATCGACACCGGTGACTTTGTGGTGGTCGTCAATGCCGAGAAGATCTCGGTGACCGGCAAGAAGCTTGAGGACAAGCTGTACTACCGGCACTCGGGGTATCCCGGCGGACTCAAGTCACGGACGCTCGGGGAGATGCTCGCGCGCCGTCCGGAGGAGGTCATCCGGATCGCGGTCAAGGGGATGCTTCCCCGCAACCGCCTGGCACGCAAGCAGTTGACCAAGCTCAAGGTTTACGCAGGGCCCGATCATCCGCACGCCGCCCAGCAGCCGCAACCGATGGAGATCGAGTCGTGACCGACGAACAGAACGAGAATTTGGAAGAGCCGACCGCTGAGAACTCCCCTGAGGAGGTCGCGGCGAGCGAGGAGGCTCCGGCCGTAGAGGCGAGCGAGGCTGCCCCAGCCGCAGAAGCCGCCGAGCAGGCTCCAGCCGCCGAGGTCGCTCCGGAGGCCGGTGGCGAGCCGGTGGCGGTCGATCCGACTGAGATCGTCGAGGGTGACGTCGAGTACATCGAGGAGGCCCCGCGCGAGAAGCCTGCGATCCCCGGTGCCGACCTGATTCCGGACATCGTCTCCGAGGGCAGCGAGTTCCTCGACGCCGAGGCGCGTGCCGCCGCTGAGGCTGAAGCCGAAGAGGCCGCCGCACGCGACGACTCCGATGATCCTCAGGATGCCGCCCAGCCGATCGCCGCGGTCACGATCAGTCTGGCCGCCGGTGCGCGCTACACCGCGACCGGCAAGCGCAAGACCGGCGTCGCCCGCGTGATCCTGAAGCCGGGTACCGGCACCTACACGATCAACGGCAAGACGCTCGAGGAGTTCTTCCCGCGCGAGACGCTGCAGCGCGTGATTCGGCAGCCGCTCGAGGCCGTCGGCTACGAGGCGCGCATGGACGTGATCGCCCGCATGCACGGAGGCGGAGTGTCGGCGCAGGCCGGCGCGCTGCGTCACGGTATCTCGCGAGCGCTGCTGGAGGCCGACCCCAACCTTCGTGGCGAGCTCAAGCGCCGCGGCTTCCTGACGCGTGACCCACGCGTCAAGGAACGCAAGAAGGCCGGCCTCAAGAAGGCCCGTAAGCGGCCGCAGTTCTCGAAGCGCTAACGGAGCTTCCCTAGTCACTCCTTCACGGAGCGGCTTCAGCGCAGATGTCGCGGAAACTGTTTGGCACCGATGGCGTCCGTGGCCGTGCGGGCGACTTCCTCACGGCCGAGCTGGCGGTGGCGCTCTCTCGCGCGACCGTCGACGTCGCGGTCTCGACCGGAGTGCAGACACACCCGCAGGTGCTGATCGTTCGCGATACGCGCGAGTCGGGGGACATGCTCGAGGCCGCCATCGCCGCCGGTGTCACAGCAGCCGGCGGTGACGTGCTTCTTGGCGGGGTGCTGCCGACGCCTGCGGCGCCGCTGCTGGTGCGGCGCCACGGCCTGCACCTGGCGGCGGTGATCTCCGCGTCGCACAACCCGTACGAGGACAACGGCATCAAGTTCTTCGCTGCCGACGGCTTCAAGCTCTCAGACGAGACCGAACTGGCGATCGAGAACCAGATGGGCCGCACCGTGGCGGCCCCGGACAGGATCGGGAGGGTGCGCCAGCTGCATGGAGCGGCCGACGATTACCTGCGAGAGCTGCACACGCGCTTTGAGCAACTCGATCTGGCCGGCAGGCGCGTGCTGCTCGACTGCGCCAACGGTGCCACCTATCGCGTGGCACCGGAGATCTTCCGCCGGCTCGGCGCGGAGGTCGAGCTGATCGCAGACATGCCAGACGGCCGCAACATCAACGACGGCGTCGGCTCCACGCACGTCGAACAGCTCGCGCAACGGATGGCCGGCGGCGACTACGACGCGGGCTTCGCGTTCGACGGCGACGGCGACCGTGTGATGGCCGTGGATCGAAACGGGGCGGTCGTCGACGGAGACGAGCTGGTGGCCGTCGCCGCAGTTCACCTCCACCGCAGCGGCGGGCTCGACGGTGGTGTGGCGGTCACGGTGATGACCAACTACGGCTTCCACACCGCGATGGCGGCCGCCGGGATCGAGGTCGTGACGACCGCGGTCGGTGACCGCTACGTCAACGAGGAGCTGCGCAGGCGTGGCTGGCGACTCGGCGGCGAACAGTCCGGCCACATCATCGATCTGGGCTTCGGCCCGTCGGGCGACGGGATCGCCAGCGCGCTGCTGACGCTGGAGGCGCTGGCCGGCTCAGACCTCTGCGAACGCCACGCGATGCACAAGCTCCCTCAGAGGCTGGTCAACATCCGCGCGCACAGCCGCGAGGCCCTCGCTGCAGCGATCGGGACAGCGCAGGTCGAGCAGGCGATCGGCGCCGCCGGGGACGCCCTGTCGGGACGCGGTCGCGTGCTGGTTCGGGTCTCGGGCACCGAGCCGCTGATCAGGGTGATGGTCGAGGCTCCGACCTCGGAGGAGACCGACCGGCTCTGTGAGCAGCTGACAAGCGTCGTCGAGCAGGCGCTCGCGGGTTAGCAGCGCGGCGGCTCCCGTCGGTGCCCGTCGGCGCGCTGGCTAGACTCGAACCCAATCCATGTGCGGAATCGTCGGCTACGTCGGGCCGCGGCGGGTAAGGCCGCTGCTGTTCGACGGACTCAGGAAACTCGAGTACCGCGGGTACGACAGCGCCGGGATCTCGGTGCTGGACGGTGACCGCATCGATCTGATCCGCGCGGTCGGCAACCTCAGCCGACTGCAGGCGGCGATCGATGCGCGGGACGCCGCGCTCGTGGGGGTCGGCGCGAGCGATCACGGTCGGCGTGAGGCTGATCCCGACGGCACTCCAAGCACCGGTATCGGTCACACCCGTTGGGCCACCCACGGCCAGGTCACCGAGGCCAACGCGCATCCGCACTACAGCACCAACAGCCGGATCCACATCGCCGTCAACGGCATCGTCGAGAACTACGTCACCCTGCGGGAGAGCCTGCGCGAGCACGGCTCCGTGTTCACGTCGGAGACGGACGCCGAGGTGATCGCCCACCTGATCGCCAAACATTACGACGATGATCTGGTCGAGGCGGTGCGCAACGCCTACGGCGAGCTGCACGGTCATTACGCGTTCGTCGCGATGAGCGCCGACGAGCCCGGCGTGCTGGTGGGCGCACGCAAGGAGTGCCCGCTGGTGGTCGGTCGCGGCGACGGCGAGCAGTTCATCGGCAGCGCGGTTCCGGCCTTCCTGGCCCAGACCAACCGGGTCCAGTACATGAACGACGATGAGATCGTCGTCCTGCGGCCCGAGGGCGTCGAGTTCATGACGGTCGCCGGCGACCGGCTCGACCGCGAGGTGAGCGAGGTCGATTGGGACGCGGACACGGCCGAAAAGGGTGGCTACGACACATTCATGCTGAAGGAGATCCACGATCAGGCCGATGCGGTGGCGGAGACGATCGGCGAGCGCGCCGCGGAGCCCGACAGCATCGACCTCGGCGACCTCGGCGCGATCAGCGATGACTATCTGCGCGGAGCCGGCCGTGTGGTGATCGTCGGCTGCGGCACCGCCTACCACGCCGGCCTGGCCGCCCGTTACGCGATCGAAGAGTGGGCCCGGCTCCCGGTCGACGTGGAGATCGCATCCGAGTACCGCTACCGCAACCCGGTCGTGACCGACTCGGACCTGGTGATCGCCGTCTCCCAGTCGGGTGAGACCGCCGACACGCTCGCCGCGCTGCGAACCGCGAAGGCCGGCGGCGCCCGGGTGCTCGCCGTCACGAACGTGATGGGATCGCAGATCACGCGCGAGGCCGACGGCGTCCTCTACACACGCGCGGGGATCGAGATCTGTGTGGCCGCGACCAAGACGTTCGTCACCCAGGTCGTCGCCTTCTACCTGATCGCATTGCGTCTGGCCGAGCTGCGCGGAACGCTCCCCACCCCTGACCTGGCCGAGCACATCGCCGAGGTCAAGCACCTGCCGAATCTGATCGCCGAGGTGCTCGCCGCGGACACCGGCGAGATCGAGCGGATTGCCGACGATGTTCGCGCACGCGAGTTCTTCATGTACCTCGGCCGCAACGCCGGACTGCCGTTCGCGCTCGAGGGCGCGCTCAAGCTCAAGGAGGTGTCCTATATCGCTACCGACGCGTATGCGGCGGGGGAGATGAAGCATGGACCGATCGCGTTGCTCGACCCGGGCGCGCCGGTGGTGGTGATCGCGACCGCCTCACCGGTACTGGACAAGCTCATCTCCAACATCCAGGAGGTGCGTGCGCGCGGCGCGCGCGTGATCGGCATCGCCAGCGAGGGCGACACCGAGATCGCCCAGCACTGCGACGAGCTGATCCGCGTGCCCCGCACCCACCCGATGCTGAACCCGCTGCTGGCGGTGATCCCGCTGCAGTTGCTGGCCTACTTCGTCGCGACTCGCCGCGGACTCAACGTCGACCAGCCGCGTAATCTCGCCAAGACCGTCACCGTCGAGTGACCACGGCAGGCTGATGGACCTGCCGGCCTGGCTGAACCCGCTGCCGGACTCGGGTGAGCAGCGAGCGCTCGACACCTGGGCGATCGAGACGCTCGGCATCCCCGGTGCGGAGCTGATGGACCGGGCCGGCACCGAGCTGGCAAGGATCACGTCCGAGCGCGTCCCGACCGGCGGCATCGCGATCGTCTGCGGCAGCGGGAACAACGGCGGCGACGGCCACGTGGCGGCCCGGGTACTGCGGGAGCTGGGTCGCGACGTGACCGTGTTCGACGTCTCCCAGGAAGTGGCTGAGCTCTCCCCGGCTGCCCTCGCTTGGGCAGCCGGGATCGTCGACGCGCTGCTCGGCACCGGCTTCTCCGGGGCGCCACGCGAGCCGATCGCGAGCGCGATCGCCGCGATCAACGCGGCCCGCGCCGCGGCACCCGGTATCCAGGTGATCGCCTGCGACATTCCCAGCGGCGTTGACGGCTCGACCGGTGAGATCGCAGGCGAGGCCGTGCGGGCCGACGCCACCGTGAGCTTCCATGCCGGCAAACCGGGTCTTTGGATCGCCCCGGGCAAGCGCCACAGCGGCCTCGTGGATGTCGTCGACATCGGCATCCCGACCGCTGACGAGCCCGGGAGCCCGGCGATCGGCCTGCTCAGGGATGATGTGCGCGAGGCGATTCCGCGCCGCGACGCCGGCTCGACAAAGTTCACCGCCGGCAGCGTCCTGGTGGTCGGCGGATCCCGCGGCCTCACCGGTGCGCCCGTGCTCGCATCGCTGGCCGCCGCCCGTTCGGGAGCCGGCTATGTGACGGTCGCCGCGCCCGCTTCAGTGGCGCCGGCGCTCGCCGCCAAGCTCCTCGAGGTGATGACCGTCGAGCTTCCGGACGACCCGGACACCGGCCCCAGGCGCGGGGCTTCCAGGCTCGCCGTCGAACGCGCCGCCCGTGCTCAGGCGCTCGTCCTCGGACCGGGGCTCGGTCGGCTGGCAGCTTCTCAGAAGTTCGCTCGCGATGTGGCCACGCACGCGAACGTGCCGCTCGTGCTCGACGCTGACGGGCTGAACGCGCACGCGGTCGAGGGCGGGCTCGAGCAGCTCGCGCGGCGGGGCGCGGCGACGGTCCTCACCCCGCATACCGGGGAGCTCGGCCGACTGCTCGATGTGTCGAGCGCGGAGATCGACGCGCGCCGGCTTCACCATGTCAGACAGGCGGCGAGGGCCTCCGGCGCCGTCGTCGTGTTGAAGGGCGACGACACGCTGATCGCCGACCCGGAAGGTCGCGTGGCCGTGAGTCCGGGCGGGGCGCCGGCGCTCGCGACGGCCGGCACCGGTGATGTCCTGGCCGGCGTCACCGGAGCCTTTCTGTCCAAGGGGGTCGACCCATTCACCGCCGCGTGTGCTGCGGTCTGCACCCATCTGCGGGCGGGCATGATCGCGGCGCGCGATGTCGGCTCGGAGGGTGTGATCGCCAGCGACGTGATCGCAGCTCTGCCTCGGGCTCGCGGTCATTCGGATCCCGGGGAGGGCTGAGATGGCGTTGCGCGCAGTCGCCGAGGTGAACCTCGCCGCAATCGAACGCAACACGAGACAGGTGCGCTCCCACCTGAGGTCTCACACGCGGCTGTGCGCGGTGGTCAAGGCCGACGGCTACGGGCACGGCGCCGTGCAGTCGGCGCGCGCGGCGCTTGCGGGAGGCGCGAGCTACCTTGCGGTCGCGACAGCGCAGGAGGCCGACGAGCTGCGCCGCGCCGGCCTGCAGGCCACGCCGATCCTGATCCTCGGGGCGGTCAGCGACGATGAGCTGCCGATCGCGCTCGCGGCAAGGGCGGAGCTGGCCGTATGGGATGTCGGCTTCATCGAGCAGCTGCTGGCGCGTACCTCGCCTGCGAGCAAGCCGGTTCGGCTGCATGTGAAGCTCGACACCGGGCTCGGTCGCCTTGGCACACGCGCACCGGAGGAGGGGCTGGCGGTGGTGCATGCAATCCTGGCCGCGCGGCCGGCGCTCGAATTGGCCGGGGTGATGACGCACTTCGCGACGGCCGATGACGACGTCGATTTCGTCGCCGGCCAGCTGAAGATCTTCGGGCCGTTCGTGGCCGAGGTCCGTGCGCTGGCCACGGACGATGTGATCGTCCACGCCGCCAACAGCCCCGCGATCCTGCGCGAGCCCGCCAGCCACTTCGACATGGTTCGGGCCGGTATCGCGCTGTACGGCTGTGACCCGATGAACCGCGACCCCGCCGAGCACGGGCTGGAACCGGCGATGGCGCTGCGCTCCTATGTCGCCGCCATCAAGCCGATCGCGGCGGGCGAGAGCACCGGTTACGGCCGGCATTTCATCGCGGAGCAGGACAGCTTCATCGCGACGGTTCCGATCGGATACGGAGATGGCCTGCCGCGCGCGCTCGCAGACAACTGCGACGTCCTGATCGGCGGTCGCCGTTACCCGCTGCGAGGGATGGTGAGCATGGACAACATCACCGTCGACGTCGGTCTCAATTCGAGCGTTGGAGTAGGGGACACAGCGACGCTGATCGGCGTCGACGGTGGCGAGCGGCAGACTGCCGAGGACATCGCGCGCCGGCTCGGAACGATCAGCTACGAGGTGGTGTGTATGGTCTCGCGCCGCGTGCCACGGGTCTACCACCGCGATGGGTCACCGGTGTGAGCTCCGAAGATGGCCTCCTCGCCGCTCTTGTAGAGCTTGCGCCCCGGCACGGGCACTCGTGGCTGGTGGGTGGTGCCGTTCGCGACGACCTGCTGGGACGCGAGACACCGGACCTCGACCTGGCCGTCGACGGTGATGCGCGCGGCCTGGCTCGGGAGCTCGGGCGTGTGGCGGGCGGCCACGCCTTTCAGCTCTCAGATGCGTTCGGGGCCTGGCGCGTGCGCTCTCACGGGCAGGACTGGCAGGTGGATCTGACGCCGCTGATGGGGGAGACGCTCGAGCAGGACCTGCGGCGCCGTGACCTCACGATCAACGCGATTGCCAGGGAGCTCGACGCGCCGGCCGGCGAGCTGATCGATCCGCTGGGTGGCGTTGGCGACGTCGAGGCGCGGCGTCTGCGCAGCACCGGGCCTCAGGCGTTCAGCGACGATCCGCTGCGGGTCATGAGGCTGGCACGGATGGCCGCGGAGCTCGGCTTCACGGCCGATGCGGAGACCAGGCGACTGGCGGCGGCCTCGGCTCCGGCGCTGGTCGAGATTGCCCAGGAGCGGGTATTCGCGGAACTGCGGCTGATCCTCACGTGCGAGCGAGCCGCCGACGGCATCGAGTTCGCGAGCGAGCTCGGCGCCACCGCCGCGGTGCTGCCCGAGCTGGACGCTTTGCGCGGGCTCGAGCAGAGCGATTACCACCACCTCGACGTCTACGACCATACCCTCGCGACGCTGCGGGCCGCGATCGAGCTCGAGCGTGATCCGGAGGCAACCTTCGGCGAGTTGGGGCCGGAGCTGGCTGCGTTGATGGCGCAGCCACTCGCCAACGAGATGACGCGCTGGCAGGCGCTGCGCCTGGGGACGCTGCTGCATGACATCGCCAAGGCGCGAACGCGCGCGGTCACCGAGACGGGCCGTGTCACGTTCTTCGAGCACGATCGACTCGGCGCCGAACTGACTGCGGAGATCCTCGGCCGGCTACGCGCGAGCGAGCGGCTCACGACTCACGTCGCGGCGCTTGCGCGCAATCACCTGCGGCTGGGCTTCCTCGTCCACGAGCAGCCGCTCGTTCGTCGCGCGGTCTACCGCTACCTGGCAGCGTGCACTCCGGTGGAGGTTGATGTGACCGTGCTGAGCGTGGCCGACAGGCTGGCGACGCTGGGGCGCAACTCCGGGCGTGCCGTTGAGCTCCACCTCGATCTGTCGCGTGAGATCCTGGCCGATGCGCTCGCATGGGAGCGGCAGCGCCCGCGGCCACCGATCGCGGGCGATGAGCTTGCGCGTGCGCTCGGGATCGAGCCCGGGCCGCAGCTCGGCCGGGTGCTGGCCGAGCTGACCGAGGCCGCCTACGCGGGCGAGATCGAGACCGAGGAGGCTCTGCTGGCCCATGCGCGCGACTGGCTCTCGCGGGGATCTCCGGATGCCGAGCACTGTTCCGAAGCTGACCGGTAGGCTGCGAGCATGGTCGAGGACTGCATCTTCTGCAAGATCGTGGCGGGCGAGATCCCTGCCCAGATCGTCGCGGAGGACGAGCACACGTTGGCTTTCATGGACATCGCTCCGGCCACCAGCGGCCACCTGCTCGTGATCCCGAAGCGGCACGCGCGCGACCTCTGGGAGATAGAACCCGACCAGCTGGGGGCCGTCGCGGCGACCGCGCAGCGGCTTGGGCTACGGGTACGCGACCGGTTGGGGGCCGACGGCGTCAACCTGATCAACTCCTGTGGATCACAGGCCTGGCAGACGGTCTTCCACTTCCACGTGCACGTGATCCCACGCTACGCCGACGACCCGTTGAGACTGCCGTGGGAGCCCACGCCAGGTGACCTCGAGGCGATTGCCGCCACCGCTGATCGGCTGCGTTGAGGGGCGCTGGGGGCGGCCGCCTCAACCGTGGCCAGCAGTCGGCTACTCGACATTTGTTGGGTCGCAGTTTGCGCCCTGATACGGTTTCCTTGATCTGCCCGGGGGCCACAGGGGCGCCCGGGAACCAATGCGAGCAGCGCCGAAGGGGATTCAGCACATGGCAACGGGAACCGTTAAGTGGTTCAGCGACGACAAGGGCTTCGGCTTCATCACGCCAGATGACGGCGGCCGGGACCTGTTCGTCCATTTCAGCGGCATCAACGGTGACGGTTATAAGTCCCTGCCCGAGGGCTCCAAGGTCTCCTATGAGGAGGAGGCCGGCCCCAAGGGCCCCAAGGCAGTCAACGTAACCAAGATCTAGGTTCCGAACGCTCGCGTTGCAGGGCGGCCCGGGGCCGTCTTGCGGTTGGTCGCAGGGTGGTCTGCGCGGATGGTTGTGTGGAGACTCTGTAACCGGCCGCTAACGCTGCCCTGCAACGAATCGCGCAACTCGCACACACGTGTCGTGTTCAATGGGCGTATGAAACGCGTCGTCTCGATCATGGCGGCCACGGCGGTGGCCGCGTTGATGGCCCCAGCCTTCGCATCCGCGCAGGACATCCAACTCGGGGTCACATCCAGTCCGCTGGTCGCTCCGACCTGTCCGTCCGATGCCCAGGGCAACAGCTGCAAGATCGTGCTGACGCAGGTCACCGCCTACGCGAAGCGCCGCGACGGTGCCGTCAATCCGACGACGGTCAAGCAGTCCGGTGAGTTGGTGTCGTTCTCACTCGGCCTCGCCGGCACCAACACGGTGACCGCCAAGGATCTGGCCTACCTCAACAAGCAGTACGGCGGTCCACCGGAGGCGCAGCTCACAGTGCTGCAGCCGACAGGCACGTCGAAGCTGCCGGCGTTCCGGGTGGCGGCGCAATCGCCGCTGTTCAAGCTACGGCCCTCGTTCGGGCAGGTGGCCGAGTTCCCGCTGACCTCACCGCTCCCGGTTGTGCGCGGTGAGATCGTGGCGCTCACGATTCCGACCTGGGCGCCGGTGCTGTCGTTCGAGCTGGCGACAGGGAAGTTCTCCTATGCGCAGAGCCGCTCACCGCTGAAGTCAACCACCACCGGCACCACGAGCTGCACCGTGCCGGCGGCCGGGAACCTCGCCCAGGTACTGATCGGCGAGCTATCCAATTACTCCTGCAGCTTCCCGGGCACGCGGGTCGAGTACTCCGCGCTCGAGGTCACCACGCCGCTCGGGTACACCGGCGAGCTGCGCAAGCGCGCGCTAGCCAAGCGGCGCTAGCGCGCGCAACTGAATCGTGAGGACGGACGGCGCAGGATGGGCTGCGCCTGCTAAGCGGCGCTGACGACGTCGCCCGGCGCTGTCGGTGCCGGGTTGTCGCGCAGGTACCACTCGGCGTCCAACGCCGCCTGGCAGCCCGAACCGGCGGCCGTGATCGCCTGGCGGTAGGTGTGGTCGACAAGGTCGCCGGCCGCGAATACGCCTGCGAGGTTGGTCTGCGTCGTGCGACCCTGCGTCACGACGTAGCCGTTGTCGTCCACCTCCACCTGTCCGGCCACGAGCTGTGACTGCGGGGAGTGGCCGACCGCGATGAAGGCCCCGTTGATCGGCAGCTCTCGGGTGGAGTCATCAACGGTGTTGCGCAACCGCGCTGAGCACAGCGAGCCGCTCTCACCGGCGATGAACTCATCGACCGTGTACGGCGTCAGGAACTCGATGTTGGGGACCGCGCGAGCGCGTTCCAGCATGATGTTGGAGGCGCGGAAGTCGTCGCGGCGATGGATCACAGCGACCTTCGAGGCGAACTTCGCCAGGAACATCGCCTCCTCCATCGCCGAGTCGCCGCCGCCGACGATCACCGTGGGAACGTCGCGGAAGAAGGCGGCGTCACAGGTGGCGCAGTAGCTGACGCCTCGCCCTGAGAGCACCCCCTCGCCCTCGGCCCCCAGCTTGCGGTGCTGAGCACCCATCGCGAGGATCACGCTGCGAGTGAGGTGGACCTCATCGCCCACGTGGACCCGATGCAGCCCGCCGTCGGTCGAGAGCTCGACCGCGGTCGCCTCGTCGGTCTCAAGGCGGGCGCCGAAGCGTTCGGCCTGATCGCGCATCTGCTGCATCAGCTCGGGACCCATGATCCCCTGCGGGAATCCCGGGAAGTTCTCGACATCGGTGGTCTGCTGCAGGAGGCCGCCCCAGGCGAACCCCTCGATCACCAGCGGGTTGAGGTTGGCTCGCGCGGCATAGAGCGCAGCGGTGTAACCCGCTGGTCCGCTCCCGACGATCACTACGTTCTCGTATGCGTTATCAGTCACTTCACTTCCCGATCTTGCCGTGTCTCACTTCACTAAGTATAGGGAGGCATCAGGCTGGAGCCCCCCACGCCGGCTGCGCCTGCGCATCCTCCTCTTCCCAGCGGCGTACGGTCTTGCGCAGCTGCAAGTAGGCGATGCCGCCCGGGATCGTCGGCAGCCAGAAGGAGAAAGCGCGGTAGGCCAACACCGCGACGACGGCCGCCTGCACGTCCACGCCGAAGGCTGTGAACGCGCCGATCAGGCCGCCCTCGACGCCGCCGAGCCCGCCCGGCAGGGGCAGCGTGTTGGCGATCCAGCCGACGAAGTACGCCATCACGATGACCCCCTTGGGTGGCGCGTAGCCGAACGCGTGGAAGCACGCCCAGAGGGTCGCGATGTCGAAGCCCCACCAGGCAATCGCGCCCAGCAGGCCCGGGTTGCCGGAGCGGACCAGTGCGAGCGCGGTGCGGATCCCCATGCCGGCCGCGCTCGGAATCGTCGCCAGCTGCCGGGCCACTGTGCTGGCAAAGCCCTCGCCGTGGGCATGCGCTGCGACGACCCGATCGAAATCTCGCGGCAGCAGCGCCATCACCAGGAACAGCGCGATCACGCCGGCGCCGAACATCGCCGGCAGGATGGTGATCGCGAACGGAGCGGGTCCCGGCCACAAACCCAGGTAGAGCCCGATGCCGTCGATCACCAGCGCGCCCATGTAGACGGCGTAGAGCAAAACCATGAACGCGATCATCCGTGAGGCGACCACTCGCCGCTCCATGCCTGAGCGCCGCAGAGCCCACGCGGTCAGCGCGATGCCGCCGGCTCCGGCGGCCGCGAACAGGCGCGTGGCCGCCAACCCTGCCATCGTGATCTGGTAGCTGACTCGCCAGTCGATGCGGGATGTGCGCTGGACGAAGACGGCGCGGAACAGCACGATGTAGCCGCCGAAGGAGAGGCATTCGAGCAGGGCTGCGCCCGCCAGCCACCAGGCGTTGCCCTCCTGCAGGCGCTTGAGGCTCGCGCTCAAGCCGACCAGCTTCGGCAGCCCGAAGTAGAGAAAGGCCACGATCGCAACGACGAACAGGAGCGAGGCCACCACCCGCCGGCGTGTGACGAACACACGCGGCATCTGCTCGGGCGCGCCTGTGTAGGGGCGCTCGTCAGTCATCAGCCCTCGGCGGCGGCACGGAGCCTGCGCAGCGTCCGTGTCAGCACATGTACGGCCGGGGTGACAGGACCGGCGCTTCGGTGCACCGCCTCTGCCAGCGCCGCGCCGGCGATCAGATCCGCCGCGTAGTGCTCGCCCAGGTAGACCAGCGCGAACCCGAGCGTGCTCGCGTACGCCCAGCCCACCGTGCCGGCCACGGGATCGACCTCCGACAGCAGTCGGGCCGCCATCAGCGAGGTCGCAAAATGCAGCGACGGCATCGCGGCAAGCGGATTGCCCCCGAGCACATCGTAAAGGTCATTCCAGCGCTTCCCCCAGAACCGCTCGCCGTACTCGAGCATCATCCTGCGCACCGGCAGCGGCGCGCCGCTGTGGTCGTTCCGGTGGCCGAACTCTCCAACCTCGACGTCGCCGTCAAGCTCCTCGATGTGCCCGTGCGCGGCCGCCCACCAGGGCGGTGCTGTAGGCAGGCGCCAGTAGACAACGGCGCCGAGGTCGAAGACCGCGTACATGCGGGCGGCGGCTGTGCCCAGCTCCCTCGGCCGGCGCAGAGCCACATACCCGACTGCCAGATGCGGCACCGCGAACCACGCCCAGTGGCACCACACGAGCGTCCGCTCGAAGCGGTTGATCTCTCCATCGCTTGAGAACGCCTCCTGCAGCCGCTGCGTCGGCAGCTTGCCGAGGCCGAGCACGCGGTCGATCCTGATCGGATACTCGACATGGACCCGCTCGCGCAGACGCTGCGGATCGTCGTTGGGCAACTCGTAAGCGGCGAGGTAAGCCCACATCTGCAGCACGCAGACCGCGACGTCCCGCGATCGGCCGCGCGGGGCGGCGACGCACATGGCCGCGGGTGCTGTCGCAGCGGCCGCGAGCACCGGGCCCTTGGGCAGGTTCAACCGCCGTCGCAGTAGGGGCGCGGCAGCACCCGCCGCCACGAGCACCCACGCCGTACCTCGGATGGCCCTCGACAGTCGCAAGCGCGCGGAGTATAGAAAGCGGGGGGGTGTGGTTGCCCCTGCGACCAGGTTGCCTCGTGTCTCTATAAGATGCAGCGGGCTGTGAATTTCGTTCGCACAATCCTCGGCGCGCCGCGACGCGTCGGCAGCAGGTGGCTGGTGTTCGTGCCGGTCATGACTCTGGGGCTGTACCTGGGGCTGGCGCAGGACGCCGCGGCGCGCTGCTGCACGCTCAAATCGGGCGCCTCGCCGAACGCGAACAGCATCGCCAGCCTCTACGACATCATCCTCGTCCTCGCGGTCATCGTGTTCCTGGCGGTGATGGGCTTCGTCGTCTATTCGGTGTGGGCGTTCAGGGCGCACAAGAACCCGGTGGCGCTGCAGATCCACGGCAACACCCGGCTCGAGCTCGGGCTCACGCTGGCGGCCGCGCTGATCCTTGTGGTCATCGCCACGGTCACGTTCATCAAGCTCCCGAGCATCATCAATCCACCGAACTCCGATGCGAGCGCGAACTCGGTCCTGTCAGCATCGCTGACGGCGCCAAACCCGCCAGATGGCAAGAAGCTGACGGTCTGCGTCACCGGCCGCCAGTTCATATGGCGCTACACCTACGGTGCCGACTGCAACCGGAAGGCCTGGCTGAATCGGCTTCCATACTCCTACCAGGAGATGGTCGTCCCGGCCGGGGTGACGGTCGATCTGCTGATCCAGTCGAGCGATGTGATCCACGCCTGGTGGATACCTGCGCTCGGGGGCAAGGTCGACGCGGTGCCCGGCTACACGACCTACACGTGGTTCAAGGCGCTTCACTCAAACGAGCTCTATCACGGTCAGTGCGCGCAGCTGTGCGGGCGTCAGCACGCATTCATGACGGCCCTCGTGAAGGTCGTGACCCCGCAGCAGTACACGGCATGGAGCAAGCAGCAGTCGCAGCAGATCAACAAGCAGAACAGTCAGGTTGGCCCGGTGCGACACGATCTGATCAGACAGGGCATCCTGACACCGAGCGGCAACTTCTAAAGGCAAGCGGATTCCAGTCACATGAGCATCACCGTTGAGCAGACGACACGCCCGGTCCCCCAGATCCTGCGCCATGAGGTGCAGAGGCCGCGCAAGACGCGTCTGTGGGTCGATTGGGTGCTGACGACCGACCACAAGAAGATCGGGATCATGTACCTGGTCCTGACGTTCGTCTTCTTCATGCTCGGCGGTGTCGAGGCACTGCTGATGCGCTCGCAGCTCGCTGTTCCGAACAACACGCTGATCAGCGGAGAGCACTACAACGAACTGCTGACCCTGCACGGGACCACGATGATCTTCCTGTTCGTGGTCCCGGTGATGGCCGGGTTCGCCAACTACTTCGTGCCACTGATGATCGGCGCCCGCGACATGGCGTTCCCACGGCTCAACGCGCTCTCGTTCTGGTTGCTGTTGATGGGCGGGATCGTGTTCTACGCCTCGCTGTTCTGGCACCCGCCGGAAGCCGGGTGGTGGAGCTACCCGCCACTCTCGAGCATCCAATACTCGCCGAGCGGCGGGCAGGACGCGTGGATCTTCCTGATCCACCTCACAGGCATCTCATCGCTGGTCGGCGCGATCAACTTCTACGCGACGATCGTGAACATGCGCGCGCCCGGCATGACCTGGGGGCGGATGCCGCTGTTCATCTGGTCAGTCCTGATCTACGCGGTGCTGCTGATCATCGCGCTGCCGGTCGTGGCCGCCGCGGTCACGATGCTGCTGACCGACCGCCACTTCGGCACTCATTGGTTCGACCCGACCAACCATGGATCGCCGGTGCTGTGGCAGAACCTGTTCTGGTTCTTCGGACACCCAGAGGTCTACATCATGATCCTGCCGGGCTTCGGGATCATCTCGGAGGTCATCCCGGTGTTCGCCCGCAAGCCGATCTTCGGCTACAAGGCGATCGCGGCCTCGACGATCACGATCGCGTTCCTGGCGACGCTGGTCTGGGCTCACCACCTGTTCACGGCACCGATGCCGCTCGTGGTGCTCGGGTTCTTCATGCTGAGCTCGTTCCTGATCGGCATACCCACAGGGGTCAAGATCTTCAACTGGACAGCGACACTGTGGCGGGGCTCGCTGGTGTTGACGGCGTCGATGTGGTTTGCGATCGGCTTCATCATCGTCTTCTTGATCGGCGGGATCACCGGCATCTTCCTGGCCACCTTCCCGGTCGACTGGCAGCTGAACGACACCTACTTCGTCGTCGCGCACTTCCACTACGTGCTGATGGGCGGCGCGGTGTTCACGATCATGGCCGGCGTCTACTACTGGTACCCGAAGATGACGGGGCGGCTGTGCAACGAGCGCCTCGGCAAGGCTTCGTTCTGGGTGACCTTCATCGGGTTCAACCTGACCTTCTTCGTGCAACACGCGCTAGGGCTCTCAGGCATGCCGCGAAGGATCTACACCTATCAGCCCGACATGGGCTGGTCGACATACAACCTGATCTCGACGATCGGTTCCTACATCCTCGCCCTCGGCATCCTGATGTCGGTCTACAACTTCGTGACCAGCTACAAGCGGGGCGCGATCGCCGGGCCCGACCCCTGGAAGGGCAACACGCTCGAGTGGTTCACCACGTCACCGCCCGCGGTCAATAACTTCGACGCGGTTCCGCGGGTGCGCTCGGTCGAGCCGATGCGCGACATCCGCCTCGAGATCGAAGCGCAGACCGGGCAGCTGCAGAAGACCGGCGGGTCCGAGCAGTTTGCGCGCTCGTGACCGGCGGCCGTGCCCGTACCGGCGGTCATCCGGTGCGCCGACGGTCACCGGATGCGCCGGCGTCCTGACGCGCGGTTGACCGCGCCGCCGATGAGAGTCACGCTCTAAGCTGATCACGTCGTGAGCACCTCCTCCTTCAGTGCGACCAGCCCGGTCGGCGTCGCCTCGCGAGCGCGGCAGATCACCTCGGATTACCTCGAGCTGACCAAGCCGAAGGTCCAGTCGCTGCTGCTGTTCACGACGGTCATGTCGATGGAGATTGCCGGCAGTCCGTCAGCCGCGACGATCGCGCTCGCCTGCATCGGTGGCTACATGTCCGCCGGCGGCGCCGGTGCGGTCAACCACTGGTATGACCGCGACATCGATGCGCAGATGGCGCGTACGGCATCACGGCCCATTCCCGCTGGGCGAGTATCGCCAAGGGCGGCTCTCATCTTCGGGTGTGCGCTGGCGCTCGGCTCGTTCGTGCTGATGTCCGTGACGCTCAACCTGCTCGCGGCGAGCCTCGCACTCGCCGGGTTCGTGATCTACGTCGGCGTCTACACGATCTGGCTCAAGCGTCGCACCTGGCACAACATCGTGATCGGCGGGGCTGCTGGGGCGATGCCGCCGCTGGTGGGCTGGGCCGCCGTGCACGGGTCGCTGTCGTGGGCCGCCGTCTACCTGTTCGCGATCGTCTTCTACTGGACCCCGCCGCACTTCTGGGCGCTCAGCCTGCTGATGAAGGACGAATACGCCGACGTCGGGGTGCCGATGCTCCCGGTGGTGCGAGGCGAGGCGATGACCCGCCAGCAGATTCTGCTGTATGCGCTGCTGCTGTACGCAGTCACGCAGCTGCCATTCTGCGCGGGCGCGTTCGGCGGTGTGTACCTGGTCGCCTCGATCGTCCTCGGCGTCGCCTTCATCTGGCTGGCAGTCGTTCTGTACCGACGGAAGGATCGGACGAGCGCCCTGCGCCTCTACCTCTACTCGCTCGCATACCTGGCGCTGCTGTTCGGCGCGATGGTCGCCGACGTCAAGCTCTGACGCCGTGGCAAACAGGTAGGATTGCTGCGATGGACAAGAAGCTCGCACGCAAGAACATTCGTGCCGGCCTGATCGCCGGCGCGATCTGCGCGTTCATGTTTGGTGCCACCTTCGTCGTCGCTGCCATCTACCTGCATCCATGAGCACGACCGACTCACAGCCCGCCGAGCCGGTCGTGGTGGAGGCTGAAGTGGCACCGCCCGCGGGCGAGGACATTCACCTTCCCGGCGGCTCGGTGATCCCGTTGGTCGTCGCCCTCGGGACCACCATGCTGGTGGTCGGAACGACGATCTGGTGGGTCTGGTCCGCGCTGGGATTGGTCATTCTCGTGATCTCGATCGGGATCTGGGTTCGTGACGTCCGCCGCGACGTCGACGAGCTCCCTGAGGACCACCACCACTGATGTGCCGCTGATGAGGAAGATTCAGAGATACCGCATGCGCGCGCCGTCGAGCGGTCGTGAGTCGATCGTGCTGGCCGAGCCCGACAAGGTCTACCGCGACAAGGACACGGGCGAGGAGCTCGAGGTCGTTGCCGAACTGCTGCCGCTGGCTCCGACCGTCTCGGAGCTCCCATGGGCGATAGAGAACCTGCGCTTTTGCAACCACTGCGATCAGCTGGCTCAGCGGGATCTGCTCGACTGCCCCTGGTGCGGGAAGCAGATGGACGCTGTCGCGCGCTAGGCGGACGCCGTGGAGGAGACAGTGGACGGCAGCATGAACTCGAGCGTGCGCAGCGTGAGTCGTCGCTCTCGGGCGCTGGTGGTCACATGTGCGGTCGCGCTGGCTGGCCTCGGCCTGGCCGCGTGCGGAGGGGGGTCGGGCTCATCCAACACCACCGGGGCGCCGCCGCTGACGGTCCCGACAACGGGCGCGGCGACGCCGCCCGCCGCCCACTCCACGAGCGCGGGCACCACCACAGGCGCGACGTCGAACGCCGGCACGAGCAACACTGGATCGACCGTAAGCTCCGGCTCGACCGCCGGCGGCGCTTCTTCCATCACCAGTTCGAGCTCGAGTGCGAACACCACCAGCGTCGACACCGTCACCGGTGGCGGCGCCACCGGGCTGGGTGGCGGTACATCGACCGGTGCGACCACGGGCGGCACCGGCGCCACCACGCCCTCCACCACCTCGACGACCGGCGGCTCGGGCCTCCCGTAGAAGCGCGCCGCCCATCGCCGCGCCGCCCATCGCCGCGCAGGTCTCCCGTGAAATCTCCTACGGGGCCGTTGGCGAACTCGGCGACCTCAGGGCACGACCACGGCCGACCCCTCGAAGCGGCCGGCGCGGAGGTCGGCCAGCGCCAGCTCAGCGTCCTCCAGCGGGTAGACGGTGACGGTTGTGCGAACCGGCACCCTCGGGGCCAACGCCAGGAATTCCTCGGCGTCAGCGCGCGTGAGATTGGCCACCGATCGGATCACGCGCTCCTGCCAGAGGTCGTCGTAGGAGAAGGAAGGGATCTGCGACATGTGGATACCGGCGCAGACGACCACGCCGCCACGGTCCAGTGCGCGCAGCGCCTGAGGCACGAGGCTGCCGTCGGCCGCGAAGATGATCGCCGCATCAAGTCTGTCGGGCGGAAGCTCAGCGCTCGACCCTGCCCAGGTGGCGCCGAGTGAACGCGCGAACTCGGCGCCGCGGTCGTCGCCGGGACGCACGAACGCGTACACCTCGCGCCCCTGATGCACGGCGACCTGGCAGATCATATGAGCCGCCGAGCCGAAGCCATACAGCCCCAGCCGCACGCCGTCGCCGGCCAGGCGCAGTGCGCGATACCCGATCAGTCCGCCACACAGCAATGGGGCGGCCTGCTCGTCGCTGAGGTCGTCGGGCAGCACGAAGCAGTAGCGCTCGTCGGCGACCGTGTGCTCTGCGAAGCCGCCGTCGATGTCACGCCCGGTGAACCGCGCACGCAGGCACAGGTTCTCCCGGCCCGAGCAGCAGAACCGGCATTCTCCGCACGTCCACCCGAGCCAGGGAACACCGAGGCGCCGCCCGTCATCGCTGACACCGACGATCTGGTGTCCGAGCACGACCGGCAGGCGCGGCGCTTCGATCTCGGCGTCG
The DNA here is from genome assembly GCA_963848435.1 of uncultured Conexibacteraceae bacterium. Lineage (GTDB taxonomy): Bacteria > Actinomycetota > Thermoleophilia > Solirubrobacterales > Solirubrobacteraceae > Palsa-465. Next base: position 37,210 of record CAWKDQ010000002.1, on the reverse strand, counting down.
CGCAGGTGCAGGTCGGTCCTGCACACGCCACAGGCCTTCACCTTCAGACGCAGCTGGCCGACCGCCGGGTCCGGGTCGGGAAGCTCGCGTTGCTCGATCGGTGCGCCCTGACGTGTCAGCACGGCCGCGCGCATGCTCTGCTACGCAACCGTCGACGAGTCGCCGATCCGCTCGAGCAGGTCGGCAACGATCCGCGCCGTCGCGCCCCAGATCATGTGCCCGTCGACGACGTAGGTGTCCATGTGGACCGGAGCGCCCCTGCGCTGTAGCCGCCGGCGCCCGTAGCCGGCGGCCACGGCCGGGAGCGGCAGGTCGATCACGGCCGCCACCTCGCTGTCGCTGGGTTTCCACTGAAAGTCGCTCGGCACGAGGCCGACGAAGGGATAGATCGCGTAGCCGGTTACAACGGTGGGTGTCGGCTCCAGTGCGCCGATCACGTCGACCCTATCGGCCGGCAGGCCGACCTCCTCGTGCGTCTCGCGCAGGGCCGTGGCGATCAGGTCGGCATCTTCGGGATCGCGGCGTCCGCCCGGGAAGGAGATCTCGCCGGCGTGGCGTGGGAGCTGATGATGGCGCTCGGTGAAAACCGCGTGAAGAGCTCCCCGCTCGAGGTGCAGAGGAACCAGCACGGCTGCCTGCACCGTGGCGCGGAGCTCGATCTCCGCGGCGCGCTCGGGGTCAAGCAGCTGCCTGCCGAGCTCCTGCCTCAGGGAGTCGCTGGCCTTACTCACCTGAGTCCTCAGGTGGTGAGTGGGTTGAACAGAAGGCCGGTGGGCACCTTCGGGAAGAAGAATGTCGACTTCGGCGGCATGCTCTCTCCGGAGGCGGCCACGTCCTGCACGCGCTGCACCGGTGTCGGCGCCATGAATAGGGCGGCGTCGTATTCCCCGGCGAGCACCAGCTCGATCGCCTCGGCATCGTCGCGAGCGTACCCAAGCCCGTCGAGATGATCGATCTGCTCGTCGGTCATCCCGAGCGCGCCCTTCAACAGAAGTGCCTCCGTGACCGCGGTGTCGAGGTGGCGGTATGGCTCCGAGCGGTCGGGCAGCGCGGCGTCGGCGGTCGCCTGATCGCGAAGCGTGAGTCGGAAGGGAAGCAGCTCACGTGCGTCGAGGTAGCCGAGTGCTAGCAGCTCGTTCTCGGCCGGGGGCAGCTCGTCGAGTGAGCCCAGCGGCATCATCCTGAAGTCCGACTCGATCGCCGAGCGCAGTGCCTGGCGCTGGCCGTCGCTGAGGTTTCGCACGAGCCGATGGGTCGGAAACACGGTGAGGCCCGGATCCTGCAGTGCCACCAGGTACATCAGCACATAGCGATGCGGTCCCTCGCCGCCGACCGACTCTGCGTACGCGCGCGCGGTCTCGTAGCGGTGGTGGCCGTCCGCGATCAGCAGCTCCGTGTCGGCGGCGGCGGCCTGCACAGCTGCGATCACGTCCGGATCGTCCACCCGCCACAGGCGGTTGACGGTCCCGTCAGGGTCGGTCGTCTCAGCCCAAGGGGTATCGGCGGTTGCCGGAGCAAGCGCGCTCCAGGCCCGCTGTTCGGGGTCTGAGAAGAGCGCAAAGATGGGTGAGAGGTTGGTTCTGGTGGCCTTGGTCAGCCGCAGTCGGTCCTCGCGCGGTCCCGGATGCGTGCGCTCGTGCGGGCGAATCCGGCCCGGACCGTAGTCCTCGACGCGCACGCGCGCCAGGAACCCATGCCTGGTCCGCGAGCGGCCGTCCGGGCCGAGATACTCCTGCTCGAGCGGCCAGATCGCCTGGGTCTCATCCTGCACGACAACACCGTCTGAGCGCCATGCCGCGAGCACCGCCGCGGCGTGCTCGTACGGATCGCCGCCGTCGGCCGCCAGGGGAAGATCAACCTCGACGACGTTATAGGGGGACTGGGCAAGAAGCTGGTCGCGGCCTTCGGTGTAGATCACGTCGTAGGGCGGTGCGACCACGGGCTGCAACCCCCCGGTCCTGTCAAGCGCGTACCTGAGCGCGCGGAGGGGTTGGATATCGGCCATGGGCCGCAGGCTAGCGAGTTCCCGTGGAAGCCAGAGGTCATGCGGGGTCACGTCCCGGGTGGGAACGTTTCGGGAAGGCGCACTAGACTCTGCGGCTGTCAGCGGGGCGTGGCGCAGCCTGGTAGCGCGCCTGCTTTGGGAGCAGGAGGTCCTCGGTTCGAATCCGGGCGCCCCGACTCGATGGCCGATGACGCGCGTGGCCGGTCCCTGCTCCGTCGAGTTTGTGCAGATATTCGACACAAACGTCGACAGAGTCACCGAATCAGGTCGTAGGGTGGACTCGCGCGCTGACCGCATCGGCCCAAGGCCGAGGGCAAGCTGCTCGAGCTCGGCCCGCTCACTGGCCCGTCCCACCCCCATCGGGCTGAGGGGTACGCCGCGTTGAGGGGTAGGGTGACGCGATCACACGTCCTGGACAAAGGAGCTGAGCGGTGAGTTACCCCGTCGGATTCACAGCGGATTTCGAGGAGCCGCGCAATCGCCTGACGGCATTCTTCCGGCTGCTGCTGGTGATTCCGGCCGCGATCTGGGTGGGGCTCTATGCGATCGTCGCGCTGATCGCAGTCGTGGTCGCGTGGTTCGTGCTCCTGTTCACCGGGCGCTATCCGCGTGGGCTGTTCAACCTGGTTGCCGGATACGTGCGAGTCCAGACACTGGTGCTCGCATACGCGGCGCTGCTGTGTGATCCCTATCCGCCTTTCGTCGGCGAGTCACCTGACTATCCCGTTCAGGTGACGTTCACGGGCCCCCTGCCGCAGTACAGCAGGATGAAGGTGCTCTTCAGGATCCTGCTGGCGATCCCGATCCTGATCCTGCGCTACGTCATGAACCTGCTGCTCGAGGTCGGCGCCATCGCCGCCTGGTTCGTGATCGTCGTTCTGGGTCGTCTGCCGCGAGGTCTCTTCGACCTGATGGTCCTGGCCAACTCCTACATCGCGAGGTCAGACGCCTACATCCTGCTCCTGACCGAGACCTATCCGCCGTTCCAGGACGACACGACCCGCTCTGCCGGCGTGGACATGGGCATCTGAGAGACAGGTCACGCCGCGATCGGCGGCTCGGTTCTGGCGCGTACTTCGTCGAGCGTCAGCTCGGGCGCCAGCTCGACGAGCCTCAGACCGTCGGGGGTGATGTCGAGCACGCAGAGGTCGGTGATGATCCGGTGTACCACCGCCCGGCCGGTGTAGGGCAGCGAGCAGTGATTGACGATCTTGTAGCTGCCGTCGCGAGCGACGTGTTCCATCAGCACGATCACGCGTCTGGCGCCGTGTACTAGGTCCATGGCGCCGCCCATGCCCTTGACCATCTTGCCGGGGATCATCCAGTTGGCGATGTCACCGGTGGCTGAGACCTGCATCGCGCCGAGGATCGCCGCGTCGATCTTGCCCCCACGGATCATCCCGAAGCTCGTCGCCGAGTCGAAGAAGCTCGCGCCGTTGCGGATCGTGACGGTCTCCTTGCCCGCGTTGATCAGGTCGGGGTCGACCTGATCGCGGGACGGGTATGGCCCTGTTCCGAGGATCCCGTTCTCGGACTGGAGCACAAGCTCCACGTCATCGGAGACGTAGTTGGGAACCAGCGTAGGCAGGCCGATCCCTAGGTTGACGTAGTCACCGTCGGCCAATTCGGCGGCGGCACGGGCCGCCATCTGCTCACGCGACCACGCCATCAGCCCGCCACCTCGCGGACGGTCACTCGCTCAATCCGCTTGTCATTCGCCTGCTCGGCGGTCAGCTCGATCACCTGGTGAACGTACGCCCCGGGAGTGTGCACGTCGTTGGGGTCCAGTTCCCCCGGTTCGACCAGGTGCTCGACCTCTGCGATCGTGAAGCGGCCGCACATCGCCGCGAGCGGGTTGAAGTTTCGGGCCGCGTTGCGGTACACGAGGTTGCCATGACGGTCTCCCTTCCACGCCCTCACCAGCCCGAAGTCCGCGACGATCGCACGCTCCAGCACGTACTCGAGGCCGTCGAATTCCTGGGTCTGCTTGGGCGGCGAGGACACGACAGTTCTCCCGTCCGGGCCATACCGCCAGGGCATGCCGCCCTCCGCGACCTGGGTCCCGACACCGGTGCGGGTGAAGAAGGCGGCGATCCCGGACCCGCCGGCGCGCATGCGCTCGGCCAGCGTTCCCTGCGGCGTCAGCTCAACCTCCAGCTCGCCCGTGAGGTACTGGCGCTCGAACTCCTTGTTCTCACCGACGTAGGAGGCAACCACGCGCCTGAGCCGACCGGCGCTCAGCAGCAGTCCGAGCCCCCAGTCATCGACGCCTGCATTGTTGGAGACGACCTCCAGGTCACCGACACCGGCGTCGAGCAGCGCACCGATGAGTACCGAAGGGATTCCACACAGCCCGAACCCGCCGACGGCCAAGCTCGCGCCCGATGGCACGCGCGCCACGGCCGTCGCGGCTGAATCGATCGTCTTATCCATCGCGCTCAGCGTATGGGTCCCAACGGAGGCGGTCAATCATCGGACCAGCTCCGGCGGGCGTCCACGATCGGGAGCACCCGCGCCACGACCGCATCCGCACCCTCGGCTCCTGACTGAACCGTCACTGCGTCCTCGTCGCATGCGGGCGGCTCGAGCGCCTCGAGCTGCGAGTCGAGCAGACTTGCGGGCATGAAGTGCCCGTGGCGATGAGTCACCCGCCGTTCCAGCTCGGGTCGTGGCACATCGAGCAGGACGAACAGCACGCCGGGCCGGCGCAGCTGGTCTCGATAGCTCCGCTTCAGCGCAGAGCACGTGACCACGCCGTGACGTGAGGAAACGAGTTCGGTATCGATCCAGCTCGCTACCGCCGCCAGCCAGGGGGCGCGATCGGCGTCGGTGAGAGCCTCGCCGGCCGCCATCTTGGCGAGGTTGGAGGCCGGGTGCAGAGCGTCGCCCTCCTCGAAATCCCATCCGAGCCGTGAGGCCAGGCATCGCGCGACCGTCGATTTGCCGGCACCGGAGACGCCCATCACGACGATCACCGAGACCGGCCCCGGCTCGTTCGTGCCGGACACGCCTAGCTGTTGCGGACGCGCTCGAGACTTGCCCGGAGCGCATCCATCAGGTCCGGCTGCGTCTCATCAGCGGGCTCGTCGACCGGCGCCGGCTTCGGCTGCTTCCTGCTCTTGCGCTTGCGCTCGATCAGGTCGGTGAGCTGGGCGCGATCGCGGTCCTCGTAGCTCGCCGGATCGAAGTCAACCGTCATCGCGTCGAGCAGCTCGACGGCGGCGGTGATCTCACCGCGCTTGGGCTGATCGGAAGCGTCGGTCGGAATCGTGTCGATCTCCGAGGTGTCACGCAGCTCGTCTGCGAACAGCATGGTCGTCAGCGAGAGCAGCTGTTCACGCTCGCGAACCGCCACCAGGTACTCCTTGGAGCGCAGCACGACACGGCCGATCGCGACCTGGTTGGCGCGGGACATCGCGTCGCGGAGGAGCTGGTAGGCGCGGGTGGTGCCCTCGGAATCAGATCCGGGAACGAGGAAGTAGGGGTGGTCGAACTGCGCCGGATCGATCTCGTCGAGCCCGACGAACTCCTCGATCTCGATCGTGTGCGTGCGCTCGGGCTCGGCCGCCTCAAGCTCATCGTCGGTGAGCGTCACCAGCTGGTCACCGAGGTCATAGCCGCGGCCGATGTCCTCCCAGGCGACCTCCTCGCCGTCGGCCTCGCATACGCGTCTGATCTGGATTCGCTCGCCGGTCTCGGCGTCGACCTGATGGAAGCGGATGCTGCGATCGCGCGTCGCGCTGACCATCCGCACCGGCACCGCGACCAGACCAAAGCTCAGCGTTCCGTTCCAGATTCCCTGCGGCATCAGTGCGACCTCGCCCTTGAGCGCGAGCTGGGCTTGGCGCCCGCGCCGGTGGCCCGCTTGGCCCCGGCGTCGGGCTCCGCGTCACGGCGTCTGCGCCGCGTGCCCGCTCCCTTGAGGCTCTGCTCGAGGGCTGCGATCAGGTCCGGGGTCTCGTGCGCCCGGGTGGCGACAGGCGCCTCGATCGCCTCGCCGGCGGCCTTCTGCTCGATCAGCGCCATCACCGCCTCGCGATGACGATCCTCATAGCGCTCAGGCTCCCAGGTCTGCTCGAGCGTCTCGACCAGGCGCTCAGCCATATCGAGCTCACGATCCGACGGCTCCCGTCCCAGTGCCGGCAGTTCGAGCTCGGCGCGCGGCACAAGTTCGTCTGCGAATCGCATCGTGTACATGCGCAGTGCCTGCTCGTGCGGCGCAAGGGCCACCAGCTGCTCCCGCGTACGCAGAACCACGCGCCCGATTCCGACCTTGCCGGTCTGCTCGAGCGCCGCCAGCAGCACCCGGTACGCGTGCTCGCCTCCGGGCTGGGCCCCGATCACGTAGGGGCGGTCGTAGTAGATCGGGTCGATCTGCTCGCCCACGACGAACTCAGCGATCTCAATCGTCTTGGAGCCGGCTCCGGTGCGCGCGGCGGCGATCTCCTCGTCCTCGAGCAGCACCTGCCTGCCGTCCGCAAGCTCGTAGGCCTTGGCGATGCGATCGCCCGGCACCTCCTCGCCGGACTCCGACCCGATGCGCCTGTGAACGATCCGACCGCCGTCACTGAGATGCACCTCGCGGAAGCGCACACGGCGCTCCTGGGCGATCGAATACAGCTTCACTGGGAATATCACCTCGCCAAAGGCGAGCGTTCCGTTCCACATCGAGCGCGGTGCCAACTTCACTCCTCCAGCCGGGGAAGGGTCTGCTGCAACGTCAGTATTTTGGCGAACAGGTCGCCTTGTCCTGCAATTCGAGTCAGCACATCGTCGGGACCGAAGGCGAGCACCTGTGGATCGCGCCGCTCGCGACAGGCGTCAACCTCTCGCCAGCTGACCGGCGTCGAGACGCTCGGCCGCTCGGTCGCTCGCAGCGAATAGACGCTGATCGTCGTCTTGTGCTCATCGTTCTGGCTCCAATCGATCAGCACCTTCCCACGCCGTCTGGCCTTCGCCATGCCGGCCACCACCAGGCTGGGATGGCGCTGCTCGAGTAAGCCCGCGACCGCGTGCGCGAACGGCTTTGTCTGTTCGTAGCTGACATCGGCGGCGTTCAGCGGCAGGTAAACCTGCAGCCCCTTGGATCCGGAGGTCTTCGCGCACGCCTCAAGGCCGAGCTGACTGAACAGCTCCCGTAGCTCCAACGCCACCTCGCAGCATTCGACGATGCCGGCGGGATCACCGGGATCGAGGTCGAAGGCGACCAGCGTCGGCAGCTCGATCGTCTCCGCCCGCGACAGCGAAGGGTGCAGCTCGATGTCGGCGAGGTTGGCGAGCCAGACCAGCGTCGGCAGGTCCTGGCAGAGTGTGTAGGGAATCGTGCGGCCCGCGCTGTCGCTTCGCACCGGAACGGTCTGAACCCAGTCGGGCCGGTGCGGCGGCGAGCGCTTCTCATAGAAATACTGCGCGTTGACGCCATTTGGGTAGCGCTTGAGCGTCAGTGGGTGGTCACGCAGCTGTGGCACCAGTGTCGGGCCGACGGCCGTGTAATACGCGATCAGATCCCCCTTGGTGAAGCCTGTCCTGGGATAGAGGACCTTGTCGAGGTTGGTGAGTTTGAGAATCCGGCCCTCGAGCTCGATCTCGACTCCACCGCGGACGCCGTGACCTGCGGCGAGCAGCTCGCGCAGGCGATTCTCGCGTGAGCTGCCGGCAGCAGGTGACTCGCCAGCGGGCGAGTCACCCGGGTCCTCGATTCGTTCCCTGACGACCTCGGCGGCTCGCTTGTCGTCGCGCAGGCCCTTGTAAGAGGGTTGGCGCAGGGTGCCGGCGCGGGTCCACTCGCTGAACTCGACCTCGCAGATGAGCTCGGGCTCCACGAAGTGGGAGCCCTTGGGCGGCTGGCGTCCGGCGAACGGTGTCGTGCTGCGCGAAAGTGGGCCGAGCAGCGCGCTGAGGCGCTCGAGTTCACGTCCGTCGAAGCCGGTGCCGACGCGGCCCACGTAATGAAGCCCGCCGTCCTCGCCGGTCACGCCGAGCAGCAGTGCGCCGAGGCTGCCCGAGCGTGATCCCTGACCGGTCGTCCACCCCCCGATGACCGCCTCCTGGCGGTTGGAGTTCTTGAGCTTGATCCAGAGGCTCTGACGGCCCGGGCGGTAGCGGGAGTCCAGGCGCTTGCCGATCACGCCCTCAAGCCCGCGCTCGCGAGTTGCCGCGAGCAACGCCGTGCCATCGCCCACGAACGACTCAGGCACGCGCCAGCGGCCTCCACTGAGATCGAGCGCGTCAAGCCGCACCCGGCGCTCCTCGTAGGGCAGGTCCATCAGGCTGTGCCCGTCGAGCCAGAGGAGGTCGAAGATCATGTAGGTGACGGGCGTGCTCTCGGCCAGCCGTCTGACGGCCGCCTCTCCACGCAGATGCATCCGCTGCTGAAGCGCCTCGAAGCTGGGCTGGCCGCTCTCGTCGAGAGAGACGATCTCACCGTCGAGCATCGCCGTGTGCGAGCCGAGCTCGCTGTTGAGCGACCGCAGCTCCGGATAGGCGGGCGTGATCTCGTTGCCGTTGCGGCTGAAGATGCGCAGCCGCCCCGGCTCGGATCGCGTGAGCGCGCGGACTCCGTCCCACTTGACCTCGAACGCCCAGCGCTCCTCGTCGGCGGGGATCGTCGAGAGCTTCGCGAGCATCGGCGGGATGAAGTCCGGCATCGGCTCGGCGTCTGGATCGACGGGGGGATCCATCCGATGGATCATCCAGTCACGGCTGTCGCGGCCGGTCTGGAACAGCGCGTACCGCCCCTTCAGCCGCTCGCCGTGGAAGACGACGATCACCTCGTCGGCGCGCCACTTTTCGCACTCGTAGGTGCCGTGGTCCCAGATGCTGACCTCGCCGGCGCCGTAGTTTCCGGCTGGGATCTCACCGCTGAAGTCGATGTAGTCCAGCGGGTGATCCTCGACGTGGATCGCCTTGCGGTTGCGCTTCGGGTCATCGGGGATGCCGTTGGGAACCGCCCACGACGCGAGGACGCCGTCGCGCTCCAGGCGCAGGTCCCAGTGAAGTCTGCGGGCGTGGTGCTCGTGGATCACGAACCGAGCCTGGCCGTCCGCCGGCTCATGTGCAGACGTCCCGTCGGGCTCAGGTGTCTCGGCGAACTCGCGCTTGCCGCGGTAGCCGGCGAGCTTCTCAGCGTCCCTGCCGCCCTGGGCCGCCATCGTCACCCACCGCGCGCTCAGCTCGTGGCCGCGCTCGGCGCGTAGCCCTCCGGTGGGAACGTCTCGCGGGCGAGAGCGAGGAACTCGGCCACCGCGGGCGGCAATCGCCGCCCGGCGCGCCAGGCCATCGTGATGTCGCGTGCCAATGCCGGCTCGGTCAGCTTTGCGACGGCGATCGCGTCGTTGGTGCCGACGCCGATCGCGTGCGAGCGTGGCAGGATCGCGACTCCGAGGCCACGCCCGACGAGTCGTCTGATCCGGCGGCTCTGGTTGGACTCGAGGACTATATGTGGCTCGAATCCGGCCTCGCGGGCCGCTCCGACCAGCAGCTCGCGCAGCCGTGCCCCCTCCACGAAGCTGATGAAATCCGAGGTGGCCAGCTCAGCCATCCTGATCTGGTCGCGACCTGCAAGCGGATGGGATTCGGGAAGCACGACGACCAGCTCCTCCATCAGAATCCGCTGAAGCGCCAGGCCATGGCTTTCGACCCGCTCGGTGACAGACAGGAACGCGAGGTCGAGTGCGTCCACGCGGAGCATCTCGGCGAGCGCGTCGCTATCGGTCTCGCGGACCGTCAGCTCAACCCGCGGGTGGCGTTCATGGAACTCCGCGATCACCCGTGTGATGTCGACTGGCCCCATCGTGTTCATTGCGCCCACGACGACATGTCCGGTCTGGACACCCCGTACTCGATCCAGCTCCTGGCGCGCCGACTCGAGCTCGGTCAGCACTCGGCGTGCACGCGCGACGAGGATGTTGCCGGCGTCGGTTATCGACACGCGCCGCGTGGTGCGTTCCACCAGAGCCAACCCCAGCTCGCGTTCGAGCTTCTGGATCTGCTGAGATAGGGCGGGCTGGGCAATGTGCTCGCGTTCCGCAGCGCGCGTGAAGCTCTGCTCGTCGGCGAGAGCCACCAGGTATCGCAGCTGCCGCAGTTCCATAGGGGTAGCTTATATGTCTTTGTCCATCCGTGTCTTGGACTTCTGGACCATGCTGAGCAACCATTTGCAGCGCAGTACCCTCTCCTCCCTCAGAGTGCGCTCCGAATCCGGCCTCATATCCCGCCGGACGGGGCGCTCTCACTTTAAGGAGTCATAGCTCGGCGCCTGAGCTGTCGCACCTTCGCGGCCTCGGCGCCGGATCACCGGCGCGGCGTGATCGCCCAATCCAGCTTCTGCCTTCCGTAGCTGGGGATCACGATCAGGAATCGCAGCGTCAGCGGCTGGCCGACGGACTTGGCTGGAAACACCAAGCGATCGGTGTAGACACCGCCTCTGAAGCGGTGACCCTTCTGCTTGCTCAGGACCGAGCCGTTGAACAGGTACTCATAGCTGACGCTGCCGCTGAGCTTCGTCCTGCCTCTGGTGACGCCGAGCTTGATCGGCCACTCGCGCCCGACCGTCGGCCTGTGGTTCGGGATCTGCGGCGTCACCTTGAAGGCCGCAGCGAGGGCGGAGCCTGCCAGCGCCAGCGCGGCGAGGATCGGAAGCGCGACGAGTGCCGACCTGAGCCGGCTGAGGACCTGCAGCGGATTGCGCATCGGTGCCTGCGTCGTGGCCTGGAGGTTACCGGCTCTGCAAGCCCGCTTACGCGTGTTTGTCAGGGACGTGGCAGCATGGCCGCCGATGTCGGCAACCGAACCAACGGCCACCGGACCATCTGGACAAACGCTGCCGCGTCGGGTCGAGAAGCCCTGGGGCCACGAGATCTGGTGGGCGGCGACCGACCAATACGTCGGCAAGATCCTGCACGTCAACAAGGGGCATCGCCTCTCGCTCCAGTACCACGAGGAGAAGGACGAGAGTTGCTATGTCCTCGCCGGCCGGCTGATCCTCGTGCAGGGTCAGTCGCCGGACGCACTAACCGAGCGCACCATCAGTGTCGGTGACGTCTGGCACAACGCTCCCGGGACGATCCACACGATCGAGGCGCTCGAGGACTCAGACGTGCTCGAGGCCTCAACGCCGCAGCTGCACGATGTCGTCCGCCTCCGCGACGACTATGGACGCGAGGGCACCAGCGCCATCTGACTGGGCTCGGTCAGTCGACGCCCCTGGCCCACAGCTCGCGGTCGACCCGCCACAATCAACGCGTCGCACCCACGCCCCCGTAGCTCAGCTGGATAGAGCGGCGGACTTCTAATCCGCAGGTCGCAGGTTCGAATCCTGCCGGGGGCGCTTCAAGAGACCTGCAAAACGGGTACTTAGGCTTTGGGTGCTCATCGTCGTGTGGCCCGATGTGTCCCCAATCTGTCCCGAGATGGACGTAAGATCCCTTGTCGTGACGGCGCTGAAGGACCCATCGGGACACGTCTTTCGTGTCGATCGCGCGCGCGGACCGGTCTGGTACGCGAAATATCGGCTTCCGGATGGGCGCCAGGTGCAGAAGAAGATCGGGCCGGCGTGGGCGGACCGTGGTCGACCGCCCGAGGGCTACTTCACCAGGCGCACCGCCGAGGCCTGGATGCAGGACGTGCTCGCACAGGCGCGGCGGGGCACGCTGCCCGGGATGCGCAGCCCGGCCGTGACGTTCGCGGAGGCGGCAGAGGAGTGGATGCGCTTCATAGAGCAGGATCGCGGCCGCAAGCCGTCGACCGTGAAGGACTACCGGAACGTGCTGCGGTCTCGACTGCTGCCGACCTTTGGTGAGCGCCCGATCGACTCGATCACGCCGCAGGACATCGAGCAGTGGCGTCAGTCGCTCGACGGGCTCTCGAATCGCAGCAAGAACAAGCTCCTGATCCAGATGCACGGCATCTTTCGCCGCGCCCAGCAGGTCTACGGTCTTGACGCCAATCCGCTGTCGAGAATCGAGAAGCATCCGCTTCGCCCGAGCGGTGACATCGAGGTGTTCTCCCCGGAGGAGGTCTGGTCACTGGTTCGGGCCGCTGCCTCCGAAACCGATGCCGCGATCTTCCTCACCGCGGCCTTCACCGGATTGCGGCTGGGTGAGCTACTGGCGCTGCGATGGCGAGACGTCGACTTCAGCGGCGCGACGATCCGCGTGCGGGCGAGCTACGCGCTCGGGACACTCACCACGCCCAAGTCGGGCAAGGTGCGGTCCGTGCCGATGGCACCAGATGTCGCTTCGGCTCTGTCGCGACTCGGGCAGCGCGACCAGTGGGTGGGGGAGGACGACCTGGTCTTCTGCGGAGAGGCCGGGAGTTATCTCGACGGCTCGGCGCTCCGCCGTCGCTACAAGGCCGCGCTGGCGGCCGCCGGACTCCGCTCGCTGCGTTTCCATGACCTGCGTCACACCTTCGGCACGCGGATGATCTCCAAGGCCGACGTCCGCCGTGTCCAGGAGTGGATGGGCCACGCGGACATCCAGACGACGATGAAGTACCTCCACTACGCGCCGCGGGCCGACGACGCCCGATTGGTTGCCGAGGCCTTCGCGACTGAGCACGTCGACGATCTGGAGAGCCCGGGGACGCTTCGGGACGCTCCGGGACGCTCGGGGACGTAAGCACGCCGTGCGTATAGTGTGTGCCTCTTCAGGAGCAGGGTGTCGGTGACGCGTCACGCTCCCACGAACGTGGCTTGGGAAGGCATGTTCTGGAGGCGGGAATAGCATGAATGTCGTGAGGATCGACGGCCATTACGACGCAAAGGCCGACATCGCCTGGCTTCGCTTCGAGGACTACGACCCGAAGGCCGTCGTCGCCAAGGAGACGGACTTCGGCCTACGTGAGCTCGACCCATCCGACCGGCACGTCGTCGGTCTCGACTACTGGCAGGCGACCAAGCGCCTCCCAAGCGACCTCCTCGGCATGCTTCCTTCGCCGCCGCTCGGCGTCGCCGGCTGACCCGCCCGCCCGGACCAGCCACGTCGCGTCGCTAGCGCCGGTCTCACGCGTCGCGTCAACCTCATCGAGCGAAGCGAGATCCCCAGCGGAAGCGAAGCGGTCTCCTCCGCGCGACCACCGGCCGGCTGGTCCCAGGCGCCCCGATGTCAGCCGTTAGCTGGCGCGCCTCAGTCTCGAGATTGGCGACGAGCAGGTCGCTCGGGTATGCCGGTTGAGAGACCTGCTTCGCCATGTGGGCGCTACTCGGCTCTGACGCCGGACACCGTCGAGACCGCTGTCACGATCCCGTCCCAGGAAGCGATCGAGCAGTGCGCGACCAAGCTCGGCGTGCCGGTCGACGCGCGAATCCACCGCCGGCGAAACTAACCTGGGAAACTGACCCAATGCCCCGTCGCCGCAGCCACGCGCGCGATAGGTTGAAACGCGATGCTGGCACTGATCCGCCGCTGATTGATGGCTCTCGCTCCCGGTCTTCACCTCGGCGGGAGCTACCCGGCTGGGTTGATGTTCCTGGGGTTCGTGCTGTTCGTGGGGATCGGCGCGCTGTCGCGACAGGACGAGCGTCCCTACTCGGCGTCGATCTTCTACCTGGCCCTGGGGGCGGCAGCGTCGACCGGTCTCGGGGTGCTCGGGATCGCGCGCCTTGACCCGATCACAAACGACGTCCTGCTTGCGCACGTGACCGAGATCGCGCTGGCGATCGCGGTCTTCGGCGCCGGGCTCGCTGTCGAGCAACACATCGCGCGAAGCTCCACGCTCGTGATCGCCGCGCTGCTGCTGATCGTGATGCCACTCACGATCGCCGCGATCACAGCCTTCGGGATGCTCGCGATGGGCTTGCCACTCGGCGCCGCGCTGTTGCTCGGCGCGATTCTCGCCCCGACCGACCCGGTCCTCGCCGGAGACGTCGGGCTAGGACCGCCGGGTGAGGAGGTGCAGGGCGAACCGCGGCTATCGCTGCACACCGAGGCCGGGATCAACGACGGCCTCGCGTCGCCATTCGTGATCATCGGCCTGTTCGTGGCTACTCGTGGCGGGACGAGCTGGCTGGGCGAATGGGCGTGGAGCGATGTTCTGTACGCCGTCGGGCTCGCGTTGCTGATCGGCGTCGCGGCCGGCTGGCTGACGGCTGTCGCGATCGGCCGCCTACGCGCGCGCAGGCTCCTCTCCCCGGATCTCGACGGCTTCTTCGCTCCCGCGACAGCGTTGTTCATCTACGGCGCTGCCGACGCGCTCGGCTCATACGGGTTGCTCGCCGTGTTCGCGGCCGGTATCGCGTTCCGGCGTCACGAATTCGAGCACGAGATCAACACACGGATTCATCACGGCGCCGAAATGGCAGGGCGGTTACTCGAACTCGCCGTGCTCCTCCTGCTCGGCTCGATGCTCACCACCGACGGGCTCGGCGTACCCGGCTTCGCCGGGTGGATGCTCGCCCCGCTGATCATCATCGTCATCCGCCCCGCACTCGTGCTCGCGATCACCGGCCGAGGATTCCTCGACATCCGCGGCCGCCTGTTCCTCGGTTTCTTCGGTGTGCGCGGCGTCGCCGCGCTCTTCTACGCCGCGACCGTCGCCGAAACGGGCGATCTCTCACACGCCGACACAACAAAGGTCGTGTGGACCACCATCGCCTGCGTAGCCGTCTCGATCGTCGTCCACGGAATCAGCGCTACCCCACTCACCCGACGCCTCCTACGATGAGGCGCCATCGAGTCGCGACTGCTTCACGGGGCCGCGGTCGCGTTGGCGGCTGCTTGGCGGTCGAGTCGGCGGTAGGCAGCGAGCTTGAGCTGGTCGAGGGCGAGGATCCAGGCGATCGCGTAGCCCCAGGCGAGGGCGATCAGCTCCCAGCGCAGTGGTTTCATCAGGAGGCCGGAGGCTGCGATCAGGGTGGCGATGATCTGGGTGCCGATCACGGCGATCAGCACGATCCGGGCTGGGTGGGGGTGGGACCAGAGCCGGCCGCGGGTGCGTGCGACGAACAGGGTCAGGTGTCCGGCGACCGAGAGTTTGAGGTACATCAGTGTCTGCACCTCGGCTGTGGCTGACGCCGAGGGGTCCGATCGCGAGGCCGACGAGCGTGAATGACTCGATCACTCCGCCTAGTCCGAGGACGGTGGCGATCGTGAGGATCTCGTGGAGGTCCCAGCGGGAGGGTCGGGGGGAGGGCTTCACGCGGTCGTAGGCGATTGTCAGGATCGCGCCGTCGTTGAGGATCGCGAGCAGCACGATCTGGATCGGGGTGACGGGGAAGAAGTTGAAGGCGACGATCGAGAGGGTCACGAACAGGACGACGCGGATCGTTTCGGTGATCCGGTAGATCGCGTAGTTGGTCATCCGCTGGAACACCTCGCGTGCGCGGTGGATCGCCTCGACGATCACCGACAGCCCGGGTGAGAGCAGCACGATGTCGGCCGCGGCGCGGGCGGCGTCGGTCGCGCCGGAGACGGCGATTCCGGCGTCGGCGCGTTTGAGCGCGGGAGCGTCGTTGACGCCGTCGCCGGTCATCCCGACGATGTGACCGCGTGCTTGGAGCGCTTTGACGATTCGGTACTTGTCTTCGGGCACCACTTGCGCGAACCCGTCGGCAGACTCGACGGCGTCTGCGAGTTGCTCGCCGTCGAGTTTCTCGATCGCGTGCGAGTCGAGGAGCTGGTCGCCGATCCCGACCTCGCTGGCGATCTGCCGGGCGATCTCGATACGGTCGCCGGTGACCATCTTGATCTCGACCCCGAGCGCGCGTGCCCGCTTGAGCGTCTCGTGCGCGTCATCGCGCGGCGGGTCCTGGATCGCGAGCACGCCGGTCAGCCGCCAGGTGTCGTCGTCGGCCCGGGCGACAGCCAATGCTCGGTACCCCTTGCGTGCGAACGCGGCGGTCGCTTCGGACACCTGCTCGGCTGCGATCGTGGAGTCGCCGACCAGGTCGAGGATCGCCTGCACGGCCCCCTTCGCGACCCGGTACTCAGCACCATCGGCGTTCCTGACCCTCGCTTCGGCGCGCTTGCGATCGGCGTCGAACGCCTCGAAATCGAGCACCTCGACGCCGGTGACCGGTGCTCCGAGCGCGGCGAGGATCGCTTGGTCGATCGGGTCGCGCCCGTCGCGCTCGGCGGTCAGCGCCGCGTCGCGGAGGACGCTGTCACGGTCTGACCGGTGGTCGACGACGGCGATGTCGGCGATCGCGAGCTCGTTCTTGGTGATCGTGCCGGTCTTGTCCGAGCACAGCACGTCCACGCCCGACATCTCCTCGATCGCGGGCAGGTGGCTGACGACCGCCTCGCGCTTGGCGAGATCGCGCGCGCCGACGGCCATCGTCACCGACAGCACCGCCGGCAGCGCGACCGGGATCGACGCGATCGTGACCACGAGCGCGAACTCGAGCGTCGCGGTCAGGCTCGTGCCGCGCAGCAGCGAGATCACGACGATCACTGCGACGAGGCTCATCGCGATCACGATCAGGTAGCGGCCGATCGCGAAGATCGCCGCCTGGAAATGGCTCTGCGGAGGCTCCGCGCCGGTCAGCTCGGCCGTGCGGCCAAACTCCGTGCTCGCGCCTGTGGCCAGGACACGCACGCGCGGCGAGCCCCTGGACACGATCGTCCCGGAATACACGCCGTCCCCCGGCTGCTTCTCGACCGGCAACGACTCCCCGGTCAGGACCGACTCGTCCGCCTGGACGGTCCCGTCGGCGATCCGTCCGTCCGCGGGGACCACGTCTCCGCGCTCGACGACGATCAGATCACCCGGCACGAGCTGCTCGGACGGCACCGTCATCCATTCGCCGTCGCGGTTGACCCGCGCCTGCTTGGCGAGACGCTCCTTGAGCGCTTCGATCGCGTTCGCGGCCTGGTGCTCTTCCCAGAAGCCGACGACGCCGTTGAGCAACAGCAGCGCCAGGATGATTCCGAAGTCCGCCCACCGCGCCGTCACCGCGGTGAGCACGACGGCCGCCTCGATCATCCACGGAATCGGCGCCCAGAAGTGCGACAGGAACTCCAGCACCACGCTGTGCCGTTTCTCGGTCAGCGCGTTGGCGCCGTATCGCTCGAGCCTGGCGGCCGCCTCCTGACCGCTCAACCCTCCGTCGCGGCCGAGCCGCTCGTCCGCAGCGCGGTCAGCGTCGGTGCGCTGATCGCGCACCCCGTGTCCGGCGACGCGCTCTGTCTCGCCAGCAGGCATCACGCGACGATTATCGATCGTCCCCAAAGGGTGCCCCGGGTGCAGCGAGAGCCGCCGCGGTCGCTACAGCCTGCGTGCCCGGGTGGTTCAAGCGTGGCCATGGCCTGGCCTGCTGTCCGTGCGTTCGCGGCGGCGAGCAGCTTCCGCTGGGTCGGGGTCGGTCTGCGTGACGATCTCCGTGAAGGTCCGCCCTTTCGTGCGGCGGTACACGTTCTCGAACAGGATGCTGCCCGCCAGCGTGACGCCGAGACCGATCGCTGATGTCGGCGCGGTCGTGATCATGTGGTAGACGAGGACGGCGAACAGGGAGAGGCAGGTGAGTGCGGAGGCGACGATCGGCCATGCCTTCGCGCCGGTCTGCTTTCGAATCCGCATGTGGCCGATCGCGACGGCGGCGTACACGAGCAGGAACCCTGCGCTGCCCATCGACGCGACCGCGCTCAGTGGGAAGATCAGGATGAACACGAGCACGATCGCGGCCGTGATGAACAGGCCTTCGACATCCCGGCCCCAGAGCCTGCGGTCAAACGCGGGTGGAAGCCCGCCGTTCTTGGCGATCTGATACGCGATGTTCGTCGACCCGAACAGGGTCGCGTTCACGGCTGATGCGGTCGAGAGCAACGCGGCGATCGCGATCAACCTGAAGCCCGCCTGCCCCAGCGATGGTTTGGCGGCGACGGCGAGGGCGGAATCCCCAAGTCCCCTGAGGACATCGAGCGGCACGTTGGTCACGACGCCGGCGGCGACCAGCACGTAGAGCACGCTCACGATCGCAACGCTGCCGTAGAGCGCACGGGGCAGCTCGCGCCTGGGCTTGGCCATGTTGGCTGCCGCGTTCGTGATCAGGCCGAAGCCCTCGTAGCCGACGAACAACACGGCGGCGCCGGTGAAGATCGCCAACGGACCCGGCCAGGTCGCTGGCGACAACCGCGCCGACCCGACCGCGGGGAGCGCGATGAACGCTGCTGCGATGAACACGACCAGGATCGCCACTTTGATGATCACGATCACGGACTCTGCCCGGCCCATGACTCGCGCGCCGAGAAAATTGATCGCCGTGAACGCGAGCACGACGCCCACCGCCCACACCTTCGCCGGCAGGGCGATGAACGTCACGGCATAGGCCGCGAACCCTGTGGCATACAGCGCGATCGTGATGATGTAGCTGAAGTACTGAAACACGTTGAGCGAACCTGACGCCACGCCCTCGCCGTACCCACGAACCAAGAACGTGACGGCGCCCCCGACGCTCGGGAACGCCTTCCCGAGCGCGGCGTAGCCATAGGCAGCCAGACCAGCAACGACCGCGCCGATCGCGAACGACAGCGGCAGCGCGGACCCCGAAATGCGCGCCACGACCCCGAGGATCGAGAAGATCCCAGCGCCGATCATCCCGCCGACGCCGATGCTGAGCGCGGCGACCAGTCCGATCTCGGACTTGAGCGGTGAGTCTGTCATCGGGGCCTCAGTTTCGCCGGGCAGGCATCGATGTGTAGATGCTACGGTCATAGAAACCGACGAGTCGGTTTGCTTTGCCGAATCTAGGCTGTTCCTGCCCGTGCCCAAGCTTCGTCCCGAGACCCGTATCGAGCGTCGCCAAGAATTGATCGACGCTGCGTGGCGCTGCGCGGCGCGACGCGGCTTTCGTGATCTCACCGTCGATGATGTGTGTGCCGAGGCGGGTGTGAGCAAGGGCGGCGTTCTACGGCTACTTCGAGCAGAAGCAGGATCTGCTGCTGGCGCTGCTGGAGGACGACGCCGCCGCGCTTGACCGTGAGCTCGAGCGGATCACGGGTACGAGTTCGTCGGGGGTGGAGCGGGTGCGGCGGTTCGCGCAGGCGATGCTCGCGCGCGGCGACGACGTCGCGCGGGTCCAGGTCCGCGCCGATCTGTGGGCCGACCTGTTGACCGAGGACGCCGTGCGCCAGCGGCTCGCGGAAGTCACCCAGCGGCGGCGTGAGCTTGTGCGCTCATGGATCGAGGAGGGGGTTGCCTCCGGTGAGCTGGTCGAGATCCCCGCTAACGCGCTGGCGTCGATCCTGCTCGCGCTGGCGGACGGGCTGATGCTGCACGGCGCGCTTGACCCCGCCGCGTTTCGGTGGCGCAACATCCGCCGTGCGATCGACGTGATGCTCGCCGGCCTCGAGGCCGAGATGAAGGCATGACCGATGCGACCGGACCGCAGATCGACCAGGACGGCGCCGTAGCGGCCGACGGCTGTGAGGACAGCCTCCGGATCCCACGGGCCGCGAAAGGCGGCGGCTGCGCCCGGATCGATCCGGCCAGGTCCTGGAGCCAAGGCGAGCTGGCTGCGCGCCCTTGCGCAGCCCTGGAGCGCGCGGCTTGCGCGGTGGGTGGCCCGTGGCTCGGGCGGCCTGACGGCGCTGGCGTTGCTGGTCGGCGTCGGCGCGGGGTTGGGGGCGGTCGCGTTCCGGTACATGATCCTCGGCTTCACCCACCTGTTCACCGGGCATCGCGACTACAGCGCCGTCGGCCACGCCGATAACCCGCTGGTGCCCGGGTTGGGGATCTGGTTCGTGGTGCTCGCGCCGGTCATCGGAGGGCTGATCTACGGTCCGCTGGTCGCGCGGTTCGCGCCCGAGGCGCGGGGGCACGGCGTGCCGGAGGTGATGCTCGCGGTCAACCGTGGCGGCGGCCGGATCCGCCCGCAGGTGCCGATCGTCAAGTCGCTCGCGTCGGCGATCTGCATCGGTTCGGGCGGGTCGGTCGGTCGCGAGGGACCGATCGTGCAGATCGGCTCCGCACTCGGATCGGTCACCGGCCAGCTGTTCGGGCTGCCGGAGTCGCAGCTGCGGCTGCTGGTCGCGTGCGGCGCTGCGGGCGGGATCTCAGCGACGTTCAACGCCCCGATCGCGGGTGTGTTCTTCGCGCTGGAGTTGATCCTGCGCAACTTCCAGACGCAGTCGTTCGGGCTGGTCGTGCTGAGCTCGGTCACCGCCGACGCGATCGGCCGCGCCGCGTTCGGCAACCACCCGTTCCTGTCGCTGCCCACGTTCAACTTCTCATCGCCGCTCGAGCTCGTCCTCTACGCCGGGCTCGGTGTCCTCGCGACCGGGGTGGGGCTCGCGTTCGTTCGCGTCCTCTACTCCGGCGAGGATCTCGCGGACCGGTTGTGGCGCGGTCCGGACTGGCTGCGTCCCGCGGCGGGCGGGATCCTGCTCGGGCTGCTGCTGCTGGCGGTGCCGCAGATGTACGGGGTCGGCTACCCGGTCCTTCAGCGAGCGGTCGGCGGCCACTACGTGATCCTCGTGTTGCTCGGGCTGCTGGCGGCGAAGATCCTGGCGACGAGCTTGACGATGTGGATCGGCGGGTCCGGGGGTGTGTTCGCCCCGTCGTTGTTCATGGGCGCGATGCTCGGATCGGCGTACGGCGCGGTCGCCCACCACCTGCTGCCGCACCTGGCCGCCGCCCCGGGCGCGTACGGGCTGGTCGGGATGGGGGCCGTGTTCGCCGCGGCCGCCCGCGCGCCGATCACCGCGGTGATCATCATCTTCGAGCTCACCGGCGATTACCGGATCATCCTGCCGCTGATGTTCGCGATCGTCGTCGCGACCGCGCTCTCGGGCGCCCTCACGCCGCGACACGATCTACACGCTCAAGCTCCGCCGCCGCGGGATCGACATCGACCGGCCACAGGCAACCGGCGTGATGGCGCAGATCACCGTCGCCGAGGCGATGGGCAAGCCGCCACGCCCGGTCAGACCCGATCAGCCGCTGCACGAGCTCGTCAAGCGGTTCGCGGCCGAACGCTCGGACTCGCTCCCGATCGTCGACGAGCACGGATCGCTGCTCGGCGTGATCGCCGCCGTCGACATCGAGCGAGCCATCAGCCAAGCCGCCGATGAACCGCCGCTCGCCGCAGCGCTGGCACGCGCGGCACCGGACCTGCGAGCAGACGACTCGCTCGAGGACGCCGTGCATGCCCTCGGCAGCACCGACGACGAAGGCGTTCCCGTCCTCGGTGAGGATCACCAACTGATCGGCTGGCTCACCCACCGGCGCCTGCTACGCGCCTACCGCGAGCGATCCAGCAAGCAACCACACTCACCGATCCAACCGTGACCGCCGCGATCGAGACCCACGGGCTGACGAAGAGCTTCGGCGAGACCGTCGCCGTCGACCGCCTCGACCTGCGTGTCGAACCCGGACAGGTGTTCGGATTCCTCGGCCCCAACGGTGCCGGCAAGACGACCACGATCCGGGCGCTGCTCGACCTCTGCCACCCGAGCTCCGGCACCGCCCGCGTGTTCGGGCTGGACAGCCGCCGCGACAGCGTCGCGATCCACGCGCGCTGCGGCTATCTCCCCGGCGAGCTCGAGCTCTACCCGCGGATGACCGGCCGCCAGCTCCTGGACTGGTTCGCCCGAGCGCGCGGTGGCGTCGAAGCCGCGTGGCGCGAGCGGCTCGTCGAGCGCTTCGAGGTGATCCTCGACCGGCGCGTCCACGAGCTCTCGAAAGGCAACCGCCAGAAGCTCGGGGTCGTGATCGCGTTCATGCACCGGCCCGAGCTGCTGATCCTCGACGAACCCACCTCGGGGCTCGACCCACTGATGCAGGACGAGTTCCACCGCCTACTGCGCGAGACGACCGCGGACGGCGCCACCGTATTCCTCTCCTCGCACGAGCTCGACGAGGTCCAGCGCATCGCCGACCGTGTCGCGATCATCAAAGAGGGCCGACTCGTCATCAGCGACACGGTGCAGGCGCTCCGCCAGCGAGCGCCGCAGACAATGGAGCTGCGGTTCAAGACGCCAGTCGCAGCCGCCAGTGTTCGAGTCGCTGGACGGCGTCGCGCACGTCGCGGTCGACGGTGATCGCGTCACGCTGCACGTGACCGGCGAGTTGGCGCCGCTGCTGCGCGTGATCGCCGACCACGACCCGGTCGACATCGTCGCGCGCCACGCCGACCTCGACGAGCTGTTCCTGACCTACTACCGCGACAGCCCGAGCTCCGATGGGGACTGAGATCGCGCGACTGGATCTCCAGAACCGCCGCCGCTCGACGATCGGCTACGCGGCCGGGATGGCGCTCTACATGCTCGTGATCGTCGCGCTCTACCCCGCGTTCAAGCACTCGACCGGGCTCGACAAGCTCATCACCGACAACCCGACGATCGCCGCGATGTTCGGCGTCACCGGCTCCCTGAGCTCACCAGCCGGCTGGATCGACGCGAACGCATACACCAACTTCCTGCCACTGATCATGCTGCTGCTCACGATCGGCTACGGCGCCGCCGCGATCGCCGGCCAGGACGAAGAGGGCACCCTCGGCCTGCTCGTCATGCTCCCGCTCCCCCGGCGCGAGATCCTCGTGCAGAAGATCTGCGCGATGATCGCGCAGGCACTCGTCCTGACGATCACCGTCACCGCGTGCGTCTACGTCGGTCGCGCGTTCGACGTGACGCTCGACCCCTGGCATGTCGCGACCGCATCACTCGCGGTGCTCGCGCTCGGCATCGACCTCGGACTGACCGCACTCGCACTCGGCGCGGCTACCCGCAGCCGCGGCACCGCGATCGGAATCGCGACCGCTTTGGCAGCCGCGTCCTACCTACTCAGCTCGCTCGCGCCCGTCGTGCACTGGCTCAAACCGCTGCGCTTCATATCGCTCTTTTACTGGGCCGACGGCAACCACCAACTCTCCCAAGGCGCCAACCTCGCGTCTTTTGCGGTGCTTGTCGGCGTCGGCATCGTCGCATCGCTTGCGGCATACGAGGGGTTTCGTCGGTTCGATGTTCGGTAGATCTCGTCCGGCCGACACGATTTCTGGGCTCGACGTGACTCCGTGCCCCGACATCAGCCGCGCGCGAGCGGATCCACAGCCTCACGGGTACCGTCATGGCATGGCCACTGGAACGCCACTTCGAACGCTGCCGGTCACGATTCCCGAGCGCGGCGACCGGGAGGAGCGGGAGCGACTGAGGAGCCGTGCGCGACGGGTGACCGAGCTGGGCTTGGCCTGGCACATGCTGGAAGCGGCGATCGCGATCGCCGCCGGGGTGATCGCCGGATCGGTCGCACTGGTCGGGTTCGGTGCGGACAGCGTGATCGAGGCCGGCGCGGGACTCGTCGTGCTCTGGCTCGTAACCGGCGAGCGGCTGAGCTCACACCGCGCCGAGCGACGTGCGCAGCAGCTAATCGCCGCATCGTTCCTGATGCTCTCGGTCTACGTCACGATCGAGTCCGGCCGTGACTTGATCGCCCAGCATCACCCTGCCGTCAGCTGGGTCGGCGTCGCTCTCGCGGCCGTCACCGTGATCGCGATGCCGCCCCTGGCCACGGCGAAACGCAGACTCGGCACAGCACTTGGCTCCTCCGCGACGACCAGCGAGAGCCGCCAGACGATGCTCTGCGCCTACCTCTCAGCCGCGCTGCTCGTCGCCTTGCTGGCGAACGCGCTCTTTGGATGGTGGTGGGCCGATCCCACAGTCGCCCTCCTGATCGCGGCGGTCGCGCTCACCGAGGCCCGCGACGCCTGGCAAGGCGAGAGCTGCAACTGCTGCTAGCCCCGACGGCGAGATGGCGTCTGGCATTCTTGAGCGTGTTGGGTAGCTTGCCGCCGCTGATCATCCTCGCCTTGATGTCGCTGAACGTGATCACGGTGTCGACCGCTCTCGCGCTCGGTCTCGCCGCAGCCCTGCCGGCGGCGACCTGCTCGCCTGGCGCTCCGCGCCCGCGATGTTTGACCGCGAACGGCTCGTGACCGGCAGACGTGGATGACCGTCGCCGGGAGGCGGCGGCCGTCGCCAAGCACCCAAAGAACCGTCTGTCAGAACAAGAGGAGATTGGCCATGGCGGCAACGCTGAAGCTGACGCACAAAGCAATCGGAGTCGAGGTCCGACGTGGCACGTACGACATCGTGGTTGACGGTCGGCGTGCCGGGTCGCTCGAAATGAACGACACGATCGAGATACCAGTCGAACCTGGACGTCACACGCTCCAAGTCCGCAATGGCCGAAACTCCAGCCAAACTCAGATCTTCGACGCCGCCGATGGCGAAACCGTCGCCTTCCGATGCACCGGCAAGAGGCTCCTGCCGATCTTTCTCGCTTCCTTCGTCGTCCCCAGCCTGGCGCTCAAGCTCAAGCGCGAGTAGGCGCGGCTCCCAATCAGAGCGCCATCGGACCGCCCGGAGGCGCTGGTTACACCTCACAGGAAGCATCGGCGTAGCTACGCCTCGCGCTGGGGGTTCAGCACGGCGATCGGAGCCTGTACTGCGATGACGTACATCGTCTGATCATCGCCGGGGATTGCCACCGTGGAAAGCACCCAGAACGCAGACACACCGCGGACCGAAGACGCAGCAGGGGTACGTGGCGCTTGCTGGCACCTTGCAAGCGATCCGGTCAAAGCGGCAGTCAGCCGCACCTGGAGCGGCTCTCGCAGCTGACGAGCCTCGAGAGCCGGCGGCCGCGCCGCGCTGCTCCCGCTTCCATGTCGCGACGGGCATCTTGGCGCCGCCGCCGCCGGTCTCGCATCGCGCGGTCTCCGGGGAACTCGATGCCGGCCAAGGTGATCCTGGGCTGGTGGGCTGCGTTCGTGGCGAGGATCGGGGACGTCGTCTTTAGGCCCCAGCGATGCTGCTTGTCCGCGACGCGCGCTTCGATCGCGGTTCTGGATTCGGCCGTGGGGGGCAGCGTCATTGACAGGGCCTCCATGAGCGACGAGGCAGAAGCTCAGGTGGTTTGGAATTGGTAGGCCGTTGGACGAACGAGCTTGGTCTGGGCACGATGCCTAACCGCGCATCGAAAGGTCGTTATGCGCGACATCGCTAGCTCGCTCCACCAGCCATTCGCCGGCCGCCGGTAGGCTCTGGTTCCGAGATCTGGCATGAGGAGACGTTCTGTACATCGCGGGTCTTTCAACAACTGATGGGCATCTAAAAGACGCCAGCCTCGGGTTCTCACCAAACCTGACGTGCATCATCGGCGCGCGCGGAACGTGCAAATCGACGATCGTCGAGACGATCCGTTTTCTCTTCGATGACGACGAGCACCGGATTGGTCAGCTCCTCAGGGCGTCTGAGAATGAGGATTCCATGTCTCATGAGGGCTTGATCAGCGCCACGCTACGCGGTGGCACAGCTGCCGCGGTCTTGGTGCACGATGGAGTGGGCGGAGACGAACGGACCACGACCATTGAGCGAGACATCTCCTCGCAAAGCCGTGTGTACGTCGACGGGGTCAGAGCGATCGCCGACGATGATTTGCTGCGTCAGATCGAGATCTACTCGCAAGGTGAGCTGCAAGAGATTGCGATGTCGTCGACCAAGCGGCTGGCGCTGGTCGACAGGCCGCACAGGGCCGTCGTGGATCAGTGGGACGAGGATTCCACGCGGCTCGCAGCTGACATCGCCTTGTGTGGACCACAAATCCGTGAGCTTCGAGACGAGATCGAAACGGCGGAGCGACTTGTTAAGGATGGAGGCGAACTTCGAGCCCGCCTCAAGGAGGTGCAGGCTGATCGCCCCGAGTTGTCGCCGCAGATCGCTCGTCAGCGAGCGGAACACCAGCGACGTCAGGAGCTGCTGGAGTTGGCAAGGCAATTACTCGACCGCTACGACTCAGGCATCTCTCAGGCGCGCGTGGCGATTGCGGCCGTAGCCCAGCTGGATCTCGAGGCGCGACCGTTGCGAGAGTCGGAGAGCGATTCGCTGATCGAGTTCGGTCGAATGCTGGCGAACGCAAGACGGACTCTCGGCGACTCGATAGACCAGATTGCCGAGGGAGATGCGTTGCGCGCTCACGTCACGAAGGCCGCGGACGAAGCGGCCCGCGAGAGCGCACCGTATTTCGAATTGCTCAAGCAGGAGGAGGCCGTCACCGCTGCCATCAAAGCGGAAGACCGACTGTCTGAGGAGGTCGCGAAACTGGATCGAATCGCCGCTCGGCTTGCCGACCGTCAAGCCGCCCTCGCAGAGCGGTCCGAGACCCGCGATCGGTTGCGTCGTGAGCTGCGCGCCCTACGCAGCGAGGTCTTTCGGCTCCGCCTCGGAGAGGTTGAGCGAATCAACGCCGAGTTCTCAGACCACATCGTTTTGTCGCTGAACCACGGCACTCGTACTGAGGGATATAGAGAACGACTGAATACGCTATTGAACGGTTCTAGGCTTCGCGACCAGGAAGGCCTGTGCCATCAGATCGCTGCCGCATTGCCGGCCGAGCGCCTGATCTCGCTCGTCGAGGAAGAGGATTCGGCGCAGCTCGCTCGAGTGCTCAATCGTGACGAAGGCCAGATGGTGCGGCTCCTCTCTCATCTGGCATCAAGCGAGGATCTATACGACCTGGAGAGCGGTGTCGCTGACGACGAGCTCGAGGTCACCATGTTCGATAAAGGGACGCCTCGATCTGTGACCGAGATGTCCAAAGGACAAAAGGCAACGGCGCTCCTCCCACTGCTTCTGCGTCCTGCGCCGTATCCGCTTGTACTCGATCAGCCCGAAGACGATCTCGATAACCGGTTTATCTACGAGACTCTCATCGAGAAGATCAAGGCTCTCAAGCAGGAGCGGCAACTCATCTTCGTGACCCACAACGCGAACATCCCTGTAATTGGGGACGCCGAACGGGTGTTGGTCATGTCGATGAAGAACGCTGACCGAGCGGCGATTGAGGCTGCAGGCGACGTTGAGGAGACGAGCGATCACATCGTCTCGATTCTCGAGGGCGGCCGGCGTGCCTTTGAACTGCGCGGGGAGATCTACGATTTTCCGGACGCGGGATCGCCATGAGCCTGGACGCCCCGGATCTTGCGGATTTCGAGGGCGCGGCGGGTGAGGTGGCACAGTCAATCCGGCTTAAGCCTGCGAATACGGCGACCCTGGTCGAGGCTGCGCTTGCACAACTGGGGAGCGGCAGCTTTGACGCCGAGGAGCTCCACCGGCGCACACGACGATTCATCGAGGTGCTCCCCTCAAACCCGGCCGTGGAGCGCGCACTTGCAGTTGGCGCTCGAGGCTCCAAACCGGAGATCAAGTCGGCGATCGTCGCGCAAGTTTCAGGGGAGCTTCGCCAGCTGGTCTACGCCGATGTGATTGCTGAGGTTGATACTCGCCCGCCGATGGTGCCGCTTGAAACACTCAAGCTCGACGAGGCCAGCGAGGCATTGCTCGACCCCCAGCCCGCCGACGACTGGCAGACCGTCTTACTGCTGGGCGATCGGCAAGACGTCGAAGGCAATACTCGGTTTCTCGAGTCCCGCGGCTTGGTTCCAATCACTGTCAGCACCGTGGAGAGGCTCGAGGCTCTTGCCGGAGAGCGCATTTGTGGCGTTGTCATACACAGGAGCTGGCGCACGATCATCCCGTCCGGGCATCTCCTGTCAACGTTCCTCCGAGCCGAGCTCGAACGCGCGAACGTCGTCTATTACCGGATCGACGTTGGGGATCTTGGGGTCGACGACTCGACGGAACTACAGGGTCTGTTAGACGAATACGACTCGCACGTGAGGGCTAACGTCAAGATGACCGACGGATGTACTTTGGCGGACTTCGACGCGTTGGAGCTGCGGCGAAACGCCGGCCTGCTCTCGTCGTCAGAGAGCACCGGCGTCACGATCGATGGTCTCGCTACGCGCGAGCGCCGAATTCTCACGGCTGCGGTTGCGATGTTTCAAAACCAAACGCGTGGCATCAAGACGGACAGGGCACTAGAGGTCAGCGCCAGCCCGCTGACCTCTGGACGCTCCGGCGCAAGGGTTCTTCGGGTGACCGTGGAAGGCGGACGCTCGGTCGTGGTCGCAAAGTTCGACGACATGACGAAGCTGCAGGCGGAGATGCGGCGTGCCCGATCGATTACGCCAGCTGACCAGCTTCTGCCGATGGCGGTCTACTCCCTGGGCGGCGTCGCCGTGATGATCCAACAGCTGGTGTCGGATGCCGACCAAGCGTCGGCCGCGGCGCCGTCCCTCAGGGAGCGGCTTGAGGCGCTATCCGCGTGGGAGGGGGGCCGACTAAGTCCAGCGCCTCCAGCACGAGAGGACCTCGTAATCGGCCTCAGACGCGCATTCGATGTCATCAAACAGCTGAACGCGCACCCGCTTGAGGCCAGCAAGAAGGAGTGCTGGACCGGGACCGAACCAATCGCATCCATGAGTGGGCTGGGCATCGAGTGGGTCTTGGAGGCCGACGATGGCGAGTTCAACGCCCGGGATCCTCTCGAGCTCGTGTCGGCGACCGTGGCCGAGTTAGACGCGGAGATCACGGTGCACGGAGATCTCCACGCCGGGAATATCTTGTTACCTGATGACAGGATGCCCCGCCTAATCGATTTTGCCCAGGCTGGCGCTGGGCACCCGGCGTTTGACCTTGTCCGCCTAAGCTCTGCGATCGCGTACGCGTCGCTGCGTTGCCTCGTCTCGGAGCGGCGCATGAGGTCCTATTTTGCGGCCGTCCACCTAACGGCAACTCCCACCGACGCGCTAGAGAGCGAGTTCGCTGACGTACTTCCCGCGGCGTCGGCCAGGATTGCAAACAACGCTCTGGTTCTAGCTCGGGACGCCGCGCTCGCCGTGCTACCTGAGGATCAAGACGGCCGGGCGCAGTACCGCGCGATGGTGTACTTGATCGGACTACAGTCATTGACGCGACCGGAGTTCCAGGCTGGCATCGTTCGGTCGGCGCTCGGAGCCGTCAAGCCACATTTAGCGGGAACCTGACCTCTCTGGCTGGTGGACCTGCATAAGGACTAACGACCACCCGGGATTTGTGACCACGCTACCCAGTTCCGGACCACGCCGGCCCCGATCATCGCCTAGGCGCTGGGAGGCCAACGGTGAACTCTCGGCCGACTGCTGCAATCACGAAGCTGGGGCAGTCGCGCCGGTCGGGTCTCGCCCCGACGTGCGGATGTTCCTATCGCCACAAACCGCCAGCGCGAAGCGCTCCTGCTTTCCCTCAGCGACGAACATCTGCGCCTCGCAGGGAACGATCCCTGCTCCGCGCGGCCTGCAGGGAAGAGAGCGCCACGCCGACGCCAACGACGTCTTCGCGCCGGCGGCGGACACGCTCGTGGCGACAAGCAGGTCAGCTGGGCACTTGCCAGTTGGCCTCACTCACTTTCCTTTCAGCGCGGGTCCTGCCCGGCGACGGCTGGACGGTCGCTGACAGAATCTCGCGTTCGGCGAAGAGCACTCGCCAGCCCTCGAGCGGACTCGCCGCACAAAGCGATGGTGAGCTTGCTGCCGGTGCTTGCCGGCCGGGCCCAGGTCCGCGAGCACTCACGAGCGACGCCGATCTGGCGCTGAGGAGGGAACCTACCGTCTCGGCCAAGAGAACTCTCAGCGGAATCGAGAGCGGGGCACGGGACGGGTCCGCCGTCCCAGGGCCACGTTCACGCGCCAAGCCGAGAGTCGAGGGCTTATCCAGGCGGGCGGGGCGTCGGTATTCGCCGCGCCTCAAAGCATGGATAGGTAGCTTCGGCGCACTCGACGCGGAGGTCTGTCGTGGTGGTAGTGTTTCGGTCGGGGATGTGCGGATGCGGTACTCGGCCGGGGTGCGTGGAGCGGATTGGGCCGGGCCGGGTTCCGCGGAGGCTCCGTGGAGACCCGGTCCGGCTCACGATCCTCATCGGGCCCGCGGGTTTCCTGATTGGTTGTTTACGCTGAGTGTGGTCGGCTGGAGGGTGTCGCCGGCTGTCACTTTGAGCTGTCGCCGGGTGCGCTGGTGGTGGTGGATAGTGATGATGGTGGTGCCGTTATCGTTGGTGTAAGTCGGTTTGTCGGCGCCGGTGATCCGCGCGTGGGTGACGGGCGCGATCTCGACTCCGGTCTCGTTGGGCCCGGCTCCGGTGATGCTGGTGGTCACCTTGACGAGGTAGCGGCCCGGCGAGAGTCGCTTGGCTGTTGCCTTGAGCTGGGGGAGCGGCGGGACCTGTGACGCCGGGCATTTGTCACTCTTGTCGTCGACCCAGCCGGGGGGACCGCTGCGGGTGGTGCCGTCGTAGGTGGTGGTGATGCTGCCGGTCGATGTCGGTGGCGTGTTGCTCACTGAGATGTATCCGGCGCTCTTGTAGTCGAAGTTGGCGTCGATCGTGCCGGTGTTCTGGCCGGTCATGATCAGGTGCGCGGTGTAGGCAACCTCGGCGAGGTTGGGTTGGCGCTCGTCGACCGTGGCCGTTCCGTTGAGGAAGCTCTTTCCGTCTTCTGAGTAGTTGTTGTAGGTCTCGCTCCAGCTCCCGAACAGCGCCTCAACGATCGGGTGGTAGGCGATCGTGACGGTCCCGCCGCCCGGTCCCTTGAGCGTGATCGTGCCGCTGAAGCTGTAGGCCGGGTGGTAGTTGGCTGGCGTCGGGGCCCATCGAGCCGACGGCGGAGCTGACGACCGGCTCGGGCCGTTGCGGTTTGCGTCCCTGCAATTGAGCCACGACCGCGTACGGCGGGGAGTTCTTGACGTAGACCCCGCCGCCGGGCGCGGCGGTCATCTGCAACGCGATGCTCGTGCTCTGCGGGTTCCACATCGGCCAGCCGGCGTCCTGGTCGGTCACACGAGCGTTGGGGTCCTTGTAATCGACGATCGGCTCGCCGACGATCCGCGCGTTGTCATCGCCGGTTGCCGGCATCAGCCACTCGGGCCCGGAGCAGTACAGGTTCCCATTGGCGTTGGTGACGCGGCTCGCGACCGCGGCGACCAGCGGCGCGTCGATGAAGCTGCGGTGGGGCAGTAGGCCGCCCGCCCAATCGATGAGGTGGTAATTGCGGTTGCTCCAGAGTCCGAGCAACTGCCCGTCGGGAGAGATCGCGCTGTCCTCATCCCAATCGGGGTTGGAGGTAAGCCGTGCGCGGGCGCCGGTCTTGAGGTTGACCTGCCAGATGTCCGGGTTCATGCCGTTCGCGCCGCCGACCTGCACGTAGCTGAGATCCGCTCCACCGTGCGTGAACGTCTTCAGCTCATAAAGCGCGCCGCCGAGAGACCAATCCGCGACGCTCGGATCAGAGCTGGAGGTCGGGCCCGGCGGGTTGATCACCCGCGCGTCCTGAGCCACATACTTGTCCGACTCGCGCACCAGCTTGGCGACGACCATCTCCTCATAGCCATCCAGACGGATGTTGGAGTAGGCGATGTAGTTCCCATCGGGCGAGAGCTTCGGCGAGGCGCCTGCCGTGACCTCGACTCCCGGCAGAGGCGACGGACCGCCTGACCCGCCGAGCAGAACGCCGCCCAGCGTCGCAACCGCCCTGGTTGACGCTCCCGATCTCCCCCTCCGCGCCGGTCAGGTCATATGGCGTGTAGGTGTAGCTCTGGCAGTCCACGACGCTTGGCGTGCACTCGAGGATCCCGTGGAAGCCGAGAAAGAGTCGCTTGCCGTCAGGGAACGGGTTCAGGATCACGCTGCTGATGTCGGGAAGCGCCGGGCCGCCGGAACACGTGATGCAGCGGCTCGCGCCGGTCTTGACGTCGCTGAGGACGATCTGGTTGACGGTGCTGCTCCCTGGCGCCGCAGCGGCCAGCACGAGATGCTCGCCATCAGGCAGGAACACGGGCTCGAGGAGCCGCGTGAACCCGCTCGGAACGGGAACGTGCTTGAGCACGATCGGCTCGAACGGGAAACCCGCCGCGACCGCCGATGCCGCAGGACCGGCGACGAGCATCGCCGCCGCCGTCGCGAGTAGCGCCAGGGCCCTCCTCGACCACGATCCCCCACGCACCGACCGCGGGACCCTCACGCCCTCAACGCCACCACCACGGCGCGGTTTCAGTACCGACATCTCTTCTCCTCGAACCACAAGACCAGCGTTTGCTTGACAGGACGTAAGACTAACATCTTGCTTTACGGGATGTCAGAGCAACTGGTAGGATGAAAGCATGACGACCGCCGTCAGCCCCAATCGCCGCCGCTTCGACGAGGAGCACCTGCTCGACGCCGCACGCGACGTTTTCCACACCGACGGCTACAGCGCCGCCCAGACCGCCGACATCGCCCACAAAGCCGGCACGACCCGCCCCACGCTGCACGCCAGGCTCGGCAACAAGGAAGAGATCTACCCTCCGCGTCATCCAACGCGAAGCCGACACCTTCAACGACTGGATCGCCGACGCCTACACGCGAGGCCGCGAGCTGTCGCTCGCGCAACTCGCCGATACCGGCATGCAGCCCATCTTTCGGTTCGCCGCCGAGCGCGCCGCCGGCTTCAACCTGCTCTTCCACGGCGATCGCGCTGGCGCGCTCTCCGCCAACCTCCGACGCGACGTCATAAACGGAGTCACCGAACAACTCACCCGCCTGATCGAAGAGCGCCAACAAGCGTTCGGCGCCAGCCTCGGAACCCGCGCGCAGACACTCGCCGCCGCCTGCGTCGGCGTCGCCGTCCAAGTCTGCGAACACGCCATCGACCACAACCACGATCTCACCGCCGCCCAACAACTTGCCGCCCGCTTCGTCGACAGCGCCTTCCGCCACCTCGACCTCAACACCCTGACCCAGCACCACGAATAGCCCGCCACGACAACCCAGCGACACGATCAACATCGTCTCGGAGAGCTGGCGAGCATCGCCAAACCCGACCACGCACACCGATCTCAGACCGTCTACGGGTCGACGCGACACCAGCCGTTGTTGATCGGCACCCCGTAGGCAGAATCCCACCGCACCACGACCTCGGTCGACGAGCACCTAACTGCCCGAATGATCATCGACCGGCACTCTGGCCGACGCCGACGCCGCCCTGCTCCTGCTGATCGACGTGTATCTCACGCTCGGGGGTCGCGGGCCCCGCAAAGCGCGGAAGGCGGGCGCGGGCTCCCCCTAGATCCTGGCATCCGTCCATATCTTATTTCAGCAACGCCGACCACGGCATGGAGCTCCTTCGGCGGCGGATGCGCTGGGTTCTCGGGCGCGGTCCGGCCTTGCGACGGCCAGCGGCCGCTCGCCGGGCAAGTGACCGAGCGCGGAGGGGCCGGCAGGTCGCGGCGGCCGTAGACGCGAGCGGGGGCGCCGAGCGCTGCACACAGCAGCGCGAGCACCCCGATAGCGGTTCGATCTCGGCACATGTTTGCCGTCGACGGGGTGAACTCGGAGCTACGTGCGCGCCGGCGACTATCCCGCACGCCGCCGAATGAAAGACGCCTGGCTCGAGGCTGAACATCGCTTGGGATGGCCCCCGGCGGAAGTGGATGACGCCGCGGAGCCGCAGAAGCCTGCCTCGGGGTGCGCTGGCGACTCCGGGACGCTCGGGAAGATGCGAGGGCCAGTACGCGTGGTGTCAGATGATTTCGGACGACGCGCCGCCGCTCGGGAGCTCCGCGCCACGGGCGGTCGGGACTCCGGCGCTGTATTCGGCAGGAGCTTCTGGCTGAGTGAGAGATGCCGTGACATGTCGCCGGGCTCGAGCAGGCGTTTTTCAGGGTCGCGCTTCCGCGTCCCGGAGGATCTGGCGTGGTGCGAAGAGACAAATGAGAGGCTCAACGAGTAGGAAGGATGGCTAAACTCGTCGCGTCGGAGTCCGCGGCCGCGCTCGGCAATATGCCGGTGTCTCCGTGTCCATGAAGAAGTCCTTCATTCGCCGAGCTTGTGCTTGAGTGGGCTCGCCAACCTGGTGAGGATCTCTGGCAGCCGGTCGAAGCTGTTAGTCGAAATCCGGCAAGACTGCGTTCCCGGCGCTTTCACGGCCGTTGACGATCTCAAGTAGCCGCTGTACTGGGAGCGTTCGATCGGCCGGGACGTCATTCTCGACGACAAAACCTTGCGGAGCTCGATGAGCCGGCGAGGGGCTCCCCAGGACGCCCGCCGAGCTTCCGCTCGATCGGGTTCGTGGCATGCCCCGGATGGCGAGAGCTCCGGCGCTCGGAAACCCGACGGTGGCCGAGCTGCAGCGGGCGAAGCGCGAATACGATCGGCGCGAACCACGCGCCTATGGTACAGCGCTGCGAGGTGTCTTCTCGGACACGAATCGGGAACAGATGACGCGGGGGTTCGACTTCTTCTGCGCATCTGGAGGCATCGCGTCGGTTTCGCCAGGCGGCGACTGAACTCAGTACTCCGACAACGGCTCGCGTACGGGCGCGGCTGGCCCCGAACGGCCAGCTGGAGTCGGCTCGCCGACCGCGATTCTTGCCGTACAAGTCCAAGGATCCTTGCGCAGTTCGCTGACGTCCTCGGACCAGTCGTAGGCGGCGAAATCAATCGATCTGTCCTGCACCAGAACATGTTCATGATGTGAGACCCTCCAGATAGCGGCCGCTTGCTCTGCGGATCTACCTGGCGACGCCACGCGCCAGCGAGCTATAGCCGATTCATGATGATCAAGCACTGAGCAGGCCCGGGGCTGCCGCGGCGGACGAGAACGGTTCGGCGAGGAATTGCTCAAGAGGCTCGACGAACGGAACTACGAGGACGTCGATACGGCGCTGGGTGTAGCGGGGTCCACCGGCCACCGGAGTGTGGTCAGTTGAGCACGCTACCTCGCGAAGGGGCGACAGAACGTCGTCGTCGGGGCTCCTCGCGTGGCGATTGACCGTGGCCCGCTCGCCGTCGCAGTCGGGTTGTTCAGCGGCTGTGGGGCCAGGATGCGCCGGCGGCGATCTCGGGGAGCAGCTCGCGGGCGCCCTGGTTGTCGGCGGGGTTCAGCCAGAGCAGCGCCTGGCAGAGCTCGTGCGCTTCGGCGTGCTGCTCGAGGCGCCAGGTGCTGATGGTCAGGCCGTGCAGGCAGCGGAGGAATGGGCGGTTGTCGATCCATCCCCAGCCGAGCACGCCGCCGAATCCGTCGGGGAGCGAGGCCTCGGCGACCCGTATGCCGGTGGCGTAGTTCGCTTGCGCTTCCTCGATGTCGCCCTCATCGAAGGCGAGGCCTCCGAGGTGCGCGTGAGCGTCGATGCAGCGCACGTCCCAGTCGACCAGGCCGTCGAGCAGCGCTCGGGCCCGGTCTGGGTAGCCGCGGTTGCGCAGCTCGACCGCGTCGAGGATCGGGTCGCCTGCGTCGGGGTTGTCGCCGCCGGGGAGCAGCTGCTCGAACTCGTATTGCATCCGCGGGCCGGCGGCGATCACCTCGACGAGGCACATCTCGACTGTGTCGTCGGGCTCGCCCCAGTACTGCTCGGCGGGGTCCCAGACGCCCTTTTCGTAGAGCCGCAGCGGACTGGGGGCTGCTCGATGTCGATGCGCGGATCGATCAACCCTCGCGGGTACATCCAGCGTTCGCCGTGTGTCATCTCGGCGCACGTTACAGCCGCGGCAGGCGACAACGCGAGGGGCCGCTCGGCGGTCACTCGTCGTCTTGGTTCTCGCCGCCGAGTCGCTGCTCGGCTTCCTCGCGCCAGCGCTCGCCGATCTCTTCCTCGAGGATCTCGACGCATAGCGCGACGCACTCGTCGCAGATGTAGACGCCGGGGCCGGCGATCAGCTTGCGCAGTTGCGGGCGGGGTTTGCCGCAGAACGAGCAGCCGGTCGCGAGGTCGGTCCCGGTGGCGTTCGCGAGCGCCTCGGTGATCGTGTCGGTCGCGGTCGCGACCGTCTCGTAGGCGGCGGCGTGGTGCGCGAAGCTGGCGTCCGGGTCGTCGAGCGCCGCCAGGAGGCCCTGGAAGGAGCGATCGAGCGCTTGCCACGATTCGATCGCTCCCGGGCGCAGCGCGTTCTCGGCGTGGAGCTCGACGGGCGGCTGCCAGTCGTCGGTCGCCTTGATCCCCTTGGGCGCGACTCCGGCTTGGTGCAGCGCGCGGAGCGCGGTCGCGTGCTCGCGCGCGGCCTCGCCGAGCCCGCGCAGCCGCGCGGGCAGGCCGTGGTGCGCCGCGAGCGCCCGGTTGAAGGCGGCGCTCGTTCGTGCGGCTGCGGCCCGGGCCTGATCGATCTCGGACGGCGAGTCGGCGGGCTCCTCGCGCGGCGGCTCGGCTCCGGTCCGCCACCACGCGCCCACCAGGGCGCCGATGATGACTGCGACGAGGGAGATCAGGACGATCAGGACGGGACGGTCGATCACGCTCAGTCCTTGTGGCTCGGGACTGCGCTGCGCACGCTACCCCTCTCGGTTGGCGAAAACTCCGAGGGTGGTGCTGTCGGGCGGTGTCGGCGCGCGGCGCTCACCGTCGGCGCGCGAGCTCGCGCGTCGAGCGAGCGCTTGCGCCGCGGCGCGGCTCCGCTGAGGTCGTGGGGGGCGTGCGTGCCGCCTCGGCGGCCTCGCGGGCTTGGCCGAGGTCGGCGAGCGTCCGTGCCTTGATCGCGGGCTCGGGAACGCCGGCGTCGGCGAGACGTACGCGGAGCTGCTCGCGGCGTTGCGGATCGTCGTACCCGCGCCGCGGAGCCTCTTGCCTGTCGGCGGCGAGCTCGGCCGGCTGGGCTGGCTGCTCGGCGAGCGCGGCTTGGTGCTCGTGCTCGAGCTCTTGGACGGCCGCGAGCGTGACGATCTGGGTTGGGTCAAGGCCGCTGCGGTCCCGGACTTCCTGGCGGATCCGGTGCGCGGCGTGGTCGAAGATCGTCGGGGTAGCGACGGCCGGCTGGTCTGGGTCGCGCCAGGTGTTGGCCTCCTGCCACATGTCGGCGATCTCCTGCGGCTGGGCGGTCTCCCACCAGTCGGGCTCGAACACGGGGCGCAGGCGCTCGGTCGCGAGCAGCCGCTCGGCGTCGATCCGGGCTTGCGCGGCGCGGGCGGCCTGCTCGCTTTCGCGTCTGGCCTGTTCGATCGCGTGTTGGCGAGCGGCGATCGCGCGTCGTGCGGCGATCGCCGCGGCGGCGAGCGTGAGCTGCAGCTGGCGCTCGACCTCCTCGGCGACACCGTCTGATGGCTCGTTCATCGCTCCTGCCTCCTTCTCGGGTCGGTCGGTGGGTTGTTTTTCATCGCGGGTTGCTGACGCCGCTGACCAGCCAGTGGCCACGCGTCTGCGTGATCGTCAGGACGAGCTCGTAGGTCTCGGGGCCATCGGTGATGCTCGGGATCGCCTGCCAGCCGCCGTGGTCGTCGCTGAGGCGAATCGCGGCGAGTTTGGGGTGCAGCGAGCGCATCGTCAGCGGCACCCGCGGCGGGCAGCGCTCGAGGACCGGCGGCGAGTCCGCTGTGGTCGTGGATGGCGTGCAGCGGCCCCTGGCCGTACAGCCATGGCAGGTACCCGTCGAGGAACG
>CAWKDQ010000001.1:0-128165 GCA_963848435.1 uncultured Conexibacteraceae bacterium | reverse complement strand
CGCCGCTGATCGCGCTGCAGATCGCCGCCGCCGGCGGCCACAACCTGCTGCTCGAGGGTTCGCCGGGCACCGGCAAGACCATGCTCGCTCGCCGTCTCCCGTCGATCCTGCCGCCGATGACACGGTCAGAAGCCCTGGAGGTGACGCGGATTCAGAGCATCGCCGGACTCCACCGCGGCGGGCTGGTTGCCGAGCGGCCGTTCCGCGCGCCTCATCACACGATTTCAGCTGCGGGTCTCGTCGGAGGCGGAAACCCGCCCAGACCCGGGGAGGCGAGCCTCGCGAGCGGAGGGATTCTCTTTCTCGATGAGCTCTCAGAGTTTCAGCGCACCACGCTCGAGGCGCTGCGGCAGCCGCTCGAGGATGGTCGCGTGACGATCGTTCGCGGACAACGGGCGCTTGTGTTCCCGACCCGGTTCATGCTGGTGGCGGCCACGAATCCCTGTCCCTGCGGCTACGCGGGAGTCGAGGAGCGCTGCACATGTTCCGAGCTTGAGATTCGGCGTCATCAGCGGCGGCTGAGTGGGCCCCTGCTCGACCGCATGGACATGCTGGTCAACGTTGAACGACCGAGCGCACAGGAGATGGAGGCCGAACCCAGAATTCACTCCGCGGCAGCCCGGGAACGGGTGGCGAGCGCACGCGAGTTGCAGCGGCGGCGTTTGCAGGGCACACGCGCGGCGTGTAACGGCGAGCTCGATGCCGGGTTGATTCAGTCCCGTGTGCGGTTGACCGAGGATGCACTGGCAGCGCTCGGCAACGCATACATGGGTGGAGCTCTGTCCGCACGCGGACGGCACCGAGTGTTACGCGTCGCGCAGACGGTCGCTGACCTAAACGGTCGTGAGCGTGTGGGTCTCGCCGACGTGATGCTGGCCCTGAGCCTGCGGCAGCGTGCCTCCATCGAGCTGGCGGCGGCCTGATATGGGCGCATGTGACGGCTGCATGCGCAGAACATGGCTGCTCGAGCGGGTCAGCTCGTACCTCGAGTTCCAGCGACGCAGGTCTGAGGCAATTCTCGGAATCGCCGACCTTGGCCTCATCGACCTGGCGGAGAGGCGACTGAACATAAACGTCCACGACGAATACCTGGCGTTTGGTGCAGACGAGGCAGAACGTGAGCGGTTGAAAGCCGCAGCCGCCGGCCTCGAGCTCTTGTGCGCCTGCGACTCCGAGTACCCGTATCCACTGCTTGCGCTGGGCAACGCGCGCCCGGCTGTTTTGCATGTCGCGGGCGGCATGCGGCGGTTTCTGGAGCTCGCAAGGGCCGACCCGGTCGCGATCGTGGGTGCGCGGCGGGCCACCGAGTACGGAACGGCTGCGGCGCGCATGCTCGGCAGAGGACTCAGCGCAAGTGGGCTGACGGTCGTCAGCGGGTTGGCAATTGGCGTAGACGTCGCGGCCCATGAGGGAGCATTGGCGGCGGGGAGCCAGACCATCGCAGTACTGGCGGGTTCGGCGGCTGAGGCCAACCCCAAGGCCAATCGCCACGTCTATGCGAGGATCCGCCGGGATGCTGCGGTCGTCAGCGAGTTGGGGCCGCACGCGGCGTCGCGGAGGTGGGCGTTCGTCGCTCGAAATCGGATCATCGCGGCGCTTTCGAAGCTGACCGTGGTGGTTCAGGCGCGCGACCGGTCGGGGACCGAGAGCACCGTTCAGGTCGCCCGCGCGCTGGGCCGCTCGGTTGGCGCAGTACCGGGATCTGTGCTCTCCCGCCTGTCCGACGGGCCGAACTCACTGCTGGCGGAGGGGTTCTCCGTGATCCGAGGGCCGCAGGATGTGCTCGACACGATCTTCGGCGTGGGCGTCCGAGCGGCGCAGGAGCAGACGCGGCGCGCGCTGGACCAGGTGCAGCTGGCTGTGCTCGATGCGGTGGCCGGTGGCGCCGACACGCTCGCGGCGCTTGGACGACTCGACGCGTTGGCTGCGGTGGGTCGCCCGACCGCAAACGGGGAGCACCTGATGACAACACTGGCCGGCCTCGAGCTGGCCGGATTCATCCGCAGAACCACCGGCGGACGGTACACGGTAATCCTGTGACGTCACGATCGCCGCTGCAGTGGATGGCGGCCGTGACACCTCGGGAGGCAGCACGCGAGCCGACGCGACCGTGTCGCTGACCCGTGAGGCGGACATCCTTCGGAAACTTTCTCGATATGATCTATCGAGATTGGTTAGTTCGCGTTCATCGGCCGCCCACTTGTGCTCGGTGAAATGACCTTGGAGGTAGGTGTGTCGGATCTGAAACGTCCATTTCTGTCGTCGGCGTCGTCGGTGAGACGGGGCCTGTTGCGGTTGCGCGTGGCGCTGTCGTTATTGGCGGTGAGCGCAGCGGGGGCAATGGCGATGGTGGCGCTGCCGGCGAGCGCCATCGCGTCTCCGACGACGCCGCCAACCACGACAAGTTGCAGCGGCTCGATCACGCCCGATGCCGGCGGCCCGGCGGCGGGTAACGCAAACGCATTTGACTACCAGTTCAACTGCACGCCGATATTGGCCGGAGCCACGGATCCGTCTGGCTACACATGGAACTTCACGGGCAACATCTGGTCATACGCGATCGTCGTGACCCGTCGCAACGATGACGGCAACAACCTGACCTATGGCGCCCCGACTGCGAACGTTCTGACCTCGTCTGGGGCCGTGGACACCACGCAATACGTGAACTGCTCCAGCCTCGTGCCCAGCGATGGCTTTACGTGCGCCGCTCCCGGTCAATTCGGAGCAACGCAGTCGGACCTCGCGAACGGCTCCAATCCGTCATACCTTTCTTACATCCCCGCGGGCGAGCGGGTCACGGGCGGATTTGCGCTCACGCACGGATACTGCTCATACCTGCCAAAGCGCGCGAAGCCGGGCACTCCGGCGGTGCCGCGTGCGACGGTTGAGCTGATCGCGACGGACACCAACGGCGTGACCGAGGGTCCGTTCGAGCTCAACCGCACCGGCAAGTGCCCGAAGGTGCCGGCCGTGGTTCCCGCGAAGAAGGCGAAGAAGAAGGCGAAGGCGGCCTCAAGGGCTGCCGCTAGGAAGCACATCGCCAAGGCAAGGGGTAGTCGGTAGCTCGGCGTTCATCTGGCATAATCTGCCGGTGCGTTTTCTGCGTATGAAACCTGGTCACGGCGAGGTTCTCATCGCGGAGGGGGACGTTGAGCTTCCGCAGGATGAGCGTCGGCTGGTGGAGGAGTTCCGCCACCAGCTGGACGCTGGTCTGTGGGCGGCGGTACCCGTAGGGCGGGCCGACGGTAGTCGCCAGGCGGTGATGGTCCGGTTCTTCGACGAGGTTCCGCGTGACGCCGAGCGAGTGATCTTCTTCCCTCGCGCCGCGGGAGGCTGAACGCCGGCGATGGTGCTTGCCCTGGGCGTATCGGTGTTGGTGGCGGTGGTGCTGTTGTCGGACATCCTCGCGCCGCGGGTGGCGGAGCTCTGGACGGGCTGCCGTGCACGGTGGGCGGCTGTCCGGGGTCGGCCGGCCGGGACCGCGGCCCTCGACCCAGGTCGCGAGCGACGCGCCGAGCAGACCGCTCGGGAGCTGCTTCGGTCGTGTGTCGGGGAGGAGGAGTGGGCGATGTACCGCCAACTCGGTTTCATCCGCGTGTGGGGCTCGGACTCGGTGAGACGCACCGGTGGCGCCGAGCATGCCTACCTGATCTATCCGCACCGGCCGATCGTCGCCTATGAGCCTCAGACTCGGAGGCTGTTGGGCGAGTACTGCGTGGAGTTCCCCGACCAGACCCGTCCGTACGGGAGTTCGCGGCTGCCCGACTCCGACGACGTTCTGGCCAAATGGATGGCGCTCACCGGCGACGAGCAGAGGCTGCTGGATCAGGCCAACATGCACATGCCGGGTCGCCAGATCAGCGAGAACGATGTGACCAACGATCTCTCGCGCCTCTCACGTTGGGAGCAGGCTCGGATGCGCAGCGCGGCGGCGACGCTGGGCAGCGCTCCTCAGCCTCGCCGTCTTTAGCGGGCACCACGCACGCCGCGCACTGGCGTCGCTCAGAGGCCGTGCTGAACTGGGAGTCGGCCGTCCTCCACAGCGGCGCTGATTGCGGCGTAGTCGCGGTCGTTCTGTTCGGCATAGCGCCTGGAGAACTCGACCATCGCCCGGTCGAACGTGTCGCCTGCGCCGA
The DNA here is from genome assembly GCA_963848435.1 of uncultured Conexibacteraceae bacterium. Taxonomy (GTDB): domain Bacteria; phylum Actinomycetota; class Thermoleophilia; order Solirubrobacterales; family Solirubrobacteraceae; genus Palsa-465. The sequence continues at coordinate 124,029 of CAWKDQ010000001.1, read as the reverse complement.
GGTAAGCGGCGACGGCGATCCGGTCGCCGCTGCGCGCGTGCGCGCGGGCGAGAGTCCAGCCACAGAGCTGCCCGTACATGGTCAGGCCTGCCGGCGGCATCTGCTCGATCACGGCCGATCCCTTCCAGTCCTTGAGCTGACGCGCGTAGAAGTCATGCGGCGCGCCGTCAAGGCCCGCCTCGACCCTGAGCCATCCGAGGAAGATGTCGCTCTGCGCCTGCATCAACCGCTGCCCGACGACAACGCGCTGCCCGTGATTCGGGAACTCACTCGACCCGACATACGGCTCGAACACGGCGGGTTGAGCCTCCTTGATCTGGAGGAACAGCGGATCGCGGCTCTCTCGCGCCATCAGTAGCGCGATCCAGGCACGCGTACCGACGCTTCCCACACCGACCACCTTGCGCGCGAAATCACAGAGCCGGTAAGCGTCGAGCAGTACCCGACGATCGATGGGCAGGGTGTCACGGTAGAGCGAAAATAGGTTCTGCAACTCCGCGCGAAGCGCCTCCGGATCTATGCCTAAGGCAAGCTTGTCGAGGGGAACTATCAACGGCGACTGGTCGACGATGCGGGCTCTGCCATCCACCACCTCCGTGAGTTTCCGGAACGCCGATATGCTGTCGCGCGTTCGGGCCTTGGCCACGGTCCGGTCGGCGCGCTGAAGCTGCTCCGCCGACGGCTTCCTCCTGAGGCGGGCGACAAGATCCTGGATGGCATCGAGGTCAAGATGGGCGTACCAGACATCGAGCATCGACATCTGCGCGAATTCGCGCATGGCAGCGCGATACGCCCCGACCGTCGCCAGGACGGTCTTGTCCTGTCGCCCTGCGCTGAAGCCGTTGTCACGAGCCGCAATCAGCATGCTCGCCGCCAGCCTCTTCAGATCCCACTCCCATGGCCCAGGCAAGGTCTCGTCGAAGTCATTGAGATCGAAGACCAGACGGCGTTCGGGCGAGGCGAATAGCCCGAAATTGGATAGGTGCGCGTCGCCGCAGCACTGGACATTCAGGCTGGTGTGCGGAAGCTCGGCGAGGTCCGCGGCCATCAGTGCGGCCCCGCCGCGGTAGAACGTGAACGGCGAGACCAGCATCCGGCCATACCTGATGGGGGTCAGCTCGGGGATGCGCGTCTTGGCCTGTAGCTCGAGTACGACGACAGGATCCGTGCGCGAGGAAGCGGGCTCGTATGCCGCATGAGCCGACCGAGGCACCACTGCACGCGCAGACTTGCCGATTGCAACACGCTCGGCGATCGACATCGATGCCAAGCCCTTGGGAGCGGTCTGTGTCATGGGTTTCAACGTTCGCGAGAGTCAGGCGGACCTTGAACGCTACCGGTCATCCTCAGGGGTAGCCTGCCGATGCTGTGCGAGTTCGGTCCTGAGCGCCTGGATCTCGTGACGGAGTTGCTCGAGGTTCTGGACCAGGGGATCCTTGGCCCCGCGTCGAGCCGTCGCTCGTGAGACAAATCCGCTGGTGATCGCGGCGGTGACCACTGACAGGAGCGACAGGCCTCCCAACATCAGGAGCGCTGCGATCGCCTTCCCTGCAGGCTGATCTGGGACCACATCTCCGTAGCCCACTGTTGTAACGGTCTCGATTGCCCACCAGATACCGAGCCAGACGGTGTGGAACGTCTTGTGATCGACGAGGCGCTCGACCACACCGAAGACAACGACCGCGACCGCCCAGAAGCTGGCTATCAGAATCGCTGCATCGCGAGGCCGCAACCCCCGTCGGCTGATGCGGGCATCCAGCCACCGCTCGGGCTTGGAAAGCACATCCGGCTGGTTCTCAGCTGGTGGCGTCGGATCGGTCGGCGGGGTCATCGGTGGGCTCCTCTTCCAGTCGGGGACGCGGGCGCTGTCCGACCGACGCTTGAGCCGCTGGCCACCCGTCGCTCGGACAGCTGCCTTGCAGCGCAGTTTTCGGCGCCGTGCATGTCTCGAGTGCGCGGCAGCCTATCAGCGGCTGTACGCCTGAACCGGTCGCGTTGCTGCTAGTCTCGCTCTAAAGTGCATCAACATTGTGAGATTGATCGAAATCATCAGTTTGATGTGCAGGATTCTCATCGACCATTTGAAAGGAAGCTGGTTTGAGACCCAACCGCAGTCGCTTCGGCGGCCTCAAGGCAGTAGAGATCACCCGCAAACGCTCGCGGACCCTGCTGGGCCTGGCCGCCGTCGTTCCAGCGCTGGCGATTCCGGCCTCAGCCTCTGCCAGCACGGTTCTGATCGGTTCGGGGTCGAGCGCGGCTCAGCCCTACATGGTGGCCCTGTTCAGCGCGTACCACAAGCACCACAAGAACGTGGTCTTCAAATACAGCCCGGACGGTGGCAACGCCGGCGTCAAGGACGTTCAGAACGGGATCTCGCAGTTCGCGGTGCAGACCGCGGCGCCGCTCCCGTCACAGACCAAGGTCACGTTCACGAAGCTGTTCCTGGATGCGATCTGCATCGACGTGAACTCCAAGAACAAGTTGAGCAACGTGTCGCTGACGACTCTTGCAGGCATCTTCAAGCAGCCGCCCACATACACCACTTGGGGGCAGGTCGGTGGCAACCTCGGCGGCGCCACGATCGCCACAGAGGGTCGCAACAGCGCCGCAGGCCAGTTCACGTTCTTCCAGGCTGCCGTGCTCAACGGCGGTGCTGAGAACTCATCGACCACGCAGGAGACCTCGGACGGCCTCGTGAAGACGATGATCGAGAAGACGAAGGATGCGATCGGGTATGTCGGGCTCGCCAACTCAGGCGTTAAGGGCGAGACCAAGGCGACCGGCGAGAAGGCGCTCAAGATCAATGGAATCGCCTGCTCTCCCGCCAACGTGAAGAAGCAGACCTATCCGCTGTGGCGCTACGACTGGGCGGTGCTGCCGCAGACCAGTCCGAATCCCGCTGTGGAGGCATTCTTCACCTGGGCGCGCACCAGCGCGGCAGCCGGGAAGGTGCTCACAGGCGCAGGCGCGGTTCCCGCGTTCAACAAGAAATAGCGTGCTTGACGCTGGACTGTTGCTGGTGACTCCCAAGTGCAGACGGCCGTAGACGACCCCCTCTTGCTCCTGGCGGAGCAGGAGGGCCTCAGCCAAGACCAGCGCGCCGAGCTTTGGCTCGGCGCGCTGGTCTGCGGTGTGATCGCGGTGCTGCTGGCGATGGTCGTGTTCATCGTCGTCCAGGCATGGCCGTCGTTTGCCCACAACGGCCTGAGCTGGTTCGGCTCCGGTGGCAGCGTCGATCAGCAGATCCAGGCCATCTTCACCTCGGGCAACTACCTTCACAGGGCCGTCTACACGCTGCATGCCTGGCCGCTGATCTGGAGTACCTTTCTGACCACCTTCGGCGCCGCCGTGCTGGGTTTCATCTGCTCGCTGTTCATTGCGATCTTCCTGGTCGAGTTCGCGCCGGTGCCGATCCAACGCGTGCTCGAGCCGGTGGTGCGCCTGCTGGCGTCGGTGCCCTCCGTGATCTACGGCCTGATTGCCGTGCTCGTGCTGGTGCCGTTCATCAGCAATCACATGATCACTGCGAGCGAACAGGCTTCGGTGACGCCCGTGATCCAGCTGAGCGGGGCCAGCCTGCTGGCCGCGATCGTGGTTCTCACCGTGATGATCGCGCCGATCATGATCTCGATCTTCGCCGACGGGTTCCGGGCCGTGCCGCGGAGCTGGCTCGAGGGCTCGCTGGCCCTGGGCGTGAACCGTTGGCGCACGTTCTGGAAGGTCGCGGTGCTGAGCGCGCGGCCCGCGCTGATCGCGGGAACGGTCCTGGCCACGGCGCGGGCGCTCGGAGAATCGGTGATGTTGAGCATGGTCTCCGGATCGATCGCCTTCGCGCCCAATCCGATCGACGGGCTGATCTTCTTCTTCGAGCCATCGCGTGGGCTCGCCGCGACCATCCTTCACAACACCGACCAGCTCAGCTCGCCGCCGATGCAGCACACGCTGTTCGCGTTCGCTGCGCTGTTGTTGTTCTCGTCGCTGATGCTCTCGCTCGCCGGCTGGGCGGCAAAGCAGCCGATGAAGCGGTACTTCCAGGTCGGGGGCGCCGAGGCGTGAGGTCCAAGGCGGTACCCACATGAGTCGCCAAGCCGCAGTCGAGTCGAGCTCGTCCTGGCGCAGGACCGATCGGGCGGGCCTGGCTCTCGCCTGGGGCCTTGGGCTGCTCTTCTGCGCGATCTGCGCGGCGATCGTGATCTACCTCCTACTCCAGGGAATCCGATACCTGGACCCAAGCTTCCTGTGGACGAACCCGCGGGTCGGTGACAGCCAGAACCAGACCGGTGGCATCCTGGCACCGTTGCTCGGGACGCTGATCGTGACCACCCTCGCGATGTTGCTGGCGACCCCGATCGGGATTGGCGTGGCCGTCTGGCTGAGCGAGTACGCGCGACCGCGACCGCTGGCCCGAGTCGTCGAGTCGACCGTCGAGATGTTCGCCGGCGCACCGTCGATCGTGCTCGCGCTGTTTGGCGTGATCATCTTCCGCGCCGGGTTCCTTGGGTTCCTGACCAGCAAGACGGGCGATGTCGTTTACGGCAAGGGCTTCTTCCCGGCCGCAGCGATGCTTTCGTTGCTGGCACTTCCGCTGGTTGTGACCAGCGTTCGAGAGGGGCTTCAGGCGATACCGAACCACGTGCGCGAGGCCTCCTACGCCGTGGGCAAGACGAAGATCGCGACCATTCGGCGCGTTCTACTCCCGGCGGTCAAGCCGGACATCATCACGGGCTCGATGATCGGCGCCGGCCACGCCATCGGCGACACGGCGATCATCGTATTCCTGCTGGGAGACACCTATCTGCTGTCCGGCGCGGGCGGTGTGCCGGTGCTGAGCACCCTGCGCGGAACCGGAACCACGCTCACCGCCTTCATCTATGACAACGCGCCAACGGGCGACCTCAACCAACCGAACAAGGCGTTTGCCGCGGCGTTCGTACTGATCGTGCTGGTCCTGATCATCAACGCGATCGTCGACGTCTTCGGCCGCAAAGCGAGGAAAGTGAAATGGGCCTGAGTACGCAACCACTGCCAGTCCGCAACCTTGAGCCGGGCTCGACGCTGACGATCCGACCTTCACGGACCCAACCCGAGGTTGACTCGCTAGAGGCCGCACTGCTCGAGCCTGCGTTCGTGAGCACGCCGACCGAGCGCCGAGCGGTCGTACCGACGCTCGAGCGGATGCGGGTCGAGAAGCTCTCGATCAGCTATGGCCAGAAGCAGGCGGTGGCCTCCGTCTCACTGCCGATCCGGCAGGGGGAGGTGCTGGCGCTGATCGGTCCCTCCGGCTGCGGCAAGACCACCCTCCTGCGTTCGCTCAACCGCCTGACGGAGCTGACCAAGAGCGCATCGCTGACGGGGCAGGTGACGCTCGACGGCGTCGACATCACCGAACTCGAGCCGACGGCGCTGCGCCGACGCGTGACGATGGTCTTCCAGCAGCCGAATCCCTTCCCGATGAGCATCTTCGACAACGTCGCGTACGTGCTCCGCGAGCAGGCACGGCGCAAACCGCGCAAGCCGTCCTTGCGACCTCAGGTCGAGGAGGCGCTGGCGCGGGCCGGGCTGCTCGAGGAGGTCCGGGACAACCTCGACCACCCGGCATTGCGGCTCTCCGGTGGCCAGCAACAGCGGTTGTGCATCGCGCGGGCGCTGGCTGCAAATCCGGAGGTGCTGCTTCTGGACGAACCCTGTTCTGCGCTGGACCCGCAGTCGACGAAGGTGATCGAGGATCTGATCGTGAAGCTGCGCGAGGAGGTGGCGGTCGTGATCGTCACGCACAACCTGCAGCAGGCCCACCGCATCGCCGACCATGTGGCATTCATGTATCTGGGCGAGCTGATCGAGTACGCGCCCGCACATGCGCTGTTCGGCAACCCCCAGGAGCAACGAACCCGGGAGTACATCGGTGGTGCATTCGGTTAGGACCCCGGAGGCCTCAGTAAGCAGATCACCGACGGATCTGACTCGTGCAGACCTAGCCCGTGGGCGGTACACACGCGCGACCGGGCTCGCGCTCGCAGTTCTGGCACTGGCGATTCCGCTTGCTGGATGCACCTCGACCCAGCATGAGGCTCAGCGGGTGCAGCTCGAGTCCGCACGCCAGCGCGCTGCGCTGCAGCCGACGCGGGTCACCGCCGCGAACCCCACGGTGACCGCGACGAAGGTCGCGACCGTGTCCGCCCACGGCAAAACGGCGTTCGTGGTGACGATCCGAAACAGCGGCGACCAGGCGGTCAGCGATCTTCCGATTTCGGTTGGCTACACGAAGCCGGACGGATCGGCCGTATACCTGAACGCCTCCGCGAACCCGAATTACTTCGAGGCACACGTTCCGGCTGTCGCGGCCCGTCGCCAGCTCACGTGGGTCTACACGGCGACCAAGGTGCTGCCGCTCGGAGCGCACCCATTCGCGCGGGTCGGCACCAGGCAGGCTCCGCCGGCTCAGCTCACCGAGACTGACGTCCATATCGGCGTCAACTACGGCTATTCGCGTGGCGGTTCATCGGTGATCGTCCACCTGGACAACCCCACGAGCGTGCCGCAATATCAGCTGCAGCTTTACGCCTATTCACGCCGGTCCGGCCGATATGTTGCGGCTGGCAACGCGACCGTAGCCGACCTGGGGGCCGGCTCCCAGGAGCACTTCAGGCTTGAGCTGACCGGCACGTCGTCTGCAAAGCTTCTCGTCAGGGCGATCCCGACGATCCTGCAATGACCGTGACTGCCAGCGACACCACGACCACAACCGAGACCGCCGCCGAGCGCTGTGGACAGTGCGGTACGCCGGCTGCCCACGAGCAGCGCTACTGCCTCAACTGCGGCTTTCACCGACGTAACGCACCGGATCCGGTCTCGAGATACCTGAGCGAGGCGAGTGCGGCTCGAGCACGCGTTGCGGCTGCCGATGCACTGCTGGCGACGCGTCGGCGTCGGATACCGAAGCTCGGGGCACGCATGGTGGGCCTGCTGGTGGTGTTGGCCTTGGTGATCGGCATTGCGATCGGCAATGCGACAGCCGGCAACTCAACCACGGCGACCACGGGTCAACAGACCACCACGACGCAGAAGTCCTCTGGGGTCAAGAACGAGACCGGTTCGAATTACCTCAAGCAGGAGCAGAATCTGCCCAGCACGGTGTCGCCATGAGCGAGGTCGCGGTGCAGAACGCAGAGCTCGTCGCCGAGCGTGAGCGTCTGACCGAGCGTTTCGTTCTGATGCAATCCGAGCTGGGCGGGCTGTTCTACGAGATGGCGATACGCGACCACCTCGAACTCGAGCTGTTGGTGGCGCGCGCGGCCGAGCTCCAGCGCCTCGAGGCCGAGCTACGCGACGTCGAGCGGCGGCTAACGCCGAGCGTCTGAGGCGCGACGTTCGGTCTTCATCCTTGTTGTAGCCGCCGGAGGGGCGATCGGCGGAGGGTCGATGCATCGAAGACATCGCCGGGCGGGCGACGGGGGACCCGACCGTGGCGGCACTCTTTGCCATTCCGCGTAAAGCTGATCAATCTTGTAAACATTGTAGAATTGATGAAGTACTGATACAGGATGCGACGCACGCCGTCGCCTGGCAAGGGGATCTGACTTGAGACACATCGCAAATAGGCTCCGCACCGCGCGCCGGAAGACCGGAAGGCGGGTCGCCGGAGCCGCTGTCGCAGTCCTCGCAGTGCTCACCACCATCGCCGCGCTCGGGGCGCCGTCGGCCTTCGCCGTCGTCCCCAGCGTTGGCATCAAGACGAGCTTCGAGGCAAGCCCTATCAGCCTCAATCAGACTGACGCGATCGGCTATGCGCTGACCAACACCACGGGCTCGTCGCAGACGGTGACATTCACCGACACGCTGCCCGCCGGGGCTGCGCTCGATAACCCGATCGGCACCACGAACACCAACGGGACCGGAACCTGCAGCCTGACGGCGCCGACCGCCACTCCCGGAGCGACAGCTGTCACGGTCACGGTCACCGTGCCGTCCCCAACGGCCTCGGGCACCGTGTGCACGATCTCATTCGCGATCGCGGCAGGAACACCCAGCGTCAATGACGCCGCGATTCCGGACTCGTACTCGAGCGCGACCTATGTGCCGACCGCGGGCGGCGGCAGCCCGACCAACGCCGTCACGACACCTTCCAGCCTAAAGGTCCTGACCAATCCGACGGTCACCCTGACCGCCCCGGCCAACGGCCAGTCGTTCACGCTCGGCCAGGTGTTCGATGCCGGCTTCGCCTGCGCCGCAACCGATCTGCTCGACTCGGTTGACACGTTCTACGGCACCGACGACGAGGGCAACCAGATCCAGTCCGGTGCACCGATCGACACAGTCGATCCCGGCCCCCACTCGCTCCAGGTCGATTGCATCAGCGCCGTCGGCGGTGGGGACCTGGTCCAGACCGTCAACTACAGGGTCGGCTCCTACGCGCTCAGCTCGCTGAAGATCGCGAAGGCGGCCGACCGGGTCTCCTTCAAGACGCTGGTGCCGGCCGGCAAGCTCGTCGCCGTGGTCTTCGATGGCAAGAAGAAGGTCGGAACGACCACGGTCAAGGTGAGGGCGCGCAAGCGGGTCAGCGTGACCGTCAAGCCGACGGCCGCCGGCCAGAGGCTGCTCGCGGTGGTCAAGGGCAAGGCCGCGAAGGTCAGCCTGCAGGTGTCGTTCACGCCGAACGCGATCGGCTCCGGTGACACCCAGATCTCGCCCGCCGCAGCGACCGTGGTGACCAAGAGCCTGAAGCTCCCGATCGCACACGCTGCCGCGAAGAAGAAGTAGAGCCGACTGCGCGGCCGTGGCCCGCTGGCCCCGGCCGCGCAGTCGCAGGTTGGCGCAGCCGCAAACCAACTAGAGTTTGCGACCGCCATGGCTCAGATCGACGACTCCAGCGGGTTCGACACCAGGCATCGCAGTCGAATCCTCACCGATGGCCCTTCGCGCGCCGCCGCACGGGCCTACCTCAAGGGCATCGGCTACGACGACGAGGCGCTTGCGAAGCCGCTGATCGCCGTCGCGAACACGTGGATCGAGACGATGCCGTGCAACTTTCACCTGCGCGCGCTGGCCGCGAAGGTGAAGGACGGGATCCGAGCCGCCGGCGGCACGCCGATGGAGTTCAACACGATCGCGATCTCCGACGGCATCACGATGGGCCTTCCGGGGATGCGGGCATCGCTCGTCAGCCGGGAGCTGATCGCTGACTCGATGGAGCTCGTGACCGACTCGCACCAGTTCGATGCGGTGATCGCGATCGTCGGCTGCGATAAGACCGAGCCCGGTGCCGTGATGGCGCTCGCGCGCCTGAACATTCCCAGTCTTGTGCTCTACGGCGGCTCGATTCTGCCCGGGCACTACAAGGGCCGGGACATCACGATCCAAGAGGTCTTCGAGGCCATCGGAGCCCATGCGGTCGGCAGAATCAGCGACGACGAACTCCTCGAGATCGAGAACGTGGCGTCGCCCGGTGCCGGCGCCTGCGGCGGTCAGTTCACCGCCAACACGATGGCGATGGCGCTCGAGGTGTTGGGGCTGTCGCCGATCGGTTTCTCACTGATCCCGGCGGTCGACGGCGAGAAGAGCAGCGCAGCTGAGCAGGCCGGCGCGATCATCATGGACGTGCTCAGGCGGGGCCTGCTTCCGAGCGACCTCATCACCAGGGAGAGCCTGGCCAATGCGATCGCCGCGATCGCGATGAGCGGCGGCTCCACCAACGGCGTGTTGCACCTGTTGGCGATCGCCACCGAGATGGGCGTGGAGCTCTCAATCGATGACTTTGACGCGATCAGCGCGCGCACGCCGCTGCTCTGCGACCTTGTCCCGTTCGGCCGCTACGTGGCACCCGATCTGTGGCGTGCCGGCGGCGTTCCACTGCTGCTGAGCCGGCTCAAGGAGGTCGGCATGTTGAATGAGGGCGCGATCACGGTCACAGGTCAGACGGTCGGTGAGATCGCCGACGCTGCAACCGAGACGGCAGGCCAGAGGGTTGTGCGCCCGCTCGACGATCCGCTCGCCCAGGAGGGTGGACTCGCCATCCTACGTGGCAACATCGCGCCCGAGGGCTGCGTCGTCAAGCTCGCAGGCCACGCCCGGCGCCTGCACGTGGGCCCGGCCAAGGTCTTCGAGATGGAGGAAGACGCGATGGCGGCCGTCACGCACGGGCAGATCGAGCCCGGTGATGTCGTCGTCATCCGCAACGAGGGGCCCGCCGGCGGGCCCGGCATGCGAGAGATGCTCGCCGTCACCGCTGCGATCAACGGTGCGGGCCTCGGCGAAGAGGTCGTGCTGATCACCGACGGGCGGTTTTCGGGCGCCACGCATGGCTTCATGATCGCTCACGTGGCGCCGGAGGCCGTCCAGGGCGGACCGCTTGCTGCCGTGCAGACCGGCGACCAGATCACCGTCGACGTGGGGGCGCGGCGGCTGGACGTGGCGCTGACGGACGAGGAGATCTCAAGGCGGGTGGGGGCCTACCGGCCGCCCGAGCGTCCCGATCCCGGCCCGGCGCTCAGCAAGTACGCGAAGCTGGTGTCGAGCGCCTCTCGCGGCGCCGTCACGCATTAGCCGCTTCCGCCGCGGTCTGGCCTGGATGCCAGCTTGCGGGTACCGCCAGTGAGGGCGATACCATTGATAGCGGCACAGCGTGCGATTTGACGCACCCCCAAGGGACGGGCCCTAGCCACGGAAGCGGTGAAACATGCAGGGGGATCCCACGCAAAACCTGGAAATCGTAGGACGCAGCCGGCTCCGCTACCTGGTGCCGGTTCTGGTCGCGCTGCCCTTCTTGGCGATCGCGGCCGCGGCCGTCCTGCTCGTGACCTCGAAGCCGCAGATCGAGGCCAGCCCAACCTCGCTGGCCGTGGTATCGCTGCCGCTCGGTGGCGGCAGGGTCACTCAGGTCGTCGCAACCGGTGGGCGCGAGCAGCACGTCATCCCGGTCCAGCTCGAGGGGCACCAGATCGTGCCGGCGCAGAAGATCCCGGCGGGCGAGCGACTGACGCTCGAGGTCACCGTTCGGCGTCCCGGCTGGAACTCATGGCTGACCGGCAAGCAGGAGACGCTCAAGCTGACCGAGACGACACCAGTCGCGCACCTGACCTCGGCATTCCTGACGCGCCGCCGCGGACAGCCGGTGAGCGTCAGCTTCGACGCGCCGGTAGCGACAGCGGGCCACGGCACCCCGGGCACTCCTATCAGGGCGCAGACCCTGTCAAAGCCGCAGCAGACGCTCGAGCTTCAGGAGTCGGCAGTCGCCGGAACGGCGTACGTCGTCGCGGCGGCGCGCGCCTGGGAACAGCCGACGCAGACCGAGATCACCTGGTTCCCGGCGGGCAGTCACGCAACCGCCGTTGCGGACCCGGCTCCCGGGGCCAGGATCACCCCGAACACGCGAATCAGGCTGACCTTCTCCAAATCCGTCACCAAGGTGCTCGGACAGGATCTGCCACCTGTCTCACCGCGTACCGCCGGCACCTGGCATCGGCTCAACACACACACGATCGAATTCATCCCGGAGGGCTACGGTTACGGGCTCGGCGCCGACGTCAAGGTCTCGCTTCCGTCTGATGTGAACCTCGTCGGTGGGCAGGAGAAGGGCTCGGATCCGATCGGCCAGTGGACGGTCCCGGACGGCTCGACGCTCGCCCTCCAGCAACTGCTGGCCCAGCTTGGATATCTCCCCGTCACCTTCACGCCGTCCGGCGGAGCCGGCGACGTGGCCGCGACCCCAGCGGCGGAGGAGGCAGCGATCGTCAATCCCCCGCAGGGCACGTTCAGCTGGCGCTACCCGGACACGCCGGCGCAGCTCAAGGCGCTGTGGTCGCCAAGCGACTACACCGAACTGACCAAGGGTGCCGTGATGGCGTTCGAGGAGGACCAGGGTCTCGCCACCGATGGCCTGCCCGGACCTGCTGTGTGGAAGGCGCTGATAAACGCCGTCGTGAATGGCCAGAGATCGAGCTTCGGCTACACGTTCGTGCTGGTTTCGGAGTCCGGCCCAGAGAGCATTCACGTCTGGCACAACGGCAAGATCGTCGTCCACGGACTGGTCAACACCGGGATCGCTGCGGCGCCGACAGCGACAGGCACCTACGCGGTATATGAGCACCTGACGGTCACGACGATGAGTGGCACCAACCCGGACGGCACGCCGTATCACGACCCGGGAATCCCCTGGGTCAGTTACTTCAACGGCGGCGACGCGCTGCACGGCTTCATCCGCTCCTCCTATGGGTTCCCGCAGAGCCTCGGCTGCGTCGAGATGCCGTACTCGCAGGCGGGTGACGTGTACCCGTACACGCCGATCGGCACGATCGTCCACGTCACCGCGTAGCCCGCGAACCCGAGGATCACCTGGTCAGCGGATCGACTGACCGCGTAGCCGCCGGCAGGTCAGACGTCAGCGGCGGCGAATTAGCTGCCGTGGCTCCAGTTGCCGATAGATCAAATCAGGTGCGCTCGGCCGAGTGGGAGCAGGCACTGTCGGATCTGCACGCAGACATGCGGCGCCGCGCAGTCTCAGCGAACACGGTCTCGGCCTATATGAACGACTGCGCGCAGCTGGCGCGGTGGGCCGGCACGCACGGACTCGAGCCTGAAAGCATCGACCTGCGGTCGCTGCGAAGGTATGTGGCGGGGCTTTCCGAGCAGGGGCAGGCGCCGAGCACGGTGGCGCGCAAGCTCGCCGCGGTGCGGGCGCTGTTTCGCGTGGAGATGCAGCAGGGCCGCTTGGAACAGAACCCAGCCGACCTGGTCACCGCTCCCAAGCGTCCCAAGACGCTCCCGCGCGTGCTCAGACCCGAGGAGGTCGAGCTGCTGCTCGACCGCGTGCCGGCGAACACTCCCCTCGAGCAACGCGACCGAGCGCTGTTCGAACTCGCTTACTCCTCGGGTCTGCGGGCCGAGGAGTTGGTCGGGCTCGAGCTCGGCGCGATCGACTTCGACAGCGAGTCCGTGCGGGTCGAGGGCAAGGGTGGCAAGACCCGGATCGTGCCGGTGGGTGAGCAGGCGATGGCGGCCGTCGCCCGATACACGGAGCGCGGGCGGCCGGCGCTGCGGGCCGAACGACCGGCGCGGCCGCCGGTCGATGATGAGCCTCTGTTCCTTTCAAAGAGCGGCCGCCGGCTCAGCACCTCGGACGTGCGCAGGCGCCTGCGGACCTGGACCCGCGCGGCCCAGAGCCAGGCGCCGAGTTTGGCTCAGGCGCATCCGCACACGCTCAGGCACTCGTTCGCGACGCATCTGCTCGAGGGCGGTGCCGACCTGCGCTCGATTCAGGAGCTTCTTGGGCACGCCACGATCTCGACCACGCAGGTTTACACTCGGGTAGAGTCCGTGCGCCTCAGAGCAGCCTACGCTCGCGCGCATCCGCGCGCGTAGCCGCACGAAGCAGCTGGTTGAATGGAAACCAACGTCAAAGCAATCGAGCTCAAGGACCTCTGGAAGCGCTACAAGACCTCAGGCGACGAACGCGCACGTGAGCGCCTCGTCGTTGCCTATGCGCCTCTGGTCAAGTACGTCGCCGGACGCATGGGTTCGGGGTTGCCGGCGCACGTGGACGAGGCCGACCTGGTCTCATACGGCCTGACGGGCCTGATCTCCGCGATCGAGCGCTTTGACATCACCCGCGAGATCAAGTTCGAGACCTACGCGATTACCCGCATCCGCGGCGCGATAATCGACGAGCTGCGCACGCTCGACTGGGTTCCGCGGTCCGTCCGTGCCCGCGCCCGGGAGATCGAGCGCGCCAACCAGAAGCTGGAGGCGAAGCTTCAGCGCGCGCCGACCGACGAGGAGATGGCGGCCGAACTCGAGATGAGCGTGGGCGACTTCAACGACGCGCTTGTGCAGATCTCGACGTCGACGCTGGTTGCCCTCGACGAGTTGTGGACCAACAGCGACAGCGGCGGCGACCAGGTGTCCCTGCTTGACACGATCGCCGACCGGGGCGCTCCCGACCCCGAAACGATCGTCGACCAGGGCGAGTTGCGGGACCGGATCGCCGACGCGATCGCCGCGCTGCCCGAGCGCGAGAAGCTCGTGATCGCCCTCTACTACTACGAGAACCTGACGCTGCGCGAGGTTGGTGAGGTGCTCGGCGTGACCGAGTCGCGGGTATCACAGCTCCACACCAAGGCCGTCCTGCGGCTGCGATCCAAGCTCGCCGCGGAGATGGACTGACCCAGGCGCCCGCCTGGATCCGGGAGCGCGGCGGGCCGGCGCTGCCGTCGGTAGAGTCCTGCCTCGGGGGGAGGCCGCCCGAATGCCGTAGGCCGGCGGACGGTGGGTGCTAGTGTCATCCGCCACGAGCGCTCCCCGTGCTCGCTGCGGGGAGACTCATCCCGAGTGAGAGGAGGCAGCATGCACAAGGCCGCGGATCGCATTCGCAACGTGGCGCTCGTCGGCCACCGCGGAAGCGGTAAGACCTCGCTGCACGAGGCGTTGTTATTTCAGGCCGGAGCCGTCAACCGCCTCGGCAGCGTAACGGAGGGCACAACGCTGTCCGATGCCGAGCCCGACGAGAAGGCACGGCAGATGTCCCTGCAGGCCACGGTCAGTTCGTTCGAGTGGCTCAAACGCAGGGTGAATCTCCTCGACACCCCAGGCGATCCCAGTTTCGTGGCAGACGCGCTGGCGGCGCTGCGCGTCTGTGAGTCTGCTGTATTCGTCGTGAACGCCGTGATGGGCGTTGAGGTTCAGACGACGCGCCTGTGGAGCCGGGCCGCGGAACTCGATCTCGCGCGGCTGGTGTTCGTCAACATGCTCGACCGCGAGCGTGCCGACTTCTTCCGGGCTCTGGACGGCCTCAAGGCAGCCTTCGGGCCGCACGTCGTCGCGACCGAGATCCCGATCGGGGCCGAGCACGAGGTCAGCGGCGTCATCGACCTGATCGACATGCGGGCATATCGGTACGCCGGAGCCGGCCGCGACAACTGCGAAGAGATCCCGATCCCGGAGGATCAACGGGCGCAGGCTCAGGAATACCGCGAGAAGCTGATGGACGAGGTCGCGGAGAACTCGGACGCGCTGATGGAACGCTACCTGGAGGGTGAGGAGATCTCTCACGACGAGATCGTGGCCGCTCTCAAGGACGGCACCAACCACGGCTCGCTGTTCCCGGTCACCTGTGGGGTTGCGACGGCCAACCTTGCCACCAATCGACTGCTCGACGCGATCGTCGAAGATCTGCCATCGCCGGTCAAGCATGGCGGGCTGGAGGCCGGCGACCAGCTGTTGGAGGCCGATGAGTCCAAGGAACTGTTCGCCTATGTGTTCAAGACCCGGGCGGACCCCTTCGCAGGACGGATCAATCTTTTCCGCGTCTACCAGGGCGTGATCAAGCACGACTCGCACCTGCTCAACACGCGCGCTCACACCAAGGAGCGGATCGGCCAGCTGCTCAGCTTCGACGGCTCGCACACGGGCCAAGTCGAAGAGTTCGGCCCGGGGGACATCGGTGCCGTCGCCAAGCTCAAGGAGACCCGGGCCGGGGACTGGCTGGCGGCGCGTGACGAGCCGCTGGAGATGCCCACGATCAAGCTTCCAGCGGCCGTGATGGCGTTTGCCGTCGAGCCGAAGGCCAAGGGCGACGAGGAGAAGATGTTCGCCGGGCTCAGGCGCCTACAGGAGGAGGACCCGACGGTCGACCTGCACCGTGACCCACAGACCGGCGAACAGATCGTCGCGGGGCTGTCCCAGATTCACGTCGAGGTGATCGTCGACCGCCTGCGTGATCGCTTCGGCGTCGAGGTCGAGCTGCACCCTCCCCGGGTGCCATACCAGGAGACGATCAGGCGCGGCGCCAAGGCGCATGGACGCCACAAGAAGCAGACCGGTGGGCGTGGGCAGTTCGGTGACTGCCACATCGAGATCCAGCCGCTGGCCCCCGGAGAGGGCTTCCAGTTCGTGAACTCGATCAAGGGCGGTGTGATCCCGAACGGCTTCATACCCGCGGTCGAGAAGGGCGTGATCGAGGCGATGCAGGCCGGCGTCGTCGCCGGATACCCGGTCAAGGACGTCAAGGTGACGGTCTACGACGGCTCGTATCACACAGTCGACTCCTCGGAGATGGCGTTCAAGCTGGCGGCGGGCCACGCGATGCGTGAGGCGATGACCAATGCCGGCCCGGTTCTGCTCGAGCCGATCATGCTGGTCACGGTCAGCGTGCCCGAGGACTCGGTGGGGGAGGTCATCGGCGATCTCAATTCGCGCCGCGGACATCCGCATGGCATGGAGCCGGCGGGCGGTGGCATGACCGATGTCAAGGCCGAGGTGCCGATGGCGGAGATGCTCTCCTACGCCCCTGATCTGCGTGCCATCACCGGCGGGCAGGGGGAGTACACGATGGAGTTCCTCCGATATGACGAGGTTCCGGCGCACCTGGCGGGTAAGGTGGTGGCCCAGGCCCAGCGGGAGCCCGTCAAGGCGTGACGCCGACGTTGGGCGGGTCGCCTGGCCCCGGTGGCTCGGCCCTCGCCCGACCCAGGCCGCCGGTCCGC
Organism: uncultured Conexibacteraceae bacterium; assembly: GCA_963848435.1. GTDB lineage: Bacteria > Actinomycetota > Thermoleophilia > Solirubrobacterales > Solirubrobacteraceae > Palsa-465. The sequence goes on along the minus strand of CAWKDQ010000001.1, from coordinate 107,557 downwards.
TACGCTCGTCTCTTTGCCGTACCGCGTGCGCGAGAGATTGCGGACCGGCGCTCGGCCCCCTGAACCCACCGCATGAACCAGCCGCGCAGCATCACGACCATGCATGAGCACGACGTCTGTGACGTCTGCTCACGAACGCTGTTACGGGGCGAGCACACGGACGTGTTCGTCGGAGGCGGCCGACGCTACAACGTCTGCGAGCTCTGCAAGCCGCACGCGCTGCATGAGGGCTGGATCCGTGAGGGAGCGATCCCTGAGTTTCAGGGCGCAACCGAGCGCTCGCAGCGCCGGCGCTCGCTGTTCGGCCGCCGTCGCGGCCGCGGCGCAGCCGGGTCTGAGCAGGGGATCGAGCTCGGCGTCCCAGAGGAGCCGCGGACGCTCGACGACGAACTCTCATATGGCAGCTGGGGACACGTGGCCGAGTCGCCGAGGCCGGTGCCAGTTGCGCCGGAGCCGGTGCCGGTGGCGCGGGCAGGGCACCGCGAGCCGCGCCAGGTCCATGCGATCCCGACCAACGGCGACCACAAGATCGCGGCCGCCGTCGAGGCGTTCAATGCGAGCGAGCACCGTCGCACGATTGCCGGCGTCGCGCGCTCGCTGGGGGCTCCGACGGTCAACGTCAGCCCCGATGAGACCCACGCCGGGCTGGTCTGGATCATGGTCTCATGGGAGCTCTGCTGGTACCGGTATGAGGTCGACCTCTCCTCGGCCCGTGGCAGCACCAGGGTCGACGGCCAGGGGTATGAGCTCGATGAGCTGACCGACGCCGAGCAGCTCGCCAACGCCAGCTCCGACGACAGCGGCGCCCTGAGCCTGATCTGATCGCCCGATGTCAGAGGACCACGCCAGGCTGGTGTTGCATGTGGACGGCGGTGCACGCGGAAACCCCGGCCCCGCGGCGATAGGAGTCGTGGCGTCCGATTCCGACGGCGAGCAGGTGGCAACGCTCGGTGAGAGGATCGGCGAGGCGACCAACAACGTCGCCGAGTACCGGGCGCTGCTGCGCGGCCTCGAGCTGGCACTTGCGCGGGGCGCGCGTGAGGTTGAGCTGATCAACGACTCCGAGCTCGTTGCCAAGCAGCTGACCGGCGCCTACAAGGTCAAGCACCCGGCGATGCGCGCGCTACACGAGCAGGCGCTCGCTGCGCTGTCGGGCTTCGAGCGCTGGAGCATCCGCTCGGTACCGCGCGCGGAGAACGCTCAAGCCGATGCGCTCGTCAACGAGGCGCTGGACCGGTAGGCTGCAGCTGTGACCGATGTGCTCGAAGAGCTGCGCGTGCGTCTGCAGCGTGCGGTCGTGGAGCTACGCTCCGGATTGCTTGAACCGGCCGAGACCCTGGTGCTGATCGAGGAATGCGCGAGGCTTGCCGGCGAAGCGTCCGCGCAGGTCGACGGCCACGTGAATGCCGCGCTCGAGCCATTGCCCGATCTGCCGGGTCAGTTGCCGCTGGCGGCTTCGCAGGCGTGAACGCTGCTGTGCCGAAGTACCCCGACGACCTGCGTGCGCAGGTCGACTCCTACCTCACGGCGCTGCACTTCTCCGCCGGCACCAGCACGGATGGCCTCGAGGAGGCGATGCGCTACTCGCTGCTGGCCGGCGGCAAGCGCATCCGGCCGGTGCTTGCGCTTGCCACGGCATCTGCGATCGGGATGGCACCGGTCGAGGTGCTGCCGCTGGCTGCCGCACTCGAGTTGATCCACACCTACTCGCTGATCCACGACGACCTGCCGTCGATGGACGACGACGAGCTGCGTCGCGGCCGCCCGACCTGCCACGTCGTCTACGGCGAGGACGTGGCGATCCTGGCGGGGGACGCCCTCTACGCGGAGGCGTTCCGCCACCTGCTGGCCGAGCAGGGGGGCGAGCCGGCGAACATCCTCAGGGCCGCCGCCGAGCTCGCCGAGGCTACCGGCGTCAACGGCATGGTCGGCGGGCAGTACCTGGATGTGGCGGCCTCCGCGCCAGCGGGCGCAGGAGGCCTGCGGCACGTACATGAACTGAAGACCGGGCGGCTGATCCGCGCCAGCGTCGAATGTGTGCTCTTGATCGAGGGAGGTCGCGAAAGTGGCACAATCGTGCAGTTCCGAGAATTTGCAAGTGAACTGGGCGTGCTCTTCCAGATCGTCGACGACATCCTCGACGTGACCGGGTCAGATGAGGCGCTTGGCAAGCCGAGTGGAAGCGATGAGCGCCTGGGCAAACGCACGTATGTGACCGAGTTCGGCCTCGACGGCGCCCGTCAGCTGGCGCAGGAGGCTCACCGCAATGCATCGCGTGCGCTCCGGGGCGCGGCCCCGGGCGACCCGGCGCAGCTTCAGCAGATCACCGACTTCATCGCCCAACGCAGCTACTAAATGTCAGATCTTCTCCCTCATATCGACAAGCCGCAGGATCTTCACGGGCTCAACGACGACCAGTTGCAGCAGGTCGCCGAGGAGGTCCGCGCTTACATCATCGAGACCGTCGGTGAGATCGGCGGGCACTTTGGCGCGAACCTGGGTTCGGTCGAGATCGCCGTGGCCCTGCACTCGCTGCTGGATTCGCCCCGCGACAAGATCCTCTGGGACGTCGGGCATCAGGCCTACCCTCACAAGATCCTCACGGGCCGCCGCGACCAGCTACCGACGATCCGCAAGTACGAGGGCCTCGCGCCGTTCTGCTCGATCTTTGAGTCCGAGCACGACATCATGGGCGCCGGTCATGCCTCCACCTCGATCGGCTACGCCGTCGGGATCAAGGAGGCGATGCGCCGCGGACACGGTGAGGACGGCAACGTCGTTGCGGTGATCGGGGATGGCGCGATGACCGGCGGCGTCGCACTGGAGGCGGTCACCGAGGCGGGTGGACTCGGGACGCCGATCGTGGTTGTCCTCAACGACAACGGGATGTCGATCGCCCCGAACGTCGGAGCGCTCTCGCGGTACTTCAACCGCATGCGACTGAACCCGAAGCTCTGGCACGCGCGCGAGGACGTCGAGAGCGGGTTGACCAAGCTGCCGGCCCTCGGTCACACATTCGAGCGCTTCGGCCCGCATTTCAAGGAGTCGATCAAGGCCTTCTGGGCGCCGGGGCTGTGGTGGGAGGAGCTCGATTGGGCCTACATGGGCGTGATCGACGGCCACAACGTCCGCGCGGTGCGCCGCGCCGTGCGCGAGGCGCTTGCCGCTCAGCGCCCGGTGGTGGTCCACTGCGCGACGATCAAGGGCAGGGGCTTCGCGCCCGCTGAGGACGGCGGGCTCGAGGGTATGGAGAAGTGGCATGCCGCGAAGCCAAACTCGATCTCGGGTGGCATCCCTGCTCCTGCCGCCGCCGCTCCCGCTGGAGCGGCGGCCCCTCCGCCGGCCTTCACCAAGGTCTTCGGCGAGGCGCTGGTACGCGAGGCTCGTCGCGACGACCGGATCCTCGGCATCACCGCGGCGATGAATTCGGGAACCGGGCTCAACCTGCTGCAGGAGGAAATGCCCGACCGCTACTTCGATGTCGGCATCGCCGAGCAGCAGGCGGTGCTGCTGGCCTCCGGGCTCGCCCTTCAGGGCTGCAGGCCGGTTGTCGCGATCTATTCGACGTTCCTGCAGCGTGCCTACGACCAGATCGTGCACGACGTCTGCCTCCAGCAGCTTCCAGTCGTCTTCGCGATGGACCGCGCGGGCCTGGTCGGCGACGACGGCCCCACCCATCACGGCGTCTTCGATATCGCGTATCTGCGCTGCCTGCCGAACATCGTGCTGATGGCCCCACGTGACGAGGCGATGCTCGTGCACATGCTGCGAACGGCGCTCACCTTCGACGGCGGGCCCGTGGCGTTGCGATACCCGCGCGGTGAGGGTGTCGGGGTGCCGCTGCCGGACGAGCCGTGTGCGATTCCGATCGGACGGGGCGAGATCCTGCGCGAGGCGACCGGCGGCTCCGGGACGCCGCGGGTGGCGCTGCTCGGATACGGGGTGGGCGTCATCAAGGCGCTGGCGGCTGCGGATCTGCTGGCCTCTCGCGGGTTACCGGTGACGGTCGCTGACGCTCGTTTCGTCAAGCCGCTCGATGCCGGCCTTGTGGCCCAGCTTGCCGCCGAGCACGAACTGCTGGTGACGGTCGAGGAGGGTGTGCTGATGGGCGGCTTCGGGTCGGCGGTGTTGGAGACACTCTCCGATGCCGGTCTGGCGGGCAGGATCCTGCGAGTCGGCCTGCCTGACCGGTACGTCACGCACGGCTCGCCGGCGCTTCTGCACGCCGAGGTCGAGTTCACCCCCGAGCGCATCGCCGAACGCGTGCTGGCGGCGGTGGGCGAGCCTTCGAGCGTCGCCCCCTGAGCCGCCGTTGACAGGCCGTTCGCGAGTCGCGCCCGTGAAGGGGCACCGGTGAGTCCGAAGATCAGGCTCGACGTGCTTCTCGTCGAGCGCGGTCTGTTCGAGTCGCGAGCGCGCGCCGCCGCGGCCGTCCTGGCCGGCGAGGTGCTGCTGCTGCCGGGACGCGCCCGGGCGCAGAAGGCCGGGCAGATGGTCGCCGCCGATTTGGAGGTCGAGGTCGCCGGCAGGTTGCCGTTCGTCTCGCGTGGGGGCGTGAAGCTGTCGAATGCTCTGGATGCGCTCGGGCTTGACGTCGAGGGTGCATCGGCGCTGGACGTCGGAGCATCGACCGGCGGCTTCACCGACTGCCTGCTGCAGCGTGGCGCCGCCCACGTGGTCTGTGTCGATGTTGCGTATGGGGAGCTCAGCTGGAAGCTGCGCGAGGATCCTCGCGTGACGGTGATTGAAAGGATGAATGCACGGACGCTGGATGCTTCCTCGCTCCCGTACGCTCCCGGTTTAGTCGTGATTGATGTTTCCTTCATCTCGCTGACGAAGGTGCTGCCGGCCGTGCTGGCGTGCGCCGCTGCGCGCTACGACTGCCTGGCGATGATCAAGCCCCAGTTCGAGGTGGGGCGTCAACGCGTGGGCAAGGGCGGGGTCGTGCGTTCGGCGATCGATCGGCGTGAGGCGCTCGTGTCAGTGGGCGCAGCCGCTCGCGGCCTCGGCGCCGCGGTGGCGGGCTATGCGAGCTCCGGGCTGCCCGGGCCGAAGGGCAACCGCGAGACGTTCGTATGGCTCACCGAGGCGGTGCGTGGCGATGGACTTGGCGATCTGGAGGCCGCTGCCTTGGCGGTGGAACCTTGAGCGAGATGCGGGCGACCGTGGTCACGCACAGGCGGCCGGAGCAGACCGGGCCGGCGGTCGCGGCGCTGATCGAGGTGGCGCGGGGGGCCGGAGCGACCGTGATCTTCGATGCGCAGGAGGCTGAGAAGCATGGGGTTCGCCCGGGGGACGGCGTCGAGGTCTGCAGCGGGGTTCCCCGCGACGTCGATGTCTGCTTCGCGCTCGGGGGCGATGGCACGATCCTGTACGGCCTGCGGCGGTATGCCGGCACAGGCGTCCCGGTGTTCGGGGTCAACTTCGGTGAGGTTGGGTTTCTTGCGACGGTCGAGCGCGAGGAGGCGCGGGCGGCGTTCGAGCAGGCACTGGCCCGCGAGTTCGACGTGCTCGCCCTGCCCGGCATCGCCGTGCACATGGGGTCTGAGGACTGGATCGCGATCAACGACATCTCGGTCGAGCGTCAGCACGGGCAGCGGGTGGCTACCCTCGCCTACTCGGTCGGCGAGGATGAGATCGGCAACGTTCGCTGCGACGGCCTGGTGGTCGCGACGCCGGCGGGATCGACGGGCTACAACCTGGCGAACGGCGGTCCGGTGATGGCCTGGGGCGTGGAGGGCATGGCCGTCTCGTTCATCGCCCCGCACTCGTTGACGGCGCGTGCGCTGGTGGTCGCACCCGGGGACACCCTGACGATCGACAACCGCTCCGACGACGAGCCGGTCGACGTGGTCCTCGATGGCCGGCCCGTCGGCATTCTCGACGCCGGCAGCCGCCTCGAGGCTCGATTCGTGGACAACCAGGGGTCGTTGGCGCAGCTCGCCGGCAGCAACTTCTACAAGCGCCTGCAGGAGCGGTTCGGGCGGTTGGCGACCCGGCGGCATCCGGTTTAGCTCGCGCGAACGCCTGTTCGTGTCTTTCCGTCCGGCCGGGAGCGTAGAACTGGCTGGGTGCTGTACGAGCTTCGCGTCGAGAATCTGTTGCTGATGGAGCGGGCCGAGCTGCGGCTGGCCGCCGGTCTCAACGTTCTCACCGGTGAAACCGGTGCTGGGAAGACGCTGCTCGCCCACGCGCTCGACCTCTTGCTGGGAGGCAAGGCCCGCGCCGGCATCGTCAGAGAAGGCGCGGCTGAGGCGTACGTGGAGGGCGTGTTCGAGTTGCCACAGGGTCTGGACGGTGGCGACGAGCGGATTCCGGCCGACGCCGAGGAACTGGTGCTCGCCCGTCGGGTCTGGCCCGACGGGCGCACCCGTGCCTACGTCTGCGGACGCGTAGCGACGGTGGCCGATCTGCGTGAGCTCGGCAGCCGCATGCTCTCGTTCTACGGACAGCACGAGCATCGCAAGCTGATGCTCGCGGCCGCACAGCTGGATGTCCTGGATGCGTTCTGCGGCAGCGATCAGGCGGGTCGGCGTGAGGCCATGGCGCAGGCACACGCTCGTGTGCGAACGCTGGAGTCACAGATCGCGAAGCTGGAAGGTCTGGTCGGGGCGCGCGAACGGGAACTCGACCTGGTCGGGTTCGAGCTGCGCGAGATCGAGCAGGTCGACCCGAGCGTGCCGGAGGAGGCTGAGCTCGTAACCGAGCGCGACCGGCTGCGGCACCAGGAGATCCTGCGACAGGGGGCGGTGGTCGCAGCTGAGGCGCTTCTACCCGACGAGGGCGACGGTGCCGGCGCGCTGCTGACCCGTGCCGCGTCCGAGCTCGATGCGGCAGCGGAGTTCGATCCGGTGCTCGCGCCGCTGGCCGAGCGCCTGGCGGCACTGAGGTACGAGGCGGAGGACGTTACAGGCGAGCTGCGCGGATACCTCGACCGGCTCGAGAGCGAGCCTGGACGACTCGAGGTCGTCGAGGAGCGACTGGCCGCTTTCGCGCGGCTGGCACGCAAGCACGGCGGTGGGATCGCGGAGGTGATCGCCCATGCAGAGGCGTGCCGCGCGCGCCGTGAGGCTCTGGAGGCCGCCGACGTGACATTCGATGGACTTTCGGGCGAGCTCGCGGCTGCCCTTGCGGAGCGGGAGCTGGTCGGCCAGGAGCTTCGCTCGCAGCGGGAGAAGGCAGCCCCCGGACTCGCGTCCGCAGTCCTCGAGCGTTTGCAGGAGCTGGCGATGGCGGATGCGCGGTTCGAGGTCGCGCTCATCGAGCGCGAGAGTGGATACGGCGCGAGGGGAGGGGACACGGTCGAGTTTCTGATCGCACCCAACCCCGGGCTGCCGTTCGGGCCATTGCGCGAAATCGCCTCAGGGGGCGAGCTGTCGCGGGTGATGCTCGCGCTGCTCAGCGCCGCCCACGATGGCCTCGGAACCGACGACAAGCCCAGGGCAGGGGAGAACGGAGAGGGGGCGGGAGACGGGTCTCTGCTCGTCTTCGACGAGGTCGACGCCGGGATCGGGGGCCACACCGCCCGCGCGGTCGGTAGGCACCTGCACGATCTGGCAGATGGACGGCAGATTCTGTGCATCACACACCTTCCGCAGGTCGCGGCGGCGGCGAACCGACATTTCACGATCATCAAGGATGGTTCGCAGACGCCGGCGCGCACGACTGTCACGCAGCTCGACTCCGGTGGTGTCGTCGGCGAGCTCGTGCGGATGCTGGGCGCGGATGAGGGTGACCGCGCGGCGCGAGGCCACGCGCGCGAGCTGCTGAAGGCCGCGTAACCGCGCGGAGCCTGCATGCGGCGCCGGCCTGGGCTGGCCGCTCGCGCATGGCCGGCGGGGGTGTGACATCGTCGGCGAATCGCCGTCGAGAACCCGATCGACCCCACGCCTGTCTACGGCCTGCGCCTGCGAACCGAGCGGCTCGAGCTACGATGGCCGGATGCCGAGGAGCTCGCGGTGCTGGCCCGGGTGGCCGAGCGCGGCGTGCACGGTCCGCAGGAGATGCCATTCGTGGTCCCGTGGACCGACGGGATCGGCACGCCCGGATTCGTGGAGGAGTTCGTGAACTTCCACCTGACGGTGCGCGAGCGGTGGCGGTACGAGGACTGGGATCTCGAGCTCGGAGTCTGGGCGGCAGGCGAGCCGATCGGCGTGCAGGCGATGCTTGGGCGCGACTTCGATCGGACTCGGATGGTGAAGAGCGGCTCGTGGTTGGTGAGCGATGTACATGGCCGCGGCTACGGCACGGAAATGCGCGCCGCCATGCTCGAACTGGCGTTTCACGGTCTCGGTGCGACAGTCGCCGAAACCGCGGCACTCGACGGGGCCGAGGCCTCGGTGCGGGTCTCGGAGAGGCTCGGATACATCCACGATCGGGACGAGTGGGTGCTCGTCAGAGGTGAGCGGAGGCTCGACCGGCACATGTCGCTGTCGCGCGAGCGCTGGCTCGACCAGCGGCGCATCTCCGTTCGGATCAGCGGCCTTGAACCCTGCTTGCCGCTATTTGGCGTGAAAGGTTCGCCGGAGCGGTGGATTCCATCCTGCTGAGGGCCCCGAAAGGGTCGATTCGCCCGCTACGCTGGATCAGGGCGCCGCATGGTCAGGGCTCGGTCCGCGTGCGTCCGCCCCGGCCGCTACCTTCGACAACAGGCGAGCACGGGAGCAAGGAACCAGCAGATGAGCCAGGCTGAGACGCGATTCATCTTCATCACGGGCGGCGTGGTCTCGTCACTCGGCAAGGGCATTGCAGCCGCCTCGATCGGGCGGCTGTTGCGCTCCAGGGGTCTGTCGGTTCAGATCCAGAAGTTCGACCCCTACATCAACGTGGACCCCGGCACGATGTCTCCGTATCAGCACGGCGAGGTGTTCGTGACCGAGGATGGGGCGGAGACCGACCTCGACCTCGGCCACTACGAGCGCTTCACAGACGCCAACACGAGCCGCGCCTCGAACGTAACCGCCGGCGGCATCTACAACACCGTGATCAGGCGTGAGCGCCGCGGCGACTATCTCGGCGCGACCGTACAGGTCGTTCCGCATATCACCGACGAGATCAAACAACGCATCCGCGTGGTTGCCGACTCCTCCGACGTTGATTTCGTGATCACCGAGATCGGCGGCACCGTCGGCGACATCGAGTCACTCCCGTTCCTGGAGGCGATCCGTCAGTTCCCGGTCGAGGTGGGGCGGCGGCGCTGCATGTTCATCCACCTCACGCTGGTTCCGTACATCGGCCACGCGGGTGAACTCAAGACCAAGCCGACGCAGCACTCGGTCAACGAGCTGCGCCGCATCGGGATCAACCCGGACATGGTGCTGTGCCGCTCTGAGTCGATGCTCTCGACAGATATCCGCAAGAAGATCGCGCTCTTCGCAAGCCTGCCGGTCACCGCGGTCATCTCCGCCTATGACGTCCCCGACGTCTACAGCTGCCCCCTGACGTTCCACGAACAGGGCGTCGACGACTTCATCCTGCGGGATCACTTCGGCATCGATGCGCCGCAGCCTGACCTCGACTCCTGGAAGTCGATCATCGATCGCGCCGCCTCGCTCACCGACGAGGTGCGGATCGCCCTGGTCGGCAAATACGTCCAGTTGGAGGATGCATACCTGTCTGTCGCCGAGGCGCTGCGCCACAGCGGCATCCACCACGGCTGCCGCGTGAAGATCGAGTGGATCGATTCCGAGACGGTCGGTGAGCCCGAGGTCGATGCGCAGCTCAGGGGCATGGACGGGATCCTGATTCCCGGTGGCTTCGGCGGCCGTGGCTTCGAGGGCAAGATCGCGGCCGCGCGGATCGCGCGCGAGTCGGAGATCCCGTACCTCGGCGTGTGCCTCGGCATGCACGTGGCAGTGAGCGAGTACGCGCGGCACATGGCCGGCATGCCGGGAGCCAACTCAACCGAGATGGACCCGGAAACGCCGTTCCCGGTGATCGACCTGCTCCCCGAGCAGCGCGAGATCGCAGACATGGGGGGGACGATGCGACTGGGCGCCGATCCGGTCAAGGTGCATCCCGGCACCTGGGCCTCGGACGCATACGGCGAGAGCGTCGTCTACGAGCGCCATCGGCACCGCTACGAGGTCAACAACCATCTTCGCAAGCAGCTCGAGTCGGCAGGTCTCGTGTTCTCGGGCACCACTCCGGACGAGCGTCTGGTCGAGATCACCGAGCTTCCGCGCGACCTTCACCCGTTCTACGTCGCATCGCAGTTCCACCCCGAGTTCAAGTCCAGGCCCGATCGGCCCGCGCCGCTCTTCAGGGAGTTCGTCGGCGCGGCGTACGCGCGTTCCGGCCACGCGTCAATGGCCGATTCCCGCCTTGAGGGCGAGGTCATAGCGTCGCGACTCGCCGGTTAGGCTGAGGCGGGATGACGCTCACGGCCGGTGACGCCGAGCGTCGGCGCCTGCACGCGACCTTCGAGTCGCTCTGCCGGATTCCCAGTCCGACCGGCGACGAGCGTGCGGTCGCTGATTGGATCACACGGGAGCTGAGCGGATTGGGCCTCGCAGTCGAGGAGGATGAGGCGGGAGCTGCCGTCGGATCCGGCGCCGGCAACCTGCTCGCTCGGATCGAGGGGCAAGGCGCCCGTACGATGCTGCTCTGCGCGCACACGGACACCGTGCCGCTGACGGCTCAGGTCGATCCGATTCAACGCGACAGCGGCTGGGAGAACGCGAATGACGGCATCCTCGGGGCCGACAACAAGGCGGCGGTTGCGGCGATCCTGGAGGTGGCACGGATGCTCACAGCGGGCGCAGCGAAGCCGGAGGTCGGGGTTGAGCTGCTGTTCACCGTCGCCGAGGAGACCGGGCTGAACGGGGCCCGCGAGTTTGACGTGGCCCGCCTCCAGAGCGCCTTCGGCTACGTATTCGATCATGCCTCGCCGATCGGAGAGATCATCACCGCGTCGCCCACGCACGTGGGAATCGAGGCCACGATCCGCGGCCGCGCCGCGCACGCCGGGCTCGAGCCCGAACGGGGAGTCAACGCCATCGTCGCGGCTGCGCGGGCGGTCGTGAACATGCCGCAGGGACGCCTGGACGCTGAGACGACGGCAAACGTCGGGATCGTGCATGGAGGCACCGCAACGAACGTCGTCGCTGACCTCTGCACCGTCGGTGCGGAGGTTCGCGCCGTCGAGCAGGCCCAGGTCGACCGCTACGTGACCGAGGCGATCGACGCTCTCCAGGACGCCGCCGACACCGCCGGTTGCGACCTCGACCTGAACGTCAGGCAGCTGTTCACGGGCTATCGGCTCGGCTCACGGGAGTCTTCGGTCGCCCTTGCCTCCACGGCATTGAAGCGGCTCGGGTATCAGCCCACATTGCGCTCCAGCGGTGGTGGCTCGGACGCGAACGCGCTGCGCCTGAACGGCTTTGCGTGCACGAACCTGGCAAACGGAACCGAGCGCGCCCACCAGCGCACCGAGCGCGTCAGCTTCGCCGCGCTCGACGGGAATCTCGACCTGATGCTCGCGCTGCTCGAGGAGGCGGCATGACAGATTTCGAGCTGCTGAGCGGTTCGGTCGAGTGGCATGGCCGGCTTCTGCAGGCCGGCCACGAGACCTACCGCTATCCGGACGGCTCCGAGAACACGTTCGACAAGGTCTGGCATCCGGGTGCCGTAACGATGATCCCCTACGACACCGAGCACGTCTGGCTCGTGCGCCAACCACGGGAGGCGGCCGGTCTCAGGTCCTGTCTGGAGCTTCCCGCCGGGAAGCGCGACCGCTCCGGTGAGAGCCCGTTGGAGCTCGCGAAGCGAGAGCTGATCGAGGAGGTCGGCAAGGAGGCGCGCGAGTGGCAGGAGCTCTTCGGGTTCTTTCCGACGCCCGGATTCTGTGACGAGTACATGACGCTGTTCGCTGCGACGGGGCTGAGCGACGCAAAGGGCGGCCCGGCGCCGGAGGATGACGAGCACATCGAGATCGTGCCCTGGCCCCTCGCTGACCTCGACGGCGCCATCGCCGCGACCCTGGACGCGAAGACGCTGATCGGCCTGCTCTGGCTCGCGCGCCGACTCGCCTGAAGCTCAGGTTGCCCTCGCCGACGAAGGACTGATGCCGCCTGCGGCGAAATCAGCCGTCATGGCAATGGTCGCCGCCGGTCCGACTCAGCGCCTCACCGATCTGACGCTCGACTTTCTGGCCTACCTCGAGCTCGAACGGGGGCTGTCACGGAACACCCTCGAGGCCTACCGGTCGGACCTGCAGCAGTTCGGCGAGTTCCTGAGCCGTCAGGGCACCGACCCGATTGCGATCGACGGTACGCAGTTGGCCGCGTTCGTCAGCGAGTTGGCCGAGGGTCGTGACGGGCGCCGGCCCGCAGCCGCCGCGACGTTGCAGCGGAAGGTGGCGTGCCTGCGGTCCTTCTACCGGCATCTGCGGCGAGAGGCTCTGATCGACAACGACCCCACAAAGGACCTTCGGTCGCCGCGTTCCAGCGCTCGGCTGCCGCGCGTGCTCAGCCGCGACCAGGTCAACCGCCTGCTCGCGCAGCCAAGAGGTACCGGCAACGCCGCCCTACGAGATCGCGCTCTGCTGGAGACCATGTACGCGTGCGGGCTGCGCGCGTCCGAGGCGATCACACTTGAGCTATCCGAACTGGACCTTGAGGCCGGCGTGCTGATTGCGCGCGGAAAGGGCTCGAAGGAGCGTCTGGTTCCGATCGGCTCCAAGGCGCTCGAGACGCTGCGGAGCTACCTCGCCAAGGCCCGGCCGGCGCTCGTGGGGATCGGCGACGAGGCACATGTCTTCGTCAACATGCGTGGCCAGGCACTCTCGCGACAGGGTCTCTACAAGATTGTGCAGCGTCACGCTCGGGCCGCTGGGCTCGACTCGCGCATGAGTCCGCACACGCTCCGGCACACGTTCGCGACGCACCTGCTCGCCGGCGGCTGCGACCTGCGATCGCTTCAGGAGATGCTCGGGCACGCTGACATCGGCACCACCCAGATCTACACGCACCTGTCGTCCGAGCAGCTGCGTGATGTCTATTTCGATGCGCACCCACGGGCGAGGTTCGCCCAACCGCCCGCGGCTCACTGAGTCGCGGATTCCTGAACAGCTCGCCGTTTCTATGATCGGGCGTGATGCCCGAACTTCCCGAGGTCGAGACGATCCGGCGCCAGCTCGCCCCGCATCTGGAGGGGCGAACGCTCGACGCGGTCGAGATCCGCGACTTTCGCTGGACGCAGCCGGCCCCGCCGGAGCTGATCGCCGAAGAGCTGACCGGCGCGGTCGTGCAGCGCCTCGGCCGGCGCGGCAAGTACATGATCTGGGAGCTCGACGAGGACCGGCACCTGCTTGTGCACCTGCGGATGACCGGCGCGCTGCTGCTAGATCCCGATCCGGAGAGCCCTCACACTCGCGTGCGCTTCGAGCTCGACGACGGCCACCTGCTCACCTACGTCGATCCGCGCCGCTTCGGCACCGGCCACCTGATGCTCTCGGCGGCCGCGCGCGACGCCTATCTCGATGGCCGGCTCGGTCCCGAGCCGTTCACCCCGGCCTTCAGTGCCGAGTATCTGCGCGAGCAGGCGCGAGGCCGAACCGCCCCGGTGAAGTCCTTCATCCTCGACCAGCGCCGCATCGCGGGTGTCGGCAACATCTACGCCGATGAGGCGCTCCACCGCGCGCGGGTGCACCCGTTGCGACCGGCCGGGTCACTCACTCCTGCGGAATGGGTGGCGCTGAAGGAGGCAATCGAGGTTGCGCTCGCCGCCGGGATCGATGCAAAGGGCGCTTCGATCGATGATTTCCGCCACGTCGACGGCGCCCGCGGGAGCTTTCAGGACCGATTTCTGATTCACACGCGCGCGGGCGAGCCGTGCCTCAACTGCGGCCGTGAGATCCGAAAGCTCGTCGTCGGGGGGCGCGGCACCTACGTCTGCGAGCACTGCCAACCGCGGCCTCGGCGGCGCTGAGCGCTTCGCCAGCGGTCCCGCTTGACCGCTGGCTCACTGATGCGGGCAGAGGGCCAGTGAGCCGCTGCCACTGCGCAGAGCGCCGTCGTCGGAGGCCACGCGCTTGGCGGCCTTCTGCAACCCGTCGGGATTGCTGTGGAAGAGTGCGCTGACCACGCCCGCGAGGTCGTTGACGAGCTTGCTCTCAGCCGTCAGCGTCCGCTGCGGATCGCCGAGCACGGCAACGCAGCGGCTGCTGAAGCCACGCCCCTGCGCCACATGGTCCACGTGTCTGTCCGCGAGGTAGTAGGCACGGGCGCTGCTGTGATAGGCGCGGAAGCTGGGCAGCATGCACCGCTCCATCTTCGCAACCGTCGGACCGTGGATCGTGCAGCGGTTCGCGGCGGCATCGGCCTTGAGACCGGCGAGACCGAATCCGTCAAGCGCCAGGCAGTCGGCTCGCAGCGCGTGCAGCAGCCCCGTGGACTGGCGCATCCGCGCACAGATCCGACGGCTGCGGGTGAGCACGCTCTGACTGCCGGATCCGAGCGCGTTCGTGCGCGTCTGCACGGTCTTCAGCTGCTGGAACTCGGTCGGCGTCAGGGTGCCGCGGGGCGCAGCCGCGCTCGCTGACGCGCAGGCCGCCAGGCAGGCGCACAGGAGCAGCGCGACAACAGGCGCGGGCCGGCGCACTCTCTATGCCGCAAGCAGCTCCGGTAGCTGACCGGCACGGTCGGCTGCCAGCAGTTGGTCAAAGCCACCGATTGACTGCTCGCCGATCACGATCTGCGGAAACGTGACCATGCCCGTGATCTCCTCGAGCTGCCTGCGGGCGTCCGGGTCGCGTGCGAGATTGATCTCCTCGTAGCTGACCCCGCGCTTCTCGAGAAGCGCCTTGGCGCTGCGGCAAAATGAGCAGTAGTCCGTGGTGTACAAGATGACCGACTTCATAACTTCAGAAAGTGTAGCTGTTGGTTTGAGCGCCGCGCCCGGGGGTGAGACGTGCCCGGCTCCTTGAAGACAGAGGCGATCGTGCTGCGCTCCATCCGCTACGGCGAGGCCGATCGGATCCTGCATCTCTACACCCCCGAGCTTGGGCGCGTCGGTGCGATCGCCAAGGGTGCAAGGCGTTCCCGAAGTCGGTTCGGGGCACGCCTGGAGCCGTTCTTTCAGATTCGGCTCGTGCTCCACGAGGGCCGCGGCGACCTGCATACGGTCACGGCCGTCGACACCGTCGATGCTCGCCCGGGACTGCGGGAGAGCGCGGGCGCGCTCGATGCGGCCGCCCGCGCCTGTGACGCTGTGGCACGGCTGTTCGAGACCGATGAGCCGCATCCCGAGGTGTACGCACTGCTGGCCAACGAACTGACGCTGCTGGCCAGCGGGCCAGCAGCGGCACGACCGGAGAATGCCGTTGCCTTTCGGCTCAAGCTGCTGCTGGCAGCGGGAATCGTCCCGCAGCTCGGCTCGTGCGCCAGTTGCGGGGAACGCGAGCATCTGATCGGCTTCTCCGCGGCCGCCGGCGGTGTCGTCTGCAGCTCGTGCGAGTCCGCGTCATTCCCGCTCGGGCCGGAGGCGTATGAGTTCTTGGTCGGGGCGCTCGGAGCACCGCTCGCGAGCGCGCCCCCTGCCACGGCGCGAGCGCTGCAGATCGCCGAACGCGCGATTCGCGAGACGGCCGAGCATCATGCTCAGGTTCGTCTGCGGCCATTGCCGCGCGCCGCCTGAGGATCGTCGGTGCCTGGCAGAATGGTTATGTGAACAAGCTCTACGAGCACCATCAGGGTCCGGTCGCCCGGGCATTCGCAGAGCGGATGCGGGCGCGTGAGGATTTCGATCTGTCGCCGCTGGCGACCCGCTCGTATCCGGCGGACAGGGAGTTTGACGAGCCCGAGTGCGGGCTGCGGACGCCGTTCCAGCGCGACCGCGACCGGATTGTCCACTGCAAGGCCTTCAGGCGGCTCAAGCACAAGACACAGGTGTTCGTGCTGCCGGCCGGCGATCATTACAGAACACGGCTCACGCACACACTCGAGGTCACGCAGATCTCGCGCACCGTCGCACGGGCGCTCGCGCTCAACGAGGATCTGGTCGAGGCGATCGGTCTTGGGCACGACCTCGGCCATCCACCGTTCGGGCACATCGGCGAGCAGGCGCTGGACGAGTGTCTGGCCGAGCGATTCGGGGGCCAGTTCTGGCACAACGTGCATTCGCTGCGCGTGGTCGAGGTGCTCGAGCGCGACGGGCGCGGGCTGAACCTGACCGCACAGGTCCGCGACGGCATCCTCGGGCACTCGGGACGGGCGCAGCCACCGGCGACGCTCGAGGGTCAGATCGTGCGGCTCGTCGACCGCATCGCCTACATCAACCACGACATCGACGATGCCGTCCGGGGAGGCGTGCTCGGCGTCGATGACCTGCCACGCGAGCCGCTCGAGGTGCTCGGTCTGACCGGATCGCAGCGAATCGACGCTCTGGTGCACGACCTCGTCGAGAGTTCGGCGCGGGCCGGCGCGATCGTGCAGAGCGAACCGGTCGGCGGCGCCATGGCCACGCTGCGGCAGTTCATGTTCGACCGTGTCTACACGGCACCGACGGTCACGCACGAGCGCGAGAAGGTTCTGGGAGCGGTGCGAGAGTTGTTCGAGCACTTCTGCGCACACCCTGAGCTGATCCCCGACTCAATTCCCCCCGGCGAGCTCTCGCGCCGCGTCACCGACCACGTCGCCGGGATGACCGACCGCTTCGCGGTCGCGGTGTTCGAGGCGCTGGCGGTTCCGACGGCGTTCATGTCGTGAGCCGCTACACGGCCGACTCTCGCGACCGCGTGCGCGACGCCGTCGACATGCTTGCGCTCGTCGGCTCCAAGGTCGAGCTGACGCGCCGGGGGCACGACAGCTACTTCGGCTGCTGTCCGTTTCATGACGAGCGCACACCGTCGTTCCACGTCCGACCCGACGAGAAGCACTACCACTGCTTCGGGTGCTCGGAGTCGGGCGATCCGTTCACCTTCATGATGCTGACCGAGGGGCTCGACTTCAAAGGCGCTCTGGAGGCGCTGGCCGATCGCTTCGGCGTCAAGCTCGAGACCGAGGCCGAGTCGCCGGAGGCGGCCGCCGCCCGCGATCGACGCGAGCGGATGTATTCACTGCTCGATCGTGCCGCCACCTACTACGAGCGCGTGCTATGGGAGTCCGCGGAGGCGGGGGCCGCCCGCGACTACCTCGGCTCGCGCGGCTTCAGTGAGGAGATCCTGCGCGAATTCCGGGTCGGCTATTCGCCGGACTCCTGGGATCGGCTCGTCGGTGCCTCATTGAAGGTCGGGTATCGCACGGACGAGCTCGTCGCCGCTGACCTCGGCCGCCGCAAGAAGAACCGGCCCAACGAGCTGATCGACCGTTTCCGCGGACGAATCATGTTTCCGGCCGCCGATGCGCGTGGACGTGTGCGCGGATTCGGCGCTCGCACGATGGGCGCCGACGACGGACCCAAGTACCTGAACACGGCCGAGGGCGATATCTACCGCAAGCGCGAGGTTCTGTACGGGATCGCGCAGGCGCGAGCGGTCGCTGCCCGTGAGGATCGGATGATTCTCTGCGAGGGTTACACGGACGTGCTCGCTCTCCACCAGGCGGGGGTGCGCAATGCGGTGGGAATCATGGGCACCTCCCTGACCGACGAGCAGGTGGCCGAGCTGGCGCGGGTCGTGACCGTCCTCGAGCTCTGCCTCGACGCCGATAACGCAGGCCAGCGGGCGATGGAGCGCGCCGAGCGTGTCTGTGCCGACTCCGGGCTGACGTTGCGGGTCGTGCCGCTTCCGCCCGGGACCGACCCCGGTGAGCTGATCGCCAGGGAGGGCGCCGATGCGCTGCGGAGCCTGATCGCCGAGTCGGTCCCGTATGTGGTCTTCCAGGTGGGGAGGGTGCTTCAGGCCGCCGAGCTCGGCAGCGCCGAGGGCAAGGACCAGGCGATCGCGGCACTGCGGCCGGTGCTGGCACCCATCCCGGCGAGTGTGCTGCGCGACGAGCTGGTGCGCAGGGCCGCCGCCGCGCTGGAGTTGCCGGAGGCTCGACTGGTGACGCTGCTGGGACAGGAGGCCTCGCCGCTGGCCTCGCCGCCCGTGATCGGCCGTGAGCTCCCAGGCACTCCGCGGCCCGTGGCCAGCCGTGGACCTCAGGCAGAGCGCTCGTTCCTGGCGATGTGCATCGCTGCACCCGACCTCGGAGCCGCGATGCTGGCGCGAGTCGACCCCGACGTTCTGCTGCTCGAGGACAGGCTGCGCCGTGCCGCGCGCTTCCTCACCGCCAACCTGCCGGGGGCGCTCCCGGATGCTCCCGACGACGACCCTGAGCTGACCGTTGTTCTCGCCGACCTGAGCGACCGCGCACAACGCGGACGGCAGGTGACCGCGGACGAGCTCGAGCATGCGCACCTGCTGCTCGAACGCGACCGGCTGGCGCGTGAGATCAGATACCTGCGCGATATCGGCGGAAGCGGTCTGGCGCCGCTCTCGACCGAATACCAGGATGTGCTCGGCAGGATCAGGACCGTCGTGTCGCGGCTCGAGCGGCCGGTCTAGCTGTTGGATCGAGGACGGCTTGGCGCCTGTGCCGATAGACTCCACGCAGCAATCGGACGTCGGCATCGCCGTTCGATCGCGTCCTTGGGGAGTAGCTCAATCGGCAGAGCGTTCGGCTGTTAACCGAAATGTTGTGGGTTCGAGTCCCACCTCCCCAGTTTCGAAAGTGCCCGCTTAGGAGCAGGCCAGCCCAGCGGCGTGTGGAGCCCGCGGTCATGGTCTAGATTTCTGTGTCAGATGGCCACTTCGCGGGGAGACTGTGAGTCTTGACAGGCACAGGCAGCACCGTCACTGATTCAAGCCGCGCAACGCGCCGGCTGCGGTTCGCTGTTGCGGTTGGCGTGGCCGGGCTTGCCGCAGGTTCGTCGGCGGCGTCTCAGGCTCTCGCAGCGGGGGTGACACGGCCCTTGGGTTTTTCACAGCCCTTTGCCGGAAATCCGAAATACGAGAAGTACGCGCCCGGCGAGGCTACGGGTCCCAGCCAGGTCAACCGGCCGCTTGGCATGAAGGCGGCGAACCGGATCGCGCGCGAAATCGGACTCAACGAGCAGGACGTGTTCACGGCGAAGCAATACGCGTTGTTCACCAGCGGCGGAGGAGTCGGCGGTGAGAAAGGCCCAGCGAAGCTTGTAGACGAAAGCGTCCGGATTCTGACGAACACGACCGGCACGCCTCTGTATGTGAAGATCGATGGCAGGGTGACGCCGACCGTGCTCGGGAGTTACGGGCTATTCGTGAACAAGGCCGGGATGCTCGAGAGCCCCGCAAACATCGATGCGCCGACAAGGCAAGTCAACTTCGTCATAGCACCGGGCTGGTACATGCCCACATGGATGAAGCAGAACGGCGCCGAAGCGTCGCTGCAGATGCTTTACCGGTCGGCCTACTTCTCTGAAGCCGTCTACGGCGACAAAGCGCAGACGCAGTCGGGCGCTGCTCAGCTCGTTCCCAACCAGAAGGGCTGGAGGGGCTCGATCGTAGGAATGTCGATGGCGCCTCCACTGTGGATCGTCAACTTCGCACTGATCTACACGCTAAACCCGAGGCTGGCAGCAAAGATGCCCGCCAGATGGATGCCGATCCCCGCGAACGTTGCGGTCGCGATTGCGGAGAGCCCAAGCGGCCAAGTCCCGTACAGCCAGTACGCGTCGTCGTTTCAACACTGAGTCATCACGGCCGAGGCACCACCGGTTGGGATCCAAGGCGAGAGTGGTGGATCCAGGAACGACGCAGCGGAGCGTGTCGTCCGGTAGCAATGCGAACATGTGTTCGTATGGCCAGCAAACCACGTTACACGCGCACAGACGCAATCCCGTACGCGACGTTCCGCGCCGCGATCGACAGCGGCAACCTGGAACGGGTTCAGCAGCTCGCGCGAAGTATCAGCGGGTCCGTGAAACTGCATGACGCGTTGAGGATCGTGCTCATGTTGCGGGAGGCTGGTCGCGATCGTTACGAACGTGCCGCGGTGCGTTGGGTTGGACGCTTCGCCCTCGAGGCGCGAGGCGTGACCATCGCCGACGTGCAGGAGGCCGCGCACCTGCTCGACGCGTTGCCTGAAGATCCGGGAGCCGCTATGGAGGGCTTGGCTCAGCTCTGTGTGGCGTGTGGGGTGGCGTCGTGACCGTCTGCAGCGCTGGTGATGCCGCAGTTGCCGAGCGGGACCACATGGCTGCAACCACTGCGTCGGAGTGGATCGCTGAGCTGCTGGCCGAACCGTCGCCGGAATGGCATGTCGTGGCACGGCTGGCCGATGAGCTAGGCAAGATCGCAACAGGTTGCGGCGGAGCTGGCACCGCCGGATAGCGGCCACGGCCTAGTCCTTCGAGCCCGCGAGTTCCTCTATCAACTCGGCGGCTCGGGTGGGTCCATCGTTCTCCCTTGCCCACCGCGCCAGCTCGCGCGAGTGCGCCGACAGCGCGGCGTGCTGATCCAGGGCGCGGGTCACCGCGAGCCGCAGCGTCAGGGGCGATACGAGTCGCCAGGGCAGCCTCACGCCGACTCCGGCCCAATCCAACCGCGCCGCATTCTCACCCATATCGCCGCTGTGGGGGACAGCGAGCACCGGGGCGCCCTGCTCGAGCGCGCACACGACGGTGCCGTGACCGGCGTGGCAGACGACCAACGCAGCGTTGCGCATCGCCTCTGGGTAGGACATCCAGTTGACCAGCCGGACGTTGCGCCCAGCACGAATCGGACGTGCTGCGGGACGGTTGTCGGTCGAGGCGAGCACCCGCACGTCCAAGCCACGCAACCCCTCCAGAGCAGCGCGCAGCAGCCGCTGCCCGGGGTCGTGAGAGGTCGACGGCGCGACGAGCACCAACGGCGCCGTACCAGCTGGAAGGCCAACCGCCGGTCCCTCGGGTTCCCAGCGCAGCGGGCCCACAACGTGCACGCTGGCCGGCCAATCACGCGGGTATTCCAACTGTGGGAAGGTGGCAACCAGGCAGAGGTCGGTGCTGAGGCCTCCGTGCAGCCGCTCCTGGGAAGGCAGGCCGAGTCGGCGGCGGGTCTCGTTGAGCTCGTCGCGTCCCTGACGCAAGCCACGCTCGAGCGGCCGCTCGAAGCGGCTCCAGAGCCAGCTCCCAGCCCGTGTTTGCGGTAGTCGCGCACCGACTGAATAGGGGGGAAAGCCGGGTGCGGCGACCGGATACAGATGGGGGATCAGCGTCGCTGTGGCAATCCCCTCGAGTTCGGCTGCCAGGGCCGGCGCGAGCGTAAGGATGTCGTGTACGACGACATCCGGCTGCGCGGCGACGATTGCGGCGCGCGTGGGACCGGTCGCACGGACCACCGCCTGATATGGCTTCAGCGGTTGCGCGGAGGTGGGAAAGACCGGATACTCCGGCGCTGCTGTGAAGTCCATCCCCGTTGCGGTCACGTGATCCTGCCAGCGCGACCACGTTTCGAACGTCACGTGGTGACCGCGCTGCACGAGTCGCCTGCCCAGCGCCAGCATCGGGAAGGCGTGGCCCGGCTGGCCGAACGCGGCGAGGAAGATCCGCCGAGGCCGGCTCAGACCGCCAGCTCCGCGAGCACCCGCATCTGCTCGAACAGCTGATCGCGCGTGGCGCCGAGGGGGGATGCAAGCAGGGTCCCGACGCCGGCGTCTCGATAGACCTCAAGGCGTTCGGCCACCCGTTCACGCGGTCCGACCAGACAGATGAGATCGATCAGCGCGTCCGGTAACGCCCGGCAGGCCGCATCCCGGTCACCGGCCAGGTAAAGGTTCTGGACCTCAGCTGCAGCCTCCTCGAAGCCATACTCGCGGACGAGCTGGTTGTAGAAGTTCTGCTCTCGCGACCCCATGCCGCCGATGTACAGCGCCAGCATTGGGCGCACGAGGTCACGCGCCGCCTCGATGTCGTCGCTGATGTGGACGCTCACCTGGGGCGCGATCTCGATCGTGTCGAGAGTCCGGCCGGAGCGGGCGGCACCCTCCTGCAAACGGTCGCGGAACGCGCCGATGTGCTCCGGCGAGAACAGGGTCGGCAGCCAGCCGTCGGCGATCTCTCCGGCAAGGGCGGTGTTGCGCGGTCCGATCGCGGCGAGATAGATCGGGATCTGATCCTGAATCGGGGCGATCGTGAGCTTCAGCGACCTGCCAGGTCCGTTGGGCAGCGGCAGCTCGAGCGTCTGTCCGTGGAATTCGACGCGCTCGCGCCTCAGCGCCATCCGGACAACCTCGACATACTCGCGCGTGCGAAGCAGCTGCTGGCCGAAGCGCTGACCGTGCCAGCCTTCTGAGACCTGCGGCCCCGACGTGCCCAGACCGAGGATCATGCGACCGTCTGAGAGTCGGTCGAGCGTGGCTGCGGTCATTGCGGTCATCGCGGCGCTGCGACCGGGGATCTGGAAGATTCCGGCGCCGAGCCTGATGCGGGAGGTCTGACCAGCGAGCCACGCCAGGATCGTCGCGGCATCCGAGCCGTAGGCCTCCGCTGTCCAGACCGAGTCATAGCCCAGGCCTTCTGCAGCCAGGACTGCTGCGCGTTGCTCCTCGGCGTCGCCCCAAAGGCCCCAGTAGCCGATATGAAGCCCGAGCTTCATCAGACCTCAGCCTACGGAGTCTCGCGAGCCCGTGCGGTCGCAGTGGGAGCCTTCGCAAGCCAGGCCTTGCGATTATGTGGGCATGACCTCAAGCACGCACGGCACGATCCGTTACGGATACAAAGCATCCGCAGAGCAGTTCCCTCCCAGTCAGCTGATCGACTACGGCATCAGCGCCGAGCGGCACGGCTTCGAGATCGTGGCCGTCTCCGACCACTTTCAGCCGTGGCGCCATCACGGCGGCCATGCGCCGAACTCGATCGTGTATCTCTCGGCGTTGGGGGCACTGACTGAGCGCGTGACGCTGACGACGAGCGTGCTGACGCCGACACTGCGTTATCAGCCAGCGGTGGTCGCTCACGCGTTCGCCACGCTCGCGTGCCTGAATCCCGGGCGGGTGGTGCTCGGTATCGGCACAGGCGAGGCGATGAATGAGACGCCCGCGATCGGCGTCCAGTGGCCGAAATTCAAGGAGCGCTCACAGCGCCTCGTCGAGGCGGTGGCGTTGATGCGCAGGCTGTGGAGTGAGGAGCGGGTCACCTTCGACGGCGACTACTACCGGACCGTGAACGCGACGATCTATGACCGCCCCGAGCACCCGGTCCCGATCTACATCGCGGCGGGCGGCCCGAAGGCCGCCGCGATGGCGGGTGAGATCGGCGATGGCTTCATCGTCACCAGCGGCAAGGGCGAGGAGCTCTACCACACCCTTCTGGGCGGTCTTGCAGACGGCGCACAGCGAGCCGGTCGCGATCCCGATGCGATCGAGAGGTTCATCGAGGTCAAGGTCTCCTATGACCAAGACGCGCAGTTCGCCAAGGACGCGTGCGCGCCGTGGGCCGCGCTGGCGTTGACGGCGGAGGAGAAGGGCGGCACCGAGGATCCGATCGAGATGGAGCGACTGGCGGAGGCGGCCGTTGATCGCGCCCACTCCCGCTTCATCGTCTCAGACGATCCCGATGAGGTGGTTGAGAAGATCGCGTTCTACGTGGAGTTGGGGTTCGCCGATCTCGTCTTTCACTTCCCCGGCGAGGATCAGGAACGCGCACTGACCCAGTTCGCCGCCGACGTGCTCCCGCGTCTACGCGACCGCTTCAGCTAGAGCCGGCCCCCGGGGCGGTCCAGCGGGACCAGCCCCGGGCTGACAACCGCACCTGAGCCGGTCCCTACGCGGTTGACGCTGGATCTCGGGTGGGCGGTTTGCCACTGCCAGATATTTAGTCAAATTAGTCTGTCAGTTACATGTAGGTTAGATTCGGGGCTTAGGGTTCCTGCACCCGATGCGCCGACTTCAGCTGACACTGGCGGCGACCGTGATGTTGGCCGTCGCGTTGCTCGTGAGCGTCGCAGCCGGCGGCTCGTCTGCGACGGACGCGTCCGTAGGACGCACCGGTTCCGCAGCACGGGTCGAGCGCGTGGCCGGTGGTCCGCATGGCTCCTACGTGGTTCCGCAGGGGATCCACAAGATCAAGCACGTGATCGTGATCATGCAGGAGAACCGCTCGTTCGACAGCTATTTCGGGACGTTCCCAGGCGCTGACGGGATCCCGATGAAGGACAGGCGGCCAGCCGTGTGCGTGCCCGAGCCAAATGCCGGGTGCACACGTCCGTATCACGACACGGCAGATATCAACGGTGGAGGCCCGCATTCGCATGAGAACGCGGAGGCGGATATCGATGGCGGGCTCATGGATGGCTTCATACGCGAGCGCGAGCTGGCCCGCAGCAGCTGCCGGAACATCGATGATCCGGCATGTGTGGACAGCGGCCCCGCTGACGTCATGGGCTACCACACCGGTGGGGAGATCCCGAACTATTGGACCTACGCCAAGGACTTCGTGCTCGACGACCACATGTTCGAGCCGGCGACGGCTTGGTCACTCATCGACCATCTGTACCTGGTGTCCGGCTGGGCAGCGAAATGCAGGACGCGCCAGGCGCGAAGCTGTCACAACACGCTCTACGGGCCGGCCAAGCCGGCCCATGTCAGCGCTGCGGTAAATCACGTGTACGGCAGCGGCACGTCGGGTGTGCATTTCTCATGGACGGATATCACCTACCTGCTCCACAAGCACCACGTGAGCTGGTCCTTCTACGTGCAGAAAGGGACGCAGCCCGACTGCGGCGACAGCGGCGCCGAAACCTGCACCGCCGTGGCACAGAGCTCACGCACTCCGGGCATCTGGAACCCCCTGCCGCTGTTCACCGACGTCCAGAACGATCAGCAGGTGTCTGACATCCGCAGCCTCTCGGTGTATTTCAGGGATGCTCGCGACGGGACCCTGCCGTCGGTCAGCTGGATCACCCCATCCAACCCGGACAGCGAGCATCCTCCAGCGAGCGTCCATCAGGGGCAGGCGTATGTGACCGCCCTGATCAACGCCGCGATGAAGAGTCCGGATTGGAACTCCACGGCGATCTTCCTCAGCTGGGATGACTGGGGCGGCTTTTACGACGGCGTCGTGCCGCCGACCGTCGACATGAACGGATATGGCGTGCGGGTACCGGGGATCACGATCTCCCCTTACGCACGGCAGGGATACGTCGACCATCAGACGCTCAGCCACGACGCCTATCTGAAGTTCATCGAGGACGACTTTCTCGGCGGGGAGCGCCTGAACCCGAAAGCCGACGGGCGCTGGGATCCGCGTCCGGACGTGCGCGAGAACGAGCCGGAGCTCAGCGACCTGACGGCGGAGTTCGACTTCAACCAGAGGCCGCGAGCGCCGGTGCTGCTGCCGACCAACCCACCGACGGACTCTCCGTCGATTCCCTCCTATTTCAGGAGCCGGGGGCCGTGCGTCGGTTGCACCGCGCCGCCACCGGCCACGACGCCGACCCGCGCCGGGCTGTAGCGCGGCCGCTGTGATCGCAGCCGGCACGCGATTCAGCGCGAATGTCGCGGTGTGGCGGGATTCGCCGTGGCCGACCCGAGCATGTAACGCTTCACAGTCGGCGAGGACCAATGGCATGAAAGCTCAACCAATTCGGAGGCAGACATGCTCACTCCTCGCAGGCTCGGCGCGACGCTGGTCGCGAGTGCCGCGGCGGCGCTCACACTGACGGTCGGATCGGCCGCAGCCCGGCCGTTGATAAGGCATCACGACGTCCATGGTCCCGCCGGGGCGGTCTTCGTGCAGACCGATGACATCAGCGGCAACGCGATCGCGGTCTATGACCGCCGCTGGGACGGCACGCTGGCAGCCGCCGGCAGCTACCTGACCGGCGGCGATGGCGGAGTCCTGGCGGGCTCGGTCGTCGACCACCTCGCCTCGCAGAACTCGCTTGTGTACGACGCCTCCCACGGCGAACTGTTCGCAGTCAACGCCGGCAGCGACACGATCTCGGCGTTCGATGTCAACGGGGACCGTCTGCACCTGCGCCAGGTGATCTCCTCTGGAGGCGACTTCCCAGTCAGCATCGCCGTCCACGGGAATCTCGTCTATGCGCTGAATGCGCTGAACGGTGGCAGCGTCCAGGGCTACCGGCTGCTCGGCGGGCGGCTCGTGGCAATCCCGGGCTCGGCGCGCCCGCTGGGCCTCGATGCGACCGCGACGCCCCAGTTCACGCACACGCCTGGAGATATCGCGTTCACTCCCAACGGGCGCGACGTGATCGTCACCACCAAGGCCAACGGCAACGACATCGACGTGTTTTCGGTGGACTCGAACGGATTGCTCTCGAGCCAGCCGGTGGTCAACAGCGAGCCCGGCGACGTTCCCTTCGCGCTCGCGTTCGAGCCGCGCGACCAGGTCGTCGTGGGTGAGGCCGGCACTAACGCGGTACAGAGCTTCGCATTGCGAGCGAACGGGACGCTCGTGCCCGGCTCCACGGTTGCTACCGGCGGCGCGGCGACATGCTGGCTGGTGTCCGACGAATCGCTGCTGTTCGCCGGCAACGCAGGCAGCGGCACGGAGAGCTCTGTGGTCGACTCGCCGTTCGGCGAACTCGGGCTCTCGGCGACGACCCCGACCGACGGCGGCACTGTCGATGCGGCGGTATCACCATATGGCCGCTATCTGTACGTCCAGACCGGGGCGCTCGGCATCGTCGACGAGTTCCAGATTGGTCTCGCGGGAACGTTGACCGAGGTCGGATCGGTGACGGTTCCCGAAGCCGCGGGCGGAGAGGGGATCGCGGTCTCCTGAGATAACGGGATACTTCGGAGGCGCGGTCCCGCTTGGACCGCGCCTCCCCTGTACCCGGATCATGGCCACCCCAACCATCCGCCTTCCCTGGCTTCACCCTCGCTCCTCAGCGGCGACCGATCAGGATGTTCTGCTACTCGAGCGTCTGCGGACCGGCGATGAGGCCGCGTTCATGACGCTCGTGGGCCGCTATCACGATCCGATGCTGCGACTCGCCAGGACGTTCGTCCACAGCCACGCCGTTGCGGAGGAGGTTGTGCAGGAGACATGGGTTGGGGTGCTCCGAGGAATCGATCGCTTCGAAGGACGCTCCTCATTGCGCACATGGCTGCTCACGATCCTGGTCAACCGCGCCCGCACGATGGGGGCGCGGGAGGCACGCAGTGTCGCCTCCGACGATGTCGTCGCTGCGGTCGACGCATCGCGGTTCGATGCTTCCGGAGCCTGGAGCTCGCCGCCGGATCTGTGGGTCGAGGATGTCGAGGATCGGGTCGGTGCGGCCGCGCTGCGCCAGGAGATCCTGGAGGCGCTCTCACAGATGCCCGAACGGCAGCGAGCGGTTGTCATGCTGAGGGATGTGGACGGTCTGCGCAGCGACGAGGTGTGCGAGGTCATGGCGCTGACCCCGGCCAACGAGCGCGTTCTGCTGCACCGCGGCCGCAGCCGACTTCGCCAAGCGCTTGAGGACGGCATCGGAGCGATCGAGACATGACCCTGCTTACGCCACAGGAGATCCCGTGCAGGGAGGTGGTCGAGATGGTCACCGACTATCTGGAGGGCGCTCTGTCCAGGCGTGACCGGCGCCGGATCGAACACCACCTCGCCGGATGCCCCCATTGCAGCGCCTACCTCGAGCAGATGCGGGAGACGCTCCGGCTCACCGGCCGCCTCATGACCGACGACCTCTCCCCGGAGATGCAGCGCGAGTTCGGCGAGATCTACAGGCGCTGGGTGTCAGGCGAGTAGCCTCGCCGGCCCCAGTCCTCGGACTGTGATTTGATGCGAGGCCACGTCACGGCGCCGGACGACCCAGGATCCAAATGGGCCCCAGAGCGGGTAGCAAGCGACGATCATTGAGACTTGGCGCACGCCGCCCTCACTCAGGTGGTGAGGCCGGGTGATGACCATTGCCGCCGCCACGACGAACCTGGCTCGACTGCAGTTCGCGTCGACGTCGATCTATCACTTCCTGTTCGTGCCGCTGACGCTTGGACTGGGTCCGTTGGTGGCGATCATGCAGACGATCTGGTATCGCACGCGTGACGAGGACTGGCTGCGGTTGACGCGGTTCTTCGGGACCCTGCTGTTGATCAACTTCGCGATCGGGGTCGCGACCGGTCTGGTGCAGGAGTTCCAGTTCGGGATGAGCTGGTCGGTGTACTCGAATTTCGTGGGGGGTGTGTTCGGCGCGCCGCTGGTGTTGGAGGGGATGGCGGCGTTTGCGCTCGAGGCGACCTTCCTGGGACTGTGGATCTTCGGGTGGGAGCATCTCTCACCGCGGGTTCACCTCGCCACGATCTGGATTGCGGCGGCCGGCACCTGGCTGTCGGCGTACCTGATCCTCGTTGCGAACTCCTGGATGCAGCATCCAGTCGGTTACAGGCTTGTGGACGGGAAGGCGCAGCTCACGAGCGTCGGCGCACTGCTGTCAAACGAATTCGCTCTGATTGCCTATCTGCACACGATCCTGGCCGGGCTGATCTTCGGCTCGATCGTGATGCTCGGGATCTGCTGCCTGCACCTGCTCCGGGGTCGGAACGTCGAGCTGTTTCGCAAGGCGGCGAAGCTGGCACTGATCGTCGCGGTGCCGGCGACGCTTTTGCAGCTCTCGGTCGGCAACCGCTTCGGTGAGGACGTCACGGCGCAGCAGGGCATGAAGATCGCGGCGTCTGAGGCGCAGTGGAACACATGCCAGCCGTGTGGCTTCTCCCTGTTCCAGATCGGTGGCTTCTCCGCACAGGATCCGACGCCGACTTTTGCGATCACGATCCCTCGGCTGCTGTCATGGATGGGCACCGGGTCCTTCGACGGCAAGATCCAGGGCCTCAATCAGCTGCAGGCGCAGGAACAGGCGCAGTATGGGCCGGGGAATTACATGCCCAGTGTCGAGCTCATGTACTGGTCGATGCGGATCATGGCGATGCTCGGCGTGTGGATGTTCCTGGTGGCCGCGGTCGGGGCGTGGCTGTACCGCAAACGCCGACTGGAGAAGGCCCGTTGGTTCTTGCGAACGGCGGCGGTCACGATCGCCGCCCCGTACATCGCAGCGATCTTCGGGTGGATCCTCACCGAGATGGGTCGCCAGCCGTGGATCGTGCAGGGCCTTTTGAAGACCGCCCGTGCTGTTTCGACGAACCTGAGCACAGCGACAGTCGCCGTCAGCCTCGCTGTGTTCCTGCTGCTCTACACGGCGCTCGGAGTGATCGATTTCGTGCTGATGCGCCGCTACGCGATGGCTGACCCACCCCTGATCGATGTTGCCGGCGCGTCTGAGCGGCCGGCGGCGGTCGGATACTGATCAGAGCGTCATGAGTCTCGGAACGGTCTGGTTTGTGATCATCGCCGTCCTCTGGAGCGGCTACTTTCTGCTTGAGGGGTTCGACTTCGGTGTCGGCATGCTGCTCCCGATCCTGCCGCTGGGGGGAAGCGAACGGGAGCGCGGCATCATGTTCGAGTCGATCGGCCCGGTCTGGGATGGCAACGAGGTCTGGCTGGTGATCGCGGGCGGAGCGACATTCGCGGCGTTTCCGCTGTGGTACGCGTCGCTGTTCTCAGGCCTCTACCTGGCGTTGCTGCTGATACTGGTGTGCCTGATCGTCCGTGTGGTCTCATTCGAGTGGCGCGGCAAGCAGGACGGCGCACGTTGGCGGACAGGGTGGCTCTGGGTCAACACGATCGGAAGCGTCGGCGCCACGTTCCTCTGGGGGGTCGCGCTGGCGAACTTCGTTCACGGCGTGCCGCTGAACTCCTCGCACACCTACACAGGCACGATCCTCAACCTATTCAGCGGCTATACCGTGCTCGGCGGGATCACGTTCCTGTCCCTGTTCGCCGCGCACGGCGCCCTGTATCTGAGCGTCCGCACGACCGGAGACTTCCGTGAACGAGCGGCCGCCCTGGCGACAAGGCTGCTACCGGCTGCAGCCGTCCTGGCCGTTGCATTCGTCGCCTGGACGGTTGTCGTCGCCCACAATCGCAACGCTCGCGGGGTGCTGCCTACGTTGGTGCCCGCGGCACTGACCACAGCAGTGCTGGTCCTCGCCATCGCATTTGCATACCGGGGCAGAACCGGCCGGGCGTTCGCGATGACCGGGCTGAGCGCGATCGGCCTGGTCGCGACGATCTTCACCGGCCTCTACCCCCGCGTCCTGGTCTCCAACCCAACATTCACCAACAGCATCACTGTCGCCAACGCGGCCACTGGGCACTACGCACTGAAGGTTATGACGATCGCTGCCGCGATCCTCACACCACTGATCCTGCTCTACCAGGGCTGGACCTACTACGTCTTCCGCAAACGACTCAGCGGCGAGACGGTGGGTGTCCCGACGGCGGCCGCCGGCCGCGGCGGGGACGGACCCTCGGCCTGAGGGTGGCGGTCAGACAGCCGTCGCCCGCTGAGGTTCGCTCGGGGCGCTCCGATCGAGCTCGTCGAAGTACTTGGCACCTCGAATTTGCCGGATCCTTCCAGATCGACGAAAGCCGTGCAACGGTTTGTTTTGCCGGCGCCGGTGCGGCAGATGGCGCAAAGTCGGCATGTGGGCGAACCGCAGCAGACACCCATGGAACCCGCGACCATCACGGGATCATTTGCTGATGTCCGCCACCGCCGGCGCGTCTAGCTTGGGGCAAACGAGCAGGAGGCCCCAAGATGTTCGAGAAGATTCTGATCGGAGTCGACGACCTGGAAGGCGGTCGCGACGCGATCGAACTCGCGCGCCGGCTGTCGAGTGCTGACACCGAGTTGGTACTCGGCTACGTGCACCCCGGCTTTCCGCTCACAGCAAAGGGTGCAAACGGTGCGTTCGAGGTCGTCGAGAGCGGCGACGCGACTGCGCTGCTCGCAAAGGTCAGCGAGGAGACCGGGATCCACGCGGTTGCCACGGTCGGCTCCGCCTCGGTGGGCACCGGTTTGCGATCGTTGGCGCTGCGCGAATCTGCGGACCTGGTGGTCGTTGGCGCGACGCGACATAACCGGCTTTCACAAATGCTCGGAGTTGATGACACTCGTGCCGTGCTGCGTCGCGCGCCCTGCGGTGTTGCCGTGGCGCCGCAGGGCTATAGCCGAGCGGGGGCGAAGATTGCGGTGGTCGGGGTTGGCTACGACGAGTCGCAGGAGAGTCAGGAGGCGCTGGAGCTCGCTCGAGCGTTTGCAGGCGAACATGGCTGCTCACTCTCGACATTTCGGGTCTACTGGGCCTCCGCGGTGCCCGTCAGCGGTGATGACGGGCCGGCCATCTCCCTCGAGCATGCTGAGGACGCGCCAAATGAGGAAACGCGATCAGATGCTCAGATGCTGGTCAGCGACGCAGCCAGGGAACTCTCGGAGCAGAGCAGGAGTGTTGACCTTATGGTGGTCGGCCATCGAGATCTCGGGGCGATCGGCAGCATCCTTCATCCAAGTACGGCCGCCCATCTCACTCAGTCCTCCACCTGTCCGGTTCTGGTGGTGAGGGTCGGATCCCGTCAGCCGACCGCTGGAGCCGCCGCCCCCTGACGAGGTGACGCTCCCGATCACCCCGGGTCCGACGCGTGGGGAAGAGCGCTCGCGGACTCGCCCGGAACGCCTTGGTGCGGGCCGGGCACTTAGCGTGCCTTGAGAAGCCCTTAACGTTTCGCCAAAGTTCTATGCGGCGCGATTAGGATCGGTATCAGCAACCAGGCGCGCGACGAGAGCGCCGGGACACGACCGTCGAACCAGGGAGGCGAGGATGTCCGGACTATTGCGCAGGAGCTTTGATTCGCCCGATGAAACGAGGAATTTCGAGGGTGGGAAAGGCAGACTGGAGGTGTTCACCACTGCCGGCGGGGTGGTCGGCAGAGCAACGTTCGAGCCGGGCTGGCGCTGGTCTGAGCACGTCAAACCGATTGCGGGCACCGACAGCTGCCAGGCCGCGCACACCGGGTATTTCGTATCCGGTCGGATGAAGGTGGTCATGGATGACGGTGAGGAGGTCGAATACGGTACAGGCGACTTCGCGGAGATGGCACCGGGACATGACGCCTGGATTGTCGGCGACGAGCCGTGCGTGTTCGTCGACTGGCAGGGATTCGCCGACTACGCCAAGCGGTGACCAGGCGCACCATGAGTCCAGAGGATGGTCAGGACCTTCCAACTTCCCAGGAGGCTGAGACGTGTACGCGCGAGTCGTCAGATTCACCGACGTAAACCCGGACCGGGTGGAGGCAACGCTTGCCCGGATCAACGAATCCAGCGGCCCGCCGGATGGTGTGTCGGTCAGCCGGTTGCAGATGTTCTACGACGCTGAGCAACGCACCGCTGTGGTTATGCAGCACTTTGCGAGCGCCGGAGACATGGCCGAGTCGGCTCGGATCTTTGACGCGATGGATGCTTCCGAGACCCCGGGCATGCGCGCGTCAGTCGACACATGCGAGCTGAGGCTTGATATCGCGCCTTCCTGACCAGGGGGAGCACGTACCGACAAGGAGGACAAATGTCTGGAAGTGGCAAGCGGTCGTCGGGTTGGGTCGTCTTCGCGGGCTGGCTGTTGATCGTGCTGGGAGCGGTGGACATCCTCGAGGGGTTGATCGCCATTGCGAGGCAGCACTATTACGTCCTCACTCCGACTCAGATCGTGGTCTTCGATCTGAAGACGTGGGGCTGGGTAACGCTGATTTGGGGGGTTGTGATCGCCCTTGCCGGCCTTGGGCTGCTGAGCGGGAATCCCGTCGCTCGATGGTTCGCGATCGTGATTGCCAGCGTCAACGTGATTGAACAGCTTGGGTTTGTCGGCAGTTCGGCATACCCGCTGTGGGCGCTGACCTCGATAGCACTCAGTGGGGTTGTGATCTACGCGTTGATCGTACGCTGGGACGAGCGGCAGGCCGCCGTCGAATAGCGCTCGCGAGGGGCAAGGCGCCCGCTGTCATCGCCGACAGGCGGCGGGCGCACGTCGCCTGTCGGCGAAGCCGTGCGTCATCCGATTTCTGTCTGAGCTGACGGATCTCGCCATCGTGGTGCTGGCCTTGGCCGCCAATCAGCTGTACGTCAAACGTGTGCGTGCCGAACTCCGGAGTGGTGAAGGCGAGGACGCAGCCGAAATGTCTGATGAGATGCGCGATGTTGCCGCGGGCGAAGCCCGCAGAATGAAGTTGCGGTAATCCCAAGCCGCCTCGATAAGCAACGTCTACGCGGTGCAGCGCGGAACTCTGCCGCCGAAGGTGCTGCCACCCTGCGGGAAATACCACCTGTAGTCCGTGTACGCGGGCTTTCCGTGCCACGTGCCCAGGTGGTACAGGACAACAACGACAGGGGCGGCGTGCCCGCCTGCCACGTCCTCGGTCCGACTGACGTACCAGCCGGTTCCGATCCCAACTGCCAGCTGTCCGCCCCAGCTGGTCCAGTGGATATGACAGACGAGGCCAGTCGGGTCGCCACCCAGATAGATCTTCGGAGGCTTCGCGTGCCCGAATCCCTCGCTACCGGGTAGGCCGAATGCGCCAGAGAGAACCGGGATCGTCTTCGCGGTCGCTGGTCCGGCCAGGGCGAGCGCCAGGAGCACCAGGACGAATGGAATGCTCAGACGTTTCATACGCCAGACGCTATGCCGCCCGTCGGACAGAAGGAGCGGTTCATGAACGTCTGCGACGGCACCTCAGAGAACCAGTGATCTCCTCGTAGGTCGGCTGCCTGCCCATCTCGGCCGTGAACGTGCTGATGTAATCGGTGACGAACCCATCCATCGTCGGCACCGCTCCGGGCGCGGGTGCGTTCCAAGGCCCAGTCACCTCTTCTGCGCCCTTGCACCGATTCTGCGCATCGAGGACGTTGAACAGCTGGGTGTTGGTGTGGAACCACTCCTCACCCTAATCCGGGTTCGGCGCGTCCATGTCGGTCGCGACCGTGTAGGGCACGACCTTGCGACCGGCGCCGTGCTCAGCCCACCCAGGGATCGGGTTGCTCAGCTCCTTACCAACAACACCGTCAAAGTTCTTGCCGTCTTCTGCGCCGGAGAGACGCCCGGACACGTTGTCAAACGACCGGTTCTCAAACAGCACCACAACGATCCTGTCCATCGCGTGAGACCCATCGGGTACGGGCATGAAGCACGTCCTTCCTGTTGCCGCCAACGCGCCGGCAAGCCTAGCGTCTGCCACTCCGCTTGTGAGTGCTGGTTCGAATCGAGCCGCCAGTCACGGCTACCCGGGAGCCACAGTGCTGGTATTGCTGCCTAATAGGCTGGTCGAGTCACCAATGGACGCGATTCGCGGCACTCGGTGCGCTTACCGCGCTGACAGCAGCGAGTGCGGCACGATCACGACCGGCAGGCGGGTCGGACCTGCATCCCTCGCCTCTCGTCTCGGTGGCGACGCCGAGGTCGCTACCGCGGCAGGTGACTTCAACCTGCGGGCGCGGCCTAGCTGCCGAAGACGATCTCAGATGCGGGCTCGCCGAACTCGGCGGCCTTGTGTGTCCCGTCGCAAAACGGCTTGTTGGACGACTGTCCACAGCGACAGAGCGCGATCACCGTCCTGTCGATCACCTCTTCGCTTCCACCGCGCGCGAGCACCACCTCGCCGGTCGTCTCGATCAGGTAAGGACCATTCTCCGTTGCGCTGATCTTCATGCAAGCGATCTTATCTGGATTCGCCGCGTGATGCTGCCTTACGGCCAGCTCAGCGTCCAGGGATGATTCTCACTCGGAGCGGGGCGGATTGGGGATACTCGTTCCAACCTCAGCGAACTGAAGAGGAGGGCTCCATGAAGTACTTCGTGAGCGCAACACCGGGTCCGATGCCGCCTGCGCCCGAGCAGTTTGACGCAGCGACCAACTGGCTCGAGGGAAAGCTCAACGACGGAACATTTGACTGCATTTTCGGTTTCATGGAGGGCGGAGGGTTCAGCGTTGTCAACGCTGATTCGCATCACGATGTGCTCGAGCTGATGCTGGGATATCCGCTGTTCGGGCTTGTCACCTGGAACGTTCGTCCCCTGATGGAGTTCAAGGAGGGGCTAGACCAGGTGCGAGCCAAGCTGGTCGAGGCTCAGGCGGCGATGGCTGCTTCTTGATTCAGACAGCTGGCGACTAACGAGTGCAACTACGACACGACGAGCACGATCGACAACGCCGCGCACGCACGCACTGGACTTCGTGACTGAGCGAAGGTCCCTGCGCGCTAATCAGCTAGGACGCGCCAATCAAGAATCACCCGCGGCTCGC
Organism: uncultured Conexibacteraceae bacterium; assembly: GCA_963848435.1. Lineage (GTDB taxonomy): Bacteria > Actinomycetota > Thermoleophilia > Solirubrobacterales > Solirubrobacteraceae > Palsa-465. Next base: position 72,470 of record CAWKDQ010000001.1, on the reverse strand, counting down.
GAGGCGATGCTCGCCGCTGTTTCGCCTTCGATGCTGGCGGTGCCCTGCCCTTCGGGCGGTTCTGAGCTGAAGAGATCCAACTCGCGTGATGTGACGCTCGGACGCCGGCCAAGCAGACATCGGCGGGAGGCACTCAGCTCGTTACACCGCTAGACCACGATCTGCATCGCGACGAGCATGTAGGTCATCCCGAGCGTCATGGCGACCATCGATGCGCTGATGTCGAGTTCGCCCAGCAGTGCGCCTGAGGGCGCGGCCGGTTCGACTGCTGGTGTTGCGACTCGTTCTCCGGATTCGGTGGCGAGGACTCGCCAGCTCACGATGGGTGTTGCGCCGTCGAGCCGGCGCAACAGGTCGAGTGCCCACATGATTGCCTCGGCTATCAGGTACGTGGCCAGCAAGCATGCAAGGGGAAGCACGTTGCCGTTGTTCGTGCCTGACCACATGTAGAGCATCACGCCGAGATCGATCGAGGTCAGGAGCCAAATCAACGTCGATACACGGCCGATCCCGGCGATCGCCCACGTGGCAGCGATCAGGCCCGTGGTGGCGAAGACAAGTTGCCAGAAGGCTGCGGGAACTGTGAGCGGCTGGATCTGCGCTGGCGCGTACATGAACACCATGCCCAACGCCATCAGGACGTGGCAGGCGTGCCAGGACCGACGTTGACCACTCGTGTGAGTGAGATGGCGCAGATGGGACGCAGCGACGACCAGAAAGACGGCTGCCCAAGCCACGGCGACGCCTTCCGGAAGGAGGTTCGGGCCGGCATGCATGCCGACGCCTCCAGCCGGTGTCATGGCGGGCATGTTCATGGTCTATCGCTGCTCGCGCTGCACGCCGCCGTCACGCGACTCGAACGCAAGCAATGGCCTGCGCGGTTCGTCTCATTCCGATCACGTGCTCGGCTTCCATGTGAACTGTTGAATGATCGCATGCTGCTTGACTCGCGACCGTTGCCTGTGAAGACGACGAACGACACCGGGGTCATGGTCTGTGCCGGCAGCCCCTGAGGGCCGCCGGCACAGGGCTTCAAGCGACTCAGCCGATCAAGCCGGGACCGGATCATTCGCGACCTCAGCCTCCGGTCGGAGGCGAGACTCGGCGTTACCGGTGGGTTGTCCGACCAGGGGCAACATGGTGCACCCGAGCAGGACGAACAGCAGCCCCGCGTTCGGATCGGTCGCTCCTCCTTGGAAGATGCCGCCGAAGCCTTGGCCGACGACCCAATAGAGCGCATTGAGGGCGATGGCCAACGCAACGAACTGCCTCGGGCGCCAGTCGATTGCCACGGCCAGAGCGATAACGATCGAGACCGCTCCGAGGACAAGAGCGATCACGGCCCCGTCGCCCTGGGCGGCGTTTGCGAACCAAATCTGAACGCTGCTCAACCAGCTCATCCCGGACGGTGCTGCGTTGATCGCGGTGGTGACGCCATTGGCGCCACCGGCTTCCACCAGCCAGAGCCACGCCATCAAGAGCCAGAGACCCGTCCAGACGACTCTCGCTCCCCGTATGCCGAACAGTCCGCCCGGGCGCCCATTCGGCCAAACCATCGCACCAATGAGTCCGTAGAGCAGAACCGCGCCCGGCGCCCCTGTGAGGGGACTGGCCATCGGCGCTCCACCCATCGGCGTGGTCGCCATGAACATCATGCCGAATGCCTCGCCGAACCACCAGACGAAGAGCGCCCAGCCAAACGACGCGGCCAGAGCAGGCTTCACCGTCGGGCGATACAGGATTCCGAAGCCAATGACGACCTGCACCAACGCGAACAAGGTGTTGAACAGGGCCTGGTTGCTCTGGAGCGTGGTGGCGCCCCAGCTGACACTGCTGGCCACCCACGCCGGCTGGCCACCGGTCAACCCCTGGATCAGGTCGACAAAGCCCTTGCTGTACATGAACGACTGGAACTGGAGTGCGCCGTCCAGGAGCCAGATCAGTCCAAGAACAGTCTGGACCTGGCGCACGTTGTCGGACCAGAAATAGTCCCGCAGCCAGGTCACGCTGAACCGTCCGGTGGTTCGCCTGCTGCCAGCCAAGCTGGCGCGTGTCACATTCATCAGTAGATCTCCTCAAGAAGGCAGAAGCGTCCGCGCACCTGCGCGTCGGATAGAAGTTCGAGCTAGCCGCTGCAACCCAGGCGGTGAGGCTCCGGGGCGCCATCAATGCAGGCGCTGGCGGTGCTCAGTTCGCTTGCGCAACCGAGGGTGGGCCGCGATCGGACCAACCGATCTGTAGCGGCGCCGCGGCCGCAGCGAGTTCAACGATTCGAATCCACAGTCTGAGCGGCGAACGACAAGCGGGACGCAACGATGATCGCAACCGCCCGACCGATACGAGCAGCCGTGTCGCTCCTCGCAATGCCACCGCGAGAAGCAGGCCTGTGACGATGATCGCGGGCGTCGCCGCAGGCCAGTTGGCGGCTGACACCCAATGGGCCAGCGGCTCCGGGGCGGCCGACGCAGAGAGCAACTCGGTCGCGCAGAAGGCTAACGCCAAGACCGCGGAACACAGGAACCAGGAGCCCAACAGCGTCGCCGACCACTCCGGTCTCCTGAATCTCTTGATAAGCCCGTTGGCGCTCTCGCGCAACAGGAATCCCACGCTTAGGAGGAGCAGCCAGAAGAGTGGTGCAGCCAGCGAATAAATAGCGATCGAAGAAGCCAGGTGTGGCAGGTGCTCGATGAGAAACCGCAACTCGTACGCACCGATCGCGGCGGGTGCGATCCGCAACAGCAGCGATCGGCCAGCAGGCGTTTCGCGCCGCCGCAGAGAGTTGGTTGCGCTCCGTCCCTCGTGCGGGAAACGCGCGCGCATGGAAAAGAACCGGGCTGGCAAACCACGGTTAGGTTACAGCGAGCAGACCAAGCCGGGAAACCCGACGCAACCGCTGGAGCGACCCCTGCGGAGAGTTCAGCGTGGGTCCGATGCCTCGGCTGGCCAGCCGCGCGTCCCAACCTGTGGCAGAGCTTGCGCGCCTAAACTGGCTGTCTGTGCTTTGGCGAAGGGTTTCAGACCTGAGGTTGTCTGCTCTCGTCGCGCTGCTGGTTGTGCTCTTCGGCTGTATGGGACTCCCTGCGCCGCGGCGGCTGACGGCGACCCGGGCAGTGACGTTTTGCTTGACCAGAACCTGTTCTACGGCGCTGATGCCGCGGTCACCGTCAAACAGGAACTCGGTCTGGACCGGCTGCTGAACGCGACCAGCAGCGCTGGTGCACCCGTGCGAGTGGCCCTCATCGCTCACCCCGATGACCTTGGCACGGTCACCGCGTTGTGGAACAAGCCACAGACCTATGCCGGCTACATTGGCTATGAGCTCTCGCTGGCGTATACCGGCCGCTTGCTGATCGTGATGCCGTCGGGTGTCGGCGTCTACTGGCACGCGAACCCTGCTGGAGCGGCAAAGCTTGCCGCGTCACTCTCGCGGCTCAAGCCGGCCTCGGCCGCCCCATCGGCGTTGGTGGGGCTTGCTCAGAGCGCGGTCTATCGAGTCGAGGCAGCCGCAGGTGTCGAAGGATCCGCGCTCGCAGGTCCGCATGGTCGCGGAACTGCAGCGCCGTCGACGTCTGCGAGTGCTGGTGTTTCAGCACCTGCCGCTGCCTCGACCCGGAGCAGGCGCAGCCGCGGCAACGGGACGTCGGTGGCGTGGATCCTGGCGCTTCTCGTCCTCATGGCACTCATCTACGCGGGGTGGCGAACAAAGGGCCCCGAGAGGCTCCGCAACGCCGTCGGTGCCATTCGCACTCGTGGTGGGACAAAGGCTCGCCGGCTGCGGGCGGTGGCGCTCTTACCAACGGTCCTGTTAGGCGTCGTGGTTGCGGCGTTGCTGGTCAACCAGTCCAATAACGCCGAGCCCACCGCCACTGGGGCGACCCTCGCGACGAATCCGCACCTGGATCCGGGCACCTGGCTCGGCAAGCGGCAGGCGCCGGACTTCACGCTCGTCGGCCAGACCGGTCAGCGGGTGAGTCTGAGCCAGTACCGAGGCAAGGCGGTGATCCTGGCGTTCACCGACGCCGAGTGCCAGACGATCTGCCCGCTGACGACGCAGGCGATGGTTGACGCGAAACAGGACCTCGGGAAGGCGGGCAACCGGCTGCAGCTACTGGGTATCAACGCCAATTGGAAGTCGACCCAGATCGACGACGTTCTCAACTACAGCGAGCTGCACGGGATGATGGGTCGCTGGCAGTTCGCGACCGGCAGCTCCACTCAGCTTGAGCGCGTTTGGAAGGCTTACGGCGTCAATGAGAAAGCGCTCGTGACAAAGGCCGACAACGAAATCGACCATGTCGCAGCTCTCTACGTCATCGATCCGGAAGGCCGTGAACGGGTGCTGTTCACGACCTACCCGTCATACGCTTCAGTGCCCCAGTTTGGTCAGCTGCTCGCGCAAGACGTCTCGCGGTTGCTCCCGAGTCATCCGGCTGTGGCGACGCGATTCTCGTACGCGGAGGCACCGGCGACGCTCCCGACAGTCACCACCAAGCTGCGCAAGCTCGGCGGCGGTAAAGTCGCGCTTGGACCGGGCAAGCCGCATCTCTATCTGTTTTTCGCGACATGGGATCGGCAGACGATCGGACTGGGCGCCGACCTCGATGAGCTCAACTCCTACGAACGGGCCGCACGCGCCAAGGGTCTGCCGCAGATGACCGCGATCGATGAGGGCAGCGTCGAGCCTTCTGCCGGTGCGCTGCCGGCCTTCATCTCGACGCTGGCCAGGCCGCTTTCATATCCCGTCGCGATTGATCACAGCGGGCGGGTCGCCGACGGCTACGGCGTTGAGGGGGAACCGTGGTTCGTCCTGACGGACGCGGCCGGGAAGATCGTCTGGTACCAGGAGGTTTACACGCAGGGTTGGCCGAAGACGCTGACCGTGCTCGAACAGGAGATCGCCGATTCGCTTGCCAAGACTGGGAGCAGCCCTGGCGGCGCGAGCCGGACGGAGACAGAGCTGGCAGGCTCGCCCGGTCCTCTCGCTGCGATCCACAAGCAGGCTTCGCAGATCCTGCCGGGCGGTCAGGACGCTCTCGACGCACGAATCAAGAAACTTCGGTCAGAGGGCTACTCGGTTGTGCTCAACATCTGGGCGTCGTGGTGCCAGCCCTGCCGGGAGGAGTTCGGACTGTTTGCGCAAGCCTCCGCGCTCTACGGCAAGGATGTCGCGTTCCTTGGGGCCGATGTCGAGGACAACGCCGCCGACGCCCAGGCGTTCCTGAAGCAGCATCACGTGAGCTACCCCAGCTACGAGGTCACGAGCACCAGCATCGACAAGATCCTCGTCGGTGGCCTGGAGGGAACCCCGACCACGGTGTTCATCTCTCCGCTCGGCGGAAAGTTCATCCACCCCTACAACTACACCTCGCTGGGAGCGCTACAGGCAGACATCGAGGGGCACGCGCTGGGCACGAGGGGGTGAAGGCACTGAGCGAGATCTGCGACGAGATGTGGTCCGAGGAGCCGACCGGGTTCAGCCCCAGCAGGCCCCGACTCCCGTAACTCCCCACGTCTCACCCCACGGGAAAGCACCGATGCCGTCGCACGCAGCATGCAGTGGACTACGCGGCATGCGTTTCCGGATCTCCCAACGGGCTGCCGTGCGAGCGTGGATCGGCATTGTCGCCGTGCTGGTCGCGATCGTGGTGGTAGCCGCGATCGCCAGCATCCTTGCGCGTGGCCCGGGGGTGCATCGCTCGCAGTCGGCCGCGGCTACTACTAGCCGGCGTGCCGGCCCGGGTCCGATCACCGCGGGCTTGTCCGCCGCGCCGTATCGCGCTCAGCTCCTGGTCACGCCGAACCGGGCAGGTGTCAGGAATCGTGTCGCGCTCGCAATATCACTGGGTCAACGTCCAGTCACCGATGCCCACGTGACGGTCACGTACTCGATGCCGGCGATGAACATGGAAGACGTGTTCACGGGCCCGCTGCGACATGACGAGCACGGCAGGTATGGCGCGCTCGAACCGGTGCTAGGGATGCCAGGGAAGTGGACGTTGCGGCTCAGGGTCATGCCGCGTCACGCCAGGCCATTCACGGTCCTGATCGACGACCGCATGCTTCGCTAGTGATGCTGACGGGGTGGCGGCGCTCGCCGCCGCACGCGATGCATCATGAGCGCGCGGTCGCGGGCTTCGGCCCGGGAGCTTCAGTGCACGATGACGGCCGGAGTGTCATCGCTCTCGGCCGTATCAAAGGGAAGTTCCTGCAAATCGTATGATGCCGGAGGAGGGACTCGAACCCCCGACACGCGGATTATGATTCCGCTGCTCTAACCGACTGAGCTACTCCGGCGGGAGTGACACGCGAGTCTATAGGCTCGAGTCTGCTCATCACCTGCGGAGCTCACTGTCATTGTTGGAGCCTTGATGCTGGCGATACCGAACTTCTCAGAGGGTCGAGATGCTGGACGGATCGCGGCTCTGGCGGCGGCGCTCACGAGCGTGGATGGCGTCAGGCTGCTCGACACTCACACCGATCCCGACCACAACAGGTGCGTGTACACGCTCGCCGACGTCGGTGCTGGGGGCGGCGCCAGTGGCGAGCCCGCCGTGCCCCTGGTCGACTCGCTGATCGCCGGCGCCGCGCGAGCGATCGAGGTGCTCGACGTGGCCGTTCACGACGGCTTCCATCCGCGCACCGGCGCGCTTGATGTGGCGCCGATCGTCTTCATGGACGATTCGGAGCGCGGAGCCGCCTGCGCCCAGGCGCTGACGCTCGCCGACCGGCTCGGCCATGAACTCGAGATCCCGGTGTTCCTGTACGGCCTGCTGACCGAGTTCACGGTCACGCGCGCCGAAATCCGACGTGGCGGGCCGGAGCTGCTCAGGCAGCGGATGGACGCGGGCGAGCTCGTGCCCGACTTCGGCCCACGACGACTGCACCCGCGAGCCGGCGCCGTCCTGGTGAGTGCGCGCCAGCCGCTGGTCGCATTCAACGTCGAGCTCGCGCCGCCGGCGACTCTCGAGACCGCCCGTGAGATCGCGGCGCTGATCCGTGAGGGCGGGGAGGAGGGGCTGCCGTCTGTGCGGGCGATCGGCCTCACGCTCCCGAACCGCCAGGACGTCGCGCAGGTGTCGACCAACGTCGAGGATTACCGCCAGACGAACCTCGCGACGCTGGTGGCAGCCATCGCCAGGCACGCCCGACCGGTCCGGGCCGAGGTCGTCGGAGTGCCGCCGCGGGCGGCGTTCGATGGCCTCCCGGATGACCTGCCGGTGACGAACAGGCGCTACCTCGAGGATGCTTTGCAGGGGGATCTCAACACCTGCGCCCGAAGCGTCTAATCTGCGTCTGACAGATGGCTCAGACCAAGCGCAAACGCCAGACCAAGCACCGCGGCAACGCCGCCGGCGTGGTCGAGGCGCGCGGTCGTACCGGTCGCCCGCCGAGCGCCGAGGAGAAGAAGCGCTCGACGCGTTCCACCCGCGACACGCGTCGCGAGGAGCGCCTGAACCGCAAGCCGACGTGGAAGAGCTCGGCGCAGCGTGCGGTGCTCGCGGGTGGGTTCATGTTTCTATTCCTGATGCTCACCCAGCACACGAAGGGTGAAAACCGGCTGGTCGCGTCGTTGGTGTATGCGCTGATGGCGGCTCTGCTCTACGTGGTGCTCGGCTACTGGCTCGAGATGTTCCTGTGGCGCCGACGGATGGCCAAGAAGCAGGCGACCTCGACGCGACAATGATCGACGTCCGCATGTTCACGGTCGGGCCCGTGCAGGAGAACTGCTACTTCGTTCGTCGTCCGGGTGCGGACACGGCGGTCGTCGTGGATCCGGGCGAGGAGGCGGCGCGCCTGATCGAGGCCCAGCGACAGCTCGGCATCGAGAGCGTGGCCGCGATCCTGATCACGCACTGCCACTTCGACCACGTCGGTGCCGTCAAGGCGCTGCACGACGCGACTGGCGCTCCTGTCTACGTTCCCGAGTTGGAGCGCGAGGTGCTTGCCGACCTCAACAGCTACGTCGGTCCGGGGTTCGGGCCGTTCGAGAGCTATGAGGCCGAGCACACCGTAGCCGGCGCCGACACGCTCGAGCTCGCCGGCCTGACCTTCGACGTGCGCTTCACCCCGGGCCACAGCCCCGGCCATGTGACCTACTCGATCCGTGGTGAGAACACGCTGCTGTCCGGTGACGTGCTCTTCCAGGGTTCGGTCGGTCGCGTCGACCTGCCCGGAGGCGACTGGCCGACCCTGCTGGCGTCGATTGAGTCGCTGATCGACGAGTTTCCACCTCAGACCAGCGTCCTGCCGGGACACATGGGTATCACCACGCTCGGGGACGAGCGCGCGACGAATCCCTTCCTTCGCGAACTCGCACATCAGTGAGCTCGGCCGCAGGGAAGGTGGCGCGGCGATGATCCAGGCGCCGAAGGGAACCTACGACGTCCTGCCCCAGGACATGGAGCGCCGACACGCGCTCGAGAATCACGCCGAGCGGATCTTCGGAGCCGCCGGCTACGGACGGATCGAGACCCCGGTGTTCGAGGCCACGGAACTGTTCGCGCGAGGCGTCGGCGAGGCCACGGACATCGTCCAGAAGGAGATGTACACGTTCGATGACGGCGGCGGCCGTTCGCTGACCCTGCGGCCGGAGGGCACCGCACCGGTCTGCCGGGCTTACATCGAACACGGCATGCACAAGCTGCCACAACCGGTCAAGCTCTGGTATCTCTCATCGTTCTTTCGCGCCGAACAGCCGCAGCGAGGGCGCCAGCGCCAGTTCTGGCAGATCGGCGCCGAGGCGATCGGTGCCGGCGGCCCCGAGACCGACGCCGAGCTGATAGTCCTGCTGGCCGAGCTGCTGGAGGCAATCGGGGTCAAGGGCACCGAGTTGCGCCTCGCGAGCCTCGGCACGCCTGAGACACGCGTCGAGTACCGGGAGGAGCTGACCGCGTATCTGCGTACCCACGCAGACGAGCTCTCGGCCGACGTCCGCGACCGCATCGACCTCAATCCGATGCGTGCCTTCGACGCCAAGGACCCCGGCACCCAGCAGGTGATGACCGACGCGCCGAAGCTGCTGGACCGCCTCGCTCCTGAGGACGCCGAGCACTTCGAGCAGGTGAAACGGCTGCTGGACGTTGCCGGGATCCCGTACGAGCTCGACCCGACGCTGGTGCGGGGTCTCGACTACTACACGCGCACGCTGTTCGAGTTCACGAGCGACGCGCTGGGTGCGCAGTCGGCAGTTGGAGGCGGCGGCCGTTACGACCGTCTGATCGAGCAGCTCGGCGGCCAGCCAACGCCGGGAATCGGCTTTGCCACCGGTGTCGAGCGGATCCTGCTGGCCGCGCCTCAGGCGCCCGTCGTGCCGGATGCGGTCGACCTGCTGGTGGTCAGGGGCGACCGCGAAAGCAAGGCGGTCGCCGCGGAGGCGTTCGAGCTTGCTCGCGAAGCGCGACGCGCCGGTCTGGCGGCACAGCTGGAGCTGACCGGCCGCTCGCTCAAGAGTGCCCTGAAGCACGCAGACCGCATCGATGCCCGCTACGTTGCAATCGTGAACGACCCTGAGCGGACGGGCCTGAAGGACATGCAGACCGGGGAGCAGCACGACCTCGCGACCGGTGCGGTGATCGCCGCGATTCTGCGCGGGAGTCGGCAGGTATGAAGCAGCCGCCGCGGCCCAACGGCTTCCGTGACGCATGGGCGGCGGAGCTGACAGCGGGGCGGATCGGAACGGTGGCTCGTGTCGCCGGCTGGGTGCATCGGCGTCGTGATCACGGCGGCCTGATCTTCATCGACCTGCGCGACCGCTCCGGGCTGGTGCAGCTCGTGTTCCATCCGGAGTCGGCGGCAACAGCGCACCAGGCGGCCCACGGGCTTCGTTCGGAGGATGTGATCACCGTCTCGGGACAGGTGGTCGCGCGTGAGCCCGAGAACGTCAACTCGAAGCTGATCACCGGTGAGGTCGAGCTCAACGTCGCGGAGATCGAGATCCTCGCGGACGCGGAGACGCCGCCGTTTCAGGTCGACGATGACGGTCCCGTCGACGAAAACCTGCGTCTGCGGCACCGCACACTGGACCTGCGTCGCGGGCCGCTGCGCGAAGCGCTCGAGCTCCGTCACAAGGTCACCCAGACAATCAGAGGCGTGCTGGACGACCTTGACTTCCTCGAGATCGAGACGCCTTTCCTGACGCGCTCGACGCCCGAGGGTGCGCGTGACTTTCTCGTGCCCGCGCGGATCGAGCCGGGTTCCTTCTACGCGCTTCCGCAGTCGCCGCAGCTGTTCAAGCAGCTGCTGATGATCGGCGGTCTTGAGCGCTATTACCAGATCGTTCGCTGCTTCCGCGACGAGGACTCGCGTGCCGACCGGATGACCGAGTTCACCCAACTCGACATCGAGATGGGCTTCGTCGACGAGGACGACGTGATCGGCCTGTCCGAAGCGGTCCTCGGCGAGGTGTTCGCGACTGCCGGGCTGGATGTCCCGGCCGCGCCCTGGCCTCGGATCACCTGGGCGGAGGCCATGGACCGCTGGGGCTCCGACAGGCCCGACAGACGGTTCGGGCTGCAGCTGCGCGATCTGGGCGACGCTGTCCGCGGTTCGGATTTCCAGGTGTTCTCGGGCGTTCTCGGCGCGGGTGGTGGGGCGGGAGCAGGTTCGGGTGCCGTCCTGGGCGTGAACGGGGGGCGGCTGGAGCTGCCGCGCTCCGACCTGGACGCACTGACCGAGTTCGCAAAGCAGCACGGCGCCCGCGGCCTGGTTTGGGCGTTCGTGCAGGAGGACGGTTCGCTGCGTTCACCGATCGCGAAGTTCCTGTCTGAAGGCGAGGTGGACGCGATCAAAGCTGAGCTGTCAGCGCAGGTGGGCGACGCGCTGTTTGTGGTTGCGGACGCTCGCCCGGTCGCGCGGGCCGTGCTCGGTGCGCTGCGGCTGGAGCTCGCACGTCGCTTCTCCTTGGTGCCCGAGGACGCTCACGACGCCCACTGGGTCGTCGAGTTCCCGATGTTCGCCGCAGACGGTGACGGCGGCTGGACGGCCGAGCACCACCCGTTCACGGCGCCGACAGGTGATCTTGCCGATCCGGCAGGTTTGCTGTCGCGTTCATATGACCTGGTGCTCGATGGTGTTGAGCTCGGTGGCGGTTCGATCCGCATTCATCGCCAGGAGATACAGGAGCACGTCTTCGAGATCATCGGGCTCGATCCCGCGGAGGCGACGAGGCGATTCGGGTTCCTGCTGGATGCGTTGAAGTACGGTGCGCCACCGCATGGTGGCGTTGCGTTCGGGATCGATCGGCTTGTGTCGATCCTCGCGGGGCGGGACAACATCCGCGAGGTGATCGCGTTCCCGAAGGCGACAAGCGGAGCCGACCCGCTGACCGGTGCGCCCGCGCCGGTCGATGACGTGCAGCTGCGGGACCTCGGTCTGCGGCTTCGCTGAGACGCCCCGGGAATGTGCCAATAACGGCACATTCGACGGTATTGCGGCTGACGGTCGGCAATCTGGGCCGGGATGCGCCCGACGAGGACCGACGATTGGCAATCCAGTTCGCAGAACGGATACCGCATTGCCAAACGTCAGGTGGGCGCACTCTCAGGTCGCCAATGCGGGCGGATCACCTGGGCACAGCTGCGCGCGCTCGGCGCGTCACCGGGAACCATCAACCGTTGGGTCGCGACGGGCTATCTCGTTCGCGTTCTGCCGAGGGTCTATGCGGTTGGACACGTGGGCAGCGACGAGCGAGCGCGACTCTTCTCGCTTGTCTTGTTCGCCGGTCCGGGCGCGGCGCTGAGCCATGGAACGGCCGCTCATTCGCGCGGCTGGTTGCGCTACCCGGTCAAGGCAACGCACATCAGCACGCCGCGCCGCGTTCGCCCGCCGGCCGGCGGAGTCGTGATCCACTGTCGCCGCAACCTCGAGCGAGAGCTGGTCGACGGCCTCCCGTGCACCACAGCCCTGCAAACCCTGTTCGACGTGGCGGCGAGCGAACCGCTGAGACTCGTTCGCAGAATCGCTCGCCCAGCTCGACTACGAGCGCCAGCTCGATGGCGCAGCCTTGCGCGAGGCGTGTGGACGAGGGCGGGCGGGGAGTGCTGCGCTGCTGGCGGCGCTCGAGACATACATGCCGCAGCTGGCGCGCACCAAAAGCGAACTGGAGGATGACTTCCTGTACCTCTGTCAGCGGTACGAAATCCCGCTTCCGCAGGTGAACGCTCTCCTGCACGGAATCGAGGTCGATTGCCACTGGCCCGAGTTCGGCATGGTTGTCGAGCTCGACGGCGAGGGCAACCATGGCACAGCGGCGCAGCGAAACAGGGACCAGACCAGGGCCATGAGGCTGCGTACCCACGGCGTAACGGTCATTCGCTACACCCGCCGGCAGGTCCACTCGGACAGCGCCGAGGTGGCCGCCGATGTGATCGCTCAGCTCCGGCAGCGTCGGGGCCTATCCTGATCCTCGCATGGACACGCTCGCCTTCGAGCACCACCTGACCTCGCCGCAGGGCGAGGGCCACCTGCCCGCCGACGCGTTCACCGTGAGCTTCGGCGGCGGCGAGTGCTGCGACGAGGTGACCTTCAGCCTCCAGACCGATGGCATCCGCGTGACCGACGCAGGGTTCAGTGCCAACGGGTGCGGCGCCTCGCATGCGGCGGGCTCTGCGGCCGTCACGCTGGTTCGCGGCTCGAGCCTGCTCGATGCCGCTCGCATCGGAGCTGACGAGATCTCTGACGAGCTCGGCGGGTTGAGCGTTGCCAAGCGTCACGCCGCGGCCGTCGCCGCCGATGCGCTTGCCCGTGCGCTGGGAGCCGCCGTGCGAGCGCGCGGCTCCGTCCCCGGGCCCGCAGGCGCAACAAGGACGCTCGTGGCGATGTCCGGCGGCGTCGATTCGAGTGTCGCTGCGCTCATGTGTGCCAACGACGGCGATGCGATCGCGGTCACGCTCGAGTTGTGGAGCGACAGTGAGAATGACTCAGAGAAGAGCTGCTGCTCGTCATCCGCCGTCTCGCAGGCGCGGACCCTCGCACACCGACTCGGGCTGCCGCACTTCACCCTTGACCTGCGTGACGAGTTCCGCAGCGCGGTGGTCGAGCCATTCATCGTCGCCTACGCAGCGGGCGACACCCCGAACCCCTGCGTCGGTTGCAACGGTCACGTACGCCTGGACGCGATGTTGGACTTTGCCCACAGGCTGGGGTGCGTGGCGCTTGCAACCGGCCACTACGCACGGGTGGAGGACGGGCTGCTGAAGGTCGCGGCGGACCCGGCCAAGGATCAGACCTACATGCTGGCCGCGCTCTCACCGGACTCCCTGAACCGCATGCGCTTTCCCCTGGGGGATTACGAGAAGCCGCAGGTGCGCGAGATCGCCGCCCAGGCGGGCCTTCCGGTCGCGAGCAAGGCCGACTCACAGGATCTCTGCTTCCTGGCGGGGACCACGCGGGCGCGGTTCCTGCAAAAGCACGGCGAAGTTCTGCCGCAGCCGGGCGAGGTCGTTGATGTGAACGGCCGGGTTGTGGGAGCGCATGGGGGCCACGAGCTCTTCACGGTCGGGCAGCGGCGTGGCTTGGCAGTGCACGCCACCGAGCCGCTGTATGTGCTCGACAAGGACGCGCACAGCAATCGGGTCACCGTGGGTACACGAGAATGCCTGCTCACAACCCGGGTGCGTGTGCGTGGCGCGCGGCTGCACCGTCCCGGAGCGAGCGTCGACCGCGTGAAACTGCGGTACCGCTCAAGGCCGCTCGCTGCCCGCGTCGCGGACAGCGCGACACCGGCGGGCCGCCATCGTGAGTTGATGCTCGAGCTCGAGGAGCCCGTCGCCGGAGCCGCTCCCGGCCAGCTCGCCTGCCTGATGGACGGTGATCTGATCGTCGGTTGGGGCACGATCACCCGCTAGGGCGACGTGCTTCGGTCCTGCATCAAGCCCGCATACACTGCGGGCCATGACGATGACGTCCGATCAGATCCGCAGCACGTTCAGGTCGTTCTTCGAGGAGCATGGTCACCTGTCGCAGCGCGGCGCGTCTCTGATCCCGCCGCCGAGCGATACCTCGGCGCTGTTCATCGTCGCCGGGATGCACCCGCTGAAGGCGTACTTCGCCGGGACCGAGCAGGCGCCCGCCAAGCGGCTCACGACCTGCCAGCCGGCCTTCCGTACGGTGGACATAGAGAACGTCGGCATGACCGCACGCCACCTGACGATGTTCGAGATGCTCGGCAACTTCAGCTTCGGCGACTACTTCAAGCGCGACGCGATTCGCTTTGCGTGGGAGCTCTCGCGCAACGGCTTCGGACTCAACGAGGACGACATCTGGGTGACCGTCTTCGGCGGTGATGCCGAGCTCGGGCTCGGCCCCGACCAGGAGGCGATCGACCTCTGGCTCGAGGTCGGCATGCCGCGTGAGCGGATCGTCGAGTGCCCTCGCGAGGAGAACTTCTGGGAGTCCGGTCCGACCGGTCCGTGCGGCCCCGACTCCGAGCTCTACCTCGACCTCGGCGTCGAGCGCGGCAAGGCGGATGATCTGCCCGGCGGCGAGAACGAGCGCTTCCTCGAGTTCTGGAACCTCGTGTTCATGCAATACGACCAGAACCCGGCCAAGCCGCTGACGCCGCTGCCGAATCAGAACATCGATACCGGGCTCGGACTCAATCGCATGGCGGCGATCCTGCAGGGCAAGGAGACCGTGTTCGAGACCGACCAGTTTGCGCCGCTGATCGCCCTCGGCGAAGAGCTCTCAGGCCGCGGCTACGGGGAGAGCTTCGAGATCGACCGGGCGCTGCGGATCCTCGCCGACCACGGCCGCGCGGCTACGTTCCTGATCGCTGATGGCGTCGTTCCCTCCAACGAGGAGCGCGGGTACGTGCTGCGGCGGATCATGCGTCGCGCAATCCTTCAGGGCCGCAAGACCCTTGGGCTCGACCCGGGTTTCCTCGGGCGCTACCAGTCGATCGTGACCGAGATCATGGGCCACGAGTACGGTCAGCTGGTCGAACACCGCGACTCGATCGCGAAGTGGCTGAGCTCCGAGGAGGAGAACTTCGGGCGCACGCTCGACGAGGGCTCGAAGCTGCTCGACGATCTGATCGACCGGGCGAACCAGCGTGGCGACGAGGGGATCTCGGCGCAGGACGCATTCCGGCTGCACGACACCCACGGCTTCCCGTTCGATCTCACGCTGGAGCTCGTCACCGAGCACGGACTGGGCGTGGACGAGCAGGGGTTCGAGGCGCTCATGGACGAGCAGCGCCGGCAGTCGCGACCGACCGGTGCGAGGGAGGGACCCGCAGCAAGGCTGCGCGAGCTGGCCACGGCGCTGGCCGGCTCGAGCGGGTTCAAGACCGATTTCAAGGGCTACGAGGCGATCAGCGTGGAGACGACCGTTGGCGCGCTGCAGGGGAGCGACGCCGACGGGCGTGTGCTCGTCAAGCTGCTCGAGTCGCCGTTTTACGCCACCGGCGGGGGCCAGGTGGCTGACAGCGGCGAGATCGAGTGCGAGGACGGCGATTGTCTTGCCCGCGTCGAGGATGTCTTACGAGTCGGCGATGACCAGGTCCTCGCAGTGCTGCCGGAGCGCGGCTCACTTCGCGACGGCGAGCGCGTCCACGCACGCGTGGACCATGCAGCTCGTCACGCGACCGCGTGCAATCACACTGCCACGCACCTGCTGCACGCGGCGCTGCGACAGCGGCTGGGGACGCACGTGCACCAGGCCGGCTCCTATGTCGGACCCGACAAGCTGCGGTTCGACTTCACCCACAGTCAGGCGCTCACGCAGCAGGAGTTGCTCGACGTCGAGGATCAGGTCAACGCGTGGATCCTCGCGGCCCATTCTGTCCGCGCTCTGACCACCACCCTCGAGGAGGCCAGATCACTCGGCGCGATGGCGCTGTTCGGCGAGAAGTACGGCGAGATCGTGCGGATGGTCGAGGTCGGGGACGGGAGCTTCTCCCGCGAGCTGTGCGGCGGCACGCACGTTCACAACACCTCTGAGATTGCGCTGCTGGCGATCTTCGGAGAGACATCCAGCGCCGCAAATGTTCGTCGCATCGAGGCCGCGACGGGGCCGGTAGCCGTCGGGACCGCGCGCGAGCACGGACGAGCGCTTGGCGATGCGGCGCGCACGCTGCGAGTGACGCCAGCCGGCGTGCCGGCTGCAGTTGACGAACTGCGCGACCGCGTCAAGGAGCTCGAGAAGCAGCTCAAGCAGGGCGCCAGCCAGGGCCTCGACGAGGAGTCTCTGGTTGCGGCCGCCGTCCCGCTGAACGGCGGCCGTCTCCTGGCCATGTCAGTCGACGGCGTCTCAGGCCAGGGCCTGCTGGAACTGGCCGATCGCCTGAGGACCAAGCTCGGCGACGCTGCGGTTGTGCTGGGCTCCGTGTCCGATGACAAGGCCGACCTGGTGGCCGCGGTAGCGCCCGCACTGGTAGCGCGGGGCGTCAAGGCCGGAGAGATCGTGCGCCTGGCGGCGGCGCAGGTTGGCGGTGGCGGTGGCGGGCGCGACACGGCGGCGCGCGCCGGCGGGCGCCAGGTCGAGAAGCTCCCCGACGCGATCGATGCAGCGCGTCAGGCGATCGAGGCGGCGCTCGCCTCCTGAAGTGCGCGTACTCGCGCTTGATTACGGCAGCGCACGGTGCGGCGTGGCTGTCAGCGACCCGACCGGTGTGCTCGCGACGCCGCTTGAGCCGGTGCTCAAGCCGGATGGCCGCCCAGGAATGGCTCGGATTCTCAGTCGCGTGCACGAGCTTGAGGTGGGGCGCGTGGTTGTCGGCCTGCCGCTGAGTCTCAGCGGCAGCGACTCCGAGCAGACGCGCGCCGCGCGCCGCTTCGCGGCTGCGCTCGAGAAGCGGCTGGCGGGCGTACCGGTCGAGCTCTACGACGAGCGGTTCACGACCGTGCTGGCGGCACGCGACGGTGAGATCGGCTCCCGCCGGCCCCGCGCCAGCGAGGATTCGCGCGCGGCGGCACACCTGTTGTCGACATGGCTGCACGGGCATGCCGCGTCCTAGCACGCCTCCGGGTCGGCGACGCCATGTCCACGTGTGGCGTCGAATGGCGGCACTGCTCGTCCTGATCGCGCTTGTCGTGGCGGTCGTCGCCGTGGTGGCGCGGTTGGGTAGCCACAGTCCGCCGTCGGTGACCGGGCCGCCCGTGGAACGGACGGTGAACAAAACGATCATCCCTGGGCTATCGCGCACACAGGTGCAGGAGACGCTCGCTCGCGCCGGGATCAAGGGCAATTACATGCGGGCGACCTTGAGGTCGCCCGCACTTGACCCGAGACGATACGGCGCTGCCGCTGACACGCCGTCTCTTGAGGGCTTTCTTTGGCCGGATACCTACAACCTTCGCGAACCCGTGAGGATCGGCGCGCTGGTGGCCGACCAGTTGGCCGCGTTCAAGCAGAACTTCGCGCAGGTCAACCTGGGGTACGCAAAGTCCAAGAACCTGACCGCCTACGACGTGCTCAAGATCGCCTCGCTCCTGATGGGCGAGTCGATGAAAGCAGGCGACCAGCGGAAGGTGGCGTCCGTCATCTACAACCGCCTGCGCGAGGGCGTGGACCTGGGTCTGGATTCGACGGTCGAATACGCGACCGGACATTACGGCGCGCTGACGGAGAAGGACCTGCAATCGCCCTCACCGTGGAACACCCGGAATCATGCGGGCCTGCCGCCGACGCCGATCAACAGTCCCGACCTGGCCGCGATCGAGGCCGCAGCTCACCCGGCTCGGACCGGTTATCTTTACTTCATCAACAGGGTATGCGGGGACGGAGCCCTTCGGTTCACGGCCAGCTACAGCCAGTTTCTGCATTGGTCAGCGCTGTGGAGCGCGGCTGTCACGAAGGCGGGCAACGACCTCGGCAAAGCCGAGTTCTGCAAGGGTGCCACGCCGTGAACCGGCTCGGTGTGCTCGGCTGGCCGGTGGCGCACAGTCTCTCTCCGGCGATCCACAACGCGGCACTTGCGGCGGCCGGGTTCGGGACCGATTGGCGCTACCAGCTGCTGCCTGTGCCGCCCGAGCTGTTCGCTGAGACCGTGCTGGCGCTGCCAGGTGCCGGCTTCCGCGGCGCCAACGTCACGATTCCGCACAAGGGTGCCGCGCTGGCGCTCGCGCGCACGACCGGGGGAGAGGTCAGCGCCCGCGCGAGCGCGATCGGCGCGGCGAACACCCTGATTTTCCGATCCGGCGGCCGGATCGACGCCGACAACACCGATGCTCCAGCTCTGGTCGAGGCGTTGGCGCAACGGATCGATGTTCACGGAGCATCGGCGCTCGTGCTCGGCGCCGGAGGCAGCGCGCGTGCTGCCGTGTGGGCGCTGCTCAACGCCGGGGCCGCCGAGGTGGCGATCTGGAACCGCACGCCCGAACGGGCACGCGATCTGGCGCAGGCGCTTGGGGCTCGGCTCGCGCCGAACGTGGACGCCGCGGCGGACATCATCGTCAACTGCACGTCTGCCGGACTGGGCGATGGCAATCAGCTCGAGGCGCTCTCACTGGGCGTCCAGCAACTTCGTCGCCATCGTGTCGTGGTGGATTTCGTGTATCGAATCGGAGGCACCGAGCTGGTCGCGGCCGCCCGCGATATGGGCCTGGAGACCGTCGATGGCCTCGAGCTGCTGATCGGGCAGGGCGCGATCGCATTTCAGCTGTTCACCGGGGCTGCTGCCCCTGTGGCTGCGATGCGACAGGCTGTCGCTCTATGCTCGGCGCCGTGAGCACCGGAACGAAGCCGGAATACGACCGCGGGAACTGCACGGCCTGTCGCGGCACCGGCAGGCTGATCTCCGGCAAGGGGGGGAGCCGCACGACGTCACCTGCCCCTGGTGCGGCGGCGACGGGAAGTTCCATCGGGGGCGTGACGCCCAGACGGGCGAAGCCATCCAGACGGCCGCCGCCGACTGAGCCAAGACCCACAGATGGCAAACGAGACCGTCGAGACGGACGAGGTCAGCGCCGGCATCGGTCCCAGCCAGCCGCTGCGCCTGGTCGGTGTGGCCCTGGTGGTGCTGCTCTGTGTCGCTGACCTACTGGTTGACCACACGAGCGTCCAGAAGGTCCTCGGCCTGGTGCTGATCGCGGTCCTGATCCAGGCTTCGATCGGTGACATCGAGGAGCGACGAATCAGGAACAGGCTGACCGTGCCGGCGTCGGTGGCGGCGCTCGTGATCGGGCTCGTGATGCATCCGAGCGGGGTTCCCGCTCAGATTCTGTGGGGCCTGGGGGCCGGCGCCTTCCTGATGTTCTTCGCGATCATCTCGCGCGGCGGCCTCGGGATGGGCGACGTCAAACTCGCTGTCGTGATGGGGCTGTTCCTGAGCAAATATGTGCTCGTCGCGCTGGTGATCGGCCTGCTCGCCAGCGGCATCTTCAGCCTCGGCGTGCTCGCTGTCCGCGGCGTCTCAGCGGGTCGCAAGACGAAGATCCCGCTCGGACCGTTTCTCGCCTTCGGCGGAGTGGTCGCCGTGCTCGTGGGACCATCGTTGTTGTAGTCCACGTAACCTGAAGAGTCCATGTCTCTGAAGCTGATCACCGCCGGGGAATCGCACGGCCCCGGACTCACGTGCATCGTCGAGGGCCTGCCGGCCGGACTCGAGCTGCACCGCGGGGCGCTCGACCGAGATCTCGCTCGAAGGCAGCTGGGCCATGGGCGCGGCGGCCGCATGAAGATCGAGACCGATACCGCCGAGGTCACCGCGGGAGTACGTCACGGACGCACGCTTGGCGGTCCGATCGCACTGCAGGTCCGCAACCGCGACTTCGCCAACTGGCAGGAGCGCATGAACCCCTGGCCGGTCGAGGCCGAGGTTGCAGAGGTGCATCTTCCGCGACCCGGACATGCCGACCTTGTCGGAACCCAGAAATACGGTCTCACCGATGTGCGCGACATCCTCGAGCGTGCAAGCGCGCGCGAGACCGCGGCGCGCGTGGCCGGTGGAGCGGTCGCCAAGGAATTCCTGCGGGCGGTGGGCGTCGAGGTCTTTTCGCATGTCCTGCAGATAACGTCTGTCACGGCCCCGCGCCGCGAGCATCTGACGGCTCGGGACTTCGCAAGCGTCGACGAGTCACCGGTTCGTTGCCTCGATGCCGAGGCCAGCCGGGCGATGGTCAACGAGATCAACACGCTGCGCAAGCAGAACGAGTCGCTCGGGGGTGTGTTCGAGGTTCAGGCCTTCGGAATCGTTCCGGGCCTCGGGTCACACGTCTCCTGGGAGGAGCGGCTCGACGGACGTCTGGCGATGGCGATTCTGTCGATCCAGGCAATGAAGGCTGTCGCAATCGGCGATGGCCACGAGGTCGCCGGGTTGCCGGGCTCGCGCGCTCACGACGAGATCTTCTACGACCCGCAGCGCGGCTATTACCGCGAGACCAACCATGCGGGCGGCGTCGAGGGAGGCATCACCACCGGCGATCCCGTGATCGTCCGTGGATCGATGAAGCCCCTGCCGACGCTGACCAAGCCGCTGCGGTCGGTCGACATCGAAACGCACGAGCCGGCCGAGGCTCTGCGCGAGCGCACCGACTCGTGCACCGTGCCTGCCGCAGGCGTGGTGGCTGAGGCAATGGTGGCATTCGTGCTGGCCGACGCGTATCGGACGAAGTTCGGCGGCGACCATATCGACGACGTGCGCGCGGCCCTCGCCGCGTATGAGGAACGGATCGGCTTCCGGAGGGCTCGCTGACGTCGATGAGCGAAGCCTCGGGGGGCCGAGAGTCGGCCCCGCCACCCACACCGGCTGCGCCGTCGAAGGCTGCGCTGGTCGGCTTCATGGGAGCCGGAAAGTCGACGGCTGCGCGTGCGGTCGGACCCGGCAGCGCCGATGTCGACGAGGTGATCGAGCAGCGCGAGGGCTACACCGTTCAGGAGATCTTCGAACGCGATGGTGAGGCTGCGTTTCGAGCCCTGGAGGAACGCGTCACGCTCGAGTTACTCGACGATCCGGCAGTGCACACCGTTGCGTTGGGTGGGGGCGCGATCGAGTCACAGGCCATCCAGCGGGCCCTGCGCAATACTCGCGTCGTCTGGCTCGATGTCGAGGTCGATCAGGCGTGGAAGCGGGTTGGTGGTTCTGGCGGCACGCGGCCGCTGGCACGCGACCAGGGGCGCTTTGAGCAGCTCTACGCGCAGCGTAGGTCACTCTATGAGCAGATTGCCGATGTGATCGTTCCGGCCAGCCGGTCACAGCAGCTGCCACTGGTGCTGCAGGCTCTCGTGGGGCTGCCGCATGAGGCCCGCATGATCTGGGCGACGACGCCGTCGGGCGACTACCCGGCCTACGTTGGCTCCGGGCTGTTGACGGAGCACCGCTTCTGGCCGGTCACGGTCGAGGGGCGACGGATCGTCGTCAGCGACTACAACGCTGCGCGCAACTACGGTGAGCTGCTGGAACCGGCGCTGGCTGACATCAGGATCATGCCCGGCGAACAGTCCAAGACCGTCGCCCACGCCGAGATCATCTGGACCGAGATGGTGCGTGCCGGAGCCACCCGCACCGATGTGGTCGCTGCGCTCGGAGGCGGCGTCGTCGGCGACATCGCCGGCTTCTGCGCGGCCACCTACCAGCGCGGGATGCGTGTGGTCCAACTGCCGACGACGCTTGTCGCCCAGGTCGACTCCGCGTACGGGGGCAAGACCGGGGTTGACCTGGCCGAAGCCAAGAACTACGTCGGTGCCTTTCACCAACCCTCGGCGGTGATCGCCGACACGGCGACGCTGGCGACGCTGCCTCCGGAGGAACTTGCCGCCGGCTATGCCGAGGTCGTCAAGACCGGTCTGATCACCGGCGGTGTTCTGTGGGATCGGATCAGCGCCGGCGCGCCACCCGACGATCCCGAGGTGATCGCGCGCTGCGCGCTCGCAAAGCTGCGCATCGTCGCTCAGGATGAGCTCGACACGGACCTGCGGCAGCTGCTCAACCTCGGGCATACCGTCGGCCACGCGATCGAGACCGCAAGCGGCTACGCCCGCTATCGCCACGGCGAGGCGATCGCGCTCGGGCTGCTCGCGGAATTGAGGCTGTCCGGCGCCGACGGGCTCCGTGCGGAGGTGATGGAGCTGATGTCCGCGGCCGGGCTGCCGGTCGAGCTCGATCCGAGCGTGGAGCTCGAACAGGTGATCTTCGCGACCGCACGAGACAAGAAGCGAACCGGCGAGGGGCCGGTCCCGTTCGTGCTCTGTCCGGCTGCGGGCGAGCCGAAGTTCGGGCAGATCGTGCCGCCTGCGGAGCTGCGCGCCGCGATCCGGGAGCTGTACGCGTGAGCCGCGCAGCGGAACGGATTGCTGAGGAGGCCCGGCCGTGAGCACGACCGTGCGGAACCGCATCGAGGTGATGCACGGCGTCAACCTCGACCAGCTGGGGCGTCGCGATCCGGCGCACTACGGCGGTCTTGACCTGCTGGAGCTGGAGCGCCGCATCGATGGCTGGGCCACCGCGCTGGGCCTGAGCGCCCGCTTCTTTCAGAGCAACCATGAGGGCGAGTTCGTCGAGCACCTGCACTCACTTGTCGACGTGGCCGATGCCCTCGTACTGAATCCGGGCGCCTGGACTCATTACGCCTACGCACTCCACGATGCCCTCGAGCTGACGGGGTTGCCAGCGGTGGAGGTCCATCTCTCCGACGTGGATGCCCGCGAGCCATGGCGTCGGGTGTCGGTCATTCGGCCGCTGTGCCTGGCCACGGTGTCGGGCAGGGGGCCCGAGGGCTACCGGGAAGCGCTGGAGTTACTGAACAAGGAGTTGGCTGGATGAGCACACGGGCTGAGCGCCTGATCGACGGATTCGACGACGCGGGCATCGACCTAATGCTGGTGACCGACCTCGTGAACGTGCGCTACCTGACGGGCTACACGGGCAGCAATGGCCTGGCTCTGATCGGCGCGAGAACGCGGATCTTCGTCACCGACTTCCGCTACACCGAGCAGGCCGAGCAGGAGGTCGATGGCGAGTTCGACCGAATCACGGCTGAGAGCGATCTGGTTGCCCAGGCGCTCGGCCTGCTCCCGGACGGCTCCCTGCGCATCGGCTATGAGGCCGAGCATACGAGCGTCGCGGCCTTTGAGCGGCTGCGCGAGCTGTTCCCGGAACGAGTCGATCTGGTGGCCGCCAGAGGTTCGGTCGAACGCCTTCGGCGAGTCAAGGATGCCGGCGAGATCGAGCGCATCGCGGCCGCCACGGCGCTTGCCGATGACGCCTTCGAGGCCCTGCTGGAAGGCGGCCTGGGCGGCCGCAGCGAGCGCGAGCTGGCGCTCGCCCTGGAGCACGATATGCGCCTGCGCGGGGCGTCCGGCCCGAGCTTCGATTCGATTGTCGCGGCCGGGCCGCACGGTGCGCTTCCGCACGCGCAGCCACGCGACGTCCCGATCGGGTCAGGTCAGCTGGTCGTGATCGACTGGGGCGCGCAGCTCGACGGCTACTGCTCGGATTGCACGCGCACCGTCGCGGTCGGCGAGCCCGGCCCGGACGCGCTCGAGTCCTACGAGCTGGTGCTCGGCGCCCAGCGGGTCGGACTCGAGGAGGTGCGGGCGGGTGGAAACGGCAAGGCGATCGACACGGCGGTGCGCGACATCATCTATGGCGCTGGTCACGAGGGGCACTACGGGCACAGTCTCGGCCATGGCGTCGGTCTCGAAATCCATGAGGGGCCGACGCTCTCCCAGCGCTCCGATGACACGCTCGAGGTGGGCAACGTCGTCACCGTCGAACCCGGCGTCTACGTGCCCGGGGGCTACGGCGTCCGGATCGAGGACCTCGTCGTTGTCACCGCAGAGAGCATCCGCATCCTGACCCAGATTTCCAAGGCCCTGCGGATCGTCGACTGACTCTGCGTTCGAAATCTGCAGGCGTTAGGCTCTGGTTGATCCTGCAGGGCCTGCAGCTAGGACCGACGTGCTCTCTCCGCTGCGGGTATCCACCGAGCCGCAGGGGCGGCCGGCCGGGCAAGAGCACACGCTCCGGCGACCAGGCTGCGCAGCGGTAGAAGCCCGAGCCAACGTCAAACACCAACCGCAAGGACCCCTATGCCTCTGACCGCGACCCGCGCAGATATGTTCTCGTTTGGTCTTTGGACCGTCGGCTACAACGGCACGGACCCGTTCGGCGGCCCGACTCGCCCCCCACTCGACGTGGTGCACGTGGTCGAGCAGCTGGCCGAGGTCGGCGCGTACGGACTCACGTTTCATGACGACGATCTGTTCCCGTTCGGGTCCAGCGATGGCGACCGGCATACGCAGATTGAGCGTCTCAAGGGGGCGCTCGCGGACACCGGCCTGATCGTCCCGATGGTCACCACCAACCTGTTTTCGGCTCCCGTGTTCAAGGACGGTGGCTTCACATCCAACGATCGCTCTGTACGTCGCTTCGCTTTGCGCAAGGTGCTTCGCCAGATCGATCTGGCCGCCGAGCTGGGCGCGCAGACCTTCGTCATGTGGGGTGGGCGCGAGGGCGCTGAGTACGACCACGGCAAGGACATCCGCGCCGCTCTGCAGCGTTACCGCGAGGCGGTCAATTTGCTGGCCCAGTACGTCACCGACAAGGGGTATGACCTGCGCTTTGCCATCGAGCCGAAGCCGAATGAGCCCCGCGGCGACATCCTGCTGCCGACGGTCGGACATGCGCTCGCGTT
Organism: uncultured Conexibacteraceae bacterium; assembly: GCA_963848435.1. Classification (GTDB taxonomy): domain Bacteria; phylum Actinomycetota; class Thermoleophilia; order Solirubrobacterales; family Solirubrobacteraceae; genus Palsa-465. The sequence continues at coordinate 47,898 of CAWKDQ010000001.1, read as the reverse complement.
CATCGAAACCCTGGAGCGACCCGAGCTGTTCGGCCTGAATCCTGAGTTCGGGCACGAACAGATGACTGGGCTCAACTTCGTGGCCGCGATTCAGCAGGTGCTTGAGGCGGGGAAGCTGTACCACATCGATCTCAACGGCCAGCGTGGGATCAAGTACGACCAGGATCTTGCGTTCGGTCACGCCGACCTCTATCAGGCGTTCGCGCTCGTCGATCTGCTCGAGTTCGGCGGGTCGGACGGTGGCCGTGCCTATAACGGGCCGCGCCACTTCGATTACAAACCGTCACGCACCGAGGACGAGACCGGTGTTTGGGAGTCCGCGAGGGCGAACATCACAAATTATCTGCTGCTGAAGGAGCGCGCAGCCGCGTTCCGGGCCGACCCGGACGTGCAGGAGGCGATGGCCTCAGCGAAGGTGGGTGAGCTTCGCGTTCCCACGCTGGGTGTTGGGGAGGGCTACGAGGAGCTCTTGGCAGACCGCGCGACCTGGGAGGATTTCGACTCTCGGTCCTACTTTGGCGGCCGCGGCTACGGCTTCGTGGCCCTCCAGCAGCTGGCGACACTTCATCTCCTGGGCGCGCGCTAGGGCGCGCGTCGCCATATCCTGGTCAGCAAAATGACGCTCGTGTGTGGGGTCGATTCTTCGACCCAGAGCTGCAAGGTCGTGATCCGCGATCTTGACTCAGGAGCTGTCGTGCGCTCGGCCAGGTCGCCTCATCCCAATGGCACAGAGGTCGACCCGGGTGTCTGGTGGCGGGCATTGCAGGAGGCGCTCGCGGCGGCCGGCGGTCGTGCCGGCGTCGACGCGATCTCGGTCGCCGGCCAGCAGCACGGCATGGTCGTGCTGGACTCGGATGGTCGCGTCATCCGTCCGGCCCTGCTGTGGAACGACACTCGCAGCGCGGGCGCGGCAGGGGCATTGATCGCAGAGGTTGGAGCATCGGAATTTGCACGCCGAACCGGATCGGTGCCGGTCCCCTCGTTCACGCTCACGAAGCTGCGTTGGCTGCTCGAACACGAGCCCGAGCATGGTGCCCGTGTTGCCGCCGTCGCGCTCCCGCACGACTGGTTGACGTGGAGGCTGCTCGGGTATGGTCCTGCCGACGAGTCGCCACTGGGCCCCGACCTCGACGCGCTGGTCACCGACCGCTCGGACGCATCGGGTACCGCCTACTTCGACCCCGTCACAAACGGCTACGACCTCGACTTGCTGGAACGGGGTCTCGGTCGCAGCGACGTGACCCTGCCGCGCGTGCTGTCTCCGAGCCAAGCGGCCGGCCGTACGAAGGACGGGCTCGTGGTCGGGCCCGGCTGTGGCGACAATGCTGGTGCGGCATTGGGGCTCGGCGCGGGTCCGGGCGACGTCGTGGTCTCGATCGGCACGAGCGGCACGGTGTTTGCCGTCACCGACACGCCGACCGCTGACCCCTCCGGCACGGTTGCCGGGTTCGCGGACGCATCCGGGCGTTACCTGCCGCTGGTCGCGACCCTGAACGCCGCCCGCGTACTGGTGTCGACCGCTGGATTGCTTGGGGTAGGCCTCGATGAACTTGCCGACCTCGCGCTGTCCGCCGAACCTGGCTCCGGCGGGGTCGTGCTGATTCCCTACTTCGAGGGCGAGCGCACGCCAAACCTGCCCGACGCGACCGCCTCACTGCATGGCCTCACGATCGCGACGAACACCCGGGCAAACGTTGCCCGTGCTGCGCACGAGGGGATGTTGAGCGCTCTGGGCGCCGGACTCGACGCGCTTCGCAGGCTGGGTGTGCGCGAACAGCGGCTGCTTCTGATCGGCGGCGCTTCGCACAGCCGAGCTGTCCAGACCGTAGCGGCCCAGCTGTTCGAGGCCCCGGTGCACGTGCCGGCGGCGGGTGAATATGTGGCTGACGGCGCCGCCGTCCAAGCGGGATGGGTTCTCAGCGGCGATCGCCCGCAGTGGCCTGTCGACCTGGTCGCCTCGCCGCCGGCCGATCCTCACCCGGAGATCCGCGCGCAGTACGCACGCTACGCAGACGCGGTGGCCGATGAAGGCCCCTGAGCCGAGGCGAACGTGGTCGCAGCGGGGCGACCTGGGCGAGATTGGTGGGGATCGCTACGCTGCTCCAGCGAAAGGGCGTAACGGCGGGTCGCACCTCCTGGGGCTGATCTGGCCCAAAGCAGTGGCGCCGAAAGCTGGACGAGGCCGTGATTCAGGCAGCTACGGATGCAGGTAACAATCGGTGAAATCAGATTTGGTTGGTCCCACACGTTGGGGGTGGTGTGTTGATCGGCACCAATGAGTTTCGTAACGGCTCTCACATCGAGGTTGAGGGCACCGTTTACAAGATCGTCGAGTTCCAGCACGTCAAGCCCGGCAAGGGCGGCGCGTTTGTACGCACCAAGCTGCGCCGGGCCTCGGACGGGAACGTGATTGACCGTACGTTTCGAGCCGGTGAGAAGTTCCGGCCAGTGCGGACCGAGGTGCGCAATATGCAGTTCCTCTACAAAGACGGCACCGACGCGCATTTCATGGACATCGAGACCTACGAGCAGTTGACGATCATCGAGACGACGCTGGCCGACCCACTGCGCTGGATGAAGGAGTCCGACGAGGTCGAGGTGCTCTACATAGACGGCAGTCCAGCCGACGTGCAGCTGCCGAGCGCGGTTGACCTCGAGATCACAGAGACCGAACCGGGGCTTCGCGGCAACACCGCATCGGGCGGCGGCACCAAGCCCGCGGTTCTCGAGACGGGCGCGCAGATTCACGTCCCTCTGTTCGTCAACATCGGCGACAGGGTTCGCGTCGACACTCGCTCCGGCGATTACGTGTCGCGCGCCTGATGTCGCGCCGAACCGACCAGCGACGCGCGGCGATCTGGGCGCTTTACCAGAGCGACCTGCTGGAACGGCCGCTGGACGATGCCTTCCCGCGTGATGCACACGCCTTCACGCGCGTGCTCGCGACCGAGGTCAAGCTGCATCAGACCGAACTCGACGCCATCATCACCCAGTACGCGAGAGGCTGGTCGTTGGGGAGGATCGCGCCGCTCGAACGCTCGATCCTGCGCGTCGGTCTGCTCGAGATGACTCGCCCGGAACTGCTCCCCGGCGAGGGGGCGATCCCGCCTGAGGGCGCGATCGACGAGGCCGTCGAGACCGCCAAGGAGTTCTGCGGTGCCGATGCTCCCGGGTTTGTCAACGGGATCCTTGGGGCGGCTCTGAGAGACCGTCAGGCCGCTGGCGCGTAAGGCACACTTGGCACCATGAGCTATACGACCGAGGAGGGCCGCACGCAGATCCTCGACGACTCGGCCATCGCCGTAGAGCAGCTAAACAGGGCGCTGGCTGAGCTGGGCGAGGCATACGAGCACCTCGACGAGCAGTCCGGCGATCGCATGGAGGAGCAGCTGTTTCGCCCGCTCCAGGGGGCGTACGGCCAGCTCAAGCGCACTCATACTGAGTTCGCGCGGCGAGCAGAGCTTCCGGCGGTTGAGTTCGGTCCCGCTCCGGCGATCGCACCCGAGGGGTCGCGGACGGCGCTTGAAAACGCCGCCGATGCAATCGAGGCTGCTGACGAGACCCTCGCAGAGCTGCAGGACTCGCTACTGCCGGTCGAGGTCGGCGACCAGGAGCTGCGGGCTGGGCTCTCGGGCACTCGCACCGCGATAGCACGGCTGCCGGGCGTCTGCGACGGCTTCATTCGCACGCTCGGTCGCTGAACAGCCCTGTCGTCGAGGTCGAGGCGGCGCGGCGCTTGTTGCGGTTTTACCCGGCGCGGGGCGGAGTCACAGCGCGGCTTCTGCAGCGAGAGGGTTCTGCCCCGCCGTGAGTATGCCCCGCTCGATGGCGTCGATCAGAGACTCGAGCACGGCGACCCTCGCGTACGGCTTGTCCTCTGCCGCGATCACGGTCCACGGCGCGGCGGCATGGTCGGTGCGACGCAGCATGGCGCTGATCGCATGCTCGTACGCGCCCCGCTTGTCTCGGTTACGCCAGTCCTCATCGGTCAGCTTCCAGAGCTTGAGGGGATCCTCCGAGCGGGCATTGAAGCGGTTCAGTTGCTCGTCCGCTGAAATCTCGAGCCAGAACTTGACGATCGTCACCCCCTCGGCTTGGAGGCTGCGTTCGAAGGCGACGATCTCCTTGTAGGCGCGCTTCCACTGCTGCTTGGTGGCCAAACCCTCGACGCGCTCGACCAGCACGCGGCCGTACCAGGTGCGATCGAAGACAGCCATCCCGCCCCAGCCGGGTATATGGGGCCAGAAGCGCCAGAGGAAATGGTGGCGCTTCTCCTGCTCTGTCGGGACCGCGAACTCGGACACATGGACGTGGCGCGGATCGAGCTGGGCCGTCAGGCGGCGGATGGCTCCGCCCTTGCCGGCGGCATCCCAGCCCTCGAACAGAACCAGCACCGGAGGGCCGAGCCGGCCATCGCCAATCAGCCCCGCGGATTGAAGGCGTAGCGCCAGCAGACGTTTCTGCGCACGCTCGAGTCGTTCCAGACCCTCACTCTTCGAGAGCTTCAGTGACAGGTCCGCATCCTCCAGCGACGCCATCCTGCGTACTGTGCCAGGAATGAGCGAATCGGTGGAGCAGCCGCGGCCCGACGCCGATCCCGCGGCGACCTTCGACCAGGACCTCCTGTCCTGGATCGGCGATCGGCGCGCGGCGGTTCGAGAACACGACTCGGCTCTGGTTCGACAGATCTCTGACGAGTTCGCGATGGGCTTCGCGGCCCTGTCAGGAATCGGCACGGCAGTGACGATCTTCGGCTCGGCACGTACGCCCGAGGGCCATCCGAGCTATTCGTTGGCACGGTCGGTCGCGGCTGCGTTGGGGAAGGCCGGGTACGCGATCATCACCGGCGGTGGCGGTGGCGTGATGGAGGCAGCCAATCGCGGGGCACGCGATGTCGGCGCAACCTCGGTCGGATGCAACATCGAGCTCCCACACGAACAGCGCTCAAACGACTATCTCGATATCAGTCTGCGGTTTCGGCACTTCTTCGCGCGCAAGGTGATGTTTGTGCGCTACGCCCAGGCGTACGTGATCGCGCCGGGCGGTTTCGGAACGCTGGATGAGATGTTCGAGGTGCTGACGCTGATCCAGACCGGGACCGTGAAGCACTTCCCGGCGATTCTGCTCGGCAACGGAGAGTGGGACGGACTGCTGCGCTGGTTGATCGAACATCCGCTCGCTGATGGCCGGATCGTTGACCAGGACATCGCGCGACTGCATGTGGCGGTCGACCCAGGCGAAGTCGTGCGGATCGTCGATCTCAGCTGCCGCCACGCACGCGCAGACTCGGCACACTGAGGGCAACTGGCAACCCAGCCGCGTCCAGCAGGCTCTGCACGTCAAGTGGTAGCCGCGCCGTGTGCAATCGCTTCAGGGGAGCAGACGGGCACCCGGACCGGAGGTCACAGCCATGGCTCCGACTGGCACGGCGGCGTCGGGAGGCATCAGCCCCAGAACGCTGCCTCCGAATCCGCCGCCGAAGATCCGGGCACCGAGGGCGCCAGCGTGCTTGAGTCTGCGAACGGTGGCCTCAACCGCTGGCGTCGAGACATCGTAGTCGTCACGCAGGCTCGCGTGTGAGAGGTCGAGCAGCCTCGCGAGCCGTTCGGGGTCGCGGTCCGTGATTGCCTCCACCGCGGCCAGGACGCGACCGTTCTCGCTGATTACGTGTCGTGCGCGACGGGCCAGAAAGTCGGGAAGCATGTGGAGATCCTGAATCACCGCGTCCCGCAATGACTCCGTGCCGATGCGGCGCGCTGCCTCCAGGCATTCCGCTCGCCGTCGGTTGTACTCGGAGGCGGCGTTTTCGTGCACCTGTCCGGAGTCGAGCACCACCAACCGGTAGCCGCCGAGGTCCAAAGCGATCGGTTGGATCTCCAGGCTGCGGAAATCCATGAGCAGCGCCTTGCCTGAATCGCCGCTGAGCGATGCCAGTTGGTCCAGCAGGCCGCTCTGAGCGCCGACCCACTCGTGCTCGATTCGCTGACCGATACGAGCCAACGTGACCCGTTCGGGCGGCGCGCCGCCGGCAAGCTCGATCAACGCCAGGCACAGCGCCATCTCCAGTGCGGCCGATGACGACAGGCCAGCGCCCCTCGGCAGATCGGCGGTTATCTCGATCCGGGCTGCGGGGAGGTCGTAGCCGAGCTTCTGAAGCTCGGCAACCGCGCCGCGAACGAACGCTCGCCAGCCACGCCTGCGCGTCGGACCCAGCAGCGGAAAGGCGTCGCTCTCTTGGAGATCGAGCGCCACCGCCTCGATCGCCGCCCCGGGCAGGGCGCTCGCCGTGACGGTGACACCGCTTGCCACCGCTAACGGCAGGGCCAGGCCGTCGTTGTAGTCGGTGTGTTCGCCGATCAGGTTGACGCGTCCTGGCGCGAAGGCTCGTACGGAGGGCTTAATCACGGTGCCAAAAGTGTGTCAAGCAGAAAGTACGGCAGGCACGGCATGGGAGTTCTGGCGACAAACGACGGATCATCGGTGCCTTTGGCTGGCAACGGACAAATATTGGTGTTATGTTTGCGTCGCTCAGCGGACTGGTACTCGGCCCTCGGGCCGTGTACGGTGCCCGCTGAGCGGTGAGAATCCGGCGTGCTGTGAGCGCTCCGGGTCCCGCGTATGAGGAACCAAGAGGAGGGAGTGACCTTGCTAAAAAGCAAGCTAGTTACGGGCACAGCGCTCGTGGCCGGAGTAGTGGTAGCCGTCGGCAGTACCGCCGGCACCACCGTCGCTGCTACGCCGAGGGCGCACGCAGCTTCAATCTCGCTGTCCCAGCTGAACAACAGCTTCAGCGCGCTGTCGCAGCTGAAGTCTGTCGCGAAGAAGGGCACCGGCTCGATCGCAGCGATCCTGCCCGACACGACGAGCTCACAACGTTGGACGGAGTTCGACGCGCCGTACATCAAGCAGGCCGCTCTGAAGGCCGGAATTCCGGCGAGCGACATCATCATCCAGAACGCCAGGGGCAGCGACTCGACGTTCTATGCCGACGCGCAGGCGGACATCGCCAAGGGCGCGAAGGTGCTGCTGACCACGCCTGAGGACTCCAGCACGGGCAAGAAGGTCGAGCAGTACGCCGCTTCACATGGCGTCAAGGTCATCGATTATGACCGCCTGACGCTCGGCGGCAGCCGTCCATTCTACGTCTCGTTCGACAACACAGTGGTCGGCCAGAAGATCGGCCAGGGCTATGTTTCCTGCGTCAAGAACTGGAACGGCCACAAGCTGCCCGCTCAGGACGTGCTGGTCATGCACGGCTCGACCACGGACAACAACGCGACGCTGTTCTACAACGGGTACAACAGCGTGATCGCTCCCCTGGTCAAGAGCGGTAAGTACAAGGCCATCCTCGGCATGAGCGGCGGCAAGCTGAAGTACACCGCTGGTACGTGGGATCCGCCTACGGCCCTCACCGAGTTCAAGGCCGCGTGGGCGCATTACAGCACGACGATGACCGGCGCGGTTCTCCCGAACGACGAGAACGCCGGCCCGATCATCAACTTCCTGCACACGCAGGGGGTCAAGCCGTACACGTTCCCGATGACGGGTCAGGACGCGACGCCTCCGGGCCTGCAGGCGATCGTCGCCGGCTACCAGTGCGGCACCGTCTACAAGCCGGTGTTCCTGGAGGCAGGCGCCGCTGTCGCGCTCGCCACCTACCTGCGTGCGGGCGAGAAGCCGCCCAAGTCGCTGGTGAACGGCATGACGGCGGACTCGACCGAGCACAAGAACGTGCCGTCGGCTCTGCTGACGCCGGAGTGGGTCACGCAGAAGAACATGAAGTCGACCGTCCTGGCCGACAAGTTCGTGCCGAAGAAGGACATCTGCGCCGGCTCGTTCAACGGAGTGAACCTCGCGAGCGCATGCTCGAAGGAAGGGGTCTGATCGTCCGTAACGCAAGTTCGGATTGATAAGAACCACCCGTGACACTGTGCCCGCCCGTATGCTCGGGCGGGCACAGTTGTCGTTGTTGACGAAGGAGACGAATGAGCACCTCGGAGGATTCCAGCGCGGCTTCTGGCGCGGTGAGCACTAACTCCGGCGACGGTCCACTGCTGTCGCTGCGGGGGATTTCCAAGACATTCGGCCCCGTCCGGGCGCTCAGCGGCGTCGACATGGACATCCCGGCCGGCAGGGTGACCGCATTGATCGGGGATAACGGCGCCGGCAAGTCATCGCTGATCAAGACCGTGTCCGGGCTCTGGGCGCCCGATGGCGGCCGTATCATCTGGGAGGGGCGTGAAGTCCACCTCCACAACCCGAGGGACTCCGAAGGGCTCGGGATCACGACGATCTACCAGGACCTTGCGCTCTGCGAGAACCTCGACATCGTCCAGAACATGTTCCTTGGCCATGAGGTGATAAAGGGCATCACCATGGATGAGCCAGCGATGGAGATCAAGGCACGCGAGACGCTGCGCGCGCTGAACGTCGTGACGGTCCGCTCCATCCGGCAACTGGTTGCGTCGCTTTCGGGCGGTCAGCGCCAGTCTGTGGCAGTGGCCAAGGCGGTGATGTCGAACGCGAAGCTCGTGATCATGGACGAGCCGACGGCCGCGCTGGGCGTGGCGCAGACGACGATGGTGCTCGACCTGATCAAGCGGCTGTCCTCGCGAGGAGTGTCGGTGCTCGTGATCTCGCACAACCTGAACGACGTATTCGAGGTCGCCGATCGGATCGCCGTGCTTTACCTGGGTCAGCTCGTGATCGAGGGGCCGGCGAGCGACTTCGATCGCCAGAGCGCCGTCGAATACATGACGACCGGAACCGTGGCGCGTGCCGCCTAGCGGCGCCGCAGCCTGGAACTGACAAGGAGAAATCGGTGGCCGACTCGGAGCAGACCAGCGGCGGCAGCGAAGAGACGCTGACCGCCGCAGCAGACGACCAGATCGTCGGCGTAGATCAGGGGGATGGGTTGAGCAGCGACGCGCCGCTGTCGGCGGTGTCGGCGGAGACCGCGCAGGACTTCGGTACGTACGCACGCGCCGCCCTGAGCCGCGTGCGCAACGGTGAGAGTGGCGCCGGCCCGATCATCATCGGCCTCATTGCGATCATCATCTTCTTCCAGATCGAGCAGCCGATCTTCCTGCATGCCGCGAATCTCGGCAACCTGTTTCCGCAGGCTTCCGTGTACGTCATGTTTGGTCTGGCGGAGATGTTCGCGCTGGTCCTGTCGGAGATCGACCTGTCCGTCGGGTTCGCCGGAGCAGTCGGGGCGTTCATATTCGCTGCGCTCAACGCGGCGCCGGTCAACTGGCCGTGGGTGCCCGCGCTCCTGGCCGCGCTGTTCGTGATGACAAGCTACGGCGCGATTCAGGGCACGCTGATCGCGCGGCTTGGCCTGCCGTCGTTCATCGTGACGCTCGCGGGGTTCCTAGGCCTGCAGGGTGTGCTGCTGGAGCTCGCCCAGATCGACAAGACGGCGCTCGGCAGCGGCCTCTCGCTCGATCAGACCACGCCGGTCTACAAACTCGCCAACGAGAATATGAGCACGGCACTCGGGTGGATAGTCCTCGCGGTGGTGCTGGTGGCGTTCGCCGCATTGACCCTCAACAAAGCGCGCATGAGGCGCAAGAACGGCCTTGTCGCACCGCCACTCGGCGTCAGCATCCTCACGATCGTGGTCGCCGCGATCGGAGGCATCGTCCTGGTCGCCATCTGCAACGCGAACCGCGGCTCCGCCGTCGCGTCGGTGAGCGGCGTGCCGTGGGTGATCCCGTTTGTGCTGGTCATGCTCGTCATCTGGACGTTCATGTACAACCGCACGAAGCTCGGCCGCTACATGTACGCCGTCGGTGCGAACCCTGAGGCGGCCCGTCGCGCCGGCATCAACGTGGCTGGGATCCGGACGATCACCTTCGCCCTCTGCGGTTTCGGCGCCTGCCTGGCCGGTCTCGTCTACGCGTCGCAGCTCGGCTCGATCTCGACCGACTACGACGGTGGCTCGATCGTGCTGTTCGCGGTCGCGGCCGCGGTCATCGGCGGCACCAGCCTCTTCGGGGGGCGCGGCAAGCCGGTGCATTCGCTGCTCGGCGGTCTCATCATCGCCGTGGTCGTGAACGGACTCGCCCTGATGAGCGTGAGTGCGGCAGTCACCTACATCGTGACCGCGATCGTGCTGCTCGCGGCGGTGGTGCTGGACGCCGTGGTCCGGCGCCGTGCGACGGCCACATTGGTGCGCTGAACGGGTGCGGCCAGCGGGCTGCGGACCGGTCGGTTCCGTCACCCGCTGACGGGTCCGCCCGGTGCGCGGCCAACGGTCAGCGCGGCAACGGCGGCGTCGACGTCCGGGTAGAACCGCTCCTGCGGGACGCGATCGGGCGTCAATCCGGCGCGCTCCAGCTCGTCGCGGACCCGTGCGCCGGCGCGGGCGATCGCAAACTGGATACCCGCTGCGTCGAGCTCATCGAGCGCGCTGCGCAGCTCTCGCACCCCGGTGTAGTCGATATCGCTCATCCCGAGCGCGTCGAGCACGAGTGCCTGCGGCCTCGGGTCGGGGGCGTTCGCGATCGCCTCGCGGACCTGCGCCCTGAAGTGGACGGCGTTGGCGTACCAGAGCGGGGTGGCGAACAGCACAACCAGGACACCGGGAACCTCGGCCGCGCCCTCTGGTCCGCCGATCGGTGTCCAGCTGGTGGTCTGTGGCACCCGGCCCAGCACATGGACCTGGGGCTTTGCGCTGATGCGCGTGCGATCGAGGATCGCGAGGGCGACCGCGACCGCGATGCCCTGTTCGACGCCGACCAACGCGACCGTGAGCATCGTCGTGATCGCGAGCGCGAACTCCAAGCGATCAAAGCGCAGGATCTCCCGCAGTTCGCCGACCCGTACGATCCTCGTGGCGATGAACAGCAGAATCCCGGCGAGTGCGGCCTCGGGCACGTCGTGCAGTACGCCGGCTGCGGGTATCAACGCGATGATCGCTCCCGCGGTGAGTAGCCCCGACAACTGACTGCGGCCACCCGCCTCGGAGACCGCGGTCGTGCGCGGCGGGCTGGCGTCGACCGGAAAGGCGCCGGATAGGCCTGCCAGAACACTTCCCGCTCCAACGCCAAGGAAGTCCAGTCCCACGTCGGTGCGCGGCTCGGCGGCCGAAGCGAACGCGCGGCTCGTGGCAGCGGTCTGCGTGACCGTGACCAGGGCAACGGTCGCCGCCACTGGGGCCACCTGTCGGAGCGCATGCCACGAGACTCCGCGCAGCCCGAAGGCGGGCACGCCGTGGGCCAGCTCACCGAGGATCGCAACGCCGTGGTCCTGGAGGTCGAGGACCTTGACGAGGATTGTTGCGGCCACCAGTCCCAGCAGCGCCCCGGGGATGCGGCGGTCTATCCGGTTGCAGACGATCACGGTGGCGAACACGCCCAACCCGATGGCGACCGTCCAGCCGCACGTCGAGCCGAGCTCATCGATTACGGCATGCAGCCGCCCGAGCGTCGTGGTTCCCCCGCCGGGAATCCCCAGCAGGGCGGGGAGCTGGTGAACCACGATCACAACTCCGATGCCGGCCAGGAAGCCGGCGATGATCGGCTCGGACAGGAATTCAGCGATCCAGCCCAGTCGCAGCAGCCAGACCGCCACGACAAGCACCCCGGCAATCACGGCGGTGATCGTGACGAGGTCCACGTAGCGGCTGCTGCCGATCACGGCAAATGCGCCCAGGCCGGCGGCGAACAGGGGCGCGATCGTAGAGTCGGCACCGACTGAGACCAGCCGGCTCGAGCCGAGCAGCGCGAACATCACCGTGCCGGCGATGAAGGCGTAGAGGCCGGTGATCGGCGGCATACCGGCGAGCCTGGAGGTGGCAAGCTGCTCCGGCACGGCGATCACAAACAGTGTGGCGGCCGCGGTCAGGTCCGGTGTGAACCACTCACGCCGGTAACCGCGTAGGGAGCTGGCAAGCGTTGGTCTCTGCATAGGGTGCTTTGCGGTCGTTGTCGCAAGCCCAGGTATCGGCGACCGTCAGCCGCGCGCTCACATGGTGAGGGCTGTGTCTGTCTCCAGCCGGGTCGCAGTGGCTCGCGCGGTCGCAAACGCCCAGGTTGTGGTCGTCACCGCTGCAATGATGAACATCGCGGCGGCAAACCCGACCATCAGCCACCAGGCGGCATGGGTTGCGAGCGTGAAGTCAGCCCCGGAAAGGGCGCTGGAACCGGTTGCCACGACCGCTCCCGCGACCGCGACGCCGATCGTCCCACCGACCTGACGGGAGGTCGAGCTGATGGCCGCCGCCACTCCTGCCTGCGACGCCGGCATACCGGAAATCGCCGTGGTGCCGTAGAGGCGCTCCAGATGGCTCTGGATGTCCCGGACGCTCATGCCGCCGGCATAGAGATCGATGATCTTCGCGTCCAGCCCGGCCATACGCGTCTGGCGCTTGGCGACGAGCTGAGGCTCGAAGCTGCAGTTGCGGTCCCTGGGGGTGTTCACCTCCACCGGACCGAGATCCGTTGAGACCGTCTTCGGGGTCGACCCGTTGCGCATGTTCCCGGCACCGCCCGGCGGTGCCTGCCCCGGCTCATAGCCCAGATGGTCGCTCAGCTCACCACCAAGCGCGGCGTCGATCACCCGGCCCGCGAGCTGCGAAAGCAGCCCGCCCGAACCGGTGATCTCATCCGGTGAGAGGCCCTTCAACGCACGATCCAGCGCCTCACTCGGCAACAGCTCGCTGAGGCGCTCACGCGCGTCAGCGTCAGGCTCAACAGCACGGTCCACACGGTCAATCGTGACGGACGAGCTCTTCGATGTGGTGTTGGTCATGGGGTCCTTTCCGGGCCGCGCCCGCCACGGATGGCCTTCCTCACCCCTCCGGGGCTCGTCAGTCCAACCGTGGCGGCAACAGCCGCTACTCAGACCCAGACCTCACACAGAACGTCGGACAGAACCGCAGCCGATGGTGTCAACCAACACTCCACCGAGGACAGGTCCGAGTGCGAGACTGAAGCCGACCATCATTCCCCAGACACCAACGGCCTGGGCACGCTCGCGCGGATCGTGGAAGACATTGCGCACAATCGAGAGCGCCACCGGATTGAGCATCGCCGCACCGAGCGCCTGGAACACGCGCGCAGCGATCAGGATGTCGAGGCTCGGTGCCGCGGCGCAGAGCGCCGAGCCGAGCGCGAACGTCACCAGACCGGCTTGAATACGCGCCTGCGCCCGATGCGGTCGGCGGTCGATCCACCAAGCATCAGCAGGCTCGCGAGCACCAGCGTGTACGCGTCTACGACCCATTGCAGTCCATCGAGTGAGGCGCCGAAAGAGCGGTGGATCGCCGGAAGTGCGACGTTCACGATCGTCACATCGAGACCGACGATCAGCAGGCTCAGGCAGCAGATGCCCAGCACCAGCCAACGATGTTGCTCCGCGGCCGCCTGTCTTCTGGTCGCGACCGCGTGCACCCGCTGAGCGTAGTGGCAGGCCCATACACTCAGGCGGTGCGTCTGGCTGCAGCTGCGTCCACGACCCAGAGCCGCGGCGCGACGGGGTGGTTCCTGGCACTCCTGATCGTGGTCGGACTGGTCTACGTCGCCTGGCGGTCCGGCGCGCTCGCGAGGTGGTGGGCAGGTGCCAGGCGGATGCGGGCGCGGGGCGAGCTCAAGGGTGTACGGGTCCGGCCGGCGGCATTGATTCCAGGCCTGCTCCTGCTGATCGTCGTCGTGCTGCTGCTCATCGAACATTGAGGTGCGTCGGCGTTAGCCGACGCACCTTTAATACCTGAGTAGAGCCCGGCTGCTACCCGAGGATGAAGTTCGGCGCCAGGTCACAGTCCTGTCACAGGTCGCCATTCGTTGCCGCCTTAGGGTCCGTGCCACGGGACCCAAAAACACGACCTAGGAGAGCTCGGTGGATATCGAGTCGTCCAGCCAGGCCCGGCGCGGTGGCGCCCGGATAATCAGGGGGAGTGCGCTCGCCGTCTCGGCGGCCGCGATGGCAGTGGCCGTCGCCGCGCCTGCGGCAGGCGCCCGCATTGTTCCGCACGTGCAGTCATCCGAGCAGAATTCCCCGCACGGGTCCTACTGGCACCAGCGGCCCGATCAGGACGGCCGCCTTTCAGCTGACAGTCTGTTGATCAGCGGCACCAGGTTCCCGCGCGGCGGGGTTGCGCTGAGTGTGGGGAACACGCTGCCATACGCGACCAACTACAGCGCCAAGCTCGACCCGGAGCCGACGCCAATCCTGGCGCAGGCGACCACCAACGGCCAGTACCCGTATGTGTTCAACAACTCGGCCCCCGACGGAAGCTTTGCCGTCAGCACGCCGATCTCCCTCTGGGATGTCGGTCTGGACGGCCGGCCGCTGGCGACCGTGCGCGTTCCGACGAATGAGATGACGACGAGCTTCTCGTCGAAGTCGGAGCTTGCTATCAACGTCTCCACCGACGACCGAAGCGTCAATTTCCTTGGCTATAACGCGCCAGTCGGAACCTTCGACGCCTCCAACTCGGACACGCCCGGCGTGCGGGACGGGACCAACCCCGACCTCGCGGGGCCCTTCTACCGGGTCGCCGGCGGTCTCTCCAGTGACGGCAGGTGGAGCTTCACCGACACGAACGCCTACAGCGGCGATAACGGGCGCGCCGTGCTGCTGAACGACGCTGACGGCTACTACTACGCGGCCGGCAACGACAACAACGGCAACACAGGCAAGAGCGCGTACCCGACGATTCCGCAGAGCCTCGTCGGCGCAGCCGGAGCGCAGACCTTCGCCCAGGCCGTCCGTTCCGCAGGCCGACCAGGCTCCGGGCGCACCGACGCAGTTGGCGACATTCAGTGTCACCCAGCTCGGCGACGCCGCAGACAAGGCCGGCAAGGACATGAACTTCCGTGGCCTGACCGAGTTCGGCAACGTCGTCTATTACACGAAGGGGTCTGGATCGAACGGAGTCGACACGATCTACTTCGTCGACACGACTGGCAATGCCTGTCCCAACGGCGTCGGCGTGCCTGCCGCAGGCGTACAGCTGCCGGTGCCTGGCCAGAGCTATCAGCTGTGCATCCTGCGGGGCTTCCCAACAGCGCTGGCGAACAAAGCGACCGACTCGAGCGGTTATCCGTTCGGGCTGTGGTTTGCCAACAGGACCACTCTGTACGTGGCGGACGAGGGTTCGGGCGATAGCACCTACGACTCGTCCACCGATGCATACGGCGCCGCCGCGGCGTCGACCACCGCCGGCCTGCAGAAGTGGGTATACAACGGGGCGTCACAGACCTGGCAGCTCGCGTACACGCTGCAGTCCGGGCTAAATCTCGGCACGGCCTACATGGTCGCGGGCTACCCGACCGGAACCAATAGCGTCACCGGCCTGCCGTGGGCGCCGGCCATCGACGGACTCCGGAACATCAGCGGTCACGTCAACGGCAACGGAACCGTGACCGTCTACGGGACCACCTCGACGGTGAGCGGCAGCGGCGACCAGGGCGCGGATCCGAATCAGGTCGTGGCGATCACGGACACGCTCGGCGCCCCGTCGTCGGGCGAGGAGAAGTTCGTGAGCATCCGTGCCGCGGCCTATGGCGTCCGGGATGGCGGCGTCGCCGTGCTGCCGAGCGACTTCGGCCGCTCGCAGCGCGAGCACTAGCGCCGGCCGGAGAGCTCGTGTGGGGGTACCGGCCAGCGGGCCGGTACCCCCACGGCAAACTCAGACCAGTCGCACGATCGCGACGATTCCAACCACCACGATCAGCGCCCGCAGGGCCGTGGGCGACAGTCTGCGACCGTAGCGGGCCCCGAGCACGCCGCCGATCACCGAGCCGCATGCGATCAGCCCGGCGACGTCCCAGGCCACGTGGGCCGCGAACACGAACACGATCCCCGCGGTCAGGTTGGTCAGGCCGGTGGTCACGACCTTGACGGCATTCAGCCGCTGCAGGCTGTCGTCGATGGTGAGACCGAGCACCGACAGCAGCAGGATTCCCTGCGCGGCGCCGAAGTAGCCGCCGTAGATCCCGCAGCAGAAGGCCCCGACCAGCGTTCCCGGGGCCACGCCCTCGCCGTGTCCACGACGGCGGTTGCCGAGCGCCCGGTTGATCGGCTTCTGGGCGACGATCAGGACGAGCGCCACCGCTATGAAGAACGGCACGATCGCCTTGAATGCAGCGGCCGGTAAGACCAGCAACAGGGTCGCGCCGACCGCGCCACCGAGCACAGCTGCGACGCCCACGCGGACAACCCGATCGTTTTGCCCGCCGAGCTCACGCCGGTAGCCGGCCGCGCCGGAGACCGAACCCGGCACCAGACCGATCGTGTTGGAGACGTTGGCGGTGACCGGCGGGTAGCCGAACGCCAGCAACGTGGGGAACGTGATCAGCGTACCGCTGCCGACCACCGTGTTGATCGTTCCGGCCGCGATCCCGGCGGCGAAGATCGCAAGTATCTCCCAGGCGCTCAAGGCGGCGGCGCGTCAGACGCTGACGTGGGAGCCCATCATCACGGTCCTGTCGACCGGCAGGCCGAAGTGCTCAATCGGGCTCGCCGCGTTGCGAGCCATCGTCAGGAACACCTTCTTGCGCCACCGAGCCATCTCCGGCGAGCTGGTCTCGGTCAGCGTGATCCGGGAGATGAAATAGGAGGCTCCCTCGAGGTCGAGGTTGCGCTCCAGGTGGCCGTGCTTGCGCGCCAGCTGGAGCTCTGCGGGGACGGCGATCGTGTCGCGGTAACCGCTGTTGATCACCACGTGCAGGACCGGGTAGCGGCCACGGCCCATTCGCCGCACTGAGAAGCGCCGCTCGCGCGGGACGTGCGGCACGTTCCTGGGAGCGATCGAGACGACGAGCACCTTCTCGGGCAGGGTGTGGGTGTGCTCGACGAGGCTGCGCAATGCCAGCGGCGTGGTCTCGCCGCTGGCATTGAGGAAGATCGCCGTTCCCGGGAGCCGCTGCAGCGGTGGCTTCAGGTCTCCCAGGCAATCCAGGAACTCGTTGAGGTCGCCCTCCTTGCGGATCCGGTTGCGGGTGACGATCACCTGCCCGGAGCGCCAGATCAACATCACGACCGAGGCTACGACGGCGACCGCGAGCGGCAGCCAGGCGCCCTGCAGCAGCTTCGCGACGTTGGCAAGGAAGAATGCGACCTCGACGGTCAGGAACAGACCGCCGAGCAGCACCAGACGCCACTTCGGCGTGTGCCACAGCGCTCGCGACACGTTCAGGAACAGAATCGTGTCGAGAATGAACGTGCCAGTCACGGCGAACCCGTAGGCGTGGGCGAGGTTACCCGAGCTCCGGAATGCGAGCACCAGCGCGACCACTCCGGCGGCGAGAATCCAGTTGATCGCGGGCACGTAGACCTGGCCCTCCATCTCACTCGTATGCACGACCCGCAGGCGCGGAAGGTATCCGAGCTGCACGGCCTGGCGGGCGACCGTGTAGGAGCCCGAGATCACCGCCTGGGAGGCGATCACCGTCGCTGCCGTGGCCAGGATCACCTCCGGCAGCTGGAACCAGCTGGGAACGACGGAGAAGAAGGGGTTGAAGGTCGAGGAGTGCGGCGCCTGCGGATGATCGATCAGCCACGCGGCCTGGCCCATGTAGTTGAGAATCACGGCCGGCCAGACCAGCCCGAACCAGGCGATCCGGATCGGCCCGGGACCGAAGTGCCCGCGGTCGGCGTACAGCGCCTCGGCGCCCGTGACGCACAGCACCACGCCGCCAAGCGTCAGGAATGCCTGGAACCGGTGGTCGACGAAAAAGCGCACCGCCCAGCTGGGCGAAAGCGCCTGGAGGACTCCGGGGTGCGCGATCACCTCGGGGATCCCGGTGGCCGCGAGTGTGAAGAACCAGACCAGCATCACCGGCCCGAACAGCCAGCCGACCGTGCCGCTGCCCTTGCGCTGTACCGCGAACAGAGCGATCAGGATCACGAGCGAGATCGGCACGACGAGATGTGCAACCCCCGGCGCCGCGACCTCGAGCCCCGATACGGCCGACAGCACGGAGATCGCCGGCGTGATCATGCCGTCACCGAAGAACAGCGAGGCACCGACGATCCCGAGCGTGACCAGCAGTGCTGCACGCGGAACGCGGTGGCGCCGGCAGAGCGCCGCCAGCGCCATGACGCCGCCGTCACCGCGATTGTGCGCGCGCATGATGAAGCCGGCGTACTTGGTCGAAACGACGATCGCAGTCGACCAGAAGATCAGCGAGATGATGCCGTAGACGCCCGGCAACGTGATCGGCTGGGTCGCCTTGAAGCCGAACGTCACCTGCTCGGTGTAGAGCGGACTGGTCCCGAGGTCGCCGTAGACCACACCGAGCGCGCCGAGTGCCAGCACCGCTCGGCTGGCGTGGGCGATGACGTCTGTCTCGCCGGCGGCCTCGGCTCCCGAGACGGGATACTCGTCGGCATCCCCGTCGATCGGCTCGCGGCGCGGAATCGATCGCGGCAGCTTGTGGGCTGCCTCGTTGAATGTGCGCCGGTGCTTGCCGGTCGGGCCCGGACGTTTTTCGTCGTCGGCCTCGCCGCCCGAATCCCCCTGACTCGAGGGCTCGCCGTCGCTCGGGACGGCCGGCCGCCCGTCGATGCCCCGGCGTGGGCGTGGCTGGTCGGGGCGGCTCATCTCCTGAGTAGGTTATTGAAGGAGTTGCAATCGCCATCACGAAAGCTCTCGCATGCTTCTTCGCAACCGTGCACCGAGCATCGACAGCGTGGCTGTCACACCCGCCCAGGGCTACGAGCACGTCCCTGGCTCATCGATCGCGATCATGCGTTGGCTGGTCGCAAACGGCGTCGACTTCATCCTTGTCGGACCTGTCGCACGAGCTGTTCGTGGGGACGCCAGGGCGCGTGGCCCGGTGGCGATCGTGCCGGCGCCCTACGGACGCAACCTCGACCGGCTGGCGCGCGCGCTCGAGTCGGCCGACGCGCGCGAGCGCACTCACGGAGAGCTGATCGGCGCAGCCCCCGCATCCAGCAACCCATCGCTGCGGCTGAATGCGCAGATGTTGGTGCGGCCTGAGCGCTGGAGCTTCAGCTGCGGCGCCCACGCACTCGACGTCGAGGGGCGGCCGACGGGCTCACCCAGCTACCAGGAGCTGCTGTATGAGGCGGTCAGAGTCACGATCGCCGCGGACCTGGCGGTGGAGGTCGCAGCGCCCGAGGACATCGAGCACTATGATCACGTTCGACGCAGTGGCGTCGCGCCGGAGATCACGGTCGCACGGCTCTAGCGCGCAGACGCGGCCTGCGCCCGACGGCTATCTGAAGCGTCCGGGCTGCCAGAGCGGCTCATCGCCTGAATTGGCGGCGCGCGCGAGAATGAACAGCAGGTCGGAGAGGCGATTGAGGTAGCGCACGACCTCGGCACCGACGTCCGGCCCGCAGGCCACGGCCAGTCGCTCGGCGCGGCGACAGACGGTGCGGGCGACGTGCAGCTGCGCGGCGGCGGCGTTGCCCCCGGGCAGCACGAACGATTTCAGTGGCGGCAGGGTGCCATTGACCTCGTCGCAGCGCTGCTCGAGCCATTCGGTCTGCGCCGGAAGCACCCGCAGACGCTCGTGGGCAGGATCCTCAGGCGCGGCGAGATCGGCGCCGACATCGAACAGGTCGTTCTGGATCTGCTCCAGCCAGGAGCGGAACTGGGGCGGCATACCCGTCACCGTCAGGACGACGCCGATGTTGGAGTTGAGCTCGTCCACGGTGCCGTAGGCGTCGATCCTGGGATGCGTCTTGGATACGCGGCTCATGTCACCGAGGTGCGTCTCACCGCCATCGCCCAGCCTGGTGTAGATCCGCGTGAGATTGACGGTCATCGGTGGGAGTCTAAGGGTGGGTTCCGCTTGGCGGGCACCCGGCTTTGGTGCCCGCCAGCTACGATCGGTCGGTCCAGGTCGGTAGTGATGGGAAGCCGGTGTGAATCCGGCGCGGACCCGCCACTGTGACCGGGGATGCCGGCGGTTGCATGCCACTGGTGCCGACGAGGCGCTGGGAAGGCACCGCCGGTGGGCCCGGGAGCCAGGAGACCACCTCCGACCACAAAGCCGAACAGCCCTCGTGGAAAGGGGTGGCTCATGCAGTTAAGACACGCGATCAAGGCCGGCGCGGTGGCGCTCGGCACGGCGGCCGCATTGGCCGTGGCACCCGGCGCGGCGTTCGCCGCGGCGCCGAAGGTGACGGTCAAAGTTCAGGACCGGAGCAGGACGCTGCTCCCGACGGAGCCGGTTCAGACCAGCTCGGGATGGATCACTCGCGGCGGAGCGCCAACCGGCAAGTGCCCGGCTGACAGCGCCCAGGGCGCCCTCAATGTCGCAACCAAGGGACGCTGGCAGGGTAAGTGGTACTCGAGCTATCACGAGTACCTCATCACCGGGATCCTTGGAGACAGCGAGACCAGCAAGAAGTACTACTGGGCGCTGTACGTCAACGGAAAGTCGTCCTCCAAGGGCGCCTGCGACGTGAAGCTCAAGAGCGGCGACAGAGTGCTCTTCAAGGTCGTCAAGGGCTGATGCGCTGCCGCATCCGCTCGCTGGTCCCGCTCACCGCCGTGATGGCGGCGATCGGGCTGGGCGGATGCGGCTTCGGCGCAGGACCGGGCACCAAAAATGCGAGCGTGCGCGTCACCGGAAACTTCGGTTCCGAGCAGATCGGGGAGGCGACGGAGAGCACCGTGCCCGGCAGTGAGACCGCGATGTCGCTCCTGCAGCGCCACTTCAAGGTGACGACACGCTACGGCGGCGGCTTTGTCCAGTCGATCGCCGGGCGCGCAGGGGGGTCCGGTCACCGTGACTGGTTCTATTACGTCAACGGGATCGAGGCCAGCAAGGGTGCTGCCGCCACCGACGTGCACGCGGGCGACCACGTCTGGTGGGATCTCCACGACTGGACCGCGAGCGACTCGATCCCGGCCGTCGTCGGAGCCTTCCCGGAGCCGTTCACCAACGGGATCGGCGGCAAGGAGCTCCCGACCCTGCTGAACTGCGCAGGCGGCGTGCAGGCCGCCTGCAACCTCGTCGGTGCGCAGCTGCACAAGGCCGGCGTGAAGGCTGGAACGCAGGTGCTGGGCACCGGCTCGGGCTCGGACTCGCTTGCGATGGTGGTCGGCACCTGGAACCAGATCAGGGGCGTGATCGCGGCCCAGCTGATCGCCGCGGGGCCTCGGCAGAGTGGCGTCTATGCGCAGTTCGTGGGCGATCAGGGTCAGGCCCTGGAGCTCGATGACCCACGCGGCGACGTGAAGCAGACGCTGCACGGCAGCGCCGGCCTGATCGCGGCCACCGGTCAGGCCTCGCTCGGTCAGCCGACCTGGTTTGTGACCGGCACAGATCGAGCGGGAGTGATGGCGGCCGCGCGCGCGTTCACGGCCGCCAAGCTCCGCAACCACTTCGCGGTCGCGGTCAGCGCCGGCACCGTCATCCCGGTACCGATCGCGCCTGAGACATGAGGTTCCGGCGCAGAGCGAGCCCGCTGCACGCGGCCCGCGCTGCCGTCGCGATCGCCTGGTTCTGCGCGCTCGGTCTGGCGGCGCTGGTGGCCGCCAACCCGTTGATACTGGGCGGGGAGATACTCACGATCCTGGTGGCCGGCGCACTGGCCCGCGTCGGCCGCGAGCTGCGGCGCAGCCTGATCTTCGCGCTGCCGCTGGGCCTGACGATCCTGATCGTCAATGCGCTTGTGACTCGCGACGGCCTGACGGTGATCTGGCGCATGGGCGATCTGCCGATCATTGGGCAGACGAACATCACGCTCGAGGCGACCGTGTACGGGGCCGTGCTGGGCATGCGCGCGGTCGCCCTGGTGCTGCTCGCTGCGCTCTACTCGCTGGCGGTCGATCCCGATGCGGTTCTGCGGCTGTTCCGCGGGCTCTCGTTCCGCTCGGCGCTGACCGCCACTGTCGCGACCCGCATGATGCCGGTGCTGGTGCGCGACTCGCGCCGGATGTCCGAGGCTCTCCGCTGTCGCCCGGGGCCGGCGCCAAGCCGGGCCGCGGTGCTGCGTGCGAGCACCGCAGGGGTACTGGACCGCGCGCTCGATGTCGCGGCGACCCTCGAGGTTCGCGGCTATGGTGCCGTCCGGCGAGGGAGACGGGGGCCACGCCACCACCGGCCCTGGTCGCGCCACGACGTAGCCTTCCTGACCTCGGCCGCACTCGTCGCCGCGGCCGCCGTGACGGCGCGCGTGCTCGGATGGGATGCGTTCGAGGCCTACCCGCTGTTGCGTGCGCCCGCCGGCGCGCGGACCCTGACGGCGGCGGCGCTGGTCGGCTGTCTGGCGCTGGCGCCGTTCGCTGACCGCAGGGGGATCGAACCGTGAGCCTGGTCGAGGTGGCGGATCTCACCTACACCTATCCGGCGGCACCACGGCCGGCATTGCAGGGTGTCGAGCTTTCGATCGAGGCAGGCGAGTTCATTGTCGTTGCCGGCCTCTCCGGGTCGGGGAAGTCGACGCTCCTGCGAGCGATCAGCGGGCTGGTGCCGCATTTTCACGGGGGCGCATTCGCCGGCGTTGTGGAGGTCTGCGGGCTGGACACGCGCGCGCATGGCCCCGGTAAGCTGGCCGCCGTCGTCGGCACCCTGTTCCAGGATCCGGAGACGCAGGTCGTGCTCGGCACGCCACGCGCCGAGCTTGCCTTCGCGGCCGAGAACCACGGCGCCTCGCCGGCCGAGGTGGCGCGTGCGGTCGAGGAGACGGCGCTGGCGCTTGCGATCGAGACGCTGCTTGACCGAGCCACCGACGAGCTGAGCGGCGGCGAGCTGCAGCGGGTGGCGCTCGGTGCGACGCTGTGCGCGCGGCCGGCGCTCGTCTGCCTGGATGAGCCGACGTCGCAGCTCGATCCGGTGGCGGGCGACGAGCTGATCGGCCTCCTGCGCCGCCTGAACGAGGACGGCGACACGGCGGTGGTGCTTGCAGAGCACCGGCTCGAGCGTTGTCTGGCGGCCGCCGACCGCGTGCTTGCGATCGATGGCGGACGGCTGGTCTTCGACGGTGCCCCGGACCGGTTCCTGCTGTGGGCGATGGGCGCGGCGCCGGCGCTGGTGACGCCCGGTGCGCGCCTGCTCTCGGGCCTTGGCCTCGATCCCGTCCCAGGGGTGAAACGGGCGCGCGCTGCGCTGCGGTCAGCGCGGTTGCAAGCTGAGTCTGTCGACGTTTGTGAAGCTATTCGACACAAACGTCGACAGAGCGGCCATGAGACGGGGCCGGCGCTCCGCTTCAGGGGTGTCTGGCACGAGGTCAAGGAGGGTCCCGCGATCCTGCGCGGGGTCGATCTCAGCATCGCTCCGGGCGAGCGCGTCGCGCTGATGGGCCGCAACGGCGCCGGTAAGTCGACGCTGCTGCGTCATGCAGCCGGTCTGCTCGAACCGACACGGGGCCGGATCGATGCGGCCGGCCGCATCGCGCTGCTGCTGCAGAACCCGAGCGACTACCTGGTGCATGACACCGTTGGCGATGAGGCATCGGGCGCCGCACTTGCCCGGGTCGGGCTCGGCGGCCTCGCCGGCCGCCACCCGCGAGATCTCAGCGGTGGCGAGAAGCAGCGGCTGGCCTTGGCGATCGTCCTCGGCGACCCGGATACCGTGCAACCGCCTGCGGTGCTCTGCCTGGATGAACCGACACGCGGTATGGATCGCGCGGCCAAGCACGCGCTCTCGGAGCTGCTGATCGGCATGCCCGGAGCCGTGCTGGTGGCAACCCACGATCCGGAGTTCGTGGCCGAGTTCGCGCAGCGGGTGGTGCTGCTGGCCGATGGCCGGGTGATCGCCGACGGGACCGCCCCGGAGGTGCTGGCGGGCGGCACCTACTTCGCGACGGAGACGGCGCGAATCCTCGGCGGAGCCGGGCGGGCGCTGCTGCCGGCGCAGGGCGTGAGCCTGCTTGCTCGCTCGCGTCCCGACGCGACCGCCGAGCCCGTTCGTGAGGCCCTCGCATGACCTGGCAGCTCGGCGCCTTCACGCTGTTGGCGACCGGTCTCCTCGCCGGCTTCGTGTGGTATGAGCGTTCGCGCCCCGACGCTCGAATCGTGGCCTTGGTCGGGACGCTGGCTGCGTTCGCGGCGCTCGGCCGGATCGCGTTCGCTGCGGTCCCCAACATCAAGCCGACCACGGACATCGTCCTGATCTCCGGCTACGCGCTCGGCGGCGCCCCTGGATACGTGGTCGGTGCGGTCGCGGCGCTGACCTCGAACTTCTTCTTCGGCCAGGGGCCGTGGACGCCCTGGCAGATGGCTGGCTGGGGAGCCGTGGGCGTCGCCGGAGCGATCGTGGCGCTCGTGACCGCGCGACGGCTGGGGCGGGTGACGCTGGCGATCGTCTGCTCTGTGGCCGGGTTCCTCTTCACCGCGCTGCAGGACGTGGGGGACTGGATCACCTACAGCGACCACAGCCTCCCGCAACTCGCCGTCTATGTCGGCAAGGGGATCGGCTTCGATCTCGTGCACGCGGTCGGATGCTTCGGCTTCGCGATGCTGTTCGGGCCCAGCCTGATCCGCGCGCTGGACAGATTCACGACCCGGATCCAGGTGACCTGGTTGCCGCGGGCCGGGCCGCTCGCCCCTGCGCTTGTGGCGGTCGTTGCAGCGACAGCGCTGACCGGAACAGGCGCCACCGGACAGGCGCGAGCCGCCGTGCACCGCGGATCGCCGGTGAGCTACCTCGAGCGGGCACAGAACGCCGATGGCGGCTTCGGGATGTCGCCGGGGGATGGCTCCGACACGATGGTCAGCGGCTGGTCGGCACTGGCTCTTGCCGCGGGCTCGGCCAGGCCGGCTCTGATCCTCACCGTCAGGTACCTCAAGGCGACGGTCAGGACGGAAACCGGTGCCGGTGCCGTCGAACGCACGGTGCTCGCCGCATCGATGCTGCCGTCGACCGATATTCACGACTTCGGCGGGCGCAACCTGGCTGCGGCACTCAGGGGATCGGTCAAAGCCGACGGCTCGATCGGCGATCAGACGAATCTCACGGCCTTCGGGATCCTCGCGATGCGCCTGGCAGGCTTCCGCGTCGGTGCTCGGACGGTCGACTGGCTCGTTCGGCAGCAGGACGGGGACGGCGGCTTCAATTTCGACACGCGCGGGGGCGAGAGCGACGTCGACGACACCGGCTCGGTGCTTCAGGCGCTCGCGGGAACCCACGAGCCAACGGTCATCAGGCGCGCGGCCGCGTTCATCCGCCGCGCGCAGAATCGCGACGGAGGCTTCGGCTATCAGCAGGGTGCGGCTTCCAACGCGCAATCGACGGCGTTTGCGATCTCGGGGCTGCGCGCGGAATCCATCCGGCCACGAAATTGGCACGGTCACGGAGCGCCTTCGCCGCTTGCCTATCTGAGGTCGCTGATCCGACCCGACGGCGCCGTCGATTACGCTCGCGGCAACGCACAGACGCCGGTCTGGGTCACGGCCGAGGCGGAGATCGCGCTCTCCGGCCACTCGCTGTAAAGCAGAGGACGCGGGGCATTGCCACCAACACGGATCAACAATCGGTAGATTGACGGGCGCATGAGGATCGGGGTCATGAAGGAGGCGCAGGCGGGGGAGACCCGGGTCGCTGCCACGCCCAACACGGTCGGGCAGCTGGTGAAGCTCGGCTACGAGGTCACGATCGAACCCGGTGCCGGCGCGCTCTCCACCTTCTCCGACCAGGCCTACACCGATGCGGGGGCTGAGCTCGGTGACCCCTTCAACGCCGAGATCGTGCTCGGCGTCAACGCCCCGAGCCATGAGCAGCGCGACCGGCTCAGACCCGGTGCGACGCTGATCAGCTGGCTATCGCCGATGCTCGATCAGGACCTGGTCGACGACCTCGCAGAGCGGCCGATCACGGCGCTGGCCCTGGATGCGGTCCCGCGGATCAGCCGCGCGCAGTCGATGGACGTACTGAGCTCGATGGCCAACATCGCCGGCTACCGAGCCGTCATCGAGGCCGCCCACGAGTTCGGCCGCTTCTTCACGGGGCAGGTCACCGCAGCCGGGAAGGTGCCCCCGGCCAAGGTCCTCGTCGCGGGTGCCGGGGTCGCCGGCCTCGCCGCGATCGGCGCTGCGGGCAGCCTCGGAGCGATCGTCTATGCGACTGACCCGCGCCCCGAGGTGGCCGACCAGGTCAAGTCACTCGGTGGTGAATACCTGGCTGTCGACTCCGGCGAGCAGGAGGTCTCATCGACCGGCTACGCCAAGGAGATGTCACAGGACTACACCGCGCTGGCCGAGCAGCTCTATGCCAGGACGGTGCCAGACGTCGACATCGTGATCACGACAGCGCTGATCCCGGGCCGGCCGGCCCCCGTTCTGATCACGCAGGAGATGGTCGCGAGCATGAGGCCGGGCAGTGTCGTCGTCGATCTCGCCGCCGCCAACGGCGGCAATGTCGCCGGCACGGTCAAGGGCGAGCGGACCGTCACCGCGAACGGCGTCACGATCCTCGGCTACACCGACCTCGCCGGGCGGCTTCCCACACAGGCCTCGCAGCTGTACGCGCAGAATCTCGTGAACCTGATGAAGCTGCTGACCCCGGAGAAGGACGGGCAGCTGGTGCTCGACTTCGACGACGTGGTGCAGCGGTCGATCACGGTCGTACGCGACGGTGAGCTGACCTGGCCACCGCCGCCGGTTCAGGTCTCGGCGGCTCCGGTGAAGCCTGCAGCGGCGCCCGAAGCAGCGGCGAGGGCGCCAGAGAAGCAGCCGATGCCGGCCTCGACCAAGTACGCACTGACCGGTCTTGGCGCGCTGATCTTCTTCCTCCTGGTTGCCTTCGCACCGACCGCGCTGCTTCCGCACCTGACGGTGTTCGCGCTCGCGATCGTGATCGGGTACTACGTGATCGGGAACGTCCATCACGCGCTGCACACCCCGCTGATGTCTGTGACCAACGCGATCTCCGGGATCATCGTCGTCGGCGGCATCCTGCAGATCGGACGCGGAACGACGCTGGTCACGGTCATCGCCGCGGTGGCGATCCTGTTGGCGAGCATCAACATCTTCGGCGGGTTCTCGGTGACACGGCGGATGCTCTCGATGTTCTCAAGGAGCTGATGCGTCGGTGACCGTGAATTCGGCGGCCGATGCCGCATACCTGGTCGCGGCGCTGCTGTTCATCCGCGCGCTGGCCGGTCTGTCCAGGCACGAGACGGCCCGGGCCGGGAACTACTTCGGCATGGCCGGCATGGCGGTGGCGCTGGTCGCGACGATCGTGCTTGCCGCGCACAACGGGATCAACACGCTCGGCGTGGTCCTGCTGATCGCAGCCGTCACGATCGGGGCATGCATCGGCCTCTACAGGGCCCGCGTCGTCGAGATGACCGGTATGCCGGAGCTGATCGCACTGTTTCACAGCTTCGTCGGACTCGCCGCGGTGCTGGTCGGTTGGAACGGCTATCTCAGCGTCGAGCGCAGGCCGTACGGGATCGAGGCGCTGAGCTTCAGGCTCGCGGGCACCTACGGAATCCACCATGCCGAGGTGTTCATCGGCGTGTTCATCGGGGCGGTCACCTTCACCGGCTCAATCGTCGCGTTCCTGAAGCTGTCGGCGCGGATCAAGTCCCAGCCGCTGGTGCTCCCGGGCAAGAACTGGCTGAACATCGGTGCGCTGGTCGCGTTTGTGGGGCTGACGGTGTGGTTCGTCGCCGATCCCCAGCTGCTGCCTCTGGTGATCGTCACGCTGGTCGCCCTGGCGCTGGGTGTCCACCTGGTCGCCAGCATCGGCGGGGGGGATATGCCCGTTGTCGTCTCGATGCTGAACAGCTACTCGGGTTGGGCCGCCGCGGCGTCCGGCTTCCTGCTCAACAACGACCTGCTGATCGTGACCGGAGCGCTGGTCGGGTCCTCCGGTGCGTACCTGAGCTACATCATGTGCAAGGCGATGAACCGCTCGTTCATCTCGGTGATCGCGGGCGGATTCGGGATCGAGGCAGCCGTCCGGCGATGAACAGGACTACGGGGAGCATCGCGAGGTGACCGCCGAGGAGACGGCGCAGCTGCTGAACGACGCGCGCTCGGTCATCATCACCCCGGGGTACGGCATGGCGGTGGCTCAGGCGCAGCACGGTGTGGCTGAGCTGACCAGCAGACTGCGTGAGCGTGGAGTGGAGGTCCGGTTCGGAATCCACCCGGTGGCCGGCCGGCTTCCGGGGCACATGAACGTGTTGCTCGCGGAGGCCAAGGTGCCCTACGACATCGTCCTTGAGATGGACGAGATCAACGACGACTTCGCGGATACCGACGTCGTGCTCGTGATCGGCGCCAACGACACGGTGAATCCCGCCGCAGCCGAGGATCCGGGCAGCCCGATCGCGGGCATGCCTGTGCTGCACGTATGGGAGGCCCGCAACGTGATCATCTTCAAGCGTTCGATGGCGTCGGGGTACGCGGGCGTCCAGAACCCGCTGTTCTTCCGGGAGAACAGCGCGATGCTGTTCGGCGACGCCAAGACGCGCGTCGAGGACGTCCTCAGGGCGCTGTGAGCGGCTGCTGCGCACCCGGGCGCGAGCCCGATGGTGAGCGCCACGCAGCCGCGGCGCCGGTGCCGACGCGGGAGGCGTCGTTGGGGGACGCGCGTGCGGGCGATGCACCTGAGGGCGTGCGCCACGAGCCTGAGGTCCCGCCGCTGGTGGGCGTCGCGGGCGGCGCCTTCAGCATGGGCGCTTCCGGCTCGGTCGCCTACGACGCGGATGGCGAGGGACCGATCCACGCGGTCGAGCTCGATCCCTTCCGGATTGCCGCCGCGTGTGTGACCAACGATGAGTTCGCGGCGTTCATCGCCGCGAGCGGTCACCGGACAGAGGCGGAAGTGTTCGGGTGGTCATTCGTCTTCGGCGGGTTGCTCCCAGCTGACTTCCCGCCCACGCGCGCGGTGGCGGCGGCGCCGTGGTGGCGTCAGGTGCACGGAGCCGACTGGCAGCACCCCGAGGGCCCGCAGTCGGACGTCGGGCGGCGCGGTGATCATCCGGTGGTGCACGTGTCGTGGCGGGACGCGATTGTGTATTGCGAGTGGAGCGGCACGCGACTGCCGACGGAGGCCGAGTGGGAGTGCGCGGCGCGGGGTGGGCGCGAGGGCGCGGTGTTCCCGTGGGGCGATGAGCTGGAACCGGGCGGACGTCACATGATGAACGTCTTCCAGGGAGCGTTCCCGACCCGCGACACCGGCGAGGACGGCTGGATCGGAACAGCACCCGCGGATGCTTATGACCCCAACGGATTCGGGCTTCACAACATGACCGGCAATGTCTGGGAGTGGTGTGCCGACTGGTACTCGCCCAGGTACTACGGCCGCAGCCGGCTCAGGAACCCGACTGGACCGGAGCGCGGCGAGAACCGCGTCATGCGCGGCGGATCCTACCTCTGCCACGCGTCCTACTGCCGTCGGTACCGCGTTGCCGCCCGCAGCGCCAATAGTCCCGACAGCTCATCTGGAAACGTGGGGTTTCGGGTTGCGGCCTGAGCGACAGGTCAGACCGGGCGCTCCGCACCCGCGCGCGGCCCCAGCTGCCGGGCGCTCTGCTTAGCTTAGGCTGCAATTGAATCGCCGGCCGCTGCCGACAACGCGGCCGGAGCTCACCGATCCATCTGAAAGGCTGAATATGTCCGTACTTGATCGCGCCACGCTCGAGGAGAGCACCCTTGCCGATCTCCATGCGATCGCCTCGGAGCTCTCGCTCGACGGCTACCGGCGTCTGCGCAAGACCGACCTGATCGACGCGCTTCTCGCTCAGCAGTCCGGCGAGAAGCCGAAGCCGAAGCCGAAGCGTGCCTCCAGGTCGGGTTCGAAGACCGAACCGGCCTCCGAGCCTGAAGAGAATCCCGAGTCCGATCGCGGCGATGAGCCGGGCTCGGCCAGGGCTGATTCCGATGAGGAGGAGTCGAACGGCACAGGCAGCCGCCGCCGCCGTGGGCGCCGCGGCGGTCGCGGGCGTACCGCCGGCGCGCGCGCGGCCGATCGTGACGGCGCTGATGACCAGGAGAGCGAGCAGCAGAGTCCCCCGGAGCCGGAGGCCAAGCCACAGACTGTCGAGGGCGTGGTCGAGCTGCTTCCCAACGGCTCCGGTTTCGTGCGAGTCGCCCCGCCAGAGCCCTCGGATGATGACGTCTACATCTCGGCCGCACAGGTCAAGCGCTGTGAACTCGTCAACGGAGACACTGTCACCGGTCCGCGGCGCCCCCCGCATCGCTCCGAGCGCTTTGCCTCACTGGTCCGGATCGACACCGTCAACGGCCGCCCGGCCGAGGAGCTTGCCGACCGTGGCCGCTTCGATGACCTCGCCGCCGAGTTCCCGAGCTCCCGCTTCGAGCTCGGATCCAGCGATGCGACCCTGAAGGCGGTCGAGTTCCTGACTCCGTTCGGGCGCGGCTCGCGCGTGACGATCACCGGTGGCGCCTGGGCCGGAAAGTCGCATCTGCTGCGCCAGCTCGCCGCGATCCTGGCTGATCAGCAGGGAGTGACCGTGTTCGTGGCGCTCGCCGGCGTGCGCCCGGAGGAGCTGGGTGAGTGGTCTGAGGGGCCGGTCACGCCGAGTGCAGCGGTCAGTTTCGCGGCCTCCGCTGAAGCCCAGGACAACGCGGTCGAACTCGTTATCGACCAGGCCCGTCGTCTGGCCGCCCGTGGCTCCGATGCCGTCGTCCTGATCGACTCGCTCGACGGCCTGCATGCGCTGAGCGCGCGCAGAGCGCTCGCGGCAGCTCGCAAGCTCAAGGCGGGCGGCTCGCTCACGGTCGTCGCCGTCAGTGCCAAGCCGCTGGGCGGCGAGACGACCGTGATCACGCTCGACGCCGCGCTGGCGATCGCAGGCCGCCACCCGGCGGTCGACCTGCTGGCCAGCGGCACGATGCGGCCGGAGGCTCTCGTCGGCGCGGCCGGCGCGAAGGCGATCGCCAAGGAGCGGGTTAAGGCCTCCAAGTAGTCAGTAGTCAGTAGGCGGTGCTGCGCGAGCGGTGACGCGGCACCGCCTTGTACTTGGGCTGCTGGCCGCGGTTCCAGAGATGCTCGTCGATCTGGGCCGCGGTCGGGTGGGCGGGATCCGATTTCATCGCGGCGACGATCAGCTCCACAGCGTGGACCGTGCAAGCACGGATCTCGATCTCCTCCGGCGAGCCGTGCTCGATCAGCTCCTCGCGGTCGATGCGCGCGACCAGCTCCGGGTCAAACCACAGGACCCCATCGATCCGCAGGACGTGGGGTACGAGGTTGTCCGCAAACATCGTCAGGCGGTCGAGGTCGGTGAAGTCCGCGACGCCGGCGCGGTCCAGGTCAGCTGCCGCGATCTGCGCGCGCTTCATGAATGGCACGGCGCGACCGTCGTAGATCGAGATGTCATCGAAGGACCGCCAGACGGCGAGCGTCTCCACGAGTCGCAGCGCCGAGCCGCCGGCATGGTCGACCACAGCCGCGAAGGAGCCACCGTAGAGCCGGAGGACGTTCTCACCGAGGTCATGCAGCGACGCCACCATCAGGCCCACAAGCTCGTGTTCTGGCTCCTGGTCGATCCACCCCGCCAGCTCGGTGGCGGTCAGAGTCGTGAGCTGTGCCGGCGTCCACCGCCCCGCCTCGTCGAATCGCTGCCTCACACCGCCGGCGACAGTTCGATAGCCAGTGGGTTCCCGGCGCTTGCGGAGCGTCGGGAACCAGCCGGACCCGAAGTTGATCGCATCGAGCGTCAGCCAGTAGGCCGCTTCGGTTTCGCGGGCCACGCCAAGCCCTGACGGCGACGGCTCGGTCGCAGGCGTGGCAACGGGCGCGGGCGCGGGAGGGCCACTGGGGGCGGCCGCAGGTCGCTCCTGCCCCTCCGTGACCGCAGGCGGCACCCCAATGTTGCGCACGTAAGACGCGGCGTAAGGCGCAATCGCATCCTCGACGACATTCACGTGCGTCGATCGTGCGGCGATCCAGGCGCAGGTGTCCCTGAGCGTGTCCGTGACGACCATCGTGCCCGGTACCGTAGGTGATAGACGATGATCGAGACGAGCGAAGAGGTCGAGAAGACGAGCGGACCGATCGAGACGCTGCTCGACGGGCTCAACGAGCCACAGCGCGAGGCGGTAACCCACGGTGACGGACCACTGCTGATCCTGGCCGGGGCAGGCTCGGGCAAGACCCGCGTGCTGACGCACCGGATCGCCTACCTGGTCGCGACCGGGGCGGTCCAGGCGAGCGAGATCCTTGCGATCACATTCACCAACAAGGCCGCCACCGAGATGCGTCAGCGCGTCGAACTGCTGGTAGGACGCCGGGTGCGCGCGATGTGGGTCATGACCTTCCACTCCGCCTGCGCGCGCATCTTGCGTGCGCACGCCGACAAGCTCGGCTACACCCGTCAGTTCACGATCTATGACCAGGCCGATTCACGCCGCCTGATCAAGCGGTGCATGGAGGAGAACGGAGTCGATCCCAAGCGTTTCACGCCCTCGTCGATTCACAACCAGATCTCCGACGCCAAGAATCGCCTGCGCGACGCCGAGGCGTACTCCCAGCTCGTCGGCTCGTTCTTCGAGCGGACCGTCGCCGATGTCTACGGAAGCTATGAGCGTGAGCTGCACCGGATGAACGCGATGGACTTCGACGATCTGCTCGTCCGGGCGGTCAACGTGCTCGAGCTCTTCCCCGAGGTCCGTGAGACCTATCAGGAGGCGTTCCGGCAGATCCTCGTCGACGAGTACCAGGACACGAACCAGGTCCAGTACCGCTGGCTTCAGCTGCTTGCCGGAAAGCGCCGCAATCTCACCGTCGTCGGTGACCCGGATCAGTCGATCTACGGGTTCCGGGGGGCCGACATCCACAACATCCTCAGCTTCGAAGAGCAGTTCCCGGATGCGAAGGTCGTCAAGCTCGAGCAGAACTATCGCTCTACCCAGACGATTCTCGATGCCGCCAACGCTGTGATCTCCAACAACCGCGGTCGCAGGGAGAAGGATCTGTGGACCGACCTCGGCGCCGGTGACCCGATCCGTATCCGCGAACTCGACGACGAACACGCGGAGGCCCGGTTTGTCGCAGGCGAGATCGACCGGCTGGTGGACGGAGGCGCATCGCGCAATGAGATTGCCGTCTTCTACCGGACCAACGCCCAGTCGCGCGTACTCGAGGACATGCTGGTGCGTGCTGAGATCGGATATCAGGTGGTTGGGGGCACGCGCTTCTACGAGCGCGCCGAGATCAAGGACGCGATCGCATACCTGACAGCGCTCGTGAACCCGCAGGACGCCGGAGCGTTCACGCGGATAGTGAACTCGCCGCGTCGCGGGATCGGCGCGACGTCGGTCGCGCGCCTGCTCGCCTACGCGAACACGCTCGGCACG
Organism: uncultured Conexibacteraceae bacterium; assembly: GCA_963848435.1. Classification (GTDB taxonomy): domain Bacteria; phylum Actinomycetota; class Thermoleophilia; order Solirubrobacterales; family Solirubrobacteraceae; genus Palsa-465. The sequence goes on along the minus strand of CAWKDQ010000001.1, from coordinate 14,693 downwards.
AGCGTCTGGGAGGTGGCGGCAAACCCGGCGAGCGTTCCCGGGCTCGGCGCCGCAGCCGTCAAGGCGATCGGCCGGTTCGTCGAGACGATGGCCGGCTTACGGGAGGGCTCCGAGGCGAACGTGCCCGTGGCGCAGCTGCTGAGCGGCGTGCTCGAGCAGACCGGCTATCTGGACGCGTTGCGAGCTGAGCGAACGATCGAGGCGCAGGGCCGGGTGGAGAACCTCGATGAGCTCGTCAACGTCGCAGCCGAGTACGACGTCTCGGAGGCCGAGCAGCATTCGATTGGCGACTTCCTCCAGCAGGTCTCGCTCGTCGCCGACGCCGATACACGCATCGATGACTCCGGCCTGGTGACGCTGATGACACTTCACAATGCCAAGGGGCTCGAGTACCCGATCGTGTTCGTGATCGGCTGCGAGGACGGGGTCTTCCCGCACTCGCGGGCACTCGAGGAGGGCGAGCTGGAGGAGGAGCGCCGCCTCTGTTACGTGGGTATCACCCGGGCTCAGCGTGATCTGTACCTGACGTGCGCGCGCCAGCGGACGGTGTTCGGCGCTCGCGCCTATGCGATCCCAAGCCGCTTCCTCGCCGAGGTCCCCCAGGAGCTCACGGATCGGGAGGAGCAGCGGCCACGAGGGATCGGAGCGTTTCGCGAGCGGCTCACATCCTGGCCGCTGGGTGATCCCGGCACGGGCGCCGACCTGCCCAACGGGACGATCCGGATCAACCGAGCCCGGCCGCAGGCTGATATTCCCGATTTTCGACTCGGTGAAGAGGTCAGCGACGCCAAGTTCGGTGACGGAACCGTGATCGGCGTTGAGCCGGGCGGGATCGTGGTGATCCGATTCAGTCGCGACGGCTCTGAGCGCAAGCTCCTCAGCCAGTACGCGCATCTGACCAGGCGCTGATCGGCCCGTGCGGGTAGGTTGGCTGCGGTGAGCTTCAGCGCGACACGGCTGGGTGCGGCCGACTGGCTGATCGGGATCGGCGCAGCCGCGCTGCTGATCGACCTCTTCGCGGTCCCGTGGTTCGCCTACCGGCCGCAATATCAGGGAATCGCGATCGTCCTGGCCAGACACGTGAGCCTCAACGGCTGGCGGGCCTTCACGCTCGTCGGACCGCTCACGCTCCTGGTGTCGGTGGCGGGAGCCGCGGTGTTCTGGTTGCAGGGCACGCGGCGCTCGCCGGCACTGCCGGTGGCGGTCACGACGCTGCTGGCGCCGGTCGCCCTGGTGCTGCTGGTCGCGCTGACGGTGCGCGTCCTGTTCGACCAGCCGAACGTGCCTCTGAGCGGGGGCGGCAACGCGCTCGAGGCCCGTCCAGGTGCGTATCTGGCGCTGGGCCTGAGCATCGTGATCTGCGCGGGGCTCTACCTGTCGCTTCGCCGCGAGGGAATCGCCACCGAGGACGCGCCGACGGACATCCAGACGTTGGACCTCCAACAGAGCCCGCATTCGGGTCCGCGCTGAACGTCCAGCCTAATTAGAATCGGCGGCATGCTCGAACGCCAGCAGGTCGATCATGTGGCGCGCCTGGCGCGCCTGGAGCTCAGTGAAGCCGAGGCCGACACGATGGCGATCGAGCTGTCCAAGGTGCTCGACCACATTGAGGCGATCCGCAACCTGGATCTGGACGGCGTGGAGCCGACGTCACACGTGGTCGACCTCGTCAACGCGCTGCGAGCCGACGTTCCGGAACCGTCGCTGCCGCGTGCGGTCGCGCTGGCGCAGGCGCCTGAGCCGACACCGGCTGGATTCGGTGTTCCGAGTCCTGGTGCATCGGCGGAATGAGCAGCGGAACTCTGGACCTGAGCGCAGCTCAGGCGGCTGCCGCCGTCCGCGCGGGCGAGATCAGCCGCGCGGAGCTGTTCGAGTTCTATCGAGCTCGGGCTGCGGCCGAGGATCTGAATGCGTTCACCTGGGTCGCGGATGCCGCTCAGGCCGATGCTGCCGCAACCGGCAGCGCTGATGTGAGCTCGCCTCTGGCCGGCGTGCCCCTTGCCGTCAAGGATCTCTTCTGCACGGAGGGCGTTCCGAGCCAGTCGGGGTCGAAGATCCTCGAGGGCTACCGGCCGCCCTACACCGCCACGGTGGTGCGCAGGCTGACCGAGTCAGGCGCAGCGTTGCTCGGCAAGACCAACCAGGACGAGTTCGCGATGGGCTCCTCCAACGAGAACTCGGCATTCGGGCCTGTGCTGAATCCGTGGGACCGAAACCGCGTCCCAGGAGGATCCTCCGGCGGCAGCGCAGCAGCGGTTGCTGCCGGCCTCGCGCCGTGGGCGCTCGGAACCGACACCGGGGGATCGATCCGGCAGCCCGCCGCATTCTCGGGGATCGTCGGGTTGAAGCCCACCTACGGTGCCTGCTCGCGGTTCGGGATGATCGCATTCGCCTCATCGCTTGACCAGGCCGGCCCGCTGACCCGTGACGTCACCGACAGCGCCCTGTTGCTGCGCCACATGGTCGGTCAGGACGCATACGATTCGACCTCGCTGCAGTTCCCAGAAGAGATCCAGCTGCCCTCACGCGTGGACCTGACCGGCGTGCGCCTGGGGGTGCCGGCGGAGCTGCTCGGAGCCGATGGCGGCTTCGAGCCGGGGGTACGCGCCAGCTTCGACGCGGCGCTGGGCCTCGCCGAGGGGCTGGGGGCGACGATCGAGCCGTGCCACCTTCCGCACGCGCCACATGCGCTCTCCGCGTACTACATCATCGCCCCGGCGGAGGCGTCCGCGAACCTGGCGCGGTTCGATGGCGTCCGCTACGGCCTGCGCGTGGCCGGCGACGCCGATCTCACCACGATGTACAGCCGCACGCGGTCCGCGGGGTTCGGCCCGGAGGTCAAGCGCCGGATCATGCTCGGCACCTATGCGCTCTCAAGCGGCTACTACGACGCCTACTACGGGACCGCTCAGCGGGTGCGCACGAAGATCGCCGAAGACTTTCGCAGCGCGTTCGAACAGGTCGACTTCATCGTCACGCCGACGACCCCCACCGTGGCCTTCGAGTTCGGGGCCAAGTCAGCCGACCCGCTCGCGATGTATCTGAACGACTTCTGCACCGTGCCGATGTCGTTGGCCGGCATCCCCGCCATCTCGATCCCCTCCGGACTGAGTGCCGGGTTGCCCGTCGGTCTGCAACTTTGCGGCCCCTCCTTCAGCGAGAATCGCCTGCTCGATGCCGCCTACGCCCTGGAGCAGGCGATCGCGTTCGATGGCAGCGGCGCGCGTGTGGGGGCTGCCGCATGAGTGCTACGGAGGTCGAGTACGAATCGGTGATCGGGCTCGAGATTCACGTACAGCTCAAGACCCTGACGAAGATGTTCTGCGGCTGCGAGCTGTCGTTCGGTGACGAACCGAACATCCACACCTGCCCGCGGTGCCTGGGCCTGCCGGGGTCCCTGCCCGCGATCAACGCCCAGGCCGTGCACTACGGGATCATGATCGGCCTCGCGCTCGGTTGCGAGATCGCGCCGCGGTCGCAATTCCACCGCAAGAACTACTTCTATCCGGACCTGCCGAAGGGCTACCAGATCTCCCAGTACGACGTACCGATCTGCAGCAGCGGCCGCCTCGGCGGCGTACGCATCCACCGCGTCCACCTCGAGGAGGATGCGGCGAAGCTTGTGCACATGGGGGAGAGCGGCCGCATCGCGGGCGCGGACCGCAGCGCCGTGGACTTCAATCGCGGCGGCACGCCACTGGCCGAGATCGTGACCGAGCCGGACCTGCGCTCCCCCGAGCAGGCGCGGGAGTGGCTCAACCTCCTGCGCACCACGATGCGGGCGATCGGCGTCTCGGACGTGAACATGGAGGAAGGGTCGCTGCGATGCGACGCGAACGTCTCTGTGCGACCGGTCGGCTCAACCGAGCTTGGCACCAAGACAGAGCTCAAGAACATGAACTCGTTCCGCTTCCTCGCCCAGGGGGTGAAGGCGGAGACCGAGCGTCAGATCGAGCTGCTGCGCTCCGGGGAGGCGGTGTTGCAGGAGACGTTGCACTTCGACCCGGCCACGGGTCGCCTGACGTCGCTGCGCTCGAAGGAGGAGGCGCACGACTACAGGTACTTCCCAGAGCCAGATCTGGTCCCGTTGGTGGCGACCGAGGAGATGGTCAGCAGCGCACGAGCGGCGCTGCCGGAGCTCCCGGCCGCCCGGGCCGAGCGCTTCGCAGCCCAGTTCGGGCTCACACCCGAGCGGGCGCGCGAGCTCGCATTCCGGGCGGAGCTGGCGGACTACTACGAGGCTGCGTTGGCTGCGGGCGACGATGGACTCGACCCAGTTGCCTTGGCGAATTGGATGCAGGCGCTCGTGGAGCGCCTTGACGAAGGCGCTGATCCGGCTCTGTCCAGGGTGACACCAGCGGCCTTCGCAGCTCTGGTGAAGCTGGTCGCCGACCGTGCCGTCAGCCGTGATGCCGGCCGCGAGGTGCTCGGGATCCTGGTCGCCGAGGGCGGAGATGCCGGCGCGATCGTGGAGCGCGAGCAATTGGGGTCGATCGCCGCCGACGATTCGGGCCTCTCCGAGATCGTGGCTGCAGCGCTAGCCGCCGAACCCGCCGCGGCTGAGAAGGTGCGCGGCGGGAACATGAAGGCGATGGGACCGCTGGTCGGCTACGTCATGCGCGAGACCAAGGGCCGCGCTGACGGTGGCGAGATCAATCGCCTGGTTCGCCAGCAACTCGGCCTCTGATTCAGCGACATGCTCGAGATGGGCGCGAGCCGCTGTCGGTGCCGCCTTGGCCTGGACAGCTGGTGAATCGCAACCATCTGAATCTTGTACGGACGGCCAGTGCCGATGGGTGCGATCTGGCGCATGATTCTCGCCATGATCTCAAGAACCCCCACATCGAAGGTGTTGCTCGTCGCCGACGCTCGTGCCTCCGCTCACCGTGGTGTGGCGGCTCCGGTTCGGCGCTTCCGGTTGGTGCGCATCCGGCCGGAGCGGGCGAGTGGCCGGCAGCCTGCGGGCTGACCGCGCTCTGTTCTGAGGGCGGTCACGCGCGCCCCCGCTGGGAACGGCGGGGGCGCGACCGCTTCACGCGTGGCAGCTGCGAGGCAGGCGGCGACTGGACCCCCTCCGGCCGACCGACTAGCCTTTGTGGTGGTGCCCAACGAGATTGAACCCAAGCGCTCCCGCCCTCCGGTGCTGCGCAGAGCCGCGGCCGCGATGGTCCTGATCCTGGTGGCGGTGGTCGTCTTCCAGCTGGCTGTTCATCTGGTGATGGCCGTGTTCTGGGTGGTGGCCGTCGTTGCTGTCATCGTCGCGGTCCTCTGGGCTGTGAACGAGCTGCTCTGATCGAGCCGATGTCCAGCTACGGAACAGGTCTGCTCGTGATCCTGTTCTTCTTCGGCTTGGCCGGAGGGATCGTCGGGCGGATCAAGGGAAGTTCGTTCGCGATGTGGTTCCTGATCTCGTTCTGCATCCCGTTCATTGGGCTTTTGACAGCGGTGCTGTACCGATACGACAACCAGGAGCTGCGGCGCGAGTGTCCGCGCTGCCACCGGGTCCTCAAGCTCTACGACGCGGTGTGTGTCCACTGCGGGTACGAGCTGGAGTTCCCGGACGTCGCGATCGCACCCGAGGCGCAGGCGATGCGCCACCGTCCCGCGTGACCACGGCCGGCGACGGCGCAGGACCTTTGCGACGCGCGGCGAACCATGTTCGAGCCATGGCGTTGGAGGTCTCGCCCCGACCACGAACTTCGGCCTGAGTCCCTAGACTCGAACCTCGGTGGCGCGGAGCGGCCGCGCCTGATTGCGAGCTTCGGAAGGGAGGCGAGCGCTATGCGTGCAGTCGACGCACTGATGGAATGTCTCAAGGCAGAGGGTGTTGAGGTTGTATTCGGCCTACCTGGTGGCGCCAACCTCCCAACCTACGACGCGTTCTACGACACTGGGATACGGCACATCCTCGTCCGCCATGAGGCAGGCGGCGGTCACGCCGCCGAGGGCTACGCCAAGGCGACAGGCAGGGTCGGAGTGTCGCTGGGCACGAGCGGACCGGGGGCCACCAACCTCGTGACGCCGATCTGCGACGCGATGATGGACTCGGTTCCGGTCGTGTTCCTGACTGGGCAGGTGCGCACCGAGCTGCTCGGCACAGACGGCTTCCAGGAGGCCGACACGATCGGGATCACGATGCCGATCGTCAAACACAGCGTGATGATCCAGCATCCGCTGGAGCTGCCACGCGCGATTCACGAGGCGTTCCACATCGCGCGCAGTGGACGTCCCGGCCCGGTCGTGGTCGACATTCCACAGGATCTGAGCCGCGCGGATATTCCCTACGAGCCGATCACCGACGTCCACCTCCCGGGCTACCAGCCGACGACCGACGGCAACCAGAAGCAGATCAGACTGGCGGCAAAGGCACTGGCAAACGCGCGCCGGCCGGTCATCTACGCAGGTGGTGGCGCGGTCGGTGCCGCAGACGAGCTGGTGGAGTTCGCGATTTCCGATCGGTTGCCGGTCACCTGCACAGTGATGGGACTCGGCGCGTTTCCAGCCGCCAACCCGCAGTGGCTGGGGATGCTGGGGATGCATGGGACCCGGACGGCGAACTACGCGATCGACGAAGCTGACCTGATCGTCGCGGTCGGCGCCAGGTTCGATGATCGCGTCACGGCGAAGCTCTCAGAGTTCGCTCCGCATGCGAAGTTCATCCACATCGATATCGACCCGGCCGAGATCTCAAAGAACGTGCCGGCGCACATCCCGATCGTCGGATACGCGAAGAACATCCTGCCGAAGCTCACGGCCGAGTATCGGGCGCAGGCGCCGGATCCAGGCCGGCTCGACGAGTGGTGGCACCGGATCGGGGCCTGGCAGGAGCGGCACCCACTTGGCTACGAGGACTCGATCGACAACGAGATCAAGCCGCAGTACATGATCCAGGCGCTCTACGAGGCGACCGGCGGCGACGCCGTGGTCTGCAGTGATGTCGGCCAGCACCAGATGTGGACCGCCCAGTACTACAACTTCGAAAGGCCGCGCCGCTGGATCAACTCCGGTGGCCTGGGAACGATGGGCTTCGGTCTGCCTGCGGCGCTGGGAGCCAAGGTCGGCCGCCCTGACGATACGGTCGTCTGCATCACCGGCGACGGCTCGTTCCAGATGAACGCACAGGAGCTGGCGACCTGTGCGCAGAACGGGATCGACGTCAAGGTGTTCATCATGAACAACGGCTACCTGGGCATGGTGCGCCAGTGGCAGGAGCTGTTCTGGGACCGCCGTTACAGCCACGTCGATACCGGCAGCTTCCCGGACTTCGTGAAGCTCGCGGAGGCATACGGCGCCACTGGCATGCGCGTCTCTGACAAGAGCACCCTTATGGAGCAGATGCGCGCTGCACTGGAGACCGAGGGGACGGTCGTGATGGACGTCCGCGTCTCCGCTGAGGAGAACGTGTACCCGATGATCGCTCCCGGCCAGGCGGCTCGGGACATGGTCGGTTAGGCGGAATCTCCCATGGGTGAACCAGGAACCAAGGAGATCCTGTCGCTCGACGAGCTCGAGGCGGCGGGCAGCTTCCGCACCGGTCGCAAGCACATCGTCTCGCTCTTGGTCGAGAACAAGCCAGGCGTACTGACCCGGATCGCAGGGCTGTTCGCGCGGCGCGGCTTCAACATCGACACGCTCGCCGTCGGCCCGACGGAGGACGATGCGGTGTCGCGGGTGACGATCACACTCGATGGCGCGGTGCAGCCGATCGATCAGGTCACCAAGCAGCTTCACAAGCTCGTGAACGTGCTCAAGATCCGTGATCTCGAGCCGGGCGACACGCTCGCTCGCGAGCTGGCGATGTTCAAGATCGCCGCCGACGGCCATTCGCGCGCAGAGGTCATGCAGGTGTGTGAGATCTTCCGGGCGAAGATCGTCGATGTCAGCAAGCGCACGGTCGTCGCCGAGGTCACTGGGACACAGGAGAAGGTCGACGCGTTCGAGCGGCTTGTGCGCCCATTCGGGCTGGTTGAGATGGCCCGCACCGGTGAGATCGCAATCGCGCGCGGACGTACGGAGACCTGAGCACCACAACCGCATCGCCGTGGCTGTCAGCTGCCGCCTGCGAGCGCCTCGAGCGGCGCCTGCGCGCGGCGGCGCGGCGGGCACGCGCCGCCGCGCCGATCCTCGTCAGCGTCAGCGAGCGGCTGATCGGCGGGCACGATCCGGCCGCGATCGTGCTGGCGTCGCGTCGAGCGGCGGAGCCCTGGTTCTGTCTCGAGCAGCCGGCGCACGAGGCCCTGGCGCACGCTGGTCTCGGCTCGGCCCTGACGGTCGAAACCGATGGCTCGCGGCGTTTCGCCGAGCTGGACGATCGCTGGCGGTCGTTGAGTGGTCGCGCGCTTGCCGACGCGCCGGATACGCCTGACGCGCCTGCAGGCGCCGGTTTGGTGGCGGTGGCGGGCTTCGCCTTCGCCGACGCCGGCGCTCACAGCCCCCAATGGCGGGGGTTCGCTGCTGCCTCGCTGACTGTGCCCGAGATCTGCTTCGCGCGGCGTGCCGGCTCGACATGGCTCACCTGCAACGTCGCCATCTCGGCGGGCGCCGATCCGCAGTCGGCGTTGCGGCGGCTGCAGGAGCGGCTGGACGCGCTCGTCGAACAGCCGTTGCCACTGATCGATCCAGCTCCGGTAGGGGAGTTCGACGTCCACAGCCCCATGCCTCCTGCGCACTACGAGGAGGCTGTCTCACGCGCAGTCGACCGCATCCGCGCGGGCGAGCTTGAGAAGATTGTGCTTGCGCGCGAGGTGCAGGTGCGTGCGCCGCAACCCCACGACCCCGCGGCCGTGTTCGATGTCCTGCGCGGCGGGTTCCCCGAGTGCTTCATCTACGCAATCGGGCGCGACGATGCCACCTTCATCGGCGCGACCCCGGAGTTGCTGGTTCGCAAGGAGGGGATGCGCGCCAGCGCGGTGGCACTCGCGGGCTCGATCAGGCGCAGTGCCGACCCGGCGGTCGACGCGCACCTCGGCGAGAGCCTGCTCAACAGCGGCAAGAATCGCCACGAGAACCTTGTGGTCGCTCAGCGGATCGCGGAGGCGCTCGCGCCCTTTTCCGTGTGGGTCACTGCCGCCGACGAGCCGGCGCTGGTCAAGGTGGCCAACATCCAGCACCTGGCCGTGCCGATCAGGGCGCAGCTCAGGGACGGCGCCGGCGCGCTGGTGCTTGCCGGCGCGCTGCACCCCACACCGGCCGTGGGCGGCGAACCGGCAGCCGTCGCCGGGCGGCTGATACCGGCGCTCGAGGGGCTTGATCGCGGCTGGTACGCCGGCACGCTCGGCTGGACCGACACCAACGGCGACGGCGAGTTCTGCGTCGCCTTGCGTTGCGCCATGCTGCGTGGCGACCTTGCCTCCTGCTACGCCGGCTGCGGCATCATGGCCGACTCCGATCCGGCCTCTGAGCTGGCGGAGACCGAGGTCAAGCTGCAGGCGCTGCTTCCGGTGCTGTCCGGGTAGGCGCGGGCCGCCGGCAGGCGACGACTCAGTCGCGGCGCAATGCTGCCAGTGCGGCGGATTCGACCTGTGCGTGCAGGTCGCGGTTGGCCACGCGGTTGGTGCGAACCTCGACGATCGTGCTCGCGGTGCCTGCCAATGCCGCCATCAGCTCATCGGCAAACGAGTCGACAGTGGTCGCGGAGCGGTGCTCGAAGCCATACAGTGCCGCTGCCTGCGCGAAGTCCAGCCCTGTCGGTGTGGCGATGTGCTGCTCAAAAGCCTCACCCTCGCGGGAGACCGGTAGAAAGTTGAAGATCCCGCCACCGTCGTTGTTGAGGAGCACGACCGTGAGCTTCAGGCCCAAACGCGTCGCGGCGAGCAGACCGCCGACGTCGTGAGCCAGCGTGACATCCCCCAGAACGACCACCACCTCGGCGCCGGTTGCGGCGACGCCGAAGGCGCAGGAAACCGTGCCGTCGATGCCGTTCGCGCCTCGGTTCGCGATCACGCGCGGCGGCTCGGCCAGTGTGGGAAAGAACTCCTCGACGTCGCGGATCGGCATCGACGCTCCGACGAACAGCGTCACGCTGGGCGGCAGGAACTGCGCGAGCGCGGTGATCGCCACCGGCTCGCTCAGGCCCGCGATCATCAGCGGCTCTGCGATCGCGTGCGCCACGACTCGGTCGGCATCGAGCCAGCGATCGAGCCAGCCGTCACCACCAACGGCAAGCTGCTGACCAAGTCCAGCGACTGCGGCGTCGAGCGGTCCGACGACGCGGACGCCGCTTCGTGACACCGGCTCAGACCAGCGATCGTCGGGGCTTAAGAGAAGATGCCGCGCCTCGGGAAGATCGCCCAGCCAGCGGCGCAGCGGTTTGGATGTCGGAAGCTCGCCGAAACGCAGGACGAGGTCGGGGGCAAGTGCGCTGCTGAGGTCGCGATCCCGGAGGATGAGATCGAAGTGCGCCACGGCGGCCGAACCCGTACGCGCGCACGACAGCGGATCGGCCAGCAACGGCACCTGCGCCCGCGCTGCGACTTCTGCCAACTGCGCGCCGGTCGCGCGATCGGAACCGAGGTCCCCGGCGATGATCACAGCCTTCCCGCCTGGCGACGGCAGCAGCGGCGGCACGCTCACCGGCCTGCTCCATTGCACCCAGGGTGCGCCGCCCGGGCGCCCGCCGCCGCCGGGTTCATCCGCCGGCAACGGTTCGTCGAGCACCAGCGGCTCGCGCAGCGGCAGGTTGAGATGAACCGGGCCGGGTCGGCCCTCCTGAGCGGTCCAGTAGGCACGACAGGCCAGCGAGCGCACAAACCGCAGCCGCTCGGGTGAGGACTCGGGCACGCCCATCTCGTAGAACCACTTGACGTTGTCGCCATAGAGCTTGATCTGGTCGATCGTCTGCCCGGCGCCGATGTCGCGCAGCTCCGGCGGGCGATCGGCTGTCAGCAGGATCAGCGGCACGCCTGCATGGCGGGCTTCGACGACAGCCGGCAGGAGGTTGGCGGCTGCCGTGCCCGAAGTGCACGTCACGAGTACGGCCCGGCCCGAGGCCTTGGCGGCTCCGAGCGCGAAGAAGCCGGCGGCTCGCTCGTCAATGTGCGACCAGCTCTTGAGACGTTGATCGCGCGCGAGCGCGAGCACGATCGGCGTGTTTCGTGACCCCGGGCAGGTGCATGCGTGCTCCACACCGCAGCGCACGAACTCGTCGAGCAGCGCGCGGATCACGAGGTGGCTGTCTCTGGCGGTCGTCGGCATCATGCGCGTATGGAGAATGCACCAACCGCGCTCATACTGCTGCACGGCTTCACCAACAGCGGCGCCAGCTGGCAGCCGGTGGTGTCGGGGCTCGGGCAACGGTACCGGGCGATCACGCCCGACATCCGCGGCCACGGCGCGGCCTCAGGCGCTCGCCCGGTGACGCTTGACGCGGTCGTCAGCGACGTCGCCGCCGTTGCGCCAGCACGGTTCGGGCTCGTCGGGTACTCGCAGGGGGGGCGGATCGCATTGCACGTCGCGCTGGCGATGCCGGGCCGGGTCTCAAGCCTGACGCTGATCGGCGCCAGCCCCGGGCTGGCTGACGATGCCGAGCGGGCGACTCGGAGACTCGAGGACGAGCGCCTGGCCGAACGGATCGAGGCGCTGCCGATCGAGGAGTTCGCGCGGCAGTGGGCGGAGACGCCGATCCTGAGCGATATCGCATGCGATATCGCGGCGATGTCGCATGCAGATCGCTTGAGAAACACCCCCACAGGCCTCGCAGCGGCATTGCGCGGGCTCGGCACGGGCGCATTGCCGTCGCTCTGGGAACGGCTCCCCGAGCTGCGGATGCCGGTTGCGCTGATCGCAGGGGAGCGCGACGTCAAGTTCACATCGCTCGCGCGCGAGATGGCCGCGAGGATCCCGGCTGCAAGCGTCACGATCGTGCCGGGGGCCGGGCATGCGGTTCACCTCGAACGCCCGGACGCGGTCGTCGAACTCCTACTCGCGATACCAGCCGAGTAGATCAGTGCCGAGTCCAGGACCGGGGGGTACGCGCATGCGCCCGGAGACCGACAGCAGCGCCGCCGGGACCGGCGGCGCGAAGCGATCCAGAGTCGCCAGACCGCAATGTCGGTTCGGCTTCAGGGCCGCCGCCGCGTGCACCGCTGCTGCGATCCCCAGCGGGCCGTCGAGGGTCGATGCGACGTACACCTCGTAGCCAAGGTTTCGTGCTCGCTTGGCCTGTTCGAGCAGGCCGGTGATTCCGCCCGAACTCGAAATCTTGAGACACACGGCGCTGCATAGACGCCTCGGATCGGCGCCCAGAGTCTCGCTCGCGCTCTCGTCCATCGCGAGCGAGAATTGCGGCACCTCGCGCGCGACGGCTTCAACAGCGGTCGCGCCGTGTACCGGCTCCTCGAAGAGCTCGATGTCGAACCGGGAGAGCGAGCGGATCCGCTCGGGCGCCGTGAGCTGGTCCCAGGCCCCGTTCGCGTCGACACGAATCAGCATCTCGTCGCCGACCGCCTCGCGCACGGCAGCGAGTCGTTGCCGATCATCGGGCGTCCCGACCTTCACCTTCACGCAGCCGAAGCCTGCGTCCCTTGCCCGCCGCGCCTCCGCAGCCGCCGCTGCGGGAGCCACCGCCGCAATCGTCGCGTTCACGAACACCGCCGCAGGAGCGGCGGCTCCGAGCAGCTCAGCGACTGAAGCGCCGGCGCGTCGACCGGCAAGGTCCCAGAGGGCCAGATCCACCGCAGCGAGGGCTTGCGGAAGCGGCTCGGCATCGGCGCAGGCTGCCAGCACGTCCGAATCCGCTGGCCACTCGGTTGTGGCCAGCACCGACGCGTGGGTCGCGAGCGCCTCCATGACGCGCGCGACGCTGACGCCGTCGTAGGCCTCAAAAGGAGCCGCCTCGCCGTATCCGATCACCCCATCAGCTGACTGGATGGAGAACTTGACAAGCGGGCGAAGCTGCGGCGAGCCCGCCGCGGGACGCAGAGGATCGGTCAGGCGAACGTCGTGGACGGTCGCCGTGGCAATCATCTGCTCAGCAGAAGACCGACGGAGAGCAGCACGCAGAACGTGAGCTGTAACCGGCCGGTCCTGGCGAGCGCACCGTTCAGTGAAGGGCCGTCGGTGTGGGTCGAGACGGTCCGGACGACCGAGGCGGCGATCGGGATCGTGAGCCAGCAGAACAGCAGCCACGGCTTCAATGGTCCGAACACCCAGGTCACCAGTGCCAACGGGTAGGCGAGATAGATCATCGCCGCGTACATCAGTCGCGCCCGCCGGCGCCCGAGCCTCACGGCAAGCGTGCGCTTGTTGGCACGGCGGTCGGTTTCGATGTCGCGGGTGTTGTTGACGACCAGCAGGGCCGAGGCGATCAGACCCACCGGCACCGAGAGCGCCAACGACTCCCAGCTGAAGTTGCTCATCTGCACGAAGTAGGAGCCGGCCACCGCGGCGACGCCGAAGAACAGGAACACGAACAGCTCGCCGAGTCCCTCGTAGCCGTAGGGCTTCGGGCCTCCGGTGTAGAGCACCCCTGCGAGGATCGAGGCGACGCCGATCAACAGCAGCTGCCAACCGGCGACCGCAACGAGGTAGACGCCGCATAGGACCGCCAGTCCAAATGTGACGTAGGTCGCGATCAGCACCTGGCGTGGCGGGACGAGGCCGCCGGCGGTCACGCGTACAGGCCCGAGGCGGTCGGCCGTGTCGGCGCCACGGCGAGCGTCCGAATAGTCGTTCGAGAGGTTGGTGCCCACCTGGATCAGGATCGAGCCGAGTAACGCCGCGACGAACCGCAGCGGATGAAAGACGTGCATGTAGCCGGCAAGAGCGGTGCCCACGAGCACCGGTGCGATCCCCGCCGGGAGCGTCTTCGGGCGTGCCGCCATCATCCAGATCTGGAAGCTGGTGGGTCGCTGAGTGCCCTGCGTGAGCCCGGTGGCGGCCATCCTCGGGCTCAGGAACGGCGCGGGAACTGGTCGAAGTCCGGCCGCCGCTTCTCGAGATAGGCCTGACGGCCCTCGGCTGCCTCTTCGCTCATGTAGAACAGCAGGTTGGCGTCGTGGGCGAGCTGCTGGATGCCAGCGAGTCCGTCCTCGTCGGCGTTGAAACTGGCCTTCAACAGCCGCAGGCTCATGGGGGAGAGCTGCAGCATCTCCCGGCACCATTTGACCGTCTCTGCCTCGAGCTCGGCGAGCGGCACGACGGTGTTGACGAGCCCCATCTCCAGCGCCTCCTGAGCGCCGTACTGGCGGCACAGGAACCAGATCTCCTTGGCCCGCTTCGGACCGACCAGGCGAGAGAGCACGCTGGCGCCGAAGCCGCCGTCGAACGAGCCGACGCGCGGCCCGGTCTGCCCGAAGCGCGCATTGTCAGCGGCGATCGTCAGGTCGCAGATCACGTGGAGGACGTGGCCGCCGCCGATCGCATAGCCGGCGACCATTGCGACGACCGGCTTCGGCAGGCGGCGAATCTGGACGTGCAGGTCAGTGACGTGGAAGCGTCCTACGACCTCGTGATGACCGGCCTGTGAGGGGTCCGCGCCGGTGACATAGCCGCCGCGACTGCCACGGACGCGCTGGTCGCCGCCGCTGCAGAACGCGAGTGGGCCTTCGCCCGTGAGAATCACCACGCCGACCTGGGGATCCTCGCGGGCGCGGTCGAATGCGTCGATCAGCTCGACCACGGTCTCGGGCCGGAAGGCGTTGTGAACCTCCGGGCGGTTGATCGTGATCTTCGCGATCGTGGGCTGGTCAGTTGAA